>NZ_WQHX01000026.1 GCF_013035425.1 Ruegeria arenilitoris | reverse complement strand
TGAGCCCACTGCAGCCACTAAGTTACGCCAGCTTTCGAGGCAAAAATTGCACTCGACGCGTTATTTACCTTTGCATCTCCGGGAGTGCTTCCTGCAGTAGCCATTTGCGAACGGCGCGTACAGCTCTGCGTCTTCCCGCGCGTTGGTTCGTAGCTAGGTAATAGCCACCGAAATGAAGCTCTATGTCATTCAGGCGTACCAACGTTCCTGCTTTTTCCTCAGTTTGACATAGGTGCTGGTCCATTAGAACAGCACCCAGCCCCGCGACTGCAGATTGGATTGATAGGAGAGCCCCCAGGGGTTTTGGCAGATTGAGAACCGGAACCTCTTTCAAGCCAGATTCGCGAAACCATTCCGGCCAGAGGCGGAACGTCGCCTCTTCTATCAGCGGCCCTGACGCCAGCGCTGTAAGATTCAAGTCAGAGCCTGTGCCCGGGGCAATGCTTGGCGCAGCAAAGGCACTGACGAGAGATGGGAACAATAGGTCGTATCCTTCGGGTGGATCGACGCGCAGATATCTCAAGCCCAAGTCAAAATCATGCGCTTCAATGTCCATAACATCTGTTGTTATCGAGAGGTCCAACTCTATGTCGGGATGCGCAGCTTTTAAACTTGGCAGTCTTGGTACTAGCCATTTTTGTGCCACGGCGCTCTCTGTAGTCATTGTGACAACACCTTTGGGTTCGGCGGTCAATGCGTCCGTTGCTTCGGCAATTCGATCAAGAGCAGGCGTAATCTGAGCCAAGTAGTCTTGCCCTTGCTCCGTGAGTGCGACACCAGATTTTTGGGTCCGGAAAAGATGTACATTCAGCCGTTTTTCCAACCCACGTATGTGACGGGAAATCGCTGAGTGCGACACGTTTAGTTCATCGGCTGCACGGGTAAAGCTACCCAGCCTTCCTGCAGCTTCAAAGGCACGAAGAGGATTTAAAGGGGGCAGATTTCTCGGCATGGCGCATTGTGACTTTTTGGAACAATCCATGTCAAGAATCGGTGTTTGTCTGATGAGCCGTGTGTTGAGATTTTATGGGAGCGACCAACGATGGAGCATACCATGAAATACGCAGATACAAATGAGTTCACATCACAATTTGAACCCGCGATCTCCCGCTCAAAGAGCCCAAATTCGGTCCGTGAGAAGCTTAAATCAAGTTTGAAATCATTGATTGATCCGCCTTTCGATCCCACTCGGCTGACCCGGGTTGAACGGAGTGAAATGGGCATCACGGAGCACGATATCGAATGGCACAACGCCTT
>NZ_WQHX01000025.1 GCF_013035425.1 Ruegeria arenilitoris | reverse complement strand
GGGAAGCGCAAAGCTAGCTGACGTCAATGAAGGTGCGCCAAGACGACGGCCTCATGGTAATAAAGCGATATGTCAAATGTTGTGATTGCGAGATTAGAATAATAGTGCGTCCGCATTGGGCTCAAGGCGCTCATCTGACAAAAACTGTCGGATGACGGCTTTCGCTGCCAAAACAGACACAAGGGTTCTGAAGCCACGCTTGTATCAAAATCCGCAATACGCACCCATACCCCTGTGGTTGCCAGCAGTTCCGGGCAAATGTCAGGTATACCCCATGCAGTCGGAAAACCCGGAAGTCGATAGGATCCTGCGCTGGACCACTTATGCCCCGACTTCGTCCTTACCCCTTATACCTTGAGCAATGCCGAGGTGCTGTCAGACGAATTCGAACCAGTCTCTGGTAGACCAGTGAGGCTGTCCTTTATTCCATGCCAAGTTCGCGCCACTCGGCAAGAACGGCGGTGCGTGTCAGTTTGAAGGTGTCTCGGCTGGTGAGAGATCTTTCCTGGTTGAAATGGTTATAGACAGAGGAATGGACGGCGGCGAATTTTTGTAAACTTCGCATACGCCTGAAGCGTTGCATGGCACGTTCACGTCGTCGGAATGGCAGGTGTGAGTTCTCAACGCGGTTGTTCCGCCACCTGCCCGTCGTTCGTTTGTCCAGCGCACCCAATTCTCTGAGCGCTGCTTTGTAGGACGCGAAGCGATCTGTAACGACTTCTTCAGCTTTGCCGTGCCGTTTCATCAATTTCCTAAGGAATTTAAGTGCTGCAGCCTTGTTTCGACGTTTGGTGACAACGGCTTCCAGCACCTCACCTTCCTGATCCACAGCCCGCCAAAGGTAGTGACGTTTGCCATTCACCTTCACAAAGACCTCGTCCACATGCCACTTCCATTTCGAGAATGCGCGCAGCTGCTGCACACGCTTCCGTCTGATCTCAGCGGCGAACATCGGGCCGAACCTATTCCACCAATAGCGGACTGTCTCATGGCTGACATCGATCCCGCGTTCGTGAAGTAAGTCTTCGACATTTCGTAGCGAGAGCGGGAACCGAATGTACAGCATCACTGCCAGGCGGATAATCTCAGGGCTGGTTTTGAAGTATTTGAAATTGGCAGGCTTGGTCATTCCCAAACGCTACGCAACCGCCCTGCCCTGCTCAAGCAAAGTTCTTCTGACAAGACCGTATCAATGTCTCACGATGAATTGGGTGGGTGGCGGTGCTGTCAGACGAATTCGAACCAGTCTCTGTTGGGCCAGTGAAGCTGTCCTTTATTCCATGCCAAGTTCGCGCCACTCCGCAAGAGCGGCGGTGCGTGTCAGCTTGAAGGTATCTCTGCTGGCGAGCGATCTTTCCTGGTTGAAGTGGTTGTAGACGGAGGAGTGAACAGCGGCGAAT
>NZ_WQHX01000024.1 GCF_013035425.1 Ruegeria arenilitoris | reverse complement strand
CCGTGTCAAGTTTTACGCCTGGCTCAGCAACCAGAGTGGCGATGATCTTTTCCCCGAAGTCGTTGTCGGGGATCCCGAAAACCGCCGATTCCAGAACGCCATCGATGTCGTTTAAGACGTCTTCGATTTCTTTGGGGTAAGCCATTACTCTCAACCCTCATTATCCAGGCTGGTACGCTGGCGTTTTGGGTTTGGCCCTTCGGCTCGATAGTCGATACGAGGAAGCCAAGGAGGCATTCGCCGAATATGGTCAAAGGGTTGAAGGCTTTGGACACCTAGACCTTGTAATCGTACATGTGGAAACGGATAACTTTGAGGCCGCTTACGATGAAGCACGGAATGTGATGAAATACCGTCCTCAGTTTTCCATATCGGATTGGGCGAAAACTCAGCTTTTCTCTGATATAGAACGATTGGAGAAAGACTGCGCGTCTCTGCGTTTGGCAGGACTGCCCGAATAAGTGTAACGCTGATTTACGGCACCTCAATTTTTCTTGGAAACTGATACCCACTGCGTCCGCTTTGGGCTCTACTCGGTCAAACTGCTTGAATAGCAAATGCATTTGCTGCCTGATGTTTCAGAAGCCGTGAGGGATGTTATTCAAGGAAGGAACTCGGTTGGAGCGGCGTCTTGCGGCCATTCTCGCAGCTGACATAGCTGGCTACAGCGCGCTTATTGGCGCGGATGAAGAAGGTGTCCTGCGCGCGTTCAAGGGGCATTTCGGGGCTCTGGAACCACATCTTGGAATGAATGGCGGACGCCTTTTCAAAAAAACTGGAGACGGATTTCTTGCGGAGTTCCATTCCGTTGTGGACGCAGTGGCATGCGCCGAAACAATGCAACGTCATATGTCCGAGCGGAACGCGGCGCGCGGTAACAGCCAGGAATTGCTATTCCGTATGAGTATCCACGTCGGCGAGATTTTCGATGATGAAGGCGATATCCTTGGCGACGGGGTGAACATTGCCGCTCGTCTTGAGAGCGTTGCGCCGGTAGGAGGGATAGTTGTTTCGGAGCGCGTGTATGAAGACGTCATTGGCAAGACAGATGGCCATGTCAGAAGAACTTGGGTTGAGGCAGGCAGGGGGCTTTCGTAGCTTTTGCCCATGACCAGACCTGCCTCTTTCAAGTACTTCAAAACCAGTCCTGAGATCATCCGCCTTGCGGTGATGCTGTACATCCGATTTCCGCTCTCGCTTCGGAATGTCGAAGATCTGCTGCATGAACGCGGGATCGATGTCAGCCACGAAACCGTCCGATATTGGTGGAACAGGTTCGGCCCGATGTTTGCCTCTGAGATCAGACGAAAGCGAGTCCAGCAACTGCGCGCGTTCTCGAAATGGAAGTGGCACGTGGACGAGGTTTTTGTGAAGGTGAACGGCAAACGTCACTACCTCTGGCGCGCCGTAGATCATGAAGGCGAAGTGCTGGAAGCCGTCGTTACGAAGCGCCGAAACAAAGCTG
>NZ_WQHX01000023.1 GCF_013035425.1 Ruegeria arenilitoris | reverse complement strand
ATTGATCGATCAGTTTCCTGAAGCACCAAAACAGACCCATCTTTTCGCGATGCGACGCCCTCCAGATCTGATCCCGCCAATGATGGAAGCTTGATAGAGTTTCCTAATGCCCCGTCGACTCCAAGTAGGTGCAGTCTAGGTTCAGCGTCGCTTACTGACCACAAGAAGCCTTCGGCGTTGGACAGAGACAATCCGGAAGGCTCCGAGAAGCCTTCCGATTTGTCCGCCACCTTGAATGAGTCGATGAGAGTCAAACCGGGACTATCGGCGTGGGCGAGCTCGATCCATGCCAGAAATGCAACAGTAGCGCTTGCAAAAGAAGCCAGTGTTCCAAGCTTGGGGAAGCACCGTGAAAACCCAAGTTCCGACCGAAGCAGCTTGTGTTCTGACATTGGATTTTCTCGCGCTTGGACCACATCCCTGTATCAGCGTTCGTATCACAGTCCGGATGCGATGTCCGAAGAATGCATGGTAATCTCTTTACCTGATCCCGCCTGTTGCGATTGAATTGGACAAGATGTGCCTTTGGCGGAACGCAATCTGCTAGAGTAAGCAGGAAGGAAGTTAAGTTGAACAAGACTTTCCCACTTATGGCAGGGTTATTGATGGTGCTGTTGCCAAGTGCTGCGTTGTCACAAATCGACCCCGCGACCATGTTGGCCGGTACCTCGGAGTCGGAAATCCTTATCGAACGACGTTGGACGCAGTTTCGTGGTAAACAGGAACTGTATTTTTTTACTCTCGACGTCATCGTCACTGTCATTTTGACTGGACTGATCGTTTATCACCCTGTGAGGCGAAGAGCCCGCAGGAGTGTCCGCGATATCGTCATGCCGCGACTGTTCTTCCTTTACGCGCTTGTCGGCATGGCGGTTGGGTTTCTGGTTGTACAGCACGGATCAATGATCGGGTTCGTGATCTTTGGAATAGGAGCCCTGTTGAGGTTCCGATCAAATATGGATGACCCGGTCGACACGGTGGAAATGATTATAGTGACCGTGCTTGGGCTGGCGGTAGGGCTGGGCTTGCCCTTGATGGCCACATTGGTGGCGGTTGTGTGTTGGTGTTTCATTTGGCTCGGTGGGCGAAACAAGGGCGTGGAAATTTCGCTCAAGGCTTCAGACGAAGAGCAATCATTGAAAGTCAGCGGAGCCATTGAAGCCATGGCCGCAGACGCTGGCTGGAAGCTGGTCAGAAGACACCACGTTCCCGGCAAATCTCGCGTTTCATTGCTTTTCATTACCTCGGGCGGACTTTCGGAAGCTCGGATCGAAGAGATGATAAACGATCTGGTCCCTGAAAAAGTTGAACTGAAACTCAACCTCTAGTCATTTCACAAGGTCTAAACGTTTCAAAACCGCATTCGGGGATCTGATCTCTTTCGGAAGCGACTTGAAATTTACCGACTTTTCGAAATCAGGCCCTCGATATACTGCTATCCCAAACTCTCCATTTGGTTGGAACGTAACATGAGTGAAGCTGTGAGGTGATTTGGCATTGTCACCAATAAGCCGTCGCGGGCCACCTCCCAAACAAGCTTGGGAAACATAAGCCACACCGTCTTTCCAGCCTGGGTAGAAAGCATGATGGTGGCCTGACAGATGCAGAACGACCCCGCTTTCCAGATAGATTTTTTCAAGTGTTGGGTCACCGATGATTTCGCGTTCGCGCTGGATCGCGAAGGGCCAAAGTGGGAGGTGACTGAAAGTGACAATCGGGTCTCCATTTGCACCCAGTTCCACAAGTCGGTCCTGCTGATCGCCAGATAGCGGCCCTAGGGTCGTAGCATCCAAAGACGCAAACGTTACGCCCTGCATCTCAAACGCGTAGAAAAACGGATAGTCATCCGAAACCAGGAAGTCGACGTCTGGCTTTCTCGGTGTCCATTCCTCTGCGTATATTTTTCTTTCACGCTCGAACCCTCGGTAGGCGGAGGCATCATGGTTTCCAGGCGTGACCGCAAATGGAATTCCGGCAGCCGCTAAAGGATCTGATACGGCCTTGTGAAACGCCTTCCACATCTCCCTGACCTGTTTGTCTGACAAATTGGGAATTCGTTGTCCCGCGACCATATCGCCCGTCGAAATCACCAGATCGGGATCAATCTCGATTATCCGCTTAATCGCCTTGCCGACGCG
>NZ_WQHX01000022.1 GCF_013035425.1 Ruegeria arenilitoris | reverse complement strand
AAGATTGAGGGCCGAGCTGAAATCGCTTGGGCGACCAGTTTGTCCCGCTTTGCTGTGAAGTGACAACAAGCAGCGAATGTCTTCATAAATGTCCGCGTAATTCACCTGTTCCGGCAATTACTAAAGCGTCAGCTATGGGCTCGTCGCGGTCATCTGACAAAAACTGTCGGATGACGGCTTTCGCTGCCAAAGCAGACACAAGGGGTTCTGAAGCCACGCTTGTATCAAGATCCGCAATACGTACCCATACCCCTGTGGTTGCCAGAAGTTGTGGCCAAGTGTCAGGCACACCCCAAGCAGTCGGAAAATCCGGAAGTCGATAGGATCCTGCGCTAGACCACTTATGCCCCGACTTCGCCCTTACCCTTTATACCTTGAGCAATGCCGAAGCTGTGGGAGCCGGCGGCTGATCGCCAGGAGCCCTTGCGAGAGGCTGTCGACCTGGTCGTCGTGCTTGCCGTTTGGGAAAGCTGCGCACTCGGCGACGAAGGGTTCCCGGAACGGTGCCGATGACCGAATACGAACCTCGCCGCGCTCAATGGTGGGCGAATGAAGAGACATCCTCTGATCTTTGCCTTTTCCACCCGTCTTCAGGCCTCTGACAAGCTGCGGATAACGCTGGTTCAGATGCGTAAAGACACCCTGTCCCGCTCCATCTCCCTCTACAACAATCAGATTGGGCTTCCACAATTGCTCGAGCTTGACTGCCGCACGCAGCAGGTCGGGCTGGAGGTACTGAGCGCGATGAACATCCAGAATGTCGATATAATTGGCGATGAGTCCAAGGGTAATACAGACAGAGTAATCATTCGACTCCCCTGGGACAAAGGCCGGGTCCCAGCTCTGGACAACAGCCTCATAATCTGCTCGGCGGAGGCTGGCGGGCGCAGCGCCGAACCACTCCGGCCGAATGATGTTGCCGCCGGCTGGGACGGGCCGTTGTTGGTACTGGGCCTCAAACGCCCGCGAACCGATTTCACGGCGTTTCTGTTCGAGCTCAGGTAAATCCATGTGATCGGGCAAAAGTGCCGTGCCCTTCTTGCGATCCCAATTCACATCATTTTGAACTGGGATTAGTTTGTCCTCAGTTGCAATGGCCGGAAGCTCCAACACGTGCCATCCACCGTCAGCGATGAGACGGCCAGGAAGATCATCCTCGTGCAACCTCTGAGCCACGAGGACAGCAGCGCCATTCTTGGGGTTGTCGAAGCGCGTCATGACAGTGCCGTTAAACCAGTCATATACCTTGTCCCGATGCGCCTCGGAGGCAACCTCCTCAGCCTTGCTGACATCGTCGGCAATGATGATGTCCCCGCCCTGCCCGGTGATCGGACCGCCGAAGGACGTGGCGCGCCTAAACCCGTTTTGCGTTGTGCAGATTTCATCAAGTGAGATGCGCTTGGGATCGAGCGAAAGCTCAGGGAATACGGCGCGACTGAGCTCAGATTTCAAAATCAGGCGACTGTCGCGGCTAAATCTCCGTGCCAGGTCGATGCCATAGCTCATGCAGAGGATGCGCGCCGCGGGGTTCCGACCCAGGACCCATGCCGGGAACACAGTGCTCGCACAAACCGACTTCAGATGTCGGGGTGGCATCAGGATCAGAAGCCGCTTGATCTCTCCACGTTCTACCAATTCCAGATCGTAACAGATGGCGCGCAGGTGGTGGCCCATATGCAACGCGACGCCCGGCCGCAGTTCCGCAAAAGCACGGCAGACGTAGGCCAGGAGGTTCGTGCGATAGCGGGCGATCAGAGCGTCAGCCGGCTGTATCTGGTTCGTCATCTTCGATGCTCCCTTCCTCCGCCTCATCGACGGCCGCTGCCGCGTCAAGTTTCGCTTTTTCCAAAAGCACCTGCCAATCTGCCTCGATCTCAAGAACAGCGAGATCGGCCGGGGTGATGTCGTACCCCATGGCGCTGGCCGCCATGACAGCCTCCTCACCGTTGAGATCGATCAAAATCTTGATCGCTGGTATATGACCGGATTGCGCTTTGGCGAGCAGCGCATGCGCCACTGCGTCGAGATTGCTGATGACTTGTTTTTGTCCGCCCTTGTGAACGACAATTTCTTCACCTCCGAGCTTTTTAACTTTTTCGAGCAAGGACTCGTCCTTCTTCTTTTTACCGGTTGGATTGCCGGACTGGCCCGGTTGCCATTGCGCGTGTTTGGGGGGCTTGCCGTAACCGACCTCATATTCAGACTTTTTACTCCCGTTTGAACTGCTCATCAGAAGTCCTCCGGTTGGGACACAGTTTCAGGCGCGATGCTGTTGTCACCTCGCGCCACTCTCTCGTCGAAGAGCTCACCGGTCTCTGCATGCACAGCAGTGCCACCGGTCATCTGCTGCCATCGGCGAATGGCCAGATCGACATATCCAGGGTCGATCTCGACACCGATGCAACGTCGGCGCGTGCGCTCAGCCGCGAGCAGCGTCGTACCGGATCCAAGGAACGGATCGACGACCAGATCTCCGGGTGCGGTCACATCCAGCAACGCATCCATGACCATGCGAATGGGTTTGACGGTCGGATGGGCATCAAATGCATCATCGGTATCTTTGGCACCGCCGGTCGCCCCAGCGTAGTGCCAGACGTTTGAGCGGTTCCGCCCATATGCGCCGAGTTGTACGTTGTTGAGATGTCCCTGCCCCGGTTTCCGTGCCACAAAGACCAGCTCGTGCTGGGAGCGGTAGAGGCTGCCCATGCCAGGGTTGGATTTGACCCAGACACAGATATTGACCGGTTCGAGACCGAGCCGGCGCAACGCTGCCTCCATCTCACCGACATGCCGCCAGTCGATGCACGCGAACAAGACACCGCCTGGTCGCAGAACGGTCGAAGCGTTGCCGAGGGTTTCAACAAGAAAGCCCATGAACACCTCGCGGCTCATCTCACCGGAGGCTTCGGCGAACTCTTCAAAAGGTGCTGTCAGACGAATTCGAACTCGTCTCTGTTAGGCCAGTGAAGCTGTCCTTTATTCCATGCCAAGTTCGCGCCACTCGGCAAGAGCGGCGCTGCGTGTCAGCTTGAAGGTGTCTCGGCTGGTGAGCGATCGCTCCTGGTTGAAGTGGTTGTAGACGGAGGAGTGAACAGCGGCGAAT
>NZ_WQHX01000021.1 GCF_013035425.1 Ruegeria arenilitoris | reverse complement strand
CGAGTGCAATTTTTGCCTCGAAAGCTGGCGTAACTTAGTGGCTGCAGTGGGCTCAGAGCATTAACTCGCTCAGCCGCAGCAAATGTCTACTTTGGGCGACGGGATTATGGTGCTGTTTAACGACCCGTTGCCCTGCGAGGATCCTGCCGGTGACGCGATTCGGCTCGCGGTCGCGATGCGCGCGAAAATGGTTGAGTTGTCCAAGCAATGGAAGCGGCTAGGTCATAGACTTGGGTTCGGAGTGGGCGTATCGCTCGGATATGCAACCGTAGGCATGGTCGGGTATGAAGATCGATCAGACGACACCGCCTCGGGCATTGCAATCAACGTGGCGGCACGTCTCTGCGATAGGGCCGAGGACGGCGAGATACTGCTCAGCACCCGCGCGGCGATCGCCGTGGAAGACAAATTCCCGTCGGTCTCAGCAGGAGAGGTTACGCTCAAGGGTATCCGCGAACCAGTTGTGGTTTTCCGGATGACTTATGGCAAAGCAGGGTAGGATAACAGGCATTGGCGACGGTTGCTTTGGCGCCCGCTTCGGACTCGGTGAGGTCAAGCGATGATAATTCGTGAGCGTCTTCTAAGCGTTCGAAGCTGACACCCGACAGATTTGACTGAACAGCTTCCAGCCTATTTTAGAGAAAAGGGAATTTCGTATGAACAGATGGATTTATTCTGGGTTCGCGTTGCTGGTTTCAGCGTGCAGCCCACCTCCCCAGGCTCCATTGGTCACTGACGCGAACGGTCAGACTGCCATCCAAATCAACACAAGTGGGCTGACATGCTACGAGTCAACCTGTCTGGAGATCACAAGGGGCAGCGTTCGCGCGATCGGACACAAGAGAGCGCGGATCCCAAAAGGAATCGATGTCAGCAGCGGAGCCGTCACTCCAGACGAGTTCAAGCGGACGCGCCAATCAGCGATGCTGGCGGGCGGTCCCGGTTCTGGCAATCGGTAAACGAATAAGAGGTCGAGATATGTTCAACGATGACGTCCAGGCACGATGCCCGGAATGCGGATCGCCGGATACGGTGATTGCAGGTGAGAAAGCTGCCTGCAATGCATGTGGGCACGAGGAGCCTTTTCTGCTCGATGAGGAGGTGCGCGGCGGAGAGCATGAGGTTGTGGCCAACGCGCAGAAAATAGCACGGGCGAGAGACGTTCTGCAGCGATGGGATTTTGCAGGGTAAGTGGGTGGTTGAGGAGGCTAGAAATCCAGAAAAGTGAAAACGCGCTGTGCGGGCCTCTCAGGAACGAAACGAGGGCCGCGCTCCGGAGACGAAAAAATCCCTTACCCCCCTTTAAATGGGCGTTCAATGAGTCGGGAAGGATTCTGGAGTGGTTACTCGGCTGCGTCTTGCTCGGTAGGGATCACGCGCTTCATTCTGCGCGCGCTGCGCTGTAATCCTCGTCTGAGACATGCTCCATCCAATCCGCAGTCTTGCCTTCGACAGACGTCTGCACAGCCAGATGGGTCATCGCACAGTCTGGCGACGCGCCGTGCCAATGCCGCTCTCCTGGTGCGAACCACACCGTATCGCCAGGGCGCAACTCCTGCACTGGCTGCCCCTCAGACCCAGCCAGGCCCAAGCCCGACAAAACATGCAGCGTTTGACCGGCAGGGTGCGTGTGCCAAGCTGTCCGTGCGCCGGGCTCAAAAGTCACCGCAAGGATCTTGACCGGCGAGGGATCATTCCCTGTCACAACGGGATCAAAGCGGACCGTGCCGGTGAAATACTCATTGCCGGGAAATTGAGAGGGCCGGTCCCCGGCGCGGTGAATTTTCATGGTGTGCTCCCTTGTTGCGCTGCTCTTGGGGGCTTAGCAGAGTTCCGATTTTAAACCCAGAGGCGCGCCGGGTCGACGCGGCCATCTGAGCACCATTGTCGAATGCCCAGAATGCGACTGGAACCGGTCCTCGGTTTGAACAGGACCTACGTCCGAGTCGCTGACGAAGTCGTCAGTCTTTGCGCAAGGCTTCCGTCATGTGATCGATGAAGGCCCTGACCTTTGCAGGCATGAAATTCCTGTGCACAAATACTGCAAAGATTGGCTGTGCCACAGTCTCGTACTCGGGCAGTATACGAACTACTCGGCCGTCCGAAATCATGTCCTCAATCAGATAATCCGCGATCAACCCCACAGCCCCGCCTGTAAGGATTGCGTTCCTCGCCGCGTTTGGAGAGTTGACAACGAAACGCTCTGGCAAGGAGTAAGACACCGTTTCGCTTGAAATCGGGAACTGGTTTGTGCGCCCCCAAGTGCCGCTGATCTGTTTGACCAGCAAATGTTGATCCAAGTCGTCAAGCGAGGCTGGCATCCCATTACGGGCCAAATATTCAGGGGTCGCTACAAAGAGGAGGCGCTGCGAAAAAATCTTTCTCGCTTTCAAAGATGAGGATTTAAGCTCTCCGGATGTCCCGATGCGAACCGCTAGATCGAAGTGTTCTTGAATTAGGTCTACTTTACGGTTCGAGATTTCGAGCTCCACTGAAACCTTGGGATATTTTCGCATGAACCCCGGAATGGCCGGTGCAATGCGTTCCTGTCCAAAGGCCACAACGCTGGAAATACGCAGATGTCCGGCTGGAACGCGCTTTCTTTCACGGATTTCCTCTGAAACCGCCTCAAGTTCGTCTACAAGCACCGCCCCCTTCCGAAGAAAATCTTCGCCCTCCTCGGTCAAGCTGATACCCCGAGACGAGCGGCTAAAAAGACGAACTCCGAGATCGGCCTCCAACTCCGTTATCAATCGGCTCACAGAGGGTGGAGAGCTGTTCATACGCCGCGCCGCCGCTGCGAAACCGCCCTGCGAAACGACCTCTTGAAACACTTTGATGGCTTTGAACCTATCCATCGGTCCACCAATCCGGAAACTGGAACACTGCGTTTCGACCTTAACGCATTCCATCTAAATCGCGAAAAGCAATACCCTTAAGGCAGACTTGGCTAAATCAAACGATGGAGAAAATGATGACACAGCGCACACCGAAGAGCCGCCTTACCGACTTTGATTTGATGATAATACGTGCCGATGGTCGAACCGAGGCCGAGTTGGAAGCTATGGTTCAAGCCGGTTTTGGCTTCGCTATTATGAGTTCTGCATGCGCGTTTGTGGCCGATGGTCTGTACAGGCTGGTCCTGTTTCTAGAAGCGGGAGCGCGGCGGTCGGTGGAAGCATCGCATCTGCGCTTGTCGACCAGTTCCACGAGATGACGATGGGTGCAATCGTTCAGGCACGTATCCTGCGGCTACCGCACGCAGTTCGTGGTATGGTCCGCTTTGGGCTCGAAGTGGACATTCGCTGCACCAGGCATGAATGACGGCTCTGCGGACTAATGGTCCTTAGCACTGGCTCCAAATGGCAAGATCGCGCGGCGGGTAAATTCTTCTGACAAGACCCTCAACGCAATCATTCGCTGCAGCTTAGGGTTTGCCTCTACCGCCCCAATACTCCTTATCAGGTCCTTGATATCCAGCCCCTTCATAGCTGTCATAGCTGCACACCCTCACAACAATGATTACGAAGAGTGCCATGAGGATTGCTCTGGCAGTTG
>NZ_WQHX01000020.1 GCF_013035425.1 Ruegeria arenilitoris | reverse complement strand
CAGCTTTGTTTCGGCGCTTCGTAACGACGGCTTCCAGCACCTCTCCTTCGTGATCTACGGCGCGCCAGAGGTAGTGACGTTTGCCGTTCACCTTCACAAATACTTCGTCCACGTGCCACTTCCATTTTGAGAATGCACGCAGTTTCTGGACCCGCTTTCGTCTGATCTCGGAGGCAAACATTGGGCCGAACCTGTTCCACCAGTAGCGGACGGTTTCATGGCTCACGTCGATGCCTCGCTCGTGCAGCAGATCTTCGACATTACGAAGCGAAAGCGGAAACCTGATGTACAACATCACCGCCAGGCGGATGATCTCGGGACTGGTTTTGAAGTATTTGAAAGAGGCAGGTTTGGTCATTCCCAAACGCTATGCAAACCCCCTGCCCGCCTCAACCCAAGTTCTTCTGACAAGACCGTCGTCGATCCGTTCCGCCTTCTGTAAAACGTCGAGAGAGACATCGATGGGAGCCTGGGGCACGAGCAGGACACCACATTTTCCACATTTGGGAGAAGCGCGCAGACGGCCTTCCGGAACCCTGTTTCCCTGACCGCAGGCGAGACAGGCAAGCTTCAAACTCATTCTCCAATCCCCCCTATCCTTTTGTCATAAATAATTTGCCTTCCGCTCAGCTCCATATTTCTTCAGGGAAGAAAAGACTTTGGAGTGGGGTCCTGCAGTGACTCAAGGTAACTTGCGATCGCGATCAGCTTAGTGGGCATCAGGATTGGCTCACCATTGCCTGTATCGAATTCACTCATTTCATTGTCCAAAAGGTCGACGATAATCGGCATATCCTCTCGCGGGAGAATGTTGCGGGAATACCCACTCAGTATCTCCATGATCTCAAGAGCGGGCCACACCCCGTCGCGCCGCGCTGCAATTCTCGTCAAGTCTGGCGGCGGTGTGCTCAAACGCGCAGCTACAGGCCCTTCGCCCTTCCCATCAACACCATGACAGGACACGCAGTTTTGCGAGTACAGCGTTTTTCCGGTGATTGTCTTTTCTATAGTGGTTCCCATCAAAAAAAGCGGAGCCAAAAGCAGCCAATACTTCATACGAGTTATCTTTCCGAAGCGGTGCGGCAAAGTTAACGTTTCTTTTCAACCATTACTTTGATCCCTGTCAATTGACTAATCATAGCTTAAGCATTGAGAGACTGTTGCTATTCGATTTCGACCTGACTCTTGGCGGAAACCCACGTCTTCTTCCGACATTTGCGATCAGTATTGGCGTTTCATTTTGAAGCCGCCCGTAATTCCCAGCTCAGTTTTTCCTGTCGATCACCCTTTAGTGATCCAATAATAAAACGACCGCTTTGGGCTCGATGCAGACGTTCACCGCAGTTGGTACGAACGACTGCTCTGCGGACAAAGCCGTCATTCGCCGCACCTGCAATCTGGTCAGATCCGAATGTCAGCAAAAGAGCAGAAAGCAAACTTTGCAAAGTCTCGCTACGGCATCAAAACTGACGCTTATCGCTGTCTCGGATGTAGTAGGATAGATTCTCAAAAGCGGTCATTGATCTTCTGTGCCGCCTACCCAAGACGCCTTCGAATTTGGATCGCAGAGATTCGGCGTCATCTCAACTTGCTAGGTTCCAAGCCAGACAGGCTCGATTTCTCTGTTACCCTCCCCTGCATCAAGGCTTGTATCGTGCGTACTCGAAGTCCATATACACAGGGCTTACGTTTTTCTTTTTCGACCTGCTGTCTCCCCAATTCGGCGTTCAGTCTTTCGATTCAGACCGACTACGCCGAGTCGCCGCAATGATGCGGGCGGCAAGTATTAGGAGACCTCCACCATGGCAAATGGTACAGTAAAATGGTTCAACTCAACCAAAGGTTTTGGCTTCATCGAACCTGAAGATGGCAAGCGCGACGTATTCGTACATATCTCAGCAGTCGAACGTTCCGGCCTTAGCGAATTGAAAGACGGTCAGAAGATTACTTTTGACGTCGAAGCTGGCCGTGACGGTCGCGAAAGCGCCGCCAATCTGGCACTCGCCTGACCTTTTACGGGCACCCTTTCTGGGTGCCCGTTTGCACAATAGGCGACTAAAAGCCGTTGGAGAACAAATAAGTTGCAACCAAAAGACTGGACGCGGGCGCTCGCGCAATACCGTGTGCCTAATGCGAAGCGCAGTATTTGTGAAATTGCGATCACCGTTGTCCCCTTATTCGCTCTATGGGCTCTAGCGTGGTTTGCGTTATCATTTAGCGTCTGGATCGCAATATTGCTGGCCGTCCTGAATGCCGCATTTCTGGTCCGTATCTTCATCATTATGCATGATTGTGGTCATGGATCTTTCTTCAGAAACCGCAACGCATGCAATTGGACCGGCCGGGTTCTAGGTGTTCTTACCGTGACACCCTATGACGTTTGGCGGCAAAGCCATGCGATTCACCATGCCTCAACCGGAAACCTTGATCGGCGTGGTATGGGTGACATCCCCACATTGACCATTGAGGAATACCTGAAACGGAATTGGTTCGGGCGTGCCGCGTATCGTCTGACCCGGAACCCAGTCGTCCTGTTCGGTGTTGCGCCGATCTATACGTTCTTTATTCAATACCGCTTACCTGTTGGTTTCATGCGGTCGGGCTGGCTGTACTGGGCAAGTGCGATGGGAACAAACGCCGCAATTGCAGGGTTATTGGCTCTGATTTTATGGGCCGGAGGCTTTGAGGTGTTGGCGTGTGTTTTCCTGCCAACCGTGATTGTCGCATCATCCATTGGTATTTGGCTTTTCTACATTCAACACCAGTTCGAACACACGACTTGGGATCGGGAAGAGAGCTGGAATCTTCAGAGCGCCGCGTTCTATGGCAGTTCTCACTATGCCCTGCCAGGCATCCTGCGGTGGTTCTCTGGCAACATTGGTGTGCACCATGTTCACCACCTCGCCAGCCGCATACCGTTCTATCGGTTAAACGAGGTTTTGCGTGACCATTCTGAGTTGGAAAACTGCCAGCGTATTTCTCTATATGAGAGCCTGCATTGTGCACGATTGCATCTTTGGGATGAAAAAAGTCACCGCCTGCTGACATTTTCCGAGGCTTTGTCGAGCGCCAATTCCAATAGGTATTTAGTGTAGTCTGGCGCGTACCAGATAGGCTTCGACCGTATCACCACCCAAGGCGCGAATGGCCTCTAATCGGTGAAGACCTTCAATCAGCACGAACCTCTTGTTGTCCGTGCGTATCTGAATCGGGGTCTTCTGGCCGTTTTTCAGGATATCTTCGGCCAGCGTCAGAACTTTTTGCCGATCAAGTGTTTTTGCACGTTTTACAGGTACATAGATCAATTCGAGCGGATATATTCTTTTTTCCAACATAAGCTACGCAAGCAACCTTTCGTGCATTTGTTCGGGTTCGTAGTTCGCTTCAAAAGCAGGCGCTGGAACTTGCGTCATAGAACCGAACGAACAGCATCGCGCAATTCCTGATGCATGATCCAAGTTGCGGGTTCATTGTCACTTTCGACGTGAGAAAACGCCAGAACCTGAGCGGCGCCATCATTCTGTACTGATCCGGCTTCGGAAAGTTCGAGTTCCAGATATTCGGCGATCAATAGTCCGATTTTCTTGAAGAACTTGATGGACGCCTCTCGCGATTTGTACCCGGCCGCCTGAGACAAATGACCAATGGTCAGACCTTCCTTGCCGGCGATTGTAAATGCTTTGAGCATTGTAACCTGCGCAGGGGTCAGCCTGATTTGGCGCAATGCCTCGGCATATTCTCTTTCGCTGGGAACGAGGGAGCCGGAGTTTCCCTCCAAACGGCGTTGACCGCTACGTTTTCTGTCTCGTTCTTCGAGAATTTCTTTTAAGGCTTCAATGGCCAATGCTGGTGTTTCTCCAACTGCATCGGCAATCATTGCCTGCGTTTTAGCCGGCGGCTTGGGAAATGCCCGTGCAACACTGTTGCCGCTCAGAATGCCAGCCTTAATCAAGTACTTTCCAAATTCTTCCTCAATCACTCCTGATACGTCAGCGTTGCGCGACTTACGAACACTGCGGTCCTGAAATACTCTTTGTTCCAAGCCACGAGCTGACATCTTTGAGTCAGGGAGGGTTACTTGAGGGGCATTTTTACGCATCAGAGAAACACCACTACAACTATCGCCGCAACAAACACCGCTATCACGATAAACATCTTAACCCTGTTGGACCTGCGATGAGCCTTTTCGGCTTTGAGCATTTTGCCCAATTTTTTGTCAATCGAGTTATGGTTCACGGCTTGGTCCTTCCGGGTTTGTCAGGCGGTATTGGTTTCCATCGACCGGTTGTTACGGCACATTTTCGGTGCACTTATCGTTCTGTCTCGTGAACGGCTGATTGCATTCCCAACCATCACCTCTTCGATTCAAATGAGCGTTTGAAGGGACAAGGACGGCAACGCACCTGTCGCGGTTTGCGCGAAAGCCACGCTCGCATTTCCACCCGGAATAAGTTTCAGGTGCAAGATATGCATGCTGTGGAACCGCCACAGGCTCACAGCCGCTCTCCGCCGCCCTGTAACCTCTGAAACATACCCATCCATCCGAGCTTCTTTTGTCGCTCAGACGACCGTTTTTTGGGACTTCTATTGCAACACAATCCTGGTTCTCCTTACGAAATCCCCAGTTGCAGTGTATTTCTTGCGCGCCAAACCGGGTTTCGACATATCCATTTTCAGGTGCAATTAGTTCTTCGCATTCTTCTCCGACACGCTGGAACAGCCGATTGCACTTCCACTGATCTCCGGTTGAGGCAAGATAGGCATTTTTTGGAACTATTATTTCCTCACAGATTTCTCCGACATTCTGAAAACCGTGATTGCATTCCCAACCGCTGCCATAGGAGCTACCCGTCAAATATGCGTTTTCTGGTAAGTCTGTTCTTTGGCAGGATCCGTTCTTGTTTTCGAAACCTTCGTCACAAACCAATCCGCCGGCATTTCCTGCGACCTGGGCAGGAAGCTGGGTTCCTGAGAGCAACACCAAGAGTGTCGGGATCAAACAAAGAATGCAGTGCGTAAACACGATGAGTGACCGATTGAAACGGAGCCTGAGACCTGATCTATCCGGCATCGAGCACGCGATTTATAAGCCATGTTCTGTTCATACGGCGCCTCCATTGATGGGTCACGCGATGACTGGAGTATGTCAGGTGACAGTTGCGAATGCTTGCGAGGAACGAGCTCATCGCGAAGACCCCAGCGAAACCCGTTCCTATGCTGGGGCACATGCTACAGTTAGTCTGAAGGCCATCGGATCATCGAAGCCGGCAGCATCGCGGCGACGAGTAATTTTTACCAATGCACGTTTGTGGTCCTTAGCCAGAATAGAGTCAAGGAAGTTTCCCTCGTCGCAACGCTAGTACTGCTAAGGCAGGTGGTTGTGAAACAAGCACGTGACCAAGTAGCCTAGTGAACCGCCGAAAGAAGTTACTTGGCATTAATCTGTTGTTGTAGGGATTTGGGGGCGGACCAGCAGCGAATGGCAGCTTAAGACCGCGTCTCTCTTGTCGAGCCTGAGTGTGGCGAAAGAGCGGTACGTGATCAAGGTTTCCTCGTGGCTATGAATGACTGGCTTGACGTCATCAGCAGCAACGCATCGACATTCGTGCCGCTCCTGTGAACTGATGCTGCGCAAGCACTCGCGGCGCGAGCAAATGGTTGATCTGTTACGCTTCTCGGGAATTGCAAAGTCTAATTGCGAATGTCCGTTTTGGGCTGCCACCGGTCATTAATGTGAAAAGTAGCGAAAGGCGACAACGAACCCAATGCGGGCTTTGCCAACCTTTCGAACCAGCATCATCCCCGACCTTTTCAGTTCGAGTTTCAATCCCTAGCGGGCAAGGCAACCTCGCCTTCCCAGTCAGAAATACGATGCGGTAGCGCCAGGAATTTTGACGCCACACGTGTTTTGGTCGTTCCACTTCCAGTCATCCCCGAATATTTGCCGGTAGAGGAAACTATCCGCCAGTTGTTGACGCCGAAGGCAACAACCTTCCATCTCATGGTGAACGTGTCCTCTTCTTCACCATAGACACAGACGCCACCGCCGCTGACACCGCTGGGTCCGCCGAAACCCGAGCCCACGCACCGGACAAAACCAGGATCGATTGGTCCCTCGTCAACGGTATAAGTCCCATAGTTGTCCTCTTTCCAGAACACGTCCTCGCCCGCGGAAATTTGCTCTTGGTTGACAACATAGAAGTTCGTTGCCGACACTTTCTCTGCAGCAGTCAGGCAATGAGGTGCAATGAGAACTGCGGGGATTAGCATTGAACGCAACATGTTGTTTCCTTCGACAGTGGGGCAAAGCCAGCATGATAGAGCCTACGAAATTTATTGCTAGGAAAGGAACGCAAAGCCGAACCTGAAAAGTCAGCTTCGTCCCGCATCTCAGAGATTGCATAGCTTCGTGATGAAGGTCCGCTTTGGGCTGGGAGCGGCCTGATGCGGTTGCAGCAACTGGGTTGCGGCAAGAAGTCTGCAAAGGGCTCGGTGCGGTCGTTCGAGCATTTTTCTCAGGTGACTGGTTAAACACGCGTAGCCGACATTCACGGCAAAATTCTTTAAATTCGGCAGTGAACGACCGCTTTCATCAAAAACAGACGTTGACGAAAAATAGGGCAATGACCGCTACGCGGACTTTGCAGTCTGTCAGAAGAGGGCAAAAACCCGTGCGAGTTTTTCTGCCCTCGAACGTTGATTGTCAGCGAGGTTCAAACGGCGCAGCGATCAGGCTGATGGCCAAATCAGGTTCAAGATCAAAACGACGATGAAAATGATCGGAAAGAAAATCAACGCTTGTTGAACTTTTGAGCGGTTTTCAAACCAACCCATACTTCTTACAGCCCAATATGCGCCACCACACAATAGGCCCATGACAATCGCGTGCACCCAATCCATCAGCAGTCCTCCGAAGGCAGCATAGTCACATCAGAATAGCGACCATCCGCCGTTGTTATCCGCGCGCAAGCGCCACTATCACGGTTAGACCAGAATGACGTGAGACCCTCGGAACGGATCAACTCATACCCGAGGTTCTGTATGCCCATCTCCGCTTGGCCCGCACGTGCTCCTTCGAAAGCAGTCAAATCGCTTGAACTACCAATAGCAGGTTGGCCCGGTTTGATAGAAGTGCTTGGAGTATCGCATGCGGCAAGGCCAAGTGCGGCAACTCCAGCCACAAAGGGATCAAGTGACTTCATTGGATTTCCTGCTTGTTGAACTCAGTGGCTACTCGATGCCGATACCAATATCAAAGGTGACCGGTTTCGCACCGGCGTTTAGGATCTCGACCACATGATCGCCAGACTGCCAAAGTTGGCCTCGATAAGGGGTGTCAGAAGAGATCAGGTCTAGAAGGAGCGAGCCATCCGGGTTGAAAATTTTGTAGTCTAACGCGCCACCGTGGGAACCCACGTCCACGCGCATGAACTGACCATCTGCCGCGCCGAGCACGTAGCTCACTGAAATATTCGGGTTCAATGTGCCCGACATCGCTGCGCCGCTGGTACCTGCCGCGAATTGGACCCGTTGGGTTCCTGAAACTACGGGTATACCGCCGGACCCCGCCATTGCGCCTTGGCCGTCATCGGCGGCCTGCGCGACGCTGAGTTCAGCGACTTGACCGTCGTTGGACACAAGACATCTCCAGACTGTCTCGCCTTTGTCTTGCAGCATGACGAGTGAATTTGCTTCGGAAAACTCTGTAGACAGAACAGTGCCGCTTTGTCCGTCCGGCCCACCCACAGCACGCAATTGGTCGATGCAACCGTCAATCGCGTCCTGTCCGACGTCAGCGGCCGAGGCGAATGTCGGCGAGATACAAAGAGATAAAGCCAGAACCTTTGATCGCACAACTAAACTCTCCTGGTATTAATTAGACACCGCCGCGTCGCGCAGTTGCTGCAATACTGCATCACATTCGCTGGCCGCTCCGACGATCGCATCCCCGTTTTCTTCCGCGTCCGGAGTCAGTTCTCTCAGGTTAGTGACAGCACGGTTAAAGACTTGATCGACCTGTTCTTCTGTCAGAAGCCCCTCCTGTTGCGCTGCATTTGCAATCCCGCAAACACCGGCTGAAAGCCCGGTAGCGATGCCCATTCCAGCGCCACTGCCGATGCCCAGCATCCCGCCACCAATACCGCCCACAAGCAGCCCTATAACCAGTCCCAAAATCAGTTTGCCCATGTGTTTGTCTCCTAATGCTCTGAGCTTTGTCACCATTATAGAGGCTAATTTGCTTTATTCTTTTTCCTGCATAATCCCACCAAAATCACCAAATTCACTGACGGCGCCAGTACTGCTAACAGTGGCCTGGCGGTCTCCGGCGCAAATTCAATTGCAAGAACCCACGGTAGGCCCAAGGGTAAAAGAAATAGCCCAGACAAGGGATCTCTTGGCTGTTCAAACCAGCCGAAGGTTCCTGTCATAAAGATGAAAGTCGCGCCTGCCCACAGCAACATGAAAACCCAAATCGCGGCTTTGCACAGCATCAGTCATCGCAACGTTCCAGCAAGCTACTACGCAAAACTAGAGCGTTCCTTCGTTAGTAAGCGACATTATACCGTCTGTGGTACCGTCACTGTAAGCGATGCACTGCCATGGCGCGCGGTCCGGTCCGACGCCGACGCGCACAAACGTCCCGGCTTCAGAAAACTCCGAACCGAGCAGTGCCACATCCGGATTGTTGGTTGTCGCGGTGACATCACGCAAGCAAGCTTGCTCAGCCGCGGTTGGTGCCGCCGACGTAGCACTGGTTGTGCTACCTTCATCACAGGCTGTGAGAAGTACGGCCGCTGGCAAAGCCAAAAGAAAGTTTTTCATAATATACCCTGTTTTACTGATCTAGGAAGGCGCCATGGCGCTTTCTCCGGGTCTTTATTTTGTCCCATATTCAACAATACGGAATTCACTTGGTTGGTCAAATTCTTGCGCATTGAACACGCTATCTAATTCAGTCCAATCAAATTGTGTCCGCTTCTACTCGTGAGAGATCGTTCCTGATTGAAATGGTTGTAGACGGAGGAGTGAACAGCGGCGAATTTCTGCAAACTTCGCATGCGTC
>NZ_WQHX01000002.1 GCF_013035425.1 Ruegeria arenilitoris | reverse complement strand
TGCTGCGAGAAACCGTTGTCGACCCCGGTGGTTAGGAAACCCTGGCTGGCCCCGTTCAGGAACCATTCGACCTCGGTGCCGCTGTCGATGTCGAAAGCTGTAAGGTTGAGCGTTAGGTCAGTACCGGTGTTCTGGAAGGCGAAGTCGACCCGACCGTCATCGTCAGTCTGGCCGTCGATACCCTGACCGTAACTGTCGGTCTCGGTCACATCGAGAACAAGTTCGACCGTGCCGGCCGGTACTTGCTCGGTTCCCGCGACATAGAGCGTTAGGTCTGTAACCCCCCAGATATGGGTTGTCAGCCCGGTCTGTACAAAGGTGATCGTGTTCGTTCCGCCTGCCGTAGCTGAACCGGGAATGTTAATTGAATGGTCGGAGAACCCATTGTCGATACCTGTGGTCAGGAAACCCTGGCTGACGCCGTTCAGCAACCACTCGATCTCGGTATTGCTGTCGATGTCATAGCCGGTGAAGTTGAGCACAAGGTCGTCACCGGTGCCCTGGAAGGTGAAATCTATTTGCCCGTCCGCATCGGTCTGACCATCGATCCCTTGGCCGTAGCTACCCATCTCGGTCACCCCGACGGCCAGTTCCGGTGGCGGGACCGGCGCTTCAAGAAGCAGGTCCTTCACGCCCCAGAGATAATAAACCTCGCCGGTCTGAACGAAAGTGATCGTGTTCGTCCCCGCGACCAAGTCGGTCTGGGCAAGAGCCAACGCGTGCTGCGAGAAACCGTTGTCGACCCCGGTGGTTAGGAAACCCTGGCTGGCCCCGTTCAGGAACCATTCGACCTCGGTGCCGCTGTCGATGTCGAAAGCTGTAAGGTTGAGCGTTAGGTCAGTACCGGTGTTCTGGAAGGCGAAGTCGACCCGACCGTCATCGTCAGTCTGGCCGTCGATACCCTGACCGTAACTGCCGGTCTCGGTCACATCGAGAACAAGTTCGACCGTGCCGGTCGGTACTGGCTCGGTTCCCGCGACATAGAGCGTTAGGTCTGTAACCCCCCAGATATGGGTTGTCAGCCCGGTCTGTACAAAGGTGATCGTGTTTGTTCCGCCTGCCGTAGCTGAACCGGGAATGTTAATCGAATGGTCGGAGAACCCATTGTCGATACCTGTGGTCAGGAAACCCTGGCTGACGCCGTTCAGGAACCACTCGATCTCGGTATTGCTGTCGATGTCATAGCCGGTGAAGTTGAGCACAAGGTCGTCACCGGTGCCCTGGAAGGTGAAATCTATTTGCCCGTCCGCATCGGTCTGTCCATCGATCCCTTGACCGTAGCTGCCCGTCTCGGTCACCCCGATGGCCAGTTCCGGTGGCGGCGTCACATTTTCAAGAAGAAGGTTGGTGACCCCCCATAGGTGAGTCGGGAGTCCAGTCTGAACGAAGGTCAGCGTGTTTGCGCCCGACACGAGGTCTGTGGAAGAAATCGACAGATTGTGCTGCGAGAAACCGTTGTCGACCCCTGTCGACAGAAAACCCTGACTGACACCGTTCAAGAACCATTCAACCTCGGTGTCGCTGTCGATGTCAAAAGCCGTAAGGCTCAGTGTCAGATCGGTTCCCGAATCTTGGAAGGTGAAATGTACCTGCCCGTCCGCGTCTGTGGCTCCGTTGATGCCCTGACCGTAGCTACCGGTCTCAGTATCGCCAACAACAAGCTCGGGAGCAGGGGCGGGGGCTTCCAGCAAAAGATCCTTGACACCCCAGAGGTAGAAAGTCTCACCGGTCTGCACAAATGTAACCGTGTTCGTCCCTGCGACCATATCCGTCTGGGACAGCGCAAGATTGTGCTGCGAGTAACCGTTGTCGATCCCGGTCGAGAGGAACCCTTGGCTGACGCCGTTAAGGAACCATTCGATTTCCGCATCATGATCGATGTCAAAGGCCGTCAGGTTTAACGTCAGATCGGTTCCTGAGTTCTGGAAGGAGAATTCGACCCGACCGTCATCGTCAGTTTGGCCATCAATCCCTTGACCATAGCTACCAGTCTCAGTGACACCGACGACCAATTCGGGTGCCGGGGCCGGTGCTTCAAGAAGCAAGTCCTTGACGCCCCAAAGATAGAAAGTCTCACCGGTCTGTACAAATGTAATCGTGTTGGTCCCTGCGACCATGTCCGTCTGCGACAGCGCAAGATTGTGCTGCGAGAAACCGTTGTCGATCCCGGTCGAGAGGAAACCTTGGCTGACGCCGTTCAAAAACCATTCAATCTCCCTATCGTGGTCGATGTCGTAAGCTGTAAGGTTGAGCGTCAGGTCAGTACCGTTGTTTTGAAAGGTAAAACCGACCCTACCGTCATCGTCAGTCTGACCGTCAACGCCCTGGCCGTAACTGCCGGTCTCGGTCACGTCCAGAGCCAGTGCGACAGGCAGCGGCGTTTCGTCTGTCATCAAGCCGGTAACACCCCATTGGTAACTAGGGTTCAATTCCTGTGGAAACGAGATCACGTTGGTCCCGTCCAAACCCTGCATACCCTTCAATTTATAACTGACTGCGTCGACAAATTCTGCGGGATCGGCTATCGGTTTGCTTCGCGTCAGTGGTCGCCCAACAAGTTCGTCAAACAGGGCTTCTAGAATGTCATTTTCGTCGCCGAAGACATCAGGCAATTTTGGGAAGTTTCGCATTTCACTAGTCCTTCGCTGGGCATTTGACCTAGGGTAACCTGAAACTTAGGCCCTTAAGCGGCGCCCAAATTAGCGAAATGTGATACTTGTCCTGATGCAGTTGACAGTGATTTCCTGAGTGGCCGTTTGTCTCCAATTTTTCTGAAATTGCGGCAAAAGTGAGGCGACGGCGTTGAATGCACTCGTCGTCAATTCGAATCAAATTGTCCTTTGAAAAGGTTTTGTGGCTACGTATTAAGCCAAGACCGTCGGCGAGTGCTGGTCCGCGCCGATGCGCTTGCCGAGTTGCAAAGCGGAGAACGGGTGCAAGCGTTCTCTACGAAGAGTAGTTCCGGATCAACCAAGGCATTTAGGGTGTGCCCGAAAAAAGTTCGAACGTCGTTACTTTAATAAAGGTGGGCAGAGCGAATACAACTAAGTGCTGCATTCTGCGGCTTTTGCGAGACAACAAGGCCGCGTGACGCCCGAAAACCTTGGACCAAATAGGCGCGGTCGCCAAACGAATGGCCGGGTTTGCCCGGCATGCCCTCGCCCGACTGCCATTGCAGGGGTTGCATGGCGTCGGTCTCCGATACAACCTTGGTTTTGAAATAACCCAATCGAAGTGGCCGCGTTTCGGCCACTACAATCTGTCAACTTTCAAGAGTTCCCAATTAATGGCATTGCATGACCATCCCATGTGGCGAAAGCCGCAACACCATCAAGATCTTGAGCACGCTCATGACCATGTTCACTGGGCAGAGCTGTTTTATGATCTGATCCATGTCGTGACGATCTTCCTGCTCGGCAACTACCTATCGCATCACCTTGATCTAAATGGGTTTCTTGTGTTCGCCGGGGTCTTCATAACGCTGTGGTATGCGTGGGGAGAGCTCAGTATTTTCAATTCGATTTATGTCAGCACCGATTTCTGGCATCGCCTTATCATGTCAGTGATGATTTGTACGGTGATGTTCATGGCCGCAGCGATCCCGGTTATCGACGGCAAAGGCTGGGTTTTCTTTGCACTGGGTTTTGCCGCAAACCGCGCCATGATAGCAGCGCTGTACTATCGCGCCCGGCGTGTCAATTCCTCGGGAGAGTCGATGTCGGCGGCGCAAATCCGCAACTTCTCGGTTTTTGCGGTTATCTTTGCGATCACGGCCTTCTTGCCTACACCGCTTGCTTACTGGTTTTTTGCTGCCGCGATGGTGGCGACGCAGGCGATGTATATGATCCCCGGCGTTACCGTTTTGCGCTTTGAGCGCTTCACCCCGCGCCTCGGGCATATGGCCGAACGGTTTGCCCTACTGGACACTTATCGTATTGGGCGAAGGGTTCTTCAAACTCGTCGTCACCCTGTCCGAAAAAGGCATCTACAAAGTATCACCCGATGTGCTGGTCAACTTCGTTATCGGTGGGGTTTCGATGTTCGTCATGTGCTGGATTTACTTTGACTTTGTGGGCAACGCCAAACCAAAAGATAAAAAGGTTTCGACCTTGGTCATTTGGTGGCTTGCGCACCTAATGTTGATGTTGTGCGGTGTCATGGTTGGGGTGGCCCTCGCAGCAGAGGTCAAGGTCGGATTTTGGGAGCCATACCCCACCGAATACGCCGCCATTGGCTGTTTCGGCCTTGCTGGTTATATCGCGATGCTTTGGGCGCTTCAGCACGTCATTGAACATCGTCTTGCTTCGGATTTTGGACGCTGGGATGTGAGGGTGTTCGGGATCATACTGGCAATTACTTGTTTCTACATCGTCCCACATGTGCCCTCGTTAGTTGGCAATTTGATCTGGGGCACGGCTTTGCTTTCGCAAATCGCATTTCCATTGATGCGCGCATGGTCAAAGTTTCGACATGAGTGAAGTTTTGACAGACTCGGACGAACTGAGAAAGAAAGTCTATTGGTGGCTAGAGCGCCCAGACCGGGTCGCTATCGGCCCCTGGTTGCTGGAAATAGCTCTTATAGCGTTGATTACACTGAACGTAGCTGCTGTCCTTCTTGAAACCGTCGACTCTATATATGCACGTTGGGGTTTCGCCCTTTACCTGTTAGAGGGCTTTTCCCTGTTCGTGTTCATAGTCGAATACGCGGCAAGACTTTGGGTTGCGACAGAAAATCCAAATTACAAAACGCGCGCTTCTTGGGCCGTTTCTCCAATCGCTGTCATCGACTTACTGGCAATTTTGCCGGCACTGCTTTACCTGCTCTTCCCGATCGACCTGCGTCTGTTGCGAACTTTCCGTATGTTGCGGCTGCTCAAACTCACGCGCTACTCACCCGCACTAGGCATGCTGCTTGCCGTGTTTGAGGAAGAGGCTGGCGCCTTCTTTGCCGGCTTCTTCATTCTTATGGTGATGCTGATCTTTGCCGCCAGCGGCGCTTGGCTGGCAGAGCACGACGCGCAGCCCGCAGCCTTTGGTTCGATCCCGGCGGCGATGTGGTGGGCGATGGCGACTTTGACGACCGTTGGCTACGGCGACGTGACGCCGGTAACGGTTGCAGGCAAGATTTTCGGTGCTGCGATAACGGTAATCGGCATTGGTATGGCCGCGTTGCCCGCAGGTATTATCGCCAGCGGCTTAAATGATCAGTTGCACCGCCGACGTGCTAGCCTGGAGCGCGAGTTTCGAAAGGCTCTGGAAGACGGCGATATTTGCGAGAAGGATGAGGCAGATATTGAATCCGTCCGCAAGCAGTTGGGGCTGTCTCGCCGCTCTGCCGACCATATCCGAGAACGTGTGCATGCCGAAACGTTGTCGGATGCTGAACGCTGCCCGACCTGCGGTCAACCAACTGAGCAAAAGGCCAAACCCTGAGCGATCACTTGGTTTCAGCTTCGGCCAGCTTGTCCGCACCTAACAGGCTGTCCACGGTGTCGTCGATTTGTTGGAAAAACAGTCGGCCAGCTCTTTGGCGTTGGCCTTTCCGTACAACCCACAGATAGCGTTCAAGGAAATGGAAAATACTGTATCGCTCCGATCAGTTGAAAGACTTGAGAGCGCATTTCGGTTTCGCTGGTGTGCTGACCAACCGGTGTACCCCGGGAAATTTCTATTAACCTGTCCAAGTAGGCCTTCACGGGACAAACCTTCGAGTTCTCGCGGACATCCAACAGCGCTCGAACGGTCAGGCGTGCGTCTTCGGGCCGCAAAAAGTTGGACCCCTTTAACCGATTAAAATAAGCTTTAAGGTGCATCACCGGGTCAGGCTGCTTTGCCGCTTCAATCTCAGCGAATTGTCGATCAACGAAAGCGGAATGAACTTCGGAGTAAAGATATTGCTTTGTACCGAAGAAATGCAGCAACGCCTGTTTTGACACACTTGCTTCACCCGCCAACGCAGCGAGGCTGACGCCATGATAGCCGTTGGCGGCGAACTTTTTTTGGCAATCGTCAGTTAGCCTGCCCTTGGGTTGGTCTGCCTGTTCTTTTTGACGAGCTCCGTCTCTGACGTGACATTCGCAAATATTTGGCTCGACAAAATTGGCTGACTTGTCCTCTAAGTGGTCATTGCCGTGGTTTTGTCGAATGTCCGCCGTTGACAAAAGCCACTTACGCGGCCGGGGTTTGTAAAATGGTCCCGACCTTCGACTTACCTATTTTTCTTTACCCTCCCACGACGCCTGGAATATTGACATAAAGTGCGTAAATTGAATGGCTGGCTGCCATGAAAATACGGCTATTTGCTCGACCGCCAAAGCAAAGATTGGCACATCTTTCGGGCAGAACAATGCGGCCAATCAGGGTCCCATCAGGGGCAAAGATCATCACCCCGTCAAGTTCTGCATCACCCATGCCCCAACCACACCAGAGATTTCCATCAACATCCACGCGAAACCCGTCTGGTGTACCAGGGCCGGCATCTATCAGCACGCGTTTGTTTCGGATCGAGGCGCCGTCAACATTCACGTCATAAGCTAGTATTTTGCGTGTCGGTACACCTCGCGATTCCACAATATAGAGCACTGTCTCATCGGGACTAAAGGCCAGTCCGTTAGGTCCCATAATGTCGTCGGCCACGACGCTCAATTCTCCAGTGTCGGCATCAAGTCGGTAAACATTTTGGCCTAATTCTGGTTCCGCGCGAATTCCTTCGTAATTGCCCAAGATACCAAACGTCGGATCGGTGAACCAAATGCTGTTATCAGATTTGACAATAACGTCGTTGGGAGAGCTGAGCCGCTTTCCGTCAAAACTGTCAGCCAGAACAGTAATAGTGCCGTCATATTCTGTCCGCGTCACCCTGCGGCCGCCGTGTTCACAGGTGATCAGGCGGCCCTGCCGGTCTCTGGTTTGACCATTGGAAAAATTTGACGGCTGCCGAAACGCCGATGTTTTTCCTGTGACTTCATCCCACCGCATAATCCGGTTGTTTGGAATGTCACTCCACAGCAGATATCGCCCGTCTCCGAACCACACGGGTCCCTCGCACCAGCGACACCCTACCGCCAATCTCTCAACTCCCGCCAAAGGCAACTTGTACTTTTCAAATCGCGGATCAAGCGAAATCACAGATGGGTCGGGATACCGTTGAGAAGGTTGCCAGTCGCATGTATCGTTCATAAATTAAACTCCGTTCAGTGAATTTTTTTCAGAAAAGATAAATTGTCTTCAGAATCCGCGAAAGTCGTTTCCTTTTTACTTCCTCAACTCGCATACATCGGATTGGCTAGACCTATTGAATGCCCCTGAAACGGCCAAGTGCGCGGACAAATGAAGTCTGTAGGTTTCTGTTGTTATTTGGAAAGGTTACTGACTTTCTGTTTTGGATATCTAGAGGGATAATAGGTTGTCTCTGGTTCAGAAAGGATAACGACGAATGGAAAGAAAATCTCTCAGGTGACTGCATGTTGAAGCTATTCGCGCTGAAAACATTTCCGTTGTAGAAAGCTGGAGTTTTTTCTCATGTTGGCTCCAGATTGCTTTGTCAGCGAACTCTGAGAAGTGTTGTATTTCCAACTGGTTGTTGCGACGAATACCTTCTACATTTTGTCCGAAGTCGCCTGAAACTCGAGCAAAGCATTGTGTGTGCCACATTCCGGCCTGCGTATCGGGAGCAGTGACACGCCAGTCGGCTGCAGGTTCGCAAGTACAATGCCACCTGCGATTGGAGATGCTTCGATAGAAGCGGAGAATATGTTTTCGCCTCAAGTAAAACGTTTCAACGAGCAGCAGGATTGCCCGTAAAGCGGTTGTTCGCGTCGAGTGCAGCAAAGAAGACGACGAACCCAAATTGACTTTAGGATGCGATTACAGAATGTTACGTCAAAACATCAGTGTGGAAAATCAATACCCCTTGAGATAAACCTCCCACTAATACTCATAGCGGCACTTATCTCCTCGGTTAGTCCTGGGCCCGCGACCCTTGCCGTTGCAGGAACATCCATGGCTTCGGGTCGCAGATCGGGTTTGGCTCTTGCCTCGGATATTAAAACAGGCTCGCTTATGTGGTCGGTCGCTGCTGCTCTTGGACTGGGAGCCGTGATGCTCGCAAATGCGTGGGTCTGCTCTTGTTCCTGATCCCCTTTGAATTGAGTCATGGCGGAAAAACAGCCCATATTTCCAAAACGTATGTTGAAACTGTTTCACGAAGTACACCGCGGACCACGACAAGTTGTTTAGTTGTTTTCACGAGTGACGCGAGAGCTGCTTATTCTTTGCGTGATGCCAAAGAAAAATCCATCTCTGTCAGTCTTGGGCCTTTCCGCAAAAAATCATTCAAACGCGCTTAGGGGATCTTCGGTGGATTCCGCGTAAACTGCTATCAGGCAACCGGTTTCAGTGTAAGAACTGTGCTCGGTTCCTTTTGCAAGCCAAACCACGTCACCTTGTTTGTATACTGTGCCGTCGTTATCGATAAGTTCACCCTGAATGATCAGAAACTCTTCTGCTCCGGCGTGTCGATGCGGTGTAGAGCTGGAACCCGGCTCCATTCGGTAAATGTAAAACCCCACATCTCGGACTGCATCCGGGTTTAGCTGAATAAAGTGTGTACCTGTTTCAGATGACCCGTCAGGATCGTAAGGAATATAAGCGGTTTTATCATAGATATTTGCGACCAGTCTTTCTGTCGCTTGGATCGGTTTCATTCATTTCTCCTTAACTTGCCGGCAAATTGGGTTAGTTTTTCTTAGAGATCGCGGACGAGTGATTAGCGCAGACCCAGGACAGGAAAGGTGACCTCCTTCATGAGTTTTTGCTGCATTGCTCTTGCGTAGTCCTCGTATCCATAAGCAATCAACGTGAATGCGGCGGAGCCATGAATGACTTCGCGCGCGAAATAATTCATCAGATCTAAGTCCGTAAATTCTTCTTCAGCTGTTGCACTATCGGATGCAGCGGGCTCTCCCACGACCAGCGCGTTAACAGTTACGTCTCTGAACGTATCCAACTCGTAAACCTGCCTAGGAGAGGGACCTATGTTGTTTTTACCGTCACCAGAAACATCAATTGTTTTTTGCCAACAATGTTCTTTCTGCTTCAGAAGCTCTCCGGCAAATAGTATCGCCGTACTCAAAGCGGTCTTTAAACCAGCCCGTTTTTTTCGGTAGGCACTAATACGACGAACGGCTACGTCGATCGCGTCATGGCTGTCTAACGCGATCCAGGGTTGGATCAAAAACTGATGATTTTGAGAACTCCACTCAAAAACAGACAGGTACACAGGATTGTCCGGATTACTCAGAATAGCAGCGCGAACTTCGGCGGCGTTGAGCGCGTAAGAAAGCCCATTCAACTGCATTGCGTATTCGGATTCGTCCACAGAACCGGAAACATCAAGTGCAAGGACCAGCGCCAATCTACACCTTTCGGCATGCAGAGGCAGCGGACAGAGCAAAATTGTATAAATCAGAAAAGTAATGAGGCGACTCATGCCAAATCTTCGCAACATTCTTTTCCTTGGCTAGTAATTTTCGAAGGTTTGCAACATTAATTTTACCCAGCCAAGCGTGCGAAGTGTACTGCGGCGCAAGCCGAGCCACCATCTAGTGCCGGGTTCGACTTTGAAGGAACTTGACCGATCTTTGTCGTTACTGCCTATCGAAATCGTATGAGATTGCACTAAGGTCGAGTGGAAATTCAAAGGGCAAGGTTATGAAACTTCTAATATTGCAACACGCGAGCGTTGAGCATCCGGGGATTTTCCGATCATTTTTAAAGGAAGACGGCCATAGTTACGACACGGTTGAGTTGGACGAGGGTCAATCACTTCCATCGCTTGACGGTTATGATGGGCTATGGGTCATGGGCGGCCCAATGGACGTGTGGCAAGAAGACACCTATCCATGGCTGAAAGACGAAAAGGTCTTTATCCGCGAAGCGGTGGAGGTCAGGGGGCTGCCGTTCCTTGGGCTTTGTCTGGGGCACCAATTGTTGGCCGAAGCTTTGGGCGGAAGCGTTGGTCCGTCTGAAACGCCAGAGATAGGTGTTCTGGATGTTCAGTTAACAGAAGAAGGAGCGTCCGGCGTGATACTGGATGGTCTGCCGGATCGTTTCCCATGCCTTCAGTGGCATTCTGCCGAAATTAAGCAGATGCCCTCAGGAGCAAGTTGCCTTGCCACTTCGCCAGATTGTGCTGTCCAGGCAATGAAATGGGGAACACGTGCATACTCAGCGCAATTTCACATTGAAGTGGAAGATGACACGGTGGCCAACTGGGCTGATATCAAAGAGTACCGCTTGGCACTTGACGCGGCAATGGGCGACAATGCGACAGAGCGTCTAGGCGCAGATGTTTCGGCAAATCTTTCTAAATTCAACGATATGGCTGAGCGGTTATACATTAATTGGATGCAAACGTCCGCGCAGGCGAAGTGATCAGTTTTTCGATGGTTGTTGGCCGGGTTCAACCCGTAAGAAGACAAATGTTCGGTTTTGCCCTCCTTTGTCCTTGACCGAAACTGCATAAACATCCTCTTCGTGAACCCATTCCTTCAGGTTGTAACTGTCTGGGTGGTTCACCTGATCGTCTTGTCCCATCTGTCGGCCAACTCTGCATTTCGTCAAAGTGGCCCACAGCTCTGATGCGTGGTCCAGAGCCAGCGTACTCCGATAAGGGTGGCTCCAGAAACAAGATGTTCCTGTTGTAGCTAGTGACGTTGTAAAAGCTGAGCATTCCGCGCCAGCGGGGAATGTTCCCGAAGTCGTAAATTGGTCAAGAAAGTCCACCACGTCACATTCTCCGGCCAATAATGAACTCGCAGGTGCCAGCATCGCCGCAGCGATGGCAGCGACAGAAACTCTAAGTGATGTCTTGGGTGTAGGCACTAAGCCTCCGCAGCCCGCATCAGCGACATACGAGCAGTTTCAAGATGCTCTTTCATTTTAACTGCGGCTCTCTCAGGTTCACGTGAACGAAGAGCGTTCAGGATTTCGCGATGTTGGGCATTATACTGTTGGATAATCTGTTCTTCGAGCGTCAAGTGTCGCATTCGGGTCCATTCATCCAATGATCGTATTGTGTTGATCTGACTGATCAACCATATCAACAGGTTGTTTCGAGTTGATGCGGCCAACCTGCGGTGAAATGCTGTGTCTGCCTCGGCAAAGAGAATGGAATCGTTCTGGGCAGCTTCCATTTGCTTACAAAATGCCTCTAGTGCCTCAAAATCCTCGCGTCTTCCATGAAGAACGCTGAGGCGACATATGTGTGGTTCAAGTGCAAAGCGTGCGTCAATCAATTCCAAGGGAGTTGCTTCTTCAACAGCCGAAGGAACGACATCCTGCTTCACGGCAGTAACGTAAGTCCCACTACCCGCGCGCGTCTCCAAAAGTCCTTCTTTTTCGAGTTGGTAAAGCGCGTCGCGCAGAGTGTTTCGTGCGACACCCAGCTGTTCCGCCAATAATCGCGAAGGCGGTAAGCGCTCGAATCGCTGAAATTCCCCCTCGTCAATAGATCGCCGCAGTTCAGTAGCCACGTCGGCGAAACTTTTTCTTCCCATTTTTGATCCATTTAATAATCCAAAAGTAAACCAAATTTACAGATAACAGACCAAAATGCAAATATTGGATTAAAAGTTGTTGATTTTGGTTTGGAGTGTGGCTCTTCTTTTACGCATCACCAAACGGCGAGGACACCTATGGCATTCCCTCAACACGCAGATTACGTGATCGTCGGCGCAGGCATTCACGGCGTTTCCACAGCCTGGAAACTGGCGGAAAGGCTGCAAGAACGAGGGGAGAATGTTGAAGGCCGTATTGTCGTTTTGGACAAAAGCGGGATCGCGGCAGGAGCATCTGGAATTGCCTGTGGGGTAGTTCGCAACAACTACTTCCAACCGGCGATGCGTAAACTTATGGCTCATTCGGTGGATGTTTGGGAAAGCGACCCAAAGGGGCTTTCGTATCATCCGGTCGGCTACATGCAGATTTCCTCTGAAAGTATGCGTGACGATGTGGGGTCCATTTACGCACAGCAACAGGCAATTGGATACGAAAGCGTCTTCATCGAAGGAGAAAACGCCTGCACGTCGTACATGCGTGGGTACTTCGGAGATTGGCAAGCCCAAAATATCACATCTGTACTGCACGAAAAACGTGGCGGCTTCTCAAACCAAACCAAGACAATGTACGCACTGGCCGAAAAGATCGAAGCGCTAGGCGTCCGGATCATCACCGGCGTCGAGGTAATGGGCTTCGAAGCCATGAATGGGTCTGGTGCGATCCGGTTTGTCGAAACAAACAAGGGAAAAATTTCCTGCGAGCATGTCATCATTGGCGCGGGTCCATGGGTGCGCGACTTTTGGTCGATGCTTGATTTGCCAAGCAAGATCACGGTCAAAGACCTGAAGGGCGATGTGCACGAAGACGTTGACATGTGGCGTTTCTGGCAGCTTGAAGAAGGAGTGTTAAACATCGATCCGGACATTGGGCGAGCCGATGACGGCAGCCTCGCGCCGGTGATACACGTCGATACGGATGCTCCGCTAAAATCGACCGTCGATGGTTCGATCATCACCGAAGAGATGTGGGGGATCTACTACAAGCCTGACTGGCATTTTGGTGGAATTCAAGGTGGTGCAAGCCCTTACAAAGTTGAGACACCTGTCGACGAAGTACAGATTGACCCTTACGGGCCATCTTCGCCTGAGTTCGTCTCAAGCCCCGAATTTGCGCATATGTGGGTCAGTGCGCTGGCTCATTGTCAGGCACGCTACGAAGGTATGATGCCTAAGTACCACAAAGAAGCGTCGGGTGGGATCGGTTGTTTCACGGCTGATAGTTTCCCTGTTTTTGACCACTTTCGTGAGAACGTGACAGTGATTGCCGACAGCAATCACGGATGGAAGATGCTGGGTGTCGGTCACCTGATCGCAGACGAAGTGCTTGGAGAACGTCAAGATCTTCTCGAGCCGTTCCGCTTTGACCGTTTCGCCAAAGGTGAACTGCACCCTGTATCCAACAGCCCGTACCCGTGGAGTTAGCGACAAAACCAAGTTCGCATTGAAGAGCGCCGGAAGAGTGCTCGCCTCAAGCTAGCAAGGAGATAGAAAGTGACCACCGATCTTGAAAGATTTGTAGAAGCGCCAGGTCGCGATGAAAAAATCAAGCAAGTAAGGGAAATGATCAATGCAAAGGGCATTGAATACCTTTACCTTCAATTCGTTTCGGTCACCGGAAAAATCATGGGTAAGGGCATCCCGGCCGATCATTGGGAAACGGTTGCCAAAAAAGGATTTCAGCTTGTCTACGGTGCGACCGTAAACCTCTTCACAGATCGCGCTGGTAACTATCTTGGATACGGCCCGGAAGCAGCAGAACTTGTAGGTATCCCTGAACCTGAAACGTTTATGCAACTGCCTTGGGCTCCTACCATTGGGCGGTTCTATTGCACTTTGTTCCGGAATCGGGAGGAAAAAGAAAATCCGGGTGGATATCTTACCTCCGATTGCCGGGGAAACCTGCGTCGGCTGCACGAGGAATTCACTAAAAAACATGGAACCAAGCTTCGGATTGGTACTGAGCCCGAGATGATGTGGCTAAAGTTCGACGAAGACGGAAAGCCCCGCGACGGGTTTTCGAAACCGTATTGCTATCACATCGACCAGTTCGAAAGCCTGCGGCCCGTATCAATGCAGGTGATCCGCTACGCGCGCCAGATGGGTCTGGATATGATCCAGGGCGATCACGAGGATGCACCAGGCCAGCTTGAATTAAACTGGATGTTTGACGACGTGCTGCGCAATGCTGACCGTTTGACGACCTACCGCCAAATCTGCGCGCAGGTGGCCCGAGAAAATGGCATCTTTGCTTGCTTTATGACAAAGCCCTTCATGGGCGTTTCTGCCAGCGGCTGCCACCACAACATGAGCCTATGGAGAGGCGGTGAGGATGAGTTTGTTCCCGTCGGCAATGACCCCGAAGATTTGCCGGGAATGAAGGAAAACTACATGTATGTGAAGGGTGGTGAGAACACATTCATGCCCGACACTGATGACCCTCAGATGCCCGGCAAAGAGGGTTTGAAAGCCATCGGGGGTGTCGTCACTCATCTGCAGGCACTTACGGCTATTGGGTGTTCTACAGTAAATTCCTATCGTCGATTGTGGGACACAGGTTTCTGGGCGCCAGTATTTGCGGATTGGGGTTTCCAGAACCGTACGACTGGGCTTCGCGTTTCGGCACCCGGACGGTTTGAGTATCGGTCGGTCGACTCGATGGTAAACCCATACATTATGGGGTCGACATTGCTTGCGGCGATGGATGACGGGCTGGATAACAACCTTGATCCGGGTGAGCCTGAAGAGCGCAATATTTACGAGGCGATGGCCGAAGGCAAGGAAGTCAAAAAGCTTCCGATGTCTCTGGGCGAGGCTCTGGATCATCTGGCAGGTAACGAGGTGGTCAAGCGCGGCATGCCGGGCGAGATGTACCGCCTTTATGAAGAGTACAAACGCGATGAGTTTGCGCGCTTCATGTCCACCGTAACCGAGTGGGACAACGAAATGTACATGGAGTGCCTGCCTTAAACGGAGGCTTACGGGCGGATCGCTGAACGCGGCCGCTCTTTGATCGAATTACGCCAGATTGAAGAATTCGCAGGAGGAGCGCAGATCAAATGTGCGGAATTGTTGGATTAATTCATCTCAAAGGAGCGTCGAATGTTGGCGGTGAGATGACAGCGATGCTTCAGTCCCTGAAGCATCGGGGACCAGACTCAACCGGTTATGCGGTCTATCGGGAGAACGCGGAAGACTATGTCATGCGGGTTAAGATAGCTGAAGCCGAGGACATGGATCGTGGACGCGGCATTCACGACGTTCTGGAAGAACGGTTGGCCAAGGTTGATGCCATCCTTGAAGAGCATGGTGCGAACGTGAAGCAAAAGGAACGAGTTCGTCCTTATGCCTTGCGCTATGTTTTGACGCATGATGGAAATACTGGTGAGATGGCTGAGCACATCGAAGAGATCGATGATGTTGAGATACTCTCGCTTGGAAATGGTCTGGAGTTGATCAAAGACCTGGGCGATGCGTCAGTGGTTGCCGAGGCTTACGGCTTGGATGACTTTCGGGGCACGCACGGTATCGGTCACACGAGGATGGCTACGGAGTCCGACGTAGATATCAAATCAGCGCATCCTTATTGGGCCTTCCCATACAACGACGTCTCGGTTGTCCATAATGGGCAAATTACGAATTATTGGATAATGCGTCGCGAGATGGAACGGAAAGGTCATCGTTTCATGTCGAACTGTGACAGCGAATTGCTGGCAGTCTACACGGCACACAATCTTGCAAACGGTGTCACTCTTGAAGAAAGCCTCAGGCGTTCGATTGATGAGATCGATGGAGTCTTTACCTACCTTGTTTGCACCAAGGATCAATTAGGTATGGCCAAGGATACCATGGCGGCCAAACCGTTGGTTCTTTACGAAAGCGATGACCTGATCGCCATGGCTTCTGAAGAGGTCGCGATCCGAGCGATCCTGCCTCATGAAATAGACACTACCGATCCCTATGATGAGGAGGTTCGCGTATGGCAAGCGTAAGCGATACAGACCTAAAGGGAATGACCCAAGAAGAACGGGTCAAAGCTTTGGGCATGACAACGGATCAGCTTACTGGGCGGTCCATGTACATTGAATTTGATCCGGATGCGACAGAACGCTTCGCATATCCTTGGGCGCCGGACGTCGATTTCAACAAGCGTACAGAACTTGATTGCGACGAGATGACGGCGACTGAGGTCAACGCGAATATTCGCTCTTTGATGGAGGAGGGCTTTGGCTCGATCGTAGTCAAAAACCCTCGCGGCATGCATAGCCTTGGGGTCGGCATTTTGAACAAGCTCAACCTGATTATTGAAGGTTCAACAGGGTACTTTGCCGTTGGTCTGATCGACGGGCCGAACGTGCGTATCAATGGGCGTGTAGGTTGGTCTTGTGGCGAGAACATGATGTCCGGCACAGTAATCGTTGAGAAAAACGCGGGATCCACATTCGGGGCGGCCATCCGCGGAGGTGACCTTGTTTGTCGCGGTTCCGTTGGATCACGGACTGGCATCGACATGAAGGGCGGGACGATAATCGTGGGCGGCGACACCGGTGCGCTTTCGGGTTTCATGATGCAGCGTGGCCGCATGGTTGTTTGCGGTAATGCTGGTAAGAACCTTGGTGACTCGATGTACGACGGTACGATCTATATCGGGGGAGATATTCAGTCTTTGGGCGTTGATGCGGTTGAGGCTGAACTGACTGATTTGGATAAAGCGTGGTTGACCAGAAAGCTGACCCAATACGGGTTGATGCCAGAAAACGGCGTCGATCATTTCACCAAAGTTGTCGCGGGCAAACAGCTCTGGAACTACGACAATCTCGAACCGAATGAGAAAAAGCTCATCCTCTGAGGGACGGCCCTAAGATTCAGGGATGCCCGATAACCCTTTGAAAGGAAAAACATATGGCAGATGGAAACCCGCCAACCAAGAAGCTTTTGGACCGTGACGTCAACCGTATCGGAGATAGTTTTATTTTTCCGCCGCGGGTCATGGATGACATTCACATCAAATCCGAACTCGGCAGGTATAGAATGCGGGGTTTCTCGCTGTTTAAAAAAATACCTCACTGGGATGATCTGACTTTTCTGCCCGGGACTTTGACGCGTTTTGTTATCGAAGGTTACCGGGAGAAATGTGAAACCAAAACAGTAATAGGTCCACGCGCAAAGCGGCCGCTGGAATTGGATATCCCCGTCTACATAACAGGAATGAGCTTTGGTGCGTTGTCCTATGAGGCGAAAACTGCGCTGGCGCGAGGCGCCACAATGGCGGGCACAGCAACCTGTTCTGGCGAAGGCGGTATGATTCCCGACGAACGTCGGTATTCCTCAAAATGGTTCTACCAGTGTATTCAGTCGCGCTACGGGTTTAATCCCCATCATTTGGTACTTGCAGATGGCTGCGAGTTCTTCATCGGACAGGGCTGTAAAGTCGGTCTTGGGGGCCACCTAATGGGCCAGAAGGTGACCGACCAGGTTGCCGAGATGCGCTCTTTGCCAGCTGGTATTGACCAGCGGTCACCAGCTCGCCACCCCGATTGGCTGGGTCCCGACGATTTGGCGCTGAAAATTCAGGAGATCCGAGAAGCAACAGATTGGCAAATCCCGATCCAACTGAAACTCGGAGCTGCCCGAGTGTACGATGATGTGCGCATGGCCGTGAAATGTGATCCGGACTCGATTTATATCGACGGCATGGAAGGTGGCACGGGCGCAGGTCCGCACCTTGCAACAGAAGATACTGGCGTTCCCGGGATGGCGGCTATCCGCCAAGCACGCAAGGCGATAGACGACCTAGGAAAGCGGGGCGACATCACATTGATTTACGCCGGTGGTATTCGAAATGGCGCTGATGTAGCAAAGGCAATTGCGCTTGGTGCCGACGCGATCGCCATCGGACATTCTGCTATGATGGCGCTTAACTGCAACAAAGACATCCCGGAGGCCAACTATCCCGAAGAGATAGGGGCGGAGCCGGGCTATTGCTACCACTGTCATACGGGCCGTTGCCCGGTTGGCGTGGCGACCCAAGACCCTATTTTGCGCCAGCGTCTTGATCCCGACGAAGCGGCAGAGCGCGTCTACAACTTCCTCCATACGCTGACTATCGAGGCTCAGTTGTTTGCTCGTGCCTGCGGTAAGACGCATCTGCATTCGTTGGAGCCGGAAGATCTGGCCGCGCTGACAATGGAAGCGTCAGCAATGGCGGGAGTTCCGTTGGCTGGCACAAGCCACACTGTCGGCGTTGAAGATTACCACCATCTGTAAGGAGACCTGAGTTATGGCCGGAACACAGTACCGCGGGTCTGAAATAAAAGACGTCGACCAGTTCATCAATGATGCACAAGGCTTGGAATCTGAGCGTGAGAAGGAAATAGGTCAGCACATTGGCTATCGATATGACGTGAATCTTGTGCCGGACTACAGCCGGATCACACCTTTCCTGAAGAGCTATATGGAGTTCATGGGTTGGGATGACCTGAATTGGCTCGAAGACATTCACATGGGCTACGAAGAGGGTAAACCTGCCGTCTTTGACCGAAACATTAACGGATGGGTTCGGATACCGGACAGCATCGAACTGCCGGACAACCAACAGGACCGTGACATGATTGCGCGCGAGCTTCTGCTAAAGTTCCAAATGTCCGACCGACACCCTTTGGTCATGCTCAGAAAGGCATACAAAAAGTTCTAATCCATGCCGCGTCCGCTCAATATCGCCTGCCTCCAAACCCGGCCTATGCCGACTATGGAGAGCGCCCTGGCCGAGGTCCTGCCGATGGCTGAGGCGGCAGTTTTGGCGGGCGCGCAAATGTTATTCCTGCCAGAGTATTGCGGTGGACTAAATTCTGACGGTGTCCGGTTGTGTCCACCATCTCAGGCGGAACACGTGCACCTTGTTCTGTCTCAATTGCGCAGCTTTGCGGCAGAGAGGCAAGTATGGGTGAACATCGGGTCTGTCGCAATCAACGGATCCGACGGTAAGATTATCAACCGTGGTTATATGGTTGACCCAAAAGGTGATATCTTAGGGTCTTACGACAAGATCCACTTGTTTGATGTCGACCTTTCCGAAGACGCCGTTTATCGCGAAAGCGATACTGTAGCTCCAGGCAGCCGAGCCCGTATCTACGACACTGCCTTGTGCAAAGTAGGTCATACGATTTGTTATGACCTTCGGTTTCCCGGGTTATTCAGAGATCTTGCTCATGCTGGAGCAGAAATCCTGTGTTGCCCTGCGGCCTTTACCAAAACGACCGGACAGGCGCATTGGCACGTTCTCAATCGCGCACGTGCCATCGAAAATACCGCGTTCGTCGTATCGCCTTGCGCCGTCGGTCCGGTACCAGGGGGCGGTGCCAGCTATGGGCATTCCCTTGTCATCAACCCTTGGGGCGAAATCCTTGCCGATGGCGGTGATATACCGGGTGTAATACACGCGCAGTTGGATCTTGATCTGGTCCAGGCGACTGCGGCGAGAGTACCCAGTTTGCGCCACGATCGGCCCTATCAATTAGCGGATTCAAAAGAGAAAGACGTCGCATGAGTTCACTGGGTTCTGTCTTGGGAGAAAGTTATTCCCCGTCGCCCTTGCGATTGTCATTTTTGAAATGGCAGTGCCGAGTGCGTCAAATGGCCATGAGGGATAATCAGGGACGCCCGGACGATGCGATTAAACCGGCATTGTTCTTGCCGCACCAAGATCAACCGCTTGGGCATATAATTACTTTGCTGAACAAATCTCCGGGGTATTCGGTCACGCCAGAACTGCTTCATATGGCCAAAAAAACAAATGACCCAGCGCAGCGCCGAGATCAGGCGATTAGGTTCTTTTCCGCGACATACTATCAAAAAGCGTCGGAGTTTTCTGACATCCTGACAGCGACTTTTCCGCCGGGATCACCGGGGGCGGCATCTATACGCGAAGCAGAAAATGTACGACTGCGTTTTGAGGCGTATATGCAGATGTTTGATCTGTCGTGCAAGGTTTGGCGGCTGGCGCCCCACAATCCGCTGTATCAAGCGACTATGGCGCACAACCGCTTGTTCAATCCGGCCCTACCCGCCGACACCGAAGTTTTGGGGTTTGAACCGGATTGGAATGCCAGCTCTATGGAAACGGAGGTGAGCTGATATGGCGCCGGGGTACGTAATCGCACAAATATGTGTAACTGACGCGGAAACGTATCCTTCCTACGTCGCTATGGTTCAGCCGATTATAAAAAAATTCGGTGGTGAATTTTTGGTCCGTGGCGGTCGCAGTGAAAGCTACGAAGGCACGCCGCCCGGCGATCGGCACGTCGTAATCCGTTTTCCCAGCTATCAAGCAGCAAAGGACTGGTACCATTCAGAGGACTACGAGGAAGCAAAGGCTCTTCGGATGTCCGCATCAAGCAGTGTTCAGACAATTGTCGAGGGGATAGAATGACAAAACGCATCTGTATTATCGGAGCAGGTCCGTCAGGGCTTGCACAATTGCGTGCTTTTCAATCGGCGGCCGAAAAAGGCGCGGAAATTCCAGAGATTGTTTGTTATGAAAAGCAGGCAGATTGGGGTGGGCTTTGGCGATATACTTGGCGCACCGGACTGGATGAACACAGCAACCCCTGTCATGGTTCAATGTACCGGTACCTGTGGTCAAATGGACCGAAAGAAGGGCTGGAATTCGCTGACTACACCTTTGAGGAACACTTTGGAAAACCCATTGCATCCTATCCGCCGCGGGCTGTTCTTTTCGATTACATCGAAGGCCGAGTTAACAAAGCAGATGTTCGGAAGTACATAAAATTCAATACCGTAGTACGGGACGTCCGCGCGGTCGACAATGGGTTTGAGGTTACTGTTCGTGATGCAGAGACCGATACCGAAGACCGCAGCGTCTTTGATCATGTGATTGTAGCTTCTGGGCACTTCAGTTTTCCGAATGTCCCCTATTATCCAGGTTTCGAGTCCTACAAGGGCCGCATCTTGCACGCGCATGACTTCAGGGATGCGGTGGAGTTTAAAGACAAGGATATATTGATCCTTGGCACGTCATATTCGGCAGAAGACATCGGATCGCAGTGTTGGAAATACGGGTGCAACTCGGTAACCGTTGCCCACCGGACCGCGCCAATGGGATACAACTGGCCCGACAACTGGAAAGAGGTTCCAAAACTAGAGAAAGTGGAAGGCAAAACGGCCCACTTTATTGATGGGACTTCCCGTGAAGTTGACGCGATCATATTGTGCACCGGATATAAACACCATTTCCCGTTTCTGCCCGATGACCTGCGGTTGAAGACAGCCAATCGGTTGGCTGCAAACGACCTTTATAAGGGTGTTGTATACACTGGGAACCCGGACCTCTTTTATCTGGGGATGCAAGATCAGTGGTACACATTCAATATGTTTGACGCGCAGGCCTGGTGGGTGCGCGATGTGATTTTGGACCGCATTGCATTACCGGATGCCGAAGTAATGGAGGCGGATTGGCAAAAGCGGCAGGCCGACGAAGATGCTCTGGAAGATGACTATGCCTGCATAGCCTATCAGGGCGCTTATACCGGTGAACTGATCGACGAAACCGACTATCCGTCATTTGATATCGAAGCAGCTAATCAAGCCTTCTACGAATGGAAGAAGCACAAGAAGAAAGGGATAATGGAATTCCGGGATCATGGCTACACAAGTCCGATGACCGGTACAAAAGCGCCCCCGCACCACACGGTATGGAAGGATGCGCTGGACGACAGTCTTGAGGACTACCTGAAGACTTGAAATGGGCGAATGAACTCTCGCCTGTAAGGGCGTGCAGGCTTCGTCAAAAGCAACTGGGAGAATGAAGATGAAAAAACTGACTTTATTAGCCTCTGCAAGCGCCGTCGCATTTATGGGTGTCGCCGCAAATGCGGCTGACAGCGATGATCCGATCGTGATCCCGATCCACAACTGGTCAAGCCAGATTGTGATGTCGAACGTGGTCGGCCAGATGTTTGAGGAAATGGATCTGAATGTCGAATACGTAACCACTGACAGCCAAGCCGTATACGAGTCGGTTCGTCTGGGCGATGTCGCGTTGGAGCTGGAAGTATGGGAAGGCGCATTCGGTGCTTCCTTCCGTGAGGCTTTATCCAAGGGCGGGCTGCACGATGCTGGCGACCACGACGCGGTAACCCGCGAAGATTGGTGGTATCCAATGTGGACCAAAGATGCTTGTCCTGGTCTGCCGGACTGGAAAGCGTTGAACGACTGCGCTGCTGTATTTGCAACAGCTGAGACGGGCGACAAAGGTCGTTATTTGGACGGTCCGGTGGACTGGCTGAAACACGGGCAAGAGCGCGTCGAGGCGCTGGGCATGGACTTTGTTGTTGTAAACGCGGGTTCTGCGGCGGCTCTCTGGGCTGAAATCGGTGCGGCAGAGGCTGAAAAGAAACCGGTCGTTGTATTCAACTGGACGCCTAACTTTGCCGAAGCAGTGTGGCCGGGCGAGTTTGTCGAGTTTCCTGCATGGGAGGATGGGTGTGACACCGATCCGTCGGTTGGACCTAACCCAGATGCTCTTTACGACTGCGGCAACCCCGCGACCGGCTACCTGAAAAAGGCTGCCTGGGATGGTATGAAAGACAAGTGGCCAACAGCTTATTGCGTTTTGACGAAGATTTCTTTCACTAATCCTCAGATCGCTGAAATGGCTAAACTGGTAGACACAGACGAGTTGGAGCCAGAGGATGCAGCGGTTGAATGGCTGTCTGCAAATCGTGGAATCGTCGATCCCTGGATTAATGAGTGCTCAGGCTGATCCTTGCGTGATTTGACAAACATGCCCGTCCCGCGAGACCATGCGGGGCGGGTGACCTGATGACAGGGGATTGGCATGGCTCCGGTAATTTCGGCCAGAAGTGTTTGGAAGCTTTTCGGTGCGCATCCGGAAAAGTACCTGCGTACGATGCCGGAAAATCACAGCTTCGATGACATTCGTGCTGATGGATATATCGCTGGGGTAAAGGATGTATCTGTAGATGTGAGTCAAGGCGAGATGCTTGTCATCATGGGCCTCTCTGGTTCGGGAAAATCAACGCTTGTTAGGTGTTTTTCCAGGTTACACGACATTACCAGCGGAACCATCGAAGTCGATGGTCAGGATATCATGTCTTTGGCAGAAAAAGATCTGATAGAACTGCGCCGTTCAAAGATGGGGATGGTGTTTCAGTCGTTCGGTCTGCTGCCGCATCGTACAGTTTTGGAAAATGTCGCGTTCCCATTGGAGATGCGTGGACAGGACAAATACACAAGACGCGAGCGGGCGCTGGAAGTTGTGCGTTTAGTCGGACTTGAAGGACGGGAAGACTATTTCCCCCGGGAACTTTCAGGAGGACAGCAGCAACGCGTAGGTATAGCGCGATCACTCGCGATCGAGCCGGACATCTGGTTTCTGGACGAGCCGTTCTCGGCGTTAGATCCGCTTATTCGCCGTGAAATGCAGGATGAGTTCCTGAGGCTGCAAGAGATGCTGGGTAAGACGATTGTCTTTATCACACATGACTTTGACGAAGCGCTTCGGCTGGCGGACCGCATTGCAATCATGAAAGATGGCGCTATCGAACAATGCGATACGCCGGATGCGATAGTTATGAGCCCGGCGACCGAGTATGTCAGGAAGTTCACGGAAGATATCGACAAGGCCCGCGTTGTTCATGCGCGCGGCTTATCAAGACCTGTCAACGGCATGACGCTGGAAGGAAATGCCGTGGACGCAAAAGCGACGATTCAGGATCTGGCCCGGCAACTGGTGAATGAAACACGCGAAGCAATTCCTGTCGCTGATAAGTCCGGAAAAGTGATCGGTGTCATGCATAGATCCGAAGCTCTCGATCTGCTGTTAGGGGCTGGCTGATGGCCGTAACCCACGCCTCCGACGTCGGCGGGCGCGCCCACGCCGGTGTTGGCAGGAATCCGGTCTTGCTGACTCTGGTCGGAACAGCGGTCGTTCTTATGGTGGCGCATGCGTTTGGTGTACTCCCACCTTGGTTGCAACGAATACCAGAGACGATGATCCCGCCAACTGCCGAAGCCCTTGATGCGGTATTCGCATTTGTTCAGAATGACTTGGGCCTTATCTATGTCACTAGGTTTATCGCAGAGGGACCACTTGAGTTTTTCTTGGATGCGACCGCAAACTTGCTTTATGGCAAGCGCCGTTGGCCGATGCTGGGACCAATCCCTTGGACAGCGATCGCGGGTGCAGCGGCAGTGCTTGGTTATTACCTTGGCGGTTGGAGGCTCGCCGTTCTCGCAGGCGGCACATTTGTCTGGACCGCCCTGATCGGACAGTGGGACATCGCGATGCAAACGATGTCAGTGCTGGTTGTCGCTGCACCGATTGCGTTTTTGATTGGTCTTCTTTTGGGTATAGCTGCCTGGAAATACGTCCGGGTAGACACAGTGATCAAACCGATCCTGAGCGTGCTGCAAACGCTTCCATTTTTCACTTATCTGCTGCCGGCTGTAATTTTCTTCAAAGTTGGGCCGACGGCAGGTGCGGTAGCAACGATCATTTACGCCATGCCGCCCATGATACTGATGACGACACTTGGTCTTAAGAAAGTAAGCCCAGAAGTTGTCGAGGCGGGTAAGATGTCAGGGTGTACCCGTTGGCAAATGCTGACACGCGTCTATTTGCCAGCTGCACGGACCGAAATTTTGGTCGGTGTTAACCAGGTGATTATGCTTTGCCTTGCTATGGTCGTTCTTACAGCCTTCATTGGGATGCCCGGGCTTGGCGCAAAGCTGCTAGCTATGATGGGCAGCTTCAAGCTAGGCCGTTCTTTCGAGATAGGCGTGACTATAGTTTTGTTCGCAATTATGCTGGACCGACTGTCAAAAGCGTGGGTGGTTAAACAACCAATACACTTTGAGAAAGGCACGCCTTGGTGGAAGCAACACGCATATCTTTTGATCGGCCTAGCAGTTTTTTCGTTTTTTTGTATTGTTTCGCAATTCGTTGATGTCTTTGCGGAAATTGGTCGACGGCAGTCTTTCTCAAAAGGCAAAGAGATTGACGTTGCCATTAAAAGTTTTCTGGCGATTGATGCCGTGAATGCGGTGACAGAATGGTTGCGATGGTTTCTTAACGTCAAAGTTCTGATACCGTTCAGGAATTCACTTCTGTGGATTCCAACACCCGCATTTATCTTGCTGGTCACGGCACTGGCGTATTGGCTGGGCGGCAAACGGCCCGCAATCTATGCCTTTGTTTTCTTTACATTAGTCGCCTTTTCAGGTTGGTGGGACCGATCAGTTATCACACTCTATACAGTCATTTCCGCCGTAATAATATCGATGCTTGTGGGCATTCCGCTTGGTATTTTCGCTGCTCGTTCAGCGAAATGGTCGAACCGTATTCTGCTGGCCTGCGATACGGCGCAAACATTTCCGAGCTTCATCTATCTCATTCCGGCCATTATGTTGTTTGGCGTGAATGATGTTGCCGTCGTTTTTGCAATTGTGATTTTCACAACCGTCCCATTGACGCGTTATACGATCGAGGGACTTCGCACTGTACCCCCGGAAATCACCGAGGCAGCCGACATGTCAGGGGCAACGCGCAGACAAAAGTTGTGGTCAGTACAGTTGCCGATGGCGTTGCCGACTATGGCTGTAGGATTTAACCAAGCAATTATGTTCGCCTTCTTTATGGTGATCATCGCGGCGTTTATTGGCACCCAGGATCTCGGCCAGGAATTGCAGAGGACGCTTGCGGGGACAGAGCTTGGCAAGAACATTGTACTGGGTCTAAACGTGGCATTCATGGCCCTGACATTTGATCTTGCGGTTATGGCCTGGGCCGAAAAACGCAAAAAGATGTTGGGGCTCGGATGATGATATGAACAAACCTGAGTTTATCGAGCATCCCTGGGAAAGGCGTGGGATCGTTTCTCCTGGCCTGCCGATCTTGCCACACGGTGTCGAACGTCATCCGGTGCCCGGAGGTGGGTCACGAGCTATTCCGGTTTTTCGCGGGGATGAGATCAGTGTTGTCGACAAAGAAGGCTTACAGCAAGGTGAACTCGTGTTTTTCGCACCCGACCGAACTTCGGATGCGACAATGCTTGGGGCAATCGGTAAAGGGCGGCCCACCGCAACAATCGAAACCTTGGCAAACAGTTCACGATCAGGCGCTAAAGTATTGAAAGCACTGTCTGCATCGGGTTTCTCGATTGAAACTGGCGATGCTATCGGCGTTTTTTCCGAAGGATCCAAGCCGGGTGATACGACAAACTTTACAGCGGAATGCGATGGTTTGTTGATTTGCGCCGCTCCGGGCAAACCGATGAGCCCAGAAAAACAGAACGCACCTACTGAGCTTGTTCTATATATCCGGCGGGCCGACCCAAAACAGGCCAAAGGCGTATTGGGTCCACCCGAACCACTCGCCGACCCGCTGCAAGATCTCAATATTCAGCCGGGGAACGCAACGGCCTATGAGGTCAAAAAGGGTCAGTATATTCAAATACTTGATGTAAAAGGAAGGGAGTGCTCGGATTTTCAGGCGTTCTCGCTGCGCGCACTCGACGACGGCCTCGAGCGCGAGATCGATCCGACGACAACCCGCAGCTTGATGGGAAGCCTATATCCGAACCCGGGCATCTTTTCTAAGTATTGGTCAGTTGATCAGGAACCGCTTGTTGAGATCGTGCAAGACACCTGCGGCCGGCATGACACCTTCGGTCTGGCGTGTACCGCCCGCTACTATGAAGACCTCGGCTATCCGGGGCATATCAACTGCTCGGACAACATGAATGCGGATTTGGCAAAGTTCAACGTTCGACCCCGCGGCGGCTGGCCGGCAATAAACTTCTTTTTCAATACAATGCTTGATGACACCAACGCCATCGGGATGGACGATCCATGGTCGCGCCCCGGCGACTATGTGTTGCTGCGCGCATTGTCTGATTTGGTTTGTGTAAGCACGGCGTGCCCTTGTGATGTCGATCCAGCAAATGGATGGAACCCGACGGATATCCAGGTCCGCACATATAAGGCAACCGAGGATTTCAAGAGATCCGTTGGTTATAGAAAGTCTGCGGAGGCGGATGTGGAAGAGACAAAGAAAACCGCGTTTCATGATTGCTTTGCGCGCCACACAGAAGACTTCGTCGAGTATAATGGCTATTGGTTAGCGAATACCTTTCCCAAGCTTGGGAGTATAGCGGAGTACTGGGCCGTACGCGAAAAGGCAGCGGTAATGGATTTGTCGCCGCTGCGGAAATACGAAGTAACAGGCCCAGATGCCGAAGAGCTGATGCAGGCCTGTGTTACGCGTAATGTCAAGAAAATCAGCGTCGGACAGGTGAGCTATACCGCCATGTGCTACGAGCATGGTGGAATGATTGACGATGGCACAATTTATCGGTTGGGGGACAACAATTTTCGTTGGATAGGGGGCAATGACACAAGCGGTCTATGGCTCAAAGAGCAAGCCGTTAAGCGAGGTTTAAATGCGTGGGTGCGGCCGTCTACAGACCAGCTCCATAACATTGCAGTCCAAGGGCGCCATTCAAAGGATATCCTGAGGAAAATTTTTTGGACGCCGCCAACCCAACCGTCCGTTGAGGAGTTGCCCTGGTTTCGAATGACTATTGCCCGCATCGGCGATTACGCGGGAACGGCGGTTGTGATTTCGCGAACCGGTTATTCGGGCGAGTTGGGGTACGAGATATTCTGCCACCCAAAGGATGCGGTCGAAGTATTCGACGCAGTTTGGGATGCTGGTCAGGAATATGGCATAGCGCCTTTGGGCCTTGCCGCGTTGGACATGATGCGGATCGAAGCCGGATTGATTTTCGCAGGCAGCGAATTTGACGACACAACAGACCCGTTCGAGGCCGGTATTGGCTTTACTGTGCCATTAAAGACAAAAGAGGACGATTTTATTGGCCGAGCCGCATTGGAGGAGCGTAAGGCGCATCCGCATCGAAAACTTGTTGGATTTGAAATCGAAGGAGGCACCGTGCCTTCGCCCGGTGATTGCGTTCGCGTTGGGAAGGCGCAGGTAGGTGAAATCACCTCGGCAGTAAAATCGCCAGTTCTTGGAAAAGTGATCGCGCTTGGCCGGGTTGTAACGACGCACGCAGGCGTTGGAACGGAAATCGAAATTGGCCAACTTGATGGCCAGCAAAAGCGATTAAAAGCTCGCGTTGTGAAGTTTCCACATTTCGATCCCGGGAAAGATCGAGTGAAGGGTAACTACGATTGAAGGTCTTCACAGCGGATGCTGTACCTGGACGTCCATACTGGTGGGATCATGTGGCATGGCCAACCCTTGGAGAAAGGCCGCCAAATCAAACGGAAATTCTGATAATTGGCGCCGGATATACGGGGCTGTCTGCGGCCATCGCTGCTAATGCTTCAGGTGCTCGGGTTTTGGTCATAGACAGTGGACAGCCGGGGCAGGGGGCCTCGACCCGAAACGGAGGCATGTTGGGTGCACACCCGCGGATTGGTTGGGATACACTGGCCAGTCGATACGGGCCATCCGTTGCTGACGCGCTGTTTTCCGAGGCCGCAGATGCACTGAGCTGGATCAAGAAACTTCTTAGGAACGAAAAAATCGCCTGCGACTACGAAGAATGTGGGCGAGTTCAACTTGCTTACACATCTGATCATTTCGCGGCGCAAAAAAGGATGGCTGCGCAGATTTCTGAAAAAGGTGGCGGGCCGTGTGAAATCCTGAGCCGCGATGAATTATCGAATTATATTGCCACACCACTTTATAAAGGAGCCATCCGGTTTCCCAAACACGGCGCGTTGCACCCGGCGAAATACCTGCACGGTTTGTTGAGTGCTGTATTGAGCCGTAAAATCACCGTAGTTTCAAATTGTCCGGCAGTTAGTGTCCAAAACGCAGGAACAAAGTGGAGGGTCTCAACGCCGCATGGAGAAATCACCGCCGACAAGATCGTTTTGGCTACGAATGGCTACACGGGACAACAGTTTCAATGGTTTAATCAACGTGTGTTTCCGGTGCCAAGTTTCATCATTGCCACAGAACCGTTGTCACCTGAATTGATAAAGGAATTGGCGCCAAGCCGTCACATGATGGTGGAAACTCGAACGCACCACAGCTACTTCCGAGTGTCACCCGACGGATCTCGAATATTATTCGGAGGCCGCGCAGCCCTTGTGGATATCGATCTTACCAAAGCCGCGCGTCGCCTACGCAAAAAAATGGTCGAAATCTGGCCGGGGCTGCGAGATGTTCAGTTGTCACACGTTTGGACAGGAAACACAGGTTTCACCTTTGATCAGTTACCGCATGTAGGGGATCGGAACGGTGTCCACTATGCATTGGGGTATTCCGGGGGTGGAACAGTTTTAGCTCCATGGTTGGGCAGAAAAGCTGCGCTTAGGGCTGTGGGCTCGCCGGAAGGAGAAACAGCTTTTACGCATACGCGGTTTTCTTCTCGCTGGTTCCACTCCGGCGGACGACCGCATTTTCTGCGCCCACTCGATCTGTGGTATCGTCATTGGGTCGATCGACGTGAAGACAAAACCGCAAACGACTAGTTGGCCCAGACTGGCATCACAGACATAGTCAGGGGGCTAGTGTTGCCGCTGTCAGGCAAAAAGACTGGTTCCTCTGCAAGTTCGATAGCCTCCCACCGACGTAGCCAGACGTTCAACGCGGCCGTCATGTCTGTTCGCGCGACAAGGTGTCCCAAACAATGATGAGCGCCCCCTCCGAAACCAAAATGCGGTTTTCGGCGGACGCGAATATCAAAATTGCCATCATGGCCTGTTTCAGGGTCTGTAGCAGAAGCATGAACCAAAATGTGCACAGTTTCCCCTGCGCGAATAATGACATCACCGATGGTGACATCTTCCAATGCTTCGCGGGTCGCCCAAGTCGTTGTCGGGCGCATTCTGATCACTTCGTCGATGGCGTTTGAAACCGCTTGCGGATTGTTCCGCAACCAGGTCCACTGTTCTGGATGTTGCGAAAAAAGATGTGCGGCAAAAGCGAGTTGCGCGCGAGTAGTATCCACGCCGCCAAAGATCGAAATTACCGTCAAATCAATTAGCGCCTGACGATCTTCATAGTCTTCCGAAATTAGGCGGGCAACAAAACTGCCGCTTGGCGGTGCATCGAGCAACCGATTTGCCATTTTCGTCAATCTGTCTACGGACGCGTTTACCTCTGCCTGATAATTGATTGCCTCTGGCCCCATAGCGAGACCTAGGCAGGTTGCGTCTGCTGCAAGGCGCTCGGAGATGTGCAATGGCAGGCCTAATAGTGTTGTAATTGCCTGTCCTGCGAACGGTTCGGTGAAACCGTCAATTATGTCAAAAGGCTCATGACTAAGAAGGTTGTCACACAAGGTTTCTGCGATTTCGACAAAATCAGGCTCCAGCGCAACGATATGTTCCTGCGCCAATGCATTCTGCGCAATTTTCCTCAATGCTGAATGTTCTTCGCCTTCCAGCGATATAACGCTGCGTTTCCAAAACTCGGCGAAACTGCCCTTTAGCCCCACCATGTTCGGCCAGGAGTGGCTGCCTTGACGAAATCTCCGGTCACGCAAAATCATACCGCCTTGGCGGTGTCTTAGAACTGCATAACCAAACGGCGTCCGGGCACACCAAGCTGTCTGGCGCGCTGTGTGCACTTCCTGAGAACGCGTTGAAAAGGTCGGACTTGCTAGATCTAGAAATGGAAGACGTCGATCCATGGCTGTCCTGTCTGAAAAGGGCCGCACCAATTGGGCGGCCCTTTAGATAGTTACTTGAAGTTACTTTTTCAGTTTCTTGTAGGCGTCATGCTCGTGCTTGTAGCCACTCCAAAGAGTGTAAATGCACACCAAAACGGCGAGAAGAAACCAGACAGTCGACATTGATGATCCTGCCCCTGTGAAGATCGGGCCAGTCATCTCATCGACGTTTGCTAGATCAAATCCCATTTTTCAGTCTCCTAATTCAGATGTTTATTCTGCAGCAGGCGCGGAAGGAACAATGCCTTCCGGATACGCCTGCAATGGTACTTTGGTTAGATCGAGCCCTGCGAGTTCTGCTTCTTCCGCCACGCGCAGCATTCCTAGTGCATTGAGGATCCAACTGACAACGTACCCAGGCACAAATCCCAACAGGAAAAATACAACCGCGCCAACGAGCTGACCTACAAGCGACACAGTGGCAACGCCGTCACCCTGGATGGCTGGAAGACCTGAACCCCAGATGCCAAACATGATCAGACCGAACAGACCAATCGTACCGTGAACAGTTACGGCACCGACAGCGTCGTCTATGCCGCGTTTGTCTAAGAAATTGTAGCAAGGTTTCAGCAGTGCTCCGCCTGCGGCGCCCATTACGAACGCGAGCGAGGGATCATAGACGTCAAGTCCCGAAGCCGTGGCGATGATGCCGGCAAGGGCACCTGACATCATAAAGAATGGGTCACGAGCGATTGCCCACGCGCCAATTATACCACCCGACATACCCATCAGAATGTTGAAAGCCAACGAAGACAGAGTCATCGGGGTACCGTAGATTGTTGTCGCTTTATCCGCGTACCAGCTCCACCCTTCACCCGGGACAATGACACAGGCCATCAGAAAACCCCAGAATCCAACGATAATCAGCATCAGGCCGGTTACGGTGAAAGGCATGTTGTGTCCTGCGATGTGATTTGCCGAACCGTCTTCGTTGTATTTACCAATTCTCGGGCCAAGATTGATCAAAACGCCAAGGGCAAAGAAACCTGCCACGGCGTGTACCAGTCCCGCTGCGCCAAAGTCGTGTACTCCCCATTGGGTTACTAGCCATCCGTCTGCGTGCCAGCCCCAAGCTGCTGCAACAACCCATGCGAACGAGCCCAGAACAACGGCAAGGATAACAAATCCAACAACTTGAATTCGCTCGATTACCGCGCCTGAGAAGATCGACGCTGTGGTTGCTGCAAAAAGTGCGAAAGCACCCCAGAACACACCTGTCGCCTGATCATCCAGATTGGGTCCTGCACTTTCGGTCCATGGCCACGCGAATGCAGCGTACTCGGCTCCGGAAATGCCCATGGCGCCCTCTGAGAACGTGATGCCGGTTGGGAACCCCCAGTAGACCCACCACCCAAAGAAATAAAATGTGGGCATCATAAACGCGAATGCGAGAATGTTCTTAATGCCCGACGCAAGCACGTTTTTTTGACGGGATGCACCCATCTCGTATGCCAAAAATCCGGCGTGTATGATAACCATCAAAGGTATTGTTAGGTAGTAGTAGGTTTCTGCAAACATTGTGTTCGTTACAGAAGCCGCTGCTTCCAGTTCCGCGACTTTCGCCGCTAGTTCCGCTAGTTGCTCTTCCATGTTCCCATCCCTGCTTGGTTCCCGAGGTGGAGTTTTTGTTACAGACGAATTTCAACAGTCTGCGACAAAATGCTACACTAAACCAATTCGAAACCAGAACATAAAATTTTGATCCAAAAATATCCCAATCTGTTTTCGAAGTTGCCGCTCACTTCTGAACCCTCAACAGCAGGCCAATTGAGGATCCGAATTATTGTGCTTGAGGTATATCGATCTTGTCAAAAATGCTTAGAACTAATTCCAATATCACTTGATAGAAAGCGCTGGGTGCCTTTCTGATCTGACTGCAAACACAAAAGAGCAATGGATTGGTCATTGCAGAGGAATCGGAAGCCGAAAGTATTTTGATTCCGAAACTTCGGTATTCCCTCAGCCGCAGTATTTTCGCACCTCGGTATCCCTAAGCCCAGTGTCCACAAGCATACAGCGGTTCCGTGCCTCGTAATAATATCCACGCGCGTACCACATCACAGCTTCGGGTTCGCTTCCGTCAGAAACCATCCAAGCCCCACGCAGGTATTTTACCGCATAGGTAAGGTTGGTCTGTGCGTCCAATAGGTCCGAGGCTTCGCCTTGAAACCCCATTTGGCGCGCCGTAGCTGGAAGGATTTGCATCAAACCGTAGTAGGGACCGTTGCGTGCGTAGGGGCGGTAATCGCTTTCCCGCTGGATCACGCGGTGAACAAGGCTCCGCGGCACGCCGTGGGCGTCCGCCGTTTCGTTGATCATCACGCGAAGCTCGACCGTTTCATTAGGATATAGTCGAGTCACTGTTTCCTTTGGCGCGCTGCTGCAAGCAGCCAAAGACGATGCTACGGTTAGGATCAGGTATCGCATCCGACCTCTCAACGTACTGAAACTTGATGCAATCACTGCCTATCAGCGGCTGATATTCAATAGCCTTGAGACTCAATGCGCGGGTTTCGGCCTGCTGCGCAATTTTTCTTCCGTAAAACGAGTACATCCAGAAACTTGGTATCATTTCACGGGGCAGCATAATGCAGCTGCTGTCAGCGTGGCAGGAAGCTCAAAGCGTCAGAGTAAAGAAGCAAAGCTTCCAAGTTGCGCATTACCCAAAGATTGAAGTCAAATCCTGAATATATCGGAAACTAAGATTTAGCAGGAGCCGATTATGCGCCAGTAGTCTCCGGATTGACCGCTTCAGCATACCCATCAGAGTTGTCGAGCCAGTGCAACAAAGCTCCAATTGGCGCAACGAACGCCACTAACAGTTGCGGTGCGCTTTCTTTCTGGGCAAGACGCCCAATGCGTCTGCCTATGGCCAATAAGAAAATGGCGCCTAAAACTACTGTGATCGCGCTGGCCAATGGTGCCTTTACCAGTTGATAATTCTGTGTAGCTACAACCGAGATTGCAAGACTTACGCGGGCAAATGCGATGCCATCGACAAGTCTGCGAAGCTTTGGGAAAATAAAGGTTGTTAGCGCCGCTGCGAAGCCGACGACAACCATATACAACAGTCCGGCAAATACGGGGAAGGGCAATCCGAAAACGGTACCGACCAAGTGCGAGTAAAGAACAAAACCCGCCAATGAGGCCATGAAGCTCGCAAACGCAATCCGACGCCTTTCAAGGTAGCAGTGGGTCAGTATTTTTTGCATCAGCGTTTCCTCTGCATCGCAAGCCCCGCGTTGGACTAAATGAAGCTTCTGTGGATCCAGTAGGGTAACACTTCAGCATTATTAGGCGGTCGCTCGTAGGGCGACCCGACGAAACGTCCCCCATAAAGCCAATAGAAAAGGTCGTACTTTCTAAAATTTTTAAGTTCGTCGCCAATATTTTCAGACTGACATTGTGTCAAAAATGTGTCCACCGTGCACTTGGAAACACATTGTTCTTAAAGTGGAAACTGGCGTCGCATCCGTTTCTGCTTCAGATCTCAAACGGAAGAAAATCTCTGCGTTGCTCCGATCCGCGTTCGAACGTGCCTGCCGGGTTTGCGGTCTCCATTCGGCGGAAACAGAGCGCGCCTGCGAATACGGCGGTAAACCTGCGTTCGCATGCGCGGCTTACCCTGTCCTGAACTGCAGAAACTGCTAAGCAATTGGTTGGGGCAAACCGGTCAGAATGCTTTTGGCCTTATCTTCCGCGCACAGTTGGTCCTTCGCATTTACTCCCAGTAGGTTAGGGTAAGGTCAGGAGTACGCTATGGAATTACCTACACTGACCTATGAAATGATCGCAGTGCTGAGCTTGCTGTCGTTCACGGTCTTACTTTTCGTAACCGAAGTCGTGCGGATTGATGTGGCGGCCGTTCTTGTGATGGTACTGTTGGGCGCGCTGAGTTATCTGCCTGGATTGGGAAATCTGGCCAATGTTACCGAACTTTTTCAAGGCTTCTCCTCTAACGCGGTGATGTCCATTATTGCGGTTATGATTCTTGGTGCGGGGCTCGACAAGACTGGACTGATGTCAAAAGTTGCTGCCGTGATCCTAAAAAATGGAGGGACCACAGAAGCACGTATTATTCCAATTGTCTCAACAACTGTCGGCATTATTAGCTCGTTTATGCAGAACGTCGGGGCGGCAGCGCTTTTTCTACCGGTTGTTAGCCGTATCTCAGCGCGTACAGAAATCCCGATGAGCCGATTGTTGATGCCCATGGGGTTTTGCGCAATACTTGGCGGCACCATCACTCTGGTGGGTTCTTCACCATTAATCCTTTTGAACGACCTTATTGTCTCGGCAAATGCGTCTTTGCCCGCGGATCAGCAGATGGAAACATTCGGTTTATTCTCCGTTACACCTATCGGCGTGATGCTGGTTTTGACCGGAGTACTTTACTTTGTGCTGGTCGGACGTTGGGTTCTGCCTGCGCACCGCGAACGGGGAGAGGATGCCAGCTCAGCTCGATCCATGCAGGCTTATATTGAAAATACGTATGGTCTTCGGGCGGATATGTTCGAAGTTCGAGTTCCGGAAGGCTCAATCATCATCGGACAGACCCTCGCGGATCTGATGGTCGCCCATCATATGTATATCCTCGGCACATCCTATCGAGGCCACAAGGTCATCGCACCAATGGCTGACACCAAGATAGAGGCGCCAGCGCGATTGGCGGTGCTTGGCCTGCGTCGAGTTGTTCAGAGGGAGTTTGCCGAACCGTACGGACTGGAAATTTTGCCGCAACTGGATGTATTTGCAGATGATTTTGCCGCAACTCAATCAGGGGTGGCAGAGGTCGTTATTCCGCCTGGCTCTTCGGTTATTGGTGAGACCCCGATTGATCTTCGTCTGCGTCAAACACATGGGCTGTCATTGTTGGCTATTCAACGTGGCGAGGAAACTTTAAGCCATGTGGAAACTGAGGATCATGCGGCCACACATATCGGGCAGGTGCCTTTGCAGGCAGGGGACACTTGTGTCGTCCATGTACAGTGGGATCGGCTGACCCGACTAAAGTCCGACAGAGATTTTGTTGTAGTAACCTCGGACTTTCCGCAGGAGGAATTGCGGCCGCACAAAGTCGGCTGGGCAGTCGCCTTTTTTATCATAGCGTTGAGTTTGATCCTCTTCTCCGATTTGCGTCTGTCTTTGTGTCTGTTGATCGGTGCTATTGGGATGGTGCTGAGCCGAGTACTGTCGATTGATGAAGCCTATGAATCGATCAGCTGGAGCACGGTTTTTCTGCTCGCCTCTCTGATCCCGCTTGGTCAGGCGGTCCAAAACACCGGCACCGCGGATTGGATCGCTGCGCACGTACTAGCTTTCCTGAAAGGTTGGCCAATATGGTCGTTGCAAGCTGGAATAGCAGTTTTGGCTACAGCGTTCACGCTGGTTATGTCCAACGTAGGCGCAACTGTTTTATTGGTTCCGCTAGCTGTTTCTATTGCGGTATCAGCGGGAGGAAACCCAGCTGTGTTTGCCTTGACGGTGGCAATTTCAACGTCCAATTCATTTTTGATCCCGACCCACCAGGTGAATGCTCTAATTATGGGACCTGCAGGTTACCGGGTGGTTGACTTCCTTCGTTCTGGCGGCATCATGACGTTGCTTTTCTTGATTGTCTCCATGACCGGGTTAGCGCTCTTTTTCTAATCCGTTTTTGGTAAGGTCATCGACGTTCAGCAAAAGCTACAACGCAGCTTTTTCCGCTCAACTGGCGTATGCATTGGCTGCAAAGACCGTGCGCTGAACCTAACGCAAATCAGATTTTGCAGTCAGGACTATTGTACTGGCACGTACCATATTGGTGAAGTATAGGCGCGTTCCTGTGTTATCAATTGGACGTCTTCGGGCATTTCTATTCCGAACTTTACAGCATCATAAGCTGTCCATCGTGGGGTAGGAATTTCAATCACTCGAGCGTAGTAGAACGCGCTTTCCAAAGGATCAAAGTCAGGATCTTTCCACACGGTCCCCAACTCAGAGGCCCCAATTGTGTTTGTCCAAGATGGAATTGAGAGGTCCACGGTATTTCCCACGGGTGGTAACTTCCCATTGGCATTAGGTTCACGGTCCCCCGACCAGCTGATATCATAAACCTTTTCCTGTTGCTGGCCTTCGGTGTCCAGCCAACCCTTGATGATCTGAATGCGATCCAGATTGGCACCCACCGGATCACGAAGCGCATAAACTAGAAAAGAAGGGGCGCCTTCTCCTGTACCTAGATCACTACCCATCGGCACACCTTTGGTGTAGCCTACTAGTGCCAAATCCCGTCGCAACGCGTCGTCTTCTTTGAAGGAATAACCTCCGAACATTCGGACGCGTATACGGGGTCCTGTGGTTGCATAGGTTTCACGCCGATGCATTGCATCCCAAATTGCCTCGCGGGAGTTTTCCTCCGCCCACACTGCCGTCAGGCCTCCGGTAATGTATTGCGAGGACCGCAGCGCGACTGCTCCATCAGAATATGTCTTGCTTACATGTTGGCTACGTTCTTCACTGGGTTCGTACCCAGTGAACTTACCAAAGAAATTGTCGTTGTCGGGCGCGGTCAAGCCAGTGTGCGTGTCGCTGGCTCCGCCGAAGCCAAATTTGAAAGGGTTCGTCCCCAATTTGTGTTCCAGTGACAGGCCTCGAAGCAACCCAGATCGAGCATATTCACCGGGCAACATATCTGGCTTTTTCGGAACCGAAGCATCCAGGTTCCCGTAATCCCACGTCTCAAAGTCAGCAAACTCATCATCAGGGGACAGGAATGGGTGCGCCTCACCGTCGCCTTTTATCTGCGTTGGTTCGTAAAGTCTTTCCCATCTGTTTCGAGCCTCCGCATAGGTGGGGTCCAGTGGTGCGCCATCTGCAAAGTCATCGACAAGCGGAAACATCCAACCGTTCGACAGATTACCATTGTGAGGGATCACCAGTACGCGTCCGCCGGTCGTTTGCTCATAATTTTCCAACCAATTCCACAGGTCACGAGGGTTCGGGGAGCCTACGGGCGGCGTCGTGGTGTATGGTAGTATTTGCCGTGTGCGTTGGGGGCCATCTCGGAAAATCACGTTTCGATGCAGATTGTTGCCTGCGACGAGGGACGTCCATTCATAGGCGATGAACGTGCTGAATACGCCGGGTTCATTATACTCTTCGGCCGAATCGATAATGTCGTCCCAAACGCGAGCATAAGCGGGATTTCCCGGTTGATAGTTCAGCGCAGGGGAAACCTGCCCTTGCGCGAATGCCGCAGTCAACTCAAGTGCCGCTGCTAATGCGGCTTCTCCACCTTTATTGAACTCTTCGTGAAAGTATCTGCCTTGCTCATCTGCAAGGATGTTCGGCGCGCCACCGATAATGTCGGTGATGGCACCCATCGCATCCGAATGATCTGTTATCATGAAGAAGTCGAGAGGTCGGGATAGTTTGACAGGTTGGCCGGTGTTTGACATCACCTGCTCGCCCCGCGCAAACCGATATGCGTCGCGAGGCATGAGCCGTGTGCCCCCTCCGCCGGCATCCCCTGACAATCCTGTGTGAACATGCGTGTCGCCAAAATAGACTTGGGTCGGAAACGCGCGTTCGGCGTAAGGCGAATAAGGTCGCCCAGAAGGTCCGGCAAGCCCGAATGGGTTAATAGCGTCCTGAGCAAAGGCTGGGCTCCCAAGAATAAGAGCGGCGGGAAATATTAAACGAAACAACTTTTCCTCCCTAATTGGGGGCATTATATCACATATTCACGATAGAAAATGTCTTCGGTTGGAATTCGGTTGTCCGAAAAGCCGTCGAATCTGCGTTGGTCCCTATGGATCAAACGACTGCACCGCGACCAAATCGACCGATAAATACCTCTTGCTAAAATAGTTCTGAGCCTTAAGCAACGTCGTGCTTCTGTGCAAACAACGTTTGCCTTGTTAAGTTTGTTCCAAGCAACATGGATCAACTTCGCTTTGGCACGCACGACGCAACAACTCTTGGAAGACCGGGCACGATTGCTTGGGCCCAACGTATCCACTTTTTATGATAACCCTGTCCACTTTGTGAAAGGTGAGGGCGTTTGGCTTTGGGACGCTGATGGTCGAAAGTACTTGGACTGTTACAACAACGTGCCGCATGTCGGACATTGCAATCCAAGGGTTGTTGAAGCGATTTGCCGTCAGGCCGGCAAGCTGAATACGCATACTCGGTATTTGCATGAAGGGATAATCGAATACCTTGAGAAACTAACCGACACGATGGCACCGTCTTTGAATACAGCCATTCTGACCTGCACCGGATCAGAGGCAAACGACATCGCCTTGCGGATGGCGGAAGCCGTTTCCGGTAAACGCGGGATCATCGCGACGGACGCGACCTATCATGGCAACACGTCACTTGTCAGTCAGCTCAGCAGGTCGAACGTACCGGATGTCGGTTTCGGGCTGGACAAATACGTTCGCTTCGTCAACGCGCCGGACAGTTATCGCTACCCCGATACAGATGGACAGCACTTTGCAACGGCAGTGACCGAACAAATCGACGTGCTTGAGAAAGATGGAATTGGTTTTGCCACACTCATTGTTTGCCCCTTTTTTCTGAATGAAGGATTTCCGGACAATCCCGACGGCTGGCTACGACCTGCGGCAGATGCAGTCCGCAAAGCTGGGGGTCTCTTGATCTGCGATGAGGTGCAATCGGGATTTGGCCGCACTGGTACGCACATGTGGGCGCACGAAAAAATGGGCATCGTCCCTGATATAATGACACTGGGAAAGCCAATGGCAAATGGGCACCCTATGGGCGGAGTGGTAGCTGACACCGATATCGTTGCTGCATTCCGCCAAGGGTACAGGTACTTTAATACATTTGGGGGCAACCCTGTATCCTGTGCGGCGGCCATTGCCGTACTGGAAGAACTGGAAGAAGCGGAACTTGTCGCGAATGCCAAGCGGGTCGGTGATTATGCGCGCACGCGAATGGCGGCGTTGAAGGAAAAGTACGACTATATCGGAGATGTCCGTGGATCTGGATTGATTTTCGGCGCAGAAATGGTGTGTGACAGAATAACAAAAGACCCAGCCAGTGATTTCACTGACCGCGTCATCAACGAAATGCGCCAACGCGGGATCATCCATTCAAAACTGGGGCGGTACAAAAACACCCTAAAAATCCGTCCCCCCATGCCTTTCTCTTGTCAAAACGCAGACCTATTGTTCGACAATTTGGACGAGGTTCTGGGCACCCTTGCGCCATCGTGAAACATGTCGTTGATACCGCCTTACGTGTATGGGGTATGGAACGCGCCGACGTCAGCTTGGTCGCTGAGCGAGAAAACACGGTATACGAAGTGCGTTTGGGAACCATTCGCCTGGCGCTTCGCGTACACCGGAAAAGCTATCGCACCGATGGTGAGCTGCGATCGGAACTGGAGTGGATGGCGGCGATGGCCGAAGCGGGACTCTCTGTGCCCGCGCCGGTTCCAACTCCTAAAGGTGAGGTTCTGCGCCATATCGATGGGTTTCAAGTGGATGTTTTGACCTGGCTCACAGGCGAAACAATGACCTCTGCTTTGCCAAAACTCTGCGTTACGGAGCGAAGGCAGCTTTTTTTTGAACTTGGTCGCGAAATGGCACGCCTTCATCAAGTGACCGACGCGTGGGATGCCCAATCAGGATTCATCCGGGTCCACTGGGATCGTGACGGGTTAGTCGGCGACGCTCCGCTATGGGGCAGGTTCTGGGAAAACCCCTCTCTCACAAATGCCGACCGGGCCGTCTTTGTGAAATTCAGAAATCACGCATCAGCTAAACTCAACCGGATCGGAAAATCGCTTGACTATGGATTGGTGCATGCAGACCTCGTGCCGGATAATATATTAGTAGATAATGGTTTTCTGAAAATGATCGACTTCGATGATGGTGGCTATGGCTATCGTTTGTTCGACGTTGCAACAGCGCTGTTCAAGCATATTTCTGACGCCGACTATCGAATGCTTCAAAGCCGCCTGTTCGATGGCTATCGGTCAATTCGCCCTCTGGATGTTTCTGAATTGGATCTGTTTCTGTCGATCAGAGCTGCAACCTACGTTGGGTGGGTCATTACCAGAGTGGACGAACCCGGTGGTCTGGAAAGAAATACGCGTTTCATCGAAACCTTCAGACGTCTGGTTACAAAATACCTTCAACATCTTGAATAAAATAGTCATTCGGCCTGGGATGTGCTGCAGAGTTTTACAAGCCTTGTTTTCGTTCGCTGTGACCGGCTCCAAGGCTTATCCTGCAGCCAAAACAAGCGTATAGCTTTCTTTTAACTAACAAAGATACCTTTAATTATATACAATACAGTGTTAGTATTCGCACTGATTTAAATTACTATAATTTTGTTAGATGCTCATATCAAAAAGACGCATTTGCCGGCGGCTGGGCCACTGGTTTTTACCACTTGACCATTTTATTGATGACCAGGACGGTGACCTTTACACGTTTTGGCATTGCCCGTTGTGCGGTATTGAGCGGGTATCGAAAAGCATCCAGATTGAGGCAGCTCGCCGCCGCCAAAGATGGTTGGTCACAGGGATTTTGATACTTGCGATCTGGGGACCGATTTTGGCATTTGACCGGGTATTCGCCTAAAGGATTCCCCCAACTGTTTCGTCGAGGTTGGATGCCCTTAGAATTTGAGAGGCCTAAATGAAAAGCTCGCCAAGTTTCTGCCTTTTCTTGTTTATTACCGCAACGAAACAGTCAATTGTACAAGGTGTGAGGCTGATCTGTTGTCCAATTGGTAGGTCGAAGGTGATTAGAAAAGGCGTCATGGGAAAAGTCAAAAATTCAGGACTATCGCAGTTTCAGCAGAGTTTTTGCACAAAGGGCCGCTTCGGGTTCATAGAACAGGAAGCGGCTTGTTGCTAGGGGCGCGTCATAAGGCGCCTTCGGACAAAATAATGCTTGGCGGCTCCTTGATGGCTGAAAACGGATACTCGCCGGAAAACTGAAAATCCGCGAATTGAATTTCTGCCATTTTGCTATGCATGAGTTTGTTCAGAACGACGCGTTGGGTTGCTGCAGATGATAGCTCCCCCAATGCTATTTTATAGCCTTTATTCCTTGCAACCTCGTGAGCGGCGTTGCGCATTTGTTGGTAGATGCCTTGCCCAATTGCCTCTGCCGATACTGCTCCCATATCGACCAGCGCCGCGTCACCAACGGAAACCTTTCGTTTGAGTTCATACCGACGGCATAACTCCGCTGTAAGAGCCAGCATTGGCGCAAAACGTTGTGCTAGGGCAGGATTTTTGGTCGGCAGACTCGTGAAATCTGTTACTATGAGACACCCGACAAGTTTGTTAGATCTGAGGTCTGTTGCAGCAACCGATAAGCCTTCTTCCACCATTTTTTCGAACGGGCGGCGGAGGTAATCCTGATACTCATTCAACTCGATCCCCAAGGCCCGATGTAACGTGCTAGATGCTACAAATACGCGGGTCGCCAGATCGAATGCCGACTCTAAGTGCTCCTGTTCAAACGCATGTACGTTAATCTTCATACCGTTCACCTGCTGACGGCGCATACTTGGTGAAATTTCCGTTATCTCGCATAGAGACAATTGTCTTATTATCCGATTGTTCAGATCGTTCCAGAAGTTCCACGATCCAACCACCGAGTTTTTCCGTGGCCTCAACTTAGTATCCGACATTTGGTGTTTGGAACTGCGCCTATCCAAAACCCAAGAGTAATTTCGGAGTCAAAGGTCATAATGCGAGTAGAGATGGGTTGATCAGTCACGCGAGCGATCCAGATAATTCAGGTTATGACGCTGGTATTTTTGTTCAATTCCTGATGGTGTCCTGAGCACGTTTCCCGCCCGTTGGCCCAGACAAAGCGCTATTTTTTAGAATCCACACATGGTTGAAGTCGAGTGAAACCGAACGATTAAAGCTAGCATTCTATCAATGGAGCGAATTTGTAACCATATGATAAAATTAGCTTTTCGCTCATACCAATGGCTGAAAAGGTGGGCGGCAAAATCTACTTTGCGAATAATTCAGCCAAATTGATCTTGAACACTGAAATCTAGTACGTCGATGTCAGCTATCTTAAATAAAATCTTCGGTCCAATATGGACGCTGGGTTAAGATGCTCCAGTTTCCGAATTGATATTGCCATTTCGAGGACCCATAAGGTGCTAAAAATACTCCTCCCAATAGCCGCAATTGTGCTAAGCAATGGTGCGGAGGCCGACGAGCGGCCAATCTTCGATGCACATATTCACTACAGTCATGATGCCGTGAAACTGGTGCCACCCGAACAGGTGGCCAAAATCCTCAGGGATGCTGGCGTACGAAAGGCGTTAGTTTCCAGTTCGGACGACAACGGCACTCAACTGCTGGCGGCAGCGGCGCCTGACATCGTTGTTCCGGCGCTTCGGCCTTATCGTCGTCGTGGTGAGATCAACACATGGATGCACGATGACACTGTCATTGACTATCTGGAAGAAAATCTGGCGAAAAATGAATACGAAGCAATAGGCGAGTTTCATGCATACGGGGATGATATCAAGACATCGGTTATCCAGCGTATGATCGAACTTGCAAAAGAGCGGAACCTAATTCTTCACCACCACGGAGATCGTGAGGCGGTCGACTTGATCTTCGAAACCTGGCCGGAGGCTCGGGTGCTATGGGCCCACTCTGGCTTTGACGATCCGGCAAATGTTGTTGAGGCTTTGGACGCGTATCCCAGGCTTTGGGCCGATCTGGCATATCGATCAGATATGGTTTCACGCGGCGTTCTTGACCCTGATTGGAAAACCGCATTCGAGGCGCACCCTGATCGGTTCATGGTCGGCACGGATACTTTCGCGCCGGAGCGTTGGTATTACGTGGGGCCGCATGCCGATTTTTCACGCGGCTGGTTGAATTTGCTACCTGACCAGATTGCGGACAACATCGCGTTTGCTAACGCAGAAAGGTTGTTGGCATCAGAATGATCCGCTGGTTTTTCTGGTTTCTAATTTTTTCCGGCACGGCCATGGCCTGTGAATCTAACGGTCAACGCATGGTGGAAGAAACTCAAAATGCGCCCGAAGTGCATTTGGTTGTTGATGAAATTCTGTTGGCCCAACCGTTTTCTGTTCTGGTTTCGATCTGCAATGAAATTACAGTGGGTGACATACGTGTCGATGCAATTATGCCTGCTCACCAACACGGATTGAACTATGTACCCGAGGTTACCGCGCTGGGCGACGGTGTGTTTCGGGTGGACCAGATTCTGTTTCATATGCCGGGATTATGGCAGTTGCAGATCGACGTCGAATTTAGGGGAGAGTCATTGTCTTACACTTCCGAAATTGAGCTGAAATGAAGCGGTGGGTGACAGCCGCATTGTTGGCAATGCCGGGAACGGCGCACGCAGAAGTGCTCTTGTCGCGGAATGAAATTCAACAAACACTATCTTTTGGGCCGTGGCCACCGTCATTCCAAGCTGACCCCAGCAACAGAGTCTCGAATAATCCAAGGGCGATTGCGCTGGGAGCGGCGTTATTCAGTGATCCCATTCTTTCTGTCGACGGTGCATTCGCGTGCGCAAGTTGCCACGACCCAGAGCAGGCATTTACCACCTCCGAGCCCCGTGCGGTCGGACGCGTCTTATTAGATCGGAACACGCCAACACTGAAGAACCTGGCAGGCCTACGTTGGTATGGCTGGGCAGGTAAGAGTGATAGTCTTTGGGCAGCCAGTTTGCATCCGATCATCGAAAAAAGGGAGATGGCGCACAGCAAGGAAAGTCTAAAAGACGCTATTGTTGCGAGTCCTTATATTAATGATTTTGAAGCCATTTTCGGTGATACCCAAAACCAAGGAGCCGATTTAGTATTAGTAAATATTGCCAAAACTCTGTCATCCTACTTGGAAACTTTAACTACCGAGAGGAGCCAATTTGACGATTTTCGGGATGCGCTAGAGCGCGGCGATATGGCCGCCGCTTCAAATTATCCTGACGCTGCTCAGCGAGGTCTTCAGCTGTTTCTGGGACGCGGAAATTGTTCGTTGTGCCATAACGGTCTCAGGTTTTCCAATAACGAATTCCATGACGCTGGCGTGCCGTATTTTCTTAGTGAAACCGAAGTTGACGAAGGTCGGTTTGGTGGATTGAACTTTTTACTCTCCAGCGCTTACACGCTAGATGGGGATTGGAGCGACGATCCTGCTAAGCAAGGTGCATGGGCCGTTCGTAGTATACGCCGAAGCCATTCCGATTTTGGTACTTTCCGTACGCCATCCCTGCGGGATGTGGCCGAAACTGCTCCTTATATGCATGACGGCAGCTTGAACGACCTAGAAGCTGTTGTACGACATTACAACGAGATTGATGTGGAAAGACTTCATGCCGACGGTGAAGCCATACTATCCGAATTGAATTTGTCTGAGCAGGAAGTCTCTGATTTGGTGGCGTTTTTGGAGACCCTGTCTAGCTCTCCGTAACCTTGGAATTTTATTTCTGATCAGGTCCCAGAGTGTTTTCGAAATTTGCGATTTGGTGTCAGAGCTAGCCATCGCTGCATGGCAACTGTCAGGGCCTAAATTGACAGAGGATCAAGCTCAGTGCCGTCATTTTTCTGTCGCAGACAAAAGCAGCTTTGCCAACAAAGCAGGCGGTTTTAAATGTCATCGGAAAATCGAACGTTCAGTGTATAGTTTGTTCCAAGCTTGGAGGGACACATGCTCCGTTTGATATTTTTTTTGTATTTTATGATTTTGAGTGCGGCTGCCGCCGAAGATACGCCAGCGACACAGCCGGGGGATCGAAATTATTCTCCGTACCCGCAGCAGGATTTTCCTAATCAGGTCTTCTTTGGCGATACACATCTTCACACGACTTACTCTGCCGATGCCGGTATGATTGGGAATACTCTTGGTCCTGATGAGGCATATCGTTTTGCAAAGGGCCAAATTGTCGCTTCAAGCACGGGTGTACAGGCAAGATTGCGACGTCCCTTGGATTTTCTCGTTATTGCCGATCACGCTGAGAATCTCGGTCTTGCACCACTTCTGATGGCTAAGGACGAAGTCCTTCTTTCAACAGAATTTGGTCAACAGCTTGACGCTGCTGTCGAAGCGGGTGATCCGGCGGGCGCGTGGTCCATATGGAGCCAAGCAAAGTCGGGCGGCGTGGACCCTTTGGCGGATTACCCGGAAATCTACCAAAGCGCCTGGAGCAATATTACCGAAGCGGCCGAAGCTCACAACAGCCCGGGTTTCTTCACGGCATTAATTGGCTTTGAGTGGACTTCTAATCCCGGTCGAAACAACTTGCATCGCAATGTCATTTTTAGAGGGGGTAAGGAAGGGGCTGACAAGATCATACCGTTTTCGAATTTTGACAGTTTCGACCCGGAAGACCTTTGGCAATGGATGGAGCAAGCCGAAGTTACGACAGGTCAGAAGCTTCTGGCTATTCCCCATAACGGAAACTTGTCTAATGGCTTAATGTTCGACGAGGTTCGGCTTTCAGGAGAGGCATTCGATGTTGAGTACTTTAAGCGACGTGCTCGTTGGGAACCCATTTATGAAATCACGCAAATGAAAGGAGATGGGGAAACCCATCCAATGCTTTCTCCGGACGACGCGTTCGCTGATTTTGAAACATGGGATAAGGGTCAGCTAGGGCCAGAGCCTAAGACACCCGAGATGCTACCGCGCGAGTATGCCAGATCAGCGCTGCGTAGAGGGCTGGCATATGAAGGGGAGATGGGGGTTAACCCGTTCAAATTTGGCGTGATAGGATCCACAGATTCCCACACTTCGCTTTCGACGGTCGGTGAGGATAACTTCTTTGGCAAAGTTGCGGCAGTGGAACCAACCGCAGATCCCATTCGATTTGAAGAGGTGGTTGGCGGCATCGGGGGGGACGACTCGGTCGCGCAGTATGCGTGGCAGACATCCGCATCCGGACTCGCGGCCGTTTGGGCCAGGGAAAACACGCGAGAAGCCATTTGGGACGCGCTAGCTCGCAAAGAGGTATTTGCCACTACTGGCCCTCGCATCCGAGTCCGAGTTTTCGCTGGTTACGATTTCTTGGAGGCTGATCTACCGCGTGCTGATTTTGACGCATACGGTTACGACAACGGCGTTCCAATGGGTTCCGATTTGTTTCCAGACGCGGAAGGTCGAGCACCACGGTTTGTTGTTCGGGCGCTGCGCGATCCGGACGGGGCAAACCTTGATCGTATTCAGATCATAAAAGGCTGGTTGAACGCAGATGGGTCAACGTCAGAGCAGGTATATGACGTGGCTTGCGGAGGGCGCGAATTGATCAACCAAGTTTGCGACGGCAAAGTCGGCAACACCGTTGATAGTGTTGCTTCAACATGGACAAATGATATTGGCCAAGCCGTCCTTGCGGGCTTTTGGGAAGACCCGAATTATGATCCTAAACAAAAAGCATTCTACTACGTTCGGGTTCTTCAAATACCGACACCGCGCTGGACAACTTATGATGCAAAAGTCTTTGGTGTTGCGATACCGGAAGGTGCGCCGCTGTCCATTCAGGAACGTGCATATACGTCGCCCATTTGGCATGTCGGTTACGAATGAGCCTGGAAATACAATCCCAATTTTTCGTATGGTACGGGCACCCGACAACTTACGGGGCGATATGTGGTCAAGCACTTTGGACAGTCAAAGAAAAACTAATCACTGTCATCCCGCTTTAACATTGGTCAGGCACCCGCTAACCTGACGTTGTCACTGGCAATTAGGCAGGCACTTACCAAAAGCGCGTGGAGAGGCAGCATGGTTTCGCGTTCACTGGGTTTAATTGGCTTGGTTTTTCTGTGTTCCACGCCGTTGGCCGCAGGTGCAACTGTGGCCTGCACTGTTTCTTCAAATGCCGCTGCAGTTGAAGTTATTGATCTTTTCGCGTTTCCTGTTGCAACATCTGAGGTTCTAAGAAAGATACCAGTCGGCGATTTGGTTCTATTTCCGGATCAGAGTTTGGCGCCTGCTCAAGCCGAAGGCTGGACATGGGTTCGGCACGACAAAACCCAAGCTAATATTTGGCAAAGCGGCACCTTCGGCTGGATCGCAGCGAACAGTCTGACCGAGTGCGGTTAGAAAAGTGTCCAATCTACGTTGCTTTTCCGAGTTGCGGAAGAACGCCTAAAGTCAGGTTTCAAGGTGAAGCAAAGATATGCGTTCCACCAAAGCCCGTTGTACGACGGCAAATCTGGGTGTATGCGCGATTTCTTCTAATGTCGCGACCCAGAGTGGCACCTCGATTTTGGGTTCTACGTTCTTTGTTCTTTGAAGTCGGGGGTCCGCGTCGCCAATGAATGCGGGCAGAAACGTTTTGCCCACTCCCTTAGCAGCCATCTGCTGAAGAACCAAAAAACTGTCTGCCCCGGTGGTTATTTCGTCAGCATCGACGTGCTCCGCCAGCCATTTAGCTGGAAGCGAGCGGCTCAACGCCCCATCAAGCTTCATCCATTTTCGATTTGGATAACCGTCATCATAAACTCCAAACGACAATGTTCCCGAGCGCTCTCCAACCAGACCTTCCCCAAGTTGAACCGACGGACGCACTGCGATATCCGCAGTCAATCTTGACAAATCATGGTGGCTATTTCCGCTCAACAGTGTCAATTCCAGACCGGGATAAAGCGCAGAAATATCGCTTATTACCTTGGGCAGCACGAGTTGACAGAGGCTGTCAGTGGACGCAATACGTACTTGGCCCACTGGTGACTGGTTTGCTCCTACAATTGCACGCTCTACAGAAAGTACCGCATCTTCAACACTTTCCATCGCTGACAGAATTGTTCTAGCCTCAGGCAGCGCGGAATATCCTGACGGGTTCTTCTGAAATATCACGCAACCATTGCGCTCTTCGAATGCAGCAACCCTGCGAAGAACTGTGGCATGCGTGACGCCCAAGGCCGTCGCAGCAGCATTCAAAGAACCGTATTTGTTCACGGCAAGCGCGTATCGAATATCATCCCAGTTTTGGCTGTTCATAAATTGACAACTGACGCCGAATAACAAACAATTACAAGAAAATTCGTTCAAGCTAGAATTCTATGTATTCAACAGGGAGACACATCATGATGAAGAAGTTCTCAATCTTCACGGCAGGTCTTTTGTCAGTAGCCGTGATTGGAACAGCCATTGCCCATGAAAGTGAAAACCCAGCTGTCAAAGCTCGGACTTCGATAATGCAACTTTATGCCTTCAACCTTGGTGCGCTCGGCGGCATGGCCAAGGGAGACGTGGAATATGATGCCGAAGCGGCAACCCGAGCCGCGAATAATTTGGTCGTTCTGACCCAGATCGATCAATCCGCGATGTGGCCTGCCGGTTCCGACAATGCGTCAGACCCTTCCTCGCGCGCTTTGCCTGCTATCTGGGAGAACTTCGCGGATGTTGGTGCCAAGGGGCAGGCGATGGCCGACGCCGCTGTTGCCATGCAAACCGCAGCAGGACAAGATGTCGAAGCGTTAAAGGCAGCGATGGGTGATCTAGGCGGAGCCTGCTCGGCATGTCACAAAGCTTACAGAGCGCCAAAAGAATAATGAGGCGCTGATGGCGCGGCGAATTCTTCTTTTCGCTGCAGGCGTTGTTACTGTGGTTGGGTTGACTGGTTTGATGCTAACCCGACCACAGAGAGTAGACGAGGCGCAACTAGCCGGAATCTCGCCAGACCTTACGAGAGGTGAGTCGGTTTTCTATGCGGCAGGATGCGCATCTTGCCACTCGGCGCCAGACGCCAGCGGGGATGAAAAGCTTGTACTAACCGGCGGTCGCCGGTTTCAGACGGATTTCGGTACATTTGTAGCGCCTAACATTTCCAGCGATCCTGAGGCTGGGATCGGTTCCTGGTCCGCGCTGGATTTGGCAAATGCGCTAATCCATGGCACGGGTCCTAAGATGGAACATTATTATCCGGCCTTTCCGTATACCTCATACACCAACATGACCGCCGAAGACATTGTTTCGCTTCATGCTTTTTTGAACACACTTCCAGCTGTCGCCACCGAGAGCGACCCGCACGAGATTGGCTTTCCCTTCAATATTCGGCGCAGCTTGGGAGGATGGAAATTTCTGTATTTGAAACCCGGTTGGGTAGTTCAAGAAGATCTGAACGATCAAGAACAGCGAGGTAGATACTTGGTTGAGGCGCTGGGCCACTGCGCTGAATGTCATACACCACGTAACAGTTTAGGTGGTTTGAAGCGTGATCTTTGGCTGGCAGGTGCGCCAAATCCCAATGGAAAAGGTCGAATTCCCGGCTTGACCACTAACCAGCTTGATTGGTCCGAAGCCGACATCGCAGAATATCTGAAATCGGGCTTCACCCCGGACTACGATAGCGCCGGTGGAGAAATGGTGGAAGTCATCGAGAACACATCGCGGCTCACCGATAGTGATCGATTGGCAATTGCCGCTTACCTAAAGGCCGTTCCCAAATAGGCGATTAATCTGGGTTCAGGGCAGTCGGTTGATTGAGTAAAGCCAGCGGGCTATTTTGAACAGTCGCGGACGCACAGTGAGACAATTTAATGTTTAGAAACAAAGATTAAGGGATCGGTTTAACTTCGCTTGGCTTTGCGAATGGTTTTCTTTTGTAAAGTACAATACAGAAACTTTAGTGGTGCAGCAGATTTGGCAACGATTGCAATAATCAATGAGCTCACATGTCGATAAGGTGGGCGAATGAGATGTTAAATATTGGAATCGGCGACCCGTTACAGCATCCATTCGACTGGCAGCCAACGAACGACAGCTGTGAGCGCGCGCTGGACGCCATTAGTTTCTGGGTCTGTGGCGTGAACGATAACTGTCCCGTCTTTTTCTTCTTGCATCCAGATCATCTGACCATCGTTGTCGAGTTCAACGCGATACGCAAAGTCGGGTTTGTTCAATTGCGAAGCAAGCGACGCTGCAATCGCAGGGCTTTCGACCAACAGTCCCATTTCAGTATTGAGACGTGCCGATCTGGGATCGAGATTATACGAGCCAATAAAGACCCTTTGGCCATCCGATCCAAAGACTTTCGCGTGCAAACCCGACGCTGAGCCCGCTAATATCTCTGGCAGGCTCCGGTCACGATGTTCCTGCCTTAAAGCTCGAAGCTCCAACAATTCCACACCGCTTTTCAGCAGATCGCCCCTATACCGCATGTAAGCGGCGTGGACTGGCATTACGTCTGTAGCGTCCAGTGAGTTGGTCAAAACTCGAACTTTCACACCTGATCGGGCTAATTCTTCCAGAACGTTGGCGCCTCTTTCACCGGGAATAAAATATGCTGACACCAGGTCAAGTGAGGTTTGAGAACCATTGGCGAAATCAATCAATTGCTCAACGATTAAGTTTTCGCTTTTGACTTCGCCCAAGCCTTTTGCCGGATCATCGACAAAAAGAGTGACTTCGCTCCACTCGAATTTAAGGTCGTGTGCCGCTATTCGATCAGCCAGTTCGTTCTCGGTGATCGCTTTCTGATAACCAGCCCCAGCGGCAGTCTGGCGCGCAGATTCTGCTCTGGCTTGAAGGTTTTGCCCTTTTGGAACACTCAAAAAAAGGTCTGCATCATAAGATGAAGCACTGTTCCAGTAGGAATCGAAGGATTGTGAAACTTCGTCCACAATCGGGCCAATTGCTATCGCATCTACATCAAGGTAATGAGTTCCTGCTCCGTAGTCGAAGTAAATATCCCCTATGTTACGACCTCCGACAATCGTGGCAACGCCGTCTACTGTCATTGACTTGTTGTGCATGCGCCTATTAAGGCGGCTGAAATCAAATGCGTAAGACAGGAGCTTGGGCCGCCTGAGTGTAAACGGATTGAATATGCGTACATTGGCAGTCGGCAGTGCATCTAACTCAGCAAGCAAATCATCCAACCCAGATATGCCGTTGTCATCGACCAGCAATCTAATCTGCACACCGCGTTCTGCGGCTGATCTCAGCTCGTCTAGTAACATCAGGCCTGTTACATCGTCTTGCCAAATGTAGTATTGCGCATCGATTGACGAGACTGCCTCTCTCGCAAGGATTGCTCTTGCCGCAAAGGCTGCGCGCCCGTTACCTAACGGTCGTACCCCGTCAAGCCCGGGGTTCCGTTCAAGCGCATTTTGAATAGTCGCCCCCAAGGGACCGGTCCAATCGGGATCTTGTTTCAGTGTTCGTTCGGAAAAGTTTTCTTTGGGAAGAGGGAATGCCAACCTTAACCCGAATATGGCAACTGCGATCACCGCCACCAAAATCAAAAAAATCTTGATCAGCCGCATTCCTAGCCTCGTGGTTTGGTACGTTAGTTTGCTTTGTTCCTGAATTTGACCCATCGCCGATTAGTTTTTCAAGAACTTACGCTTGGGCGAGAAAATTAGCGCTGCGTTGTGTCCCGTTTCGGGCAAAGCGGCTATTCAAAAGAAAGCATCGTTCGTCTGTTACGAGTCCAAACTTGCATTTGATTGTAATCCCTCGATGCTCTTCTCCGCTTAAATGGCAGGCGATTTTTGAACCACTGTCTCGTTGTATGGAAACTTTGCAAGGCTTGTTAACAAGGTGAACAATGTTTTTAGCTTCCGCGCATGGGTCAAATTTACAAAAGGAATAAAGTTGTCGATGCGTGGCGCAATATTCCGTTTGTATTAGACATTTTCCTTACTCAGCTTTGCACGCGGTTGGGAGAGGATAGAGCAGGATTGAACCTGTCAATGTTTTGGTCGGCTACTCTACCTAAAGCGTAATATGGGCGCACGACGGAGAGGGCCGAATTTGTACCTGTGCTAAGGCGGGGTTGGAACATTTCGAAGAGCCAGGTCTCGAAGTGGGAATGCTAATCCGGAAATAGCGCGGCATTGCCGGCGGGTTTATTGGAAGCTACCTGCAGCCGTTCGTTCATGGATCGCTGTCGGTCGATACCTATAATTCATCAGCTATGGTGAGGGACGTACCAATAACAACCCCTCTACTGACTTAGACGTCGAGCGTCGACGGAATTTCGATGGGTTTTCTTGTCAAGATTGATTAGCACTTCTTCTTGGGTCGCGGTTATTTTAGGATTTAAAATCAGAAACCTAAACGTTATGAACCACTGTTTTGCGTGCAAAGTGTGTGTCCAAATTTAGGCTACGTTCATTTTCGCAACCATTGTGTTACAGCGGCAAAAAACAGCCCTAATTATTCTTTGTGAAATATCACAAATGTCTTCTGTCCTTTTGGACATGTGAGTTAATGTTCACGAATTCCCAACCTGAAACCAAGGGACCGCCAAGTCATGACTTCGAAGGCTGAACTTGAAACTGAACTGAAGAGACTCCGGGCACGAAATGCAGAACTGGAATCCAAGACAGAACAAGCTACCGAGACTAATGCAAAAAAACAAGACGGGTCAGCGGATGACATTCATAAGCTTCTGGCCGAAAGAGGAATAGACCTGAGCAAAGTCGAGAATGTTGGAGAGGCGTTGGTCGAGGAAATCGGCCGTTTGCAAAAGGACTACCCAATCACCGTTATTCTTGCAGCGTTCGCATTGGGATACGCTGTTGGCAGGGCACAAAGATAGGGAAAAATGATGAACCGGATTAGTAGGAACCTTACCACGATTTATCGGACCGAGCGCCTGATTACCCGCCGTCGTTTGGCTGTGGTACAACAGCAAACCGTGATGCTTGCCTTAGCAGGTATTGCCGCGATGGCCGGATTGGTGCTGTTGAACATCTCCATGTATTTCGTCTTGAAAACATGGTTGCCGTTTGCCGGATCTGCAGCCGTGCTTGCCGTAGCCAATTTGTTGTTGGCGTTTTTTTTGGCGTTGACCGCCAAGCGCACCAGTGTGGAAGAGGAAATCGCTCCGGCTGTTGAAGTGCGGGACATGGCGATTGCAGATATCGAGGCGGACCTTGAAGGTATGGCTGACGAAGCGCGCGACATTGTCATGGCGCTGAAGAACTTAGGATCAAATCCCTTAGGGTCACTGTCGACGCTTCTGTTGCCCATTCTGACTGCCGTGCTGAAAGACAAAAAGAACTGACCGCACAGGGAAGAGAAGAACTTGGGTTAAGTGTGCCGTTCGCCCCATACTTGCACTGCCTCCTTACAGGTAAAATGCACAGGGTTAACAGTTGCCAGTTCCTCAAGCCCTCACTCTGCCATCCCTGCACTTTGATTGAACCTGCATTCGTTCAAAGATCACGGCAATTGGCTTGGTGGGCTTAGGAGAGGTCTTTTTTCTACGTCTACGCATCCCTAGACGTTGTTACCCCTGACAACGCGTTCCATGCATTCTGCTGTGACAGAAACACTTGGCCGTTTAAATCGTCGATGAAATGAGACCTCTTCAACCGGTCCATTACAGGCCCTTTAACTTCAGATAAATGCAGGCCAATCTCAAGATCCTTAAGTCGGTGATTGATCGCTTCCAAACTTTCCAGCGCGGAATAATCCACCTCATTAACGGCGGAGAACATCAAAACGATGTGCTTCAGTTCTGAGCCGTCGGCAATGCGACTGTATACAAGATCCTCAAGAAAACGGGCATTTACGAAATAGAGGCTCTCGTCCACCCGCAGACTTAGCACCGTCGGGTTAGTCTCGACCTCATGACGTAGAATGTTGCGAAAGTGTTCTGTTCCGGGGACGCGACCAACCTCAGCAACGTGTGGGGTCGAGGTTTTATAAAGGTGCAACAACACTGAAATTGCCACACCAGAGGCCACGCCAATTTCAACGCCAAGACCCAGTGTAAGCAGAATGGTGGCTGAAACTGCGATAAAGTCCGCGCGCGAGTACTCCCACGTTTTGCGCAGGATTGAAAAGTCCACAAGGCTCAAAACAGCGACGATGATCGTTGCTGCCAGAGTAGCGTTGGGCAGGAAATAGACCAGCGGCGTCAAGACCAGCGAAGCAACTGCCAGACCAAATGCGGTAAAGGCTCCCGCGGCTGGAGTTTCTGCGCCGGCATCAAAATTGACGACCGAGCGAGCGAACCCACCCGTGACTGGATACCCACCTGTGAATGCCGCACCGATGTTGGCTGCTCCAAGCCCAATAAGTTCCTGATCCGGGTCGATACGTTGACGTTTCTTAGCTGCAAGTGTTTGGGCAACCGATACGGATTCGACAAAGCCGATCACTGAAATCAGAATTGCTGGAACCAAGAGCGCTCCTAGCAAATCGGGCGCAAAACCAGGCATAGTAAGCGGTGGCAAACTTTGGGGGACCTCACCAACGATTTTCACACCTTGACTGCTTAGATTCAAAGCCCAGACAGCGACTGTCGTGGCGACGACAGCGGCAACGGGTCCCGCCTTGGTTAGAACGTCGGCCAAACGCCCTGAAGCACCCAGGCGCAGCAATCCAGGCTTTAGCCCCTTACGGGCCCAAAATAGGAAAGCCGCCGCACTGACGCCGATTAATAACGTGATCCAATTTAACTCATGCAGATGGGAAGCAAGCGATAATAGGATCTCGAGCAGTGTATGGCCGTGGGCATTCACACCAAAAATATGCTTCAGTTGGCTGGCGGCGATCAAAATGCCGGATGCTGTGATAAAGCCAGCAATAACTGGGTGACTCAGAAAGTTAGCCAGAAAGCCCAAGCGAAATAGACCTAAGAGTAACAAGAACCCGCCTGAGAGGAACGCGAGGGTCAAGGCCGCGACGGCATAGCCTGCCGAACCCTGTTCGGCGACTTGACCAACCGCCGACGCTGTCAGAAGTGAGACAACGGCAACTGGCCCAATGGCTAAGGCGCGACTGGTACCGAATATCGCGTAAAGGATGATAGGAGCGATCGAGGCGTAAAGACCGGCTTCTGGTGGGAGCCCAGCCAACAGCGCGTAGGCCAATGACTGCGGAATCAGCATTATCGTGACGATAACCGCCGCCATCAGATCGTTGGAAAGCTGTTCCCGACCATAGCTGTGCGCCCAGCCAAGGATGGGCAAAAATTGCGCCGCCCGCATCAACATCTTTTGCTATCCCAGCGCATTTTGATGAGCTTGCCAGAGCTTCGCCGCCCGCTGTCCGCTGCGGCAATACCCTAAGACGGGCCCAGGCAACTCTGCTAATGCGGCGGCAAAAGCAACATGGTTGTAGTCGGTCGGGCCAGACGGGCTTACAGGAATATATTGCATCGAAAGACCCTGTGCGCGTGCACTCTTATCGATTTCGGCAAATGGTGGCTGGCCCTCTGCTTCACCATCCGGGCGGGCGCAAACCAGGGACTTAAATCCGAGCTTCTTGATCTCGTCCATGTCGCCGGGCACAACCTGACCGCAGGTCGCAAATTGACCAGAGAGTTTCTTGATGTCCATAAATCGATCTCTTTCAAAAGTTTAGAGCTGGTTCACAGGCACTTTGAGCATGGGGTTGCCATCGTTATCGGTTGGAACTTCCCCGGCGCGCATATTCACTTGCAGCGATGGAATGATCAGTTTTGGCATCGCAAGTTGGGCGTCACGTTCTGTGCGGAATTTGACGAAATCTTCTTTTGTTTTGCCGACACCGACATGGATATTATTCGCCTTTTCTTCAGCAACAGTTGTCTCCCACTGGATGTCACGACCGCCTGGGCCGTAATCGTGGCACATGAACAACCGCGTCGCATCAGGTAGTGCCAGAACCTTTTGAATGCTGTCGTACAGAGTAGCCGCGTTGCCTCCGGGAAAGTCCGCACGAGCCGAACCTCCGTCGGGCATAAACAGCGTATCCCCAACAAAAGCGGCGTCACCCATGACATGGACCATGCAAGCTGGAGTGTGGCCTGGTGTGTACATGGCGAAGGCCGGCATATTACCGATCATATAGGTGTCGCCGTCCCCAAACAGCTGGTCGAATTGACTTCCATCGCGCTGGAATTCGGTTCCTTCGTTAAAGACCTTTCCGAAAGTGTCCTGCACTATCGAAATTTTCGAGCCTATGCCGATTTTCCCGCCGAGCTTTTCCTGAATATATGGAGCTGCACTCAGGTGATCCGCATGGACATGGGTTTCGATGACCCATTCCAACTTCAGCCCCTGCGTCTGGATCTGGTGGATCAGCTCGTCCGCGTGATCGTATGTTATACGCCCAGCCGCGTAGTCGATGTCCATCACGCTATCGACGATGGCGCACGAGTTTGAGGTCGGGTCTTTAACGATATAGCTGATGGTGTTTGTAGCCTCATCAAAGAAGGCTTGTACTTGTGGCTTGATCCGCATGTTCACGGGGTAGTTCATCGTTCTTACTCCTAAAAAACTATCAAGTAAGGGCCTTAGGCGGTCGCCTTGGCGACTTGACCGAACAGCAATCGACGCAATCCGAAACCGGCAATAACGGCAACAAGGAATAGGGCGACTTCCCATCGTCCGGTACCAAGCGCCGGAATCGCGGCGCCGGGACAGAAGCCAGCGACCCCCCAGCCGATGCCGAACAGCGCTGAACCGCCGATCAAACGCGCATCAATTGTTTTCGAAGTAGGCAACTGAAAGCCGTCGCTGAACATAGGGGCACAACGACGCCAAACCAAACGGTAGCCGATGAACGTCACCAATAAGGCGCCTCCCATTACAAAGACAAGACTTGGGTCCCAAGTTCCGGCGATATCAAAAAAATTCAGTACTTTGGCCGGGTCCATCATACCCGAGATAGCAATGCCAATGCCAAACACGAGACCCGTGAAAAGCGCGAATATCATCTTCATGGGATTAACCTCCAAAGACGTGACGGATGAGAAAAACAGTGATTGCTCCGGTGGCCATGAATGTCGGAACAGCCACCAGGGAACGGACCGAAAGGCGCGACAATCCGCAAACACCGTGACCTGATGTACAGCCGGACCCAAGGCTACCGCCAAGGCCAACGATAACGCCGCCGATGACGATCATTGCCGGGCTGACTGGAACCGAAAGCGAAGGCATGGCCCCGGTCACCACAAAAATTACCCCAGGGGCTAAGATCATGCCGATTGTCAAGGCAATTCGCCACGCGAATTCTTCGCGGCTTTCAGGGAATGCCAAGCCAGACAAGATGCCCGTGGCGCCCATGATACGCCCCAGTCCAAGCATAAGAAGAACAGCGCCAAGGCCGATCGCGAGCCCACCTCCAAACGAAGCGAAGGGTGTAAATGCGGTTTCCATACAAAGTCTCCGGTCGTTCAAGTTGAAACCTGATTACCGGTCGAGCGGCGCTATTTCAGTGACAATGTCACCTAACTGACGAATTCATTCGCTTTGTGCCAAATGCTCTAGTGCAGCTTTGTCTTGCAGAGTTATCCGCCCCCTTGTTTGCTGGATCATTCCTCGTTTTTGAAAGTCGTTAAGGATGCGGGAAACAACCTCTCGCGCGGTTCCAAGCTCATTCGCAAGAGCCTGGTGCGTTGTTTGGATTTCGTCTTGCCCACCCTCTAATACAAGAAGGCGTTCAGCCAATCTGACGTCCATCCTGCCAAAGGCGACATCATCAACAACGCGCAGCAGATCAATCAAGCGACGCGAATATGCCGAGAAAACAAAGCGACGAAAGCTATCTTCTTCGGCAGCAAGTTGGTCAAACGAATTCTTGGGTAACGTGATAGCCGTAACATCTGTCTCGGCAATTCCCTCGGCGTTGTAAGCCTCTTCTGACAACATACAGGCCGTCGTTAGTACGCAGCTCTCACCAGCCTCGACACGATAAAGAACGATCTCACGTCCGACATCAGAACTTTGCGACACCCGAATCCGACCGGTATGCAAAAACATCAGACTGTCAGGGATATTCTCAGGACCAAATACCTGTTGTCCTTGCCTGTACGTGACCACGCGCGCTTCGCGTAGAAGTTTGTCACGCACCCGGCGGGGCAGGTTTCGGGTGCCAAGAAAGCTTTCTGTCCAATCTCCAACGGAATTCGCCAATAGTCGTCCACTTCTACTAGATTTCAGTCAGTTTGCATGAGTCTTATACAAAGCACCCAAAGAGTAAGTGTTGTAAACGGCCAGTCTTTGAACCGAAGAGAAAACCAAATCTGCCGTACGCAACCATCCGTCCCGAAAATTAGAAGCAGGAGGAAAAAGAACTGAAGGATCAAATTCATCTGCATAGGCAGACGAGAAAGCCATTACAGCAATCGAGATAGCAAGAGCAGTTGGCAGCTTACATCTCGGCATAGACTATCCTCCTTGGGCAACAATTATAATTTTCGGATAATGGTGCCTCAAAGTATTATACCAACGGCCAACGAATGGAAAAATAAGGGAATTGACCAATAAACCTTTCGGTTCGGTGGGAAGTTGGTCACAAAAAAATAGATCCAAATAAAAGTGTTTGTATCCTGGGAACAACTTCTGGCATCTGGGCATTTCGACCAGCGCCCAATTGCGAATGCATCATATTTATCTGGCGATATGTGTCCGACGAGATCGCATTTCCGATGGCAATCACAATTCAGCAAAGAAATTTTTCCTATAACGAGGTCAAATGTTGCTTGGAACTAAACGTAAATTTTGCTTCGATCGGAACGGCTATGTAAAAAAGGGAAGAGGAGGTTCTTTATGTGCTTTTCGTCCCAAGCCAGCTTTATAGCCGGTGCCGCGCTCGTGGCTTTCAGTGGCTTTACTATTCGAGAGGCATTTCAAAAAGGTGTCCGATTTCTTCCGTTGGCCAGCTTTCCGTTTTTCTTCGGGGTTCAGCAAATGTCCGAAGGTTTCCTGTGGGTGTCTATTAACAGCTCGTATTCCAGTCCTTCGGCAGCGGCGGCGTTGGTGTTCTTGTTTTTCGCCTACTTGTTTTGGCCGACCTGGGTACCCCTGTCAGCTTCATTGATCGAAGTGGATCGAAGGCGTCAGCAAATCTTTCAAGCGATCTGTGGCATAGGGGTCGGCTTGGGTATGTTCCTGTACTTGCCGGTACTTTTTTCACCGGAAAGCCTCAACATTGGTATCGCAAAACACTCAATTCAATACGAAAATTCGCAGCTGTATCCGAAAGAGGCGACTAAAAATATCGCGCGCCTGTTTTATGCGTTGGTGATCTGCATACCACTGGTAGGATCAAGCGACAAAGGTCTGCGAGGGTTTGGTTTTCTTATCGTAGTATCTGTTGTCGTGGGGTTCTTTTTTGCTTCTCATGCTTTCACATCGATCTGGTGTTTTGTTGCGGCGATTTTGTCCGTGTACATTTATTGCGTTTTGCATTTCCGTTATCCGGATACGCATCAACTGGTTGGTCGTGCCGAAGGTTGAAGAGTTTGAACCAAGTTGTATCAACTAAGTTTGGGCGCCAAATTAACAGGCTTGCCGCCAAACTTATTTATCTCTGGTATACAAGCATTACTCGGTTTTTAGTGCAGCTTTGCCACCGCAAGGACGCCGGGCGCTCCTGTTTTTGACGTATTCAAATAACAAACGTACTCTGATGTGGATCGATAGCTGACAGGAACAATGTCTGATCCAGAAAACGCAAAAAACTCCACATCAGATTCCGTAACCCGTGCTGTTTCAGATGGGTTCGGGGTGGCGACCGAGGAGTTCAGAATTTCAATGCCGATTGGGTTCGGAGCTGTGGTGGCTGCGCTGGCCTCATTGGCGACATGCTATTCAGGGATATTGGCGACATATATTTTTGGCTTTCAGTCATTTTCAATTAACCCTCATGCGCAAGCGGTGCTGATGTGGGTTCTCGCACTGTTGGCGGTTGCTTTCCTGTGGAGAGACAGAAAGCGGCATTCCAAAGAACTCCCGCTTGTAATTGGCGGGATTGCTGCCCTGACACTCATCGTAACGCTTTACTTTGGTTATGATGAACGCGTCGAAGCGTTGGCCTATGTTCTATTAGTCATAGCAGCCCTACTGAACCAGAATTTCATCCTTGATGCTTTGAACTACACGGTTCGCAATCAAACCCAAGAGATAAGAGCACTGAACGAAAGATTAACCGAGAGGGTGCGGCGTCAGGAAACCGAAATAGACAGGCTTGGCCGATTGAAACAGTTTCTTGCCCCGCAGGTAGCAGAACTTGTTGTTGAAAATGACAGTGACGAACTTCTCAAGACGCATAGGAGATACATTGCCTGTCTTTTTTGCGACATTCGAAATTTCACAGCTGTTTCAGAAGCCATTGAACCAGAAGAAGTAATCGCGGTTCTGCAGCGATTCCACGACGAAGTGGGAAATCTGGTTGCCCAGCACAAAGGGACGATTGGTTATCGTGCAGGGGATGGCTTAATGGTTTTTTTCAACGACCCTGTGCCATGTGATCAACCTGTACTAGAGGCAGTGAGGCTGGGGATGTCCATCAGAGCTGCCTTTGAAAATATCCGCGCACCTTGGCAGAAACTTGGCCATAAAATGGGTCTGGGTATTGGAGTCAGTAGCGGATACGCAACGCTCGGGCTAATTGGGTTTCATGGTCGGGCCGATTACACCGCGATAGGTGGCGTGGTTAACACTGCGTCCAGGCTCTGTGATGTTGCGAGTGATGGGCAAATACTCATAAACCAAAGGGCGTTGATGGATATTGAAGATACAGCGCAAACCGAAGAGCTCGGTGATGTGGAATTAAAGGGGATTGCCACCCCGGTACAAGTTCACCGCGTATTAAGCATTTCGGGTTTTTCTGATTGATTTACTTTTGTCGGCAAAAGGTTTGGACGTCGCGATTGAGCGATAATACCTGTTGGTTTTGTCTTAACTTCGACTTCGAGCGGAATGGGCGCGGCGGGTTATCCAATGTTGTCGAGTGAAGCATCAACGTTACCAGACAAGCGAGAACGAGGTTTGCTCCTTGTTTTTTCGGCAGGTGTTCTTTGGTCCACCATGGGGTTGGGCGTACGCTTGATCGAAGACGCGACGGTCTGGCAAATTCTCCTGTACCGATCCATCAGTCTGAGCTTGTTTTTGTATGTCGTCATTCGCATCAGATCAGGTGAAAGTCCGTTTGTTCAAATACGCCAAGTCGGATTGCCAGTTGTCTTAGCTGGAATGGCACTTGTTTTAGCTTTTTCCGGCGGAATATACGCCATTCAAACGACATCAGTGGCAAACGCGATGTTATTGTTTGCAACTGCGCCTTTTATAGCCGCTATTCTGGGACGGATCATTCTTGGAGAAGCCGTCAGGAAGGCGACCTGGATTGCCTGCATTGTCGCAATCGCAGGGGTAGCCATCATGGTCGCCGACAAATCGTCTGGCGGAGTGATTAAAGGCAGTCTTGCAGCTTTGGGCTCTGCGTTTGGTTTCGCGTTTTTCACGATTTCCTTGAGGTGGGGAAAGTCTGGCGAAATGCTGCCAGCTGTTTTTCTTTCCGGACTTTTCGCAATCGCGCTGACACTCGTGATATGTATTGCGACTGACTTGCCGCTGGTTCTGTCACCACGTGACGGCGGAATTTCCGTGGGAATGGGCATATTCCAAGTGGGCGCGGGCCTGATCCTTTATACCATTGGGTCCCGCAGCTTGCCTGCTGCAGAGTTAACCTTACTGTCCTTAGCCGAGGTCGTTCTGGCCCCGGTTTGGGTTTGGATATTTCTCGGTGAGACTGCGACAACAAATACTCTTTTGGGCGGTGTTGTCCTTTTGGCAGCCATCATAGGAAATGCGATTACAGGGGTAGTGCGAAGACCGCCTCCACTCTCAAGCCCCTGAACAGCTTTGGCGCGTCAGCTATTATGAGGGTAAAATACGAACATGAATCCAGGAAAATTGTTTGGCTCAACAACAGTGGCAAGCTCAATCTTTATGTTCAGGAGATCTGGTTTTTGGATGTGCCTTCAGTCTGACATTTTGAAAATTTGCCAAGATTCAGCTCTACAAGTGCCGACCGAAGTTTTCGCGGATGAACCTTGAACACTCTAGCTTCGTATCAGAAACTCAAACCAATTATTTTGATGCGGAAAAAAGGATTTACAATGAAAACAGCGATTGTAACCGGAGCTGCTGGCGGGATGGGGCAGGCCATCTGTAGTAAACTAATAATTGATGGCATGCATGTGGTCGGTATCGACATAAATGCCGGCACACTGAATAAGTTGGAGACAGAAATCGGCGCGTATTTCGAACCAGTTTGTCTTGACCTGACACAACCAGACGAAATTGCAGCCGCGTTTTCCGACATCAAGGATAAGCATGGTGGTTTGGATGTGCTCGTCAACAATGCAGGCACGTGTTTTATGTCGGATTTTCCAGAAATCCCAAGCAGCGAATTCGACCAGCAAATGGCAATAAACTTCTCCTCTGCATTTTATTGCTGCCAAGAGGCGGTTCCGTTGATGCTGGCACGGGAAGGAGTCAAAAAGATCGTCAATATCTCTTCCAACGGAGCCTATAATTTCGATGTTTTTGACCCACCGCATTATCGGGCGTCCAAAGCGGCGATGGATACGTTGACCAAAGACCTCGCGCGCCGCTACGCCCGCGAAAAAATTTGTGTGAACTCCATCGCGCCTGCCATGACCGAAACACCGCTATTCGGAGTCTTGTCAGAACAAGTACTGCAAAGTGCAATTGAAGCGATGCCACACGGACAAGCGATGCAACCTGCACAAGTCGCAGATTGGGTCAGCTTTCTTATCTCGCCTGCAGGCGATATTTGCAGCGGTAATGTTATCATACTCAACCAAGGAAGAGATGTTCGTTAGATAACAAACAGCTGCATCACCCATGTTTTGATTATACTCAGGTATAAACTTCGGGGGCTTTTCGTAATTTGGGCCACTGCTCCGGGCAATGCCCATAAATCACAAAAGCGCCCTGTTCTGCAGCCAGTGCCATCAGCCGATTAGCACTTGCAATTGCAACAGTTTCGTCCCACGAGCCCACGAATTTTTCATCGATCTCCGCGGGCCGTGAAATCGCGTCGCTTGTTAATAAAACCGGGCCGGAAGGTAATTCGACCATCAACGCGATTTGTCCCGGCGCATGACCAGAGGCTTCAAGCACCGTCAGTCCTGGTCCAATCGCGACATCACCTTCAACCTGAAGATAGTTTCGGTCTGGCCATTCCAAAGGCTGAACACCGCCCCAATACAGTGGCCGAGGCAGCGTTCGTTCTTTGGCCGATATCAGGATGGGTACGTTGGGAAACGCATCCAGGCCTCCTACGTGATCAATATGAGTATGAGTGCAAACATGCAGTGTTATGTCGTCTGAACTCAATCCAAGTTTAGCCAATTGTGCATTCGGTAGATTGCCTGGCCCACATTCAAGCACTTCGCCGAACTCGTACAACCGGTCTTCTTTCGAAGCCGCATCTGTATCGATTGCGTATTTTTCAGGGAAACCGGTATCGATAAGTATAGTCTCGTCCGCATCCGTTCGGATCGCGAACCCACAGATACCTATAACACGACCATTGGCATGGACCTTAAAAAGCCCGTAATCCAAAACGGCCAGTTCCGCGGGTCGCCCTTTGACAAAACCTTCAGCTTTCACGCAAGCTCTCCTTTGGTACACAGCAAGCATTGAAGGTGGGGCATGAAAGTCAAGATACATACACTTTTTCAATATCTGCTGGATACTACCGAAGCTGAGCCAGAAGCGTTTATTGGCTTCTCGCTTTCTGAACCGCCCCGCTTGGGTGAGTTTTTGGATGCGCTTGACCCCGAATTGCCGTTGGATTGGAACCAGAAAAGTTTTCGCGGCCTTCCTAGGTTGCGCGAGCGGGTGCTGGAAAACACTGACTTGGCAGATGCTTGCCAGCCCGATGACGTTTTGATTACAGCAGGGACGGCCGAAGCGAACTACCTTGCCTTTATGCAATTGGTGCAACGAGGCGACGAGGTCGTGACCGAGCGTCCTGGCTGGCCACAAGCCGGTGTGCTGGCTGACGCTGTGGGGGCCAAATTAAAGGTGATTAATCGAGATGAAGCTTTGGGATGGTCTCTTCCACTCGACGCTGTAGAGGCAGCGGTCACCGATCGTACACGTATGATTTTTCTCACAAACCCCAATAACCCGACCGGCAAACTCATGCCGCGTGACGAATTAGAGCGTTTGGTCAAAATAGCGGAGCGGGTCGGTGCATGGCTGCTTGTGGATGAGGTTTATGCCGGCCTAGAATGGGAAGGTGAACGCGCACCATCGATCGCCGGCATGTATGAGCGGGGGATAACCACAGGTAGTGTTTCGAAGGCTCTTGGAATGCAGGGTTTACGCACAGGTTGGATGATCTGCCGCGACCCTGATCTTATTTGGGACGCCATTGTACTGCGGGAAAACTCAAGTGAAATCATGAATATTTTGGGAGAGACAATTGCGGAAATCGCGCTGCGTCCTGAACGATACAAGGCAAAAATTCAGTCGGCTCGGGCTGCTGGCAGCCAGACGCTTAATCACTTAGATCAATTTGTTGCCCATCAACCTCAGCTTAACTGGGTTAAACCTGAGGCAGGTCTGATCGGTTTGGCAAGGTTGACTGGAATTGATGGCGACACATTCGCAAAACGACTTTTGGCTGAACCCTACCGAACTTTTCTGTTACCCGGATCATCCTATGAAATGCCAAACCATATTCGTTTAGGAGTAGGGGGCGGCACCGCAACAAATCTGGACAAAGGGTTGGATCGGATGTCAAAGTTGTTGATGGAACTCAGTTAGTCAGGGTTTTCAAAAACTTGCAGCATGGTTCCCGTCTGAGATTACGAACCCTGATCCAAGAAGTGGAATTTAGAAAGTTCATCACCATGAGAGCGTGCCAGGTTTACTCAAAAGGCCGGCACTAATGAACACTCGGCAAATGGTTGCATCCAGCCATTTGCTAACAAGCTAAGCTGCGTTGAATTCCCTGAGACTGTTAGTTCGAGGTGTACCAAATCGGTGAAGTGTAAGCGCGGTCCTGAACTTCAGCTGGAACAGATTCAGGCAAGGGAATGTCGTAAAATGCCGCGTCGATCGTCGTCCAACGGGGTTTTGGGATTTCGATTACTCGGACATAGTAAAACGCATTATGAGCCGGATCGAATTCCGGATCTTGCCAATATGCATCGAGCGAGGCAGATCCAATAGAATTACTATAAGTCGCAGCGTCGATGTCTACTGTTGATCCAACCGGTTCACGAGCCCGCCCGTCGGCACCGATCTCACGATCATCTGAAACGGCGACGTCATAAACGCGCTCATGAGTTTCGCCCGCCTCGTCAATCCAACCTTTGATGATTTGGACGCGGTCCAGGTTTGCACCGTCAGGATCGCGTAGGGAGCGGATAAGGAAACCGGGTGAAGCTCCGTCCGGTGCGTTCGCAAGTTCACCACCCATTGGCACGCCATTTTGATAGCCATTTGAGACAAAATCTGATGAACTAAGGTCATCCGCATCAAAGTTCCAACCACCAAAAACCCGGACCAGCATTCTCGGCCCGGTTGTGGCGTAAGCTTCTTTGCGTTTGATCGCACCGTGAACTTCCTCTCGTGTATTTTCACGCGCCCAAACTGCCGTAAGGCCGGCAGCGGATTCCTGTGCTGTGATGATCCGAAGTGCCGGATCTTCTGCAGGAATAACATCAAAGTTATGGCGGTTCGCAGAGGGTTCGGTGTGTTGATACTTGCCAAAATAATTGTCTTCCCGCGTGGTCGGCAGTGCGGTGTGTGTGTCGGTCGTCCCGTAAAATCCGAATTTGAACGGGTTGACGCCAACCTGTCGTTGAACCTCTAATCCGACCTTCAAAGCAGATCGGCCATATTCATAGCGCAGCATCTCAGGCGTCTTTGCGACAGTTCCAGAAATATTCGCAACGTCCCAGGTTTCAAAATCCGCAAATTCATCGTCAGGCGACAAAATTGGATGCGTTTCTTCATCACCCTTAATTTGTGTCACTTCGTGCATTGGCTCCCAGCGGATACGTTTGGCGGCGTATTCTGCATCCATAGGAGAACCGTCAAATTTTGTCGGCGCAAACATTATCCCGTTTGATATGTTACCATTGTGCGGAACGGAAATTGCGCTTCCGCCCGTCCCGGCTTCGTAGGCTGCCAGATAATCCCACAAAGGTTCAGGATCTTCGCTTTCAAAGTATGTGTATGGTCGGGTCCGGCTTGTTTTTTCCGCGCCATCCCCAAAGATTATGACGCGATGCAGATTGTTGCCAAGCGGTGTGGACGTCCATTCATATCCGGCAAGAGAGGTGAACACGCCGGGTTCATAGTAATCGTCAACGGTCTCTACAATCTGCTGCCAAAGGTCACCATCCAGATCCAGCCCAGCCGTCGGGTCGCGCCCCTCAACTGATGCAATTTCGATAATGTCTGCAAAAGCTGCCATGCGACCTTCCTGACCGGAATTGAACCGCTCGTAGGTCAGGCGACCCCATTCGTCTGCTAACAGTCGCGGATCCGCTGCACGCACGGCTGTTGCCAAACCTAACATTTCCGCGTGTTCGGTAATTGCGAGGAAGTCGAGTGGTCGAATGAGCTGAACAGGTTGCCCGGTGTTCGATGTAATTCGTTCGCCTCGTGCCACGCGAAATGCGTCATGAATATTCAGCGAAGTTCCAACTAGTCCAGCGTCAAATGAGATTTCAGTGTGAAAGTGCAGATCACCGAACAAAACACGATCAGGATAAGATCTGTCTACGAACGGCGAGTAGTTCTGCATTGGAACCACATTGTCTGGCGGAACTTCGCCTTCAAAAGCAAGCGCAGTGTTGGCCGCTAGCAAAACCGAGACAATTGAAGCACTAACCATATTCGGGAAAGTTTTCACGCTATTCATGTTCGCCCCCCAATTTTAAACAACGCATCAGACAGAAAAAATAAAAAAAGTTAGGCAACACAATGCACTAATTTACGCAAAAAATCAATTAACCACGCTGTTTGTTGAATTAGTAAGAGAGAGCAGCGCCGTCTGACTTGTAAACAAGCCAAAGCTAAAAATACGCAATATCGCAACGATGTCCTGAATGTTCTGCGATGCCTTTCTTGGCATCATGAGTTAGGAACCGACGTGTTGTGATTTGATACGAAAGAACGCTTAGGCGCGGCGATAGGAGCGATGTAAATGCAAGCATTCAACAACGCGATAAGTTCCAAACCACGTTCCGCAAAGAATCCGGTAATATTGGCGGCGAGTAATTAGTGTTCTCACTTTCGATAAAGGGTTAACGTTGGATAAGACTCAACTTTAGGCCCTGATACTAAATTAATTGATGTGAAACGGACGACAGATTCTTTCTCCGACTCGGATGTCGCCAAACCTGATGTTTCCTCAGAGGTCGCATCTGAGCTGAAGGTGCGGCTCGATGCTATGTCAGACATTCTGAGCCGGATGTCAGTTTCGCGCCACGATGAAGGGCCGGTTTTTGACGCGATCCTGAAACACAGCCGGGACATATGCGATGCACCAATGGTTGGGCTTTTTCTGGCGGCGGTAAAAGGCGACGCAATGCAGCTTGCCGCCCAGATCGGGCTTCCACCTAATGCAATCAAATTATTCGATGTTGAGCGAATGAACTTGAACGCAGACGGGTCTTACCTTGCCCAGTGCATAGTGAGATGCGAACTGGTGACATGGGCGAACATTGCCGACAGCCCACTCTACAATGGTGGCAACCCGATCGTACGATCAATGACTGATGAGATCGGTTTGCGTAGCGTTTTGTTTGTCCCAATTGTACTTGATGGCTCCGCAGTAGGGTCATTGGCGCTGTATCGCGACGAAGTAAATCCGTTTTCCGGCAGCGATATCGCGACGGCACAAACCTTCGCCGCACAAGCCGCGATCGCAATTGATAACGTCAGACAATATCAGGCGCTTCAAGATCGACGCGCTCGCGAACGTGCAACAGGCGAGGTGCTATCGGTCATCAGCACATCGCGCGATAACGAGCGCCCTGTGTTCGACACCATTCTCGAAAACACGGCACAGCTTTGCGAAACAGATGTTGCCACTCTTTCCCTGATGAACACAGAGGGTACGCATCTGGAATATGCGGCCCATATCGGGGATACGCTGTCGACCTATGAGGTCGGCGTCGACCGTTGGTCTGTGGGCTCCAACCTTCAGATTGCTCAATCAGTTCGCGAGAAGCGTATTGTACACTCGGTCGACCTACGCGAGACTGATCTTTATCTTCAAGGGGACAAGTGGCGAAGGCAGCTTGCCGATGACGAAGGCGTTCGCACATTTCTGACAGTACCACTCTTAAAGCCGGACGGGACGCCCGTTGGCTGCATCGGAATTTACAGAAAAGAGGTGCGGGCCTTTTCCGAAGATGAGATTTCTCTTGTCGAGACCTTCGCAGCGCAGGCTGTAATCGCTATCGAAAACGTACGCCAGTTTCGGGAAATCCAAACTCGTCTTGAACGGGAAACGGCTTCGCGCGACATTCTAGAAGTCATCAGTCAAACGCGCGACGATGACCAACCTGTTTTTAAAACGATCCTCGAAAATGCTTGTCGATTGTGCAATGCACAACTGGCTTTTCTTTCTGTTGCAGATCATGCGAAGGGGCGGGTCACGATACCGGCCAATGTAGGCGCCCGCGCAGAGTTCAATGAAAACTTAAAGGGTTTCGACGAACCCCTAAGCCGCAAAGAGCTGGTGGCAATCCGGCCGATCCATGATGGGCAGATAATCCGGCAGGATGATATAGCAGATGACCCGTTGTATTATCGCGACCGTGATCCCAAACGTGTTCAAATGGTTGAAGTGGAAGGCGCTCGGTCGGTTCTGGCGGTTCCCTTAATGAAAGACAGAAAAGGGCTGGGGGTTATCGTTCTGTACCGTCGCGAGGTTGCACCATTTTCCAACGATGACGTCGATCTGGTGCGAACTTTTGCTGCCCAAGCCGTTATCGCGATTGAAAATGTGCGCCAATTCCGCGAGTTGCAGGCGCGCACCGCCGAAGTGGAAGAGGCGTTAGAGTATCAGACCGCGACCTCAGACGTGCTGGAGGTGATCTCTCGCTCGCCCAACGAAGTTCAGCCAGTTCTGGATGCGATACTAGAAGTTGTTGAGCGCATAATTCGGCACAGAGGTGGATACATCGCATTGCTGAACGAAAATACCGGGCTTTATGAGGCACGGGCCATTCGGCATGCGTCGCCAGAAATGGTCAAAATCGTTCGAAGCACTCCTTTTGCGGCGGACGAGACGACCACCACGGGCCGTGTTGCGATGTCAGGTCAGACGGTCCACATACCTGATCTGGAAAACGACCCCGACTATGGCTGGGCGCATAAAGCGCGGGTCGGCAACTATGCCTCGACGGTTGGCGTTCCAATGAACAACAATGGTCGCACAGTAGGTGTCATCACAGTCGCCCACACAGAAACCAATGCTTTTTCGAAGAAACAAATTGCCTTGTTCGAAACTTTCGCCGCGCAAGCTGTAATCGCTTTGAACAATGCAAGCCTGTTCGATGAAGTACAGCGTCGTACTGCCGAAGTGGAAGAGGCGCTTGAATACCAGACCGCAACCTCCGAGGTGCTGGACGTCATTTCGCGATCACCTAATGACCTGCCGCCAGTCCTTAATTCAATCTTGGATGTTGCCTCGCGCATCTGCCAGCCTGAATACGCCTTTTTCGCCATGATCAACCCAGAAGATGGACTGTATCGTGTAGCCATGTCCAAAAACGTCAGCGACGATTTCCTGACCTTTCTTGCGGAGAATCCGATTAAGCCGGAAGAGGGATCATGCATCGGACGAACGGCCTTGCATGGTGAAACCGTGTATATTCGCGATACACGTAACGATCCTACCTATACTTGGAAAAAAGCGGCAGAAATTGGCGACTACCTTACGACGTTGGGTGTGCCTCTGATCAGCAACAATGTGACGGTAGGTGTTATTGTTATGGCCCACCGCAAGGCCGACGCCTTTTCCGAAAAACAAATAGGCTTGCTTGAGACATTTGCTTCGCAGGCGGTTATTGCGATTAACAACACACAGCTATTCCAAGAAGTTCAGGATCGGACTGCCGAGGTCGAAGAAGCGCTGGAACGACAAACAGCGACGTCCGAAGTTCTGGAAGTTATTTCTAACTCTGTGGAGGACGCAAAACCGGTTTTTGACAAGATCTTGGACAGCTGCCAAAAGCTGATAAAGTGCAACGATCTGTCAATTTTGACACTGGGCGAAGAAGACCGGATTCTATTGGGCGCGGTACGTGGTCCAATTGGCGAGTTAAGCGCAAGGGGATATGAGCCGCTGCCAGTGGCGAAAACGATTGTAGCGACTGCGATCAGTGAACGAAGAGTCGTGCATTGCCCGGATGCGATGCGTGGTCCCGACACATCTCTGGTAATTCAGAAGGTTGCAGAAAAGGTCGGGAATTTCTCCTGCCTTATCGCTCCGATTGTGTGGAAGGGAACGGCAGTCGGAGCGCTGTTTCTTGCACGCAAAATTGCAGAAGATGGCAGCGACCTTCCGTTCCTTGGGCGTGAAATTGAGATACTAAAGAATTTCGCTGATCAAGCAGTTATCGCCATCCAGAACGCGCGTATGTTCAAAGATAACCAAACGTCACTTGCGCGACAGACCGCGAGCGCCGATGTGCTCAGGGTAATAAGCCAATCACCGACCGATACAACGCCTGTTTTTGAAGTCATCGTTAATTCCGCGACAAGGCTTGTTTCTTGTGACTTGGCTGTCGCAACACTGGCGGATGATAACAATTGGTGGCAAGTAGCTTTGGCTTCTCCTGAAGGTTTAATTCGCAATTTTGGACAAACGCGCCATCCGCTTGACCCAGAAGACAATTTCCTTTCGTCTGTGCTTTTGTCCGGAAAAACGATGCATATGCACGACTTGTCGTCGCATGAACTGCCGCGTTTGGCGAAAAAGTTGCAGGAGGAAAACGGTTACGAAGCTTTTCTCGGTGTGCCGCTGATGCGCAGTGGCAAATGTTTGGGTGGACTTGTGTTCATTAGAAAAACAAAGACGCCGTTTTCGGACGACGATATTGCTATGGCGGAATCCTTTGCTGATCAGTCCGTAATTGCCATCGAGAATGTTCGTTTGTTTCGCGAAGCCCAAGCGGCGCGCGAGGCGGCCGAGGCCGCCAACGAAGCCAAGAGCGCATTTCTCGCCACGATGTCGCATGAAATTCGCACGCCTATGAATGCGGTAATTGGGATGAGCGGCCTGCTGATGGACACTAAGTTGGACGATGAGCAAAATGACTACGCCCGAACCATTCGCGACAGCGGCGATGCGTTGTTGGGAATAATCAACGAGATTCTAGATTTTTCGAAAATCGAAGCAGGCCAGATGGATATCGAATATCATCCATTGGACTTGCGAGATTGTATTGAGTCAGCACAAGATTTGATCGGCAACAAGGCGGCAGAAAAGCATCTTGAGATCGCATATCTGATGGAGGATGACGTTCCGCCCGGCATCAGTGCCGACCTCACTCGGCTGCGGCAAATCCTGCTCAACCTATTGTCGAATGCAGTGAAATTTACGGAAAAGGGCGAGATCTTTTTGAAAGTGAGCGCAACGCCGACGGAAGACGAGCACGTTCTGATCAACTTCGCGGTTCGCGACACAGGTATTGGTTTGAGCAAGAAGGGGATGGGTCGTTTGTTCCAATCCTTCAGCCAGGCTGACAGCTCGACAACTCGAAAATATGGTGGCACAGGATTGGGACTTGCTATCTCAAAACGACTTGCCGAACTGATGGGCGGCACCATGTGGGCAACGAGCGCAGGCGTCGGTAAAGGTTCGACCTTTCATTTCTCTATCCGGGCTAAACCCGCCCAATTACCAAAATCCAAATCTCGTGACTTGATCGGTGTGCAATCTGAACTGGTAGGCAAGCGAATTCTGGTTGTCGATGACAACGCGACAAACTTGAAGGTGCTTTCCCTGCAGACCTTGAAATGGGGAACCGAAACGACCGCATACAAAAATCCGGAAGACGCCATAGGGGCGCTAGAGAAGGGCGCACAATTCGACCTCGCAATATTGGATATGCACATGCCTCAGATGGACGGGCTTGCGCTGGCCCGTGCCATTCGCAAACTGAACGAAAATATCCCAATGATCCTATTCAGTTCACTCGGCATTCGCGATGTCGAAGCCGAAGCAGGTTTGTTTTCGGCTTATATTACTAAACCATTACGCCAATCTCAGCTATTCGATACGTTGGTCACTCTCTTTGCGCCGTCAGAGGCCCCAAAGGAAGACAGGAGGATCCAAAAACCCAAAATTGATCCCGATATGGCGAAGTGGCATCCACTTCGCATTCTTTTGGCGGAAGATAATCTGGTAAACCAGAAGCTCGCGATACGCCTGCTCGAACAAATGGGCTATCGTACCGATCTGGCCAGCAACGGTATTGAGGCCATCGAAAGTGTCGCTCGTCAAACCTATGACGTCATTTTAATGGATGTGCAAATGCCGGAAATGGACGGGCTTGAAGCATCTCGAAAAATTAACGCATCCCATCCCGATGACCGTCCTAGGATCATTGCGATGACCGCAAACGCAATGCAAGGAGACCGCGAAATGTGTTTGGCTGCCGGAATGGACGACTACATCGCAAAGCCAATCCGCGTGGATCGCCTGATCGATGCACTTTCCCGCACTCCTGCTCGGTCTCCAAGGAAACGCAAATGACCAAAGACATCATTGACCCTACTGTTTTTGAAGAGCTTTGCGCAGCGATGGGTGAAGATTTCGCCAGAGAATTGGCGGCCACTTTCTTAGATGACGCAGAAAACATGTTTGCCGAGCTGAAAGGCTCGGTCAAAAACCAAGACGCCGACACCTATCGCCGTGCGGCTCACTCCATCAAGTCGAACGCGCAAACCTTTGGTGCAATAACTCTGTCCGAACGGGCTCGTGATATCGAATTGTCAGGCGAAATCGACGGTGCGGCGGTGGATGTCCTCAGGGCTACATTTGACCAAACTGCGACGGCGCTCACAGGGCTTTTGAATGGTTGAGAAAACCGGGCATCTTCTGATTGTCGATGACAACAAGGTCAATCGAATTTTGATGACTCGAAGTGTCGAGATGTTGGGACATCGAGCATCGGTTGCACACAATGGCAAAGTCGCAATGCAAATGCTTGCCGAGGATGATTATGATGTCCTGCTACTGGATATAGAGATGCCGGAAATGGACGGGTTTCAAGTGCTTGAAGCACTTAAAGGCGATCCGACACTTCGCGATTTGCCAGTCATCGTTACATCTTCGGTTGAGGGGCTCGAAAACGTCGTTCGTTGCATCGAACTGGGGGCTGAAGATTATATCGCCAAACCTGTGAACAAAGTGCTGCTCCAGGCACGCCTGAATTCCAGCCTCGAAAGAAAGCAGCTATACGACGAACAAAAGCGGCTTCTAGGGCGATTTGCGACCGAAGAGGTCGCTCAGGATCTGCAAGCGTCGGGTTTTGCTATCGGCGGTAGCCGGATAACTGCGACAGTCCTGTTCTGTGATATTCGAGATTTCACCGCGTTGTCTGAACCCATGCCACCCGAAGCGACGATTGAACTGTTGAACACCTATTATACCCTGATGTTCGAGGCAGTTACGAGTCATGGTGGTATAGTGAACTTGATGGTTGGTGATGGCTTGATGGCCTTATTTGGCGCGCCTCAACCTGTTGATAACTCAGCGCAAAGCGCGATTTCTGCGGCGCAAGAAATGAGTAGAATGATCGATATGCTAAACGAAGAGCGAACAGCCTTGGGCGAGAAGAGGCTGAAAGTGGGCTTTGGTGTGGCTACCGGCGAGGTAGTAGCAGGTTATGCAGGTACGCAGACGCGCGCCACGTATACGTGCATCGGTAAAACAGTTAATCTTGCCGCCCGACTAGAAGCACACACCAAGATCGTGGATCGGGCCATTCTATTTGATGCGGAAACACGACAGAACCTTTCAGCCTCTGCCGATTGCGAGCAATTAGAGGAAGCACTTTTCAAAGGATTTTCGGAGCTGACCGAAGTGTTCTCAATCCGGAATTAGATATAGTCTAAAAGTTGATATCGAAGTCAGCGGTGGTTTTCTATTGGGCGGCAGTTTGATTAATTTGTTCGGCCGAAGCCGCTTCATAAACTGCCAATAAATAAAACCCCGGCGCAATTTCGCAAAGGCATCGGATCACTTCATCGGCAAAAACGCGAAGGCAATCAAAATGCAGTTAGTGTTCAGTATTTAGGCCAGCGAGAAAAAAGGGTTTTAGAGGCAAAGTTGAATCAATTCGATAAAATCGAATTTGGTTAGCTTGGTCCAATCTCTGTCGACGCCTAAATATTATCCTATCCAGCTTTTGTCGATACAAACTGCGCTGTTCCCGATCTGCACACAAAGACTTGCAATACGCATTCAAAAACTGCGATCCTTGAGTGACACGACATTGAGTAACTTTGGGTTTAATCGGAATCCCAGTGGGGGAGAATAGCAATGATATTTGTTGGCAAGACTGCTCGGGCAATTGCGCTTGGCGCCGTAATATTAGCAAGTTCAGCAGCTGCTGCGATCGCGCAAGATAAAGAACCTGCTGAGTGGTCGAGAACCGACCCATATCCCCATCAAACAGTTTATTACCCAGGAACAGAAGCCCTTGGGGCGGACGAAATGCGGGTAATTGCTTGTGGAACCGGGATGCCCCAGCCGCGTTTGAAACAAGCTGCAGCGTGTTTCCTTGTTGAATTGGGAAATGGTGAGAAATTTATATTCGATATGGGCGAGGGCTCTTATGAACGGATCATGGCGCTAGGGATACCTTTGGATCAGCTAGACAAAGTGTTCCTGGGACATTTGCATCTTGATCACGCCGGTGATTTTCCAGCGTTCTATTTTACAGGCCCAGTGAACAACCGTTTGACTCCAGTCCGCTTGTGGGGACCAGAAGGGATTAAGCCAGAATGGGGTACCAAATCCTGGGCCGATCACATGATGAAGATGTGGGCCTGGGAGGAAGCGACCCGTGGCGCGGCAGTTGATCCGCGCGGACTGCAACTGGAGGTGAACGAATTTGATTGGAAAGCCGTCAACAATGTCATTTTTGACGAAAACGGTGTTCAAGTCAGAACGCTCCCTGCTATCCATGGCGAGCAAGCAGTCAGTTTTCTGCTGGAATGGAACGGTCTCAAGTTTGCGTTTTCCTCTGACACTCTTCCGACCCGATGGTGGAGAGAGCACGCAGCTGGTGCTGATCTCGCCATCCACGAATGCTTTACCCCCCCTGAGTTCATGATCGAAAAATACGGTTTTGAACCGTCAGAGGCGATTTTCGTCGGTTCACAGGGTCACACAGCGGCGCAGGCTTTTGGCAAGATCATGTCCGAGACTGAGCCGAGGCTGGCGGTCTGCTATCACTTCCAAAATGACCATGACATCGCATTGGCAGTGTATTCTGCAATACGGGAAACTTACGACGGCCCGTTGGATTTGGCGGCAGATTTTATGACTTGGAACGTAACAAAGGACAGCATTCGCACCCGTCAGGGAGTGCCCAATGAAGAGTCATTTCCGGCCCCGGTGCAGATGGCCAAACAGCCGCCAGACTCTGCTGCAGAGTTCCCATTCTCCGAGTTCGATCTTGAAAGCATGGATTTAGGAGCTGCCGAGGCTACTAACGACATGATCGAAGCCTTCAATGAGCGTTCGGGTAACAACGAGGTTGGCGCTTACACTAGTCTGCCGTTCAAAGAGTAAAAACAGCTCTGCGGGCGCGCAAAAATCCGCGGCGCCCGCAGAAAAGACAGATCCAAGAGCACACTTTTGCCACAATTCGCACGTCGTTCATTGAAAGGCATCGGCGAAGTTCTGTGTAAGGTTTCCCTGTCAACAGCTTTCACAAATTGAATGTAAATTGACGAAGGCAATCGGCTTTTCCAACCGGCAGAAACGCCTGTTCCGGCCAGAGTTAGCCGGGCAGGGCGGCTTCGGTATTTTCTTCGAAGGCCGAATTCCATCGGGTTCAAACAGTGCACGAATCGCGATCTGGGTCGGCTGGACCAATAGCCAAAAAAGGCGAATCTGGGGCAAAGCAACAGTCAAAGCGCCAATTCTTTCACCTTATACGTGTGTTTTTCCACAGTTTGGATGATGCGCGCCCTGATCCATGAAGCGTAGTTTTAATGCAGGCTCCGTCTTTAAGGGGGGGTTGTTAGCGCCGTCAGTTTGTACGGCATCAGTGTGTATCTAGTGAGTTAACTAGGAGAGTAAAATGTTGAAGCTTTATGTAATGATGAAAACCCTGGCACGTGACGAGCGCGGTGCGACCATCGTCGAGTACGGTGTTGCCCTGACCATTGTCACGGCAATTGCAGTTGCGACCCTCACAGCTTTGGGCGGCGACGTTAACGGCCAGTTCACCGCGGCAGAAGGCCTGATGTAATCACCTGCTTGCACTCAAAGTACGCGGTGCAATTCGCGCCGCGTACTTTCCAACCAAGACAAGACTTCTTGATCTATCGGCATAGTGCAACCGTTCAAAGCATTTCATTCGTTGAAAGCTAAGAAGTAGCGAAGGAGAACCAGATGAGATTTTCTGCCATTTTCACTGCATTAACGGGGTTGGCTGTAGCTGGCGGATCGGTTTACGTCGCACGCGATTACATTCAGTTCGACACCGGAACTGCAAGTGCTGCTGTCGAGAGCGAGACTGTCAGCGTAGTTGTTGCTTCACGAGACATTTCATTTGGCGAAGAGATTGAGCCGGGGTCACTGACGACGATCGAATGGCCTCGTGGGTCTGTTCCAGTCGGCGTGTTTACGGAATATGACGACCTGATTGCCGCCGCCAGCATGCCCTCGCGACGCGCGCGCAGAGCGATTGCCCAGGGTGAATTGATCCTGAACAACAAAGTTTCCGACTTTGGTGAGAAGGTCACCATCGTCCAGACAATTGGCGATGATCACCGCGCAATGGCGATTGAAGTGGATGCCGAAACCGCAGTTGGCGGATTTGTCACGCCGGGTGATCGCGTCGATATCGTCATGACGACTGGCGAGAAAAGGGACATGCACGCCGTTACGATATTGCAAAATATCAGGGTTATTGGTGTTGACCAGGAATCCGATGAGCAAACCGACCAGCCCGTAGTGGCGCGGACGGTCACAGTTGCAGTTACTCCGGATCAGGTTCAGCGCCTCGCGTTGGCCCAACGTGCGGGTCGGCTAAGCCTGACGCTTCGGTCAGTCAATGACACCGAGGACAAGGCGCTGACCATGACCCGCTTGAACGATCTTTTGGTGGATGAACCTCAGGAAACTGGGTCGGACGAAGAGCCTGTCCGCACGATCGTCCGCGTTCGTCGCGGAACCGACGTGACCGAAGCAATTATCAACTGAACCCTAGAAGGAAAGTAGCGACCGTGTCCCGCCCAAAAATCATAAGTCAGTTCCGCAAGTCCGAAGACGGTGCGATTTTGGTATTTGTCGCCGTGGCACTTTCAGTGATGGTCGGCATGGCCGCTATTGCCTTTGATATTGGGCGGGTTACGACCACGCAGTCTGAACTGCAAAGTTTTGCCGACAACGTGGCACTTGCCGCGGCTGGTGAACTGGACGGCCGCCCAGATTCAATCACTCGGGCTACAAACGCCGCGGCCAACATGATCAGTGACACTCAAACCTTTGGGGTGCGCAACAAAGATCAGCTTCTTTCTGGTGACACAGACTACCAACTGGAGTTTTATGAGAACCCACCCAACGATACGGTAGAGCCTGCCCAACCGGCTCAACTGCTTGATCCGTCCGATGCGGCAAGTGGACCAATCGCGGCTTTCGTCCGGGTAACCGTTGACGTCCACGAAGTTGGAACGCCCCTGGCTGCGGCCGCAGCGGCACTGCTAGGTGATGCGCGTCCCTTTGCAAGTGTGAGCGCGGACGCCGTGGCAGGATTTACACTGTTGGCCTGCGACATCACACCCATGTTCATTTGCCTGCCGCCAAGCCTTGACCTTGCAGAAGGTCAGCTTGTGCAGATGGTCAGCCAAGGTGGTGGAGATGACCAATGGGGACCTGGAAACTTCGGTTTTCTTTCATCAGATCAAGCTGTTGCGATTGATGATGCCGGCGCGTGCTCTCCTGCTCCTCCGGGTCAAGAGGACGCCTGCGCCCTAGCCGCGTCTCGTGCCGTATCAATGTGCTTTAGCCAAAGGGGGGTAGAAACCCGCCCAGGTATCAGCATCGGTAATATGATTGCGGGATTTAATACACGGTTTGACAGATTTGAATCCAGCGCTGGTCAATTTCAGAATGATGCACGCTACGATGTAGACAACTTTGCGTCCTCGCCACATGTTCTTGATGGTTGGATAACCGCTGCGCAGGGTAACAATTGCACCAGCGAATTGGCGCCCGCGTACGAAGTCGATGGAGTTATCGACCCGACTGCAACGGTGGGTTTGCCTCTGGACGATTGCTTTGCCGACGGTTCATGTCCGACGTCCCGAATAGGTAATGGAATGTTCAATGATGGTCTGGAAGACTACCTGACCATCAATTACGGGGCTGATTTCAGCAATCCGGTTCCCACAGGAATTCCTGCCTGGTTCCCGATGAATGGTACTCGGTACGACATCTACAACGCCGAGGTGACCAACCAAGCTGCGCTGGAAGCCATCCTGGCAGCAGGCGGTAAAGCCGAAAGCAGCTTGCCCTCTTGCCAGGCACCTTCGGTTGGGCGTGAAGATCCACGTCGTCGTGTCATAACCGTGGCTGGTATCGATTGCATCACATACGAGTCCGAACTCAACGGCGGATCGGGCACCATTCCGGTAACAAGCTTCATCGAGATGTTCCTGATCAGACCTTCGGAATCCGGCAACACCGGTGCCAACGCCGTAATCTACGGAGAGGTTATTCAAAACGTCTCTGAAGGTATTGGCGGGTTGGGTGTTGGGGGCATCGTTCACGATCTGGTTCAGCTTTACGAGTGAGGGTCATGTCTGGTTTGTCTCAACATATTCAAAGAGTGATCCGCCGCTTTCGCAGAGATGAGGCAGGCGCTGCCTTAGTAGAATTCGCGATCCTGCTTCCGATCATGTTGGCGACCTTCGCCCTGATAGCCGAAGGTGGCCGGTTGTTCTGGTCGTATCAGAACGCGATCACTGGTGTTCGCGACACTGCACGTTACGTTGGGCGGATTGCTCCGGCGGACTTGTGCTCTGCTTCACCAAGTGCCTCGATCGGAGACTTTCAGGCATCCGTAGCGACCACGCTAACGTCTCTTTCAACCACAAATATCACCATTGGGTTAGACGATCTGTCCCTGGAATGTGTAGGAGCCGCTGGAGAATATCGGGTTTCTCCAACTCCGGTGGCAGTACTTTCCGCATCACTAACAATTTCGGATCTGCCCTTTGCGCCGTTGTTCCAACTTGTAGGCGGTGCGGGGATGACTCAGATCCAGACCACTGTAACTGACCGCAGCCGGGTGTTTGGACCATGAACCGCCGCATTCACAGCATAACCCGTGAATTGTCACGATTTTTCCGTAAAGAAGATGGTTCGACCATTGTCGAAATGGCGTTTGTCATGCCGATTTTCCTTCTTATCTTCTTGGGTCTGATAGATTTTGGCCGATTGGCATTTCATTACGTGGCCGCGGAAAAAACAGCGCAGGTCGCTGCCCGCATGGCCGCGGTGTTGCCCGCGGCCTGCGGAGGCGTTCCAATAACCAACAGCAGGGGTGGTTACACAGACATAACTGGTCCGCGTTTTGGGACGAATTGCGACTTTGCATCCGGCGTTTGTGTGGAACCGGCTGCAACAATTTGTACCGGCGCGAATCCGCCAAATGCCGCGGCGCAAGACACAGTCGACGGTATTTGGAACATGCTGCAGTTTGCCGTTCCCAACGATCCAACTGCAACCTTTGATGAAAGCAACATTACGTTTGCATACGAATTCGACCCGCAAATGAATTTTCTTGGCGGCCCCTATGTGCCGATGGTCACCGTGACCATCGAAGAGCTTCCGTTCCGTTTTGTATCCCCACTAGGAGCGCTTGCTGCTTTGGCGATTGGTGGGGCAACGCCGCAAACCGATGATCTGACGAATGCCACCACGGGCTTCAAGATCTTTTCCGATTTCAGCGCAACGCTTCCAGGCGAAGACCTCGCCTCGGGAACCAGCGGTTGAATGTTCTAGCCATAGGAGCTGTACAATGACCCACAAATCATTAGCCCTGATTTCAGACAACGAGGCGATACAAAGTTCTGTCGCCCGCGCGGTTGACCGATTAGATGATCATTCGCTGGAGACGCTTTCCGGTACGTTGTCGTCGGTCAACGGACACGCAAGCCAGTTGCTGTGTGACAATGATCTGTTGGTTTTCAGCCTACCAGAAGAGCTGGATGTGGACGTCGTCAGCGATCTGCGTCGCAGCGCGGGCCCTGGCGGCACAATTCTCGCCCTTAGCGATCGCGACATTACGCTGTCAGAAGCCCGCGCGCTCAACAAATTGGGCGTAGACGAAATCTTGCCCTTTCCGATAGCACAAGACGAGCTGACCGAACAGATTCAGCGCCTCACGTTGGACAAGTCCTTGCTACCAGCGATCTATAATCCGCAGATGCATCGTTTGGGGCATGTCATCAGCGTTTGCCCCGCGCGCGGAGGTATTGGTGCCTCGACCCTCGCGATAAACTTGGCGGATCAGTTGCAGGGACATTCAGGCTTTTTCAGAAAAACGACCAAAAACAAAGTTGCTGTTGTCGATCTGGATCTGCAATTCGGAACAATTGCAACGGCGTTGGATCTGCAACCCTCCTCCGGGCTTATGACAATGGCTCAGCAAGGTGTGACGCCGGATCGGACATTTATTCAACAATCGATGGTGCAACATTCATCCGGTTTGGAAGTGCTTAGCGCACCCGAAAGCTTCATGCCTTTGGACGTTCTGACCCGTGAGCAAATCGCTGCACTGATCGAGACTTTGCGCATGGAATTTGATTATGTCGTCGTCGATCTGCCGCGTGTTTTGGTTGATTGGGTTGGTGCTGTAGTCAACGCTTCTGATCGGATGTTGATGGTCAGTGACAGCTCGGTTTCTTCGGTTCGCCAAGCCTGCCGTCTGATTGACTTTTTTGCCAAGGAACGCTTGGAGCCTCCGGTCGAGATCGTGTTCAGCCGGGAAAGGAAGCCGACCTTTCGGTCCAGTCACCACATCGAAGCCCAAAAAGCATTGGGCCGCGATCTGAAATTCTGGCTGCCGAACGACGAGCGCCACGCAAAGCAATCATTGGACCGGGGCGAACTGCTGTCGCAGACAGCCAAAAGCTGCGCCCTGTCCAAATCGATCCGCACGATGGGTCACAAAATAATGAGTGAAACAGAGGTCGGAAGTAACGACCAGAGAAACAAAGCTGCCTGATTGGAGTCTATGAGATGTTTGAAAAGTTTACACGCGCCGGACGCACCGATGAGGCCGAAGTTATTCATCTGAATCAACACGCTGAGCAAAAATCTCAGGAGATGTTGGAAGAGATGGCCGTTGAAGAAAAAGAATTGGCTGAATGGCTGGAACTAAAAAGCACTCTGCACGAGGCATTGCTTGAAAGGTTGAACCTTTCGGTCATTGAAAAAGTTGAAAATGATGTGTTGCGCCGCGAAGTTGCCGGTGTTGTCAGTAGTGCCCTTTCTCAGACCGGCCGTCCGCTTAACACCGACGATTTCAATCGAATCGTTGATGAGCTTTTGGATGAAATTCTGGGCTTCGGTCCCCTTGAACCGCTTTTGGCTGATCCGACGATCAACGATATTCTCGTAAATGGATATCAAACCGTGTACGTCGAGCGTTCTGGTTTGCTTGAAAGAGTACCTGTCCGTTTCCGCGACGAAAAACATTTGTTGCGTGTGATCGACAAGATTGTCAGCAAGATCGGCCGCCGCGTCGACGAACGCCAGCCTTGGGTGGACGCTCGTCTGGAAGATGGCAGCCGTGTCAACGCTATCATCCGCCCTTGTTCGATCGACGGTCCAAGCGTATCCATTCGAAAGTTTGCCAAGTCGAAACTGACGATGGAAAAACTTGTGGAAAGTGGAGCGCTGAACGAAGCGGCGGCGCGTTTCCTTCAATCCCTGGTATATGCACGACTGAACGTTTTGATTGCGGGCGGTACAGGGTCGGGGAAAACGACCATGCTGAACGCGCTGTCTTCATATATTGACCACGGTGAACGTGTCGTCACGATTGAAGACGCGGCAGAACTGCAACTCCAGCAAGACCATGTCGTGCGTTTGGAGACGCGCCCGCCATCGCCGAATGGCGACGGCCAAGTCATTCAGCGTGACTTAGTGCGCAACGCACTGCGTATGCGTCCAGACAGAATTATCGTGGGTGAGGTTCGCGGCGCTGAAACCTTTGACATGCTCCAGGCAATGAACACTGGCCACGATGGTTCCATGACGACCGTGCATGCAAACTCAGCGCGAGATTCTTTGGGTCGCTTGGAGCAAATGGTTACCATGACCGGAATAGAATTCCCTGCTTCGGCCATTCGATCACAAATCGCATCGGGTTTGCACTTTATCGTGCACCTGTCGCGACTGGCGGATGGATCACGTCGCGTTACCAGCATCTCGGAAATTACGGGAATGGAAGGCGAGATTGTCACTATGCAAGACATTTTCGTTTTCCAGAAAAAGGGCCGTTCGGAAAGTGGAGAGGTCATCGGACAATTTGTTCCTACGGGAATTCGTCCAAAGTGCTTTGATTTCCTTACATCCGCCGGTGTCGATCTTGCGCCAGAAACTTTCCGTGTATCGAGAGGGTAAGCCATGGACAGCGTATATACCGCCGAATTGCTGAATTATCTGACGCTGGCATGCGTCTTCGTCGGAATATTCATGCTGGTAACCGGGTTGACCCACTTTGCCAAGCGTGGAGAAAACCGAGCTGAGGCCAGAAATCGCCGTCTGCGCATGGTTCAGCAGGGCGTTTCAGATGAAGAGCGCCTTTCAATCTTGCTTCCAGATAACCAGACGGGCATTTGGGCACGGGTTCCGTTTTTTGGAAAGCTGCCAGAAACGCTTTTGCAAGCGGGAGTGAATATATCCCCGCAGAACTTTCTGCTGCTGTCAGCAATGGGAACAGCAGCGGCGGCCGTTGCCGGCGTCTTTTTCCTTCCTGCTTGGCAGGCTGTTCCGATTGCGTTCCTCTTGGGTGCAGTCGTGCCCGCGTTGATTGTCAAATCGCGTCAGGCAGAGCGCCAAAAGTTGCTGACGGGTCAGTTGCCCGATGCATTGGAACTGATGGCGCGGGGTCTTAGGATCGGTCATCCGGTTAATACGTCGATCAAGGCCGTCGCGGATGAGATGCAAGATCCCATCGGGTCAGAATTTGGGATCATCTTCGATCAGATCAGTTTCGGTGACGAATTGACCGATGCCGTTCAAGATTTTGCAGACCGTGTAGGTTCCGAAGACGCGCAATATCTGGCCGCCAGTATGGCAATCCAGCATGGAACCGGTGGTGATCTTGAACGGATCGTTTCCGTCTTGGCCAACGTGATCAGAAGACGGATCGCATTGCGCGCCCGGATCAAAGCAATCTCGGCCGAAGGACGTTTGTCCGGAGTTCTTCTTTCGATCATCCCGTTGGTGATCATGGGACTGATGTCAATCAATGCGCCGGGATACTACACCGACGTCAGCGACGACCCGGCGTTCATCAAACTCGCCATTTTGGTCGTCGTTTTGATGATCTCTAACGTCATCATCCTTTACAGACTCGTTAACTTTCGGATTTGAGGACAGTTCCATGGATCGTATTTTGGAAATGATATCGCTGCGTTTCGGACTTCCTACCGAAACTATATTGCTTACAATTTTTGGGCTGGGCGTGTTGCTGGTTTTCTTTGCGGTGAGTTCGGCCCTGAGCCGACGCCACCCTGCAGCAGTCCGCATTGCTAACCTGCGTGCCCAAAGGTTCGATTCACGCAATGATCGCGGTCTGTTGCGCGAAACAGTTGCCACCCCCAAGGGCCTTTTCAAAGCGGCGCTTCCAAGCAGACAGTCCGAGCGGCGCAAGATCGAAGAAAAGCTGCTCCAGGCGGGCCTGACTGGTCCAAATACACTACGTATCTACACGCTGACACGTGTTTGGCTGGGTATTTTCGTTCCTATGATCGTAGCCTTGCTGATAGTCGCGTCAAAAACACCGGGAATTCCTTTCCCAAGGTCGATTGCAGGAACATTTGAATCCATTAGCAAAGCGAATGCGATCCAGCTTATCGGGTTGCTGACGGCAGTCGGTTATTTTCTTCCGGCTTTCTGGTTGAACCGACGTCAAAAAGAACGCCAACAAAAGATTCGTGACGCTTTTCCAAATGCGCTCGATCTGCTGCAGATATCGCTGCAAGCCGGACTTGGTTTTGATGCTGCGATGACACGTGTAGGAAATGAGTTGGCCGTTGCCTCACCGGACCTCGCCTTTGAGTTTTTGAACACACAACACGAAATCCAGGCTGGGCGACCACGCGCAGAAGCGCTGTCTGACATGGCAAAACGCACTGGCATCGACGAGATCCGGTCATTTGCGACCGTTGTGCAGCAATCCATGCGTTACGGAACCAGTATGTCAGAGGCTTTGACTACTTATGCCTCGGAAATGAGAGACTGGCGTGAGACCAGAGCGCAGGAATTGGCTAACCAGCTGCCCGTGAAAATGTCGGCTGTATTGGCGGCGCTGATGCTGCCCACGTTGATAATTATCACGGCGGCGCCTTCTATGATTCGATACTTCCGCGGCTTTGGGGCGTAGTATTCGACCCCAACCGCGCTACAATAGGCCCTTCAGTGCACCTATGTTGCCAATTTTGTGAACAAAAGAAGGTCTTCTTCTTCCACTTTTTGCGCAGGTACGGAGATTAGTTCAAAGTTAATTTTGTGAATATGTGGAGTCCGGCCACACAAAAAAAACCGAGACATATCGACGGGTGGGGGCGTCTGTCGAAAGGTGTTGGTCAAAGTTTGACCGATGGTAAATGGTATGAGTGTTATGTTTTCGGCGCATAATTCTGCGTCAGCTGCGGTGGCTCCTACACCAGAATTGCTAAAGGTTGTCGCTGTCCTGTGTCAGGCTTCGCAAGGGAAAGTTCCACTGTTAAACGCACTGCGTGAAACAGCCCTGGCGATTGGGGCAGATGTTATCTCAATTAGTCGCGTTGATCTGTCCTGCGAAAAAGGTTCTGCAAAGGTGCTCAGCGCCGATGTCAGACATCAGCGGCCCAGCTCCTCGGGAAGTTTTGATTTCTGCGTAGCGCCAGCCGTCTGCGGGGTGAATATGAAACGCGCCAAGTCGGGATCGGCGTGGTTCGGATCAATGAACGATTTTGCTGATCACGCTCGTCTGTCCGAACTTTATAAAAACCGCCGATTGTCAGAGTCAGTGTCCATATTGCTCGAAAGGCAGAATGGAGTATCGGACTTTTTGGAATTGCATTTTTGCCGTCCTATTTCTTCGGCTTTAGCGAACGCCTTGACGCTTATGGGCCCAGTTCTTTCGGACTGCTGGAAAAAAAGGTCTCTTGGCAGATTCTCTGAAACACAGCTTGTGAACGCGCGTAGAAAATCTGTGCGTACGGATGTCAAAGAGATTTTGTCCATGGAAAATCCGTGCAGATTGAGCAGAGCTGAATATAGGGTCTGTCTGCTATTGGCTCGGGGGTTGAACAACAACGCGTTGCTTTCCGAGCTCTCGATCTCGATTTCGACCCTTCGTACACATTTGCGCAATATCTACATTAAGACCGGAACGTCTTCACAAACGGAACTAATTCACGACTTGCTTACTCCGATTGTGAATCCCAAGCCAGCATCGGCAGGAGGCGCGTATGTCGCCTGAGTTCGTTCAGTTGGGGCCACTGATATTGATCGCGCCTTTATTGATCATTATGGCATTGCACGATTTGAAGTTCCTAAAGATCTCAAATTTTCTGGTGCTTGCGATGATCGCAGTTTTCTTGCTTTCGGCGCCATTCTTTCTTACGTGGCAAGAGATTTCATATCGAATTCTTTTTGCGGTCGCCGTGTTCTTCCTTGGCTTCGCTGGTTTTGCGTTTCGCCTTTGGGGAGGGGGAGACGTAAAGGCAATTGCCGCATTGGTGCTCTTCGTACCGAGCTATAGCCTGTTATTATTTTTCTTTTGCTTTGCTGCTTCGATGGGTATCGGCATGTTCGTTGTTGTTTCTTGTCGCTTTCTTGTCTTGCCGCAGTGCGTTTGGAGCGCATTGCGTCCAAAAGCGGGTTATCCGATGGGGGTATCAATAGCTATGGCCGGTATTCTGTTGCCTTTTGCTTCGTTGATGCTTGCTGCGTAGGCTGTTTTTACAAAGAAAGAAAAATGGCGAAACATATAGGTTTACGGCCTAGATTATTCTTTCGAAGATTGGCGCTTAACAATTTCCGACCATTGTCTGCGGTTACGAGGGAATTCCATCCGGTTTCCAGATTTATGAATCAAAGTTGCGCAATGACGTAAGAGCGGATTGTAAGATACTGGTACTTTCAGCACGCTCTTCTGGCGACATGGCTGCTGGGTCCAAGACCAATTGAAAATTCGGCTTGTCGCATCGGACTTTTGTAGAAAGAGTGGGTGCCCCTTTTTGACCTAAAACGCGGTAGGTCATGACGGGCTGCGTAACACCTTTTACCTGTATCGGTCCCACCTCTTCGGTACTGATTTCGTCTTTTATGTGTGCCCAAGTCTCGTAAGAGATAAATATTTCTCCCTCATCGGCCTGATGTTCAAGCCGAGAAGCGATATTCACCGCTCCGCCAATAATGGTGTAATCCATTCGGTCTTCGCTGCCAAAATTTCCGACAGTACAGTAGCCTGTGTTGATGCCAATTCGGCATTGCAATTCTTGTCTTATTCCTTGGCGTTTCCATTCGACCTGCAATTCAGCCAACTTGTCCCGCATCGCGATCGCCATGCGTACACAGGCCAACGCATCTTCGCGCACCCCTTTTGTTTCGGGATCACCGAAAAAGATTAGGATGGCGTCACCGATAAACTTGTCAATGGTGGCGCCATGTTGCAGCGCGACTTGCGCCATCTCTGTTAGATAACTGTTCAGAAGTTGAGTTAGGTCTTCGGACTCCAACTGATCAGTAAGCTCTGTAAACCCCGCTACGTCGGAGAAAAACACGGTTAGTTTTTTCCTTTGGCTCGCAAGTTTCACCTCCTGACGACCGGAAAAGATAGAATTATATACCTGGGGGGAGAGATACTTTGCGAGTTTGCCCGATAAGGCCTCAAGTTCGTTGTTTTTACGCGAGATTTCCTCTGCAGCGATACGCTGCTTTTCTGCCAAGGCATTCAGCTCCCGTTCGTTGCGATCACTCAATCGCATCATGCGCCGCGTGGTTTTTAACAGTTTTCGGTATTCCACGACGAGCCGTCGAATTGGATCTCGTGTCTCGTCACTAGGGAACTTTCCGCTGTCCAAGGCAGATTCGGCGCTCTCGAGAACCTGTTGTTCCCGAGAAAATAGATCGTCGAGTGTCATCTATCCGACAACTTTTTTAACGTGAACTTGGCGTGCTGAAGATCCTCACCAAACTCTTCCCCAAGCTCTTCCATGGTTTCATCTTCTGGATCGTGAAACCAGAAAACCTCTATTTCTTTTCCCTTTTCGGCCGCTGAGTCCAAGAGTTCCATTATCATCATTATGGCTTTTGCGCTCGACGAATTGAAATAGATGAGCTCAAAATCAAACCGACATTTAGAACTTGCGTCACCCGATAACCATTCTTTCAGGGCTTGAAACAACGGGTTGTAGAACGTGGTAACATCTTCGGGATAGGATTCTCCGATTAGCTTCAAGCGACCTGAGTCAAAGTCAAATTCGACTGTCGGTGTACGGTTTGTGGCGGGGATCTCAATTTTTTCCATAAGTCCCCTCTTAAACTGTAGCTTTAAGTGCAAAAAATGCGTGTTGATCATCAACTCGCATAAAGTCGAACTCAATTGGTTTTGATGCTCTGCGCGCAATTTCAATCAGCCCTATGCCTGCACCTTTGCTGACAGTATCGGGTTCTGAACGAAGTTGGTCTTTGTAGGCTGCTTTAAGTTCTTCTCGGTTCATTTTTCGCAAAGCTGACAGTCGGCTTTGCATGTTTTCTACATCGCTCGAAAGGATCAGGTTTCCGGCATGAACCACATAACTGCCGGCTTCGTTCCCAATGGTCAGGATGCCATAACTTATGTCCAACCCATCTGAATCCGTGTCGGCGGGCAACCGTTCAACGGAATATCGTATAATATTTTGCATTTGTTCGACGAAAACCGCGAAGACACTGCGAAGGGTTTTTGTGTCCGCGTCTTCGGAAACCAGTTTTTGTTTCAATGCGTCGCCAACGCCGCTGAGAATACCTTCGGTCACATAGCCACTGTAGGCAAAAACAACACCTTGTTTGCGTAGACTGGCGCGCAGCTCGTAAACTTCGTTGGCAAGCATTTGTTCCCCTTGATCGCGCACGAAAAGAACCAAGTTCATTTCAAGCCTTAATATCACATGATACACATTTGTGCATTTTTAGTGTATCAATTGCGCTTAGAATTGATTGGGGAGGTAGATATGATCAGGATATTATCGTGGGTTACCGGCGTATTGATTTCTGGCCCGGTCCTCGCCGCCGATATACCAACGGAAGTAAAAGCAAAGCTTCAATCTGCCATGATTGCACATGTCGACGGAGTAATGGTTGATGGTGCTTATACTTATCTGGATACTACCACCAACGAGATTGCGACTGTTTATCCAGCAAATGTTCACCCAATGGTTATCCCAGCCGGAGGTGACTATTTCGTCTGTTCAGAAATGATAACGGAAGGCGGAGATACGGTAACGGCAGACTTTCTCGTACGCGAAATTTCCGGGGACTACAAAGTCGTGCAGATGATAGTCAACAACCGGGCGGCCCTGCAGTCCGCAATGAAGAAAATCGGGAACTAGATGCCTGAAGAAGTAGGGGCGTTCAGTGCGTAACGTCTGGGACTTTTTAACGCGCCGAATATTTTTGAAGCACATTCTGGCGACCCTCGTGATCGGAGGCGCGCTAAATGCCGTAGTGCTCCTATTCTACTATGAATTCAAAAGACAAGCGCAGACTGATCAAGTTGCCGCTGAAATGGCCACAATAGCTAATCGTATTGCGCGCCCATTGGCAGAACTTGTAATGGCAGGAAATCAGGCACAGGCTCAAAGCCTGTTAGCAGTTTATTCTGGGTTTCCCTATTTGATATGCGCTGAACAACGGCTGGAGCAAAACCCGGAAACACTTGTATCGTGGCCCGCCATCGGGTGCGAAAAGATTAAAAAAACTGGTTTGGATATATCCGTTTCCGTGCCAACGGCAGCAGGACCAGCCGTTATGTTGGCGCGAATAGACCAGGAAATTCTCAACAGGGAATTGCGAACAGAAGTTGGCGTGGTGGTCCTTTTGGGCGTTCTTGGGGGATTTGCACTGGTCCTTGCAGGTGCGGCAGCGTTTTTGTGGCTTATCAACAGACCTCTTCGTCAAATGTTAAGCGCGATTGAGAAGTTTGAACTGTACGACGATCCTCAGCGGGTTACATATCGATCCGAGGACGAGATTGGCAAAGTTGTTCAAAGCTACAACTCGATGTTGGACCGTGAAGTCGAGCGCGTCTCTGCGATAAGGGAAGCTCATCACCAAATTGTTGAAAGCGTGAATTACGCCACGCGAATCCAGCAGAGCCTTTTGCCGACAACTAAACAGTGCAAGACAGCTTTTTCGGATTTTGCGGTCAAATGGGAGCCCCGCGATTTGGTCGGCGGCGACATCTATTGGCTGAGAAAGGACGGACCAATTTCTACACTCGCCGTTATTGATTGTACGGGACACGGTGTTCCGGGCGGTTTCATGACAATGCTGGCGATCGGAATTCTTGAGCGACTGTATTTTGAAGATGGCACACTCAGCCCCTCATCGGCACTTTCTAAACTGAGCGATTTGACCAGAACGTTGTTGAACCAAGACCAATCTGGTGCGACCTCCAACGACGGTATGGATGCTGCAATCTGCCAAATTGATGTAAACAAAGGAACAGCGATCTTTTCCGGAGCACATATGTCGTTGTTGATCAAACAAGGGGAAAAAGTGGAACGGTTGCGCGGAGACAAATTGAGTTTGGGCTACATGGACACCCCAAAATCACCAAAGCTTTCTGAACAAAATTTCCAATTCGACGAAAACACGTTTCTCGCGATTGCTACAGACGGATTGATCGACCAATTGGGTGGAGAAAAACGTCTGGCATTTGGATTTCAAAGGGTGATTTCGACGATGAAGCATGGAGACTGGTCGAGCTCGGCAGACCTCTTAGAAGCCATCGACCGAGTATTTAAAAACTACACCAAAGACGAAAACCGCCTCGACGATTTGACGGTAATCGCATTTCGTCCAATTATTATTAATAATTGAATATTTCCGTGGGTAGCTGTTCTTGTCTTAATCAATTTTAGCAGAAATTACGCAAAAATTGTGGGATCAAATACCAACGTTTTGCCACTCTGCCCTGGCCCTCGCTGCCAAACCACCGCCGGCAATAGTACCGACGGTTGGGCAAGCCAGAATTAACGGAAGCGCGGCTCGGGCCAGTACTTCCCCGGCGCGGCTGTCAGAAGGATAGTGAACGCCAAGTACTTCTCGGTTACGAGAGATTCGGCTTGCCATGTCTTCCAACGCATTGCGGACCACGCCATCGGGATGGGTCGTCTGCAAGATTTTGTTGCCCGAATTATCCAGCATGACCGTGTCCAAACACAGGGCCACAAGCCAGGCTTCGGTTGCGTGAGCGCTGGGGAAGGCTGAATGATGCGGAACATCGATCGGCGGAAAAAGGGCCGGATGCAATTGCGATGGCCTGGGACGGTTAAATCTCATTTTGAAGTGAAAGGCCAAAAACTGTGCAACAGTTAGTGCAATATGGCAAAGTTGAAAGGTGTTGGGATGCGACAGGTAATTGAAAGGCATTATCCCCTGAAAATACCCAATTAAAGTGCCTCGTTGTTGCAACGCCTCTTGCAGAACACCGGGTCGATACTCGATCAGGCCTACAAGCTCGGTCAGTTCTTCTTCGATTGTCCATGTAACAGCAGCGACCGTTGTTGTATTTGATACATTTGATCCTGTGCGTGCAGGTTCTGTAAGGACAGCACCCAGTGGCAGAAGCGACAGCCAATCCGGAACATTGTCACCATCTGAATCCTGCGTGGTGAATTCTGACAGAAAGGCAATTGCCCTGTTCCCGGGCGACCAGCTTCTGAAAGTTGCAGTATTGAAAGAGCTATAGATTTCATGAAGACGGACCGGGTCTGGATCAGCAAGGCCACCAGTTGCGACCGGATGCGTGTGCGGCCATTGATTTCCGGGCCACCAACGGTCCTCGACAGGTATTCCACCTACACCGTCGTGTTCCGCGTGCGGCGATATGCCGATACTAAGATTAACGGGACTGCCGCCGTAACCGGCGTCACGGGCATCCCGCGCATCCCTGGCATCCCGCGCGTCGCGTGCATCCCTCGCATCTCTGGCGTCTAATGAACTGATCGGGCCTGACGGTCCTGTCATATCGTTCTCCCCTTGTGTTGGCGACTGCTAGTCAGGCAACCCTGCCTGACGCAACCGTTCGCAAAACAACACCGACTTTGCCGGGTCGCTGTAGTGTTTGTGAGTCTCTTTGTATTTGGCTAGGGAAAAGGCAGGCTCTAACTTCATCAAGTCCGCCGCGCTCTTTTGCGCCTCTCCCGCTTTTCCAGCCGCAACTTGGGCAACCACAAGCGTTCTAAGAGCGCTGGTGTAACGCGGGTTTTCCGCCAAACCCCGTTGAAGCCAGGAAATGGCCTTTTCGTATTCCCCGGCATCGTAGTAGACCGTGCCTAGAAAAGCGTAATAAACGAATAATCTTTGATCGAATGGCGAAAGTCTTAATGCTCGCTCCGCTGCTTTGATTGCGTCGTCGTTACGGCCAATGCTGGACAATGTTACGCTGGACAACAACCAAGCTATTGAACTGCTGGGGTTTGCTTCGCGCGCGCGATCCAAATAATCGATCGCCGTTTCAAAATCCCCGAACATGTATGATTGAACATGCCCATAAGTCGCCAGAGCAAGTGCATTTTGACGGTCAAGTCGAATGGCGCGTGCCGCCAAATCAGCTGCCTTGCGGGAATCTCCTTTGGGATCAGTGGACCAACCTTGTCCGACTTTCAGACTGTGCCAACGCGCGGCCCAAGCCAACGGTGAAGGGAACTCAGGGTCCGCCTCAATCGCGCGTTCTAACAAGGCACCTGCTTGTTCGAAAGTTTCGAATTCGAGGCTGCCAATAGTGTCCAGTGCTTTCAGGTACATGTCATAAGCCGAAAACGAAGCCAGACGTTTTCGCATCGTGCGTCTGCGCTCGGCCTGAAGCATTTTAGGCAAAAGGTTGATCAGTGTCGTTTCGACGATTTCATCCTGTACGCCGAAGGTGTCAATTTCGTCAAAATCCCGCTTCAATGCAGCCAGTATCTGGCCGTTCTCTGTATCCAAAAGCTCTGTGGAAACGCGCACCCTTCCGTCCCGACGACGCAGCATGCCCATGATCAGGTAACGAACTCCAAGCGTTCGTCCAACCACCTGCGGATCTACAGCTTGTCGGGCGAATGAAAGGGTCGACGATCTGGCAATCACTGTAAGGTCATGATGCTGGGAAAGTTGGGCTACTATGTCCTCGACAATGCCCCAGGCGAAGTATTCATCCTCTTGTTTGCCGCTGATATTGGTAAAGGGTAGCACCGCAATTGAAGGCAGCCCAGACTGGCGTTCTTCGGCAACCATGTGCCGCCCATCAGTCGTGAGTTCAAAGGCTGCGACTTTGACGCCCATTTTACGCAGCTCCAGCTCGCCAACAGGACGCGTTTGAATCTCGCTAAGGTGTGAGATGTTGTCTTGAACAGATTGCGTTAGAATTATCCCACCAGCGGCCACATGTTCCTGCAGTCTTGCTGCCACGTTAACACCGTCGCCCAGCAGATCTTGGCCGTCTCGCAATACCCGGCAGTAATTTAGCGAAATCCTGAGAGCCAACCCCTGACGTCGTTGTCGCGCCTGGATCTGTAATTCCTGCCCCCAACGCACGGCTGCCTCGGGGTTATCGAATGTGGCAAGAATCCCGTCTCCGGTCGACTTGACAAGGCTGCCTCCAAATTCTTTCAAAAGCGGCATCACGAGTTCCTGCCGCATGTCGACCCACCTGAAAAATGTGCTTTCCTCGTCCTTACGCATCAAGGCCGAGAAGCCGACCACGTCAACAAAGCTCACGCACAGCAATTGACGCTCAGCTTCGTCAGCCAGCCACTTTTCACCAGAAATCACGTCTGCGGATATGTCTGATCCACCATTGCCCGGCACAGATGATCCTAAACCGCCACCGCCCTCAATAATCGAGCTTTGAGAGCTCGATCGTGGCGGGGATGGTTTACTCGTGTAATAATCAACACGCATGATCAAATACCCTCTGTGGTGCATTATGCGTCGATTCGTTGTAAAAGTTAATTAAAAGACAAAGGAACATAGCTGGCCCGAAACCCGCATCTGACCGCTGTCAGTGAGCTTATGGCTTAGAATGCCGCGGTCTTTGGGGGGGGGGGCGTCATACTCAGGTTTGAGGACGCGAAATGGCAGAGAAACTTTTTTTGTTTGACCTAAGCAAGGATGCACTTATCAGCAACCTGGCTATCTGCGGACAAGATCTGAACGACTTGATCGTCGATTTTGGGGTGCCAGGATTCATCATTCCCCCCGGACCGAGCAACAACCCTTGGAGAGCACACAATCGCGACGGATCAGTGGATTCTAGTGGATCTGTTGAAAACCTGGGATACGGGATTCCTTTGCTTTTGCCAGACAAGACCAAAGCGCGGAACCTTCTTGACCAGATGCTGCAAAAGGCTACCGCCAACGGAAATCCTAGGGCTGCCCGAGTTGCCGGCGTGGACGTCACCCCGTACTCAATGAACCTTGCTCCGCAAGGGCAGCACTGGTGTGCGGGTTCAGGGCGCGGTTACAGCTACGCCACTCGCCGACGAGCGCATCAGCTCATTGAATCCGAAGCACTGGTCGACAATGAGTTATTTGGTCGTGGTGTGAAAATCTTGGTTATCGATCAGGGATTTAATAAGGACTATTTGGGATCCCTAAACGGTATTTATGGCGGTGGCATGGGATGGATCGTCGATGGTAAGGTTAAAATCCCCGGCGAAGGTAAGTGGCCATACACTTCACTTGAACAGCGGCATGGCTCCATGCTCTTGCGTTCATTGGTAAAACTCGCGCCGAAAGCGGAAATACGTGATATTCCCCTTATTCCAGAAAGAATAACAGATGTTGGATACTTCGCTTTGCATGCGCTTTTTGCATTCGCGTTTATCAAAGCGCTTTATCTAAGCAAACAGGGACCTTGGGTCCTTTTGAATGCTTGGGGGGTGGTCGATCGGTTCGCCGAAGGGCTTTGGGGAAGCTATACCAACAATAGAGATCACTTTTTGAATTTGATGATTGCCAGTATAGCCGAAAAGCACGACGTAGTTTTTGCAGCAGGTAACAATGGCCAGTTTTGCGCGGACCCAAGAGCGACTGGTTATGACGCCGGGCCCGGTAATAGCATCTTTGGCGCCAACGGCCTGCCCGAGGTCACTTCGGTCGGAGCAGTAAGAGCTGACGGTGCATGGATCGGCGCATCTTCCCAAGGTCCTGGTCCTGAGGACTTCCAAATAGGCAATGGTACGGTGGAAAAACCGGATTTTTGTGTTCCAAGTTGGTTTACCGAGGATCACGATCATTTCTTGCGTAGTGGTGGAACATCAGCAGCTTCTGCGCTAACAGCCGGATGCATTGCTGCGCTTCGTCAGGGTTGGGGTACTACAGCGGTTTCGCCGGCAGAACTGCGGGCAGCTATACGAAATTCATCACGCCAAGTTGCCCAAACTGGATGGAGTGCGCGGACTGGTACAGGTGTTCTGAAACTGGGCAGTTTAATAGGCCAACCGCCAATCGTGTAGTGGGCTTTGTTGGTCTGGAACCACCGTTTTGTGTTTCGAAGTTGAGCCTGTCAGAAGTGATTTAGTCCTGGGAGTAAGTAGGCGGAAGTTGCCTTGGATAGAAAAGACTGCCCAAAAATTTCCAGCGGCTTGTCGTGACCATTTCCGCCTTGGCATAACTCGTGTCTGTTTCGCGCGTACTTAAGGGCGCGGAGCGCCAAACACATTCTGTCTTGTCTCAATGCCTTTTGGTTCTTACGCCACGCCAGAACTGGCGGTTCTAAACGCAACCCGCCTTATAAAAGTAGGCTGCGCCGAGGCTGTTAAATTGCAACTGGGTCGCGAGGGGGTCGCAATTATCTAAGCTGCAGCAGATGCAGGGCCACCCGTGATGAGCCATGTCGGCCTTCTCCCCCATGAGGTAAATTTGATGGGTGGTTTCAAAATGCAGGGTCGAACGGCCGAGTTAGCGATGGAAGTCATCGAAGATGCTCGCGCGATTGAGGCTGCTGGCGTCATCGGGCCAGAGACAAAGGCCTTGCCTTACGAGGTCGGCAAAGCGGTCGACGAAGCAGTTTCCATCTTTACGTTTTCCATAGGGGCCGAAGCCGCTGGAACCTGCCAGTTTTTTTTAATGGTTACGACTTGTTGGTCGCTTTTGACGCTTTAAAGCGAAAGTTCGCAAAGCGTTACGCAAGTATGGCAGACATCGCGACCAAAGCGTTTGAAGCATTCGCCAAAGAGGTCCGCTCAGGCGAATTTCCGGATGCAGAACACAGCTATGAGATGAAGTCCGATGAGACCACCAAGTTCAACGAGATGCTAGCGATGGATCAAGATCGTGAAGGCACAGCGGTTAGAAAGAGTGGTCAGCGCATTCCCAACGGAATGCTGGAAGACAATTATCCTCGTAACATGTGGTGGGTGGCTGCGTGCCGGGATGAGGTTACTACATAGCTTCTGGCACGTTGGTTGCTTGAAACACCCATTGTTCCTTACAGACTAGAAGACAGCACGCCAGCCGCGCTCTATGATCGACGTCCGCGCCGCTGGGCTCCGCTTTCCGAGGGGCATGTTGACGGTGACAAGATCATCTGTCCCTCCCACGGGATGGAGTTCAACGCAGGTGGATACTGCACCAAGTCACCGACACAGACAATGATGCCAAAAACCGCGCAAATCCCGGCGTTTGAGGAGCGGGAGGCAGGCGCGTTTGTGTGGATATGGATGGGCGCCAAGGAGGCAATTGATTGCGATTCGCCGCGGGTTGACTATCAAATTTATCCGGATTGGAGCTTTATCCACTAATTATTGGAACAAATGAAGGACTTGAGGCCGCATTTGAGATTGCCCGATGTTCCGGTCGTATTGATGCGATGTTTTTCGGTGGAGTCGATATGGCGGCAGAATTGCGATGCAAAAATACCTTCGAGTCATTGATCTACGCCCGCTCCCGCGTCGTGCACGCATCGGCTGCGGCCGGTTTGGATGCTATTGATGTACCTTTCCTGGATTTGGACGATCCTGACGGAATGCGCAAAGAAGCAGAGAAAGTAAGAGATTTGGGATTTTCAGGCAAAGGGTCAGTGCACCCAAATCAGATTGCCGCCTTAAACGAAGTGTTCACCCCGAGTGACCACCAGATCTCGCGTGCACGCCGGATCATTGCGAAATTTGAAGAGGCCGACACAGGTCTTGTTGTGATAGATGGTAAGTTAATAGAGAAACCTGTTTTGCGTGATATGTTCCGGGTAGTTGAAATAGCGGACCGGATGGAGGTGTAAGCATGGAGTGTTGTGGCCCGGGTTATGCTTCTCCTCAGGAAGCCATCAAAGCGCCGCGTGAGAAGCTGCTTTATACCATTGCGATATACACAGGGACGGGGATTCAAAAACCAGACTACCTGGCGACTATCGACGTGGATCCTGACAGCCCAACGTACAGCCGCGTCATTCATCGACTTGATATGCCGGGTATTGGTGATGAGTTGCACCACATGGGGTGGAACGCATGTTCTTCATGTTTCGATGACAGTTCAATGTCCCGGAAATACTTGCTGCTACCCGGTGTCCGATCCAACAACATACATGTTGTGGATACTGCAACTGATCCCCGCGCGCCGCGTCTACACAAGGTAATTGATGGCGCCGAGATTAAGTCAAAAACAAACCTTTCAGGACCGCACACAGTACACTGTTTAGGCAGTGAAATCATCATATCGATGTTAGGCGATGCTAAAGGAGAGGCACCTGGCGGTTATCTTCATCTGAACAAGGATTTTGAGATAGTTGGCCGATGGGAAAACTCGATGGGAGATATCCCGTTTGGGTATGATTTCTGGTATCAACCTCGGCACAATGTAATGGTCAGTTCCGAGTGGGCTGCGCCGAACACCTTCATGCCGGGCTTTGATCTGGAAGAAGTCGGTCACCTGAAATATGGGCGTCGGTTGCACCTGTGGGACTTCGAAAAGCGCGTGCCGGTCGAGACGATGTATCTGGGCGAGGATGGATTGATCCCGTTGGAGGTTAAGTTTCATCACAATCCTGATAGCACACACGGGTTCTGCGGTGCAGCTCTTTCAGCCAATGTGATTCATTTCTGGAAGTCGGAGACAGGAAAGTGGGAATGGGAAAAGATCATCGACGTTGAAAATGAACCCCATCCCGAATGGCCGATTCCCGTGCCCGGCGTGATGTCGGCCATCTTGGTGTCTATGGACGACAAATACCTATATTTGAACAACTGGTTGCACGGCGACATGCGCCAGTACGACATAAGCGATCCGCACAAACCCATTTTGACCGGCCAAGTTTTTATGGGTGGTCTCTTGGGTAAGGCCCCTGATGTAAACGGAGTGGAAGTTGCTGGCGGGCCGCAAATGTTCCAACTTAGCCTTGATGGGCGACGTCTTTATGTCACCACATCGCTCTTTTCTACCTGGGATAACCAATTCTACCCGGAAATTCGTGAAAAAGGTGGTGTGATGGTTCAAATCGACTGCGATCCGGTAAATGGCGGAATGACCATAAACCCGGATTTCATTGTCGATTTTGGTCAAGAGCCGAATGGCCCTTCCAGATGTCACGAGGCTCGCTATCCCGGTGGGGATTGCACAAGTGATATCTGGCTATGAAGACTTACACTGTTACATTGGCTAATCGTGATGGCAGAACAGTTAGCGTCGATGCACGGCGCGCGCTGTTGGATAGCCTTCGGGATCAGGGTGTGGATCTGCCATACGGTTGCAAATACGGAGGCTGTATCACGTGCGCCGCAAAGCTGACACAAGGCAAGGTGGATCAGAGAAGGCAAGTTGCTCTGAACAATCGTCAAATCAATGATGGCTATATCATTTTGTGCGTGGCGAGACCTAAATCAGATTTGACGATTGAAATTGGAGTTGAAAGCCATGACCGGCTTTATCGCAATCCTTTTCTTGATCCTTTGAAACCTCATGAACTTAAGGCGGACATCGCCAAGCCGAAGGAAATCTGACGTGCCGGACGCAAATATAGATCACATCTATAACTATGAACCTGGCTATATCGCCGATATTTTAAGATCCGTTAAAACCATCGCTATGGTAGGTGCAAGCGGAGATAAGACCAAGTTCAGCTACGGCGTACTTCGGGTGTTGCACGAAACCGGATACGATATGATTCCGGTCAATCCAAACCCAAAACTGGCTGAAATCCGCGGTATTCCCGTCGTGCATTCGTTACAGGAAATCGATCGCCCGGTGGACATGGTTGAAGTTTTTCGCCCGAAAGAAGAGCTTTATCAAATTGCGGAGCAGGCCATCGAAATAGGGGCCAAGGTTCTGTGGGGGCAAATTGGCGTTTACGATGATGATGCAGCGCAATTAGCCAAAGATGCGGGTTTGAAAGTTGTCATGAATCGCTGCCCGAAAATCGAGTTGTTTCGTCCATTTTGGAAACCACGACTTGACTTACCCATATAACCGCTGGTTTGCCTTTGGACGAAAAAAAATCTTGTACCATGAACCTGCGCTACGAAATCTTGGCGTTTGGATTTCTTGGCAAGCAACAAGCATCGAACCTTTTGTAATTCATAGCGCTTTGGCACCATTTCGGGAAAGCGGCAAGAGTTCCCCGGGTTGATGCGCAATTCATCGAAAGGAGTAAAAGACATTGGCAAACACAAGCGTACCTGATCGACAACTGATTGAAGGCAAACCAGCACTGGTTGTGATCGATATTCAAAAAAGTACTTTCATAGACAACAGCGCAGTTAGGTCGATCGACAACATGCCTGGTTACAAAGAACGCATGATTGCAGCGAAAGATTTGATAGATTCAGCACATGAAAGAGACGTGCCAGTAATATTCATTCAGGAAGTACATCGCCCCGATTTTGTCGATTTTGGTCGTGAACTGGACGGTAGGGAGGGCATCCACTGTCTGGATGGAGACCCGCGAACAGAGATAGCCAAAGAAGAAATGGGATTTCTGGATGGGGACTATATTGTTCCGAAACGCCGATACTCTGCCTTTTTTGGAACGGATTTTGAAATTCTTCTTCGAGGGCTTCAGGTGAATACTTTGATCTTGTGTGGTGGGCTGACTGATGTATGCGTTCATTACACATTCGTCGATGCGCACCAATCAGATTATTTCTGCCGTGTCGTCGAAGATTGCGTCGCCGGTTCTTCGATCGAAGCGCACGAGGCCGCGTTGAATGCCATGGAATATCTTCAGACCGGTGCGAGGCAACAACGCTCTGCCGTTATCGAGGCTATTTCCGAATACAATGCGGCTGCCTGAGGCTTCAACAACGTTAAAATAGTTTGCGCGCGAGTGACCGATCAGAGCTAGCCGAAGCAATTTCACAGAAAGCAATTACTTGTCGACTGAAATCGGATTTGGGCCCCGATATGCCCAGCGATAGCTTGGCGGGGTAGGCCCTTTGTTTCGACCACCCTGGTTCATCTGCTCCCAGGAATGAGCAACAAACCCGACGGAACGTGAAAGACAAAAAAGGCCGCGCGCCAAGGGTCCTGAGAACCCAAGTTCCGCATATATTACAGCAGTCGCCCCGTCGATATTCATCGGCACAGGTTTACCAGACCGCGCAAGAAGAGACTTTTCAATCAAACGTCCGTAATCGGCGTACTGTCCGCCAATCACCCCAGCCTTCGCTGAGCTATCGACGAGTTCCAGCAGCCGGGGCGCACGCGGGTCCACTGGTTTATGAAATCGATGGCCGAAACCCGGAATAAACTTCGTTCGCTCCGTCTGCCAGACATCGATTGTTTGCCTGACTGCTGAGTCCAACTCTTGACCGTTTTGAACTCGCGCATCGACCAGCCCATAAAACTCCACAGCCTGTTCACCTGCACCACCATGGACATCATCCAACATGTTAACAGCGGACGCCATTGCACCATTCAAACCAAGACCGCAAGTCACAGCCATTCGAGCTGCTGCAATAGAAGGGGCTTGCGGACCGTGATCAACCGCGGCCACTAATGCGCTTTCAAGAAGCACTGCCTGTTCGTCGGTCGGAATTTCTCCTCGGGTCATCAACCAGATCATTTTGGGGAAAGAAAGTTCTCCGATCAGATCCTGAATGTCATGACCGCGAATCCGGATTTGGCCCGGTGCCATGTCAATAATCTCGGTCGTCCACCAATCCGATACATCGCTGCCGTCTTGTTTCATATAACCCCATCCTTTTGAAGTTCGGCCAAATCGTTTTGTGTGAGTCCAAGTTCCTCCCAAATTTCACTGTTATGCTTGCCGAGGATCGGCGGCGGAGTTTCGACCGTGGGCGGGCGGCCATCCAGTTTGAAACCTGTTGTAACGACTTCAATATTGCGGTCTACGCCTGGAACATTTTCGAATTCACGTAGGAAGCCTCGGTCTGCGACTTGAGGCATCTCCAATACTTCCGGGACAGTCAAAACGGCGCCGGATGGTACCCCGATCCGGTTCAATTCCTTTGCCCAGTCTCGCGCTGGGCGGCGTTTCAATACATTTTCCAGTTCGGTTTTCAACTGAAACCGGTTTTTCTTTCGGTCCTCTCGGGTTGAATATTCGGGGCGTTGCCGTAAATCGGCCAGCCCAAGGTGATCGGTTAAGGCGACCCACTGTTCATCCTTGTTTGCGGCGATGTTGATTAATCCGGCACCAGCCTGAAACGTGCCTGAAGGTGCGGAAGTTACATTTTCGTTACCATTCGCCGACGGTTCAACCCCCGCGATCAGATAATTGGAAATAACCCAGCCCATTGTAGCCAATACAGACTCCAACATCGATACGTCTATAAATGTCCCACGAGGTCTGCTGTTTAGCGCAGCGGAAATGGCAAATGCGGCAGTCAATCCACCCACGGTGTCGGCAACTGGAAACCCAACACGCAATGGCGCGCTTTCGTCGTCACCGGTAATAGACATAACGCCAGCAGCACCTTGTATGATCTGATCATACGCCGGACGATGCACCCAAGGTCCATCCTGCCCGAACCCGGAAATAGCGCAGTAGATCAGGTGCGGGTTGATGGATTTCAGAACGTCATACCCAAGTTCAAGACGGTTCATCACACCGGGTCTAAAGTTTTCAACGACGACGTCGGCAGTTCCCACAAGTTTCAGAAACAACTCTTTCCCTTGAGGATGCTTTAAGTTGATTGTGACAGATTTTTTCCCAGCGTTTTGCGCCAGAAATGAAACTCCCATGCCATTTGCGTTTAGGGTTGGATCAGCACCGAGTTGACGCGCAAGATCGCCGCGCCCCACTGCTTCGACCTTGATCACTTCAGCACCGAGATGCGCCAGATGGTGACAGCAAAACGGACCAGCCAACACGTTTGTCAGGTCCAAAACACGGATGCCGGAAAGTGGATGCGCCATAGAAGTCCTCTAGTCGATTTGGCACCTAAGGTGTGAGCGGGACAGGCGCCAGCCCAAGTAAGCCTACCGATTTGGGGCGCGTACCGAAGTTTGGCCGGTCCGCCCACGCCTGCAATAGTTCAGACCAGTTTGGTGACTTCCGCTTGATTCCGGCTATCAATCACCATCAGCCACGCCCTCGGCGCGCGCACGTGCGCGACGTTGACGATAACTGGGCAGAACAACAAGTATCACCGCAAGCGCCAGCAAACCCAGTGTCATCGGGCGTTCCCAGATAAAGCTCATTCCGTCGTAAAGCTGCATGGCTCGAGAAAAGTTGTTCTCTAATAGCGGCCCCAAAATGAACCCAATCAGCAACGGAGCAAGCGGGTAATCTGCAAATCGCAATAGCGTTGCACATACTCCGAAACCAACAAGTATGAGCAGTTCCGTCGCGTTGTTTTGGCCGATATACGCGCCCATCAGTGTGAAAAACAAAATGAACGGAATTAGGAAGTTACGCGGAACGGCCAGAATTTTGGCGATATAGGGAATAAGTGGCAGATTCAGGATCAAAAGAACCAAGTTCCCAAGATACATCGAGATTATGACCGCCCAGAAAATCTGTGGCTCATCCACCATAAGACGCGGGCCCGGAGACACGTTCAGCGCGATAAGGGCACCAAGCAGGATCGCGGTTGTTCCTGATCCGGGGATACCCAGTGTCAGCAGTGGAACGAAGGAACCAGTACAAGCCGCGTTGTTGGCGCTTTCAGGTGCGGCGATGCCTTTGACGGAGCCTTTACCAAATTGCTCTTGTTCCTCTTTGGACGCTATGTTGCGTTCGACGGCATAACCAAGGAACGACGCGATAGTGGCGCCCGCTCCGGGTAGCACCCCTATAAAGAACCCTTGGATAGACTGTCGTCCGATGACCGGTGTGATCCTGCGGGCTTCGTCGCGGGTGATGCGCAGATCCTTGATCTCGCCCGCATTCTCCCCGTCGCCCGTCTTGGAACGGTTAGGATCGAGCACGAGATAGATAGCCTCTGGCAGCGCAAACATCGCCATTGCAAGGGTGATAAAGCCAAAGCCTGATTGAAGATCCATTATGCCCATTGTGAAACGTGGTGCATTGAACAAAACGCCTTCGCCGACAGTAGCCATGATTAGGCCTACAAATGTCATCAAAAGAGCTTTGCTGACCTGTCCGGTGCCTGCAAAGGCAGCGATTGCGGATAAGCCAACCACCATGAGGGCGAAATACTCTGAGGAGTGAAACAGCAGTGCGACGGAAGCAAGGGCTGGGGCAAAAATCATTAAGAGAACGGCACCGATTGTTCCCCCGGCAAAACTTGAGATCGCGGCAACGGTAAGCGCTTTGCCCGCCTTTCCTTGTCGCGTCATCGGGTAACCGTCAAAACTCGTCGCGACAGTTGACGCCACGCCCGGGGCATTTATCAGAATGGACGAAGTTGATCCTCCAAATACTGCGCCATAGTAGACGCCTGCCAGCAAGATCAAGGCTGCTGACGGATCGCCGATTGTAATGGCGACCGGAATCATGATGGCAATGATCGACATGGGGCCCAACCCGGGCAGCATCCCGATGAATGTTCCAATCAGGCACCCGCCGATCACCATAAGGATATTCGTAAATGTGAAAGCCGTTGAAAGGCCCGTCATTAGTCCTTCGAGCATTTCAGCCTCCGTTCATGAAAGAAGGCAGCGGGCTCAGGAAGATACCCAAAACGGCATCAACCAGATACCATATGCTGCCCGCAGCAATCGCCGCAACGACCGCCATCAGAACAAAGCGTCGTTCGCCTAAAATGAAGCTTCCGCAGGCCAGAAACAGGAATGTTGCCGCCAGAAAACCAAGTGGCCTCAGTAAAAATGCGTAAGCAACCATCAAACCCAACAGCATCAGGGCCTGACCGACCTTGTATTCGCCCAGCCGTGACAAGTTGATATCGGCCGCATCTTCCTTTTTGGGGGCTTTTTCAAACCCAAGAAGAATGCTTAACGACAGTATGATACCGCCAGCGGCAAGTACCTTTGGGAAAGTTGATGGCCAGATTGGACGTTGTTTCATAATCGGTGGCAGAAGCCCGTCCATAGTGAAATAGGCCGCATAGCCATATGCCAAACATAGCATCAAGATGACAAGCGCTATCCAGCGATCAATAGCCATCTTCCCCTCCCTCGTTTTTTTCGTTACGCGCCCGAAAAGACCGGGCGCGCACATTTTTTTCGACTACGTGTTGCGGATCACAGGAACCCAAGCTTACGCATCAAATCGCCGATGACCTGTTCCTGATCTTCAAGGAAGGATCGGAAATCGTCTCCTGGGTTGTGGATATTCACCCATCCGTTGCGTGCGCGAACCTCTTCCCATTCTGGTGTTTCGTACATTTTGGCAATGGCTTCCTGATAGGCGGCAAGTTGTTCTGCCGGAAGGCCTGGTGCCGCAAAGAATCCGCGCCAGTTGACGAATGTGGTGTCGTTACCTTGTTCAACCATGGTCGGAGCGTCGGGATAAGCATCCACGCGGTCCGACGAAGTCACGCCGATAATGCGGACTTCACCGGCCTTTGCCAGTTCGACCGCCTCTGAAAATCCGGTGGAAACTGCCTGAACCTCACCCGAGAGCAGGCCAGCCATCGTCGCGCCGCCGCCATCATAAGGTACGTATTTCATTGCGACCGGATCGGCTCCGGCTGCCTGAAAGACCATTGCAGCGACAAGATGGTCCATTCCGCCTGGGACCGAGCCGCCGCCAACGGCGACATTTGCGGGGTCAGCATTAAATGCTTCGATCAGGCCGTTGACGTCTTGAATTTCGCTGTCGGCAGGAACAACAAGCGCTGCATAATCACCGATAGTTCCAGCAACCAAAGTCAAATCACGAAAGCTTTGCGGGAACACACCGGTCAGCGAACGGATCACGATTGGCGTGGAATTCACCATCAGCGTACCATGGTTGCTGGCAGCGTTTTCGATTAGATACCCGATGGCTTTACCACCGCCGCCACCTGACATGTTTTCGTAGCTTGCCGACCCAACCAGACCAGCTTTGGTCAACGCTTCGCCGGTTCCTCGTGCGGTTCCATCCCATCCGCCGCCGGCTCCACCGGGGATCAGAAAGTGGATGCTTTCAACAACCTGATGGCCATCTGCCAAGGCTGGGCTGCCTAGTGAAACCGCGGCAACAGCGGCTGCCGCGAATGCACGGCGCGTAAAATTGAAATAAGCCATTAATACCTCCCAAGGGCTTGTTTTCTTGCTCAAAGATTGAGCGGTTCGTCTGCGATCAGCACTCCATCCTCATCGCAGTAAATGCAATTTCCCGGTTCAAAAAGAGCGTTTCCAAAGGCCACCGGCAAGTCCAGCGCACCGATACCTGTTTTGCCTGACTTCACAGGCGTTGTGCCCAACGCCTTTATCCCCAAGTCGAGCTGGGCGAGTTGCCTGCTATCCCGGACAGCGCCGTTGATGACGATACCCGCCCAACCATTTGCGATTAGCCTTTCGGCCATTCTATCCCCCAACATGGCAGTGCACAGAGATCCTCCGCCGTCCAGTACGATAACACCTCCATTTCCTTGAGAAGTAAAGAGTTCTTCCTGAATCAGCTTGGTGTCCTCTAGGGTCACAGCGGTACGAATGCGCCCGGCAAACATCCGTTTCCCACCAAAATCACAAAATGGCAGTAAAACTTGCCGCGCTTTGCCGGGGTTTGCGTCGCTAAGATCAGTGGTGGGATAGCTTTTTAGTGCGAAAGTCAAATCACGCCTCCAACATCTCTGATGGAAACAGAACTGCGCCTTCCATGATCCGCCTCTGTGTTCGAAATGTGCCTGCAGAAATCGCTATTGGCCCAGAAACGCCGTGTTTTACATCTGCGGTTGTCGGAACTACTCCAGAAGGCGTGCCTATTCGAAGCTCATTGCTTTTCGGCTGCGCCAACTTCTCAACCAAAGTGCCTGGTATTTGAGCCGCGACGGCGGTGCACATCGCCCCGGTCAATGTAATAGCACGATGAAAGTTGCCCATCGAAACCAGCCGCACGTTTAGATCATGACTGTTTGGTGCATGGGAGCTGCCGTCCAAAGCCGAAAACTCCCGCGCAGCACCAATAATGGCAACCTTTGGATTTGACTGTTTTACGGTTTGGTACGAGGTTGCCATGCCCATCGCCACAGCGCCTGAAGAACGGACACGCTCGATCAGGCCCATAAACTCTGTATCGTCGTCCAAGCGTTGCGGAAGTTCAGTCGCAGTCCTGCCCAGATCAGAAGCCCGGCAGAATACAACGGGGTTCGTGGCATCTACCATCGTTGCTTCGAGCGAACCAATTCCTTCAACTTCTAAAACGTCCAGCACGTTACCGGTTGGTAAAATCTTTCCTGTGCTGGAACCACCCGGCGCCAGGAAATCCAATGTGACCTTTGCGCCTGATCCTGACACGCCGGGGATAACAAAATCGCCTTGCTCAACAGGTTGTCCATCGCGAACCGGAAAGCGAGCATGATATATGCTTTGCGTGTTGGTGCTGTAAATTCTAACCAGTGCTTCTTTCTGATCGTCGCTGACCTTTATCATGCCTTCAGTCAGTGCAAACGGGCCGACGCAGGACGACATGTTCCCGCAGGCCGAACCATAATCGGTCACGGCCTCGTTCACGGCGACTTGGACGAAAGTGTAATCAACATCCGCATCCTCGCGTTGCGATGGGCTTACAATTACGACTTTAGATAGTGAAGACAGGCCGCCGCCCATGCCATTAAGCTGTCGACCGTAAGGGTCCGGACTGCCCAAAACATGCAAGAAAATGCGATCGCAGAGCGCAGGATTATGTGGCAGGTCCGCACCGTTGAAAACCACGGCCTTGGAAGTTCCCCCGCGATAAAATGCGGCGCGCAAGCGTTCAGGCATTATGCTGCTCCGGCCAAGAAGTTTCGGAACGCGCGAGGCAACAAGCCGCCTTCGGCAAAAGTCGCCCGTTCTCCTTCGTTATATAGCCGCAGGTCCAAAGGCGTAGTCTCGATGCTCCGGTCTTTGCGGTGAATTGTAAGGGTGGCTCCGGTCAGATCTTCATTTAGATCGATGTCGAAAGTCTCTGAACCATCCAACCGAAGCGTGTTTCTGTTAACACCGTCAAGAAAACAAAGGGGGGCAATCCCCATGTTAACTAGGTTTGAGCGGTGAATGCGTTCAAAACTTTCCGCGATAACCGCCCGGATGCCCGCCAACCATGGGGCTTTTGCTGCTGTGTCGCGAGAAGACCCGCAGCCATATTCCTTGCCTCCGATAACGACAAGTTTTTGACCCCGTTCCAAATAGGTTTCAATAGCTTGGTAGATGCTTGCAACCTGACCATCGGGCTCAATCCGGGTCCACGATCCTTCCCGGTCCGGTGTCATTTCGTTACGCAGCCTGTAGTTGGCAAAAGTCGAGCGAATGACCACGTCTGAACAGCCTCGGCGAGTGCCGAAGGAGTTGAAGTCTCGGGGTTCAACGCCGCTTTTTTGAAGAAACTGCCCCGCTTCGGATTCGGGAGTAATAATGCCAGAGGGAGAAATATGATCGGTCGTTACGCTATCGCCAAGAATGACGAGCGGGCGAAGGCCTTTCAATTGAGCGATGCCGGAGTTTGCCGCCTGAATATCCTTAACAAAAGGTGGGAATGAAACGTAGGTCGAAGGAGCCCAATCGTACGTGCCTGTTCCAACCTTCAAAGCATTCCACTTGTCGTTGATCTCGCCAATGGAAGAGTAATTGCTTTGAAACTCTTCAGGTGTCACGTGTTTTTCAACAATCTCCGCAACTTCGTCCGCAGAAGGCCAGAGATCGGTCAGCATTACTGGTTCACCGTTCTTGTCCAAACCCAAAGGCTCAGATGTGATGTCCTTCAAAATAGTACCCATCAAGGCATAGGCTACGACCAGTGGCGGTGACGCAATCATATTACGCGAGGCCAAAGGATGGATGCGTCCGGCAAAATTTCGGTTTCCCGACAATACCGCGATGCCTTTGATGTCATTTTCTTTAATTGCCGCTTCGTGGGCAGGGTGCAGCGGCCCGGACATGCCATTGCAAGTCGAACAGGAAAAAGCGGCCACTTCAAAACCCAGCGCATCAAGCGGGTCTTGCAGACCGCTATCCGACAAGTATTTTGCGACGACCCTTGATCCGGGTGCCAGCGACGTTTTTACGTGTGGTTTCGCCGATAGACCACGTGCCACCGCATTTCGCGCCAAGAGACCGGCCAGCACCATATTCCGCGGGTTCGCGGTGTTTGTGCAGCTGGTGATCGCAGCGATAATTACATCACCGTCGCCAATGTCATAGTCGGTTCCCGGCACAGGGACTCGACGTTCGACCTCGCCGTCGAGAGTCAAGCGGTCAGTCGCAGCAGCCAAATCAATACGTTGTTCAGGGCGGGAAGGGCCGGATACGGAACGGCCTATTTGGCTGAGGTCAAGCGTAACTACCTTTTCATACTCGATCTTGAGGTCCACCTCTTCAACCCAAAGGTTCTGCAATCGGCAGTATGCTTCGGTTCTGGCTACGTTCTGACCCCGGCCAGTTTGTTGCAGATATCCGGTAGTGCGTGCATCAACGGGGCAAAACACCATAGTTGACCCATATTCCGGCGCCATATTCGCGATCGTGGCACGGTCCGCGACACTGAGAGAGTTGTAGCCGCTGCCGAAAAGTTCAACGAAAGTGTCGACAACACCAATTTTCCGAAGCTTTTCAGCAATTACGAGTGCGATATCCGTGGCAGTAACGTCATCCGACGGTTTGCCTATGACTTCCAACCCGATAACCTGCGGAACGTTTACGGGTGTTGTCTCTCCAAATAGCTGCGCTTCGGCCTCAAGCCCGCCAATGCCCCAGCCCATAATACCAAGTGCATTGATCATAGGGGTGTGACTGTCCGTGCCTAGGCAAGAGTCAGGGATCAGAATGCCGGGATCTTCGTTGGAAGGAACAACAGTCTGGCCCAAGTATTCCAAATTTACCTGATGGCAAATCCCACCCCCTGGCGGAATAACCCTGAGCCTCGGGAATCGAGCCTCGCAAGCTTTGAGAAAGGCAAAACGCTCTCGGTTAACCTCGAATTCGCGATCCATGTTTTTAGTGAGGGCAAACTTGTCAGCCCAATGATTGATCGACATCGAATGATCGATGACCAAATCAACCGGGAGGCTCATGTCGACCTTTGCTGGATTGCCGCCTTGTTCTTCCAGCTTGTTTCGCATGGCCATTATGTCGATCAAGGCCGGGATTCCCAACATATCGTGTAGCAGCAATCTGGCGGGTCGGAATGGAACCGCCTGACCGTCTCTTGCCAGAACATCATGCGCCGCAGCGCCTTCCTGGGAATGCCGGGCAGCGTTTTCAGCCAACACTCTTAGCGAATAGGGCAGGCTGCGGTACCCGCTGCCGATCATCTCGCAGTAGTCAACTGCTCGATACTGGGTTCCTACTAGGTTCTTAAATCGCAAAGCCATTCTCCTGAATTTGCCGTTAACTAGACAGTCCGGGCCAAATACAGCAAGATGTTTGGGGACTGATTTCACCTGGTAGAACACATTTGACAGCCAATCGTACCGAATCTGTAGAACGCGCGATGTCGATCCTGAGCGCATTTTCCACGCAACGGCCAAGCATGTCCCTAGCAGAACTTGCTGAGGAAACGGGTCTGCATAAAAGCACGATACTGCGGCTGACGAACTCGATGGATATTTACGGTTTCATTCGACGGGACAAAGACGGAAGATTCAGTGTCGGGCCCAGTGTTTGGCGTCTTGGGCTCATCTTTCGGCGCGACTTTACCAAAAGGGAACATGTTGCGCCTTCGCTTAAAATCCTTGTTGAAGCTACGGGTGAGACGGCTTCATTCTATGTGCGAAATGGTAATGAACGTATCTGTTTATACAGAGAAAATTCCCCAAATCTGTTGCGGTTCCATGTAGAGGAAGGGATGCGTTTACGACTTTCTACCGGAGCGTCTGGTTTGGTCCTGAGTCATTTTTCGGGCGAAGATGTCGGCGATTTGAGCAAGTTCAACAAAAATGGAACTGCCAGCTCAGAGGGCCACACCAACCCGAATATCTCTTCGATTGCGACTCCGGTTTTTGACGGGTCCGGTAACCTTATGGGCGCCCTTACAGTCTCGGGCCTAGTCAACAGATTTGATGAAGAGGCGCGAGCGAACGCAATCCCCCTTTTGGAAAGTCTGGCGCGTGGATTGTCCTCTGGCTGAAAGGCGCGTTTCACCTGACAGAACGGAAAACTGCATCTCTTGCCAGAGGTGAGCCACGCTCGTAGGGAGGAACACGAAACAGCCGTAAAGGAGTTTGCAGCGATGCTGAACCATGAAATTAACAAAGCATTTCGCGAACGACTGAACCAGGGCGGAGCAATCCTAATGCCGGGCGCAGCCAATGCCCTTGCGGCTCGAGTGATCGATCAACTGGGATTTGAGGCTGTTTATATTTCAGGTGCCGGCCTGACTAACACCTACCTCGGCATGCCAGATCTCGGCTTTGTTTCCCTGACCGAGATTGCTCACCACACTTCTGCTATTCGTAACGCAACAAACCTTCCAATTGTGGTTGACGCTGACACAGGATTTGGCAACGCGCTGAACGTTCATCACACTGTGCGAACATTAGAACGAGCTGGAGCCAGCGCAATTCAAATTGAAGACCAGATCAATCCGAAACGATGCGGGCACTTTTCCGGAAAAGATGTGGTCGATTTGGACGAAGCACGCAGCCGGATCAAGGCTGCCGCGGACACGCGTCTGGATTCCAATTTTTTGATCGTGGCACGCACTGATGCATGCGCTACACAAGGCTTTGATGCAGCCATTGAGCGTGCGCAGGCCTTTATCGAAGACGGTGCAGATATTACCTTTGTTGAGGCCCCGCGAACTGTCGAAGAAATTCGCGAAATTCCCAAACGGCTTATCGGAACGCCGCAATTGGTCAATTTGGTTGTAGGCGGTAAAACCCCGATTATTGACTTTGACGAGCTTGATCAGATGGGATTTGGCCTGGTCCTTTATGCTAACGTGGCGCTTCAGGGTGCGCTTAAAGGAATGCACGACGCTTTGTCCATTTTGAAATCCGATGGTCGAATGGATGAAAGCGGTCCTGTCGCACGGTTTGAAATGCGGCAGGGGGCCGTAAACAAAGATTTCTATGATGAAATGGAAGCGCGGTACTCTCGAATCTAAATACTCAAAGGGTTATTGCCGCTAAATTGCGGCACAATGTACATGTGGGGCATTCCTAAAACGAACCGTCAAAAACAGGGTTTGCTCCCCGCGATAAGCATTGGACCTTTAGGCAAAAACGCCCGAGATGCGTTCAAACGCCCAAATCATTGCGATGACAGAAACCGAGACGGCTACGACGCCACGCGCGCCAATCCAAACTTTCGGTGACATTCTGCGAAGAAATACCACCAGCGGCCATACCATTGCGACGATGAAAAGCTGACCAAATTCGACGCCCAGATTGAATGCCAGCAGGCTTTGCCACACGTTTGTGGCATCCACCTGAAGAATATTGCGTAGCATAAAAGAAAACCCAAATCCGTGCAGCAATCCTATCGCGGCTGTCACTGTGACGGCAGCAGTGTTTGATTGCGCGCGCTCCGGTCGTTGGAACACGGCGTCGGCTGCAGCTAAAATTATCGTCAAAGCAATCGCCGTTTCGACAGCGGGGATGAACCATGGTGCCGAAGGCGCAAACCCAAAGAAGCCCGCAATAAGTGTAACTGTGTGCCCTAATGTGAAGCCCGTCACCCGCAACAACAATGCGGGCAACGTCGCCGCCCCGATGACCATGCACAAAACGAAAAGCACGTGATCAATGCCCTCGATAATGTGCCTTATACCTTCGATCACAAATGTAATAGCGGCCGATGTCGCCGCCCCGGAAATTTCAATAGGTGAGTGCAAAAGACCGGTCGCCCGGTAAGTTCTGATCTTGTCGCCCCTGTAATCCAAAACAAGGTTCGCGGTTTCATCCTGACCATCCAACTCCGGGTTGGCAGACATCGAAATTTCGTAGGTCCCGTCCAGCTTTCCTTCAAACCGGATATGAATATCGACTACGGTATCACCGACATAGACGTCCTCGCCGCTGGGTGAAAATGTTTTAGGGCCGGAAAGGGCCAAGGTTGCTTCGTCTTTGGTCGCAAAACCGGGTTCTGTACCAATGGGATAAGCGTTCGCCATTACTGTCGCGGGGATCAACCGCCGTTCGTCCACTGCAAAAACTAAATCATCGGCGAGTATGTCGGCCAAGTTCAGCCGTTCTTTGCGAAACATGTCGGCATCGACAAGGTGCATCAGAACCCCATTTTCGACACGATTAATTGTGAAAGGGGCAGGGGCCGGCAACCCGTCCGGGCCAACCGGACCAAGTTTATCAGCGACAAGATATGCCATCGGAGTGCGAATGTAGACGTCGGTCGCGTCCAGCCCATGAACAACATGAAAGATTCGAACATTCTGGTTCAGTTTGAAATGGGCAAGCGCTGAAGTTCCAACGAACGTCATAGCAAGCACTAGAAGAATGGTTAATCGAACGAGTTGATGGCGCATTTGGCTATCCGCCCACCTTTGAACTGAGCACGGTCAACCCCTCAAGTTCCCAGGTGTCACCTGACCTAGACACCTCTACCAGCCCTCGGTAGGCAATGGCACGACGATGCAAGTGACCCCAATGCCCGCCACTCACAGACGATGTCCAATTGGCAAGTATCTGATGCGTATCGTTTTCCGGTTCCGATGTTATGGTTTCGATATTCACGTTGGAAATTTTGTCCGTACGAGCACGAGCCCCCGAAGGCAAAGTTACGGCCAATCCGCGCTGAAGTTCGGCGCTGACGGCGTCTCGGCTTTCCTCTGGTACAAATGCTGCGATTGCGGCGTTGATACCATCGGTCTTTGGCTCCAGCATCGCCACACTTACGTTGTCCAGCAATCCGTGAACGATTTGTTTTGATGCTATGTCGTCTGGCATGCCTTTTCCCGGCATAGAGATCGTTTGTTTGACAGGGAACAACATGGCCGCCGCCATAAGGCATAATCCGCTTGCGCCCCAAAAAATGAAGCTTTTGCGCCCGGTGCCACGCCACGCGCCAATTCCAGCACAGATGCTGATTAACGCGAAAATGACCGCAAGAGTTGGGAACGAGATGACATTAGCGGTTTTTATCTTTACCGGAACAGTGCGGGGGTTTTCCCATGTCTTCAAATGGTTTGTCCATTTGACGGTATCGTCGCCTCGAAGTGCTTGCGCGGGCACCCCGCCTGCGGGATCTGTTAAAGTAACCGGAACGGCATCAATCCCATCGGGGAAAAGCTCCCAACTCATCGAAACGGTATCTGCCAACGCCGCTTGCGGATAGGACAAAACCACTCCCAAAAGCATTGTAGTTCGATCGGCGGGAAGGGTATCGGGAAGAACCTGAAGCCCCTCTGCCCCAACTGCAATTCGCGACACACTGACCGACGAAGGCTCAGAAAGCTCACCGTTTATCACGAGCGGGTTTCGCGCTTCAACGAAAGACGCAGCCGCAACCTTGATGTCAGCAACATCCTGAGGTGTCAGGCGCTCGGTGCCGGACAGTGTCAAGTCTGACCAAGCTTCCAGATCACGGAGCCTAAAAATGATTTCGTGGCGAACTTCCCTAGGCTCCATCGATAGGAAAGACATCACTGGTGACTTGTGGTGCCGCGTCAAGTTTGGGTTTTCAAAAGTACTAAACCACGGATCTTCCCAGTCTGGCAGAATGGTTTCGGTCTTTGACAGATATCGATAATCTGTAACCGGTACGCCCATGTGTTTGGCCAGTACACCCAATACAGCAAGGGGGAAACCATCTTCACGGAGTGGAGGAGTGAAACTTATCCGTTCAGGTTGACCCGAAAATGGAAACCGCATTTCGACGAATACGACGTCATCGCTTCGGGGTCGCGGTGGCACGGTTGATGACGCGGCAGTTCGGCGTGGTAATCTGGGTCTGACATCGACCGCGTCAATCACGCGATCAAGAGGAATACCATCAGCCGAAACTGAGAAAGTTTGTCCCGTGCGCTCGGCGAGCGAAACGCCTGATCCATCGTCTTCGGATACAAATACCGGATAATCGCTTAAGTCGATTTCCAAAGCGACGCGCACGTGGTCTGTGTTGACTTCAAGTTCGGTAAAATTTGGTGCCGTCTCACCGCCATAGGGTGAAACAAGATCGGCGTGCGTCAAATGTGGAACATAAATTCCCACAATAAGAACTGAAACTAAAATGCCGATACGCGGCATTGGTGATCCCCCAAAATCCGTAATTGGCCAAAGCGGTTATTGCTCTGTTCAGTAAACACTACCACTCATTGTCAGGAGAAGGGAACTCCTGCTCAAATACTTTAGTACCATCGAATAATTTCGAAATTTGACGTTGCCTGCACCACCATCAAGGCCGCTTTCGCACTTGGCCCGGTTCTGAAAATGGGCTTTTCAAGTTAGCTTCATCGAACCGCACTAAGCGCTTGAACTTGGGGCTTCCTTTTTGCAGTTATCCTTCTACAGTCTCGCTTTATTGCCAGACAGTGGAAGGTTTAAAGATCGTGACACGTATTACCCATGTTTCAGCGCGCCTGTTCAACGTTCCGTTGGCTGAGGTTTTGGTTGACGCAAAACATGGGGATCACACTTTTTTCCAATTGGTAACAGTAACGATCCATACGGCGGATGGGGTCGAGGGGACAGGATATACCTATACAGGCGGCAAGGGTGGACACGCTGTTCTTGCGATGATCGAACACGATTTGGAACCGTTTTTGATAGGGAAAAACGCGGGTCAGGTGGAAGAGCTGTACGACGCAATGCAATGGCATGTGCACTATGTGGCGCGTGGCGGAATAGCATCTTTTGCGATATCGGCCATTGATATCGCGCTGTGGGACATTCGCGGTAAAGCGACGAGCGCGCCGTTGTGGAAAATGGCTGGTGGCGTTTCAAATCGGTGCAAAGCGTATGCTGGCGGGATAGATTTGAATTTCCCTTTAGAGAAATTGCTGGCCCAAACCGAAGGGTATTTGTCCCGCGGTTTCAATGCTGTAAAAATCAAAGTCGGGCAACCAGACCTGGCCGAAGATCTCGCCCGCGCAATAGCGGTGCGCGACATGCTTGGGCCTGATCGGTTTTTCATGGTGGATGCAAATTATTCCATGACTGTTGAAGAGGCGATAGTGGCTGCTCGCGGATTTGCCGAAACCGATATTCTGTGGTTCGAAGAACCAACGATTCCTGATGATTACAAAGGGTACGGCCGCATTGCGGACGCAACAGGCGTTCCGCTGGCGATGGGAGAAAACCTGCACACTATTCATGAATTCGAGTACGCGTTTGACGATGCCAAACTAAGTTTTATCCAACCTGACGCCTCCAATTGTGGCGGTATCACTGGTTGGCTTCGGGTGGCAGCGCTCAGCTCTCGACATGGAATTCCCGTTTGCAGCCACGGAATGCAAGAACTTCACGTGAGCCTTGTTTCTGCTCAACCCAATTCCGGATGGTTGGAAGTGCATTCTTTTCCGATTGACCAATACACGACCCGTCCGCTGGTTGTAGAAGACTGCCTGGCTGTGGCCCCAGATACGCCTGGCACCGGAGTGGTGTTTGACTGGGAAAAACTGAATACGGAGCACAAGGAGATGCATCCATGACTGCCCAGACGATTTCTGCGGCCTACTACAGAGGTAACAAGAGCTTTGCCGTTGAGGAAACCGCGGCAACCGCGCCTGGCCCCGGGGAGGCATCGATCCGAATTGCCTATTGCGGCATTTGCGGGACGGACATGCACGTCTATCACGGGAATATGGACGCGCGTGTTGGGCTGAACCGGGTAATAGGTCATGAAATGTCCGGAGTGGTCGAGGCAATAGGTGAAGGCGTGGATAGCGTCCAACCAGGGCAGAAGGTTGTTGTGCGGCCGCTGGACCATTGTGGTGAATGCCCCGCATGCAAGCGTGGACACAAACACATTTGTCAGAACCTGAAGTTTTTGGGGCTTGATACAGATGGTGCGATGCAGGAAATCTGGACTGTTCCGGCGCACACTTTGCATAGGCTGCCCGATGATCTGCGAATGGACCATGCCGCATTGATTGAGCCTGTTGCAGTCGCCTGCCATGACGTCCGACTGTCGGGTCTGCAGCCCGGGGAAGACGTGGTCGTCATTGGCGGTGGTCCAATTGGTGTGTTGGTCGCCATGGTCGCGCGCGACGCTGGCGGCAATGTAGTGATATCTGAAGTGAATCCAAATCGGTTAGCGATCGCTGCGAAACTTGGCTTTGAAACCGTGAACCCAACCGAAACGGATCTTGCTGCTGCAATAAATGACCGCACGGGTGACAAAGGTGCGGATGTGGTTTTCGAAGTTTCCGGAACTCAACCGGGCGTGGATGCCATGACAACCGTTGCAGCAACTAAAGCACGGATCGTTATGGTTGCGATCCACGCGACAAAGCCTCAGATCGACCTTTTTCAGTTCTTTTGGCGAGAACTGCAACTAATCGGAGCCCGAGTGTACGAACCCGAAGATTACGAGAAAGCAATTGCCGTCGTCACCTCCGGCGGTGTCGACGCAGATGTCGTAATTACCGATGTCAGCCCTCTGTCGGATATACAAGCCGCATTCGAAGCGCTGGATCGCAGCCCAACGGCCATGAAAAGTTTAATCAAAGTGGGATCGCACGCATGAATGTTCTGCAAAGCTTCGACCTGACCGGAAAAACTGCGCTGGTCACTGGGTGCAAACGGGGCATTGGGCGAGGGATGGCCGAAGCGCTTGCCTCGGCAGGAGCCGATATTATTGGCGTGTCAGCCTCGCTAGAGTTGTCCGGTTCTGATGTTGAAAAGGCCGTAACCGAAATGGGGCGCACCTTCAGGGCTTACCAATGCGACTTTTCTGACCGCGCCGCATTACGTGGATTCATTGATCAAATCAGGGCCGACGGGATCACGCCAGACATACTTGTCAACAACGCCGGAACCATCAAGCGTAAGCCTGCGGCCGAACATCCCGACGAATGGTGGGATGAGGTGATCGAGGTAAACTTGTCTTCGCAATTCGTGCTTTCCCGAGAGATCGGCAAGGACATGGTCGCCCGAGGATCCGGAAAGATTATTTTTACCGCGTCGCTGTTGACCTTTCAGGGCGGGATCACTGTACCGGGTTATTCGGCCTCAAAGGGTGGTATCGGGCAATTGACAAAAGCGCTGGCAAATGAATGGGCGGCACAGGGCGTTAACGTTAATGCCATCGCACCCGGATATATTGCCACAGACAACACACAAGCGCTGCAGGACGATCCGGTTCGCTCCAAATCAATTCTTGAACGAACACCTCAAGGCCGCTGGGGAACTCCTGCGGATTTTGCGGGCCCGGTTGTGTTTTTGGCTTCGTCGGCATCGGATTTTGTAAACGGAGAAATCCTTGTCGTCGACGGTGGATGGATGGGACGCTAGTGCTGTCGAGCGTCCAATAGAGCGTTTCCGCGAAAATATTGCGTGCTAACCTCTAATCTGTCTTTGTTTTGAAATCATGGGAAAGCGAGTTTTCTCTTGGCGGTGAAGCTCGCTTGGATACACTGTGGTCGAACGTGATCCGCGGTGAAGAAACATCGTTTGTGATACAGATAAGTTTGCAGTTTTATCTTTAAGGGCATGAAGTCTGCGGGGGAGGCGCAGAACGAATGGCATATAAACCGTTGTCCGAAGCTACCGAAGACTTAAAGGTGCAATGGTATCGCTCAAAGATGCCGCCGGAGCGATTTCGTGAACTCTCCAAAAGAAGTGATCGAAAAGGGTGGCTCCAAGCCGGCGGTCACCTGGTTTTGTTTTGCCTGACGGGTGCCGCCTTACTTTATACTTGGACGCAAAGTTGGTGGATACTCTTCGCTATCGCACTGTTTGCCCATGGGACAGTTGCCTCTTTTTACAAGGGCACAGCTGTACATGAGCTTGGCCATGGAACGGTGTTCGAAACAAAGTGGCTGAACCAGGCCTTCTTATATCTTTTCAGTCTGATTAGTTGGTGGAACCCGTTCGACTATGCCGCGAGCCACACCTACCACCACCGCTACACCCTGCATCCGGAAGGTGACCGAGAAGTGCTGCTGCCGATACATCCAAACGTGGGGCGTGCTTTCTTACTTCAAATGTTCACTTTCAACTTATTTACGCAGCCAGGGCGTACTTTTGGTAAAGGAGGATTCTTATCGACCGTTTGGCTCACTTGTCTTGACGCCTGCGGCAAAGTTGGAGCGACCAATGTCCCGGCCAACGAATGGCTTGATGCTTTGCATCGAGATCAGCCGGTTCAGCGCACAAGGTCGATTTGGTGGTCGCGACTTTTGATTGCGTTTCATTCAGTTGTGCTTTTGTTGGCTCTGACCACTGGTGTCTGGGTGCTTCCTTTGATTTTCACGGTTCCGAGTTACATCGCAAATTGGTTGAGCTACGCCTGTGGATTAACCCAGCACTGCGGATTGATCGAAGATTCCGCTGACTTTCGTAAGAACACCCGCTCAATAAGGCTGCCTAAGTTTGTCGAGTTTCTCTATTGGCACATGAATTGGCACACGGAACACCACATGTATGCAGGCGTGCCGTGCTACAATCTGCCAGCTTTGGCAAAGGAGATAGAGAACGACATGCCTGCCCCGCGTAGCTTGCAGGGCGCATGGCGTGAGATGTTGGAGATTTGGGATCGGCAAAAAACTGACCCGGTCTATGCTTGGGACACGCCACTTCCTGCGTCGGCCAAGACGAAACGGAACAGGGAAAGTGTGTCGGCAGAGCGTTCGATCGGTGATTTGGCGCCAAAAGAAATGACGATTGCCAAGTCAGGGGAAAAATCGTGAAACGCATCTATGACTGGGACGCCAAGTTTTCTTTGCGCAATTACACCGCAGCAGACTTACGGGAATTTAAGGGTATCAGGAAACTGGTGCAGACTACCGCAAATTCTGAAGAAGAAGCCTCTGCCGCGGCTGACGCGGGTCTAGATTTGATCATGGGAAATGCCATCAACGCAGTGGCTGTAAGACGCGGTGCGCCGAATTTGTTCTATACAGTAGCGATCCCTATGCCGGATCACCCAACCGAGAAAGACGTTCTGGACCAAGCGTTTCTTGCCATGAAAAACGGCGCTGACTCTGTTTATACGGCGCGCGGTCCGCATATCGTTGAGCTATTGGCGCGCGAGCAGATACCTGTGATGTGCCACCTCGGCTTAGTTCCGCGCCGCTCGACTTGGAACGGTGGATTGCGCGCGATAGGGAAAACCGCTGATGAAGCTTTGGAACTTTGGCGGGCTTTTCGGCGAATGGAAGACGCCGGAGCCTTTTCAGTCGAGGCAGAGGTTATTTGTGATCGGGTCATGGCCGATATTAGCAAACGCACAACCCTCATTACGTCATCGTTGGGATCCGGATCGGGTGGCGACATTATCTATCTTTTCCAAAATGACGTCTGCGGCGAGCAACCTGACAGACCTCGCCACGCGCGCGCTTTTGGAGATTTGTATGCGTTGCAGCAACAAATCAGGTCTGCTCGTCGATCGGCTTTGAAGGCGTTTAAAAAAGCCGCACAAACAGGGGCTTATCCCGACCAATATGAAACTGCAGATATCTCCGACTTAGAATACGAAAAGTTCGCTGAACATTTGGACAGAGAATAGTGAAGCGCAGTTTAACAATCTGTTATAAAACGATTATATCCGATCGGTAGAGATGTCAGCCTGCGGTAAATTACCAATGTTAGGGAAGTTTGGACATCAGCCAGTTCAATTCCTGCTGGGTTCCGCAAGCGTCATCCGCCCGAAAGTGCCGAATCGATGGCGTGGTTTCAAAACATTTACAATGCGGTGGCTGAGAGATGTTTTGTTTCCCCATTCCGTCTCTGAAAACAGCTAATTGGCGTAAAAACCGGGATATTGCCAATGCGTAGATAACACTCCCTCTGTAGTGGGTAGTATGAGATCGCCGCCTAAACATTGGTGGCTTGTTAATCCGAATGAAGTGGACCTACCGCAAGTTCGGAATTGTATATGGTAACGAGTGTGCCGTTCCGATCCCATTCGGAACGGCATTAACTTTTTAAAGCGTTAAGTGTTCATTTTTTGAATACCTGCTTTCTCTGACGGCCAGCATGGCGTCGGTTTGGTAAGAGGCGTTTCGAAGACACGATGCAGCATTCTAAATATCTCCATGTTATTTGGATTGCGCGGCCCAAGGGTGTAAGGAATGCGCGCGCCCAATGGATCGGGAATCGCCGGTATCCGCGACCGGAAGCTCAATGAAAAATTCTGTGCCTTTGCCGAGCGTGCTTCGGTAGTCAATTGTGCCGCCAAAATGCTCGACAATTTCTTTTGAGATGTTCATCCCAAGTCCAGTACCGCCCGCATGACGCTCATCAGAGGAGTCAATTTGGGAAAAGCGGTCGAAGACTTTGTTCCTGCTACCTTTCGGGATACCAATGCCTTGGTCTTTTACAAACAGACGAACATTTTCGCCGATTTTTTCACATCCAACAGTGATCTCGCCACCGTCGAATGAAAATTTGGCAGCATTGGATATCATATTCGCCAAAACTTGCAGGAGACGCGATGAGTCCCCCTTGATGAAGACTTCTTCGTCTCCACGAATATCCTCTAAAATTTCGACGTTATGAGCGCTGACATAACCCAGATTGCAGGAAATCGCTTCTCTTACCAAAGAGTGAACATCGATTATTCCATCACGATAGTTCATTTCGCCGGCTTCCATTTTCTGAATATCCAATACGTCGTTGATCAGAGAAGCGAGGCGTTCGCTGTTTTTGCCAGCCAAGTGGATTAGGTTTTGCATCGACTCAGGAACTTCACCCAGGGCGCCAGTATTGATCAGGTCCAAAGATCCCTTGATTGATGTCAAAGGTGTTCTCAATTCGTGGCTGACCGTAGAAATGAACTGGGTTTTCGCTATGTAAGCCGCTTTCGTTCTTTCGTGCTCTTCCTTGAGCTTTTCGAGTTGTTCCAAGTTCTTGCGGTAAAGCTTTAAAAATACCAGCGAGCAGTCGATCAGAAAGTACATTACAAAAATCACCGTAAAGAAATGTAGCCATAGTTCGGAGGAAAGGTCAGGCCGTTCGACCCAGATGTCTTTCACTACAATCACCATGAAAGAGACACCGTACATCGCCAGGCGAACAATCATTGCCCACACGAACTGATGGTTGTTCATTGCTGCAAATAGAGCGGCGGCAAACAGGAAAAACAGTGGCGTAAAATGTCCACCCGTTGGCTGTTTCCAAGCCACCGAAACCGCGTACAAACAAATCGCGGTCGCACTTAGGATGGTGTTCAGCAAAATCCAAACAACCATCATCGCAATTGCTTTATGTTGATCAGGTCTGAGACGAGGTACCCGCTTAGCGAGCATCAAATCCTGCACTTCGCAAATGAGGATCGTCCCGTAGAACAACAGCGCGTTGATAGGATCAAAAAAGAATCCGGTGAGGATAGTCGTGGCAAGGAAAATAGCCTGCCGTTGCCACAAGAGCGCAAAGCTCATGGCAGTGTAATCTTTTATGTTTTGCAGAAGCCGGTTTTCCGGTTCCCCGGTATCCCGGTCCGGCAGCTTTGCATCGATGGCTGTCATTTAAAAGTCTTCGTTAATCGCGCTCTGGGCCAATTAGTATCGGAACAATGAGGACTTAGTTGGTCGGAAATTGGTTCACAGTTTGGCACTAATTCAAAAAACAGAGTGTAACTGTTGCGTGACAAATGCGAGGTCTTCATCGTTGGCTAGTGTGCCGTTTTGTTGCTCAAGTGCCTAACTTGGCTGCAAAAATTTATGATCGCGTTGCTAAAAGGGCAACTTTTCACCTAAATGTAACCGCAGGAAGGTGGAAATGCTCAAAAGGACCGAGCTGTGACTGCAATTGGGAAGACGAATGTGACGCAATTTGACGTCGTTCCAGTTTCGGCGAGACTGGCAGAAAAGCCTGTGTCGTTGCTTCAGTTTGCTAGGTCCGCTGGCCGAAACATGCTGGAAGTTATACCTGCCGAAACTTTGCGCGAAACTTATGTGCGTGGACCTTTGAATATCCACTATTTTTGCGACCCTGAAATGATCACCGAATTGCTGGTCGGGCAGGGACGGTCGTTTCCCAAAGCCAAGTTCACAAAAGACATTATCGGATCAGCGGTTGGTAACGGGCTGATTCTCTCAGAAGGGGAAAAGTGGCGTCAGCAAAGGCGCAGGTATTCTCCGTTGTTCGCTGCCAGAAACCTGCCGGTGCTTTCGCGTCATTTCGCTGAAACTGGGACTGAAGTTGCGGAGTCTCTGGCGGAACATCAAGGTCCCGTGGATATCGCACAAGTGGCGCCAGCATCGACTTTGACAAATATCTCCAGGGTTATCTTCTCGGGGAATAAGGAAGTCAGTTCAGAACAGATTCGCGTCGGGCTAATCAAGTACTTTGAGTATATCTCAGATATTTCATTGTTTGACCTAATGGGTTTGCCAAAGTGGTTACCGCGCAAAAAGTGGATACGAAGCATGGCCCCGGTCTCCACAATGCGCGACCTTGCCCGGCAGGTCATAGAACAACGGCGATCCGAAAACCGGGTTGAACCGCAGGACTTTCTTGATTTCATGATCGAAGCCCTGAAAACGGATTTCGAGGATGAAGAGACGACCGTAGACAATCTTCTGACCTTTGTTGTCGCTGGACATGAAACGTCGGCTAACGCATTGGCTTGGGGTTATTACTTACTTGCGTTGAACCCGGAAATGCAGGCCCGAATTCGTCATGAGATTCGGTCGGTTCGCTCAGATGGGCCGATAGAGTTCTCGGACCTCGAGTCGATGCCGCTATTGCGCGCTCATATCAAGGAAACACTTCGCCTCTACCCTTCCGCGGCATTTTTCGCGCGGGACGCATCGGATGATGTCGAAATCAAAGGGGTAGAGATCAAAAAAGGGGACGCTCTGTTTTTTCCGGTTTATTCATTGCACAGAAACGAGAAACTGTGGGAGGCCCCGGAGCAATATCGACCCGAACGTTTCCTTGGCACATCGTTCCCGCGTGGGCAGTACATTCCGTTTGGCGATGGACCTAGGATTTGCATTGGTGCGCAATACGCCGAGACAGAGATCATGGTTTTGATGGCCTCAGTGTTGCGCCGCATAGAATTTTCATTTGCAGATGCGGAAATGCCCGAACCGGTTCTGACGTTTACCATGCGCACCAGTGGTCCTCTGATACTAAACGCTAATAAAGCTCGCGACAGCGTTTGAACGCCATCCGAACTTGTTTGACAAGGGTCTGGCTAGGTCTCAGAACACTTGGTACTGGCCGCTATTTGCGGGCCAGATAGGTATTGTCGCCGTACATCTCCTTGAGCACTGTATCGAACAGCCTTCCCTCGACCTCTTGTTTGCGGCTGGTTGAGGAATCTGGATGATGCGTCGACAGTGCAGCCATGCCTTTTCTTAGTCCGCTTTCGCGCTCCTTCACGTTTTCCAGGGCCTTGTTCAAGGCGACAAACGCGCCTGACTTCGAAAACGAGCGCATCGCGACTGGCGAGCTCTTTACTGTTTTGAGATGAACAGAGGCGCAACGGTTGCTGAGAACCGCCCTCAATTTCCTATTGAGGTGCTCCTCGGTTGGAAGCATTTCAGTGTTCTTTCGTCCATGCGTTACTACTAGAAACACGCCAGCACCCCGATAGGAGTAAACTGCTCCGGCAGCTTGTGACGTTTTTTCAATGCACATGCCTATGTCGGAGATCGCATGCCGGAAGGCGCCAAAATCATTCAGGTCAAATCGATATTCGGCATCACGCAGCTTGATTGCGGTAACCCAGGAATCAAAACGGCTGCTCCGTGAGAGTTGTTCGATATAGTTATCAAATTCAACATAACGCAAACACCGCTCTAGACCCTCGATCGAGAGTGGATCCTCGAAGCTGAAACGCTGATTGAAGTCCAATTCTTCACGCAGGTTTTTAATCGAAGCCGAAGAAGACTGGGTCTTTATTCTTTCCATCATCAACAGATGAGCTGCGTTCATTCGGCTGCGCAGTTCAAAGAAATCGAAAGGCTTGGTGATATAGTCGAACGCGCCTTCTAAAAAGGCTTCTTCGATATAAGCCCTGTCATTCATGGCGGTCAGCATTATGACCGGCGTCTCAAGATTGCCAGGAGTGCTTCTGATTTGCCTAAGCAGCTCAATTCCAGTGGTTCCGGGCATTTGGATGTCTACAAGCAAGCAGTCAAAAGGCTTTTCGGCGGCTTCAATTTTTTGAAGCGCTTCTGCGGCCGAAGCAGCAACTGTCACGGTGCAATTTTCAAGTTCAGGAAGCGCCGATTGGAGCAATTCCAAGATACTAGGCTCGTCATCGACGGCCAGAACGTTCAGCGTCGCCTGTTTAAGAGCTCGGAGTTCCAACTTGCTTTGGAACCGATCGTTACCGAGGGCAGAATGTCTCATCACTGGTGAACCGTTGTTGTAGTTTTAACGGATGCAGCCTAGGAGACGAGTGGGACGAAACAGCGGCAAAAATACAGAAATCCCGTGGGAAAAGGGGTAATTTCTTGACCTTATTTTGGCAGGAGTCGGCACGCAGAGGGCTTGCGGGCTGCGGAAAACAAGTCACAGAACACCCAAAGCGCTAATTTCTGCGAGTTCAGATTTGGCTATTCTTTAGAACGCGTGGTCAATCGGTTCTTCTGAAATATGCCCCAAAAAGGTTTGTGAACAAGCCAAAACCGTTATTATTCTAATGCACTATTGATGTTGAACAAAACGGACTGACTTACGGTTCCATCAATAGAGAATTTAGCGCCGGCAGGAGACGCATTTACGCCCAACCGCCTCGACCAACGCGACCAAACTGATGGAACAATGCCCAGAATACTTGAGGCTCCATTTTCTCTCGCGACGACAGTCATTTGATGAAACAACTCTCGTTGCACTGCAAGCCTTCGAGTTGACGAAACACCATCTGCTACAAAAAATCTTGATGCTTCCCAAATGTTCGATTTTACCGGAGCGTCAAAAAAGAGGATGTCAGTGGGTATGCCTGCCAGCACCCCCCTTTGTGCATCCCGCAGCATGTAACTGTACACCCCGCATTTTGCCGTGGTGGGCAACAGGCGCACGCCGGCAAGAATTTCACCGAACTCATGAAGGACCACCCAGCTGCACGCCGGAGTGTCATACTGGTCGTATTCCATCCCATCCGCTTCGCAAACCTGCCACCTTAGCCGATCAATAAAGATGGACTTTCGCGTCTCGAGGTATCTGGCAAGAAGCGTTCCGTGTTCATGAATGTTGCGAAAATTCATAGTAGTCGCACGAATATCGCCCAGCTCAACCTTTGGCGTTGGCAAGCTACGATTGAATCCAAACAATTTTCGTCGCGCCGGAGCTTTCGGCGCGCCAGTGGTGTCATTGGCAGGGTTTAGGTCCGGAAAAACTTCCTGAACGGGGTACGCCTGCTCATACCTGAGTGGTCGGTCCATATTTTTCTCATAATTTCGCCACACTTATGGCAAGATTCCACTCGGTAAGTCCACAACCTTATGAGGAATATTTTTTAAATGCCAAACAAGTGTGGCTTAATCACCTCCCTGGAACAGAAAGGGTGGCATATTAAGCTTTAACCCTAGTGAAATCTTCGTGTTGCTTGCAGTTTCTGACAGCTTTTCTTATGCGCCAAGCCTTATAAGGCTTTGAAAAGGCAATATCTAAACCAGAAACAGTCCGAATCTTTCGCGTTCAACGCATTTTTGGATTGTTGTGTCGGCAGGTTATTCCTACGATCTTGACGCCGAACTCAGTTCGGGTCCTTCACCGGAAGAATATCGGTTATTTTCTGATAAGTGAAAGCGGTTAGGAACGCGTAGTTAGGCATACGAAAAAAATACGGGTAGTCACAGGGAAGCCTACCTTAGGTCACCGTTTTGCCGCCTTTGTCCGACAGGATTGCCCAACCCTGAGAGTTTTCTCACCGATCAACCGCTGCTCTTAGTCTGCAATGCCCGGCGGTTGGTTAGGTGGCAAAGTTTGGTGAATAGTTATGCGTATACTAGCTGTAGACGACGACCCGAGCATTTTGGAATTGCTGAACAGCGTGTTAGCTGCTTTTGGCTACAAAGACGTGGTCACCGCCCGGAGCGGAGACGAAGCGCTTGAAATCCTTTCAAACCCTGATGAAGCTTTTGATTGCTTACTTCTCGACGTTCAGATGCCGCAAATGAACGGCATTGCTCTTTGCGAAGAGGCCCGAAAGCTTCCCGGGTATACGTATACGCCGATCATCATGGTAACCGCCATGGTTCAGAAGCAGTATATTGACGAGGCGTTCGAAGCTGGCGCGACAGACTATGTTACAAAGCCGTTTGAGTTTTCCGATCTGAAAAAGAGACTTTCGGACGCTTACAGAATGGCAGCGGAACGCAGAGCGGCGATCGAAGTGTTTGAAGCGGACGAACACGCAGATTTGGGTTCTGAAGTATACCCTGACGTTCGGCTTAGCGACCCGCAGTACTTTGGAGATTTGCCAGGGTGCATTGGGTTGGCTGAATTTGAGAACTACGTCATTCAGCTTTCGACAATGCACTCGAAAGCGGCAAAGATCGTCGCGGTTAAATTCGTGGACGCAGAGCGAGTTTACAAATCAAGCTCTGTCAGCGAATTTCGCAAGGCCATGGCGTCAGCCGGGGCGGCGCTTCTTTCTGCAACGCAAGAAGGGCGTAAAGTGGCGACATACTGGGGTAACGGCGTATTCCTGGTGATTTATGACAATCAACACGAGTCTAGTGCTGATCGATTGATTTCTTCAAATCCAGAAGTTTCGAAAAAGATAACGGAACGAGCTAAGACCGACCTTTCACTGGACTTCCAGGTGGGTCAAGAGGTTCCGCTGGAAGCTAAGACAAAAATGGAAGCTTTGTATTTGATCGACAAGGCTGTTGAAACGGCGGAAATGTCTGAAGGTCGAGCGGCGAACTTCGCCTAGCGGCAAACATCTATTTTTTAAATCTGAAAATGGAACTGGAAGAAGTACTTCTTCTTGTTCTAATGCGACTCCTCCTTGTCCTGCGAACCGGCAGCCACGGCCATCCTTTTGATGCCTGGGTGTGCAATCGGCAGTTGACGTTTTAGCAGAACATGGATTGGGAGCGACGCAAATGACAAACAAAGATCGTCGCTGACCCTGCAATAAGGATCATCAAGGTCCCAAATGCCGCGTCGATGTTGGGGAAAGTTCCGGGAAAGTGCACTGACTATGACGCCCTGCACACCGGATAGGCGTAATTCATGCCGGCAGCGACTGTTGCAGCTCCGCGCTGATAAGCTTTGACAAGAATGATCTGGGTGCCAAGAGGGCTTCAGTCCGTATCAGACAGGGGCGTTTCTATTGGGCTATTCACATCAAATGCTGCTGTAGCTGGTCTGGCTTCACCAAAGCATAAAAATTTTAGAACCTACCCAAGCTAAAAAAAAGAAGCCATTGTTACAAAATGGAAAGCCGCGTTCTTAACCCGGTGCAATTGTTCTTGCTGGCAATCGTTGTATCGATAGTAATTTTTTCTGGTATTTTTGTTATCCGAGCTTCGGGTGCTCTGCAGCGGCTTGAATTTGCACATTTTGACTGGATGATTGGTACAATGGCGTCTGAGCATCCAAGTAGCGACGCCGTCGTAATCGCAATTGTTGACGAGGATCTGCGTAACTGGGGTTGGCCGCTACCGGATCAAAAGCTTGCTGAGATAATCGAAACCCTTACCGATGCAAAAGTTGCTGCAATTGGGGTCGATATCTACCGGGACAATGCCGTTGTTGATGGAAGAGAACGTTTGAAGGCGGCCTTTAATGATGCCGACGCGGTGTGGGTCACAAAACTGGCTTCGTCGGGCGGATACAGTATCGAGGCTCCGGATTTTGCTCATGAAGCCGACAGTGTGGGATTCGCTGACATCCCAGTAGATTACGATAGCGTGGCGCGCAGGGGCCTTGTTTTGGTGGGGCAAGAAAGTGGTTTGTCGCTTGCATTGGGTACCAAGCTTGCACTTTTGGCGTTAGCTCAGAACGAGCTTCAAGCCTGGAGTGATGATCCTAGCGTACTCTTATTCGGCGACACACCTGTTCCAAGGCTGGTCGACGGATTTGGGAGCTATCGAGGGTTAGACGACACCGGTTATCAAATATTATTGGAGTTTGGAAACGAATTACCCATAGCGGAAATGGTAAGAGCAAAAGACTTACTTAACGGCGATGTCCCAATTGATCAACTCAGGAACCGGGTAGCAATTATTGGCGTTACCAGTGAATCTATAAAAGACGACTTTAGGACTCCGTTGAATAGCTCGGCAGGATCGCTGTTTACATATGGCGTGCAAATCCACGCTGCATTTGTTCAACAATTGTTAAACTATGCGGCCCAGCGTTCTATCCCTTTGAAAAGCCCGAACCGTGTGTCGCAAGCCGTGTTGTTCCTGATTACGGCGATTGGCGGCGCAACGTTGGGTGTCGTATCAAGATCAGCTATCGTCGCGCTTATTTTGGGTCCAGGGTTTGGCTTGGCAATCTTTGCCGGGACATCCGCAATTATGTCGCGAGACCTTTGGTTGCCTGTAGTGCCGATGTCGCTTGCGTGGCTGCTTGCTTTTCTAATTACGTTTATGATTGTCGGATGGATTTCGCGCCGTCAGAGACGCGCCATAGCGCAGTTGTTTTCAGATCACCTTTCGCCAGCGTTGGCGGATCAGATATGGAAGGAGCGCGATTACATAATTGCCGGTGGAAGATCACGCCCAATGCGTCTTCAGGTATCCGTGCTTTTTGCAGACCTCGCAGGTTCCACGACAGTCGGTGGTTCAGCCGACCCAGAGAAGTTCATGAACTGGGCAAGTCGAATTCTCAACGAAATGAGCCGCATCGCCCGTGAAAATGGTGGGTTCCTTGAGAAGTTCACAGGAGACGGTGTGTTGGTGGTATTTGGTGCACCAGTGCCCAGAACCACAAAAGATCAGATTACCGATGATGCCGTGGCCGCCTGCCGTACCGCACTTCAAATCGCCGACTCTGTTGAAGATTTTAACAGGCAAACGGGGCTATTGGCTGACTACAACGTAAGGATCGGTTTGAATAGCGGCACTGTATTAAGTGGTACGTTGGGAACTAAGGGTAGCTTTCAATACAACATCATGGGCGATACCGTGAATGTTGCTTCTCGGATTGAAGCTTTTGGAAAAACGCTGAAAGATCGACACAAGAACGCAACTCGAATATGTTTGAGCGAAGATTTAAAGGAGCTAACGGAAGGTCTGGTTGTTTGCGAACCCGTTGGGAAACTACGACACGACGACGATAAAAGTGAAATTGAAATTTATCAGCTAATTGGAATGGCGAAACGGGGGGTTTCGCGATGATTTCGAAAAGGTCGATAGCGATAAGGTGTTTTTTCCTGAGCGCGCTAAGCGTTTTGTATTTTTTCGCAAGCCTTCCCGAGGCGACAGCCCAGCAGTCGACTAACGACCAGAAATCAAAGACAAAGCCAATCGTTTTCAAGCCCCCGCCCAATGGTGTGCCGGCAGATCGAGTCGGTGCAGCAACCCGCGATATAGAACAGCAAGACGGTATCTTGACGTTGCTTGTTCCAAAGGGCGGGGGTCTTACGACACTTCAGCGACCACCTTTGGTTTGGTTTGTTGGTGAAACTTTTGGCGGACAAATGCACGCGCAGATTGCCCGAGTTGGAGTGCCACAAAATGGGGCAATGAAAACAAGTCAAAGCCGCTACCGAAAAGGTTATTATGCGCTGGATCTGGCGCGCTCCGACTTTGTTCTTGAGCCTGGAGTCATCTACGAATGGACCGTCGTGTTGTCCGATCCACAAACCGGTCAAGTAAACTCGCAAGTAACAAGTTATGTTGAACTGACAGATGGACTGACAATTGAATCGCCAGAAGACATAACGGCGTTGGCTGCAGAGGGTTTGTGGTTTGATGCGCTGGCACCCTTTGTCGAAACAGAATTGTCGGGTAGAGTCCGAATTGACGAGAATATGGCTTTTTGGGAATTGATATCATCTGCAGGTTTGTCCCTGCCATAACGCAAAAACCGTTTGCTATGCATGCCGAAAGAGGATCAGAAGATGTCTCAGTGGGCGATTTTTTCAGCATTTTTTCCGCGACTCTTGTTATTTGCTCTGATCTGTTTTTTGGCAGCGTATGACAATGCGGCCGCCGAACCAGAGAAACGTGTGGCTCTTGTAATTGGAAACTCTGCCTATCAGCATGTTTCCAGCTTACCTAATCCATCCAACGACGCCGAGGACATTTCGAGATCTCTGGAGCGCATCGGGTTCCAAGTTACCAGGGGTCAGGACTTGGATTATAACGGAATGCGTATCGCATTGCGCGACTTTGCCGAGGTTGCAGCCAATGCCGATGTTGCACTTGTGTATTTCGCAGGGCATGGGATCGAAATTGAAAACACGAACTACCTGATACCCGTAAGCGCGACTCTGAAAAGCGACCGAGATGTCGAATTCGAAGCTATTCGTTTGGATGCGATCGTCGGATCGATTTCCGACACCGCAGGACTAAAAATTGTGCTTGTCGACGCCTGCCGCAACAACCCGTTTGTGGCACAGATGGCAAGGGCATCCTCCACTCGCTCCATTGGTCGCGGATTGGCGGCAGTGGAGCCGGGCGGTGTAATCGTCGGCTATGCCGCTCGGGGCGGTACGTTGGCTCAGGACGGCGATGGCCGGAATAGTCCGTACGCAAAAGCTATTTTGGAACACATCGAGCAACCCGGATTAGAGCTTGGCAAGATGTTTCGACGTGTCAGAGATCGTGTTTTCGAGCTGACTGATGGTTTTCAGGAACCTTTCATCTATGGGTCTCTTCCTGGTGAGGACATTTATCTGGTTCCCAAAAGTGAACCGGTCGCGATGCAGTTGCCGAGTAATCAAGTCTCTAACGCTCCGATCAGCGACGCAGCTCCGACGAAGACAGAAGACGTGATCGCTGCCGCCATGAAAACGAACACGATGCGCGGTTGGGACCTTATCCGCCAAAAATACCGATCCGTCCCGGTCTCGGAACCAGAAGTGTTGAAACGTATGACCGAGATCACTCCTGACTGGGCGAAAGAGAGAGGGCTGTTGCTTGCGCTTGAAGACACGCTAATACCGGGGCGCGAACGGAAAAAACAGTTGCAAGACAATCTCAATGATGCCGGGTTTGACGTTGGAGCCTCTGATGGTGCGCTGGGCCCTAAGTCGCGAACAGGGATAAAGGAACTTCAGGCGGCTCATGGCCTTGAGCAAACCGGATATGCCGACCCTGCGGTTCTTACAATTTTGGGTATGGGAACATTACAACAGGGTGAGGATAGCTTTATTAGTAACCCATTCGCAGTGCGTCAGAACGCCGAAGATTTGGATTTGCTCGGCGAGTCCGAAGAAATCACGCGAATTCTAAAGTGCTTAGGTCTGCGCCAAAGTATTTACGGCAAGTTTCGCGGCAATCTATATGTCGTAATGGTGTATTCGGGCAACCTATTTGGCGCGCGCAACGAAGCGCAAAAGTGTGGCGTAGACCTTGCATCAATAACGTCTGCCGAGGAGAACGCATTTATTGTGCGAATGATGGCCAACGATCCTTCGTTTTTTTCAGTAGGCTACGACAGTAAAACGAACGTCAGCTATAAGGCGGGGCCGTATTTCGGTTTCCGAAAGGATCCTAAAGAAGACAATGCCGTAATTGGTTGGAGATGGTACAGTGGTGAACCAGTGAAATACACGAACTGGTTGCCCTCAAAGCCTAACAGAACGCATGGCAATGGTAACAAGGCTTATGCGCAATTCCAGTACGAAGCACGCGGACGGCGTGACCTCAGTAACGTGGTGCCGACAAAATGGTTCGACGGATCAGGTGGTTACGTGCGTTCGGTTGTGCTGGAAGGCAGCCTGCAATGATGAACTGCATTATTAAAGGTTCTGCAATTTAGGTCGACTTCGGAGCATTGCAGAGTTTTAATCGCCAAGTTTGAAATCGTTCATCGACCTAACGCGCTTTTTCGCAAAGAACCCGATTTGTGTTATCCTGAACAAGAGACAATTTGGGTTTCCCCGGGGGTAAATTGGTTTTCAGTTCGTTCTGGCTTTTGCGTAGACTGATTTTAACTTTGGCTTTCTTAGCGGCGTGGTTTGCGTGTTCAGTAATTGCCGCAGCTGGAACCGAGCGAGTCGCGCTGGTCATCGGAAACGCCAAATATGATCATGTCGCAAATCTGCCGAATGCAGGTAATGACGCCGCAGACCTTGCCGATGCTCTTGCGAGGATTGGTTTCAAAGTTTGGGAAAGCCAGAATCTGGATTATCGGGGAATGCGCCTTGCGCTACGGGACTTTAGTAGAGACGCAAGAGATGCGGAAATGGCCGTTATTTATTTCGCCGGCCATGGAATAGAAATCGACAACAACAACTTCCTCATCCCTGTAAATTCTGAGCTGCGAAGCGATCAGGATGTCGAATTCGAAGCGATCAGATTGGACGCTGTCATCAGTTCTATTTCGACCGCCAAGGGGCTTAAACTTGTTCTGATTGACGCCTGTAGGAACAATCCATTCCTCGGTTCAATGCAAAGAGAGGCAGGAACAAGGTCCATTGGGCGGGGACTGGGCCAAATTGATCCAAGTGGTGTTTTGGTAAGCTATGCGGCGAAAGGGGGAACCTTGGCACTGGACGGCGAGGGACGTAACAGCCCTTATGCTACAGCATTGCTGAGACACATCGAGGAACCCGGATTGGAACTTGGCAAGATGTTTCGCAAGGTGCGGGACACTGTTTATCAACTGACGGATGGATATCAGGAACCATTCACTTACGGCTCTCTGCCCAGCGAAGACATTTTTCTTGTTCCGACCGCCGCAGAAGTGCGGCCTGACCAAAGCGTATCTGAGAGCCTCTCCAGTCAGATTTATTCGGACTTCGAGTTGGCGCGATCGGTTGCCACACTGGAAGCTATTGATGCATTTCTGAAGCGTTATGAAAATCAAAAAGAGCATTTTGCAGTAGCGCTTGCCCTTTCTATGAGGGATGACCTATCTGCAAAAGTTCAGCCCAAGACGTTTTCAGACGATGACGGAAATTCGCAAGAAATAGCTTTGGTGCCACCACCGACGGAGAAAGACAATGCCGAGCAAACTCGTAGCCTAATTCGTGATATTCAGACCGAGCTGAACCGCGTTGGATGCAGCGCTGGCGCAGCAGATGGTGTGGCGGGGCCTCGCACCAGATCGGCATTTTCGAGGTATCGCAGTGCGAGAAAGAATCTTGGGCTACGTGCCGATGGCTGGGAAACGCAGGAAACACTCTCAGCTCTCAGAAAGGAGAACGGGCGCGTTTGTGCGGAGGTTCCCACAGCGGTACCGAGGACCTTTGACGGAGATTATGTAATTTCGATTAGGCGTCGATGGGACGACGATTATTGGCAAACGACAAACCGCCCAGACTCGGCCTATTACCCCGGTAAAGTTGAACCGCTGGCCTCGATGAGGATTAATCGGAATGGAAACAGGTTGACTTTGGTTTCGGCTCAGGCGTTCACCGGAGGAGGGCCCTGGTTTAAGGACTTTAAAGGTTCATTTGACGATGACGGCCAATTGAACCTGCGTTTCACCCTCAGTTCGCATTTTGGCCCACCTGTGACGCCTTACAAAGTTCGAATTGATGTCAAACTACCCCAAGGCTTGGAGCCGGGTCGAAGGTTGGTCTACGAACCCCGCCGAATTGACGGTCAGTTCTTTCTGAATTTTTTAATCCGCCGAGCGAACTGACGCCTCTAAATATGTTCGCTGGCCGTTAGTTGCTGAGCGCTTGCCTGAGCGACCTTCAGGGTACGTAACTCTCGGGTTTTGGAGATTGGATGGCTTCCAAGTATTCAGTCAACGCTACAAGCTTGGCAGGAACTGACGTAACCAAACCGTTCCCAGTATCAAACTCTATAGTTGGACCTTCATTTAACTCAGTGATAACAGGCATATCATCGCGCGGGTTGGTGGTTTTCAAATAGCCGTCCAAAATTGACATTACCTCAAGCATTGGCCAAACACCGTTTCTGCGATCGGCTATTTTTTTCAAATCCAAGGGTTGGGTTTCTAGATCGGCGGCGTCAGGACCATTTCCGCCGGCATCAAGACCGTGGCATCTGGCACAGAAATCTATGTACAGGGTTTTGCCTTGAGTAGAATCTGTTTCTGCAAAAGACTGGGAGGCAATCAAGCACACGTATAGAACAACCGCGTTGCCAAATAATCTTAAAACGTCAGCCATTTGTGAAAAAATCTGACAGGTTCTTTTCATGTTTTGCACCAATCATTAGGCCGCTGCAGAATTGGTGATCTGCTTCGCGTTAACATCGCCAGCACAGAAGAGCCTGAATTGATATCCTGCTGATTGTGTCTTGGACCTTTAACAAAAGCCATTCTGTCATTCCGAAAAGTCTTTGGCTGCCGACTGTCAACAGCTCGATTTAAGCGATTTTACCACTTAACATTCACTTATTGGGGCTTTTATTCGCAAGTCGCCTTGATGTGGATCACATAACTCTCGCGCGACGCTAAAAACGGGTTCAGAGTGGTTTTTTCATCCAGGCTGTGATCATCTCTTTCGTCTGCAAATTTTCGCTATTCAGGTGGCTTTACCTTTTCAAGGGATTTATTGAATTAATAGTTGGGCGGACAAATCAGGTATTCCGCACAAGGCAAAGATATGGGGGCTCCAATGCGCATTTTATTTACCGGTGGATCGGGCAAAGCAGGGCGGCATGCTGTCGCCTATCTCGCTGCTCAGGGCCACCGTGTCGTAAACGTCGATAAAGTGCCCCTGAACCACCCGGGAGTCAGCGACCGTTTGGCCGACATCACCGACGCGGGCCAAGTGTACGACATTATGGGCGCCTATGCGGGATACGATGAGTTGGAAGCCGGTACAGGTGTTCCGTCGTACGATGCTGTCGTGCATTTCGCGGCGGTGCCCCGTCTACTGATGACGTCGGACAATGAATGCTATCGAGTAAACACGCTGAGTACTTACAATATGATAGATGCGGCGGTAAAATTTGGTGTCCGTAAGATCGTATTTGCCTCGTCGGAAACCACCTATGGCGTTTGTTTTGCTGACGGCGAACGCAAACCGGAATACTTGCCAGTCGACGAAGAACATCCGGTTGTTCCCGAAGACAGTTATGCAATGTCAAAGGTCGTTAACGAAGTAACAGCACGAAGTTTTCAGTGCCGTTCCGGATTTGATATATATGGGCTGCGGATAAACAACGTAATCGAGCCACACGAATACGAACGCGACTTTCCACATTATATTGCTAACCCAGAAGTGCGACGCAGGAACATTTTTGCCTATATCGACGCCCGCGACCTTGGTCACATGGTTGAGTGTTGCTTAAAGACTGATGGTCTGGGTTATCAAATATTCAATGTATCAAACGACGATCATTCAGTCGATGTTCCGACCAGTGACTTGATCGAATCCTTTTATAAAGATGTTCCGGTAAAACCGATGGGGTCTTCTGAGACTTTTTACTCAAATAAGAAGGCCAAGGATTTAGTCGGATTTGAACCAAAATACAGTTGGCGTCAGATATTGGGAAAATAGGTATTTCCGACCATCAATATTTTCGATTGTAATCGATTGGGCACAGACAGTTTTCTCAATCTGGCGTCCTTGTTCTCAATTCGCCATTTGGGGGCCTTTCGAAGGGCCAACGCAGGTTCATGAGAACTCCCTTGAAAAGTTTCCAATTTGCCGCGTGTTAATGCATAGTTCGAACTTATTAGCGGTTAAGGGTTCTTTCACCGCTCCAGGTTGAAGCAAATTTTGCGAGGTTGATCGATGCTGATAGTGCTTGGCCTCTATTTCGGTCTTATCTGGTTGCTATTTGCAAAACTGAAGCTCCTACCATGGAATGGTTTTTGGAAGTCCGTAGCCTACGGAGGTGCCGCAGTGATTGCGCTCGTTGTTGTTGGTGCCTTGAATCACACAACGCCAACGGGACCAGTTTCGGTGCAAGGCATCGAGACAAATATTGCTCCAAATGTTTCGGGCACAGTCATTGAAGTTGCAGTCGAAGCCAATCAATCTGTCAGCGAGGGTGATCTTCTATTCAAAATTGATCCTGAAATTTTTGCCGCCGAAGTGTCGCGACTTGAGGCATCACTTGAAACTGCAAAGTCTTCGGCGGACAAGTTGATAACAGATCTTGCTGCGGCAGAAGCGGAAATCGATTCACTCAATGTGCAGCTTCTTTTCGGAGAGCAAAGGCGTGATGACATAATAGAATTGGAGGAAAGAGGCGCTTCGACGACCTTTCAACTTCAAGAAGCCGTTGCCACCATTGACCAGCTTTCCGCCGGCATTCGTGCTGCGGAAGCTCGTAAAGCGGGACTGGAACGCCGGATTTCCGCAACGATCGACGGACGGGACGCTGAAGTCGTTGAAGCGGAAAAGGCGCTGGAGCAGGCCAAATGGAACCTTGAACAGACAGAAGTCCGTGCGCCTGGCGACGGTCTTGTCAGCGCGGTTACTTTGCGCCCCGGAAATCGCGCGACGACGCTTCAGGCAGCTATAACATTTATTGACCCGGCTGAATTTGCCCTTGTCGCTTCGCTACCACAGTCAAGCTTGGGCAATGTTGATGTCGGCGATGAAATCCGTCTTGCGCTGCGTACTCAGCCGGGGTCTGAATTGGTCGGCACGATTACAGCAATGCCAGTTGGTTTCTCAGAGGGGACGATCGACTTGCGGACTGGCCTGCCGTCGATCCGGGAACTTGCCGGAATTTCCAGCTATCCTGTGTTGGTTGAATTGCCCGATAACGTTACGCCGAAAGCATTGCCTTTTGGAACGTCTGGTACGGCACTTGTGATGACTGAAAAGGCCGGTGCAATTGGTATTCTTGCCGAGATACTCTTCTGGGTCACAAAGAAACTGAATTACTTGTGATACCTCAGTCGACTGGGAGTGCGAGGCTCTATTCGCACCCAAGATACTCTTTTTTGTCGCAAACCCTAACCTTTAGTTCGACCGCCATAGGTTCGAACGTTCAAGCAAGGCTCGCTGTAAATTGGACGCTTCTTAGTGGCCTAGTCCTGAAAAGTTGGGAATTTAAGCCGAACATAACCCGTACTGGTGGTTTTAAATTTTTACCAATGGCTTCGTTTGTAAGCATTCATTAACATTTGTCTTAATCAAGAATCTTTATAGACAGTTTTCCTTAAACTTAGGCGCGAAAAATGACTATCCGAAGGCTTCGTACATTGGTCGCAATTGCAGAAGCGGAAACGTTTAGCGCAGCCGCAGACATTGTGCACGTGACGCATGCAGCTGTTAGTCAGCAAATGCAGGCCTTGGAATCTGATCTTGGGGTCGAGCTGTTCAACCGGGATACCAGAACACCGCAATTAACCCCAATTGCCCGTCAGATTGTTGTTAAGGCTCGAAACTTAATATCTGACTATGACAACTTGGTGCCTTCTGTATTAAATGACGGCGGATTGAGTGGCACCATTTCTTTGGGGGTACTTCGCACCACTTTGACTGGTTTAACACCAAGGGCAATGGCGGAGCTTAAGTCAAACTACCCGTATATTGGCTTGCATATTCGCCCCGGGCTGACCAGTTCGTTGCTTGCCGAGGTTGAACGTGGAAATCTTGATGCTGCGATCACGTCCAAGCCGCATCTGTTGCCAGCAGGCGTTGTTTTTCGCGAGTTAGCCCGTGAACCGATGCAGCTGATAGCTGCAATAGAAGAGCCAATCGAAGATCCTGTAGAGCTGTTGAAAATACGCCCCTTTATCCGCTTTGACCGCACCGCAGTTGTCGGAACGCTTATCGAAAACTGGATTATGGCGCATCGCATTCAAGTCAATGAGACCATGGAATTGGATAGCCCAGAAGCAATTTCCAGCATGGTTCACGCAAACCTTGGCGTTTCGATCGTCCCGGATCTTGCTGTCAAGCCGCAGGACGCGGTTCCCGTAAAACGTTTGAATCTTGGTTCAGATGCTCCCTTCAGAACTCTCGGTTTTGTGCATCAGGAAAACCAGCTAAAGATGCAGGCGCTTGATGAACTTTTTCGGGCGCTGACAAAGGTCATTAGCATAGCTTCACGAAACAAACCGATCGAGAACTTATGAGTGCAGAATTTGTCGTCTACCTTCTGATGGGTGCTTTTGCAGGCGGGTTTATCAACGGATTATCAGGTTCTGGCACTGCCCTCTTCGCGCTAGGGTTTTACTTAATGGTTCTCGACCCGATTAGGGCCGTTGCTATCGTTGCATTGATGTCGGTTTTGGCTGGTTTGCAGGGTCTTTGGATCGTTCGCGACGAAATTTTTGCCCAACCGCGAAGGCTGTTCCGGTTTTTGGTGCCGGGGCTTTTGGGTGTACCACTCGGCCTTTCATTGCTTGTGGTTATCGATGCTGGGGCATTGCGGATCGCAATCGCGGTAATGCTTATTCTTTATGGCGGCTATTTTGGGTTCCGCGCGTCTTTACCAGCTTTCACGCGTACGACACCGTGGATCGACTCGCTTATAGGGCTTGTCGGCGGAGTGCTTGGCGGCGCCGCGTCAGTCTCGGGTGCTTTTCCGGCAATGTGGCTATCCCTGCGACCTTGGACCAAGGCAGAAACACGCGCGGTTTTACAACCTTATAACGTGGCTATTTTGACCACGACCGTCAGTCTTCTTTTTTTCAGAGGTGCCTATGACGACATCGCTTTAACGGCGTTACTAATAACGGTTCCCTGTGGGTTGATAGCGGCCCAGATTGGCATCGCAGTATTTCACCAGCTAAGCGATACTGGTTTTCGGCGGCTGCTAATTATTCTTACACTACTGATGGGATTGGGAATTTTAGCGAGCGAGATCTTATAGCCCTGCCATTGGCGGTTATTCCTTTTATTAAAGAGGGGCAGAAGATGTTGAAGTTTTATTATTCAAAAGGTTCGTCTGCGCTGGCTGCCCATATTTTGCTAGAGGAAGTCAGAGCGAATTATCAAGCGGTCGAGATTTCAATTTCCGACGGAGAGCATCTTTCTGAACCGTTCCTTAAGCTCAACCAAAAAGGTCGCCTACCAGTTTTGGAAACCTCCAAAGGAATTGTCACTGAAAATCCAGCCATTCTCGAATACATAGCGGCAAATCATCGGGACTTTGGTTTTCTGCCGGACGGCGCTTTTGTGCAAGCACAAGCCAGATCACTGTGCGCGTATTTATGCTCAACGGTGCATGTTGCTTTCGCTCATCACAAAAGAGGGAAAAGGTGGGCGGACCAACAAAGCTCAATTCGGGATATGAAAGACAAAGCACCCCAAAACTTACGTGAATGCGCGGAGTTTTTGGAGGCGACATTGCCGTTGTCACCGTGGGCATTGGGATCACGATATAGTTTCTGCGACCCTTATTTGTTCTTACTTCAGGGTTGGCTTCGCGGGGTTCATGAATCGTCGGTCGGTTTACGCCGCCTTCAGGCGCACGCGAAAGAAATGTGTGCAAGGTCAGCGACGCAAAAGGTTCTTACCGAGCACGAAATCGAAGGTTTCTAAATCACCTCGTCTGTCCGGTCGTCACTCTCGCCATAGCGCTTTAGAACGGCGGGCTTGGTGCCTTCGTAAACGCGCGCCACGTTTTCAGCGATCTTAGCGTTCTCCCTTTCAAACAAGCATTCCCCGTTGAGGTTAGAGGCGACAATGAAAGGACCCATTTTGTTGCATTTGATTACCCACATTGCTTGGGCAAGTCCAAGTTCTTCGTTCCAATGCACGGCCTCTACATTCTCGACTCCTCGACCCAACAATGCGCCAGTACCGTAACCGACTGTGGAAAGATAAACCGCGCCGTTCGGTACGAAGTAATCTTTATAATCCCTTGAGGTCATGCCGCCTTTGCCGACAATTAACTTTGCTCCGGTTTTCGCCATCCACTCTGGCAGCCATTTGGCAAAGCGGAATGAAGCAGTTGCTGTCACGGCCCCCATATCGAAAGAACCGTCTGCATTAATTCTGGCGGCCGGTGAACAATGGAAATTTGCTGCCGACTGGCTGGGCAACTCCATAGGGATGTTGGCCTTTTCTTCCAGCGCGCGCATGTAAACGCCTTCGCGAGCGGTATACATCAGGCCGTCCAGATATACGACGTCGCCTAATTGCAGTCCTGCGATAGTTTCGGGGGTCGGGGTGGTTGATAGGTGGATTTCTCGTGGGCTCATTCTGCGGCCTCATGCATTGGTTCCCAATCGATCGTTTCCCGACGCTGATAATCTGTGAACCAGTCGGGATCCGTTCGATGTTCCACGCGCCCATCTGCGTAAACACGTGCAACTGCGCGACGGGATGACAAGCAAAAGGCATGCACGGACATTGGCATGCCGCCCGTGTGGCAGTACCCGACCTCGATATTACAATCTATCACCATGTTTTTTCCGACAAAGCCCATCGCACCCATACCAATGGAATTGCCTAAGTGCTTGAACTCGTCCTCCATCTTGGCGATTTCTGGGTCGGAGTTTCGCGATCCGACGACGCGCAGTGTCGAGGCGCGCTTGCCCAAAGTCATGCAAATATCTTTTGAACCGCCCAGTCCGATTCCAATGATCGCCGGCTGGCAAGCCAGTCCACGCTTACCGAATGCCATCAGACTATCGAGATAGAAACGTTTGATCCCCTGAATGCCGTCAGATGGAAATAGCATCCTGTAATCCGTTCCAAAAAGGCCACCTTTGTGCACGGTGATCAGGTCGATCCAATCCCCCCCCGGTTCAAAACCATATTCGATTTCGGGAGCACCGATACCGACGTTGTTATCGTGATCTGTTCGCCAAAGAGGGTGGACACGATTAGGCCTAAGAGGAACGCCATTCGTCGCGTTGGCCGTCGCGCGGCGGAGCGCAGTTTCAAGCGCAACCATTCCCCCCTCGACCCGGGCCTCATTGCCTAACTTTACAAACCAGCGTGGAACGCCGGTATCACCGCACATCGCACGGCGGTCTTCTTTTGCTGCCTCATAGTTGTCGAGCATGGCCTTTAATACGAAGGATGACAGATCGCCGTCCTCTGTCCTCGCGGCCTCTTGCAGTCCGTCAAGATAATCTTGCGGAATCTCAATCGCGGCCTTGTCCATAAGGGTTTCCGCGGTTTCTTGGATAAGCTTTATCGGTATCATTGCGTCGCCACCAAGGTTTCGGGTGCATCTGCAGGCAAAACTGTCTCACCCGGTTTTACTATAGTAAATTCAACGGGTTCACGCATCACAGCGACGTTTCCGTTTTGCATCTGTGCAACAGTGAACTCACTGTCCTCCATCGCGCCGGGCTCAGGAAAGTCTTCCCTGTAGTGAGCGCCTCTGGAATTTTGGCGGGCAAGGCCGGCTTTGGTTATAACCTCAGATATATCACACAAGGATCGAAGGTTTAGCCAATCGTGCCAAGTTAAGTTAAACGCCAGATTACTTCCGTCTACCCCGATGGTCATCAACTCTGTTGAAACTTCTGCAATTCCTCCCAACCCTTGCTTCATCCCGGCTTCGGTACGCATCACACCCACATTGTCCCACATGCAATCTTGCAGTTTACGGCGCAATGGCATGATCAGATCAGGTTTCTGACCGAGGGGATAAACCGCACGCTCCAATTCCGCGGCGAGGACATCATTATCAGGATCGCGAAAATAAACGTGTTTCTTTACATCCACACCCATAGTGTCGCCAGCTATGCCGCCATAAACCGTTGAGTTGGCAACTCCGTTACCACCCAGACGGTTTGAACCATGCGCTCCGCCTGCGTCTTCACCAGCTACGTAAAGCCCCTCCATTGCGGTGCGCGTGTCAACGTCGACCACGACACCACCCATGAAGTAATGCGCTGTCGGCACGACTTCGACCTTTCCTGCCGCCAGATCAAAACCACTGTCGGCACAGCGCTTGACCATCCCTTTGAATTTCTGGCGCACGTTCTCGGGGCCAAGGTGCGACATGGAAATAAATACGCCTTCTTGGTCCGGGTTATTGTTCTTGCGCATCTCAGCATAAATGCCGCGGCTTACAATATCGCGGGTCGCACGTTCGCCATTGGCATCGTAGTCAAACATGAACCGCTGACCCGCATGGTTGACCAATTGACCGCCAGCACCTCGCAAGCCTTCTTCAAGAACGGTACCGGTCATTCGCGTGTGATCGCCGGCCAACAGGCCCGTCGGGTGAAACTGCACCATTTCCATATCCCGAAGTTTGAGGCCTGCGCGTAACGCCATGGCCAACCCGTCCATCGTTTTGTCACCAGACGGCGTATGGTACTTGTACATTGTCGGCCCGCCGCCTGTAGCCATCAAGACAGTCTTGGCGCGCACGAAACGAAATGCGCCAGTGCGCATATCGATCATTAGAACACCTGCAAGTGCCGCACCGTCTTTCGTTGGTATCAGCCCAACGGCGCGGTGCTCCTGCAGTTTTTCTACGCCGGAAGCGAGAACTTTTTCCATCAACCGATTAATGATCTCGATGCCGGTCAGATCCCCCTTGTGAACGGTGCGATCCGCTGTTTGTCCAGCGAAAGCCTTTTGGTGCAACGAGCCGTCTGCGTTGCGGTCAAAGAAACAGCCAACCTCGTTTTCCAGCTCCCTTATTCGCACAACGGCCTGCTCGCACAACCGCCAAGCCATGTCTTGATTGGGCAACCATTTGCCGCCGTTGATTGTATCCATAAAGTGACGCTCGACCGTGTCGCCGCCGCCCAAGGCAACGTTGTAACCGCCCTGTACCATCCTTGTGCAACCGCACTTGCCGATTAACCCCTTGACAGCGATGGTTATTTTCGTGGCCTCGGGCGCGGTTTGCTTTGCGTGCAACGCAGCAAAGAGGCCCGCGCCGCCGGTGCCAAGGATCAGTATATCTGTGTCGTGTCTTTCGATTTCGGAAACACGCATGTTAGATAGCCTTCAAAAGGAATAGTGTTGCAACCATGAACGAAACAGCAGCGGCACCTGCAGCCAAGGATTTTTGTGGTGCGGTCCAAGGTAACCATTCCAACGCGATCAGCCGCAAGCCGCCGAAAAAGTGGACAGCAAGCAGAAACACCAATCCGAATTCTGCCAGCTTTACAATCCCGGCATCAGTGAGCTGCAAAAACCTGTCCAGCTGCCCGGGATTTGTCACAGCCAGTGCCAATACCCAAAAATGCAAGGGTAGGAACAAAGCTAAACCCAACCCCGATAACCTGTGCAGGGCGTAAGCGAGCCAGAGAGGATGCGCACGCGCCTTGATGCTCTTGGACGCCTTCATGCGAAAGTCACCGCCCAAACGGCGCGCGCTCCCAATACGAAAAGTCCCACGTATGTCAGCCAGCCAAAGCAGTTCAAAGCCACGCCTTTTAGTCCCGCCCATTCAGAGACGATCGTTCGCAATCCAATGGCACCGTGGATCGAGGCAGCAAGTACAAAGGTGCCATAAAACAGGAACCAAAAAAACGACCCTTTGGTTCGCCCCAGAATTTCGGCTGTGCTTAACCCTCCTTGTACGGCGTATATCATCACTAACAGGTGCCCTAGAACCAAAGGCGCCATTGCTACAGCGGTAATTCTCTGAAGCATGTAAAGACGCATGCTGAGCATCAACGACCCTTTCTGAAAAATGACTTGGCGCTTTCCCTCTTTAGCCCCGCAATTGCGGACATCGGGTCAAGCTCGTTCGGGCAGTAAGCTGTGCACGAACCCATTGAGTGACAATTTTGGCATCCTCCGGCTCCTGTCACCGCATCAAGGATTTTTTCCCGCCCGTTGTCCTTGGTGTCATTCAACAACGTCCATGCGCGTTGCAGAGCTGCTGGGCCTAGGTATTCTTGATTGGTTGAAACCGTGTCGCATGCAGCATAGCAGACCGCGCAATTGATGCATTCAACCCCCGCATCCGATGCAACTCTGGCAGAGGATGTGGGGTCAACCTTTGCAATCGGGTCTTCGCGGGTCAGCGCTCCGTGGTGCAAACCTTCTGCCGCTATCCATTTGTCAAAGAAAGCGTCCATGTCGACCACAAGATCTTTGACAACTGGCAGATTTCGGAGCGGAGCTATCGTAACCTCGTTCCCGACAAGCACTTTGGAAATATGCGTTCTGCATGTCCAGCGCGGGACACCGTTAACCATCATTGCGCAACTGCCGCACATACCTACTCTACAGGCGAAACGGTAACTGAGGGTTGGGTCAACGTTTTGTTGAACCCATGAAACTACATCCAAAACGGTTTGATTGTCGTAGGCTGGCACATCAAATTGCGTCCGAGCACCCATAGGATTTGGGCCGCGTTCGATTATTGCCTTGATGGTTTGTTCAGTCACTGATTGCGATGCCTTCCAAAAGGTTCACTGTCACTATACTGGATGGCCGAGCTCAATAACCGCGAATTTTTCTTTCGCTTTTTGTTAGCAGGGCTTGATTGGGGATTGGATAAGAATTGAAGTCATGAAAAACGAAACAAATCTCGACCTGCAGCAGTTGCTTGATTACCGTTTCGGCGATGCGCCTCGGCTTGATGGAACCGAACCACATGGCAATCTTATTGACTCGATGGCGGCACGTGGTTCGTGCAGGACGTTTTTAGACAAAGCTGTGCCAGATGGGTGGGTGGAAATGTTGTGCGCGGTCGCTCTTGCAGCGCCAAGCAAAAGCGATTTGCAGCAACGCGATATCGTGCTGCTAAAGTCTCCGATCGTTCGAAGGAGTCTTGTGGACCTTATAGAGGATCAGGATTGGGTGGCCGAGGCACCGATGATGGCCGTTTTTTGTGGCAATAACCGCCGCCAAAGGCTTTTGCACGAACGACGCGGAATCCCATTTGCCAACGATCACCTCGACGCGTTCTTCAATGCAATAGGTGATGCCGCAATCGCACTGGGCGCCTTTGTAACCGCTGCCGAGGCACTTGGCCTTGGGTGCTGTCCGATTAGTGCGGTCCGCAATAAGGCTGCGGAGGTTTCTGTGCTCCTTGGCCTTCCAGAGTATGTTTTCCCTTTCGCAGGGCTGGCATTTGGCTTCCCTACAGAAGCTCCAGCGGTTTCAAAGCGCCTGCCATTGAACGCCACATGTCACACTGACCGTTATCAAGAGGACAAAATTCTTGAGAAGGTTGATCGCTATGATGCAGAGCGGGCAAAGGCGCAACCTTATGGTAAACAGCGTTACCCGTCGATCTTTGCCGAAAGTAATAACTACGCATGGTCTGAGGACAAAGTACGTCAATATAGCCAATCTGAACGCGGTAACTTTGGGCAGTTTGTCCGTGCTCAGGGTTTTTCGTTGGACTGAACAAACTTTGGTGCAAGAGGTTCAGGCATGAGCAGCCCGGATTTTGGAGAGGCTTGGAAAAGCTCGAGTTACGACGCTTTCAATACCGATTTGATGAGCTTGAACTAAAGAACCATTTTTAGTTCATACGCGAATATACTAACTTGAGAAGTTCGTAATCACCGCCGTGCCAGGAGGTGTTGGTCCGCTCATTGCGCGAAGCTCTGCGCTTGCATCAGAAAGGTTTACCTCCCTGTCAAGCATTGGGCTAAGGTCCACATCGCCACGCTCGATCATACCTAAAAGCGAGGGGTATTTCCACGATGGCATACCCCGCGTGCCATAAAACGCCAACTGCTTTGAATAGATAGCACGCATGTTGATATTCATCATCCCGTCACCAGAAGGCATGCCAATGTGGACATGACGTCCCAGTGTCGCCAGACACTCAACGGAAGCATTCGTCGTCGCCTCGATACCTAGCGCCTCGATGGAAACCTGAGCACCGCCGTCTGTTAAATCTTGAATCGCCTGAACAACGTTGTCCCGTTGTGCGTTTACAATTGCGTCTGCACCTAAACCTTTTGCATGAGTGAGTTTTTCATCAACGACATCAACTACGACCACACGCGCGCCAAGCATTTTAGCCAAAAGCAAAGCCGACAAACCAATTCCACCTGTCCCGTGAACAGCAACCCATTCACCGACGCGAACATTCGCGCGATCCGTCAGCGCGTGCCATGCTGTCGTGACCCGACAGCCTAATCCGGCTGCAAGGGCAGGGGATAGAGTGTCCGGTAGATGTACTAGGTTGTGGTCAAATGGAACCGCAACAAATTCTGCATAGGCCCCAGGCGAACCGAACCCTGGAACCACGGATTTTTCGCATGTGTTAGATGCGCCTGTCTGGCATGCAGGACAATCTCCGCATCCCAGAATAAACGGGGCAATTAACCTGTCACCGACATTGTGCTTGGCGCTTGCGCCGGCTTCGACAACCGTTCCACAATATTCGTGCCCTAGAATTGAGCCGTTGGAAACTTTTGGATGTCCTCCGACCCATCCATGGAAATCCGATCGGCAAATCCCGCAAGCGGCGACCTCCAGAACTACGCCATTTTCTGGACAACTTGGGGAAGGAACATTTTCGATCGATAAGTCTTGGTTGAATTCTCTTACGACTGCTGCACGCATTTTTTCCCTCGTAATCGTCTTTTTACAGGAGCCTAAGCCAACGACTCTGGTTTTTTTGTTAGAACGATGGCTTTCCAAAGTTGGGTCACTGTAGCCTACTTCCTGCCCAAGTCACGACGAGTGTTCACCCCAGGGACAATTAAATGGGACCGCATCCATTTCGTTTAACCAGGGGCAGCCATTGCCGGGTTGCAAACGGTGCGTCAAAGTTTCTTGACAGCGAAGTTTCTGTTCAATTCAAAACCGCGATTGACAAATTCAAGATTGATGCAAAACCGACCCACAACAAATACGGTATAAATGCCACGGCAGAAACCCGATCCGCGACCCAATTCCTCCGTATGAATATGATAATTGTTGTTAACAACAAGACTATTACGCCAAGGGCTACCCACGGTTGATGCAAGACGAAGAAAACGGGGGACCAGACAAAATTTAGTCCGAGCTGAACCCACCAGATTTTCATTTCCAAAGAGGGAAGATTGTTTTCGAAAGTTCGCCAACCTGCCAATGCGATTAGCACGTAAAGGACGGTCCAAACCGGGCCGAATATCCAATTGGGCGGATTAAAAGCCGGCTTGTTTAGGTTTGCATACCATTCTCCGGGACCCGTAAGTATGCCGACCGTTATTCCTCCACCGATGACGAGTAAAAGAAAGGCAAGGCGTGTCGCCAGTTTACTCATCTGCGTCTTGTCCCCCATCGAGCCACTCCCGCCATCAACAGCCTTTTATCGCAATTTCGGCCTTGGACTGCGATGAAAAGACACCCGCGGCGATTTGATCATTGCCGGTGAATGATATTGTTGCGCCTTCGATCTCGGCGCCGGTGACAGTGATTTCCCGGCCTCCCAATGTATCATCAACGTCGATCGTAAACGAAACCAATGCTCCCGGAGGCATATTCCCTATGAGCAAATCGATCCCTGACATGCCATCTGTCACTTTTGGTTCGCCTTTTAAGATGGCGCTTCCCTCCACTAGTTCGAAGGGCTGAGAAACTTCTACGCCTGCGCCGTTGGACGTAACGTCAAATATCAGCGCCCCTTTTGACGTTCCGAGATCAAGCCGCAGGGTCGACTCTGTGATATTGCAATTACCCGTGTTTTTGATGTTGAAGCGGTCCTTTGGGGCACCTTCTAAAAAACTCACTTGCAAATCAGCCGAAGCTGCGGTTGCAGCAAGAGCAAAGACAGCTAAAAAAGCCGTCCGGGATATTAATAATGAGCCCATTACTTTCATCCTGTAATTTTATAGATTTGTATTTGAGTTACGGCCAAGACGTGTTTCAGGATCAGTATTGATGAGACGACACGGAAATCACTTAATCATGCTGCTAAGTATGCCTTTAAACCCTGATATTGAAACAACGATCCAATCCAGCGACGTGGAGTGGATGGCGAAGGCGAAAAAAATTATTATTTTTTATATACTAATGGAGCTTAGTTAATGCTTTCCAGCACCTTTTTTGCACTTTCCAAATATTCGCTTTGTTTTGCTTCCGACATTCGATCCCAAGTTCTGTAAACATTTCCCAGACGTGGGTTGTCTCGCAGATTATCCGAATTGCGCTGCAGAAAATCCCAATATAGCGGGTTGAATGGGCATGCGTTTTCGCCGGTTTTCCCTTTCACATCATACCGGCACGTAGCGCAATAATCCGACATTTTGTTTATGTAATTCCCGCTTGCCGCGTAGGGCTTTGACCCAAGAAGCCCGCCGTCTGCAAACTGGCTCATGCCGATCACGTTGGGCGCTTCGACCCATTCATAGGCATCCGCGTAAACAGCCAAATACCATTCATGTACTTCGGCTGGATCTATTCCCGCCAGCAAGGCAAAGTTGCCCGTAACCATAAGTCTTTGGATGTGGTGGGCGTAAGCTTCGTCGCGCGTCTGCGCAATCGCAGCGGCCATGCACGCCATGTCAGTTTCACCTGTCCAGTAAAAGGTTGGCAGAGGGCGTTTGGCGTTAAAATAGTTCTCTTGCGTATAGCCCGGCATTCGCAGCCAATAGATGCCACGAACAAATTCTCGCCACCCGATTATCTGCCGGATGAACCCTTCTGCCGCGTTCAATGGGGCATTACCTTCGTAATACGCTCGCTCAACCCGGCGACAAATCTCCATCGGAGACAGCAGCCCTGTGTTCAAGTATTGCGCCAGAACAGAATGATATAGAAACGGCTCGTTGGACAACATTGCATCCTGATAGTCGCCAAACTGGGGCAGGGCGACATTGACAAAATGCTCCAATGCCATTTTTGCGTCATTCCGCGTGACGGCAAACCAAAAGGGGTGAAGGGATCCAAAGTTTTCGCCAAAGTTGTCCTCGACCAGCTGCAAAACGTCCCTGGTTGTTTGGTCTGGCTTAAACTGCATTGGTTGAGGCATGAACAGATCCGGGTTGGCGGGCTTACGATTGTCAGAGTCATAGTTCCATCGCCCACCTTCAGGTTCGTTTCCTGACATCAACAACCCTGTTTTGCGACGTATCTCGCGATAGAAATATTCCATCCGCAGTTGTTTTCGTCCCTCTGCCCAATCGCGAAACTCCTGATGACTTACGAGAAAACGGTCATCTGGTAGAACGGCCAATCCAGCACAGTTTGTAAACGCTTGGGACAACCTGAATTCTCCGGGCTCGGTTACAAACGCTCGAGCAATTTTCAGTTCGTTCTGAGCACGAGCAATTTCTCCGGCCAAGCTGTTTGTATTCTCAGGATCATCCAAGCGCACGTATCGAACACTCCAACCCAGAGACTTAAGCTCTTCGGCAAAGTGGCGCATTGCGGACAGCACAAACGCGATCTTTTTCTGGTGATGCGGGACATATCGCGCTTCGGCCATGACTTCGGCAAACAACACAATGTCCCTTTTTTGATCTGCAGCACGCAGAGCAGCGATATCCTTCGATAGCTGGTCGCCCAAAATCACGATCAGTTTTGGCTCTGGCTGTATTTTGTTGACCGTCTCCATCCTCAGAAGGATAGGTTCATTATGCTTAAAAACGAGCGTCCAAGGGCAGGTTGTTTCAAATATTGTGCCGTCCGAATACAGGTGCGGGTCTCAGTTTCAGACTTATTGGGAATTTCGTTCAATGCGTAATCTCTTTCGGTCAAGGCCAACTTGCGATCACGCACAGAGGGCACCTATGTCTTTGCTGTTTGCGCAGCGGCGCATTCCACCACAAAAGCCTCAGTCAGCGTCACGAGGTACGAGTAAAACGGTGCAACCCAACGATGACTTTGAACCTTGGCAGAAAACCCTTTGTACCAAGGCAAGATAAACTCAGAGGCAAATACAGCTGGATCCATTGTGTCAGGTTTTTGTTCCAAACACATCGCTAGGTATTCCAGGATTATGGCCAGATGATCTGCTGGTTCAGAGAAATTGAGAGCAACTTCTTGGCCGGATTGCTGCAAAAGCGACTGCATCTTTGAATGGGGGGTAGACATAAGCGCCCCATCTCCTTGCCACGCCGACGCATAGAGCGGTGCAGAGTCTTTGCCACCGGTAAGAAATAAGCTGGCGTAACTGATTGCGAGATCCCTTTTGGTTTTCCGGGGATCGGACCACGTTTTCATTTCATCTAATAGATTGTGAGCTCCGGCCACTTCAGAAAGTAACGCGTCCGCAACCCCGTCAAAACATGCACAGATGGTCGCTTCGTCAAGTTCACGGGCAAACATGGTAGACAAGAAACGTATCAGTTCCGGGGAATGCTTAGTCATACAGTGTTCGGTCCGCCAAAGGCTGTAACAGCGGGTACGTCGCCTTCGAATTTCTCTATCTCAACAATACAAGTGTTGGCCGATGTTGCTTGCGACAGTTTTGATGCTCCGACATCTAAAGTTACCGTATTTGGGTCACCGTACGTGTCGAGCGAGCCGGGTGTTGCGTCGACGGGGCCGTACCAGGCTCCCTCGTAAATTCGGATTACGCCCCTTGGGTAATCGTCGCTCAGGACCGCACCAGCCAACAATTGGCCGCGATCGTTGAAAACGCGCACGATATCCCCGTTTTCGATCCCTCGTTCAGCAGCGTCGTAAGGATTTACGTAAACAGGCTCCCTGTCTTGCACGGCGTAGGTCGCTCGGTAAGGATCGCTCTCGCACATCTGCGAATGAAGACGTTGATCCGGGTGGCAAGATTGTAACCAAAGCGGAAACTTGTCGGACCCTGGCCCACCGTGCGAGCGTTCGATCTTTTCCATCCATTTCGGATGTTCTCCACAGTCATCGTATCCGAAATTGCCAATAGTTCGGCTGGAGATTTCGATGAAACCAGAAGGGGTTCCAAGAGCATTGATTTCCGGGTCTTCGCGGAAATCTGCATGGCGCACCCATGGTTCGCCTCTTTCAAATCGAACAATCCCATTTTCCCAAAATTCTTCGAAAGAAGGCATCTCAAAGCTTCCTTCGTTGGCACTGCGGGTCGTTTCGTAAAGGCTTTCGATCCACTCCATTTCGTCCCACCCACGCGTGTATTCCGTTTCACGGCCAAAGCGTCGGCAGAACAGCGAAAAGATCTCAAAATCAGTTTTCGAGTGGAATAAAGGGTCAACTAACCTCTTCATCGCAATCACGCCAGAACGGGAATAGGATCCGTAGCTGTCGATATCATTGCGTTCGAATTGAGTACACGCTGGCAAAACCAAATCAGCGTGCCTGCAGGTGGCTGTCCATGCATAATCAATGGCAACAATGGTTTCCAGCTTTTGGATTGCTACGCGCATCTTGTTGTGGTCTTGGTGATGGTGGAACGGATTGCAGCCGGTGAATATAGCCATTCGGATGTCAGGGTATGTGACCGTGTGCCCGTTGTGCTCCACAGTGCCCCCGGGGTTCATCAAGCAATCAATCCATCGCGCGACAGGGATTGTGCTGCTGGCGCCCAGAAAATTGTCGTCCGAGCGCACAGGATTCACGCCGATATCCAGGTTGAGAGGAAATGCACCGGGCATACTGGCACCCGAAGTTGGCACGCCTATACCGCTGTAGTGATGAGAATAGCTGATCCCGCCACCCGGCAGTCCGATCTGACCCAGCATGGCGGCTATAATCGCACCCATCCAGTATGGCTGTTCTCCGTGCTGTTGTCGCTGAACTGACCATCCAAAGATGAGTTGCGTGCGATCTGACGCAAGTAATCGCGCAAATTCTTTGATCGTATCAACTGGAACACCGCAAATTGGCGCAGCCCATTCAGGTGTCTTTTCGACGCCGTCCTCCGCTTCGCCCATAACATAAGCCATGAAAGGCTCAAACCCGAGGGTGTATATACTAAGGAACTCTTCGTCATGCAGGCCTTCGGAATACAGCGTGTGTGCGAGCGCTAGCATGAAGGCGACATCCGTCATTGGATTGATATAGAGTTGTTCAGCCCCGATGTGTTTTTGCGTTTTGGTGCGAACCGGATCGACGCTTATTGCTCGGATATCACCAGCGGCTATTTTGTCCTTCAATTGATCGAAATATTCAAAAGGCTCATGTGTTTCACATGTCCATCCAACTTGCAGATTCTTTAGTGGGTCGTTTGCCCAGAAAATGATGTTTTTGGCGTTTTCCAGAATCAATGGCCAACTGGTTCCCTGTGAGTAAACTTCTGTAGAACCAAGCACATAAGGTAGGATAGTCTGACCTGCACCGGTAGAATAATCGCCTGCTTTTTTGACGTACCCGCCATACATTGAGACAGCGCGGTTCATGTGATTTATGCAAGAGTGGAACTGTCCGGTTTGGCGCCAGCCAGTAGCCCCGGCATAAAGACCCGAAGGCCCGTGCGAAATCTGCACACGCTCCATTTCTTTAAAGAAAAGATCAAGGGCCTCATCCCACGTCAGGCGAACAAAGCGGTTGTCGCCTCTTGTCGTTCGGTCGGCATCTTTCCGATTGTCGAGCCATTCAGCCCGAGCCATAGGGTAACGCACGCGGGAAGGGGAATAGATCAGGTCTTTGATTCCGTTGATCATATCTGTCGGATGCGGGTCATCCGCCAGCGGTCGCACTTCGGCCACCTGTCCACCTTTGACCAGGGCTTCGATCGCGCCCCAATGCGAGCCTGTCGTTTTCCAGCTGCCGACAGACGTCAGTTTCTCAGCTCGAGCCGTAGTCGGCTGAAGGAGGCTTGGGCCCAGAACTGCGGACAGTCCTGCCGCCCCGGAGCTTTTCAAAAATTCACGGCGCGTTGACATTGGTGTCCCCCTCAGTGCGAGCCGCTATAGTCTGCGGAATGTTTCTGCAGGTAGGTCAAAACCAGATTGGCTTGTGCTTCATCCATGTTGGTGAACCCGACCATGCCATTGAATTGCGCGGGCCAGGAATTGGTACCGAAGTGATCAGGGTCAGGTTGAGCGTGACAGGTGGAGCAATTGGCTGTGTAGCTTTCTTCAGCTACGTTCCAAAGCTCGTCGATCTCATCCACAAATCCCTGTTTGTCTGACCAAAGCGTAACGGTAACTGGTGCCCAGTCCAGCCCGGTTGCTTCGTCGGTTTGTGGTGCAGATACCTCGACAAGGCTGGCGTCCTGAGCAGTGTCCTTGGAAAGGATTGCAACTCTGATGTTGTGCCCGAATTCGTCGAAAATCACCCGGCCAAAACCCTTGTCCTTTCGCCAAGCCTTAAGCGCGAACTGAACTCGATTATTGTTTTCATCCAGCACTTCGATGGCGGCACCAAGGGTCAGATTCCCTACTGGCTCCGTACCGTCTGCGCTGTCGAAAACAGGGATATCCCGAATTGCGAAGTAGTCCTTGCCAACAGATAAACTGCCTGAGTTTGCCTTGTTTTCCAGCTTGGCCATTGCCGGGCTACCGACGGCAACATTGTCAGGAAGGTGATGAGCTATCCCTTTATGGCACTCGATACAGCCTGTATCCAGCGCCGCAGCTGGCTCCATATAGAAACGCGCTTTGGCAGACATGGCGTTCCAGTCCATGCTGTCGTAGTCATGGCAATTTCTACACTCGAGCGAGTTATTGGCTTCTAAACGCGCCCATTCATGCTTGGCCAGTTCCGCGCGGCGGGCTTCGAATTTTTCACGAGTGTTAATGGTTCCGAACACTGCCGCCCACACTTCCTTGGACGCCTGCATTTTTCTTGCGACCTTGTTGGTCCATTCGTGGGGCACATGGCAATCCGGGCAGGTGGCGCACACACCGGTTCGGTTTTCCCAATGGACCGTAGATTGAAGTTCTACGTATACGTTGTCGCGCATTGCGTGGCAGGAAACGCAGAATTCTTCAGTGTTCGTGAACTCCATAGCGGTATTGAAACCACCCCAGAAAATGATCCCGGTGATGAACCCCCCGAGACTGATAACGCCAAGACTAATTGTCGTCGCAGGGCGCGAAACTGTGTTCCAGAATGATGATAACGTGGACTTCAGAGACATTTTAACGTGCTCCTCGGTTCATTTCCGGGTTTTACAGAGATCCGGTTGGTGGCCCATAGATCATTTGAAGGAGCCAGACGGTAAATCCATACACCCCGACACCAAGGACTGTAATCCCGGGCAGTAAAATCAACGTAATAAATAGGAAGGACAGCCATTCACGCCGGGCTGTACCTTTTGATCTGCTGACGGATTGATCTGACATAATCACATCGCCTGCTTTAAGATTGTAATCTCAGGCCAATGTTACCACCATCTGAATACCCTAAAGACAGATAAGTCGCGGCAGAATGACGCACGTATGAGGCAGAGCAGAAAGTGGTGTTTTCATCGCGTCGACAGCAGATTCCGTTTCGTCCTTTGGAGCTTGCAAAGAGAATTGAGGTCCCCTCTGGCACAGCTCAGCATGAGAACAGTTCTTTATTATGTCAGGGCTGAGCCGACCAAAGAACCTTCTTTGGAGAAGCCTAGCGGCGCCCTGCCATCAGAACAGCCAAGGCAAAACGGTGTGAATATTTCTTGGACCAAACATGGTTCAATCCGACAGAGTTGCATGAATTTGAATACTAGTTATCGTTCTGCAAAGGGAGGACCATCTGATGCGAATAGGGTTTCTTGCAATAGCATTTTCGGCCTTTGCGACGGCGCCGATTGCACAAACTTACGACATCGTCATCTTGAATGGTCGCGTTATGGACCCTGAAACGAATTTTGATGCCGTCGCCAACGTCGGAATATCAGGAGGATGGATTGTTGAGATCACCGACCAACAAATAGAGGGCGACGAAGCGATTGATGCGACTGGGCACGTCGTTGCCCCCGGGTTCATCGATCTTGAACAACACGGTCTCGACCCTTGGGGAATAAAGGTTAACCTGCGGGATGGTGTGACCACTCAAATGGATTTTGAGCTTGGGGCGTTGAATATCGACGAGTGGTACGCAAAGAGGGAAGGGGCGACGCAGGCAAATTTTGGTACTGTCGTTGGCCAAGAATATGCGCGGATGCGTATCCATGACGAAATGGCTCTAGAAGGTCCTGATGTGTCCATGCCGCTGACATTGTCAGTGCATCGAGCAAAAGCTGCCGAAGATGGCGTTGACGGCTGGTCAGTCACCAAAAGTTCTTTGGATCAGATGAACCAAATTACGCAGATTCTTGACGAAGGTCTGCGGCAAGGGGCAATCGGCGTTGGGTCCACAATTGGTTATGCCAGAGAAGGTATTACGACTTACGAAATGCTAGAAGCCCAGAAGATTGCGGCCAGATACGGACGTCTTACATCTGCGCATCATCGTTTTCACCCAAGTGCCTCTACGCCGACGGAAACCCAAACTGGTGTAAATGAACTCTTGGTAAACGCGATGGTTCTGGATGCGCCGCTGCATATTCACCACGACAACGATTATGGATGGTGGGAAAACCAGGAAAAGATGCAGTTGGCCCGCGCCAAGGGGTACAACGTATGGTCCAGCTATTATCCGTGGACGGCAGGATCGGGAAATTACGGCGCTTCGATTGTTGCTCCCTCGAATTGGGAAGACAACATGGGATACAAATATGAAGAGACTATTTTTGACCCTCAACTTGACCGCTATGTGACTCGTGAGGAATTCGAAGAATTTGCCGCGAATGAGCCGGGGCGAACGCTGATTGCGTTCAGCCCACCTAGGGAACAATGGCTTTTGGACTGGATCAAGATTCCGGGTTTTGGTGTCTCGGGGGATGGAATGCCCAGTCTTAATTCCAAAGGCGAGCCTCTGACGTGGGATTCTCCGTACGAAGATTATGCAGGTCACCCAAGGTCCGCGGGCACACATGCCACCGTTCTGCGACTGGGGCGTGAAAACGATGTTCCGCTTATCTTTACGCTGGCACAGCTCAGCTATTACCACGCTAAGTTTCTCGGCGACACCGGATTGCAAGCCATGAAAGTCCGCGGCCGGATGCAAGAAGGAATGGTTGCGGATATCACGATCTTTGATCCTGAGAATGTTAGAGAACAAGCGACATATAGCAATGGAAGCAATGGCTTACCGTCAACCGGCATTCCGTTCGTGCTGGTAAACGGACAAATTGTTGTAAGAGACAGCGTTGTGCAAAAGGATGTCTATCCAGGTCAGGCAATCCGCTTTCCACAAGAGGAACAGGGCCGCTTTGAGCCTGCTTCGCGCGAGCAATGGTTGAACACCTTTGCCATCGACAGCGGAGGCGCACGCCCGACCTTGATCGAGGATATAACCGATGACGAAGCGTTCCTTGAGCCTTTAACGCCGACAGCAACAATTATAGCAGAGCTTTCGCCTGTCAAAACTGCCCCTCAGGACTGGTTCGCCCAAGCCAATGCAATAGACGATTCCCAGTTGTTCCTTTGTCGTGTCCATGGCGTCCTTGAAGATCGCGCCACGGCAGAACGTGATTGGGCAGAGGCGGTTCTGGCGAATTGGGGCGAAGACCAGTCAAAGCGATTTGATCCCTTATACGTGGATTGAGACCTAGTCATTTAAGCATAGGGCATGAGCATTAGCTTGGTTTGATGCATCCACGTACCACGCTGACCCCGCATAGGAATCCGCGGGTGATTGCGTATAGCTTGCGCCGACACTTTTCAGAGAAAACTAACTCACGATGCCAGGGCCTTGTCACCAGAACGTTCAGCTGTCTGCCGTGCTCCGACGACAGTTTATGTAAATTCTAGCTATTCTTCACGCGTCTCCACAAATTCTCCAGATTCTCTTCAAGCACTGTTCCTGCCCCTACGGCATTTGTTGAGAGAGGAACGATTTGGGAAGGGAGACTCACATGCACGTCGCTGAAGTCGAAACCACAGCACTCGATCTTGCCGCTATAAAAGCTAAGCAACACGCGACTTGGTCTTCAGGAGATTATGCAGCTGTGGGTACAACCCTTCAGATTGTAGGGGAAAATCTGGCCGAAGCGTTGGATCTCCGCCCTGATGCACGAGTATTGGACGTCGCCGCTGGAAATGGCAACGCCACTTTGGCCGCGGCAAGGCGACACTGCAACGTTGTGTCCACCGACTATGTTCCCAGTCTATTACGTGCAGGTTCTGCGCGCGCCGAAGCTGAGAATGCCGATGTTGATTTCCGAGAAGCCGATGCCGAAAACCTGCCTTTCGACGCTGGTTCGTTTGATGTTGTCATGTCGACTTTCGGCGTAATGTTCACCGCCGACCAAGATGCCGCCGCCCAAGAGATGCTGCGTGTATGCCGCAGAGGCGGCAAGATCGGTTTGGCTAATTGGACACCGGAAAGTTTCATTGGAGACGTTTTTCGTACCATCGGTCGCCATGTCCCGCCGCAAGCCGGGGTTCGGTCACCTCTGGAGTGGGGTACCGAAGCGCGATTGAAGGAACTATTTGGTGACGGGGCTGCTCGGATCGAGATTACAAAACGCAACTTTGTGTTCCGGGTGCGCTCACCAAAGTACTGGGTTGAACATTGGCGCGAGGTCTACGGTCCGGTTCACAAAGCCTTTGGTGCTGTTGGCAAACGCGCGCCCGAACTTGCGGCGGATCTGATCGCAGTGGCGCGTGAACATTCTGTTGACCCAAACGCAATGATTGTCCCCGCAGAATATGCGGAAGCCGTCATTTACCGCTCATAAACAATTGACGGCCTTGCGTTCCGGGCTGGGAAGGCAACAGAAAGGTATCGGCTATGACTGCTCAAATTCGGACGTTTCAAACTCCTTCGCTGTTCGCTAAATACGGCGGTCTGGGCGCGTTGCGAGCAGTCATTTTCGACTTCTACGACCGCGTGTTGGAGAGTGATGTGGTCGGCCATTTCTTCGAAGATGTGGACCTGGCTAAACTCGTTGATCACCAGACCAAGTTCTTTGCTTCGGTCTTAGGTGGCCCAGCGAAATTTGCCGACCAGCGTTTGGCCTATGCACACGCCCATTTGCATGTCACGCACGCTCATTTTGATGAGATTGCAGTCATCCTTCGTGATACGCTGACGGATGCCGGTTTCACGCCGGAAGATTTAAAATTGACACTTGCAGCAGTAGAGGCGCGACGATCGATTATTGTAAAATAGTGTGGCACGACGAAAGAACTTGGCACCGGGCATATTTGGCCCAATACGGTTTTAAGTTAGCTGTGTGGATTACTAATTTCTTTTATTGGTTTGGCGTCACTTGAAACCCGCCTTGCGAAAGGAAGCGGCAAGTCTTTCCCGATAGCCTTGGTCGCGGATTGGGGCAGAATCGACAAGTTCCTCAGCTGTCGCATGTGGTTTTAGGCTCCGAACAACCTTGGCGACTTCATTCATGCGCTGTGTATTTCCCATTTCAGCCGCGCATGCCATTATCAGCCGAGGTGCCCACGTAGACCCCGGAGCTTCAATGTAGCCTTGTTCCAGCATTGGCAGCGCGCCTTCGTAGTCGCCGGTTCCGTAGCGCGCCGCGCCAATCCCAAAATAATAACTGAAACGCATTGGGTCGTGCGGGCTTAGACGCAGCGCCCTTTCATAGTTTGCGATCGCCTTAGACAGCCGACCGGAATAGGTCTCCAACGCACCAAGCATGGCCCAAGCCCACGCAAGACTGGGGTCCCTGTCCAGTGCTGTTTCCAGATGATGTCGCGCCGCGACATGTTCGCCCGCAGCAACCTCTGCGCTGGCTACAAATGTCAGGACCAGCGCGTCTCTGGGCGCGAGCGTCAAGGCAAGTTGGCCGTGTTCCATCGCCGAAGCAAAAGCGGCGTCTCTGTCAGGCGCCCATTCCGACAGTGCTTGCTGGCCCAGACACCAGGCAAGCATTGCGTGCGAAAGCGCATGTTGAGGATCGGCGATGAGTGCGCGTTCCAAGTGAACAACGGCTTGGCGGTTGTCCTTTGCATCCATCCTCATGCAGAGCGGTGTCGCGCGCAGTAGCTCGTGATAAGCATCCGTCACGCTTGTCTCGGATGCAGCTCGCTGAACTTCGACCATCATCACGTTTGGTACGAGCCGGCCCAAAACTGCGGAAACGACTTGATCTTGGGCTGCGAAAGGATCGTCTAGTTGCCCTTCGAAGCGATCTGCCCAAACCTCTTCCATGCGCTCTGCATAGAGTAGCGACGCGTTTAGCCGAAAAGCTTCACCTGAAAAACGCAACTTGAGCTCTAGTACATATCGAACGCCAAGTGCTTCGGCCAAGCTCTTTAAGTCTGACCCGCCAGAGTGGCGAGCCACGTATAATGTGCCAACTCGTCCCAATGCAGCGCTTATGTCATCCTCAAGGCCCTCTCCAAAAGCACGTTGAGCGTCCGTCGGCGAGACCATCATCGTCGGCAGGATCGCTATTGAAGGTTGCGCAGATGCTGGCGAGGTTGACGCTCCGTCGAAACGTTCCTCTGCCTGCCCTACAAACTGAAATCCACGACCGTGTAATGTCTTTAAAAACTCTTGGCGGGTACCATCATCACCAATGGCTGCGCGCGCTGCCTTAATACGGCTGCTCAACGCCGCATCCGATACAACTCGATCCCGCCATATTACGTCAAAAATCTCGTCTCGGGATACGACCCGATCCCGATTTTCTATCAGGTGCCGCAACAGCGCGAATACTTGCGGCTCGGTCGGTACTGCCGCACCGTCCCGCATCAACTGCAATCGGCGAACATCCAAAGTGTATGAACCAAAGACATATTTCATAACTCATCTTTGCCCGTTTCAGCATATTTCGCAAAGGCCAACCCGGCCCAGATTTACACTTTCTCAAATTTCCATTGGGACACGCACGCCAGGGTTTAGTTTCGCACCGTCTTTGTAATTGCCAAGTTAGGATTATGGGATCCTTTGAGCGGCGGGGCGAAGTTTAAAATCAGATTAGCATCGCACTAACTTCCCAGCAAAGTCGCCAGGTCGGTGCGATGACGAACCAGAATACTTTCACGAAGCATAACAAGAACCAATTCGCGCTGAAGGGATGCTTGTGCATCGATCGCTTCTACTGCTGACACGCGGTAACGCTCTACATCTGGGGCTGGAAGCATTGTAAAACCTAGCCCTGCCGAGACGCACTCCATTATCGCCTCCAAATTATCAAGTACGACTGTTTTGGAATGCGCTGGGCGTTCAAAATCAAGCATGACGCGAGCGATTAACTTTCCAATCCCCGTATCTGGCATAAAGTGGAAGAATACGCCCTCGGACAAAAGATTATTCAAGCCCTTTTCAAGCAGGTTTTCATGGGCTGCGAACACGAAAGGTTCCTGTCGCAGAACCTGAGATGAAAGTTGATTGGGAAGCCCATTGGCATCTGTGATAACCGCCGCATCCAAAAGGCCGGACAGAACTTTTTGCTCCAAGTTGGCTGACAATCCCGTTTCGAACTCGAAAACAGCGCGTGGCATTTTCTTGTTTGCGGATCTGAGGAACATTGGAAGCAAACGTACCGCTGCCGTTGTCACAAATCCCAATCTAAAATTGCCGGCAAGGTCGCCACTTGGACGGCAAATTTCGCTTAGCTTTTCCTCGTGCCTAAGCATTGGGATGGCTTCTTTGACGATTGCGCGTCCGATTGGTGTCAACCGAGGAGGCCGTACTGATCGGTCAAACAATTCGGCGCCCAGCACATCTTCCAAAGATTTCATCTGCATGGAAAGTGCTGACAACGTCATACCTAGTTGTTCGGCGGCCTCGGTAAAGGAATCAACTTGCGAGACTTTGACGAGGCTTCTGAGGGACCGTGTGTGCATTACTTCAAACTTGCTGAACTAGATATACATTTTAACTTTGTTTCATTGAATATCAAGCTTTGCTATAAGTAAGCTATCACGCTTCTGTGATCCGGATGTGTGCAGGATTCAAGCAATGACACACTCATTTGTTAAAGCCGCAAAAGACCTTGCGCCAGGTTTTGCAGCTGAAGCTGCCCATTGGGACAGGACCCGCAGTTACTGCTGGAGCAATATCTCAAAATTGGTGGACGCAGGCATCCTGGGAATGACTATTCCCAAGGCATTAGGTGGTCGGGGGGCAAGTTATCTTGAAGTTGTGGAAGTTGTCGAAGAAATCGCAAAGGCATGCACGCTAACGGCGCGTGTTGTGGTTGAATCCAACATGGGTGGAATTAGTGCTGTCATGGCCTACGGAAATAAGGAGCAAAAGTCTTTTTGCGCACCACTCGTTCTGGCTGGCGACAAACCGGCAATTTGTATAACCGAACCCGAGGCAGGAAGCGCCGCAACAGAGATGCAGACAACGGCCAGACAGTCTGGGGAAAACTACATTTTAAACGGGGGAAAACACTGGATCACTGGCGGGGGTGTATCGAAGTTGCATCTTGTTTTCGCCCGCGTGATTGACGAAGCGAACTGCGACAAGGGCATCGGGGGGTTTATTGTCTACGCCGATCCCACCAACGGAGAATTGCCCAAAGGATTTGAGATAGTTGGACGAGAAAACACACTCGGATTGTGCGGCATGCCAGAAGCCGAACTGCGTTTTAACAATCTCTCGGTGCACAGTCGCTGGCTGATCAATCCGCCGTCTGGGCTTGAACGTGGGTTTTCTGATCTCATGCGGGCCTATAACTCACAGAGAGTGGGCGCAGGAGCGATCGCTTTGGGTGTCGCGGCAGGAGCTTTCGAGCATGCAAAGAAATACCTGCTAAAACGCGAACAGTTCGGGCGTCCGTTGGCCGAATTCCAGGGGTTGCAGTGGATGATTGCGGATATGGATACACAAATCCATGCCGCGCGGCTTTTGTTGCGTGAGGCCGCATGTTCGGGGGGCGTTGACGGAAGCCAATTCCCTGAAATGGCGACGGCTGCAAGAGCCAAACTCTTTGCTTCAGAGATGGCGATCAAGGTCGTGAACGATGCGCTTCAAATGTTCGGAGCACGCGGGTACAGCGACCGGGAACCATTGGAACGAATGTACCGTGACGTTCGCATGTTCACCATTGGTGGCGGGACCGCGCAAATTTTACGCAATCAGATTGCCAGTTCGGCATTGGGCAAAAAGTTCCCGCAGACCCGCGACGGATACCAGACTTCAAGCACTGCTTTTAATGATTTGGCCGCTGAATAGACTGTGCCGGGAACTGCATTTCGGTATTTTATTGCGAATTATCGATTGCTTGATTGCCCTTTTCCAATCGACCATCAAGCTTATTCAAGTTCTTTTTGGTATCCGAACAGAGCAGGCAAGCCGCCAGTGTGTATCATAACCACTTTTTGCCCGCGCCGAATTTCGTTCCGTTGGACCAGATCCAGTAAACCGGCGAAGGTCTTGGCTGTGTATACGGGGTCCAGAAAAATACCTTCGGTTTGCGCCATTAACTCTAACGCTGAACGTGACTTTGGACCGAGCCGGCCGTAACCGGGCGCAAGAGCCTCATCCCGAGTTTCGATGTCACGCACCAGAGCAGACGGATCAATACCAAGTAAGTTTGCAAGGTTCTCGACAACCGTTACCATCCGTTCATGCTGTAACTGGCTGTTTCGACGAACGCATATTCCCATTACCTTGGCAGAACTTCCTGAAATTTTTAGGCCCGTTAGCAACCCGCCATGGGTCGCTCCACTGCCTGTCGGAACAACTACAGCGTCAAAATCTTGCATTTGTTGGTGCAATTCCTGTCCTGCAGCAACGTAACCAAGGGCCCCCAATGGTGGATGATGAAGTCCTAGATGAATGACATAGGGGTTTCGTCCTTGCGCTCTCAGTTCATCGGCGCGTTTGTGCAAAGCTAAGTCCGCCCCGGCTTCGTCTTCGCCGACAGGGAAACTTATGTGCTCGGCGCCAAGTATTTTCGCCAATAATACATTCCCAGACTGATAATACTCTGGCCCCATATCGGGGACCCGTTCCTCTAACTGCAGAACTGACTTCATTCCAAGGCGGGCCGCTGCCGCCGCTGCCGAGCGAACGTAATTCGACTGTACGGCACCGGTGATCAAAACTGTGTCCGCGTCTTGTGCCAACGCGTCCCCAAAATAAAACTCGAGCTGTCGAGTTTTGTTTCCTCCAAATCCAAGCCCGGTGAGATCGTCGCGTTTGAGCCAAAGTTCGATGTTAAGTTTTTCTGACAGGCGGTCCAGTCGTTCCAGCGGCGTTGGGCCCGACATAAGTTGGGCTCTGGGAAATTTGGACAACAGATCATCTTGTTTCATAGCTCACCTGTTGAGTTCACAGCGCTAGAAAAGCACGTCGCAAGAGAACATAGCAGGCCAAAAGAGAAATTACTCGAATGGCGGATTTGACAAGAGTTTGCGGCAAGTACGGACGCACCGCACGCCCGCAAAGGCTTCCGATTACTGCGGCGCCGGCAAAACCCATTAGCTGGGAACCAAATGGAATTGATTGCCAGTCAGAGATGCTGTGCAGCAGAAATGCGACTCCATAGGCAACCAAGGCAATGGGTTGAACCAAAACCGCAACCTCCTTTGAGGAAAATCCTTTTGCGATCAGTCCAAAAACCATAAGCGGACCGGGTGTTGCGGCCCATACTGTCGCTAATCCTGACAGGCCGCTGACGGTCACAAAGCCTTTTGTTCCAAACGATTTATGCAGTGGGATTAATGTCGTAACAACGCCAATCAGCAGAAGAAATCCGGTTAGTGCCAATACGAAGGCTTCGCTAAGCAACGGATAAACGACCAGACCAGCGACCACGCCTGTCAAGCACCCAAGAACTGCCATTTTGATGGTGCTCAGTTCAGCAGGCACGGCCCGCCGGTCTGTCGCTATGGCCGAAACAATTGTGTTGAGCAACAAAAGCGCAGGCACAGCCGTTGCCGTGCCAAGCAGGATCATCATAGGTGGTCCGGCCACAATGCTGAATCCAATGCCGACCCCAACCTGCAGCATGGCGCCAAGAAATACAGCGATCACCAAAACGGACAATTCCAGAAGCAAGTTATTCACCCTTTGACAAACCAGTCTCTTTCACGGCGCGAAGGTATTTTTAAACCTTCGGCTCTTTCGTGGAAATTACGCCCAAGGCATAAGACCGTTATATGGTGTGCGTGCTGAAACCGAATGTGCCATTTGCGCCAATGTAGTAAGATCAAATACCGGCAACCTCAATTCTTGCTGAATCTTGGCAGCATAGGGCGGTAAATCGGTGCACTCCAACACAATAGATCGAATTTCAGGCGTTTCGAGTTTGAGTTCGCGCACAGCCTGCAAAACTTCGGCTTCGATCAGGTTGGTATCCATCTTTGTACGCGAGTTCCGCAGGATTACTTCGGCGAACTCACTTGTATTTTCCAGCCCTTTCACTGCAACAGGGATACCATTGGCACCAACACCTTCAAAGTGATTGGTTGTCAGCGCCGAGGCGTCTGCAGTGATCACTCCTACTGGCGCTGTGGCACCCGTCATTTGATAAGCCAAAGGCACTTGAATAAGGCTCGATGCGAAAACCGGAACCGAAACGGATGCTGCCAATTCTTTTTGAAATAGCGCCAGAAACCCACAACTTCCTGTGATCGCGCGAACACCCTCAGCCTCCAGCCGCTGGGCACCTTTTAAGAAGGGCTTCAACAATTCGCGTGTGGGATTGTTCAATAGATCCGGCACAGTAACGCCGTCGATCATCTCGTACAAAATGGGGAAAGGCAGGCTCGACGGATTTTTGATATGTCCGGGTGGCTTAGGGAAGTAGCTTTCCAGACAGAGAACGCCTATCGAAGCCCCGCAGATGTTCTGACCTCCATTGTAAATTGGCATTTCGTTCAGATCCTTTGTCAAACAAGGTGTGGGGATTAGTCATTGGACCTAGAACCGCGCCAAAGCAAAGCGGTTCAAGTCAATGTTTAGGTGACGTTCCGACAGCAGGTCGGCAACAAGCTCGCCTGTTTTTGGCGCCATCATGAGCCCATAGTGTGAATGCCCAAAAGCTGTATAAAGCCCGGGTTGTCCCGCCAACTCGCCGATGGCCGGAAGGCTGTCGGGGAAGGACGGCCGTCGCCCCATCCAAAACCGAGACCCGTCTTCGTTCAAGTCTGGCAACATTGCCTTGGCCTGCTTAGCAAGGATCGACTTTTTGCGTGGGTCTGGCGGCGCATCGATGTCCCCAAACTCCGCAGTTCCCGCAACACGCAGACCGTCCTGCATTGAACTAGCGACAATCTTTTCCTCAACATCCATAACCGAGTGATTGAGTCTGCTCGATGGGTTTGGAAATTCGATATGGTAACCGCGCTCGGCAACCAGAGGCACCTTAATTCCCAACGGTTTCAAAAGATTTGCCGACCAAACTCCGGCCGCGAGCACGATTTTTCGAGTTCGCAGTGTTCCGCCTGAAGTTTCCAGTTCCCAACCGCCGTCTTGAGCGCGAGCGATGGCATTGACCTCGGTTTTAATAATCTCAGCGCCTTTGCTGCGTGCCTTTTCGGCAAGAACTGCGCCGACACGCCCCGGAGATGTAATGCGCGCTTGTCCTTTGATCAGAACGGCAGCTTTGAAATCACGCGATAACGCGGGTTCTAAGTGACTTAATTCTTCCCTGTCAATTCGCTCCAACCTTGCGCCTTTCTCCTTACGTATGCGGTAGTCTAAACCGTCAAGGTTGGCCCGTTCCGGACGTCGAAAAGCGTGAACATAGTAGCTGTCGACGATCAGGTCCTCGTGACCAGTGCCATTTAGATGCAGTCGGTACAGATCAATAGACGGGCGACACAACAGTTCCATCGCATCGGAAGTATCTCGGACAGCTTGCTCGTTGGAGTTTCCAAGAAACCGCAGCCCCCATGGGATCATCTTTGGCCAAAAAGCTGCGCGGACCGACAACGCACTTTTGGGGTTCAAAAGCATTGCCGGTAGTTGCTTCCAAACGCCGGGCACGGATTGAGGGATTATCGACCAAGGCGAAACCACTCCGGCGTTCCCGAACGATGTCTCCTGGCCCGGTTCTCCACGATCAAGTAGACGTACAGGAATGCCTCGCTCAATCAGGGACAAGGCGCAACAAATTCCGACGATTCCGGCGCCAATGACTGTAACTTGCTCTGTCATTTGCTCAGGCCGTGGATCGGATGCGATTGCGCGCAATCAATTGGGTAACAATGACAGGTGAAGCGACCAACAATGCAATAAGGTCGGCAGTCAAAGATGGCGCGACAAAAATCACGCCAGCAAACGCGACAAGAATTCGAGACGCCAAGTTCAATGGTGTCAACCAATACCCGACCACTGCGGCAGAAAGGGCGATTACACCGGCGATGCAGCTTGTCGCCGTATATGTAAATTCCCATAAATTGAAGCCGGTGGAAGACACGAACAACAGCACTGGTGCGTAAACAAAAGCCATTGGAGCAATAACCTTACCAAGCCCTAACGTGAACGCAGAAAGGCCGGTTCGGAAAGGGTTGGAGTTTGCGATTGCGGCTGCAGCATAGGCCGATGTGCAGACCGGTGGCGTAATCTCGGATACGACACCGTAGTAAAGTACGAACAGATGGCTTGCGATTGGCGGAACACCCAATTGCGCCAGCGCCGGCTGAGCAACAGAAACCAACATGATATACAACGCGGTCGTGGGGATGCCGGCCCCCATCAGAATGCAGACTATCGCAATAAATACCAAAGAAATGAACAGTTGCAGGTCTTCCATGGCAAAGAATTGAAAGCTGCCGAACGAGATCATGTTGTACAAATCAGAGGCGAGATTCCCGGCGCCTTGGGTGACCATGAAGCCTATCCGGAAACCAATACCGGTTGTGTTGATCACTCCCACAACGATGCCGACCGCCGCGGCCGCCGCGCCGACTGCCAGCGAGTACTTTACGCCCAACTCGACCGCCTGCAACATTTCAGGAACCTCTATGCGTTTTTGTGGGTTCAACGTTGCAACGATGGAAAGCGCGCTAAGGATCGCTGTCATTGTCATATCAAAGCCACCGTCGGAAAACTTCCATATGACAAACGCAAGAAACGCTGCCGCATAGATCAATGTTGGCGGCTGTTTCAGGCGGGACATTCCTGCGATTACCGCAAGTGAAATGCCGCAAAACGCCGACATAAATGGAGTGTATCCTGAAAACAGCACTACGAGCAGGCCAATCAGTGGAACAATATTGGCCCAGCCTTCGCTCCAAACTGCCTTTAATTGCGGCAATTGCTCTTTGGCGAGGCCCTGCAGATTTAGCTTTCGCGCCATCAAGTGCACAACAGCAAAAACGCCTACGTAGTGAAGGATAGCCGGAAAAATCGCCGCGATCACGATTGTCGTATAAGGCACTTCCAGAAACTCGGCCATAATGAACGCTGCTGCGCCCATGATTGGTGGCGTAATTTGCCCGCCGGCCGAGGACGCGGCTTCTACACCGCCGGCAAAGTGACCTGGGTAACCAAGGCGCTTCATGTTCGGAATAGTCAAGGCACCAGTCGACACGGTGTTCGCCACCGAGGATCCGGAAATAGTTCCGAAGAAAGCCGAAGAAACCACCGACACTTTTGCCGGGCCGCCGGTATACCGTCCAGCAAGGATGGTGGCGTTGTCTATGAACAATTGGCCCAGACCGGTGCGCTGCGCAATCACGCCAAACAACACAAAGTGGAAGACGATGGTCGAGACAACCCATAATGTGACGCCATAAATACCCTCTTGGGGGAAATACATGGACGACACGAAAGTTTTAAAATTTACGCCTGGATGTTGAAGCAAGCCGGGGAAATACGGCCCTAAAAGAGCATAGGAAATGAACACACAAATAATAAGCGGCAGCACCCATCCAAGAGTGCGGCGTGCGATATCCAGAACCAACAAAATTATGACGACACCCAGAATGACATCATAGTTGTTCGGATTTCCCATCCGAAAGGTTTGTTCCTCGATGCCAAGGAATGGTATTCCGCGCCATGCAAATCCCACGTAAAGGGCGGCAAGGACGCCAAATGCCATAAATACAAGGTCATAAAGTGGGATGTTTCCAATCCGAAAACGGCTAACCTTTAGCGCGTACAGGTTTTTCGACCCGATGATTGGAATTGTCGCGTAAATCAGAATGAATAGCCCCGCCAGGTAAATGCCCATATGCCAATGATCGGCGGGCAACCCAAATCCTGCAGTTATAAACTCGTAAAAAGCAAAGATCAGGGCGACAACGCGCAACACTTTGCCAGCAGTTGGCGTCACCTTTCTAACTTGTGCACCTTCATCGAACTGTTCCTCAATCGCTGCAAGTTCTTCTGCTGACAGTTCGTGGTCATCAAGGTTCTGGGAATCGGACATAATGGCACCCTGATTTGAGTAAACTCTATGGTGCGGTACCCCATGCGGGGTACCGTCGTACTGGTCTTGGTCAGAAATTTAGGCTTAGAGCAGACCGGCTTCTTTATAGAATTTTTCGGCACCCGGATGTAGCGGAACGCCAAGGGCTTCCACACCGTCCAGCGCTGTATCTGGTGTAATCTGCTTGCCTTTTGCGTGGCCGTTATCCAAGAGCTTGCGGGTATTGTCGTTCCAAAGTGCTTTGGTCATTTGATAAACGAGATCTTCCGAAAGATCGGAAGAAACAACCAACATCGCACTTACAGCAGGCGTTTTGGTTTCAGACTCCACGCCTTCGTAAACGCCGCCTGGAATGGCAGAGGGGATATATGCGGGAATGATTTCGTTGATCTTGGCGAGGTCTTCATCTGAAAATGAGTGCAGGCTCATTCCCTTGGTAGAAGACAGTTGAACCATAGCAGCCACAGGCCAACCCGCAGCATAGAAATATGCGTCCAGTTGACCGTCAGCCAAACGCTCGGCGCTTTGACTGTTATTCAGTTCAGCTTCGTCCATGTTGTCGCGATTGACGCCCCAAGCTTCGAGCATCTGAAGTACTGCGACTTGAGTACCTGAACCTGCTTGGGCGATACCGACACGTTTTCCTTCCAAATCGCTCAGATCATTGATTGTTTCTCCTGCCGGCAACACTAGGTGCAAATCTTCTGGGAACAAGTTGGCGACAATACGCAGCTTGGGATGCGGTTTGCCTTCGAATTTTCCTTCTCCCAAATACATAGAGCGGGTGACATCAGCAGCAGCTAGTCCAGCTTCTAGCTCACCATTCTGCACAGCCGCATTATTGAAGACAGAAGCAGTAGTGGACTGCGCGATTGCGATCAGGCCAGGAACACCGCACTGGCCGCCTTCTTCACATGGGCGGGATCCGGGAGGGGCCGAAATTCCGTTGGCAATGGTGCCGCCGATCGGAAAATACGTTCCTCCTGCGCCACCCGTGCCAATGCGGAAAAAGGTGGGGTCTTGTGCCATTGCAGGCGCTGCAAGAACACTGGCCAATGCGAGGCCCTTCAAGGTTTTCACAAAGTTCATTTCATTCTCCCGGTTCTGGAACATCAGATTCGGTTTGCCCGAATTTCGATCCTGTAAGCGTAGAGGCAATTTCCATAAATACAAATTTGTTATATTTTACAAAACTGAGATTTTTCTTATATACAAGAAATGAATCTTGCGCAGCTCACAGTCTTTCGCGAGGTGATGGAAACAGGTTCCATCTCTCAGACCGCAAAGAAGCTGAATCGTACTCAGCCAGCTATCAGTCTCGCCATCAAGAACCTTGAAAAAAAGCTTGGGCTGACGCTATTTGAGCGCCGGGGGCGCCGGCTCGTCCCGGTTCCTGAGGCGCATTATCTGCTGGCCGAAACCACGGGTATCCTGGACCGCATTTCAACCATTTCCAGAACTATGGAAGGGTTGGTCAAAGCCAGCAGTGGCAGTTTAAACATAGCCACCATGCCTGGACCTTCAGCTTATCTTTTCCCTCGATACATCAGCAACTCAGTTGGTGAGAATCCGGATATTGAAATTACGCTTTCCACACGCAGTTCGCCACAAATCGTGGAATTGGCGGGTACTCAAAACATTGATTTTGGTTTTGCGGATTTCGAATTTTCTACTGGCAGGCAATCCCAGTTTTCGGCTGAAATAATTTATGGGGATTGCTTTTGCGCCCTCGATCGAGACAACCCTCTGGCCGCGAAAAGCGGTATATCGATTTCAGATCTGGACGGAATACCAATGGGGGGATTGCATGCAACGCATCCCTTTCAAAGAAAAATAAGGGCGGAATTTCAAGCGGTCTCATCAACGTATAGTCCCAGCGTCACGTGCCAGTACTTCCTTCCGCTCATCCCCTTTGTCAGCTCTGGCCAGTGTTGCACTATCGTGGATCCTTTGACGGTCGCTACCGAACAGGAATTGAACCTTTCCAACGGAAGGGTGGTGTTCGTACCATTTAAGAAACCGCTTAGATACGAGTATGCAATCTTGGTGCCTGATCATCGGCCACCTTCGCAATTGGCGCTCAAGATCAAGGCTGGATGGAAAGAAGAGGTTTTGAAAATGTTGAACGATGTTGGTGCGAATCCTCGATCCGAAGTATTGTTCCACAGGCAGGAACCTTAACGCTCGTTGACGCTTGGCACACCATGACCACACTGCGTCGGACTACGATTCTTTTCGAAACGTTTCTGACGCTTCCCTATTCTTGGTCGGTTCAATAGGTATAGCTAAAGTAGCTGTTGTGATTTTCAGAAGATCCGCCAGCGTTGAGATAGGAAGGTTAATGGAGCGGATGGAAAGTGTTGAGAGCTTTTCCAAGGTCGGGTCTGAGAATGGGGCTTGGGAAAGTTTAAGGAACGAACTGAACAATTGGACCAAGCAAGGGAAGAAAGCCTCTTTCTGGTGGCGCGACGATGATGCAACGACGACCGGGCCACAGCTTTCAAGGCTTTTGGCTCTATCCAAAACCTACGAAGCTCCGATCGGGTTAGCAGTAATCCCGGCTTTTGCCGATAGCCAGTTGGCGGAAGCCGTCCACTTGAACGAGTACGCTTACGTTCTCCAACACGGATATGCTCACACAAATCACGCTTCGGGAATGAATGTTCAAGGAGCTTGGGAACTTGGGTTGCAACGACCGTTGGGTGTAGTGCTGGCCGAACTTGAGAAAGGGAAGTCTTTGCTGCGCGGCCTTTTTCAAGAAGATCGTTTTGTGCCGGTTGCGGTTCCACCATGGAATCGAATTGATCCCCTGATTGTCGAACATCTTGCAGGCTTGGGTTTTGTCGGATTATCGACTGGCGAAGCACGGTACGCAAAGGAGGCTGCGCCGGGTCTTAACCTTGTGAATGTGCATTGCGATCCAATCAAGTGGAAAGGCGGAGCGCATTTTACAGGCACTGAAAAATCGATTTCATTTTTGACTGACCATCTGAGCGCAAGACGCAAGGGTCTGGTCGATTCCGAAGAGCCTACGGGTTTCATCACTCATCACGCCGTTCATGATGATGCAATCTGGGATTTCAGCGAGAAATTATTGTCAGTTCTTCACGAACACTCGGCAGCATATTTTGTGTCGCCTAAAGAAGCGTTTTTACCATGATCATAAGACCAGCAGTGCAAAGTGACATTGCACCAGCCATCGAGCTTTTACACGGAAAGATGAGCCGAAAGATTTCTCCTGAACGCTGGCGCAGAATATTTGAGTACGACTGGGGGATGCGCAAGCCGAATTACGGATATGTTGCCGAGGTCGACCAGCGTATTGTCGGCTATGTTGGCGCGATTCATTCCGACCGAATTGTTGATGGGAATCGCTTGGGCATCACAAACATGTGCGCGTGGTACCTTGAAAAAGATCATCGAGGAAATGGTGCAGGTTTGCGCCTCATGGCCGAAGCGACCTCTGACCCTGAGCGTCACTTCACCAGTATGACAAGTACAAGCAATCCAAGAACAATGGGCGTTTTGCGAGCGGCTGGCTTTGAATCTTTGGATGACTTCCGGTGGGATTGGCAGCGAAACGCGCAAAGCACAGACAACATTGAAGCTATTTCTGAAATCGAGGAAATTCTGTCTCGATCCACGGAGCAAGAGCAGGATATTCTTCAAGATTTATTGCCGTTTGGAGTGGTGCCTATAGTATTTCGCAAAGGCGACTTTGAAACGCTGATCGTCTTCGCAAGTACTGTAAAAGGCGACGACCAACCTTGGTTGGATGTTCTTTACACCCGAGATGCTCGATCTGGGTTTTTGGCTGAATTTGGACAGCAGATCGCAAATATTTTGCTGCCTTCGAACGATGCGGTCTTGTCTGCGGACAGGCGCTTTTGTGGAAAAGCCCCCGCTTCTGGCACGCAAATCACGCTGCCAGCTCCGCGCTTTGTAAAGTCTCCCAGTTTGTCTGGAAGTGCAGTCGATCACCTCTACACAGAGTTGCAATTACTGTCTTTAAAGCTCGATTAAAGATCTTCATCCTGCCAATAACGGCAAAACAGAACGAATAATGACCGGAGACAACTCGTGATCACAAACGCGCAAAAAATGTTCTACCGCGCGCGCGGGTATTTCAATGGAACTCTCAACGGCGAACCTTTTCGCCTTGACCCTTACCATTCCAAGTTCTGGAAAAAAGCATCTTCTGGCCTTTGGGAACCTGAAACCTTTGAGGTTTTGGATCGATATCTTTCGCCTGACCGCGACTATATCGATGTAGGGGCGTGGGCTGGCGCAACGGTGTTGTACGCGTCTCGCCGGGCGCGCCATGTTTGGTGTTTCGAGCCGGACCCGGTCGCCTACAGGTTTCTTAACTGGAACCTCGAATTGAACAATATTCGTAATGTAACGGCTTTTGGTGTGGCTCTTTGGAACTCAACCGGGATTCTACGCATGTCCAGCCTGGGCGGCGAACCAGGAGATTCTATGACGTCTGTTTTGGCGGCAAATGAAAACGGGACAGATGTTGTTAGCTTGGCTTGGGAGCAGTTCAGTGAAAAAGTCGATTTGAGTGATGTTTCATTGGTAAAAATGGACGTTGAAGGAGCAGAGTTTTCGTTGGTACCGGCCCTTCAACCTTGGTTGAAAGTGCAAAAACCAGCTTTTTATCTTTCGACGCACGTCCCTTTTCTTAATGAGAGCGAAAAAAGTGCCGCCACGCAATCGCTGGCTGATAGCCTGGCCTTTTACAAAAACTGCACGTTGGATGGCGTTGACCATGACGTATCTGAAGCGCTCCTATCAAAGCGTGTATCCGAGCAATTCCCGAGTATTCTGTTTGAACCATAGCTTGTTGGGGATCTAGACTGTCTAAATTAAGCAGTTTCTGCATTCAGTTTTCGCCGCAACATTCCAAGTTTAATTTCCTCAGATTAGGCGATTGGGGCATCGCTTCCGATAGTTTCTATCTGTTCAAGAAAGGTGTTCGAAGCGACCAACGCGCGTCCGGTCGTCATTATTTGTTGGGGAAGAATGATCCATTCAAGCGTCCATGCAGTTCCTGAGCGTTCTTGCTCATGCACGACTGCGTGATGCATACCCGAAACCAAAGTCGCATTATAGCGCGCAAGCGTGACCAGCAGCTCGGCAAGGATCGGGTTTTGTTTGTGCGGCATGGCTGAAGACCGACCGCCCCCGCTGAGGCGCATTTCGTCCACACCCTGTTGCGTCATGAGCGCGACGTCCTGTCCAATTTTTCCTAGCGCTCCGGTCACAAGGGAAAGCCAATTGGCGAAATCCGCAAAAGCGCTGCGATTAGTGTGCCAACAAACACCTGAATTGATAAGGCCCAGTTCATCGGCCATTTGGTCAGCAATTTCATTTGCATTCGCACCTATTGAATCGCGGGTGCCGACCGGACCCCCGAGCTGTAGGCGGAAAAGACAAGCTTGCTGCTGGTGCAAGCGTTCGAGAAGCTCTGTAAGCGGGCGCGTCCAAATGCTCAACCTGTCGGAAACTGCAATGGGCAGAGCTGCTTGCATTCTGGTTCGCCCCATTATCCATCTATTTCCATGTATTTCATTGAGGGCTGCGAGTGTCCCTGTTACTGCCTCAAGCCGTTTTGAAAACAGGTCGCAAACCTGCTTGAACATCATTACCGTGGCTGTGTCGATCACATCCTGAGACGTCAACCCGATGTGTAGTGCCTTTTCACACCGCTGTGGTAGGTCGGTACGAAGTGCAGTTACCAAAGCTGGGACAACGACGCCGTCTTCGGCCGCGCCTCGATGAAGTTCAGCCATATCTGGAGAAAACTGAAGAATATGTTCAGCAGTTTCGTTGGCGGTGTTTTTGTCCACAACTCCAACGACGCCCAGAGCGCGGGAATAGGCGGCCTCGACAGCAAGCAAACGTTTCAACGTCGCTTCCGCCGAAAGCAGGGCCTCAGTTTCACTATCTCCGAATAATCCACCAAGCCAAGGATGGGTGAAAACATCTGCCATTAATTTCTCGCCGCCGTTACGCGCCGCAATGATTACACGACATCTGGGGACTTCAACCCCAGTAATTCCCTTGCTTGTCGCCACGTCGCCACCGGGCGTTCATGTTTTTCACACAGTTCAACGGCCCGACGGACAAGGGCCGCGTTCGACGGAGCCAATGTTTCGCGATCTAGACGCACGTTATCCTCTAGTCCCGTGCGGGTATGACCGCCTGCAGCGATTGCCCATTCGTTCACCACGATCTGGTTCGCTCCGATACCTGCCGCACACCATTCCGCATCTGGCGCGCGTTCCTGCATCATCTTTTTGTAGAAATCAAAAACTTCTCGATCGACGGGCATTGCGTTTTTGACGCCCATCACGAACTGAACATACAGTTTGCCAAAAAGCTTTCCTTGCTGATGCATGCGAATTGCTTGGAAAATGTGGCTGAGGTCAAATGCCTCTACTTCGGGCGTTACGTTGTATTGGCGCATGACTTCGGCCAGCCAATCGACAAGATCCGGCGGGTTTTCGTACACTCTGGTTGGAAAATTGTTGGAGCCCACGGAAAGAGACGCCATATCGGGCGATAATGGTAGCATGCCTCCGCGTTCTTTCCCCGCGCCAGAGCGTCCACCGGTCGAGAATTGTATGATAATTCCAGGGCAGTGCTTCTCAATGCCCTCCTTAAGACGTGCAAAGCGTTCCGGATCTGAACTGGGCGTCTGGTCGTCGTTGCGCACGTGGGCGTGTACGATGCTGGCACCTTCCTCAAACGCTTCGTGAGTGCTTTCAACCTGTTCCTGAACTGTAATTGGCACTGCGGGATTGTTTTCTTTCCGCGCCACGGATCCGGTGATTGCGCAGCAGATTATGCATGGTTTTTTCATTTTACTATTCTGGATCAGATGTCGAAAAAGACTGTTTCATTGTGGCCTTGCAACTTGATGTCGAAACGATACACGACATGCCCGTCGCGATCATTGCGCTTTGCAAGAAGTGTGCTTCGTCGCGTTTCCCACTCAATTAGATTCAATACAGGGTCAACAGCGTTAGCCTCTGTTTCGTCGTCAAAGTACAGGCGGGTGTTCAAGCCAACGTTGATACCACGGGCAACGATCCACAGGTTGATGTGGGGTGCTTGTTGGCCCACATCGCGGCCGCGCGTGCGACCCGGTTTGATTGTGTCAAATGCCCATTCACCTGTTTCGAAGTCGGTAATCACGCGGCCCCAACCTTTGAAACCGTCTTCAACAGTTCCACCCCCTTCAGGATGAGCATAGTGCCCTTCGGAATTGGCCTGCCACGCTTCAAGCATGACATCTTTGATTGGCGACCCTGTACCGTCGATAACGACGCCCTCGATGCGAATACGTTCACCATTTGCATTTGGTCCCGCTATATCCCAACCTAATTCCTTCTCATAGATGTCAAAACCAGCTGCACCCGGAGCAAGGCCAATGTGGACGTAAGGCCCGGCGGTCTGGGACGGTGTTTCCTTCAGATAATCCAATTTCTGGATCATGGATCAGTTCCCTTCCAGCCGGTTTTCAAACAGGGTCGAGCGTCGGCCCCGTAGTACAATATCAAACTTGTAGGCGATGCTGTCCAGTGGAACAGAAGCGTTCATGTCGAGCGCTGCGACAAGCTGTGCGCGGGCCTGAGCGTCCGGGATTGTGTGAACGATGGGGCACTTATCAATAAGGGGATCACCTTCGAAATAACATTGCGTTATCAGCCTTTGCGCGAATGCTGTCCCAAAGATCGACACGTGAATATGCGCGGGTCGCCAGTTGTTAACCCAGTTACGCCATGGGTACGCGCCGGGCTTTATCGTACGGAAAAAATAATATCCACTCTCGTCTGTCAGAGTGCGCCCGCAGCCCCCGAAGTTGGGATCTATCGGGGCGAGATAAGTATCCTTCTTGTGGCGATAGCGACCACCTGCATTTGCTTGCCAAACTTCCACCAGCGTATTCGGAATTGGCCTGTGGTTTTCATCTAAAACCCGGCCATGCAGGATGATCCTTTCACCGATTGCCGCATCTCCGGCTTGGGCGTAGTTGTGTATTAGGTCGTTATCCAGTGCATGGATGTCGTTGTGGCCGAATACAGGTCCCGTAACTTCACTGACTGAGTTTTGCAGAGAAATTAGCGAGTACTGCGGCGATCGGGTGACGCTGGTTTTGTAATCAGGTGTTACCGCAGGCGGGTGCCAAGTTCGGTCTCGCTGGTAGAATTCGCCGTTTTTTGTCATTGGGCGGTTCTCCTTTAAGTATTCGGGATCATCGGGACGCTTGCGACCTTTGTTCTGTTTCTATTTCCGCGTAGGTATCTTTGGCCAGTTTCAACGCGTGGTTGGCTCGGGGAACGCCCGCATAAATTGCTACGTGTTGGAAAGTTTCCAAAACATCCGATTTGCTGGTTCCGGTTCTTTCCGTGGCGCGGATATGCATTGGTATTTCCTCAAAGTTGCCCAACGCGGCCAACAGAGCAAGTGTCAGCATTGAACGTTCCCTGTCGCTTATCCCATCCGAGGCCCAGACTGTCCCCCAAGCGCCTTCGGTAATCAGTGTCTGGAATGGAGCATCAAAAGCGGTTTTGTTGCTTTCGGCGCGGTCTACATGTTCATCGCCGAGAATATTTCGGCGGACACGGGCGCCGGTCTCGAATCGATCGCTCATCTAAATGTCTCCTTCAGGAACTCGGTTAAAAGATCGGCATACTGGGCAGGTTTCTCGACGCAGGGCAGATGTCCCGCCCCTTCGATCAATTCAAACCGGGCGTTGGGGATCATATTAATTGTGTCCCGAACCAAGTCAGGTGGGCTGGCGCCGTCCATTGTGCCCGCGATCCCAAGCGTGGGCAGGCGCAAAGTTTGGGTCGTCAAGCTTAGGTCGGCTTCGGCAATAGCCAGACAACAGCCGACGTAGCCCTCGACCGGCGTGCGAGTTAGCATATTTCGCCAAGCGTTAACTTCGCGATGATCGCGAAAATCCGGGCCAAACCAACGATCAAGAATTTGTTCTGACAGGCCTTCTATTCCACTCGACCCGATCGCCTTGACGCGATCCTGCCATAGTTTTGCATCCCCCATTTGGGCAGCAGTGTTGGAAAGGACCATAGATTTTATCAGATCCGGGCGGCGTGCGGCCAATGCCTGTCCAATCATTCCTCCGATTGAAAGGCCTACAAATACACACGACGAAACATCGAGATGATCCATCAAGTCTTCGGTATCGGATACCAGTTCGTCGATTGAGTAGGGGCCGGACGGACAAGAGGACAGGCCGTGTCCGCGTAAGTCAAACCGGATCAGCCGATAATCTATAGGCAATAAGGGAATAATCTTGTCCCAAAGGCGCAGATCGGTTCCTAAAGAATTAGCGAATACAACCACATGCCCATCATGGCTGCCGTCCTCACGCCAATGCAATTGGACACTTTTTAAATCGGCCATTCGCATCAGTAGGGCAGTCCCACATAGTTTTGGGCAAAGACTGACTGCGCCTCGCGGTTGTCACTTAGAAAGTCCACATCCGCTTGCTGGATCTTTAGGTCAAAGGCATTTTGGTCCGGGAAATTATGCAGGAGTTTGGTTGCGGCCCAACTGAAACGCTCGGCTTTCCAGATGCGGGCCAGGGCCTTTTCCGAGTATTGGTCGATCCCCTCACTGTTACCTTCTTGGTAGAACTGTAACAGACCATTATTCAGATAATGGACATCGCTGGCCGCAGTGTTCAATCCCTTGGCCCCAGTGGGAGGAACAATATGGGCCGCATCACCGCAAAGAAATAAGCGACCCCAGCGCATCGGTTCCGTTACGAAAGACCGAAGTGGCGCGATAGATTTTTCAATGGATGGTCCACTTATTAACTTTTCAGCAAATTCTTCAGGAATGCGGCGCTTGAGTTCTTGCCAAAAAGCTGCGTCGGTCCAATCGTCCGGCGTATCTGAAAGAGGACACTGGATGTAGTATCGGCTTAGATTTTGATTGCGCATAGAACATAAGGCAAAACCTCGATCAGAGCCGGAGTAAATGAGTTCATCATGAACCGGCGGTGTTTCGGATAAAATCCCCAGCCAGCCAAATGGGTATAGTTTTTCGTACTCTCGGCGAACCGACAAGGGAATCGTGTTTCGACTGACCCCGTGGAATCCGTCGCATCCCGCCACAAAGTCGCAGTCGATACGGTGTTCGGCACCACTTACGTTGTAAGTGACGTATGGTGTTACAGTGTCCGCATCGTGGATTGTGACACCTTCGGTATTAAAGACAATCTTTCCGTCCATCGCATCGCGGGCTTCATACAAGTCCCGAGTAACTTCGGTTTGGCCGTATACCACAACATGACTGCCGGTGAGTTCTTTGAAATCAATTCGAAATTGGCTGTTCCCATATGAAATCACCGTGCCATCATGGATCATGCACTCTTTGTCCATGCGATCTGCCACTTTGGCTTCTCGCATTAGGTCCACAAAGCCAGTTTCCAAGACCCCTGCGCGAATTCTACTTAAAACGTATTCTTTCGTTTTACGTTCCAGAACAATGGTATCGATACCATTGCGGTGGAGAAGATGGCTTAGCAACAAACCAGATGGGCCACCGCCGACAATTGCGACCTGCGTACGCATAGATGTCTCCTCCCATGTTTTTCACTACACATATTGATTGCATGAAATGGTGAAGTAAAATGATAATACGTCCGAAATAATTTCCTTTATTGGCAAGTAAATGATCGACCGCCGTATTAAATTCCGACACATTCAGTGCTTCGTCGAAATCTGTCGCGAGCGGAGTTTGAAAGTTGCGGCAGAAAAATTGTACCTGACACAGCCGGCTATCTCAAAGACACTGAAAGAGCTTGAGGAGATTATGGAGGCGACGCTTTTGGTGCGAAATCGTGCCGGCGTATCATTAACCAAACAAGGAGAGGTGTTTCTGCATTTTGCTGAAATGTCTCTGGCTGCCATTCAGCAAGGTTTGACTGGCGTCGAGCAGGTCGGGGCACAAGGTAAGATCCGGTTGTCTGTCGGAGCCTTGCCATCGGTTGCTGCAAGGCTGATGCCAACCGTTTTCACCGAGTTCATGGAACTTAACCCCAATACCAGCTTACGTATTATTGACGGGCCGCATGGCTATCTTGTCGAGCGTCTGCGCCTTGGTGATCTGGACCTTGTGATCGGTCGGCTTGGGCAGCCGGACACCATGCAAGGAATTTCGTTCACGCAGCTTTACGAAGAGCGGGTCGAATTTGTCGTGCGCGCTGGGCATCCACTTCTGCAAAGGCCGGACCTTCAGCGTATTGGTGAATGGCCAGTGATTTATCCACCAAAGGGTTCGGCAATTCGGCCATTGGTCGACCGATATCTTATTGCGCATGGCGTCGGAGAAATCGAACGCAAGCTGGAAACAGTTTCTGGCGCGTTTGGTCGGGTTTTTACTAGACAATCTGACGCAATCTGGATCATCTCAGAGGGCGTGGTTGCCAACGAAATAGCGGATGAGCGGATGGAGGCCTTACCTTTCGATACTACGATTACACGTGGACCTGTCGGATTAATGCACAGACCCGATGAAATTCTGTCACCGCAGGCCCGAGTCTTTGGCTTGGCTGTCAACAACGCGCTCAAAAAGCTTGGCCTACTATCCTAGTTTTTCAATCGAGCACCCGGTGCAATCGTTGGCTTGGCCCGGTTTAACGCATCGCGCGCAAAACCCGCAGCAGCCTTGTATTTGGCCATGAACTCCGAACGCTCCGAAGGAGAAATAACATTGTCAATATCGTCAAAATCTCCGCTGCATCGGTCATTGACGATTTTCAAAAGGCCAAAAGGTCCGGCGTTCCGATTGCGCAAAACAAGGTCAGAAATTGGACCGCAAAGCGCTGCGTCGTATGCAGTCAATGCTTCGTTGCTCAGTCCATGTTCCAGCAGCATTGACCCTAAAATACGAGCGTCCATTATAGCCTGGCTGGCACCGTTCGATCCAGTTGGATACATCGCGTGGGCGGCGTCTCCGAGCAAGGCAACGGTTCCGTGGATCCAAGTCTCGACCGGCTCGCGATCAATCATTGGGTTTTCATACGTGACTTCGGCCCCGCGGATCAGGGCAGGTACATCCAGCCAGTCGTAGGTCCAATCATCAAAGTGATGAGCGAAATCGTTCGTTTCTACTTGTCGAAACCATCCGGTTGTCTGATGTGCGCTCGGGTCTTCGTATGTAACTTCGGCAATCCAGTTCACTTGTGCCAAACCAGTATTTGGATCGGGGTGCGAGATTGGATACATCACCATTCTGTGCTTGTGTGTCCCGAGCCCGACAAAGGATGACCCTGTGCGGACTGGCTTTGCTTGCGTAGTGCCGCGCCACATCACTGAGCCGCCCCAATGGATCGGAGGCTGACAAGGGTGCATTTGGCTCCGGATGGATGAATGAATGCCATCTGCGCCGATCAGAAGCGTCCCGGTTTCGCGCGTTTTACCCGATCCGGTCTGTAACAGGACAGAGACCGAGCCATCAGGGTTAATTTCGTAACCAGTTGCCCGCGAGCCTAACCTAACGGCATCAGGACCCGCTCTTTCCAACAACCGTTGGTATAACGCCATGTGGAATGACCCTCGATGAACGGCATATTGTGGCCAGTCATAGCCAGCCAGCGTGCCGCGAGGTTCGGAATATATCTCTTGCCCATTCAATCCAACCAGCGCCCATTCCTTTGCTGGAACTCCGAATGCGTCAAGATCGTCTGATGTTAACCCAAGATCGAACAACTCGCGCACAGCGTTTGGCTGAAGGTTAATCCCCACGCCTAATGGACGCAGATTTTCCACACTTTCGAAGACAATACAGTCAACACCGATTTGGTTCAGCGTCAAAGCCAGAGACAGGCCTCCGATTCCTCCACCGGCAATCATTACTCTTTGATCTGCCATATCGCTTTTCTTCTTTCTCTGGACGTGGGAGTTTGTTCTTACATCTTGTTTAAACGGTGCTTTTGACGGTCCGATCGCAAACACGGGTAATTCTTTCCGGCTGTGAATGCTGGCTCGCCGCCCGGCGGATTCGGTTACGTATACAAAGCAAGACTGTGGAAATGGTTGCTTGCATGAACTCGTTCGCCAATGCAACTCCGTCTGATTTTACCAGCCGCGTGCGTGCGGATTGCCAATCATCCAATGCATGAGAGATTTCACATGACGAGTTCCCTTCATTTTCCAATGCAACAAACTCGGCAAAGGCGTCACCTGCCGCCGCTGGCGCCAATCGCGTGGCTAGCATGCGAGCGTGAATTCCGTTTGTACCCTCGTAGATTGATGTAACTCTGGCATCCCGATAGGTTTGTTCCAATCGGTACTCTCGCAAGTAACCATATCCTCCAAGAACCTGAATGCCTAACTCGGACGCTTTTATACCCGCTTCGGTACAATAAACTTTGGCAACTGGAGTCAGGAATTCGACCAGATCGGGTGACTCACCGTGTTCCAAATTTACGTAAGCCAAATGTGCAAGGCTGCGACTGCTTAGCGCCAGCCAGTCTATCTCGTCCAGCATGCGACGCACGTCGGCGTGTTGGTTCAGTGTCACTGGGTTACCGCTTTCTCCACGCCCTTGAACACGCTGGCTTGCATAGGTTTCGGCAATATCATGCGCGCGCGCAGCATGAGCGACACCTTGAATAGCTACATCCAGTCTGGCGTGGTTCATCATCGTGAACATTGCCTGCAATCCCTGGCCTTCACTGCCCAATAGTTCTGCTTCGGCTTCTTCAAAGGTCAATTGACACGTTGGCGAGGCATGCAGACCCATTTTTTCCTCGATCCGGGTCACGAAAACTCCGTTTCGAGTTCCGTCAGGGCGCGTACAAGGGCAAAGAAACAGCGACAGGCCTTTGACGCCGCCGCTGGACGTGCGCGCAAGCACCAAATGATAGATGCGCTCGCTCAAGTTCTGATCGCCCCCGGATATAAAGATTTTCTCACCTGAGATTGTCCAGCCGTCGCGATTGGGCCGTGCCTTGCAAGTCACGCGCGACAGATCGGACCCAGCACCGGGCTCTGTCAGACACATCGTAGCCAACGCTTCACCTGATGCCAGCGAAGGAATAAATCGAGATTTCTGTTCGGCGTTGCCGAAGTTCAAAAGTGTCCGCACGGCTCCGGGAGCAAGTCCTGTTACCATCTGAAGGCTGTGATTGGCTCCCGAAAAGATTTCGGATGTGATCGCGGAAACCAACGCGCCTACGCCTTGCCCGCCGAATTTTTCGGGCATGGTGAGCGACTGCCAACCTTGTTCTGCATACGATTTGTATGCCTCGGCGAAGCCATCGGGCATGTAGACTCTATCGTCTTTTACGACGCAGCCTTGAATATCGCCGGGTTCATCTAACGGTGCAAATTCAGCCTCAGCAAAAACAGCGAAATGTTTGCCTATTGAACTAGCCAATTCGGGGTCCCAATCCGGCAATTCAGTCGCCCGTGCTATGTGGTTGAGAGAGAATAAAATGTCTTCAAGAGGAGCTTGGAAAGGCTTCATGATCAAGTTACCTGGTAATATGCAACTTCCACGGCTGAAGAGTGTCTGACCCCAGAACAGACGAACAATGTGTGGTTTACCCAGCCATAATGATTATCCCCGGTTTCCAGACGTGCCGCTGTGCGCATATAGTAGAGTTTAGGGTCAACGTCTTCTCCGGTATCCAGCTTAGCCATGATCTGAGGAGGGCCGCGCCGAGTTCCAATGTTTACGATCTCGATGACAACGCCATCGTGGGTTTTCAGCGCGTACCGTGTATCCAAGTGGGCTGCTCCGTCGGTAAATATCGTCTGCCAATCTGCGCCGAGGTTCATCACCTCGCCTGTGATGTCCGGTCCGATCGCTTCGCCGCCAACAATCGGTATTATGCGCCGCTGACCGGCGCGACCTTGACCCAGTTCCAACGGAGCCCCGAGTTGAATCCGAAGGGTGAATGAAAGGGCAAGGGAAGGGGTATGGGGCAACATCATTCAGCCAGCCCCAGCAGCCGGGCGGCATTGCCCTTGATGATATCGGGTCGAAGCTCGTCCTTAATGTTGATCTTTTCAAAATCCGACAGCCAGCGTTCGGGGGTGATCATTGGCCAGTCCGATCCAAACAAGACCTTTTTTCTTAATATCGAGTTGCAGTATTTGACCAGAATTTCCGGGAAGTATTTGGGCGACCAACCCGAAAGGTCGATATAAACATTCGGCTTATGTTGAGCTACGGCAAGCGCCTCTTCCTGCCAAGGAAACGATGGGTGTGCGAGTATTATCTTCATGTCGGGAAAGTCGACGGCCACATCGTCCATGAACATTGGGTTCGAGTATTTCAACCGCATCCCATTACCACCTCGCATGCCCGAACCGACACCCGTCTGACCGGTGTGAAAAAGCGCAATGCAACCCGCTTGCGCTATTTCGTCGTACAACTCGTACGCCATTCGGTCGTTTGGGAAGAAGCCTTGCATCGTGGGATGGAATTTGAACCCCTTTATCCCAAAATCCCGAATGAGGCGTCGCGCTTCGCGCGCGCCCATTTTGCCCTTGTGCGGGTCGATCGAAGCAAAGGGGATAAGCACATCGTCGTTATCAGCAGCTAGTTCAGCAACCTCTTCGTTCTTATAGCGCCGGTAGCCGGTTTCGCGCTCGGCATCGACCGGAAAGATCACGGCGGCAATGTTTTGATCTCGATAATGCTGCGCGGTCTCTGGAACCGTCGGAGGATGGCTCCACGGCGCACCGAAATACTTAGCCATTGTCGCCTGCAAGTCGTCGTACCCGTCGTCTGAGTGGCAACCGCAAGGTTCCTCGGCGTGAGTGTGGATGTCGATCGCGCGAACTTTGGAAATATCGACCATTTGCCTTTTCCTTTCTCAGATATTGATGGTTGCGGGGTCGGCGTCGTCATAAAGACGCTCTAATAATCGCTGACGTTCCGTAAGCACCTTGCGAAAATTGAGATTGCCCTTGGCGGTTATTTCACCGTCGGACATTGACGCGGGCTTGCTAAGAATAATTGCCCGGGCAACACGGGTGGAACTGCCTGAAACTTTGCTCGCACGTTCCGCCAGACGGCGGCGGATTTCACCCTGCAGCAAATCGCAACGGTAAGCACCGTTGTCATCAATCAATTCATATCCCTGTAACGTTAGTTCTTCTTGGTCAGGGAAGATTAGGAGACCAATTTGATTTCTGTCTGCGCCGGTGACGACGATATCGTTCGCTATAGGCGCCAGCCAGTTCAGTATATCCATGCGAAGCTGCGCAGCCCGCACCCAGGTACCGGTGAGAAGTTTGAAGTCTTCTGATATGCGGCCATCGAACGTCATGCCCTTGTCTACATCCCTTGGGTCAACGAACAGCATCGCGTCCCCGGTAATCAAGAATCCTTCGTCATCGAAAGCTTGGGCCGTTTTTTTGGGATCCTTGAAGTAACCAGGCATAACATTGGGACCCTTTACGCGGACTTCGCAGCGCATTTCTTCATCGGGTATCAGTTTAAGTGTGACGCCGTTCATGGGAACGCCGACAACGCCAGATCGATTGATTGGCTCACTTTGCATCATTGTTGCTGGCGCGGTTTCCGTCAGCCCCCACGAGGTGGTCATCAGGGGGATTTCACCTTTCATTTCCATCGCCATTTGTTCAAAGCCAGACCAGATGTCCTGTGGCAAAGAGGCACCAGCGTAAAAGATCAGATCCAGATCCCTGAAGAAGCGTTGGCGAAGATCAACGTCGCTTTGCAACGCCCCCAACAGCATTGCGTACCCAACCGGCACATTGAAACTGAGCGTTCCCGTTTCCATGGCAAGATTTTCCAACGTACGTTCAAACAGACCTTTTACGGGCTTACCATCGTCAATGAATAAGCTGCCGCCATTTGCGAGCATCATGTTGAAATTATGAGATCCGCCAAAAACGTGGTTCCAAGGAAGCCAGTCAACGATCCGCGGCGGACGTTCGCGCAGAAATGGCAGCGCATCGGCAAGCATTGTTTGGTTTGCGCACATCATACGCTGTGTCGTGATCACTCCCTTTGGCGCCGAGGTCGATCCGCTGGTCATCAGGATTTTGGCGATCGAGTCCGGTCCGACCTTGGAGTGCGCGTCATCCAGATCGACCCCGTTGTCACCAAACAGGAGATCCTCAAAAGAGGTAACTGCAGAATAGCTTCCTGTGCGGCTGGCGATTACTTCAACTGAATTCAATGCCTCAATCGACAGCGCTTCACCGTATTGTTCTGCGTCTGAGACATAGGCCATCTTGGGCCCAACCAGTTCGATGGCATGACGCAGGCGGTCATGAGCTCCGCGGATCAACGAATATTGCTCTGCTACCGGGGCAGTTGGCACGCCGACATATTGCGCGGCCAAGTTCAAAATACCATGATCAATTCCGTTGCCCGACATGATAAGGATTGGGGTTTCAGGTCCCATTCCTCTTGCCAACAGCGAGCTGGCAACGGCTCGCACTTTTTGTAAGGTTGCCGCGTAGTTTTCCTTTCGCCAACCAGCGCCGCTTCGTTCTGCGACGAAGGTTTGGTTCGGCGATTTCACAGCCCACTTATGAAGCCAGTCGCTGGAAGATTTTACAACAGGTCCCAGAGGGTGTTTCGACCGCAGAAGGATAGTGCCATCCGCGCGATCTTCCCGAGCAATGGAATGGGCAAGAAAATCAGAGGTACGCCGCACTTTCAGGTCCTCCGCTTTGCTTGCTCGATAACGCTGAAAGCGTCAAAAACAATTTTGATGGTGCCTTGATCGAGGTTGGCCAACAGTTTTTCTTCGTGCGAAGTGACGGCCGCAACAGCCCTCTCATAGAGTTGCCGACCCGCCAAAGTTGCCTTAAGCGCATACGCACGGCGATCGGTGGGAACACGATCCCGGATTATCAGATCTCTGCGTTCCAACTCGTCAATAATGATCACGAGGTTTGGGCGCTCGATATCCATTGCGTCTGCCAGTTGTGATTGTCGCAGGCCTGGGTTGTCGACGATCAAAACCAGTGCAGTGTAGGTCAGCATACGCAGATCAAACGCCCGAAGCGTGGCGGTAAGGTCGTCGCGAACGACGTTAAAAGCACGCTTCATTCTGTAACCTATGAACGCGCGCAACGTGGCGTCGCTGACAGCATGGGTTTCCGTCGAATTCGTAAGGTTTTGCTTTTCTGTGTTCATCTGACTACCTGAACTGTGGGGCACGCTTTTCCAGAAAAGCTCTTAAACCTTCCTGGGCATCCGTTGTCGTTTGTGAAAGAGCTGCGGCCAATGACTCGGTGAACAACCCATCGCCGTGGGACATCTCGTTGATCCTGGGAATTGCTTGGATCATCAGATAGTTAGACAAAGGGGCGTTGCGGGAAATTTTGCCAGCCAGCTTTTGCGCAAGCGCCATTGCCTCCCCTTCAGCCGTGGAATAGTGCGCAAGGCCTAGGGACACGCCTTCTTCCGCGCCGTACTTTCGGCCAGTCAGCATCATTTCCGTCATTCGGTCTGGTCCCAGTAAGCGTCCAACCCGCGCCGTTGCGCCACCGCCAACAAATATCCCGCGGCGGCCTTCGGGAAGTTGGAAGATTGTTGATGGTTCGGCGATACGCACATGTGTGGCAGCAGCAAGCTCCAGCCCACCTCCGATTACAGCACCAAACATCGCAGAAATCACGGCTAGTCCGCCGAACTGGATTTTGTCCATTACGCTGTGCCAATGACGCGAATGGTGTAGGTTTTCTTCGGCGGACCTGTCTACATGCTCGGACAAATCAAGCCCCGAGCAAAAGTGCCCAGCAGTCCCAGTCAATACTACAACTCGGACATCTTTAGGCGGATCTGAAAAATATTTATCCAGTGAGACCAACAATTCCTCGCACATCGCATTCCGCTTATCTGGGCGGTTCATGGTAAGCGTTGCGATCGGCCCTTCGCGGTCAACTTTCAGGATTTGGGCGTCCATGTTGGTCTCCTTATCGGGGTGGAAGACGTACAGCACCGTCCAGACGAATGGTCGTGCCGTTCAGGAACGGGTTTTGCACAATGTGTTTGGCAAGCAAGGCGAACTCGTTGGCTTCGCCAAGACGCGCTGGAAAGGGAATGTTTGCCGTGATTTTGGCGGCGACGTCTTCCGGCAATCCTTCCATCATAGGGGTGTTAAACAATCCTGGCGCAATGGCCATCACGCGGATACCTGATTGCGCAAATTCCCGTGCGGCGGGTAGCGACATCGCGGTGATCGCACCTTTGGAGGCGGCATAGGCTGTTTGCCCAAGTTGCCCGTCCTCCCATGCGACTGAAGAAGTGTTAATGATAACACCCCTTTCACCATCTTCGAGCGAACTCAGCTTAGCTATTCGCAATGCTGCATGGCTCATCACGTTGTATGTACCGAAGAGGTTTACGCGAAGGGTCTGTTCAAATACGTCAAATGACAGTTTGTCTTCCCGACCAACTATTCGAGCAGCCATGCCGACGCCGGCACAATTGACTACGATCCGCGGCGGGGACCCAAAAAAATTTGAAACGGATTCGAATGCTTCAGCAACAGCGGCTTCGTCTCTCACATCTGTTGCTACAGCAAAGCCTTTGAGTTCTTCAGCAACAGCGTTGGCCTGGGCTTCATTGAAATCCAAAACGGCGACTCTGGCCCCATGTGCAGCAAAATGTTTCGCCGTTGCTGCACCCAGACCACTGGCGCTTCCGGTAACTAAAGCAATGGTATTATTTAGTTCCACGGCAGGCCTCGATTTGCATATAGTTTGTCATTGTTATGTTCCATATCTATTTTTACACAATTCATTCGCGAACGGCCTCTGGCACCGGCTCTAAGGTATCAGGAATAACGTGATAGCAGGGAAAAGGACCAGAATTACGACCCTAACGATGTCAGACGTCACGAACCACATAACTGATTTGTATGTTTCAACCATCGGCGTTGACCGATCCATTGCGTTAATGATGAACAGGTTCATGCCTACTGGAGGAGTGATCAATCCGACTTCGACGACGATAAGTACAAGTATGCCAAACCAGATTGCCACATGCTCGGGACTCATCCCAAAGTCCAGCGTACTGATCACGGGAAAGAAGATTGGGATAGTCAGCAGGATCATTGAAAGACTGTCCATGAGGCAGCCGAAGATCAAGTAGAATACCAAGATCAGGCACAATACTGTCCACGGACTGAGGCCCAGGTTCACGACCCAATTGGATAATTCCTGCGGAACCTGCGTAAGAGCGAGAAAACTGTTATAAAGCCCTGCGCCTAAAACGATAAAAAAGATCATCGCGGTGCTTGTGGCAGTAGCAATGATACTTTCAACGAATACCTGCCAGTTCAGATTACCCGAAAGCAGAGCGATGAGACCAGTTCCAGCTGCGCCAACTGCGGCACCTTCTGTCGGCGTAAACCATCCCAAGTAAATGCCGCCGACCACGAGACCAAATACCAAAAGGACTGGCCAGACATCCAGCAACGCGCGAACACGTTCCGCATAAGGGACTGCCTCGCGGGTACCAGCGGAGTCTGGATACATACGAACATAAACTGATATTGTGACGATATACCCAAGCGCCGCCAGGATGCCTGGGATAAAGGCCGCCAAGAACAGTTTTGCAATATTCTGTTCTGTCAAAATTGCATAAATGACAAGAATTACCGAAGGTGGAATCAGAATTCCCAAAGTACCCCCAGCGGCCAGCGTGGCCGTTGAAAACCCGCCAGAATAACCATATCGGCGTAGTTCCGGCAGCGCGACCCGGCTCATTGTAGCGGCAGTGGCGAGGGATGACCCACAGATTGCACCGAAACCAGCGCAGGCACCCACGGCTGCCATTGCGACACCGCCCTTTCGGTGGCCCAGGCAACTCTCAGCTGCTTTGAACAGAGCCGAAGACATACCTGACAGAGTTGCAAACTGCCCCATCAGTAAAAACATCGGAATAATGGTCAGTGAATAACTGGAAAAAGTCGAATAGGTTTCAGTTTTCAGCTTGGACATGAACATGTTAGCGCCGCCCATGGCGAAATACAGCCCGCCAATTCCGCACAATAGCATCGCAAGTCCGATCGGTGCGCGCATAAAGATCATGATTAAAAGGATGGGAAATGACAGGTAGCCCATTTCTAGTAGTGTCAATGTGCCGCCTCCCCACGATGCGGCAGGATTAAGCGCCCTGTCACAAGTTCAATAACTTGCGCAACAGCGCAATAAACAGCCACCAAGGACGCAATTAGCGCGGCCATGAAACTCAACCCATAGGCCCACCAGACAGGAAACTGTAACAGAAAGGTCGTTTCGCCGTTGTCCATTTTACCTTGCAGGCCGACAAACAGTCTCCAGGTAATCAGCAATATCACAAGTGACAACACTACTTCCCAGAAGGTAACGATCACTTTGTTGGCCTTTGGTGGCAGAATGTTTGTAAAAACGTCGACTGTCGCATGCGCTCCGTAGAGCTGACATATAGGCAAGAAAGAGAATATGGCGAACGCAACTCCGGCCTCGACGAGTTCGAAATCACCGTTAACAGGTCCAACGCCTGTTGCAATCAACGCTTGCGCTGCCGATTCCGAAAGGGCGTTCAAAAAGTCCGAATGCCCAAACGTGTTAAGGCCGCGCCCCAGAACACTGATTGTTGTCAACAAGACCAGTAGCGTCAGCACAATACCGCCAAGAATGGCCATGTAACGCGCCGTGCGTTCCACCATGTTCTGCATAATTTACTCCAAAAGACAGCTTCCCCCGCAGGCACTTGTCTGCAGGGGACGCAATCGGATCAATTACCTGAGTATTGCGAGATCAACTCAAGAGCGCGAGCTCGAAGGCCCGTGCCGTCCATACCTTTTTCGTCCATCTCGGCAATCCAAGCATCGGTGGTGGGTTGCGAGGCAGCCTTCCATTCTTCGACCTGTTCAGGGCTTAGTGTTATTATATTATTGCCGCGTTCCATGGCCTGTTTGTGTGGCCCATCGTCGTCAGCCTGCATTTGCTTTCCCGCAAAAGCAGAGAACTCTGCGCCGGAATTGGCATCAATTATGGCCTTCAGATCGTCCGGCAATGCGTCCCAACGATCTTTGTTCATCGCAAAGATGAAAGTCGTCGTGTACAATGAATCGTCACCGAAAGTAGTGTGATTTCCCACTAATTCATTGACTTTCAACGCTCCGGTCACCTCCCATGGAATGACGGTGGCATCGATCACACCTTTGGACAAAGCCTCCGGTACCGCAGGTACTGGCATCCCGACCGGGGTAGCGCCTAACGAGCTGAACAAGCCGTTGGTTACACGTGTCGGTGCGCGCAGTTTCACGCCGTTAAGATCCTCAATACTTTCAATAGGATCTTTCGAATGGATCAAGCCGGGGCCGTGCACCCAAAGCCCAAGAACTTTGAACTGTTTGAAGTCGTCGTCCATCATGGTTTCTTCGGCCAAATCCCAATAGGCACGAGAAACTGCTTCGGCGTTGGTCATTGTGAAGGGGAGTTCAAATACTTCGGTCCGGGGAAACCGGCCGGGTGTGTAACCAGATACAGTCCAGACAATATCTGCAACCCCGTCAATGGCCTGGTCGATCAGTTCGGGAGGCTTGCCGCCTAGCTGCATGGCTGGAAAGCGTTGGATTTCGATACGGCCATCTGACTCCGCCTCGATCTTGTCAGCCCAGACGTCCAATATGTTCTTGGGAACATTAGCCTGCGCTGGCAAAAACTGATGCATTCGCAAAGTGACATCGGCTGCGAAAGCTGCGGTGGCCATGGCGCCGAAAGCAATCGCCGCGACGGCGGATTTCAGTAAAGTTCTGCGCGAGTTGGTCATGGTCTCCTCCCTTAATGACCTATGAGTATCACCCTTCTCTATGTGATATCTCTTTGTAGTTATAAGCTATAACGATCTTGTGCCATTTTGTTGTGGTGTTTCAAGTGGTTCGGCTTAGGAGTTGCGTTCCTTGACCGAACCTCGTGGTTCCTGACCGTGTCACCATACAATCTGGGCTTGGACATCATTCTTCCTCTCTCTTGCTCACATTGCCTTTATGTTGGGCTGAGGTAAATTGAGCTTTCTTCTCCGTTAGTTTCAGAAATCGGCAACTAAATCGATTTTTTTTAGGATTTGCTTTCTATTTCAGTGTTGAAGACATTGGCGCAACGTATTGCTCAGGCGCTTGGATTTTCATCGGAATTGGCCTCGATAGTCTTTGTCGCGAATTCGAGAAATGCTTCACGCTCGCTGGAACTCAGTCCACGCAAGATTTCGTTTTGAAGGGCTACGACGACAGGTAAAGCCTTGGCGTAGATGTTTTCTCCTTCCGCAGAAAGTGTGACTTCACGAGCCCGCCTGTCTCGCTTGCTGATCGATCTTGTCACGTATTTTTTTTGTTCAAGCCTATCTATGACCCCGCCGATTGTCGCCCGGTCGTAGGCTATCATCGTCGCAATCGTCGCTTGATCGATTCCCGGGCGGGTACGAATAGCGTCCAGTGCCGCGAACTGAACCGAAGTCAGATCAATACCGGCTTCCATCATTCGGGTTGAGAATACATGCGTCGAAATTTGATTGAGTCGCCGGATAAGATGACCCGCCATTCCGTAAATTTGCACCTTAGCCTCCGCCACTTTGGTTCACTCATGCTTCAATCGACCATAGTTTGATAAAAAAATATGTATACATACCTTTTTTGCCTCAATATAGTAAGTACAAATATCATATCCCGCAAAACAGTAACTGGGCAGTGGTCATGCAATATTACTTAAATGGTTTTCGACCTGGTGATCCGGACATAAAGCCAGCTGATAACGGCGGGTCCAAAAATAATGACGAGAATAGAGTTCTTCCCGAAACCGTTGATGTTTTGATCGTAGGGTGCGGCCCAGCAGGGCTATGCCTTGCGGCACAACTTTCACAGTTCAGCGAATTTACAACAATGATTGTGGATCAAAAGATGGGTCCAATGGAAAAAGGGCAAGCTGACGGCGTTAACGTCCGTTCGATGGAAATGTTTCAAGCATTCGGATTTGCGGACAAGATCAAGCGTGAAGCTTATTGGGTAAACCAAACAACATTCTGGGCACCAAACCCTGCTAACCCCGGTCACATAAAACGGGCAGGCATTGTTCAAGATGTAGCCGACGATCAATCCGAAATGCCGCACACTCTGATGAATCAAGCTCGGATACATGAGCTTTTCCTAGATGTTATGAGAAATGCGCCAACGCGGTTGGAGCCTAGATACGGTTTTAACGTCCGCGATCTGACGATTGACACTGTTACTGCTAACCACCCGGTCACAGTAGTGCTCGACCCTGTAAAAGAGAATGAGGATGCTGCCGAACCAATTCAAGTGCGCGCCAATTACGTTGTCGGTTGCGACGGCGCGCGCAGCAATGTGCGCAAAGCCATTGGCGGAAAGTTGCAAGGAGATGCAGCCCATCAAGCTTGGGGAGTAATGGACATCCTCGCCAATACTGACTTTCCAGACGTTCGACGTAAATGCCTTATTCAATCTTCGGCCGAAGGGAATGTTCTGATACTTCCTCGTGAGGGCGGATATCTGTTCAGGATGTATGTCGAGCTGGACAAATTGAATCCGGCAGAAAGGGTCGCAAACCGAAACTTAACGGCCGACGACATCATTGCTGCGGCCAATCGGATCATTCTGCCATATTCAATTGACGTCAAAGAGGTGGTTTGGTGGTCGGTTTACGAGATCGGACACAGGCTGACTGATAAATTCGATGACGTACCCACAGATGAAGTGGATACCCGGACGCCCCGTGTCTTCACTGCTGGTGACGCGTGTCATACGCATAGCCCAAAAGCGGGGCAGGGAATGAATGTATCGATGGGAGACACATTCAATCTCGGATGGAAACTCGTACATGTTTTGACAGGGCGTTCAAAGCCAAGCCTTTTGCACAGTTATTCCACTGAACGGTTGCTGGAAGCAAAGCGGCTTGTGGAAACCGACCATAAATGGGCGCGTATCATGAGCGCGCCCCCTAGCGAGGCAGAGCTAGACGGCACCGATGTGCCCCGGATTCAGAAGCAGTTCATAGAAAATCTGGAATTCACTGGCGGACTCGCCGTTCGTTATGAACCATCCGACTTGATCGCAGAACCGACTTATCAGCATCTGGCCAAGGGGCAGGTCATCGGAAAGCGGTTTCACTCCGCTCCAGTTGTGCGGCTCGCTGACGCCATGCCTATGCAATTGGGGCATACTGCCGAGGCAGATGCCCGCTGGAGAATTTACGCCTTTGCCGGATCGGGCGATATGGGCACTCGGGATGGTTCTATTCATCTCCTATGTAATTTTCTTCTGAACGATCCAAGCTCACCGATTAAACTTTTCGGGCGTCGTGGCGAGGCTATTGACGGCTTGATTGACGTTCGCGCGATTTTTCAACAGGACTTTAGGTCGCTAGGCTTCGAGGACATGCCCTCGTTCTTAAGGCCAGCAAAAGGCAAGTATGGTCTGCGCGACGCCGAAAAGGTCTTCTGCGTCGACCACAAAACTGGCAACGACATCTATACCATGCGAGGAATTGATCGAGACATCGGATGCATGGTGATCGTTAGACCTGACCAATACGTTGCCAATGTCTTGCGTCTGGGTGATTATCTTGGTTTGACAGACTTCTTCGCCGGAATATTCGTTGGCGAAGCTGAACATTGAAGTCTGGTATAAGCCGCTTCAGCTAATGAACGACAAGGTCCTACGGACAAGTTTCAATCGCCAGATCTTTAGAAGAGTTTTTAAATTGACGTGCCAAGAAGTCTATGAATGCGCGGGTTTTTGGCGCCAAATTTCGCTTGTCCGCGAACATTACGACAATGTCGGTACTGTTCGGCGAATATTCGGGCATGACCTGAACCAACTCGCCCGAATTAAATTCTTGCTCAACCATATAACAGGGCAGTCTGGCGATCCCGAGACCTGCAAGAGCCGCGCGGTATATCACGTCTGTACTGTTACCTTCGAAATTCCCTTGCGCCTCAAATAACTGGTTGCCGTCGATCTCTGCTTGCCTCCAAGAATTCCGAAACTTGCTTCCCGCAACTCTTAAGCAATTGTGTTGTGCCAAATGTTCAAAGTTCGAAGGCGTTCCGCAGCGCTCTAGGTATTTTGGTGATGCGCATAAAACCCGACGGCTTTCCATAATACGGCGCACGATCGTGTCAGGGCTTTTGTGTTGTTCGTCAAAGCATATGGCCGCGTCAAATCCTTCACTTTGCAAATCAACTTCCCTGTCCGTCAGGTCAAGTGCGACCTCAACTTCAGGGTTTTCTTCCATGAATTTTGGAAGTTGAGGGATCAATTGCGACTTTCCGAATGCAACGGTTGACACAACCTTGAGTTTGCCGCGAGGCGTTCCATCCTGATTCAATATAAGTGCCTCGGCCTCTTTGAATTTGTCGGCCATGGCTCTGCATCTTCGGTAAAATTCCATACCTTCTTGCGTAGGCGACACACCGGTTCGAGTTCTGTTAAGAAGGCGGTAATGGGCGCGATCTTCAAGCAATCCGATTTGTTTGCTTACAGCAGAAGGGGTCTGATCCATTGACCGGGCAGCCGCAGAAATACTCCCGCGCTCAACGACGGTCGCAAAGATCAACATTTGCGCAGATATATCCATTTCACACCATTGGCCTGTTCCAAATTGGAATGGGTCCTGTTCCAATTTAAGAAATTGTGAGCGCTATCAAGCTCGGTTACTTCTGCAGTGCAGCATAAATACTGCAATGCAGCAATAGACGAGGCGCAATTATGGCAAATACAAGATCGATTACTTCGTTAGAGGTCGTTCTGCATGCTGGCCGCACAGTCTTTCAGCAAAAGCGGGATGCCGTGCGGGCCGCCATCACCAAAAGAAAGGTCTATCTAAACACTTATCGCGAACTTTCTAATCTCACTGACCGTGACCTCAATGATTTAGGTATTCCGCGTGGCAGTATCAAAGGACTGGCAAAGGAGGCAGCAAATGACCTTTAAATCGCAAGCAGTCGGGCCAATCTCGGATAACACATTGTTATATTTGAGTTCCATGTCACGTGGGGCCAAGAGTATATTGCCTCTGATCCTTTCGCGACTGAACAAAGTATTTGCAGGCATGCGCGGAGTATTAAGAACACTTCAAATGGCGCGAATGATGTCAACTCTATCCGAAATGAGTGATCACCAACTTACCCAGATCGGGATCTCGCGGGCAGACATACCAATGTATGCCGAGAAATTGCTTTCAGATGATTGGGGTAGCGACGCCGAAAACCTGTAAAAACATGTAATTACCAGGTGTTTAATAGGCACTATGAATCTGCTGGTTCTCGCTCCTCCCAGAGTATGCCAGCGCAAGCGGCGGCGAAAGTTCAACAGTGTACGCCAACGCAAAGGACCAGCCTCTTTATCTCCTCCCAAAGGGGCTGGTCTGATCTTTTATTTCGGCTGCGGGTAGTTGTGACGAATCTCCGTGAATTTAGGGCAGATTTTTTCTGAAAAACCTCGTCACCAACTCATGCGAAACTGGTGGCCTTCCAAACAAATAACTAATGATGACTCATTCAATGTCCGCATCCCTTGATTTTAAAAGAAGTTTTCCAGGATGCCTGTCGCGTAAGTGAATAAACGAATTTCGTTGAATGGTCATGGACAAAGATGATCGATGAAATTGATCTAAATTAAAGCGGAATTTGTGAGTATCGGCACAATGGCTGGCGAGAGAATGAGGAGGAACTTTCGATGCCAGATAAGACGCCGAAACCAAAACACCCCACAACATTGATCGACGTGTTCAAACAAATGCAGCCTTCGGAGTCTGTGAATCCTGTTCTTGGCGCTCAGATTGAGCAATTTTGGGACGCGCAGGAGAAGATGCTGGAAGAAGCAGAAAACTTTGCACAACATTGGTTTGAAAGGCGTCATGAGGCTGTTCGGTCTGCACTTAAGGCGGCGCGTACCGCGTCGTCGGCCAATGCAGGCGATCCATCGAAAGCCATGCAAACGATTACGGAATGGCAGCGTCACTCAGCAGAACGTCTGATCGCGGACGCTCAGGAATGGTTCGAAACAGTTGCCCGTTGTGCGGCATATGCGGCAGAAACTGAAGCGGAAGCCGTGGAGAAAACAATTGACGATGTTACCACCACAGCGAAAAAAGTTGGGCAGTCTTCAAAGTCAGAGCCGGTTTAGGGTGTTAACATTGGAAGTTTCCACTTGAATTTAACCCGATCAGTCGAAAGGACTGTACATGTACAAGAAAATTCTAGTCCCTGTGGCGCTGGATAGTGACCATGATACTCGGGCTTCTTTTGAAGCGGCGCGCCTGCTGGCTGACGCCGATGCAGAATTCATTATGCTCCACGTGCAGGAACCTATTCCGGCGTACGTGGCGTCTCAGATTCCAGAAGAGGTTTTCAAGAACACACGCCATGAGATTCAGGAGAACCTACTCAAGAATGCGTCAGAGTTGCCCGACGCTCAAGCAAAGTTGGTTTCCGGGCATGCTGGCAGGGCGATTGTCGATTTCGCCAACGAACACGATGTTGACTGCATTGTAATTGCTTCGCACAAGCCGGGTTTTGAGAATATCTTTCTAGGGTCAACTGCGAACAGGGTTGTGCATCATGCCAAATGTGCAGTTCACGTAACCAGGTGATCCTTATCCACGCTGACTTAACTTCAAACACTATCAGGACGTTCAATGTCGCGCGTCGGGGCAAGCTGGAGCTTGGTCGCTGTTTTCGAGATAGTGCACTGCAAGGAGGTGTGCTGTGCGAGCAATGGTTTTCGATGGGAAGAGTCCCAGTCTGCGACTTTGTGAATTACCTATTCCAGTATCTGGCGCAGGGCAGGTGCAGGTGCAAGTCGAAGCGTGTGGTGTCTGCCGAACTGATTTGCACATCGTTGATCGTGACCTGAAAAGCCCCGTACTGCCGCTTGTCCCAGGACATGAAATCGTCGGGCGTATCAGTGACTTGGGAGAGGGGGTGGGCAAGTTAAAAATTGGTCAGCGAGTCGGCGTTCCCTGGCTGGGACATACATGCCGTAGGTGCGAATTTTGTAGATCTCATCGCGAGAACCTTTGTGACGAGCCGGGGTTTACAGGATACACAATTAACGGTGGCTACGCCGAATACTGTGTGGCGGATTCGAGTTTTGTTTTCCCGTTGCCGGAAGAAAAAGAAGCGGCGGATTTGGCTCCGCTTTTGTGTGCCGGTCTGATCGGTTATCGCAGCTTCAGGATGGCTGGCGATCCAAAATCCTTAGGTATCTATGGTTTCGGCGCTGCAGCTCATATCCTTTGTCAGGTTGCTACGTCGCTTGGCGTCGATGTTTATGCTTTCACAAGAGATGACGACATCGCAGCACAAAAGTTTGCCTTGGAATTGGGTGCTAAATGGGCCGGTGGCTCTTCTGAAAGTGCTCCTGAAAGTTTTGAAGCATCAATCATATTTGCTCCGGTCGGCGCACTTGTCCCACTTGCCCTTAAAGCAACCCGCAAAGGAGGGCGTATTGTTTGCGGCGGTATTCACATGAGTGATATACCGTCGTTTCCATATTCAGACCTGTGGGAGGAACGCTCTATTTGTTCCGTCGCCAATCTGACAAGGAAAGACGGTGATGAGTTTTTTGAATTGGTTTCGGAAATACCTATAGAAACCCGTGTATTAACTTATCCGCTTGAATGCGCGAATGATGCCCTTGACGACTTGCGATCCGGACGATTGCAAGGCGCAGCGGTTCTCTGTGTTTAGTTCCGACCCGTCTGGCTGCGCATACTCTAAGACTTGTTTGCCAATTCTGCAGCCTTTTTCTAAAACCACACTTTTTCTCCAGGTCTGACATCTGGAAATGAGGTTGAAACTGCGCTTTTGTTCTTACCAGAGTGTGCATCGTCGAGACAGGTGATCCTCACTCTGCCGCTAATGAGATAACCGCCTTGTCTGAAATGGATTGATGTTTCTCGGAAATAAGTAATTTTCTGAAACGCCCATGGTAAACCAATGCAAAAACAGGTGGTGTGAAGAAAAATGACACAACGGTCGACAGCAACACGCCGCCTGCTATTGCCACCGCAAACGGGGGCCAGAATGCACCGCCACCTACTATCAGGGGGAGAAACCCGCCAAACGTCGTAACTGTGGTCGAGATGATGTGCCGGCTGGAACCGGTGACAACGCGCGCCATTGCGTTTCGGTCACCGCGACTTGCCCGCGGATCTTGTTGCAAGCCGGTGAGTATTATTATGGCCGCGTATATCGAAACGCCGATGGAGCCAATCACGCCAATGATCGCCTGAATGCCGAACGGATATTGCATGATTGCAAGTGACAGCATAGAAAGACCAGCCGACAGGACACAAACCGCCAACGTCACCAAGGTTAACCTGAAAGAGTTGAAAGTCAGGACGATTGTCGCGATGGACAGTGTCACGATCAACCCCACCGAAGCCATCAGATTGCCGACTGTGCTGGAACGTGCATCACTGTCTCCGCCCAAGGTCATTGTATATCCCTGCGGTAGCTCAAATCCCGAAACATCCAAGGCTTCCAGCACATCCTGCAGAGCTTCTTCAGGTAGTACACCAGGCACGATGAATGCCTGAATTGTGTTTTCACGGACGCCATCGGTCCGAGTAATTACGCTTTCAGCGGGTTCGACTATGGGTTTGGCAAGCTCGGACAAAGGAACCGCAGGAAACATACCAGTAGCGGAGATTGCAGCAGCGTCCGGCAGAAGGATAGGCATGCTGACTATAGTGCTCAGATCAGAGCGAATTTCGTCACCAAAACGCACCCGAACGGGTAGTTGCTCGGTGCCTTCTATCAATGAACCTCCGGTCACTCCCACCAACGCGGCGTCCAGCTGACCTGCTATGTCCGCAACATCCAAGCCAAGCAGGCGGGCATTTATCTCGTCAATCTCGAACCGGATTTGGGGGTTGCCGCCATTTACGCTTGCTCGGGCTTGTGTCACCAAATCGAGGTTGGCCATGACCGATCGAATCTTGTCACCCAGCTCGCGAAGAATTGTAATGTCTTGTCCCTGTATTTTTACCTCTATAGGCGCGGCAACTGGGGGGCCTTGAACAAGGTTGCGCACAATTATTTGGGCTTCGGTGAAATCTGTGTCCAGGCGACCCTGCAAATCTCCGACCAGGCGGGCGGCATCTTCCGCAGTTTTCGTTGTGATCATTGCCTGCGCAAATCCGGGCTCACGCGAGCGATTGCCAACTATATTGTAATAGAAGGCTGGACCTGACTCTCCCACCGTCCAGTAGACGCTTTGCACGCCGGCATCAGCCAAAAGCATTTCGTCGATCAGCCGCGCTGTTGCCGTTGTGCCGGAAATCGAAGTACCCCCTGGCATATCAATTTCGATGTAGAATTGGTTTCTATCTACGCCCGGAAAGAATTGAGCAGTCAGAGTGGGAAATGCTGCAAATCCAAGAACGGGTAATACCAACGCCAGCGCGATGGACCGCACTGGGTTTGAGACCGAAATACGTATTGATGCCTCAAACAGACGGGCAAGTGCTGGGATACTGATGCCTTGAGCAAGTATTCCAGCGTCTTTTCTGTCAGATAAAACCCAGCCTGCAACTGCAGGCGTGACCGTCAAAGCAACCAACAAAGACCACACCAACATAAGCACAACGGCGATGGCTATGGCGCCTACAAAGTCACCAGCAGGCCCGGGCAGAAGGATCATGGGCATGAAAGCTAGCGCGGTGGTGATGGTGGACGCCAACAGCGGAGCCGCCAATCGGCGTACCGCGTCGCGCACTGCAGTGATACGATCCATCCCGTCTTGCAAACGTCGCCGGATTTCGTCTGTCATCACGATTGCGGCGTCTACCAGCAAGCCTAAGGCCACAATCAGTCCGGTGACGGACATCTGGTGAATTGGCAGTCCAATCATGTTCATTGTTGCGAGCGTGGCAAGCGAAACGACCGGCAGAACAAGTGCGACGATTGCAGCGGCTCGAACACCAAGCGTTATGAACAGAACCGCAACCACGAGCGTGACACCGATTGCCATGTTAATCCCGACTTCGGTCAGGCGGTCTGTTGTGTATTTACTTTGGTCAAAGAGTAGTAACTCCTGAATACCCACAGGGACTGACGCAGAACCTTCTTCAAGTTCCTTCCGCACAAATCCAGTCCACCGGTCGATCTGAACCCCGTCCTGAGCAAGAACGCCCACAAGAACGGCTGGCATGCCGTTGGCAAATGCGATCGCAGACTCAGGCATTCGGGGGCCGCGATCCACTGTGGCGATGTCACCCAGTAGTACAACTGCGCCCTCGGCATTTTCGCGCAGAACAATGCTTCTGATGCGGTCAATTGTTTCGATTTCCCCACTGATATTTATGGTTAAATCCACATCGGACTGTAAGCGGCCTGATTGGACTTTTCCATCAGCTTCGGTTATCCGCTGCGAAATTTCAGTGGCACTCAGGCCTAATGCTGCGGCTTTATCCATATCAACGCTGACAAGGACTTCCTCTTCCGGCTGCCCAAAGTAATCAACGGCACGAGTGGCCGGGATCGTCCGCAATCTGTCGCCCAAGGATTCCGCATGGCGCGATAGCAGCGTTATTGGGAAATTCGGGCTGTCAGCCGCCACTGCGATCACCGCAGAATAGGCGGAAATGCCTTCTGCGTCGAAATCTGGTGGCAGAACACCAGTGGGAAAATTCTGACTGGCGTCATCGATCGCATCCCTTGCTTCGGCCCAAACTTGTTCGATGGTGGCTTCATCCAGCGTTTCAAGCAATTCAACGGAAACTACTGAAATCCCAGATCTGGAAACCGAACTTATCTCGTCTAATTCAGCAATTTTCCGCAACTCTTCCTCGATCTCAGCGGTTACCAGCGCTTCGACCCGCTCCGGGTCCGCACCTGGAAACTGAGTCGTCACAGTTGCAAACAGATTGGTGATTGTTGGATCTTCCTGCCGCCCCAACGAAAGAAAAGATGACAGTCCAGCGGATACCAACACCAAGACTATTAGAGCGACAAGCCTGGGGTGACGAAATGTAAGGGTTTCCATTTGTATCCTCCGTCACTCGTTGCCGCCAAATGCGACTCGCTGACCAACCGTCACACGCTGTGGCCCCCGATCAATCAAGACAGTGCCTTTTGGAAACATCCCTCTGACAAAAACGCGGTCATCTTCGGCATGGATTACCTCTACGGTCGCAATGCGAACCGTTTTCTCGGCGTCCGCAACCAAAAGCGTCCATTGACCACGCGCCGCTTCTTTTAGTGATGTTGTAGGAACCCAAGTGCCGGTACTTTCGACCGGGTCACTGATGTGAACACGTGCGGTCTGTCCAAACGCGACGTTGGGACCGTCTTTCAGGTCAAAAAGTGCTGTACGCGTCCGGGTTAGTGGATCGACATCTGGACGCAAAGTAGCCAGCTTCGCTTGATACTGGTTGTCGGCAATTTCGATTTCAACATCGGTCAAAAGTGAAGGCTCCACATCAAGTGGAATACCTATTCGTACCTGCGGTGACACGATTTCGACCATTCCCAAAACAAGCTCTCCAGATCGTAGCGTTTCACCGCCGTCGACATGCCGGGAGGTAATTTGACCTGCGAAGGGAGCTTTAATACTGGATTTGTCAATCCGAACGGTCACGTCGCGTAAAGCTGCGTCTAGCTCTCCCATTCTGGAAAGCAGCTCATCTTGCTGAGCTATTGCCTCGTCCAGACGAGCCTGACTGGTAAATCCTTGCTCGATAAGTTTTGTACTGCGTTCAACGGTTTTTTGGGCAAAGGAAAGCTGCGCCGCTATAGCTTTGCGAGATGCGGACAGGCGATCACGTTCAACTTCCAGCAACGCGATATCCAGCGTAGCAAGCAGTTGACCTTTCGAAACCTCATCTCCCTCGTCGACCAGTATTTTCGCGAGGGTTCCGTTCAACTCAAAGGAAATATCTGCAGACCGTTGTGGCTCGACCTGACCGATGAAAACTCGATCAACTAAGTAATAACTTTCTTGACTAATAGGCGTTACTGAAACGGGCGTCACCGAGGCGGCGTCAGGAGCGGGAACGGCGTTCGCACGGCGCGAAAGCTCAGAAGCTCCTAAGTGGACCGCTGCAGCAGCGACGAGGATGACGCCTACGGTCAAACTAAGCTGTGTTATGCGGTGAAGGACGCGTGAACAAGGGCTTCGATTAGCAGGAGCAGAAGCGGAAATCTCTGGATTCGGCATTTTGACCTCATCAAGTTAGTCTCTCTAACATATGTTAGAACTTCTCACTTTGACAAGGGATACGTGATCTGCCAAACCTTGGATCATGACAGACACCAAATTAATCAAGAACTCTGGCGGCAACGCGGAAGGCCGAATGGCGGAAAAAAAAGCCTACCATCATGGTGATCTACGAGCGGCTTTGATAGAGGCGACGCGGCAGTTGGTTGAGGAAAAAGGCCCGGACAGTTTTTCAGTTTCGGACGCATGCAGGTTGGCAGGTGTGTCCACGGCAGCACCTTACAAACACTTCAAAGACAAGAACGAAATGCTTGTTGCCGTTGTTCTTGAGGGAATGGCCAGGCATCGTGCAAATATGCTTTCCGCTTTGCAAGAATTCCCGGAAGGATCGCCAGAACGTATAACGGCCATTGGTATGGAGTATGTTGCGTTTGCCATGAACGAACCGGGTGTTTTCCGGCTCAAGTTTGGGGGATTCACCGATCGCATTGCTGACCCCCGGCTCGAGGAGGGTGGGCAACAAAGCTTTGGAATTCTGCTTTCCGAGGTCGCAAAATGCCTAGGCGAATCCAGAATCACCGAAGAGGTTCGCCGTCGCGGATTCCTGCTTTGGAGTTTTGTTCACGGACTGTCTTTTATTTTGCGTGACCGAGGCCTGGCCGACAAAGGTGAGGAGTTCGATCTGCATGATCTGCTGAAAGACGTGTCAGAAAGAATGTTGAAATAGGCCAAGACATGCAAAGTCACGACACCGGATTGTGAGGCAGACCTGTATCAACGGATTTCTAGTGACTTTTCGAAATTTTTTGAGAGCGAGATTTTATTAAATGTCGGGATTCATGCATTTAAACGTTTCGGAATCTTAGCGTGGTGGTTGAACAAAGAATGCCAGACAAGCGCGTCAAACTCAGCGAACTCAAAACTGATAGCCATTTTCCAACCAAGTAACTTCTTCGGCAGGTAAAAGGCTCCGAATTCGTCGGCTATAAGTTTCCATTTCCTCCGGTGAAATGCGCCCCTCCCACTTGTTTGATGTGCCAGAAGAAAAGAAATCCGCGAGGTCGTGGAAAGGCGTGTCTTTATGAAAACGGCGCTCACTACTTTCAACGGCTTTTCGCATTTGTTTAAAACTAGTTGCCTCAGTTATTTCATCCCTGAGTGATTGCGGTAGAGGCACTTTCATTATTCGCGCAAGCTTTTCGACCTGACCGGATAAATCCCGGGACATATCGGCGTAATGAAAAAAATGCACGTTGCCATTGTCTTTGCGCTCTTTTGCCTGTTGGTAGTGATGAACAAATGAGGCAAGCGTTAAATCGTCGGTCCCAGCATCGGTGGCCGGCGCATTAACAAAACGCTGAAACCCCTCGCTCTCGCTTTCTGGAAACATATAATCGAGCCAGTCCTCCTTCATATTTCCCGCATGAGTTCGCAATGAAAAGTGAGCGTCAACTGGATGTCTGTATACAACGATGTAGGTCGGTTCGCGCCCGTAGGCGATCCCGTCCATTGGGGTGTGGCTTTTAATACATCTGCGACGGTCCAAGCTGTTCAAAAATTCCGCGATTTCCTTTCGATCACGAAAACCACAGTCAAGCCATGGGGCATCTTTTGAGTTTCCGGCATCCGGAACGACGCGTTGGTATATGAGCATCATTACGATGTTCAGCATCCATGTGGTTCCGCATTTAGGGGGTGTGGTCACAATTACGTCGTCCGGACGCAATTCGAAGCCGTTCCAAATGTCAGTGTTGGTTACGGTGCCGCAATAATCTCTTAGCTGCTCTGTCGTTAACATTTCCATCTCCAACTCGGACCTGAACTCAAAAATACCAGATTTCGAGAAGCCGACGACCAACTTTGTTAGGTGCTGTCGCTCAAGTACCCAAGTAATGGATGTTCAGGCGTCGGATTTTTGGGGCTTCCCGGTGTTCAAACAAGTATAGACTTTGGACTTTGCCCATTGGAAGAAGTCCGTCATATATCGGGATAGATAACTGGGTCTGGGTAAGCAGCGCCCGCAAGTGAGACGGAGCATTGTCGTCTTCGTCAGGTTTATGACGGTACGCTCCCGCAGACTTGGGTACGAGTTTCTCAAAATAATCCAAGATATCCTGCTGCACGTCCGGGTCCGCATTTGCTTGGACCAACAATGAAGCACCAGTGTGAGCGCACCAGATTGTAAGCAAACCGGAATGGAAACTGCGGCTGGTAACTTCGCGCTGAATCAATTCGCTTATATCTGTCAGTGACTTTCCGGGTGTGGAAACTGAAACTTCAAAAAACTCTTGTTTCATATAGTTTTAACTCTACACGAAGTCATCTCTGCGAGGCGTGAAGCAGTCAATTAATTCTCCTTCTTCTTGGCATATACAGCCGTGTTTTTGGTTCGAAGGGATAATAATACTGTCGCCTGGCCCAAGCACCTTTTTCACATCGCCAACAGTGAATTCAAAGCGACCGGATTTGACAAATGTTGCCTGAACATGCGGGTGCTGATGGAGTAACCCCTCGGCACCTTCATCAAAGCGAAACGAAACCATCATCAGGTTAGGATGATCCGCCAAGACTTGACGCGTCACGCCTGGGTCGGTGGGCACGATTGGATTAAGCACTACCATTACTGTGTCGTCCTTTTGAAATGTCCAATTTTCCAACTCACTCAAAGTAGTCAGCGTGTTTAGCGTGTATTTCTTCGATTGTGTTATCGATCCTGCTCAAGTGGCGACGGACAACATTTGTTGCCGCATCTACGTTTTTGTCGGAAAGCGCTTTGGCAAGGTCAAAGTGGTCTTCGTATAGAGTTTTGGCTTCGCTTTGGCGGCCGAGACTCAAAACGCAAAGCCGGTCAATTTTTCTTTTGCATTCTTGAATGGTTTCAAATGCCAGGGGTTTTCCGCTCAGTTCGCAGATTAGCCTGTGGAACTCATAGTCCAGTTGGTGAAATCTTTCCGTTTCGTTTTTTTCTATAACGCTCAGTTGCTCAGCCAGATTCTCCTTAAGGGCCAGAGCGTGCTCGGGTCGCCAGACGCTGCAAGCCGCGCGCACAACTTCCAGTTCAACTGCCAAACGAACGAAACGGGCATGTTCTATGCGCTCCATCGAAAAGCTACGCACCTGAGTGGCTTTCTGTGGTCGTATCAAAAGAAGGTCTTGCGATTCTAGTTTGGTGAAAGCGTCGCGAACCGGTTGTCGGGAAACATCAAACCTTTTGGCAATGTCTGCCTCTGACAACTTGGTTCCAGGCAGCAATTCCAGTGTGACGATAGCTTCGTACAGATAATCATACACGATATCTGCGGTCGTGCGCCGTGCAAGTTTTTCCTTAAGGCTTTGCATTTGTTTCCTTTTTCGCCATCTCAAATAGTTTGGGAAAGCGCCAGTTAATTCAAAGTGTCTGTGCCAAGTTAGCTTTCTGCGCGACTGCTGCCAACGTTCTTGAACCCTGCTGATTTCTTGTTCGCACAATATGGCCAGAAATTATTCAGTTGACAATACTAGTATCCTAGTCGACTAAATAATGCAATCTCGTCGAGGCGGTGCGGTTGTCAGGACGCTGGATGGAACCCGTCAAAAGAAAACCCGCAATCAGAAAGGACTAAAAATGACAGGATCAATCGCAGAGAAATTTGGCGCCCGTCAAAACCTCGAAGGAAAAGTCGCGATTGTTACTGGTGGTGGTCGTGACATTGGACGCGCCTGCGCAATGCGGCTTGCAAAAGCAGGAGCATCGGTCGCGATCAATTTTCACAGTTCTTCTGAAGGGGCGGATTCTGCTGTCTCGGAAATCCGGAAAAACGGAGGAAACGCAATTTCGCTTCAAGGAGACATGACATCAGACAATGATGTCAAAGCACTTGTTTCAGAGACTCTTTCTGCTTTTGGCGGGTCTATTGATGTCCTGGTGCATGTGACTGGAGGGTTAGTGGCGCGTAAGACGATCGCGGAAATGGATATAGCCCACTGGCAAGACGTGATGGAATTGAATGCCACGTCATTCTTGCGCGTCGTTAAGGCGGCTCTACCACACATGAACGTCGGCGGAGCGATCGTTGGTTTTGCCAGCCAAGCTGGCAGAGATGGGGGCGGCCCGGGTGCGGTTGCCTACGCCGCATCGAAGGGCGCGATTATGACCATGACACGCGGGCTGGCTAAGGAACTGGGGCCAGACATCCGCGTGAACTCGGTTTGTCCTGGGATGATCGACACCGATTTTCACAACATTTTCACAAAAAATGAGGTGAGAACCAACGTGGCTGAGGCAACGCCGCTCAAACGCGAAGGTTCTTCGGAAGACGTCGCGAACCTGGTGGCGTACCTGGCATCGGATGAAGCTGCTTTCGTCACCGGCGCAAACATCGACATCAACGGGGGTCTGCTTTTTTCATAACCGGTTTTGACCGGACAAAAGCTCAAGAAACCAATTTTCTAGGGAGGAAGAAATGACGATGAAACAATCCAAAGCACTATTTGGCGCCGCGACCGTGGTAGCCGTGTTGAGCAGCTCAGCTTTTGCAGCAGATTGGCGCGGTTGGAATATTCACGTGGACGGTTATCCCAACACGATAGCCATGGATAAATTTGCTGAACTCGTAACCGAAAAGACGGACGGCGAAATAAACGTCCAGATGTTCCACGGAGGTACTTTGGGTAGCCAACCTGACGCTGTCGAGCAGGTACGGGCAGGCGCGTTGGAAGTTGGAAACTTTAACCTCGGCCCAATCGGTCCGATCGTTGCGGAAGCCAACGTTGTTTCACTGCCTTTCATTTTTAAGGACGTGCCACACATGTTCCGGGTTCTGGAAAGTGAGGGCGGCGAAGCAATTGCCGCTGGGATGGCTGAAAAGGGTTTAACACCGCTGGCTTGGTACGATGCTGGCGCTCGCTCGTTCTACAACGGCACAAAGGCGATCAATACGCCTGCTGACGTCGAAGGCATGAAAGTGCGTGTCATGAACAACGACCTGTTTACGGGAATGATAGCCGAGCTTGGGGGAAACCCTTCACCAATGGCATTTGCCGAAGTTTATCAGGCCTTGAAAACGGGTGTCGTCGACGGGGCAGAGAACAATTGGCCATCGTACGAGTCGACCGGTCACTTTGAAGTAGCTGGCTATTACTCTCTTTCACAGCATCTGATCATTCCTGAATGCATCTGTATAAACACTGATACATTCAGTGCCCTTTCACCTGAAATGCAATCGGCCGTCCGCGAAGCGGCGGAGGAGTCGGCCGAATTGCAGCGCCAACTTTGGGCTGAGCGCGAGGCGGCAAGCCGTACAGCGGTTGAAGCAGCCGGAGTAGTTGTGAACGAAGTTGCAGACAAAGCACCGTTTCAGGCTGCAATGGGGCCGGTTTACGAAGCCTACTTTTCGACCAACCCGGATCTACGCCCGTTGGTCGAAACCATCCAGGCAACAGATTGAGACAGAAAGCTCTAGCCTGAAAATTCCCGACCACGGTGATGCGTGGTCGGGTGCTTAACGCAGGAAATGATCTTATGAAAGTAGCTTCCGATCTGCCTGTATCGATACGCAATATGGTTCTTATTCTTGATTGGATCGCGTATGTTTGCCGGGTTTTAACGGGTATTGCGCTGGTGGCGATCACCGTAATCTTCGGTTGGCTTGTATTTGGTCGGTACGTCCTGAACGCCACACCAACTTGGGTCGAACAGGTCGCTTTGTTGCTTGTGATGACAATCGCATTTCTTGGAGCTGCGGTTGGAGTGCACGACAATTCCCATTTGTCTGTTTCGCTTTTACGGTCTGCCGTTCCCCCTTGGATCAGAAGAGTATTGGTTGTCTCTACTGATGTCCTGATGGCTGGCTTCGGTGGGTTGATGCTGTGGTTTGGTGCTCGACTTACAATTTTCAAATGGGGATCACTCATTCCGCTGATCCAAGTGCCTGAGGGTTTGCGTTCATTGCCGCTGACAATTGGTGGGGGGCTTATTCTTGTGTTCTCCATCGGTCATCTGATCCGTGTGTTTGTCGGTGGCGACGAGCGTAGCGACAGCATTGAATAGAGGCGTTTGATGGGAATTCTTTTTCTGCTGGCAGTATTTGCACTCTGCGTTCTGATTGGAACGCCTGTGGCCTTTGCATTGGGTATTGCAGCAATTTCGGCCTTTTGGTTTGAAGGGTTGCCGTTGATGATTGGCTTTCAAAGGATCGTCTCCGGCATCAACGTCTTCTCGCTGATGGCCATTCCATTTTTTATTTTTGCTGGCGAGTTGATGTTTCACGGCGGCATCGCGATGCGCCTCGTCAGGTTCGCGTCTGCTGCGGTCGGTGCCGTTAGAGGCGGACTTGGGATAGTTAACGTTTTTTCGTCGATGCTATTCGGTGGAATCTCCGGCTCGGCCATAGCCGATATCTCGGCCCTTGGGTCCATTCTTGTGCCAGTGATGAAGGAAAAAGGGTATGATGCCGACTACGCTGTCAATGTGACTGTAACCTCATCAATTGCCGGGATTATCATTCCACCCAGCCACAACATGATTATTTTTGCTATTGCGGCTGGGGGCGGTGTCTCCATCTCAAAGTTGTTTCTGGCAGGTGTTGTTCCGGGAATATTGATGTGCATCTGCTTAGCCGTAGCAGCGTATTTAGTGGCCGTCAGGCGAGGATATCAGGCGGAAAAATTTCCCGGTTGGCGTGCGCTTCTCCTAAGTTTCGTTAGTGCGATTCCAGGCTTGCTGACGGCTGTAATAATCGTTGGGGGCGTATTGTCAGGCATCTTCACAGTAACGGAGTCAGGTGCTTTCGGCGCGATATACGCTTTCGTCGTTACTTTAATTGTTTACCGCAGCATTACCTGGGAAAACTTCTGCATCGCCGTGTCTTCGGCTGTGCGCACAACAGCAATGGTCATGATCTTGATCGCGTGCGCCGGTGCATTTGCTTACATGCTGACCTTCTACCGAGTGCCAGACAAAACGGTCGAACTGCTTACGGGGTTGACCGAAAACCCCATTATGATCTTGTTGATGATAAACGTGGTCTTGCTGGTCCTGGGAATGATAATGGATATGGCTGCACTGATCTTGATTTGCACGCCAATTTTCCTGCCGGTCGCAAACAGCTTGGGGATCGATCCATTGCAATTCGGTATGATCTTACTGGTCAATCTGGGATTGGGCTTGTGCACTCCGCCTGTCGGGTCGTGCCTATTTGTTGGATGCGCGGTAGGCAAACTGCCAATGGAGAAAGCTGTGCGGACGATTTGGCCCTTTTATTTGGCCATTCTTGTCGCACTAATGCTGATAACGTTTGTTCCGGCGATCTCAATGACTCTTCCAAATCTCATTGGTTGAGGGGCAAACCTTGCCCTCAATCCGCGTTCAGAAACCTAGGTTTTGTCAGTCACATGGTATTTATCAGCCAAACAGTTGCTTGAACCTATCCACACACAATCGGAAACCGTCTTCGAAATTTCCATTGCCGGGGTGGTAAACGCTTTCGAATGAAATAACGCCGTCATAACCATCAGATCTAAGCGCGTCGGCAATGGGTTGAAACAGATCCGCCAACTGGCCTTCACCCATTCGGCGGACTTCCAGTGTGGCTCTCGGAGTGTCGACTTTTACATCCTTTATGTGGATATGGCCCAAATAACCGCCCCGCAATTCATTGTAACCATCCGGATATGCAAGCTCGTGGCACCAGCAGTTATTCCCTGGGTCCCAAAGCACTTTCAAAGTGTCTTTGGCGTCCAAGTCGTCAATCAATTTACGGGCCGTGTAGTTAGAATTGACCAGGGTGCCGTTCCCGGTTTCCACCACAAGTCTTATACCTTCTGACTTCGCCAATTCGACGGCCGGTGCAATCAAAGGCGGCATCGTGTCCCAGACGCCATGGGCTACATTCCACTTTTCGGCCCCGTTTTTACCCCAGAGAATCTGTTCTTTCCTTTGGGTCATAATGCGCACTAACGGTGAACCAACGTTGTGTGCCATGTCGATGACACGCTTTAAAGCGTCCATGTGCTTTGTGTGCAGCTCATCACCGGGTTTGTTTGCCGCAGTCATGCCCGCAAAAATATGTCGTGACAGACAGGACACCGGTTTACCTCGATCACGTAACAGCGCGTTGATTTCGGCAATTTCCTGAGCAGTATGATCGCCGACCTCTGTATCGCCGACAAACTGAAGCTCTGCGTACTCCAGATCGAATTCGTCCATCACATCTACGGCGTGAGTTAGGTCACGGCTGATTCCATCGCAAATTACACCAAGTTTCATTGGAAAACTCCCAGTCTTCAGCGGTGCAGTTCCGCGCCCACGATTTCTTCGATCACGCGCGTGCAGATCCAGTTGTCACCGTCAGGGTATTTGGTTTTTCCGGCGTGAAACACTTGCATGGCTGACGATGCGGTCTGCATCGGGACCCCAAGTTCACTGGCCAGTGCAAGCGATATCGTCAAATCTTTGTGCATTGTCGCTATATGGCTACCTGTTGCGACAAATTTGCGGTCAATGATGTTTTCAAGCGCAGTGTTAACAACACCGCATCCCGCGCTGGAAGATGAGAACACGTCGAGCAGAGCCTGGCCGCTGACCCCTGCCTTAGCGGCAAGAGCCGCAGCTTCGAACGTGGCCGAAAAGATCGACCCGATCAAAGATTGGAGGCACGCCTTGACTGTCTGGCCGTCGCCGGGATTGGCGCCGACCCGGTGGATGGTTCCCGACACTGCCTGCATTGCCTCTGCGTTTCGGTCCAGAACATCTGGTGCTCCGGCAGCCATCATCGTTAGTGTGCCATTCTGAGCCCCCGGAAACCCACCAGATACAGGAGTGTCGATCAGATTGATACCCGAGCCTTCCATGTCTCGGCCAATTGCACGAGCTTCCGCGGGCTTTATGGTTGCCGAAAGGATGACCGTCCCGCCTTTGCCCATGTTTGTGACCAGGCCATCTTCACCCAGAATGACTTCTCTGGCCTGATCTCCATTCATTACCATGACAAAAACACAGTCTGCGTGGGCACCGACCTCGCCGGCAGAATCTTTTGCTTTGCCACCCATCTCAGCAAAAGCACTCATGCGGGTGTTGCTCAAATCGAAACCAGATGTTTCGAAACCATTTTTTATAAGGTTCTTGGCCAGGCCGCTGCCCATATCGCCAAGACCGATTACGCCTGCGGTTTTCATATAGAAACCTCCCGTTTTTCAGCCGTTCGAATACAGGCTGACGTTTCGAAAATGATGCTGCAAGGCATCGGTTTTCGCGGGGATTTCACGCGCCTTGTCCAGACGCCGGGCGAGTCCGGAAGACACCCCGCTGCCCGTTTAGGTGACACCAGTAAACGAAGAAAGCGGATTGCAGGCAAGCAAAGAAGTGTCACCGCCAAAAAGAAATTTGATTGGCGGTTTCACTTACGTGAACGCCGCCATCACCCCGCGCAATTCAGCCAAACCCCGCAACCGACCGATCAAGGGGTAACCCGGAGTGCTATGGCCGCCCAGATCGCCCAATAACTCCTGTCCGTGATCGGGGCGCATAGGGATTTGCCAGTCTTGCCGCCCGTCAGTTTGGCGACGTTTTTCTTCGGCCATCAGCTCCCGAACGGTACCAACCATATCCGTGTCACCTTCAAGATGTGGCGCTTCAAAGAAGTCGGGTTTGCTGTCGTCGGATTGGGCGATGCGTTTCGTGTTGCGAAGGTGCGCAAAGTGTATCCGATCGCCATGTCTTCGTACAAATTCTGGTCCATCGAAATCGGAGCTCACCCCCAGGGAGCCAGTGCATAATGTGGCACCGCTGGACGGTAGATCGACCGCGTCCAAGACCGCGCTATAGTCATCCGAGCTGGACATTACACGCGGCAGACCAAGCAGTGAAAATGGTGGGTCATCGGGGTGACAGCACAATCGTAACCCCAGCTGTTGTGCGATCGGGGCCACTTCAGAGAGAAAATCAATCAAGTTCCCACGCAGTTTGTCGCGATCAATCCCGGAGTAAGTTCCCAGTAACGCACGTACGTCTTCGACGCTCCACTGATCGTTGGCACCTGGCAATCCTGCGGTGACGTTGTTTTGCAGTTGAACTTTGGCCTGGTCCGACATGCCCAAGAATCTGGTTTTAGCGGCGTGTCGCATCTTTTCAGAGTATTCGTCTTCGGCACCAATACGCTTTAAGATGTGTATATCAAATACTGCGAAATCTGTCAGATCGAACAGCATAGCCGTTCCACCGTGCGGCTGCGGTGCACGTAACGAGGTGCGCGTCCAATCCAAGATTGGCATGAAGTTGTAGCATACGGTTTCAATCCCGCGCGCGGCCAGCGCCTTTAAACTGGATTTATAAGCTGACACATGTTCTGCCATATCCGCAGATTGCGTTTTTATCGCCTCTGAAACCGGCAGGCTTTCAACCACATCCCAACCAAAACCACCGGAGGAAAGTAACGACTGGCGATCGGATATTGATTGTTCATCCCATGGTTGTCCTGGAGGGATATGATGTAGAGCTGTCACAATACCCTCAACACCAACCTGATGCAGGTCATCCAATTCTATCGGGTCTTTTGGGCCGAACCAGCGCCAACATTGTTTCATGGCATCCATCCTGAGTATAGTGGGTGGTCAGGTCTAATAGGTAGGCTTACCCGTTCACCAGTGCGCGCAGCATGATAAATCGCCGTAACAAGACCGACAGAGGCCGCACCGTCTCTTAGTGTAACTGCCGAATTCGGCTCCGACCGCAAAGCCTTGCCTACTTCGGTGAAAAACCCCTCGAACCCAGTTGGTTCCCCGGGCGCCCGCGCAATTGCGTCATCTATGATTCTCTGCATGGAAGGATCCCGCGCGACGAAATTCCACGGGGGTTGACCGGGCGCGTAGGGTTCCAGACCGGAGGTCGCGGTCAAATTCTCAAACACAATTCGCAATCGAGTTTCGTCCTTTGCGGCGCCCAAAGTGATATTGCTGGTGCATAGAGCTCCAGAGTTCATGCAAAATGAAATAGCCGCACAGTCTTCAGTCTCGATTGGGTTTACCCGAGTTGTCGTCATTGCAGACACGGTGGCTATTTCACCGGCCAGGTGCATTAAAAGATCATGGTTGTGAATAGCGTGCCCCAGAACTGCCCCACCTTGTTCACCTGCCCAGGTTCCACGCCATGGAACCGAGTAATAGTCAGGTCCGCGGGACCAATGTGTCTCCAAAGCTGCTGTTTGAACCTCGCCGGTCAGGCCTTCTCGTTGTAAATGCCTTAGCTGCGCAAGCGACGGGCCCCATCGATATTGAAAGACGGGAAATACTTGTTTCCCAGCACGAAGAGCCGCTTCAATTATCCTGTCCACGTCTTGCATCGAAGTGGCCAGAGGTTTTTCACAAATGACGTGTTTTCCAGCCGCAAGCGCATCGAGCGTGACCGAAACGTGAAGATGTGGGGGCAGGCAAACGTCGATTACGTCGATCTCGGGATCATCAAGAGCCTCTTGGGTATCGGTCATCGCGATAAAGTCGTTATCGTCCCGAACCTCTTTTATGCGGGCGACATCCTTGTCAACAACGGCTGATACACGAAACTCTTCGTCCAACTTTTTGAATGCGGTGAGATGTTGGCGACCAATGCCAGCACCCAGAATTGCAACATTGATCATTCTACTTCCGCCATTTCCTGCGCGCGTAGGGCCAACTCCATGACCGTAAAGCAATGGGTCTGCGTCATCGCAGTCTCAGTTCGATGTTCAATGTCACTCGCCAGACGCGAGAAATACGGAAGACCAGCGTCAGACGCGTCAATCTTTTCGCAGATTTCAGAATTCACAATGATCAGGTGATCGGTTCCAGGTGCGCCGCCCACATCCACGTATTTCCTGAGCTCAATGTAGCCTTCTGTACCAAGAATTGTCAGTCGTCCGTCGCCCCAGTTTGGCAATGCGTCCGGTGTGTACCAGTCCACGCGGATGTATCCGGTCGCACGTTCGCTACGTAGATTGATTTCGCCGAAGTCCTGCAATTCAGGATCGGTTGGGTTGGCATAGTTGGCAACAAAGGCATTCGTAATTTCGGCAGAGGCTGAACTGGTGTAATGCAGAAACTGGTCGATCTGATGAGACGCAATATCGGTCAAAATTCCACCAAATCGGTCTCGTCTAAAAAACCAGTCAGGCCGAGTTGGTCTGTTCAATCTGTGTGGACCCAATCCGATCGTCTGAACAACTTGTCCAATTGCTCCGGCTTCAACAAGCTCTGTCGCGCGGGTGCTAACCGCAGTTTCGAAACGTTCGGAAAAGTTGACTGACCAAATACGCCCTGTTTCTGAAACCGCTCTTTTTATCCGTCCCAACTGCTCCAATGTCGTGCAGCCGGGCTTGTCGCTCATCACGTCCATCCCATTTTGCATGGCCCAGATGGCCAAATCCGCGCGATCTGCGGGGATTGACGAAATCAAGGCCAGATCAGCGCCGCTGCCAAGGGCGTCCTCCAGTCGATCCAAACGCGGCACATCGGGAAACCGTTTGATAAAACCGGGCAGTGTTTCGGGCTCCCCTTGCGTCCAGTAGCCGACGCATTTCACGCCAGCTTTTTGCACGTTTTCGGTCATACCGTAGATGTGACGGTGGTCCAGCCCGAGGGCTACACAGGTTAGCGTCATTGAGAAACTCGTGTGGTTTGGCCAGTTCGATTTGCGGTCTGCATTGCATCAATGACGGCATGGGTTAACAATGCGGTACGCCCAGTGGACATAGGCTGCGTTCCCAACCTGATCGAGTTTGCAAAATCTTCGATAACTGACTGATGCCATTCGTGCGTAAAGGCCATCGGATCAGCACCACCCCCAGTTGAAGCTGTCTCCCCGATCACTGTTTCTTTGCCGTCCAGATAAGTTAGTGTCAGAACACCCGACCCCAAATGGGCTTTGGCCTTGGTGCCTTGTATCGTAATAGTTTCAGCTGCGCCTGGAAATTCGGCAGTGGTCGCCATCATCGTGCCAATGGCACCGTTTTCCATCTCAAAAATTGCTCCGGCCCAGTCCTCGGCCTCCAATTCGTGCAATGGTGTCTTCCTCATCATCGCCTGAATGGTCGAAATTGGCCCCAATAACCACATTGCGAGGTCCAGCGTGTGTATTGCCTGAGAGATCATGACCCCTCCACCATCGCGCGCGTATGTGCCTCGCCCGGGTGCATCGTAATAGCTTTGATCTCGCCACCACGGCACACGAATATCGACAGTCGCGATCTTTCCCAGATCGCCGGAATTCAAGGCGGACTTTAAGGCTTTGGAGGCCTCACGTGCACGATGCTGAAAAACAATGCCCAATGGAATCTTGTTTGCGTCGCAAAGTTCGACGATCTCTGTGGCGGCACTCATTGTTCTTTCGATTGGCTTTTCCATCAAGACCGGTTTGCTTGCTGCCGCCAGGGTCTTTATCAGTTCCAAGCGTTGGTCAGGGGGCGTCGCGACGATAGCAAAATCCACGCTGGGATCATTCGCAACTTCTTCGATTGAGTTGAACGCTTTGGTGTCGTGGTTGTCAGCAAAACCGGCTGTCTTTCGAGGGTCACGTCCCAACACCCCGGCTAGGTTGAGATCTTGATCTGACGCGTTTATCGCAGCCACATGGGTGCCTGCGACCATACCCAAGCCAATCAACGCTATATTCATTTATCCCCCCAACATACGGTGCCACTCTGAGACTTTGTACGTGAAAGATGCAAGCCGTAAAAAATATGTTAACAAGTGCGCAGACTAACGGCGGAGGCAGAAATTGACAGGCATTTTGAAGGGGATGGCAGAAGAGCTTTACCTTGGGGTCAAGGACTTGCCGATTGTGTCCCCACACGGGCATTGTGACCCAAGTTGGTTCGCAAATGATGATCCATTTCCGAACCCAGCTGAGCTGTTGGTTGTTCCGGATCACTATGTTTTCAGAATGCTCTATTCGCAGGGTGTTCCGTTGCACCAACTTGGTGTCGGCAAAGAGGGGCGCAAAACCGACCCACGCAAAGTTTTTGCCACTTTTGCCGAACACTGGGATCTTTTTCTGGGAACGCCGTCACGCGATTGGATCAGCTACGTGCTGCGCGAAACACTGGGAATTTCAGAAGATTTGTCTCCACAAACTGCCAACGAAATTTATGATAAGATTTCGGAGCGTTTGGCGCGGGACGAATATAAACCACGGGCATTATTCAATAAATTCGACATAGAAGTTCTGGCGACAACAGATTCGGCTTTGGACGATCTCTCTCATCACAAGGCAATCCATGAAAGCGGTTGGGGTGGTCGTGTGGTGCCGACTTTTCGTCCGGACGGGGTGTTGGACGCGACCGACCCAAGCTTTACTCAGAATCTGGAAAAGCTTGAGGTTTTGACAGGCACAGATGTCGGCGGCTTTGCGGGTTTCTTGGAAGCTTTGAGACAGCGCCGGGCTTTTTTCATTGAGATGGGCTGCACGGCAACCGACCACGGAATCCAAGTTGTAAATACCGAATGGTTGGATGATCCGGATGCACTGTACCAGCGATTGAAGAAACAGAAAGGGTCAGCGCAGGATGCAAACCGCTTCTACGGGCATATGCTGATTGAAATGGCTCAGATGTCAGTCGAAGACGGGCTGACAATGCAGATACATGCTGGCAGCAAGCGCAACACGAACCAAGATATAATGAAAGAGTTCGGCCGGGACAAAGGGGCTGACATTCCGATTTCAATGGATTGGGTAAATGGGTTGGACGCCCTTTTGAACAGGGTGGGGAACAATGCAGGTTTAAGGATCGTGCTGTTTACCTTGGACGAGGGCACGTACGCCCGCGAACTTGCACCTATGGCAGGGCATTGGCCGTGCCTTCGTATTGGTCCACCTTGGTGGTTTCACGATAGCCAGGCTGGTATTGCGCGGTATTTCGATCAAGTTGTTGAGACTGCTGGATATTTTAACTTGGCTGGCTTCAACGACGATACACGCGCCTTCCTTTCTATTCCCGCGCGTCATGATCTGTGGCGCCGGGGTGTAGCCGTGCATTTGGCGGATCAAGTGGCCAACGGGCAATTTGGACGGGAGAGCGCTGAAAGACTGGCAAAGCTGCTTACGACTGACCTCGCTCGGCAGGTTTATGGGTTGGAAAACTAGATGGGCACAATTCTACATTTCGGACTTGGAAATTTCGCTCGTGCACATCTTTTGGATTATACGCAACAAGCCGGTGATTGGGACGTGGTCGGTGTAAGCCTTCGCTCGTCTTCGGTCAGGGATGGACTGGCTAAACAAGGTTATCGCTACGATTTATGCGTGCAGGGGCAGGGCGTGAAGCGGGTCGATATCTTGCGCAATGTTCTCGTTGTTCCGGAAGATCGAGATGCGATTATCAAAGCCGTGGAGAATGTGGAGATCATATCGGCGACTGTAACCGAGAAAGGCTATCATCTGGACGCGAAAGGGCAGTTGAACTTTGCCGACCCGGCAGTCGCGGCTGACCTTGCAGGGCAGGGACCTTCGACACTTATTGGTTTTCTTGCATTCGGGTTGGTCGGACGAACTAGTCCTGTGACGGTACTGAGTTGTGACAACCAAGTCGGAAACGGTACGGCGTTGAAAGGTGCAGTTGTCGAATTCGCGGCCGCCGCAGAATTGGAAATAGACTGGAGTGCCATTCGCTTCCCAAATTCGATGGTGGACCGGATCACTCCGGCCACAACAGATACCGTCCGCGCCATAAGCGGCGATCCGATGGCTGTTCCAACCGAAGCGTTTTCGGAATGGGTGATTGAAGACGATTTTGCGGGGCCACGACCAAATTGGCCGGGTGTTCAGATTGTTCAAGACGTAGCGCCGTACGAAATGCGAAAGCTTCGCATGTTGAATGGCGCACATTCATTCTTGGCGTATGCCGGGCTAGCGAGAGGTTTGGAATATGTGCATGAGGCTGTTCAAGACCCAGTTTTGCGCACACTTGTAATTCAGTTGATGAAAGATGCCGCTTCAACTTTGCCGTCTCAAATTCAGGATCAGGTTTCAGCTTATTTGGATGCGCTGATGAAAAGGTTCGAAAACCCGGAGTTGGCTCATCGTTTGGACCAAATAGCAATGGATGGGAGTCAAAAGCTGCCTTACCGGTTTGTTCCTACGTTGCGGGAAACGGGATCGAATGCGGTTGTTGAAGGAACGCGAGCGTGGATATCGTATTGTCTTACGGAGACAGCTAATGGCAGGCTTGTAAACGATCCCAAAGCTGCCGAGATCGCTCGAATAGCTAAACAATCTGAACCCGAAATCGGATTATTGAAACTCATAGGGGCCGAGGATTTAGCGCAGCTTATTCAGGAATAATAGCGCCCCTAAACTGCACAACCTTGGATGCCATCGCATGACCAGCCAGCAATGCCTCGGCCTGCGATTTTCCGGACAACAAAGCGGCCAAGTATCCTCCATTAAAACTGTCGCCGGCGGCAGTTGTATCCACAACGTTTTCCGCTGGCAAATAGGTTTGATGTACCTCTTCACCGATTGAAAGGGGACCTTGTGCGCCACGTTTTAAGGCACCAAGGCCGGGGTGTTTGGCGAACCGATCGGCGACTTGTTCGGCGCTTTCACCAAACAAGGCCATCTCGTCGTCGATCGATGGCAAGGCCACGTCTGCACGGTGCCAAAGCCGTTCATTAATTTGCCGGGCGTGATCAGCACTTTCCCAGAGGCGTGGTCGATAATTGCTGTCGTAGATAAACTTGGCTGGGTTTCGATCGAGCCAATTCAGCAAAGCAATCCTGACTTCGTGCGGGAGGATGGCCACTGAAATTCCGGACAAGTACAATGCGTCGTAAATTTCCAGTCCACTAAAATCGAGGTCGGAAAACAGTTGCCGCGCAGCGGACTCACTTCGCCAATAAGTAAAGCTGCGTTCACCACTGTGAGATGTTGTAATTGCGTAAAGACCAGGAGATGCACCGGCAATGGTATGGATCTCTGCTGTTCCAATACCATGGCCGGAAATAAACTCGGATATTCGATTTGAAAACGGATCATCCCCAATGCAGGTAACGTAATCCAACTGCAAATCAGGAGCTTGACGGTGCAGGTAGATTGCGGTGTTCAGAGTATCGCCAGCAACGCCCACTATTGCGCCATCATCCAATATGGACAATTCAATCATTGCTTCGCCGATGCAGGCTATTCGCGTCATTTTTTTTCCCGTTTCCAGATAATCAGCCCTGCCGTCATTATCAGTGCCGCACCTGCGAGCGTACTGCCGTCAGGTACTGTTCCAAAAAACAGATAGCCCCAAATCGCCACATAAATCAGGAACGAATAAGTGAAAGGCATCAACTGGTTGGCCGTACCAAATCGATGAGCATTGGTGAGCAGTTGATGTCCGCCCCAACCAAACACGCCTAACCCGATTAGAACAATCAAACCCCAAGCGTTCTCAGGTTGAATCCAGAACCACAAAGCAAATGGCAGCAATACGACTGTTCCGACCAACCCCAGATAAAATTGCATTGTATCGACAGCGACGATTCCGGAGAGTTTTCGGGTCATAATTGAATAGAGCGCCAGCGCCGTCGAATTGTAGATGATAAGGAGCATTGTCGGATGAAATGAGGCTCCAAATGGTCGAACGACAACAAGGACGCCCACAAATCCCAGCAAGATGGCAGCCCAACGCCAAGGGCCAACAGATTCATTCAGCACAAAAACTGAAAGAAAACACACGATGACAGGGCTTGAAAACATTATGGCCGACACCACCGTCAACGGAAGGAATTGCAGCGCGTAGAAATTTAAAACAGTCGCGGATATCAGAAGAAGCGCCCTGCTGATGACTTGCCAAGGATGATCGGTTTTAAACCGGCTTAGATCCACTCCGCCTTTCGCGATCACACCTAGTGAGATCACAAAGTGCCCAGCATACCTCATAAAGGCCAATTGAAACGCCGGAATTCCGGCCACGGCCAGCCACTTTGCGCCCAAATCAACAAAAGAAAACAGCAGCCATGCCGACAGCATCAACAAGATGCCAAGACGCGGCAGGTCCGCGGTTGAGCTGGCGGTGACAGCCATCAATCAGGTCTTGAAGCGATTTACATAATAGTCGACCATTTGGCTGACCATGTCATCTGCCTGACCGTTATCTCGCGCATCGTTTAATGCAGCAAGCGTTCCCTGCGACATTACGCTTGTCACTCCTGCATCTCGCGCCATTTGGTCATAATACCCAAGATCCTTTGCAGCGTTCTTGATCGCAAAAGCCAACTGATTTGGATCTTTCTCAACACCGTACGCTTTCACGAAGTCCATCATGCCCGAGTGCAAAGGCCCGGCGGCCATTACGTCATACACCTGTTTCCGGTCTACTCCTGCGACGTCAGCCATCGCAAACGCTTCGGCCATTGCGTTTGCGACGGTCATTCCAAAGAAATTGTTGATCAGTTTTATCGTATGCCCCGATCCAACTGCACCGAGATAGAATACGTTTTCTCCCAAGTCCTTCAAAACGGGTTCTGCTCTGTCAAAAGCCGTTTTATCCCCTGAGGTCATGATATTTAGCTTCCCCTCCAGCGCATGTGAAGGTGTCCGGCCAAGAGGGGCGTCCAAGAAGCTGCCGCCTGCGTCAGCAACTTCTTGAGCCAAAGCTCTGGTGCTGCCAGGAAGTGAAGTGCCAAAATCAACAACAATAGCCCCATTATTCAGTCCGGAAATGACGCCGTTATCCCCGCGCATGCGGTTTTCGACCTGTTCAGATGTCCCCATACAAAGCATCACTATGTCGCTTGATTTTGCCAGCTGTTTAGCGTTTTCAGCTTCGCGCGCGCCACGGTCGATTGCCGCATCCAAATAAGTTCGATCGCGATTGCCAAGTACTGTAATTGAATACCCCAAGTCCTGCAGGCGGTTAACCATGGCTCCGCCCATTAGTCCCAGGCCGATGAACCCAATAGATGGTTTGCTCATTGGTTTTCCTTTCAATCTGTAAAGTCGGTTTCATCAACGCATCTGAAGCCGAGGTTTCTGTTTTTTAAGCCCGACAACGCCCTGAAATCGATCCTCATTCTTTTTGACCTGGGCGAGGTAGACTGCCCATTCGGGATAATCGCAATTTGATTTCAAGCCCTAGCTTGAATGTGAGTTACTTGCTCTTTGAGCGCGGCTTCTATCGTAGTTGCGACGGCTAGAGTCCGCGCTGCATCGGAAACGTCGATAAGCGGAGGCGCACCATCGATCACTTCTAGGAAATGATCTAACTGAGCCTCAAGCGGAGTTCGTTTTTGAACTGGTTTTGGCAGCTGCTCTTTTTGCGCTGCCGTACCCCAATCACGACCGTTCCACAGGTTCAGCGACGGGAAACTAATTGCACCTTCGGTACCCGTGATCCACATCATGTCTTGATGAGTTGTGCCAATATTTGGGTTTTCGCCAATACCAGCCTCAAAACCCCATGGGCTGGGAGTAGTATCGGCAAAGCTGATTGTTCCAGTCGCGCCATTATCAAACGCAATCGCTACCGCTCCGCTTTCTATTCGGTTCGCTCCACGGACCGAAGCCCCGCGTAAGGCAACAACTTCGGAGATTTCGCCGATTGCGAAGCGTAGTACGTCTATATCGTGGACTAAATTTATCATGACGGGACTTCCGCCAGAGGTGCGCCAGTTTCCCTCAAAATAACTGTCTGGCTTGCGCATTGCCCAAATCAACGAAACGTTTACGAGCTTACCGATTGCGCCTTGTTCAATGTGGCTTTTCAATCTTTGCAAGGTCTGATGATAACGCCGATGGTGGCCGACAAGGGTGTGTATGCCTGCATTGGAAACAGCATTTTTTAGTGTTTCGGCTTCTTCCAAACTTTCTGCGACCGGCTTTTCGATCAACATATGCCATCCCCTCGATGCAGCAGAAACGCCGTGCGTCGCGTGAAGATGCGTTGGTGTGGCGATGATAACACCATCAACCTCTTCGTTGACGTCGTCCATAGAAGCAAAGCGCTTTGCGTCTATCTCAATCGATGTATCGGGATCTGCTAGTCCAACCAACGTGCAGTTGGGGTTTTGTTTTACTGCGTGAACGTGCCGAATACCAATGAGTCCGCCCCCAACGACCAGCAACCGCTTCACATTACCGCTCCGATTTGCCATGGCACGAACTCGTAATCACCAAGTCCCTGAGCTTCTGATTTGCTCGCCTCGCCAGAGGCAACGCGCAGGAATAGCTTATAGATCTCTCGGCCCTTATCCTCGACTGACACGCCATCGGTCAGAATGGTGCCTGCATCCACGTCCATATCCTCAACCATGCGTTTGGCCATAGTCGAGTTTGTCGCAACTTTGATGGTCGGGCTGGGCTTTGATCCAAAGGCCGACCCGCGCCCAGTTGTAAAGCACACGAGGTTGCAGCCAGCGGCAATCTGACCTGTGACAGATGCAGGGTCATACCCGGGGCTGTCCATGAAAACGAAACCGTTCGCAGTGACGGGTTCAGCGTATTTAAAAACGCCGTTTAACGGAGAGGTCCCTCCCTTGGCGGCAGCCCCGAGGGATTTTTCAAGGATCGTGGTCAAACCGCCTGCCTTGTTTCCGGGCGACGGGTTGTTGTCCATCGAGCCCTTGTTGCGCTCGGTATAGTCTTCCCACCAGCGCACCAGACCGACCAACCGCTCGCCGGTATCTCTGTCAACGGCGCGGCGGGTCAGCAAGTGTTCAGCCCCATAGATTTCGGGGGTTTCAGCCAGCACGCCGGTACCGCCCTGTGCTACCAGCAGATCGCAGGCATAGCCCAACGCTGGATTGGCAGTAATCCCGGACCAAGCGTCTGAGCCGCCGCATTGCAAGGCGACCATAAGTTCAGAGGCGGGGCACGGCTCGCGCTGTGCTTCATTGGCGATGGGCAACATAGCCGAGACCTTTTCGATCCCCAGTTCCACCGTCTTGCGCAACCCGGCGACAGACTGAATGTTCATTACTTGAAAACAGGGTCCTTGACGCAGGCCGTAAGCTTCCAGCAGCCAGTCGATTTGGTTCATTTCGCACCCCAGTCCGACCATGAGAACTCCGGCGTGGTTGGGGTGGCGTGCGTATCCCCACATTACGCGCTGCAGTGCTTCGAACCCTTCTCCGTCGCCTCCGATACCGCAGCCGGTTCCATGCACAAAAGCGACGACGCCGTCGACATTCGGGTACTTTTCCATAATGTCGGGCGTGAAGTGGTTGGCGATCATGCGCGCGGCGGTGGCCGAGCAGTTTACCGAAGTGACAATCGCGATGTAGTTACGTGTTCCGACACGTCCATTGGCACGACGGTACCCCATGAAAGTGTCTCGATCAGCCTCGGACACCGGTGTCACCGGACGCAGGTCCGTTGCGTATTCGTAAGCGGTATCGGTATTGCGAAAGTCCACATTCTGAGTGTGCACGTGATCGCCCGGTTCTATGTCCTCGGCAGCGTAGCCGATCAGTTGAGCGTACTTGCGGATTTCAGCGCCCTTGGCGATGGGGGCAATGGCGATCTTGTGGCCTGAAGGAATAAGCGCACGCGTGGCGCATGCTCCGATTTGCGTTCCCGCTTCGAGAGCGCGGGTCGCGGTGACGACATTGTCGGATGGATCAAGACGGACGTAATGTTTCATGAGTCAGGCGCAATATGGTCCGGAGGTGGGCCACCGATGTTGTTCAATATGAGGGCTGTTGGCGACACGCAGGCGCGTGTCCTCCCAAAGGTCGCGCCATTTGCGCCAGTCCCGCAATTCGGTTTCCGGCTTTGCGCGCGACCTTGCGACAAAGCTGGGAAAATGGTCGCGCCCGGTGCTTTGGCCGGTCACATTATAGCGCAGATCAAATGACCAGCGGTATCCGTCTGAGCGGTTCGACAGACTTGCGTGCGGAGTGAGCGGATGAAAGATTACGGCGCCGCCGGCTTTCACGGGGCACGGAACAGCCTCTTGCTGTGGCAGATAGCGTTCGCGGATGCCGGTTTGTTTGAGCGAGCAGTGCGGCAGCAATTCCGTTCCGCGACCTGGTTTGACTTGGAGGCAACCGTTCTCGACCGTGGCGTCCGTTATGGCGAGCCAAACGGTGATCATCTCGGTCTTATCGGCGCTTTCCAAAGTCACTCCCTGATCCTGATGCCAGTCGGTCGATACGATGTGCGCCCGGATCTCGTCCTTTGCGACATTTCTTTCGGGTGGCTTTATCCGGACGTGCTGTATGGGGTTTGACGTAAGTTCAGGTCCGATGAGGCTCTCGACAATGTCGAGAATACGCGGATGCGTTGCCATGTCGAACACCGCCGGCCCAAAATGCATGGGCGTTTCTTCGGTGATGTCAGCGTGGGGCAGGGAAATATCGAGCGGTTGATACCAGTCGAAACCGGATTTGTAAGCCACATCCAGTTTGTCCCAAAATCCCATATCCGACGTGGCGGCCTGCACTTTGCCCTCGGCGTGCCAGCGGTGGTAAAGTTTGTCCATCAAAGCCGTGTACTCATCGACCACAGCCTGACGAGTGGCTTCGTCAATGACGTTTTCCAATACAAGATAGCCGTCGCGCTCAAACTGCGACTTTTGTTCTTGCGTCAGCATGGTGTTACCTCCTTACAAAAGGATCTCGACGATGGGCGGCCAGATCAACAGCACAGACAAAGCAAGCAGCTGTATGCAAATGAACGGCAGGAACCCGCGGAAGATATCTGTCAGCGATATGTGAGGAGGCGCAACCGATTTCAGGTAAAAGGCCGCCGGACCAAAGGGTGGTGACAGAAAGCTTACCTGCATATTCATACAAAACAGAACCCCGAACCACACAGAAAGGTGTTTGGGATCCAGCTGGCCAATGAAACCGATTTCTTCAATCGGGAGCTTGCGCACGATCGGCAGGAATACCGGGATGATCAGCAATACGATGCCGACCCAGTCCATGAATGCGCCCATGAATAAGAGGATGACCATCATGCTAAGCAGGACCAGCATGGTCGGCATCTCAGAGCCGACGATCATATTGGCGATAAATGTGGGGCCTCCTGCAAGGGTATAGGCACCTGCCAGCGCCGCAGCACCAATTGTAACCCAGATGATTGTCCCGGTAGACCGCAACGTGCGCATCAGACCGTCCCAGACCAATGGCACTTTGCCTGGTGCCCGCATACACCAGTAAAAGAACACCACGATGTAGGTCATGGATATCCAGATCGCTTTTTGCTCGCCGCCGATATAGGTTCCAAGGCCAAAGGCGACGATTGTCGTGGCGATCAGGATGGCGATCACCTTGATCATGTTGTCTTTGAATAGCGCCTTCCAGTCCGGCCAGCTGCGGTCCATGATGATCGAAATCAGAAAGACTGCGAGCGCGCCCATTCCAGCAGCTTCGGTAATGCCCGTGATCCCTCCGTAGATGGAGCCGAGAACGACGCCGATGATGGTAAAGGGCGCAACAAGACCCTTGCCGTATTTCCACCCAAGTGCGCTACGCTTGCGTCCAAATACAAACAGCGCCAGCACCAGAAAACCGCCCAGCCACGCTGCGATATAAGGAATGTGATAGGGCATCCCCAGCGAGATCGGATCTTCGCCTTCCTCAAGGATATACTGTCCGCTAACAAGGAAAAACAACGCGCGCAATAAGAGTACGGAAGCGCCCGCTGCGCCCATGATCGACAGGAATGCTCCGAAAAGTGCTCCTTTGTGCATCCCGTCCGTTTCATGGGGTTTTCGCTCCGGCAGCGGGGCCTGACTTGGGTCCAGATTAACGCGCACCAGAATGTAGATGATGATGAATGAGGCCAGCATGAAGCCGGGAATGAAAGCACCGGTAAATAGGTTCTTAATCGATGTCTCGGTGATGAGACCATAAATGATCAGAACGATTGAGGGCGGGATCATGGTGCCCAAAGATCCTGAGGCACAGATCGTGCCGATTGCAAGATTCTGGTTGTATCCGAGCCTCAGCATCTGCGGCAAGGCGATCAGACCCAGCAGAACAACTTCGCCTCCAATGATGCCGGACATCGCTGCCATGATGACAGCCATCAGCGAGGTTACAACGGCGATGCCGCCACGCACGTTCGACAGCCAATAGTCCAATGCGTCATACATGCCTTTGGCGATCCCCGATCTTTCCAGCAGGGCCGCCATGAAGATGAACAATGGAACCGACAACAGAACATATTCGGTCATAAGATCGAATATCTTCTGTAAGAGAATGTAAAGTGCCCCGGTTCCCGGTCGTGCCGTCAGCATGCCGGGGATGTTCAGATCCGGACACGTTGCCCAGAGATAGCACTGCGGGTCCGTCAGCAGCGTCGGTTCGAACTTCAGCACAAGTACAACAAGCGCCAGAGCACCCGAGGCGAGACCAAGCGGCATGCCGATGGCCAGCAGAACAATTAGTCCGCAAACGACGACAAGCGAGATCGTTCCAATATCCATTACTTGTCTCCTACTGCGCGTTTGATGGCTTCAAGCTCTTCTTCATCAATGTCGTCGGCGGCGGTGTGTTTTTCAGGTTCGAGATTCCAGTCACAGATCAAGTTGATCACCGCCTGTATTGCCACAAGGCAGATGATGATCAGAACAGCGGGCTGAACCGTTGCCGGGATAGGTGGGTCAAAGGCCGTGCCGAAAAGCTCCCAATTGTGGAACTTGGTGATGAACACCTGCTTGTAGCTGCCAAAAACCAGACCGGCGGCGAAGATCACGAAAACAAGCGTCCAGATTGTGTCAAAAATCTTTTGCAGCCAGCGCGGGCACACATCGTAGAGGATAAAGATCCGGATGTGGCTGCGCTGTTGCATCCCGTATAGACCCGAGCACAAAAAGACGAACCCGCCAATCCAGAGTGTCAGCTCATTTGCCCAGAGTGTAGGGGCCTCAAGGGCGTAGCGCAGGAAAACCTCATATAGCATGACGCTGGTCATGAGCAGGATCAGCATCATCGTTACCCGTCCAAAGAACAGCGCAAACCGATCTATGGGCCTGTAATGCTGAAACTCCATCGAGGCCACGCGAACGCCGCGCATACCCAAGATCAGAAAGACTGGAAGCAGAAACAGCGCGGTGTAGTCGATGATGTCCGCAAATCCGCCAAAAAGGCCGGGAAGATTGGGCGCAATATCCGACCCTTCCAGCACAGCTGTAATTTGTGCCAGCTTCGATTCGTTTTCATGCGGAGCCCAGGTCAGGATATATGCAGGTATGTGCCAGATCGTCCAACTTGCGCAGAGCACGAAACACATAGGGATCACCCATTCCCAAAAGGTACCCGTTTCTTCTTCCACGATCATTCCTCCCCCTCGTCAGCAAATTTTATAATGTTCGATTACTTCGCGGTCTGGTGTGACGCCCAGTCCCGGCCCATCAGGTATCGCCACGCGACCTGCATTGGTTTTGACCTGGTTTTGAATGTTTAACGGCACGCTCAGTAACTCGTCGCGAAACCGGTTTTCTGTCGTATCGAATTCCAGCCAAGGCTCGCGCGGAAACAGCCCGCCGGGCAAAGGCGGCATGGCTGCGAGCAGTTGCAAGTTGGCTGCAACGGCAATGGCAGAGCCCCAGACGTGGTTCACAACTGGCGTGAAATGGGCATGGCACAGGCTCAGAACGCGCTGGTATTCCGTTATGCCACCAAGCGCGCAAACCTCGGGTTGCGCAATGTCGAGTCCTCTGCTCTCCAACAGCGCCTTCCAGCCCCATCGGTTGAATTCAGCTTCGCCGCCGGCAATGTTGATCTTCAGACTGCGGCGCAGTTCGGAATAACCAGCGTGATCTTCGGGGGCCACAGGTTCTTCAAACCAGTACGCGCCTAATTCATCGAGCGCCCGCCCCACATAGAACGCATCTGAAGTTGTGTAGGCGTGGTTGGCATCCGCCATAAAGTCGAAGTCTTCACCCACACCTTTGCGAACGGCTGCTGCAAGTTTGGCGTCCTCACGGGGGCCCAGTCCGATTTTCATCTTGGTGGCGGCAAATCCCGCTTCTCGGATTTCCGCAGCCTCATCCACAAAGCGCGCAGCCAGTTCGGTCACTGATTCGGGCCGCAGCATCATGCCGTACCCATAGACCCCAACACTGTTGCGATGCGCGCCGCCCAGCAGGTTGTAGATCGGCTGCCCGGTGATCTTTCCTGCAATGTCCCACAACGCGATATCAACACCAGACAATGCCTGAAGCGGCATGCCCTTTTGTCCATGATCCCGCAGAAGGTTATAGACCTTGTGCCAGATCGCATCGCGATTCATTGGATTGTCCCCGGCAATCAAAGGTTGGATCACCTTTTCGACGATGCTCTTGTTGGCCAGAGCGACATTTCCCGGCCCAAAGCATTCACCCCAGCCAGTTACGCCTTCGTTGGTTTGCACCTCGACCAGATGTGCGCTGCGTTTCGCGTAGTATTGCTGCGAATATCCCAAAAGCTCGGGCATGTCGCACGACAATACGTGGCTGGTGATGCGCGTTATCTTCATGTCTGCGTTCCGGTGACAAAAGGCGGCAGGACCATCCAGCCCTGCCGCCTTTGTTCAATCAACCCACAGGGCTGATTATTGCATAGCGCCAATGCCAATCAGGAAGTCTACGTGGCTTTGCAGCAGTTCCTGGGCTTCGGGCGTGGTTGCGAACTCTTCCCAGCCAGCTTTAACCGCTGTCCGGAATTTGCCCAACTCTTCAGGCGACCATTCATAGAGGTTGACGCCTTTGGCTTTCAGTTCGACCGCGTTCTGCGCGTTTTTCACCTCGTTTATGGTCGCATTGTGCAGCGCGAGGCTGTCCATGGCGACCTCCATGATCTTGCGGTGATGTGCTGGCATGGCTTCCCAGACATCGGTGCGGCATGCAAGGTGGTCCGCCGGCATGGAGTGGAAGCCGGGGTAGTTGGTGTGCTTGGCTATGTCGTAAAGACCAAGGCCGATGTTGTTGGTAAGGTTTGCCGCGTCAGCACCGTCAATGATGCCGGTCTCCAGCGCTGTGAAGATCTCGTTAAAGTCCATCACGATCGGAGATGCGCCAAGGTTTGCAAAGACTTTAGTTGCCAGACCCGGAGGCGAACGGAATTTCCAGTCTTTGAAGTCTTCAACGCCGCGGATCGGACGCGTGGAGCTCAACGATTCAGGACCCGGAATCCACCAGCCCACAAAGCTCATGTTGTGCTGTTTATAAAGCTTGTCGATCGCCGCGCGACCGTCACCATGCAAGAGCCACGCCATCTGTTGATAAGGGTTGGAGTAGCCACCCATGAGATCGCCAGTGAACTGGAACGCTGGGTTTTTACCGGTTTGGTAAGCACCGCCCGTCATGTCGCAGTCAAGAATTCCCGTTGCGGCTGCGTCGAAAGTCTCTGCCGATTTCACAACCGAGGACGCATAGAACATCTCGACCTCGATTTCGCCATTCGACATTTCCTGAATGTCGTTGATGTACTTTTCAGCAAGCTGACCTGACAGGGTTTCCTGGCTGAAGTGTGTTTGAATACGAAGCTTTGTCGTTTGAGCCATCGCGAAACCGGCGGCCATTGTCGTAGCTACGGCCGCTATGGCCGCTGTTTTGACTATTTTCATATTGTCCTCCCAGACGTTTAGCGTTGCGCGGATTGAAGATCCTGCTGCCTCCATTGCAATCACGCTGCTTGACGTTAAGCCGACGAATCAAATGCAACAAGAAAAATTTGAAATTCCTGAAAATTTCGAGATTCTTGCAATAATTCAAAATTATCTCTACGACCATTAGTGTATGAGAGCCGAAGGCACCTGATCAAATGAATCAAGAAGTCGATATTTATCAAGACCTTAAGATACGCCTCATCTCGAATGGATTCGAGCACGGATCGAAGGTGCGGGCGGAGGAATTGCGAAAGGAATACGGTTGTTCGGCGAGTACCGTTCGAGAAATACTTTTCCGACTTGCCTCGGTTGGGCTGACGGACTTCCAAGAACAAAGAGGGTTTCGAGTACCCGAGCGGTCGCCGCAAAAACTAATTGAACTTACCCATTTGCGCATTTTGTTGGAGGGAGAGGGAACCTCTATGTCGATCCGCAATGGCGGTGTTGACTGGGAGGCGCGGTTGACCGCGGCGCATCATAAACTCAGTCACATTGAAAAACGCATACACGGCACGAATGATCCAAGCGATCTGGTTGCGATATGGTTTGCGTCAGAAAAAGAATTCCATGAAACGCTGATTTCTGCTTGTGGATCAGAAATACTTAAGAAAATGCATGGAAGAATTTATGCACAATTTCGTCAGCAATTGATGGTGGCGGATCGGAAGTTTGGCTTTATCTCAGAAAACATTGATCATCACGCAAACATTCTGGAAGCAGCGTTGTCAGGGGATGAACACCTGACGCGGATGAAAATACATGATCATCTCAAGCGGCATTTGACCGGTAGAACGATGGGCGACTAATGTTGGAAATCGTCTTCCAAGTACACCCTAATGATTTCTTCGAAATTGGTTTCTGCCTTAAACCCAAGGCCTAATGCGCGATCTGGTTTAAAGTCACGCGGCCACCCTTTGACAATCTCATCGACTGCGGGATTGGGGACGCTTTTGATTAGGTTGACCGCTTCTTGCCCGGCAACATTTCGTAACGCTTCGATTTGTTCAGCCACGGTGCAGCTTACCCCCGGCATGTTTAAAGCGCGTCGACCGTTTAGCAATTGGGTATCCAGATTTGCAGCGTGAGTGAGAAACGCGGCAGCCGCGCGAGGACTGGCATGCCAATGCCGAACCGTATCAACAACAGGCAACTCGGCTTCTTTCCCGTTCAGCGGCTCACGAATTATTCCTGAGAAGAAAGAAGAAGCTGCAGCATTCGCCTTTCCCGGCCGAACACACAAAGTAGGCAACCTAAGCGAAATTCCATCAATATATCCTTTGCGGCTGAAATCCGAGACCATCAGCTCGGAGGCAGCTTTTTGTGACCCGTAGCTTGTCAAAGGGGCACACAGGAAGTCATCGCCAATTTTTTCGGGGAAGGGTGCTCCAAAAACTGCGATTGACGACGCGAATACCATCTTCGGCCGATAGGTGCCTTTTGATGCTTCGTGCTCGGCCTTAAGTGCATTCAGCAACTCCCACGTCGCCATGAGGTTGACGTCCCAACCCAAGGGAAAGTCGATTTCTGCATGACCCGAGACGATTGCAGCAAGATGAAAGATCACGTCGTAGCGCTGGGCGGCCAACTCTTTCGCCTTGTCTGAGTGTGAAATATCCCCGTGCACCCTAGTCACGTCGATGCCATTATCGGGGAAACACAGATCGAAAAGCGTGATTTGCGCATCATGGCCAAGTTCCATTTCGGTCACAATCCGGTGCGCCAGTTTTTGCCCCAACATTCCACCGCCGCCGATTACAAGTACTTTCTTCACGTCAGTCCATTCCGTCTTTTGAGTTCCAGATACAGCGCCGAGTGATCAAGCTCGGCGCCATTCATTTCTTCAATCAGATACTCGAAACGATCGCGCACCAACCGGGTCGTAGGCAACTCTAGTTTCAAAGAGTTTGCTTCATCCAATGTATTGTTGAGATCTTTTAATTGAAACTTGGATAACCCTCCGGGGACAAAGTTACCTTCGGACATACGCTCGCCATGCTGTTGTAGGATTACGCTGTCTGCAAATCCGCCCCTTAGTGCGGCACGCAACGCAGCCGGATCGGCGCCGCCCTTTTCAGCCAACAGTGTTGCCTCTGCGACAGCGGATATTGTGACGGCAACAATTGCTTGGTTAGCAAGCTTGCAAAGCTGTCCCGCACCGCTTGGGCCGACGTGAACAGGTCGACCCATTGCGGAAAGGACTGTGCCAACTTTGTCCATAACCGATTTTTCGCCACCGACCATGATTGCCAAGGTTCCGGCCTGCGCACCTTTGGTTCCGCCAGAGACGGGAGCATCCAGATGAGCAATCTCCTTTGCGGCTAGTTTTTTGGATTGTGCACGTGCGTGTTCAGGCTTGGCACTGGACATGTCGATCCAGATCATTCCGGGGTCTAGCGAATCGAAAAATGCGGGGTCTGATAAAAGGGCGCCTGTCGCGTGTCCGTCAGATAACATCGTTATTACTATGTCCGCTCCCGCAATGGCCTCGGCTGCTGTCGTGGTCGTCCTTGCACCTTCCCTGACAAGCGGCTTCACCTTTTCCGGGCTACGGTTCCATACGGTAAGTGGGTAACCCGCCTTCATCAGGTTTTGCGCCATGGGCGCACCCATCAAGCCGGTGCCGATCAGTGTCACGTTTTGCAGATCGCTCATATCGCCTGTCCTTCCAAAGTGGTTCCGAGCTTGGTTATGGTCAAACCGATTTACCTGTCATACGCTAACGTATTGAGGGTCATGCACCAGAAGTCGTTGAAAAACCATCATTGGTTTTTTGCTTTTGGATTGGGTAAGTGTACGAAGTCCCGCTTGTTCGAAACATGTTCAGAAGGTTAAATTTTCCATATGACAGAAAGACTTAAGGGAAAGCGTGTCTTGGTTACGGCCGCTGGTCAGGGGATTGGGCGTGCTAGCGCCATCGCTATGGCAAAAGAGGGCGCACAGGTTTTCGCAACAGATATTAACCTTGAAGGACTATCTTCGATTCGCGACGGGAATCTCGAAAATATCGAAATTTTCGAGATGGATGTGCTGAGCGACGACAGTGTGCGCGAGGGTGTAAAAAGAGCGGACCCGAACGTTTTGTTCAACTGCGCGGGATTCGTACATCACGGCACTATTCTGGATTCGACGGATGACGAGTTGGAATTCGCATCGAACCTGAATGTCCGTTCGATGGTCCGGACAATCAAGGCTTCCTTGCCAGGTATGCTAGAGCGCGGTGAAGGCTCGATTATTAATATGTCTTCTGCCTTGGGTTCTATAATCGGCGCGCCGAACCGTTTTATTTATGGGACGACAAAGGCCGCCGTTGTCGGACTGACAAAGTCGGTTGCCGTGGACTTTATTACGCAGGGTATCCGGTGTAATTGCATTTGCCCCGGCACAGTCGATAGTCCTAGCTGGAGGAATAGGGTTGATGCACTGGGCGAGCAGTTGGGCAGCCGGGAAAAGGCACTTGCCCAGTTCGTTGCCCGGCAACCTATGGGGCGAGTAGCCAAAGCAGAAGAAATAGCGGCTCTGGTTGTTTATCTGGCAAGCGACGAGAGCGCGTTTACAACGGGACATACGCACATAATTGATGGGGGTTGGTCAGGCCAATGACAAAGAAAATTTCGATTGACGACTTGCGCTCACGCAAGTGGTTTATGAACTCTGAAAATCTCGAAATGACCGCTCTTTATCTCGAGAGGTATCTAAACTACGGGCTGACCCGGGAGGAGCTGCAATCCGGCAAGCCGATTATCGGTATTGCCCAAACGGGTAGTGATCTGAGCCCGTGCAATCGTCACCATATCGAGTTGTCCAAGCGTGTTCGTGACGGAATTATAGCGGCTGGTGGGACGTGCATTGAAATCCCGGTGCACCCGATTCAGGAAACTGGCAAACGGCCCACAGCCTCACTTGATCGAAACCTTGCATATTTGTCATTGGTGGAAAGTTTGTTTGGATACCCTTTGGATGGGGTGGTTCTGAACATCGGCTGCGACAAGACGACTCCGGCACTTTTGATGGCAGCCGCCACGGTCAATATTCCTGCTATCGCCCTTTCAGTCGGTCCTATGTTGAACGGTTGGTGGAAAGGCGAACGGGCCGGGTCAGGGACAGTTATTTGGAAGGCGCGAGAAGATCTTGCAGCGGGTGAAATTGACACGGATGAATTCATGGAAATCGCCGCTGCGTCAGCGCCCTCAGTTGGTTACTGCAACACCATGGGCACAGCCACGACCATGAACTCATTGGCAGAAGCTCTTGGGATGCAACTGCCAGGATCCGCTGCAATTCCAGCACCTTACCGAGAGCGCGGGCAAATCAGCTATGAAACCGGAAAACGCATTGTCGAGATGGTTTGGGAAGATCTTCGCCCCAGCGAAGTGATGACGCGAGAGGCATTTGAAAACGCGATTGTAATCAACTCGGCGATTGGCGGGTCAACGAATGCGCCAATTCATTTAAACGCGATCGCCAGACACTTGGGTGTGCCACTCAATAATGATGATTGGCAGAACTTCGGTCACGATATCCCATTGTTAGTAAATATGCAGCCGGCAGGAAAATATCTTGGTGAAGACTACCAACAAGCTGGAGGTGTTCCTGCAGTGGTAGGCGAATTGATAGCGGGGGGACTGCTGCCAAATCCGGGTGCACTGACCGTGAACGGCAAGTCGATGGGCGAGAATTCGTCATCACGGCGATCATTGAACGATGACGTGATCAAACAGGCGAGCAACCCTGTCAAAAGTCAGGCTGGATTTATCAACTTATCCGGCAACCTTTTCGAAAGTGCGATCATGAAGACTTCTGTGATCTCGCCAGCCTTTCGCCAAGCTTACCTTTCCAACCCAGAGGATCCAGATGCGTTTGAAGGACGGGCCGTCGTCTTTGATGGACCCGAAGACTTTCATCACCGGATAGATGACCCGGCGGAAAATATCGACGCCGATTGTATCCTAATCATGCGAGGCGCCGGTCCTAAAGGTTATCCGGGGGCGGCCGAAGTGGTGAATATGCGACCACCATCATATCTGCTGAAACAGGGCGTCGAAGCACTTCCATGTATTGGCGATGGTCGGCAATCTGGTACTTCAGGAAGTCCTTCCATTCTCAACGCTTCTCCTGAGGCTGCCGAAGGTGGCGGGCTCGCCCTTGTGAGAAACGGAGATCGGCTGCGTATCGATCTGGCAAAGGGCACCGCTGATATGCTTGTTTCATTGGACGTACTAAATGAGCGAGCCCGAGAACTGGAGGCAAGCGGCGGTTATTCGATGCCACCTAACCAATCGCCATGGCAGGAGATTTTCCGCGAAAAAATCGATCGACTGGATCAAGGAATGACTCTGAAAGGTGCAGACAAGTACAAGGACATCGCGCGCCAGTTCATGCCACGCGATAATCACTAAAAGGAACTGAAATGAAACTCGTTCGTTACGGAGCCGCAGGAGCAGAAAAACCTGCGTTGTTAGACGATGCCGGTCAGTTGCGCGATTTGTCCGCGCATGTTGACGATATCACAGGTGATGTTTTGGATGACGCCAATCTTGCGCGCCTACGTGAGCTTGATCCGGACAGCCTTCCGATCGTCACTGGTGAGCATCGTATTGGAGCATGTGTGGGGAACATAGGAAAATTCCTCTGCATAGGACTCAACTATTCGGACCATGCGGCAGAAACCGGCGCGGCCATACCTGAACACCCAATTCTATTTTTCAAAGCAAATTCGGCAATTGTGGGGGCCAACGATGATGTTGTCATGCCACGCGGGTCGACCCATACGGATTGGGAGTGTGAGTTGGGCGTCGTCATAGGGAAGACTGCAAAATATGTTTCCAAAGACAAAGCACTGGAACATGTCGCGGGCTACTGCATCGTTAACGATGTGTCTGAAAGGCATTTTCAAACGCAATTGACGGGTCAATGGACAAAAGGAAAGTCCTGCGACACCTTCGGCCCAACAGGTCCGTGGTTGGTTACGCGGGATGAGGTCCCGGATCCACAGAAGCTGGGCATGACGCTCGATGTGAATGGAAAGCGCATGCAGACCGGTAATACGGCGACCATGATCTTTACCGTCGCTGAGATTATCGAGCACCTTAGCCATCTGTTCACCCTGCATCCCGGCGACGTGATTTCTACAGGGACGCCGCCCGGTGTCGGGATGGGGATCAAACCGGAACCTGTATATCTTAAGAAAGGCGATGTCATGGAGTTGCGCATCGATGGTCTTGGTGTACAGCGCCAACAGGTTGATCAAGATGCCTGACTTATTACAGATCGGTGGCATAACTGAACGGATGAGATCGCGTTTATCCGAAGCGTTCGATATCCACCAGTTGGACAGTTTTGACGCAGAAAGTATAACCCACATTGTCACAAATGGTCATGACGGAGTGGCGCCAGACCTTTTGGCGTCTTTACCAAATCTAAAAATGATCAGCGTCTATGGTGTCGGTTACGATGCAGTTGACGCAGGCGCTGCGGCGCAGCGTGGCGTGGTAGTGACCCATACTCCGGATGTTTTGAACAACGAAGTCGCCACAACAGCGGTTTTACTAATGTTGTCCTGCTATAGAGAACTCTTGCGCGATGACGCCTATGTTCGATCCGGTCAGTGGGAGGCAGAAGGAAATGCGCCACTAACACGTTCGGCGGATAACCAAAAGGTTGGAATTTTGGGTCTTGGACGAATAGGTCAGGCGATTGCAGACAAGCTGAAGCCGTGGGCACCCGAAATATCATACCATTCGCGCAATGCGAAAGACGTCCCTTTCAGGTACTTCGATAACCTGCAGGAAATGGCAAGGCACGTGGACGTTCTGATCTGCATAACTCCGGGTGGGCCATCGACGAACAAGATGGTCAATGCGGATGTGCTGAATGCTTTGGGGTCAAACGGCACATTGATTAATGTCAGCCGTGGGTCGGTCGTAGATGAAGAGGCGCTCATTGAAGCTCTGCAAAACGGCAGCCTTGGTTGGGCCGGGTTGGATGTTTTTCAGAAGGAACCACATGTTCCCAAAGCTTTACGCGAATTGTCTAATGTTGTGCTATTGCCTCATGCAGGCAGCGCCACAACAGAAACGCGTGCGGCTATGGGTGACCTGACGGTCGACAATCTGTTGCGACACATACACGACGGGTCGGTGATCACGGCGGTTCCGGAATGCAGGCATTTGTGAAAGACCGCACTGACAAATGCTAGAATTTGTCGTCGCGGTATTCTTTCTACTCATCACCCCGGGACCCGGCGTTCTTACAACGGCCGGAATTGGGGCTGCGTTTGGATTTCGCGCCGGTCTTGCATTCATAACCGGGTTGATGCTGGGTGGGTTCATCAACATGATGTTGGTTGTGTCTGGCGTGGCGGCTGCGGCATTGGCTGCACCGCTTCTAAGGACGTTATTGCTTTTTGCGTCAGTCAGTTACCTGGTCTATTTAGCTTGGCGAATTGCCAGCGCCGGTTCAAAGATTGGGTTTTCTCCGGCCAACTCGCCGCTTGGTTTTTTCAACGGCTTGGCGCTGCAATTTATTAACCCGAAAGCCTATGTGGTCAGCACAGCCTTATTTTCTGGCTTTGCATTTATGCCTGATGCACCAATCTGGGAAGTCGTGACCAAAATTGTGGTTTTCAACCTGATTTGGGTGCCAGTGCATCTAATTTGGCTTGGTGCCGGTGTAAAGCTTGGGAGTCTGGATCTCAGTCAACGGGCGCACAAGCGTATTAATATTGCCATGGCAGTCGCGCTTTTGGCCGTTGTGGCCATGGCCTTGATTTCAAGCTATTGATATCGCGTCTTCGTTAAGGCGCTGATTTCCTGTCCCTGTCGGGATATTTCCATCAAAGCGATGCTGTTATCCCGCCATCAACATAGAGTGTATGCCCATTGACAAAACTGGACGCGGTTGACGCGAGAAAGATTGCTGCTCCGACCAATTCTTCAACGTTTCCCCATCGGCCAGCTGGGGTTCTTTTTTCAAGCCAGGCGCTAAATTCCGGGTCGGCAACTAATGCGGCGTTCAACGGTGTGTCGAAATAGCCTGGCGCTATCGCGTTGCAGTTTAGCCCATATCGCGCCCAATCTGTCGCCATTCCTTTGGTCAAGTTGGCCACAGCCCCTTTTGTCGCCGTGTAAGGCGCGATACCCGGGCGGGCAAGTGCGGACTGAACCGAAGCAATGTTGATTATCTTGCCGGTTTTTCTTTGAATCATATGACGCGCGACCGCCTGTCCAACGTGAAAAACGGACGCAATATTCGTTTGCAAAAGATTTTCGAACGCATCGGCAGGGAAATTTTGTAACTCGCTTCTATGCTGCATTCCCGCATTGTTGAACAAAATATCTATTGGGCCAGTAGTTGCTTCAAACCTGTCTATCGCAACTTTGACTTCTTCATGTTTGGTCACGTCAAATGCTAACTCATGCACGGTCGCTCCCGCACTTGTCAGTTCGGTTGCTGCTGCGGTCAACTTTGCCGTATTGCGCCCATTCAAAACGATCTCTGCTCCGGCTCCCGCGAGTCCTTGCGCAAGAGCAAACCCAATTCCCTGACTCGATCCGGTAATTAACGCCCTTGCGCCATTCAAGTTGAAGATTTCCAGCGTCATGCAAAATTCCCTTGGTTGTGGGCGTCGACTATTCGTATCCTTAATTGATCGGCAGGTGACACAGTCTTTAGCCGTTGCCAATGCAAATGCCGCTTGGAAAGTTGAGTACAACCGCAGTCATAAAACAGATGTTCAACTGGTTTACCGATGAGGAGACGATGAATAGTCGAGTATCAGAAATATTTGAGACTTACGACACGGATGGTTTCGTGGCTCCGTTAGACATCCTCACCGAGGAAGAGGCACAAGAGTTGCGCGATGATTTCGAAAGAGCAGAGCAAGCCTTAAAAGATGATCCAGACAGGCTTAAGCTCCTATACTCTTATCCTGACAGACTTTTGCCGTCCTTCGACGCACTCATACGTCATCCAAAATTGATTGAGGCCGCATCAGCGGTACTCGGACCTGATCTCATGGTTTGGAGTGGCGCTTTGTTTGTAAAGGAGGCGCACTCTCCCAAGATCGTTTCGTGGCACCAAGATTTGACTTACTGGGGGCTGGACGATGCTGAGGAAGTAACGTGCTGGGTCGCCATTTCTGAAGCTTCTGAAAAAAGCGGATGTATGACATTTGTCCCCGGCAGCCACAAAAGCCGAATTGTCCCACATGTTGATACGTTCAGCGAAAACAACCTTTTGTCGCGCGGCCAAGAGATCGCGGTTGAGGTTAATGAATGCGACGCCGTTGCCGCCGCTTTACGCGCAGGTCAGGCATCAATGCATCATGGGCACCTTTTCCACGCGTCTGGGCCGAATGAAACTGGCGACCGAAGGATAGGTGCAGCGCTGCGTTTCATCAAACCCTCTATGAAACAAGAAAATGGCGCCAAAACTCTGGTGGCATTGGTGGCAGGACGCGACAATTACGGTCATTTTGAAATAGCGAACGCCCCCCGAGGTTTCCTGCATGAAGATGACTTTTCAATTTGCCAACAGGATGCAGATCGAAAGAGGGAAATACTTTTCGATGGTGTCGGATAATTTTCAGTTTGGGCTCATTTTAAATGCCAAAGAAAACTGCCGGGAAGCGGCCAAACGAATATTCCCCACAACGGAGATAGATTGGAATGTCAAAACCTAAAGTGGGCTCTACCGTAGCCCCAATCAGTTTTCTTAGCGTGGACGGAGGTTATCGTGAAATCGGTCGGCAGGGTGAGCGTTGGACCATGCTGTTTGTTTATCGCGGTCGGCATTGCCCTCGGTGCAAACGGTTTTTGCAAAAGCTCAACGGTCAACTGACCAAATGGACTGATAGAATGGATGTCATTGTGGTTTCTGCTGACAGCAAAAGCAAAGCGCTGGCAGACCGCGATGAATTTGGTTGGAGTTTTAACCTGTGTTACGGATTAACCGTACCTCAGATGCGCTCGCTTGGATTATATGTTTCTGAGCCGCTATCCGAAGCGGAAACATCAGATCTTTTTGCTGAACCCGGAGCGTTTGCAATACGTCCCGACGGTACGTTGATGTTGGTCGACATATCGAATGGTCCGGCGGCACGCCCTGATCTGGACGAGCTTTTAGACGGGATGATCTTCAATATTGAAAACGATCGGCCCACGCGTGGAACTGCTTGAATTCAGCTTGCTGCCGTTAAGCCGTTGAGTTTTTTGTCGCCCGTCTACAGACTGGGTCACAGTGCGCACTTTCAATATAGGATGGTTCGAATTGGGCAAAAGGCACATTGAGGCATCAGATTTCCAATCTACCGGATTGTCCCACGAAAACCGTGCCATTCGTCGTTACTTCGGCGTATACGCCCATGTCCGTGTGACCCAGGTGTTTATTTAAAAGGTAGGGCAGCCTCAGATCACGCTCGGCGGTTTCCGGGTTTACTTCGGTTGCCGCGCACCTTTTCGTTCTTGAAAGAATACGCATCCTGACATCGCCAAAAATCAGCGTATGTCCCACGAACTCCAACTCGGAAAACGGTGCGAGGCCGTCAATTTCGACGTTCGCGCGAAATCGGGCGGGGTGAACGTCTCTGTTCAATTGCTGACTAAGTGCCTTGACAGAGGCAATATTCAAAACAGACACAGCAATCATCATGACCGGCGACACTACTGATACATCAGTAAAGCGATGTGGTTCCGAGGAAACAAACGTGGGGGGTTCCGGATCAGCCGAGCCCAAGACTTGGTGAATAAACAGGGCCGCATCAGAACGCTCCTGGCCTGATTGCATTAAGAATTTTCGCGATTTACCGCTCTCTCGGATTTCTAATACTTGCGATTGAGCATCAAATCGGGTGTGCAGACCTGCCAGAGCCGCTTCTTTCAAAAGCACGACAAAGCGATCCTTGGGAATAGGTTTTGGGTTTTGTGGGTCGAAGCCCGAGTTGTGCCGAGCAAAGCCGTAAATTCGGTCACCCGGAAAACCTTCGGCTACGCTCATCGTGACAGAAGTCAGTGGCTCCGCGCTTAATCCCTTAACCGGAAATCGGCTTAACCGTTTCACTGTAAATTCTGTCATTGGCGTTTTCCCCAATACAGTTGTCGGTATGATTTTGTCTTGATTACGGCCGCGTTTCAAATTGAATAAATCTTGAAATATCAGTTGGCGTTTAGATGCACCGAAGTGCCTCGTCCGAGGTAAAAGCTGGGTTGAACTGCGGGCAATATCGAATTCAAACAGGAGCTTGGCTCAACAAAGTTGGCCACGCCCGAGTCGATTTATTTGTTTAAAAATACAGTATTGTCATGATTTTCTGACGTGCCGAAAACGTTTTTGAGGTACGCTCCTCAAAAAAATGTGGACTTGAGGTGCGCACCTCAAATATCCTTGAAGTATGCCGGGATTCGCACATCCTCGATTTCTGGCGCGCGTGTGACTTAAGGAGCAAAAGCATGGCACAGTTCCTCAACACAAAAGAAACCCTCGTTACAGATGCGATAGACGGTCTACTGGCTTCCTCGGGCGGCGCGCTAACTAGGTTAGATGGATACCCGCACATCAAAGTCGTTTACCGATCTGATTGGGATAAATCGAAAGTCGCGCTTGTTTCCGGAGGCGGGTCCGGCCACGAACCGGCACATGCAGGGTTTGTCGGTAAAGGTATGCTGACAGCCGCAGTGTGCGGCGAAGTATTTGCTTCTCCGTCCGTAGAAGCGGTTTTGGCTGGGATTCTGGCCGTTACGGGCGAGGCGGGGTGTTTATTGATCGTAAAGAATTACACCGGTGATCGTCTGAACTTTGGTTTGGCTGCAGAACGCGCCCGCGCTTTGGGGCGCAAAGTCGAAATGGTCGTTGTAGATGATGACATCGCACTACCAGACTTGCCACAACCGCGCGGGGTCGCAGGTACGCTGTTCGTACATAAAATTGCAGGAGCGCTAGCGGAAAATGGCGCAGATCTTGCAACTGTTGCCAATGCTGCGAAATCCGTCATTGAAAAAGTCGTGAGTATCGGGATGAGCCTTGATACCTGCACTGTCCCGGGATCCCCCAAAGAAGACCGGATCGCTCCGGGCAAAGCTGAACTCGGCTTGGGTATTCACGGCGAACCCGGAGTACAGCAAGTCGACTTTTCAAGCGCCGTATCGGCAGTGAACACTGTTGTGGAAAAGCTAACGCGGCGCGTGGCGTCAGGGTCTGGGGTCGCGTTGGTGAACAACCTTGGGTCGACGACGCCATTGGAAATGTCTGTTTTGACGCATGCTTTGGCAGAGACTGGTATCGCCCGCCATATCATCGGGCCTGCGCCAATGATGACATCCTTGGACATGCATGGCTTCTCGGTTTCAATACTTCCTGTAAGTCAGGAAGAGTTGGAAGCCTTGCAAGAGCCCGTAGGCCTAGCAGCATGGCCGGGCGTAAACGCGATAGAACCAGTCAATGTCGCGCCGCTGCCGGACGGTTTGACGCCGATTGCCCCAATTCCTTCGAATAATCCGAAAACGAAGGAAACGATCGCGCGGTTGTCAGAGCTTCTTATTCAGGCTGAGAAAGACCTTAACGAACTGGATGCGAAATCTGGTGATGGTGACACTGGCAGTACACTGGCGACAGCGGCGCGGGCATTACAAAGCGGTTTGGATCGAATGCCCTTGGCGGATCTGACCCAACTTTTTCCGGCATTGGGTAACGAACTTAGCCAGACGATGGGTGGGTCTTCTGGGGTTATTCTCGCCATCTTTTTTAATGCCGCCGGTGACGCATGTGCAAGCGGTGCGTCGATACCGAAATCTCTGATAGAAGGCTTGAATCGTGTCAGCCAGGTGGGCGGTGCCAAAGAAGGGGACCGGACAATGATCGACGCGCTTGCACCGGCGCTTAATGCACTGCCATCTGGGTTAAACCAAGCAGCAAAAGCTGCTCGGGAAGGTGCTGATAAAACAGCAAAAATCCACCGGGCCAAGGCGGGTCGCGCTGCATATGTTCCTGAAGAAAACCTGATCGGGCACAACGACCCCGGCGCTGAAGCTGTCGCACTTTTGTTCGAAGGCTTGGCCCGGGAAATCGAAGGCTAGACGTGTTGTGGAAGAACAAAAACTAGAAGTGGTGAACAAACCAACAGTGAACGACATTGCGCGCGTTGCCGGCGTCAGTTTGGCGACGGTAGACCGGGTGCTAAATAGGAGGCCCGGTGTTAGGGCAGTTACGATCCAAAAAGTGCAAAAGGCGATTGATGAGCTGGGCTATATACGTGATACGGCCGCGGCAAATCTGGCACGCAGACGTGTTTATAATTTCCTGTTTGTATTACCTGACACCGATAACGAATTTGTTGAGGCCCTGAGCAACCAGATCGCAGAGCAGTCGCGAAATCAGTTTATTGAGCGGACACGCACATCGATCCAAAAGGTCACGCCTTTTGAACCGCAGGATATAGTAGAGATACTGGACGCTGTCGACGGTCGCGAAGTCGACGGAGTAGCCGTTTTTGGTCCGGAAACCCCATCAGTTCGTGATGCGGTAAAACGAGTCAGAGACAAAGGGATACCAGTCGTTGCGATGGTTTCGGACCTTCCAAGTTCGGACAGAGATCACTTTGTGGGGATTGACAACGTGTCAGCTGGCCGAACAGCTGCTCATTTGATGGGCCGGTTCGTGCATCAAAGAGGAAAGGTACTTGTTCTTACTGGTTCTCGTTTAGCAAGGGATCACTTGGAAAGGCGACAAGGCTTTGATTTGGTTGTTGCAGAGGATTTTCCGCATCTCGAAGTCGTGGCTTCGGTAGAGGGTCGAGATGATCCGGAACTGATCTACAAAATGATGCCCGAAATTTTCGATTCCTATCCCGATCTTGTTGGAATTTACTCTTCAGCGGCGGGGAATGCAGGGCTTATTCAATTCCTCACTGAAAGCAAGGTGTCGGAAGAATTGGTGATTATTGCACATGAGCTCACACCGCTCAGTCGTGAGGCTCTTTGCATGGGAACTTTTGATGCATTGATCTCACAGGATTCCGGTCACATCATACGATCTGCAGTGCGTTTGTTGCGGGCCACTTCTGATGGTGTCCCATTTAACAGGGCGCAGGAGAGAATTCGAATTGATATATATCTTAAAGAAAATTTGCCGCCGTAAGGCCCATGTTCTGGGGAGGAACCAATATGAAGACGATAAAAGGACCGGCTTTGTTTCTGGCACAATTTGCTGGCGACGAGGCACCATTTAATTCATGGGACGAAATCACGAAATGGGCTGCCCAGTGCGGGTACAAGGGTGTTCAAGTCCCAAGCTGGGATGGGCGGTTGTTCGATTTGGATGCAGCGGCATCCAGCGCGGATTATTGTGATGAATTCACAGGTAAGGCGAGAGAAAACGGCGTCGAAGTTACCGAACTGTCTACCCACCTGCAAGGACAGCTGGTTGCGGTCCATCCAGCATACGACACTGCATTCGACGGGTTCGCGGCAGAAAGCGTTCGGGGAAATCCGAAAGCGCGGCAAGAATGGGCCGTTGACCAAGTCAAGAAAGCTCTATCGGCGTCCCGGAACATGGGTATTTCTGCCCATGCTACATTCTCAGGAGCACTGGCTTGGCCTTACGTTTACCCTTGGCCTCAAAGACCCGCCGGATTGATTGAAACAGCGTTTGACGAATTAGCAAAGCGTTGGCTTCCGATTTTGAATCATGCCGAAGAGTGCGGCGTGGATGTTTGTTATGAAATTCACCCGGGTGAAGACCTGCATGACGGCATCACGTATGAGATGTTTTTGGAGCGTACGGGCAACCATGCACGTGCGTGTATGCTGTATGACCCCTCGCACTATGTGCTGCAGTGTCTCGACTACTTGGACAACATCGACATCTACAAAGATCGAATCCGGATGTTCCACGTTAAAGATGCGGAATTCAATCCGACCGGTCGCCAAGGCGTGTATTCGGGATACCAAGGCTGGGTTGATCGCGCTGGGCGGTTCCGCTCGCTTGGTGATGGGCAAGTCGATTTCGGAGCAGTCTTTTCAAAAATGGCGGCAAATGACTTTGACGGCTGGGCCGTTGTAGAATGGGAATGTTGCCTGAAACATCCTGAAGATGGAGCGCGGGAAGGAGCACGATTCGTTTCGGATCACATCATTCGTGTGACGGAAAAAGCTTTTGACGATTTCGCGGATGGCGGAACCGACGAAGCAGCCAACCGGAAAATGTTAGGGATAGACTGATGGTTACAGGACGCAGCGAAGAAGTATCTGGTCGTATTCGTCTAGGCATGGTTGGCGGCGGAAATGATGCATTCATAGGTGGCGTGCATCGTATCGCGGCGCGTCTGGACGATAAGTTTGAACTTGTTGCCGGTGCGCTGTCATCTACCCCCGAGAAGTCAAGAGAAAGTGGTGAGGCGCTGGGTCTCGCGCGCGTTTACGATGACTTTGAGCAGATGGCCATACGTGAAGCACGTCTGAAGTCCGGTATTGAAGCGGTTTCGATCGTTACGCCAAACCATGTTCACTATGCTGCCGCGCGTGAGTTCCTCAAACGCGGTATTCATGTCATTTGTGACAAACCACTTACGTCGACGCTCAGCGATGCAAAAAAACTAGTGAAAGCGGCGGAGAGTTCCGACGCTTTGTTTATCCTTACGCACAACTACACCGGCTATCCAATGGTTCGTCAGGCTCGGGAGATGGTGGCCAACGGAGAGATCGGGAAAATCCGCGTGGTACAAGTCGAATATCCACAAGATTGGTTGACAGAGCAGCAGGATTTCAAACAAGCAGAATGGCGGACTGATCCCGAAAGGTCTGGCGCTGGTGGATCAACCGGAGACATCGGCACTCACGCTTATAACCTTGCATGTTTTGTAACTGGCCTTACGGCTGAAAGCCTTGCCGCGGATTTGCAAGCCTTTGTTCCGGGGCGCAAGGTTGATGACAATGCACACGTATTGCTGCGTTTCGAAGGCGGAGCAAGAGGAATGTTGTGGTCATCACAGGTCGCACCAGGAAACGAAAATGCGCTTCGCTTGCGTGTTTACGGAGAAAAAGGTGGCCTAGAATGGTCGCAGGAGGATCCCAACTATCTGTGGTTCACCCCTTATGGTCAACCAAAGCGGCTGATTACCAGAAATGGGTCAGGGGCAGGCGATGCGGCAAACCGACTAAGCCGCGTTCCTCCGGGCCATCCAGAGGGTTATTTGGAGGGGTTCGCGAATATTTACAGTGAAGCCGCTGATGCAATTCAGGCATTCAGAAATGGTGCGTCACCCGACGCTTCAGTTGTCTTCCCAACCGTCCAAGATGGGCTCAGCGGTGTTAAGTTCGTCGCGGCATGCGTGCAAAGTTCGGCACGAAATGCGGCGTGGGTCAAACTCGATTAGTGTGTTCGCATAAGCAGGGCGCTTTCAATGAATTCAAAGCGCTTTGCTGCCGATTTGACCGAACCGCACAAGCCAGCTTCAAGTGATGTTTGCAAGTTTCGGACGGGTTTGGACTGGTCCTCTTTTGTGTGATTGGTTGTTCGCTCGCTAATAATTTACTTGGCGCACGCTGTCCGCGCGACGGTGTCCGAAATACAGTCGTTTTTGCGCATGCAGTCCCCCTCGGAGTTTCGACCGGACTCATAAATGCACTTTGTTGCAGTTTCCGACCACTCAAGCCCTGTTGTACACAGATCTTTGCCTGTGCATTGTGAACCGCCACATGTTTTTGGTTGCCACTGCTTCAAGGATCGATATGTGCTCCATCCGCTAGGGCAGGCGTTCCCAGAAAATGAACAAACTGTTACTCCATTTATATCTACTGGAATCCCCCCGGCACCAGCGCAACCGGCTGCAGATGCTTCCATGCTGTCGCTTGGCAGCGTCGTCAACAAGAATGCGAACATAACTAACTTTGAGAGCGCAGGTCTGGAAAACACACTATTCTCCGATTTTTTCATCATGACATTCGACAGTGGTCGGGCAACTAAGTTTTACGTTTAGCCGACAGATATTTGTCGGTGACGGCATCATACGCTTTTCCCAGGTAAAACCACTAAAAGTTACAAATATCCGCCTTCTTAACTGATCTTGCCTCGGATATCCGCAGTATCCTGCCAAGCCGTTGTTCAACAGGCAAAGGTTTGACGTTAAACGCAACGTTCAAATTGAATGGACGTAAACATCGTTCAACTGCCTGTATCCTTGATTAGTAATCGACAAGACATCATGATCTATCCATGGAGACTGAGATGGAAAAGTGGCTGAACGATCTCGGGCTGGGGCAATACGTTGACGTTTTCTCGGAAAATGACGTCGACGCTCGGGTTCTTCCGTTACTGACAAACGAAGATCTCAAAGAGCTTGGCGTCAGTCTTGGCCATAGGAAGATTATTCTCGCCGCGGTTCAAAAGCCGGGGACCGAAGAGACTTCTCCGCAACCATCTGACGCGACCGACGCGCAATCTGTGGACTTCAAACAGGCGGTCGCTTCGGAAGAGACCCAAGCAGACACAGCGGCGGTAGGCAAACAGGCACGCAACGCGCTTGCTGAGCGACGCCACCTAACTGTTTTGTTTGCAGATTTGGTTGGCTCGACGGAAATGACCAACAGCCTTGATCCCGAAGACATGCGGGACCTATTGCAACGCTACCAAGATGCAGTGGCCGGAGCCATTAGCCGTTTCGGTGGCTACGTAGCAAAGTATTTAGGCGACGGACTCCTTGTGTTTTTTGGATGGCCAACGGCTTACGAAGATCACGCGATACGGGCAGTAAAGGCTGGCCTGGAAGCTATCAACCGGGTCAAAGAACTCCGAACCCCTGATGGAGAACACTTGGCGGTTAGACTTGGCATTGCCAGCGGCGATGTGGTGGTCGGCGACACAATAGGAAAAAACACCTATGAAGAAGGCGCCATGACCGGACCAATCGTCAACCTGGCGTCTCGAATTCAAGAAAAAGCAAAGCCCAACACTGTTGTTTTGCCTGCCGAGGAAACCGAAGCTGCATTGCATAAGATTTTCGAGTTTTCGTCGCTCGGAACAACAGAGCTTAAAGGTTTCAAGGAACCTCGAACCCTTTTGCAAGTGGTTTCAGAACGAAGTGCCGAAAGCAGATTTCGCGCATCACACGGTGACGACAGCAGCACCAAAATGATCGGCAGGGATTATGAAAAAGGCATCCTGCTGCAATCGTGGCAACGTGCACAAGATGGGCTGGGAGAAGTCGTGTTGCTTACCGGTGAAGCCGGGATTGGCAAGTCACGCCTGACAGAGGAGTTTCTTGTTGAGAGCGCCTCAGAAGGCCGTGCAGACGTCATACGGTTAAATTGCTCGCCTTACCTTACCAGCAGCCCCTTTCATCCCGTTACACAACGGATTTCCCAGGATGCAGGTGTTGAACCTGGATTTGACGACGACCAGATACTGGGTCAGGTGCGCAAAATGTTGGAAGCAAGGCCTGGTCTGGATTGGGAACAAGTCCTTCCGGTATTTGCTGCTTTAGTAGCGCCACAGAGTGCCCTCGCCAAAGAGGTGCTGGAAATGTCACCGCAGGAACAACGTGACATAACCATTCAAACTTTGATCAACACGGTGAAAATTCGTTCGAAAGTGCGTCCTGTCATTTTGTGTGTGGAAGACGCGCACTGGATCGATCCATCTACGCATGCATTGCTTGAACGCTTCAAAGCAATTTGCGCTGATTTGCCGTTGATGATCTTGATCACCCACAGACCTGGATGGGAACTGGCGCGTGACGACGGTGACGCGCACGTCCAGACACTGCAACTTCGTAGGTTCGATACAGATCATGTTGCCAACCTGATGCGTGCAATTTCTGGGAAGACGCCAAATGACGAGCTGATAGCCGCGATCATAGAGAAAACCGACGGCGTTCCCCTCTTTGTGGAAGAGCTGACCCGCGCGATGGTAGATAAAGGTGAGAATGGTCAATTTTCCATTCCATCTTCGTTGAAAGGCACATTGATGGCACGCCTTGACGCGGTTTCACCAGACGCCAAACAGGTTGCGTTAACAGGTTCTGTAATAGGACGCGAATTTGAACCTAGTTTGCTGAGTGCTGCGATGAAGCTGTCAAACGACGAAGTTCAAGATCGCCTGGTGGAACTTTCGCGGACAGGATTGATATTTGAAAGCGGACATAACCGAGGGCACTACGTTTTTCGGCACGCGCTAATCCGAGACACAGCTTATCAATCTATGTTGGGGTCAACGCGCAGGAAGCAGCATGCGGACGTAGCGCGAGCGCTTTTGCAATTGCGGTCTGCGGAAATTGAGCGTCGTCCTGAATTGGTTGCCCGCCACCTTTCCGAAGCTGAAGATTGGAGCGCGGCCTTCGACCGTTGGCGCAGAGCCACTGAAATGGCTTTGTCGAGGTCAGCGAGCCAAGAGGCAATGGCAAATGCCAAAGAAACACTCAAGGCCGCAGAACAGCTTGGAGAAGACGCGGGAGTAGAGAGGGTCATTAGCAAAATTCTTGTTGGGCGAAGCCACGATAGCTTGGGCCAACTGCCTGAAGGGATTGCAACGTTAAAAGAAGCCTCGGACGCGGCAAGGCACATTCGCCATGTAGAACTCGCGGCCGACGCCGCGCACCACTTTGCGGACTCTTGTATGATGTCAAGCGAACGCCACGACCAGGCCATTCAACTTTGCTTGGATGCACTTGGGGACTTGGCGGACCATGACGAAGTTCGGCGGTGCAGTTTGATGAGCCAGCTTGCGCGCGCGTACATGTTTATCGGTCAGTTCGCCGAAGGTGCACGTTACGGTCAACAGTCAATGGAACTGGCTGCGCAGCTTGGTGATCACAAATCTCAGTTCTCCGTAATGATGATGCATTTTGGAGCACCGTTTGTTGCGAGGAAAGAGAACGATGCGCGGAATTGGCGCGAAAACCTGGAAGCGATGCACCGGGTTGCCGAAAAGCTCGGAAGTATTGATCAGGGAAGGGACCGAACTCTTAGCATTTTCGTAGGGGCAGAAATGGCTGACCGTGAAGTGATGGATCACGCGCTTGAACTGCTGACAGAGATATCGAAGAAGGACAATCACCTACAGCTCTATTGGGTTCAGAAGCATGCTCGCGCTATGGTTGCGATTATGGCCGGAGAATTTGAGCAGGCAGAAAAACACGCGACTGAAGCCGTGAAAATCGGCAGGAAAACGCATGGCGAGCATGTGGAAGGAGTTTTTGGTGTTCAAATGTTCACGATCCGAAGAGAGCAGAGTCGCCTGCACGAGGTTGCTCCTGTTATCAAGCGGTTGATGAGTGAAAGCCCCGAGGACGTTGCCTGGAAACCTGGTTTTGGTCTTATTGCTGCAGAACTGGGATATCGAGAACCCGCTGAACGAATACTGAACGAAATCGCAGAAAATGGTTTCGTTTTGCCAGCAGATGCTATGTATTCCACGACTTTGTCATATCTGAGTGACATTTGCGTTGAAATCCAGCATTTCCAGCATGCTGAAACTGTCTACAAGTTATTGGAACCGTATGAAGATTTGACCATTACAGCCGGAGCGACCACGGTTTGCACGGGTGCGGCTGCGCGGCGCTTGGGCAGTTTGGCAGCCCTGTTAAAGGATTGGGAAACAGCCGAGCGAATGTTTCAAAAGGCGATTGAAATTGACACTCGAATGAAATCGCCGCCGTGGATTGCGCACAGCAAGGCTGCTTATGCGTCTGCCTTAAGGCGTCGGGGAACAAATGACGACGTGAAGGCGGCGTTTCAACTAGAAGCGGAAGCGTTGGCAATTGCGCAGAAACTGAGTATGGTTTCCCTAAGGTCAAAACTCGAAGGAAAAGCAAGCTAACGTCCTAAAATTGCCCAGGGGGAGCATATGCCTAGGTATATTATTGAGAGAAATTTTGCCGAACAGTTGAATGTCGGCGACGATGACAAAATCAAAATCAAAGAAATTAACGACGAAGTGGGTGTTGAATGGATTTTTTCGTTCCTGAGTGCCGATAAACGCAAAACATACTGTCTGTATGAAGCCCCTGACGAAGAAAGTCTGAGAAAGGCGGCTGAGCGGCTCAACATTCCAGCGGACGTGATAACGCCAGTTGATCGTATTGATCCGGGGATATTTGCCTGACCTAAACCATTTTCTTGAAATGAAATTCACTCTCGTCACAGGGAACAGGTGAGCAGAGGAATTTCATGATAGCCGAGGCAGTATCGCAGGAAGCCTGACCTAATTAAGGAAGGCCAACTCATGTACGACCTGATGGCATTGGATGGAACTAAGTCAACGGTGGATCAAGCTGCATTAGATGCATTGGATGCATCTCTGCGCGGGGCAGTTCACCATAAAGGCAGTCGGGAATATGACGAAGCCCGCATTACATGGAACAGCATGTTCGAACGCTTCCCCGGGTTTGTGGTTCGAGCTTTGGGTGCGAGCGATGTTCAAAATGCGGTAAACTTCGTAAGGGACGCCGGTCTGGCCATATCCGTTAGGTCGGGTGGTCACCAAATTGCAGGTCACGCGGTAGCCGACGACACGGTTATGTTGGATTTGTCGCACATGCGTTCTGTTCACGTGGATCCGATTTCTAAAACGGCGCGTGTGGCCCCAGGGGCAGTTCTGGGTGATGTGGATCGGGAAACACAGGCACATGGGCTTATAGTTCCTACCGGTATAAATTCAACCACGGGCATCGCCGGGCTTACGCTTGGCGGCGGATTTGGTTGGACGACACGCAAATTCGGAATGACGATCGATAACCTTCTGTCGGCTGAGGTGGTGACAGCGGATGGAGCAATCGTCACGGCATCGCCCAACAGTCATCCAGATCTATTCTGGGCCATCCGTGGTGGAGGCGGAAATTTCGGCGTGGTGACTTCCTTTGAGTTCCAGTTACATGACCTTGGACCAGAAGTTTTGTCAGGGCTTATCGTCCACCCGATCGAAAAGGCGCCCGAATTAATGGTCGAATATGCGAAAATTGCTGATACATCTCCAGATGAGCTTACCGTTTGGAGCGTGATGCGAAAGGCGCCGCCGTTACCCTTCTTGCCCGAAGAGTGGCATGGCCGAGAAGTATTGATTTTCGCAGCCTGCTACAGCGGTGGCATCGAAGAAGGTGAAAAAGCTGTTGCAGCCCTGAGGGCTCTGGGCGACCCGATCGCCGATGTGATCTCACCGCACAGGTTCACAGACTGGCAGTCCGCGTTTGATCCACTGTTGACGCCGGGGGCAAGAAATTATTGGAAAAGCCATGACTTCGATTCTCTATCGCCCGAAGCAATCGAAGGTCTTCTCTCCGGTATTTCACAGCTTCCTGACCCAGCTTGCGAAGTCTTCATTGCCCACGTGGGTGGCGCGATGGCGCGAGTGGGGGCCGATTCAACTGCGTATCCACAAAGGTCCGCCCATTTTATCATGAATGTTCATACGAGATGGGAGGACCCTCAGAAAGATACAGAATGCATCCAATGGGCGCGAGATCTTTATGACCGGATGCAACCACACTCGACCGGCAGTGCATACGTGAATTTCATGCCCGAAGACGAGGCCGATCACATGGCTGGCGCATATGGTCACAACGGTGAGAGATTGGCGAAGGTCAAAGCGAAATATGACCCTGGAAATTTGTTCAGGATCAACCACAATATTTTGCCCGCTTAAGAACTCTATTGCTGGTTTGTTCTGCGGCAATCTGGGCTAAGAGCAGTGGCAAGCTCGCCACTGCGACCAAATAGAGGTTCCTTCTGTATGGGGATGGGGTATTTTGAGGTGTCTGCACTGAGGTAGCAGTTCGGATTGGAGTTAGCTAAATTCAGTTGGCAATTCGCTTGTTTCGCTCTGGCCAGAATTCATCTACCACAACGTAAGCGATGATAACAAAAAATGCTGCGCCAGCGACTTGTAGAACGCGTGTGATACTCTTGACGTCGGCCTCGTCGGAAAAGGGTGCGATTGAGCCGCCGTATACAATCAAGGCCGTTGTAATTGCGGACCCAGCGGCGGCGGCCAAAGGAATTTGCGATTTTCCGAGAACGCCTAGCGTCAGACAGAACAAAAAGCACAAAAGTACTGGCGTAAGGAAAATCGGCGCGATCACGTTGATTTCGTAACAGATAATCGAGACCGCCGCACCAAGGAAGTTTGCTGTCAACATTGCTTTGGCGACAGTGGTACCGGCGGAAGGCATAGCCGCAAGCTGCTGGCTGAGCAATGCGACAAAAAATAATACGAGTAACGCTGAAGCGCCGGATATAAAAAATACCAACGCGAACGGTACAGTAACCAAGGACATCCTGACAATTCGTCTATGTGGGTCGAAATCCTGCTGAGCAGCATTTTTTGTCTGCGCTTCGCTTGGAGGTTCGGCCGGGATGAGAACAAACATTAACGTTGAAGCAAATCCTGCAAAAAATAAATTCATAGGAATCCAGAAAACCAGAACCAAAGCTAAATCTTGCGATTGCAACGCAAGGTTTGGGATCATTAAGGCGCCCATCAATGCGATTACACCAGGTAAAACACCGGCTCCTGACACCGACCAAACAAAAGAAAGAATAATTCCGATTGCTACAAAGATAAGAAATACCAAGGGGTAGGGCGAAAATATCGATGAAAGCAAAAATGAAATGAACATAAGCCCAATCGAAAACACGAATAGTTTGCCAAACGCCGCCAATGGCAAAGGTGCGGGCGCCTGAAGAAAGAGGGCAGCGAATACTGCTCCGACCACGGCAAGCGGCCAGCCTAAAAACAGACCAAGCGAGAATACTCCGGTCACGCCGAATGCGAGCCGAAGAATTGAGCGGCGATCTTCAATACGCATAGGAAAATATGGAAACTACGTAAATGTACGCACGCCCCACAAGGTTCAACAGAGAGTTATCACTTAGGTACATAATGACATCTGCCTGTCCATTTAACTGAAAACGAAGATCATCTTCGGCATCTCCAGCTTCATATCCGGGCAATACTATTCGTACTGGGAAACGCTCTGGTTCACGTAAAAACCCTTTGGTGCTTGGAGGGCTTGCCAATTGACCTGGCTCATCGCCACCACTTAGCGATACGGCGGCGCTGAAACTTTCGATGACCCCGGGAACAATCTGTCCGGGATGCATATCCAAAACCACGTCTACAGGTGAACCTACTTCAGCTCTACCGATATTATTCTCGGTAAAATATGCTTCAATCCAAACATCTGTGGCATCAAGGAAAGTCAAAAGATCTTGTCCAGAACGCGCGTAAGTCCCGGGTGCTATCAGCAGGTTCGAAATCACACCTGTTGCCGGGGCTCGCAACTCCGTCCATTCAAGGTTGAGTTCAGCATCGGCCAAGGCTGCCAGAGCTCTTTGAATTTTTGGGTTTTCCAACCCTTCGTCGCCCAATCTCTGCTTTGCCTTTTCCAGGTCCGCCAGCGCGTTTTCCAGATTTGCTTCTGATTCAGCTAATTGCCCACGGGCATCGTCCGCCCGTGTAATGGCTATCAATCCTTTCTTTTCCAAGGCGAAAACACGTTCCGTCTGAAGACGCATCGTATCCAGATCGCTCTGCGCGCGTGCCAGCTTAGCTTGAGCAGCGCTTACTTCCGCCGAGGAAGCCCCCACCTCTTGAGTGGCGGCTTCTAGGTCGGCTTCTGCCTTGGAGCGTTCTATCTCGTATGGCCTTCGGTCAATCCGCACCAACACGTCGCCCGCGGATACGACCTGACCATTTTCCACAAGTACTTCGGTAACGGTCCCGGTCACTTGCGGAACAATTTGCGTGGCGACAGCTTTGACCCGAGCGTTTCCGGTAAACGGTGTTTTGCGATCTGCGACCAAATACCAAACCAGAAAGAATAGAACTATCGCCAGTGTGGTCCAAATCGTCTTTCTCATTCTGCTGCTCCTTCAGCAGCGTCTGCGCCTTCAGGCGGTGCGTCGATCCAAACTTTGAACAACTCATAGAAAACCGCAAACAGCACCGGCCCCATGAATATACCGATCAAGCCATAGGCCATCATGCCGCCCAAAACGCCGATTAGGATAACGAGCATAGGTGTTTCCAACCCTTTAGAGATGAATACCGGGCGAAGGAAACTGTCCATAATTGTCACTGGAATGGCCAGGATGGTAAAAATCAGCGCCGACCCGCCAGACATGGTACTCCAAGCGTAAATTATGACCGGAAGCAGAACCAAACCAGGACCAATTTGGATAATCGATAAAATGAGACAGACAAATGCTAGTGTTGCCGCCGACGATATTCCAAATACTGTCAATAACACCCAAACAACAACAGCCTGAATTGCTGCAACGCCGATCACACCTTTGGTGACATTGCGGATTGTGGCACCTGCCAGAGTTATGAATTCTCCTCCCCGAGGGGCAAAGACACGATTTGCAAATCTTTGCAGGCCTTCAACCAGCTGTGGGCCAGGGCTGAAAAGGACACCCATAATGATAACAGACAAAGCAAGCCCAAGCAGGCCAATGCCAATGCCCAAAACCTTTCCAAAGAGCGACTTGGTTATCTCCAGAATTTGAGCGCCGTACTTGGCAAGGGCACCATCAAGGTTCCGCTCAAACATCGTCCAGACGTCCGCGACTTTGCCTCCGACTAGCGGCAATTCTTTTATGCCTTCCGGTGCAGGTGGAATTTTCAACTCTCCGCGATCTGCTTGTTCGGCAAATTCTGAGCCAAGCTCAGCCGCGCCCGATACAGCAGTCGCAATTGGTCCTAACGTCAGCAAAAGCCCCAACAAAACCAAGATGGTGGCTGACAATGACTTGCGCCCGCCCAGTTTGCTTTGAAGCCAATCGAAAATCGGGTACAGCGCCACGCAAAGAATCGTCGCCCAAATAACCACGCTTGCAAGTGGGGCGACCATTATCAGTGCACTGTAAAGGAATAGTCCAAGGAAAAGTAATCGTATTGCGAGATCGACTATTTTTGCGTCTTGAGTCTTTTCCATTCCATCCCTCCGAAGTTTAATAAGGAAAATGTTACACTCAAAAATTGAGATATGTACAATTTTTTTGCTCAGATGACGTCTATCAGGTTGTAGTTCAGCGAAAATTCCAAACGCGCTGAACTACAAATGCAACGAACAAATTGCCGGACTTAACTTTTTGAACGGCACAAGGGACGTTTTTCACTTGTCGGCATCGTCGTCATCTTGGGATAGAATTGAGTCAGCGACGGTCGTGGCTGCTGTTACAAAAACGCCCAGCCCGACAATAATATAAAGCATCGTAAATATTTTACCTGCCGCTGTTTCAGGTGAAAAATCACCAAACCCAACGGTAGAAATGGTCACAACCGAAAAATAGGCAGAGTCCAACCAGCCCCAGCCTTCAACATAATGATAAAACACAGATGCCCAAAAAATCATGCCTACGGTAAAGGCAAGAATTCCTTTAACTCTCCCGTCCTTAAACGCGATACCTATTCCTCGGGTTATTCTGGCTAACGAATTCATTGGACCTCCATAGTTTGCTGGAGGCTTTAATATCAGGCTTTCGCAAAATTCAAAAATTGGTTGGAAGGAGTTAGTGGTAGCCAACGGAAAGACGTAGCCAAATTTGAGGATGCTCTCCGCATCTTCCGTCCGCAAGTTGCTAAAATCGGCAATTTGATCCAACCGAACTGCAACCACGTACTAAAAGTGTTCCCCAACACGGAAGACTTTTTCTGTGTTACCTTTGCCCCGCATTATGCGGGGCTTTTTTTGCGGTTATCGAACTTCAATATTCTACAAACTTCTACTATTTCGAATAAAATAATGGATTTCTCAGCGCTGTTTATGATTTCGTAATTCCCTAACAGGGGGAGGGACAAAAATGGCGCGCTTCGATTGCCCAGCAGTACTTTGGATACTTGCCGGGATTATATTTGTTTCGAGCACTTTCCTTTTAAACGCTCAGGAAACTGAGGTGGAACAAGAGCCCGTTGAGGTTGAGCAAGATGACTTGTTTTTGCAAGTCGTGGATAAGAGTATTTCGAGCGGCGAACTGGAGATATTGCTAGTCCCACTTACTGTTGACGAACTGTCTGAGTCAGCTGGAATTTGGCAGGATCATGTTCGTGAATTGCTTGAAGACGTTGCAAGGATCAACGTGAACCTACAATCGGCAAGTGGATCTCAGGAAGATAATCTGAGGTCTCAGCTTAATGTTATGAATGATACAGGTGCGGGAGTCTTAAATAATTACACGCTTGTCTTAGAAGAATGGGCTTTGAAAGGAGCTGCCGAGGAAGACCTGAAGCCGCACACTGATTACATTCTGGCGCTGAAAACGGGTGTTTTAAAGACAACCGATTTGCAAACACTATTCCAAAACGCAGTACAATGGCTGGTGTCATGGGATGGTGGAGTTGGCCTGCTAATGGCGGGCCTTGGTGTATTGGTCGCCGTTTGGGTCATGATGTTTATTGCTCGGCTTGTGCGCAGAGTCACAGAACGCGGTTTAAACAAAATACCGACCATATCCAGGATGCTAAAAAGATTCATAGCGACGTCGGTTTATTGGGCCGTATTTGTACTTGGGATTTTGGTTGTCTTGGCGTTGTTTGGCGTCAACGTGACACCGCTTTTCGCGGTTCTGGGTGGTTTGTCTTTTATTTTAGGTTTCGCGCTTCAGGAAACGCTGGGAAACCTTGCAAGCGGACTGATGATAATGGTTTTGAAGCCATTCGATACTGGCGACTATATTCAGGTCGGCGGTTCCTCTGGTTTTGTCGATGAAATGTCTGTGGTTTCGACGAAAATCCGCACCTTCGACAACCAGATTATCATTGTACCAAACAGTAAGATTTGGGGCGACGTAATTACCAACGTAAGCGCATCAGAAGAGCGCCGTGTCGATATGGTATTTGGCATCGCGTATTCCGACAACGCCGCTCATGCAATCGATGTTTTGAAAGAATTGGTCTCGCAGCACGATTTGTGCCTTCGTTCGCCGGAACCAGAAGTCTTTGTCGGAGAATTGGGCGATAACTCCGTTAATATTTTTTGCCGGCCATGGTCCAAGTCAGACGACTATTGGACGGTGTATTGGGACATAACAGGTCAGGCAAAGGAGCGGTTTGACGAAGAAGGGATATCGATTCCGTTCCCGCAGCGCGATGTTCATCTGATCCCGGCAGAAGGATTGAAGTCATGAGAGCGCTTTTAGTTTGTTTCACGCTGCTTCTGTTTGCCAGCAACGTTGTGCTGGCCCAAACCGAAGAAATTCTGCAACCGCAACCAGAACGCGACGATCCCGAATTTATCGCACCGGTAACTGTGGACGGGGAAGAACTGTTTGTTGTGCGCGGATCTAGTGCGTTGCCGGCCACTGAGCGTGCCGAGAAAATTGAGGAAAGGATCGCTCAGGTCGCGGAAAAATCAGAAAGCGCGACGGTCAATATCCAAGTTTCAGAAGCTGAATTTGGACAACTCATTCGTGCCGACGGTCAGATGGTCACCATCACCACTCAAGCGGATGCCGACCATGAGCAGATGGATATTGAGGTTCTGGCTGGATTGCAGGCGGAAGCCATCGAAGTCGCTATTTTACAGTACCGTGATGCTCGATCCAGTGAAGGACGAGTTGACAGCGCTTTGGCTGCGGTCGCGTGGACAGCAATATTCGGGCTTGTGTCATATTTCTTTTTTACAAAACGAAAGAAGTTTCTGAGTTACATCCGCAAACAGCTGGAAAAAAGGGTGGAAACTGTAGAAGAGGCAACCAAATCCCTTCTGCGAAGCCGGGCTATCGCCTCAATCATAGTGTATGCAATCCACACGATAATGTGGGTGCTTTTTCTGTTCTTTTTCTATTATTACCTGTCCCTGGTCCTATTGTCTTTCGCGGAAACGCAAGCCATTGCGCAAGTTTTGCTTAAATATGTGAGCGAACCGCTGATTGGAATTGTGCTGGCTGTGGTGGGCTACTTACCCAATCTTATTATGCTGGCGATAATTGCAGCGGTAACTAGGTTTGTTATCCGCGGCCTTGATCTGTTCTTTGAAAACTTGGAAAACGGTGCGTTCCAAATAAAGGACTTTGAAGCGCACTGGATCGCTCCAACGAACATGCTTTGCCGGGCTTTGGTTATCGTTATCGCGGTTGTGTTTGCTTACCCATATATCCCCGGCTCGGATTCCCGGGCTTTTCAGGGCCTGACTATTCTCGCTGGAATAATGGTTTCTTTAGGGTCCAATACTGTTGTTTCCAACATGATGGCCGGATTGTTTGTCATTTATCGTCGAAGCACCAATATCGGTGACCGAATTCGGGTAGGGGACAAAGTGGGGGATGTAACCGAAATCAAACTTATGGAAACGCTTATCAAGTCGATAAAGAACGAAATGATCAGTATTCCAAATGCTCAGTTATTGAACTCCGAAGTTGTAAACTATTCGCGCAAGGTCGACGGTCGAGGAATCCTTGTTCATACGACGGTAGGGATCGGGTACGAAGAACCGCCAAAAAAAATTCAAGCAATGTTGATAGAAGCTGCCCGTCGCACCCAAGGATTGCGAAAAACACCGGAACCTTTTGTGCTTTGGACCCAGTTGGCCGACTATGCCATCAACTACGAAATCAATGCCTATACGTCACGTGGATCAAGTCTTCCTAAAATTCTGTCGGATTTGCACGAGAATATTGTCAATGTCTTCAACGAGAACAGTACACAAATAATGACACCTTCGTATATTGCGGATCCCCCTGAGCCCAAGATTTCCACTGAAGAATGGGATGGCAAATTAGCGCAGAATACCACCTGAGCTTGTAGCTAAGATCTTGGCAAGGTTCGGACTTGCAGCAGAGACGCATCATGGTTGCGGCGTCTTTGTTTGAATAAGCGTGAAGCACTATGAAATTTGCGGGGAGTGGGGCAAGGGCAATGTCTTTGAGCGCAAAAAGGTTCGAGCTGTTATCTGTCAGTTGTTAAAACTCAACATTGCGTTGTGTGTTTTTGGGTTATTGCCTCGGTCTGCGCAGTTTAATTTGTGATTTTTTTTTCAGGTGGTTGTTTCTCAGGATTTTTTAGTCACAGCGATTGCGGCAAAAAAAGCGGTAGTGACAATTCGACGAGGCCTCACAATCGGTTTTTTGAGGAGCTAAACCTTCTTAGTATCGAATTAAATCGCTGTTTATTCTGTGCAAGCTGCAGGGATCACGCGTCTACGCGCAAAATCTCGCTAGCTTTTTCACCGATCATTATTGCTGGGGCATTTGTATTTCCGCTGACAATCTCGGGCATTATTGAACAATCAGCCACCCTAAGATTTCCAATCCCGTTTACTCTGAGTGTTGGGTCAACCACGGAGTTTTTCGATGTGCCCATCGCGCATGTTCCGGTGGGGTGGTATATTGAAACTGAATTTGATCGGGCCCAATCCAGAGTTCCCTTGTAATCATCACTTGACAACTCTGAGCTTGGCCTGAACTCTTCAGAAATTTTTGAGGCCAGTGGGTTATGTCGCGCGATGTTCCGCGCGATATTCACTCCGTCAACAATAGTTCTGCAATCTGTTTCAGTAGATAAGTAATTCGGGTGTATTTTTACGTATTGAGAAGGGTCGGGACCATCCAGACGCAACTCGCCACGGCTTTCAGGTCGAAGCTGGCATACGGACATCGTGAAAGCAGAGAATGGATGCACGCCTTCTCCGGGGCTGTCAGCAGACCAAGGTTGAACGTGGAATTGAATGTCAGGTGTATCAAGCTCTGTTCGGGTTTTAAGGAACCCAGTTGCCAGGCTAGCCGCCATCGTCATTGGACCGGCGCGAAACAGCGCGTATTTCATTGCAATTCTTGCTTGGTTGAACAGGCTGCGAACCTCGTCGTTCAACGTAGGCTCGTTGCACTTGAAAACAAGTCGCGCCTGCAAATGGTCTTGAAGGCCTTTTCCCACACTGGGCAGTGCATGGAGAGGCTCAATTCCGTTTTCTTTCAAATGATCGGGATCCCCGATACCTGACAGCATCAGAATTTGCGGAGAGTTTATCGCGCCTCCGGACAAAATGATTTCGCGGCGAACCTTGATCGTTTTCTGTTCACCTGAGCGGTCTCCGTAAATTAAGCCCGTTGCTTGCTTTCCGTCCAGTTGGACGCGCGTCACCAATGCGTGTGTGATTATCTTTAGGTTTTGCCGATTTCGAATTGGCTTGAGGTAGGCGACAGCAGCGCTACACCGACGACCATTCCGCGTTGTCAATTGGAAATAACCGACGCCTTCTTGATTGGCCCCATTGTAATCAGGATTGAATGGGTACCCAGCGGATTGAGCAGCCGCCACCCATGCGTCACAGATCGGTCGCTGTATGCGCATGTTAGATACGGACAAGGGTCCGCCGACGCCATGGTAGTCGTCTTCACCGCGCTCTTGGTCTTCGCTGCGTTTAAATAGAGGAAGTACGTCGTCCCATCCCCAGCCAACATTTCCCATTTGTCGCCAGCGGTCATAATCCTCTTTCTGACCGCGTACATAAAGAAGACCATTCAGCGATGATGAACCGCCCAGAACTTTTCCTCTAGGCCAGTCAATTGACCGGCCATTCAGGCCGGGGTCGGGTTCGGTACGATAGCACCAATCCACGGATGGGTTGTGCATCGTCTTGAAATATCCGACGGGGATATGAATCCATGGGTTGGTGTCTGGACCTCCAGCCTCCAACAAAGCGACTGTTGTATTGGGGTTAGCGCTCAGGCGATTTGCAATGACGCAGCCTGAAGACCCCGCTCCGACGACTGCATAATCCACCTCCATAACCGTCTCCTCCCAAGGTCGTTGAAAAAAACTCTAGGCAAATTGCCGGAACTATACTAGCCTTTTTTGATACAATACGTCTCAATAATTGGGAAATGGGAGGAACCAATGGGAATATTTGACCGTGTGAAAGGGGTCTCGCGTCGAGATTTCTTCAAGATTGCAGGTACCTATGGCATGAGTTCAACACTCTTGGCTGCAGGTACTTTGGGCGGCGCAATGACAGCCGCCAACCTGGCGCAAGCAGCTGAATCGCAGTACAATCGCCGGTATTCGAAGGAACCCAAGTTTAATCTGAAGTTTGGCGCGGCAGGCTTCAATCAAGACAACCTTCTTATTGAACGAGCCGGCTGTCTTGAGTTTGTGCGCGACCTGGAAGAACGCACCGATGGCGAGATCCGTGTCGAATTCATCGGCAACAACCAGATTTGCGGTCAGCTTTCCTGTGTCGAAAAAACACAGCAAGGGATCGTCGATATCTACGCGGCATCGACACAAAACTCGGCAGGAGGCGCACCCTATCTAAACGTGCTTGACTATGCCTATATGTTCCGTTCGCGTGCCGATCAGTATCACTTCATGTATTCGCCTGCCTCGCAGACCATCCTGCGCGATCCTTTTGAGAAGATGCACGGGCTGAAGTTCCTCTTCACCCACGCGGAACTCCGCGGCATCCAGCTTGGCCTTGCCTGGGAAGACAAAGACACCGTGACCTCCGTCGAGCAGTTAGCTGGCACCAAGAACCGCGTCACCGGTACTCAGCTTGGTCGCATCGCGATGCAGGCACTGGACTTGAACCCTGTTCCGGTCGCTTGGGAAGAAACCCTTGACGGTTTGAAGCAAGGGCTAATCGACGGCGCAGAGACATGGGCATCGGCTGTGGCCTACGCCAATATGTCGCCAGTGGTTTCGCAATGTGTCGATCTGCGCTTTTTCTGCGGTACTGAGCATACTGCTATGTCGGCATCGACATTCGACAGTCTTGGTGGCGAATTGCAGGACGCTGTGATGGAGTCTTCTTATCTGACGCAGGTGCACGTGCAAGCAGCAAACGAGGCAGCTCTGGTCAACACCGTTGGCTTCTCGCACCCGCATCAAGGCCCCGACACGATCTTCGCCAAGAATAATGTGCGCGTCGCCGCATTGTCTGATGCCGAGATCAAAAAGGCGGAAGAAATGTGTTCCCCCGAGTTCCAGCCACAGCTCTGGGAAGAGTGGCGTGAACGGATCAACAGTTGGGCCGGCGGCATCGATACCTATCAGGAAATCTATGACGAGGTACGAACCAACCCGCATACTCTCGCGGAAAATGTCGAGCCGCGTCGTTGGTGGAAAGGTTAAGATTGTTAGTCTAGCATCGAGCCAGCCCTTTCAAAGGGCTGGCTTTTTTGCCGCGAGTGGCTGAAGGGCCGAGACTGACGGGAGGGTATACATGTCAATTCTTGCTGACATTGGCGCGATTTTTTCGGCCTTACTTGCAGGCGATGCCTTTGGCATTCGAAATGCTCTGAAAAGCGATGCAACCTGGATACTCGGGTTCATCGTAGCAATCGGCGGAGGTTGGGCCATAGCGATGATTTATAAGCGCGTGCCACTTCTGGACCGCCATTTGGAACGTAGTTTCATGGTGATCAGCTATCTTGCCATTGCGTTAATAATTTTCTGGGGCGTGGTTGACCGGTTCATCTTTTCCAATCAGCAGCCTTGGTCGACGACGATCCCACCATTGTTGTTCATGGTCATGGCTTGGTTTGGTGCAACCTATAATGTGCGTCTTCGCTCTCACCTCAGTTTTTCAGAGTTCCGCAGTCGGATGAGCCGCAAGGGTCAACTCCTTTGTCTCTGCCTCGACAACGTTTTGTGGATGACTTTTGCAATTATTGTGATTGTGACGACGGCTCGGGCTGTGGCGCTTTCGGCGTCAAATTTCCAAATCGTTCTTGGCACCGACAATACAATGCAATGGTGGTTCCTAATAACGGCACCTCTCGCTTTTGTGCTGATGGCTGGCCGCGTGGTTGAAAACTTTCTGGAAGATCTTGAGAACTACCGTGAAGGTAACGAACTTATCAAGCAATCCGTTATCGGAGGAGGTGATTAATGACCGACGGAACAATAATCACCCTGATCTCGGTCGGCGTCACCTTTCTTTTTATGTTGGGTGTACCGGTTTTTTTGGTCATCGCGTCCTGGATTGTAGGCTGTTCTTTCGTTCTAGGCCTGACGCTCGACAATATGGGAGCCGAGCTTCTGAACGTATTTAACAAGGGCTTTGCCTTGCTTGCGATGCCATTGTTCATTCTTACAGGCGACTTGATCAACAAGTCGGGTATTGCGCGAAGGCTATCAGATTACGCATACGCTTGCCTTGGATGGGTGCGTGGCGGGCTTGCCATGGCTTCGCTGGGTGCATGCGGCCTTTTCGCCGCGATTTCGGGTTCGAACTCAGCCACTACGGCAACCATCGGTTCAATGCTGCACCCCGAGATGGTTAAAGGTGGGTACGACGAACGCTTTTCTGCCGCAACAGCGGCGGCCGGCGGCACGGTTGGGATCATCATCCCTCCGTCGATTATCTTTATCGTTTATGGCTTCCTTCTGAACCTTCCGATCTCGGACCTTTTTGTGGCTGGTATCCTGCCCGGCGCGCTAATGGTGATCGGTATGCAGGTTGCCTGCTGGCTTGTTTGCCGTGCTAATGGCTGGGGTCACCTGATCCAATTGCAACTGAACCGGGTTTTGAAAACAGCGTTCGGCGCATGGCTTGGTTTCTTTGCTATTGGGCTTGTGCTTTGGGGTATTTACACGGGCAAGTTTTCACCGACCGAAGCAGCCGGAGTAACCGTCGGTTTCTGTATCATTGCCGGACTCCTAAGCTGGATCGCAAGTCGCGTGTTGAAGTTGAATATGAACAAGGATTGGTCCGAGAAATCCTATGCCGAGATGTTGGTCGTGGAGGGATTCACCCTTAGAGAAATTCCCAGCATCACCATGCGTTCTGCCCAAATTACCGGTGTTTTGGCACCGCTTATTGCGATTTCGGTTGTGATGCAGCAGATACTTTCGTTGCTGGGGGCGCAGGCGGTAATAACAGACTTCCTGACGTCGATGGGCGGATACTATCCTGTTCTGTTCGCAGCCATGGCTATCGTCTTTGTTTCTGGCATGGTACTGGAGTCCCTGCCGGTTACGATCATCCTAGCACCAATTCTCGCGCCGATTGCAGCAAGCGTTGGTGTCGATCCAATCCACTTCGCGGTAATATTTCTTGTTGGCGCTTCAATCGGCTTCATAACGCCGCCGTATGGCCTTAACTTGTACGTTGCCTCAGGCGTGACCGGAGTGCCCTATTTCCGGCTATTGAGATACACGTTCTACTACTTGATCGCATTGATCTCGGTGTGGCTCCTTGTAGCTCTGACACCGGATATCGCCCTTCTACTTTTGCCCAATCGATAATATAAGCCATGGGTAAATATGCGAAATTTCTGTTTGAGGCGGATCCTGTAGAGAATAGATTGAACCGCCAAAAAAACCAGACTGTAGGCTGATGACTGAGACGACTACGCTTCAGAAGGAAACCCAGATACCGACCAACCTGCGTTTGTTACTTATCTTGGAAGAGGTCGCAAAGCGTGGGGTCGCAGTCAAACCGTCAGACCTGATTGAAACACTGGGTCTGGCGAAGCCAACAGTGCATCGATTGTTGCAAACAGCCGAGGCAGAAGGCTTTTTGCAGCGAGATCTGGATGGCCGCACATATGGTCCGGGACCTAGACTGCGCCAGCTCTCGGTAAATACGGTTTCATCTGAGCATTTGCGAACAGCGCGGCTCGCAATACTGCGAGGGATAGCGGACGAAATCGGAGAGACGTGCAACCTCGCCATACCTGATCGCGAGGGCATGATTTATCTTGATCGGGTCGAAACCAAGTGGCCGTTGCGTATTCAACTGCCTATTGGGTCTCGGGTTCCGTTCCACTGCACTGCCAGCGGAAAGATGTATTTATCCACCCTACGCCAGCGGACACTTAACGGTTATCTGTCCGCGCGCAAGTTGCAGCAGTTGACCATCAAGACGCTGACAGATCCAAATGCTCTTCGTAAAGAAATAAGTAATATATCGGATAGAAAGTATTCAACTGACGAAGAAGAATTCATGCAGGGAATGGCGGCCGTCGCCGTCCCAGTTCTTGAGGGAAATGAAAGGCTTGTCGCCACTTTGTCTGTTCACGCGCCCACCCAGCGGCATGATTTGAACAGCTTGAAGCAATTTTTGCCCGTCTTACAAGACGGAGCAAAACAGTTATCAAATTTGCTCTCACCATAGTATCATTTTGCTTGCTTTAGGCAAAAGCTCAGTTCGATTTTGCAGCGCCAGAGGCAGGTTCAACCTCCGTAGATCTGCTATAAAACAACTGCGCTATTGAGCTTGGACCTGCACTGCTCTACGACGCAGAATTTCCTGCCGAATTAAGTCAATATGCAATCGTGCATCATAGGCACCCTGACGATAGGCCAGCGGCAGTTTCAAAGTCGCGAGGTTCATGTCCAACTCTTCGATGTTGTTGGCAACAGCATTGACTTCCTCCGCTGTAGTGGCCTCGCTAAGCTCTTGTTCGAGCGCCGCGATCCGCTGATAAAATCGCCAAACACGTCTCTTTTGAAACCAAACATAGCTTGACGGAATGACCCGCAAAAGTGGTGCCAGAAACAACAGTGGCAAGAGCAAAAGCAATACCCTGCCAAACTGAGCCGCGATCCAATAAGGCAGGTAGTTGTGCAAAACGTTTGACCCTGACGTGATAAGCTCGCTGGCCACCTTATTCAGCGGCACGGGTGGAGAATCTGTGTTTGGATACTCTCGTGGATCTTGCAGTATGCTGCGCTCACCATGGATTTTTAGCGCAGCATTTGCCAGTCTATCAGCCGCCGCAGGATGCAGGTTGGCCGTTGCAATCATTGACGCTGTTAACGTAAGAATTTTTACGTCCTCAGGCGGGCGCGGGGGATCCAAAGTAATCGAACCCGCGGGTACTGTCACAGAGCGCGCGCCCGGAAATTTCAGCGCAATAGCGTCTACGAGGGCCATTGGAACGAATATCACTTCTGGGTCGAATATTGCTTCCATAAGATAAGGAGAGTCCAATGGTGTAACAAATAACGCTGCGTCTGCGAGGTTGTTGTATAAAGCGTTCAATGCCGCAGTTCCGCTTGCATCGATCAACTTTATTCCAACATTCTGCAGTCCAGCTGCCTTGATAAGTGCAATCGCTGCAGCACGGGTTCCCGACTCTTCGGACCCAGCGGCTAACCGGAGTTCCGACCACTCTCCTGGGTTGGACCCAATCACGCCAAACTTGCTTTTGAAGATTACCAATGGCTCTGGGAACATGGCGCCGACTGACTGCAAACCGACATCCTGCGGAATATCGATGCCACCCTGGACAAATGCTATGTCTGCACCGCCGGATACCAGTTTGCTGATGTTCTCAAGAGAACCCTCTGTCTGTATTACCTCAACTTCAATCCCATCGCGAGCGAGTTCGGCCTTGTAAAGTTGAGCGATCTGCCAGTACCCCCCGCCATCTATTCCTGCGGCCAGGCGAATGCTGGTGGGTGGTTTGAGACTAAGAATAAGAAACGCAATAAGGACCACAAAGAGAGCTGGAACTAGAAAGAACAGGAAAAGGCGCATAAATTCCTACATTCTGATTTTCGAAACTCTCGACATAATCTCGCGCGTGTAAGGTCCTCTCGTCAATTAGAATTCAGTCACTCAAACAGTTCTTGAAAAGATCTTTTTAGAAATCACCGTGCTGAATAACGTCGCGATCTATCTTGGAGCCGGGACAAAAGGTTCGGAGGTGGACGGAAATCCCCAGGGGCCAAAGTTGAAATTTTTCTTGCAACCGGTTGCAATTTTGATCATGTTCGCGATCAAAGTAGGTGCGGGAGGTGGCAATGCTCAGAATCGGACTTCTTGGCGCAGGTCGGATTGGAAAGGTCCACGCAAGTGCCATTTCGGCTCATATGAAAAGTGAATTGTGTTCTGTATCAGACGCTTATCCAAAGAGTGCCCAAAACTTGGCGGAAGAATTCAATGCCAAAGTTCAAAGTTCCGAAGAAATTATTGAGGACCCGTCGATTGATGCCGTTCTGATCGCGACGCCTACGGATACACATTCAGATTTAATCGAAGCGGCCACGGCAGCGGGAAAAGCCGTATTATGCGAAAAGCCAGTTGATCTGAGCTTGACCCGCGCGCAGCAATGCCAAGCAGCCGCCGCCCGCAACACGGTGCCAGTGATGATTGGCTTTAACCGCCGGTTTGACCAGAATTTTGCTGCGTTGAAGGCGGCGTCTGACGCGGGCGAAATTGGTGCTTCGGAAATGCTGTCGATTACATCCTTCGATCCGGCCCCACCGCCAGTGAGTTACATAAAAGTCTCTGGTGGGTTGTTTCGTGACATGATGATCCACGACTTCGATATGGCAAACTATATCATGGGCAGTTTACCAACTTCTATTTCCGCAGTCGGGACATCCGTTGTAGATAGCGAGATTGCTGCGGCCGGTGATGTCGACACTGCAATCGTCACAATGACTTACGCGGACGGCCGGATAGCGGTTATTAGAAACTCTCGAAGGGCGGTTTATGGCTATGACCAGCGGGTCGAGCTTTTGGGCGCAAAAGGTCTTTTGCAAGCTCAAAACATGTTGGAAAACACTGTGATTAAGTCGACTGAGTACGGAGTGACAGGAGCGAAGCCGACCTATTTTTTCCTCGAACGTTACATGCAGGCTTATGCCGCCGAATGGGAGGCATTTGTCGACGCGATCCTCGCTGGATCGGAGGTTCCTGTTACTATGGAGGATGGGGTGGCTGCGCTTGCTATGGCCGAGGCCGCGACCTTGTCGAATGAGAAAAGAATACCAGTTGAAATGAAAGAAATTTTGAAACCGGTTGCAAAATAGTTTGAATTACGGAAACTGATGTTGTGCCGACACATGTCGGCGTTTGAGATTCGGCCTGGCCGAATGCATGGGGTTGAAGCCCTAAACGAAGATGACTTGTCCCAATGGGAGGAAACCAAATGAACAAGTTTGTTAAAGGTGCGTTAGCTGCAGGTGCCTTGGCGCTCGCAACGCCGGCCTTCGCGCAGGAAATCGTGGTCGTATCGCACGGCCAGGCCAACGACGCGTTCTGGAATGTTGTGAAAAACGGTGTGGAGCAGGCCGGCAAAGACGTTGGTGTAAACGTTGAATATCGCGCACCAGAAACGTTTGATATGGTTGCCATGTCGCAGCTCATCGATGCCGCTGTTAACCAAGAGCCGGATGGGCTGATCGTTTCGATCCCGGACGCAGACGCGCTTGGTCCGTCGATCGAACGCGCCGTAGCTGCAGGAATTCCGGTAATTTCGATCAACTCTGGTTCGGACGTCTCAAAAGAACTGGGTGCATTGCTGCACGTGGGCCAGGACGAATTTGACGCGGGTAAAGCCGCGGGTGAAAAGCTGGCCTCTATGGGCGGCTCGACCGCCATCTGTGTGAACCACGAAGTCGGCAACGTTGCATTGGATTTGCGTTGCGCAGGGTTTGCCGAAGGCTTTGGCGGCAACGTCGAAGTGCTGCCGACTTCGAATGATCCGTCGGAAATCGAGTCAAAAGTGTCTGCTGCGCTGGCCGCAAACGAAGCAGTTGATACGGTCATGGCTTTGGGAGCTAGCTCGGCCGGTGAACCAACAGTTGCAGCGGTAAAAGCTTCGGGCCGGGACGTGAACGTGGCATCATTCGACCTGTCGGCGAACTTTCTTCAGTCTATCGCGGACGGTGACGCTGCTTTCGCCATTGACCAGCAGCAATACCTGCAAGGCTACCTGTCGGTTAACTTCATGGGTCTTCACGCTAAATACGGCTTGATGCCGGGTGGAAATGTTCCCTCTGGCCCGAACCTTGTGACACAGGAAAAGGCCGCCCAGGTCATCGATCTGTCTGCGCAGGGCATCCGTTAAAACGAGGATAAAAAGCACTGAAACGGCGCTGCTTGCGCCGTTTCATTTGGATTGGGAGGAAAACATGAGCCAGTCAGCGCAAGTTGTAGCCGACGAAAGAGTCAAGAAAGAGCCGTTCTTGACCAAGCTAATGAAGCGCCCTGAACTCGGTGCCATGGCCGGCGTTGTTCTGGTCTTCATCTTTTTCGCTATTACAGCGGATGAATCCATGTTCACTTTGGCCGGGGTGATGAACTTTATGACACCTGCGGCGCAACTGGGCATTCTTGCCATCGGCGCGGCGTTGTTGATGATCGGAGGCGAGTTCGACCTGTCGATCGGATCGATGGTAGCGTTTTCCGGCCTGTTCTTTGGGGTCTGCGTAGTAACCTGGCAGCTGCCGCTTATCGCGGCGATCCCAATGACTTTCGTGTTTGCCGCTTTGGTCGGGGCAGTTAACGGCAACATCGTGATACGGTCAGGTTTGCCCTCATTTATCGTGACGTTGGCTTTTCTTTTTATACTACGTGGATTGTCCCTTGTCGGTCTCAAAATGGCGACCGGTGGTTCAACTCAGTTGCGCGGCGTTCGTGACACAGTTGAAAACGATTGGCTAGCACCATTCTTCTCGGGCGAGGCCTTTGGCAGCCTTTTCACTTGGCTGGCTGAGAGCGGAATAATCGATACATTCAAAAGCGGTGCGCCCAAAGTGCCGGGTATTCCGGTCGAAATCCTATGGTTCATTGCTCTGGCACTGGCGGCGACCTACGTGTTGCTGCGCACTCCGGCCGGCAACTGGATTTTCGCCTCGGGCGGTGACAAAACTGCTGCATCAAATTCCGGTGTGCCCGTGAACCGCGTCAAGGTTTCACTTTTCATGCTGACGGCGTGTTGCGCTGCGCTCGTTGCTATTATCACCGTTATGGATGCGGGGTCGACCGACGCTCGTCGTGGTTTCCAGAAAGAGTTCGAAGCGATCATCGCTGCTGTTATCGGTGGATGCTTGTTGACTGGTGGCTATGGCTCGGCGATCGGAGCATTCTTTGGCTCGATCATTTTCGGCATGGTAGTCATCGGCCTGACCTATACCGACTTCGACCAGGACTGGTTCCAGGTTTTCCTGGGTGCAATGTTGCTGATTGCGGTTCTGTTCAACAATGCGATCCGTAAGCGCGTAACGGGAGAGCGCTGATATGACCGAAGATTCCAAGTTCCATCATGGCGACGCAGCGGTGGATGTCGCTCCGATCGTGGAAATGAAAAACATCGAAAAGCATTTTGGCAATATCATCGCTCTTGCTGGTGTCAGTTTTGACGTCAAACCGGGCGAGTGTCATTGTCTGCTTGGTGACAATGGCGCGGGCAAGTCAACTTTCATCAAGACAATGTCCGGGGTGCACAAGCCAACCAAAGGCGAGATTTTTTTCGAAGGTAAACCGCTGCATTTCGACACTCCTCGGGATGCAATGGAGGCGGGCATAGCGACTGTTTTCCAGGACCTTGCGATGATCCCACTGATGAGCGTAACTCGCAATTTCTTCATGGGTCGCGAACCTACCAAAGGGAAGGGATTGCTTAAAAGGTTCGATGTAGATCACGCGAACGATGTTTGCATGGAAGAAATGCGCAAGATGGGTATCAACCTGCGTGGCCCGGATCAAGCGGTGGGCACGCTGTCCGGCGGTGAGCGTCAAACCGTTGCCATCGCCCGCGCAGTGTATTTCGGTGCGAAGATTCTGATCTTGGACGAACCAACCTCAGCACTCGGGGTGCGGCAAACTTCGAATGTACTGGCAACCATCGACAAGGTGCGTAGTCAGGGCGTTGGGGTCGTTTTCATCAGCCACAACGTACGGCATGCTTTGGCTGTGGGAGACCGTTTCACCGTGCTGAACCGAGGAAAAACTCTTGGTACTGCAAGGCGCGGCGAGATTACGCCGGAAGAGCTGCAGGACTTAATGGCTGGCGGTCAGGAAATGGCCGAGCTTGAAGGGTCTTTGGGCGGTACTGTCTAAAAGTTTGAAATCAAGGTGGCCTGCTTGATTGGGTAGGCCACCTTATAGAAAAAACCTTGGTGTGCGATACCGCCAAACCTGATCGGGCCTAACTACTGGGCCTGAAACCTTCGAAAAACTTGGAATCAACGGATTGCCCAAAGCGGCCATGTGTTGAAAGGGATCATGATGAGCAAGACAATCCGACTGACTGCGGCGCAAGCTCTGGTGCGTTATCTGGGCGCGCAGATGAACGAAGCTAGCGAGCCGTTCATTGCCGGTGTGTGGGCAATTTTTGGCCATGGAAACGTAGCTGGGTTGGGCGAAGCGTTGCATGCTGTCAAAGACACCTTGCCGACCTATCGCGGTCACAACGAACAAACCATGGCGCATTCAGCCATAGCATATTCAAAGCAGATGGGGCGCAGACGCGCGATGGCTGTAACATCGTCCATCGGACCAGGCGCAACCAATATGGTAACCGCCGCGGCACTTGCTCACGTGAACCGATTGCCTGTCCTTTTACTTCCCGGCGACGTGTTCGCGACGCGCGGCCCGGATCCGGTCTTGCAGCAGACGGAAGATTTCACTGACGGCACGGTAAGTGCAAATGACTGTTTTAGGCCTGTCAGTCGCTATTTTGATCGGATCAGCCGCCCCGAACACCTATTGACAGCATTGCCTCGTGCTTTTCGTACAATGACGGACCCAGCAGATTGTGGGCCCGTAACGCTGGCTTTCTGTCAGGACGTTCAAGCCGAGGCTTACGACTATCCACTAAGCTTCTTCGAGCCGCGTGTGTGGTATCAGCGTCGCGTCCGTCCAGACGAAAACGAGCTGGCCCGTGCCGCTTCCGCGATTAAGTCTGCCGCAAAACCTGTAATAGTTGCTGGAGGCGGCATACACTATTCAGGTGCGACCGAAGCCCTTCAACGATTTGCTGAGGCGCACAACATACCGGTTGCGGAAACACAGGCAGGCAAGTCATCGCTGGCGTGGGATCACCCTTTGAACTTGGGGCCTGTCGGGGTGACGGGAGGAGAACCAGCAAACACTGTCTGTGCCGAGGCGGATTTAGTTATCGGCGTCGGCACACGCTTGCAGGATTTCACGACCGGATCATGGGGATTGTTTTCGAACCCTGAAAGAACAATGGTATGCCTGAACACCGCCGCCTATGATGCAGAAAAACATGGGGCCATGCCACTTTTGTCTGATGCGCGTGTTGGATTGGATGAGCTTGGCGTAGCGCTGAGCGGTTATTCTGCCAAGCCAGTTGCCGACACATTGAAATCGGACTGGTTCAAAAAAGTAGATGCGTTGACGGACGCCCCATCTGACAGCAATGCCCTGCCGACGGATATGCAGGTGGTTGGCGCGGTTCAGCGCGCCTCGCACGAAGACACTGTGGTGATGTGTGCGGCGGGAACAATGCCGGGAGAATTACACAAGCTGTGGAAGGCACCACGCCCCGGAGCCTATCACATGGAGTACGGCTTTAGCTGCATGGGTTACGAAATTGCGGGGGCCATGGGCATTAAATTGGCGCAGCCCGACCGCGACGTGATCTGTTTTACCGGCGACGGAACCTATATGATGGCCAACTCGGAAATGGCCACGGCTGCCATGATGGGCGTATCCTTTACAGTCGTCATTACCGACAATCGCGGGTTTGGTTGCATCAATCGCCTGCAGATGGGCACCGGTGGGGCTGAGTTCAACAACCTGTTGGATCACGCTGTACATGAGAAGCCATCTGCAATCGACTTTGCCGCACATGCGGCGTCGATGGGGGCGACATCGGTCAAAGTAAGTTCGATTGCCGAGCTTGAGGACGCGTTGGCCAAACGCGGGGGCGTCACAGGTCCTTACGTAGTAGTTATCGACACCGATCCTTATCCATCTACAGAGTATGGCGGCACTTGGTGGGAAGTAGCAGTTCCCGAAGTAAGCGTCCGCCCCGAGGTCAACGAAAAACGAGCGGCTTACGAGATCGCAATAAAAGAAAGAAACACAAAATGAGCGTAAATATCGGTATTTCTCCGATCGCTTGGCAAAATGATGATCTGCCTGACTTGACGGCATCTTTTACCATGGAACAGGCGCTGAGAGAGGCGCGTGAGATCGGATATACGGGCGTTGAACGTGGTCAACGTATGCCGAGCGATACGGAAAGCTTGCGCTCCTATCTGGATGCCAACAACATCGCGCTGTGCGGCGGATGGTGCTCTGGTGCGTCGCTGGTCAATGATTTTGCGACCGAACGAGAGGCGGTACGCGAACAGGTTGAACAGTTCGTGGCGTTGGCCAGCCCATGCATCGTTTATGCCGAGTGTTCCAACACCGTTCAGGGCCAGATTGGCACTCCTGTCAACGACAGGCCAAAACTCTCCAAAGATGACATAATGGCATACGGAGCAAAGATTACCGAACTTGCGAAATGGATGGCCGATCAGGGTATGCCCATGGCCTATCACCACCACATGGGAACCATCATCGAAAGCGAGGATGATGTGAACTGGCTGATGGAAGGATCGGGACACGAGGTCAAACTGTGTTTTGACACTGGGCATTTGTTGTTTGGCGGCGGGGACGTTATGGCAACGCTAAAACGCTGGGGCGACCGGGTTCATCATGTTCATTTCAAAGACATCCGCCCGTCAGTGATACAGGATACACGAGAAAAAAATCTCAGCTTTTTAGATGCCGTGATTGCGGGTGCATTCACCGTTCCGGGAGACGGTTGTATTGATTTTCAGGCCGTCACCAATGCGCTTAAGGCCATGAATTATGATGGGTGGATTGTGGTTGAGGCGGAACAGGACCCGGCCAAGGCTCCTCCTTACGAATACTCAAAAAAGGGATACGAGCACATCGTCGAAGTCTGCGAACGCGCCGGGTTAGAGATAGCTAGTTAAAGGGAACACGCGCTTGCGCAACACCTAAGCCATGAGAAAGGAGATTGTCATGGTAGATCAAGAACTTGGTTTTGTCGGCTATTTTGACCGGGAATCCTGTGATCTGGATGAATTCAAGGTGTTGACCTCGCAAAGTCTGACGGCCGCTGATGCTCCACTAGCTGCAGCCATCGAAAAGAATGTTCCAATCTATGACATGGGTTCTCTGCGCTCCGATCTTGATGACGCCGTTCAAAGGCGCAGATTGCTGGCGGAATGGGGCCGTATTCTGCAGAAATCTGCTGGCGTTATAGCCTTGAAAGGCGCCTATTCGGACACATCGGTGATTGATCGTGCGACTGTTGTTTTTCGAGAGATCATCGAAGAAGAACGCCGAAGTGGTGCAGGTGAAGGCGATCACTTTGCCGCTTCGGGTGCAAATGACCGAATATGGAACGCATTGCAAAAGCAATGCCTTCGCGATCCCGAAGGTTTCGCACTGTATTTTGGAAATACAGCAGTCGCTGCCGCGTGCGAGGCTTGGTTAGGCCCCAACTATCAGGTTACTGCACAAATCAACCAGGTGCGTCCCGGAGGTCAGGCTCAGCAGGCGCATAGGGATTATCATCTTGGCTTTCAGAGCGCCGACAGTGCCGCGCGATATCCTGCGCATGCTCACTTGGTTAGCGCGTCTCTGACTTTACAGGGCGCGGTTGCCCATTGTGACATGCCAGTTGAAAGCGGACCAACAAAACTGCTGCCGTTTTCACAGTTGTATCCGGCGGGGTACGTGGCGTTTCATGATGAAGCACATCGCGCTGTTTTCGAAGAGAGTTATGTCCAACTTCCGTTGGAAAAGGGCGACGCGATATTTTTTAACCCAGCACTTTTTCACGCAGCTGGAGAAAACCGCAGCGCTGACATTCACAGGATGGCGAACTTGTTGCAAATCTCTTCTGCCTTTGGTCGAGCGATGGAGGCCGTTGATCGGCGATCAATGTCGGAAACGGTTTTTCCATTCCTTTTATCGCTGAAGAAACGTGGTGATCTAGGTCCCGCAGAGGTGAATGCGGCTATTGCCGCTACTGCCGAGGGTTATCCTTTTCCAACCAATTTGGACACGGATCCGCCAATCGGTGGCAACGCACCTGAAAGTCAGGCGGAGATTTTGCTCCGTGCAGTAGAAGAAGGTTGGACCGAAAACGAATTGGTCGCGACCCTGTCCGCTTTGCAAAGCAGACAAGCAGCCTGAACCAGAAAACAGGGCGGGCCATTGTGCCCGCCCATTAAGGAGAGACGAACATGCCGAACCTGCTCAGGAAACCGTTTGGAACCCGGGGAAAAGTGCATGATATCACTCCAGAAAACGCTGGGTGGCGATACGTTGGTTTCGGGCTGTACCACCTCAGGGCAGGTGATCAGGCGGCTGAGGCCACTCGCGACCGAGAAGTCATTCTGGTTGTAGTCGAAGGCAAGGCCAGAATTTCCGGCGGCGGCAAGAACTGGGGTGTGCTTGGTGATCGGATGGATGTTTTTGAAAAAACACCACCGCATTGTTTGTATCTGCCTAATGGAACTGAATGGGAAGCCGTTGCTGAAACAGATTGCGTGATTGCCGTATGCTCTGCACCTGGCAAAGGTGGCCACGAAGCCCGGCGGATAGGACCCGATGGTATAACTTTGACTGAGCGCGGTAAGGGCGTGAATACCCGCTTTATCAACAACATAGCCATGGAAGTGGAGGACTATGCCGATAGTCTTCTTGTGACCGAGGTTTTTACGCCTAATGGTCATTGGTCCTCTTATCCAAGCCATCGCCATGACGAAGACGACTATCCCAGGATTACATATCTGGAAGAGACTTATTACCACCGTCTAAATCCTTCCGATGGGTTTGGCATTCAGCGGGTTTATACAGATGATGGGCAACTAGATGAAACTATGGCGGTTTCTGACGGCGACGTTGTCACCGTCCCGCGCGGCCATCACCCTTGCGGGGCTCCTTATGGGTTCGAGATGTATTATCTGAACGTTATGGCCGGTCCTCTGCGTAAGTGGCGCTTTGTTGCCGCCCCAGAGGTCGAGTGGATTATGGAACGAGATAGTTGAAGTGAGAGGCGGTCTAGTGCTGCGAACACATTTGATGCTTGTGACTGTGACAAGCAACTCAGACGATTTGTTCGCTGACACTAAGAACGTCTGAAACCATTGCCCTGCCAAATTCAGGAGATCTGGCATGTCTCAACCGTTCCAACTCGCGGCATGTGCCGAAATGCTCTGGCTGGACCGGCCCATGGATTGGCGTGCAGCCCGATTAACTGAAATGGGATTTGGTGTTGGGCTTTGGAACTGGCCGGATTTAGATATTGAAAAGCTTGAGGGCATCGGTGCCAACTATACCATCATGAATGGTTATCTTGAGGGACGTTTGGCGGATGATGAGGGTGCTGACTTGCTGCTTAATTCAGCCAAGGAAGCAGTCAAGGTCGGCAAGAGGCTGGATGTGGATCGCTTTAACCTGCATGGCACTGGGCTAGGTGACGGAGGCATCCCCATCTGGCAACATGAAGTCGTGACAGGTAAAATGTGGCTCAAGGCGCACGATACATTGAACCGTATCTGTGATCTGGCAGAAAAAGAAGACGTGATATTTACCCTGGAAAACCTCAATCATTTAGATCACCCCGGGTGCCCGTTTGGATCTACTGCAGACGTGTTGGCGCTCGTATCTTCGGTCGACCGCCCCCAATTACGGATCAATCTCGACCTATATCACACCCAGATTGGTGAGGGCGATTTGATCCGTTGGTGTGAAAAATGTTTGCCTTGGCTTGGGGAAATTCAGGTGGCGGACAACCCGGGTCGTTGTGAACCAGAGTCGGGCGAGGTCAATTACAAAGCAATCGCAAAGGCGCTATTTGATCTTGATTACCGTGGTCCGGTGGCAATGGAAGCTTTCGCATCAAGTGCCCCGGAAGCGGCACTTGAATCATTCCGTGCCGCCTTCACCATTTGAACGTTATCGGATATTTAATTCTGAGTTGGAGCGCCAAATGCTCTGATCACAGCTCGGGCTGCGGCTTCGACAGGGTCGTGGGTTTCTTTGAGGATTGCGACACGGTCGAATCTGTCAGGGTCACGGTTTACGGCCTCGCGCAGGGCGGCACCGAAGGCCATTCGAAGTTCGGTCCCAATGTTGAACTTGCAAATGGACGTTTCGCGGGCCAGTCGAGCGCGTTGCGAAACCGGAACGCCCGAACCACCGTGAATAACCAATGGCACGTTTGTGATGGCGTCGATTTGGGCAATTCGCTCTTCGTCCAAGCCGCCCTCTTTGTTTTCTTGCAGATGAACGTTACCAACAGAGATCGCCATTGCGTCGACGCCGCTTTCACGGGCAAACTGTGCGGCCTCTTCGGGGTCCGTTCCATTAGAGCCTTCGCCACCAGAGTAGCCGACAAAGCCGATCTCACCTTCGCACGAAATCCCGGCGGCGTGGGCCATCTCGGCAATTGCCGCGGTTTCATCGATATTCTGAAGCAGCGGTTTACGCGACCCGTCGAACATCAACGATGTAAATCCGCTCTCCAGCGCGATCTGGCATTCCTCAAACGTGTAACCGTGATCGAGGTGAGCAACTACAGGAACTGACGCGTTTTCCGCCAGATGCCTGAACATTTTTCCCAAAACAGGCAGCGGAGTGTGCTCTCGGCAACTGGGGCCAGCCTGCAGAATCACCGGCGCATTCTCAGCCTCTGCAGCGGCGACGTAGGCGCGCATATCTTCCCAGCCCAGAGTTACCAGCCCGCCAACGGCATAGCCTTGATCGTAAGCCGGGATTAGGACGTCTTTTAGTGTGACAAGGGTCATTTGAACTTGGCTATCATGTCTTTTATGCCGGGGATCGTTTCGATCTGATAGGCATGGGTGGGTTGGAAATACTGAACCAATGAGCGCTGTGTTAGCCCACCGAGAATGGTGAAATAGTACATTTCGTAACCCGGCAAGACGCAGCAGGGATGATAACCCTTGTCGATGCAGATCGTCGATCCGTCGACGATGTGGTAAGCATCACCCGGTTCATTGTCTTCGCGTTGCAACATCTGCAGGCCCGACCCCCAATTGGGTTTAAATCGGAAATTATACGTTTCATCGTGGCGCGTTTCGTCTGGCAAGCGGTTTGTGTCGTGCTTGTGACTTGGAAAACCGGACCAACCGCCTTGGCCCACGGTGAACAGTTCGCTCACTAAAAGCCGGCCGACTTTGTCGTGTTGCTTTTGGCCGAGGATGTGTTTGATTTTACGATGGGTTTTGGTGTCATCGCTGCCGTATTGCACCAAATCGTGCTGACGCACATCAAATGGTTCAAGCACCTTGTCGAACTTTGCCCCAGCAATGAATACCTCGGTTTCATCTGATACGCATACCAGCTGCGCCTTGGCGCCGACCGGGACATATACGCCTTCGGGTTCTCCGTCCCAGACGTCTTCCCCTCGGTTGCCTAACCGGGCAAATTTGACACCTTCAATGTCCACATCCACGCTGCCTGTCGCGGGTACAATGCAGGTTTCATAACCTGGCACCTGGTATTCGAATGCCTCGCCTTTTTTCAGTTTGACGATGTTGAAATAGTTCAACGGCACGGTTGGATCGTCGGTATCCACTATGGGAATGTTCTCGTTGTCAAAAGGGGCGATGTGCATGAAATTCTCCTACGTCGAAGGCCCTGGATGAGAGGCCAAAAATGCATTCAGTGTTTGAGTAGTCGGCATGGCAGGAGCGCAACCGGGTTGCGATACCACGATCGAGGCGCAGGCCGATCCGCGCATCACTGAATCTTTCAGGGAATGGCCCGCAGCGACAGAGGCCAAAAGACCTGCCATGAAACTGTCACCTGCTCCATTTGGCTTTACGGCCTCTACTGGGTAAATTCCCGTATGAATCTCCTGACCGTCCACCAAGGTTACTGCACCTTTTTCACCCATTTTATAGATTACCATCCGACCGGGTTTCGCAGCGAGTTCCTTGGCCTTTTCAAATCCTTTGTCGATACCACCTGCCATGAAGCCAAATTCTTCGTCATTTCCAACGATCAGATCGCTTTCCTCTCCGGCGCGCGACAGAACTTCTGCGGCCACTTCCGGTGACGGCCAGCTGTAAGGGCGGTAATCGATGTCGAAGATGATTGGCAGTCCAGCTTGGCGCGCATTTTCGATGGCTTTGAATGTGGCGCTGCGCGACGGTTCGGCTGCAAACACGGTGCCGGCAGAGATCACTGCAGAAAACGCGCCGAATTCCACTTGGTCCATATCGTCTTCGGTAACCTGAAAATCGACGGCGCCGTTGCGATATATAACGTTCTGAAAGTTCTCGATCCGGCTTTCATAAACCGCCAAAGACACTCGATACTCGCCACCAACAATTTTGATATAGGTCGTGTCGACGCCATAATGTTTCAGGCGATTAGTGCAGAAACGTCCAACTGCGTCATCCGACACCGACGTGATCAACGAAGCCTGGCTACCCAACTTGACAAGACCAACACAAATGTTTGCAGACGATCCGCCCAGATCAGCGCGGAACAATTCTGCATCTTCGCTTTTGACACCGACAGGGTCAGCAAACATATCCATACCTGCCCGTCCCAATACGGCGAACCGGTTTCCTTTGATACCGTCTATCAAAGTGCTCAAGTCATTTCCTCCGGAAAAAGGGGTTTGCGCAAAGGGTTGGACCTTGCGTCGACGCGATTCACACGATACTGATTTTGCAACCGGTTGCAAATGGTATGTTTAGGGCCGTGACAGATGTCTGAAATTGGAATTGGAATTGTCGGTGGCGGCTACATGGGCAAGGCGCATTCCGTCGCCATGTCGGCGGTAGGTGCAGTGTTCAATACGGCACTACGGCCAAGACTTGAGATGATCTGTGCCTCAAGTAAAGAAAGTGCCGAGCGTTACCGCCAAGCCTATGGGTTTAGAAGGGCAACAGATGATTGGCGTGAACTTGTAAAAGATCCGGCGGTTGAAGCTATCATCATCGCCTCGCCACAGTCCACGCATCGGCAAATTGCAGAGGCCGCCCTTGAATTAGGCAAACCAGTTCTCTGCGAAAAACCGTTAGGTGCATCCATCGAAGATGGGAGGGCGATGGTAGCGGCGGCTGAAGCGTCCGGCGTAACCAACATGGTTGGTTTCAACTACGTTCGAACACCGGCGACCCAATTTGCTCGTCAGCTTATTGCAAACGGCGAGATAGGCGAAATCACATGGTTTCGTGGGGAACACACCGAAGATTTTTACGCCGATCCTCAGGCTCCTGCGACATGGCGTACCACCGGAATGGCCAACGGTACAATAGGTGATCTTGCCCCCCATATAGTCAACGGCGCCCTGGCTTTAAATGGCCCCATTGCCGAGGTCATGGCTGAAGTAGAAACGGTTCATCATACACGCCCTGGTGGAACCGTGACAAACGACGACCACGCCCAAATAATGTGCCGGTTCGAGAACGGAACAATGGGAAACATTTATGTCAGTCGCATCGCAACAGGCAGAAAAATGGGCTACGCCTATGAAATTTCCGGCACAAAGGGCGCCATAAGGTTCGATCAGGAGGATCAAAATGCCTTGTGGTTATACCGTCATGATGGACCGGAAGCGACGCGTGGCTTTACCAAGATACTTACCGGTCCAACTCATCCAGATTATGAGCCGTTTTGCCAAGGGCCCGGTCACGGAACTGGGTATCAGGACCAGATAATCATAGAGGCGAAAGATTTCCTGCAGGCAATTCACAGCGGGCAAGAGATGTGGCCGACTTTCCGCGACGGGCACGAAATCAACCGCGTGCTGGCAGCGTCACTAGCGTCTTCGGAACGTCGTCAGTGGACAAAGGTTGACGATTTTTGATCGTTTAACGGCAACGAGACTTTTTAAGAAAGACTAAAACCATGACAAAGCTGAAATGGGGCATGATCGGTGGTGGTGAAGGCAGTCAGATTGGGCCAGCCCATCGACTGGGGGCGCTGGCGGATGGCTTGTTCGAATTTTCCGCGGGAGCGTTGGACCACCGGCCCGAAGTAGGCCGCGAATATGCGCAACGGTTGGGTATCGCTGCCGATCGTGCCTACGGTGATTGGCAAGAGATGTTGGCTGGCGAGCGTGGGCGCACGGACCGGATCGATCTGGTGACAATTGCGACGCCCAATTCGACACATTTTGAGATTACCAAAGCGTTTCTCGAGGCTGGTTTTAACGTTCTATGCGAGAAGCCAATGACCATGACCGTCGAGGAGGGCGAGGAAATAGTCCGGGTTGCCGAAACTTCGGGCAAGGTTTGCGCAGTAAACTATTGCTATTCGGCTTATCCCATGGTGCGCCAGGCCCGAGCAATGGTAAGGTCTGGTGATATCGGAAAAGTTCGCGTGGTTGTAACTAACTTCAGTCATGGGCATCACGGAGACGCAACAGATGCCGATAACCCGCGCGTGCGTTGGCGTTATGATCCCGAGATGGCGGGCGTTTCAGGTCAATTTGCAGATTGCGGCATCCACGCTTTGCATATGGCAAGTTTCATTTGTGATGATGAGGTAAGCACGCTTTCAGCCGACTTTGCGTCCACGATTTCCAGCCGCGTTCTGGAAGACGATGCGATGATCAATTTCCGTACTGAGCGTGGAACTGTTGGGCGACTTTGGACATCGTCGGTTGCCGTCGGCAGGCAGCATGGTTTCGACATTCAGGTTTTTGGCGAGACTGGCGGCCTGCGTTGGGCGTCTGAACAACCTAATCAGTTGATCTATACTCCAGTTGGTGGTCGTACGCAGATTATTGAAAAAGGCGAGGGCGGATTGCACGGCGAGGCTCAGCGTCTGTCGCGCGTTGCCATAGCCCATCCCGAGGGCTTTCCGCTTGCTGTAGCCAATATCTATTGTGATCTGGCGGATGCAATTCGTGGCGAAATCCGCGGCGGCTTGCCAGGTGCATCCGACGGCGTTCGTTCAATTGCGGCGGTCCATGCGGCTGTTTCTTCCGGTAAGGAAAATGGCGCGTGGAAAGAGGCGCGCCCGCCGATGTTCAGATGATCAGGAGCGGGGTCTCAAAGTGCCCCGTTCGATCACGCGACACGGAAAAATGCGAGCTTCGGGATATCGCTGAGGCTCTTTCAACATTTCTTCGACCAAATCCACTGACGAAGTGATAATTTGTTTTATAGGTTGGTGGATTGTCGTCAGATTTACGCTTTCCCAACGAGACATTTCCATGTCATTCAGGCCGATGATCCCAATGTCTTTGCCGGGGATCAAGCCATGATCCGAAACTGCCGACAGCGCGCCGATTGACAGGATATCGTCGCCGCAAAAAAAGGCTTCTGGCGGCGAGCCCTTCAATTGGTTCAGCATTTCTGCGCGCCCCGCTTCGAATGAATAGGCATCAGCAAAGCTGTGCGTCACATCGATTTCCGGATGGTGGCCCAGCTCTTCTGTGAAACCCCGGAACCGGTCTTGGGCAGAGGTCGCATCCTTGGGGCCGCCTAGGTAACCAACTCTGCGATATTTTCGCGCCAAAAGCTCTCGCGCCGCCATGCGTCCACATTCCACGTTGTCAATTCCTACAACGTGGACTTCGGGTGAAGTAGCCGAGCGGCCGAATGTGTGGACAACCGGCACACCGGCATCATGAAACGCCTTTGCAAAACTAGGTGGCAGGGTCGAAGAGGCGACGATCGCCGCATCAACCGAATACTGGCGCAACATTCGAACCGAGTTAGAGGGCTCGGTTTCGTCTGTCAGGTTGACTATTAATGGTCGCAATCCGCGTTCCTGCAGAGCGCGTGTGAACTGGTCAAAAACCTCAAGGAAGATAGGGTTGTGAAAGTTGTTTGAAATCAGCCCGATAAGTTTGGTTCGACCAGTGGTCAAGGACGAAGCCAACGCGTTGGGGCTGTATCCCAACTCCAACGCTGCCTTTTCAACCTTTCTGCGCGTTTTGGCCGAAACTGAAGCGCCTTCGGTAAACGTACGCGAAACAGCAGAACGGGAGACACCAGCAAGCGCCGCAACTTCTTTGAGGGTGACACTCACGTAGTTTGTACTCCTATTGCAAATACCCATTTTGTGTTTCTCAGAATTACGTGGAAAGAAAATTTTTGCAATCGGTTGCAACAAAAAAGAGGTGTGCTTCGTCCGAACCATTACATGTAGAAGTTCGACCAACCCGTTGGGCCGAACGTGAGAAGCACACAAAAATCCTTCATTTGGCAATTCACTTAAAACGGATTGATGTGTCGATGCAGCGACGCGAAATTTGTTCAGAACATCGCCGAACGGGTCGGTATCTAGCTTGTTGAATTGAAGTCTGAACGAAAAGTATGGCTTCGTTAATTTGACTGTTGCAATCATTGGAACGTTCCATTATTGAATTGGAACGTTCCAACTAGACTTTAAGCGGGGGATGGAAAGTGAACTGGGCTTTCGTGGGCGCAAGTACGATTGCTTCGCAGCATATGATGAATGCGGTTCGTCAGCAGGCTGGAAACGAAGTTACTTGGATTGTTAGCAACTCACCTGATCGCGTTAAAGTTTGGGCCAAGGAGCACAATGTCGCAAATGCTACCACAAGCCTGGAAGACGCGATTTCCGACCCAGAGGTGGGCGCAGTTTATATCTCTTCAACCAACGAAAAGCACCACGCTCAGGCGATGGCGGCCATTGCCGCCAAAAAGCACGTTTTGTGCGAAAAGCCGTTAGGCATGACCTTACAGGAAGCGACGGAAATGGTGCGCGCTGCAAATGCTGCCAGAGTTACCTTTGGTACGAACCACCACCTAAGGTGTTCTGGTAGCCATCGGGCCATTCGGAAACTCATTGCGCAGGGGCGCGTTGGCAAAGTCTTGTCCCTTCGAATTCATCATGCGGTTCATTTGCCTGACCATCTTCAGGGTTGGCGGATCAATTCCGCTGACAGCGGAGGTGGAGTTATCCCGGATATTGTCGTTCATGACGCAGATGTAACCCGGTTTCTGTTACAAGAAGATCCTGCAACCGTCGTGGCTCAAATGACCAGCTCTGGGATGGGTCAGGGAGTAGAAGACTCGTGCATGTCGGTTTGGACGATGCCGTCGGGTGCTATGGTTATGACACATGAAAGTTTTACTCACCCCTTCGCCGGGTCGAGTCTGGAAGTACATGGAACCCAAGGGTCAATATTCGCGAACGGCGTTATGACCCAACGCCCAGTTGGCGCGATAACTCTGGTCACCGAAGTCGGGCGCGAAGAAATCGCGTTCCCGGATCATTCTCTTTACGTGATGGGTGTGTCCGAGTTCGTTGCAGCAACAGAGGGCCATGGGCGCCCGGCAGCGGACGGACCGGATGGCGTGAAATCTCTGTCCGTAGCCTTGAGCGTTCGTGAGGCTGCAAAGACCGGTCAACGAGTCGAAGTGGATTACGGTGGTTTCTGATGACCAAGCTTGTTTCCGTTTCTCAGGCCGTATCAAGCATCCCCGATGATGCCGTGGTCACGGTCTCATCGTCTTCAGCCTTAGGATGTCCCGACCTGGTTTTGAAAGCTATAGGGCAGCGGTTTCGTGATGAAGGCCACCCACGAAATCTGACTTCACTACATCCGATCGCCGCTGGCGACATGTATGGCGTGAAGGGCATGGACTACCTTGCTCAAGATGGGTTGTTGACCCGAGTTTTGGCGGGATCATACCCATCGGGTCCTTCAAATCTTGAGATGCCAGAGATTTGGAAAATGATCGTAGAAGATCGCGTGGCCGCCTATAATGTGCCGTCCGGAATTTTGTTTGACATGCATCGAGAGGCTGCAGCGCACCGGCCCGGTGTTTTGACAAAGGTGGGATTGGAAACCTTTGTCGATCCTGTTCGCGAAGGCTGCGCAATGAATGCCAGAGGAGCGGCTGCGCCGGTTGTCACAAGAGCCGAGTTCGGCGGCGAATCCTGGCTGCATTTTCCAAACATCAACCCAAATGTATGTATATTGCGAGCAACAACCGCAGATGAATTTGGGAACCTGACTTATGAGCATGAAGGGGCTTATTTGGGAGGGCTCGAACAAGCCATCTGCGTGCGCAATCACGGTGGTTTGGTTATCGCGCAGGTTCAGCGCGTCACCGCTGCGGGCAGCTTGCGCCCGCACGACGTTCGTGTGCCCGGACATTTGGTCGATATGATCGTCGAAGATCCCGACCAGAAGCAGACGACCGAAACGGTCTATGATCCCGCAATTTCTGGCCAGATCATGCGCCCTTGGGACAGCTTTTCACTTGCCGAGTACGGCGTTGAAAAGGTTATCGCACGCCGCGCTGCGATGGAACTGCGATCAGGGATGAGCGCAAATTTGGGATTTGGAATAAGCGCTATGGTGCCGCGTATTTTACTTGAAGAAGGACACCCGCAAGCAGTGACATGGGCAATCGAACAAGGGGCCGTCGGTGGTGTTCCGTTGACGGGGTTTGCCTTTGGCTGCGCGTCGAACGCACATGCCTTTGTGCCGTCGCCGCAGCAATTCATCTATTTCCAAGGTGGTGGGTTTGACATGTCGTTCTTGTCTTTCCTCGAAGTTGATGTCGAGGGAAACGTGAACGTCTCGAAATTGGGTAAAAAACCTTACCTGACAGCTGGGTGCGGTGGCTTTGTCGACATAACCGCCCGGGCGAAAAAGATTGTGTTCTCTGGCTGGTTTGAGGCAGGCGCAAAAATAGAACTAAACGATAATGGTATTCACGTCGCCGCGCCAGGGAAGTTCACCAAGATGGTGGACAAGGTAGAACATGTCACGTTCTCGGGCCGCCGCGCACGGGAAACAGGGCAGGAAGTGATTTATGTCACCGAGCGATGCGTAGTCCGTCTTGAACCCGATGGCTTGGTCGCAACCGAAGTAATGCCGGGTATAGACACCCAACGCGATATAGTCGCAGCTTCGGATGGGCGGGTCAAAATTGCGGAAAACGCTTCGGTTATGCCCAAGTCGTTGTTCGCCCAGGGTCCGATGGGGATCAGCCTATGAGCGGTGTCGGTTTTCATGTCGTGGATGAAACGGCAGTTTTGACCCTGCAAAACGAGGCGAAGCTAAACGCTTTGACCTCTGAAATGCTTGAGGTATTGGAGCAACGGGTCCGAGATGTAGAACGGGATGGGTCGATCAGGGCATTGGTGCTGACCGGAGCAGGCAAAAAGGCTTTTTGCTGCGGTGCTGATATTTCCGCTTGGGGCACGCTGAGTCCGGCGGAGTTTGCACGACACTGGGTGCGAGGCGGGCATCGAATTTTTGATCGGTTGGCCCGGATTGGAAAGCCGACGATTGCTGCGATCAATGGGCACGCCTTTGGCGGTGGCTTGGAACTGGCCAGCTGTTGCGACCTGCGCCTTGTAGCACCGCGCGCAACCTTGGCACTTCCAGAGGCGAAAGTCGGAATCGTTCCGGGTTGGTCTGGTACGCAGCGGTTGACTCGGCTGTTTCCGGAAGGTGCCGTCAAGGAAATGGCATTGTTTGGTCGCCGTATTAATGCAGAACGCGCAGTAACCTTGGGCTACGCTGTTGAAGTTGCCGATGACGTTTTGTCCCGGGCTTTGGAAATCGCAGCCGAACAGCAGGGGCTGTCTCCTCGGGCAACGGAAATTGCGAAGCAAATGATTCACGCAGCAGTTGATGAAGATAAGCACGCCGCCGTCGAAGCGTTAGGAAGCGCGGCGGTTGCGGCATCAGCTGATCGAGATGAGGGCGTCGCTGCCTTCATGGATAAACGAAACCCAAATTTTTCAGGCATATGACGCGATGAAAGACTTTACGATCAATCATGCCATCTCTGTCGAGCTACCATCACTTTTTGAAGGTCGCCATCTAATTAATGGCAATTGGTGCAAAAGTGAGCCAGGTGACACTTTCGAACGTCGCTCGCCGTCGCATGGACATATTGTCAGCCGTTCTTCGCGGGGCGGAGAGGCAGAGGCAAACGCCGCGATCCTAGCTGCCAGAACTGCTTTTGACAGCGGTGTCTGGAGCCGGGTTTCGGGCAAAGAGCGCTCTGCTGTTTTGCTTAAGGTTGCAGACCTTATTGAACAAAACGTTGACCGGATCGCAATGATCGAAACATTGGAAAGTGGCAAACCCATAAGCCAGTCCCGCGGCGAAATAGAGGGGGCTGCAGACTTGTGGCGTTATGCAGCGTCTTTGGCGCGCAGTGTTCATGGTGATAGCCATAACTCGCTGGGTGCGGAAATAATGGGCGTCGTTCTGAAGGAGCCGATTGGTGTTGTTTCGATTATCACTCCGTGGAATTTCCCATTTTGGATTCTTAGTCAGAAACTGCCGTTTGCGCTGGCCGCAGGCTGTACCGTCGTTGTTAAACCGTCTGAGATGACACCATCTACGACCGTGATGCTCGGCGAGCTTCTGATCGAAGCTGGCATACCCGCGGGCGTTTGCAATATTGTATTGGGCTTTGGAGTTCCCGTCGGGAGTGTGATGTCCAGCCACGCTGAGGTGGACATGATCAGCTTCACCGGTTCGACTGCAGTGGGTAAGACCATCAGCGCCGCGGCCTCGGATACGCTCAAGAAAGTCGCTTTGGAACTGGGAGGCAAGAACCCCCAGGTGATCTTTCCCGATGCAAATCTGGAAGCTGCTTCGGATGCTGTGGTGTTCGGGGTTTATTTCAATGTCGGTCAGTGTTGCAATTCCAGCAGTCGCATCATCGTACACGAGGACATAGCCGAGAAATTTTGCGACCGAGTTGTGGCCTTGTCGCAGAGAGTCAGGTTCGGCGATCCCTTGGACGAAACGACCCAAGTTGGTGCCATTGTTACGCCGGAACACAACACCAAGATCGACACCTATGTGAAACAAGCGCAATCTGATGGCGCTCGGATCGCTTTGGGTGGAGAACGATTGAGCGTCAACGGGCTTGGCGACCAGTTTTACCAACCAACGGTAATCACACACGTGGCACCTGACATGCCGATCGCCAAGGACGAAGTATTTGGACCGGTTTTGTCAGTTCTGACCTTCAAAACACTGGACGAAGCCATCGCGCTGACCAATGATAGCTCTTACGGTCTGTCTGCGGGTGTATGGAGCGAAAACGTTCACACCTGCCTTGAATTCGCCCGTCGTGCAGAAACGGGAACAGTGTGGACCAACACCTGGATGGACGGGTTCCCCGAAGTCGCCTTTGGAGGGGTCAAACAATCCGGGCAGGGGCGGGAAATCGGACGCTACGGGTTCGAGGAATTTTTCGAAGTGAAATCGGTGGTTATGCGTGTCGGGAACACCCGAACGCCGTGGGTTTCGCAAGATTGAAAACGGGCCTTTGGAAAGGGGTCAGGAAATGAAAATCGCATTTAGGGAGGAAACAAGAATGCGTAAATTTCTGAAAACAAAAACGCTGATCGTGGCCGGGTTGCTATGTTCAACCAGCCTCGCTCAGGCGGAAGAGGTCGAGGTACTGCACTGGTGGACATCCGGTGGTGAAGCTGCGGCTTTGAATGTTCTCAAAGACGACCTGTCCGGACAAGGTATCGGATGGACCGACATGCCAGTCGCTGGCGGAGGCGGTGAGCAGGCCATGACAGTTTTGCGCGCGCGCGTCACCGCGGGCAACGCGCCTACAGCTGTTCAGGCGCTAGGGTTTGATATTCTGGACTGGGCCGATCAAGGCGCCTTGGCTGATTTGAACGATGTTGCTGCCAATGAAGGTTGGGATGATGTTGTTCCAGACGCTTTGAAAGCGTTTGCAAAGCACGATGGCAAATGGGTTGCTGCGCCGGTGAACGTGCATTCGACCAACTGGGTTTGGGCGAACAAGGCTGTATTGGACGCAAATGGAATTGCTCAGCCAACAAACTGGGATGAGTTTGTTGCCGCTGTGGAGGCGCTCAAAGCTGCAGGTCTAACCCCAATCGCGCATGGCGGTCAGGCTTGGCAAGACGCGACTGTTTTCGATGCGGTGGCGATGTCTACGCTGGGGCCGGATGGCTATAAGGCTGCATTTATTGACCTCGACGAAGGTACGTTGGGTGGCGATGCCATGAAGGAAGCCTTTGATCGCATGGCATTCATTCGCGATAACGTTGACGAGAACTTCTCGGGTCGCGATTGGAACCTAGCTACGGCGATGGTTATCAATGGCGAGGCCGGTTTCCAGATGATGGGCGACTGGGCAAAGGGTGAATTCCTGAATGCAGGTAAAGTGCCCGGTGAAGACTTCCTGTGTTTCCGCTTTCCGGGAACCCAGGATCAGGTCACATTTAACGCCGATCAGTTCATGATGTTCGACCAAGGCGGTTCGGTTTCTGCCGAGCAGGCTGCGTTGGCCAGTGCGATACTTTCGCCGTCCTTCCAGATCGCCTTTAACAAGGTTAAAGGGTCAGTTCCCGCGCGGACAGATGTCGACGGCAGCGATCTGGATGCATGCGGTCAGCAGGGAATGAAAGATCTGGCGGCTGCTGCATCGTCCGGTAACCTGTTCGGCTCGATGGCTCATGGCCACGCGGCGCCTGCGTCGGTGAAGAACGCGGTTTACGATGTCGTCACTGCTCACTTCAATGGCGAGTATGACAGCGAAACAGCTGTAACAGAACTGGTTGACGCTGTTTCAATCGCCAAGTGATCCGAAAGTGATCCTCCCGATGGGGCGGCAGGAAAGCCGCCCTGTCATTCCCCTGGCTTAAGGGCCAAGGAATACTGCAAAGCGAACGAGGAGAACGCGCCATGGCTGCTTCGGCCGACGCGGATTTCAAGACACGACTTCAGAATTGGATACCCAAGCTGGTCCTTTCGCCCTCTCTGGCGATGATGCTGGTCTTTGTCTACGGTTTCATTCTGTTTTCAGTCTATCTGTCCTTTACCGACAGCCGTATCCTGCCAAGCTTTGGATGGGTCGGGTGGGAAAACTATGACAAACTCTGGCGGTTAAGCCATTGGGAAACCTCGCTGATCAATATGGGCATCTTCGCGAGCCTCTATATTGTGATCTGCACATGTATTGGGCTAGGGTTGGCCATTTTCCTCGATCAGAAAATCCGTGGTGAGGGATTGTTGCGCCCGATTTATCTGTATCCTATGGCGCTGAGCTTCATTGTCACTGGTACCGCTTGGAAATGGTTTCTTGATCCCGGAATCGGCCTTGAAAATGTAATGCACACATGGGGTTGGACCAGTTTCGAGTTCGACTGGATCAAGAACCGTGACTACGCGATCTATACCGTTGTTCTGGCGGCGGTCTGGCAAACCAGCGGCTTCGTTATGGCGATGTTTCTGGCTGGCCTGCGCGGGATTGACAACGAAATCCTTCGCGCGGCGCAGATGGACGGGGCTTCGAACTGGAACCTCTACCGCCGGATCATCATCCCGCAGCTGCGGCCCGCGTTCCTGTCGGCTTTTGTGATCCTAAGTCATCTGGCGATCAAAACCTTTGACCTTGTGATCGCGTTGACCGGAGGAGGTCCGGGTCGAGCAACAGAACTGCCCGCGACCTTCATGTACTCCTACACATTCACTCGGAACCAGATGGGGATCGGTGCTGCCTCAGCCACGATCATGCTGATGACAATCGCCGCGATAATGATCCCGTACCTATACGCCGAATTGCGGGAGAAACGCTGATGTCACAAGCCACTCAGGATACCGCAATCCGCACTGGCCGCGTCACGCGCACGCTGATCTATCTGGTGTTGCTGTTGTTCGGGCTTTTCTACCTGTTGCCGCTTTATGTGATGCTGGTCAATTCTGTGAAACCGCTGGAGGAAATCACCGGCGGTGGGATGATGAACCTTCCCCAAGTCTTTACGCTGGAACCATGGCTGAAAGCTTGGTCTTCGGCCCAGATCGGTGTCGATCCAACCGGTTTGAAGCCCTACTTCTGGAACTCGATCAAGATGGTTGTCCCGGCTGTGATCGTCTCGACAATTTTAGGCGCCTTGAATGGCTATGTGCTGACCAAGTGGCGGTTCAAGTACGATACTATCCTGTTCGGTCTGATGCTGTTTGCCTGTTTCATCCCGTTCCAGATCGTCTTGATCCCAATGGCGCGGATGCTTGGTATCATCGGGCTGGCGGGCACAACTTGGGGCTTGGCTTTGGTACATGTGGTCTATGGGATAGGCTTCACAACGCTATATTTCCGCAACTACTACGCCGTTTTTCCGACCGAACTGATCCGAGCGGCACAGATTGACGGGGCAGGTTTTTTCCAGATTTTCTGGCGTATCCTTCTGCCCAGCTCAGGACCGATCGCCGTGGTCTCTATCATCTGGCAGTTCACGAACATCTGGAATGACTTTCTGTTCGGTGCGTCCTTTGCCGACGCCAACAGCCAGCCAATGACCGTGGCGCTGAACAACCTCGTTCAGTCGTCAACCGGCGTAAAGGAATACAACGTTCATTTTGCAGGCGCCATATTGGCTGCCATGCCAACTCTGCTCGTCTACATCGTGGCCGGTCGATACTTTGTCCGCGGCCTGATGGCGGGTTCCGTGAAAGGATAAGGCCTGATGGGATTTCTGGACATAGACAACGCGACCAAATCCTATGGGTCAGTCGAAGTTTTGCATAAAGTCGATATATCGGTGCAAGAGGGCGAGTTCCTTGTGCTCGTCGGCCCATCAGGATGTGGCAAGTCCACTTTGCTGAACATGATTGCGGGGCTTGAGGATATTACCAGCGGTGAAATCCGGATCAAGGATCAGGTTATGAACGGTGTGCATCCGTCAAACCGCAACATCGCCATGGTGTTCCAGAGCTATGCGCTCTACCCCAACATGACAGTAGGGCAGAACATCACATTCGGGCTTGAGATGCACGGTGTGCCCAAGCCTGAGCGTGAAAAGGCGATGACCGAGGTCGCCAATTTGCTGCAAATTGAGCAGCTTCTCGACCGCAAGCCCGGGCAACTTTCCGGTGGTCAGCGCCAGCGTGTTGCTATGGGACGTGCGCTGGTGCGGGAACCGGACGTGTTCTTGTTTGACGAGCCTCTATCCAACCTCGACGCCAAGTTGCGCGTGGACATGCGGACTGAAATCAAGAAGCTGCACCAGAACCTCGGCACAACCATCGTTTATGTGACTCATGACCAGATTGAAGCGATGACTTTGTCCAGCCGCATCGCAGTCATGAACGGCGGCTATGTTCAGCAGCTTGGTACCCCTCAGGAAATTTATGACACGCCGGCAAATATCTTTGTGGCGACCTTTATGGGGTCACCTGCGATGAACGTGGTGCCAGCGAAGGTAGCCGTGTTAAATGGCCGCCCGCATGCCGAGGTCGCGCTGCATGATGGTTCCGTGGCGCAACTCCCATTTAGTCAGGACAACCTTTCAGCTTGGGATGGGCGCGAGATCCTGTTGGGCATCCGCCCCGAGACCATTACCGACATGGATGGTGCCGATCGCAAGTCCTCCAACATTGCCTCGATGACCAACCGCATCGTGGTGACGGAGCCTGCAGGCTCAGACACTTTTGTCTCCATGACACTCGGTGGGCAGGATGTAATTGCCCGAATGCGCTCGGACGCAGAGGTCGCACCAGGTCAGGATTTCCCATTTGCCGTGAACATGGAAAAGGCCGTGGCTTTTGACCCAGAGAGCGAGATGCGGATCACTCCGTGACACGGGCAGACGTAATAATCATCGGTTCCGGGATGGGCGGGTCAACTCTGGCAGCGACCTTGGCGCCTTCTGGTCGCCGAATCTTAGTCGTGGAGCGCGGTGAACGTCTGGTTCCATCGCCACAAGACAGGGACCCCAAGGCGATTTTTGGAGATGGATTTTTCCGTCCAGACGAGACATGGTTGGACGGCGACGATAAGTCATTTAATCCGGGTAACTACTATTGCGTTGGTGGGAATTCAAAGTTCTACGGAGCAGCGTTGATCCGGTACCGGCGTGAGGATTTCCAACCGCGCCCGCACATGAGTGGAAGTTCCCCTGGTTGGCCTATTTCTTATGATGAATTAGAGATCGACTACTGCGCTGCCGAGCACCTGTACGAAGTTCGCGGGACCGACAGCGAGGATCCGACGGAACCGCCGCACAGCGTAAAATATCCGCACTTGCCAGTCGCGGATGAACCGGATGTTGCTGATTTGCGTAAGCGCCTTAACCAAGTCGGATTGACACCATCATCGGTGCCGCTTGGGGTTGATATCGATAGATGGCTGGCTGCGGGTCAAACCACTTGGGACGCGTTTCCAAACACCTGTGGTGGCAAAATGGATGCGGAAAACAGTGCTTTGGCCAAAGCTCTGCAGTATGAAAATGTTGAACTTCTGACCGGCGCGCAGGCGCGTAAACTGATCGCTGCCGAAGACGGCAGTCTAATGGGTGTCGAGGTTGAAGGCCATGGCATGTTGCAGGCGCCACTGATAGTTCTTTCGGCCGGAGCCGTTCAGTCTGCGGCGCTCTTGCTAAAGTCGGCAAATGAAACTTGCCCCAAGGGACTGGCAAATCGTTCCGATCAAGTCGGACGAAATTTCATGAACCATAATTGCTCGGCTGTACTGGCCTTGCACCCTTTGCGCCGCAACAGATCGATTTATCAGAAAACTCTGATGTTCAACGACTATTACAACAGCGACGGTAACGGCGGACCGCCTTTGGGAAACATCCAGATGCTGGGTAAAATCACTGGTCCAATCCTTGCGTCTCAAACCAAATTGCCGGGTTGGATCGCCAAGCTAATCGCCGAGCGCAGTTTTGACTTCTACGCAATGTCCGAGGACCTGCCGAACCCGGAAAGCCGTGTAACAGTTGAAGGGGGGAAAATTCGCCTCGACTGGAAGCGCTCGAACTGGGAAGCGCACAAGGAACTTGTGGCGCGATTGAAGTCTCATGTTCGCCGGGCTGGCTTTCCTGTCGTATTGTCCCGCCCTTTTGACAGGCGCACTCCGTCGCATCAGTGTGGCACGGCACGCATGGGTAAAAATCCGACCAACAGCGTGGTGGATATCTTTTGCCGGAGCCATGACCACAGGAACTTGTTCGTTGTTGACGCGTCAGTCCTTCCGACTTCCGCCGCCGTCAATCCAGCGCTCACTATCGCGGCACTCGCGTTGCGAACCGGACGCCACATAATTGAAACGGAGTTTGCGGCATGACCGGAATCGCATTGGTCACTGGTGGACAACAGGGGATAGGCTTTGGAATTTCGCGTGCCTTGCTTGCCGCAGGATTCCAGGTTGCAATGGCTTCGCGCTCGGCACCAGAAAAACCTGCCGTAAAAAACGCGCTGGCAGCACTTGGGCCCAACGCGGTTTACGTACAACATGACGTTTCGGACATAGACAATGTGTCTTCCTGCCTTGATCAGGTAGAAGCGCAGCTGGGTCCGGTGACCGCGTTGGTAAGCAACGCTGGCGTTGGTGCTCCGGTTCGGGGTGACATGCTGGACCTACAGCCCGAGAATTGGGACTTTGTGCAGAACATCAACTTGCGAGGGGCGTTCTTTCTGGCGCAAGAAGTTGCTCGGCGTATGCTTGCACAGCCACAAAACACGTACCGCTCGATCACATTTGTAACCTCTGTCAGCGCGACGATGGTATCCGTCGAGCGAGCAGAATATTGCGTGTCTAAAGCCGCAGCAGCGATGATGGCCCAGCTATTTGCCGTTCGATTGGCGCCACATGGGATCGGAGTTTTCGAACTGCGCCCGGGCATTATTGCGACCGAAATGACCGAAGGTGTACGCGAAAAATACACCGACCGTATCGAAGGTGGCCTTGTACCTGCTGCGCGCTGGGGCGAAGCAAGGGACATTGGTTCAGTGATCGTGCCGATCGCGGAGGGAAAATTGGAATTCGCCACCGGTGCTGCGATTCCGGTGGATGGCGGTTTGTCTATCTCGCGTTTGTAAACAACAAGCTTCTGAGGACGAAAGAGAATGTCTGAAGGATATGATTTTATCGTAGTCGGCGGAGGCTCGGCTGGTTCTGTAATTGCTGGACGTTTGTCCGAAGAACCATCCGCTAAAGTCCTGCTGCTAGAGGCCGGAACCTCTGACAGAAACCCACTTTTCCACCTTCCTGCTGGATTTGCCAAAATGACCAAAGGCATCGGGAGTTGGGGGTGGTCGACGGTGCCTCAAAAAAATATGCAAAACAAGGTGTTCAACTACACGCAAGCTAAGGTTATTGGCGGCGGGTCGTCGATCAACGCGCAAATTTACACGCGTGGTGCAGCGCAGGACTATGACGAATGGCGTCAAATGGGGTGCGAGGGATGGGGGTATGCGGATGTGCTACCCTACTTCAAAAAATCAGAAGATAATGACGTCTATGACGACGAGTTCCACGGCAAGGGTGGGCCATTGGGTGTTTCTATGCCTTCAGCACCACTGCCGATTTGTGATGCATACATTCAAGCAGCAGGGCAGTTGGGTATTCCGGAAACCCGCGACGTAAACGGAACAAGACAGGATGGCGCCGGCTATTATCAATTGACCCAACGCAACGCGCGTCGTTCTTCCGCTGCTATGGCCTTTGTCGCTCCTAACCGCAAGCGCCCAAATTTGACCGTGCGCACAGACACTCAAGTTCGGCGAATTTTGGTAGAGAAGGGGCGCGCAACTGGTGTGGAGATGATTAGCGGCGAAAAAATCGCCGCTGCCAAAGAGGTTGTTTTATCCTCAGGCGCGATTGGATCTCCGCGACTGTTGCAACTCTCTGGAATAGGGCCCGCGAAACAGCTGGAAGGTATCGGAATCAAAGCGGTTTATGACCAGCCACAAGTTGGTGAGAACCTGCAGGACCATCTGGACTTATATTCAATATGCGAGGTTACTGGCCCACATACATATGACAGGTTTGCCAAGCTCCATCTTTCGGCAATAGCGGGATTACAATACCTTTTAACCCGAAGGGGGCCGGTCGCTTCAAGTCTCTTCGAAACCGGAGGGTTCTGGTATGCTGACCCCGAGGCAAGATCGCCGGATATTCAAATGCATTTGGGGTTGGGTACCGGGATCGAAGCCGGGGTCGAGTCGATGCCCAATGGCGGGGTGACCCTAAACGCGTGTTTTTTGCGCCCAAGGTCCCGGGGCACAGTTCGATTGCAGAGCGCTGACCCTTCAGCTATGCCGCTAATCGACCCGAACTATCTGGCTGACCCTTATGACCGGGAGATGTCGATCCGCGGTCTCAAATTGGTGCAGAAGATACTGGCTCAGGACGCGTTGAAACCTTACATTCTTGCCGAGCGTCTGCCAGGGCCGAAGGTTAGGACCGAGCAGGAGTATTTCGATTTTATCTGTGTGCACTCTAAAACCTCGCACCATTGCGCGGGTACTTGTCGAATGGGAAGCGATGCCGAAGCCGTTCTAGATCTACGTTTGCGATTCAACGGAGTCGACGGGCTGCGGGTCGCCGACGCGTCGATAATGCCGACAGTCAATTCTTCGAACACCAACGCTCCAACGATCATGATCGGGGAAAAAGTTTCCGACATGATTAAACAAGATCAGGGATTTTTGTGATGATCCGCCATATTGTTCTGACAAAATTCAAAACCGACGTGACCGAAGAAACGATCGAGAATATTTATTCCGGTCTTTCTGAGTTGTCCGAGTCATTGACCGGTGCTGGCGGTTTTACAGGAGGGCGCAGCAATAGTCCGGAACAGATAGAGCGCGGCTACATTCACGGCTTTGTGATTGATTTCACCGATTGGTCTGCGCTGGAGCGTTATCAGTCCGACGAAACGCACAAAGCGTTGGGCGCCAAACTTGTTCAGAATGCCATCGGTGGAATTGACGGTATTCTGGTTCTGGATATCGAGGTCTAAGCGATGACGCTAATACTGCCAACCTACCAAGGCGAATTGGAAACATATGCACCGGCCGGTACGCCTTTGGTGCCGCGCGCACCCAAAGTGCCTCTGACGCGTACTGCATTTGCCGCAGCACATGTGGTCTCGGACCCAATGTTGGATCATACACCGCGAGTTGGCAGACCTGCTGTCGATTGGGACGCAACGCTGCAATTTCGCGAAGGACTCTGGGACCAAGGATTGGGGCTGGCCGAAGCGATGGACACAGCACAACGCGGAATGGGCGTCGATTGGGACACCGCACTCGAACTGATCCAACGGACTATGGCGGCGGCACGTGTTCATTCGTTGTCTCCCAGAGTGGCTTGTGGGGCAGGGACAGATCACGCTGACCCAGAGTCGCTGCGGTCAGCAGATGATATTCTGGCGGCTTACGAACATCAGGCTCAAGCGATCGAGGAGGCCGGGGGGCAATTGATCTTGATGGCGTCGCGGGCGTTTACAGCAATAAATGCCGGTCCGGATGTGTATCACAATGTCTATCGAGCGCTGATCGATGGTTCTTCCGAGCCGGTAATCCTACATTGGTTAGGCGACATGTTCGATCCCGCATTGAAAGGCTATTGGGGCAGTAACGAAATTGAGACCGCCAGCGACTTTGTTCTGTCCCTAATCTCTGAGAACCCTGCCAAAGTAGATGGCATTAAAATCTCGCTGTTGGATCAGGCACACGAAGAGACTTTTCGCGCAAGGTTGCCTGAAGGGGTACGGCTCTATACGGGAGATGATTTCAATTATGCCGACTTGATAGCCGGCGATGGGAAGCATTATTCACATGCTTTGTTAGGAATATTTGCGGCTATCGCTCCCGCAGCCAGTCAAGCGCTTGAGGCTTTAGCCGAGAATGACATGGAAAAGTACCACGCACTACTTGCACCAACTGTTCCACTAAGCCGCGAAATTTTCAAAGCGCCTACACGCTTCTACAAAGCGGGGATAGCGTTTCTGGCCTGGTTAAACCAAGCACAGTCACATTTTGTGATGCCCGCAGGATTTCAATCAAGTCGGGGCGTTTGTCACTACGCGCAGGTTTTCAGGCTTGCTGATCAAGCTGGTTTACTCCTGTCGCCTGATGAGGCTACAGCGCGGATGAAGACACTGTTGAAGTTGTACGGTATCGAACAATAAACTGGATGCGCAGACCGACCATCATAGATGTTGCTGACAAGGCGGGCGTTTCAAAATCCACGGTCAGCTTGGTGCTCCAAGGGAGTGCTCAAGTAAAACCTGAAACACGACAATTAGTTCACGCCGCTATGAAAGAAATCGGTTACGTCTATAATCGGTCGGCGGCTAATCTTCGATCCTCCGGTACGGCGCTAATCGGTCTTGTAATTAACGATCTGACCAACCCCTTTTTCACTGAATTTGCGACTTCTTTGCAGATGGCTCTTGGTTCTCGGGGCTATGCTGTGGTTGTGGCTAACACAAACGAAGACCCGGACATTCAGGATCAGGTTGTGGCGGCCATGTTAGAACACGGCGTTTCGGCACTAATCCTGTCCCCTGCTTACGGGGACGTCTCAAGCACACTTGCTGCTGTGGAACGAGCCGGAATCCCGATGATGCAAGTTTTGCGCCGGGCGGATGGGTGTACTGCCAAGTTCCCATTCTTTGCCCCGGATTACGAAGATGGTGGTCGCGCGGCAACTCAATTTCTATTGGACTCTGGCGCGAGAGAAATTGCTTTTGTAGGTGGATTAGAGGGGCGGCAAGTTACAGAGGAAAGAGTTTCCGGGTACCTAAAGATTATGCATTCAAAGGGGCTGAAACCGATTGTAAAGACTGGAAAATCCAGTCGAGCTTTTGGTCATGCCGCTGCTGCTGATCTGTTTCGGGAACATCCGGATTGTAATGCTGCATTGTGCTTCAACGATCTGGTCGCATTCGGAATGATAAACGCCTGTCACGAGGCCAATCTCAAAGTCGGCCAGGATTTTCAAATAATAGGTTTTGATGATATTAAGGAGGCGTCGGAATGTTGGCCTACGTTATCAACTGTGCATTGCGGAGTTGAAGAGTTCGGAGAACAGATTGCCGACACAATACTAGGCTGGCTGCAAGACAGCACTGTGCCTTCCGAAACCAAGCGAACACCTGTTCGTCTGGTCCTGAGACAAACGACAAAAAACGCAGACTAAAATGCCCTTAGGGGTCGGCAAAAGCTGTACCGTTTTGCATGACCGCATGACAACGTGAGTAAAAACCCTGCTAGCTGGCCAACGGTTCAAGGGGTCTGTATGTTTCAATGCGGGGTCTGATACCTTGGCGGCATGAGCCCTGACTGAAACCAGCTCACAAAAGTCACGATTGAAAATACAGGTAATCCAGTGGCTTGCTGGATGTCTGGCGCGTAGGGACACATGTTTGTACATTCTAAAACAATTGCCCCAAGGTCTGGATTGTTTGATTTCAGTTTCATTGCAGCCTCGACATTATCCAGTCGGGACTTGTTGACATCTAGCGTCGGCTCATTGCCAAGGATGGCGCGGGTAAATTCCTCGCCTCCCTCGGTCGTGCCAATTGGCGTCCCGTCTGGAACCTGAGCCTTTCTCAGGTGGTCGTCGGTGAGTGTGGACGCTGATATGGTTAGTATGCCGGCGCGTTTGCCTGCTGGCAAAACCCGGTTAACCATCCCGACCTGCATCAGAGAGGATGTTGCTACTGGTATCGGAACAGCTGCGGCCAATTCTTCTTGAAATAGGGATAGAAAGCCGCAATTGGTGGTTATCCCGTCTACGCCGTCTTTGACCAACTCCTTTGCTGCGTCAACGAAGGCGTCTAACAATCCTTTTGCGCTTTGGCGGACAACTAGATCGGGGGTGGCTTCGCGGACTATTCGATAGTGTACGGGAAAAGGCCAAGTCAGCGCGTTCCCCATATCTCCGGGTATACGTGGAAACCGGGCATCCAGCATCAAAATGCCGACCGATGCCCCGTATAAAGATTTGCCGCCATTTGCGATCATCCCCTATGCCTCCTCGATAACGCGGGTCGAAATTTCCTGTGATCCTTCCATATAGATACTGGATATTCCGTTGCGTACGGCCTCTTGAATTTGATCCATACGCTTGGTGATGTGTTCGCCTAAATTCAAAGCTGCTTTATCCACGTCGCGCTCCAGCAGGGCATGCATTATTCGTTTATGTTCGCCTTTTGACCGATGCACCCGGTCTAAGTTCATGGAAACCCAACGGATATAACGGATTCTCTCGTTGATCCTTTCCAGGGTTTGGAGAAGTTCCATGTTGCCCGACAAACGTGCGATGCCAAGATGGAATGCCTCATCCCGCCTTACGGCCTCTTCCACGGTCAAACCCGTCACATCCAGACCAGTTGAGTGAAGTTCGTCATTAAGCGCCCGTAATTCTTGATCCGTTGCTCTTTCGCAGGCCGACCGCGCGGCAGCAACTTCGATTATCTGCCGCAGTTCGAATAAGTCAAAAACGCCTTGTGCGTCCAGCAGACGGCAAAAAAATCCTTGCCCGGGGCGAAAATCAAACAGACGTTCGGCCACCAACCGATTCAATGCCTCGCGTAACGGCGTGCGGCTTACGCCCAGTTCTTTTGACAACGCAACTTCGTTAAGACGATCTCCGGGGTGCAAGCGAAACGAAACGGCCATCGCTTTTACCTGTTCATAGATATCGTCAACACGCGGTCCAGTCATATCAAACGCCTCGTTATCAGTGACTCAGGGGTGCCACAGGTCGGTCTTGAATTCAATATACAAGACTGTATACAGTTCTGTGTGCAATTTTCTGGCGAGGAGCAACCAATGACGGGTACAAATCACCTGACCGGAGCGGAAGCCATGGTTCGTATGCTTCAGGCGCATGACGTCAAGCACATGTTTGGCCTCTGCGGGGATACTACCTTGCCATTCTACGATGCCTTGGCGCGTATGGACCACGGAATTCAACACATCCTAACACGGGATGAACGTCACGCTGCGTACATGGCAGACGGTTACGCCCGCGTCACCGGCAAGCCCGGTGTTTGCGAAGGTCCATCAGGCGGAGGTGCCACATACATTTTGCCGGGTGTGGTAGAGGCTAACGAAAGTTCCGTGCCGATATTGGCCATTACGTCTGATGTGGCGACGACCAGCCGCGGAAAATACCCTTTGACCGAGTTGGATCAACAGACCTTGTTTAAGCCGCTTGCGAAATGGAATGCGTCGCTTGATGACGCGGCAAGGTTGCCCGCAATGGTTCGGGCCGCGTTTCGTGCGATGACGACAGGAACCCCGGGCGCGGCGCATTTGGCCTTGCCATTTGATACCCAGAAAGCTCCAGTCGATGAGGCTGAAATTTGGGCCGACGCGCGGCATCGCAGCTTTCCGGCCGAACGTGCTGCCGCCGATCCAGATGCTGTCGAAGCAGCTGCCGACGTCTTAGCGCAGGCTAGATCGGCCGTCGTAGTATGCGGTGGCGGTCCGGTTCTTTCTGGGGCGGTTGATGAATTGCGCCGAGTGGCCGATCTTTTGGAGATGCCAATCGCGACGACAGTTTCGGGGCAGGGGGCCGTCGCTGAAACTGATCCGTTATCATTGGGCGTCGTCGGATCGAACGGAGGTGTTCCTGCAACTCGGGAAGTCGTGGATCAAGCTGATGTCGTTCTGTTTATCGGGTGCCGGGCAGGTTCCGTCACAACTGAACGTTGGCAGAGCCCAGGGCGGGATGCCAAAATCATCCACATCGATAGCGACCCCATGGTTATCGGCGCGAATTACCAAACAGAAGTCGCAATTTGCGCGGACGCCCGATTAGCATTGAATGCGCTAGCGGACGCTTTGCAGGCACGTAAAGATCTTCCAAGTCAAAACGGAAAAGCGCGGGCTAAATCGGCTTGGGATGCCAAATTAGCAGCATTTGCTCCCCTAGCCGCAAGCACTCAAACACCAATCCGACCCGAAGCTGTGATGGCCGCGCTTATAGATATCCTAGACGACGATGCAATTATTGTCGCCGATCCCGGTACGCCGTGTCCTTATTTCAGTGCGCACTATCGTTGGAAAACCGCCGGGCGTCACTTTATCACCAATCGGGCCCATGGCGCACTGGGTTATTCGCTTGGGGCTGCAATGGGTGCACATGTTGGCCGCCCGTCGGTCAAAACGCTTGCCGTAATGGGAGACGGGTCATTTGGGTTCACTTGCGGTGAGTTTGAAACCATGGTCAGGCATAAGATGCCGATAACCTCCATCGTATTCTCAAACTCAGTCTTTGGTTGGATCAAGGCTGGCCAAAATGCCGGCTTTGGACAGCGCTATTACAACGTGGATTTTACCAGGACGGATCATGCCGCTGTCGCGGCTGCATTTGGTGTACGGTCATGGACGGTGAAAGACCCACAAGACCTGCGAAAAGTTTTGAAACAAGCGATAGAACACGATGGTCCTACGCTGGTTGATATCCACTCTCAGCCACTGCACGAAGCGGCTGCACCGGTGTCTGAATGGGTTGCATGAGTCGCAATCGACTGTGTCATCTGCGCCAGGAACTCTTGCGCAATTGATGATAGTGGTCGACCTTTTGCGGTGATTACGGCAAGGTCGAGCGTTACAGCGGGTTCGAAGGGACGGGTCAAGTAACCGGTTTCACTATCGAACTTGACTGTGAATGGGTCGATCATCGCGACACCCAGGCCCTGTTTCACGAAGCTAAGAAGGTTCTCGGACAGATGCGTATGGATTTGGGTGCGCCACACCCGTCCAGCAGCCTGAAAAATATCGCGTGTGCGACGATGAGTCTGATGTTCTGGACCCATCACGATAAACGGTTCGTTTTCAAGCAGTTCGGGCGTCAGAATATCATAGGCAGCCAGCGGACTGTTTTCCGGAAAGGTGGCCAGTGTTTCGAACTGAAAGACCTGATAGTTCAGCGTGTCGTGCAATATAGGCATTTCAACCACCCCGATCTCAAACAGACCTGAGATGACCCATTCCTGGATCTTCGACGAATATTGAGATTGAAAACTGACCGACAAATTGGGACGTGATTGGGCAAATTTCGCAATCTCCTGCGGCATAAAACCAAAAGACAACATATGAGGTGCTGCGACTTGTAATTGGCCAGGATGTTTGTTCTGCAAATCCGAAACCGCTTGGGCTACATGATCCAACCCGCGTACCACGGTGTCGACCTCACGATACAATAATTCAGCCTCTGGCGTCGGAAGCAGACGGCCCTTGTTTCGTTCAAAAAGCGGTATGCGGGCTTCGCGCTCTAATTGCGAAAGAAGATTGCTGATCCCCGGTTGCGAAATTCCTAAAACCGACGCAGCGCCGGTCACCGTTCCTGTTTCCATGATTGCATGAAAGGCCTGCAATTGACGAAATCTCAGGGACATCTTCCGCCTCATCATTTTTTCTGATGGAGTTGTGAAAAGATAGTATTTGAAATGATGGGTGCGTCAAGGCAGTTTGGTTTTTGTTCTAGGAGGGCGAATGGGCGACCTGAAGCAAAAGATTATCGGGTATGACCTGTGGCACCTAGAGTTGCCAGTCACATCACGACGCGATCACGGCATTGGGTCCGTTGAGGGCGTATGCGAAGTCGTCATTTTACGCCTGACCTCTGAGGACGGAAGCGAAGGTTTTGGCGAAGCATCTCCGTGGTCTGTGTTTACCGGTACCCCAGAGGCGACGTACGCTGCATTGAACAGATACTTGCGGCCGCTGGTGACTGGCAAGCAAGTCAGTGACCGAGCTGCTATCATGGAAAGTGCCGCTTATGCGGTTGCGCATTGCACCGAAGCCAAAGCCGCCTTGGACAGCGCTATGTTGGACTTAGCTGGTAGGATTGCAAAGGTACCTGTTTGGTCATTGCTGGGCGGTAAGTGCCGGGATACCATTCCGCTGAGCTGTTCCATCGCCAACCCGGATTTTTCACAAGATATCGATCTGTTGGCGCGATTGCGAGATGACGGCGTACGGATTGTCAAACTTAAAACCGGTTTCAAGGATCACGCGTTTGACATTATGCGATTGGAACAGCTTGCACAAAACTTCCCGGAATTTTCGGTTCGAGTGGATTACAACCAGGGTCTTTCTATTGAAGACGCGCCAAAACAAGTAAAAGATGTAGCGCAGTTCAAGCCTGATTTCATCGAACAACCAGTGCGCGCGCATCATTTCAAAGCAATGGCTAACCTAAAACAGATCATCGACGTGCCGCTTTTGGCGGATGAGAGCGTTTTTGGACCCGAGGACATGGAACGCGCAGCAAGAGAAGGGATTTGCGACGGTGTGTCCGTAAAGATTATGAAATCCGGCGGATTGTCCCGCGGTCAAACCGTCGCCCGCATTGCCGCAGCGCACGGCCTTAGCGCATACGGCGGAGACATGTTCGAAGCTGGTCTGGCGCATCTGGCGGGAACGCATATGATTGCTGCTACTCCAGAAATAACATTGGGCTGTGAGTTTTATCAGGCATCCTACTTTCTGGCAGAAGACATTTTGGAAACTTCCTTCCCTGTTGCAGACGGCCAGGTTGTTGTTCCGCAGACAGCCGGGTTGGGTAGTAGGCCAGATGAGGGCAAACTGAACCACTATGCAGTGACCAAGGCGGTGGCGGCATGAGCTCTTCTAAAACCATTGCGATCATCGGGGCCGGCATTGTCGGGGTATCGACGGCAGTCTGGCTGCAAAGGGATGGTCACGATGTGATCCTGATTGACAAAGCCGGGCCGGGTGAGGGCACCTCACACGGGAATGGTGGTGTATTGGCTTCCTGTTCGGTGGTTCCAGTGACTGTTCCGGGGTTGTTAGGCAAGGCGCCCAAAATGTTGCTCAGCCCTTCTCAGCCTTTGTTCCTTAAATGGGCGTATTTGCCTCGGCTAATTCCTTGGCTGACGCGGTATCTGAAGCATGCAAATGACGCGGACGTGGACCGCATCGCCGCGGCTTTGACGCCAATTATTGGCGACAGTTTGAATGATCATAAGGCACTGGCTGCTGGGACCGGTGCAGAAAAGTGGATCGTACCTTCGGACTATCTATTTTTGTACAATGACCGTTCCCATTTCGATGGTGACGCGTTCGGATGGAACGTCCGGCGAAAAAACGGCTTTACTTGGGACGAATTAGAGGGTCAGGCGTTTCGAGCTTATGATCCTGTGTTCAGCAAGGATATCGGCTTCGCAATTAGGTTGGCGGATCATGGCCACATCACTGACCCTGGTCGGTACGTTAAAGACCTTGCGTCTTATGTCGAAGCCAAGGGTGGCAGAATTATCCGCGCCAATGTCGAGGATATGGTCCGTGAAAATGGTCGGGTTAGTGGGGTCAGAGCGGACGGTCAGATCATCGAATGCGACACGGCGATTGTGACCGCCGGTGTGTGGTCAGGGCCTCTCGCAAAACGGTTAGGAGTTTCTGTTCCTCTTGAAAGCGAACGCGGCTATCATCTTGAATTGATAGAGCCCTCTGCCATGCCGCGCAGTCCTGTGATGGTAGTGTCTGGAAAATTTGTGGCAACACCGATGGACGGTCGTATTCGGCTGGCAGGGATTGTAGAATTCGGGGGGCTGGACGCTCCGCCATCTCGTGCGCCCTTCGAATTGATGCGCAAGAACGCCCGGCAGGTCTTTCCGGGTTTGACATGGAAGGAGGAAGTGGAATGGATGGGGCACAGGCCGGCGCCTGCGGACTCGATTCCAATAATCGGTGAGGTGCCAGGTGTGGAAGGAGCCTTCATGGGCTTTGGACACCATCATGTCGGTCTAACAGGAGGGCCGAAAACAGGTCGCCTTTTGGCGCAATTGATTTCGGGCAGAACTCCGAACACGGATTTAAGCGCTTATGCGCCTTCGCGTTTCGTAACGTAAAAAAGCCGGAAAAAACAACGGCAAGTCAATATTCAGTAGGGAGAAAACGATGAAAAAACTCACCAGCCTTTTAGCTGCAACCGCATTGACCGCCGCCGCTGCCGCACCGGCAATGGCTGAAAAATGGGACATGCCGATGGCTTATTCGGCGTCGAATTTCCACTCGGCCACGGGTGCCGAATTTGCCAAGTGCGTGACGACTGGAACCGGTGGCGAGATTGAGATTGTTACGCATCCTTCTGGTTCGCTGTTCAAAGGTGCGGATATCAAGCGCGCGATCCAGACGGGTCAGGCCCCAATTGGCGAGCGTCTGTTGTCTGGTCATCAGAACGAAAACGCGCTGTTCGGGTTTGACTCTATCCCGTTCCTTGCGACTTCGTTTGATGACAGCGCAAAGCTTTGGGAAGCAGCCAAGCCTTCAATTGAGAGTCTGCTGGCAGAACAAAACCTGACGCTGCTGTATGCAGTGCCGTGGCCGCCGCAGGGTTTGTATTTCAAAAACGAAGTCAATTCGGTTGCCGACATGGAAGGCATCAAGTTCCGGTCTTACAACAACGCCACATCCCGTTTGGCCGAGTTGACTGGTATGTTGCCCGTGACCATCGAAGCTGCTGAAATCAGCCAGGCTTTTGCAACAGGTGTAGCCGACGCGATGGTATCTTCTGGTTCAACTGGATATGACCGCAAAGTTTGGGAAAGCCTGAATTATTTCTATGAAGTCGACGCCTGGTTGCCGCGCAACTATGTGATGGTAAATTCAGATGTTTGGTCGGGTGTTTCGGACGCCAATAAAAACGTTATCACAGCATGCGCTGAATTAGCCGAATATGCAGGCAACTGGCGCGCAAAGGAATACACTGGGTTTACTTTGCAAGGTCTACGCGATGGCGGTATGACCGTTGGTCCGGCATCCGACCAAATGGTTGGAGAATTGAAAGAAATCGGCGTGACCATGACAAACGAATGGTTGGAAGCCGCTGGTGACGAAGGCAAAGCTATCGTCGATGCGTTCCAGTCATCGCAGTAACAGCGCATTGGAGCGGCGGCACTGTCTGCCGCTCCGGAACCATCCAACAAAATCGAAAGCGGGGACGGTATGGCGCTATTGAAAGGGCTTCGAACAGTATTGGATTTCACGTATCTCGCAGCGGGCGTTTTGGCGGCGCTAAGCCTGATTGCCATACTTTTGCTGATCGTAGTGCAAATGCTTGCCCGCTGGACAGGTGAGGTCTTTCCGGGTGCACCCGATTACGCTGGATATGCCATGGCAGCGGCATCATTTCTTGCCTTTGCAAACGCGCTGAACCGGGGCAGCCACATTCGAGTATCGATACTTTTAAATGCAGTTCCACAAGGCGTTCGGCGCATTCTCGAGATCTGGTGCTTCGCAATCGGTGCGGCGGTAATGTGGTATTTCTGCTGGTACGCTTATCGCTTTGTTTATTGGAGCTGGAAGTTCAACGACATTAGCCAGGGACAGGACAAAACCGCGCTTTGGATACCTCAGTCGACCATGTTGATTGGTGCCGTCATTCTGGCCATCGCCTTGACGGATCATCTGCTCCACGTGTTGTTCCGCGGTGATCACCGCATCACGCGCGATCTCGCCGATCAAAGTCACGGAGAGTAAGAGCATGGAAAACCTTTCTGTTATCATACTCTTTCTCTTTGTTCTGTTTACGCTGCTTGGCACCGGCGTTTGGGTCGGTTTGGCTTTAATGGGTGTCGCATGGGTCGGGATGGAGCTATTTACCACCCGTCCGGTCGGCGACGTAATGATAACCACGATCTGGTCTGCGTCATCTTCCTGGACCCTCACCGCTCTGCCAATGTTCATCTGGATGGGCGAAATCTTATATCGAACGCGATTGTCTGAGGACATGTTCAAAGGGTTGTCGCCCTGGATGGCCCCGTTGCCCGGTGGGTTGGTTCACACCAATATTGTCGGTTGCACGGTTTTCGCCGCTGTGTCCGGTTCCTCGGCGGCCACTCTGACTACTGTCGGTAAGATGTCTATTCCAGAGCTGAGAAAACGCAACTATCCGGAACGTATGATCATTGGGACTCTTACGGGTGCCGCGACGCTTGGCTTAATGATCCCGCCATCTTTGACGTTGATCGTTTACGGCGTCACCATCAATGAATCTATAACAAAGCTGTTCTTTGCGGGCATTCTTCCGGGGCTCGTGTTAGCGGCAATGTTTATGGGTTACGTCGCGGTTTATTCGAAGCTGGGCAAGGATTGGAACCCGAACAGCGAAGGCAAGCTTAGCTTTTCCGAGAAAGTCAGGAATTCTCGGTTTTTGCTGCCGGTAATCCTGTTGATCACTGTTGTGATTGGGTCAATGTATCTCGGCTATGCCACCGCGACCGAGGCGGCAGCCTTTGGCGTTATTGGCGGGCTGTTGTTGGCCGCGGGGCAGGGATCGCTGAATTGGAAGACATTTACTGAAAGCTTGATGGGCGCGACACGTACAAGCGCGATGATCGCGCTGATTTTGGCGGGGGCAGCGTTCCTGTCCTTATCCATGGGCTTTACTGGTCTTCCGCGTGGATTGGCAGATTTGATTGCCGGTTGGGAACTAACCCGCTTCGAATTACTGATGGTGCTGCTTGTATTTTATATCATCCTGGGCTGTTTTCTGGACGGAATATCTTCGGTTGTTTTGACCATGGCTGTGGTCGAACCGATGATACGCGATGCTGGGATTGACCTGATCTGGTTTGGCATCTTCATCGTTGTGGTGGTCGAGATGGCGCAGATTACTCCGCCAATCGGATTCAACCTGTTTGTAATGCAAGGAATGACCAACCATGAAATGAGCTATATCGCTCGCGCTGCGATCCCGATGTTCCTCATTATGGTTTTAATGGTGTTTGTCCTGATTTGGTTCCCAGAATTGGCCACTTGGTTGCCTGAAAACTTGCGGCAAAGTCCCGGCGGGTAGAATTAGGTGAACCCGCTGCGCCTATCGGCTCGTCATGGCCCGCTGGTGTTGGTGACGGGTTTGGTGGCTGGGCTGTTGCTGCCCGGACTGGCCGAACCCATGCGGCCCCTGTTGCCGCCACTGGTTGGGCTTTTGCTGTTTCTAACGGTCCTTAGGATGGAGCCCGCAGCGATATTGGGATCGCTGGCCGATTTGAGCCAAGTATCAAAGACGGTCATGGGATTTCAGGTTGCTCTTCCTTTGTTCGTCGCAGCTATCGGGATCGGCGTTGGATGGACCGGCTCTCCGGTATTTTTGTCTTTGCTAATCATGGCAGCAGCCCCATCAATTTCAGGTAGCCCCAACATGTGCCTAATGCTGGGGTACACTGCGGAACATGCTTTGCGTTTGATGGTTGTGGGGACCGCGATTTTGCCGCTTACGGCATTTCCGATCTTCTGGATGATTCCTGAATTAGGGGATATCAGTTCTGTGCTAAAGGCGACTTTTCGACTGTTCCTGACTATTTCCTTAGCGACCCTTGCGGCGATGGTTATACGTTGGCGATTTCTGCGCGACCCGACGCGTCCAGTACTGGAAAACCTTGAAGGTCTTGCAACAATCACGCTTGCCGTGTTTGTCGTCGGTTTGATGCCGTCAGTTAGTTCCACCGCGCTGATCGATCCGAAAATCGCTATTTTTTGGATTGGTTTCGCCTGCCTGTTGAATTTCGGGGCACAATTGGTCGTTTTTTATTTCACTCGCGGTAGGTTAAGTGCTGATAAAGCGACGGCTGTTTCTTTGATTGCAGGAAATCGAAACATAGCCATTTTCTTTGTCGCTCTCCCGCCTGAGGTCACGGCACCCATTTTGGTTTTCATTGGTGCCTATCAGATTCCGATGTATCTGACCCCGACGGTCATGCGTCGCGTTTATCGCAGTATCGCCGACATTGGTTAATACAACTCTGGTTTGCTCAACTTCCGCTGTCGATAAAGCCTGCCTCTGCCCAATTGTCGAAGGTTTCGAGCGCAGCATCTGAAAAAGCCGTATCGTTTATGTGTGCGTCTAGTTCGATCAACGTCACATTGGCGGGGCAGTGATTGCGGATTTCTTCAACAAAGGCCGTCAATCCCTCAGGGTCACTGAGCGGTCCACCGGGCCGATCCCATTCGTTGCCGCCTTGAATCGGCAGAAGCAAGGTTGTCGGACCCTTCGCCTTGCTAAGTTTTGAACAGATTTCCCGCGCCATTTCTCGGCGTTGATCGGCGGTCATCATTACAGACGTCAAAAGTCTGTTGTGGGCATGGGTTTCCTGGCCGATAAGTTTCGCTGGAGTATCCTGCCAACCTACAAAGTCTACCAAATCATAGCACCCGATCGATACCATCTGAGGCGTGCCAGATAATCCTGCGGCCGTCATTCTATCCGCCCCGGCTGAGATAGATGACCCCATTAGGTGATTGCCGACCTCCTGCGGCGCGAAGTCCATCACGGCAGCGAAACGACCTTCGGACGCGAGACTTTCAAATGCGCGTCCTCCCATTCCCGTCGCATGAAAAACAGCAACCTCAAACCCACGTTGTTCCAGAGCAGGTTTGAGGGTAACCATGTATTTTAGAACGGTTTTTCCGAAAGAAGTCATGCCGATCAGTGGCTTGTCACTGTCTGATCGTTCGACAGCGCGCGCAGCCCCTAAAACTGCACCAGCAGCTTGGCTAAGCGATGATTTGCAGACGGAATTCAAGCCATAAAGCCCACCGGCCCAAAGGATCATTTGCACGTCAGCTGGCAACCGCTCGGGCGGGATCAAAGGGGAAAAGGAAACGGTAGAAACGATGTACTTTGGCACCCCTACAGGAAGGGCCGAACAGATGTCCAATGCAAGATCAGTGCCCATTGTGCCGCCAAGAACCAACGCACCGTCAATTTTCCCATCCATTTGCAGACGTGCGGCAAGAATGGATCCACCCTTTGCCATTATTTGCATAGCCGTGTTTTCGTCGCCGCTGTTTATGGCCTCCTGAATGCTGTGACCACCTGCCTCGGCTACTTCATGCTTGGAAATGTCAGTGGGCTTCGACGGGTCGCCCAATACACTGACGTCCATGGTCAGAACCTTACCGCCCTGCGCCCGGATCGTCTCGGCCAAGTAGTTAAGCTCGTCATCTTTGGTGTCATAGGTCCCGACGAGCAGAATGGTCTTGTCGTTCATATCAACAGTTTCCTCAAAGCTTGATCCAAGCGGTTTTTAAGTCGAGATATTTGTCGAAGGCATGAAGCGATTTGTCATGCCCGTTGCCGGATTGTTTAATGCCACCCAACGGTACCGTGACATCCGCACCGCCGTAAGTATTAACATGAACAACACCTGCCCGAATACGCGCGATCATTCGATGAGCACGGGACAAATCCGAAGTCCATACACCGGCCGCGAGGCCGAAATCGGAATCGTTTGCAAGAGAGACGGCCTCATCTTCAGTTGCAAAAGACTGAACAGTCAGGACAGGGCCAAAAACTTCTTCTCTCACAATCCGGTCGCTTGCGTCGACACCGGTGACGATCGTGGGAGCCATGTAAGTTCCCCCAGTTTCCTGCAGGATGCGCATACCGCCGGTCGCTATATTTCGACCCGCGCGACGTGCCTCTTCGACAAAGGCCAGATTCTGTGCCAGCTGTCGCTCAGAGTTAATTGCGCCTGCGTTGGTTTTTGGATCAAGTGGATCGCCGACCAGCATTGCCTCTGCCTGCGCAACCAGTTTCTCGACAAAGGCATTATGAATGTCTTTTTGAACCAAAAGGCGGGACCCGGCGACGCAAACCTGCCCGGAATTTCGAAAGATGCCAGCAGCCGAAACTTTTGCTGCCTCATCCAAATCCGGCACGTCGGCGAAAACTATGTTGGGAGATTTTCCGCCCAGCTCCAAATAGACGCGCTTTAGATTAGATCGGGCCGAAGCCTCCATTAGTTTTCGTCCGGTGTTGCCTGAACCAGTAAAAACAAGAACGTCAACATCTTCAGACTCGGCTATAGCTGCGCCTACAACTGCTCCTTCTCCGGTCACTACATTCAGGACGCCGGGTGGAATACCAGCTTCCAGTGCCAGCTCTCCCAGCCGCACAAGAGTTAATGATGCCGTCTCTGCTGGTTTCATTACCACGGTGCATCCAGCCGCTAGGGCGGGTCCCAACTTCCAACTGCCGATCATTAATGGAAAGTTCCATGGAACGATCGCTCCGACGACACCGACAGGTTGTTTATGAATAAGCCCAAGTGCGCCGGGTGCAGTTGGAGCGATCTCACCGTAAATCTTGTCGATTGCCTCGGCGAAGTAGCGCAAAGTTCCCACGGCACTCAGCGGCTCTGCTTTATGGGCCATCCCAATCTCGGTGCCGTTGTCTCTTACACCTAGAACGGCCAGTTCCTGAGCTTGGGCTTCAATTAAGTCGGCCCACTTAAGCATGACCTGTTTTCGCGCCGCTGGGCTTAGCCCCGACCACCGACCGTCATCGAACGCAGCTCTGGCAGACCTGATGGCAGATTTAGCATCTTGTTCAGTTCCTTTAGGAATTGTTGTCAATTTGCGGCCATCGATGGGCGATATGACATCCATTGTTCCACGATCAGCCGCGTCAACGCGCTCACCATTAATGATGTGTTTTGCAGGTGCAATGACATGATCGCGGATTCGATCGATTTCAAATTTGTCCAATTCAAGCCTCTATGGTTTAATATTTGAACCGATGGTATTAAAAATCTTCGATCTTTTATGTCCCATTTGTCAATCATGATTTTTTTGTTGACAGAATATGAATCTAGATCAGAATAAATGATACTAAAGGTTCAAATAATAAACCATTAAATAGCGCATCACAGGGAGATGACATGTCCAAGAAAACCAAGGCCATTCTGGCCGCGCTTGCTGTCGGCCTAGCTGGTCCGGCCCTGGCAGAGTATCCTGAAAAGCCCGTAAGTTTTATTGTTCCTTGGCCTCCAGGCGATCTTGAGGACGTTCTGACGCGAATGATCGCTGAAGATTTCCAAGCGGAGTATGGCGTTCCTGCAGCGGTGGTTAATAAACCCGGCGGCGGCGGTGGCCCGTTCCCCGGTGCGGTAGAAGTGGCAAACGCACCAGCAGACGGTTATACGATAGGCTCGTTTGTACCTGCAGTGTCGCTTATCGGGCATGAAATCGATATTCCTGAACTTACACCCGAAAAATTCGATCCTATTGGTATTTTTCTTACCTATCCATTCGTAATCGCGACGTCCGGCAACGCCCCGTATTCGACGATGGATGAGCTAGCGGAATACGCAAAAGAAAACGACGTGTTTTTGGGCCATTTTGGCGACGTTCTAACGCCAACTCAGGTGACAAAGGCCCTGTCGTCGATAAAAGACTTCGAATGGGCAGGAGACGCGCCCTTTGATGCCTTGGACTGCAATACGCTGGCCTCTGGTGATGCAGATGTCATCAATACAACTTTGCAATTGATCTTGCCGTGTTTGGACGATGTCAAAGTTTTGGTGTCGATTACTGGTGAACGGATTAGCAAAATCCCGGATACGCCTGCAATTGGTGAGGTCGAACCGACGCTGGATATCTCACTGTGGAATGGTTTGTTCGTGACCAAGGACACACCTGCTGATGTGCGTGAGAAAATTGCGGCGGTGGCTGAAAAGACTGCAAAAAGCGAGCGGGCACAGCAGCTTGCAGCTGAAACCGGAGCGCTTGTTTATTGGCTGAACGCAGACGAAAGCGCCGCAGTCATTGCCGAGGACAAGGCGACACTTGGCACAATAAGCAGCGCGTTGGGTAACTAAACTCGACCCATTGGAGGGCGGTTTGCCGCCCTCTCTCGGTTATCAAAGGCCTTCCCGGATGGATAATTCAGAGCTGTTAAAGGTAAAAACAAAGACTTCGGGGCAGGTTGTTTTTGTTGTGGCCGGTCTGGCGATTTCATTATTGCTGCTTTCGCAAATTGGCAATCAGACGGAATGGTCTGAAAATGCCCGTAACATCGGTGGTCAGCCAAGGTTGTGGCCTGCTATTGCGCTTGTCATTATGGTGTTCGGATTTGCCGCCCATTACTGGCTGATGCGGCGCAGACGGCCAAATGCTTTGGATTGGGTCGAAGCGCGGCGATGGGTCGAGCCGTTGGAATACCTGCTTTGGTTTTTGATTTACGTCGCGGTCGTGCCGCGGTTTGGTTTCATGCCGATGAGTATTTTGTTCGCATGCACATTGACTTATCGGTTGGGTTATCGAAGCCGTGCCGCACTTGGGTTGGCCGCAGCCTTTGGAATTGCGACAGTAGTGCTTTTCAAGGGCTTGCTGGGCGTAAACATTCCCGGAGCGCAGGTTTATGAATATCTGCCAGATTCCATACGCACATTCTTCCTGGTTTACCTCTGATGGACCTGATCTTTTCCGCCTTGGATGTCTTGGCCCGTTGGGATGTAATGCTGGCTTTACTGGTCGGCGCTATAGGCGGCGTGGCAATAGGCGCGATCCCTGGCGTTGGTCCGGCGGTTGCAATCGCGATCCTGCTACCAGCAACTTTTTCGATGGATCCAATTGTCGGGCTGACACTTTTATTGGGTATCTATGGTTCATCCATGTATGGCGGATCAATACCCGCAATCCTAATAAACACTCCTGGTACTGCCGTTAACGCGTTGACGACTTACGACGGATTCCCAATGACGCTAAGGGGCGAAGGTCGGCGCGCTTTATCTCTGGCCTATTCGGCCAGTTTTTTGGGTGGCATTTTTTCGGTTGTCTGCCTTATCCTTCTTTCTCCTGTGCTGGCAAAGATTGCACCTATGTTCGGTTCGCGAGAGATTTTTCTCGCTGCTCTGTTGGGTTTGGTGCTTGTTGTAGTCGCACACAAAGGACAAATGGCGATTGCCGCGGCTTTAGCTGGGTTCGGGATATTGATCGGCACCGTCGGCTTAGAGCCCGCCGCCTATACACGTCGTTTTACATTCGGCCAGAGCTGGCTAGCGGGCGGGTTCGACCTGATCGTCGTTGTGCTGGGGTTATTTGCGTTGTCCCAAGCGTTCCTGTTGCTGACCATGGATGACGAGAAAATCCGCCTTCCAAGGTCGCGCGGCTCTCTTTTCCAAGGCTTCCGTGAATTGGCGAAACATCCTCGGGTTGCGGGTATTGCTGCCAGTTTTGGCGTAGTCATGGGTATGATCCCAGGAGTAGGGGAGTTTACCGCCCAGTTCATGTCATACACCTCGGCCCGCAAGCTTTCCAAGAACCCAAAAGCGTTTGGGCATGGCTCTTCCGAGGGTTTGATCGCATCCGAGACCGCCAATAATGCAGTTCCTGCCGCGGCGATGATACCCTTGTTGGCGTTGGGTATCCCCGGCGAGGCGCTGACCGCCATGATGCTGTCAGTTTTTTATGTTCACAATGTCGTTCCGGGACCGGGCCTTTTTCAGAACGACATGGATTTCGTCGTTGCGTTGTACATTGCGCTTTTGGTTTTGAACGTAATTGTTGTCGGCTTCCTGTTGGTCTCAACTGGATGGCTAGTCCACCTTACGCGAATACCCAACCGGTTTTTGGGAATGTGTATTCTGCTGCTAAGTTTTGTGGGTGTTTACTCGATCCGCAATTCTGCAATGGACTGCATTATAGCGGCAGTGTTTGGGTTGCTGGGCTTTGTACTTAAGCGTCTGAACATGCCGATTGTCCCGATCATACTGGGCATGGTTCTCGGGGGCATTATGGAGGTCAAACTGCGCGCTTCGTTGGCGCGGGTAAAGACGCCTCTGGATTTCATCGACCGACCAATTGCTTTCCTGCTGTTCTGTGTGATCCTTGTCATTATCGGTTCGACCATCTGGCGGCTGCGCCGAGAGTGGCGGCCAATCGACCGGCGCTCGCTGCAGAAAAAGGCATCGAATACATTTTCAAAGCGCATTTCTGGCCGTTCGCACCGGCATTTCGAAAGTCGAAAAAAACAACAAAGACGGAGGCGTTTCTATGACCATGTGGGTTCCTGAAGATGACGGATTCGCCGATCTCGGTTCGCATGACAGCTTCGCCAAAGGAGCGCCATACAACACCTTTGCACGTTTGCGACGCGAAGCGCCCTGCCACTGGTCTGAATTTGATGGGGGTAAGGGATATTGGTCTATCACTCGTCACGAGGATATCGACAAGATGGTGCGTGATGTCGAAACCTTTTCGTCGGCGCAAGGTATTCGGATGGAGGATCAAACCTACGAAGAGTACATGGCCCGCCGGACGTTTCAGGAAACTGACGGCGCCGAGCATCGAAAGGTGCGGATGAAGGTCGCCAAAGCATTTTCGCCTCGGGTCGTAGCGGGTTTCGAAGACCAGATTCGCGATTTATGTGGGCCAATTTTGGATCGAGCCTTTGAAAAAGGCAGTTTCGATGCCACGCGCGAAATTGCCAGAGAATTGCCAATGCGGATGCTTGGGCAGATCCTTGGGGTTCCAGACGAAGATTTGCCATGGCTTGTGGATAAGGGCGACGCCCTGATGGCCAACTCAGATCCGGACTTCACCGACTATGTCGTGGATAAGATAGAAACGGACCAGTTCCGTTTGATGCCCTTCAACTCTCCTGCTGGCGCCGAACTTTACGAATATTCGCGTACGCTAATGGATAGAAAAAACGCGATCGGTGACACCAGCGGAATCCTGCATTTGATCCTGCAGCCAGACGAAAATGGTGAGACAATTTCTGAAACCGAGTTCCGGAATTTCTTTTGTCTGCTCGTGGCCGCTGGAAACGATACGACGCGATACTCCATAGCAGCCGGCATTCAGGCGATCGCTCGGCAGGAGGGGCTTTTGCAAGAATTGCAGTCAGGCGAGGTTTGGGGGACTGCCGCTGACGAAATCGTGCGATGGGCTTCGCCTGCCACTTATTTCCGACGTACTGCAATGAAGGATGTGGAAGTTCATGGTCAGAACATAAGAAAAGGCGACAAAGTACTTTATTGGTTTATTTCGGCAAACCGGGACGAGACCATGTTCGAGAGTCCGTATCGCCTGGATTTGTCTCGTAAACCCAATCGGCAACTTGGCTGGGGGCAGGGCGGCCCACACGTGTGTCTGGGTATGCATCTTGCCAGGCTCGAAGTACGCGTTCTGTTTGAAGAGCTGGTCAAACGGGTCAAAACGATTGAACCCGATGGGCCTGAAGCTTTCGTCCGTTCAAATTTTGTGAACGGTATCAAACGGATGCCCGTCAGCGTCACATTGCAATAGGATCACCATGTCGAACCGTTTACGCGCCTTGTTCATTGACCACCTGTCGATCCCAAGGGGCAAGTACCTGCCGGCCAGCAAGATCGGCGATGCGTCAACCCGATTTGCCCGAGCCACGTTTGGTGTGCATTACGACAGAGACCTGTTGCTGGATGCGCCACATGCCAAGGTGCGCGAAGGAGCGCCGGATATGGAGCTTCGGTGGCGGGGTGACGATATCCGAAAAGGATGGGAGCCGGAAACTGCAATCGTCGTTGGTGATCTTTTTGATGCGGATGGAACGCCTTTGTCCCTGTGTCCGCGAGGCGCCTTGAAACGTGCCATAGGGGATTGGGAGAAACACGGGCTTAAACCAATGCTTGGCATCGAGCTTGAGGCTTATGCCTTGCAAGGGGGCGAGGACGGGCGATTGCGCCCGTATGACGCTCCTGGCGGGACAGTCTATGGTACTGGACCATTTTCCGATCCAATACGGATAAATGACGTCATCTGGAACAAAGCCTTGGAATTGGGGTTCCGGCTGGACCTGATAACCGCAGAATATGACAGTCCGCAATTTGAATACACATTGACTTTCGACGACGCGTTGAAAGCCGTGGATGACACAGTTTTGTTCCGACAAATGGCCCGAGAAGTCGCTTTGGATCACGGGATTGTACTGACTTTCCTACCCAAGCCTTTGTCTGAACTGGGTGGATCCGGCATGCATATCAATTTCTCGTTCCAGAATGCCGAAGGCGGTAACGCGTTGGCAACAGGAGATCTCGGTGGTCCGGATCATTTGAATGACCTTTCGCGAGGGTGCCTGGCAGGATTGGTTCACCATCACGAAGGTTTGGCTGGGCTAATTGCGCCTACCGCTGGGTCGTACCGTCGATTGCAGCCTTCGACTCTGTCCGGTTACTGGAAAAACTGGGGGGGTGATCACCGAGGCGTAACCACACGGGTGTCTGGGGAAGGCGGAGCAAAAGCGCGGTTAGAGCATCGTATGGCCGACGCCAGCGCGAACCCTTATACGGCCGCAGCCGCTGTTCTGCAGGCAGCTCGTCTTGGATTCGAGAGCAAGCTAACCCTGCCACCAATCGAGACAGGCGATGGATTTGACACTGTTGATGCCCGGGTCGGAACGGCACCAAACCTGCGCAAGGCTATTCAGGACCTACAAGCTGATACCGCGTTGGTCGATGCAGTAGGACGCGAACTGGTAGAAAATCATGTTTTCATGAAGGAGCGGGAATTCCGCAAAACGCGCGAACTGGAACCTGACGCTCTGTTGGACTTCTATGTGTGGTTTGTCTGAAATGAAAATAGCAACCCTTGTCACAAATACCGATTTCAGTGCCTTTGCATTGGCTCGCCCGATGGATGACACCGCCTTTGCAAATCTGATTAATGAAGTGAGACCGGATTGGGATGTAACTGCATTTTGGGTCTGTAAGGGCGAATTCCCGGCAGACATTTCAAAATTCGATGGTGTGATGATCACGGGTAGCCCGTCCTCTGTCACTGAAAATGAGCCCTGGATGCTCCGGTTGGAGACCTTGATCCGACAGATAATAGCTCAGAAAACTCCTCTGTTTGGTGCCTGTTTCGGGCATCAGATAATCGCCAAAGCACTGAGGGCTCCGATTGTGCGAAACCCCGACGGTTGGGCGCACGGACGGATCGAAATGCATCGCGTGGCTAAGACGAACTGGTCTGGCGAGAACGAAACTATTTATCTTTACGGTTCTCACATCGAACAGGTGGGTGCGCTTCCGGACGGTGCACAGTGTATCTTCGAAGGCGCGGGTTGCCCGATTGCCGGATTTGCCATCGGCAATCACGTTTTCACTGTTCAACATCATCCTGAGATGACCCATGAGTTCGTGACCGACCTTGTCGAAGAATACGCTTCTTATCTTGGCGAAGATGTCACGAACAAGGCGCGTCTGTCATTGCAAGCCGGTTCCGCAGATAGACTGGTCTTTGCAAACGAAATAGCAGCCTTTTTTGAGAACGGGATGCGCTAGATGGGTACAATAACAAAAGCACTTGAGTTGCTTGGGCTTTTCGACCGCGACAGAGCCGAGATCGGACTTGGTGAGTTTGTGCGCATCACTGGACGCGACAAAGCGACCCTGCATCGCCACCTGACTGAACTTGCAGAAAACGGATATCTGGAACAGCATCCAATGACCCGCGCGTACCGGTTGGGTCCGGCTTTGCTACGTTTGTCGGCGCTGCGTGAAACTTTGTTTCCAGTTCGCAAGTTGTTGCAACCAATCGTCTTTGAGTTGTCAGAAAAGGTCGGAGAACTGGCCCATGCCAGCCTTCTGCAGGGCGAGGCCTTATCTCCGGTGGCGCATGCGGACCCGTGTTTACATGGGGTTCAGGTGAATTTCGACATTGCGGAAATGTTGCCACTGCACGCCACGTCTTCGGGAATTGCGGTATTGGCGTTTTGCCCGGATGACTTGCGGACGAAGGTCATGGCCAGACCGCTGTCAAAGTACACAGACCAGACAATTTCTGATCCCGCTGTGCTTAGGGACAAAATAGGGATGGTTCGCCAATACGGCGTTTGCACCGTTACAGGCACATTCGATGAAGGGGTAAGTTCAGTGGGCGTCCCGCTTTTCGGCGATGGGGGAAGAGTTGTCGGATCTCTGGCGGTCGCAGTGCCAAGCGCTCGCATCAGCCCTCTTAAACTTCGCGATATTGCCCTGATGCTTTTACAAGAAGCAGACCGAGCCTCCACCGCGTTGGGTGGTGTTTTCCCAAAAATTTTTCAGAGTCTGCCGTCAGGATGGGGCGAAGAAACCACTGCTAAACAGGTGATGTTATGAAGGACAGTAATTTCCTTAAAGAAAACAACGCGCGCCACCTGTGGCATCCTATGGCGCATCCGGCGGACAGCTTAGCAAATCCGCCTGAAATCATTGTTGGGGGTGAGGGCGTCACCATCACGGACGTTGACGGTCGTACTGTCATTGATGGTGTTGGGGGTTTATGGAACGTGAATCTTGGCTATTCCTGCCAACCGATAAAAGACGCGATCACCGAACAGCTTGATCGACTGCCCTATTATTCGATTTTTCGCGGCACCACTAATGATCTGGTGATTGAACTCAGTTGGATGCTTCGTGAATTTTTTGCCCCTGACGGCCTTTCCCGCGCGTTTTTCACTTCGGGAGGATCAGATGGTGTGGAAATCGCGTTACGCCTTGCCCGACAGTACCACAAAGTTCGGGGCGAGAGTGGCCGTGTTAAATTTTTGAGTCTGAAAAAGGGGTATCACGGAACGCACACTTTGGGCGCATCGGTTAACGGAAACCCGAATTTCCGCATTCAGTATGAGCCGCTGATGCCGGGTTGCCACCACATTCCTTCGCCTTACACATATCGCAACCCGTTTGGGGAAACGGACTCGTACAAGCTGGCGCAGTTGTGTCTGGCGGCATTGGAAGACGAAATCAAGTTTCAGGATTCGTCGACGATTGCTGCCATGATAGTTGAGCCTGTCCTTGGCGCAGGTGGCGTGATTCCGCCGCATGAAAGCTTTCTTCCCGGAGTGCGCGAAATATGTGCAAAGTACGGAATTCTGCTGGTCGCGGATGAGGTTATCACGGCCTACGGCCGTACTGGAGCGTGGAGTGGTTCACGCCGTTTTGGTGTTCAGCCTGACTTGGCAGTTACCGCAAAGGCCATTACCAACGGATATTTTCCATTTGGAGCGGTGATGATCAGCGATTCAGTCTCTGATGTCTTTGAGAGTGACGCAACGGGCAAGGCAACCATTGGTTCGGGATACACCTATTCCGGGCATCCGGTCGGGGCAGCTGCAGCGATCGCGTGTCTGAAAGAAACACAAAGGCTCAATGTTAAAGACAACGCTGCAGCCCGCGGAGATCAGTTGTTCAAAGGGCTAAAAAGGCTTGCGCAAAAACACGATGCGGTCGGTGATGTCCGTGGCGGATACGGATTAATGTGTGCGCTTGAACTTGTATCAGATCGTACAAGCAAAGTGCCTATCGGTAAGTCTGTGATCGGTAAGGTTCAGGAAACAGCGTACGATGCTGGCGCCATGGTGCGCGTTTCCGGGAATAATATCATTCTTTCACCACCACTGATCCTTAGCGAAGAAGACGTTAATACCATCCTTTCAGCGTTGGATAGCGGTTTAAACGCAATTTAAGTGCTTGCGGTGGCTGATCCGTTTGCTCAACGCTGACAGCGGCTTTGCGCCTTGTAAGCGCCATTGGTCTTTGGTTCATCGAGAAAGTACAACACATGTTAAGTATTTTGTTTGACTCAGTTGAACAAACTCCGTTACTTTCCAAAATGATTAACATGTAAAATAAACAGGGTTGTGTCATGCCGCATATCCAAATCGACTATTCTGGCAACCTTGAGCCAGATGTTGACATTGGCGCATTGTGCGAAGCTGTTAGGAGTTCAGCCAGTCAAATCGACGCTCTGCCTATACCGGGAATACGCGTGCGCGCCATAAAGGTGGATCATTATGCAATCGCGGATGGCGACCCCAAACACGGTTTCGTAGACATATCAGTTCGTCTGCGCGAGGGGCGTACTGCTCGGGTCAAGCAACAGGTGATAGAACGGATTTTCGAGTCGGCTCGGGCTTTTCTATCGTCGGCGATGAACATCCGGTCAATCGCGCTGTCAGCTGAGTTGCGAGAAATCGATGCCAACCTTGCCCCAAAATGTGGCACCATCCGTGATCATCTAGAGGAGCAACAATGAGCACTTTAGAGCAAAACGTCAAAAAATTGTATCGGCATTTGGACAGGTTCCAATCAAACGGAGTGCTGAACCGGATTGCAGGTCAGGATCGTGCAGGCTCATTGGGGGTTTTCGAAAATTCATCTCCTGTCGACCGAAGCACGATTTGCCAAGTTGCGAGGGGTAACACTGATGACATCGATGCCGCAGCGACAGCGGCGGCGGACGCGTTTGTTGATTGGCGCGATATGGCTGCGAAGGAAAGGCAAAGTATACTGATACGCATCGCCGAAGCTATTGAAGCGCGAGCGGAAGAAATTGCTTTGTGCGAATGCTGGGATACAGGGCAGGCGCTAAAGTTCATGTCCAAGGCAGCGCTGCGCGGGGCAGAAAATTTTCGCTATTTTGCGGATCAGGTGGTGCAAGCGCGGGATGGTCAGCACCTGAAGTCTCCAACGCTTATGAACATTACAACGCGCGTGCCGATCGGCCCGGTGGGTGTCATTACTCCTTGGAATACGCCTTTCATGCTTTCCACGTGGAAGATTGCGCCGGCACTGGCTGCAGGTTGTACAGTCATACACAAGCCAGCTGAGGCCAGCCCGTTGACGGCGCGGTTGTTGGTTGAAATCGCAGAAGAGGCCGGCTTGCCCAAAGGCGTACTCAATACCGTGAATGGCTATGGTGAGGAGGTGGGCAAAGCTCTGTGTGAACATCCAAAAATACGCGCAATCGCGTTTGTAGGTGAGAGTCGCACAGGTAGCCTGGTTACCAAACAAGGGGCAGATACGCTGAAGCGTAATCATCTTGAACTTGGGGGCAAAAATCCGGTTATCGTGTTTGAAGACGCCGATTTGGACCGCGCATTGGACGCAGTAATCTTCATGATCTATTCGATCAATGGCGAACGATGCACCTCGTCTTCGCGCCTTTTGGTTCAGGAAACGATCCGCGAGGAATTTGAGGCCAAGCTGATCGAACGCGTCAATAACATCCGCGTTGGCCACCCGCTAGACCCAGAAACCGAAGTTGGGCCGCTGATAAGCGAAGAGCATTTTAATAAGGTCACCTCGTACTTCGAAGTAGCCAAACAGGACGGCGCAAAAATCGCCGCTGGTGGTGAGGTTTTGGGTGACAAGGGCTACTTTGTCCGGCCCACTCTGTTTACGAACGCCACCAACCAGATGCGCATCGCGCGAGAAGAGATATTCGGACCTGTTCTGACCTCAATCTCTTTTTCAACCGAGGAAGAAGCTCTTCAGTTGGCCAACGATACACCTTATGGTTTGACCGGTTATCTTTGGACGAACGACCTGACGCGCGCGCTACGATTTACTGACGGGCTCGAGGCGGGGATGATCTGGGTGAATTCAGAAAATGTACGCCATCTGCCGACCCCTTTTGGCGGCGTGAAAGCATCTGGAATTGGGCGTGACGGCGGGGATTGGTCTTTCGAGTTTTATATGGAGCAAAAGCACATCGGTTTTGCCACCGGTCAACACAGAATTACCCGTCTTGGAGTGTGACCCGACTGGGCTGATAAAAACGCGCGCACCAACACCAATTGTCAAGGCAGCCAGACGCTTTGGAAGCCATGGGAGTTTAAAATGCCAGTACCCGCACCGAACCTTTACCCGGATTTCAATACAATCCGACTGAGCCATGTTTGTCTAAATGTCAAAGATTTGACGGTTTCGCGTAAGTTCTATGTGGACATGTTTGGCCTTCAGGTGACCAACGAAACTGACAGTCACATCTATTTGCGCGCGCTAGAGGAGCGGGGACACCACAGCATTGTTCTGCAGGCATCAGACGCCCCGGGCACTGTTGAAGTCATGGGCTTCAAGCTGTTTGACGAAACAGACTTGGACCGGGCAAACAAATGGTTTCAAACAAAGGGTCGACCAACCAAGTGGATTGAAAGACCGCATCAAGGCCGGACGCTTTTGACATCTGACAACAATGGCGTTCCTTTGGAATTTTATCACAAGATGGACCGTTTGCCGACGATCCATCAGCAATACGCGCGCTACCACGGTGTGCGCCCTTTGCGGATCGACCACTTTAACTGCTTCAGCCCCAATGTGGATGAAAGCGTCGTTTTTTACAGTGAAATGGGTTTTCGGGTGACCGAATACACCGAGGATGAGGAAAGTAAACGCCTTTGGGCCGCGTGGCTGCACCGAAAAGGCGGTGTGCATGATATGGCCTTTACAAACGGTACTGGCCCTCGGTTGCACCACGTGGCGTTTTGGGTAGCCAATCCGTTGCACATCATCGACTTACTGGATGTAATGTCGACGACCGGATACGTAGAGAATATAGAGCGGGGACCGGGTCGGCATGGTATTTCAAATGCGTTCTTCTTGTATATTCTTGATCCGGATGGTCACCGGATCGAAATCTATAGCTCGGATTATCAAACCGTAGATCCCGACCACGAACCTTTGAAATGGGATTTGAAAGACCCGCAACGCCAAACTCTTTGGGGGGCTCCGGCACCGCGCAGCTGGTTCGAACATGGAACGCAGTTTACTGATGTCGCAGTTAAAGAAGCCGAGTTGAATGCTACCCCGATTATCGCACCATAAAATTTACTACGGAGTTGTGAATGAACTGGGATGAGTTCAGCCATTGGGGCAAACATATTTCTGACTGGGCTGCGGATTATCACAAGGGTCTTCCTGAACTCCCAGTAAGGGCGCAGACGGCTCCGGGTGAAATTGCCGCTCAATTGCCGGAAATTCCACCTGATGAATCCGAGGCCATGGAAGACATCATGGCCGATTTCGAACGGATCGTAATGCCCGGAATGACCCATTGGCAACATCCCCGATTTTTCGCGTATTTTCCGGCTAATGCAGCACCTCCTTCAATGCTGGCGGACATGTTGATCACGACCGTCGCAGCGCAATGCATGTTGTGGCAGACTTCGCCTGCAGCAACCGAGCTTGAAGGTGTTATGGTTGATTGGTTACGCCAGGCGCTTGATCTGCCGCCTGAATATACAGGGGTTATTCAGGACAGCGCCTCTTCCGCAACGCTTTCAGCGGTTTTGACCATGCGCGAACGGGCAACTGGCTTCACCGGCAATCGCGACGGGCTGAACGCCAAGGGTGACTTGCGCATTTATTGTTCTGAGCAAGTCCATTCTTCCATCGATAGGGCATGCTGGGTCGCGGGGATCGGGGAAAAAAATCTGGTTAAGATACCGACAGTTGGCCCGCGCCATTCGATGGACGCTGCGGCGCTGCGCGAAGCGATTTCTAGTGATCGCGACGTCGGGCAAAAACCAGCGGGTATTATCGCTGCAACCGGTGGCACCGGTATTGGGGCCAGCGATCGGTTGGATGAAGTACTGAAAGTCGCAAATGAGCAGGATTTGTATACGCATCTTGATGCGGCTTGGGCTGGTTCCGCAATGATTTGCCCGGAGTTCAGAGGCGATTTTTGGGCAGGGGTTGAGGGGTTCGACAGCATTGTCTTCAACCCACATAAGTGGCTCGGTGCGCAGTTCGATTGCTCAGTACAATTTTTGCGAGATCCGATACCTCAGCTCAATACTCTGAAGATAGAACCGGAATTCCTAAAAACCTCTGGGGCCGAGGTAACAAATTATTCCGAATGGACTATTCCGCTGGGCCGTCGGTTTCGGGCGCTTAAAATCTGGTTCCTGATCCGTTCCTATGGTTTGGAGGGGCTGCGTGAACGTATTCGCAATCATGTGACTTGGGGGCACGAAGTCTGCGACAAAATTCGCGCAACCGAAGGGTTTGAGATTGTTACCGAACCAATTTTAAGCCTTTTTACATTTCGCTGTCCTGGTGACGACGCGGCGCAACAGCGATTGGTTGATGCATTGAATGATGACGGGCGCATTTACCTGACGCAGGCCATGTTCGAAGGTCGCAAGGTGATTAGGTTTCAGGTTGGTCAATTCGACACCACACGCGAACAGGTCATGATGGCGCCTGTCGTGATCAAGGATGTTTGGAGGGCGTTGCAATGAGATTTGCGAGCTTTTCCGTCGGAGGTCACTTTCATTACGGCGCAGTGACCGAAGAAGGCATGATCGCGCTGGATGACGGTTTCCCTCAATGGCCGACCTTGCTGGATGCGGTAAGAGACAACGCGCTGGGCGAACTTGAACAAGCGGCGAAGGGTAGGTTGGCTTCGCACAAGGTCTTCCAATACGAGATGGTTCTGCCCAATGCATCCAGAATTCTATGTGTTGGTGTAAATTTTCCTGACCGTAATGCTGAGTACAATGATGGTAGTGTGCAACCGGAATACATGTCGTTGTTTCCCCGTTTTGCCAGCGGATTTACCGGGCATGAACGCCCATTGATCCGGCCTCCGGAAAGCCACAAGTTGGATTATGAAGGTGAAGTGGCCATTGTGATAGGAAAAGGTGGCCGCAGGATCGCTCAGGCAGACGCATACGACCACATCGCCGCTTTGACCTTATGTAATGAGGGCACGATCCGTGACTGGGTGCGCCATGCAAAGTTTAATGTAACGCAAGGCAAGAACTGGGATCGATCAGGTGCACTTGGGCCTTGGCTGGTACCGTTTAGCGATGCCGCGCAACTTGACGAGGCAAGAATACAAACGCACGTGAACGGTGAGCTTCGTCAGGATGACACTCTGAACCGAATGATGTTTCCCATCCGCCGCGAGATCGAATACATCTCGACCTTCATGACCCTCCAACCCGGTGATATAATCGTGACGGGCACCCCAACTGGTGCCGGAGCCCGGTTTGACCCGCCAAGGTTTTTGAAACCTGGCGATGTTGTGGAGGTTTCGGTTAATGGTATCGGAACACTTCGCAATACGGTTGAGGACGAAGCGCTATGACGCCAGATGATCACTTCCGTGCTGCTGCAGACCTGCTCATGGCCGAACGTACTCGTAAGCAGGTAGGCCTTTTGTCGCTGCGCTATCCCGAGATGGATATGAGTGACGCCTACGAAGTTCAAAAGGAAATTCACCGTCAGAAACTGGCCCAAGGCCGAAAGGTGATAGGTTGGAAAATCGGACTCACTTCAAAAGCGATGCAATATGCGCTGAACATCGACGTTCCGGACAGCGGTATACTATTTGACAACATGCTTTTCGAAAGCGGTGATACCGTTCCAAAGGGACGCTTCATTCAACCGCGTGTCGAAGCCGAAATCGCGTTTGTGATGAAATCGTCTGTTGGTGGAAAGGACGTGACCCGCGGCGACGTAATTGCAGCGACGGACTATGTCGCGCCATCCCTTGAAATCCTAGACACAAGGATCCACCGCGTTGATCCACAGACTGGAACTGCACGCAATGTCTTAGATACAATCAGTGACAACGCGGCGAACGCTGGGGTCGTACTGGGGACTGACCGGCATGATTTGGATGCTTTCGACCTTAGATGGGTCGGCGCCATAACCTTTCGCAATGATCAGATCGAAGAGACAGGGCTTGGAGCTGGTGTCTTAAACGACCCGATTGAAAGTGTCGTATGGCTGGCGCGTCGTATGGCGCAGTACGGCCAGAGCATTGAACCCGGTCATGTGATATTATCAGGTAGTTTCATTCGACCTATAGAGTGCCCGCCAAATACCAGAATTCATGCTGATTTCGGCTCGTTTGGGTCGGTCGATGTTCGCTTTGCCTAAAGGAGCGCCAAGTGTCTGCGCCAACCAATACCTTCAAAGCCGCTCTGAAAGCCGGAGAACCTCAGCTAGGATGCTGGTTGGCGCTGGCTGATGCCTATGCCGCCGAAGTCGTTTCAACAGCCGGGTTTGACTGGTTGTTGGTCGACGGGGAACATGCTCCAAACGATCTTCGTTCGACACTCGAGCAAATTCGCGTGGTTGAGGCCTCAGACAGCCACCCAGTCGCCCGTTTGCCGATCGGCGAGACGTGGATGATCAAGCAATATCTTGATGCAGGAGTGCAAAGCATACTTGTACCTATGGTCGAAAGCGGCCAACAAGCAGAAGACCTTGTCAGAGCCGTTCGCTATCCGCCAGCTGGCGTGCGTGGAGTTGGCTCTTCCTTGGCTCGTGTTTCCCGTTTTGGGGCGATCCCGAATTATCTAACAACGGCAGACGAACAAATCTGTTTGCTTGTACAAGTGGAAAACCGTCTAGGACTTGAAGCGCTGGGCGATATTCTGGAAACCGATATCGACGGTGTTTTTATTGGACCTGCAGATCTGGCTGCGGATCTTGGCCACCTTGGGAACGCTGATCATCCGCTTGTTGTGTCCGCAATCATGGACGCACTTGCCCGGATCGTGGACGCGGGCAAGGCCGCGGGCATTTTGACGTTAGATCCGGAAATGCAAAAAAAATGCGTTGACCAAGGGGCCACGTTTCTAGCTACAGATATCGACGTGACGCTGCTTGCCAAAGCTTCACGATCCGCTGCGAAATCCGGCGCTGCGATACTTTCCAACGCTTCGAATCAAGCGTCCTGACGAAGTTTTGGGGCCAGTGGCCGCCTCTAACGCCCAGGCCCTTTCATCGAGTTTAAAGGGTTGGGATAAAGCGCGAACTAGTCTTTGGGTCGGAGCCTTCTCATAAGAGATTACCTTGGTGGGCTCAGTTTCCCTGATTACGAGCTTGCAATCGCTCAAGGTTCACGACCGTTGACAGCATCAATCTGTCGTGGCTCCAATCCTGAGTTTGTTGCATGCCGGCTGATCCAACCGCCAGCAAGACAGCGAACATCAGCGAAAGACCTAGAAAAGCCATCGGCACAGCAGATTGAATTGTTGGAGCGTCTGCCAATGCGATGACGCGTTGACGCAATACGCGCTTAGCTTTTCCCTCGGAAACCAAGGCGACATTCAAAACCTTAGGATGGTTTCGCGCCACAGTCCGGGCACAGTAATCGAGTAAACACGACGTATAATCGCGCGCATCGATACCTTTTCGAGTTACAACAGATTGATCGCACGCAAGTTCGCGCAGGCGGTTGAATTGGTATTTCAGGACCAGATAAGCCGGATTCCAGAACAACAGTGGGCGCAAAAGTTCTAATCCCAATTCCCATTCAACGTCGTGAGAGCGCACGTGCTGGAGTTCATGTGCCAGGGCGAAGCGTAGTTCCCGCGGCGTGTCCAGTAAGTGGCTTGGCAAAACTATATGGCATCGGCGTAATCCTCGAACTGCAAAGGGTACGGAAACGCGATCTGACAAGCGGATGTCGACTTTGTTCGAACTCCGCCACAAAAAACTGTTGTGAACCGCTTCACGAATGACCAGCGCGTCGCGGAACACGCGAAGCGCCAAAAGCGCAGAGGTCGCGGCCAACAGGTAGAAAATGCCGGTCAACGCTGAGTTTTCGCCTGACATCAAGAGCTCGACCAAATGCTGGCGGGTGTTTAGCAGTGCTTCGAATTGAATTGCCGGAATTGCGATGTCGCCACGTAAATATGCCGCAACTGCAATGTCTCCGAAGGCCACAGTTTGGCCCGGCCAAAGCTGGGCGGCTATTGACGTGGCACCCAAAGCCAGTATGGGGCTAAGAATTACGCATACGCACAGCGCCTTAAGCGCCTGTAATTGAACGACATAGCTGTGGCCCAGACGGGTTCGTGACAACAACGCTCTAGATGCCAGCCAAACAATCGCCGACAAAGCCAATACAAGATTCAATTCGAGATACGCATCGAGAACCGGTTTAACCGCTGTCATTTTGCAGTCTCCTCTCTACCAGTGCCCGAATTTCCTCGAGATCCGCTTCGCTCAGCCCCGCATCGTCGACTAAACGCGCAACCAGAGATGCGGGCGTGTCGTCGAATAGTGTGCGGGACAGGTTCTGAAGCGAGCGCGCCTGATACCTGTCTTTCTCCAGAAGCGGCCTGTAGATCAGCGTCTTGCCGTCCTTGTGACTTTCGACAAAACCTTTTTCATCGAGAATTCGCAGGATCGTTGCGCCGGAAGTGTAGGCCAGGTTTCGCTCTGGCGGAAGGCGGTCCAGGACATCACGCACCGAGCCTTGCCCAAGGCCCCAGAGTTCGTTCATGAACTCAAGTTCAACCTCGGTCAGAAGATTTCCCGTCTTTCTTTTTCGCATAGATCTCGGTGTCACCATTTTACCTAGTGTGCTTGTAAAACAAGCATCCTTTTGCCGTTACGCAAAGCCTAAACTTTCCAAAAGACGAAAAAGCCCCAGCCAATTGAAATGAAAAGTGGGGTCCAGACCGGTTGCCCCACTAGCCCGAGCCATGCCAGAAAAATGTAGGCAGAACCCAATAAAGTGATGAACAGACGATCACCCAGTGTGGTTGTAAGACCCAGAACACCGCGCCGTTCAATGCCGTCTCGAAACTTAAAAATCTCAAGGACGCCGATGATCGCAATTGCCGAGAAGATGCCAACAAATACGGCCAGAGTCGCGGGCGTCCATGCCATCCAGAAATCAGGCCACAGCGGGGCGGTCCATGAGAATCCCGCTTCTTCCTGCTGGCCAACATTACCCCAACCGGCCTTAGCTTGTGCTAATGCCGAGGAAGGCAGAAGAGCAATGAGTGCTGTGAGAAGTTTTTGCATATCGAACCTCAAACTCGACCCATCGCGAAGCCGCGCGCGATGTAGTTTCGGACAAACCAGATGACGATGGCGCCTGGGATGATTGTCAGCGTTCCCGCCGCCGCCAATAACCCCAACTCGTACCCAGCGCTGGATGCCGTTCGGGTCATCACCGCCGCTATGGGTTTTGCCTCAACTGCAGTAAGCGTCTTGGCCAGAAGCATTTCCACCCATGAAAACATAAAGCAAAAGAAAGCGGCGACCCCAACCCCGGCTTTGATGTTGGGGAGGAAGATTTTCACAAAGAATCTAGGGAAGGAATAGCCATCCACATAGGCGGTTTCGTCCAACTCTTTTGGGATGCCTCGCATGAATCCCTCCAGGATCCAGACCGCCAGCGGCACGTTGAACAAGGTGTGTGCCAGCGCTACGGCCAGGTAGGTGTCGAAAAGATGAATTGACGAATAAAGCTGAAAGAATGGCAGCGCAAAGACAGCAGCGGGTGCCATCCGGTTGGTCAGCAGCCAAAAGAACAGCTGCTTGTCGCCAAGAAACCTGTAACGTGAGAATGCGTAGGCCGCGGGCAATGCAACACAAACAGAAAGCACCGTGTTGATCGTTACGTAAATGATCGAGTTGATATAACCCCAATACCACGTTGGATCGGTGAAGATCGTTATGTAGTTGTCCAGCGTAAATGTTTGCGGAAAAAGCGAAAAACCAGAGAGTATTTCGTTGGTGGTTTTGAACGACATCGCTACGAGCCAATAGATTGGCAGCATCAGGAATGCGATATAGAGGATGGGTATCAGGGAACGCTTTCTCATTCGGCGTCGTCCTTTGTCATCAGAGTGTAGAAGACCCAGCTGACCAACAGCGTGATGGCGAAATAAATCAAGCTCATTGCCGCTGCGGGGCCAAGATCGAACTGACCCAAAGCGATCTTTACAAGATCAATCGACAGCAGCGTGGTCGAGTTTCCGGGACCACCGCCCGTTAACACGAAGGGCTCTGTGTATATGTTAAAGCTGTCCATAAAGCGCAAAAGGATCGCGATCGTGAGAACAGTTTTCATTTTGGGCAACTGGATGTAGCGAAAGACAGACCAATTGGATGCACCATCAATCTTGGCAGCTTGATAATAGGCGTCTGGGATCGAAACCAGCCCGGCATAACAAAGCAACACTACTAGCGAAGTCCAGTGCCAGACATCCATTACGATAACGGTAATCCAGGCCGAGATTGGTTGTTGGGTCATGTCATAGTTGATGCCAAGGACATCATTCAGGAAATAGCCCAACAATCCAATCTTGGGCAGGGTGAAGATATTCCACATCGATCCCACCACATTCCAAGGGATCAACATTGGTAAAGCCATCAAAACCAAACACACCGGCACCCAAATCCCTTTACGCGGCATCGAAAGGGCCACGATTATACCCAAAGGTACTTCGATCATAAGGATCAGGGCAGTAAACAGAAATTGGCGCCCCAGTGCTGCTTGGAACCGATCCGAGCGGAGGATTTGCTCGAACCATCCCAACCCCTCCCAGAAGAATTGGTTGTTCCCAAATGTTTCTTGCACCGAATAATTGACAACTGTCATCATCGGCACCAATGCGTTGAATGCGACCAGCGCCAGGACTGGAAGCACAAAGAACCACGCCCTTTGGTTTTCTGTTCTCATGTGCCGCGCTCCTCGGTTGCGATCCAGCCGTCGCGATAAACACGGGATTGTTCAGGTTTGAACTGCAGGAATACTTGTGATCCAGGTTCCGGCGCGCTGTGTTCTGACACTACTTTCAAAGCGGTGTCGCCAACAATTGCGCTTACTACATAGTGACGGCCGATATCAGAAACTTTGGTCACATGCGCAGGGATGCCCGTCTCGCCAAAACCCACATATTCGGGGCGAATGCCCAGATTGGTGTTACCTCCGGTCCCTTGTACAGGTCCTTCCAAATGGACTTCGTGGCCTTCGAAGATTGCACGATCGCCTTTGGCCTCGCAGGGTAGGACATTCATTCCGGGTGAGCCGATGAAGTGACCGACAAAAGTGTGTTGAGGTCTCTCAAACAAATCCACGGGTGTACCGATCTGCACCACTTCGCCTTCTTGCATCACAACGACCTCATCGGCGAATGTCAGTGCCTCGGTCTGGTCGTGAGTGACGTAGATCATCGTGGCTTTCACTTGTTGATGCAGTTCCTTCAGTTTCGAGCGCAGCTTCCATTTAAGGTGCGGATCAATAACCGTCAGGGGTTCGTCGAACATGACGGCATTCACGTCGTCGCGTACCAGCCCCCGGCCCATCGAAATTTTTTGCTTGTTGTCCGGGCTGAGCCCAGAGGCTCGGGTGTCAAGCATGTCCGTGACGTCCAGCATCTTGGCGATTTCATCGACGCGCTGGTTGATTGTCGCTGCATCCACACCCCGGTTCTTGAGAGGGAACGCCAAGTTTTCGCCAACGGTCATAGTGTCGTAAATAACGGGAAATTGGAAAACCTGCGCTATATTGCGCTGGTCTGGGGGCAGGGCGGTTACATCACGCCCGTCGAACAGAATCTGCCCCTCGGATGGGGTCAAAAGACCTGAAATTATGTTCAGCAATGTGGATTTACCGCAACCGGAAGGACCAAGCAGAGCGTATGCCCCGCCATCACGCCAAGTCACGTCGATTTCCTTAAGGGCATAGTCTTCTGGGCCCTGGGGCGACGGCAAATAACTGTGTTTGAGGTTGGAAAGCTTGATCTGCGCCATGTCAGGCCACCCTTTTGCCGTCTTGGCCGAAATAACGGCAATGAGCCGGGTTCATATAGAAAATGTGATCCTCACCCACTTCATAAGGGTGAACTCCAGCCGCCAGTGAAACCCACGCTTCATCCCCATGTTGGAAATGAGCGCTGGAATCGGATCCAGATAATTCAGTCACAATCACACGGCCGGTAAGCTCAACATCTGCTTCCGAAGTGCGGAAAGGTGTCACGCGATGTGGACGTACGGCGACCACATAGTTTCCGTCAGCCATTTCTGGAACGGCCCAGTCACCACCGCCCGCCAGTCGAGCCTTAGAGTCCGACACATTTATTGGTGCAACGTTAATCGGGGGGTCCGAGAACACGCGCGCTGCAGCGAGGTTTTCGGGGTTTCGGTAAATATCTGCTGTTGATCCGAACTGGGTCACGTGCCCGTCTTCCATTAGGGCTGTCCGGCCACCCAGCAGCAAAGCCTCTTCGGGTTCCGAGGTGGCATAGACAACGACCGCGCCACGACCAGCGAACAAATCGGGTAGTTGCTCTCTTAGTTCCTCGCGCAGTTTGTAGTCCAGGTTGGCCAACGGCTCGTCCAGAAAAACGGCGCGGCTTTCCTTTGCTATCGCGCGGGCTAGGGCGGTGCGTTGCTGTTGCCCGCCTGACAACTCGTGCGGACGACGTTGCAGCATCGGGCGCAGCTGCAATAGATCGGCGGCCTCTTCCACACGTCCGTCAATTTCGGATTGGGCCATACCTGCCACGCGAAGCGGCGAGGCTATGTTCTCAAACACCGTCATGTGTGGGTAATTCACAAAGAACTGGTGCACGAGGCTGATCTTGCGTTTCTGAGTGTTCAACCGCGTAACGTCTTGCCCGTCCATCAGGACGCTGCCAGAAGCGATCGGATCCAACCCGGCCATCATCTTGATCAGAGAAGTTTTTCCCGAGCCAGTTGCACCCAACAGTACGTTAAAATGGCCTGTTTGCAGCGTCAGGTTCGTTGGCTTGATATGGATGACGTTGCCGACCCGTTTTGTCGCGTCTTGTAGTTCAATCATGTCCGTGGATTCCGATCCCGCAGCAAATTTCGCTGCCTTGGTCTTGGTTGGGGATGCCTGAAACGGCACCCCCGGGTTTCAACGCTTTACTGGGACTGCCAGCGCTGAACCAGTTCGTCATAGTTGACGGTCTGGCCCTGTGGCTTTTCGTTTTCCAGCTTAGCCTTGGGAGAACCCTCTTTCTCTAGCCAGAAGGCGGGATCCTGTGGCTCGTTCAAACGTGGGCCACAGCCGCCGTAGACACCGGCACCTTCATCCGCGGCTTGCATGCGGGCCATGGTAATGTCCATTTCTTCAGCCAGACGGTCCATTGCCTCTTGCGGAGTGAATGCACCAGAGTTCACGTCTCCAATTTGCTGCCACCAGATCTGGGCCAGCTTCGGATAATCCGGAACGTTGATGCCAGTCGGCGACCATGCGACGCGGTCAGGCGAGCGGTAAAACTCGACAAGACCGCCCAGCTTGGGTGCGCGTTCGGTGAACGATTCGTGGTTGACCGAGCTGTCGCGGATGAAAGTCAGACCAACGTGGGACTTCTTCACATCGACAGTTTTGGAGGTCACGAATTGAGCGTACAGCCAAGCAGCCTGTGCGCGATCCTCAGGAGTTGATTTCAGGAACGTCCAAGAACCCACGTCCTGATAGCCAACTTTCTGTCCATCTTCCCAATAAGGGCCGTGTGGGCTGGGAGCCATCCGCCAAAGCGGTGTGCCTTCGTCGTCCACTGTATTGTTGCCTTCGGACTTCGGCTTCACCATGTCGGCTGTAAAGGCTGTGTACCAGAAAATCTGCTGAGCCACGTTGCCTTGGCTGAGTGCCGGAAGCGACTGATAGAAGTCATAGGAAGCAGCACCCGGAGGAGCATAGTTCCGCAGCCACTCATCCCACTTACGGATCGCATAAACCGCTGCTGGGCCGTTTGCTGCACCACCACGAGACACCGATGCACCAACCGGATTACAGGTGCCCGCTTCCATACGGATTCCCCATTCGTCGACGGGAATCCCGTTCGGCTCACCTTTGTCGCCCGCGCCAGCCATCGACAGCCAAGCGTCTGTCATGCGCCAACCTAGGTCTGGTGCGCGTTTGCCGTAGTCCATGTGGCCATAGATCGCCACTCCGTCGACTTCCTTTACGTCGTTAGTAAAGAACTCGGCGATGTCCTCATATGCTGACCAGTTGACCGGTACTCCAAGATCATAACCGTACTTTTCTTTGAAGGCGGCTTTGTTGTTTTCGTCATCAAACCAGTCCTTACGGAACCAATAGAGGTTCGCGAATTGCTGGTCAGGCAGCTGATACAGTTTGCCATCAGGTCCGGTCGTGAACTGAATGCCCATAAAGTCATCCAAGTCCAGCGTAGGTGAAGTTGTAGCCGCCCAATTGCCGCCCATCATGTCGGTTAGCGGATAAGCAAGCTGCAAACGTGAATGAGTGCCGATCAAGTCACTATCGTTTACATAACCGTCGTACAGATTCCGTCCGGTCTGCATCTGGGTTTGGACCGCCTGAACCACTTCGCCTTCGCCAAGTATCTGATGGTTGACCTTAATTCCCGTGATTTCCTCGAACGCTTTGGTCAAGACCTCGGATTCGTAGGAGTGTGTCGGGATGCCTTCGGAAAGGACGTTGATTTCCATGCCAGCATAAGGCTGTGCGGCTTCGATGAACCATTGCATTTCCGCCATCTGTTCGTCTTTCGACAGTGTCGATGGCTGGAATTCGTCGTCAATCCAGCGTTGTGCTGCGGCTTCGTCGGCCCACACGGGACCGTGCCCCGCAATGACGGCAGCCGCCGCCACTGCGGAAAGTAGATGTCTCCGCATCTGTTTCCTCCCAAAAATTATGGCTCTCCGGTCTAGACCGGATGAGGGACAGCATCAGCGATTTTTCGCCATGCTGTCAAACTAAAAATTTAGTATTTAGATTACAAATTGATTTTAAACACTTTTTACGTCTCTGATGTGATGGGAGGCCAGGCCATATCGCAAATGTAATTTCAGATTGAATACGATCTACCGCAAGTGAAGTAAAAACCACGCAAAGCCGGAAAACGCCGAGATATGGGTAACGAGGGGTTGTATTTTTCACCGACGTTCAGAGTTGAATTTGTGGAACCAGTGCAATGCGCACCGCCACAGCAATGAAAAACAAAACACTGCCTGTAAGGACGAATACATGCCAGATCGTGTTATGAAACGGCAGCCACTCCATAAGGTAAAAAATAATCCCCAAGGTATAGACAACACCGCCCGCAATCATCAACGCCAAGACGGTAGGTGAAAGTTCCATCAAAAGAGATTCTCCGGCCCAGACTATAGCCCATCCCATCCCCACATACAGGGTAAGGCCAAACCACCTGAACCGATTTGGGTCGACAAGTTTTAATGCAGAACCCAAGGTTGCAGAAGACCAGAGGCCAATGAGCAACCCCGGAGCTTGAACGCCAGATAGCAGTAAGAACGGCGTATAAGTTCCTGCAATCTTTACGTAAATTCCAGAGTGATCAAGACGGCGTAAAAGCCCCGACCATCTTTCGCTGTCAATCATGTTGTAAAGGGCGGAAAGCGTCAGCATCAAAATTAGAGTGATCCCATATACCGAAGCACCCAATACTGCGTCAGGATCGGAACGATGATGCGCGGTCAAGGTTATCAGTGTCGGAACCGCCACTATCGCCGCTGCCAGACCTGCAATGTGCACAACACCGTCGCTTATTCGCTCTGCCTTGCTGTAAGCAGGCCGGATATCGGCAAAAGACCACATAATATTAAACTAGGCGCCGATCCCCTAGCCGACAAGTCGCTTTGGCGGGGTTATTGTCCAACTAATCTAGGCTGCGAATTTAGTTGTTTTTGTGGTGTCAAGTTGGATCGTCTTCTTTTTTTGGATCTTTGTAGCGGTTGAGGTCCAGTATGCCGGCCTCAATCGGACTCTGATCCAAAAAGAAAGTATTCAGGAAATCACTGGTTTCCCAAAAATCGGGGCTTGTTCTGCGCACACCGTATTCGGCCACTAACTCCATCCATTCATCTTGAGACTGAACAGCTTTTGTTTCTTTAATGAAATCACCCAATTTTTCTTGGCGAACATTGAAGAAAAAGTTCGGATAGCTGGCAAATAGCCCCGGGATAACCGTCAGTACATCGCTTTGCGGTTCTCTGCGTGCTTCTTCGTCGAAGAGGAACGCGACATTGGTATGTGCTTTGTCATGTGCAAGAGAAAAGATTCTTGATGAGCCATCCTCTGTCTCGACAATAAGAATTGATAGATCTGGCAGATATTGCACCCAAGGGCCGCGTTGATTTGCAAGGCCTCGTACGGTCTGATCAATTGGATCTTGCAAGTGCTGTAGGCAATCACCAGGTGAACATCTGTTAATTGCATCAGAAACGGGCCATAAACCCTTGCCATTACGCAATAATTCCACAAGGAATTCTTTCTTAGGGTTGGGGGTTGTAAACTCAATTCCAGACGGGAAATCGTTGTCGACGTGACGGCGATGCCAATATGTATGCAGTTCTGCGAGGGTGCCTTTGTACCAGCCATTGTGCATTTCTTGCCGCACGTCTTCAGGCATGAAAGAGAGGAACAGATCTTCGCTCTCCATTCTCAGCTCGTCCATGTAAAGGCGTGTGGAAAGTTGATGTTCCACCCTCCCGAACACATCGTACCCAGCCACCAAGTCATAATAGATGCGTTCGAATATCGGAAAGTCGATTATCCAGGCGGTTTCTGGAACAGCACCGTGATAACCAGTCATCGCTGAAGCATTGTCGAAATGCCTGAATACAGTAATGCGCGCATCGGGATTATCGCCGTCGCCGTCCCAGATCGAGCTATAGTCAAATCCCGTCGTGAAAATCGAACTGTTACGATACTGGCTGTCGCGATATTCGATGTAGCGCACCTGGTTTTTATGCGAAAATGCCTGCAAATCTCCCAGCGCACCGTCATTCATGTCCGAAACTGGTAGTTCGAGATATTGAGCTCCGTTTTCAAGAAAGTCGGGGTCTGTAACAGATAGGTCTGCGTCCGGATCGAGAAAGCTAACCCAAAATCGGTCTTCGATCACGTCTACCGCAGTTTCGCCATGACAAACCGGGCCGCGAATAAAACTGCGGACGAAAAACAATGCGTCATCCAGCAGGAATTGATATCGACTTCGGGCTGGGATTGCCGAAAAAGTACTAAATGGGTTACCCCCTTCGGCTGTGCCATAAGGTGGCAATTCGAACAAATTCCAGTCAGTGTCCAGAAATAGCTCCTTAAATCGGGACATCCGGTCTGGGCTAAGCGTGTACACGAGGTGTTCCTTGTGCACGATGCTCTCATCAATAACCTGCAAACGGTAGTGGACCTGTTCGATACCGGGGTTGTCAAAGGGTCTCCGGGTTGCGACGACGTCAATCGCCTTACCCGGAGGCGTGATAGACCGAACAAGCTTAAAGAATCTTCGTGAATCGTCATTGTCAAAATGAAGACGCGCAAGAAAAAGGTGTTCGTAAAGATAACGGCTCATCAATCGATTTCGCAGATCAGAACCATTTAGAAATGCTTCCCAAGCGTCGATCTGGCTTTGAATTTCTGCGGGCATCTCCGCAAGGGAAGACGAAATCGGTGCACCTCTGCGCACCCAATTCGTAAATACATGAAAATCGTTTTCTGATAGTGGCGCCGCTGCATAAGGCATGCCGGCTAAGGGATGTGAATTGCGAAAATCGCCGAATTCCGATGATGTAGGGCAGACAAGCGGTCGATCGATTGCTAGGCCCAATTCGTCAGGTACGGGATTATTTGCTGACAGCGGATATTCACGACCAAGGTTAAGGTACTTTTCCAGTAAAGTGCTGTCTTCCTTGGATTGCTCTTCAGTATGTAAGATCGGAAAAAAACCAAGCCTTACCCATTCGGGCACTGTCTGTGCATCAATGCCAAGACGCGTGGGCTGTGCATCCTTCAGACGTTCGGTGTGATAGACGGCTTCTTTGCTAGCCCCGCGCAAGAGACCTTGGGGCGAGGTCAACTTTAGCTGGCAAGGCGCGTCGTAACAGCTGTGGCAAACGACACAGCGTCGATCAAGGATCGTTTTGACCTCCGCCCAGTTCTGCTGGGGTTGTGACACAACGCCTGCAGTTTTTGTATCGGCCAACGCAATATTTGATGGGCTAAGCACTATGACGAGAACGACTGCGGCGAAGACGATTTTTGCCCAAGTTCCAAACTGTCGGACAATTGGCATACTTCTCCTCCCACCCGGCAAAGCTTTTTACTCGCTCCAATTTTGCCCGCTCTTGATGCAAAGTCGAGTCCGGTGAGCGAGCCTCGGTTCCAGCGCCTGAAGGAGAAAAAGAAATTCGTTTAATAGTATGACGCAAGGATTTGATTTAGAATGAACTCTCTGCACTCGTCGGTTATGTATTTAAAGCGTGGTCTTTCCCTTACATAGAGGTAAACTTGCCGCGTGTCTGGCAAGTCGGATATGGTGCGAAATGCCGTGGTTTCTGGAATGAAGTTCGCAACCATCCGAGGAAGAACAGTGACCCAAGCGCCAGTTCTTACCATGGTTATCAGCGAATGTGTGTTTTGTATGGTGACGTCGGCTTGTTCGATTGCGCGCTGAAAGCTTGGTGTCTGAATGAGGTCACACAGGGCATTGCGTATGAACGGCGCTGAAACAACGTCTTCGACTGTAGGCGGTTCGTCCCTGGTAATAAGCGGGTGGTCAGAAGCGCATACAAGTCCAAATTGATCCTGGAAGAGCGGTACAGCATTGAAGCCATTCATTGGATGATATCCCGAAGCTATACCCAAGTCGGCTTTGCCCTCGACCAGTGCATCCAGCACTTGTTGTGTATCGGTGTCCCGCAGTTCGATTTTCAATCCGGTAAACTTTTTAGTCATATGGTCGAGAACAGCGGGGAACATTAGTGCTGCAACTGACGGAACAGAAACGATGCGCAGCAGTCCACGTTCGGCGTCTGCCGCTGCTTGGATGGATTGAACCGTCTGATCGAATTGGCGCACTTGTTTAAGTGAAATTTCAAAAACCTGCTGACCCAATGGTGAAAGTCGGTTTTTCCGTTCTCCTTCGAACAACTTTTTGCCCAGATGATCTTCAAACTGTTTCAGGGTCATAGAAACAGCGGATTGAGTGCGCCCCAAACGCTCTGCGGCTTCGACAAGGTTACCGGACAGCGCCACCGAACAAAAACATCGAAGCATTTCGATTTTGATCGCCATATTTCAGAATTCCTGAAGCTTCGTTAAATAACTTGAATTTGACTGATGTTGGCTCAAGCGTCCATCATATTGCAGAACGAATATTAGGAATTGGTGCGCAACGTGACTGAACTGAACCTGATTGCCGGCGAATGGCTGGCGGGCGAAAGCGAGATCGAAAACCGCAATCCTTCTGACCTCAGCGATCTCATTGGCATGTATGCTCAGGCCAATCTTGATCAACTTGAGGCGACACTGGTTCAGGCACGAGTAGCGCAAACCGAATGGGCTGCCTACGGCATTGAACGCAAGCAAGCGGTTTTGATGAGTATCGGCGATGAGCTAATGGCCCGCGCCGAAGAGCTAGGTAGGTTGTTGTCGCGCGAAGAAGGCAAGCCATTGGCAGAGGGCAGGGGTGAGGTCTATCGGGCAGGGCAATTTTTTACCTACTACGCTGCAGAATGTCTTCGTCAGATCGGTGAAAACGCTGACAGCGTTCGGCCAGATATCGAAATCGATGTTCGTCGTGAGGCCGTAGGTGTTGTGGCGGTCATAAGCCCGTGGAACTTTCCTACTGCCACTGCTTCTTGGAAAATTGCCCCTGCATTGTGCTATGGGAACGCCGTTGTATGGAAACCCGCCAATTTGACTCCGGCCTCTGCCGTAGCCCTTACCAAAATCATAGAACGACAAGATATTCCAAAAGGTCTGTTTTCTTTGGTGATGGGATCGGGTCGCCGAATTGGTCAGCACCTGGTCGAGAGCCCAAAGGTCGATGCAATTTCCTTTACTGGGTCAGTACCCGTCGGCAAAGGTGTCGCGACGGCCGCGGTTCAGAACCTGACAAAGGTTCAAATGGAAATGGGTTCAAAAAACGCATTAGCAGTCATGGATGATGCAGACTTAGACTTGGCCGTGACGTTGGCGCTGGGTGGTGCCTTTGGCGGCACCGGTCAGAAATGTACTGCTTCGTCACGGCTAGTTGTCCATGCCGCAGTGCATGACGCGTTTGTGGAAAAGCTGGTTGCTGGCGCAAAGGCGATGAAGGTTGGTCACGCGTTGGAAGAAGGTACTCAAATGGGCCCAGTCGTCAGCGAACAGCAGTTGTGCGAAAACCTTGCCTATGTAGAACTCGGGCGCTCCGAAGGTGCCGAGCTGATTTGTGGCGGTCAAAGGTTGGACCTGCCATATGACGGATATTACATGTCACCAGGTGTATTTTTTAACACTACCAATGACATGCGAATTAACCGGGAAGAGATGTTCGCGCCGCTCACTAGTGTCATCAAAGTTGACAGCTATGAGCAGGCACTTTCGACCGTAAACGACACAAGTTTCGGCCTTACGTCGGGTATTGTGACCACAAGTTTGGCCCGCGCGACGCATTTCCGCAAAAACGCCCGGACCGGTGTAGTGACCGTGAACCTGCCCACTGCTGGCACCGACTATCATGTCCCCTTTGGCGGACGCGGCGACAGCTCTTATGGCCCGCGGGAGCAAGGCAAGGCAGCCGCCGAATTCTACACCACGGTCAAGACTGCGTATATCAGCGCCGGGAATCCTGCCTGATGCTCATCGACGGATTGCAATATGCAAACTGGTCCGAAAAGGTATTTCGTCAGTTGCGAGAGGGTGGCGTTGACGCGATTCACGTCACAATTTCCTATCACGAGAATTTCCGGGAAACGGTTCTGAATTTTGAAAAATGGAACCGTTGGTTCGAGCAGTTTCCGGACCTTATCGTCAAAGGTCAGTGGGCCAGCGACATTGACAAGGCCAAGGAAACTGATCGAACTGCTGTCTTTTTTGGGTTTCAGAACCCAGCCCCTATTGAGGACGATATTGGTTTGGTTGAGATTGTGCACTCCCTGGGTGCGCGATTTATGCAATTGACGTACAACAACCAATCGCTTTTGGCGACTGGGTGCTACGAGGCCGAAGACACCGGCATCACCCGTATGGGGCGGCAGGTTATCAAAGAAATGAACCGTGTTGGCCTAGTCATCGACATGAGCCATTCGGCAGATCGGTCAACAATAGAGGCGGCCGAACTATCTGAAAGGCCGATAGCTATTACGCACGCCAACCCACATGACTGGTCGCCAGCATTACGCAATAAACGCGATGCAGTGATCCGGGCAGTCACGGAAAACGGCGGGATGTTTGGATTTTCGATTTACCCGCATCATCTTAAAGATAAATCGGACTGCACATTACAGAGTTTCTGCGAAATGATCGCCCGCACTGCTGATAGATACGGCGTACAGAATCTGGGAATTGGTTCAGACCTTTGTCAGGACCAACCGGACAGTGTCGTGGAATGGATGCGGGTTGGGCGATGGACCAAGGGAATCGATTATGGTGAAGGGTCGGCCAGCAATCCGGGCTTTCCTCTGATGCCAGATTGGTTCCGCGACAATCGCGATTTTGGTAACATTGAAACAGGATTGCGTGCCGTTGGTATGAACGAAGTAGAAGTTGCGGGCATAATGGGCGGCAACTGGTACCGCTTTTTTGCGGATAACTTCGGACCGATGGCCATATGACTTTGCAAGGCAGACATATTACCCGCAGGGAACCTGCCAAAGTCATGCGGCTCAGCCGGCTTGGGTCTATGCACCAATGCCGCCTGAGTTTCATGAGGGTGTTGACCCGCAGAATGGCCAGCGAAGGTTGGCAGTTCACACGACCGGTCTTTGATGTTGACGACCGTGGCGTTGGCAGCGCTGTTTATACCGCACAAGGCCCACATCGCGCCTATTCACTTGTGGCCTTCGCGCATGATTTGCCCGACGAAAAACGTTCTGACCGGGTGATTGCAGAAGCTTGGGACGCTACGTTCGCTTTATTTGACGGTGTCCCATCCAAAGAGGACATCGACCGCTTGTCAAAAAACGTACCGTTGCAAGAAGCCGGACGTGTTTCTGAAAGTGAATTGTCGCTATCGCGAGCAAACCGTTCGGTTCGGTTGTGGGCGCACGTGGTCGACAGCCTTGCAGCCGGAAAGCAACCAAACCCCAAGCGCATTGATGAAGTGGGCTACCTGATGCGCACAACAGCCGTCTACGGGTCGGGCAAATTTGGCGCAGCGGATCGCGATGTCATTGCCGACCGGGACGAAGCTCAAGCACCGTTCCAGATCGAGATGCTGTCTGTTTATCTTACCCGCACATTCGTCCGCGATTTGGTGCAACACATGGCGGTTGCGCAAGGTGGAAATCGGGCTGTGCCGCTTCGACCAGACATTGCGAGGCGATTGGGCATCGGAAATTCAACGGGCCTTGGAATGGCGCCTTTCATCATAAATCACCCGATCTTGTTCAATAATTGGATCATGGCTCGCGAAGAGGCTGTTGCCTGTGTCCGCTGTATTCCGTCTGCAACGAAGGACGAAGTTAACACCTTTCAAGATTTGGTCGGGCGAAGTGTGCTTTCCGTAAAAAAATGGCGGTCCGAACATCCGATACAGGTGAAGAAACTTGGGGCGCTAAACAAGGACTTGCAGACGCTGGTCGCTTACCTGGCAGGGGACGTCCTGAAACAAATTCATCCGTGGGACCGTCTAGTAACTTGGTCAGAGAGTGCGCTTAGTGAAGAAGGGCAAGAGCTCGTGGCTTCGTTGATTTTAGAGCCATACGGGCATCTGGTGGATGGGCTATCCAACTGCATGGCGGACAGTAATACGGATGCGTTTCGTATTGATGGCGCGATGCCAGTGGCCGCGGTCCGCGATCTGATACAAGATAAATTCGATTGGGCGCTTAGCTTGGACTGGACGGCAAGGGAACACTGCGCCAGGGCATGGTATGTGTCCGAAGAAAAGTTGGAGCCTCGCCTAGGCGAACGGTTCGAAGAACCCATTGAGGAATATGAGCAACCCCTCGCCCCGGCGCGTGACGCTGTCGCCGCATTTGCGGCATTGGAAAAGTGGGAGGCAGATCAACCCATCGCGGCGTTTTTGCTGAGCCATCCGGAACACCGCCACACCGTTCGTCGTGCTCAGATGAGCCGCCTTGCGCCTTATAGTGAGGTTCAGGACAACACCATTGGCGCGAAAACTCTGCCGATCGATATGCTGCGGGCGAAATTGTCCTTTTTCGGTGCAACTCACTTTGATCCGCGATCTGACCGCTGGGTGAGAATTTGCATGTATGCAGGGGCGCCATATCCCGAGGAATTGACGCAGAGTAATGCTGACCTTTGGGTGTATCCGGAGGATGATACGTGAACTTGTCTCTCAATGAGGTCGAGGCGACAGCAAAAAGAGCGGCTCGCGGGGCTGGATACAGTTGGGGGCTTGCAGAAGAGGCAGGTAAAGCGTCGCGCTGGTTATGTACCAATGGTTTGGACGGTGTCTCGGCTCTGACTCGACTGTTGGAGTTGGGCCTTGCGCCTTCTGCATCGGAACACGCTCCAACAAGACAGCAAGAACGGTGGTCTTGCGAGGGTATACTTTGCCCCTTGGTCACAGGGGCGCTGCTGTCGGACAGCGCCAGTCGTTTGTTAGACGGCCAGATTGATACTAGCCCGATCGCAATTCCCGAGATTCTGTTGCCGTTTGCGGCTAATGCTTCCCTCGTGGTTTCTACTTGTGTTTCGGTGGACATCGACGGAGAGATCGCGATCACTGACGGAAAACAACTACTTTCTGTAGAAAGCTACCCTGATGTCGCGGCGCGCGTAGCCATTCAGTTGGGGGGCGATCTGAACAGGCCAACGTGCAGCCAAACACGAGCCACGCCTGACCGGGCAATCTGGAAAAGGTTGAACCAATTCGCCCAACGCACTTACGCCCCTGCAACCGAAGAATCCCGTCAATTGGGCGCGGGTGCAGGATTAACTGATAACGATTAAAGTGGCGCAAAGATGACTGATACAAAAACACTCTCTATTGCTGAAATCGAAGATCTTGCATTTCGCGCATTGGTGGCCGCTGGTACAAGCGCAGAGAACGCCAGACCGTTGGCCGTGGCGACTGCGGCTACCGAAGCTGATGGCGTGTCCAGTCACGGTCTCGCCTATATTCCAATCTACTGTGAGCATGTGCAATGCGGAAAGGTTGATGGTCAAGCGGACCCCACGTTGGCGCGACCAAGGCCGGGGGTTGTGACTGTCGACGCGGCCACGGGCTTTGCCCATTCTGCCATCGAACTGGGCTTCGCAGAATTGGTGCCAGCAGCGCGGGAACAGGGCGTGGCGGCGCTTTCAATCAGAAACAGTTACAATTGCGGCGTGTTAGGGTATCACACCCATCGATTGGCGCAGGCTGGGCTTGTTGGGTTGGGCTTTACGAACGCGCCGGCTTCGATTGCGCCGTCTGGCGGTTCGATACCAGTCGTTGGCACCAATCCGTTTTCTCTTGCCGTTCCGGGAGCAGGTGGTCAGCCCGCTTTGCTGATCGATCAAAGCGCAAGTACCATCGCTAGAAGCGAAGTTATGAAACACGCACGCGAAGGCAAACCAATTCCGATTGGCTGGGCCCTGGACCCCGATGGCAATGCTACTAACGACCCAGAAGTGGGCCTGAAGGGGTCAATGGCCCCTTCTGGTGGGTACAAGGGTGTTGGGATCGCGCTCCTAACCGAGGTTATGGCTGCGGCACTCACTGGGGCTACGCTGGGAATCCACGCTTCGCCTTTTTCGGGAACGGCGGGCGGCCCGCCGAAGACCGGTCAGTTTTTCATCGCTATAGATCCGAGCGCCACCTCTGACGACTTGTTCTCGACGGCGATTGCCGGGCTAGTCGATGCAATTCGGATGCAAAAAGGCGCGCGCCTGCCCGGCGATGGACGCGGGGCAAAGCGTTTGCGCGCCCAAGCGGATGGGGTTGCGGTAAATATTGCGACTTTGGAGAAGATTGAAGCCATTATGAATTGAACATACAGCGTGTACCTCCGGTCCGCTGTCGGTTTTTTCCAAAGCTATTGCGCCGGAGCATTTTTTTTGGATCGCAGTTGATTGACCTCGGTGATCCCAAGCTGCGCCATCGCGATGTCCACTTCGTCGGTCAGGATAGACCACAGCTGATGAAGGCCATTTTCTCCTTCCGCTGCGATTGCAAATTGCATGATCCGACCGAAAAAAACGAAGTCCGCACCAGACACAAGTGCTTTCAGAACATCCTCTCCAGATCGCAGACCGCTATCATAGAAAAGGGGATAATCTTCACCAACCGCTGCGCGGATTTCAGGCAGCATCAAAAATGGTGATGGGGCACTTTCCAGCTGTCGGGCGCCGTGGCTCGACACCTGAATAGCGTCGACCCCAGCATCCTTGAGCGCTACCGCGTCTTCGACGTCCAATACGCCTTTAACGACCAGATTGCCGGACCAGCGTTCCCTGAGGCGCGCCAATGTTTGCCAATCTGCCTTTGCGCGGCTTTCGGTTCGGTCGAATTCATAGCCTTCCATCTGAAAGTTTGCCATCTGGGGCTTACCCCGCATCAATGTGGTCAGGGACCAGCGTGGGTGAAGTGCGAAATCCAGAACTTGCTTGGGACCCATCCGAAACGGCATCCGGAAGCCATGGCGCAATTCGCGCGGACGTCGACCCACTTCGGGAACGTCCACGGTCAGTACAAGAGTTTGGTATCCAGCCTCCTTTGCCCGGTCCACCAGTTTAAAGGTCCCGGTGCCATCGCCGCTGAAATATAATTGAAACCACGCATTTCCTTCTGCCGCGAGGATTATCTCTTCCATTGATGTCGAAGCGACAGTTGAAACCCCAAGTGGAACTGAATACTTCGCCGCCAGCCGGGCCAGCATCATATCTGCACCCGGAGCCGAGAGGTTGCACATACCCATTGGTGCGATACCAAACGGCGCTGTCGCTGCTTTGCCAAAAACTGAACTTGCTACGGACCTCTCGCTGACATCTCGAAGGCTTCGAGGGCGCAGGGTCATTGCGTCCATTGCTGCGCGGTTTCGTACGGCCCCAGTTTCGCCACCTGCCGACCCGTCGATATAGTCAAATACCATCCACGGCAGACGCCGCCGCGCTAGGCGGCGGGCGTCTTCTGAACAGTGAATGGCGCTTTGCGGCATTATGCCTGTACGGCTTTCATGAACCTGTCACGGATAACGACCGGGTCCATTGTGATAACTGGCATCTTAGCGTTACCACTTTCACATTTGCTGACGATGATCGTCATTTTCTTGGCATCAAGCGCTTCTTGCAGCGCGCGACCAGTATCTTCGGCCGTACATTCTATGACGCGTTCGCATCCAGCAGCCTCAGCCATTTTCGTAAGAGAGGTTTTTTGTCCTGCATAGGTAGGCTGATCACCCGTTGAACCGTAAGATCCATTGTCGATGATCAACAGAATGTAATTGTCGCTCACGTTGTTGGCGATTGTCGGCAAGGTGCCAAGATTAGTCAGGATTGACCCGTCACCATCAATCACGATCACCGGCTTCGGCTGAGAAAGGGCCAAACCCAAACCAATGCTCGACGCCAAACCCATGGTGCCCAGCATGTAGAAATTGGTCGGCTGGTCATCGATAGCGTGCAGCTCCTGGCTTGGAATGCCGATGTTGCAGACAACCAGTTGATCGCGCAGGATCGGAGCTATTTCTTTTAGGATTTCAGAACGGATCATTGGTCGCCATAGCCTCCCCAAAAGTTGGCATCGGTCAGGATTGCGACCGGTTTGTTGCACATGAACGTGTACTTGAGGATCATGTCCAATTCCTCGACATCCTTCTGATGGTGAAAATGATAGGTCGGGATGTTCATCTGTGCCAACAGCGCTTTAGTATGAACCGCCATTTCCACCTGACAAGCAACAGGTTCACGTAATTCCCCGCGATAAGAAATAAGCATCGGCAGAGGCATGCGGTAATACTGGATCAGTGTAGCAAGAGTGTTGATCGTCACACCGATGGCTGTGTTTTGCATTATGATTGCAGGACGCTTTCCACCCATCCAGGCGCCAGCGCACAGACCCATCCCTTCGTCCTCTTTGTTCGAGGGGATGTGAAAAATTTCATCATGTGCATCGATTTCCTCGATTACTCCGGCCAATTGCTTGCATGGCACGGTGGTAACAAACGAAATATTGTTTGCCACAAGATCGTCGGTGATCTTTTTGTCTATGTTCATTTCCGGTCTGTCTGTCCTTTGTGAGGCGCAAGAGGCGCGATTAACGGTTCAAGGATTGCGGTGAACATGCACGGCACAGGGCGCATGTCGGACGACCCGCGATGCGGTCGACCCAAGAAAGTAGTCGCTTATTCCGGGCTTGTGTGAGCCGATTACAATGCAATCGACTTTATTCTCAGTGGCATAATCTATGATTGTACGCGCTGTATGGCCCTTGGTGATTTCGGCTGTCACACCTTCAAGATTGGCAGTTTTTTCCAGCAAAAGCTGGCGTGCACGCCGATAGGATTCTTCGACCAAGGAGTTGTCCAGATATGTGCTGACCGAGCCCTGCGGTAACTCGTAAACGTGAAGCGCCACGATCTGTGCCCCTTCACCCGACAGTGCACGGGCTATTTCGAGCGTATTTCGCGAAATGTCATGGTCCAGCGCCATTGGGACAAGAATTTTCTTATACATGTGTGCCTCCGGTTGTTTCGGGTCTATGCCCATGGGGACAGAATAATCTTTGGTGCAGCGACCGTACCAGAACGGATGTCTTGAAAAGCGCGCGCGCCATCAGACAAGGCGCGCTCTTCCGTCCAATCAAGTGTTCCAAGTCGCCCATCAAAGATCGCTTGTGCCGTTTGACGAAAATCTTCGACAGTATAGGTATACGTCCCGATAAAGGTAACTTCCTGCAAGGTCATGCGCCGCACGTCCAACCCGCCGGCATCTTCGCCTAGACCAACATGCGCGATTACTCCGCCTGGCGCGGCGCAGGCAGAGGCGGTCGCGCGAGTGGCTGCATAACCGACGGCATCGATGACAATTGAGTAAGTCCCATCAGGTTCAGCACAGACTTCGAGTCCGCCCAAATCCACAAGAAATTCCCGGCGCACATTGTTTGGCTCTGAAATCACCGTGTCCGCAACTCCCATCGCCTTAAGGGCTAACGCTGCAGCCAGACCGATGGCTCCGCCGCCAATAACGAGGGCGCGTTGCTCCATCGCAGGGTTCAACGCCTCGAGCGCCAACCTGACAGCATGCCAACTTACAGCCAAAGGCTCTGCCAGAGCTGCTTTGACCATTGGAACGTGGTCAGGAACCTGAACAAGATTTGCCTCTGGCATGGCGACGAATTGTGCAAAGGCACCTTCGCGCGGTGGCATCGATATTATTTGACGGTCCGGGCAGAGGTTTTCACGACCAGACGTACAAGCCGGGCAATTGCCGCAAGACACCAATGGGTTGATAGTCACGCGCTTTCCGTCTTTTGGTCCGCCCACAATAACTCCGGCCGCCTCGTGGCCAAGGATCAGCGGGGCAGGGCGCCTGGCATCGTGCCCAAGATATGCATGCATGTCTGAGCCACAAATCCCAACGGCCTCGACTCGGATCAGATGCTCATTGGTATTGGGAGCAGCATCCGGCACATCTTCGAAAGTTAATCGTTCTACACCTCGATAAACCAGAGCTTTCATTTTGCCGTAAATCCCCCGTCCACCATAAGGATTTGTCCAGTCACATAATCCGAAGCCTTAGAGCACAAAAACAGTATTGGACCGTCGATATCCTCCATTTGACCATTTCGACGTATGCAGGTTTGCGCAGCGTTACGTGCAGCACGCTCAGGGTCGTCAAACACTGCTTGGGTCAGTTCTGTCGGGAAAAACCCTGGTCCGATGGCATTCGCGTTAATGCCGTGGGGCGACCACGCTTCGGCCATAGCCCGGGTCAATTGTCCTATTCCGCCCTTTGTGGCGCCATATGCAACGCCACCTGGAAAAGCTCGACTGGTTTGCAGAGAGGCAAAATTAACGATCCGTCCCCATCCGCGTTCCTTCATGGCGGGAACCATCGCTTGGCTTAGAAAGAATGGAGCACTCAAATTCAGTGCCAAAGTGGTATCCCACCCTTCTGGAGTCACGTCGTCCGCAGCTTCACGTGTGTTAATGCCTGCAGCATGGACCAGAATGTCCGGTGCACCGAATTTTGATGAGACTTCCTTCGCCAGCGATGCAACACCTGATCGATCCGCAACATCGCCAACGACAGCTGCGGCACGCTCCCCGATCTCGTCGCACATTTGTGCCAGCGCTTCGGTGCGTCTTGCCAAACCGACGACACAGGCACCGGCATCAGCCAACGTTTTCGCGGCTTGCCGGCCAAGGCCCGAGCTGGCGCCAGTGACGCAAGCCACCCGTCCAGACAGGTCAAACAACGTTCGTGGATCAGCCATCGGCGGTCAGGTCGAACTTTTCGTCGGGAAAATACTTCGCAAGACGCACATCTGCCGCCCGGGCGTGTCCTTCCATACCTTCAAGGCGGGAAATACGCGCAGTCGCTTCGGCGATCGATTTTGAACCCTCTCGCGTCGCTCGCTGCCATGTCACGATTTTCATGTATTTATGCACGCTCAGTCCGCCAGTGTAGCTGGCGGCACCGGATGTCGGTAGCACGTGGTTCGTCCCTGTTGCCTTGTCTCCGTAAGACACAGTTGTTTCCTCGCCTAGGAACAGCGAACCATAACAGGTCAGTCGGTTCAGCCACCAATCCAGATCTTCGGCCTGAACAGTTAAATGCTCGGGGGCATATTCGTCCGAGCAGGCGGCCATCTCTTCGCGGTCAGAGCAAACGATCACTTCGGCATAGTCACGCCACGCAGCAAAGGCATTCTCGCGGTTCAGCTCTGGCAGGTCGTCGATAAGGGTAGGGACCAAATCCATAACCTTCTGTGCAAGTTCGCGGTCGTCCGTGACTAACCAGACTGGAGAGTTGTAGCCATGTTCGGCTTGGCTAACCAAATCGGTTGCAACCACATGCGCGTCGGATGTGGAATCCGCAAGGATCAGACTGTCGGTAGGGCCAGCGATCATGTCGATGCCAACTTTGCCATACAAAATACGTTTCGCCTCGGCCACGAACTGGTTGCCAGGGCCCACAAGAATGTTAGCTCTTGGTAGGCCAAACAAGCCGTATGTCATTGCGGCCACACCCTGAACGCCTCCCATGGCCAGAATACTGTTGGCCCCGCAGATGTGTGCGGCGTAAACAATCGCAGGTGCCACGCCTTCGCCTGGACGCGGCGGTGAACAGGCGGTGATGTGACGGCAGCCGGCGACTTTGGCCGTTGTAACGGTCATGATTGCGCTGGCGATGTGGCTGTATCGTCCACCTGGCACATAACACCCTGCGGCGTCGACGGGGATCGCTTTTTGACCTGCAATGAAACCGGGTACAATTTCCATCTGTACATCCGACACAGTAGCTTTTTGCGTTTCCGCAAATCTGCGAACGTTGTCGTGTGCAAAACGGATATCAGCCTTAAGTTTTTCAGGCACCAGAGCGCATGCAGCGTCGATTTCCTCTTGGCTCAGCAACACGTTGCCTTCGTACTTGTCGAACTTGGCTGCATATTCCAGCGCCTTTGCGTCGCCGCCCGCCTCAATGTCGGCGAGGATGGTTTTGACGGTGTCATGCACTTCTGAGGCATGCGATTGCGCCGTCAGGGTAGCCTTTTTCAGATAGTCACGAGGCATATTAAGCTGGTCCTATTGGTAGATTGCAGGAAGCAAAGTTGTAGATACGGTTGGAACATATGCGATCAGAAGAACAACGATCAGCATAGTTAATACAAAAGGAACCGCGCGCGCCGCAATCTTCAGAATCGACTCACCTGTAATGCCAGATACGACGAACAGGTTCAGGCCCAGTGGCGGGGTGATAAAACCAACACCAAGCGCGGTTATCATCATGATGCAAAACTGAATCTCGTTCATGCCGATGTTGTCGGCCAAAGGCTTTAGAATGGGCGCAAGGATCACGATGTTTGGTGTCGTTTCCATAACACAGCCGGCAGCGATCAGTATGCCAATCATTAGAAGGATCAGCAGGTAGGGATCGTCTGTAAGAGAGGTGATCGAGGCGACGAAGCCCTGAGGAACGCCCATGATGGCCAGTGCTTCGGCAAGCGGAGCGGAAAAGGCGATAATCGGGAGAATGACGCCGTTTACCTTAGCAGAGCTCACTAGCATCGAAGGGAAATCAGCCAGTGTAAGCGTACGCAGGATGAAGCCCATGATAATTGTGACGACAACTGCGGTCGCGCCGGCCTCGGTTGGTGTCAATCGGCCAGAGAAGATACCGTAAAAGATGATGCCCGGCACAATGAATGCATACCAACCTGATTTCAGGGCTTTGCCCAGATTGGCCAGCCATTCGCCAAAGGTCATCATGCCGCCGCCTTCGTAACCGTAAATACGGTTAACGACGATATTGGTAATCAGGATTGATACGAGAATTGCCAGACCGGGTATCAGCGCCGCCAGAAACAAAGTTGACGCGGATATTCCTAACACCAGACCAATAATGATATATGCAATTGAAGGCGGAATGAGAATGCCGGTGCAAGCACCCGCAGCTACCAAGGCGCAGGCATAGGGACGTGGATAGCCGCTTTCGACAAGTCGGTTAATTGTCATACGGCCGACAGCGGCGGCGCCTGCGGCGTCTGAGCCGGAGATGGCCGCAAACATACCGCAGACCAAAACGGTGGCCGAACCAAAACCGCCCTTTGCGAAGCACGTAAGCGCCTCGGCAACGTCCAGAAATTTCCGCGAAAGGCCGGTGCGAACAAGCACGTCGCCTGTCAGGATGAACAGCGGCACAGCGGTGAGTGCAAAAGCGTCAATCCCGGTAAAGAGGCTCTCACCAACCAGGCTAAGCGGCAAGTCGCCCGACATGATCAGCATAACAATCGCTGCGGTGCCGATGGCGGCCCAAACCGGAACCGCTAGGGCGATTAGGCCAACAAAAAGAATGACCGGAAGATAAAAATCCCAGCCGAGTTCGACCGTTTGGTTGAGGGAATTCCAGAGCATTCTTGATCTCCTCAGTCAAACAGTTTGTCGCCTTCGAAGACGGGAGTGCCGTCGCGAAGGGATTTCAGATCACGTAACAAGGATTGGATTAAGCGCCAGATCATAAGCGCGAAACCTGTCGGCACAGCCATCAAGAACCACACTTTGGAGACCCGAAGCCCGTCAGTGACCGATCCAAACTTGGCCGAGACATGCACGGCCTCGTATGACCAGTAGAGAGCAATTATCGCCACGGCGAACATCACCAGATCACCAAAAATATAAAGAACTGCCTTAGGCCGGGGGCCGAGGTAGTGCATTATCACATCGATGCGAATATGCGCGCGCTCCTTGACTGCAGCGGCGGCCCCGATCCATGCGAGATAGATAAATGAATAGCGGACTATTTCTTCTCCCCAGATGGAAGAGTACGCGAATATTTCGCGCCGAAGGACCTCGATGGCCATAGTTATGACCAACATCACGTAGAACACCAGCAACAGCCAGCGTTCGGCGTTTCGATCTATTTTTTGAAGTGCGGTCATCGTTCCCCTCGGCAATAGAACAGCCGGGCTGGAACCTTTTGGTTCGGGCCCTTTGAGGCATGGCTGACAGATTAGGTAGCGGACGCAGAAAGAGCGTCCGCCTGAATTATTTTACGCATCGTGGACGTAATATTTTCCTTGAGTTCCAGCCGCTTCGACCAATTTCTCAAAGTTATCCATCGATCCGGCTAGCTCGGTCTTGAACGGATCCCATTCAGACCGCTGATAACCGCCGGCATCCTGCCATTCAGCCAATTGATCTTCGCTGAGGGAGTGGAATTCAACCCCCGCTTTAGTTAGTTCAGACATCGCGTAAGCGCGCGCCGAAGGCACCTTGGACAGGTTCTGATGACCCGTCATTTCCGCGCCCCACATGATGCCTTCCTGGACATCGGCGGGTACCGAATTGAACCATTCAAGGTTGCAGGAGTAAACCTGACTGTCCGGAACGGCCTGAGTGAAAGTCACGTGGCTAAGGATGTCTTTAAACCCGAATACATAAAGCGCTCCAACCGATGGATCGAGAGCGTCAGCAACACCTTGCTTGATCGCTGACGGAGTTTCGCCCCAAGCAACCGGCGTTGGGTTTGCACCCACCATTCGATAGTACTGTTGCAACATTTTTGAGCCGGGAACGCGGAACTTGATACCGCTCATGTCACCGGGCGTTATCACTGCGTTGCCGCCCTGACGGACCGCGACGACACGTGGATCAATTACCACGTAAAACAGTGCCTTAAAGCCGGCAGCCTCAACCTTGGGGTGGACCTCGCTTTTCCAGGTGTCAGAGTGAACCAAGTTGGTGAATCTTTGGTTTGAGCCACACAGGTAGGGCATATTGATCAGGTCAACCGTCGATGCAAAGGGAGCAAAATTCGACAGTGAATGTTGCGCAGCTTGAATCGTTCCGCCCTGAACTTTCTGCACAAGTGAACCGCCAGCACCCAGCTGTCCACCCGGTGCCAGTTTGACATAGACCTTACCATTGGTCGCGTTCTGGATATTTTCTTTCAGGTCCAGCTGCATGATCGGGTAACTGCGCGATGCGCCGAGCACATAAGCGGTCGCGATGGTCATGACGTGGTCGGCGGCCTTTTCCCGTTCACTTTCTTCTTTTGCGGTCTGCGCTGCGGCTTCAGATGACCACAGTATTCCGCCAGCACCGGCAACCAGTGCGGCAGTGAAGGCGCCACTGGCACTCAGCTTCAGGAAATTACGGCGCTCTGCCGATGCAAGTTCATTTCTATCGTCGTTCATTTATTGCCCTCCCAAGCAAAAATTCAGCTGCCATCACTGGCATCGCGGTCAGCTTCTTTTTTAAGAATTGCGACAACGAACAAGATCGATGCCGCGAAAAGAACCAACATCTCTTGCACATCCCCAAGAAAGGCGTCGCCTGCAAATGCGCCCAAAGCCACGTTCGTGAAATAGATGACAAACACGATGATGGATGCAGCAAGAAACATTTTTCCGGGACTCCTTATAGAATCGGTCCATTTATACTTGTAAGCGCTTACATTGCAAATGCAAGCGCTTACATATTTACTTTCATCTCCGCCTGGATGTGTTAAGAATTAGGAAAACGCAAAGCTCAGGTTCAGAAATGTCAAAACTCCGGTCAGTTCCGACCTTGGATGATGTAGCCAAAAGGGCAGGAGTTTCGACCGCGACTGTGTCGAGATGTCTGAATGATCCCAAGCGCGTGGTCGCGACGACGCGTGAACGTGTGATGTCCGCTGTTGAGGCATTGGGCTATACCCCAAATTTCGCGGCGCGAGTGATGGCAGCCAAACGATCATTCACGATTGGGGCGATCATTCCCACAATGGAAAACGCAATTTTTGCGAGAGGTCTGCAAGCTTTCCAGGAAGAAATTCACAAGCGTGGATATACGCTTTTGGTCTCCAGTTCCGCGTACAAGCCAGAAGTCGAAGAGGAGCAAATAAGGACGTTGGTGGCGCGTGGCGCCGATGGATTATTGCTGATTGGACATGACCGACAAGCGCGCATTTATGATTATCTCGAACAGCAAAAAGTTCCTGTAATGGTCGCATGGTCGTTCATACCGGGGAAACGGACCCCTTCGATTGGGTTCGATAACCGACAGGCTATGATGGCTCTGGCCGATGAGGTCATCAAGCTGGGCCATCAAAGCTTGGCGATGATTTCGGGGATGAGTCAGGGAAACGACAGAGCACGGTTAAGGATTCAGGGCGTTAAAGACGCGATGCAAATGCACGGACTGTCCCCAGAGACACTGTCTATTGTCGAAACTCCCTATGAAATTGAAAATGGAGCGGAGGCGTTTGAACATTTGATTGCAGAGGACAATCGACCAACTGCGATTTTGTGCGGCAACGACGTTTTAGCAGTCGGAGCAGTGAGGCAGGCTGAAAAAATGGGGCTTCGCGTACCGGACGATATATCAATTACGGGATTTGACGATATCGAACTGGCGCGCATTGTACAGCCAGGATTGACGACCATTCATGTTCCGCACAGAGAAATGGGTCGCAAGGCGGCATCAGAGTTAATCGAGATGATAGAACATTCAAAACCTGGGCAATCCATTCGTCTGGATACCAAAATAGTGTCAAGACATTCGCTGACGTGTCCGCACTAGGTGGCGCCCTGGTCAAAGGCCGAGTTTTTCGTGGCACAAGTCGCTAATCTGCCCCCAGATGGACTTGAATTCCGGTGTGTTTTCAGCGGCATAGTGGAAGTTCTTCATTAAGCCAGTCAGTTGCGTAAACACCTGACGAGCCTCAGCTTTGTCGGCAAAAGGCGGATTGGATCGGGCGATATCGTAAACCTGCTTAAATGTCATCTTTTGACGTTCCAGTGGCACTGTAGCGTCCACTTTGTCAAATGCGTCTTGCTGTAGGTAGACCATATCGACAAACAGTGCTTTTTGCTGGGTTACAAAGTCGTCGATTGTCACGCCTTCTTCGCCGGTTACCTGCATCATTTGGTCGACTTGTTCTCCTTTTTCGATCAGCTCCAGCAGGTTCTTGACTTTATGTGTCCATCCGGGCTCGGCGTTTTTGTCATACCAATCGGAAAGCTGATCCAGATACCGCGACCAACTCAGCATGGGGTCAACTGCCGGATAGAAACGCTTGTAAGCGCGCTCTGAAGAAAGGCCTAGAAAACATTTGACCGTCGAAAGCGTCGACTGCGTGACAGGTTCATCAAAGTTTCCACCTGCAGGAGAGACGGTACCGATTAGTGTCAAGCTTCCGGTGTCATCGTCATTGGTTCGCAACGCTCCGGCACGTTCGTACAAACCCTTGATCGAACTTTCCAGATAGGCTGGAAATCCTTCCTCTCCGGGAATTTCTTCGAGTTTGCCTGATGTTTCACGCATTGCCTGCGCCCATCGACTTGTACTGTCTGCGATCAGCAAAACTTCGAACCCCATTTGCCGGTAATACTCGCCCAGTGTGATCCCAGTGAAAATCGATGCCTCGCGCGCGGCCACTGGCATGGACGAAGTGTTGGCGATGATAATTGTGCGATCCATCAGGCTGCCGCCTGATGTGGGATCAGTCATTTTTGGAAACTCAGTTATAGTTTCAACAACTTCTCCGGCACGCTCACCGCAAGCCACCACGATAACGATATCGACCTTGGCATTTCGGGCGATCAAGTTTTGCAGCACGGTTTTACCTGCACCAAATGGGCCGGGAATACATGCAGTTCCACCGCGGGCAATCGGAAAAAAGGTATCAATCAATCGCTGCGATGTCAGAACAGGTTCTGTGGGGTATAACCGCTCGCAAAGTGCTCGCTTCAGAATGCTTTCCGGCAAAGCCCGCCTTACAGGCCATTTTTGTGACAGGGCGAGAGTATGTTCTCCGCCTTGTTCGTCTTCAAGGCGTGCAACGATATCCTGGATCGTTGCGGCACCCTTTTGAACCCAAACGACTTTGTACCGGCCAGTCCAATTGAATGGCACCATGATTTTGTGGGTAAAACGACCCTCGGGGACTGACCCGATGCTGTCGCCCGCCGTGACCATATCACCGACTTTGACAATTGGTGTGAACGACCATTTAGCTAGGGTATCCAATGCCGGTACTTCGGCGCCACGGGGAAGAAAAGTGCCAAATTCAGCCGCCACCTTGGGCAAGGGTGCCTGAAGTCCGTCATAGACCTGCCCCAATAACCCAGGCCCCAATTCGACCGAAAGCAATTGCCCACTTTGTTCAACTGGGTCACCGACGGCAACACCATCCGTATTCTCATAAACCTGAACATCGGCAGTGTCGCCGCGTACGCGCAACACTTCGGCTTTCAGCCGTTCTTGTCGCATATTCTCGGCCAAGCGCGAGGGCAGGATATAGACAACTTCGTTTTTGACCAACTGTCCGGGTCGCCCCGTGGCGTCTGGAATAGCCTGAATTTCAACCAGCCCTTCCTGAACTGAAACGACTCTTGCAGTCACTGTGTCAGAAGATGTGGGTCGGGCTGTCATGCGCTTATTCCCTGATATTCAATATCGGCCATTGCCTGTTGCGCCAAATGCTCGAAACGTGTCGCCGCTTCTTGCGCGTTGCTTTGTGCCCAGCGGTCAAAAATATTCCAGATTAATACGTAGATCGCGACGGCCTCGAAATCGAACATGTGACGAGCAGCGTGCCGCTTTAGCTGTGTATGGCTCACAGACAAAAGTAGTCGTTCAAGTCCCAGCGGATCGTCGCTATCCAGCAGTTGGTTCGCTTGTGATGCCCATGGCACCTGGGTCTCAAGTCTAAAGGTCGGGTCGTTCCAATTGGCAGGGATATGTCGGCTCCAACGGCTGAAACCGAAAGGCCCAGAAGGAGGTTCAACGCCGTGTTTTCGCAACCGCATTGCGGCAACAATGGTGCGCATATCCATACGCTCATTGAACAGAGTGCGCAGTGACGCGTGTGGGATATTCTTCAACGTGCGTTTACACCGTTCAACCGCCTGCGCGTCGGTGACATCCATGTCATAGGCGCTCCAACTCAGCGTGTTCTCAATGGAGTTTAGGATCTTAGTATCTTTGGCCGACAAAGCCTTCAGGCGGCGATCTAGCCTAAGCCGTGATAGAGGCGGCTGTTTGGCGACAAACAAACGCTCGGATCCGGGAAGGCTGCTGATCAGCGCGATATAGGCGTCAGCGACTGACATCTTACCGGATTACCCCCTCGAGAATGGCACGGAAACGCGGTTGAAGATGTTCCATAAGCAAGGCCGCCACCGCCTTATCGCTTAGGTCCAGAACAACACCCTCATCCTCAGCCCGGACCCTAATCCCACCCTGATTATCGTCCGCGGCGTGTAACTCGACATTCTCGCGAAGCATCTTGGCCGTCAGGCCCAGCACATATTTCGTAAGTTTTCCGGACTGAATGTCGTCCGCGTTCTGTTTGATATCTTCTTGGGTTGCGACTTTTGCCGGCAGTATAACCTGTACCTTTCCTTCGAGCTTTGCCTCGTCAGCCGCGCGCCCCACGACCTCTAGTATCATCTGCTTTAATAGTTTGGGGTCAGCCAATTCTTTTGTCACAAGTCGTTGGACGTCTTCTGCAAATCTATCGGTCAGCCCGGCCTTCATTGTCAGAACTGCGTCCCGCATAGCAGTGTTAAGCGCCTCTTCTCCTGCTGAACGATAATTATCGGCCTCTGTACGAGCTTTTTTTTGGTACTCATCTGCTTCACGTTTTGCGTCCGACAAAATTTGCGCTGCCTCGGATTTTGCCTCGGTGCGTAATTTTTCACCATCGGCTTGGCCGGCTGTGACCCCTTCGCTGCGCAGCCTTTCGATCAACTCATCTACGCCATGTGAAATCGTACCATTCTGTCCCATCAACTAATCCCCGCGCTGATTACTAGTGCGAACACAAATGCAAAGACGCCGAAACCTTCGATAATCGCGGCTGGCGCCAGCGCTAATCCAAATATCTCTGGTTTTTCCTTGGTGGCATTGATTGCGGCGGCGCAAGCCCGACCTTGCCAGATGCCGCAATACATAAGGGCAATCCCGGATAGAATTCCGATACCGAATAAGCCGCCGGCATTTTCCGGCGTCACGTCGCGGTTTAACGTGAACATTATAACGATACCGTAAATGACCATGGTGGAGGGAAAGGCAGAGACGCCGACAAAGCGGCCATATCCGCCATCAGTTTCGGTCATCGCCCCGATGCTGGCTTGACCCGCGATCGCGCAGCCAATTGCACTGGCCGCGGCACCCAACGCCATTGGAGCGTAGATACCAAGCCAACCCAATGTTAGAACAAGCTCATTCATTCCTGAACCTCCTTGCGGGCAAACGGGCGAAAGACAATCCCTTCATCCGGAAGACCCCATTTAAAGAATTCGATATAGTTGAGGCGCAATCCATGAACGACGCCGCTCATCATCGCGAGGGCGAAATTCAGAATGTGGCCAATGATCAGGATAAGTAGACCGAACAGGATTCCAGGCCCTTTTAGCGCCTGCATTACAGATACCGCCAGATCGTTGAATGTGATTGCGAGCGAGGCCGAGGCTAGTCCAAGCGCAAACAAGCGCATGTAACTTAGTACATCCCCGAACGCGCCCATAGCACCAGCAAGGCTTTGCAGCCCTTCGACAAGGCGCCACAACCAGTCGGTCGGTTTATTGATAACCCGTTCACTTGAAAATAGGATGATGACCAACACACCGACTGCTAAGATTGATGCAACGGGTAGGGGTGCATTACCTTTCATGTAACTGAGCCACAAAACAAACCCACCGATCAGCGCAGCGATCCATCCAAGGTTAGCAACAGCTTTGCGCTGACCCCATGCTGCACGCGCGGCCAATGCGTTGGCCAGCACAAGATGGAAAACGCCGACAACAATAGACACCATCATCATCGCGCTGAAGTTGTTCAAATCGAGGATCTTCAGCTTTGCCCATAGCGATCCATCGGGTGGCGAAGCACCAAAATAACTGCCGACAAGAATGCCGTATAAGACTGTCGCACCCGCAACTGTTAAGCCATATCTGCGCCATGACCGTTCGGATACCGTTCGATCCATTCGGCGCCAGAACAAAAGCATGCCAAACAGGATTACGGCGCCATAGCCCGCATCCGCCACGATCATCGCGAAAAAAATTGCGAAAGAAACAGAGACAATGACGCTTGGGTCCCAGTCTCTGTAACCGGGCACCTGATAGAATAATGCCAGATCGACGGCGGCACTACGATTATCGGGCTGTTCCAACAGTGTCGGAGGGGTTTCATCTGGCCCTGGCTCTTCGATAAGAACAGCCGCATCTCGGGTTTTCGCCATTTCTAGAACTGCGTCTACCTGTTCTTCCGGTACCCAACCCTGTACGGCGAACATCTGTTCTTCATCTCGAACTTTTTGGATTGCGTGTGCCAACTCCGCTGCACTTTCTGCTAAGGACAGATTCTGACGCATCAGTGTTAGGTATCTGGTCTGTGCAACGCGCTCCGCATCCAGAGATTCCAGAGCGATTTCAGCGTCTTCCAGCTGCGCCTCAAGCTCGTGGATTGGTAGTGAACCGACATGAGTGCGGGGCACAGGTAGAATATCATCCTCGGGTTCGTCGGCTGAGATCAAAACCGCGTAAAGGTATCTGTGATCCTGTTCCAGCACCGCCCAGGGCAATCTTATACCGTCCAAAGATGCGCGGTGCTTGATCGGCAATTGATAGAACCAAAGTCGATTGCCCGCCAAAGCATCCGAAGGAGGAAAATCTAAATCCCCCCACGGACGCACTTGAGAAATTCGATGCTCCAGAAAGTCCCGACGGTCAATTGTATCGCGAGTGCGCTGCATCAGATTACGTATATCTTTGATAAAGCGATCCATATCAAAATTGTTGTCGCGCTGAATCTGGCGTCGCGGGTTTGGAACTTCGGTAAGAAAACGCAATGCTTTATAGGCTTCACGCGCCCCGCGTTCACTGATCTTTTCTGGCTCGCTAGGGATTTCCGCCAACGGCAACACATGCATGCAACCCAAATCTTGCAGAGCTTCTAACGTGGCTGGCTTTTGTGAGGCCATTCCAACCACTGAAAGCTTTTTGAGCCGAGCGACCGTCATAACGTGACCTCATTTGCGTGTTTGCGTTTCGAGATTTTCGAACGCACAACAGCCTGCATTTGCTCATCACTCAAATATATGCGGATTTTCTTGATATTTGCCTTTGCTCTAGGGATAAGCACTTTTTCGAACAGGTTAACCCGTTGCGTGATGGTGGCGACAGACTTATCGAAAATCTTGACGCGCTCCTTGGCGATTTTGACGCGCAGCCTTGCTTCGATCATGTCATGCAGCAGCCGCGCCGCAGCGTCGACCCAATGCGGCTTGGCCAGCGTCGAATATGATCGAACCGCAACTTCAATTCGGTCAAGATCGGGCATTTTCACCCCAACCACGTTGACCTCTTTGACCTTGTATTCCCTCAGTTCGACCAATCCGTCCAAATTAATGCCCCGCTGGGACAGCATTGGCAGTTTTTCCCCAACTTGCTGCGAAAGCTCATTTACCTGATCCTGCAAACGGTCCACTTCTGCGCGTGCTTTTACACGCTCCGCCATCAACTGTTGCCGCTTTAGATCCAATGACGGCAGAAACCGTTCGAAGCTTTCTAATTGCTTTTGCTCGCGAGCTAGCGAGGACTTATTCAGCTGCAACCGCGCCATTGGTTTCCTTTGGGAAGTACTTGTCGATCAGGGATTGCTTCATTAGCAACTGTTCTGGCGCAAAACACTCGGCCAGTGTTTTCCAGCCCAAATCCAGCGCCTCTTCCAACGGGATCGATACGTTGATGTCCATGAAACGCGTACGAAACAGGTCACCGAATTTCAGTAATTGATGATCGTATTCCGATAAGTCAAAAGCCATCGCTTGCTTCTGCGATGCGTCGCGGCTTTCTGAATAAAACCGGATCATTGTGTTCATGATCTGCCCGTGATCCTCACGCGTGGTTTTGCCAATCACATTTTGCTTGAGCCGCGAAAGGCTGCCGAACGGATCAATCACGCCGGAATGCAGATAAAACTGTCCCTCGGTGATGTACCCCGTATTGTCCGGCACCGGATGTGTCACATCGTTACCAGGCATTGTCGTCACGGTCAGAACCGTCACAGAGCCACCCTTGGCGTAGTCGCAAGCTTTCTCATACCGCCGCGCCAATTGGGAATAGAGGTCGCCCATGTATCCGCGCTGAGATGGTACACGTTCTTGGCTGATCCCGACCTCTTTCATGGCGTCAGCATAGGCGGTCATGTCGGTCAAAAGGACCAAAACCCTCTTGCCTTCCTCCAGTGCGAACTTCTCTGCTACGGCCAGTGCCATGTCCGGAACAAGCAGGCGTTCTACCAGCGGGTCCATGGCTTGATTGACGAACATCACGGTCCGAGAGAAGACACCTGCATCTTCAAAGGCGGTTCGGAAAGTATGGTAGTCATCAAATATCAACCCCAGCCCACCGAAGACAACAATATCTGCGTCTGCCTGGATGCCTATTCGACTCAGAAAGGGGTTAAATGGCTCTCCGGAAACCGAAAAAATTGGAATCTTTTGGCTTTCAACCAATGTGTTGAACACGTCGATCATTGGTACATCGGTACGGATCATCTTGTTGGGGACAGCCCGTTCTGCCGGGTTAACCGAGGGCCCTCCAATATCGATCCGTGGCTCTGCCGAAAGGTCTGGTCCACCATCGATAGGAACACCCGCTCCGTCAAATACACGTCCTAAAATATTGGACGAATACGGAGTCCGCATTGGATGCCCCACAAACGTAGCAGTTGCCTCGGTCGAAATGCCTTTGGTTCCAGAAAAGACCTGCAGGGTTACAACGTCCCGATCAATAAAAATCGCTTGAGCCAGCGTTTTTTGCCCGTCTACGGTTTCTATCATCGCTAAGTCGTTGAATCTAATGTTTAGATCCGTCGTGTTTTGCGGCGGAACCCGAACCTTGATCGTGTCTCCAACAATTTCCAGCACACGTGTATATTTCAGAAGTGTCTGAGACATGGGCTATCCTCACGCGGGACGAGCAACTTTAAACTTCGCCGTTGATATTCATAAATATCATTTAGTTAGTGCGACCACCTTACAATGAATCCGGCAATTCTCAAGCACTGGCAGTACTATTCAGTCCGGATCGGCATGCGACGTGCGGACGTTTCCGACCTTACGTAGGCGACTATTGTGCAACCGGAATTCAGCGGCTGATATTTTGCGAAAATCGATTGCCTCACTCGGTCTGGTCAGCAAAAATGTCGACACTCTGATGGCAAAATCAGGTCGTTGTGACAACGGTTCTAGCGAGGACATCAGAAGAGAAGTTATCTTGCCTCTCAAAACGAGCGTTATTCGACTAGTGCTTAGCGATTTCAGGACTTCAACGTAATGGTAGCCCGTAGGGGAATCGAACCCCTCTTTCCAGGTTGAAAACCTGGCGTCCTAACCGATAGACGAACGGGCCGCAAGCTCTCTGGCCAAGTACAAGTGGTAGCCCGTAGGGGAATCGAACCCCTCTTTCCAGGTTGAAAACCTGGCGTCCTAACCGATAGACGAACGGGCCACGCTGGCTTGTGGAGGGCCTTTTACGGATTACCTAGCACCCCCGCAAGCCGAAAAACGCAAGGCTTTGCAACTTTTTTAAAGACTTTCAAAGACGGTCGTTTGCGACTTCAATTCGCTTCGGCCGCGTCTTCGAGCCTCAACTGCACGTTCTGACGTCCACCCCACGAATTTATCTCTAGCCTGCCCGCGAAATGAAATCGGGCGCCGCCGTGGTTCACAAGTCGATCTCCCATCGGTCCGTCAAAGGCACCAAAAGCAATGGCGTCCAGCCCACCGCTCATGCCGTCGGACAATGACAGCTTTAGGTGAGTTTCCCCGACGCGCTTTGCAAAACGTACCTGCAAATCTGGCAACGCGTAACGTGGGGCAGGGGCGGCGGCACCGAATGGTCCTGCCTTTTCAATATGTTCAATAAGGTCAACGGTTGCAGCACCTGGCATCAGGGCACCGTCAAGTTTCAGGTCACTTGGTCCACTATTTTCCGCGCCCTGCTTGGCCAAAAGTTCGCTCAATCGCTTCATCGCAGGTTCCACATTGGCGCGCATAACCGTCAGGCCTGCCGCCATTTTGTGACCGCCACCTTTGACCAACAATCCCTCGGCAGCAAGCCTCTGTATTGATGCGCCCAAATCAATTCCCGCGACTGACCGACCCGAACCTTTGCCCTCGTCACCTTCAAAGCCGATTACAATCGCTGGACGGTTCGCTGTTTCCTTTAGTCGTGACGCCACGATTCCTACGACGCCCGGGTGCCAGCCTTCGCCAGCTGCCCAAACCAAAGGTGCGTCCAGACCTCGTTCCTCGGCCTGAGCCATCGCGGCAGCGCGAACCGAATTCTCGATCTCGCGTCGCTCAGAGTTCAGCGCATCCAGTCGCTGTGACAGGGCTTCTGCTTCGGTTGCCGAGTCCGTGCTCAGTAATCTTGCGCCTAAATCAGCTTGTCCGATCCTACCTCCGGCGTTTACACGCGGTCCTAACAGGAAACCAAGATGGTAGCTGTTTGGCGCAGTGTCCATCCGAGCCACATCCGACAGCGCAACGAGGCCCGGCCTTTGACGTGCTGCCATAACCTTAAGCCCTTGGCGCACCAATGCCCGGTTGGCCTGTATCAGGGGGGCGACATCTGCCACGGTGGCCAGAGCCACCAAATCCAACAAGGCCATTAGGTCCGGCCCCTTTGCGCCCTCGGCTCGCAATTGCCGACCGGCTTCAACAAGCATTAGGAAAACTACTGCGGCAGCACATAGGTATCCCAAATCACCGCTTTCATCCTGTCGATTTGGATTCACCACAGCCAGACAATCTGGCAGCGTTTCACCGCCAAGATGGTGATCAAGAACTATGACGTCCGCTTCTTTTGCTGCAGCGATAGGTTCGTGGCTAAGCGTACCGCAGTCGACGCATACGATGAGATCATGGGATGCTGCCAGTTCAGTCATGGCTGGCACATTTGGCCCATAACCTTCGTCAATTCGATCAGGAACGTACAGGGTTGCCTGCAACCCCATCTGCCTGAGCCAGACAATTAGCAAAGCCGCGGAACTGCCGCCGTCAACATCGTAATCCGCGAAAACCGCGATTCTTTGCCGGTTGCGTACAGCAGATAGAAATCGCGTTGCCGCAGTCTCCATGTCTTTGATCGCACGTGGATCAGGCAATAATTCTCGGAGTTTGGGTTCGAGAAAGCCTTCGGCCTCTATTGCGGGGACACCCATACGTGCCAATACCTGACACAGAGCGCGTGGCAGGTCGGTTTGTTGCGCCATCATTTCCGAGGCGCGCTCGACGTTCGGCGCTGGTCCAATCCAGCGCCTACCGGTCATAGACTGTTCCACCCCAAGAAAACTCATCTCGGCACCTGTTGAGAGCAAGGCCGGATCCTAACGGATTCGTCCTATTTCTAACTTTTCGAAAACTCCCGAAATAACTTCGGTTTGGGTATCTAGACGTTGTCGTGCGGCCAGGTCGGTGTACGATATGACATACGGCGAACCGATCCGGTCTTGGATCGCATCAGCAAAGTCGTCGTCTCTACCCACCCGGGTTCGCGTTTGATGCGCGGCAATAGCGAGCCGCCAGTCACACCAGTCGCGGCAAAGATCACATCTGATGTAACCATTTCGTCGCGAGAATATACGCGATCCAAATCTGTGATACCTGCTTTGGCTGCACGTCCGCGTTCGTCGTCGTTTCGAAACAGCAAACGGCCAAAAATTTGCCCACCCATACATTTCAGGGCCGCCGCAGCAAGAACTCCCTCGGGCGCTCCCCCTTGGCCCATATACATATCAATACCTGTAACTTCGCTTTCTGCGCAATGCATTACACCAGCGACATCGCCGTCGGTAATCAAGCGGATCGATGCACCAGTTTGGCGAACTTCAGCAATCATCGCCTCGTGGCGCGGGCGCTCAAGAATGCAAACAGTTATGTCACTGGCACTGCATCCCCTTGCTTTGGCCAAAGCGTTGACTCTTTCCTTGGGACTCATGTCCAAGTTTACCACTCCAGCTTCGTATCCCGGGCCAATTGCCAACTTGTCCATGTAGACGTCCGGCGCATGCAACATTGATCCGCGCGGGCCCATTGCAATTACGGTCAAAGCGTTAGGCATATCCTTGGCCGTCAAGGTCGTGCCTTCCAGCGGGTCCAAAGCAATATCCACCCCGGGTCCATTACCGGTGCCGACTTCTTCGCCGATGTAGAGCATTGGCGCTTCGTCGCGTTCACCCTCTCCGATGACGACAACCCCCGCGATATCCAGCATATTCAGCTGTTCACGCATGGCGTTCACCGCTGCTTGGTCGGCGGCCTTTTCGTCACCTCGACCAACCAGTGATGCCGAGGCAAGCGCGGCCTGTTCCGCTACCCGCGCAAGGCCAAGCGAAAGCAGGCGATCGTTGAAATCGGTCTTGGCAGCGTTCATGTTCGGTATTCCTTTGGTCGGATCGGACGTTGCTTCTGGCATAGCCTGCGACTGCTGCAGGCTGCAAGGGGTCAAACTTGTTCGATTCTCAGCGCTACCGGCTCTTCGGCAACGGCTTCTGTATCGCGCAGCCCATTCAGGGCGTAGTCGAGCGTCGATCGTGTGGTCTTATGCGTCACAATCAAAACAGGTGCAGTACTTTCGGAATGGGCGTATTGCCTCATCCTGTCAATGGATACTCCCGCATCGCCCAGAATTGCGGCCACCTTGGCCAAGGCACCAGGTTTGTCTAGTAAAGCCAGCCGTAGGTAATAAGGAGCAGGCGTACCGGTTTGGGCGGGTTGTGCCTCTTCCAAAGACGTCGCCGCACGGCCAAAAGTCGGAATTCGTAATCCCCTGGCCAGATCACAAACATCGCCCATGACTGCGCTCGCGGTCGGGCCTTCTCCGGCGCCGGGACCACGCAGCACAATTTGGTCAACAGCGTCACCTTCTATGACCACCATGTTGGTCCCGCCTTCCAACTGCCCAATCGGTGAGTCGCTGGGAACAAGGCACGGCTGCATACGCTGCTCAAGCCCGCGCGGAGTTCGTTGCGCCACGCCCAACAATTTAATGCGATAACCCATGTCAGCGGCCTGATGTATATCGTCGAGGCTGATATGTTGAATGCCTTCAATCTGGATTCCGTCGAAGTTGGGCTTGGTGCCAAATGCAATCGAAGACAAAAGCGCCAGTTTGTGCGCAGCGTCAATGCCTCCCACGTCCAGATTGGGATCGGCTTCGAGGTACCCTAGCTTTGCGCATTCCTCAAAAAGTGCGTTGTAGCCCAATTCCTGAGACTGCATTCGCGTAAGAATATAGTTGCAGGTGCCGTTCATTACGCCCATGACGCGCGAGATTTGGTTACCGGCAAGTCCTTCTGTCAGGGATTTGATGACCGGAATGCCACCTGCAACAGCGGCTTCAAACCTAACCGCGCGGCCCGCTGCTTCGGCCTGTTCAGCCAATTCCTGACCGTGGATGGCCAGTAGAGCTTTGTTCGCGGTAACGACATCCTTGCCGCTGGCAAGAGCCGCTTCTACTGATGTCTTTGCCGGGCCATTTTCACCCCCCATTAGTTCTATAAAGACGTCAATGTCATCGCGTTTTGCCAGCGCGACCGGATCGGTTTCCCACATATAGCTTGACAAGTTCACGCCACGGGCTTTGTTCGGATCCCGTGCTGAAACGGCCACAATTTCAATGGATTGACCTGTTCGAGCGGTCAATAGCTCGGCGTGGCGGCGAATGATCTTTACAACCCCAACGCCAACGGTTCCCAAACCCGCAATTCCAAGCCTCAGCGCCTGTGCCATTCCTTTGGGTCCTTTCCGCTCGAATGTGCCGGTTAGGGCATGTTCCCTTTGTCGGCTGCCTTACCGGGTTCATCGGAAGGGTGCAATCCATCTCGGGCGGATCAGGCTGATTTTGAACGCATATGTCCGCTTAGTCGGTATTAGCTTCTTGCAGGGTTTTTGCTTTTGCAGCCAATGCTTCACTGCGCTCGGTTAGCTCTTCTTCGACTTCCTCTGCTTCGCTCACTGGATCTGCCGGAGGCCCCAGGCTTTCGGAAATTGGAATTAGTCGCGGATAAGAGGTTTTGCGCAATTCTGGCTCTTCGCTGCCTTCAAGCTCGGGAATATCGGCGCAGGCTGCGCAAACAAGCAAAGAGATAATCAGCGGCAGAGGTTTCATAAAGGACCTTTGGGTTGCGGCTTTGGTTGGTCATGCACCTTTTAGCGTCGCGGTTCAAGCGGGGTTCTATTTGAACGATTGTTCAGATAAGTTGGCCAAATGGCACGTACGCAAGGTTCTCATTCCGATATAACCGGCCCGCGCATCCGAAAGGCTGCGCTGAGACTGTTTTCAAGACGTGGCTACGCCGCGGTATCCATGCGGCAGATCGCTGCCGAAGTCGGTGTGCAAGCCGGTGCGCTTTACAACTACACTCCAGATAAGCAAAGTCTGCTGTTTCGACTTATGCAAGAGCACATGCAAGAGCTTTTGAATTCCGCCGCCGAATTGCCTGCGACTGAAAACGCCATCGAAGCATTGAAGCAGTTTGTAGGTTTTCATATCCGGTTTCATCTTCAACGCCCTGACGAGGTGTTTATTGCCTATATGGAACTTCGCAATCTCACCCCCGAAAATTTCGCTGAAATTGAAGCACTGCGCCGAAATTACGAGGACACGCTCGAAGGAATTTTCAAGCAAGGACAAGTCGAAGGTTTATTTACAGTCACCGACAGCAAGATAGCAACGTTGGCGGTGATTGCGATGTTGAATGGTGTTATGACTTGGTACCGGACAGAGGGTAGGCTGACTCTCGATGCCGTCGAGCAAATCTATTGGGATATGGTACGCAGATCCGTAACGCGCTGATCCGCCTTGCCGGAATTCGGCAAGGCGGGTTCCGTTAGTGTGCCGGACGAATGAATGTGCCGTTGCGAAGTTCGCGAAAGGCCTGTTCCAGCTCAGATTGTGTGTTCATCACGATCGGGCCGTGCCACGCAACCGGCTCATTGATGGGCGCGCCGGAAATCAACAAAAAACGAACCCCTTCAGGACCGGCCTGCACCGTGATTTCGTCGCCCGTGCCAAAGCGTACCAACGTGCGGTTCCCTGACATGTCGCGGATATTGACCTCTTGCCCGGCGATTTCTTTTTCCAACAGTACTCCAGTGGGTTGAGACGCATCTGCAAACGCGGCTTGGCCTTGAAAGACATAGGCAAATGCGCGTCTGTAGGTGTCCACTTTAAACGTCTTTTTCAGTCCTGCAGGGATTGAGACGTCCAAATACTGCGGATCGGCCGCGATCCCGTCGACGGGCCCTGTCTTTCCCCAAAAGTCACCCACGATGATGCGCACAGTGGTTCCATCGTCATCGATGACTTCTGGAATTTCAGCGCTACTCACATCCTGATACCTTGGCGCAGTCATTTTTTGGTCAGCAGGAAGATTGCCCCAAAGTTGAAACCCGTGCATCTGTCCGCGCGAGTTACCCTTAGGCATCTCCTGATGCAAAATTCCGGAACCGGCGGTCATCCATTGCACGTCCCCGGCACCCAAAGTTCCGCTGTTGCCAAGCGAGTCACTGTGATCGACATTGCCTGACAGAACATAGGTAATTGTTTCTATTCCCCGGTGGGGGTGCCAAGGAAAACCAGCCTGATAGTCCTGCGGGTTTTCATTTCTGAAATCGTCAAACAACAGGAATGGGTCCAATTCGGATGGATCCTGAAATCCGAACGCGCGATGCAGTTTCACGCCGGCGCCTTCCATGGCTGGGATAGCTTTTCGTGTTTCTAATGTAGGTCTGAGGGACATTGCATCCTCCTGATTGCTCAATCTGCAATGTAAATCCTGATGCGAGGCAATCAATTGGCACAGAAACACTGATAATGTGCAATGATGCTCAGATTTTTCGGGGTCTCTGTCCTTCTGCCGCCAAAGGCGCTAAGGCAAAGGCGAATATTGGGAGACGCACATGCAACAGGACGTATTAGCCACTGTACAGGCCTCATCGCCAAGGCGTTGGATCGGGGTAGGGATGCTGGGCATTGTCGCACTGTTGGTGATTTACGTTGCACTTGCATCGCCACCGGAAACAGGGTGGCAGGTATTTCTGTTGGTGATTGGCTTTGCTTCACTGTGGTTGGCACAGCGCATGTGGGTATCGACTAAGGACGCAATTGAATTGACTAAATCGCAACTTAGGACCCGGTCTGGACGACCCATTTGCGAGATTGCTGATATCGTGTCAGTGGATCGGGGTGTGTTCGCATTTAAACCATCCAACGGGTTTCTGGTGTTGACCCGTGCAAGGACAAAAAATGCTTGGGAACCAGGCCTATGGTGGAGAATTGGCCGTCGGATAGGTGTCGGTGGCATGACTTCTGCCGCCGAAACAAAGTTTATGTCGGAAATGCTATCCGCTCTGCTGATGGAGCGGGCGGAGAGCAGTTAGCAGGGGGTCGATGCAACAATGTTGTCGAAAACGCGTGGGTGCGTGAAGACGAAATTGCCCATCGAAAAATCATCAAACCCAAAACCGATGTTGAACGGCGCGCGATATGTGTTGTTGGTTTCAACAACAATCATTTTGCCGTTGTCCGGCATCGTCGGCAGAAGCGGTTTCATCAGCTTGGCATCTCCGTCGTTCAGCGAGTTGTAAACGCCCCCCCGGACACACGACCACAACACTGTGTGGCTGTCTGTCGGTTCTTCGTAAAGCAGGAACGAAATGCGCATAGATACCGGAGCCCGAGTAGACACCATGGTTTCAAGCAAACTATGCATCGTATTGATGTAGGTTGCGTTGATCATGTTGCGTTCACGCGAAATGATATCGGCAACGGCATAAGCAGCTTTGATGTTGCGGGCGCTTTGACGATAGCTGTCGTAGTAGGTGTAGGATGCAAAGATCGACCAAAACATCATCGGCAGAACCAGCACTGCCTCAACCGTAATAATGCCATCCTCCCGGTCGAAGAATTGCTTCAAAAAACTTGCGATGGCGCGTTTCATGTTGCGCCTCCAGTTTCAGAAGTACCGCCTGTCGCCGCCGGGTTGGTTATTGGGTTCGACGTGTCGCCGCCGAATGGCTCGTGCACGAATACCGTCGTGGCGTGCAATTCCCATTGTCCATCCGGATCTTGGCTTGCCAAGCCGCCGGTCATGGTAAAGCCCCAAACCGGGGAAACTTCTAGACAGGCCCTAATGATCATCAGTTCGTTTGATGTGCCTCGGTCGAAATCAACCTGATCCGGGTTTCGAATCGTCTCGGGCGTGTCAACGCAAAATACCTGTGTGTTCAGTTGGTTGCCGACGCGCGGATCAATCGACTTCATCTCAAGCGCAAGATGAGTAGAGCAGTTCGAGACATGCCGAACCCTGTCACAAACCATGTCCTTGAGAAGGTCATGTGTCCACTCTGTTTCACCAGCGGGAAGGCGATTGAGGCGAACCTCTCTGATAGTTTCATCAAGCGCCCGTTCAAGGTTGGCATGACTGAATGACATCAACCCCATGTCCATGCCCGAATAGCAGACATAGATGAACACCGGGAACCAGAACAGAAACTCGATAGTCGACGAACTTCCGTCCTCGCTGCGGCGAAATCGACGCAGGCGCATTCGAAGTAACGGTTTCATTGAGTTAGCCTTAAGTTCTGAATTGTAGCGCTGATCGAGTCAAACACGCCTTGGATCTTGGTTCCGGTGGCTTCGTAGTAACGCCCATCGTCTACCGCACAAGTCTTGAGCATCGGCTTCACGCTTTCGGGCGCTTCATAAGCTATTGAGAAAATAAGAACTTCTTCGGCTTCTGCCTGTGCGCAAAGTGAATAAACCCGCGGGTCTTTTTGATAGCCTTGCAGTTCGGTGGTGGATTTATCCCACCACTCCTGTGCTTTCGTAGTGCCAAATGTGTCGCGCAGAAGATAGTAGATCACGTGTTTCTCTGAGTGCGCCCAAACATCCGGCCAATCCAGTTCCAAGGTGTCGCCGTACTCGGTGTCGGTGTAATACGACGATGAGTTAATGCTGTGGCATTTACCATCGTAGAAGCTTGTACAGCGATAGCGGCGGAATGTTTCTCTGCTGCCGTCAGACTTTCGGGCGCCGTAGGCGTGGTTTTGATAGTAATCTCTGGTCCAGCGAGAGCCGTCGTTGTGACGTACAGTTTGCCGAACATTTGACCAAGTATAACGATCATTCGCTTAATCATAGACAGAGTACGTTTGTGCCCCATCGTTCCAGTGAATATCTGACGGGCCCGTGTAGTAGGGCGCGTTGACCATGTGCTGTTTTGTATTGGCTCCATCGGTCATCAGTACCAGAACCTTCAAAGAGTCGGCTGTTCTGTTTCGCCCGGGTCGCCCTGCGAACTCGCTTGGAATGGCAGAGGTGCTTGCAAGGCGCGCAATCAATGGCTGAATGCTGTCATCCAACAGGGTCAATCCCCATTTCAAGCCGACATCAATGGATGTCCAACCACTTGCATTCAAAAGATCGATCTGCTGTTTCAGCGTGTCTACGTCGTTTTGAATGACAGCCATCGCTCGTCGATCGGTGCTGGTTTCCCGTCGGCACACATTACTGGCAACCAAGTTATCACTTTGACGAAAGTCAGTGGACCCATAGTCGTCAAAGTGAAGTGTTTGAGGGATAGCAGTGCCCGGGCGGATCAGAGTGCCGCCGGAGTCAAAGATATCATAATTATCGAATTCCATGGTCGAGAAATCGGCAAGTGGAAAGTCGATGCAATTCGCAACTTCATTAGCGCCGATAGTGGTCAGCTCGTTCATCAGGTAGTTCGGGACTGAAACTTGTTCCGAATATGGGATGATCGAAATAGACAACTTACCATCCTCGGATTTGTTAACCATCTCATCAACAAAATCCTTGGCTGCAGTCTGAAGATTGGCCAGTTTTGTTCCGTCCATTGAACCGGAAACGTCAAGAACCAGGGAAATCTCAACGTTACCGATGGATTCTTCTGCGACGCTGGTGGCATTGGACGCAATATAATCGACGCCATTCCATTGCATGAAATGCGTTGCGACGTTCATTTCAGCGCTAGCTTCGACTTTACGCTTGCCTGCCAAACGAGCGTCCGTTGCACCGCAGGTTTCCGGAGTAACATTGATGGAACCTTCGACCAAGTATTGATCGAGGTTTTCTTTGCTCAGGTAGTCTTTGACCACGTCGGCAGGACACAATTCCTGATCAAGGTCGGCGGCCGCAAGCACTGCGCGATCCAAGGCGTACTGAAGTTTCACCCGTTCGCGATCGTAACGCATCATGTCGACGGCAAATCCGGCTACCATGAAGACCGCCATTATAAAGAATAACGACAGGATCGTCATGGATCCGTCGGTTGAATTTGCAAACCTGCGCGCATGCTGGAGACTGAGGTTAGAGCTAAACGAGATAACGAATTTTGACTTCCAAATCAAATTTTGCATAACAAATCCTTGTGCCGAAAAGGCACGCAAATGGTTCTTTGCGACGACGATAAATTAGTTTCGGATCGTGGCGAGATTTGGGCCATTAGGATGCTATAATGTTATTATTAAAAGATATTTGTCTTTAGTGCGAACGAAATCGCCCTCTTTGTTTCCCGAATTTTGACAATGTCGCGCCGTTTTTTAGTTCAGCCGACTCACCAATGGCCGTAACGGGTTCTTCGTAAATTGGTGAAAAAAAGTGCAGATGAGAATTGCAGCACAGGCTTAGTGGTGCGACAAAAAGTCATGACGTTTGTCATTTACCAGCACGGAGGAATTTATGACCGGCATTAAAGAACCAAGTTTTCGCGAGAGCGTTGATCTGATGTTCAACAGGGCGGCGTCTTTGATGGACCTGCCGCCGGGTCTGGAGGAAAAGATCCGTGTTTGCAACGCAACCTATACAGTTCGCTTCGGTGTACGGCTTCGGGGCCAGATACACACATTTACTGGTTATCGCTCGGTTCATTCTGAACATATGGAGCCGGTAAAAGGCGGTATTCGCTATGCGCTTGCGGTTAACCAAGATGAAGTGGAAGCGCTTGCCGCGTTGATGACTTACAAGTGCGCCTTGGTAGAGGCACCATTTGGAGGCTCGAAAGGGGGGTTGTGCATTGACCCGCGGCAATACGAAGAACATGAGATGGAGCAAATCACCCGTCGCTTTGCCTACGAATTGGCCAAACGAGACCTAATCAATCCGTCACAGAACGTTCCCGCCCCGGATATGGGAACAGGTGAGCGCGAGATGGCCTGGATGGCCGACCAGTATGCGCGGATGAACACCACGGATATCAATGCTCGGGCCTGTGTTACGGGAAAACCGTTGAATGCGGGAGGGATTGCTGGACGCGTTGAGGCCACGGGTCGCGGAATTCAATACGCTCTGCGGGAGTTCTTCCGAAATCCCGAGGATGTGCAAAAGGCAGGTCTATCTGGTTCATTGGACGGGAAGCGAGTGATCGTTCAAGGGTTGGGAAATGTGGGTTATCATGCCGCAAAATTCTTGAGTGAAGAAGATGGATCACGTGTCATCGGTATCATTGAGTGGGATGGCGCACTGTTCAATCCAGATGGGATCGATGTCGAAGCTGTGCGCCAATGGATCGTCAAGCATGGTGGCGTAAAAAACTATCCGGACGCCACGCATACTGCTGAAGGCGGCGCTGTGCTGGAAGAAGAATGTGACATCCTTATTCCGGCGGCTCTGGAGGGCGTTGTCAACATGTCCAACGCCGAGCGCATCAAGGCACCTTTGATTATCGAGGCAGCCAACGGTCCGGTGACTGCTGGAGCCGATGAAATACTACGTAAAAAAGGGACCGTTATCATACCGGATATGTATGCCAACGCGGGTGGGGTAACGGTGTCCTACTTTGAATGGGTCAAGAACCTGAGTCACATTCGATTTGGCAGAATGCAGCGCAGACAGGAAGAGGCGCGTCACGAGTTGATCGTAAGCGAGCTGCAAAGGCTCGATAGGTATCTCGGAGACGCTTGGTCGATGTCTCCAGATTTTAAGTCCAAATACTTAAAGGGTGCAGATGAACTGGAACTAGTGCGTTCGGGGCTCGATGACACCATGCGTATCGCTTATCAGGCTATGAGTGAGGTGTGGCATGATCGCGACGACGTCGAGGACCTGCGTACCGCGGCCTATATCGTTGCTATCGATAGGGTCTCGAAAAGCTATCGCGCTAAAGGCCTCTGACGACACGAAAAAAGGTAACCGGACATGGACGAAAGGTTCGGTTGCCATACCTTTTCAACTGGCTCACAGAAAGCCAAGAAGGACTCAGAGCAGATGATAGTTTCAGAAAAGATCGCCGTAGCCGCTATAGCAGTTGCGGCAAATTTTGCCGCTGGCGCCGCCCAGTCGCAACAACCTTTCGGTTGGGGCGGCATAGTCGACGGTCTAGCCGTTTATCAGGGCAAAGCCGACCTTGATGATGGTGGCGACTTTAGCGCATCGCGGGCTTTTTTGCGAACGGGCATCATCAATCGGTTCGCGGACGGTTCGTTTGCGGGGCTGGTTTTAAGCTACGGACAGTTCAGCTACGATTTTGGATTCCCCGGAAACCAGCCGTGGGAGGATGTCCGCGACATACGGATTTCGGTGCCGTTGCGTTTTGCGTTGGATGGCGGCGCAAGTGTTTTCATTTCCCCTCAGTTAAGGTGGGATTACGAGCGTGGTGCCAGCGCATCGGACGGTTTCACCTACGGCGTATTTGGCGGAATTTCATGGGCATTAAGTCCCAATTTACGGATCGGACCGGCGCTTGGAGTCTTCTCGGAAATTGGCACCGATGATCTGGAAGTCTTCCCGGCCGTTCTTGTGGATTGGACTTTTGCCGAAAGTTGGAACCTTAGTACCGGTAGCGGTTTGGGCGCGACGCAAGGCCCCGGTGTTTCATTGGAATACGCGGTTTCTGACGCAGTCAAAGTAGGTATGGCGGTACGATCCGAGAGCATTCGTTTCCAACTGGATGATGAAGGCTTGGCGCCGGATGGTATCGGCGAAGACAGCAGTATTCCGGTTGTTTTGTCCTTACAATATGCCCCCAATCCAGGTGTGTCTTTCACTGCGTTTGCCGGAGCCGAACTAAATGGCGAACTGAAACTGGAAAACGCGGCGGGGCGCGAGGTTAGTCGCCAAAGTTATGACACTGCTCCAATTGCTGGAGTCGCATTTCAACTTCGCTTTTGAAATCGTTATTTGAACTGCAGTGCGATAGATTTCGTCGCGCACAGGCAAATGCGGGTCGAAAACGGAGGTGGAACCAACCTGAGACGTTGCTACTGCTAACCAGAGTTGGTTTGATGCCAACACAGCCGCAGGGAGGTTCGAATGCGTTTTTCCGGCTTGCGCGTCCTCAAGGAGGGACTGACCGGCAATAAAGGCTGGACGCCACATTGGCGCGATCCGCAGCCGAAGGTCGAATACGACATCGTTATCATCGGTGGCGGAGGTCATGGTCTGAGCACTGCGTATTATTTGGCAAAAGAGCACGGCCTTACAAATGTGGCCGTATTGGAAAAGGGTTACATCGGTGGCGGCAATGTCGGACGCAATACCACGATTGTGCGGGCGAACTACTTTCTTCAGGGCAATTCTGAATTCTACTCTCACTCTTTAAAATTGTGGGAGGGTTTGGAAGAAGATTTGAACTACAATGTCATGCACTCGCAGCGGGGCATCATTAATCTGTTTCACTCTGACGGACAACGTGATGCAGCAGCGCGCCGGGGCAACATGATGATTAGTCAAGGTGACGATGCAATCCTTCTTGGCCGGGACGAATTGAAGGAAATGGTGCCTTACCTGAATTTCGATGATTTACGGTTTCCGCTCTATGGCGGGCTTTACCACCCACGCGGCGGCACAGCGCGGCATGATGCCGTAGCTTGGGGTTTTGCTCGCGGAGCGGATCAACGCGGCGTAGACCTGGTACAAAACTGTGAAGTAACAGGAATCGATGTCGAGAATGGTGTGGTGCGGGGTGTGCAGACCTCGCGCGGCCCGATCCGAGCTAAGAAAGTTGCGATGGTTGCTGCAGGTCGTTCAGGTCAGGTTGCGGCAATGGCCGGGATGCGACTGCCGATTGAAAGCCACGTACTTCAGGCTTTTGTGACCGAAGGGTTGAAGCCGTGCATCGATCATGTCGTCACGTTTGGCATGGGACATTTCTATATAAGCCAGTCCGACAAGGGCGGATTGGTTTTTGGTGGCGACCTTGATTTCTACGCTTCCTACGCGGCACGAGGTAACCTGCCGACGGTAGAGACCGTAATGGAAGCGGGCATGGCCCTAATGCCGATGATCGGCAAAGCCAAGGTGCTGCGGTCGTGGGGTGGGATTATGGACATGTCGCCGGACGGATCCCCAATAATCGATAGGACAGACATCGAAGGACTCTATCTGAACTGCGGATGGAATTACGGCGGCTTCAAAGCGGTGCCGGGTTCTGGCAACGTCTTTGCCCATCTGCTCGCGACCGATCGATATCATGAAAACGCTACCGGGTTTCGGCTCGACCGTTTCCGTACGGGGCGGGGCATCATCGACGAAGAGGGCAAAGGCTCTCAGCACAACCTGCATTGAGGATTGTGATGCCAGATTCGAATTTCGGTGAAAAGACGAAGCAGGGGTAGGGCACATGAGGATCAGCTGTCCATTTTGTGGTGAGCGAGACCGCCGCGAGTTCTATTATCGTGGAGCCGCAGTGGATCTGGAACGTCCGTTGCCGGGTGCTGGTGCCGACGTTTGGGACGCGTTTGTCTATCTCCGCGAAAACCCGGCGGGTGAAACACGTGAACTTTGGTATCACGAAGGGGGATGCGGTGCTTGGATTGTTGTAACCCGAAACACTGTGACGCATGAGATTTTGCGTACTGAGCATGCCTCGGAGGCGCGGTCATGAGGATTGACGGGAAGGGTTTGATAGACCGCAATTCACCAATCGAATTTGAATTCGACGGCGTCAGTTATTCAGGGTATCAGGGCGACACTCTGGCTTCAGCCTTGTTAGCAAACGAACAACGTTTGATGGGGCGCTCTTTCAAGTACCATCGGCCTCGGGGCGTATTGACGGCTGGCAGCGAAGAACCGAACGCGTTGGTTACTGTGGGCCAAGGAGGCACGCAGGAACCAAATGTTCGTGCAACCATGCAAGAGATCTATTCTGGCCTATCCGCCCGCAGCCAGAATCGTTGGCCCAGTTTGAACTTTGACCTGCTTTCGGTGAATAATCTGGCAGCGCCATTTCTTGGTGCGGGATTCTACTACAAGACTTTTATGTGGCCGAAGAGTTTTTGGGAAAAACTGTATGAACCCATCATTCGCCGTGCTGCAGGACTGGGTGCGCTGTCTGGTCAGAACAATTCCGATAAATACGAAAGCGCATACGCTTTTTGTGACATTTTAGTGATAGGCGCGGGGCCGACCGGATTGATGGCTGCTTTGATTGCCGGACGAGCTGGCGCTGACGTAATTCTAGCTGATGAAAACACCCTTATGGGCGGACGTCTTTTGGCGGAAACCGATGCGGTAGACGGCAAAGCGGGTCACATCTGGGTTGATGAAGTTCTCGACGAGCTTCGAGCAATGGACAATGTTCGCCTGATGACGCGTACCACGGTTTCGGGTGCTTACGATCAAGGTACTTTTTCCGCCTTAGAGCGAGTGCTTCACCATACCAACGATCGACCCGATGGCGCTCCGCTGGAAACCTATTGGAGAATTTCAGCAAAACGTTCAATCTTAGCTGCGGGAGCTTTGGAACGCCCAATCGCATTTCGCGACAATGACAGGCCGGGAATAATGACGGCCGGAGCCGTCCGCGCTTACCTAAACCATTGGGGAGTCAGCCCCGGGCGAAACATAACCATTTTCGGCAACACTAACGATATACATCGAACCGCGCGGGACCTTCTTTCGGCAGGTGTTCATGTAGCCGCAGTTATCGACAGCCGCCACGACGCGCCTTTGTCGGATGATTATCAGGTGCTTCGAGGTGCACAGGTCTGCGGTAGCGCGGGCCGAACAGGACTTGAATCCATCACTGTTCGTCGCGCGAGCGGCGAAGATCGTATTCACACCGATTGCCTTGCAATGACTGGCGGGTGGAACCCCTCGGTTCATTTGACCTGCCACATGAATGGACGCCCGGTTTGGGATCGAGAGCTGGCTGCGTTCGTTCCAAGCCCGGACGCAGTTCCTGGCATGATTGCGGCTGGTGCCTGCAACGGCGCATTTAGCACCGCAGCTTGCTTACGGCAGGGGATCGAGTCTGCCAAAGCCACGCTGACTGCATTGAGTTTGAAAACACCGAATGTTTCGGCACCTGATGCTGAGAACGCACCATATGAAATTACTCAATTGTGGTCAGTACCCGGCAGAGGACGGGCGTGGTTGGATTTTCAGAACGACGTAACAGTCAAGGATGTCAAACAGGCGGCAACCGAGAATTTCCGTTCGGTCGAACACATGAAGCGTTATACTACGCAAGGGATGGCCACCGATCAGGGCAAGAACTCGAACGTGGCAGCTCTGGCAATTCTTGCGGACGCAACAGGGCGGGGCATTCCTGAGACGGGAACAACAACATTCCGCCCGCCATATTCCCCGATTGCAATTGCCGCGTTTGGCGCAGGGGCCGAAGGCTCTGGGTTCAAACCGCAGCGTTTCACCACTTCGCATCATGCTTCGGTCGCTCGCAATGCACCTATGATCGAAGCAGGGTTGTGGTACCGCCCAAGCTATTTCCCTAAGCAGGGCGAAACGACATGGCGACAGTCTTGCGATCGCGAAGTCAACATGGTGCGCCAAGCGGTTGGCGTATGCGATGTTTCAACCCTGGGCAAAATTGACATTCAGGGACCAGATGCGGGCGCGTTTCTGGACTTTGTTTACACCAATGTGTTTTCGACTTTGAAGGTCGGTCGCGTCAGGTATGGCCTGATGCTGCGTGAAGATGGATATGTCATGGATGATGGCACAACGGCACGGCTTGGCGAAAACCACTATGTCATGACAACGACCACCGCCGGTGCGGGCGATGTCATGAAGCATCTGGAATTCGTGCATCAAGGATTGCGTCCTGACTTGGACGTTTCTTTTACGTCTGTCACAGAACAATGGGCGCAATTTGCCGTTGCGGGTCCAAAGTCACGTGACTTGTTGGATGAACTTATCGAGGAAACTATCGACGACGAAAGCTGGCCGTTTATGGCTTGTGGGTCGGTTCAGGTTCTGGGTATCCCCGGGCGTTTGTTCCGTATCTCGTTTTCGGGCGAACATGCCTACGAAGTCGCCGTACCTGCAAGCTATGGCGCTAGCCTTTTCGATGTCCTCTCAGAGCGTGCCGAGGCGCTGGGCGGCGGCTTGTACGGTATGGAGGCGCTCAACGTTTTGCGGATTGAGAAGGGATTTATCACTCATGCTGAAATCCATGGCCGCACAACGGCTTACGACGTAGGCATGGGTAGGATGGTTTCCCAAAAAAAGGACTGTATTGGCAAAACAATGTCAGAAAGACCAGGGTTGGAAGAGGCGGGGCGTGAACGTCTGGTGGGCCTCAAACCCATCGGTGAAAGCAAGCAATTACTGGCCGGGGCCCATCTTTACAATGAAGAGGCCGAGCCAGTACGCACCAGCGATCAGGGATATGTGACATCGGTCTGTTACTCTCCTACATTGGAGACGATGCTTGGCCTTGCTTTTCTTGCGGATGGACCCGAGCGATACGGTGAAATCGTCAAGATGGTCGATCACCTGCGAGGTGTGACAACCTTGTGTGAGATTACAAATCCGGTGTTCTTTGATCCTGACGGAGGACGCGTACGTGGTTAATCTGATCGCCAAATCGCCCTGCCATGGAATTCTGCCAATCACTATCGGATCCGTTACGCTGAGCGAGGAAGATGTCGGCGTGATCCATTCGGTCTCTCCCTACAAAGGACAGAAAAAGGCGCTGTCGGTCGCTATGAAATCTGCCTATGGGATGGCCTATCCAGCGGCCAATCGTAGCGCAGGGAAAGCGGGTGCTCGAATCGTTTGGTTTGGCCATGCTCAAGCTATGTTAATGGGTCCTGAACCGAACAGAGAATTGTCGGAACTCGCCGCCGTTGTTGATCAAACTGATGCTTGGGCAGTAGTGCGGCTTGAGGGTCCCGCGGTCGAAGATGTTCTGGCTCGATTGGTACCGGTTGATTTGCGAAGCACAAGCTTTAAACGTGGGCACACGGCGCGAACTTTATTGTTCCATATGTCGGCTTCCGTGACACGTGTCGGAGAAAAAGCTTTTCAGATCATGGTTTTCAGATCCATGGCGCACACTTTGGTTCACGATTTGAAAAGGGCCATGGAAGGTGTCGCATCGCGCAGCTAAACTGCGCGCAAAGAAACGAATCCGGGAGACATCAATGTTGCGTATTGCCATCGTCGCTATCCTGCTGGCCACCCCTACGGTTGCTCAGGAGACGAAAGCACAAAGCTGCCGATATCAGTCGGATGTTGTCTACGCTATTCAACAGGCTCGGCTTAACAAGGTGAAAGAACGGGATGTCGCCCAGGCGGTGGCTGACGGCAATCCATCTTGGCCTGAAAATTACAATGCTGCAATTCCGTTGATAACGCCTTGGGTCTATCAACAGAAAATGCGGGACGTAAGAAACAAGAACTTGGGTGCCGCTTGGTTGGAGTTGTGTTTACAACAATAATCCACAGGCAGCGAAATTCGCTGTGGACAATCCGGCTTCGTGCCCTTGGCGGGCGTTCCGGTTTCTGTCAGGTTTGACATATGTCTTTGCCCCCCGGATTCCTGGATGAATTGCGTACGCGTCTAAGCCTGTCGCAGGTTGTCGGGCGGAAAGTTACCTGGGATGCGCGCAAATCCAATCAGGGCAAGGGTGATATGTGGGCGCCTTGCCCGTTCCACCACGAAAAGACGGCCTCATTTCACGTCGATGACCAAAAGGGATTCTATTATTGCTTTGGGTGCCACGCCAAGGGGGACGCAATTAGCTTTGTGAAAGAGACCGAGAACGTCTCGTTTATCGAAGCAGTTGAAATTCTTGCGCGTGAAGCTGGAATGCCTATGCCAGCGCGCGATCCGAAGGCGCAGGAAAAACAGGATCGTAGAACTCAACTGTCTGATGTGATGGAACAGGCGGTCCAATTTTTCAAACTCCAGCTGAAGACTGGTGCTGGAACCGCCGCCCGAGAATACCTGACGCGTCGCGGCCTAGATGCGCAAGCATTGGACCGTTGGGAAATTGGCTTCGCCCCCGATGGCTGGCAGGGTTTGTGGGACCACTTGCGCGGTAAGAACGTGACCGAGGATTTGATCATCGGCGCAGGGCTGGCTAAACCTTCGAACCAAGGCAAAAAGCCTTATGACACTTTCCGCAATAGAATTATGTATCCTATCCGCGATCCACGTGGGCGATGTATCGCTTTTGGTGGCCGTGCGTTGGACCCCACTGACAATGCAAAATACCTGAACTCGCCAGAAACAGATTTGTTTGACAAAGGCCGGAGCTTGTACAATCACGGGCCTGCTCGGCAAGCAGCGGGGAAGGGACATCCCCTGATTGTTGCCGAAGGTTATATGGACGTTATCGCTCTGGCAGAGGCAGGTTTCGGAGCCTCAGTCGCACCATTGGGTACTGCGATAACTGAACACCAGTTGAATTTGCTTTGGCGTATTGCAGACGAACCAATTATTGCTCTGGACGGCGATACAGCAGGATTACGCGCGGCAATGAGGGCCGTAGATCTGGCCTTGCCAATGCTGGAGGCGGGTAAGTCGCTTCGGTTTGCCCTTATGCCAGAAGGAAAGGACCCCGATGACTTGCTGCGGGCCGAAGGTGCAGAGTCTGTACAGGCGGTATTGGATGCCGCCGTTCCAATGGTCAAGTTGCTGTGGCAGAGGGAAGTCGAAGGAAAGGTTTTTGACAGTCCTGAACGCAAGGCGGCGTTGGACAAATCCCTTCGTGAAAAGATCAAGCTAATCCGTGATCCGTCGATCCGTTCCCATTATGGGCAGGAAATCAAAGACCTACGCTGGCAATTGTTCCGTCCGGAACGAAGGCCAAACCGCAACTGGCAATCGGGCGGAAAGTGGCAGCCACAACAGCAGCCAGCATCACCTGGTGCTCGCGCATCGTTTCTTGCCTCTTCGGAAAACGCTGATATCCAACTGCGCGAAGCGGCTATCTTGGCCATCGCAATCTTGAACCCGCAAGTTGTCATTCAATTCGAGCATCAGCTCGAGGATATGGAATGTCAGAATCCTAACCACGCTGAGCTTCGCGATGCCGTCCTGAGGCATGCAATTGACGACCCGGAAAATCTGAAAGAGCACATTGTTCAAACTTTGGGATCACAGGCCCTTGAAAACCTTTTGAACCTTCGCCATGTCGCTGTAATCCCCTGTGTGTTCAAACCAGGCGACGTTGAAAAGGCCGAGATGACACTGGCCGAGGAACTCGCAAAAATCAAAGCGCTCCGGGGGTTGGATGCCGAAATTGCCGAAGCTGCCGAGGAGCTGTCTAATTTGGACGACGAAGCGCTGACTTATCGGTTGGCTCAAGCCGCCGAGGAACGTAATCAAGCAAGTCGGAGTCAGAACAAAGACAGGGGTCATTTCGACGTTGCCGATAACGGAGCGCGAATCAACCGTGACGAGAAGGATGCATTCGCGGCAATCATGTCAGGTATCAAATTCGAACGTAAACGCCAGTAAGTGATGTTTTCATAAGGCACTGGTAAAGAAAAACGGGTAAACGGGTGGCCGAATCAGTTCTACGCGCTAATGATTCGGTTCAAACGAATCACCCATCCCTGCAGGAGCATTGAATGGCCGCCAAGGATACGAACGAAGACCGCAAATCCGACGAGCAGGAACAGGAAATCTCGCTGGACATGAGCCAAGCTCAGGTCAAGAAGATGATCGCCGAAGCCCGCGAGAAAGGCTACATAACCTACGACCAGCTTAATCAGGTGTTGCCACCCGATCAGGTCAGTTCAGAACAAATTGAAGATGTTATGTCGATGTTATCTGAGATGGGCATCAATATCATCGAAGATGAAGAGGCTGAAGACGAAGAGAACAAGGGTTCTACCGAACTTGTAGCCACAGACACCAACCGTGAAGTAACTTTGGCTGGTGCGCAGACTGAAAAGCTGGACAGAACCGACGACCCTGTCCGAATGTATCTGCGCGAGATGGGTTCGGTTGAGTTACTGAGCCGCGAAGGCGAGATTGCCATTGCTAAGCGGATCGAAGCTGGTCGCAATACTATGATCGCGGGCTTGTGTGAAAGCCCGCTTACATTTCAGGCGATCACGATCTGGCATGACGAATTGCTGTCCGAGGACATTCTATTGAGGGATGTTATCGATTTGGAGACCACTTTTGGTAACCAGATGGACGAAGACGGCGATGTCGAAGAACCGGTTGTCGATACCTCTGCAGTGCAAGCGGTAAAACCTGAAAAAGACACCGGGCCGGAATTGGATGCGGACGGCAATCCGATTGCTTCTGATGACGACGATGACGAAGACGATCAAGCCAACATGTCCCTGGCGGCAATGGAGGCTGCGCTTAAGGATCAGGTCCTGACAACGCTGGAACGCATTTCCACCGACTTTGCCATGCTGTCAGAAATGCAGGACAGCAGGATTTCTGCCACGTTGAACGAAGACGGATCTTTTACCGATAAAGACGAAGAGACTTATCAGAAGCTTCGTGCCGAAATCGTTGAGCTGGTTAATGGTCTTCATTTGCACAACAACCGCATCGAAGCACTGATTGATCAGCTTTATGGTATCAACCGTCGCATCATGTCGCTCGACAGCTCTATGGTTAAGCTGGCGGATCAGGCGCGTATCAACCGTCGTGAATTCATTGATGCTTACCGGGGTCGTGAACTCGATCCGAACTGGTTGGCCGAGATGGCGGAAAAACCGGGCCGGGGTTGGCAAATGTTCATCGAACGCTCAACTGCCAAGGTTGAGGAATTGCGCAACGATATGGCTCAGGTCGGACAGTATGTTGGTCTGGACATCAGCGAATTCCGTCGCATTGTCCAGCAAGTTCAGAAAGGCGAGAAAGAGGCGCGTCAGGCTAAGAAGGAAATGGTCGAAGCGAACCTGCGCCTTGTTATTTCGATCGCCAAGAAATACACGAACCGTGGCCTGCAATTCCTTGATTTAATTCAGGAAGGTAACATCGGCTTGATGAAAGCGGTGGATAAATTTGAGTATCGCCGCGGCTACAAGTTTTCGACCTACGCGACTTGGTGGATCCGTCAGGCGATAACGCGCTCGATCGCGGATCAGGCAAGAACGATCCGTATCCCAGTTCACATGATCGAGACGATCAACAAGTTGGTGCGGACTGGTCGCCAGATGTTGCACGAAATCGGTCGTGAACCGACGCCGGAAGAACTGGCTGAAAAGCTGCAGATGCCGCTTGAGAAAGTGCGCAAGGTGATGAAAATCGCCAAAGAGCCGATCTCTCTGGAAACGCCGATTGGCGACGAAGAGGACAGCCAGCTTGGTGACTTTATCGAGGATAAGAATGCTGTGCTGCCTCTGGACAGCGCCATTCAAGAGAACCTCAAAGAAACGACAACGCGAGTTTTAGCCTCGCTCACCCCACGCGAAGAACGGGTTCTTCGGATGCGATTTGGTATCGGAATGAATACCGACCACACGTTGGAAGAAGTGGGTCAGCAATTCAGCGTTACCCGCGAACGAATTCGTCAGATTGAGGCCAAAGCGCTGCGCAAGCTTAAACATCCCAGCAGATCGCGAAAACTGCGGTCCTTTCTAGATCAGTAAAAAATGGGCGCCCAAATCGGGCGCCTTTTTCTTGGCGTTTCCAATTATCAACCAAACTCACTTTGGCTGGAAATCGGATAATATTGGCGCGAAGTCGCAAGGACGGTTATGCCCTGGCATTTATATCGATTGTGTCCACTCACGGGACGGGCCGGGGTGAGGTTGAACGCGCTGATGACCCCCGGCCATCCTCATCCCGGCCGCAAAGGATGATCGACGCGATCACGAAAAGCGGAAGGAGACTGACCGGTCCACCGTTTGAAGGCGGTCGAAAATGCGGCCTGATCGGCGTAGCCTAGGGAATAGGATATCTCAGAAAGGTTCATACCGTTCTTGATGAAGGTCTGGGCTAGATCACACCTGAGATCGTCGACAATCTCCCGATACGTCGTGCCCTCGTCCGTCAAGCGACGCGCAAGTGTTCGAGTACTGAAGCCAAGTTCGGCAGCCACGTTTTCTACGTTAGGGATGCAGCCCGGCATGGATCGGGTAACCAAGCCTTCGACCAATGCCCGGGATTTTGGTCTTGCTGAATACTGTTCGGCCAATAGTCTTTCGCCATATTCCAATAAATGCTCCCTCAAACTGGGATCATAGGTTGGCACTGGTAGATCCAGCGATTCCAGCGAAAGGATGATTTCCAGTCGCTCTGTGCCAAACTCCACCGGGAACCCGCCGATTTTCTCATATGCTGCAGCGTGACGCCCGACCTCATGCTGAAAACGCATTTGGATTGGACGAACGTTCACTTGGGTCAGCGCCCTCATCCGTGAAACTCCTGCGAACAGAAGGAATTCGGTCCTTCTGTGATAACGAGAAAACGTTGCATCCTTCCATTCCGCCTCCAGAGTTGCGGAATTTCCCGACACATGCAGGTTGAATGCCAGCGAGGGGTCAATGATCTTGTGAAAACGCGAAGTGTTTTCCAAGACTTGTTTCAGATCACGCGAATATTTGCTGATATATGCGGTGACACTTGAAGATGAACTGAATTGCAATCCGGCTTGCGCGCCGAACGTGATGTCCGCAACCGCGTCACATGCTTTTCGTACAAACCGCGCTTCTCCGTGGGAGTTGTAAGTCGTTGCAGGTGGCGCAATTTCAGATCTGCTCAAACCGCTGTCTTGCAAGACCTGATCCACCAATGTTGGATCCTGTGTGCGGTCTTCCAAGACACGGGTGAGTAATTGAATCCTTGCAATATCTACATCCATACTAATGTCTGACCGTCGGCTTGACCAAACGTCAAGCCCATCTGAAAACGTTTTGTTAGCAAAAATTAGTAGATTTCCGCAAAGAACGAGCATTTATGTCGCCGACACTTACGTTTTTGGCTGGAATTCGAAAAGAACTGTCAGACGCGACCAAGACGGGATGGCAGGGTGAGAATAAGTTTGCCGCGTTGTCGGGTAAGAACCCTATGGGGATGGGGCAGAGCCTGGATGTGCGGATTACCAACCCGCTCAGTGGGCTCCCCGACACAACAAAATCAAATCGTGCCGCAATATGCCATTATGATCGGGGTTGGATAGGTTGATCCGAAATCACGACTGGCTAACTCGATTTCACGATGATACGGATCACGCTTAAAAGTGCGTGAGGTGTACTTTTTTACCTGGAGATAAGGCCTAGTCTACCATTCATGTTCCAACATGAAAGAAGTTAAAGATGAAAAGTTTTTTTGCCTATTCAATCGCCGCGGCGATTGCTTTGACTGTTCCGACTGCAGCAAGTTCTGCTCCGAACGGGTATAGAACGGAACCTATGAATTCCACGGATTTTGAAGTGATCCCGCGGGCGCGTCAGGATGTCGACGGGTATTGGTGTGCTGCTGCTGATTTCGCACGCAGAAAGCTTGGTGCAGGTTGGCAGCAGCGGATATATGTTCTGCGCGGCTATGGCCCTAGTTTGACAACGGGTCGTCGCACTGCCGTTCAGTTCTCTCTCAAAATGCCTACAAATGTTCCGCAACAGAACAGCTCGTTTCAGGCATTTGCTGTGGGCGAAAGCATGTCTGTGCAAGGAGCGAATGGAAGGTGCCGCGCAATCCCGATTTTGCGATGACGAGGTCAGGTTTTTAAATGTTGAGCGAGTTCGTCATTAATACAAACGGAGCCGGACTTTACGAGTTCACCGGCTCTGTTAGTGAATGGGTCAATCAGATCGCGGGGGATGGCTTGTTAACGCTGTTCGTACCCCACACCTCCTGTTCATTGCTGATTCAGGAAAACGCTGATGCTGATGTGCAGATGGACCTTCGCGCATACTTCGACAGGTTGGTGCCATCTGCGGATCATCCCGAAATGTCTTATCTGTGTCACACTTATGAAGGGCCAGATGACATGCCAGCGCATATCAAGGCTGCAATGTTGCCGGTGTCACTGTCGGTTCCGGTCTCAAATGGTCAACTGGCACTTGGTACTTGGCAAGGAATATTCCTGTTCGAGCACCGCAATGCTCCACATAACCGCAAAGTAGCCGCCCACTTCGCATGACCCCTTTATCTTGCGGTTGAAATTTCCGACTACCCAAACTCTAGCGGCTGCCCTATAGTTGTGGATAAGTGAGCCGAAGCGCTTACAATAAGAGGCGGAAAAAGGGACGAGGAGACGGCGTATGCGCTGCCCGTTTTGCGGAAATATTGATACTCAGGTAAAAGATTCACGCCCGGCGGAGGATCATGTCGCGATCCGCAGGCGTCGATTTTGTCCTGCATGTGGTGGCCGTTTCACCACGTACGAACGGGTGCAGCTGCGCGATCTCGTCGTCATCAAAACCAACGGAAAACGTGAGGATTTTGATCGCGACAAACTTGAGCGATCGATCCGCATCTCGATGCAGAAGCGTCCAATCGATCCGGAAAGAATCGATCAGATGATTTCGGGAATTGTGCGCCGCTTAGAAAGCATGGGTGACACAGACATTCCATCCAACAAAATTGGTGAAATCGTCATGGAGGCGCTGGCCCGGATCGACACAGTTGCTTATGTTCGGTTTGCGAGTGTTTACAAAAATTTCCAGGCGGCCGATGACTTCGAGGAATTTGTCCACGAGCTGCGCCCGCCGCAGCCTAATTCGGACGAGTGAGCGAAACAGATAAGCGATTCATGGCGTTGGCCCTTTCTCTTGGGCGGCGCGGTCAAGGGGTTTGTTGGCCAAATCCTTCGGTCGGTTGTGTTATTGTGCGCGATGGGCGGATCGTAGGTCGAGGTTGGACGCAAGCTGGTGGTCGACCGCATGCTGAGACTGAGGCCCTGACGCAGGCTGGTCAATTTGCGCGGGGCGCGACGGCTTATGTGTCGTTGGAGCCGTGTGCGCATTTTGGAAAGACCCCACCTTGTGCTCAGGCCCTGATTGACGCTGGCGTTGACCGGGTCGTGTGTGCAATCGAAGACAGCGATCCACGTGTGGCCGGGCAGGGATTTGCCATGTTGCAAGACGCTGGCGTCGAAGTAACAACCGGCGTTTTGATGGAACAGGCATCCCGCGATCTATCGGGTTTCTTTCTGAAAACCGAGCAGGGACGGCCGTTTGTTACACTTAAACTCGCCAGCAGTTTCGATGGTCGAATTGCGACCGGGACCGGCCACAGTAAGTGGATTACTGGCCCCAAGGCTAGACGGGCCGTTCATGTAATGCGAGCGCGTCACGATGCGGTGATGGTTGGCGCAGGAACAGCACGTGCCGATGATCCTTCACTTACAGTCAGGGACCTTGGTATCGACAGCCAACCGGTTAGAGTTGTTGTTTCTCGGCACCTTGATCTTCCCCTGCTTGGGCAATTGGCGCGAACGGCTGCCGAAATTCCACTTTGGTTATGTCACGGGCCGCATCCGGACGCGGAAAAGGCCCGTACATGGGAAGGTTTGGGTGCGCGTTTGATCCCGTGCGCATTGGACGACCATCAGATTGATGCCGCTGATTTGTTAAAGCAACTTGGACAAGCTGGACTAACACGAGTGTTCTGTGAAGGTGGATCTGCGCTCTCGGCATCTCTTTTGGCCGAGGATTTAGTGGATGAACTTGTGGTGTTCAGTGCCGGGTTAGCCATCGGCGCCGAGGGGTTGCCAGCAATCGGTTCTTTGGGCTTGGATACGCTTGACGGTGCCCCACGTTTCGATCTGATTGAAGCACCCGTTATTGGCGGAGACGTCATGCATCGGTGGGGACGCGCTGGATCGGCTTAACGCCAAAGGTGCGCATGAGTCGCCAGCGCCCCCTGCAGTTTCGACAATAAGCTATTGCCAAGGCCCCTTTTGGCCTGTTGCCGCAATGCCAGACGATCCACAACCACTTCGACGGGGCAGGGTTGCCCAGTGATTGGGTCCAGATAGCGTGGATAGTCGATCAAAGTCGCATGCACCAATCCCATCAGAGAGGGTCGAGCACCGCGCCGGGCAGGAACGTTGTCCAAATCCGTTGTCAGCCCCCATCCGGCATAAAACGGAGCACCAAGCGTTGTAACCGGAACACCTCGCAGTAAAGCCTCGAACCCCAATAGAGAGGTCATAGTCCAAACCTCATTTACTTGGATCAGCAATTCCGCGGGATCACAGCCTTGGGCAACATAATCTGCTGAATAGTTTGCGTCCAAATGTCCCTCTCGCAGACCGGCTTCGACGTCGGGGTGAGGTTTATAAATCAGAATTGCATTCGGGTTAGCTTTGCGTACCTCAAGCAAAAGATCTCGATTGGTTCTGATACTGCCAGTTCCCAGCTGTATCGAGGCATCATCCTCAACCTGTCCGGGCACAAGGATACGATGCCCTTTTGGTAAATCAGGAGCGGAATTGCCGATATTATACTTACTCAAACGATCCGATATCAAACGAGCGGTCAGGCGTTCCGCGCGAAGCCGTTGATCTGCGCGCAAACTTTCGCGTTTTGCAATCAAGTCCTCCAATTTACTTGGCCGAGTGGGATCGTAGTAGATGCCTTGATTGTCTGTCACCAGTGACATGGGCGGCACAAGTTGGGCGCCCAGCCCACGAGACCGAAGGAATCCATCTTCTATCCGTGTTACATCTGGATCCTGCCCCGCGTATCGGGCCCACATCATATGGGGGCGGTCACTGTCTGCCGGAGGGCCGCCCGTGAATCGCATTTTTTGCTCGCGTCCGAACATCTTTTGAAGGTGTCGGCGTTTCCAAATGCGCATTCCAGAAGCAGTCCAGCCTTTTCGATCTTCGCGCCAAGCACGAACCTGCGCCTCAAGAGTGTCCAGAACTGTCTCTAACTGACACAGCTGATCTCGATAGGGGTCGTACCAAGAGGGATACAGGATCATGGCCGCAGCGAATATTTGTGCCCTGGTAAGGTTCCGATGCCTACGGGGTAGGGGATCTTCATCATTTGTCAGTCCCCATCCTGAATAAAATGGCTGCCCAAACACCCTTGGTTTGTGACCAGCCAATATCGCCTCGAACCCAAGTTGAGAGGACAAGGTGTAAACACCTACTGCACCTTCCAGCAACGGCCACGGACTTATCGGATCAGTCAGCAGTGACACTCGTTCATTTTGATCTGAATCTGAGTAGAAACCCTGTCGGTAACCAGAGATGCTTTCAGGGTGCGATTTAATGACTACCCGAGCACCCGGGTTTTCTTCTTGCGCCATGACCAGCATCTCACGAAACCGCGCCGGGTCGCCTGCGCTGGCCCTCACCGCCGCATCGCCCTGCGTTTGATCAACCACTAGTACATATCCGGGGTCGGGTGGGGCGCATTCCGGGTCAAATGCGGAAAATTTGCTGAGGTTTAGTTCGCGCAAACGTTCGATTGCGCCGCGCGCGCGATCCAGAAGCGCGGTGTCATCTAGTGGGTGAGTCACTAGTAGCTGTTCTAGATCTGATGGTTTCGAAGGGTCGAAATGCGCCCCGGCTCGATCCAGCAACAATCCCAACGGTGCTTCGCCCCCGCGACCGGGGTGCAGTGACCGCAAAAAAGCGTCCTCGACGCGCAGAAGCGGGGAATCGCGATTTTCGGCTATGCGCCTTCCACGATGCGATGTGGGACTGTCGCCCCAAATCCCGACCATATCGTCGGTTCCGGGCAGACCAATCCTCAGGTCGTAGCCGGATAGGGATAAAATTCGGCGAACTTGTCGCTGTGCAAGAAACCCGCCATTATAGACAAACAACCGCCTGCGCTCGGTCCCGGCTGCGTGGTCCATTTCAGGACGCACAGTTCAACCGCCCGTCAGGGTAGCTACGTTCGCAAAGGGCGTTAGACCTCCGGCAATCAAGGAAACGGACTTGGACCACTGAGAATACGGCGCTTCGGTCACGTAGATCGTGTCGTCATCGCGAATGACAAAGTCCCGCGCAACAAACAGGCCATTGGGCGAGGTCAGGTTCAACAAGTAGATCATCCGTTGATCGCCTTGCAAATCGGCGCGGCCTATGACGTTGCGGGCAATATCCTGTCGCTCCCTACGAAGCACAAAAATGCCTGTCGGGTCCGAGGATAGAGGCTGGAGACCGCCAACCTGAGCGAGCGCCTCGAGTGCAGAAAGATCCTGGCTTTCAAAAGACACACGGGATTGGCCGCCCGTGGCACCCAGAGCAATGTAGGATCGGCTGTCCTCTTCGACCAAAATCCGGTCGCCGTTGCGCAGGGCGATGTCGGTGCCAGGTGAGCGGAACAGGTCCTCATACCAGACCGTGCCTTTGTGTTTGCCTCGGATCACAGTCACCATCGCAATGTCCGAAGCCACCGTTACACCGCCCGCGTTAGCCAGCATTCCCGAGAGAGTACGGGTGGGCCGTTCGATCGGATACACGCCCGGCGCACCAATGGTACCTGTCAAGGAAACAGTCGCACCATCGCCAGCAACGCGTCGAACTTGAACCTGAGGGTCTGGGGTCTGCTCCTCAAGCCTGGATGAGATAAGGTTGCGTAATTGCTCAGGAGTATTTCCAGCTGCGCGAAGACGACCTGCGTAAGGGACGAAGATAAAACCATCGCTATCTACTTGGACCTCTTCCAGCGCAGTGGCGGAACCGGTTCCAGTTGTCAGCAGGCCATCGTCGACGTTTTCCCAAATGGTTAAGCCCAAAACATCACCAGGGCGCACAGTGTCCGATGCCAGACTTTGCGCACTACGAAATGACTGCGAGAAGCCGTATTTCGGCACGGCAGCAGTCGCACGGGTCACACGATCATCCACTTCAACGACATATGCATTGCCGCCGTTTACGGTAGACCCGGCCAGAATCTCGTCCTTGTTAGGGCCGGCCTTAGGAAGTTGGCAGGCCGCCAGCAAGCCAGCGACCACCACAAAAGATGCCGCCCGTATCCATCGGGTAGGAATTCGAGTCACTGCCGATTGTCCTCAGTTTTCTTTCTTTTGGGTAGGTTACACGGTTTTGTTTGCAACTTCCAGCAACAGGTAGCCGTTGTTTAGTTTACAATTTTCAACTGTGGCGTGACAGCCGCGTCGCCATTTAGGACGATTTGATAAGGGTCCTCCGACTGAAGCATCATATCTACGGCCCGTCTCAACAATTGCCGCCGTCCGCGGCGAGAATAATACCCGCCAGGCACTTGGCTGGTTTTAAGAAGAAAACGACGGTAAGTGCGATATGCTGCTGCGTCCGGCGTTTCAGGATTGGCAAAGAATGCAGCGACTGGCTGCCGGGATACAAATTCCGGTTTATCATAGACTGAACGCCCAAAAACGCGGAGCGGAATGCCGCGCCATAACGCCTGCTGGCCGGCTGTCGAGTTTATAGTCATGGCCGAACACGCCTCGTCCAGCAATCCAGCCATTTTGCCACCCGGGACATAATGTATTCGTTCGCTGACTCCGTATTCTTTCGCTAGCTGTCGAACCCTTTTCCGCAATGGTTCGCGATGGTTCTCTAATGGGTGTTCCTTAATCACGAGATGATGGTGCGAGGGTGCGCCCATGGCGAACCCGGCTATGGCCTGCTGAAGAAACTCGCACATTCCTGAAAACTCAGAATGGGATTGCACTGAACTGTCATGCCCAAGTTGTAACAGAACCAAATGATAGGGAAATGCTCCACGGCGCACCCTATTGGTGGCCCACCTGCGCTGTAGGCGATGTATCGGCATGAATAGCAGGCGCTTGAAATAAAGCCGGAACTCTGTCGGTACAGGCAGCTCTCGATGAGTGCGAAAGTTGCGGTAACCGCGATTTAGAAACAGCAGGCACCAATGGTAAGCGGCGCCATAAAAAATATGCTGTCTCATGTCCCCCCAATGCGACGGTGGCGGGGGGCTTTGAACATGGGACTGTGCAAGCGCGTCCTGCATGCGAGCAACGTCAAGGTCCATTAAACGCGAGTTCCCGTTGGAGCCATCGCGCTCATACGTCACCCACCATGGCCGCAGGTACCCTTCCTCGAACACATGGACAACAAGACCTAGGGACTTGGCAGTTTCTACCGCGTGGGCATGGATTGGGCGGGTATCTCCGTAGAGAACGATGTCCGTCACATTCCGTTCTCTGATTAGACCTTCAAGAAAAATTGGCCACTCGTCGACCGGTTCCCGAAAGGCGATATAACTAGCCGGATCTGTCCAGAATACCTGATCGCCTGCGTTGAATCCCACGCGCCAGACATGAGCACCTGCTTTTCTCAACATACGGCCCAGTGAATAAAAAAATGGACCGTGTGGCCCTTGCAGAAACAGGAACACGCGCTGTTTGGAATTGTCTGCGACCTGAAACATTGTCTTTTATGTGCTGCTCTTGGTTATGTTTGTTGCCAGAATAATGCCGGTTTGTCAGTTTCCCGGCAAGACAGGTCTTGCCGGGAGGGACGGTGACCTTTACCTCGGCTCTCAACGCTAGGCTCAAAGGATTTATCGCATGTTTACAGGGATTGTCACTGACATTGGCACAATCACCGAGCTTGATCAGCAGGGCGATCTTCGCGCACGCATTCGCACCAGCTATGATACCAGCTCTATCGATATTGGAGCCTCCATCGCCAGCGACGGCGTGTGCCTTACCGTGGTTGCGTTGGGTGAAGACTGGTACGACGTGCAGGTGAGCGCAGAAACTATCTCAAAAACCAATCTGGATTCTTGGAAGCTGGGTAAGCGCGTAAACCTAGAACGCGCGTTAAAAGTTGGGGATGAACTAGGCGGTCACATTGTCTCGGGTCATGTGGATGGTGTTGCCGAGGTCGTGGCTGTTGAAGACGAAGGCGACAGTACCCGCGTGACATTGCGCGCTCCCAAGGAATTGGCACGATTTATTGCACCAAAAGGCTCCGTTGCTCTGAATGGCACGTCATTGACAGTCAATGACGTGGAAGGATGCGACTTTGGCATAAACTTTATTCCCCACACGAAAGAGGTCACTACATGGGGAGACGTCGCCATCGGTGATCGGATTAATTTGGAAATAGACACTTTGGCGCGGTATGTTGCTCGATTGGCCGAGATGTCATAGGCGTGGCGCTGTCGGGCCAAATCGCCTGTTTAACAAATCGGCAGTTCGCCAACACAAAATCGCCAGTAGTAGCGCTGCATAGCCGTCGACTGCATAGTGCCATGCCAAGTGGATGGATCCCACAAGAATGACCACCGCGAAAGCCGTCATCAACCATCCTAACCAGCGTGTATAACTGAAAGCGTAAATCGCCAGCAGGGTACTGGTCGCAACATGCATGCTGGGCATTGCTGAAATGCCGCGAATTGGACCGCCGTTGAAATGTCCATCGAACAGGACTTGTTGCCATTGCAAGGCCGCGACCGGGCTGATTTCGTTGGATGCGTGCAAGAGTTCCATCTGGTGAGTAAATGTGTCACCAAAACCGAAAACTTCGAAATAAACGGGCCCAACTGATGCGAACAAGGTCGCGAACAGGTTGCCGCCGAGTGACCAACACAATGCGAACGCAACTAGGAAAACCATGCTGCGGCCAGGATTTCGCCTGTCAAAACAAGCAAGGCATACTGCTATATAAATAAGGAAAAACCAGCTGTGGTAGGCAAGGTTGACCAAGGTCGTTACGTAAGGGTTTCCAAGAACCGGCCACAGCAGTTGCCAAGTATCTTGGCCGTGCAAAGTTCTGTCTAAATTCGCGAACAACGGGTCCCAGGAATAAGGTTGAAGCAAAGGTAAAACGGTTTTGAGATAAGAATATGAAACTGTGAGCACGGCGATGCACATAAAACCAATCAACGTGTCTGAGGTCGCGGAACGGTTTGAAACGATCTTTCGGAAATCCGCGATCATCCAACTTATTGGTTTCTTTGGTTTCACACGAAAAACTGCAACCGCAAATCGCCACAATACGTAGTTGGCGAAAGCAAATGCAGACAGGTTTAACAAAACACCCAGTATTTTTGTGGAAGCCGACGACCAATACGATATGCCAAGATGCTGTCCCACGGCTATTCCAGCAAGTGCGTGGAGCGCGACAATAGACACCAAAAGCCGATTTCGCCAAATTACCTCTCTCAGAGAGACGCCGGAGGCCGTACTGCCCAACGGATATGTCAATTCACTGGTCCTAAATTTGTAAAATCAATTTTTGACCGATCAGGCTCGGCATCAATTAAAATGGGCGACTTGGTGCGCCGCTTTTTGGATAATCACAATCTGCTAAGCGCAAATTAGTTAACATTTGGTTAATGAAATTCGGGAAATCCGCAGGAGGTGGCAATCGACACCAATCTCTGACAGCGGGCAAAAGGGGCGGGAAATGAGCCGAGATACTTAGTCGAATGCACATTTCAACCGCATGGTCCTTTAAGCACTCTGGTCATTGGGGTTCGACTGGTCTATCCCGCCCAGCATGAATGCTCAGCGAGAGGCTGCCAAATGAGCTTTGAAACTCCAGGACCGGTCGAGGCCCAGTTAAGTGAGGCGATCAGCCCGATCGAAGAAATCATCGACGAAGCGCGTAAGGGTCGGATGTACATTCTGGTTGATCACGAAGATCGTGAAAACGAGGGTGACCTGGTGATAGCAGCGGAATTCGCGGATGCGGCGGCTATTAACTTTATGGCCACGCATGGCCGAGGGTTGATCTGTTTGCCAATGACGGCTGAGCGCATTGATGCGCTTGGGCTGCCGCTGATGGCCGTAAACAACTCGTCCCGTCATGAAACCGCGTTCACTGTGTCGATCGAAGCACGCGAAGGCGTATCGACGGGTATCTCAGCTGCAGATCGCGCTTTGACAGTCTCTACGGCCATCAACGAACAGAACACGATGGCCCACATCGCGACGCCCGGTCATATCTTTCCGTTGCGGGCAAAAAGGGGCGGTGTACTGGTGCGCGCTGGCCATACAGAGGCGGCAGTCGATATATCGCGTTTGGCGGGTCTGAAACCCGCTGGTGTGATTTGCGAAATCATGAATCCGGATGGCACAATGGCCAGACTGCCGGATTTGGTAGAATTCGCGAAACAACACAATATGAAAATAGGTACGATAAGCGATCTGATTGCCTACCGTTCGCGCAATGACAATCTTGTTGTCGAAACTTCGCGCGAGGTGGTGAATTCGGAATATGGTGGTGAGTGGGAAATGCGCATTTTCACTGACCAAACGCACGGCATTGAACATGTTGTTATGGTAAAGGGCGACATTACCACCCCTGAACCGGTTCTGACCCGAACACATGCCCTGCACGAAGCGCCGGATATCTTGGGATTGGGCCCAAAGTCACCGCGTGAGCTACCGCGTGCGATGGAAAAGATCGCGGAAGAAGGGCGTGGTGTTGTTTGCCTGTTTCGCCAGCCTCGCAATTCGCTGTACGCTGCGGAAGAGGAAGGTCCTAGAACCATTAAGCAAACCGGTCTTGGGGCTCAGATCTTGTCCAAGATGGGTATTCAGGAATTGGTTCTACTGACCGATTCACCGGAAACCAAATATCTGGGGCTTGACGCATTTGGCTTGTCCATCGTTGGCACCCGCGCAATTCTTGGGGATGATTGATCGTGGCTGAACAAGACAAACATGGCGTACTGCCAACGCCCGAATTTGACAATCCGGTCAAACTTCTGATCGTCGTTGCGCCTTTCTATCGCGCCATTTCTGACAATTTGGTTGCCGGTGCCAAAACCCAGATCGAAGCAGTTGGCGGCACGTGTGAAGTGGTCGAAGTACCTGGTGCGTTGGAAGTTCCCACAGCGATCGCGATGGCGGATCGACAATGCAACTTCGACGGCTACGTCGCACTGGGCTGCGTCATTCGAGGTGAGACAACTCATTATGAAACTGTTTGCAATGACTCCAGCCGTGCAATTCAACTGATGGGACTTCAAGGTTTATGCATTGGCAATGGCATTTTGACTGTTGAGAATGAAGAGCAAGCAGAAGTACGCGCTAACCCTGAAAAAATGAACAAAGGCGGCGGAGCGGCCGCAGCAGCCTTGCATCTGATTGCGCTCAGCCGTAAGTGGGGGGCTTCTCGTAAGGGCGTCGGGTTCAAACCGCCGTCAGAGTCCATTCTCTTGGCGGACGGCAGTAACGGATCCACAACGGCATGACCCGAAAAGAAGCGACCCAAAAACCGGTCGACAAAAAGCGTTTGATGAAATCTGCCGCGCGGCTCTACGCCGTGCAGGCCCTTTTTCAGATGGAACAGTCCGGGCAAACAACAGATCAAGTGGTTCGCGAATTTTTGGATCACCGTTTCGGCGCTGTATATGAGGGCGAAGAAATGTTGGACGGCGACATTTCGATCTTTCGCAAGCTTGTGGATGACGCGGTAAACTACCAAGCACCCATTGATCAGATGACCGACCGAGCTTTGGTGGCAAAGTGGCCCATCGACCGGATAGACCCGACGTTACGAGCCACGTTCCGAGCCGCTGGTGCAGAATTGACCCAAGGGCAGACACCGCCAAAGGTCGTCATTACCGAATTTGTCGACGTTGCGCGCGCTTTTTTCCCCGAGGGAAAAGAGCCAAAATTCGTTAACGCGGTGCTTGATCACATGGCGCGTGAGGCCAAGCCCGAGGCATTCTGACACGCCGCCGACCATTTTACCCAGACCAAATTCGAGCTAAGCTTCGAGAGGCGCGTAAGGAGGTCTGAAATGCCTAAGCTCATCCGTCTTTACATCACCCAAGTTGCACTTGGTTTTTTGATTTCGGCAATATTCGTCGCGGTTCTTCTGGTACTTAACGTTGCTAATCTTCGCGATCTCATTTTGGGGTCCGAGATTGGTCTGATGGCCTTGCTGATGATCTGGTTTATGAACGGGATCGTTTTCGCGGGTGTCCAATTCGCTTACGCAATCATGAATTTGGCTGAAAAGCACGATGGTCCGCGTCGAGGAACGCCGATCACGCAAAGTTTGAAACCAGCGTTGATCCGGCAAGAGTCGCGATCCTCACGTTGAAGGATCAAGTGGCGGGACCGCCAGTCATCCGTGGGGCTTTGATTCCCGAGGACCTGTTAATACAGGTGGGCGCCAGGTAATCAGGCCAGGACCTGAACAGAGCCAGCTCCCTCGGAATTGCTTAAGGCCACCGGAATGCTGCCTAACACGAGAAGGGCAGAACCCGCCACGCGCCTAGTTAGGGTCTGAAGTGGGATTCCACAAGAGGTCATGCGTCAACAGTTTCGTGTAATGCCGTTCGCATCTTGCCAAAGTGTTCGTCCCAACCATTGTCCAACGCCAGGATCAACCCAAAGGCCTCTGCTCCTTGTGGGAGGCCTTCGTGAACAAGGCCAAGCCGCGTGCCACCTGAAACTGGCTCTAGCGTCCATCTTACGACGCTCACTGCATCTCCCATGGGTTTGACCGTAAAAGTATACTCAAGATATTCCGGCCTCCGCGCCTGACGGACCTCGCCCCAGATCAATAGGTCGCCGCTTGTCGTTCCAAACATTTCAAGTTTTTGACCATCTGCCAGACGGCGTTCGGGTTTGTGAAACCATTCCGCAAGCCGGTCAGGTTCGGTTAGATAGTCCCAAACCGTTTCGGGTGTTGCGCGAAGAAAAATGGTTTTCTGCAAAACTGCGTCAGTCATCTATTTGTTCCTTCAATAGCATTTTTGAGATTGGCGAGGCGGTCGTCCCAGAACCGGTCAAAGTATCTGAGCCAGTCCAGAACAGGGGCCATTCCCTTAGGTTCAAGTCGGTTGATGCGTTCCCGTCCGCGAGCCTCGAACGTGATCAGTCCGCCGTCTGAAAGAACGGTTAAGTGCTTTTTGACGGCAGCGCGGGTCATATCGAAATGTCCGGTCAACTGCGCGATTGTCATGTCTTCGGACGCCAGCATTTGAACTATGTCCCTGCGTGTTGGATCTGCCAGCGCGCGAAACGCGTTTTGAGTTTGTGTGTTCATGCGCTCCTCGATTAGATACCTTTTGGTTTCGTGTTTTTACGGTACCGAAAGGTATCATGTCAAGAGAAGTCGTGCTTGATTTTTGTTCACTAATTGTTCACATTTTGAGAATGAATCTAGAATTGCATCCTGGACAAAGATTGGCCCGAGGGGTTTCGCGGCACCTTGTAACCCATGGTTATGTTTCCATTGAGGAATTTGTCCCGACCCGCGGTTTGCGTGTAGACGTTATGGGATTGGGACCAAAGGGTGAGCTTTGGGTGATTGAATGCAAATCAAGTCGGGCCGACTATCAGTCAGATTCGAAATGGCAGGGCTATCTGGAATGGTGCGATCGATTTTTTTGGGCCGTCGACACGGAATTTCCCGTCGATCTTTTGCCGCCTGAAACCGGATTGATCATTGCAGATGCTTATGACGCTGAAATTATCCGCATCGGTCCTGAGACCAAGGTCGCACCAGCGCGGCGAAAGAAAATGATCCAGAAATTCGCCACCGACGCTGCACGCAGATTGCACGTGTTGCGTGACCCGCGTGTCTGACAGCCTAGTCCCTTAACGCCCGCGCTGCTTGGGCTGCGGCGCGAATTTCTTCGGCGATCTCTTCAGCTTCGTCCGGGTCAAAGTCCATCGGAATCTCAGCATCCGAAGCTTCGATGAACAGACGAACCATGCCCTGATCAGTCGGTCCGATCTGCAGGTTCGCTTCTATGTCGCGTTCGGTATTTATGCCCATGTGCGCCTCCGATGAGCCTTTTTGCTACAGCGCGATGGGTTGAGAATCAAGCGACCAAAGCGCACAAAAGAAGTATGGATAATGTTACCCTTCGGCCCTTTCACGCCGATGATGCGCAATGGTTGGTCAAACAGCATGACTTGCTATATGCGCGCGATGAAGGGTTCAACGAATCCTTCGGGCGATTGGTGGCCCAAATCCTGAATGACTTCCTTGCGGATTTTGACCCCAGGCGCGAGTGCGGCTGGATCGCCGAGAAGAACGGATTACACTTAGGCAGCATTTTTTGTGTTGCTCAGGACGATCATAGTGCCAAGCTGCGCTTGTTCCTGTTAGTGCCTGAAGCCCGGGGGCAGGGGATTGGGAGGCACTTGTTAAATGAGTGTATGGAGTTTGCTAGGACTGCAGGCTATCGCGAGATGGTGCTTTGGACACATGAAAGCCATCGCGCGGCCTGCGCTCTCTACCGCGCGTTTGGGTGGCAGTTGGTCGATAGTAAGCCGGTGTATTCTTTCGGCGTGGATTTGGTCGAACAAAGCTGGAGAATTCAACTTTAATAGACTTGCAATCCCAGTGCGTGTTCGATAAATCGCCCTCCACGAGTGCCGCCTTAGCTCAGTTGGTTAGAGCGCTGGATTGTGGATCCAGAGGTCCCCTGTTCAAGCCAGGGAGGCGGTACCACTTCTCAAACAAAAACTCTAGGCAGAAGGTTCGGGTCACCAATTGCGTGATTGGTCGCTTTGATGGGCTGCCGCTAGTGATCGGCTGTTATGCCAGACACCATTTTCACCTGACGTTTGGTGGCGTCAACGCAATTTGTCTTCTATCCTTCGGACAACAAAACGGATTTTTTTCTGGTCGGCACACCCACTGACCCTCTACCATACTGATTACATGAAATCAGATTTGGATATGAAGAATGTTGAATGTTAGAAAGGTTGCTTCGTTTGCAGCGTTAGGCGCATGTATTGCGATTTCGACGCCGAGTATTGCTGATGCCCAGGCGCTTTCACGATCTCCGGCTGATGATGGATCTTGGCGCCATTCGATTACTCCTTATTTGTTTCTGCCATTCTCTACCAAGGGCACATCAACGGTCGACGGTAGCAGTGTCGATTTGGATTTGAGTCTGAACGAAGTGTTGGACATTTTGCAGGGTGCTCTGTCCGTTCGGTATGAGGGATGGAACGGAGATTTTGGCATCGTTTCCGAGCTCTACTATGTAAAGCTTGGCGAAGATGGCACTTTACCAATTGGCGCAGGACGAACGGATGTCGAAGTGGATGTCCGTCAAACGTTTTTTAACCTGCAGGGCGCTTACCGGTTCGCAAACGGTGTAAATGCTTCGGGCAGAAGATACGCTGCTGATGCGGCGATTGGTGTTAAATGGAATCGGCTCAAGCAAGAAATTGACATAAATACCCCGGGTCCAAGTCTTTCCCTTGGTGGTACTGAAGAATGGTTCGAGCCGCTGATTACCCTGCGGTATGCGACTGAAATCAATGATAAATGGGGTTTTGGAGCCCGTGCGGAACTGAGCGGATTTGGCGTGAACGGCGATGATCTTCAGTATTTAGTCTTGGCCGGTTTTGACTGGCAGGGGTGGGAGAATACGTCTTTGCGCTTCGGCTATCAATTCTATGGAATAGACTATTCCACTGATCGCGATAGTGGCGAGTTTGCTTATGATGTCGACCAGAACGGGATTTATGCAGCGGTGGCGTTTCACTTCTGAGCTGCCGTGATTTTCGCAGACCAAAGCGTCTGAGTAACGGTCTATGGATTCACAATCGAGTGGATTCTTGTCGGATTGCGTCGTCGACCTGGTCTTTAAGGCCTCGGGCCGGGCAAAATGACCATAGTCGAGCGACATTCTCGCGAAATTGAAGAGCTCATTGGGGCAGCAGACCTAAAGGATTAAACAATAGTTTTGATTTGGGTGCATTTATTCACAAAGACGTCCGTTTTTTAAAGAAGCTGCGACAATTTTTTTGCAGGATTTGATATGAGAGCGGGGATAACTAAGTTATTTTAGTATTGAACCGTGTGCCCGCCATAGAGGTGGTAGTTTGTAGTTAGTGAAAGGAACAGCAAAGATGACCGATCGTTTTTTTCTGGCGGCCTTTGTCGAGAGCTTTTCAAGATCCTCAGGGCAAACCAAGCGCAGGTCTGTCGCTGCATCTAGTTACGTCAATTTGCTAATAACGATGTGCATATTAGCCGTCGGAGGGACAGCAAGCCAAACAAACGCGCAACACGCTTCGTCGGATTTCCACCATGTCGTTACGCGCGGCACCGATAAGGGGTCTATGCCTGTACCTCGCGGTGAGAAGGGCAACATAGACGGTCATGGTTTTCGCTTTTTTTGCGTGCCTTCACACTATTCGTATGATGACCCGGTTGTTTATCCCGGGCAACCCGGTGCAGCTCATCTGCATATGTTTTTTGGTAATGCCGAGGTCGATGCCGACAGCACTAGTAGTGACATTATCCACTCGGGTCGGACGACCTGCGATGGCGGTGTCACGAACCGTTCTGCTTATTGGATTCCGGCGCTTTTTAACGAAAGAGGGGAAGTTGTTCTCCCTACAGCTATAACGAATTATTATAAGAGTTGGGTGAATGATCGCAGCAAGATCAAACCAATTCCGCAAGGCCTTGAAATTTTAACCAACGCAGATGTTAAGGGGTCTAGCGGTGTCGTTGTAAGCAAGAAAGATCAAGAAATTTGGGGGGGTGACATTCGGATTTCTCCTCACGACGGTTTGACATTAGAAGTCATTTTTCCTGATTGCGTTGCCGTGAATGCCGACGGATCGCCGATACTTTCCAGCCCGGGCGGCACCAAGCACGTCGCGTACTCCGTTCATGGCCGTTGCCCGCGCTCTCACCCTTATACGATTCCGCAGCTGACCCAGAATGTTAATTGGTCGGATGTACCGTTTGACTCTGACTGGTATTTTGCATCAGATCGTATGGACAATGTGCCAAAGGGTACGTCCGCTCATGCTGACTATGTCGCCGGTTGGACAGAAGAATCCGCACAAATTATGGCGAATTGCATGCGCGATGCTGTCTCAGAGTGCGGCCCCGATCTGCATTCGCACCAGCATGATCAGTTTTTTGCGCCAGATGGCAGTCGAGTATACGGTGATTTCAAAGTTGCAGATGGGGTGTCTTCGACGCCTGCAGCGCTTAAGGGATGGCCATGGATGCTTAATCACAATCATTAGGCTTTTGGAGGTCGAACGCGGAGATCTTTGATATGCCTGGCTGTAGACCCGATAAGGTCTCGTCCTTGATTTCTCCTAAAGCCAATGGGCGTCTGTATTGTGACGAAGTGTCATTCACCGGAGTGCTTTGTTCTTTTTGATTTTGCCGCACTAAACACTTGGCGCTGAAAAGACACAGTGGTGGACGTTGCTAGGGTCGCGAGGAGTAGTTGTGAGGCTCGATCAAAAGGAGGCTGAAATGGTTGAGTGCGATCTACAAAAAAACGATTTGTCAGTTGAGATGCGTTGAAACGTTAATTTTCCGGGGTCGACGACAGAAAATCTACTTTGATTTACCAGTGCCACTCTTTGTTTAGCGACGACTAACGCCGGGGCAAAAACGGTGTTCGCAAAACCGAGACCGAGTTTAGTTCTTTGAGATTATTCTCCACGCAAATAATGCGCACCCTCAGCTACTTTATGATGCCCTAGGATTTGCAGTGACGGTAAATTCGCATCCAACTCTCTTGCCGACTTTCTGACTAGTATAGAGCCTGAGTTTTGCTCGTCTCAAAAACCCCTTTCCACCCGGTTGGCTGAGTGTTTTCAAGTCACAGCTTTGACGAATAGGGGAAAAGTGTCGAATCTGATTATTCTTGAAGTTTACAACGAAACGAAGCCTAAGCATCTGAGCGCTATTAACTCAATGTAATGTTGAAGAAAAACATTGTGACCTTAGAAAAAATCGATAAAAAAGCCAAAGACAAGAATCAAGGCTAAAAATATCGATAAAATGAGCAACACAATAAAAGATTGGGAGCTGGAGGCCGCGCAAGCCTTGCATGATCTTCCGTTAATGGATTTGCTGTTTCGTGCGCAGATCGTGCATCGCGACAACTTTGTTCCCAACAGGATTCAGACGTCCAAGTTACTGTCCATAAAAACGGGCGGCTGTGCCGAAGATTGCGCTTATTGCTCCCAATCGGCGCTTAACGGAGCGAAACTGCCAGCGTCTAAACTGATCGAGGTTCAGAGAGTATTGCACGAAGCGCGCAAGGCCCAAGACGCTGGTGCGACTCGTTTTTGCATGGGAGCAGCGTGGCGAGAGCCGAAAGATAGAGACATGGATGCGCTGGTAGAGATGGTTAAAGGCGTCCGCAGTCTTGGTATGGAAACCTGTATGACACTAGGGGCACTGGACGAGGACAAAATTCGCCGTCTTCGTGACGCTGGGCTGGATTACTATAATCACAACATCGACACGTCCGAACGGTATTATCCTCAAGTCATTTCGACTCGTAAGTTTGCTGACAGGATAAAGACCCTAGGGCGTGTGCAAGATGCAGGAATAAAAGTGTGCTCCGGGGGTATCCTTGGACTGGGCGAAGTCACCCGGGACCGGGTCGAAATGCTGGTGACGCTTGCCAACATGGATCCGGCACCAGAATCTGTACCGATCAACATGTTGATGCCGCAAGAAAATACACCGTTGGCAGATGCCAAGCCGATTGACCCGATTGAATTTGTTCGCGTGATCGCGATGGCTCGGATCATGATGCCTCGATCTTATGTGCGGTTGTCAGCGGGACGAAGTGAAATGAGCGAGGCTGTTCAGGCAATGTGCTTTCTGGCTGGGGCAAATTCGATATTTGTTGGAGAAACACTTCTGACCGCCCAAAACCCAGAGGCCGACGCCGATGCCGCGCTTTTTGCCAAATTGGGTCTGCGAGTTGAAGTTGCGGAATGCGAAAGCCGTAAAGGCGAAGCTGAATGAGGGCCTTGGACCGGCTTTCATCGACATCTCGGATTTTGTGTAACCGAAACCGATGCCGCACGCTCTCAAAACCGGTCGGGCTAGACTTTGCGTCGAATGATTACCTGGGATTGGCGCGGTCGAGCCTGATGCAGCAGGCCGCGCGGGACGCGTTGGACAAAGGGGTCCCGCTGGGTTCCGGTGGGTCACGTCTTTTGCGCGGAAACCATGCGGAACATGAAGCTTTGGAGCAAGAGGCTGCAGATTTCTTTGGCGCTGAGGCAGCGTTGTTTATGGGGGGAGGTTTTCAGGCCAATCAGGCGATATTTTCAACCCTCCCTGCTGCCGAAGACCTAGTATTATTTGACGCTTTGGACTCATGAAGGAATGCGCCGAGGTCGTGCTGAGACCCGCAAATTTGCCCACAACGATGTAAACGATGCACGCAAGATTATTGCTAAATGGCGGGCCTTGGGTGGCCTGGGGCAAGTCTGGATCGCCGTGGAGAGCGTTTATTCAATGGAAGGGGATCTTGCGCCTTTGCCAGACCTGTCGTCGCTGGCCGTCGAGAGCGACGCGGTGCTTGTCGTGGATGAAGCTCATGCGACCGGTATCTATGGGCCAAATGGCCGAGGTTTGTCCCATGATTTGAAGGCCGAGGTACTGACATTACACACATGCGGCAAAAGTTTAGGCGTATCAGGTGGGTTGATTTGCGGGTCGAAAGTATTCATCGAAGCTTTGATTAATCGTGCGCGCCCTTTTGTTTTCGCGACCGCTCCGGCACCGCTCACCGCCGCGTTAGTAAGGACCGCCTTGCAGGTTTTACAAAACGAAAGCGACCTGAGCGCCTCGGCAAAGTCTCGTGTCGCCTCTGCTCATTTATCTGCTCGTCGATACGGTTTTCCGAAGGAAACGCTCAATAGCCAAATTATTCCAGTAATGCTGGGTGATGAAGCGCGGGCCATGAGAATGGCTACCGCGCTGCAAAAGCAGGGTTTTGATGTTCGCGGCATTCGCCCACCAACGGTTCCGCGCGGTAGGTCGCAGCTCCGAATTTCTATTACCGGAAACGTTAATCACGAGGATATCAGCGCTTTGTTCGAAACAATCCACAATTATCAAAGGAAGACTGAATGAGTGCGCTTATAGTGGCGGGCACAGACACTGGTGTCGGCAAAACTGTCTTTGCGGCGGGTCTTACAATGGCTCTTAAAGCCCGCTACTGGAAACCGGTGCAATCCGGTCTAATGGACCGCACGGATACAGATACCGTCAAGTCCTTATCCGGTGCAGAAACGCTGAGTGAAGCATTTAGGCTGAACAGACCGTCTTCACCACATTTGTCCGCTGAAGATGCTGGTGTGGAAATTTGGCTGGATCAGTTGGCGCTTCCTAAAATTGATGGACCTCTTGTCGTTGAGGGAGCTGGTGGAGTTATGGTTCCGCTGAACCGCCAGCATTTTTTTTCTCGATCTCTTTGGACAATGGTTGGCGCCGGTCATTTTGGTAGCACGCACGGCACTTGGGACAATCAATCACACGATACTAACTCTGCAGGCGCTCCGAAATGCCAATTGTACGGTGATCGGGGTAGCCTTTGTTGGCAACGCAGAACCGGACGTAGAGAAAACGATCGTCGAAATGGGTAATACCCGGTTTCTGGGCCGGTTGCCTTATCTTGATCCTTTGTCCCCTACGACCCTGTCTAAGGCCTTTGCTACGATTGATACCGATACGATCCGGAGATTTTTGTGACACCCCTTGAATTCGACGCCCGCCATCTTTGGCACCCTTATACAAATATCATGGACCCGGGGCCGGTGCATCTGATCGCTCAGTCCGAAGGGGTGTGGCTGACGCGCGATGACGGGGTCAGGATGATCGATGCCATGTCTTCATGGTGGTGCGTAATCCATGGGCATCGTCATCCGGCCATCGCAGACGCAATGAAGGCTCAGTTGTCGCAGATGCCACACACAATGTTCGGTGGGTTGACCCATGAACCCGCAATCGAGTTAGGACGCCGACTTATCGAGTTGCTTCCGAAAGAGCTAAATCGCATTTTTTTCAGTGACAGCGGCTCTGTTTCGGTCGAAGTGGCACTGAAAATGGCCGTTCAATACCAGATGGCTAGGGGGAATTCCCAAAGAACTGAATTTGCCACCGTGCGTGGTGGCTATCACGGCGATACATGGAAAGCCATGAGTGTCTGTGATCCGGTGAATGGCATGCACGGATTTTTTCGCGGGGTTTTGTCTATCCAGCATTTTGTTCCGCGACCACCTATTGCGTTCGATCAGGATTGGACAGATGACACACGCTTGAATGGGCTTGGGGCGCTTGAGGCGCTCTTGGAATCAAAGGGTGATCGGATAGCAGCCATTATTCTTGAACCTGTGGTTCAAGGGGCAGGGGGTATGTTTTTTTACCATCCCGCATGGCTGCGGGGTGCGCGGGATTTATGCAATGCTCATGGGATATTGTTAATCCTTGATGAAATCGCCACTGGGTTCGGTCGGACAGGTGAGCTGTTTGCTATGGATCATGCAGGTATCGCGCCGGATATCGTTTGTCTTGGTAAAGCTCTGACTGGCGGGCACATTACTATGGCGGCAACGGTCACGTCGGAACCAGTGGCGCTTGGCATTGGTCAAAGTAAAGCTGGTGTAATGATGCATGGGCCGACTTACATGGCTAATCCGTTGGCTTGCGCCGCAGCCATAGCAAGCTTGGATCAGCTCAAGCAACGCAGCTGGCGCAAGGATGTCAGTAATATTGCAAACCAGATGGATCAGGAACTGGCCCCAGCAAGAGAACTACCTGGCGTTGCCAATACCCGCATCTTAGGTGCGATTGGTGTAATCGAAATGGAAAAACGTGTTGATCCAGCGATTGCTCATCGGTTTGCACCTGAAACAGGTGTTTGGCTGCGCCCTCATGCCCGCAATATTTACTGTATGCCGCCATATATCATCTCGCCCGAGGAGCTAAGCTGTGTGACAGCGGCCATGGTCTCACTAGCCAAGGAAATTTAATGAAGCGGAAGTGGTTGTCACGTGGGGGTTCGGCATCGATTACTGTTGTCTTTGGCGGCTGGGCTGTAGGCGCGGCGGCTTTTAACGGGCTTCAGGGTAAGGGTTCAGTCCTACTGGTCGAGGATTACACCCAATTGGACGACCCTATTCCAGAATTGGCTCAGTACGACGAAGTCAGCGTTGTTGCCTTTTCCTTCGGCGTAGCCTCTGCCGCACATTGGATGGCGAGGATCGGGTTTAAGCCAACGCGGAAGATTGCGATCAGTGGTACTTTAATGCCCGCTGATTGCAAAAAAGGTATCGCGCCGACTCTGATCCGTTCAACAGCTGACAATCTCTCTGCTGATAGTTTTTCCAAGTTTTGCCTTCGGGCTGGCTTGAAGTCATCTGTGCCCGCGATTGATATTGCGGCTGCCCGTGCAGAGCTACACGCGATTATTGAACGCGGTTCAGCGCCGGAAACCAGGTTTGACCGTATTTGGATACCGCTACGCGACCGGATAATTCCTTCGCGGGCGCAAAAGTTGGCATGGGCATCGCAACTTCAGGCAGTTCGACATGTTTCCGGTCCGCATATCCCGTTTGGACAAGGACAAAGTTGGGCGGAATGGATTTCATGACAGCACAGCTTGTAGATCGGGTGCGACGCAGTTTCAGCCGAAGTTTCAGCAGCTATCACGAAACAGCGAACCAACAGGCTGGTATCGCTGATCGGTTGATCCAGGACCTGCATGACAGTGGTGCGCCTCAACATTTCTCTTCTGCATTGGAATTGGGTTGCGGCACTGGCCATTTAACGCAACTGTTGCGGGCCGAATTCGAGCTCGGAGCGCTGACACTTAATGATCTTGCTCCTGAGGCCCAACAAACGGCCGAGGCTTTCAATGCCGGATTTATTTGCGGTGATGCAGTAGAGATTGAATGGCCTAGACATCCAGACTTGATCGCATCTTCATCTATGATTCAATGGCTTCCGGATCCCGTCAAATTGCTTCACAGAGCAGTATCGGCACTTGCTCCGGGCGGATGGCTGGCCGTGTCTGGGTTCGGCGATGGACAATATCGGGAACTGGTACGAATAGGGTCTTCGTCCGGTGCTCCCGGCTTGTGCTCTGCAAGAGAGCTGGCTGCGGCTGTGCAGAATGACCTAGAGGTAGTGAAAATCGAAGAATCCGTGCAGCAAGCCCGTTTTCCCTCTGCTCGTCACGTTCTCGACTACTTACGCAAGACAGGTGTGAACGGGCGAACTCAGAAGAATTGGACAAAATCCCGACTGACACAGTTCATCGACGATTATACTCAGACCTACAAAGATCAGGCAGGTTTGCCGCTGACCTATCATGCGGTTTGGATCATCGCTCGAAAGCTGAATTAACCTATCATAACCGCGACAGGTGGCGTTGCATGATCGTCCGTGCGCGATTTGCATCACGGTCTTTGATTGCTTCCAAAATGGCTGCGTGATCTGGATCGTCGCGTCGTCGCCATCTGGCCGAGTAACGGGCGTTAAAATGCCAGGCATACAACAGCTGCAATTTTCCGATTTCAGCGATCAGACGTGGCATTTTGCAAGCAGAAATAACTGCCATATGAAAGTCCCGGTTTGCCTCCTCCCAATGTTCCGAGGTTTCAGCGGCGTTGCAACTTTTGTGGATTTTCTCAATTTGTTTAATTTGCTCTGCCGTCAGATTTGGAACCGAGTGATACAATGCGACCGGCTCAAGCGCGCATCGCATAGTGCGCAGTTCGTCGACGGAATTCTGATCCATCGGGGCCACACATATGCCCCGACGCGACAAACTAATAGCTAACCCCTGTGAAGCAAGGCTGAGCAACGCCTCCCTAACGGTTACTTGGCTTACCCCAAATTCTCGGGCTATCAGATCCTGCCGAAGCTTTTCTCCGGGGTGAAACTCACCTCTAACGATTTTCACCGACAGTTTTTGAGCTAATTCGTCGGACTTCTTGATCTGTTGCTGCGTCACCTAGCCTCCGTCAATCTCACGCTCGATAGATCGTACATCAAGACGCATACAGTCACATGTTTTGAAGAACAACAGGCTGACCCGGTGTTGCCGACAAGTTCGAGTTTTCGCCTTTGGATATAAGGAAGTCGCGCGGAGAACAAAGATCACACCGGCCGAAAAAGACCTGTGTTAATCACTTTGGGTAATGGAAGCGAAGTTTTAGCTTACCATTACTCCGCATACTCACCTGCGGAAATCGACGATCCGCCTCCAAGAGCGTGGTATTGTCGTTAGTAAACCTTCACCCCAACATTGACGTCATTCAAATTTGTCGGCTGAAATAAACGAAAACTGAAGCAACCTGCGCTTGCGGATTGTCTTCGATAGAATTGTAGTATTGCCTAAGTGCTTCGTACTAAATCCGTGTCATTAGATGGACATCATAACCTACTGCAATTGCAACGACCTGCTGACGATTTCGGAAAACCCTGTAGTAAATCTCTGATTGTTTGGAGGCGAGTACCGGAATCGAACCGGTGTACACGGATTTGCAATCCGCTGCGTCACCACTCCGCCAACTCGCCTTTTCTAGCAAAATCAATTACTTGCTGTGGTGTGGTGGGCGTTCTACCAGCTTTCTAAGAAGACGTCCAGTGGTTTGAGCGGAAATCTGACGACCGCAGTCATATCAAGCTTTGGCCAGGTATCTATAGACTCGCAGTACTGTTTTGGTCCTAACGACGTTGCCGCAACCGAATGGATGTGGCACAAGCCGCAGAAAGATGGAACATGAACGAGCGATGACATGACAGATTTCGCATCCCGCCGCCTTACAATGGTTGATACTCAAGTCCGACCTTCAGATGTGACCAAGTTTCCCATCATAGACGCAATGCTGTCAGTTGAGCGCGAAAACTTCGTTCCCGACGCACAGCGCGAGGCAGCTTATGTTGAGGATTTGATCGATCTGGGTAACGGGCGCTGTATTCTAGAACCACGGACCTTTGCCAAGATTTTGGACATACTGAATATTTCCAATGACGAGGTTGTCTTGGATATTGCCCCCGCACTTGGCTATTCAACGGCGGTGGCAGCTCGAATGGCTCAGTTGGTGGTTGGCGTCGAAGATGACGAAGAACTTGCGGTAGATGCGCAGACAATTCTAATGAATGCAGATGTTGACAATGCAATTGTGCACACTGGTCCGTTGGAACTGGGCGCTGCGGAGCATGGCCCCTATGACGTCATTATGATCCAAGGCGGTGTCGAGCGGGTTCCCGAAGCAATTCTGGATCAACTAAAGGATCAAGGACGTATCGCCTGCATATTCATGGAAGGAGACTTGGGAACCGTAAAAATCGGACACAAGTCGGCCGGGCACGTTACGTGGCGATATGCATTCAACGCATCGGCCCCAGTTTTAAGTGCTTTTTCCAAAATGTTTGCATTTTCGCTATAGTCGTTCAGCAAAATTTTTTGTTGCCTTGATTACTTGAAAACAAAGACGCAAATTGTTCCAGTCGCTGCCTAAATTTGGTTTGAGAGGAATTTGACATGCGTGGGACGGCAAGTAAAAAGCTGATCAAAGCAATGGCTTTGACAGCAAGCATTGCTATGGTGGCCCTTCCCGGGCGGCCTGCCTGGGCTGATAATCTAACGGACGCATTCATTGGCGCGTACAACACAAGTGGCTTGTTAGAACAGAACAGGGCTTTGTTGCGTGCAGCGGATGAAGATGTCGCAATTGCGCTTTCCGCTCTGCGGCCGATCATCGACTGGACGGCACGTGTTCGTCAGGATTTTTCGCGCGCTCGCACCGGCGGTGTTTTGACCACGGATGAACCGTCGACCTTTTTCACCGGGTTGACGCTCAGCCAATTGATATACGACGGCGGAGCATCTGTTCTGGGCAAGCAATCCGCGCAGGAAACGGTGCTTTCAACCCGGCAGTCCCTTATCGATATCGAACAACAGATCCTTTTTCGAGCAACAACCGCCTATTTGAGCGTTCTTTTACAGGAAGAAACGGTCGGCATCCGTCAAAACAACGTTGACCTGTCGGCTGAGGAACTTCGGGCCTCGCAAGACCGTTTTGAAGTAGGTGAAGTTACACGGACAGACGTTGCCTTGTCAGAGGCCCAGCTTGCCAGCTCTCGTGCGGACTTGGCTGATGCTCGCGGCGCTTTAAGCACCGCTCAGGCGGAATATGTGAATGCTGTCGGTAAGTTACCCGGACGCACGGCGGGACAACCCAGCTTGCCAAATCTTCCGCGTTCGGAATCCGAGGCGCAATCTTTGGCTCAGCGTAATCATCCGGCTATCTTGTCTGCCCAGCACCAGGTGCGAGCACTCGACCTAGTTGTTCAGCAACAACGGGCAAACTTAGGGCCCAACGTCAGATTGAACGCGGACGCTGGAATTACTGAAAGCTACGACGACGACGATTATAGGAATGACGCAAGAGTTTCTTTGGATCTAACGCAACCAATCTATGCTGGCGGGCGGTTGGCTGCGTCAATCCGGCGGGCAATGGCGACGCGGGACGCGTCGCGAGCGAACTTGCTGAATGTGCAAAAGGACATCACCCAAGGAGTCACGGATGCCTATGTTCGCTTTCAGACTGCAACAGCCAGCCTGACGGCTTCGACAGAACGAGTTCGTGCTTCGCAGGTCGCGTTCGATGGAATTCGCGAAGAGGCCACTCTCGGTGCTCGGACAACGTTGGACGTCCTGGCGGCGCAGCAAGACCTTTTGGACGCGCAATTGGCAGAAGTAGCTTCGCGTACCGAGCGGTCGCTGGCAGCTTACCAGTTGCTTCAGGCGCAGGGTTTGCTTACCGCAGAGCGTCTTGGCCTCGCGGTGCAGATTTATGACCCTACATTGTATTACAACCTAGTCAAAAGGGCGCCTGCGCAGGTCAGCAAGCAAAGTCGTGACCTTGACCGCGTTCTCAAGGCATTGCGACGCGAATAAGAGATAATACAATCGGTTGTGAGTGCGGTCCGGATTGGGTACTATTGTTCTCAAAGGTTAGAGTGATTGAGAACTATGTCTGACAGTGTAACGAATGCGGATGTTGAAGATGTTCTGTCCTCGGTTAAGCGATTGGTCAGTGAAGAAGTACGCGAAGAATCGGAGTTCATTTTTATTCCGACGGCCGCGCGCAAACCGGGCAGGTTGGTTCTGACCGAAGCGCTTCGTGTCGGCGAGGAAGAAAAATCCGCGCCACTGAAGCTGGTCACAGAATCTGAGGGTGGCGAAGAGGCAAAGAAAGCTGGGGCTGAGACAGCTGGCATCGCTGCGCCAATGCGCTTACACCTCAGTGATATTGTTCGACCACATGATGAAACGAGCGAACCTGACATTCAAGACGAAGAGTTCGACGACGGGCCAATGCCCATCGTCCCTTTAAGGCTTGGTGAAAGGCGGGATCTCGCGGGCAGCCTTAGCGCGAAGATCGAGGCGCTAGAGGCCGCGATAGCCAGAACTGAGGATCAGTGGGAACCGGATGGCGAAAGTGATGACGCTTATTCCGGAACGCCGAACCAAGCTGTTGAATGGCCGCAGGATCCTGCCGATCAATCGGCAGAGGAGGAAACGGAAACGCCTTTGATTTTCAGCCATCGTGCCGATGCTCCTGCGTCGGTGGAAGAGGGTTCGAAGGCGTTGGACGAAGACGTGCTTAGCGAATTGGTAGCTCAGATTGTTCGTCAGGAACTACAGGGTAAGTTGGGCGAAGGCATCACGCGCAACATACGCAAGATGGTACGACGAGAGATTAACAAGGTTATCGCTTCGCAGGAAACGAGTTAGCATCTAAGCGCGTTTTGGATTTTCTGCCATAGAAAGAAGCAAATCTAAGTCCATGTGTCTTTCCAGATGCTCAGCAAGTTCGTCCAAAATATTCTCTACGCCGTCTTCGTAGGCCAGGTCAGATTTTGCGCCCAAATTTTTGAGAAAGCTGGAGCGAAAGGCATCTGACGCAAAAATTCCGTGTAAATAGCTTCCGCGAACTCGTCCATTAGGGCTGGCCGCACCTTCGGGGCGACCGTCAATCTCCAACCATGCGCGGGTGCAATCGGGTCCTTCGGTCCGACCCATGTGAATTTCATATCCGCTGACACTTTCCTTGCCTGGCACAGCGATCGCGCTGCGTAAGCTCACCTTCTTTTGCCCAGACATTGTGGTGGTTACATCAAGCATGCCCAATCCGGGTACATTCCCGGGTCTTCCGTCTACTCCGTCTGGGTCTGATATTGATTTACCAAGCATTTGGTAGCCACCGCACAGACCTAATACATGCCCCCCACGCCGCACATGCGCGTAAAGATCCACATCCCAACCCTGAGCGCGAAAGAAAGCAAGATCCCCGATTGTTGACTTGCTTCCGGGCAGCAACACCAAATCAGCGTCCCCGGGCAAGGCTCGGCCGGCGGGCACAATTTCAACTGCAACTTCGGGTTCTGCAGACAGGGGATCGAGATCGTCAAAATTGGCCATTCGCTCCAGCTGTGGCACCACTACCTTCAGCACGCCTCCGGGGTGAGAACGGATATCCATCATATCCTCTGCGGGTAGCCTCCATGCCTGATCAAACCATGGCACAACACCCAGACATGGCCATCCCGTGCGAGCCGCAATTACATCTCGTCCTTCATCAAACAAAGATACATCGCCCTTGAATCGGTTGATGGAAAAGCCGCGGATCATTGCGAGGTCATCAGAATCCAGAACGGCCTGCGTTCCAACTATTTGCGCGATTACGCCGCCACGGTGGATATCGCCGACCAAAATGACCGGAACACCAGCCTCACAGGCAAAGCCCATGTTGGCTATGTCTCCCTTGCGCAGGTTGGTTTCAGCCGGGCTACCGGCCCCTTCGATCAGAACTAGATCAGCATCTGCGCATAATCTGTCAAAACTCTCCAGCGCCGCACCAAGCAGTTTGGATTTGTCTTTTCGGTAATCTGCGGCTCTCATCGTTCCGGCGCGATGACCGTGTACGATGATTTGTGCTCCAGTATCTGTTTCCGGCTTTAACAGAATTGGGTTCATATCGGTGTGCGTTTTTCGTTTCGCTGCGCGGGCCTGCAATGCTTGAGCCCGTCCAATCTCGCCGCCGTTTTCGGCAACCGCAGCATTGTTTGACATGTTCTGAGGCTTAAATGGCGCCACCTTCAATCCGCGACGGGTGAAGGCGCGTGCCAGACCGGCCACAAGAACCGATTTCCCGACATTGCTGCCGGTGCCCTGTATCATGATGGACCGAGCCATAAGTTGCCTCCAGCATTTACGCGCAGATGACCTGATTTATGGACAAAGGAAAAGCCAAAGTTGAACAAGTCCGCCCATGTTTTGACAGGCGCCACAGCTTTTATCGACCTGCTTTGGATAGTTTCCTTTGGCCGGTGATAAAAGGGTCGCGGTTTAAAATCTGTTTCGTAAATTGTTTGGCCGGGGTTTCGATTTACCCTTCTAGCATCCGGTGATCGCCAATTCACTGTCACTCAAAGGGACTGGCCCTTCTGCCATGGGTCGGTTAACGCCAGCATAGGCGGATTCGACAAATCCGGCTTAATTTGCCGCACGCTGTTCCAAAGAAAAACGCGCCCCAGTTTAAAGAGCGCGTTTTTTCCATCAGATTAAGTGCGATCAGGCAGCTTCGGCCTGATGCGCTGCATTACGGCGTTCGCTTTCTTCGCGTGACAACGCGACAGAGGTCCTGACGCCACGACCGACAAACTCCATCAGGCCGCTGACGACGCGTTCGTTTGGGTCGATCCCGGCGCACGACAGTACCTCGCGTCCATCGCGCGAGCGGGCCCATCGGGCAATCTGTTCAGGGCCATTACCGTATTTCTTGTCGTCGGCTATGGCATCATCCAGTGCGGCCAGTACGACGGCCGCGAATAGTTTCCGAGCACGGTTGCCTTGCTCATTGTTAAAGGCTGTGCCGTCAACGAAATCTCTCATCTCGTTTTCCCTATTTTTCTTGCTCTTGCATTTTTCGGCGTGACGGTCCTTATGACCTATTTGTTGCGATTCGGATACACCTAAAATGCATAGTTGCGTTGCGTAATTTGCATGGCTCTCTGCAGGTGCAGCACTAGGTTTCGTTGTCTTGCCAGGGGTGTTCCCGCCAGATATAGGGACGACAACTGGCGCATCAACCATTTGTGAAGGATTTATGTCATGCCCAAGATAAATGGGAACGAAATTCGCCCGGGCAACGTGCTTGAGCACAATGACGGACTTTGGGCAGCAGTCAAAGTAGATCACGTAAAGCCCGGTAAAGGCGGCGCTTTTGCTCAGGTCGAATTGCGTAACCTGCGAAATGGTTCGAAACTGAATGAACGCTTCCGTTCGGCAGACAAAGTCGAGCGCGTGCGCCTTGAACAGAAAGATCAGCAATTTCTTTATGAAACCGACGGAATGCTGGTGTTCATGGACACCGAATCTTACGAACAGATCGAACTGCCTGCTGACCTGCTGGGTGAACGCCGACCATTTCTGCAGGACGGTATGACCATAGTTGTGGAATTCTACGAAAGCGAGGCGCTCAATGCGACGCTACCGCAAAAAGTCACTTGCAAAATCGTTGAGACTGAACCCGTAGTCAAAGGACAAACCGCAGCAAATTCGTTTAAGCCAGCGGTTTTGGACAATGGCGTCAAAGTTATGGTCCCACCATTTATCGGTCAGGACGAGATGATCGTGGTTAACACCGAAACCATGGAGTATTCGGAACGCGCCTGACTTATACATCCAGTTGGCAACAAGGACCGCTTTGGCGGTCCTTTGCGTTTTCAGGGACGCCGTATTCTGCGGTACTGCTCGGGATGGTCGCCAAATAGCTCCAACAAAAGATCGTATTTTATCCGGTTGGCGCTGACCTGACGGTAAAACGCAATAAGGAACGAAGTCGGGCCCTGAATACGACCAAGACCGCTGGTCGCCGCCACAACTGTTCCGACATCAGTTTTTCCGTTCAGAACCAGCCAACCGCCTAACATTAGGACGCCGACTGTCCCAGCACCATTGATAACGCTAAGCAAAAATTTGGCGGACAGTTTCCAAATGAACATCTTGCGACGCGTTTCAAAAATCTCATCAAACTGTACGTCGATTTCTTTCGCCAATTCATTAATGTCGCCAATTGTCAGTTTGTCCGTGGCGCTGCGTAAGATGTGGACCCTTTCGGCGACAAAAGTGTTAACTTTGCGTTGGGAGACGAGAACTATGATGATCTGAGGAATGATCATGGAAAATGCAATTAGCCCCAGACCGGGTTGGGTGGACGAAATATAGCCAATCACACTGATCAGGGTTCCGATCTGCACGACCGGATCGGAAAATGCGCCACCGGCAAATTTTCCAAGTTCCTCTGCTTCGGCGGATATGGCGGTGGTCATTGTGCCTTTGCGGACATCCTCACCCGTTTCGTTTACGTCGATGGCACGAACCAGAAGGCGTTGACGGATCAGACGAATTAGATCCTCACCCAGTGTTCCGGCGCGAAATCCGAGTATCCATTTCAAAACCAGGCTCAATAGAATGACCCCCATCATACCGGTTCCCAGCATAATGAGGTGGTCAGTTTTGATTTCTTCGCTTGTCAGGTGGTTGATGATGTCGCGCTGAAACTCCAGTGGAACTGCAGCCAACGCTGCGATCGCAAGAGAGAGTAGAATTAGGATGATCTGCCGTCCGGCGCTGGCGCGCCAGATCGCGGCGTAAAGGCGAAACATGCGAATATCCTGACCAGTTATTTGTATCCAGTGATACCGTGCATATCGCCAGGGTCAAACGAACTTGACTTGAGTTTACAGAACAGCTTGTCGGCTTGGAGGCAATTAAGGCTATTCAACTAGTCGAATTTTGGCTTCGCCTGCGCGCATGTCGTTGCCTGCTCGGTCGAGGCGAAGAAAAGCTATTGCCCGATCTCCCGACTGCGTAAAAAGTGTTCCTGCTGATTTTCCGCCCGAAGTGATTTCAGTGCCAACCGGTGCCGCGCCGTCAATGGCGACTTGCCGCAGGCCCTTGCGCAATGCGGTTTTGTGCTTCATGCGGGCAGTTACTTCCTGCCCAACATAACAGCCCTTTTTGAAATCCAGACCGTTTAACGCCTCGAACCCGGACTCCAGGATATAGCTGTCAGGCGTCAATTCGATTCCCGTTTCCGGAATGCAGTGGCGAACGCGAATTTCATCCCAATCGGTTCCATCCTCGCTGGGTGCCGCACTGGTGTAGGCGCGCCAGCCCAAATCCGGATGCCGAGGGTCGGGCAGGGCGCCTGCTGGCGTTTCCCCCGTTCCACGTTGCAAATTTAAGTTAGCGTCTTCTATCGATACATCCGCCCGCAATTTATACATATTTAGGCGTTTGATTAACCCATCCGCCAAACCGCCAGATACGTCCAGCAAGACGTCCGATCCATGCCGCATAAGAAAGAAATCGGCCAAATACTTGCCTTGGGGAGTCAGCAATGCTGCATAGACCAAACCGTCATCCAACCGGTTTACGTCATTAGTGACGATGCCTTGCAAAAAACTATCTGTATCTGACCCGGTTAGGCGCAATATGCGGCGGTTGTGCATTGAGTATCCTCGTCTTTCGTCTTGGCACCGTGATATAGGTGATCGCATCGCCGTGACCAGAGGGTTTCGTGAATGACCGCTCCGATCAGCATCGTGATCCCGACCTTAAACGCAGGCGCCGAACTACCTGCGACCCTGCAGGCTTTGTTCGAAGGGGTGCAAGCCGGTCTTATACACGAACTGATAATCAGTGACGGTGGGTCCACCGATTCTACTATTGAGTTGGCCGATCAAGCCGGAGCGGTCATTGTTGCCGGTGCCGCTTCTCGCGGGGGACAATTGCGTAGGGGGTGTGATCCCGCCAAGGGAGAATGGCTGCTGATACTACATGCCGATACGAGATTGCAGGAAGGCTGGAGCGAGGTCGTAGCTGATCATCTACCTTTAGGGCATCCGGCTACATTTCGTTTGCGATTTCGTGCCACTGGTTTCGGCCCAGCTTGGGTAGCTGGGTGGGCGAACCTGCGCAGTCGGCTGTTTGCTTTGCCCTATGGGGATCAGGGACTGTTAGTTCGTAGGCAAGATTATTGCGCAGCTGGAGGTTTCCCAGATCAACCATTGATGGAAGATGTAGCCCTTGTTAGGGCGCTTCCGCGCGTAACCGTGCTGGATGCAGACGCAGTCACGAATGCGGAACGCTATATTCATCATGGTTGGCTGCGGCGGGGCGCTCGGAATCTTTGGGTTCTTGCCCAGTACTTTCTTGGGGCTGACACTGAGCAATTGGCCCAGAAGTATCGCCGCTGAGAGATGCGCGCAGCTCTACAACTGATTTACCCAATCGGAACGGAGCGGCAAAGCTGACCAAGCACAAAGCAATAATTTGCAAAACCAAAATATGCGCGTTCTCTTGTAAGAATTCCCATTCATCTTTCAGTTTGCTTACCTGTTCGATCAGATCATCATAGCTTTGCGCCAAAATCATGTAATCTCCGGCTATGGCGGGTACTTTGCGCCGTAAACTTTCGATAGCGGATTGGGTTGCATCATCTAACGATGTGAACACAAGAAACTGTTCAATATCGAATGCATCTGCCTTAGCAGCCATGCCGCGGGCCCCATCCATTTCGTCTTTAGAGCCGCGCCCGAACAGCAGATGAAGCCCTTGGAGCGGTGCGACTTCGTTTGTAACTGCGATAAATAGCGGGAGGTCGGCGTTGCTGGCCGTTGATGCAGACAAGAATTCGACCTTGTCGCACAAGATGGCAGTGTCCGGATCATAGGCCGGATCGCAAAATCGCAGGCGAAACCGGGCTGCATCGCGGTCAAACGCCAAAGTCGCGGCGTAGGCAACATCGATTTGGCGGTCCAGTCGTGAGCTATCAGAGGTATACAGACCAGCCAGTACTGCAACCAACGCTCCGATTCCTCCTAACACGACCCAAACCAGATCGGCGAGTTTCCAAGCGCGATGTCTGGCGGGTTTGCGGAACAAAAAGGCAGTACCTATCAAACCGGCGAGAAAAAAGAGGATCAGCAAGGAGAGTTGGTTTTCCGTAACAAAGGTCATGGGACCGAGTGTACGTCTTGAGTGAAGGCTGGCAACAGTCCTCACGCGCAGTTGTATTCGCTAAACCCGGCCAGCAATCATGAGCTGGCACTTTGACCAAATTTGCGGAATAGTTTTGTTCGATCAAAAGCCTTTTCCAATGCGTCAGTTCGTTCCTTTACGCTGTCCCAAAGTCGTTCTTGAACCTCTGCAATCACGCATTCCAAAAAAACCAACAGTGCAGCCATTGAGTCCCATGCAGATGGAACGGCGATACGCGCTGCAAATGTGTGCTTCGCCAGCCGATGGATAGGTGAACGCCACTGATCTGTAAGCAGTACAACTTCCGCCTCACGCTCGTGGCACAGTTGCCCGATTAGCAACGTGGTATTTTCGTAACGGCGAACATCCAAAGCCACTAAAATATCACCCTTGCGCACTTCTAACAGATCATGTGTCCAAGACGCGGCATCAGCCAGCAGTTTAACATCTGGCCGTATCATTTGCAGGTGCAGGTACAGATATCTCGCTAGAGTTCCGGTGATCCGGCCGCCAGTTATGAACACGCGTCGATCGGGGTCGCACAACATTCGGCAGAAGCTGTCGAACTCCTCTGGGTCGATCTCGTCGATTGAACGCTTTTGGTTTTCGAGTGCCTGACGCGAATAACGGTTGAGGATGTGTTCTTCCGGAAGGTCGTTCTGCCAGACGTCGCGCTTGGCTTCTGGCCCAGAAATCATCTCTTTGACTTCGCCACGCACGGCGGCTTGGAACTGCGGGTAGCCCTCAAATCCTGTCTTTTGCAACATGCGTGCAACGGTGGTTGTCGAAACCGAGGCGATACTGGCCAGCTCAGTTATGCTGCCAAGACCCGCCATAGGATAATCATCGAGCAACACGTTTACCAATTGACGTTCCGACGGGGTCATATCCTCCCGGTGTGCAAGGAGCTTTTCTGTCACTCGCATGGATCACTCCCTAGTTTGCAAAGGCCGGTTTGTCCATTTTTTGACATGAGAGGCAAGCCTGAAGAAATTTGTACAGGAAAAATATTGACAGGTGAACATCCAATGTAGAGATTTTTCCGCATGAGCCAGATGGAATCGCATCAAGGTAAGTCAGGGTATGGCCCGGTCGTGCACAAAGTGTCCGCTCAGGGTGCGCCTTCGATTGTGGTGGTGTGTGAGCATGCGTCTAATCGGGTACCTGGGTTTCTGGATAATATGGGGCTGAGTCGTGACGCGTTGCGCACCCACATTGCCTGGGACCCCGGAGCGTTATCAGTGGCACGCGGCATCGCAGGTAGCATGTGTGCTTCACTAGTTTTCGGCGGGGTATCGAGGCTGGTTTATGACTGTAACCGCCCGCCAGATGCCGATGACGCGATGCCGTCTCAGAGCGAGGATATCACAATCCCAGCGAACGCGCGTATGACCCAAAAGGAAAAGTCGAATAGAGTTACCGAGGTCTACCACCCGTTTTTTTCTGTTCTTTCTAACGAAATCGCAAAAAACCGCGAAACCTTGGAGTTGATGGTTACAATACACAGCTTCACCCCTGTCTTTCGCGGCAAGACACGCACGGTCGAGTTGGGGCTCTTGCACGGAAAGGACGCGCGGTTTGCTGAGGCAATGTTAGCGACCCGTCCCGTACCACAGCCTTACACCATCCGGTTGAACGAACCGTATTCTGCGGCGGACGGCGTTGCGCACACTTTGGATGTACATGCGGTTCAAAACGATCTGCTGAATGTAATGATAGAAATCCGAAACGACTTAATTGAAACGCCCCAGCAACAAAAGACTATGGTTGACTGGTTAACGCCGTGGATTGGGCAAACGCTCGCTGGTTTGAACGAAAGGCGCTCAGCGTGATCGGATTTATGGCCAGATATGTCCGGATCGTGGACGCGGTAAATTACCGGGTTGGCCGCGTTATGATGTGGGGTCTTTTTGTGATGATGGGGATCTTGTTGTGGTCCTCAATATCAAAGACCTTTTTTACACCATCTCTTTGGACGCTGGAAATGGCGCAGTTTGCTATGGTCACCTATTACATTGTAGGGGGGCCATATTCGATCCAATTGGGGTCCAATGTGCGAATGGACCTTTTTTACCACAATTGGAGCCCGCACAAAAAAGCGTGGTTTGATGCGTTCACTGTGCTTCTTTTGATTCTGTATTTGGGCGTATTGTTTTACGGAGGCATGGGTTCCACCGCTTACAGCCTAGGGTATTGGGGCGATGCGCCGTTATCATATTTCACCGGGCTTTTGACGGGCAATGAGGAAATTGGACGCCTGGAACGCTCGTCCACGGCGTGGCGCCCATACATCTGGCCAGTAAAAGTCATCATGGTCTTCGGCTTTTTTCTGATGCTGCTTCAAGCGGTTTCCGAATTCTTCAAAGACATTGCCCGAATAAACGGGCAGGAAATCGGGGTCAGGCGGGCATGAGCCAGGAATACATCGCCATTTTCATGTTCGCGCTAATGATGCTGATGCTCTTTACGGGTCAACGCGTCTTTGGCGCAATCGGGGCTGTGGCGACAATTGCGGCGTTGGCGCTGTGGGGCACTGGCGGGCAGGACATAACGTTTTCTGCAGCGATGAAGCTGATGAAATGGTACCCGCTGCTGACATTGCCGATGTTCATTTTTATGGGCTACGTGCTTAGCGAGAGCCGTTTGGCCGACGATCTTTATCGCATGTTCCATGTCTGGATGGGGCCAGTGAATGGCGGTCTGGCCATAGGCACAATTGGCCTGATGGTATTGGTCTCGGCGATGAATGGTCTCAGTGTGGCAGGAATGGCCATTGGCGCGACGATAGCTTTGCCCGAACTTTTGCGGCGAGGTTATGACAAGACAATGGTGACGGGAGTCATTCAGGCCGGTTCCAGCTTGGGGATACTTGTTCCGCCATCGGTGGTGTTGGTTTTGTACGCGATGATTGCGCGCCAGCCCGTTGGTCAACTTTGGTTGGCTGGCATCGTACCGGGGTTGATGATGGCGGGCATGTTCATTCTTTACATTTGGATACGCTGTCGAATTCAACCGCATCTTGGTCCTGCAATGGAGGACGTGCACGAAGTAACGCAAACCGAAAAAATACGGCTGCTTGGGGCAGGGGCGCTGCCGCTAATCATTTTTGCCGCGATGATGGTGCCTTTCGTGAACGGGTGGACCTCGCTTGTAGAAAGCTCGGCCATCGGTGCGCTGACCGCTCTTGTTATTTCTGTCCTAAAGCGTCGAATGACGTGGAAGATTTTCGAGACATGTACCAAGCAGACATTGGCGATTTCCTGCATGTTCATGTGGATCATTTTGGCCGCGCTTGGGTTTGGTGCTGTGTTTGATGGTCTGGGTGCTGTGAAAGCCATCGACAATCTTTTTACAGAGCAGCTCGGTCTTTCTCCCTGGATGATCCTGATCCTGATGCAGCTAAGCTTTATTGTAATGGGGACATTTCTGGATGATACGGCGATGTTGGTTATCGTGGCACCATTGTATGTGCCGTTGGTCGGAGCACTGGGCTTTGATTTGATTTGGTACGGTGTTCTGTACACGATCACCACACAGATTGCCTATATGACGCCGCCATTCGGTTACAACCTGTTCCTGATGCGTGCGATGGCCCCACCTGAAATCGGGCTCAGTGACATTTATCGGTCGATCATACCGTTTGTGGGCGTGATGGTTTTGGCCTTGATCATAATAATGGTTTTTCCGGAGATCGCTCTTTGGCTGCCCGGATACATTTATGGAAACTAACAAGAATGCCCGGCGAACGGGTGCGGGAACTTTAACGGAGAGGAAATTGACATGACGACAAGACGTAAGTTTCTGAAAACAGCTGGGGTCGGTGTGGCTGCTGCCCCCTTGGCAACGCCAGCATTGGCGCAAAGCACGATAACATGGCGGATGCAGACCTATGCCGGACCTGCACTGGCGGCGCATGTGATCGATCCTGCAATCGAAATGTTCAACAAGATCGCCGGTGACAGGATGCAGATCGAACTGTTCTATGCCGACCAACTGGTTCCTACGGGTGAACTGTTCCGTGCCATGCAGAAAGGCACGATCGACGCGGTGCAATCTGATGATGACTCGATGGCTTCGCCGACTGAGGTTACGGTTTTCGGGGGATACTTCCCATTTGCTTCACGCTATTCTCTGGATGTTCCGGTGTTATTTAATCAATGGGGCCTGAACGAGATCTGGGACGAAGAATACTCCAAAGTCGGCGTGAAACACATCAGTGCTGGCGCTTGGGACCCGTGCCACTTTGCAACAAAGGACCCAATCAACTCGTTGGAGGATATGAAGGGCAAACGTGTCTTTACATTCCCAACAGCTGGTCGTTTCCTCAGCCAGTTTGGTGTGGTTCCAGTAACTCTGCCGTGGGAAGACATTGAGGTTGCTGTTCAGACGGGCGAGCTGGATGGTATCGCGTGGTCGGGCATCACCGAAGACTACACCGTCGGTTGGGCAGATGTGACCAACTATTTCCTGACCAACAACATCTCGGGTGCTTGGGCGGGTCATTTCTTTGCCAACATGGACCGTTGGAATGAATTGCCCGAAGATCTGCAGACCCTGTTCAAAGTGTGCTGCGATCAATCGCATTATTATCGCCAATGGTGGTATTGGGGCGGTGAGGCCAATCTACGTGTAAACGGAACCAAGATGCAGCTCACCACCATTCCAGACGAAGAATGGGCAACTGTTGAAGAAGCCGCTGTGAAGTTCTGGGATGAGATAGCAGCTGAATCTGAGACGAAAGCCAAAGTCGTCGATATCTTCAAACGCTATAACGCCGAAATGCTCAAGGCGGGTCGGCCATATCGCTACGGCTGAGACGAAACAGGGCAGGCGAGGGCGCCTGCCCTGAAACTCTGGGAATGAGGCTTAAATGACGCTGGACGATCTCAAGGCGCAGGTGGCAGCTGGTGAAACTGATACAGTGCTGGTCTGCATGGTCGATATGCAGGGGCGCTTGATGGGCAAGCGGTTCCACGCTGGCCACTTTGTGGCTGGGGCTTGGGAAGAAACCCATTGCTGCAATTACTTGCTAGCCACGGATATCGAGATGGGTACACCGGACGGATATGCCTCGACCAGTTGGGAAAGGGGGTACGGCGACTACGTAATGAAGCCTGACCTTGGCACTCTGCGCCCGGTTCCGTGGTTGGATGGCACAGCGATGGTAATGTGTGACGTGTTGGATCACCACACCCACGAAGAAGTTCCGCACGCGCCCAGGTCAATCCTGAAAAAGCAGGTTAATCGACTGAAAAATATGGGTTTTGAGGCGATGTGTGCTACAGAGCTGGAGTTTTTTCTTTTCGAAAAAAGCTTTGACCAGATCCGAAAAGAAGGCTTTCGCGATCTGGAACCTATTTCGGGTTATAACGAGGACTATCACATACTTCAGACCACCAAAGAAGAACATGTGATGCGCCCGATCCGCAATCATCTATGGAATGCGGGTATACCGGTAGAAAACTCTAAGGGTGAGGCCGAGACAGGACAGGAAGAGCTGAACATCAAATATGCGCCAGCGATGGCTACAGCTGAATACCACTCAATCGCCAAGAACGCGGTTAAGGAAATCGCGTGGCAGCACGGCCATGCCGCCACGTTTTTACCGAAATGGCATCACGACAAAGTTGGTAGTTCCTCACACGTGCATCAATCGCTTTGGTCGGATGGGCAGCCAGCGTTTTACGACAAGTCTGACGATCTGGGTATGTCTGCACTGATGAAAAATTACATGGCCGGATTGCTGAAATACGCTGCCGACTACACCTATTTCATGGCGCCCTACATCAATAGCTACAAGCGCTTTATGAAAGGCACCTTTGCGCCCACAAGAATCATTTGGTCGGTAGACAACCGAACGGCTGGTTTCAGACTTTGCGGGGAAGGATCAAAGGCAGTCCGGGTCGAGTGCCGCATCCCGGGTTCCGACATGAATCCTTATCTAGCGATGGCAGGGATGCTGGCGGCAGGTATCGCCGGCATTGAGGAAAAGCTGGAGTTGCAACCGCCAGCCAAGGGCGACGTTTATCAGGGAGAAACTGGTATGATCCCTGGAAATCTGCGTTCTGCAAGGGATGCGCTCAACGATTCCAAAATGCTGCGGTCAGCGATGGGTGATGAAGTTGTAAACCATTACGTTCGCGCAGCCGAGGTCGAAATCGAAGAGTTCGATCGCGTAGTGACGGATTGGGAGGTGGCCAGGGGGTTCGAACGGGCGTGAGCTCTGATCAAGTATTCGGGCGCATCCTTTAGCCTCGGGCACAGTTTTTGGACATGGTGAAGCAGTTGATCTGCATTTTTTTGATAACGGAGAGACCATGGGTCAGGTGTTAAAATGCATTTCGCCGATTGACGGATCGGTTTATGCCGAGCGTAACATTCTATCCCGGGATGAGGCGTTCGAGATCGCGTCAAATGCACGTGCTGCACAGCCAGCATGGGCGGCGCGGCCGTTGCGCGAACGGATTGATCTCGTGATGGCTGGCGTCGCCGCCGTCGGTGCGATGAACGAGGAAGTTGTGCTGGAACTGGCGCACATGATGGGCCGTCCTGTCCGTTATGGTGGTGAGTTTGCGGGGTTCAACGAGCGCGCAAGCTATATGGCGGAGATCGCAGACTCTTCTCTAGCTGATATAGAGGTCGGAGAAGACGAATCTTTCAGACGCTATATCAAACGCATTCCGCATGGAGTCGTCTTTGTCGTCGCGCCTTGGAACTACCCCTATATGACTGCCATCAACACAGTTGCTCCGGCACTTATTGCGGGCAATACCGTCATCCTGAAGCACGCAACACAAACCCTTTTGGTGGGCGAGCGTATGGCAAATGCCTTCCAAGCCGCAGGGATACCCGAGGATGTCTTTCAGAACGTTTTCTTAAACCATGACCTTACCAACGAGCTGATCTCAGGTAACGCATTTGACTTTGTGAATTTCACGGGGTCTGTTGGCGGCGGCAAATCAATGGAACTGGCAGCTGCGGGAACATTTACTGGCGTCGGAACTGAGCTGGGCGGCAAGGACCCAGGATATGTAATGGACGATGCTGAACTGGATGCAGCAGTCGAAACCTTGATCGATGGGGCAATGTTCAATTCAGGGCAGTGTTGCTGCGGGATCGAAAGAATCTATGTCCATGAAAGCCTCTATGACGATTTCGTTGCCAAGGCGATTGAGGCGGTTAAAGGATACAAATTGGGCAACCCCCTGGACGCGGAAACGACGATTGGTCCGATGGCAAATATCCGATTTGCAGACGAGGTTCGGGCCCAGATTTCTGAAGCAGTCGCGGCAGGCGCAGTCGCGCATATAGACAGAATGCCCGAAGATGACGGCGGTGCATTTCTTACACCGCAGATCCTGACTGACGTGTCCCATGACATGCGTGTAATGCGGGACGAAAGTTTTGGTCCTGTCGTCGGTATAATGAAAGTGTCTTCTGACGAACAAGCGATTGCTTTGATTAATGATAGTGAGTTTGGGCTTACCGCATCGCTTTGGACCAGCGACTTGGATCGGGCAGAGCGCGTGGGAAATGAGATTGAAACTGGGACTGTTTTCATGAACAGGGCTGACTATCTGGACCCCGGTTTATGCTGGACAGGTTGTAAAAATACTGGGCGCGGGGGCGGTCTGTCTGTCATTGGATATCATAACTTGACACGTCCCAAATCGTTCCACTTGAAAAAGGAAACGGGCTGAATTCGCCATTTTAGATCGAAAAATCAATTTCTTAGGACACCGCAAAGCAAAAAAGGAAAACAGAAATGTCTCTTGTTGGAAACTGGTCTTATCCGACCACGATCAAGTTCGGGGCAGGCCGTATCCGGGAGCTGCCAGAGGCTTGTGCAGCGGCGGGTATGAAAAATCCTCTTTTGGTTACCGACAAAGGACTGGCAGACCTCCCGATAACGCAGTCAACGTTGGATATCTTAGAAGACTCTGATCTGGGCCGCGGTTTGTTTGCCGATGTGGACCCGAACCCCAACGAAAAGAACCTCCATGCAGGCGTGGCTGCTTATAATGCAGGCGGTCATGACGGTGTGATCGCATTTGGGGGCGGATCTGGGCTGGATCTGGGCAAAATGGTTGCTTTTATGTCCGGTCAAACACGTCCGGTTTGGGACTTCGAGGACATCGGCGATTGGTGGACCCGCGCTGATGCCGACGCAATCGCACCAATTATCGCGGTACCGACAACCGCTGGAACAGGCTCTGAAGTAGGTCGCGCCAGTGTTATTACCAACTCTCAATCCCATGCCAAGAAGATCATTTTCCACCCCAAGGTCTTACCGACGGTAGTAATTTGCGATCCAGAACTGACGGTAGGTATGCCAAACTTTATTACCGCCGGTACTGGGCTGGATGCGTTTGCCCATTGTGTCGAGGCGTTTTCCAGCCCGCACTACCACCCGATGAGTCAGGGGATTGCTTTGGAAGGTATGCGCCTTGTCAAAGATTATTTGCCGCGCGCATATGCTGATGGAACAGACATCGAAGCCCGGGCACAGATGATGAGCGCGGCAGCCATGGGCGCAACAGCGTTTCAGAAGGGTCTTGGCGCAATCCACGCGATGAGCCACCCAATTGGTGCGGTTTTCAACACCCACCACGGCACAACCAATGCGGTATGCATGCCTTCGGTGCTGGATTTTAACGCAACGGCAATTGCGGATCGCTTCCAAGCCGCCGCAGCTTACCTCGGCATCGGCGGAGGTTTCGACGGATTTCGTAAGTTTGTTCAGGACTTTAACGATAGCCTTGGCATACCTCGCGGACTGTCAGAATTGGGCGTGACCGAGGCGGATATCCCCGAATTAGTGCGGGGGGCTATCATAGATCCGTCTTGTGGCGGCAACCCGATTGAGCTGACCGAGGCCAATCTGACCGCTCTGTTCAAAGCTGCGCTCTAAGGCTCTTGCGGAACATCTCCCTCACCTTTCATACTGCTATGAAACGAGGGAGCATTTTCCATGGCGAAAGAGATTGTTCTGATCCACGGTGCATTTGCCGGACCGTGGTGTATGGCGGATTACGCTGGTTTTTTTCGCGACCGGGGTTGGACTGTCCATACGCCGGCGCTGCGATATCACGGTGGTAATCCAGAGGCCGCGCCTGATCCGGGACTGACTGATACCAGTGTCATGGATTATTCAAATGATATCGCGCAATTCGTGGAAGGGCTTGATAGCAAGCCGGTTATTTTAGGCCATGCTATTGCAGGCGTCGTGGCGCAGCAGGTGGCGTCTCGCGGGTTGGCCAGCGCAATCGTACTGATCAATCCCAACGCGCCGTGGGGCACTTTGCCAGAAACTGATGACGAACGTGCAGTTCCGCGGGCGCTGATGGAGGGTGGGGCGTTTTGGAAACAGCCCATGCGCGTTGAATTCGATCTGATGGCACCCTTTGCTCTCAATAAGATGCCCGAAGCGCAGCAGCATGAGGTCTTCGATCAGTTAGGTGCCGAAAGCGGGCGGGTCATGTTCGAGATGTTTTTTTGGATGTTTGACGACGACCATGCGATGAAGGTTGATATCGAAAAGGTCGATTGCCCGGTCCTGATCGTTTCGGGGACCGAGGATCGCGCAGTGAACCCTAATACCTGTCGTGCACTAGCTAAACTGTACGGAGACCGTGCCACTTTCTTGCCCGTAAAGAACCACGCGCATTTTCTGTTTATGGAGCCCGGCTGGGAAAAACCTGCCGGGCAAATTGTGGATTGGCTTGAAAGCAAGGTGGGTTAAAATACTCACCTTTCAGCGGGTTACTTATTCAACTGGAAAGTACTCTGAGGTCGCCACGAGAGGGATCCGTCATCGTTGCGATGGCACCGCAACAACCGCTCTTCAATCTTGCTGACGGTAGAGGTCACGGTGTTATCGCCCACAAGCAGGATAAATGAATCTGGTGAATAGGCCATACCATCGTAATAGCAAAACCGCGTCTCGGCACCGTCTGGAATGGGTGAAGCGGTGCTCAGCATCTGTTGCGCCGATGCATGCGAGGCCAGCAGGGTCAGGGCCAGCCCAAGGGTCAATGTCTTCATGTCGTCCTCCCGTTCGAAAGTTTGTTGTCGTTCAACTTGGGTCTTGGACGCTCGGAACCTCAAATATCGTTCTTGGTTGACGGTTTGAGGGTAAGTGTGAAGGAGATCAACGGGTTAGGCAAGGGTGCGTTTGGCGAGTTTTATTGGTTTGTGCCCGACGTGGTTCTCTTGTGGCCTGTTAGACCTGCTGAGATATTTTTGTGGCGTGGACAAAGCTTACTCTGCGCTTGAGTAAATCAATATCAGCTTCATCATTCTGTTTGTGAATCATTCGATGACAAGTTGGACAAAGCACTAGGAAATCGTCGGGAATTTGATACCTGCGCGTTTCACCCTCTGATAGCTCTCTGATGGGATTTGTATGGTGTACATCCAGCGGAATGTTGTCGATTGGACCTTCGTAGCGATAATGTTCAATTGGCTCAAGACCACAGCCTTCGCACTTTAGTCCGCGACGCTCCAAAACGCGCGATCGTACATTTTTTGCGCGTTCAATTCGTCTTGAGAGAATATATTTCCTAGTTTCGAGGATATTTGTAGTCCCGGCTTCCTCCATCATGGTGTCAACAGGCGTTCTGCCTCCTCGGTCTACGAGAGCCTTGTAGGCCGCTAGCATTATTTCAAAATCTTCATAGAATTGCTGGGCATCAAGTGTATCTGCCTGATAAACCCTTCCGAACGCATGTCCTGCAACATACCCTGCTGGAAGTTTTTCACTCGAGCCGAGATCAATAGGATCGGTGGAAAATCTTTCAGAAAAATCAGAAACCCGCTCGGTCAAGTCGACAGCTCGACGAGCCAGAATTTTCCGTCCTTTGTCGTTTTCTCCGAATTCTCGGTAAACCTCTGTTGTGCCCTGATTGAGCGAAAGCACGATCTCTTCGGTGTGTGCATTAATTAAGTAAACGAAATAGAATCCGCGTGTTGCAGTTTCCGTGATGAGTGGATCGAAGAATGCTAGCCAAGGCACCGAAGCCCAACGAGATTGGCCGACACTCGCTTTTACCTCGAGTTCGTAAGGCAAAAACAAAAGGCGCTTTTTGGCTTCTATTGCTATGTCGTGTCTAACGAAGTTTCCGAATTCACTTCCTGAAAAAATTTTTGCTCGTTCAAAGACGTAATCACGTGCAAGTCGCGACAAATATTCATGAAGCATTTAGATTACTCAAACATCCAACTCTTCCACAAACCGCGCGTTCTCCTGAATGTATTGGAACCGCAGTTCGGGTTTTTTGCCCATCAGGCGTTCGACAAGGTCTCCGGTCTCGCCGGGTTCGTCCTCATCTATGGTGACCCGGATCAATTTCCGGGATTTGGGGTCCATCGTGGTTTCCTTCAGGTCCTTCGCATCCATCTCACCCAGACCTTTGAAGCGGGATACATCAATCTTGCCCTTGCCGCCCAGACCTTTTTCCATCCACTCGTCACGCTCGGCCTCGTCCAGGCAATAGACGCGTTTCGCGCCTTGGGTCAGGCGGTAAAGGGGCGGGCAGGCAAGGTACAGGTGGCCTGCATCGATCATCGGGCGCATCTGGGTGAAGAAGAACGTCATCAGCAGAGAGGCGATATGCGCCCCGTCCACATCCGCGTCTGTCATGATGATAATCTTGTCATAGCGCAGGTCATCGACATTGAAACGGGTGCCAAGACCCACGCCCAACGCCTGCGTCAGGTCATTGATCTCGGCATTTGTGCCCAGTTTCGAACTGGCCGCGCCCAGCACGTTCAGAATCTTCCCGCGTAACGGTAGCAGGGCCTGAGTTTTGCGGTCGCGTCCCATTTTGGCCGAGCCGCCAGCCGAGTCGCCTTCGACAATGAACAATTCCGTACCGTCGCGGGTCTGCGAAGAACAATCCACCAGCTTGCCTGGCAGGCGAAGTTTCTTAGTGGCGGATTTGCGGGCGGTTTCCTTTTCCTGACGGCGTCGAAGGCGTTCTTCGGCCCGAAGGATGAGAAAGTCGAGAATCGATCCGGCGGATTTCGTATCGGCAGCCAGCCAGTTGTCGAAATGGTCACGAACCGAGTTTTCAACAAGCCGCTGCGCCTCGACCGTCGCTAGACGGTCTTTGGTCTGGCCCACAAATTCCGGTTCTCGGATGAAACAGCTGACCAAAGCGCAACCACCGGTGATCAAGTCATCGCGCGTGATTTGACCAGCTTTCTTGTTGTTGATCAGTTCACCGTACGCCTTAATACCCTTAAGGATCGCCGCCCAGAAACCCGCTACGTGCGTACCGCCTTCGGGTGTTGGGACAGTATTACAATAGGACTGGATGAACCCATCGCGCGAGGGTGTCCAGTTGATTGCCCACTCGACCTTGCCGGGGGCGCCGAACTTTTCCTGAAAATCCACGGTTCCGGCAAACGGCTGATCGGCATAAGTGGACGATCCGTTCATCGTCTCGTTCAAATAGTCCGACAGGCCGCCAGGGAAGTGAAAGCTTGCCTCGGTGGGGGTTTCGCCATCGTCGATAGCTGATTTCCAACGGATTTCCACGCCCGAAAACAGATAGGCTTTGGAACGTATGGATTTGAAAAGACGCGCAGGTTTGAACCTGTGATGCCCAAAGATTTCTTCGTCCGCGTGGAAGGTCACAGTTGTACCGCGCCGGTTTGGGGCGGCCCCAAGTTTTTCGACCGGGCCCAGAGGGACGCCTCGCGAAAATCTCTGCTCGAACAATTGTTTGTCGCGAGCCACCTGAACAACCATCGAGTCGGACAAAGCATTGACCACAGATGCGCCAACCCCGTGCAAACCGCCTGACGTTTGGTACGCTTTGCCTGAGAATTTACCGCCCGCGTGCAAAGTGCAAAGGATTACTTCCAATGCTGACTTGTCAGGGAACTTTGGATGCGGATCTATCGGTATCCCCCGACCATTGTCGCGAACAGTCAGTGCGTAATCCTCATGCAGCTCTACTTCGATCCTGTTGGCGTGTCCCGCCACGGCTTCGTCCATCGAATTGTCGAGGATTTCAGCGACCATGTGGTGCAGCGCACGTTCATCCGTGCCGCCGATATACATGCCAGGACGTTTGCGTACCGGTTCAAGTCCCTCAAGGACTTCAATCGAAGAGGCGTCATAGGCGGCAGTGGCTTCGGGCGTCAACAGATCGTCTGGCATGGGTGCTGCTCTTACTTATTTGTTTCCCACATTATGGCAGGTGATGTGGTCTGGGGGAAGGGGGGCGCGAGGTGTTGTGGATTTGTAACCGCAAAACATCATTTTCGACCTATGGGTCGTTTCCTGATAGCTTGGAAGGAACACTTCACCTTGATTGCATCGGAGACTTCACATGAGTACGAACGCTTCTGGATTCATTGGTGATATACCTAATCACTACGACAAGGGTCTGGGTCCAAATATTTTTGAGGATTATGCCAATCACCTTGTCGAAGCGTGTTGCAACGAAACAGTACTATCCGCGATCGAACTGGCGGCGGGAACCGGCATCGTCAGCCGAAAGCTGCGAGACAGCTTGTCTAACGAATGCTCCTTGGTTGTTACCGACCTTAATGGACCGATGCTGGACGTAGCAAAAGCGAAGTTTGGCGCGGGAGAAAGCGTAAAATTTTTAGTGGCAAATGCTATGGATTTGCCAGTTGAAAGCGCAAGTTTCGACCTCGTGGTCTGTCAGTTTGGCGTAATGTTCTTTCCAGACAAGGTTGCCTCGTTTCGCGAAGCCCTGAGGGTTGTGAAACCCGGCGGCCGCTATGTTTTCAACGTTTGGAGTCCAATGGAGGAGAACCCCTTCTCTAAAATGGCAAATGATGTAGCGGCGAGCTTTTTCCCCGATGATCCGCCGGGGTTCTACACAGTACCATTTCACTACGGCGATCCGAAAGTGGTATTGGCGGACCTGACGAACGCAGGATGGCCAGAAGTCGAATATGAGACAATCCGATTGGAAAAGCTCATAAAGGATCCGGAATCTTTTGCCCAGGCCTTGGTGTTTGGCAATCCACTGATCGATGAGATAAAGGAACGGGGTCGCGTTTCACCCGAAGAAGTAGCCAAGAAAATGCTGGCTTCGATACACCGCAGTTTTGGTGCAACGGATATGAAGATGCCGCTGTCTGCTACGACATTCGTGTGTCACAAACATGGGGCCTAGTTGCTTTGCGATCCTGCGAACCAGTAGATAACCTATTGTAAAAGCAGAATTTCAGAGATTTTATTGTCGCTGAATCTTCGGGGCGCAGTAGTGTTTTCTCAAAGCAGGCGCTGGGAAAGAAAGGACATAGATTGACTTGGATAGAAACCATTCCTTTTGACAGGGCAACAGGCAAACTTAAGAAACTGTACGACCGTATCACTGGCCCTGACAACAATGTCGACAATATCATGATGGCGCACAGCCTTCGGCCGCACTCGATGGAAGGTCATATGGCTATTTACAAGTCAGTCTTGCATCATTCTGGCAATAGGGTGCCCAAATGGTTTCTTGAGGTTCTCGGTGTTTGGGTGAGTTCGCTCAACTGCTGTTCCTATTGCGTCGAACACCATTTTAACGGGCTTCGACGTCTGCTAGCGGACGACCCTCGCGTTCGCGAAATTCGGATTGCGATTGAGGCCGGTGAGCCCGAGCAGGCACCGATAGACACGGCGCAGGTCAAGGCTATGAAATATGCGCGCAAGTTGACAACAGATCCAGCTGGAATGACCGAGGCAGACGTCGACGCTCTGCGCAAAGTTGGTTGGGATGATGGCGAAATTCTTGAGATCAATCAGGTTTGCGCTTATTTCGCCTATGCCAATCGCACGGTATTGGGTTTGGGATGTTCGACCGAAGGGGACGTGTTGGGGCTGTCCCCGAACAACTCCGATAACCCGGAAGACTGGGGTCACCGCTGAGCATCTCGTTTTGTTGGCTCAAAATTTACTTCAGCCAGTTAAAAATCTCATTTGCGACCAAATCTGGTTTTTCGTGGTGAAGCCAATGGTCTGTGCCGGGAATTGAGACGCGAGTAAGGTTTGGCGCAAAAGTTTCCAGCCCTTCAGTTGATTCGGGTAGCAGGGCTATGTCCTCGTCCCCCCAGAGCAAAAGATGTGGGCAAGGAACTTGCAGGCGGTTAATTGGCAATTCCGGTATATCGGTCTGCGGCTTTCCCGGCTTTGCAACAACAAGAGGCGAAGCACGGTACCAGTTCAACATAGCATCAAGTCGACCTGGTCGAGCCCATTCATCGCGGTATTTGACCATTCGATCTTCAGTGAGCCAATCCAATCCCATGCCGTGACGAAAGAAATGTTCGAGTTTAGAAAAATTATCCTCTGACAGCGCAGCGGCGGCGTCGGGAGCCCGCAATCGATTGATGTATTGAGATGCTCGCGTTTGCGCCTTGCCAGCTGCTAATGCGCGTTGAAATGGCGCTGGGTGAACCCCATTCGCTACTATTAGGCGATCCACCAGTTGACCCCTGAACATTGCAAGGCCGTAGGCGACTGAAGCCCCCCAATCATGGCCCAGAACATTTACTGGTGATTTGAGGGTCGAAATCAAAGCCGCCATATCCGCGACAAGATGTGAAAGTGTATAGTTTTCTACGCCGTCGGGTGCCCAGCTTTGTCCATATCCGCGTTGATCAGGAGCAATGCAATAAAACCTATCGGCCAGAAACGGGGCAAGATCAGACCAGGCACCGCCGTATTCTGGAAATCCGTGCAGCATTAGTAGCGGAGGATTGTCTTCGCTTCCCCAAGTTCTGACAAAAAATGGCCGTCCGTTCAGATCGACGAATCTGCTGTCCATTGTTGGCTTTCAAATACTGTGTCGCGGTTCCGACGTTATTTCGTGATGTTAGAGTAAATCAACTTGGTGCAATCAAGCGACAAAACAGGTTCGGGAAAAACATGCTGCCTGTGAAACTTTGCAATAACGTAGTCTCAAATTGAAATTTAATCGATCTGCTCTTGTCCCGCGGTTTGGCCGGGAATATGGCTGAGACGATGAACAAGACCATGACATATCCCGGCCATTTCCGAGCCATTGCCATTTTGGGTTTGCCGTTGGTTGGCGGGCACCTGGCCCAATTCGCCATAGGACTTACAGACACTGTTATGTTGGGGTGGTATGGGGTCGAGGCTTTGGCTGCTGTGACCCTGGCTAGCAGCTATTTCTTTGTGCTTTTTTTATTCGGTGCCGGGTTCGGTTTGGCGGTCATGCCAATGGTGGCAACTGCTGCGGCGGAAGAAAATGAAACTAGTATTCGTCGCTCAACCCGCATGGGACTTTGGCTTTCCCTTGTTTACGCAGCACTGACGATGCCATTGCTTTGGTGGTCTCACCCGATTCTTGTAGCCCTGAAGCAAGAGCCACAGGTGGCACAAACCGCTTCGGAATATTTGCGTGTGGCAGGGTGGGGAATAATTCCCGCTCTACTAGTGATGGTTTTGAAATCGTACCTCGCCGCACTCGAGCGTACTCAGATCGTTCTTTGGATAACCGTCGCAGCAGCATTGGTGAACGCTGTTACTAATTACGCGTTGATTTTTGGTTATTGGGGCGCGCCGGAACTGGGTGTCATGGGTGCTGCAATTGCCTCAGTCGTAACGCAAATTGTTTCGCTGCTTTGTGTGGTAATCTACGCGGTAAGCGTATTGCCCGAACACAGCTTGTTTCAAAGGTTTTGGCGTCCTGATTGGGAGATGTTCGCAAGTGTTCTGAAACTGGGTGTACCCATCGGCCTGACGCTTTTGGCCGAAGTTTCATTGTTTGCGACTTCTGCCTTTATGATGGGGTGGATAGGTAAGGTTCCGTTGGCCGCTCACGGCATCGCGCTAAATCTCGCCTCGGCTACGTTCATGATCCATTTGGGGCTTTCTAACGCGGCTACGATCCGAGCCGGCAACGCTTTGGGTCGTCGTGACCGGGCACATCTGGAAAGAGGTGCAATTGCTGTGACGGTAATGTCATTGGCCGTGTCTATCCTGACGATTATCCTATTTTTGACCTGCGCCGAGCCGCTTATTTCCTTGTTCATGGAACCAGATAACCCGCAGCGCACACAGATTGTGGCGATCGGTTCGGGTCTTTTGGCAATGGCTGCTTTATTCCAGTTGGTGGACGGTGCACAGGTGATCGCGTTGGGTCTGTTACGCGGACTACAGGATGCGAAAATCCCTATGATAATGGCCGCGCTCAGTTACTGGGCTGTGGGTATCCCCTCGTCCTATTATTTTGGATTCGTTCAAGGGATGGATGGTATTGGAATATGGCTGGGTCTTGTGCTTGGGCTGGCATGTGCCGCGGTTTTGCTTATGGCACGGTTTTGGCTGCGCTCTATCCGCACTGTCGCAGCCTCGGCAGGATAGGTTAATCAGTCTTTCGCAACCGATCCGCTTTTTTCCTTACAAGTACTGAGCGAAGGTCGTGCATCGCCATCAACAAGTTGTCTGTTATTTCTTCAAGCTGATCTTCCGTAGCCTTGGATTGCGCCCATTGCGCCGTCAAGTTCAGGTGATCGACAGCCCGATGGATATCGTCGATGTCCCTTCTTTCCAAAAGGTTCTTGCGGCTTGCCACCCATCGCGCGATTTCTGCGTTATCAGCCTCGGACAATATACGTTGCCCGTGTGGTTTGACCTCGCCATTTCGAATGTTGATCACAGCAATCTGGTCCATTTCGATCCGACGCTGGCGATTTTCGGTGTCGATCTTGAAAACCACGGCGCCATTTTCACGTACCCGAAAGTAATATTCTGGCAACTCGGTTGACATCATAATACTCCGTCAGGTCAGTGCTGCGCAAAAGCGTTGAATCCGCAAGCAAGCCTCTTTCAGCGCTTCGTCAGAGGTCGCATAGCTAACCCGAAAATTCGGAGACAGGCCAAATGCCGCTCCAAACACGACCGCTACATCTGCTTCTTCCAGCAGGGCTGATGCAAAGGTTTCATCATCGACGATGACCGTCCCCGCTGGCGTGGTTTTCCCGATTAATCCCGAAATCGACGGGTAAACGTAAAATGCGCCCTCGGGTGTTGGGCACGAGATACCTTCCACTGCATTCAACATCTCCACGACAAGGTCGCGGCGCCGTTTGAAAGTTTCATTGTTCGGCGCCAAGAAGTCCTGTGTCCCGTTTAGGGCTTCGACTGCTGCCCATTGACTGATCGAGCAGGGATTCGACGTAGATTGAGACTGAATTTTTCGCATCGCGGCTATGATTTCAACCGGACCAGCCGCATACCCTATACGCCAGCCAGTCATGGCATAGGCTTTGGACACGCCGTTGCACGTGAGAGTGCGGTCATAAAGACGAGGCTCAACTTCTGCCGGTGTGCAGAATTCGAAGCCATCATAGGCCAGATGCTCGTACATATCGTCGGACATGATCCAAACGTGCGGGTGACGCATCAGCACATCAGTCAACTCTTTCAACTCTGCCCTACTGTATCCGGCTCCGGTGGGGTTTGACGGTGAATTGAAGATGAACCACTTGGTTTTGGGTGTGATTGCTGCTTCAAGTTGATCTGCAGTCAATTTGAAATTGGTCTGAAGAGATGTTTCAGCAATCACAGGAGTTCCGCCCGCCAGAAGAACCATATCGGGATAGCTGACCCAGTAAGGGGCGGGAATTACCACTTCGTCCCCTTCGTTCATGGTGGCCATCAGTGCATTATACAGCGTCTGCTTGCCGCCAGTCCCGACTGAAATTTGTGCAGGTGTGTAATCAAGCCCATGATCTCGCTTCATTTTAGCGCAAGCGGCCTGTTTCAGTTCAGGAATTCCGTCAGGAGCGGTGTATTTCGTTTTTCCCGCTGCAATGGCTGCAACTGCTGCGTCTTTGATGTTCTGAGGAGTATCAAAATCCGGTTCGCCGGCGCTTAGACCAATGACGTCGCGCCCAGCGGCTTTCAACTCGGCTGCCTTTGCTGTCATCGCAATGGTGGGCGATGGTTTTACGCGTGACAATGTCGCAGACAGGAAACTCATGGGCGGCCTCGGTTTGTATGTTCAGCCTGACTGTCATAGGGTGCGCCCGAACAACGATCAAGCCAAAGAAAAATACGAGTTGGAGGCTCTGATGAGCACGGAAAACGACTGGTTCGGACCAGACGCAGCGACCTTTGGGGACAGGCTGGCGGGCGCACGTGAGGCTGCGGGAATGACCCAGTCGGATCTCGCTCGTCGGCTGGGGGTAAAAAAGTCGACTATCGCGGCGTGGGAAAATGACTTGTCCGAACCACGCGCGAACCGCCTTTCGATGATGGCGGGCATGGTCAATGTTTCGATCATGTGGCTATTGACCGGCGAAGGCGAAGGAATGGACGAACCCTTCGATGCCGATAAAGAGCGACCTGAACTGGCAGGCGTCGTAGCTGAACTACGCGCAATCCGCGGTGAGATGCGCGCAAGTGCCGAGCGAGCCGCCCGACTCGAGAAAAAACTTAGGCTGATGTTGGAAGAGACAAAGTGAACGAAACCAGAGAGACGCGGATCAAGCGCATGAAGATGCGTTCGACGCGGCGCGGTATAAAAGAGATGGATTTGATTCTGTCAGCTTACGCTGATCGAAACCTGCAAAAAATGGATGCTGTGGGGTTGGCGAACTATGACGCGCTTCTGCAAGAAAATGATCAAGACCTTTATCAATGGGTGACTGGACAAACGTTACCACCTGAACAATTTGTCGATTTGGTCGCAGACATTTCAAAGACATTTCAAAAATAATACAAAATTGGCTTAACTGAATTTTGGGAATTTCCTCTCATCCTGCCTGAAACAGTACGATTGAATCGGAGGGTTAGATGAGTATGGAATTGCAGGTTTCAGTGCCGGGAACCAAAGGGTTCATGACCAGTTACCTTGAGTCGCTCGCTTTAGTCGAGCGTCTGCATCGTTTGCTTTTGGATGTCATCAAAGATGAGTTCGAGCGAGTCGGTGTATTGGAGATTAACGCGGTTCAGGCCTTGTTGCTGTTCAACATCGGTGATCATGAGGTAACAGCGGGGGAACTGAAAAGCCGAGGTTACTATCAGGGTAGCAACGTCAGCTACAACCTGAAAAAACTGGCGGAAATGGGCTATATGCATCATCAACGATGCGAGATTGACCGAAGGTCAGTCCGGGTGCGGCTTACGCCTAGAGGACGTGAAATCCGTGACGTGGTTGCAGAACTGTTTGCCCGTCATGCAGAAGGTCTGCAAAGTCGCGGCGTTTTGGGCCCCGAGGTGATAGATGAGATCACTGGATCGTTACGCAGAGTCGAACGATATTGGACCGATCAGATCCGGTATATTTATTGATTTGGCAAGCTGAGCTGTGACAGGCTCAACCCCTCAAGTTCACGGATCAGTTTGCGGGTCATTGCTGCCTCGTAATCGTCAAATCCCAACGCCACCTCAATAAACGCGTTGGGACCCAAAATGACCCATGTTTTGTAGTATGCAGAAAGTTCTCCTACTTGAACGTAGCGTTTATCGCCATTGTTCGGATCATCGGCTCCGACCACCAGTCCGTTTATCGTTATTCCGGCCGTTTGAAGTGCAGATTTGACTTCGCGCGGGTGCGGTCCGAGATTGTGCTTGCCGTCACCGGACAGGTCCAGCGTACGTTTCCAACAGTTACCTTGATCTGCAAGAAGGTTGGCTCCGAAAAGCATTGCCGATCCAACAGCAGTGCCAAGCGGTGCGTTGCTACGTGGCGATGCCTCCAGCGTTTGCGCGATTTTCAAAATGTCATCTGGCGATTGAACAGTGGTCCATTCTATCAAAACGCGTTGGTGTCTTGGTTCGCTCCATTCAAAAACCGCTAAACGAACTGGTGCCTCGGGGTTTGACAGGATCAGTTGCATAACCTCTGGCCGTCGCATCGCGGCGGCTAACCCGTTCAGTTGTAAACGATATTCGGACCCATCTACTGAACCTGAAACGTCCAATCCTAAAACCAAGGCCTGGCGGCATTGGGCGGACAGAGATCCGGCCAAAAGGCAGAGGAAAAGAACCATTATCCGCATCATTGAACCGTGGTTGTCCACATCTCGCTTAGCTGAAAACTCTTCAACTCACGCTCTAATTTGCGGCGCATGGCACGTTCGAAATCTTGAAATCCGTCAGCGATTTCAAGAAAGGCTCCGGCGCCGTGCAGGACGTTTTCCCGAAAGAACGGAATAAGATCGATCTCGCCTTCGAAATCTGCAGCATTTATGACCAGCCCATTGACCGTGATGTTGTGAAATGGAAAGTGTCGATATGCGATTTGCGGCGCATAACCATCGTTATTCTTGCCGTCACCAGAAATATCTATGGTTTGATACAAGCACATAGGTGCGCGCTGCATAAGTGTCGCGCCGTACGCCAAGGCATGGCCCATAGCGGTCGGAGAGTCCTGCTCTGAACGTTCTGACGCGCTGATCTTTTGAGCGACGAATAGAAGGTCATCCTGGGAATCCACTAAATGCCAGTCCAACAGCAAAGTTTGGTTGAAACTCCCTGACCATTCGTAGACTGCCAAAGCTACCGGTGATGGATTAGACAAAAAGGCGTCAACAACCTCCGGAGCGATCAGGGCTGCAGCCAAGCCTTGTCTTTGTAATGCGTCTTCCTGGGCATCTACTGACGTCGAAATGTCAATGGCTAGCGCCAGCGCGAGGCGACATTGTTCGGCTTGGACTGGGCCGGCCAAACCGACCAGCCCAATGGTTATCAATCTGGGGATCACCAGTGGCCGACGCTTTCCATGCTCGCCCAAGGCTCCGCCGGTGCTAACGAGTCGCCGTTCTGTAATAGCTCGACTGAGATATTGTCAGGCGAGCGAACAAAGGCCATACGCCCATCCCGTGGGGGACGGTTGATTACAACGCCATTGTCCTGAAGATGTTGGCAGGTCTCGTAAATATTATCGACGCCATAGGCCAGATGACCAAAGTGGCGGCTGTCGCTTGGCAAGTCGGCGTCACCATCCCAGTTGTAGGTCAGTTCGATCGGCGCATCCTCTTGCCCGGGTGGCGCCAGAAAGATCAATGAAAAACGGCCAGCTTCGCTGTCGTAGCGGCGTGTTTCCTTCAGGCCAAGCAATTGGTAAAAAGCAAGGGATTTCTCTAGGTCCTTCACGCGAACCATAGTGTGAAGATATTTCAGCCCCATCGTGGCTTTCCTTATGTCAATTTAGATTGGTTGCAGCTTAGCGCGCAGCGGGAGCGTGTCGAGAGGGCAAGGGAAATACAATTTCGATGTTACTTCGCGAGCCGCACATATCGCGGTTTCGTAGGCGCTTGTGTCGATATATAGTGGTCGGCGACTCATTTCTGGAAAGGACCGTTTCATGCTGCTGTCTTCCGAGCAATTGGCCGAAATCGAAGAACAACGTGCGCAGGTGACACAAACCCGCCGCGTCGTTTCTGAGGGTATGGAAGACCACCTGTACAAAGCGCACCAGGTTCTGGATCACGGATTTGTTCGCGTAATCGATTATATGGGTGACGACGCTGCGATCTGTCAGGCTGCTCGTGTGTCATATGGCAAAGGCACAAAGTCGGTGCAGAATGACGAGGGGTTGATCCGCTATCTTATGCGGCATTGGCATTCGACACCGTTTGAAATGTGCGAAGTCAAGTTGCACGTCAAGCTGCCGGTCTTTGTCGCTCGTCAATGGATTCGCCATCGTACTGCTAATGTGAACGAATACTCAGCGCGGTATTCGATACTTGACCGTGAGTTCTATATTCCGGCGCCGGAGCACATTGCCGCGCAGTCTGCGGTTAACAACCAAGGCAGAGGGGAGATGTTGACCGGCGAGGAAGCCGCACGTGTTCTTGAGATACTCAAAGCCGACAGCTCCCGCTGCTATGATAACTATGAAGCTATGATCGGGCAGGACGGGCAGCAGGGTCTTGCGCGCGAACTTGCTCGGATGAACCTGCCTGCGAACATCTACACGCAGTGGTATTGGAAAGTGGATCTGCACAACCTGTTCCATTTTCTTCGCCTTCGCGCAGATCCGCATGCTCAGTACGAGATTCGGATTTATGCTGAAACCATGTGCAAAATAGTGGCGGATTGGGTTCCTTTTGCTTACCGCGCCTTTGAAGACTACCGTCTTGGGGCGGTGAATCTATCCGCACAGATGGTTTCATGTTTGCGCCGGATGCTGTCAGGTGAAGAGGTTACTCGGGAAAACTCTGGAATGACCGCGCGAGAATGGCGAGAGTTCGAAGATGTGATTCGAGAGAGCTGATTTCGCATATCATTTGTCTATACGTTTTGTCATGAACCTGTTACATTAGGCTTATGAGGACATACAAAGTTTTCACGTGCTTATTCCTTGCGATGATGCTTGGGGACCAAGCTCAAGCGAAATCACCAATCGCGGAAATTATCTGTGAGCCCACTATCCATATGCATGACAAGTTGACCCGCCAATTCGGGTCGCACAGGGTTGCAACCGGCGTCCGCAGTCCCGAGCAGGTAATGGAAGTTTGGACGAGCAGGTCAGGTGCTTGGACAATGGTTATCACTTATGCAAATGGCACATCCTGCATCGTGGCAATGGGAAAAGATTGGCTCGCTCATAAAATCGAAGAGCCTGCACGCGGTTGAACCCGGGTAAGACGGTTAACGGCCAAATCGGGGCCGCTAACCTTGCTCAAAAATTCTCCGCCAAAGGCGGAAATGCAGTCATAATGGCTTCAAATCAGCCGCCATTTGGCGTCCGTCGCGTCCGTCCTGCAACTCATACGCGACTTTTTGATTGTCTGCGAGCCCGGTCAAACCGGAGCGTTCAACGGCTGAGATATGAACAAACACGTCTTTGCCGCCTTCATCGGGGGCGATAAACCCATAGCCTTTGGTTGTATTAAACCACTTCACGGTGCCAGTTGGCATTTCCCGTGTCTCCTTCTACCTTCACGTTTTCCCCTAAATTGACGGGGTAGTGGTTGACGCTACCGCAACGCATCACTGTTTCGCCCAAACGAGACGGCCCGAATTGCGTGTTTCGTCTTTTTCAACATTGCACGGTAATGTAAAAAATCAAGAATAACTGGGTTAAGATGATATTATTGCCCAATTTTTAACTACCACGGGAACTTCCAAAAAATGCGCCTATACGGTCTGAAAACTTGCGATACTTGCCGCAAGGCTTTGAAAATAATTCCAAAAGTTGAATTTGTAGACGTGCGCGCGCATGGCATGCCGGACGAAGTGTTGCAAAAGGCCCTCAAAAATTTCGGCAAAGCTTTGCTCAATACGCGATCAACTACCTGGCGTGAGCTGGATGAAAAAGCTCGTCAGCAGCCGATAGAGGTGTTGTTGCAGGAATACCCGACTCTGATGAAACGCCCACTGATCGAGTCAGATGGCAATCTGTTCCTTGGATGGACAGAAGAAACACGCAAGGGTCTTGGCGTTACATAAGCGGTTGCATATGTAGGTCCGACAACTTTGGAGAGTAGTAGATGCGTAACGCCACTATGGTTTTGGGCGTAATAGCTGGGCTTGTCGGTATGATCGTCGGGTTTTTTGGTTATGGGTTTGTCGAATTCATTGACCAGTTTGGCGAGATAGAAGGAATCGCCAAGCAGGTTGAAAACCCGCAATTGGTGCAGACTGCTTCCATCCTGGCACCTTTACTTGCCATCGCAGGTGCGGCCATGGCCCACGCAAGGGCACTGCTAGCTGGGATGTTGTTGCTGATTTCCGCAGCGGGCATGTACTACGCCTTTGGATTTGGCGTTTTTACTATGTTCCCCATAGCTTTTGCTGGTGTAGCAGGGCTCCTTGGGCTGGCCGCAGGAAAACCGGACGAGCCCAAGGCGCATTTCTAAATTATTTAAGGCGTAGGACTCGATCCAGCGAAATAGGACCTGCGCCGTTGATCGCAATCACAAGGAACAAGAAGGTCCACATCACTCTTTGATCCATCAGTGTCACGGCATTGTCGAACAATCCGCCAAGCTTTACGCCATGTCCGTTAACGTCGACCAATGTTTGGACCCAAACAAACCCGATCATGCCAAGGGCAGCCAGCCGAGTAAGCAGACCAACCAACAGAAGCGCCGGTAAGACAAACTCAACTACCGTGCCGAAAAAAATCACTATCCTCTGAAAAAAGGTCATTTGGGTGACATCATACAGTACGGCCTCGGCGGCCTTGGGGAAAATCTGACCGAACGCGCCAGCAGACGGAGAGAAGATTGATCCGTCAATCTTCAACATGGCCGAGTTCCAATAATAAACCAACAGAACGGAAATAAAGACCAGCCTCGCCAAGGTCGGCGTCAACCAACCAGAGGCAAGGTCTACCTTTTCCATTGAGTTGTTGTAGCTTGAGATCAGAGCATTCATGTCCCGGGCCTTTCAATATTCACTGATGTTATTGCGCCGCCCTGCAAAAGCAGCGCCAGAGTGCTTCCGAGGTCAAATTCAGGGGTTTCGGTCACGGTGATTTCGAATGCTTCGCCGATTGACGTCCCGTTCTGGATTAGGTCAATCCAAATCACGCCTCCTTCAGATAGAAGGCCCGGTAGGGGGTCGAACTCAGGTCGTGTAACCAAAATATCTTGCGCTTGGGGCTCTGGCTTGGCTGCATTTGGTTGCGTATTGTACTGCCAAATCGAGTAAATCGGCCAATCCGACGACAGAACCTGAACAGCTGGTGCCAGTGTCAACCTCGCTTGCATCAGGTCTTCTGGTGGAATGGCAAGCGATTGGGGGTCAATGGCCGTACTGTCAGCGGCATGGTAGGCATGTCGCAGGGCCAACTCCAGACGCGCAACATCTGGCAGGTAACCCAGATGAGATAATTTCGCCATTCCACCCAGAAACTCCGGAAACTCCTCGCCGTAGAACATCATCAAAGGTGAGGAGGGCGGGCATTGCCGCAAGAATATTCCGGCCAGGCCGTCCATATTTTGTTTACCAATCAGTTTGGTGACGACAGGAAAAGCTTGTTGCATTGCCTCGGTAAGCGACACTGCCACGTTATTACGATAAACACTGAAACGGCCTCCCGCCGGTTGAGCCTTTGCGTCGATCAAACCCTCGGGTACGGGATGGGTGGCATCCAAGATGGCCGCGCTGAATGCTGTTTGCGAAACACTCATGCCGGAACCCGTTCTAGGGCCGCAAGCGCTCGGTCCGCTTCCGCTTGTAGGATAGGCCAGTCTGGAATGTCAGTGTCCCACTCTACCAAAACCGGTTTCGGACCCGATTTTTCCAAAACGTAGTCAAGCAACTTCCAAACAGGATTGGCAACCTCTCGCCCATGGCTATCGATCAAAAGAGGATGACCGTGGTCGTCTTTGTCTTCGTCATGGCCGCCAAGGTGGATTTCGCCAACTTTATCCAATGGATAAGCGTCGATATATTCTTGTGGTGAAAAATCCAGATTGGTGGCCGATACGAAAACGTTGTTCACGTCTAAAAGCATCCCGCATCCGGTCCGGGATACGATTTCACTTAAAAAGTCAGGCTCGGACCAAGTGCTTTCTTCAAATGCCAGATAGCTGGACGGGTTCTCTAGCAACATCTGGCGTCCGACCGTTTCCTGAACCTGCTCAATGTGTTCGCAGACCCTTGTAAGGGTCGCGCCAGTGTAAGGCAGGGGCAGAAGGTCGTTTAGAAAATGACTGTCATGGGTTGACCACGCTAGGTGCTCGGAAAAGCTGGCTGGGTTTAGCCAACCCACCAGATGCTTCAATCTGGCTAGGTGGTCCAAATCCAATGGGGTTTCTCCACCGATTGATAGGCCAACACCGTGCACGGAAATGGGAAACTGCTTTGATAAATGCCGCAGCTGCGCCAACGGCCTGCCACCATCCCCCATATAGTTTTCGGCGTGTATTTCCAGCCAAGCCACGGGCTGTGCGTTTTCAAGGATTTGCGAGAAATGTTGCGGTTTGTAGCCAACACCAGGCGCGGCGGGCAAACGGTTTGACCTGAGCGCATCATCTAACATAAGCAATTCCCTTGATCACGAAGAAGGGGGCGGGCGACGCTGCCCGCCCCCGACAATTCGCTTAGTCGACTTTATGCCGGCAGGTCGCGATCCAGCGGCTCAAGAGAACCCTTACGGTTGTCCGGCAGTTCGATATCTGCACAGGTTCCTGCATCGACCAGAGTCCAGGCGTTACCTTGATAATCAACGGTCGATGTGCCCGCACAAGTCGTACCGGGGCCTGCGGCGCAATCGTTTTGTCCGGCCAGCGAAACGCCATAGCACTTTTCTTTGGCTTGAGCGGATGCGGTTGTTGCAGCGCCTGAAACGGCTGCTGCTACGGCACTTGCGATAACCAGGGTTTTTGCGGTGTTCGACATCTCGTGTAATCCTTTTGATGACTGCGTATGTCTGCTTGTGACATGACAAAAGTAGTGGCTTAGGCGTGTCAGGTGAATTCACGAGCCCGTGTCTCACAACCCCGTCAAAGATCGTCATGTATTATCGCAGGTTAACACATTGTTTTTTAATTTAAAAATAGAAAATGTTTCAATCCGACCCCAAATTGGGGTCGGAATATTAGCCTATTTCCAGCCGATTGTTACAACAGGTCGGGCGGCGTCGCGGCTTGCGACAACTCATTTGTTACAGTGCCAAGCGGTTGCACATGCGTTTGTTTTTCGCCCAACCGCCGGACGCTTACGGTGCGATCATCCACCTCGCGATGACCGACCGCCAGAATGACAGGAACTTTGCCGACCGAATGTTCGCGAACTTTGTAGTTGATCTTTTCGTTGCGGATATCGGCCTCGGCGCGGACGCCTGCGACTTTGAGAGTGTTGACCACCTCTAACACGTAGTCATCCGCTTCGGATGTGATTGAGGCAACGACAACTTGTCGAGGAGCCAACCAAAACGGAAGCTTGCCAGCATGCTCTTCGATCAAAATACCGATGAAACGCTCGAACGATCCCAGACACGCACGATGCAGCATGTACGGACGGTGCTTGGATCCATCCGCGCCAATGAAAGTCGCATCGAGGCGTTCTGGCAGGTTCGAGTCGACCTGTAGGGTGCCGCATTGCCAGGTTCTCCCGATTGCATCGGTCAAGGTGAACTCAAGCTTTGGTCCATAGAATGCTCCTTCACCTTCGAGTATTTCAAAATCGTACCCGGCAGCCCTGCAGGCATCTCCAAGGGCTTTTTCAAGAAAGTCCCAACTTTCATCGCTGCCAATGCGCTTTTCAGGCCGCGTTGAAAGTTTGATGTTCCAATCGTGGAACCCGAGATCGGCGTAGACCTTTGATAGGAACGAGATGAATTTCGCGGTTTCGGGTTCAATCTGATCTTCTGCGCAGAAGATATGACCATCATCCTGCGTGAACCCACGCACACGCATAATCCCGTGTAACGCGCCCGACGGTTCGTACCGCGCGCACGACCCAAATTCCGCCATTCTGAGCGGCAGGTCGCGATATGATTTTAAACCTTGATTGAATACCTGAACATGGCAGGGGCAATTCATGGGCTTGAGCGCGTTAATAGCCTTTTCGCGCGCATGTTCTTCGTCGACCTCAACAATGAACATATGCTCTTGGTACTTATCCCAATGGCCCGAAGCTTCCCAAAGTTTGCGGTCGACAACCTGCGGGGTGTTCACCTCGACATAGCCATCACGTTCCTGCATCCGGCGCATATAGTCCTGCAGAGTGGTATAGATTTTCCAACCGTTAGGGTGCCAAAACACCTGACCCGGCGCTTCTTCCTGCATGTGATAAAGGTCCATCTCGCGACCTAGCTTGCGGTGATCGCGTTTGGCGGCCTCTTCCAACATGTGCAGATGGGCCCTGAGCTTTTCCTTACCGGTAAAGGCTACGCCGTAGATACGCTGTAGCATCGCGCGGTCACTGTCACCGCGCCAGTAGGCGCCGGCAATAGACATCAGCTTGAACGCGTCGCCCGGAACTTGACCTGTGTGCTGAAGGTGAGGGCCGCGACACAGGTCTTGCCAGTCGCCATGCCAGTACATGCGCAGCGGTTCATCCCCGGGAATGGCCTCGATCAGTTCGACCTTATAAGGCTCGTTATTCTGAGTGTAGAAATCCACCGCACGCTGACGATCCCAGACTTCTGTTGTCACGGGGTCGCGTTTGTTGATGATTTCCTTCATCTTTTTCTCGATCAGACCCAGATCTTCTGGTGTAAACGGATCCGCGCGGTCAAAGTCATAGTACCAGCCGTTCTCGATGACCGGACCGATGGTTACTTTGGTGTCGGGCCAAATTTCCTGAACGGCACGGGCCATAATGTGAGCCAAGTCGTGACGAACCAGCTCATTGGCCTGCTCCTCATCCTTCATGGTGTGGATGGCGATCTGAGCATCTGAATTAATAGGCCATTGCAAATCCCAGTGCTTTCCGTTCACCGTTGCCGAAATGGCTTTCTTTGCAAGAGAGGTGGAGATATCGGCAGCGACTTGCGCAGGGGTAACCCCAGCTTCATAGGATCGTGAGTTGCCATCAGGAAAAGTTAGGGAGACTGACTGTGAGTCCAAGGCCATGGCTGGCTCTCCTCGTCGGTTTGGCGCCCACTGAACGCCCGGTTGCGGGTTATGAATGTTCGGCTGATTTGGCAGGCGCACAAGCGCATGTCAAGGGAAGATGCCGATAGTACCCCGACCCGCTATCGCAATCGGACCAATACACCAATCACTCCTCGGGATGTATTTGGGTACAGGTCGCGGATCCCGGCAATTGCACTTAGGGGTAGGGCGTGCATGATGCGGAAAACACAAAGAGGATTTTATGGCAGCTACGGAATTTCTGCAGACGGCGCAAGGAAGGCGATTGGCTTATCACAAAAGTGAAGGGACAGGGCCAACCATTGTTTTCCTTGGGGGCCTCAAATCGGACATGGAAGGCACCAAAGCGGTGCATCTTGAGGCTTGGGCCAAATCGCGGGGGTATCCGTTTTTGCGTTTCGACTATTCAGGTCACGGAGAGAGTTCCGGGGCATTTACGGACGGATGTATCGGGGACTGGCACGAGGATACAATCGCGGCCATGAGGTCTCTGACGGATGGCCCGCTTATAGTAGTGGGATCCTCGATGGGCGGATGGCAGGCCCTGCTTTTGGCGCGCGTGTTACCTGATCGAATTTCTGGAATGGTGACAATTGCAGCCGCACCGGATTTTACCGAGGATGGTTATTGGGCGAGTTTCTCAGATGAGCAAAAAGCCGCGTTGGAAACCGTTGGTCATGTTGAACTTCCGTCGGATTACATGGAGCCTTACATTATTACAAAGCGGATGATCGAAGACGGCCGCCAGCATCTGGTCCTGCGCGGACCACTTGATCTGCCATACCCAGTTCGATTTTTGCAAGGCACCGAAGATACAGCAGTGTCAATTGAGACCGCAGTCCGACTGTTGGAGCATGCAACCGGACCTGATATGCGGCTGCTCTTAATCAAGGACGCAGATCATCGGTTTTCGGACATGCGCTGTCTTGCCTTGATAGAACAGGCCGTGGAAGACGTGATGAGGATTGATGCGTGAGGGTTATAGGACGGTCTTTGCTGGCCCTATTTTGCTTGAGTGCGGTAATCTACTTTTTTGGACCGCGCGAACAAGTAGACCTGAACCCCAGCTTCGATCCACGTAAATTTGGCGAAGGCGTTCAAGTTTACTTTGAGAGCATTGAATCAGCTTTCGACGACATAGTGCCGGGTGTCGAAAAGCGGGTGATCTGGCAGCCTGGTTTCAAAGAACAACGAACTCCGTTTTCTGTTCTTTACGTTCACGGTTTCTCGGCTACTTCTGAAGAAATTCGCCCGGTACCGGATATGGTTGCAGACGCCCTTGGCGCAAATCTGGTGTACACGCGTTTGCGCGGCCACGGTCGTAGCGGTCGTGCGATGGGTGAAGCTACGGCTTCAGGCTGGATGCAAGATATGGCTGAGAGTCTAGCCGCGGCCCGGGCCGTTGGAGAAAAGGTTATTTTGATTTCGACCTCGACCGGTGGGACGCTTGCGTCCGCTGTTTCGGTGAACCCGGAACTAAGTGTGGATGTGGCTGCGATGGTAATGGTTTCACCCAATTATGGCGTGAACACAGCCGGAGCTTGGATTCCCACATTGCCTTGGGCCAGAAATTGGTTGCCGATATTGATGGGTCAAGAACGGAGTGTGGAATCGACAATCCCTGAACAAGAGAAGTATTGGACTCTTACCTATCCTTGGGAAGCCGTAGTGCCGATGTCCGTCTTGGTGGATGCCGTGTATGATCTGGACTTCGCCAAAGCGCAGGTCCCGGCATTATTCTGGTTTTCTACCGACGATCAGGTCGTTCGTCCCGACCTGACGCAAAAAGTTGCCACAGTATGGGGATCACCTGCAACAATCAATCTGGTAAAAATGGGGCCTGAGGACGATCCTTTATCTCACGTGGTTGCAGGCAATTCGATGTCTCCCGGCCAGACAGGCGCGGCTGTCGCAGGTATTTTGGATTGGCTTGACGGATTAGGAATTAACTAAAGGCGTATTCATGAGAAAACCCGGCAGCATGTGGAGTTTAGAGACGCTTGGTCGTGTCCGATTGTCTCGCCATTTTTACATGCGTGATTTTCTGTATTCCGAGATCGGTAACTTTCACGAATTGCAGAACATTCCCGAAAATCCAGACCTCGCCATCGAAACGGGCAAAGCTCTGTGTGAAACCCTTCTGGATCCGCTTGAGGAAACGTTCGGACGTATCGCTGTTCGATCAGGGTATCGGTCGCCCTCACTCAATCAGTTCGGAAATGAAAACCGCCTGAATTGTGCCCGAAATGACAATCCGCTGGAATGTCATATATGGGATCGCGGCGAGGGGGACGCGCGGATTGCTGGCGCTTCAATTGTTGTGCCGTGGTTCGCGGACCGCTTTCAGCAGGGGCGCGATTGGCGTGATCTGGCGTGGTGGATGCACGACCATTTGACATATTCTGAAATCTGGTTTTTCCCAAAACTCTGCGCCTTTAACCTTGTATGGCGACCTAATCCGCTGGGTCGTATCGACAGCTATATTGCGCCGCGCGGTTGTCTGCTCCGTCCCGGTGCTTTGCCTGATGAAAGTATTGAACAACGGCAGGCCAGATACTCAGATTTCCCTGCATTTCGCGGATTGCCATTACCTTAAAGTTTCGCATGCCGATCGAACCAAGGACAAACACCCAATATTGAAAACCAAAACGTAAAGTCGTTGTTAAACCGATGCCGCTAGGCTTCGGGCCATTTGAATGCTGTGGTTTAGCACTATTTTTGGTTCCGCCTGTAGCGGCCATCTAAGTAAACTAATCGTAGAGGCCAACACGTTGCTCTTGGCTAAGAACGATCGGCATAACAACCGGAATATTGGATTCAACATCGAAGAACGGGGTTTTCTTCCAACGGCCGGTCAATCGGGACCTAACGACGCGGGTTACCAAGCGCAAAACCGCATGATGCAGACCTTTGTGCGATTGCTTTCCTTCGGGGCCGGGGACAAATCCCCTTGTCAATACTGGCCCTAATGCATCAGAGTTTGCAATTCGCTTTACGATGAAACCCACAAACGGAAATTTTGGCGTTCGTGCTGTTGTGGCGAGGGGTGCGTTGCAGCATTTTGCGTACCAACGGAGCATACCATTGTGGCTGAGCTTCATTAAGGCCAACTGTTCCGACCCTGTGTCAAAGATCACGTCTTCGGGTGTCGTTTGCAAAACTTCGACAGGCCCCGGCGCCGGGTCGGGTTGCCCAAAATACAGTTGCGCGGCCCGGCAATCATGACAGAAGCACTCTGCGTGGGTTCCTGATGCGACACCTTGGGCGGTTATGTGACCGCGCATTGTGCCACACGAGCAAGAAAAAGCGACATCACAAGCCGAAGACCGGCTCATGACTATTATGCAACCTTGTTCTTGTTTGCGGCGCGACGCTTAGGTTTGCGGCTGTTTTCATTCATGAATTCGATGACCAGTGGGCGGATGTTGTCACGCCAGCTGCGACCCGCGAATATACCGTAATGTCCTGCGCCCGGCTCGACGTGGCTGGCTTTTTTGTTTTGGGGCAGGCCAGAACACAATTCTAATGCTGCGATACATTGTCCTGGGGCCGAGATGTCGTCATTCGCGCCTTCGACGGTTTTGACTGCAACATCAGTAATTTTGCCAATGTCGACCTTGTGACCGTTAACGACAAATTCGTTTTGGGCAATTTCACGTTCTTTAAAGATACGCTCGACAGTGGACAGGTAAAATTCGGCGGTCATATCCATTACGGCTAGGTATTCGTCGTAGAACCGGTTATGCGCGTCCTGATCCGAAGCCTCACCTCGAATAACCCTATGAATTTGATTGGAAAACGCCTTGCTATGACGTTCGGCATTCATTGACATGAATGAAGCAAGCTGCAACAGGCCTGGATAGACCATCCGTCCAACACCCTTGTACTTGAAGCCGACCCTCTGGATCATTGTCTCTTCAAGTTGCCCCATGGTTACGCGCCGTCCGAAATCGGTTACTTCTGTTGGGGTCGCGTCAGGATCGACCGGCCCACCGATCAGGGTCAGTGTGCTGGGTTGAGCCTGTGGATCCAATTCCGCCAGATAGGCTGTGGCCGCGAGTGCTAGGGGGGCAGGCTGACAGACCGCAACAACGTGTGTTTCCGGCCCGAGCTCTTTCATAAAATCGACAAGATAGAGGGTGTAGTCTTCTACATCGAACTTGCCTTCGGACACAGGAATGTCCCGCGCATTATGCCAGTCTGTGATGTAGACCTCGCAATCGACCAGCAAACTTTTGACCGTCGAGCGCAAAAGGGTGGCGTAGTGACCGGACATTGGGGCAACCAGCAAAACCTTGCGTGGTTGTTCCTCTCGGCCATTGACTCGAAAATGGACGAGATCTCCAAAAGGACGTTCAAGTACTGTGGTCGCTTCTACCAAATGGTCTTTGCCGTCCTCGCATGTAAAGGTACGGATCCCCCAGTCCGGTTTTGCGACCATGCGCTGAAATGTTCTTTCAGTAACCTCACCCCACGCCGCCATCCAGTTGAAAGCCGGATTTGGAACCATCGAAAACTGAGGGTACGAGGCAATCGCGCTGGCCGTAGCACCAAGCCATTGATTGGTGTTACGAATGGTTTCCATCATGTCATATGTCATCATGTAGCGCATAAGACGGGCCTCCTGGGTGTCAGCCTGAAAATTCGGGCCATTCGTCGCTTTGCCCTACAACGAGGACGACGTTATTCTGCATGGCAGCAAAGTTAGGGGGGAATTGTTAAAATGACAACTAGCGATGGCCAAACGCCTGAAATGACCGAAGAACATATTGATCGACTTAAAGAAAATTTGGAAAAGGTCGAGGCTTTGTCTAAGCGGCTGGTCGAAGTGATGGCTGGAAAAAAAGGTCACACCCCTGCTTTGGACGGCCCGAATCAAGAGCTTTTTGCAAAGGCAGCAACTGCATATTGGGCAGATGCATGGCAGAACCCCGCCAAGTTGTTGGAACAACAGATAGAGTTTTGGGGAAAATCAGTATTGAATTTTGCTGAGGCGCAGCAAGCTTTGACAACTGGTGAAGTTGAAGACGACGACAATGCCCCAAAAGATCGGCGGTTTTCCAATCCAATGTGGGAAACCAACCCCTATTTTCGCTTTATTCGTCAGCAGTACCAAACCAATGCCCAAGCGATTGAGCAAGCAGTCGCTTCGGTGGATGACCTTGATCAAAAGGATCTTCAGCGCTTGAGGTACTTTTCCCAACAGATAATCGACATGATGGCGCCCACGAATTTTCTGGCGACCAACCCTGACGCGCTGGAAAGGGCGGTCGAAACAGAAGGGCAATCCTTGATCAAAGGTCTGGAAAACTTGGTCTCGGACTTAGAAGCGAATGATGGAGAACTGGTGGTTAAACTCGCGGATGAAACCGCCTTTCAGGTTGGTGGAAACATAGCTACGACACCGGGTGACGTGGTTTTCCGCAATCAAATGATGGAATTGATTCAGTACAAACCGGCAACCGAAATGGTACACGAGACGCCGATTGTTTTGTTCCCACCTTGGATCAACAAGTTCTACATTCTGGATTTAAAGGCGCAAAACAGCCTGATCAAATGGGTGACTGAACAGGGCTATACAATATTTGTTGTCAGCTGGGTAAATGCAGACAGCTCACACGCTGACATTGGGTTGGAAGACTATATTGAAGAGGGCTATCTAACCGCGATTTCCGAGGTCAAGAAGATCTGCAACGTGAAACAGATCAATGCCGTTGGGTACTGCATTGCCGGAACGACGCTCAGCCTGACCCTTTCTCTTATGAAAAAGCGTGGTGACAAATCGATTAAGTCCGCCACTTTCTTCACTACATTGACAGATTTTGGCGAGCAGGGGGAATTCACCCCGTTTCTGCAAAACGATTTTGTGAATGGCATTGAAGAACAGGTTAATCGGGACGGCATCTTAAAGGCTTGGATCATCGGGCGCACCATGTCTTTTTTGCGTTCCACGGATCTAATCTATACCCCCGCGATCCGCAGCTACATGATGGGCGAGACGCCACCTGCCTTCGATCTGCTATTTTGGAATGGTGACGGCGCTAACCTTCCCGGGCGCATGGCGATGCAATATCTGCGGGGCTTGTGCCAAAGCAATGATTTCGTCAGCGATGGATTCAAGATGCTGGGTCATAAACTGCACATCAAGGATGTAGATGTGCCGTTAATGGCGATTACATGCGAAACCGATCACATCGCCGCATGGAAAGATTGCTATCGCGGAGTTCAACAAATGGGGTCCCGGTCCAAGACCTTTGTCGTCTCAGAATCCGGTCATATCGCAGGGATCGTGAACCCACCCAGTAAGAAGAAATATGGTCACTATACCAATCCGGATATGAAGGCCGACGCCGAAACCTGGTTGAAAGAAGCCGACTTTCATGAAGGATCCTGGTGGCCGTTGTGGGAAGCCTGGTTAAAAAAGCGATCCGGAAAACAAGTGCCAGCCCGTGAAGCAGGTGATTCGGAACATCCTTCTTTAGGACCCGCGCCTGGAACTTATGTTTTGGTCAAGGCAAGCCGCTGAATTTATTTCAATATTTTAATATTTTCTGCAGCGCAGCAAAAAATACTTGAAATGCTGCGATGCGGCATACATATTGTCCTCAAGCTGATGAAAACCGGGGTGGGCCCGGACCGGCTAAGAGGATTGAGACAATGGCAAAGACCCAAGACTTTACCGCAGTCATGAAAGACATGATGGGCGCATTTCCGGTGGACACCGGCGCTCTGGAAGACGCATTCAAATCGACCGCTTCGTTGAACGAAAAGCTGTCGGGTGTTGCTCTGGACGCGGCTGAAAAGTCGGCAGAGATTTCGAACAAGTGGACCAAGGAAACGCTGGCCAAGCTGACCGAAGTATCCAAAGCAAAGGCCGAGCCTGCTGACTACGCAAAAGCTGCAACAGATTTTGCCAGCGCATCGGCCGAAGTAGCGGCTGAGAACATGGCTGCCTTCGCCGAAATCGCGAAAAAAGTGCAGACCGAAACCGTCGAGCTGCTGATGGCCGCTGGCAAGAACGCAGCAGAAGACGCAACCGCTGCTGTCAAGAAAGCAACCAACGAGGTCACAGCTGCTGCCAAAAAAGCAACTGCTGCCAAGTAAGGTAAGTACGCGATCCGCACCCATCCCTCCCATTCGGTGCAATCGTGCTGGGCAGGTCCTTTGACCTGCCCTTTCTTTTTGTTCTGCACTCGCATAATCTGTGCTGCAATGCATCATCCTTGGGGAGGGTAAACGGTGTCAGAACAAGAAAATCCGCTGTTGATCAAACGGTATGCCAGTCGGCGGCTGTATAACACCGAGACCAGCGATTATGTCACACTCGAAGACATTGCTGGCTTTATCCGCGACGGACGCGAGGTTCAGATCATCGATCTGAAAACTGGTGACGACCTGACGCGGCAGTACCTTCTACAAATCATTGCGGAACATGAAAGCCGCGGCGAAAATGTTCTGCCGGTTAACGTACTAAACGACTTGGTGCGCAGCTACATGCTGCCAGGTGGGGGTATGATGCCGCAGTTTTTACAGAGCTCGTTTGAAATGTTGCGTGAAAGTCAGGCCAAGATGATGGAAAATATGAACGCAATGAATCCAATGTCCCAAATGCCGGGTTTCGAGGCAATGCAAGCGCAGCAGCAGGCCTTTTTGAAAGCGATGACAGGAGGCTTGTCGGGAGGTTGGTCAGGTCCGGGTGACGAAGACTCTTCAGAGGTTCAACCGAAGGAAGACCTGGATGACATTAAAAAGCAACTGGCCGAATTGCAGCAAAAACTGTCCAAGCTTAGCTGAGTTCACGAAGTGCGTCTGCTTGCCCTAATTGCGGTGTCGCTTTTTTCAGGGTCAGCGTTAGCTCAGGGTACATACTCCACGGTTTGGGAACCTGTGTGTACACTTGGCGCTAACGCGCAAGCCGGGTGCGAAGATATACGCGCCCGTGAGATATTGGATGCTTCGACAGCGCCATGGCGTGCCATTGGACGGGTAAATTTCGCCAGCCAGAGCCAACGATCCCATTGTACGGGTGTTCTTGTATCGGAACGCCACGTCCTAACTGCAGCACATTGCCTGTACAACGGCGCGCGTAAGCGATGGATTCCTCCGGCCAGTATGCGCTTCGCCGCTGGCTATCAGCGCGGGGAGTATTCGGAATTTTCATTTGTTGAAGATTATCGGCTGGCTCCAGATCAAGGTCAGGACGGAGCTTTTGATAATCGCGCCAACCGGGATTGGGCCGTGTTGACGCTACAAGATCCAATCGGGCAGAAGGTGGGATACCTGCCGTTGGTAAAGCCGGAAGCACAGCCGACTTTCGTCGCAGGCTATCCCGGGCTTCGCCCTCATGTTCTAAGTCGAACTCCTGAATGTGTTCATCGTCCGCTGACCAAAGACGTGCTAAGAGCCATTTGTCCTGTGATGATGGGTGATTCAGGCGCGCCCCTATTGGTGCAAACAGAAACTGGATTGGCCGTAGCAGGCATCCTTTCGCGCATAGCGCCAACCCCTCAAGGGATCGACGCTATGTTCTTGTCTGTCGATTTGTTTGCTGTGACCGCGCAATAAGGCTCAGGTACCATAAACTGGCACTGGACCAGTCACCTCGGCCACTGATGCCAACAAAATATCGGCTATTAAATCCAACTCGTTACGAGTTAGGCGCACAGGAAGACGAACGTCACAGGCTTTCATCAGCATTTCCCGTGTTTGAGGCAAGTCCACCTGTTCCGGCAGGAATTTCCAATTCCAAAACGCGCGGGCATTGTCTTCGCTCAGGCCGAAAACCTGAACCTTGACGCCTCGACCTTCCGCCGCAGCAGCAAAGGCACGAATGTCGGCCTCTTCCATACCGACCAGATTGAATTGGATGGAATCCGGCGCACGTTGTTCTGGCGCGAGCGGAGCCGGCACATCAATGTAAGGCGAACCATTCAGGCGGTGAGCGACATAGTCGTGATTGGCCAAACCATCCCGTACCCGACGGGCAAGTTCGGGCATCTGTGGCCGGATCACAGCCGCGCTCAGGTTGCTCATTCGCAAGTTGTACAGCGGTAAATGATTCTGCCAGTTTGCAAAGGCATGCTCAAGCTCATGAGAGTTTTCGCCGTGCGGTCCTTTGTGCTTTTTCCAATTATGCTCGTAGGCGCCGGACATTATGACTGCACGCGCTATCAGTTCTGGGTCATCGGTGATCATGATGCCGCCTTCACCGGCATTTATCATCTTGTAGGACTGAAACGAAAAACAGCCGATTCTACCGATTGTCCCGATGTTTCGACCGTGCCATGTAGTCCCCAGCGAATGCGCGGCGTCTTCGATTACTGGAATATTGCGTTCGTCGCACAATTCCATAATGGCATCCATATCCGAGGTATGGCCGCGCATATGGCTGATGATGACAGCTTGAACATCGTCTAGTTTGGCGGCGAAATCCGCCATATCTACACGGTAGTTTGCGCCAACTTCGCACAAAACAGGAATGCAGTCGGCGTGGACGACTGATGAGGGCACGGCGGCAAATGTAAAGCCAGGGATCAAAACCCGCGCATCGCGCGGCAGGTTCAGCGCCTTTAGGGAAAGAAACAAAGCAGCCGAGCAAGAAGATACTGCCAGCGCGTACTTTGTACCCAACAGTTCAGCAAACTCTGCCTCCAACAGCGCCACCGGAGCATCTTGTGGCGCTGTGTAACGGAAAAGGTCACCAGACTGCATCAATGCGTCGATTGCGTCTCGGGCTGTGGCTGGGATGGGTTCGGCGTCATGGACGTTTGGAGGAAGCGTCATATTAGGAATTCCCAAATTCTACCTTTGGAAAAGATAAAGCCAGACGGGTCTCAAGCCAAGACCTCATTCACCCACTCGGCGAAATTTCACCTAAATGTAGCATTTGACTGGCTCAAACCCCCAACCGGTCGCGCATCGCGTACCAAGTCATGGCAAGTACCAGCAAAGGGCTGCGTAGCGCGGGACCGCCAGGAAAAGGGAGCGTTGGCACACGGGCCATTGTGTCGAAACCTTCAGCCTGACCCTGGATTGCCAATGCCATCAATTGCCCAGCATGGGTCGCTGTGCCGACGCCGTGACCGGAATATCCGGACGCGGACAAGATATTGTCGGCCAGCCGCGTCAAATAAGGCATGCGTCGCATCGTAATAGCCAATGTCCCGCCCCAGGCATATTCGATACGAACGTCATGAAGATGGGGGAATATCTCAGTCATTGGTTTGCGAACCTTGCCTGCGATGTCGTTTGGAAACCGATAACCATAGCTTTCGCCGCCGCCAAACAGCAAACGCCCGTCAGCGCTAAGCCGGAAATAATTCACCACGAATTTTGTGTCCGCAACTGCTACATCACGCATTAGAACTTTTTGAGTGTCGGCACCCAAAGGCTCTGTGGCGGCGATGAAGTTGTTGATCGGCATTACACGTGATGCGACCCGATGGTTCAGATTTCCGAGATACCCATTGCACGCGAGGATTACGTTATCCGCCTTAATCTGCCCAGTTTCAGATTGGACAACTACGCGACTGCCTTCACTGATATTCTGCACCTCGGTTTCTTCATGAATCCGTGCACCGGCTCTGGCAGCAGCTTGCGCGAGTCCGAGGGCATAGTTCAGTGGATGAAGATGCGCGGCGCCCATATCCAAATAGCCGCCTTTGTATGTTGGTGAGGGACACAGTGCATGCCCGGCATCCGCATCCAGCAACTCGATCTGGTCGTAACCGTATTTCCCGGACAGGTGCGCAGCATGGTCGTGCAGGTCACGACGTTCTGAATCGCTAAATCCCAGCGCCGCAATGCCAGGTTTGAGATCACAGTCAATTTTGTGTTTTTTTATCAGTGATTTGACTAGTTCTTTGGCGTCTTCCGCCAGGTGCCAGAGCTTTGCAGCGTCCGATTCCCCGACTAGATTTTCCAGGTCTTCCTGATCCATCCGCTGAGCGCTTCCCAATTGACCACCGTTGCGGCCAGATGCGCCAAAGCCAACACGATGAGCCTCCAGAAGAACTACGTCATATCCGGCCTCGGCCAAGTGAAGCGCGGCTGACAGTCCAGTGTACCCGCCGCCAATGACGCAGACATCCGCGGTGGTGTCGCCTTTTAGCGCAGGAAAACGTTGGATCTGGTTGGCTGTTGCCGAATACCAACTGGGCGGAAACTCAGCCTTGCGATCGTTCGAATAAAGAAGGTTCAGGGCGGACATGGTTATACATTCAACAACAGGTGCTCTCGTTCCCAAGGAGAGATAACCTGCAGGAACTCTTCGTATTCCGAACGTTTGACGATCCCATAAACCCGCGCGAATTCAGGGCCTAAAACCTCGTGCAACGCTTCGGCCCCGTCAAAAAGGTCCAGCGCATTACCCATGACTTGGGGGATGTCACCTTCACCTTCGTAAGCATCGCCATAGAACTGCTTGCGCGGACGTTCCTGATTGACCAGACCTAAGTAGCCGCAGGCCAGCGATACGGCGATGCCCAGATATGGGTTGCAGTCCATTCCGGCGATGCGGTTCTCAATCCGTCGCGCTTCGGGGCCGGAAAGCGGGATACGAATTCCTGTAGTACGATTATCTCGAGCCCATTCCAGATTGATGGGCGCGGCGTGATCCTTAACGTATCGGCGATATGAATTAACATAAGGTGCCATGACTGCGAGACCTGCGGGCAGGTGGTTTTGAAGGCCTGCGATAAAGTTATAGAAGGCATCTGTTTCGCCCCCCTGTGGTCCCGAGAAAATGTTCTGGCCGGTATCAACGTCTGTAATCGAATGATGAATATGCATCGCCGAACCCGGCTCATCTTCGATTGGTTTGGCCATAAAGGTGGCAAAACAATTGTGGCGCAGTGCTGCTTCGCGGATCAGGCGTTTGAAGTAAAAAACTTCGTCTGCCAGCTTTACCGGATCGCCGTGGCGCAGGTTGATTTCCAACTGACCAGCGCCGCCCTCTTGTGTGATGCCATCTATTTCGAACCCCTGATGTTCGGCAAAATCATAAATATCGTCGATTACGGGGCCAAATTCATCAACGGCGGTCATCGAATACGCCTGACGTGCCGCAGCAGGTCGCCCCGAACGGCCCATCATTGGTTCGATACCCTGCGCAGGGTCGACATTTCGGGCCACAAGAAAGAACTCCATCTCGGGCGCTACGATAGGGTTCCAACCCTTGTCGCGATACAGTTGCACGACCCGCTTTAGGACATTGCGGGGGCTGTATGGGATTGCCTCTCCTTCGCGGTCATAAGCGTCATGGATAACTTGCAATGTCCAGTCGCCCGTCCAAGGAGCGGCAGAAGCGGTGGAAAAATCAGGTTTCAGGATCATGTCCCGCTCGATGAACCCATCTTCTCCTGCGGCTTCGCCCCAGTCGCCGGTTATAGTCTGATAAAAAATGCTATCGGGCAGATAAAAATAGGATTGCCGCGCGAATTTTGTCGCAGGAACGGCTTTACCTCTTGCGATGCCGGGAAGGTCGGAAATGATGCATTCGACTTCATCCAGACGTTTGCCATCCAGATAATTGCGGGCTGCCTGCGGCAGCTGGTCTGTCCAATCGGCCATCAGGCCCTCACTTTCTTCAGGAACGAGGCCATATGTTGTCCGATTTTCGCGTTATCATCTGGCCCGCCTGCTCGATTTGTAGCGGCTATCATCAATTCATCAGGGACGAGGCCCTTGCCGCGGGTTTCTATTAAACCCTGGATAAAGTCATCGCCATATTCCGGGTGGGCTTGAACCGTCCAGATAGTGTCACCGTAAGCGACCATCGCGTATTTGCAGAACTCATTGGCACCGGTCACACGCGCACCGCTGGGAAGTTCTACGACCTGATCCTGATGCCACGCATTTAGTGTTACGGTTTGTCCGTCGTGGTCGTATTCCGTTCGTCCAACGGACCAGCCTCCGTTAAATTTTTCAACTTTACCACCTAAAGCCTGAGCTATGATTTGATGACCAAAACAAACGCCAATCAAAGGCGTGCCCATGTCGCGGATTTCACGGATCAAATTCTCCAATGGCGGAATCCAAGGGTGATCTTCGTATGCACCGTGCCGCGAACCAGTGATGATCCAGCCATCTGCCTGTTCTGCTGATTTTGGAAATTGGTTGTCGACTACGTTGTAGGTTGCAAACTCAAAGTTATTGCCGTCCAGCAAGGCGCGGAACATTCCATCATATTCGCCGAATTGGTCGTAGAGTTCGTCCGGGGGGTGGCCTGTTACCAGAATGCCAATTTTCATGGGTCACCAAATTTGATCAAATTTATTCTAACCGACTCCCATTGGTCGGGCAAGGGGATCATACGGCTTCAAGATAGCTGAGCCAGTGCTCGTCCGAAGGCCGGTCCGAAAAGCGGGCTATTTCCTGTCGTTTGGTCATTGCCAAATTGCGCACCAGTTCCTTGGAAAAGATACGGGTGACGATCGGATCGGTTTCGAACGCGGCGATGGAGGATTTCCAATCACCTGCCAATTGTGGAACGCCGTCCAGTTCATAGGCGTTGCCTTTGATCGGGGGAGGGGGACGAAGATCATCCTCGATACCAACAAAGGCTGCACCAAGCACGGCGGTTAACATCAGGTAGGGGTTTATATCGCCACCCGCGACACGATGTTCTATCCGTCTCGCCGCAGGGGCTCCGCCCGGTATGCGGATCGCCGCTGTTCGGTTTTCATAAGCCCAGCTGGCCCCGGTCGGTGCATGTGCACCTGGGACAAGCCGAGTATAAGAATTTCCGTGAGGTGCAAAAATCAGCGTGCTTCCAGGCATAGCCGAGAGACACCCCGCCACAGCCGCCCGTAGGATTTCAGTACCGTCAGGTCCTCCATTATCGAAAACATTGCGCCCGCTCCCGTCGGTGACCGAGAAATGGACATGCATACCATTGCCTGCGTCGTCAGCGTACGGTTTCGCCATGAACGTAGCGGTAAACCCGTGTTTCCGCGCAAGACCACGTGTCAAGGCTTTGAAAAGCCACGTATCATCTGCACAACGCAATGCATCCTGATGGCTCAGGTTGATCTCGAATTGGCCAATTCCACTCTCTGAGATAGCGGTTTGCGCCGGGATGCCCATCGCCGCACATCCATCGTATAGATCTGTGAAAAAGGAGTCGAAGGCATCCATCTGCGCTATGGATAGAACGGCTTCGTCACTGAGGCGGCGTCCTGTCACCGGGTTCAGTGGAGGCTTTGGTTGAGAGCCCGAAGCGTCAAGTAGGGTAAACTCTAATTCCGTCGCAGCGATAACCGACCAACCTCGCTTTGCATAACGAGACAGGATACTCGCCAGGGCGTGTCGCGGGTCGCCGGAAAATGGAGTTCCATTGTCGTCATACAATCCCATCGGGATAAGCGCTGTCGGCGTATCGAGCCAGGGCATTGGCACCGGCCCACGGTCCGTGGGCAGCAATACACCATCGGCATCCCCGCTTTCGAATACCAGCGGGCTTCCATCTATGTCGGCTCCCCAAAGGTCGACATTAAGGGCTGAAAACGGCATACGCACCACGCCCTTTTCCAATTTGGGCGCATAAGATGGGGGAACACGCTTACCGCGCATCTGACCGTTCAGGTCACAAGCCGCCACGCGGAAAGTGTGCAGGCTGCTCAGGTCCATAGAAACCTCCGTCGGACTTCTTTTGACTGGTTTAAAGGAGCCGACGAGGGATGTCACGGAATTTGATCAAATTTTGGATACGGTAACTGAATGGACCTGCTAAATGAATTTCCTCTCAGTCTAGCTCGGTCTATGGTTTGTGCATGTACGTTGTTCTTGTCATATTAATGCTTATCGGGGCATTCGTGGGCTATCGGTATTGGTCCAGATCGCAAATCAGGTCGCGGCTGCTGTCGACACCGCTTTCTGATCGCGATCAAGCGATTATCCAAGCTCATGTGCCTATAGTCCGAAAGCTACCATCAGATCTACGCGCCAAATTGGACGGCAAAGTGAACCTGTTTCTGGAACAAGTCGATTTTTACGGCTGCGATGGGCTGGAAGTTACCGAAGACATGCAGCTTTCGATCGCAGCGCAAGCCTGCCTGCTAATTGTTAACAGTGACCTATGGTACGACAATCTAACGACGGTTCTTATTTATCCAAATGCCTTTAAATCGCGCCAACGAAGACATTCAGGATATGTCGTAACAGAAAAGGAGATCGTCAGAACCGGAGAAAGTTGGGATCGCGGACCAGTGATCCTGTCATGGGCTCACAGCGAGCAGGGTGCGCTGAACGAACACGATGGGCACAACGTCGTATTTCACGAATTCGCCCACCAAATCGATGATCTTTCCGGTGGCACTAATGGAGTTCCGGTGCTCGCCAAAGGACAAAGTTTTGCCGAGTGGGAGCGGGTATTTTTGACCGCGTACAAAGCGCATGTCGAAGCAGTTGAGAAAGGTTCATCCACTGTTATCGACGCTTATGGTGCCGAAGGCCACGAGGAGTTCTTTGCGGTTTCGGTAGAGGTTTTCTTTGAGCGACCATTGGCCCTAAAGAAATCCGTGCCCGAGGTGTATGCTCAGCTGTCGCAATTGTTTCACCTTGATCCGGCCACCTGGCAATAAAGGTCGCTTGCAAAGTATGTTCAGCGCGCAAGATTTAGCCGAAGGCGCATCTTTGCTTTTTTGGCAGCTGGCAGATGCCGGTTCAGGCGTTTGTTCACTAATCCAAAGCACCAGATGACGACTAACGTCATCAAGATAAAGTAAAACGCCAGGATTGGGTAAGGGATGAAAGGATTGAATGTCTTATCCGCAAAATAGCTGGCGTAATACAACGCGTCTCCGCGCTGTTGCCACGCTGGGAATGCCGAGAAAAACACCAAAGTCGTCGCGTGAAACAGAAAAATCGCTTCATTTGTATATGCGGGCCAGGCAAGTCGCAGCATGGTTGGCCAGACGACCCTTCGAAACCGTGACCATCCGGACATTCCATATGCGTCCGCCGCCTCGATATCACCTTTGGGGATTGAGCGCAGCGCGCCGTAAAAAATTTCACCTGAATAGGCCGCTGTGTTCAGAAACAACACGATCAGTGCGCCCAGCCAAGCTGAAGTAAACGCATCGAAAAGAGGATATGTTTTCTTCAAAGACAGAAAAAAGAAATATGCAAAAAAGAACTGGATAAACAGTGGCGAACCCCTGAACAGGAATATGAACCACTCAGACGGCTTGCGCAGCCACTTGTTTTGCGAAGCCTTGCCCACGGCCAGTGCCGTCGCCAAAAAAAATCCTGTCGCAAGTGCCATGAGCCCGAAGTACACATTCCAGATCATCCCGGAACCGATCAGCGTAAATTGTTCACACAGTGTGAAATCGGTTTTTGGCAGCAGGCGTTCTCCGATACCGATCGAACGGAGGCCGTAATCCTGAATGGTTTGCAAACAGCTCATGCGGTGGTCTCCTTGCGCAAAAGCTCACCGCCAGATGTGGCCTGACCGTGCGACAGACGACGCATAAGCTTTTCCAGGCCGAGTTCTGATACACGGGTCATCCCAAGGTAAAAAATCAGGAGAAACAAAAAGTACCACATGCGCCAGTCGCCGTGGGGGTATTGCGTAAATTTCGACGTTTTCGTTCCTCCCAGCTCCCTCGCCCAATAGACGATGTCCTCGATGCCCAGAAGGAACAGCAAGGGCGTAGCCTTAATCAAAACCATCCATAGGTTTGACAGGCCGGGCAGGGCATAAACCCACATCTGTGGCACGAGAATACGCCAAAAGGTTTGGCGTCGCGTCATCCCATACGCTTCAGCTGTTTCCAATTGGGCGTGCGGCACGGCACGCATACCGCCGAACAAGACGTTGGCGGCAAAAGCGCCGAAAACAATGGAAAACGTGATGACAGCCAGGAAGAAGCCATAAGTTTCGTGAACCCATTCTGGAGCTGTGCCCAAGGGCAATTTCGCGGCCTGACATACAAGGAAATCGTTTCCCTGCCGAACCGGATCGGTCCAATCAGGGCAAAGAACCTTGTGGCGTATCCATTCAAAACCCTGATCCAAGGCAATAACAAAAAAGAGGAAAAAAGCGATGTCCGGGACACCACGTACAATCGCGATGTAGCCTTTTCCAAGCCAACTGAGCGGTGGAAAATGTGAGCGGGCAGCCATTGCGCCGACGAAACCAAAGCTAAGCGCCACCGGTGCAGTCACCGCGAGCAATAGCAGTACCTTTAAAAAGGATACATAAAACGACCAATGAACGCCTGTTGTCAGGTAACACGAAAACCAGCGGAGTGTGCCGAGCGTATCGGGATCAGTGCAATAGGAAAACATTCACAAGCCTCTGCAGGCGGGTATAAAAACTGGGCACTTCGAATTGTACAATGGCCTGTGCCCGAACCGGGCACAGGCCTGTTGTTAAGTATCAGTCATAAACGACAGCGTTTTCGCCGAACCATTTTTTGATCATGGTGTTTAGCGTGCCATCAGCTTTCATCGAGTCGATCGCGGTGTCAAACTTGCCACGCAATTCTCCGTCGGATTCGCGAAGCCCCATTCCGACGCCACCACCCAATGGAACGTCATCCCCAACAAAAATCAGGTCTCCACCGGATTCTTCGACGATCGGAACCAGGTAGTCTTTATCGGCGAACACGGCGTCAGCTTCGCCGTTGCGAACTGCGGCAATTGTTTCTTCAGGCGTTGCGAACTCAACAAGAGTTGCGCCACCCTCTGCGACATGGCCTGCCTGAATCGTTGCAGTCTGGGCTGCAATCACGCCGCCCTCCAGATCGGCCGCGTCGGATGCAGCTACGTAAGCGGAAGCAGCTGGTGGGATATAGTTCTGGGTGAAGTCGATGACTTCATCGCGCTCATCAGTGATGGACATGCCAGCGATGATCGTGTCGTAGTTTCCCGAAACCAGGTTTGGAATAATCGAGTCCCAATCATTCTTTACCCACTCGCATTCCAGCTCGGCACGTTTGCACAACTCGTCGCCCAACTCACGTTCGAAACCGTCGATTTCGCCCGCGTCATTGATGAAGTTGTACGGAGGATACGCGCCTTCGGTACCCATGCGCACAGTATCGGCCATGGACATACCGGCAGTCAGCGCAAGCGCCGCAGTGGTCAGAATCAGGTTTTTCATTTGTTACTCCCCTATTTGGTTCTGTCCTGAAGTTATGCCGCCTTGGTGGCGGAGAGAAAACCCTGAAGCCGTTCGGATTCGGGGTTCGTAAAGATGTTTTTGGGAGGTCCTTCCTCTTCGATTTTGCCTTGGTGGAGGAACACCACATGGCTAGAAATGTCAGCAGCCATCTGCATATCATGGGTCACAATCAGCATCGTGCGCCCTTCAGCAGCCAGATCCTTGATTACTTTGATGACTTCCTGTTCAAGTTCTGGGTCCAAAGCAGAAGTCGGTTCGTCAAACAACAATGCTTCGGGCTCCATGCAAAGCCCCCTTGCAATTGCCGCGCGCTGCTGTTGTCCGCCGGACAATTGCGCTGGATATACGTCGCATTTGTCACCGATGCCCACTTTCTCCAAGTACTTTCGCGCGCTGGTTTCAACTTCCGACTTGTCGCGACCCAGAACGGTAACTGGTGCTTCCATAACGTTTTGAAGGATGGTCATGTGAGCCCAAAGGTTGAACTGTTGGAACACCATCGACAGATTTGTGCGAATTCGCAGAACTTGTTTGGGGTCTGCTGGTCGACGATTGTTGCCGCTACCGCTCCATCGCACTGGTTCGCCCTTGAAAAGAATTTCACCTTCCTGACTGTCCTCCAGCAGATTGCAGCATCGCAACAGCGTGGATTTGCCTGAGCCCGAAGATCCGATCAAAGAAACTACGTCGCCCCGATGAGCTGTGATATCTACGCCCTTGAGGACTTCGAGATGTCCAAAGCTTTTGTGGAGGTTTCTGATCTGGATAACGGGGTCGGTTTCTGTCACTGGCAATCTCGGAGTGGTTTGTGTTGATGCGGTACTAGGGCCGAAAAAACGAGCCAATGCAATGCGCAAATAATAATATGTACCGCGTAAACCACCAAATTGACCAAACGTTTTGCTCAAAATTGTCAGTTTCGCGCCATCAACGTCTTTGGTTTGGGCGGGTTGGGAACGGCCAAATACTCTGCGGGCGTTACTTGTGTCAGCCGCTTCAGGTGCAAAAGCCGCCGATCGGATGCAGCAAGGTCGTTAATAGCTGCACTTACTGCCGTCGCGACGCATGCCGCGTCCTGCCCGATGGCCGTGATGTAGGGCAACGCGGGGGTAGGAGGCGTTGTTGCAACTTCCCGCAGGGTTTGCCCGAGGTTTGAGTGTTCGGTCAGCAGCGCCCATGTCAGTGCGTCCAAAGACGCGAAATCTGCACGACCTTCGACCACAGCCTGAGCTGAAAGAGCGTGCGCTCCTGTTTCCAGCAGTTTCTCTGGTTTTAGGTTTTGATCCAAGAGATAGGTAATAGGCGCGGCCCAGCCTGATTGTGAAAGCCCTTCGTTATACGCAAATGTACCCGAAACAAGTTCTCTCATTTCCCGGTCGTCTTTTGCACGGGCAACCAGAACCGAGTAATAATGACCCCGTGGACAATGCGGTAGCGCATAGTCTGGTGTGCCCACAAGCTTTACCTGTTCATGCAGGCGCGTCCGGTATGGCATTCCGCAAGTTTGGGCAAACAGTAATTCCGGGTCCAGCCAAACATCCCAAAAGTCGCGGTCCCGGGTCAGATATTGCGGGCCGAAACCAAGATGACCTTGGATCAGCTTCCAGAAACGGTCATTTGCGTCTTTAGTGGCGGGCATGTCGTACATGCCCAGCATTGCGATCACGACTTGGCCGCCTTTTGCCTGGCTAGAGCAGAGTCAACGTCGCTAACGCCCAGCAGACTAACCACCAAACGCAGCAGCGAATCCTCTTCGCCGGTGCGCTGTCCATCTGCCAGCACAACAGACCACATGGCTTGAACTACGCCGAGGCGGTCGCTGTAAGCCACTGCTTCTTTTATCGCGCGAGTGAAACGAACCGTGTCAGGTGCTTCGGCCTCAAGATCTTCCGCCTGCGAACGCAATGCGGCGGCCTCGAACGGAGATAGACCAAATCGCTCGGCCGATATGCGATCAATACGCGCCATTTCGGTGTCGGCATAATCACTATCAGAGCGTGCGATGCGCACCAAAAGAGCCGTCAGGGCCAGACGAGCGTCATCGTCGACCAGCGGATCAGGTTTTGGCTGAGTAAGCCGAGATAGAAAATCACTGAACATGGGCGAGATATAGATCCGGTTTAACTTGCTTCCAACCGCGATTGCACCCTTTCACGCGCGGCCTTGCTGTCGTTGAAACTCAACCCCATTGCAATACGGGCTTCTTCTACAATCTTGACCTCGCCCTCGTCGGTGTCGCCGTCGGCCAACACAATCTCCCACAAGGCATCCAGTGCGGCCAAGCGTTCTTTTTCCCCCGTCATCTCGCGGATCAACTTACCGAATGTGTCGGTTTCGGGCGCAGCAGCATGAAGCTTTTCACACGTCGCGCGAACCTTGGCAGCTTCGATGGCGTTATGTTGGTAAAGCCGAGCCAAAATGCGGTCAATAAGGCTGATTTCTTCAAGCTTATAGTCACGGTCAGCTTGCGCGACGCGCACCATCAACGCGCCTAATGCCAGTTCAGCGTCAGGGTCCGGCAGATGTGAGTGCTCTGGCGGGCGAAAAGCCTGAAAGAACTTTTTCAACATAGGGTCAGGTTATCCCATATTTTGTGTTCCGCCAAGTGTTTGCTACACGTCATAGCCTCGGATTATAACTAGATCACCAGTAGACACTGGATCACGCAAAGCTTTTGCGCTTTGGTATCCGACGCTATTGTAGCAGGCCAAGGCGCTTTCGTAGCTGGGGAATTCTATCACAACCGTGCGGTTGCGCGTAGTGCCTTCCATTAAAGTTTGTTCGCCGCCCCTAACCAAGAATTTTGCGCCGTATTCGGCAAAAGGCGCAGCGTTTGCAGCAATGTACTTCTTATATGATTCCATATCGTCAACATCGACATGGGCAACCCAATATCCTTTGGCCAAATGGTGTCCTCCCGCAAATTTTCAGCAGGTTGAGGATGAATGAACTTAAAAGCAATCCCCTATTATGATTGAAATGCAGAACGCGCTTTGTCTTGAAGCCACGCTAACATTTCGCGATAGGGCACAGGGCCGTAACTAATCCGCGCTACACCCAATTCCGCCAATTTGGGAGTATCAGGGGTACCAGGCAGGGCAATGATGTTTACCGGTAGCTCCGTGGAATCACACAGGCGAGCGATAAGCCTTTCATCCCTCAGACCCGGAGCGAAAAACCCGCTGGCTCCTGCATCGGCATATGCCTGAGCTCGTGCCATAGCGTCTTCCAGCATAACCTCGTCATGGGTGTCGGGGTGCGCTTTAAGGAAAATGTCAGTGCGCGCGTTTATGAATGCGGGAATCCCTGCCGCGTCACATCCCTCGCGCATTGCGGCAACGCGCGCTGACTGAGTTTCAATGTCGTATAAATCCTTGGTGCCCACGATTTGGTCTTCAAAGTTGAAACCAACGACCCCTGTTTCAAGTGCGCGTTGGACATTTGCCAGGATACCCAATGGCTTTTCGGCATAAGCGCCTTCAAAGTCCATCGTAACTGGTATGTCGACCGCGTCGACTATCCGGCCTGCGTTGTCCAGAGCCATGTCCAAAGGGATTTTTTGCCCATCCGAAAAACCTTGCGCCATTGCGACAGGGGCGCTGCCTGTTGCCAAGGCTTTGGCGCCTGCGTCCCGTACAGCAGTAGCGCTTCCTGCATCCCAAATGTTATACAGGATGACTGGATTCCCCTTTTCGTGCAGCGAAGTAAATGTTTCTGCATGCGTAATCTGTTTGTTCATAACCGACCTCCTGAAGAATGCAGCGGAAACCTCTAACCATGTATTTGACGTATCGCACAGAAGTGCGTGCCCAAGCCGTCACATTAGGGCGAACTAAAAAATTGAGATCATACCAGCCTGGATGTGTCTTTCGCAGCTCGCACGAAGTCCCTGAACAACGGATGAGGATCGAAGGGCTTTGACTTTAACTCTGGGTGATATTGCACGCCGATAAACCACGGGTGATCCGACCACTCAACGATTTCCGGCAAGCGACCATCCGGTGACATACCCGAGAAGTTCAAGCCCGCTTGTTCCAGCTTGTCACGATATTTTATGTCCACCTCATAGCGGTGGCGGTGACGTTCTTCAATTGCAGTGCTTCCGTAAACTTCGGCCACCTTGGAACCTTCGCTGAGGACCGCGTCGTAGGCGCCAAGTCTCATGGTGCCCCCTTTGTCGTCGCCTACTTTGCGCTCGACTTTGTGATTGCCTTGCACCCATTCCTTTAGGTGATAAACAACTGGTTCAAATCGCCTTTTCCCGGCTTCGTGGTCGAACTCCTCGGACCCGGCCTCGGAAATACCGGCGGCGTTCCGGGCTGCCTCGATGACAGCCATCTGCATACCCAGACATATACCAAGGTAGGGCACTTTATGCTCGCGCGCATATTGTGCTGCTTTAATTTTGCCCTCTGTACCGCGCTCACCAAACCCTCCGGGAACAAGAATAGCGTGGAATCCTTCAAGATGCGGCGCGGCATCCTCGGTGTCAAAAATTTCGGCATCCACCCACTCAACCTTTACCTTGACCCGGTTTGCCATGCCTCCGTGTGTAAGCGCCTCGGCAATCGACTTATAGGCGTCTTCGAGCTGAGTGTATTTGCCAACGATGGCGACCTTCACTTCGCCTTCGGCATTGTGGATACGGTCACTGACGTCTTCCCATTTTGCTAAATCGGGTTTGGGGGCTGGGCTGATTTGGAAAGCGTCCAGAACGGCTTGATCCAAACCCTCTCGGTGATAGGCAAGCGGTGCGTCGTATATCGTAGACAAATCCTGTGCGGCGATCACTGAATCAGGGCGCACATTACAGAACAGTGCCAGTTTCTCGCGTTCTTTAGTCGGAATCGGGCCTTCGGACCTGCAGACCAGAATATCGGGCGCCAGACCGATCGAGCGTAATTCCTTAACAGAGTGTTGAGTAGGCTTGGTTTTTAATTCGCCCGAAGCTTTGATGTAGGGCAGCAGGGTAAGATGCATGAAAATACACTGACCACGTGGTTTGTCCTGGCTGAACTGCCGGATTGCTTCGAAAAAGGGCAGGCCTTCGATATCGCCTACCGTACCGCCGATTTCACACAGCATGAAATCCACTTCATCCTCGCCGATGGCGATGAAGTCCTTTATCTCATTGGTAACGTGAGGGATCACCTGAATCGTCTTTCCAAGGTAGTCGCCTCGACGTTCTTTTTCGAGCACGTTTGAGTATATCCGTCCGGAACTAACCGAGTCGGTCTTGCGAGCGGCAACCCCGGTAAAACGCTCATAGTGCCCAAGATCCAGATCGGTTTCGGCACCATCGTCGGTCACGAAAACTTCGCCATGTTCAAATGGGGACATGGTTCCGGGATCAACGTTGAGGTACGGGTCGAGTTTTCGCAATCGGACAGAATATCCCCGCGCCTGCAACAAGGCTCCAAGCGCCGCTGAAGCAAGTCCTTTACCCAAAGATGAAACCACACCACCAGTGATGAAAATAAAACGCGCCATGTTTTTTCGGCTGCTCCCGTGAGACGTCATTATTAGCTGCCCGGCGGTTTAAAAAACCGCAGCACCACGGGACTTCATATATAAAGGATTCGCGTCAAAAGCGCAAGAGAACCGCAAGATGCTGTTGCTGTTCTTCTTTAGGTTTCTAGGTTTTGTGGCTTAGTCGGCCTGTGGGATCAGCGGTGCGTTATCGCCTTGCGCAGGAGGCAGCAAGTCATCGGCCAACGGAACGGCCGGTGTGCTTTCTTCGGTCGGAGCCGATGCGGGTACGCCAAGACGATCAATCACCGAGCTGCCCGAACTTTTCTGGGCCGCGAGAATGGTAAGCGTGATTGACGTAACAATGAAACACGCAGCAAGTATCCAGGTCAACTTGCCCAACGCGGTTGCAGCAGCGCGACCGGTCATGGCACCGCCACCGCCGCCGCCCATGCCAAGGCCACCGCCTTCGGACCGCTGCATCAAGACAACAGCAATCAGGCCAAGGGCCAAGAGGAGGTGGATGATGAGAACGACGTTTTCCATGGTCTTCCTGTGCGGCGTGACGTGTATCGCGTGGTACTTATGCAAGTTTGCAGTCGGGGGCAAGTGATGAGTTGGCCTCCAATTGCGTAATGGGTCAGATCACAGCAAAGGGGCTGGACAGCGTAGCAGGGACTCGCGCATGTTTCGGCCATGCCTCATGATGATCACGATCACCCGCACGCCCTTTTACCGCCCGAACCTGCGCTTCGTGTAAGGGCGCTCGAGACTGTTTTGATCCGCAAAGGTTTGATCGACCCCGCGGCGCTGGATGAAATCATCGACACCTATCAGAACAAGATAGGGCCGCAGAACGGTGCGCACGTGATTGCAAAAGCTTGGACTGATCCTGAATTCAAGCAGGCATTGCTGGAAGATGCGACCTCTGTGGTGGCAGAATTAGGGTACCATGGGCGCCAGGGCGAGCACATCGTAGTGGCGGAAAACACTCCGGAACAGCATAACATGGTCGTCTGCACGTTATGTAGTTGCTACCCTTGGCCTCTGTTGGGCATACCACCGGGCTGGTACAAATCCGACGCCTATCGTGCAAGGGCGGTCCGAGAGCCTCGTAAAGTGCTGTCCGAATTCGGTGTAACCTTACCCGTAGAAACGGCGGTGCGCGTGTGGGACTCAACCGCCGAAATACGATATCTCGTTTTGCCAATTCGTCCGGAAGGAAGCGAAGGTTTGAACGAAGAGGAGCTTGCTGCGCTTGTAACTCGGGACAGTATGATAGGTACCGGAATGCCAAGGGTGCCGTCATGACACGAGTGCATGACATGGGTGGTCGTTTTGGCGATGGCGCGGTGACCCCAGAACCTGTGGATGCCCCTGTTTTTCAACATGACTGGCATGCGCGGGCTTTGGCGGTAACCCTTGCCGCTGGATCGTTGGGGCAATGGAATATCGACATATCGCGCCACGCCAGAGAAAAACTGTCACCAAAGGATTACACCCGGTTTTCTTATTATGAAAAGTGGATTTCAGCGCTTGCAGATCTCTTGGTCGAAAGCGGAGTTTTAACAGAGAATGATCTAAAAAATGTCGAAGAGGCTGGGGAACACCCGCTGGCAGACCGGAAATTGAAAGCCGAAGCTGTTGCAAAAGTACTGGCAAGTGGCGGCCCCGCAGATAGACCCTCAGATATACCATTTGCTTTTGATGTAGGGCAGGCAGTCCTTACAACGCGGCCTGCCGCTAATAGGTTGGTTGATGGCGGCCATACCCGTTTGCCTGCCTATGCTGCCGGGGCAAAAGGAAGAGTACTGATGGTCCATGGAACTCATGTGTTGCCTGATTCCAGCGCGCATCGATTGGGGGATGCTCCAGAGCCACTCTACGCGGTTGCCTTCCCCGCTGCTGAACTTTGGGCGGATCCGGAGCATCCGAAAGATGAAGTAGTATTGGACCTTTGGCAAAGTTATTTGGAACCCGCATGAGCGGATGCATGTCGCACTCTGCCCCGGAACCAGCCTTTGCTGAGCCATGGCATGCACAGCTGTTTGCAGTGACAGTTGCGTTGAACGAAGCTGGACAGTTTGATTGGCCTGACTGGGCGGTGCGTTTTTCGCAAACACTAAAACGACATGGTTTGGATCGTGAATTGAATGGCGGCAGTGACTATTTTTTTGCTTGGTTGGAAACTCTTGAGGCTTTGCTTGAAGACCAGGGTGCCGCCAGCTCCAACGAAGTTGTTGAACTGCGAGACGCCTGGGAAGACGCCTACCTTAGTACGCCGCATGGCCAACCCGTTCAGTTGAATGGCGAGTGAGATCTAAAACTCGTCAACTGCGGCGAAAAATCGGTTTCCCTGCTGCGCGAGCCTCGTTATATCAGCCGGGTTTGATATCTCAGCGCAAAAGGACCGGATATGGCCAATGTGGTTGTTGTCGGCGCCCAATGGGGTGACGAAGGAAAAGGCAAGATCGTGGATTGGCTCAGCGAACGGGCTGACGTGATCGCTCGCTTCCAAGGTGGACACAACGCCGGGCATACTCTGGTCATCGACGGTGAAGTTTACAAACTGCACGCGCTGCCATCGGGCGTTGTGCGCGGCGGAAAGTTGAGCGTCATCGGCAATGGTGTCGTGCTGGATCCATGGCATCTGATGAAGGAAATTGGCACGATCCGAGAGCAAGGAGTCGAAATCACACCGAATTCCTTAATGATTGCCGAGAATACCCCTTTGATCCTTCCGATCCACGGAGAGCTAGACCGAGCGCGTGAAGAAGCGGCCAGCAAAGGCACCAAAATTGGAACAACCGGCCGAGGTATTGGTCCTGCCTACGAGGATAAAGTAGGGCGCCGTTCAGTAAGGGTAGCTGACCTAGCCGACGAAGCAACATTGGAAGCTCGCGTAGATCGGGCATTGCAACACCATGATCCGCTTAGAAAAGGACTTGGTATTGTGTCTGTGGATCGCGACGCTTTGGTAGCGCAGCTAAAAGAGATTGCTCCGCAGATATTGCCATTTGCGGCACCGGTTTGGAAGGTTCTGAACGAAAAGCGCAAGGCGGGAAAACGCATCCTTTTCGAGGGAGCGCAAGGAGCTTTGCTCGACATCGATTTCGGTACTTACCCGTTTGTTACCTCGTCCAACGTAATCGCGGGTCAGGCAGCAACGGGCGTGGGAATCGGCCCGGGCTCGATTGATTTCGTACTCGGCATCGTTAAAGCCTATACAACGCGCGTGGGTGAGGGACCTTTCCCAACGGAACTTCACGATTCGGATGGGCAGCGATTGGGTGAACGGGGTCATGAGTTCGGAACAACGACCGGTCGTCAACGCCGTTGTGGTTGGTTCGATGCCTGTTTGGTCCGCCAAACTTGTGCGACGAGCGGTGTAAATGGCATCTCACTTACTAAACTGGACGTGTTAGACGGTTTTGAGACATTGAAAATCTGCACTGGATACGACTTGGATGGAGAGCGGCTGGACTATCTTCCGATTGCGGCTGATCAACAGGCACGCTGCACTCCGATATACGAAGAAGTGCCGGGTTGGAGCGAATCCACAGAAGGCGCGCGCAGTTGGGCGGATTTACCCGCAAACGCGATAAAATATGTCCGTCGAATTGAAGAGTTGATTGAATGTCCGGTTGCATTGCTTTCGACCAGCCCGGAGCGGGACGACACCATTTTGGTGACAGACCCGTTTGCTGACTGATGGGTGGTGATCAGAAACCGGGCCTAAGTTATAAGGCGCGACGGAGATGGTCGCTGATGATCCTTGTGATCGGCTTGCCACTTTATATCGTGGCTGTTGTGACTGTTGTAAACCTTCTCAATCGTCCGCCAATTTGGGTCGAGTTGCTGGTATATATCGTGCTGGGAATTTTGTGGGCACTGCCGTTCAAGTTTGTTTTCCGTGGTGTCGGCAAAGAGGACCCAGATCAAAACGGCAAATGACCGATCTGATTGTTTTTCAATAGTATCTTAAACGAAAATGGGCCAGAGAATACTCTGGCCCATTAGAGATAAAATTTATTTGCGAGGTGCCTTAGCCTGCGGCGCGCGTGTCGTCCGGGCGGAACCCAATTTCGTTTGATGCAGCAAACCGGCCGCCGCCAGCCTTTTCAATCTTTCCATCGCGCAGCAGCTGTCCAAAGGTACGAAGGCTTTCCTCACGATTGAACGACTCTTGCTTTAGCGACCGCACCTTGTTCATCAATTGTGGACGCGAAAACTGTTCCTGTCCCTCGATAAACGAAAGATATGCAGCGGCCGCCTCCAGAAGATCCGGCAGCGACTGGGCGCCTTGTTCCCGTGCAAAGTGAGCAAATCCGCCTTCTTCTTCATCCACCTCCAGTTCATCTGAAGTAACGCGGCGGGGAGTTACAGGACCCGTATCGCGGTCATCCGTATCTATCCGCTGTTCGGCAACGAGTTTCAGTGGAGCCACAGTAGATCCTGGACGAGGGCTCTTTACCTGAACCTCAGGGCGTCGCGGACTGACAACCGATTCCAAATCGTCGCGATATTCCTTGTCGCTCTTTTCTTTACCCCCTGCACCCTTGCTGGCGCGTTCTGCCTCGGCCGCAGCCACGGCGGTCCGCAGATGTGAATAAGTCTCGCGCTGATCCGAGGTTGAAGGATCGTCAAAACGTTCGTCCGCCTTGTCCATAAGGCGCGAAACGTCTTCTTCCAGACCGGTTTCCTCGTGGTAAGCGGTACGAATTGCTAGTTCGGATTCTACCAAAGAGATTTCGTCCAGCAGCCTTGCTTCATCTGCCGCAGTAAGGATGTTCTGATTTGCTTCAGGTTCATCACTTATAGCTTCATCCTGATCTTCCGAAGTATCCTGATCTTCCGAAGTATCCTGATCAGCCTCGAGAGTGGTCACAACTTCATCGGGTTCAATTTCTAAGGCTGCGTCGTCTTCGAGATCGGTGAACAGCACGTCACTTGATGCAACTTCGACCTCTCCTTCAGGCTCTTTCTGCTCAGGAATCTCGGCAGCTACCTCAATGGTCTCAGTTATTTCTACGTCGGTTTCTTCAATCTCGCCTTCAAGAAGTACGTCATCCTTAGCATCGACTTCGTCGGGAGCATTGATTTCTTGGATCAGCTCGGCCAAATCCTCGGCAGACGCTTCAGAGATTGGTTCTTGAATAGATAGTTCGTCAGTTTCGGCGACTTCGACTAATGGCGCTTCGGATGTGGTTGGTTCTTTCTCAACATTTTCCTGCAGATCGCCCGCGCTGAGTGCGCCAGCCTCGAAAGCAGCAGAGATCGCATCGACCGGAGGTTGTGCAGGGGAAACGAATCCGCCGCCGTCTTCTTCGTCTTCACTGTATCGCGATGTGGTCTCACCAGAATGCGAAACAACAGCGCGAATGCGCTGCAACTTAGCTGCGATACTGTCTTCTTCGGCGGCTTCACCCGCTTCGGAATCTGCAAAAAACTCTGCAGTGTCGTCAGCTGACGGCGTTTGTTGTGAAACAGTGGTGGGGGCCACAACCGAAGGCGACGCTTGGCCCGGGACTTCGTCAGCTGCGCGCAGCAGCAAACCGTCGTCGCTTTGGCTGGCTTCAATGTTTCGAGCGCGATTGCGTTGTGCAATTTGGGTCAACATTTCAGCGTCTGGCTGGGGGGGCTCGGAACCGAAATAACGGTCATCCGCTGCAAGATCGCGGAAGTATTCGGCAATCGCTTTCATTGTCTCAAACGAATCGTCGAAACCTTCCAATGTGCAGGAGAATGTACCGTAAGAAACGGTTAACACCTTGTTGTTCTGTACCATCAGACGCAGGTCCTCTACAAACTACCAAGTCACATTGTTGGGCGGAGTGCCCACCAATCGACTCTTAACTTTGCCTATGAGTCTATCATTTTGTGGTCTCATTATGTCCAAAACCGGGAATTATGGTCAATCTTGCCAAAATCAAACCAATTGTACGCGCTGAGGAGCCAATAGCGCTATTCGGCGGTGGCAAGATCGGCCCGCAAGATTTGAGTTTGGCGCTGAGTCGCGTCGATCGCTTGGTGGCCGCGGATGGCGGCGCGGCAATTCTTATCGATTCGGGTCACATGCCGGAGGCAGTAATCGGCGATCTGGACTCACTGGAACCACGACACCGAGATCGGATCCCTCCGGACCGTCTATTTCCGATCACCGAACAGGACAGCACCGATTTTGACAAGTCACTGCGTCATATTCAGGCGCCCTTGGTTTTGGGTTTGGGGTTTCTTGGCGAGCGAGTGGATCATAAACTGGCGACTTTTAATTCTCTTATCAGGCGCCAAGACCGTCCCTGCGTTCTGTTGGGTTCCAAAGAGATCGTGTTTCATGCTCCGCCACAGATTGAGTTGCCAATTGAACCTGAGCAAACCGTTTCGCTGTTTCCTCTGCGTCGCGTAACGGGGAGCAGCAAGGGGCTGGAGTGGCCGATTGACGAACTGGTAATGGAACCCGATGGTTTGGTTGGAACTTCGAACAAAGCGGTTGCGAATGTCGAGCTGCGGATCGACGGTCCTGGGCTACTTGTGATCCTCCCGCGTAGCGCGCTGGATATCGTTATGCAGGCGTTTCTGTCGGGCCAGACTGGACGCTGGCCCGCTCCCGTAGAATGACGTAAAGCCCTGCGGCGATCGTGATTAATATGCCAATTGCAGCGATTCCATTGGGTAGATCATTGAAGATCAGCCACCCGATCAGGGTTGCGACAGGAATTTCCAAGTACTGCATGGGGGCTAGCGTGGCGGACGGCGCATACCGCAAAGACCATGTCATCATTAGGTGGGCAAGTGTTCCGAGTAGGCCAATTGCAAACAAAAGCCCGTGAACATCCCTGTCGGGAATGATCAAGGAGATTTCCCAGATTTCACTGAAGGTACCAATAGCAAGCATTGGCAGTAGAACGACGCTCGCCATTAGGCCTGAGACAGCTTGAAGAGCTATTGGGTCGGTGTCCTTGGCAATCTGTCGTGTCACGAGCATGAACAACGCAAAGACTACTGCTACAAACAAAGGCAGTAGCGCCGGAGCCCCGACTTCGGCAAAGCTGGGTTGGATGACAAGTAATGTACCGAGGAAACCGACAATACATGCGATCAACCGGCGCGGCCCAACCTCTTCGTTCAAAACATATCGGCCCAACAGCAACAATATAAAGGGCATGACAAATGCGATGGCGATTGCATCCGCCAATGGCAGGTATTGCAAGGCGCTGAACATCGCCGCGATACCGAGAATATGCAAAACGGTACGAAGAACCGTCAATCGAAACACGGGCCCATGCATGCGGAACGATCTACGGGTCAGCACTACTAATGGAACTAATATCACAGCCTGAGCAGCAAAGCGGACAAACACAAGGAGGCCGACAGGGGTCGACTCTGCCAACAGCTTGGCCATGGCGTCGCCCCAAGGGGCGAGTACACAAAAACCTAGCATCAGAAAGATGCCGAATACGGGCCGATCTTGAGTCATTACGGAGACGCTAACTTCTTACCAAGTAAGTGAAAAGGTGCCTCGCGCATTAATTTTCAACTATTGGTTGATACTTGGTGTAATCCGGTCCGATACAGCCGGGTAACTCGTCGCTCAGCGCCAACCAACTTAGTTTTTCTTCAACTGCAACGTTGAGGGAAGGTTCCAACAGACCGGGATTTTCGAGTGTGGCAACATACAAATGCATGACGTCCGACATTTTGACGGATCTAAATGAAATCGGAGTGCCGCAATGTGAGCAAAACGAACGCTCTACTCCCGGTGACGAAGCAAAACGCTTTGGTTCCTCACCCGTCCATCTCCACTGACCGTCCCGAACTCCGAAATAGGTGGTCATCGGAGCTGCGCATTGGCGTCGGCAACTGTCGCAATGGCAATTCACGCAAGAAAGTATTGGCAGATCGACTTCGAAGCGGACTGCGCCGCATAAACAATGTCCTTGCATGGAATTCCTCGGATTTTGAAGTTTAAGGTTGGTGTCAGCAATTAGGCACGTTGACAGCCAGACCACCCAATGAGGTCTCCTTGTACTTCTCGTGCATGTCAAGCCCGGTTTGGCGCATGGTCTCAATGACTGCGTCCAGCGGCACAAAATGCTTTCCATCGCCGCGCAACGCAAGCGATGCGGCAGAGACGGCCTTTATCGCGCCGAGACCATTGCGTTCGATACACGGTACCTGAACAAGGCCTGCGACTGGATCGCAGGTCATACCTAAATGATGCTCGAGAGCGATTTCGGCCGCGTTTTCCACTTGCTCAGGAGAACCACCTAAAACGGCACACAAGCCGGCTGCAGCCATCGCAGAAGCGCTGCCGACCTCAGCTTGGCAGCCCGCCTCGGCGCCTGAAATCGAGGCATTGAACTTCACCAAACCACCAATGGCCGCAGCGGTGAGCAGGAAATCTTCAATCTTAGTTTCTGACGCTCCCGGAACATGATCAAGATAATAGCGTATCACCGCAGGCAAAACGCCCGCTGCGCCGTTTGTCGGGGCAGTGACGACTTGACCCCCGGCGGCGTTTTCTTCATTCACCGCCATGGCATAAACACTCATCCAATCGTTGATGGTATGTGGTGCATTCAGGTTCATTCCTCGTTCGGCCTGCAAAGCGTCATAGATACCCTTGGCGCGGCGGCGTACGTGCAATCCGCCTGGCAGAATGCCATCGGTTGTCAGTCCTCTTTCGATACAATCGTTCATTACTTGCCAAAGCCGCGCCGATCCTTTCGCGAAACCGTCAGCGCACCCACGGGCTATTTCGTTGTCCCGCTTCATTTGAGCTATGCTTTTGCCGCTATCTTTTGCCATCTGCAACATTTCGACCGCAGATTTGAAAGGGAAGGGAACCGGGGCTCCTTCTTCCGTTGCCTTGCCCTTGGCCAACTCTTCTTCGGTCAATACAAAACCGCCGCCGATCGAGTAATAAACCTGCCGTAAGATGACATCGCCCTGAGCATCGGTCGCCATTAGGATCATTCCGTTGGCGTGACCGGGCAAGGTGTTGTCGAAATCAAAGGTCAGGTCAGTCTTTGGGTCGAATGTGAGAGTGGGTAGTCCTTCGGGCGACACGGACTGGGTTTCGGCTATGTTTGCAAGAGCGATTTCAGCCTTTTCGTGATTGTAGGTATCGGGAACAAAGCCGGCTAACCCGAGAATTGTCGCCCGGTCTGTCGCGTGACCCACGCCTGTAAATGCCAGTGAACCGTGCAGCGAACCGCGCAGACCAGTGAATTCGAATGGTGAGGAACGCAGCAACTCCAAAAACCGTGCAGCTGCCACCATCGGTCCCATGGTATGCGAAGATGACGGGCCGATGCCCACTTTGAACATATCGAAGACAGAAAGAAACATTTCAGGTTGCAGACCCTTCTGGAGGATTGGCGTAATTTGGCGCAGTAAAAGGTGTGGCTCCCAAGCCCTCTGCAGCGACAGCTGCTCGTGTCGCTGGACGCGACTCCAATTGCATCAGAATAGACTGCAGGTGGGGTGTGTCGGATAGCTGGAACCAGCTACGATCCTCGCCAGAAGGATAAAGCGCCATCCAGCGCATCATGCAGGCAATGTAATAGGTTAAGATCGAAGGTTGTTCCGCTTTCAGCCAGTCCAGTTTAGTTTTTGCAAGAGCATCCAGCACACTTAGATGCCGCCTCAAACGACGCTGTACTCCTGAACGTAATGCTTGGGCGTACGAGGGATCGATATAAGCGTCGGCGTAGAAAACAAGGCGTAGGTCGGCGTGCAAAGTATTTGATGCAAAGAACAGCCATTTCAAAAACGCCGCGCGATCCAGACTTTCTGGGCTTGGGGCCAATTGCCCGTGTCTGTCGGAAAGCCATAGCAAGATTGCCGCAGTTTCAAAAATCGGCCCCTGTTCGGTTTCCAGCACGGGGATCAAACCATTTGGATTGAGATTTCGGTAAGTTTCACTGTTTTGTTCGTTGCTGCGGCGGTCAACCAAAACAGTTTCAAAGGGCAGGCCCATCTCTTCTAGTGCCAGTCGGATCACCAGCGATGCATTGTCGGGCGCGTAATGTAGGCGGTAGCGTGTTTTCATGTCTCCTATGTAAGCGAAGTGATTGCATAGCGAAGACCTGATTGCGACGCTTCCCATTGGAAACGCGTATTGGGTTGGACAGTTAATATTGGTGCAAGCAAGATTGGCTCTCGCAGTTGCTGAAAGCTTTCCGTATATAACCCGCAGAAGACTGAGGGGAAGTTGCCATGACTGGTGAAATGTCGCCGATTGAACAGGCTAAATTCGTTGCGGCCAACCGCGCGGCTGAACTCGTTCAGGACGGGATGCGTGTCGGGCTTGGAACCGGATCAACGGCCGCATGGTTGGTTCGACGCCTGGGAGAGCGTGTGTCGAAAGAAGGGCTGAAAATTCGGGGTGTGCCAACTTCGACCGCGACAGCCCAACTGGCGCGAGAGGTCGGAATAGAAGTCGTTTCACTGGACCAAGCAGGATGGTTGGATCTGACTATCGATGGTGCCGACGAGTTTGATGGCGAGTTAAACCTGATCAAGGGCGGCGGGGCGGCTTTGTTGCAGGAAAAGATTGTGGCCACTGCAAGCGATCAAATGGTGGTAATCGCAGATGCTGGCAAAGAAGTGGAAACACTGGGCGCCTTCCCTTTGCCTGTGGAAGTGATCCCTTTCGGATGGCAAACAACAAAATTGCTGATCGAAGAGGCGTTGGACACAATGGATGTGCTTGGTAACTCAGTCACGTTACGCATGAACAGTGAGGCTCCCAAGGTCACGGATGAGGGCAACCACATTCTGGACCTGCATTTGAAGCGAATAGGTAACGCTCGGCAATTGGCGCTTGTTCTCAATCAAATCCCAGGCGTTGTGGAGAATGGTCTTTTTATCGATATCTGCGACAAAGTTGTAATCGGCCACGGGGATGGCAGGGTCGAACTGCGCAATTTGAATGAAGGTACAGTGGAAGTAGGTGAACCCCGAAGTGGAGATAACCTGTTTTCCGATCTCGCAGGTTGAGCGGTGGTCAAGATGCTGAGTTCAGGGCTCAGGACATTCGGACTTTCGAACGTAGCGGGGTTGGCGGATATCAGGTCGCTCCCGAATACACATTGACTTTTAGTGAGCTGAACGAAGGAAACCAGCATGAGCTTTGACTATGATCTGTTTGTCATTGGTGGCGGATCAGGTGGCGTCCGTGCTGCGCGCGTCGCGGCAGGCGAAAACGGGGCCAAAGTGGCGCTGGCAGAAGAGGACCGCTATGGCGGCACCTGCGTAATTCGGGGATGTGTTCCAAAGAAACTAATGGTCTTTGCTAGCGAATACGCCGGTATGGTTGGGGAAGCACAGGCCTATGGCTGGGATATTAAGCCCGGGACATTCAATTGGGACAGCTTCCGCAGCAAGCTTCATAAAGAATTGGATCGACTGGAAGGTATCTATCGCAACATCCTGAAAAACAATGGCGTAGAAACATTTGATCAACGCGCGCGCCTCGTCGATGCACACACAGTTGAAATGGCGGATGGAGCACGCAAGACAGCTAAACATATTCTGGTGGCGACCGGAGGAAGACCAGTTGTACCTGATTTTCCCGGTTCGGAACTGGCGATTACTTCAAATGAATTATTTCATCTGGAGAAACTGCCGGAAACCATGCTGATCGTTGGGGGCGGCTACATAGCGTGTGAATTTGCCGGGATAATGAACGGAATGGGTGTAAAGACTACGCAATTCTATCGGGGAGCTCAGATTCTTCGTGGTTTTGACGATGAGGCACGCGGCTTGATAAGTGAAGAAATGTGCCAAAACGGAATTGACCTGCATCTGGGCACCAACGTGCTTGAGATGGAACGGCGTGGCGACAAGATTTGGGTCAAAGCGACTAATGGATCAGAGCTGCTGTTTGATGTCGTGATGTTCGCAACCGGACGTACGCCGAACTCGGATGATTTAGGCCTTGAGGCGCTGGGCGTCGCGCGGGGAAGAAAAGGTGAAGTCATCGTCGATGAGTACAGCCAAACTGGTGTTCCGTCGATTTTTGCGATTGGCGATGTGACCGACCGCGTGAACCTGACGCCTGTTGCAATTCGTGAGGGGATGGCCTTTGTGGAAACGATTTTCAAAGGCAATCCGACACCCGTCGATCACGAGTTGATTCCGACTGCGATTTTCACTCAACCCGAAATGGGAACTGTTGGTCTCAGCGAAGAAGAGGCCGCAGAGCAAGAGCTGATCGAGGTTTACGCGACTTCGTTCAAACCAATGCAAAAGGCATTTGCCGGGGGAACGCAGCGTGTGCTTATGAAACTGATCGTTAGTCAGGCTTCCCGAAAGGTGTTGGGTTGCCACATTGTTGCACCCGGCGCGGGAGAGATGATCCAGTTGGCCGGCATCGCCGTAAAGATGGGCGCAACCAAAGAAGATTTTGACAGAACGGTTGCGGTTCATCCAGTGATGGCCGAAGAACTGGTGACGATGCGGCAACCTGTTCGCACTGCTTGATTTGCAAGCGCGCGCACACAAGTTACAAGGGACCCCGTGATCACACGGACCTAAATGAAGGAACAGACACATATGGCGGGCAACAGCGGTGGCCCCTGGGGGGGCGGAGGCTCATCCGGCGGCGGAGGAAATCGGGGCAACAACGGCGACGGGCGTAAACCCCCCGAAGGCGATGGCCCACAGATTCCCGAAATCGACGAGCTTATGAAAAAAGGGCAGGAACAGCTGCGCGTGTTGATGGGTGGTCGTGGCGGTTCGGGTCGAGGCGGCAATGGTTCGGGTTCCGGGGGGGGTGGACCAGCTTTTACGAAGGGCACTGTCGCGGTCGCCATAGTTGCTGCAGCGATATTGTGGGGAGTGGCGAGTTTCTACACAGTTAAGCCCGAAGAACAGTCGGTTGAACTGTTTCTGGGTGAGTTTTCTGCTGTTGGAAACCCAGGCCTGAACTTCGCGCCTTGGCCAGTTGTAACGGCGGAGGTCATTCCAGTAACACGCGAACAGACCGAGGACATGGGCGGCGCGCGTGGCAGTGATGATGGTTTGATGCTGACCGGCGATGAAAATGTCGTCGATATTGACTATCAGGTTGTGTGGAACATCAATGACCCGGCCAAGTTCCTGTTTAACTTGCGCGATCCCCGACAGACGATCCGGGCCGTTTCGGAATCAGCGATGCGCGAGATTATCGCGCAAAGCGAGCTCGCTCCGATCCTGAACCGAGATCGCGGTATTATCGCCGACCGATTGCAGGAGCTGATCCAGTCTACGATGGACAGCTACGATTCGGGTGTGAACATAATCCGTGTAAACTTTGACAAAGCTGACCCACCGCAAGACGTAATTGCCTCATTCCGGGATGTTCAGGCTGCCGCACAAGAACGCGACCGTCTTCAGAACGTGGCCGATGCCTATGCGAACCGCGTCCTGGCTGAGGCGCGAGGTGAAGCAGCTCAGGTTCTTGAGGAAGCAGAGGCCTACCGCGCGCAGCAGATAAACAGCGCGATGGGTGAAGCAAGTCGTTTCAGCGCGGTCCTGGAAGAATACTCTAAGGCTCCGGAAGTGACCCGAAAACGCCTGTACCTCGAACGCATGGAGCAGGTGTTGGGTGATGTGGACAAGATTATCCTAGACGAGAATTCAACCGGTCAAGGGCAAGGCGTCGTGCCTTATTTGCCGCTGAATGAATTGCGTCGCAACCAGGCTGAGGAGAGCAACTGATGCGTAAGTCAACATTAATCCTGCCGGTTGTTTTTGTCGCCATCGTTGCAGTGTTGTCCTCGATTTTCATCGTTGACGAACGTGAACGCGCCTTGGTCCTGCAGTTTGGCCGGGTCGTCGCCGTCAAGGAAGAGCCGGGTTTGGCATTCAAAATTCCTCTAATTCAGGAAGTTGTTCGCTACGACGACAGGATTCTGTCGATTGATGTTCAACCGCTGGAAGTCACGCCTCTGGATGATCGGCGATTGGTCGTAGATGCTTTTGCGCGGTATCGAATTGCCGATCTTGAGCAGTTCCGGCAAGCCGTAGGTGTAGGCGGAGTGCCGGTCGCAGAGGATCGTTTGGATCGAATCTTGCGCGCAGAAACTCGTGAAGTTCTGGGTTCGGTCTCGTCTCGGGATATTCTAAGTTCGGATCGTGCCGCGCTGATGCTGCGAATTCGTAACAGCGCGATTGCAGAAGCGCAGGCGCTTGGTGTTAATGTAATCGACGTACGGCTCAAGGCTACTGATCTGCCGCAGGCCAACCTGGAAGCTACATTCGATAGGATGAAGGCCGAGCGGGAACGCGAGGCCACTGATGAACGTGCCCGCGGTAACGAGGCGGCGCAGCGTGTGCGAGCGCAGGCGGACAGGACAGTGGTGGAGCTTGTATCGGATGCACGCCGCGAAGCTGAGATTATTCGAGGCGAGGCGGATGCCGAGCGAAATGCGATCTTTGCCGAAGCTTACGGCGCAGATCCTGAGTTCTTTGAATTTTACCGTTCGCTCTCGGCCTACGAGCAGGCCCTGGGCGGGGGAAATAGTTCGATGGTGCTCAGCCCGGACTCCGATTTCTTCAACTATCTAAAGTCGCCCACAGGGCAGGCGGCCCAGTAATGGGTTTGATCCTACTGGCCATTGGGCTGGTATTGATTGTCGAGGGGCTGGCCTATGCGCTGGCCCCTTCGTTAATCGAGCGCATGCTCGAAGCGCTCCGTTCCTTGCCAGAGCAAGCGAGGCGAATTGCAGGTCTGCTTTGCGTTGTCAGTGGATTTGTCTTGGTTTGGGCAGCATATCAAATGGGTTTCTGATCCTATGGTTTCACTTGACAGTGATTTCCCAGCGATCACGAGTTGCGGGTTAGGACAAACTGACTACATTGGTCAGTAAGTATGGGGGCCTTCGGGCCGTCACAGTAAGAGTTGTCTACAAGGAGACCCCAAGTGCAGGCGAAATCGCGCAGTATTTCCGTCCGGCGGGACGATGCAAGTGTCATGGTACGGTTAATGTGGCTGACTATTGTCGGGGCTCTGATTGTTTTGGCACAAACAGTCGCTGCGCAAGCGCGCGGTGAAAGTCTGGCGCCGCTAGCGGAACAAATAAGCCCGGCGGTAGTGAATATTACAACCTCGACGCTCGTTGAAGGACAAACCGGCCCACAGGGGATCGTGCCGGAAGGCTCTCCTTTCGAAGATTTTTTCCGCGAATTTCAGGATCGTAATGGTGACGATGACAATCGCCCTCGCCGTAGCAACGCTTTGGGGTCAGGATTTGTCATTTCAGAGGATGGCTTCATCGTCACCAACAACCACGTGATCGCTGAGGCCGATGAAATTCTAGTGGAGTTTTTTCCGGGCGACGGACAGCCTGTCAAAGAGCTGCCCGCCAAAGTGATTGGAACCGATGAAAAAACGGACATCGCGCTGCTTAAGGTTGAAGCAACGGGACCTTTGAAATACGTGACGTTCGGTGACAGCGATACCGCGCGTGTGGGTGATTGGGTTATCGCAATGGGTAATCCCCTGGGTCAGGGTTTTTCAGTATCGGCAGGAATCGTTTCGGCAAGAAATCGTGCTTTGAGCGGGTCCTATGATGACTATATCCAAACCGACGCGGCTATTAACCGTGGAAACTCGGGCGGGCCCCTATTCAACATGGATGGAGAAGTAATCGGCGTTAATACCGCGATTCTGTCGCCTAATGGAGGGTCTATTGGGATCGGTTTTTCGATGGCGTCGAATGTGGTCATCAAGGTAGTTGACCAGCTGCGCGAATTTGGTGAAACGCGTCGAGGTTGGTTGGGCGTCCGAATTCAGGATGTGACCGAAGACATGGCAGAAGCGATGGGCTTGGATAAGCCTGGCGGAGCTTTGATCAGCGATGTTCCGGAAGGACCAGCTAAAGAGGCGGGACTGTTGGCAGGTGATGTCATCCTCAGCTTTGATGGCGTCGAGGTTGAAGACACGCGTGGGCTGGTGCGGCAAGTTGGTGAAACAACCGTTGGTAAGTCAGTGCGTGTCGTTGTGCACCGTGACGGAAGCACGCAGACCGTATTGGTTACACTGGGCCGCCGGGAAGATGCAGAACGTGTGGAAGAGGAAGAAGTCGAAGCGATAGAGGAGCAGGATGAAGAGAATAAGGACATTCTGGGTCTCACGGTTTCGCCACTGACTGAAACACTGCGCGAAGACATGGGTTTGGACCCTGAAATGGAGGGCTTGGTCGTTTCGAACGTCGACGAAGCCTCGGAAGCGTTTGCCAAAGGGTTGCGTGCCGGAGATGTGATCACCGAGGCTGGCCAACAAAAGGTAGCTTCGATCAGCGACCTGGAAGCTCGCATGGAAGAGGCAAGAGAAGCTGGCCGTAAATCTCTCCTTCTTCTTGTTCGACGCGGGGGTGAGCCACGGTTTGTTGCGTTGAGCCTGGAAGAATAGCGCTCTGTCCACGGTTAAGAAGCTATAGGTCGGGGCGATGGTTCCGACCTAGTTGACTTTAAGTGGGCCAGCAGTTTTTGAACCTTTGAAAAGTATAGAGCCATATGCCTGTAATGGCATATGGCTCCTGTACAGGGAGAGGTCGGTGGACAGATATCGGGGATGATAACCCGACCTCCTACGGTAACAGGAATCATCTTACTGCCGAAGCAGGCACAGGTATGTGAACCCGGTCACAGCCGGACGTTTCGTCAGATTAAGTCTGACTCCGCCAGCTGTTGAAGGGCGGCGATGTCGTGAATTTGAACACCTCCGCGCGAGGCCTCGACAACATTTATGCGTTTCCAGCCAGAAATAGTTTTGGACACAGCTTCTCTCGTTGCGCCGACAAATTCTGCCAGCTCACTCTGCGACAAGGTAATGCGCTGTGACGGGTCGTCTTGTAAATTTGCAAGGTGCAACAGCTTACGTGCCAATCGCACGGGCATTGGCAAGAAAACCTGCTCGTTCAATTGGCTTCCCATCCAACGCATCCTCAGTCCAGCAAGGCGGATCATATCGACCGCCAAATCAGGGTGTTGGCGAATCTGGTCCATCACGTCTTTCTGACGAACCCTTAGTACCCTAGACTTTTCAGCCGCAGTTACCGTTGCAGTTCGCGGTCCATTGTCGAAAAGCGCGATTTCTCCAAAAACCTCGCCAGGGCGCATCAAGCTAAGAGCCAGCTTTCGCCCGCTCATCGCTAGAAAGGAAACTTCCAACGTGCCGTCGAGAATTGCAAAAAGAGCGTCTCCTTCGTCGCCTTGCTCAAAAAGAACGTCACCGCGATTCAGAGTAAGCTCAGACGCTTGAGCGGCGAGCATCGAGCGCAGCCGTTCCGAAGCTTTCGAAAGGAATCCGCTGTTTGGAAATTCCATCATATGAGTGCGCGATTCTCTGCTAAAGTGGTGCCGGTGGTTACTCAACCTTCCACAGGTTGAACGCTAAGCCAAGGATTTTTCAAATTTCCTGCATTCTGCACCGGCGACAAAAACCGCTTATTGCTTGTCGGGGTCGTCCATATAGCTCTGCAACATGCTGAATTGCAGCATCAGAAATACCATCAGAGCGATAGGAAAGCCGAAGGTTTCGATCTTTACCCACAGATCGGTCGATAACGTGCGCCAGACCAACTCGTTGGCTGCCGCCAGAATTGCAAAGCATGCGCATAGACGACGCGTCAGAATCATCCAACCCTCATTTCTCATCGGCAACATCCCATCCAGCACATATGCCAGGTACGACTTACCTTGAAGCAGCCCAATGCCAAGTATGGCTGAAAAGAACCCATAGACCAGCGTGGTTTTCATTTTGAAAAACCGCTCGTCATTGAACCACGCGGTAAGCCCGCCGAAGAAAATCACCATAAACGCAGTGAAAATCTGCATTCTGCTAAGCTTACCCGTCAGCAGCCACAGAATACCCATCGCGCCCAGCATCAACGGCACAAAAATAACCGTTGCGACGATAAAGCCAGAGTATTCGACATTTCCGATTAGAAAGCTGTCATCACGCAGACGCAGGTAGATAAAGAAAAAGGCGAGTGGCGGACCAAGCTCTAACGCTTGTTTGAGAAAAGGGTTAATTTCTTTTTTGCCTGTCATGATCTGCGTCCTGCTGATTACCCGCCCATTTCAACTATTATTGCGCCGAGTGCAATCAATGCCATCAGTGCTATTCGTCTGGGACCCACGGTTTCCTTCAAAACCAACCAGCCAATCAGTGCAGCAAACACCGTCGACGTTTCCCGCAAAACTGCGGCTTCGCCAACTTTGTCCAATCGTGTCGCCAGCATGATCGATCCAAAAGAAAGTGGTGCGATAATGCCGCCTGAAACTCCGCGAAGCATTAGTGGGCCAAGCGTTGGGCGGTTGATCATGGCCCGCCACCTCAAAAACGCATAGATCGGCATCACGGCACCATCGATCATGAAAAACCAGGCTAGAAACGTGAAAGGGTCGGCTGTGGCGCGGATACCGTATGCATCGTAAGTGGTGTAAAGCGCCACGAATAATCCCGTTGCAATCGCTAGCGTCAAGGCGATCCCCAGAGTTTCCCGGTCGGTTTCCAGATATCGAAGGTTGTACGCGGCTAGCCCAAAGATTCCTGACAGCAGTACCAATACACCCAACCACTGCGTGCCGGAAAAAGTTTCCCCAAACAACAGATATGCGCCGATTACAGTAAATAAGGGTCCAGTGCCGCGTACAACAGGGTAGACCACCGTATAGGAGCCTTTTGTGTAGGCCAAGGCCTGCAGAGTCTTATAGGCAATGTGGATCAACCAAACCACGCCAAAGATGGGCCACATGTATGGTTCGGGCCAAGGCACCACGAACAGTGCAAATGGCGCGGCCATCAGGCAATAGCTGGCGTCGATAGCTCCGCGTGAAAGCCAGGGATCGTGGCGACCTTTTTGAAGAGCGCCGAAGACGGCGTGCAGAAAAGCCGCCATAACAGCAAGCAATAGTGCCAGCCTATGACCGGCATCGGTGCCTTCCAATGAGATCAGCCAGTCGCTCAATTTTCGCTTCTTTCGAATGATGACGGGTAATTGGGCCTGATAAATCGGGCCTCATGTGGTGCAATTCAGGTGAAGAATTTTATCAGCCCTGGTCAAGACCAGTAAGCGCGGCAGCGAACTCATCTGGATCGAATGGGGCGAGGTCGTCAATCTGCTCGCCAACACCAATCGCGTGAATGGGCAAGCCGAATTTATCCGCAAGTGCAACCAGAACACCACCTTTTGCTGTCCCGTCAAGTTTGGTCATTACAAGCCCCGACACGTCGGCTAGGTTGCGAAATGTTTCTACCTGGCTGAGCGCGTTTTGCCCGGTGGTCGCGTCCAGAACCAACAGAGTGTTGTGAGGGGCGGTTTCGTCCTTTTTGCGAATAACGCGGACAATCTTGGCCAGTTCTTCCATCAGGTCGGCACGATTTTGTAGACGGCCAGCAGTATCGATCATCAGCAAATCCGCTCCGTCTTCCTGTGCCTTGGTCAACGCGTCGAAAGCCAGGGAGGCTGGGTCACTTCCTTCGGGCGCGGTCAAAACCGGTACGCCAGCGCGGTCGCCCCAAACTTGCAGCTGTTCAACTGCTGCTGCGCGAAACGTATCACCGGCAGCGATGACCACTTTTTTTCCAGCATCCTTGAACTGGCTGGCGAGTTTTCCAATCGTAGTGGTTTTGCCTGATCCGTTGACACCGACAACCAAAACCACTTGCGGGCGCTTGGGATAGATCGGCATAGGTTTAGCGACTGGTTCCATAACCCTCGCAACTTCCTGTGCTAGTAGCTGCTTGATTTCGCGAGTAGAAAGTTTCCGGCCAAAACGCCCCTCGGCCATATTGGAGGTAACGCGCAGCGCGGTGTCTACACCCATGTCTGAGGCAATCAACAGCTCTTCAAGCTGTTCCAGCATATCGTCATCCAATGTTCGGCGAATTACCGTGTGATTTTCGTTTCGCCCAAACAGCCGGTTCAACACACCTTTAGGTTTTTCGACGGCCACTTCGGGCGGAGGCGGCGCGGGCATGGGATCAACTGGTTCAGGGGCTACTGGTTCAACAGGTTGCGTTGCAGGCGTCGTTTCGGGGACTTCCGGAACCGGTTGCGGCTCTGGTTCGGGGTCAGGAATGACGGGATCGGGCGAGACTGTTTCCTCGCCGCCTTCTTCGACAATTGCTTCAAGGCCTTGTTCAAGCCGGGAAGATGATTTGAACAACCGGTCCTTTAGCTTTGAGAAAAATGCCATTTACAGTCTCCGCAGGTGTTCCCTTCACCTAATGCGGATTTGCAGCGGTTGCAAAGGGTCCCGAATAGACGACCAAAAATTCTGTCTGTGCACAACAATAAAGCTGCCAGATCAGTTAAGTAGTTTGTTTCTGCGCCGGGTAGAGTCAAAGTAACAGAAACTCGTTGGTTGCAAGGTTTTAGTCCAAAGAGATAGACGTGACCGCCGCCAGCAAAGCAATTGGCGTTGAGGGATAGCATCTGACACTATGGCGACATGTTCAGAAACCTTGTGATTCTTGTCGCGCTGTCCACCCAGGGCGCAATGGCGCAAACTGCTCTGTCAGGGTCCGAGTTTGATGCCTATACACGAGGAAAAACTCTTTTTTATGGTTTTGGCGGAACGGTTTACGGCGTTGAACGTTATCTGCCCAATCGCCGTGTAATCTGGTCCTTTTTGGATGGTGATTGCCAAAATGGCGTTTGGTACGAACGAGATGGTCAGATTTGCTTTGTGTACGAAGACCGGCTGGATCCGCAATGCTGGGTTTTTACCCAAACCGAGAAAGGATTGGTTGCGCAGTTCGAAGGGGACCCATCGTCAACAGAGCTGTACGAGGCAGATGATTTAGGCGAAGAAATGATCTGCTATGGACCAGACGTAGGAGTCTAATAGCAAAGATGATTAATGCGTTTTGCACCTTCAGAAGCCTTGATGAGCTTAACGAGCGAATAACTCTGGAAGATTTTGACCAGCAACCTCAAATTTTATCGTTCCGAGCCAACTGTTTAACCTAGAATAATGAGCCTTGATCAGGCGGAGCAGGTTTTTGTTTTTTAGTAGCTGGTTTCGACGCTGTCGATCCGGTTGTCAGCTTTCCATCCGAAAACTCAATTTCAAGCACCTGGTGCCCAGCTGCCTGTGCCTTGGTTGTAATCAACTTATTTTCAGCCCTTACGACCGCGTAACCTCTGTCTAAGGTTGCCCGATAGCTAAGGGTTTCACGTAAGCGATCTGTTGCAACAAGTTGCTGCCGCATGCGCTCCAACCGCACAATTTGCGCCGCGTTCAATCGTTCTGAAAGACGAAGCAGCGCGTCGTTTTGCGCTCCCAACTCCCGTTCTAATGGTCGCCGAGAAAGGCGTGACGAAAGATTTCGCCATCTGTCTTTTCTGGTGTCGACCAAATTGCGCAGCGTCGAAGGGCGCAAATGAGCAGAAATATCCAACAGTTTGACGCGTCGGTTCTGCACGCCACGTAGCAAAGCGTTCGGTAGCCGTTCGGTGACCTGATCAAGCCGTTGACGGGGGTTGTCCAACAGGGCTTCGGCGCGAGGCAAGGCGCGCGACAAATCCCGCAACCGCTGGCTGCGACGTTGCACGGCATCAGCGGCCGAACGGGAAAGTCGGGCACCTTGTTCCCCTGTCCAGGCAAGCAATTCCATCCGCACCGGCACGGCCAGTTCAGCGGCTGCCGTTGGCGTCGGAGCACGGCGGTCTGATACGAAATCTATCAGGGTCGTGTCAGTTTCGTGACCCACGGCAGAGATCAACGGAATATCCGAAGCTGCAGCTGCGCGGGCTACGGCCTCTTCATTGAACCCCCATAAGTCCTCGATCGAGCCGCCGCCGCGTGCAACGATGATCAAATCTGGTCTTGGTAACGCACCACCGGGTGTAAGCTGGTTAAAGCCTTCGATGGCCCGCGCGACCTCTGGAGCGCAGTTGGCACCTTGGACGGCGACCGGCCAGATCAATACTTTGCGGGGAAAGCGGTCTCGCAACCGGTGCAAAATGTCGCGGATCACCGCGCCCGAAGGCGAGGTTACGACACCGATGATCTGCGGTAGATAGGGCAGGGGTTTCTTACGTTCTGGTGCGAACAATCCTTCGGTTTCTAGCTGTTTCTTCCGCTTTTCCAAAAGCGCCATTAATGCACCTTGGCCTGCGACAGCTACTTCTTCGACATTGAGGTTGTACTTGGACTGAGCGCCAAATGCGGTAAGACGCCCAGTAACGACGACCTCTAATCCTTCTTCGGGCACGACGGACAGGCCGCTGATTTGGCCTTTCCACGTGGTACAAGCCAGAACGTTCCGATCATCCTTGATGTCATAATACAAATGGCCCGAGCGCGCCTTAAACACACGACCGACTTCTCCGCGGACACGGATTCGGCCGAATGCACCTTCCAGTGTGCGCTTTACCTCACCGGATATGTCCGAGACTGTGTATTCAGGAGTGTTCTGACCCGGTGTCGGGTCGTCAAGCAAGTCGGACATATCAGCGCCTTGTGTCAGTTGCGCCCTCAGCTTAGAACGCCGCAGAGGCGAGGCCAAGCAGATCGGAGTGCATTTATGAACATCCTAATTCTCGGCAGCGGGGGGCGCGAACATTCGCTTGCCTGGGCGGTCATGCAAAACCCAAAATGCGACCGTCTGATTGTGGCTCCGGGGAATGCCGGGATTGCACAGATTGCCGATTGCGCCACGTTGGATATTGAAAACGGGGGCGCAGTCGTCAGCTTTGCCGAGGAAAACGCGATTGATTTCGTAATAATCGGTCCAGAAGCGCCCTTGGCAACTGGTGTCGCGGATCGCCTGCGCGAGGCTGGCGTCTTGGTATTCGGCCCTTCGGCAGATGCTGCACAGCTGGAAGCGTCAAAAAGTTTCACCAAGGAAATCTGCGATGCGTCTAACGCACCTACGGCGGCATACGCGCGTTTCACCGAAGCCGCACCAGCCAAGGACTACATCCGAAAACAAGGAGCGCCGATTGTGGTCAAGGCCGATGGCCTTGCTGCTGGAAAGGGCGTGATCGTCGCGATGGACGAAAAAACCGCTCTTAAAGCGATTGACGATATGTTCAGTGGTGTGTTCGGCGGAGCAGGCGCAGAAGTCGTGATAGAGGAGTTCATGGAGGGCGAGGAAGCGTCGCTGTTTGTCCTTTGCGACGGCACCGAGACTCTATCTATCGGTACAGCACAGGATCACAAGCGGGTAGGCGAAGGCGACACGGGGCTAAACACAGGCGGAATGGGAGCTTATTCCCCAGCCCCAGTATTGAGCGCAGAAATCGAAGCGCGGGCGATGGACGAAATAATTCGTCCGACGATAGCAGAGATGACGAAACGCGGCATGCCGTTTCAAGGTGTTCTATACGCGGGCCTTATGATCAAGGATGGCCAGCCTCGCCTGGTCGAATACAATGTTCGTTTTGGCGATCCCGAATGTCAGGTGCTGATGATGCGCCTCGGCGCACAAGTTCTTGATCTATTACAGGCTGCGGCAGAAGGCAGATTAAGCGAGACACAAGTCAACTGGGCGGATGATCACGCCATAACAGTAGTGATGGCGGCCAAGGGTTATCCGGGCGTGTATGAAAAAGGAACTGTTATTAAAGGGTTGGACGGCATTCCTGAAGATAGCCGGAACATGGTTTTTCATGCCGGGACAAAAGCTGTGGATGGCCAGGTTCTTGCCTCAGGGGGGCGTGTGCTGAATGTTACGGCCCGGGCTGATACCCTGCAGGAGGCCAAGGACCAAGCATATGCAATGATCGAAGATATTGATTGGCCAGAAGGTTTCTTTCGCGGCGATATCGGTTGGCGCGCGCTTTGACGAAGGATGCTGTTAAGGCTTTAAGGTGCTAGCTAAGATCAGCACTCCATAGCATTGATCAGGCTGTTTGGGCTTAAATAGGGACCTAGATCAGATTTTATCCACTTTCCCTTGTAAGTTACGCTGATAACCCGGGTCCAACTACCGTTTGCAAGTATCAGTTCCGGGGTGTTTTCGCAGTGGCGCAGACCGCCAGAAATATAGTCTTCGCCGATGCGGTGGTTGGTTAAATCGGGCAATGCAATAATTTCAGTTAGGTCGCCTTGTTTGAACCGCCAGATGCGAAGAGTTTTGGCGAGATGTGGACGGTCTACATATGCAATCTCGGTAAACCCGTCGCCGTCCAGATCGCCGGCACCGACAGGCGCCAGCCAGCGATAGCGTGTGCCGATATGCGGCGTTGCGGCAATCTTTTGCCCTTCCGCCCCGTATATTGCTAATTGAGCGCCTTTTTCTGCATGAGACTCAACAACGATAACTTCGGGCGAGCCATCGCTGTCGATATCGATCATACGGGGTGAGAGGTCCTCGAACACACGATCTTGGGGCAGGCGTACGGTTATCTTACGCCGGTTTTCGCCTGTAACCGTTGCGTCAACTGTTAGTTCGAGCGCGCCGTATTCTATGCCATCGCCCAGTACACCATGCGCGTATCGCGTTGTCGGTTCTGTGAACCGGGCTGCTGTTATTGTGTCAGCCAATGACGAATGCACCGCTGCCGCCGTCAAAAAGCACGACAATAGCCCTGCGCCACGCGTCAGTTTGCTGCGCCTACGCGCGGTTGGACGCGGCGCTTTTGAAAGCATCAGATCTGTTTTTCGGGCATCTGTACGATTAGGCCGTCCAATTCATCAGTGACCTTGATCTGGCAGGTCAGGCGCGAGCGTTCTGGATCTGGTTCATAAGCAAAGTCCAGCATGTCTTCTTCCATGTCGTCCTTGGCCGGGATTTTTTCGACCCAGTCTGGGTGGACATAGACGTGGCAGGTCGAGCAGGCGCACGCGCCGCCACAATCCGCCTCGATGCCGGGTATGTTGTTGTCGCGAGCCCCCTCCATAACGGTCAGGCCGTTTGCTACGTCGACAGTATGCTCGGTACCGCCATGCTCGACATAGGTGATCTTTGCCATTGCGTGCGTATTCCTTTTGCGATGTTCGGAGTCTTCCTTAGTCAACGCATTTGTCTCTTTCCAGCCTCATTTGCGACTCAGTACGCCGCGACTGGACTTTCCTTACATTTGTTCTATTTTTGTTCTCATGCTTGTTGTCCCCACTCGCCCCATAGTGTCAGATCGACACTGGCCACGCCCACCTGCGTGTTTACCCGCCCGTCAATTGGACGCGCCGCCAGAGGGCGCGCTTGTTACAGTGGCAGGGCTGGTGATCCTGCGGCAAAGGCCGGGGACGGCCAAGGGCGTGATCTTTGTCACACTTGAAGATGAAACCGGCATCGTAAACGTAGTGGTCTGGCGAAAGATCTATGAACGCTTCCGCCGGGCGGTAATTTCGGGACGCCTGTTACGGGTTACGGGCCGGATGCAGCGAGCACATTCGGTGACCCATGTGATCGCGGAAGAGATTGAGGATATCTCGGGAATGTTGGATGTGCTGGTGCAGGGAGAGGCGGGGGAAATACGCGACAAGAAGGAGCTTCGTCAAAACCCAAACATATGATAAAGTCTGAATAATACAGGCAAAACCAAAAGGCAGTACCTAAAAAAAAACGCTATCTATCCGGGGAGATGACGATATGAGACACTTGGCCATCGGTACTGTTGCTGTAACTTTGGCAGTTGGCGTCGGAGTGGGGTCATGGATTGAGCGAGCCGACATTTCGGTCGGCCATGTGCTTAAAAACACTTTTGACGCGTTATCTCCTGGAATGGCATTGGCAGATGAAACCGAACCGGAAATCTCGCCTATACAAGTACGAGACCGGCCGAGAGACGCATATTACCCCAATACAGAAGATCTGGACCCTAATGAGATGCGTGTTGTCGCATGCGGCACAGGCATGCCAACAACCCGAGCGGCGCAAGCCGCCGCGTGTTTTCTTGTAGAGCTTGGCAATGGCGACAAATTCTTCTTTGACATAGGCTCGGGTTCGTCCGAGCGAATATCCTCGCTTCAGATTCCATACAACTATCTAGACAAAGTCTTTGTTGGGCATCTTCACACAGACCATTTTGGTGCGTTGCACGAACTTTTCATCGGTGGCGCGCTGATGGGGCGGAACAGACCGCTGCGTGTTTGGGGCCCAAGCGGATCGGTGCCTGAACTTGGAACGGCAGCGGCAACCGACAGTATGAAAGACATGTTGCTGTGGGACCTTAGCGCACGAGTCGGAGCAACCGACCCACGTGGCTATCAGATGGATGTGACCGAGTTTGATTACAAAGGCGAAAACGAAATAATTTACGAAGAGAATGGTGTTGTCGTGCGAAGCTTCCCGGCAATTCATGGAATTGACGGGGCAGTTAGTTTTTCGCTCGAATGGAATGATCTCAAGTTTGTATACAGTTCAGATACTTATCCGAACAAGTGGTTCATCGAATATGCCAAGGACGCCGATATCGCAATTCATGAGTGCTTCATCGCGGTTCCTGACATTGTCGGTAAGCTAGGTTTCACACCGGAGTCTGCGCTTGAGGTTGGAACACAGATTCATACAGCACCTGAAGCATTCGGAAAGGTGATGTCTGAAATCCAGCCCAGAATCGCTGTCGCGTATCACTTCTTTAATGACTTCGACACCGCAGGAGGCGTAGAAGAGCGTATTCGCACGACCTATGACGGGCCGCTAAGTTTGGCCGAAGATTTCATGGTCTGGAATGTTACCAAGGACGATATCCGCGTGCGAATGGCTGTAACCGAGGAACACACCTGGTCGCCACCACTTTCCGAACCACCAATTCCACCAGGAGAAAATGACCGACAGACCTTTGCCGAGAAACAGGGAATACCAGTTGAGTCGGTTGGGTTTTCGGACTTTATCGAAGGTGGGAAGTGGGATGTAGACGACGCGCTGCGGCCGATATACGAACAAGCCAGCGAAGCATTGGGCAGAGACTTTCCATATCCCGGCGATTAATCAGTTTTATCACTTTGTGGAATGGTTAGGGGCCGCTCTGGTAGTTGTTCGGCCAAAATTCAATCGAATTGGCGTTTGAACACGCTGTTTGTTATGAAAATTGGTGACATCGGTCGAGATGCCACCAATTCAACGAAACTACTTGCGTCTGTTTGCCTATTTAAACGCGACCAAGGGGTCGTGGTCCATCGTTCTATCGCCTAGCGCACTCAGGCATATTTTGAGAAAAACATGTCAATTTCAGAAAGGTTGAACTCATTCATAATGCAAGCAGCCAAAAGCACACGTGATTTTGCGGGATTGAGACAACGTGAACCAATCAATCCAGCAACCGCATTTTGCGATAGTGCAGCAGTAGGGCCAATGGTGGCCCTCGACGACATAACGATCGGGATACCTGCTTCCCTGGCTTGGTTCAGTTCTCTTCTTTGTTCTGGTGTTGCGTATCCGGGAGCGAGCCCGGCAACAACGATTCCTGCCGCACCATTAGCAAGCGCTGCACGTATCTGCGCTCCGTCAGCCCCAGCATATGACATGACGATTTCAACGCGAGGCCATTCTGCGCCGCTTCTCCATTCCAGTGCTGGATGTCTTGGCGGAGAAGTTCTACGAAAGACTAACGACGCCCCTTCGACCCTACCGACCTCCCCCGCAGGTTCAGACTGAAACGCATTCAATCCAAAATTACTAATCTTAGTGACGTCAGCAGCTGTATGGATGCCGCCGTCGATGACGACAAGAACGCCGCGGCCACGAGCGTCTATGATGGAGGCGACTTTCAGGGCGCTCCAGAAATTGTATGCGACATCGGACGAAAGCGTTCCGTTCGGACGCTGCGCCCCGGTAAAAACAATGGGAACGTCCGCGCTCGAGAAAAGATCAATAGCGAACGCCGTCTCTTCTAAAGTCCCAGTCCCGTGGGTTATTACGATGCCGTCGGTCTGGTTTTGAACACCGGAAATTTCTGCCAGCAACCTGCCCCAAAACGGTGGACCAATTTCTGTACTGGAAACAGGGTCAAAGTCACTGAACGTTAGTTTGAAATCAGTTTTCTCATCCACGATTAACGATAGCAATTCTTTGCTGTTAACGCGCTTCCCAGACAAAGGGTAATTCAAGTAGTCGATTGTTGTCGCGCCAACAGACGAAATTGTTCCGCCTGTTCCGATAACGTGAACCTTTGGTAACATAGAGAAATGCTCTCACTAGGTTGATAATCCAGAATTGCCAACATCGAAAGAATGACAATTCTATTAAGGTGGTTGAAGAAATTTGAAATCGTTAGTTTTCGCCACCGCTAAAACAAGATCTCTCGCGCCTGTTTGCTCCTTTGATTGGCACGAACTTTGGCATGTATTGTGGAACTAGTTGCTTTCCTCCCCGCAGGCTTGCCCGGCTCCAGAACGACAAATCAGCAATAAAGAACATGCCACCAACGACGACCTCATTTTGAGCCAATCGACGGTAAAGCGGGCCGTATAACCCCGTGACTTCTGCCCTGTCGCGAAGTTTGGTGTATGGCAAATGCCGTGGCATATCGAGTTGAGGGGCATATTTCTAGAAACGGTACACTCGGGCGATCATTAGGCAGTTACTACCCGACTGCCGCGTTATTACTGCTCGAATACAACTTTCTCATGCTGTGTTTCGCTAAAAGGCCGACCGCACTTGCAGGCCAGGTACATTAAAGTCGCGCCGCTCTTAAAGGCCGAGATCGTAGTACCATCCTGACCGTCGGGATAGACAATTTTAGGTATCCAATTGATTGGGATGACATTTGGAGTTTTGGGTCGGTTAGTTCACCTTTGCCGGTATTGATCAGATGGATTTGATAAAGAAATTCCATTTCTTCCAGTGCGAAGGATGTTTTCCAATCTTTCGGCGTGACCCAGAAGTACAGGTCGATCACGCCATTTCCCCAAATACTGAGATCATCAGGCTTTCTGTGCAAACGGCAGGAGCTTTTGCGGTCGAGGCAGCGCAAAAAGCCGGGACCAACGTCTTTGATGATACGACGGCAGACCGTCACGCAAGTCTCCCAGACTTATTCGTTCAGGATTGCGTAGTAGTGCATTGTATAAGCGCAACAAACCGGGCCGTGTGTAGCTGGACCAATGGCAGATTCGGCGCTGTGGGGCCGCGACAGGAAAAGCAAGATTGGACAAATGATCAAGGGTGGCTGGGCAATCGATCTGCAGGGTCACGGCGTTTTTCGCCTGTATCCCCGAACCAATACTCCGGTCGCCGAGGGTAGGAGGTTGAATAATTCGTTCGTATAGAAAATCGAACAGGTCGTTTTCCCTACTAGTGATGTTTATCAACTCTGCTTGATGACCGGCTGGAGTGAGCAAGGCCCGTAAGGTGCGAGACCGATATGCCGCGCCTGTCATGGAGATTATTCGACGTATTGCTCCGGGTTGGATGTGATGCAAAGCTTCGAGCGCGAGTTCCACGCCCATTGAATGACCAATAAAATGAATCGGTCTGTCGTGGTGGCAATGGTGCAATTCGTTGATGACTTTAGCAAGAACACGCCCTGCTGCTAATGCACGGCTACGTGTTTTCCAAAGTGGTCCGCTGGCATCCCAGCCAAAAGCAAGAGCCAATCCTTCATTTTCGAACCCCGCACCGAACCCAAGCTGTTGTGGCCAACTGGGACAGCTATCGCCCTGCATCCGTGGCTGCAGAGAAAGAATGTGGCGGTGTGGGCAGGTTTTGCGATTGTAAGGTTGATACTTGAAACCGTGGGTCATGATGATGACAGGCCCGGGAATATTGCGCAGCTGCCGTAATACGCTGGTTGTCGATCTCGGGCTGCAGTGCAACTGGGCTTGGCCATTTACGGCATTGATCCTGATAACTGGCATTGTCGTGCCTCACACAAGATGTTGTGGTGCTCGTTTTTCACAACACCATGACGTTTAGATGAAGGCACGGTTACAGAACCGTGACGAAACCGCGCGAAAGCTTGACGACAACTGTGCTGAGGCGTATGGGCAACAAGGGACTACGTGGCGATTTGTTACCGGATTGCGGGCCACGTTAAACAACGCCGCTAAAAGGTCAGGATGAAAGACCCCTTTCGCTTGGCCGCGTCTGGGGTTTTTTGTTTGCCTCACGAATAGAGGCTGAAAGGAATGACATGAGCCAAAGCTGGAACAAACGCACGCAAGCCGTCCATGGCGGAACTAGGCGCAGCCAATATAATGAGGTCAGCGAAGCGATCTTTCTGACCCAAGGATTTGTCTATGAAACGGCCGAACAGGCCGAAGCCCGCTTTTTGGAGTGCGGCCCTGATGAGTTCATATACGCGCGGTATGGCAACCCTACGGTTTCAATGTTCGAAAAACGCATCGCCGCTTTGGAGGGCGCCGAGGATGCATTTGCTACGGCCTCGGGGATGGCGGCGGTGAATGGGGCGCTTGTTTCAATGTTGAAAGCAGGTGATCACGTTGTTTCGGCTAGGGCCTTGTTCGGCTCTTGTCTATACATTCTGGAAAATATTCTGACCCGGTACGGTGTAGAAGTGACTTTCGTCGACGGTACGGATTTGGAGCAGTGGAAATCAGCCATTCGCCAAAACACCAAGGCTGTTTTCTTTGAATCAATGTCGAACCCCACGCTGGAAATCATTGATATAGAAGCAGTTTCAAAGCTGGCTCATGCGGTCGGTGCGCAGGTTATTGTGGACAATGTGTTTTCGACCCCGGTGTTTTCCCGCGCAATTGAACAGGGCGCTGACGTAGTTGTGTATTCTGCGACCAAGCACATCGATGGGCAGGGCCGTGCTCTGGGTGGCGTGATCATTGGATCGGAAGAGTTTATTCGGGGCACCGTTGAGCCATATCTCAAACATACAGGTGGGGCGCTTAGTCCATTCAATGCGTGGGTCATGCTGAAGGGCTTAGAAACGATTGCTTTGCGAGTGAATGCACAGGCCGAGACTGCGATGGCCATTGCCGAGACATTCGAAAACCATCCGGCCCTAGAGCAAATGATGTACCCGGGATTGAAAAGCCATGCTCAGAACGCTTTGGTTCAGTCTCAGCTTGGAGGCAAGGGTGGGACAGTTCTATCGATGGATATCAAAGGCGGCAAAGGGGCAGCGTTTGCGTTTTTAAATACCCTTGCAATCCCAGTCATTTCGAACAACCTGGGTGATGCGAAATCGATAGCGACCCATCCAGCAACCACAACGCATCAACGTCTGAGCGAAGCTCAAAAAGACGAACTGGGTATCACACCCGGGCTTATTAGGTTTTCGGTTGGCTTGGAAGATTCGGCTGATTTAATTGCAGATATTGAGCGTGCACTCGACGTGTCCCAAAAATAAGATTGGATCCGCTAAATGGCCCTGGCTGTTCGGCGGGTCGCAAAAATGGTAGGGTACCGTTGAAAATAATAGTCGATCTAACGCAAGTTTTTCCGATCCGATTAGGTGGCTTATGCGTATCGAAGTGGACTGGCATAAGAACTGAAACCGCTTATATTCCAGCGGCGAGACAAGGATACCCTGCCTATGAACGTGCATCCCCGTGAACTTGACGAGACACCTGACCGTGACGAAGCGGAAGCTGCGCTAAAAGTGTTGCGCAAGTGGGCAGTTAAAGCGTCGGACACCGAAATCAGTCAGCTGGACCCTGCTGTTTCACGTCTGATCCCGGGGCTTTCTCCGCTAAATTACCCAGATCTCTCAAGAAATTACCCGGAAGAGTTCAACATAGATGAAGTTTACAAGGCTTCTTTGCCTGACTTGCAGAACGGGCCATCAAGCCTGATCCGCGGTGCAAAGCAGCAAATCCAGCACGTTGGAATTTCGAATTTCCGCCTACCGATTCGATTTCACCGAAAACATGGGGATGATCTAACGCTCGAGACATCTGTCACAGGGTCAGTCAGCCTTGAAGCTGAAAAAAAGGGAATAAACATGTCCCGTATCATGCGTTCTTTTTATAAGCACGCAGAGCGGACCTTCAGCTTTGAAGTAATGGAAGCAGCGCTCAATGATTACATGACCGATTTGGACAGTATGGACGCTCGAATTCAGATGCGGTTTTCCTATCCTGACCAAGTGGCAAGCCTACGGTCAGGCCTAATGGGTTATCAGTATTATGATATCGCCCTGGAATTGATTGAAACGGGCGGCCAACGCCTAAAGATCATGCACCTCGACTATGTGTACTCATCGACGTGCCCGTGTTCGCTGGAACTGAGCGAACATGCGCGGTCGACACGTGGTCAATTGGCCACTCCACATTCTCAACGATCTGTCGCGCGAATTTCAGTTGTAGTTGATTGCGACGCAGATTGCTTATGGTTCGAAGATTTGATTGCCTTGTGCCGCCGCGCCGTGCCGACAGAAACGCAAGTAATGGTCAAGCGAGAAGACGAACAGGCATTCGCAGAATTGAATGCTGCCAATCCAATTTTCGTTGAGGATGCGGTAAGGCTGTTCTGTGCCGAATTGCAGGCTGACCACCACGTCGGAGATTTTCGTGTTATCGCAAGTCACCAAGAAAGCCTTCATAGCCACGACGCGATATCGATTCTGACTGAAGGTCCAACCTTCGAATCGGTCAGTGTGGACCCTCGCTTGTTCATGACTTTCTTTCACGTTGGTTAACATCTACGCAGAACCTTTTGTGATCTGGTTGTAATTTCCGCATTTGGCGTTTTTTTGCCGCAGTGCAGCAAGAATTGCTGCGTATGCTGCGACATTGGCGTAAAAGAAACCACGAAAGCAGTTGCTGCGCCGTTGCAAATAGTCCGAGTGAAAAGACTCACGACGAAATTCTGAGGTGCAGCCTTAGAGGAAACCGGTACGTGAATGGCCTTGGACCGCGACTCTGCGTATCAGCCCGATCAATCAGGGCAGCAGAAGTCTTTTCTCTAATTGCTCGCTTCACCTTTTTCACAGGAGAGACTCGCAATGAATCCTATTTCCCAACCGCTTGAGTTCCAGGCTGCCGCGTTCCGGGTCGCGGGATATGCAATGGTAAGCCACTTGAAGATCATGCAGATTATGGCGCGTTCCGCTTTTGATCTGCCTATGGCGCCTGTGCATGCGTTGCATGCTGCTTCGTCGACTTCTGGGTCGGTAAAACCAAAACCGATACCACAAAAAGCTACTTCCAAACCGAAGCCTGCAACTGTCAGAGCTAAGGTAAACCCATCAAAACAAGTGAAACAAACAATGGCTTCTAAACCGAAGTTAGCAGCTAGTCCCAAACCAAAAGCTGAGTTGAGCAATAGAAAATCTGCAGTGAAGGAAACACCAAAGGCTGCTCCATCTGCGAACAAGACCAAAGCGGCGACAGCGACCAAACGATCGTCGGTTGCCAAAATTGAGACTGTCCCGCCCAAACCTGCGCAGGCGGCTAACAAACCAAAGACAAAGGCGGTCTCTCCGACGGTCAAAGCAGTTTCAGGAGACAAATCCGCATCGGCAAAACCAGCCACTGCTAAGCGAGTGCCTGCGGCCTCAAAACCTGTGTTCACGACCACTAAGCAAGCGACCACGGCATCAGTTTCCATGCCATCGACGCCAAAATCTGTTGAGTCATCCAAATCTGAAGAGGCGCATAAAACCGCCATGCGGAGGACGCGGGCTCCTTCCAAACCACCTGCAATGCCAGCAAAAACGGCAAAATCGGACGACTAATCCGATATCACCCGCTTGACACCGTCGGGTAGGCGCGCCAACCCTGCGCGTGATGATGGACTTTCGCCCGGTCGGATATGTGATTGGCCTGCTGGTCGCCATTCTAGGGGCGACCATGCTGTTGCCTATGCTTGCGGACCTGATCGAGGGTCGAGGGGAATGGCACGTTTTCTTTGAAAGCGCAGTCATCACTATGCTGACGGGTGTCATTCTCGCAGTAAGTTGCTCAAATGGCGTAGGCGAAGGGTTGACCATTCGACAAACGTTTCTGTTGACCACAGGCGTTTGGGTCGCGCTGCCAGTTTTTGGTGCCATACCGTTTCTGTTTGGTGAAACAGAGTTTCGTTTCGTTGACGCCTATTTTGAGGCGATGTCTGGTTTGACCACAACCGGTTCAACCGTGATCTCGGGGCTGGAAAATATGCCAAGAGGTTTGTTGTTATGGCGTGGTCTTCTTCAGTGGTTGGGCGGTATCGGTATCATCGTTGTAGCAATGGTTTTCTTGCCCGAACTGCGTGTGGGTGGAATGCAGATCTTCCGGTCGGAAGGTTTTGAAACAATGGGGAAAATCCTACCGCGTGCGCAAGAGATCGCAGGCCAGATATCCATGATATACGTGTCACTGACGGTGGTGTGTGCCTTGGTATATGCCGGACTCGGGATGAATTTTTTCGACGCAACGGTACACGCAATGACGACGATCGCCACTGGCGGGTTTTCGAATTATGACAGCTCCTTTGCAGTGTTTTCAGGGGCAACGGAATACGCGGCGGCGATCTTTATGATCCTCGCAGCGTTGCCATTTGTGCGCTATGTGCAACTGGCAAATGGTCATACGACGTCGCTGTTTGAGGATAGTCAGGTTCGAGGGTTCTTGGTGACCGTTTCCGCACTCGTTCTTATCATGACGGTATTTCTGACATCGGTGTTTCCGCATCATTGGGAACAAGCGCTACGTGAGTCCCTGTTCAATATAACGTCGATCATTTCAGGGACGGGCTATGCCAGTGTCGACTACATGGGGTGGGGTAGTTTTCCTGTTATGTTGTTTTTTCTCATCGGGCTAATCGGAGGCTGCGCCGGTTCAACCGCCTGTTCGATCAAGATATTCCGCTACCAGTTGTTGATCGCGTCGATCAAAACCCAAATCAACCGGATCAGGACACCGCATGGTGTTTTCATGCCTACTTATGACGGGCGTCCGATCAGCCGGGATGTTCTGACATCTGTCATGAGCTTTTTCATGTTTTTCGTTCTTTCGCTGGGAGTTCTGTCTTGGGCCCTCGCGTTGACGGGGCTGGATTTCATTACTTCGGTGTCGGGCGCTGCAACTGCGTTGGCAAATGTTGGTCCCGGGCTGGGCGACCAGATAGGTCCAGCTGGGAACTTTGCTGGTTTAAACGACACGGCCAAGTGGCTGCTGACCATTGGTATGTTGGTTGGACGTCTGGAGTTGCTGGCCGTCTACGCAATCTTTACCGTCCAGTTCTGGAGAAGATAATGAAAAGACCCCTGGGCGCGCAAATCTCGCACGCACTGAAAGACCGTGGCGTAGACGTCATCTTTGGTATTCCCGGTGTCCACAATCAGGAAATGTACCGAGGGATTGAAGAAGCCGGGATCAAGCACGTACTGGCCCGTCATGAGCAGGGGGCAGGCTTTATGGCTGATGGCTATGCACGCGCGACTGGAAACCCCGGCGTGGCTTATGTCATTACTGGTCCGGGTTTATGCAATATCATGACACCAATTGGTCAAGCATACAGCGACTCGGTTCCGATGCTGGTGATCTCGTCCTGCCTTGACGAAACGCAATTGCAACGCGGGCAACTGCACCAAATGAAGGATCAACGCGGTGCGGCAGAAACGGTCGCAGATTGGTCCTGTCAGGCGAATGACGCAAAAGCTGCCTATGGCTTAATTGAGAGGGCTTTTGAGGAATTCGAACTTTCTCGTCCCCGGCCAAAACACATTCAGGTCCCGATTGCCCGGCTTGAAGCCGAGGCCGACCCACCGCCGTTTCCCAACCAGCCGGGATTGCATACAAAGGCTCTGCCGCCTGATATCGCACCAGTTCTGTCGCTGTTGAATATCTCGCGGCGGCCTTTGTTCATTCTGGGCGGCGGAGCGCGTTCGAACCTTTGGCGGCAAATTCTCACGCAATTGGGTGCTGCATGCTTCACCACTTATGCCGGACGCGGAATGGCCGGCTCGGGCTATGCGTTGGATTTTGGGGCGACGCTGCCTCGGCCTGGTAGCGCCGAAATTATCGCTTCAGCAGATCTTGTTGTTGCTGTAGGTGCGGAATTGGCGGAAGTGGACCTGTGGAGAACCCACTTGGGAAACTCTGCCCATCTTGTCCGGATCGATCTGGATCCTGAGGTGCTTGCCGATCGACATCGGGCATCAGTCAAGCTTCAGGCGGATGGCGAGAGTTTCGCGCAGGCTTTGTGGGCAGTTGCAGAGCAGGTCAAACCCGCAACTGGCTGGACGTCCCGTGAAGTTGCAGAAGTGCGTACCCGTTGGCGTACAGAAGTTGATGCTGAACGACCGGGCATTGTCCCGGTGGTGGATGCGTTGCGTGCTGCAATACCGGCAGACACAATGATCTATTCCGACATGACCCAGTTTGCTTATGTTGCCAAAGAGGTATGGGACATGGCTTATCCATACCACTGGCATCATCCCACTGGTTTTGGCACTTTGGGTTATGCTTTGCCAGCGGGCATAGGCGGGGCAGTCGCCAGAAGCGGTAAACCAACCGCTGTAATCGCGGGAGATTACGGATTTCAATATACTTTGCAGGAACTGGGAACCGCCGTCGAGCTGGGTCTGTCGTTACCGATTATCGTTTGGGACAACGGCAAATTGAAAGAAATCGAAGATAGTATGGTTCGGGGGCAGATTGCGCCCAATGCTGTGGTCGCGCGTAATCCAGATTTCTGCAAGCTTGCAGAGGCGTTTGGGGCTCGGTCTGCTGAACCTGAAAGCTTGCGGAATATGCAGGCGGCTGTACGCGATGCGTTCGATGCTCCTGTTCCAACATTGATCCGTGTTAAAACGGATATTCTTTAGCGGGTGATTAGTTCAGGCGCCGCCATTGGGCAGCGCCACTTTACGATTTGGCTTCAATCCCAGCAGTGGATCAAAACGGTCATGCCGTTTGCGCGGCGGCTAAGCTCTCCAGGTGATATTTGCCCGGTGTTTTGACCGGGCTGTCCTGCGACACCGGCCTTTGCAAGAACTTCCGTGAGGCGTTCAACGTTGGCCGCCAAACTAACACTCTGTGGCAGTGTTCGATCGCTGGATGGAGACGGCATAAGCATTCCGACAACATTTCCACTATCGTCGAATACGGGTCCCCCGGCGTCGCCCGGAAGTGCTGAAAGGTCCAGACGCTTGACGCCTTCTTCTCCGTCCAGGCCTCGTATGTCGGCAATTTGTCCAAAAGTCAGCGTTGGTGCACCCAATGCGCCCTCATACGAGAAACCGGAAACTGCCACGTTCGATTGAATACGAGGCTTGGACGGGTTGAGTTCGGCGACGCTGATAGGGGCCAGTGTTTGTGTTGGTCGCAGGACTGCGACGCCCAAGTCGGTGTCGGACCAAGCGACTTGAACGTTTTGATCACCCTCCAGAGTTATACGTGCGCAACCGGCCGCGACCTCAGACACGGTCAAGATCGAACCATTAGGGTCAGCAAAAAAACCTGATCTAGAAAGGCGGGGCTTGCGGATTCGCAGGCCTGAAACCAGGTCAATACTTTGTTCTGCTTCCGCACCTGCACCGTCATCCAGAACAGCGTTGGTGACGTTAAAGCTGTTTTGAATTGCGGCTAAAACCCGCACGCGTCTGGCGTCATCGCCTTCGGGCCAAATCAGCGTAAAACCCTTGATATTGCCGTTTTCCAACGTCGCCTGGGTATAAGAGACTATTCCTTTTCCGCGTCCTTCGATCGAAAAGCTGTTGCCGCGCAACTCGCGAGGTCCACCAAGTGGCACGATCTCAAGAGACTGCATTACGTCATACAAGGCCCTGAGGGTGGCTGGGGTACCTTTCTGGCTTATTAACATTGCCTTGGCATTAAGATCCGAGGCCGGTTTGAAATGGACAAAGGGTGCCTGGTATCGGTCGAACGCCATAACGTTCAGAGGTAGGTCCAGCTCGATTCCTGCGCGCGCGTCCGTGTATTTGCCCATTCCGACGCTATCCAACGGCGCGTTGTATGCATCCATTAGAGCCTTTCGTTGAAGGGTGGTCAGAACGCCCGTAGGTTCGTAACCATTGAAACTTTGCCATTCTTGCATAGAACGCCGCGTGCCAGCTCCAAACGCACCATCGATGGTGGCGTTGTAAAAACCGGACGCTTGTAGCGCCATCTGCAGGTCTTTGCGTTCTTGTTCAGTCAGAAGACGCTCTCCTCTAAGGGCTTGCGATCTGGTCTCCTGTGAAGGCTGAAGCGTTGCGTTTTCCTGTATTTGTTCACTTGGCTCAACGGGCGTTGCAACAGTTCCACGGTTCAGTACGTTTGCGCCAATTGGCCAAAACTGCTGAGCAAACGAATTCGAAACTGCGATGTAGCTGTCTGCGGGAATTTGACCTTCCGCTCGGTAGACACTTAAAACTTGCTCGGCGTCAGATCGTAAATACGGCCCAATCACAATAGCATACCAGCCACTATTGAGGCGAAATCCGTTCACGTCAGGCAAAGAGCGGGAGTAGACTTGAGCCCTTTCCTGCGCGTCGCGCAAGGATGGCTGTGCCTCCACTTGCACCCAAACACCCAAATCCTGCTGGGCATTTGCTGCCCGCAGTCCAAAAAGCAAAACCAAAAATATTGCCGAAACTATTCGTGTCATCTTCTGCCCGTTTTGCTGCCTTTGATTTGGACGCCAGACTATGCGATTCCCAATGGTAAACGCCATGCCTCTATTGAGGGGAAATTTCAATGTGGCGGCACAGTGACATCCTGAGGTTATTGGACCGTTGACGCCCCTTTACCCCTTGCATAGGAAAGGCGAAACATACCTGAACTAGGCGCGTAGGCGTCAAAAAAGGAAGTCCATGACTGAACCGTCCAGCGCACCACGTTCATTTCAAGAAATAATTCTGCGGCTGCAGACCTATTGGGCGTCCAAAGGCTGTGCTATTTTGCAACCTTACGACATGGAAGTTGGGGCGGGGACATTCCACCCCGCGACTACCTTGCGTGCATTGGGTTCAAAGGCATGGGCGGCTGCGTATGTTCAACCCTCCAGACGCCCGACCGACGGGCGTTACGGCGAGAACCCAAACCGTCTGCAGCACTACTATCAGTACCAAGTTTTGATTAAACCCAGCCCTCCGGACCTGCAGGATCTTTACCTTGGCTCATTGCAGGCGATTGGTATTGATATGGAATTGCACGACATCCGTTTTGTCGAAGATGATTGGGAAAGTCCCACTCTGGGCGCCTGGGGCCTTGGCTGGGAGGTATGGTGTGACGGTATGGAAGTCAGCCAATTCACTTATTTCCAGCAAGTTGGAGGCCACGACTGCGCACCCGTCTCGGGCGAATTGACTTATGGACTCGAAAGGCTTGCGATGTATGTGCTTGGTATAGACCACGTGATGGATATGCCTTTTAACGACCCGCAGTCGCCTAGCCCGTTGACTTACGGCGAAATTTTCAAGCAAACAGAAGAAGAATATGCCCGCTGGAACTTCGACGTGGCTAACACCGATGTTCTGTTGCGCCAATTTGAAGAGGCCGAGGCCGAATGTGCGGCCATTTTGGCGCAGGAGCATAAAGACCCCAAGACTGGAAAGCGCATTATCATGGCGCATCCCGCCTATGATCAATGCATCAAGGCCAGCCACATCTTCAACCTGCTGGACGCGCGCGGTGTCATCTCGGTGACGGAACGGCAGGCGTATATTGGCCGAGTACGTGCATTGGCCAAACAATGCGCAGATGCTTTTGTCATGACAGAGGCCGCCGGGCACGCCGTCTAATGCGCCAGTCAAGCCAATCCAGGCAACAATACTTTGAGACCCGCGGCGATCATTCCAATGGCAATAGCCGACAGGATCATCCCCATGAAACGGCTCATTATCACCCGGGCATGTACCGAAAGATGTTTGGCAAGCGTCGACGCGTTCCAGAACGTCACAAAAAGCAAAAGAAGAACAATCAGGAAAACGCTTGCATAAACAATAATATCTGTCGCATTTTTGATGTGATGTGCGTACAGGATCAAGGTTGTAATCGTTCCCGGCCCAACCAAAATAGGAAAGGCCAGCGGATAGAAAGCCACGGTTTCCGGCTCAGGGTAGGATTGCCTTTCACCTTCTGTTCCGTGGTGCGAGGTACTCTGGGTTCCATTCAGCATATTCAGGCCAATCATAAGGACGACCAATCCCCCTGCGACACGCAGATCATCCACACTGATCCCGAACAGGCCGAGCGCCTGATTACCGATGGCGGCAAATGTTCCGCCAAGGACAAGGCAATAGGTAATAGTTTTTATAGCGACTTTCCGTTGCTCGGCCGGTTGCAGGCCATCGGTCACGCTAAGATACACAGGCAAATTGGTGACCGGGTTCATAATCGCAAACAGCGCGCCGAAAAATCCGACGGCAAGGGTTGTATCCATTCCTATAATCTCGTGTGGCCCTGTTCTGGAACGAAACCTGTCCTATTTTCAGCATTCTGGAAAGAGGCATCGTGAGCAGGAGGTTTTTACGATGACTGGAAAACTGCTTGCCATTCTTCTTTTGATTTCGGCGGTAGTGGCTGGAGTGGGCATGTATTACCTTCAGATTTACGGGTTTTACTATGATGTAGAGGCTGAGCCCGGGCAGGATGTTGTCCTACTGGAAAGTGGCGCGGACGCTCCTTCGCCTATCCCGTATACCGATTTTGAGGCGATAGATGCGGACAGTTCTCCTATTCGTTACCGTGCTTGCTTTGAAACTGAGCTGAGGCCGTACAATATGCAGGACGATTATATTGTCGTACCGAAGGCCGAGCCGCTAACGGCGCCGGGATGGTTCGAATGCTACGATGCTCTGGCTTTGGCTGATGCGTTGAAATCCGGGGAAGCACAAGCATTTATGGGGATTAAAAACGTCCATTTCGGTGTGGATCGAATCGTGGCAGTGACTAATGAAGGTAAGGGGTTTGCTTGGCACTCCCTGAACAATTGCGGGGAAAAGGCGTACGATGGCACTGTAGTCGGCGAGGAATGCCCGCCGCGAGCAAATGATTGATGGTATGTTTTACCAAGAGATCTTTTAGATTTTCAGTTTTTCGTCGAGTTTGACACTGGTGCCAAGTACATCATTTCTGGACGGTGTCGCAAACTCAACCTCAAGCTAATAATTTGGATGCCATTGGTCTTCCAAAAAGCAGTTGATCGAAAATATGAAACTTGTCTTCGGGCTATGTGGCCTATCACCTATTGCCTTTATAGTGCCCGGCCTTGTATCCGCCTTCATTGTGGATATCACAATTAACATAGTCATCCTGACGATCGTCAATTTCTAAGGACTGAAAATGCCTGACCTGCTGATTGAACTGTTTTCCGAGGAAATTCCCGCGCGCATGCAGGCCCGCGCTGGCGAAGACTTGAAAAAGCGGATTACCAGCGGTTTGGTCGAAGCAGGATTGACGTATTCATCAGCAGTCGCACTTACCACACCTCGCCGTCTGGCTCTGGCGGTCGAAGGGGTTTTGGCTGAGAGCCCAACAATCCGCGAAGAACGTAAAGGTCCGAAAGTTGGCGCCCCGGATAAAGCGATAGAAGGGTTTCTACGCGGGGCAGGTTTAACCCGGGATCAATTGGAGGAACGCGATACACCCAAAGGCGCGGTGTATTTTGCTGTGATCGAAAAAACAGGGCGTCCAGCCGCCGAAATCGTAGCCGAGGTTTTAGAGGCAACGATACGCAATTTTCCCTGGCCGAAATCGATGCGATGGGGCAACGGCGGATTGCGTTGGGTTCGTCCTTTGCACTCAATTCTTTGTATTCTGTCGGATGAAAGCGGCGCACAGGTTGTTCCAATGATGGTCGAGGGTATCCCGGCAGGAGATACGACAGAAGGCCACCGGTTCATGGCCCCTGGTCGTTTTTCCGTAAACTCTTTCGAGGATTACGCGGAGAAACTAAAGCGATCCTACGTAATGCTTGCGCCCGAAGAACGTGCTGAACATATCTGGAATGATGCGCAGAACCTAGCTTTTGCGGCCGGATTGGACGTGGTCGAGGATAAGGGTCTTCTTGCTGAAGTTGCCGGACTGGTGGAATGGCCCGTTGTTTTGATGGGTCAGATCGATGCCGAATTCCTCGATCTTCCTCCGGAAGTTTTGCAGACATCCATGAAAGAGCATCAAAAGTTCTTTTCGGTTCGAAACCCAAGGACTGAAAGAATCGAGCGTTTCATAACGGTTGCCAATCGTGAAACGGCGGACAATGGGGCCACAATATTGGCCGGAAACCAAAAGGTGTTGTCGGCTCGTTTGGCGGACGCGAAGTTCTTTTGGGATAATGACCTACGAGTTGCTGAATCGGACATTACCCACTGGACGCGTGCGCTTGAGAATGTGACTTTCCACAACAAACTTGGAACACAGGCCCAGCGGATTCAGCGCATCGCTTCTCTTGCCCGCGAATTGGCACCCACAACAGGGGTGGATGCCAATTTATCCGAAAAAGCTGCGCGCTTGGCTAAGGCTGACTTGAGCTCGGAGATGGTGTACGAGTTTCCCGAACTTCAAGGACTTATGGGGCGCTACTACATCAAAGCAGCGGGGGAAGACGCCTCTGTAGCTGCTGTCGCGCAAGAGCATTACTCGCCGCTTGGACCGTCCGATGATGTGCCAACCTCGGCTTTGTCGGTGACTGTAGCGCTGGCAGACAAGCTGGACACGCTGGCAGGTTTTTGGGCGATTGACGAGAAACCGACTGGTTCAAAAGACCCGTTTGCCCTTCGTCGCGCGGCACTTGGCGTTATTCGTTTGGTACTCAGCAATGATTTGCGCCTCCCGCTGGATCGTTTTTTTGACAGCCAGTTGGTGAGGGCTGAAAGCGCAGCAAATAACGCTTTACCGCGCGAGAATGTTGAGCATTTGTTGGACGAAATCGCAGACCACGGCGTTTTTGGCGCGGCATTTCAGGCCGTAAAAGAGAAGATCGGCGAAATTCCCAACTCCGATTTCCTCAAGCTTGAAAAGAAAGTACCCGACTCTTCGGATGACCTCCTTGATTTCTTCCATGACCGGCTCAAGGTTTTTCTGCGTGAAGAAGGTATCAGGCACGACATCATCGACGCCTGCATCGCCATGGATGGCAACGACGATTTGACCCTACTGGTCAAACGTGCGCGCGCTTTGAACGCTGTGATTGAGACAGAGGACGGCGAAAACCTTGTTCAGGGTTTCAAACGCGCCAATAACATCCTGGCCCAGGCCGAAGAAAAGGATGGGGTCGAATATTCCTATGGTGCGGAAATTAAGTTTGCAGAAACGGACAGCGAAAAAGCGTTGTTCGATGCTTTGGACACCACAAAAACGAATATCGACCAGGCATTGAAATCAGAGGACTTCCCAGCGGCAATGTCGGCAATGGCGTCTTTGCGGGCACCGGTCGACGCGTTTTTTGAGGATGTTCAGGTTAACACCGACAATGACATCTTGCGCCGCAATCGTCTGAACCTGCTTAATCAAATCCGCCAGGTCTGTTCATCGGTCGCCGATCTGACCCGGATCGAAGGATAATGACCGGACCACAAGGTCTTGTAGACCAGAACTTCCTTGCACGACGGGCGCAGGTGCTTATGCTGCGGTGGAACCACGAGGTGCTGCAGTGCAGAATAATCCGCATACAACACTGATAACGACCGACGCCCCGGTGGCTGCGAGCACTCATGGTGGGCGCGCTAAGTGTTTGCAACGACTTGTTCGGTTGAACCTGCCGGTGCCTCGCACGGTGGCTTTGTCCTTTGATGCGGTGCAAAAGATCGCAAAGGGCCAGATGCCGGATATCGCCGCAATTTTAGATCAGTTCGACACATCGGCTTTGCTGTGCGTTCGCCCCAGCTCGGAGGACCCTGATTGGGGCGGTCCCGGTGCTGTTCTCAACATCGGCATGAATGACGCAAGTTATTTGGATTTGTCTGCTGATATGGGTGCCGATGCCGCTGCGGTGTTGTTTTTGCGGTTTGTGCAAAGCTACGCGACGCACGTCGCCAGACTCGACCCGGATGTCTTTGATGATATTGATGCAGACGGTCGCGAAGGGTTGAGTCTGAGCCTTCGCGCTTACGAAGACGAAACGGACGAAGCTTTCCCACAAGACCGCGGCGAGCAGCTGATCGCAGTGCTCAGATCCATGGCTCGTGCATGGGATGGGACGTCTGCTCGCCTTCTTCGTCAAGCTAAAGGGGCTCCTGCCGATGCAGGATTGGGATTGGTTATCCAGGAAATGATCCCTGGTGTTGGGCAGGGTGAATGCGGATCGGGTGTTTTGCAACTGGTTGATCCTGCAACCGGTTTGCAGCAGATCACCGGACGGTATCTGAGCCAGAGCCAAGGGCGCGATGCGCTGGGTGAAGGGGTGTCCGCCTTATATCTTGAAAAGGATCCGCGCGGCCAGTCACTTGAAGATCTTGCGCCAAAAGCCTTCGCAGAACTCAAGGCGCACGCTGCACTGATGCGTGAGAAGCTTCGAGAAGAGATGCAGGTCGAATTCGTCATTGAAAACGGCCATGTTCATATTCTTGATGGTGTTCGTGTGCAGCGTGGCTCGCGTGCTGCAATGCGCATAGCAGTTCGTCTTGCCGAAGACGGTGTTATCCCAAGGCAAGAAGCGGTAATGCGTATCGATCCGCATTCATTGAACGAATTGCTCCACCGTCAAGTTCATCCTGACGCTCGGAGGGATGTGCTGACAACTGGTATTGCTGCAAGCCCGGGGGCTGCAACTGGGAGTTTGGTTTTTACTGCCGCCGAAGCCCAGGCTAGTGCAGCAAGGGGCGAACCCTGCATTCTGGTGCGACGTGAGACGTCCCCTGAAGACGTCAGAGGCATGCATGCCTCCGTTGCTGTTCTGACAGAAAAGGGCGGCATGACGAGCCATGCCGCTGTTATTGGTCGCGGCCTGGGCCTTCCCTGTATAGTGGGAGCCTCAGGAATGCGTTTTCAAACTAAGTTGAAAACTCTGACTGCGCCCGACGGGAGAGTTTTCAAAACCGGCGATATTCTCACGATTGACGGGACATCCGGACAGGTTTTGGCTGGGCAGCCTGCTATGCTTGAGGCGGCGTTAGATGATTGTTTCCAGACGCTTATGTCATGGGCTGATGCAGAACGCGATATTGCGATCCGAGCAAATGCCGATACCCCCGCTGACGCTCAGACCGCGCGAAATTTTGAGGCTCAAGGCATTGGGTTGTGCCGAACAGAACACATGTTCTTCGATCCTGGTCGACTGACCGTTATGCGCGAAATGATCTTTGCTCAGACATCGTCTGGCCGCGCTGCCGTGCTTGAACGTTTGCTGCCAATGCAACGGCAGGATTTTGTTCAACTGTTCCGGATAATGGAAGGGCAGCCAGTCTGCATCCGTTTATTTGATCCGCCGTTACATGAGTTTCTTCCTACGACGCGTAGCGGTCAACGCGAGTTGGCCGAGGCATTGGATTTGCCGGTTTCGGATGTGGAGCGGCGCGTGGATGCGATGAGCGAATACAACCCGATGCTAGGGCTGCGCGGTGTTCGCTTAGGCGTTACTGTGCCGGAGATCTATGACATGCAGGCTCGGGCGATATTTGAAGCTACTCTAGAGGCCAGCAAGGATGGAGCGCCAGTTGTTCCCGAAGTGATGATCCCGCTGGTTTCCGCCAAGCGAGAAGTAGAACTGGTCAAGGCCCGAATTGACGCTGTCGCGGCCGAAGTCTCGTCGGAGCAAAGGCAAGAGATCGATTATCGACTGGGTGTAATGGTCGAAACGCCACGCGCATGTATGCGGGCAGGTGAAATTGCAGCGCACTCCGCTTTTCTCAGTTTTGGAACCAATGACCTTACGCAAATGACCTACGGATTGTCGCGCGACGACGCAGGACGGTTTATGTCGGCATACGTTAAACTTGGCGTCTTCAACGAAGATCCATTTCATGTTCTGGACGCCGAGGGGGTAGGAGAGTTGTTAAAATTAGGGGCTGAGCGCGGACGCGAAGCGCAGCCCGAGATAACGCTTTCGGTGTGCGGGGAACACGGCGGCAACCCCGAATCAATCGCTATTTGCCGTGACCTTGGGTTTGATTACGTGTCGTGCTCTCCATTCCGCGTGCCCGTCGCTCGGCTGTCTGCCGCTCAACTGGCAATTTCCTCCAAACTTGGGGGTTGACATAGATTAAAACCCCTAGAAATAGTGGTTGCGAGATAGGGTGGTGGCCAGATTAATTTGGCGGCCCGGGCGAGATTCCTCTTGTGATTTTCAAAAAACTGGACCTTTGCCGCTGGGTAAGGTATCAGCCTCGTCGCGCCCGCCGGGGGAGGGTATGGCGCGTTAAGTGCCTGTGCGAGGTTATCTGATGAGACGTTACATAGTGGTTGCTGCCGCAATGGTGGCAACCGTGCTGCCGATTATGTCGTCTGCCGATAGGCAGAGTGTTGAAACGACGAAGAGAGAACTAGTTTCCCGGAACGAATTGCCGTCTGAAAGTTTTCGCGATTATTTGAAAATTTTTAAGCCAAGAAAAGCGCCAAAACCGGTTGAAATTTCTTACACAAAGGCTTGGTTGGATCAGCAGCCGAAGGCATCAGGCGACGAACATTTTCGTTGTTTGGCCGAGGCTTTGTATTTCGAGGCACGGGGGGAAAGCATCCGTGGTCAGTTTGCCGTAGCCGAAGTGATCCTGAACCGTGTGGACAGTACGCGATTTCCGAACTCGCTTTGCGGAGTGATTAATCAGGGTACAGGGCGCAAATACCAGTGCCAGTTCACCTATACTTGCGACGGTAAGAAAGAAGTTTTCCACGAAAAGAGAGCGTACGAACGCGTCGCCAAGGTGGCACGCGCTGCAATCGATGGCGTTGCAGAAGAGATGACGTCTGGCGCCACTCACTACCATACTAAATCGGTTCGACCGTCGTGGTCGCGGGTTTACAAAGAGACGGCACGGATTGGCGTGCACATCTTTTATCGCCACAACTACCGCACTGCGAGCAACTGATTGTCGCTCCTGCGCTGGAAGCTTGGTGCGGTAATACAATGTTCAGACTATATTATGGGCCGGGGAGGCCCATAATGCTGTTTAACAGAAGACAAATCTTGAAATCGGCTGCGGCTCTGACTGTGCTGCCAATGGCAGCGCGCGCTTCAAATCATGTGATGGTCGCAAGCGAAACCATTCAGCAACTGGCACCTGAAGGTTTCGACAAGACAAGGGTCTGGAGCTTTGGAGGCTCGGTTCCCGGCACACCAATTCGGGTCGAGCAGGGTGCGCGTGTTCAACGTATGGTGGACAACCAATTGTCCGTTCCGACTTCTGTCCACTGGCACGGAATTCGCATCGACAATGCAATGGATGGAGTGCCCGGCGTCACACAAGAAGCAATCCCTGCGGGGGGAAGCTTTGAATATGACTTTGTGGTGCCAGATGCCGGAACTTATTGGTATCACGCGCATAATCGGTCGGTTGAACAGGTGGCGAGGGGGCTGTATGGTCCGCTGATCGTGCAAGAGGCTGATGCTCCTGATGTAGATCAGGACTTGGTTCTGATGCTGGATGATTGGCGGATTGATCCCGAAACAGCACAGATCGCTGATGATTTCCAAAATGGGCACGATCTCAGCCATGCAGGTCGGATCGGGAACCTCATCTCGGTCAATGGGTCCTTTGATCCTACAATTCCAGTCAAACGCAATGAACGCTTAAGGTTGCGTCTGATTAACGCTGCCAACGCCCGGATATTTGACGTTGGAATTCAGGGTTTGAATGGATGGATCGTGGCGCTTGATGGAATGCCGCTGGAAAATCCGGTTCCAATTTCCGAATCTTTTCCTCTTGCTCCTGCGCAGCGCGCCGACCTGTTGGTCGACGTTGATGCTGTATCAGAAGAAACAGCCAGCCTTGTGAGCGTGGAACGGGATGGTGCTTTCGGATTGGCAAAGTTTGCAGTGAGCGGTGAAATCTCTGCAACCGTCAGGCCCGCGCCGAACCCTCTGCCGCCCAATCGGTTGCCAGACGTGTCGTCTTTTCAAAGCGCCCCTTTGCACAGGATGGTTCTTCAGGGCGGAGCAATGCGCTGGTTAGAAAACGCACGGATCGGTGAAACAGAGTTAACGGGCCGAGAATTGGCTCAACTCGGGCGTTTTTGGGCTTTGAATGGAGAGGCTGAGCGCCCTGCTGAGCCGTTTTTGAAAACTTCAGTGGACAGCATCCACCGTATTGAGTTTGTAAATGAGACCGCTTTCCCCCATGCGATGCATTTGCATGGACACCACTTCAGGTTGGTCGACGGGGATGGCAGCCTTGGGCCGTGGCGCGATACCGTACTGGTTGATCGGGGCCAGACCCAGCAAATTGTTCTAATGGCGGACAACCCCGGCGATTGGCTGCTGCATTGCCACATGTTGGGTCACGCGGCCTCAGGAATGATGAGCTGGTTTCGCGTAGCTTGACGCCGCATTCAGCGGGTAGAATGGCGTTTGTCGTAGTGGAATAGGCCGCCAGAGCGCCTAGACTGGGCGACAAGTACATGATGGCAAAGGGCCTGACCAATGAGTTCTGAAATCCGTCTTGCTTTTGCACACCCGTCTGAACGGTCCGAAGCAACAGCGGCGCTTGGGCCACTGGATCGTATTTCATTACGCGATCATATCGTGGACGTCGAGATAGGTGCCTTTCAGTCCGAGCGGGGCACGACCCAGCGCATCTGCTTCAACATTGTTGTTGAAGTCCGTCCGGTTACGGACTCAATTGATGATGATGTTGATCGGATATTGTCTTATGACCGGGTGACCGAAGCTATTGCATTTGAACTGGCAGCGGAAAGGTTGAACCTTCTGGAAACGCTGGCCGATCGTGTTGCCGAACGTATTTTGCTTGAACCTCAGGCGGTAAGAGCTTTTGTAAGAATAGAAAAATTAGATCGAGGCCCCGGCGCATTGGGTGTCGAGATTGTTCGCGGTAAAGACGCGCTCCATCAAGATGTTGCAGAGGAAGAACGCCCTCATCCGCGATTGGTTTTTCTGTCTAATGCAGCAATCAACTCGGACAATCTGACAGGTTGGATCGACCAGTTGGAAAACCGCCAACGTCCCCTCATATTGTGCGTCGGCGCTTCCCATTTACCCGTCCCTGATACTGGCCATGCAATGACGCAGCGCCGGATCGATCTGTTGGCTATCGAACAGAATGCGTGGGTACTGGCGGCGCGGGACCACCGCTGCGTTGTGGTATCGACGCGTACGGAATTGGATTGGGCGATGAAAAACGGACAAATCTGCGTTTGGGCGCCATCCAAAATTGTTCTGGATGCTGTTGATGGTCCGTCGGCTGCACCCTCAGATGCTGTGGCGCTCGCTGCTTGGTTTGCAGCGACGTTTGAAGCCAGCGAGATGCTAGTGATCGGTGGAGAGCTTCCTGAAGCTCCAAAAGCACCGCTACGCGCAATTCCCCTAGAGCAAGTCGAGCTGTGACAGAATACTACAGACCTTTGGTGCAGCACGGTCCCATTCGGCCGGAAGGTTCAGCACCTCTGGCCGGCCAGAGCAAGTGGTTTACACATGCAGAACGTTTGACGCGTTGCGCTCCAGCCCAAATTGTCACTGTGCAAGAGATTCCGGAGGATGTGTTCCGGCGAATTTCTGATCCGCGGCAGATCGTAATGGGATTGGACATGTCTGAACCGCAAATAATGGGCATCCTGAACGCCACTCCGGACAGTTTCTCTGACGGAGGCTTGTACACCTCGGTTGGGGCGGCACTTTCGGCAGCTCGTGACATGCTTGCCCATGGCGCCAGCATTTTGGATATCGGCGGGGAATCCACGCGACCCGGAGCCGACTTGGTTCCCGAAGACGAGGAAATCGCAAGGACGCAGCCCTTGATCCAGGCGTTAAGGGCGGAAACGGATGCGGCGATTTCGATCGACACTCGAAAGAGAAAGGTAGCTCGGGCTGCGCTCGAGGCCGGAGCTAACTTGATTAATGATGTCTCGGGCTTCACATTTGATCCGAAACTTGCGCCGTTTTGCGCAGAGAAAAACGTTCCGGTCTGCGTCATGCATATGCAGGGAGATCCAGGGTCGATGCAAAAAAATCCACAATATAACAATGTATTGCTGGATGTTTTTGACTTTTTGGAAGGGCAGGTTGCAAAGCTGACTGCCGCAGGATTATCGCGTGATCTTGTAATCGTCGATCCGGGCATAGGATTTGGCAAGACTGTTGAGCACAATCTGATCTTGATAAAAAATCTAAGTCTATTTCACAGTCTGGGTTGCCCTATCCTTTTGGGCGCGTCTCGCAAGGGATTCATAGGGCAGATCGGGCAGGAGCCACGCAAGAATGCTCGGACATCCGGATCTATAGCCGTAGCACTTTCGGCACTTTCACAGGGCGTGCAGATAGTGCGTGTCCACGATGTGGCAGAGACCTCTCAGGCCTTGCGTCTGTGGGCAGCGGTCCGATAATCTGGGCAAAAAAAGAAAGTCAGGAGATTTATCAGTGCGCAAGCTTTTCGGAACCGACGGGGTGCGGGGCACCGCAAATACATATCCCATGACGGCTGAAATGGTATTGCGCATTGGCGCGGCTGTCGGGCGATATTTCCGCCGAGATGCGTCAAGCGAGCATCGCGTTGTAATCGGCAAGGACACGCGGCTGTCTGGCTATATGCTGGAAAACGCTTTGACGGCCGGGCTTACGTCGACTGGGATGAATGTTTTGCTGCTGGGCCCGGTCCCGACTCCAGCGGTTGGACTGATGACCAGCTCAATGCGGGCAGATCTTGGGGTTATGATTTCGGCCAGTCACAATCCGGCCGAAGATAACGGAATCAAATTCTTTGGGCCCGATGGTTTCAAGTTGTCGGATCACGCTGAACTCGAAATAGAACAGTTGATCGAAGCAGGTGTCAGTCCGGCACAGGCGCAGAATATTGGCCGTGCGCGACGCGTGGACGACGCCCGTTTCCGCTATGGCGAACGTGTGAAGTCGTCACTTCCGCGTCAGGTCAGGTTGGACGGTTTGAAGGTGGTAATCGACTGTGCCAATGGTGCAGCTCACCGAACCGCGCCCGAGGTACTTTGGGAACTTGGTGCCGAAGTTATTCCTGTGGGTGTTTCTCCCAATGGAAAAAACATCAATCAGGACTGTGGATCAACCAACCCTCGGGTTGCTGCAGAGACTGTGGTAGCCCACGGCGCAGATGTTGGCATCTGCCTCGATGGCGATGCTGATCGTGTTGTCATGATCGACGAGACCGGCAAAGTCGCTGACGGGGATCAGATTATGGCTCTGTTAGCAGGGGCTTGGTCGCGCGCTGATCAATTGAAGGGTGGTGCGTTGGTCGCGACGGTCATGTCGAATCTTGGGCTGGAACGGCATCTGGCGACACAGGGTTTGCGGTTGGAGCGGACTGCAGTGGGCGACCGCTATGTCGTCGAACGGATGCGTGAAGGCGGATTTAATCTGGGTGGTGAGCAATCTGGACACATTGTGATGAGCGATTACGCCACTACAGGTGACGGTTTGATGGCCGGATTGCACTTCCTTGCAGAAATGGTGTTGACTGGACGCAAAGCTTCAGAACTGGCGCGGCAGTTCGAGACTGTGCCGCAATTGCTTAAAAATGTTCGCTACCAAGCTGGGCAGTTGCCGCTAGAGGCAGCAAGCGTAAAGGCCGCTATTGTAGATGCCGAAGCTCGTCTGAGCGGGCAGGGGCGGCTATTGATCCGCAAATCAGGAACCGAGCCATTGGTTCGCGTAATGGCGGAATGCGAAGATGCGGCATTGTTAATGCAAGTGGTCGACGGGATCGTTGCCGAGGTTGAAGCAGCGGCCGTTTAGCGTCCAATTAGCAATTTTCGCAAACTGAACCATTGGCTAATAGCCAAACCAATAAGAATCATCGCCAAAGCAATGTAGAATCTTAAAGGCAAGGCTTCGGACAGAATCCATGAGCCAAAGACCATCGACCAGATAGGCACTTGGTAATTCACCAGGGTCATGAATACGGAACCAGCGCTTCGGATGATCGACACGCGCAGCAGTGTCGCAAACGCGGTAGGAACCAATCCCAGTAGGATTATTGCGATACTGGGTATGCTTCCATGCCAGGAAGGGAGGCCTTCGACCAACAGCATTAACGGTAACAACGCGATTGAACCAACAACCAGCGATAGGGCCGACAAGACAACAGGATCAATTGGTGGGCAACGACGGGTGAAGATCGATGCGCAGGCAAAGCATAAAGCGGCTCCAATACAAGCCAACTGCGCCAATGGTTCCGTACCCATGCCGAGTTGCACTAGTCCCGGTCCGATCAGGACCAGAGCGCCGGAAAATCCCACCAATACGCCAACAAACCGACGCAAGTTCAACGGCTCATCGGAAAAGAAATGTGCGAGCGGCAAAACCATCAAAGGTATTGCGGCCATGGAAAGGCCGGCAAATGCCGATGACACAAATTGCTGCCCCCAGCTGAGCAACACAAAGGGCAGGGCAGTCGACAGAATGCCGATCACGATAATCGACCGCCATAGATTTCGGCCCCCGGTCGGTATTTTTCGCTTGGTGATCCACATCATGATCAGCAAGGTGACTGCACCGAGCGTAGTGCGTGAGGTTGCAACAGTGAGCGGGCCGTACCCCTCTAACGCCATTGCCACCACCACGAAAGTGCCCCCCCAAATGAGGCCGAGTGCGATGACGCCGCCCCAGTTGCGGTATTCGGATTTTTTGACCATTCCCTCCCATTATCCTGCAGTAAAGGGGATGTCACTGGTCTGACATTGACATAATGTTAGTGTCTACTTACGGTAAGTCATGGCTAACATAGATCCATTTGTAGCGCTTGCCGATCCGACCCGGCGTAGGGTGTTTGAAGCAATCGCAAAACATCCGTATGCCGTAGGTGAGTTGTCGAATTTTCTGCCTGTAAGTCGTCCGGCTGTATCTCAGCATTTGAAAGTTCTCTCCGATGCAGGCTTGGTGATCTGCCGGCCGGAAGGAACGCGGCGAATCTATTCAGCCCGTCCCGAAGGGTTAGCGGAAATACGTGCTTGGCTTGATAAGTACTGGTCTGAATTACTGGAGAGTTTTTCTTCTGAAGTAGATCGAGGAAGCGTGATAAACAATGACAGACCCTATCGTTAAGGCAGTTACGGTCAGCGCCACACCCGTTCGCGCTTTCGAAGTTTTTGTTAACCATATCGCCAAGTGGTGGCCCTTGGATAAGCACGCAGTTTCAGCTGCTGATGGAAAACCCGCCTTGGCCGTAACGATTGAGCCAAAGGTTGGCGGCGCGATCTTTGAAACCAAATGGGATGGGGAGCGCGCGGATTGGGGGCGAGTGTTGGAGTTTGAGCCGGGACACAGGCTGGCCTTCAGCTGGCACCCCGGTACGGACAGGACAAAACCGACACGGGTAGAGGTGGTGTTCGAAGAAGACGCCAGCGGTTGCTCGTTGATCACCCTGACCCATTCGGGCTGGGAAATCTGGGCTACTGAGGCACCCGATAAAATGGACGGCTATAACAGCGGATGGGATTTTGTATTCGGGGAACGCTATGCAAACGCGGTTCAAAGGTGAAAAGGACGGCCTGCAAAGCCGTCCTTTTGCTGAGTTATTTGGGTTTAGTTCTTCTCTTTGTCGACCATTTTGCCGGCGGAGATCCAAGGCATCATTGCGCGCAATTTGGCGCCTGTTTCTTCGATCATATGTTCGTCGTTAGCCCGGCGTGACGCTTTGATGGTTGGTTGCCCAACAGCGTTTTCCAACATGAAATCGCGAACAAACTTTCCTTGCTGAATGTCTTCCAATACGGCTTTCATACGTGCCTTGGTCTCGTCGTATTGCAGGATACGAGGGCCAGTTACGTACTGTCCGTACTCCGCTGTATTTGAAATCGAGTAATCCATGTTGGCGATGCCGCCTTCATAGATCAGGTCAACGATCAGTTTTACTTCGTGCAGACACTCGAAATAAGCCATCTCGGGCGCATAGCCAGCTTCGACCAGAGTTTCAAAGCCGCAACGGATCAGTTCGACCAAGCCGCCGCACAAAACTGCTTGCTCACCAAACAGGTCGGTTTCGCATTCTTCCCGGAAGTTGGTCTCGATGATGCCCGAACGACCGCCGCCAATGGCTGAACAGTATGACAGGCCGATTTCGAGCGCTTTGCCGGTTGCGTCATTGTCGACGGCCACAAGGCAAGGAACGCCGCCACCCTTGGTGTATTCGCCACGAACGGTGTGTCCGGGACCTTTCGGTGCCATCATGATGACGTCTACGCCTTCTTTCGGCTCGATCAGACCAAAATGCACGTTCAGGCCGTGAGCGAACGCAATGGCTGCGCCTGGTTTGATGTTGTCGTGCACATATTTTTTGTAGGTTTCGGCCTGAAGTTCGTCGGGCATTGTGAACATTATGACGTCGCACCATGCAGCTGCTTCGGCGATTCCCATAACTTCAAGACCTTCGGCTTGGGCTTTCTTGGCCGATGGCGAGCCCTCACGCAGAGCGATGACAAGGTTTTTTGCGCCCGAGTCACGCAAGTTAAGAGCGTGGGCATGGCCCTGCGAGCCATAGCCCAGAATAGCCACTTTTTTGTCTTTGATCAGGTTGATGTCGCAGTCGCGATCGTAATAGACACGCATTTTACCGGTCCTTTCAGTTTTCATTGTGATGCTTTTAGCTGGGCATTTTTGTATTGGCGAGCCGATCAGGGTTAAGTATTTACGGAAATGAGGAAAACTAATTCGTTGAATCGAGAAAAATCGGAAAAATCATGCTAGATGATCTAGACCGACGGATACTGCGCCATTTTCAGGCTGACCCGAGCTTATCGGCGGCTGAACTGGCTGAGCGGTGCGGCATCAGCTCGGGAGTTTGCTGGCGTCGGGTGGAAAAGATGCAGGCTGCCGGGATTATTCTAGGGCAAGAAGCCGTAATTGATTGGGCTGCGCTCGGATTTGCCCTCGAGGTTTCTTTACGGGTTACGCTGGACAAAACTCAACCTCGCGCCTTCGACGAGTTCTTGGAAGCTGCGCGTCAAGTGCCTGAAGTCCTGGAAATCCAAACGTTCCTGGGGCGCGTGGATGTGCGTCTGTCGGTTTTGGCGCGGGAAATGTCACACTACCAGAAGGTTTATCGCGACAGAATTCTGACGTTGCCGCACATCGCAGATATCGAAGCCTTGATGCACATAGCAAGGGTCAAACGCAACGAAGCGCTTCCCCTATGATCGAATTGGATGAAATCGATCGCAAAATTTTGCGTGCTTTGACTCAGGACGCCACACAAAGCGCCGGAGCGTTGGGGCGTCGATTTGGTCTTTCTCAGCCAGCAACTTGGCGGCGCATTCGCAGATTGGAACATGCCGGTGTTCTGCGAGGGCGCCGACTGTGTCTGAACGCCGAGGCGTTGGGTTTCGGTGTCACTGTTTTTCTGGGTGTTAAACTGGCGCGCAAGGGTCAGGTCAGCCTAGAGGACTTTGAACGCGCGGTCAGCGCCATCCCCGAAGTTCAGACTGTTGAGCACGTATTAGGCCTGTATGACTATCGTTTAAGGATCGTGGCGCGGGATTTATCTGATTTTGAACGTGTCCTCAGGCGGAGAATCATGACTTTGCCAGGGGCAGGAGACGTTGAAGCCAACGTTCTTCTGACTGAAGAACGCCTGGCTGGACCAATCGGATAAGGCCAATCAATACCTGGACCGGATACAATAGCTTGGATGATGAGTCATTCGGGCAAAAGTGATGGGCTGCCCGTCTTTCCAAGTTGTACGTTCAAGCTGAATCATCGATGTTCCAGTTGTTGTGCCCATGAACTCTGCCAACCTACCGTCCGCCGAAATCGCCGAAAACGATATTTCAGCCTCGGTAAATGGGGCGGCATGCAGCAACCATTCGTTCGGTCCGCGAACGTTTAAGTCCGCGTGCTCTACTTCGGGAACGGTTTCGATGTTTATCCATCGTTCTTCAAGTTGAAACGGGCGGTTGTCAGCGTAATGCATACAAACAACCTGCAAAATCCGAGCGTTCGGCTCGACATCCAGTTGTGATGCGAGCCAACCGGGACTATAAACAATGTTTCGTTCGACTAAAGAATAGCGGTAAACTGAATTTTGTTTTTCTACTGCCTGCCGCGCCAGTGAAATCTCTAGTTTGGCTTGCCTTTGAGGTTCCTTGGTGACCCGGGTTCCGCTTTTTCGCTTGCGCTCGACAAACCCTTGATCAGCCAGCTCGCGAAGTGCGCGGTTCACGGTTGCCCGTGCACAATTGAATTCTTCGGCCAATTGGGTTTCTGTGGGCAAAAGCGAGCCCTGCGGCCATATGCGTGACTCGATCCTTCTTTTGACTTCGTCCCTTACAACTTGAAAACTAATCCTCTTATGTGAAGCCACGTGCTGTAATGTCCTTCTTGTTCTACGTGAGCTTATCTGTTCAGAAACACGTCATGGTGTAAAGAGAAGGTGACACTAGTTAGCGTCATTTCTTCATTGAGTTGTTCACATTGATAAGTAAATAAAGCGTGAGGTGAGGGTTTTTGGCCAATCAAAGTAGAATCGATTCCGGCTTTACCCACGTATCGGGACAGTGCAGAAAAGATGCAGATTTAGAAAGGACGTGTCATGCCCGCTTTGTTGGAAACCGTAGACCCCGATGGCCTTGAAGAGTTTTCAGTTGTTTTTACTGATCGATCGCTAAATCACATGTCGGCCAGCTTTCAGCAGGTAATGCGCGATATTTCGGCAATGCTAAGCGAGGTTTATCAAGCTGAAGGTATCGCAGTGGTTCCGGGCGGCGGAACTTTCGGGATGGAGGCGGTTGCAAGGCAATTCGCGCGAGGTGCAAGTGTAGTTGTTGTACGCAATGGCTGGTTTTCTTACCGTTGGAGTCAGATTTTCGAAGCGGGTGGGTTGACAGCCAAGGCGACTGTGCTCAAGGCGCGCCAGACCGGAAATTCCAGTCCTTCGCCCTTTATGCCGGCCCCGATCGACGAGGTGATTTCGACCATACGCGAGCAACGTCCGGATATGGTTTTTGCACCGCATGTTGAAACTTCGGCAGGGGTTATTTTGCCTGATGACTATGTGACCGAAATGGCGGCAGCGGCCCATGAGGTCGGTGCGCTGATGGTATTAGATTGTATTGCGTCAGGCTGTGCTTGGGTCGATATGAAGGCTACTGGCGTTGACGTTCTTATTTCCGCGCCTCAGAAAGGTTGGAGCGCCACGCCGTGCGCAGGTCTTGTGATGTTGTCCGAACGGGCGGAAGCGCGTCTTGCCGAAACGACGTCTGATAGTTTCGCCTTAGATCTGAAGAAATGGCGCCAGATCATGCAGGCCTATGAGAACGGCGGTCACGCGTATCACGCGACAATGCCCACAGATTCTTTACGGAGGTTTCGCGATACTATGATTGAGACACGCGATTTTGGATTTGAAAAATTGCGCTTGGCTCAATGGGCATTGGGTGACGGTGTTCGTGAAATGCTCAAGGAAAAAGGTGTTGTTTCAGTCGCGGCTGAAGGTTTCGGCGCTCCGGGAGTCGTGGTCAGTTACACCTCAGACCCAGAGGTGCAAAATGGCAAGAAATTTGCGGCTTTAGGTACACAGATTGCTGCTGGTGTACCGTTGCAGTGTGATGAACCTGAGGGGTTTAGCACATTCCGTCTTGGCCTATTCGGGTTGGATAAGCTTTATGATGTGGAAAGAACCAAAGAACGCCTGCGGCGCGTTCTGGATCGGGTTTTGTGAGCGTTTCTGTGCCTTAGCGAGTACCAAGGCCCATCTGCATCAACGTCCTACGGACAGGAGGCAAAGAATAAAGTGCGTTCAATCCCATAGCCCGGGCGTCGCGGAGAGGACGCGCTTCGATCATCGAGGCACGGTTCAGCAAGTCTATTCCTTTAACCCTTAAGGCAATATCGGCATGTCGGGCCTTATGATACGCATCCAGCATAGTAGCGTCGCCCAATTCTTCGGGGCGAGACTGTGCAAGCTCCAGCAGGCAGCGTAAATCGCCCAACGACATATTCAAACCCTGTGCGCCAATGGGCGGCACCACATGGGCCGCCTCAGCCATGAGAGCGATTCTTTCACCGGAAAGCCGTTCGGCCGACTGGCTGATTATTGGCCAGATCGTGCGGCGTGACGATAACTTAAGCTGCCCAAACAAGCCGCACGAGCGTTCTGTCATCTCTGATTCAAAAGCTTCTGTTTCAGCGTTCAGCAACTCGACCGCGCGCGGCCCGCGCTCCATCCAGACAACAGCAGACGAGGGGGTGCCCCGCCAGTCGGGTAATGGTACAAGCGTGAATGGCCCGCCTGAGCGGTGAATTTCTGTGGATACATTTTCATGCGCGATGGGATGAGTAACCGAGAAGGCCAATGCCTTTTGACCATAACGGATTGTGTGTACGGGAATCCCTGCAGCCTCGCGCATCGGTGACCCGCGACCATCTGCTGCTATAATCAACTTGCAGCGAACACGATTGCCATCGCTTAGCCCGACGCGTGCCTCGGTTGTTCGTGTGAACAAGTTGACCGTGCCAGTACCGGGGCGAAAATCTACACTAGGCAGTTCCGCAAGGCGGGCCAATAGTTCACGTCGCATCAGCCAATTCGGTAAGTTCCATCCGAAGGGTTGATCGGATATGTCAGATGCGTCGAAGTCGCGTACGACGCGGGGTTCTGGCAGCTCTCCGCCGGCGTCAACTATGCGCATTACTTGAAGCGGGGCAGCATCGCCTTCAATACGCTGCCAAACACCACACTGGTCTAACAAGCTGCGAGCTGGTTGAAGAAAAGCAGTTGTTCGCAGGTCCGAGCCATTTGCATCGCGCTCGGTTACAGGCTGGGCAGGGTCGACACAAATCACATCAAAGCCCGCCGAGCCAAATACGGCAGCGGCTGTCAAGCCGGCGATACCCCCTCCGGAAATTAGGATGTCACAGCTATCTGTCATGGCTTGGCTCTCCGTGCTGAGCAAACCTTAGGGTCGTTGTTAAGTATTCGCCAAGCGACATCCTGTCCCTCTGATTAACCGCGTGACACCAAGATAAGCAGCAGGAACATCAGCGGTACCATCGCTAACGCTGGCAGATACAGGCCCGGTAGGCCATAGATCATCGCAGAACACCCCCACATGGCAAAAATGGCTGCTGCGGTGTAACCGAGGTCATCGGGATCTCCGTGTGCAACGTCTTTGGCCATCCAACCAAACAAAGGTATCGCAAACAGAACGCGCTGCCATAGATGCATGCGGATGGGTACTTCGATGGCGCTCATGAAATTCTCCGATTCTGCCTTTCCATTAAGCACATATGGGATGGGTTTAACGATAGTTGGATGTGCAGATCGTCGCACTGCGTCAGCCTATCGCATTTGGCCCAGAAACGCAGTCAAGTCGTCGGTGTGGTGGTGGATATGATCTGCCTCATGCCGATCCGGCGCGACATGAACAGTGCGCATACCCATCTCGTAAGGAGCAGCCAAATTACGGGGCTCATCTTCGAACATTGCGGCTTTGTCAGCCGATATCCCGTCTTTCTCGAATATTGACTCAAAGGCCGCTCGTTCTGGTTTCGGGCGATATTCGGCGTGCTCGACGCCATATATCGCATCGAATAGTCCATCCAAACCGCGCGCCGAAAGAACACGCTCGGCATAAGGAGCGGATCCATTAGTGTACACTACGCACCGTCCCGGCAAGGCGCGAATGTTCTCAGCTAAGTGGGGGTCAGGTTCCATATGACTCATGTCCACCTGATGTACTGCGTGTAGATATGGGTCTGGGTCCAGATCGTGTTCGGCCATTAGCCCCGCAAGTGTTGTTCCGTATTGGCGCCAATACTTCGACCGTAACCTGTCTGCCTCGGCCCGGTTAACGCCGATTGCACTAACGACATAATCCGTCATCAATACCTCGATCTGGTCGAACAGGCGCATATGCGGCGGATACAAGGTGTTGTCCAGATCGAACACCCATTGGGTAACATGAGAAAAGGCAGGTTTAACCATAGGACGGGTTTAGGCCGACCAGTCAAGGTTTTCAATGGCCGCTCTTGATTGCTGACCGCCGGGGCGGATAGACATGTCCGAACGAAGAGAAAGATGGCCCTATGCCCCAGTCCAAGCAGTCCAATACTGACGCCTACAGCCTGATACTCGAAGCCATTGATGTCGGTATCTATAAACCAGGCGATCGTCTGGTGGAAAGCGAGTTGGCCGAACGGTTCGGCGTTTCCCGCACACCGATCCGCGAGGCATTGCAACGGCTTGAAACGCAATCGCTTTTGGAGAGGGATGGGCGATCGCTTATAGTGGCATCTTTGGATCACAATCAGATGGCCGAACTATACGTTGTCCGGCGCGAGTTGGAGGGGCTGGCGGCAAGTCTGGCGGCGCGTCATGCAACTACCGAAGAAATCAAGCTTCTGCAGGACATGGTTGCGGCCGACGACGCTTTGGTCGATGACCCCACAGCGCTTTCCCGCGCGAACCGACGATTTCATGAGCAAATACATCTCGCCTCGCACAACCGCTATCTGGTTCAGCAGTTGGATTTGGTGCACCGAACGATGGCTTTGATGGCGACGACTTCTTTAGCAGTTCAAGGGCGAGGGGAAATTGCGCAAAGTGAACACAAAGCAATTGTCGATGCGATTGCGATGCGGGACGAAGAAGGTGCCGCGCTGGCGTTGAAGGACCATATTTCGGTTGCGTTCATGACACGTCTAAAACAAGAAGCCGTCCAACGTGAAAAATAACTATCGTTCGAGCGCAGATACCTCTTCTTCGGCTTGTCCATGCTGGGTCTTGTCCCAAAAGAACGGGTCAACTGCCAATTCCCACAAGGCTTTGTAAGCCGCCAGTACGCCCAGGGGGAAATACAACGCCATTGTCGGAACCCACGGGATCAAAAACCGTCTGTTTCCGGCAACAACACCGAGAGCTCCAACCAGAATGTTGACGGCTTCTGCCGCAATGAACAGGAACATGCATCCCGCCATAATGTTGGTAGAGATCACATTTTGAAAAGGATGCGGCAAACCCAACGTCGCCAACCAGAACAACCACAGGACCGGTGCCAGAAGAAATTGCCCCAACGTCCCAAGAAAGAAAGCCTGAACCCCAAGAAAACGTGGCAGCCCGAGTTCCCTAAGCAATTGCATCGGCGCGCGCATGTGCACCAAATAGGTGACCATAAAGCCCTTGAGCCACCTCGAGCGTTGTTTAACCCACGGCCAGGCGCGAAAGTTTGCCTCTTCAAACGTGGCCGTATTTACGACTTCGGTTCGATACCCGGCTCGGCACAACCGCACACCCAAATCAGCATCTTCAGTTACATTGTGCGCGTCCCAGCCGCCAAGTTCCAATAGCTTTTCGCGACGAAAGAAAAACGTGGTCCCACCAAGCGGAACAACTAATCCCATACGCGCTATTCCAGGCAGGATTACGCGGAACCAACCGCTATATTCAATCGTAAAGCACCGAGAGCGCCAGTTGGTTCGCGGGTTGTAATAGTCCAGTACGCCTTGCAAGCAAACGACATCATCAGAAACCTGCGCAAATTTTCTAACTACAGTTTCCAGCTGATCGGGCATTGGCGCGTCTTCGGCATCCCATACCCCGACGATTTCGCCTCGACAGAAATCCAAAGCGTAGTTCATCGCCCGAGGTTTGGTTGTCAGGTTGCCCAATTCAGGAACGATTATTGCACGGACCCAGCTAGGCAATTCTACCCGTTTCAACGCGGCGTGTGTAACTTCATCGTGTTCTTCGAGGACTAGAACGACGTCCAACAAAGCTTTGGGATAGGTCAATCGTCGCAACCTGGAGATTAGGACATCAGCAATTTCGCGTTCTTGGTATAGAGGCACCATAATCGAAATTTTCGGAAGAAGGATAGGAAGCTCTGGTTCAATCAAACGGTCAACTCTTTGCTCTAAAACCGTAGTCACGGTTCCGAACACCCTGAACAGAAGGAAAAGAGCCAAAGTCATCGTGGCCGCCCAAAAAACGACCATCAACCCTGTATTTGGCGCGGTGACAAAAATGCCGCCAAAGGCAGATGTTACAAATATAGCCCTCAGCCGAGATCCCGTCCGAAAATTTCGGCAGCTCTTCGATGGTTCGACGCGGCTTTCAGCGGTTTGCGCAAGTTGGTTTGCACAGGATGCAGCTATAGCAGCATCAATCTGTTCCGGGCCGGCCAGCACGGGGGCCACTTTCAGACCACAGTCTTTCAATCCGTCCTCTACCAACGCAAAATCATCAGGCGTGGCTGTGGCCACTAATAGCAGAGGCCCCATGCGTAGCCATGGAACCACGTTATGCTTTATCCAGAATTCAACCGGTTTAAGCATGCAAAGCTCGGCTGACGGAGGAGAGCTTTCCAGATCCGCGATTTGCCATCCACTTTGATCAGACAAAGCAGTCAGAACGTCCTTACGACTGGCCCATCCCTCGCCGACCAAAATTTCCCCTAAATGGGCTCTCTGCCGGGATTGCATTTTCAGAGCACTTAAAAGTCGAGATTGTGTGATAACACCGCGGTCTAACAGGTATGCTCCCAATGGTTTTCTGGCTTGCGAACTAGAAACCGGCCCAGCGGATGCAAAGCGTTGAAGATTTAGTTCCACGATGTGAGGACCCTACCGAAAGCAATTTTCGGCAGATTCACTTAAGTAACGTTAATTTAATATTAATTTTAATAAAAACTGGAGAGCCTCAAGCTTTTCGCTCGGCCATTGCAGCCGTAAATCGTTCGAACAAGTAAAAACTGTCTTGTGGACCGGGCGATGCCTCGGGATGGTACTGGACGGAATAGACCGGCCGATCGGTTACGCGGATGCCGCAGTTTGATCCGTCAAACAACGACCGATGGGTTTCGATTACACCGTCCGGCAACGATTGTGCATCCACTGCAAATCCATGATTCATGGAAGTGATTTCTACTTTGCCAGTTTCCAGATCTTTTACTGGGTGATTGGCACCATGATGGCCGTGGTTCATTTTAACCGTTTGACCGCCCAGAGCCAAAGCAAGCATCTGGTGCCCCAAGCAAATGCCAAAAACGGGCAGATCGGTCTTTTCGAGAACTTCCTTGATCATCGGGACCGCGTATTCGCCTGTCGCGGCCGGATCACCTGGACCATTCGACAAAAATAGGCCGTCCGGGTCATGCGCCAGCACTTCTTCGGCCGTAGCGGTGGCAGGTAAAACTGTCACGTCACAGCCGGCAGAGGCGAGGCATCGTAGGATGTTCCGTTTGGCTCCAAAGTCCAAAGCGACAACTTTATGTATAGGATCTTCCTGACGCGAATAGCCGTCAGGCCATGCCCAACGCATCTCGTCCCAGCGATAGCTTTGGGCGCATGTGACATCCTTGGCCAAGTCCATGCCTTCCAAGCCGACGAAATTTCGTGCAGCTCTTATAAGTGCTTCGATTTCAAAATTGCCATTGGGGTCGTGGGCCAATGCTACATGCGGCGCACCTTGTTGGCGTATGGCGCGGGTCAGGCGGCGTGTGTCTACGCCACCGATTGCAATTCGGCCTCGCCGTTCAAGCCATGATTTGAGTTCTTCGGTCGCACGCCAGTTTGATGGTTCGGTGGGGTCCCATTTGACAACCATTCCTGCCGCGACTGGATCTCCTGTTTCATCATCGTCCGGATTCACGCCCACGTTGCCGATGTGGGGAAATGTAAATGTAACTATCTGCCCGGCATAAGAGGGATCGGTCATGATCTCCTGATAGCCTGTCATCGCTGTGTTAAAGCATAACTCTGCTTCAGTCTGTCCTGTCGCGCCAAAGCCTGCGCCATAAAACAATGTTCCGTCGGCCAAAGCCAGGCATGCAGTGGGCTTGGACTGGGCGTTTTGTGCCATGGCGCGAGTCTCCTGCAGGGTAAATCGGCGCATAACTAAGGGGGTTGAGCCGCTAGGTCAAGCCTGTTCAAAAATTGTGCAGTTGTTGAAAATCAATGAGTTAGACATATATACTCACTGTTGAATCACGCTTTTTGTTTCGATATGGTCAGGGTTCCTTTGCCATGGGGATGGACAGAAGAAATGGATATGCGATCAAGGGTGAACTCCGCCCTGAAGCAAGCGATGAAAGAAAAGCAGGCCGAGCGTCTATCGACGTTGCGCCTTATAAATGCTGCGATCAAGGATCGAGACATCGCTACCCGGGGTATCGACAACGAAGAGGCCAAGGGATGCGGCGACGCCGAGGTCCTTGAAATACTTGGAAAAATGACCAAACAGCGCAAAGAAAGCGCGCGTGCCTACGAAGAAGGCGGACGGCTTGATTTGGCTGAGCGGGAAATGCGCGAAGTCGACGTCATCGAAGAATTTTTGCCGAAACAATTGGACGCAGATGAGGTTGCGAATGCTATTCATACTGCGATTACAGCGACAGGTGCCGGGTCAATCCGTGACATGGGCAAAGTTATGGGTGAACTGAAAACGCGCTACACGGGTCAAATGGACTTTGGAAAGGTGGGGCCGATGGTTAAGGACCATCTTTGTGCTGCATCGAACGGTGCCGACGGCTGTTAGGCCGCCGGCGCACGTAATTTTTGTACCAAATCTTCGTATAAGGCAACACGCTCTTCCTCCGATAGAAAAGAGCCAATTTCGACTTGTCTGCCTTCGCCCGTCAGAGTGATATAGTTTGGAACAGGCCCGCCATGCGCGTGCATTTCAGGTCGTGTCCAGTAACGGTTGCACGACCATTCCAGATCACCCTTTCGCGGACTGTGATGCACTAAGTGCGCCTGAGTGTCGCTCAGAGTGAGTATTTCGGTTACGTCGCGTGATTTGTAGTTCATTTCAAACGCTAACCAGAGACCCAGCACAGTTACTAACATAAAAGGCAATAGACCCCAGAGCAGTACAGATCCAAGTACTGCGAACAACGGGATCAAGCCAAATACAAACAAGGCCAAAACGACGCCCATCGCCCCGCGTGGGGGCAACGAGTTGTGCGCCCAAAGACGCAGTTCCTGTGCTCCATCAGTGTTATCTTTCCATTGGTAAGGCATATTCGAAAACTAGAGCAGGCCGCTAAAAAGTCGAAGCGGGAAATTCAAGTTACGTGACCCACTCGAACCCAGGAAAGAGCATCATCCAGTCGATCATCGCCCCAGAAAACTTCCCCACGTACCACAAAGCTAGGCGCGCCAAACACGCCAAGGCTAATCGCATTTTCGGTTTCTGCTTCCAACGCTTGAATGGCGTCTTCACTACGGGCTCGGGCAAGAATGACACGAGGTTCCTGCTGACAGCGTTGCAAGGCTTCGGATAGAGCAGACTCACTACCGGCCTCGATACCCTCGTCAAACCAAATGCGATAAAGTGATTGAACAAAATTTTTGCCCCAACCTTCACCCATGCCCAACAGAGCAACCTGATTAGCGAGTGCCAGATCGGATATAGGGTAGGGCGCCGGCAACTTGGCGTGAATATGGTACTTGGCTGCTCGCCGTTCAATGTCGCGCCACATATATGCGGATTTCACAGGTTTTCCTGCAAATGGGATGTTCTGCTGCGCTGACATCACGGTTCTGACATTGAATGGGCGCCAACGTACTGTTGCGTCATGTTGATCGCACCAATCATCCAATCGCATGACAGTCAGGAAGCTGTACGTGCTGCCGATTGAGAACCAAAAGTCAATTTCTGGCATCTGGAACCTCCGGTTTGCCGGAAAAGTTTCAAATTCCAGAATATACTATTTTTGCTCATCTGGCGACGTGCAGCTAGACTGGACCACAAAACGAAAAAACCCCGCCAATTGTGACGGGGTTAATTTTCGCGTGTTAAGTTGGGTTAGTGCGCGTGGCCCTTGTCCCAGTCCTCTTGCTTTGGAAGCTGCTCGAACGTGTGTTCGGGCGGCGGTGAGGGCAAGGTCCATTCCAGCGTATCCGCATACTCGTTCCAATAGTTGTTTTGGGTGATACGAGCACCGCGGAACAACGCATAGAAAACGATACCAAAGAACAACAGGAATGAAGCGAAGGAGATGAACGCGCCAATCGATGAGACATAGTTCCACTGAGCGAATGCTTCGGGATAGTCGATGTAGCGTCTTGGCATACCCTGACGGCCCAGGAAGTGTTGTGGGAAGAACGTCAAATTAGCGCCTATGAAGAACATCCAAAAGTGAACCTTGCCCCAAAACTCAGAGTATTGGCGGCCGGTCATCTTGCCAAAGTAGAAGTAAACTCCGGCAAAGATTGCAAACACAGCGCCCAATGACATCACGTAATGGAAGTGCGCAACCACATAGTAGGTATCGTGGTACGCGCGATCCACGCCGGCTTGCGAAAGAACAACTCCGGTAACGCCACCAACGGTGAACAAAAACAGAAAGCCGAATGCGAAAAGCATTGGTGTCTTGAATTCAATAGAACCGCCCCACATGGTCGCGATCCACGAGAACACTTTGACACCCGTCGGCACCGCAATGACCATAGTTGCCAACATGAAGTAAGCCTGCTGACGCAGTGACATGCCTACGGTGTACATGTGGTGTGCCCAAACAACAAAGCCCAGAGCTCCAATTGCTATGATGGCCCACACCATGGGTAGATAACCGAATATAGGCTTGCGAGAGAACGTGGCGATCACGTGGCTGATTATTCCGAACCCGGGCAGGACTACGATGTAAACTTCCGGGTGTCCAAAGAACCACAAGATGTGTTGATAAAGGATAGGGTCGCCGCCTCCCGCAGGGTCGAAGAAGGTGAACCCAAAGTTTCGGTCCATCAGCAACATGGTGATCGCACCTGCCAAGACTGGCAGCGACAGAAGAATCAGCCAAGAAGTAACGAAGATCGACCAACTGAACAGCGGCACTTTGAACAGGGTCATACCCGGAGCACGCATGTTCAGGAAAGTTGTGATCATATTGATTGCACCAAGGATCGAGGAGGCGCCCGACACGTGCACAGCAAAGATCGCAAGGTCCATGGACATGCCGCCTTCGGTTGTCGAAAGCGGCGGATACAGGACCCAGCCAACTCCCGAACCAGCCTGATCGTTACCACCCGGAGCCAGCAGGGACACGACGCCCAGTGAGGTGCCAGCAACATATAGCCACAAAGACAAGTTGTTCATCCGGGGGAACGCCATATCTGGCGCGCCAATTTGCAGCGGCATGAAATAGTTGCCGAATCCGCCGAACAGAGCAGGGATTACCACGAAGAACATCATCAGGACGCCGTGATATGTGATCATTACATTCCAAAGATGCCCGTTAGGGGTACATGGGTCGGCCATAAAACCTTCAAGGCACATGTACTGAACACCGGGGTGCATCAGTTCAAGCCGCATGTAGATGGTCATCGCGACCGAGATAAACCCGGCGATCGCCGAGAAGATCAGGTAAAGTATCCCGATGTCCTTATGGTTGGTCGACATGAACCAGCGCTGGAAAAAGCTGCGCTGGTCTTCATGGTCGTGACCATGAATGGCTGCGTCTGCCATTATAGGTGCCTCCTGTTGCAACTACACCGCGCAGTCGGACCTCTCCAACGCGCGGGATTCCTGCTGGTTTTAGATTGCGAGGGGGCGACCTTCAATGGTCGAGTTTGATATGAATCAAGAATAATTGTCGCGGGGCAGTCCCCGCCACGCGCATTAATTGGCTGCGGCATTATCGATTTGGGCGTCATTTGCGAAACTTCAAGGGATTTTTGAAACGTTCAAAATGAACCTTGACCGGCGGCGGACAGAACCGCAGAAGTTTGGAACAGCTCATGACCGGAGACAGACTATGACTACATACGACCCCGAGAATATCTTTGCCAAGATTTTGCGAGACGAAATCCCATCAACTCGGGTGTATGAAGATGCCGATACGCTTGCTTTCATGGATATTATGCCCAGAACGGACGGACATCTGCTGGTGATCCCCAAATCCCCATGCCGCAACATACTGGACGCGTCGCCGGAACAGTTGGCGGCGGTGATTTCGACGGTACAGAAACTGGCGCAGGCCACTAAGTCCGCTTTTGACGCTGACGGCGTCACCATTCAACAATTTAACGAAGCGGCTGGTGGGCAGGAGGTCTTTCACCTGCATTTTCATGTGCTGCCACGTCATGACGGCGTACCGGTTCGGCCACCTGGCAACATGGGCGATGCTGACGCAATTGCAGGACACGCGGAAAAAATCAGGGCGACTTTGGATTAGAATTCGTCCTTTGATGGTTAAACCGTCACCCGCGTCATTTGTTCTGGGGTTCAGTTTTATATCGATGCGCTTCGTCTAATCGCATGCCCTAAATAGAGAATTGCCGTTCCGACATGGGGTCGGAACGGCAGACTCATAAACAAAAAATATGTCGATTTTCACGGGCTTACCCGAGATCACTTATTAAGACACCACTCACTCGTTAACAGTCATTACATACTACGTGGTTCAATTTACTTTGTACTTGGGGAAATAATGAAACCCTCGAATTTCGATAGAATTTAGCAAAACTGGGCGAAATTCGACTGGAATTTGGAAACAGAACGACGCGAGGTATCGGATTGTCGGCGAAATGCTCACTACTTCGCGATTCGTTAGTCAGTTTCAGGTGGTGTTGAGTGACATGTCGGATCGCCGAAAACTTCTTCAAAGGTCTTCTTCAAGGCGACATCCAAATCAGCCATTGTAACAGGCAATCCCAGATCAACCAGTGACGTCACCCCGTGATCCTGTATCCCACATGGTACGATTCCCGAAAAATGGCTCAAATCCGGTTCCACGTTGATCGAGATTCCGTGGAAGCTCACCCACTTTCGAAGACGGATGCCAATTGCCGCAACCTTGTCTTCGGCCTGATGACCAGATGGTGACAAAGGCTTGTCGTTGCGCTGTACCCAGACGCCCACACGCCCATCGCGGATCTCGCCTTTGACATTAAATTCTGCCAGAGCGGCAATCACCCAATTCTCAAGCTGCTTCACGAATTGACGAACGTCATGCCCACGCTTGGATACGTCCAGCATCACGTACACCACACGTTGCCCCGGACCGTGGTAAGTGTATTGTCCGCCGCGCTTGGTGGAATGGACAGGAAAACGGTCAGGATCTGTCAGGTCTTCTATCCGCGCCGAAGTGCCAGCAGTGTACAATGCTGGGTGTTCCAGCAACCAAATACACTCGTCGGCTATACCTGAGGCGATCGCGGCAACACGCGCCTCCATAAAAGAGACCGCCGCTTCGTAATCAGTCAAACCATCTGATGTCTTCCATTCCATGTCACGTCCTTAGACCGTCTTTGACGAAGGGGGAAGCTGTCAGGCCACCTCGTTCAGACATCTTTGCAGAACCTGTCCATAAGTGTCGGTGCCTTGTGCTCCGCTCAAAATGTACTTTCCATCAAAAACCAAAGTGGGCACGCCTGAAATCCCCCGGCTTGTCCAAAACTGTTGCTTTTCCCGCACCCGACTTGCGATACCGCCGGAAGCAAGAGCAGAACGTGCTGCCTCGGGATCCAGCCCGGCGATCTGGACAGCACCCAATAGAACCTCGGCCGCCGACACATCCAACTGCCGCGTAAAGTAGGCTTCGAACAACGCTAATTTAAGTGGATGCTGCCTACCTTGTGTTTCCGCCCAATCCAGCAACTGATGCGCGGCAAACGTATTGTAAATCCGGCTGTCGGCAGTGAAGTTAAATTCAAACCCCAGTTCTGCCCCCAATGCAGTAAGTCGGTCGCGCGCTTGCTGGCTCTGCTCAGGTGTAGAACCGTACTTTTCAGCGATATGGTCACGCAAATTCTGTCCTTCGGCACCCAAGGCGGGATTCAGTTCGAAGGGATGCCATCTAAGGCATGCAAAGGCGTTCTCATTTTTCAAAGCTTGCTTCAGCTGAAGAAACCCCACAATACACCAAGGGCAAACTACATCCGAAACAATGTCAACTTGCACGATTGAAGTGGGTTCTGACGACGACATTCCATGCCCCGAATTTGATGCAAAACATATCCAACGCGATAGATATGACTGATGCGTATCAATTCAAACCGTTATGATTTTTGCCTCTTCACATCCCGAGCCTCTGGGTCTATACGCGCCTCTACAAAGTCATTGGCAGTGCGGTCGTGGCGGAATTGGTAGACGCGCAGCGTTGAGGTCGCTGTGGGGTAACACCCGTGGAAGTTCGAGTCTTCTCGACCGCACCAAAATACCCCTTTATGTCGTTATAAAATAATAATAAAAAAGGGGGCAACTTAAGCTGTCCCACATTCTGTCCCAAACTTGGCAAGGTATACTTGTCGATTACTTGTCCTTTGCTTTTCAGGTTTTCTAGGTCCTCGACTTTCACCAAGTTTACTCAGGGGCGACTTTGTATGGAATCGTCGCCTTGGCGCGCGTTTGGGTAAGCCCTAAGCGCGATAAATAAGCAGTCGCACATAAATCATTGATCGGACCCTCGACACTCACCGGTAACGTATGAGCAAAGCTGGTTGCTAAACTTTGCGACCGCTTACAACGAAATGCGTTACCGAAAAGAAAAATTTTCCTTGCTCTGCCAGAGACCTCTGCTCTTCAGCCCATTCCTTGGCTTCCAGTTCCGGGACAAGTCCATTGGCTTCAGCGAACCTTTTCATCAGGATTATCATCATATTGGCCAATCCGTCTGGCCGGAGTTGGGTGTCGCAAATTGTGACAGGAGTTACGCTTTCTAATATTAAGCCAGCATCGCGAAAAATTGCGGGCAAATGAGCAGGAACCTCTCTATCCACAAAGTGCTGGTCCCAAGCCTTGACCATCCGGGCCATCCTCTCGGGATATTGGCTGAACCAGACTAAGCTGCCAAAATGGATGTCGCCCACGACAAGACGACCGCCCTGCTTGAGGCTACGATAGGCCTCAGCAACCGCTGCGGGGATATCGTCCAAATATTCAAAAACCTGAACCGAAACAGCTTTGTCAAGCGAAGCGTCTTCAACGGGGAGTTGTCCGGCCCAGCCATCGGTTATCTCAACCCAGTCATACACACGACATCTGTTCTCGGCCGATTGCCGCATTGCGTCACTGGGATCAATGCCCAGGATCCGGCCCATTGGACCAACTGCTCGGGCAAGCTCGGCTGTCAAAAGGCCGTTACCACATCCGATGTCCGCAATGATCTCTCCAGGGGCAGGGCTTAGCGCGTCGAAAGACCCTCGACGCCGACGCGTGACATCTGCACCTTCATAAACGCTATCCAAAAGCCGAGTTGTTTCCGCATCAAATTCGAGCATGCCACCAACAAAATATAAATTGTTCAAACCATTAGACTAACGCTTATCATTTATCGGCATGGGTGTCTGCCTTGGGCTGAAAATTAACTTTTACAGATTTAGTCAGATGCCCACCTAACACCCAAAGCAATCTTTACTCTTAGTCGCATCAAAACGATCAATGGCTCTCGTTAGCCTCAAAATTGAGAACCAAGCAAATCGCCTTAGTTCGTACTTCGATATGTACCAAATTTGAGGTCACATTTTGCAAGTCGTCTGGTTCAAGCGCGATCTAAGAGTTCATGACAATCGGGTTCTCTCCAAAGCTGCGGCTCGAGGGGATGTTTTGCCGTTATTCGTGGCGGAACCCGAGCTTTGGCAAGCGCCTGATATGTCAAGTCGGCAATGGGCCTTTGTTGAGGAAACACTTCAACAGTTGCGCGTTGACTTGGGCAATTTAGGTCAGCCGTTGGTGGTTAGAACTGGTGAGGTGACCGCTGTTCTTTATGACCTTCTTAAGAGGCGCGGAATAACCGCGTTGTGGTCGCATGAAGAAACTGGGAACGATTGGACCTTTCAACGCGATCTGCGCGTGGCTGCTTGGTGCCGAACCTTCGGCGTTCCTTGGTACGAAGTCCAAAACCATGGTGTTTTTCGACGCTTAAAGTCTCGCGTCGGCTGGTCACAACGTTGGGACAGTCTGATGTCGGAACCGGTCCGACTGCCGCCGCGTCTCAAACCTGTGGAAGTCGACCCCGGCAACATTCCGACCGCGAAAGACTTGGGCATTTTGGTTGACTTTTGCCCACTACGCCAGACGGGAGGGCGGCGAGCTGGTTTGAGTTTGCTCGACAGCTTCCTCGCGCGCCGCGCTAAGACTTATCGCACCGCGATGTCATCGCCAGTTGAAGGAGAAAGCGCCTGTTCCAGGCTTTCGCCTCATTTGTCGTGGGGAACATTGTCGATGCGCGAAGTCACCCAGGCAAACTGGGCGCGACAATGCGAACTCCGGACCACTCAGTCAAAAAATAATACTGAGTGGCAAGGGTCGTTGAAGTCATTCAATGGGCGCCTCCATTGGCATTGTCACTTCATTCAAAAGCTCGAAGCCGAACCAAGTATTGAATATGCAAACCTTCATCGCGGCTATGATGCTATTCGACCGTCAGAGCCGGATCAAATCAGGCTGGAGGCATGGACCAATGGTGAAACCGGGTTACCGTTTTTAGATGCATGTATGAGATATCTCAGGGCATCGGGTTGGCTGAATTTTCGGATGCGCTCCATGATTATGGCGACTGCCAGCTATCATTTGTGGTTAGATTGGCGCGCACCAGGATTGCAGCTCGCTCGGTACTTTACGGACTATGAACCGGGCATTCACTGGAGCCAGGTGCAAATGCAATCGGGTACGACTGGTATAAATACGGTTCGAATCTACAACCCGGTCAAGCAAGGTTACGATCAGGACCCCAGCGGCACTTTCACGCGAAAATGGGTGCCTGAACTGGCCAAGATACCAGACCGGTTTTTGCACGAGCCTTGGAAGGCCGAAAACGCGGTCGATTTGTTGGGCAAATCCTATCCTTACCCAATCGTGGACCATTTATCTGCTGCGAAAAAAGCGCGACAACGGATATGGGCGGTCAGGCGCGGTCAGGCATTTCGAGCCGAAGCCTTGGCTATTGCCGCAAAACACGCCAGTCGAAAAACAAGACCAGCAAACCGAAAACGTAGCGAAGGTAATGTTCTGCCTGCTCAGATGACCCTGCCATTCGAGGAGTAACGTTGCCATGATGAAAAAATCTGATCTGCCCTTCAAGAACTGCGTGATCTGTGGGCGCCCGTTCTCGTGGCGCAAGAAGTGGGCCAAGGTATGGAATGACGTCCGCTATTGCTCGGAACGATGCAGGCGCTCAAGATGATCACCAAAATGTTGTCAGAAGAAGAAAGCCGTCACTTTGGTTCTTTGCAGTTCACGCCGTCTCGAAAGGCTGGGTTGGCACGTCTGAGAAACTTTGCGCCGTTGGCGGGCAGGGAATACGCCGCCCGTCGAAACTATGATTTTGGGCCGGAATTTCGTGGCTATGTCTCAGCTCTTTCGCCGTGGATCCGGCACCGCTTGATAACCGAACAAGACGTGCTTAACGCGGTGCAAAAACACCATTCTATTTCCCAAGCGGAAAAATTTGTCCAAGAAGTCTTCTGGCGCACCTATTTCAAAGGATGGCTTGAACAACACCCTAGCGTTTGGACTGCTTATTTGAGCAACTTAAATCGTGCCCTTGAGAGCGGAATTCAAAACCAAGAATACCGGGATGCGACTCAGGGGCGAACTGGCATTGATTGTTTCGATCATTGGGTGCGGGAATTAGTTGAAACCGGATATTTGCATAACCACTCACGTATGTGGTTCGCCTCGATTTGGATTTTTACTTTGCGCTTGCCGTGGGAACTGGGCGCAGATTTCTTTTTGCGTCACTTGATGGACGGCGACCCGGCATCAAACACGCTTAGCTGGCGTTGGGTCGCTGGTCTGCACACTAAGGGCAAAACATATCTCGCTCGGGCCAACAACATCGCAAAGTTTACGGAGGGGAAGTTTAACCCTGTCGGACAGTTGGCGGAAAATGCGGAACCACTAACAGAAAAAGCAGAACATCCTAGCGTCGCGCTTTCTATTTCCGACCCAATGCCAAAAGGAGATTTTTTGCTTCTTGTGACTGAAGAGGATTGTCAAATTGCAGAATTGTTGCCGCATGAACCTGCCGCTGATATGGGGCTTGTTGCTTCCTGCGAGCGTTCACCGCTTTCGCTAGGAAAGACTGCCCAGAACTTTGCGGCGGGCGCAATCTGGAATTCCTGTGACTGTCCGAGTCTTGAAACCACAAACTGGCAAGACCGGATCGTCGCAGCGGCGGAAGCGGCCGGTGTGAAAACCGTTGTCACCGGATTTGCTCCGGTTGGGCCAGTCGCGACGAAACTGTACAAGTCAAAGCTTGCGGAGGCCGGACTGCAATTGCACCAAATCCGCCGAAACTATGACAGCTTAGCTTGGCCACACGCGACAAAGGGATTTTTTGGTTTGAAGCGGAAAATCCCAACAATTCTGGGTGGTCTTGGGTACCCGCTCCGATGACGTTGGAACCAATTCGTTCAACGCGCGTGAAGCGTCCGGTTTTTGGTCTTCCGGAAATTTACAATATTGCACTGTAGGGTCGCCATCATCCCATCACGAATGTGGAATCTGACATTTGCGTTTGGTAAATTCGGGTATGTGCGAAGAAGTAATCGATCTGTATCCTGACGGACTTAACTCAAGCAGCCTCGATCGACTGGTGCGTCATCAACCGGCAAAGCTCCATGTCTGCAAAACGTTTCGCGTTTTTGCCTGGTTCAAGGCGTTTGCGACGTCCTTTTGCATCCCCTCAAGTGTCTGATCGTCAAGAACAAGTTGTTCACCAAAGCCACACGCACAGCATGTGATCTCATCTTTCGTAAACGCGGTATCGGAAGAACCGCATCGGGGGCATTTTGCAAAAACATCGTCGTTGAACATATCGCAACCTCTGACCTGACACAGTGAAGTTAGGGCAGACGAATAAGGTTTCACGTTTTCTATGAATTGATTTACCACCAGCGGGATTGAGATATTTTGGATGGCTTTGTCGGCAATGCGATCGCTCACAGTGATTAGGTGAATGGCAATATCGGTGTCGCGGCGTTGGTTCGGACGATCGTCGCCTGAATGATAAAGGACAGAAATTACGCGTGAAATGCCGGAAACTGCAGTATTATTCTATAAAGAAACCTAGCTATATCGATCTCTGTGTGGCTGAGATAACAAGCCAAATCACAACTCCGACAACCAAAATAATAAAACCTTGTTCTATCACGTCACCAGATGTCAATTTTGCGATAAACTGTTGGGAGGCATAGTACACCCGATCAGCACCAGAAAAATACGTGACACGAAACATGCTCATACCAACGACGGCGCAACCAACAATCACGACGCCCCAAATAAGTATCGAAACAAACTTAGCCATTAAAATATCCCCCAAAGAAACACCGCTTAGAATAGCACAAAAACGAGATTTAACCTTGATTTTGGCGGCTAAGCTGCGTTGAGTTGTCGTTTGCTGATTAAACAAATGGCTGCGCCGAGCGAGCGACTTGTCAGGGGTTTTTCTATGTTTTGGTGCTATCAGAGTTCCTAAGTCATTTATTTGAAAGAAAGATTGCGCGAACTTGTTCATTGCTTAAAACTCATAGGCGAAATTTTTTTGGGCTTTTGAATTTCAGAAGCAGGAGATGTCCCGAACTAGTATTGTTTCCAGTTTTCAGCCAATGGCGGGAAATTTTATCTAACGTTCGGATCAGCGGGCGTTGGGCGTTCGGCGTGGCAATACGTTTTGTGCTTCCTGACTCTCGACGATGGCGCAAGTTATCCGCGTGGGAGTGACCGAAACTATGGTTGGGACACCGTTTTCAAAAAGCAAATCATCTGTACTAAATGGAGCACATCGGGATACTTTTCGGCTTAGCCAAACAGTCACTCGAATTAACAAAACGGTTTTCAATTGTTTGCTGGAAAGCATAGATGCCCGAATACTCTTTTCCACCTCACCCTCAAGTTTCCCTTCCTGTTTTGGGATCGACGGCTGTCTTTCCAGTGCGTCGCGTATAATGCGTCGGCAGAAATTACGCAGCCCACGCTGTCGAAATGGGTCACGACGCCGATCGTGAACCACCATTCTTTTTTCAAAAAAATCCGGACAATTTGGACCCTTCGGGTGAGTTTCCGTACCCGTCTATGTCAGACGACGTGCACTACGAAGTCGAACTTGCAGTCATGCTGAAGTCCGGCGGCGTCAACATCGCGGTCGAAGAGGCTGCACGCCATATTTTTGGGTATGCGCTGGCTGTTGATATGACTCGGCGGGACTTGCAAAGACGGCAAAAAGAGCTTGGTCGTCCATGGGAGGTCGGTAAGGCCTTTGAACGCTCTGCTCCGGTTGGGCCAATTCATCCGGTATCTAGCGTCGGATTGATCGCTGATGGTGCTATTACCCTGTCGCTGAACGGAAAGCTTCAACAAGTGGGGGATGTCAGTCAAATGATTTGGAAAGTTCCCGAGATTATCTCGTACCTAAGTGAATATTTCGAGTTGGCAGCGGGTGACGTTATCCTCACTGGAACGCCGTCTGGCGTTGGATCGGTTCGAAAGGGAGATGTGATCGAAGTCGCTGCCGCCAATTTGGGAACCTTTGATGTCAAGATTGTATGATCGTGGGTTGGTGACTAAAAGTAAGGCTGCAAGATTGGATTTTGCACAGTTTAGTCGTGAACGAGGCTCGCCAGCGTTACAGTCTCCGAAAGCGGTTGCGCGCGCAAATTGTTTCAATAAAGACAAAGTCCCCAAGGCAGGCAGTCGCCCAGCATTTGGGTTAGTGCGACACAATAACTAGCGTTTGCCCTATGGCAGTTGAGCAGTTTTCCCGTTACTTTTCTGGTTGGCATAAGACAAAGTGATCGGCGTCCTCCAATGAAGCTTGAATTTCATCATATCAACTTTGTCTCGAAAGATGTGGACCAAATGCATGACTTTTACACGAGGTTGCTGGGTCTCGAAGATATCCCTCAGGAGAATTTTCCGCGCACTCAAGCGACGGGTGAGACCGGGTATGATGGCAAGATCAAATTTGCCTCAGTTGGTGCAGTGCAAATGCACCTTGCAGAACGCCAGCTTGATGTCGCCTTCAAGAATGGGCAGGTGATCAATCCAGTAGACCGCGGACATATTGCGTTCCGTACCGATGATATTTCAGCGGTACTTGAAACCCTCGAACAAGAGGGGATTCCGTATTCTGACTACGGCACAACCTTTGCAAAAGAATGGCACCAAGTTTTCTTTCTAGATCCAGAAGGAAACGTCATCGAGGTTCATCAACAAGTCGGATGATTTTCTCTCTGATGATTACGTAACTTCGTCCCAAATAGTCTGCCATTCGTCGGCCACGGAACCCGGGTGTCTATACTTTCCGGCGCGTCGGTACCAATACTCTGCATTGCCATCGTCACCCTCGATCCGATGAACCAGTGCGTGAATCCAGTCAAATGTCGGCTCACCCTCGTAATCCTGGCAGATCTCATGCGCCTGCTCCATTTGGTAGCCCGCCTTGAAATGACCGTTCTTTAGTAGCTCTAGTGATTTTATCAGCAACTGTTGGTTCATTTGGTTATTCCGTTCAGACAGTTTGATTTATCCACAACATTGCACAACGGTTGCAGGATGCACTAGCCAAGTTCAAAGCGGAAAACATTTTGCACAAAGACATCTCTGACAAGAAAAGAAGAAAAATCACAAACCTGCACCTGTCTTGTGTAATCGGTCTCATGGTAGATTGTTGAGCGGCGCAAAGTAAGTGTTGGCACCAAAGTTATTATGAACATGCGCAGAAAGCACTTCGGAACTGTACTCGACCATATTTTACTGGTCTCATTTACAATTGTTATGTCTGCACCCTTGGGTTTGGTATTCTGGAACGCTGGCAAAACAGGGGGGTTGTCTGCTCGAGGTCAGGATGCTGTCACGTCAATGGATGGATACCTGGAGAACTTGGCATTCTTCCGCGATTTGGCGGCAAACACAAAGGCGGCCGATTTTTCGTGGATGCTTAGCTCAAGCATGTTTTTGGCCTTGGGAATTGCTACGGTAACAACGGTTGTGGCATTTCTTGCAGCCTACGCAATGACCCGTTTCCCTGGTCGTATACCCAAAATTTGCTTTGGGATAACGGTTGCGACCTTGTTGTTCCCGGTAGAGGCAAGAATTCTAAGCACCTTTGATGTCGCCGCTGACTTGGGTTTAATCGACACGTGGCCCGGTGCGATTTTACCAGTGTTGCCGTTGGCTCTTGCGACTCTGGTTTTTCGACAGCACTTAAAACTGATCCCAGAAGAAATTTTTGAAGCCGCTTTGATGGACGGCGCTGGTGCCATACGCATATTGCGGGATTTTCTGGTTCCATTGTCGAAAGCGCCAATCGGCGCGGTTTTTCTAATTTCATTTGTGTTCGGTTGGAATCAGTATCTGTGGCCACTTATCATTTCGGTGGACGATCATATCTATCCTTTGATGCGTGGATTAAACTTGGTTGTAACCGGATCCGGTCCCGGATTAGTTGTTGCATCGGTTTCGATGCTGCCTCCGTTGCTACTTGTTCTTGGGTTTCTTCGCCTGATGACCCAATTGACGGCCATACGAAGCTAAAGTGTATTGAGATAGTCAGAAAGTTGTCGAGCTTGGTCAGTCATTATAACGCCAACGCCCGCTTCAATTAATTTTCCCCAGACCTGATTCGGACTGGATTTTGCAAGCGTGTCACTTAATCCGCAGCAGTGAACAGGATCCAGAGTGTAGGTCGAAATCTTCATTTGATCACCGGCAACTCGGTAGGCCTCTGCAAGCTTATCAATGTCGTCGAACCACAACTCAGCGCAGGCTATGCCGGCGTTTCGTAAATCTGCAATATGACAGAGGTCTGCGGTCGATAGATTAACCTTGGCCATGCCCATGAGACCGCTTTTATCTTCGAGCGCGAGCAGGTTTGAAATTTCGTCTTTGGTCGACGTGTCTATTTTGATCGAGCCGCTAAGGGTGCTCGATTTTTGCTCCAGATACTGTGCGACTGCTGCAGTTTCACTGGGATTTTTTACGTCAACGTCAAAAAAGGCACCTTGGGGCAGATCAGAGAGCAGCTCCGAGAAAAGGGGCACAGTTTCGCTGGTGACCTGTTTCGAGCTTCCTCCGGAACCTTCGCGCAGTCTAATTCGCGAGATGTCTTTTGCAGTGAATTCGGAAACGCGGCCCGTATGATCGGTCATTCTATCAAGGGTATCGTCATGAAATACGACAGGCTCACCGTCAGATGAAAGCTGTATATCTATCTCGACGATTCCGTACGGTACTGCCTTTCGGATCGCCGCCAGCGAGTTTTCCGGCAAGGGACCCCACAGACCCCGATGGACCGAGATCAAAACACTGCTTTTGCTGTTCCGAAACATTTCTCGGAAACGTTTTTTTGCGTTCATGTCAGGATACGTTGACCAGTGGCCTCGTCGAATAGAAGCACGTCATCGGGTTGAAAACCGATTTTTATGTGGCCCGAAGGAGCAGGTAGGTCTGCGTCTTGGGCCAACGTGATTTCCTGACCGCCAATGTGACCGTGAACAAGCCGCGTCGCGCCTAAATCTTCTAAAACTGTGACATCAAAACCAAAGCCAGCCTCGCCATTCACGATCTTGATGCGCTCAGGCCGAAGACCCATCTGCACTCTGCCCGAGTGCTTGACTGAATAGGGTATCGACTGCCCGTCAATTTCCAGTGACTCTCCGGTTGTCGTTGCTTCGAGCATGTTCATTGGCGGAGCCCCGATGAAGCTGGCAACGAAAGTCGTGGCCGGGTTGCTGTATATTTCTGCAGGGGTGCCGATTTGTTCGATTTGCCCGGCATTTAGTACAACAATCCTATCCGCCAAAGTCATCGCTTCGACTTGATCGTGAGTGACATAGATTGCAGCAGTCTTGAGACGGCGTTGAAGCTTTTTTATCTCGAGTCGCATCTGATTTCTCAGCTTGGCATCCAGATTGGACAAAGGCTCGTCAAAAAGAAAGATGGCAGGGTGGCGAACGATTGCTCGCCCCATCGCAACGCGTTGTCGCTGTCCACCTGATAGCTGGCTTGGTTTACGATCTAGGAACTCCGCGATCTGCAGCAATTCGGCGGCCTCTGACACTCTGGTGTCAATTTCGGCCTGTGGTGTCTTTCGGTTTTTCAGACCGTAAGCAAGGTTCTTGCGCACCGACATGTGAGGGTAAAGAGCGTAGTTCTGGAAAACCATCGCGATATTTCGGTCTGCGGGTTCGAGTTCGTTGACAATTCGTCCGGCAAGTTCGATTTCACCTTCGGTTACGCTTTCCAATCCGGCAACCATTCGCAGCAGTGTCGACTTCCCACATCCGGACGGCCCGACAAAAACCACAAGTTCTCCGTCCTCAACATCAACAGATACGCCTTTGACCGCATCGGCGCCGTTGGGATAAACTTTTTTGACGTTTTTTATTTTGAGGGTCGTCATTTTTCCTGCTCCACCAGGCCCTTGATGAACATCCTTTGGAATATCAGGATGACCGCAACAGGTGGGATCATCGCTAACATCGCCATGGCAAGGGCTTCGTTATATTTTGGAATATCGGCGCCAATCATGTTTTGCATGACCTGTTTGATGCCTCGCACAAGCGTAAAATAAGTCTCATCCGTCGTCATGAGCGTCGGCCAAAGGTATTGGTTCCACCCAACCACGAACATGATGATGAAGATTGCCGCCATCATTGTCTTGGACAATGGTACGAGGATGTCGATCAGAAAACGCCAGGCGTTTGCGCCGTCGATCCGGGCCGCTTCCAGCAACTCATTGGGAACTGACTTGAAGAATTGACGGAAAAAGAACGTACCTGTCGCAGAGGCAATAAGTGGAAGAATCAGCCCCGTATAGGTGTTCAGAAGGCCAAGCTGCTGGACGACTTCGTAGGATGGCAGAATTCTGACTTCCAACGGCAGCAGAAGAGTCATGAAAATGATCCAAAATGCCAAAGTGGCAAACGGAAATCTAAAGTAGACGATCGCATATGCTGCAAGCATCGAGATAACAATCTTGCCGACCGCGAAGCCTATTCCCAGGATGAAGCTATTTTGGGTCATCAACCAGCCCGTAACTTCTCCGGTAAAGCCGCCTTGCTGGTTCAGCACGGTCGAGTAAGTCTGCGAAAACTGGTCTCCCCAACCGAATTGCATGCCTTGGCGGTGTATCAGCACGTGATCAAAACTGGACGTGGTGAAAGCGACAACCAAAGGTGCCATCATTAAGAAAACGCCGAACCACAAAACTACATGGTCGTAGATACGCACTCCACCGAAAGTTTTTCGCGATGGTGCCGGTTTTGCATGCGGAACAGAGGCTGACTGTTCAAGCTCGGTTGTTGTCATGTTTCACCTCAATTGTAATGCACGCGGCGTTCGATCAGTCGGAATTGGGCGATCGTCAACGCAAGCACAATGAGCATCAGAATTACGGATTGCGCGGAGGAACCCCCGAGATCATTGCCTCGAAACCCGTCACGATAGACCTTGTACACAAGCGTCACCGGAGAGTTGCCAGGCTGATCCTTTACGATCAAGTCGATGGTGCCGAAGGTCTCAAACATTGCGTAGGTAATATTCAAGATCAGTAAGAAGAAAGTGGTCGGCGCAAGAAGCGGAAAAGTGATGGTCCAGAAGCGACGCGTCTCGGACCTACAATCAACACGGGCGGCCTCTTTTACGGAAGTTGGGATAGACTGGAGCCCCGACAGAAAGAAAATGAAACAGTAAGGTACTTGCTTCCAGGTAGACACAATGATCATCGCGATTCCTGTGTCCCAGTAATTGACTCCTACGCGCATTTCCCAACCAAAGAGGGCTACGAACTCGACAAGCGGGCCAATGTGCTGGTCGAATAGCATGACGCCTATCAATCCAGCAACGGGAGGCGCAATTGCGTATACCCACATCAACAAGGTCTTGTATGTGGATTTTCCTCGCAAGACACGGTCGGCAGAGACGGCGAGCATTAGTCCAAGTGCAAGGGACATCAGCGATACGATGACTGTAAATACTGCCGTGAACCAGGCCGTGCGCTGGTAGTCAGAACCTGTCAAAGCAACCCGATAGTTGTCGAGACCGACGAATGTCGCGTTACCAAAAAACGGGTCTTCCAAAAAAAAGGATGATCTTATTGCTTCGGCAGCAGGCCAAAGAAAAAAGACCGCAATGATCCCCATTTGCGGCAAGAGCAAAAGATACGGAAACCAAGGGTTTCTAAACTGGGATTTTTCCACGGCGACCCTTCCCCTTGAGCGCGATACGGGGCAGGGGCGAGAACCGCCCCCACCGATGTTAAATCAGTTCGTCTTCGAGAAGCGTTCGAGCAGCTGGTTGCCTTCTTCTTCGATCACGGCAAATGCCGACTCGACGTCGGTTTCACCTGCAAAGATGCGACCATACTCGCGGTTCATGACGTCACGAATTTGAACGTAGAACCCCATTCGATAACCCTTTGAATTATCACCGCCGGGCAGTGAAAGTTGCAGGATGCCAACTTCAGCCTGTGGTTTCTCCTGGTAATAACCGGATGCCTTTGTCGCTTCGTACGCAGCGGTTGTTATCGGCACATAACCGGTTTCCGTGTGCCAGAACTGCTGAATGTCTGTCGAGGACAGGAACTTGAAGAACTCTGCAGAAGCTTTGTTTTCCTCATCCGAATGACCCGAGAGTGCGAAAAGTGCTGCGCCACCAATGAAGGTCTGTGTCGGATTGGCCGTAACCGACTCCCAATATGGAAGATAGGTTGCCGAGAATTCAAAATCAGCCGAGTTCAGAAGACCGCCAAACGAGCCGGACGAACCGAGCCACATGGCGACTTCCTGGTTCTCGAACGGAGTTTGGTTATCGCCCCAACCGGCGCCGTAATAACCATACCAACCGCCATCCAGCCACTCTTTAACTTTCGAGAAGTGCATTTTGATGGCGTCGTTGTTCACTAGAATCTTGGTGCCGTCAGATCCATCAAAACCATTGTTGTTTGTCGCAAATGGAATGTTGTGACGTGAATGGAAGTTTTCGGTGAAAATCCATGGGCTGTGCGACTGCGCAAGCGGGATGTAACCTGCCTCTACGATTTTTGGCGCGATAGCCTCGAATTCTTCCCAGGTTTTTGGTGGCTCAACACCAGCTTTCTCAAGAGCGGCAACATTATAATAAAGAATTGGCGTCGAAGAATTGAACGGCATGCCGACCATCTTACCATCCGAGTCAGCATAGAAATACCGGACGCCGGAAATGTAGTCGTTTGCATCAAAGTCGATACCCGCCTGTTGGATTAAGTCTTCGGCTGGTATTACCGCTCCTTCAGCACCGATGATCGTAGCAGCACCTGCGTCAAATACTTGGACGATGTTCGGCTGTTCACCAGCGCGGAATGCCGCAATTGTCGCTGTTAGTGTGTCTTCGTACCCGCCTTTGTACACCGGGGTCAAAACAATCTCGGACTGCGATTCGTTAAATTTGTTTGCGATCGCATTCACAGTTTCGCCCAACTGCCCGCCGTGGGCGTGCCACCATTCAATTTCAGTCTGCGCGAGGGCTGGCACAGTGAAAAAAAGGGCTGCCGCGGAAGCGGCAAAAGTAAGCTTCTTCATCATTGAACTCCCAAATGTGTATTCCTTCCGCGTTCTTAAGCGCGATATTTGCAGTTTTTGTGAAACATCGGGCGGAGTCCAGCATTATACCTGCTGCAGTGCAGCGGTTAGAGCTAGCGAGGTTAAGAAAATCATGCGGTTTCTGTTTGTAACGGACCTTCACCTACGGGAAACTGACGTTGATGATTTTTCAACTCATGTAAGGATTGTCGACGCCGGACTAAATTTCGCTGGCGAGAACTGGCCAGACGCCGAGTTTTGCGTGATCGGAGGCGACATAAGTGACGACGGCACCCGGTCGACCTATCGCTGGCTTAAAACCCGCCTGCAGTCATTGCCGTTTCCTACAATTCTTATCCCCGGTAACCACGACAACCGGTCGGTTATGCTGGAGGAGTTTGAAATCGAAAGCCCGTTTATTCATTCAGCCGTGGACTTCGGTCAATATCGATGTTTGTTCCTTGACACACTCGACCCAGGTAATGACAGCGGGTTTATGTGCCCCGAACGCCTGACCTGGCTTGAAGCTGAAGTCAGCAAGGCGGGCGAACGCCCAATAATAATAGTAATGCATCACCCACCATGTGACATCGGCGATCCGATCCTGGATCCGATTAAATTAAGAAATTATAGAGAGTTGGCAGGTGTCCTGGAACCTGCCGACATCGCTCAGATTTTCTTCGGGCACATTCACCGCAACCTTGCGACGACATGGAATGGAATTCCAGCGATGTCACTTGCGCAACCAAATAGAGACTTGCCGACATTGTCAGTTGAGCTTGTTGGCGATCGTATTGCGTCCACATACCGAGCATCGCGTTCCAATCTCTCTGGCAGGTGAATACAGTTTTTGACACATCGGTTTTGCATCGGGAAATTACGGAAAATAACTAGTTAAACGTCTGTATTATTCCGGATGCGCTCGCTCGCCCAGAGTTCTATTAATTGCGGCTAAGAATAGAAGAAGTTCGACACGTAACTACTTTCACTGATGAAGAAAATTATGTTTTCGGGGTAGGTAATTCTTGAAACTGGATATTCGGTGCCTGAAATCTCAGTTGATTACCTGGCACAAATCTTTGGGTTTTAACTAATTCACGTTAAGAGAATATATTTCAACTAGCTCTTCTCTCCCGCGAAGTTTGTGCGCGCCGATGCGCTCGAACTCAAGCGGTTTGACCAAAGCGCTTCGGACGGAACTGGAGGTGAGAACATTTACTTCGGATTCCGAGTTTCCCAAACTTCTACCAGCTTCTTCGAGCCTTTGCGCAACATTTACTGCATCTCCGACAACCGTGTAGCTGAGCCTGCCTTCGCTGCCTATATTCCCGACAACGACCCGACCAATGTGAATCCCAATTCGTAACCTGACGGGGTGCAACAACCCTGCCTCTGTTCGTTTGTTAATGTTGAAATCCTTGATCCACCGAGCAATCTCAATCGCCGCTTGGCATGCCAAATCCGCTGCGTCATCCTGATGTTCCAATGCGCCCCAGATTGCCATCACAGAATCTCCGATGAACTTGTCGATGGTACCGCCGTTTCTTTGAATACAATCGGCCAGCCCGGCAAAGTGTTCGTTCAAAAATAGCGCAACCTGAGGCGCCGTGAGATGCTCAGACAGAGTTGTAAATTCAACGATATCCGTGAACATTATTACGACATCGCGATGCGATGAATTTATTTGCTTACCGGTATGATGGCGCATCAATTGGCGCACCAGTCGTTTGGGTACATAAAGTTCAAACCAGCGCAACCCGTCGAGCATAAAGTTGTAGGAACGTGCTGCCTCGTCCAATTCTCGGAAGAATGACCCTTCGATTTCAGCGATGTTGGAAATATCCAGGTCATGAACTCGCTTGGCACTGTCAGACAACCGCCGGACGGGTTGCGCAATCTTTTGACCGATTAGGGCTGCCATTCCAGCCGAAAGCACTGCCATGACGAGGCAAAAGATAATGGCCCACTTCAATCTGGCTGCTTCTGCGATGATATCGTGGGCTTCAAAATATGTGGCTACGGTCAGCGGTTGTGCGCCATAGCTCGACAACTCATCAAAGAAAATGACGTATTCCCACTCTGCGTAGGCAACAAAGCGCGTGTTTGTGCCGGTCAGAAAGTACTTTGCGACGCTAAAGCGATCATTCGGCTGCCACATAGCCGAGACGATAGGATCTGAAAACCGGTCTTGCTGCGGAAGAGGCGCCGAGCGGTTCAAACCAGAATAACCAAACGCCATAAGTGGATGCGCCAGAACGGAATTTCTTCCATACAGCATAAAAACATTTGCGCCGAACTCCACTTCTTGGTCAGCCAAAAATTCGGAAAGCTTCACAATGGAAACCCAAGCTGAAAGGACGCCGACTATTTTTCCTTGCCGAACAACTGGTTTTTGATAATTCAAAACAGCCTGACCGTATTCTTCCCTCCAAAGTATGTCACCCCAGCGGGATTTTCCTGTCTCGATTGCACTATTTACTAAGTTCAGCAGGTCCACATCATCGCCGAGCTTCAAAAAGATCGGCACAGTCTCGTCCTGTACGCGTTCGACTCCGGTCAAGATTTGATCTCGGTCTATAAACTGAAGACGCAAAATCTGGGGAGTAGCCGAAACAGCACCTAGCAACAGGCTGACGAATTCCTCAGAACCATCAGGTTCGACTTCGTCGGAGGCAATCCGACTTGCAATAAAGTCAACTTGGTCGGAAGCCGCGGTCAGATATCGCTCAACCTGCTGACGTTGAGCACCAATAATCAGTTCCGCCTTTTGTGTTAACAGCTCTGAGGTGTTTCTATAGCCAACGATCAAGCCGACACCTAGAACTCCGGCAACAGAAGTAAGAACAAAGAAGCCCAACCCAAGCGCCAGCGCAACGGACATGGAGGCATGCCATTCGCCACCATTCGATGCATCAGATTTTGTTTTCAAGCCCCCCATGACACGTCCTGTGAACGAGCCTGCATTAAAGCTTTCTTCAATAAACTATATACAATTTGTTGAATTAGTTAAAGTTTCGCATGTCTGCTTGGGTGCCTATCGGAAACCCCGGCACATGCCGTGTACCGATGAACGAAAACACCCGAAAACAATGTAGCCACTCAAGTTCCAGATAGTTTGAGCAAGATCAAAGCCTGCCAGTGCATTTTTAGGCACACTTAGCTGGCAAGCTGATCTCGCAATATTAGGAGGTTTTTGGAATGCTCGAAGAAAAGAAGACCCCGCAACTTACCACTGGAATGCACCCCTTCACTGATCATTTCCGCCGCGAAATGGAGACCATGATGTCACGGTTTTTTGGCGGACCTACTACGTTCCAGCCAATGGATACGGCGGCGCAGCGGACGGGCTTCCCGTCACTCGATATGACTGGCGCTATTTCTCCAGCGGTCGACATAAACGAGACGGATGCGGAAATTGTTTTGACGGCCGAACTGCCCGGATTAGGCGAAGACGATGTCGACATAGAAATCAAGGATCGCCGACTTACGCTGCGCGGTCAAAAAAAGATCGAATATGACGACAATAGCAATCTGTATGTAAGCGAACGAAGCTATGGCAGCTTTGTTCGGGCGATGACGTTGCCGGAAACGGTCGATATCGAAAAGATCACCGCAGAATTCGACAAGGGAGTTTTACATATCAAAATGCCAAAGACCGAACCACGGGATCCAAGCCGAAAGATCACGGTTTCCTCTAAGTGATCCGCGTTGTTCCACAAAATTCTCAGTTTTTCTTTCATCACCCTTCGGTCTATCGGGCCGAAGAGGGTAATGCGGGCAGCGCTGTGTAAACTGTTTCAGGTGATGGTTTGGCGGCGTCACGGAAAATCTTGCGGCATTCAAAAATCGCTGTTTTTTGGCAGCGATAGGTTTTTAGATTTCGCGTGCTAAAGTGTTCAGGTCACCTTTGAACGGGGGTCGATAATGCTGGAACCGGGCGCGAGTGATACGACATCACCGTCGGATGCCTTTGAAGGTGACGTACGTGCATTTCTTGAGAGCTTGACTGGTCCTTCGCGCGGCAATGTAATCTGGCTGGTTGATAACGCTCTGACAGTGTCTGTCGATGAGAGCCGTGCCTTGGGTCTTAGGCAGAAGAGTGACGTGCCGCCCCATGATGAGGATTTTGCGACACTTCAATGGTCAAACGGCGTGTATACGCTGACTGCGCTGTCCGGACGCAATTTATGGGTCAATGGGCAAAAAGTCTCGTCGACTGCCCTTGGACATGGCGACATGATCGAGTTTGGCGAACATGGGCCGATTTCCCGGTACAGGGTGTGCAATCATAAGTTTCCCGCGCGCCATACAGTGGAAGACATTCTAAGTGACGCTTATGCCTACGCTCGAACGAGCCGCCGACCTTTCGCAAAAAGGGTGTCTGGCGCATTGCGAGAAAGTGGTCGTCGGCTTGCGTCACAGACTACTGTTTTGTTCCGGATTACTGTCCTCGCCTCACTGCTTCTTATCGCAGGTTTGGTATTTCTGCTCTATCAAAACGACAGAAAACTTGCGGAAAGTATTCAACAGGAATCCCGCAAAATCGAAGCGGTTGCTGTTATGCTTGCGCAAACGCGGGAGGACGCGATAACCCCTGAAGATTTGAGCGCTTTGAGGAGTGCGTTTGAAAACCAAGCTATCGCAACCGAGCAACGTCTTGGAACACTTGAACAGAGGGCAGGGGCGCCGACACGGATTATTGACGCCTCGACGCAATCTGTCGCCTTTATTCAGGGTGCATATGGCCTGCGTCATTTAGAAAGCGGTAAACTTTTGCGGCATGTATTGGGCCCAAACGGAGAAAAGCTGCAAACCCCGTTTGGACAGCCTTGGATAGAACCGGATGCAACTGGTGAGCCTGCGGAATTTCAATTCACAGGTACAGGGTTTTTGATTGAGGGTGTTCCATTACTGGCGACCAACCGCCATGTCGCGTTGCCGTGGACTTCTGGCGATAGGGCGAAGGCTCTCAAAGGCGCTGGTCTGGAAGCAGAAATGTTGAGGCTGGTGGCCTATCTGCCCGGTCAGGCTGAGTCAATCGAGGCTAAATTAAACCAGTTCAGCGAAACGGCCGATCTGGCGCTTTTGTCAGTCGACCCGGACCGGGTTGAAGGGCTAGGTCTGCCACTTGCAAATGACCAGCCCCGAGCTGGCGAAGAAGTTTTCCTGTTGGGATATCCGACCGGCCTCAGGGCGTTGATCGCGCAGGCCGGTCCGGATTTTCTAGAAACGCTTGAGAAGGATGGTTCTGTTGACTTCTGGACGATAGCGTCCCGGCTTTCCGTTCAAAGCCAGATTCAACCTCTCGCCAGTCGGGGAATCGTTGCTCAAACTAACCCGGGCTCTGTCGTATACGATGCGGAAACCACAACTGGAGGAAGTGGTGGGCCCGCGCTAAACAGAAGAGGAGAGGTGGTCGCGGTAAACGCCGCGATTTTGCCAGAGTTTGGCGGGTCAAATATTGGTGTTCCAGTTTCACACCTAAAAACATTACTGGGGGATTCTTTAAACCAGTAATTATTCACTGGTTTGAAAGCGTGACTTCTGCACGAGGAAAATTACGGTAAGCGGAACCACAACAGAGATTATTGCCACCGCGATCAGCAAGTGCCCCAGTTGGCTGTAGTCAGCAGTCGACGTCACGACGCCAGTATCAGGGTTGGTAACCGCGCGTGTGACAATGAAATTTTGATTCAGGTACTTGGTACTGAGGCTGCTCGCAGACAGGGCCATGTTGGTGAAAGATGCCATCACCGCGAAAAAGGTTGCTTTGAGTTGTGGAGGAGCGTTTCGCGCAATCCAAGCCAACATTGGAACCATCGCTATTTGTCCTAACGGTGACTCTACTGCGGTGTCTAGAATGGCGATAAATCTTGCATCGACTATTCCTCCGGTGCGCGCGGCAGTCCATTCGTGCGCCCCGTAGTACAAAGCAAGATTTGGCAGAGCGAGGACGCCTGCGGCGATCGTCAACATAAACACAACCTGTGCGATTGAGCGGTTGGCCATATAGGGTCGAAGAATTATCAGTCCGAGTAATGCGAGCAGAGACGTCAACAAAGCGAGTACAGCCAGGAATTGCTCGTCAAAACCAAGCTCATCGATTTCGAACCAGGTCAGACCAGGACCCGGCAAAGGAACCGCCCGGAAAACAAAAATGATAATTGCGGTTCCGATCAAGGCTTGTGCTTGTTTTGGATCCAGCTCCTTAAGTAGGCGAGACATAAGGTAAAGGATAACCGTTAGCGACACTGCAAAAATGGTCTCTTGCGCAAACTCGAAATTCGCGGTTCCCAGCACGATGCTGAGCACAACAAACGCAAGGCCGCCCAGCAAAATCGGCCACTTGACCTCGGTTGCTTCTTCCGGGGCATGCGGCGGTTGCCCCTGACGAACGCGCTTACGCTGGATAAAAGTGTGAAACACTACTCCGCTAACGGACAGCATTGGTATGACCAGCGCAATCAGATAGACTTGACCGTATAAAGCGAGACGTTCGGTCTGTTGCAGATCTTCGGTTCCGGAAAAGATCCATATGTTGACCGCCGCAACTGCTGCAAACCCGGAAATGATTGAAACTCGGCCCAAGGTTTGCATCGTAGTATGCTGCGCGCGTGTTTCTTCAGGCGTAAAGGGGTGGCCGTTGTTGTCCACTTTAGGCACTGCCTCGACCGTCATTGCATCGGCGACGACATCCTGAATGGCATAGCCCGATGGGGCCAAGAGAAGCGCAATCACGTACCAGTCTTCCAGCGGCATAACGTCGGCCATTCGACCGGGTGCCGAAACTAGCCCGTACATTGTAAGCAAGGATAGCGTAATCAGAGATGCACCAAACAGGATCAGAAGGGACTTCCAACGCCAAAACAGGTCAACGATGTGCCCCAACGGCATTTTTAGTATCCACGGGAGCCCAGCCCAAAACGCTAAGCCTGCCACAAAAGCTGCTGATAAATCGAGGTAATCTTTTAAAAAAAAGGCCCCGACCACCGATGTCAAACCGGAAACTCCGGCTGCAAAATACACCATTAGCGGCGGCAGATACGACCATTGCAGTTGTTGTGCCAGATCAACAAAAGTTCTGTGCCACCAAGCCGACAACTGTGCGCCTATGGAAGTCTGTTCCCTATTCATATGTCAGCGGCGCACGTCAATTATGGCCCTTTACCTTTTGATATTTATAGAAAACCTGCCGCGAACAGCAGTGCGCTGGTTACTACGCCAAGAATGGGTACGAACAAAGGAACTCGGAAGTGTAACCCAGCGGCATCGGGCCTCGTCTTCAGAAGGATCAGTGAAAGATTTACCAATACGAAGACACCCAGCACGATCTGAGAGGTACGTTCTGCCAGCGTACCAATTGGAAGAGTTTGAGTCAGAAACAAGATCGTTCCGACTACTAACACTGTTGCAACAACTGGTGTCTGAGTGATTTGAGGCACCATAGCCAGAATTTTCGGCAGATGACCCCGGTCGGCAAGGCCATATATTACTCTCGAAGCCATGATCATTTGGATCAAGACACCGTTGACAGTAGCCACGATTGCAACTGCTGCGAAGCCCTGCCTGATGGCCTCTGGCGCATTCGCAAATACCAGTGCAAGAGGGGCGGAAGACGTCGACAGGACTTCTATCGGAACCACAAGCAGGACAGTCATCGATGTTCCCAAATACAGTGCAGTCGCAAGAACGAGCGTCAATAAGATGGCTTTTGGGATCGTACGCGTCGGTTCTTTCACCTCTTCTGCGACGTTGGCAATATCTTCAAACCCGACGAATGCGAAAAACGCCAAAAGCGAAGCCGCAAAGATCCCACGCCAGGTGTCTAGTCCAAGCCCAGGTATCATTTCGGAGATTGCATATCCTTGCGGTTCCTGAATGGACATGCCCCAGCCAATTACAAAAAGGAGGCCTGTAATTTCTACAATCGTTATTACTGCAGCGACGAAAACCGATTCAGTAATGCCCCAAAGAGCTATAAGCCCCATTACCAATACAACCGAAATAGTAAGAAAAGCGGTCCCAAGACCTGTTAATGCGTGAAGGTATGAAGCAGCGCCAATCGCTACGGCAGATGCAGATATGACACCGGATGCAGCGACTGAAAGACCAACGAGTACGGCCATCCAATTTCGTTGGAACCCAGCCTCGACATAGGCCGCTTCACCCGCACTCACGGGATATCGCGTTGCAAGTTCGGCGTAGGATAATGCGGTCAACGAAACAACAAGTGCTGCGATAAGAAAAGAGAAGGCGGCAAATGGGCCGGCGACATCTGCCGTCGCACCCACAAGCACATAAATGCCCGCCCCGACAGTGACACCAAGACCATATAGGGTCAGCAATGGAGTCGTCAGAGACCTTCTTAGCTTCGGCGACGATGAATCAACTGTGCCCATGGAACTTGCTCATAGCGCATTCTTTTTTGTTCATGCAGCCAAAGCATTGCCGATGAGACTGCACAAACGACGCTGATTCAATTGTACCCTGCGTTGACTTTTGCATCGGTTATTCTCCGACCAGATTTATGTCGAGTGATACCTGTCCTACACGCTACGTCAGATTAGATCTTTTGCCAGCCAAAAAGGGGTTCGCTACCCTTTCGGTCGAACCCCCTATGTGGAACTTCCACGTTTTCAAATTTCCGTTCACCGTTTATTTTGCTTGGGGACAGGGTGGTAAACGAAGATCATTTGAAACACACGCATCTCACAATACGAATGTGAAATGCGCTTTGATCTATGTCAACCAAAGCACCCCGCCAGTTTTGCGAGGTTTAATCCAAGGCGTCGCAAGCTCTCGTTATCGGACAACAACGAAAGCGAAGTATTTGGCGGCGCCAATCTGATTGTGGTTATTTGTTCGTTATGCTTTTGGACATTTTACCAGCATTAGGCGGCATCGGCCTCTTCCTTGTTGGAATGCTGCTAATGACAGACGGGCTTAAGGCTTTGGCCGGAGCCCGTCTGCGGGACATATTAGGCAGATTTACATCGACGCCGTTTACTGGCGCAGTCACCGGTGCGGTCACTACGGCTGCGATTCAATCGTCCAGCGCAACGACGGTTGCAGCAGTCGGATTTGTTGCCTCTGGTCTGCTTACTTTTCCGCAAGCGCTAGGGATCATATTTGGGGCAAATATCGGAACGACCATGACTGGCTGGTTGGTCGCCCTGTTAGGGTTCAAAATGGACCTTGGGCAAGTCATGTTGCCCGTTGTCTTTGTCGGGGCACTGCTTGCACTTTCCTCGAAAAAGTCGATCTCCAGCTTTGGGCTGGTATTGGCTGGTTTCAGTCTGATTTTCATTGGGATCGAGCAATTAAAGTCCGGCTTAGATGCATTTCGTGGCGTGGTGACTCCTGCCGACTTTCCCTCAGATAGCCTGCTTGGGCGACTGAAACTTGTTCTGATAGGAATCCTGATCACAGTTGTTACCCAGTCTTCCAGCGCAGGCGTGGCAACGGCCTTGGCTGCGCTTAGCGCCGGTGCAGTGAATTTTCCCCAAGCCGCGGCTCTGGTCATCGGAATGGATGTTGGAACCACATTCACCGCAGTTCTGGCCACGCTAGGCGGTGGAACGATGGCGCGACGAACTGGGTTTGCCCATGTGATTTACAACTTGATGACAGGTATAATGGCGTTTTGTCTGTTGGGACCGTTTGCTGCGGTCGTTTCAAATTGGTCAAACCCCGAGAGTTCTTTGACGGCACTCGTCGCGTTTCACACCTTTTTTAATTCTCTTGGTGTTTTGCTGATCCTGCCTTTTGCCCGACCATTCGCCAGGTTAATAGAGGCTTTGATACCTTGCCGAGGTTCAGTTCTCACGAATTCTCTGGATCCTCTAATTTTGGATATGCCCGAGGCAGCAGCGGACGCGGCAAAGGTCGCTGTGGATCGTATTGTGACGGCCGCCACTGCGCATCTTCGATCGGTTATGGGCGTCATGCGATCAACCGATATCGATTATGGGCGGTCCGACATCGAGTCAGCTTTGTTGGAAACGCGTGCGTATTTGGACAAAATAGAATTATCCAGCAAGTCCCAGGAGCAGATATCCAGTATCAAGGGTATGTATCATATTCTCGATCACCTTGACCGGTTGCTGTATCGATGCGGCCAAGAAGAGAGGATTCACGAGTTGCCCCGGGATCCGCGGCTGAAGCGTCTCGCATTGGTAGTTGTTGCAGCGACAGATAGATACTTGGAGATTGACGATCCTGAAAAATGCGAAAACACACTGAACCGGGTGCGGCGCTTCTTGCGGCAACAACGAAAACTGCGTCGAGACTTGCTAATATCCGATGCGGCGACAAACAGTTTGCCTGACGAAGTGGTCTGGTCGCGGCTTGATGCCCTTAGGTGGCTACATCGAGTTTCGTATCACCTTTGGCGTATCCGAAAGCATTTGAATTTGCTCGAGGGCAAGTCGAAAAGCGACAGCCCAGCATCGGAAAGCTCAGACGAGGCGCAATTTGATGTCGATATGGACTGATTGCATAGATGATTTACCAACCTCATCGCGTTGATTTCCTTATTTTTGGGCAGACAATATGAGCGAAGTCAAAGAACTGTCCCGGTTTTGCTGCGTAATGTAATATTGAGCAAAGTTGGGGCGGAGGAGGAAGAGATGCCAGTTTTTCGCGGGATATTGATAACACTTTTGGCTGCTGGAAGTGCCTTGGCTCAGGACGTGAGCGTTCAGGAAGGAAATGATCTGTATCGAACTTATTGCTGGCAATGTCATGGACTTGAAGCAACTGGGGACGGGCCGATGGCGGAAATGCTGGCTATTCGCACACCCGATCTGACAAAGCTGGCGGCTCAGAACGATGGTGTTTTCCCAACAGAACTTATAGCTCGCCAAGTAGATGGAAGATCGATGGTACTTGCTCATGGCGGTGAAATGCCGATCTTTGGGGCCGTTTTCGAAACTGATCAACAAACAGCGATAACTTTGCCGAGTGGTCAGAAAATGATGGCGGGACTGCCGCTCGCAAGTTTGCTTATGTACTTGGAAACAATACAGGCTGATTAGAAGTTGACGGGCGTTCTATTATCTTTCAGCGGCACGTCTGATTGACATCAAAGTCAGCGGAGGACCCAAAACTTCAAATACGACCGTACTTGCCAGAGTAAAGGCCATGATGGACGCGGCCCAATTTGGAAATTGTTCCCCGGCAACCAAGGCCATTCCAACAGCCACACCAGCTTGTGGCAACAGGGCAGGGCCATACCAAAAGGCTTCTCTATGTGGCAAACCGCCCAAGCGCGCTCCACAATAGCCCCCGACAAGGCGCGCAATTGTTCTTGAGGCCAGGAACATGGCGCCGGCCCAGCCCATTAGGCCGAGGGCTTCAATGTCCAACGTCGCGCCAGCCAAAAGAAAGAACAGAATCATAAACGGCCACTGAATATGTTCAATCTCATGAAAAGGGCGGTCATGGTGACGCGCCAGATTACTGACAACTGACCCCGCAACCATTCCGGTTATCAGAAACGAAACCTCCAGCCAAAGCGCGAGGCCAGCAGAAAGAAAAACGATTCCCACAGCCTCGGCCTGCATCGGCTCACCGGGCTTTAGTCGACCAGTAAGATAGGCCGATGGCACGCCCAATGCGATTCCCAGAATAAATGCGCCTCCTAGATCCCACAGTGCATCAAGTGTTACCTCGGTCCAGCCATTAGCGTGACCAGCCAGAACCAGAACAACGCTGAAAACGATCAGTCCCCAAGCATCGTCAATTGCAACTATACCCTTGAGTGTTTCAGTGAAACCATTCGAAATTCCGGACTGTTTGATCACGTCCGTCATAGCAGCGGGCGCGGTAGCGGTTGCTATCGCGGCCAAAACCAATGCCAGCCCCGGCGCCAACCCAATTGCTGTCAAACCGATCGTTACGACTAAGAGGGTCGCTACCACGATAGAAATCGAAATCGCCAGAATAGCTCGCCCGTGCTGAATCAGGTTCTTCTTTGTCAGCGATCCGCCAAGAAGAAACGCCACCATCGTTAGCGCTACAATGGATACTTCATCAAACCACATTGCAACGTCGGTCGGGATCAATCCCAAGCCTGCATTCCCCGCGATCAAGCCAATAAACAGCAAGGTTGTAACCCGAGGAAGATGCGTGACCCTGCCGATCTGATCCGCCGCCAATCCGGCAAGAAAAAGAACACCTAGTGTTATCAGAAAACCGGAAATATTCATCCAGGACCAAGTGCGACAAGCGATATACAAAGTGCTAGTGAGAATTATTCTACATGCAACGGTGCTTGGTAGGAACCGGTGAAATATCCAGGGTCCTGTTCAAGACTGAAGGGCACAAAAAGGGTGTAGAGGTAATACCTCGGAAGATTTCAGTAAGACCTAGTAGGCAACAGTTTTTCAGGGTGCAGAGGTGAAAGTTCGCCCTTTGATAAAGTCCAATACACGCCTCTTCAGACTTTTGTTGACGCCTTCAACAAATATGACGCTCTGAGACTCCCGCCTTAAGTATGCTGACAGGACATTCCTGGTTTGTTCAAAAATTCTGAAAGAAGTTTTGTGATCTGTTTTATAGCACTGATCGCGAACGGTGCAGTATCATCAACAAAATGGTCAGATTACGCAATAACCCAGCCAAGTTCAGTGCGATACCCATTCCGAAATAATTTCCCACGATACCTCACATCCTGAGGCCGTCATTCCCAAGTCTTCGCCGCGTGAGCCCGTTGCAGTAACAACCATCTGCGCATGTTCTGTTATTTTCTTTTACGAATCGACGTGTAGGTGCACCTGCGTTTCCATTCGGGCTTCCCCTTTGTGATTTGGCTCAGCCCGATCTCGGGACGCTGTCCAAGTATTTTTTTCAGTACGTTCAAAATCGAATGCAACCCCTTCGCGATCACTGGAGTCAAAGGGCTTGGTGTGTGTTATGCGGATCAAAACTCCTTTTGCATGTGCAATCTACAGTAACGAATCTGAACATCCGGTCTGAGAGAGCAGATTACTTTCTATGGACCGCTGACCATCATGTGGCTGGATGTCTTCTGCCTCAACTGGAAACGCCCAAAATGTAAGGCCGATAAGCAAGCTGAAAGTACGTTTTAACATTCCTTTTTTTCATTGTTGATTGATTGTTTTGACTTGCAACGGTTTTCGCAAAAGCCGATTTCCCAGTCGGAAACAAATGGAGTTTTGCGGGTGCTATCGGCATCGTCTTGCGTCGACCTCGACGGCAATTTTACACCGGAAGTTTCGCGATTTGTCCTGATCAAATATTCATCTCTTTGTCAGTATTAGTATAGAATTTACGTTTAATTTTTGTTAGTTTATGATTAAGGAAAGACCAACTAAAATATTGAAAAAAATAATAAAAAACAAAAATGGGTTTTTTTTAGTTGAAGAAATTTATGCGAAAGAAGGGCATTCAGAATGCCTCGTTTGTATCCCAAATCTCAAAGTCCGATCATATCGCCCGCAAAGTTGGCCTCAAGCGACACGCGCACCTTTTTGGTCAAAGCTATATGTTCGGTCTGGATTATATCCGAACCGGACTGGTTGCCCCGCAGCTACTTCATGCTGACCGAATAACCGCGCGGTGATCTGGTGATCCTGCATCATAGCAACCACGTTTGTGTCGCCTCCCAAATGTTCGACATGTGTGACGCGCGCGGAAATTGGACCTTCGTCAGCCAAATACAAATCCTCAGGTCTTATTCCCGTAGTAAGTTCCGCGTTGTCGCCGATAAGGTCGGCGGGGAAGAAATTCATGGACGGAGAACCTAGAAAACCAGCGACAAACTGGTTGGCGGGGTTGTTGTAAAGCTCCATCGGGTTACCGACTTGTTCGACGCGCCCGTCTCGCAACACGACGATTTTGTCAGCCAAGGTCATGGCCTCGGTCTGATCATGAGTCACATAGATCATCGAAGCATCAAGTTGTTGATGAAGGTTTGCGATTTCCAACCGGGTATTCATTCGCAACGCAGCGTCCAGATTGGACAACGGCTCATCAAAAAGAAACAGCTTAGGCTCGCGGACGATGGCGCGTCCGATGGCAACGCGCTGACGTTGTCCACCCGACAGCTCGGATGGATAACGGTCCAAATAGGGCTCAAGATTCAACATCTTGCTGGCTTTTGCTACACGTTCTTCGATGACCTTTTTGCTTTGACCCTCCTGTTTCAGCGCCAGTGACATATTCTTGCGCACATTCAGATGGGGGTAGAGTGCATAGCTTTGAAAAACCATTGCTATGCCACGCTTTGATGGTGGCGTAAGGTTCATAATTTCGCCGTCGATGCGAACTTCACCCGAGGTTACATCCTCAAGCCCCGCAATCACGCGCAGCAAGGTGGACTTGCCGCAACCTGAAGGTCCGACAAATACCACGAATTCTCCTTCGTCCACTTCGATATTGATGTCCTTAAGAACTTCAACGGTGCCAAAGGATTTGTTCACATTCTTCAGCGTCAGGGCGGTCATTGGTCTATCTCTTTCAGCGAAATGGGTCGGCCAGTGCGGATGCTTTCATCGGCGGCCAGACAAATGGCCAGCGATTGAACCGCGTCGTTCATGTGGCGGGTTAGGTCGATGTCTTGGGCAATAGCGTGAAGCATATAGGCCTGTTCAGCGTCGCAAAGCTCTTGGTGACCAGGTTCGTCGGGCATATCGATCTGCCGATCACCGTCTGGACGATGAATCAAGATCCCACCGACTTTTGTGTGCCTATCGATATCTGATGACGCCCCTTTGTTGCCATCGGAGATCGAAACGGAACCATTTGGTGAAACGATATCCTTAACGAAAAATGCCGTCTCAGACATCATCGGCCCCCATCCGGCCTCGTACCAGCCGACGGAACCATCCTCAAAGACGACTTGAAACTGGCCGTAGTTGTACATTTCCGGACCGATTTCATCGCTTAGACGTAATCCCATGCCATGTACGCGCACCGGATCGGAGTCGGTAATCTGGCACATCACGTCGACGTAGTGCACACCGCAATCAACGATGGGAGAGGTGGTCCGCATCAATGCTTTGTGGGTTTCCCACTCGTCGCCACTACTTTGTTGATTCAGGTTCAGGCGGAATACGTAAGGTCCGCCAAGATTTCGGGCTTCGGCGATCAATCGCATCCATGACGGGTGATGGCGCAAGATATAGCCAACGACAAGTTTGCGCTCCGTTTCGACGGCCTTGTCGACTACTCGCCGAGCATCGGCAACAGTGGTGGCCAGAGGTTTTTCTACGAAAACGTGCGCCCCGGCTTCCATTGCGGCACAAGCATACTCAGCATGACTATCAGAATAGGTGGCCACAACGACTAAATCCGGTTTTGTATCAAGCCCTTCTTCGAAAGATTTAAACCGTGGATATTTGAGTAGATCTGTCGGCAATTCAATGTCGGACCGATTGACCAGCCCTACAATTTCGGCGTCAGGGTGTTTGTGCAGGGCCAGAGCATGACTGCGTCCCATGTTGCCGAGACCTGCGATTAAGGCTCGGGTCATTTGACTGCTCCTGATGTTATTCCGCGGATCAGTTGGCGTGAGAAGATAACGTAAAGGACTAAAACAGGTAGGATCGCCATGCTAAGCGCCGAGAGAACCGCGTTCCAATCAGTAACGAACTGGCCGATAAAGACTTGGCTGCCGAGGGTGAGGGTCTTGGTCTCTTCCGCCGGCGCAAGGATCAGCGGGAACCAAAGGTCATTCCAAATTGGGATCATGTTGAACACGGCAACGGTGGCCATTGCAGGACGAACCAACGGCAGAACAAGGCGGAAAAAGATCGTGTATTCCGACAGGCCATCTACGCGGCCTGCATTCTTCAGATCGTCCGAGACTTGCCGCATGAATTCCGAAAGGATGAATACAGCCAGAGGCAGGCCTTGTGCGGTATACACAAGGATCAACGCCCACAGAGTGTTAACCAGGCCTGTTGCCACCATTAGTTCAAGAATTGCGACCGTGCCGATACGGATCGGAATCATGATACCAAGGGCCAGATAAAGACCCATAAGCGTGTTGCCTTTGAACCGATATTCACTGAGCGCGAATGCGGCCATAGCACCGAATAGCAGGATGAACGCAAGCGATACCACTGTTACAATCAGCGAGTTTTGAAAGTAGAGGAAAAAGTCACCCTGCTTCATCACAGTTTGATAACCAATCATCGAAAAGCTTTCGGCGTCCGGCAGGGCCAACGGTTCGCGAAAGATAGCGCGGCGTGACTTAAAGCTGTTGATAATGATCACAAAAACAGGGAACAGCGCGATTAGAGTATACAGAATTAAGACGCAGTGCATGGCAACGGTGTTCAGCGGGTTTGAGCGTGCTTTATTCATTTTTCAGACCCTTACAACTGATACCGGCGCATCCGGGTCTGTATGCCGAACAGGTAGATGCAGACACCAACAAGGATGATCGCGAACATAGCCCCGGCAATGGCCGATCCCATGTGAGGATCCCCTAGCTGGAGTTGAAAGCCGAAAAATGTCCGATACATGAAAGTTCCCAGAATATCGGTCGAGAAATCCGGACCCGCAAGCGCGCCTTGTGAGACATAAATCAAGTCGAACGCATTGAAGTTACCCACAAATGTTAGGATCGAGATTATGCCTATCGACGGCAGAATAAGCGGTAACTTTATTTTCCAGAATGCTGATGCTCCGGTAATACCGTCGATCTCGCCGGCCTCTAAGATTTCTTCAGGGATCGAAAGCAATGCGGCGTATATCAGCATCATCGGAATGCCGACGAATTGCCATACCGATACCAGTGCAAGCGTTGTCAGGGCATATTCTTCTTTGCCAAGCCATGGGGCGAAAAGTGATTTCAGCCCGATTGCATCCAGCATCGATGGAGCGATGCCCCAAAGGGGCGACAAGATAAGTTTCCAAGCGAAACCGACAATCACAAAACTTAGAATGGTCGGGATGAAAATTGCCGATCTGTATAACGCAGCAAAGCGCAATCTGGGGTGAGACAACAGCGCTGCAAGTGCGACCCCAATTGGGTTCTGAACGAGCATATGGATCAAGAAGAACCAGAAATTGTTGCCTAGTGCGTTCCAGAATTGTTCGGACCAGAGCGGATCGAAAAACAGAGTTCGGAAGTTCTGAAAGCCGACGTAAACACGGCTTTGATCAACCTCTGTAAACAGCGCAAGGCGTAACGTATTGAACAAAGGAAAGATCATCACCGCAGTGTAAACCAGCACGGCAGGTGCAAGGAAAACGGCGATGTGCCATCTAGTGCGGCGCGTCTGCATGGGGAACTCCGGGAGAGGGGTCCGGACGCGAAACCAAATGCCGCGTCCGGTAGGTTCAGTTGTCAGGATTTACTGATGCGGTGCATACCAGCTAGCCAGTCCATCCTGCAGGCGTTGACCAGCGTCGGCAGGCGTCTCTGCGCCTCTTATGACGTTGGCGGATGCGTTCCATGTTTCAAGCTCGAGATTTGGCTCGCCGCGTGATAGAATTTGGTAAGTGGATCGAATGGTTGTTTCGCAATCGCCGCGCCAACTTACGAATTCCTTTGCAAGCGGATCTTCCAGCTCTACCGGTTCATTGGACAGAGGGAAGAAACCTGGCAAAGCGTTACCAAAAATTTTCGCGAATTCAGGAGAAGCGACCCAAGCTAAAAACGTCCTGGCGGCTTCGGCGTTTTCTGTTGCTGCGTTCATGCCTATGCCGATATCCGTATGGTCTGAAATATAGCATGTGTCGCCAGCGTTCTGGACCGGGGGCTTGAAAGCGCCCATTTCGAAATCAGCCTGCGTGTTGAAGCCGGATATTTCCCAACTGCCCGCCGGGTAGATGGCAGCACGGCCGAGAGTGAACAGGTTCTGGCTGTCAGGATAAGTTTGTGCCTCGAAACCATCGCCGAGATAGTCCTTCCATTTTGCCAGCGTCGCATATGGCTCAACCCATTGTGGATCAGTCAGCTTCTGAGTTCCTTCGATCAACGCCAAACGTCCTTCCTCACCATTCCAATAGTTTGGGCCGATATTGTTGTATCCCATGGTTGCCGCCTCCCATTGGTCATTTGTGCCCATGGCCATCGGGATATAGGTGCCGTCCTCCTTAATTTTCTCTAGCGCTGCAAAGAACTCGGCTTCGGTTGTTGGCTCTTCAATTCCCAACTCGTTGAAGGCATCCTTGTTGTAAATGAAACCATGAATCACCGATGCCATAGGAACGCAAAATGTGGCAGATCCGTCATCGGTTTGCCAAGCTGCCTTTGCCACGTCTGAAAAATTCGACATCGCTGACAGGTCTGACAGATCGGACAAATGCCCTCCTTCATACAAGCCGAGCGATCGGTCAAATGGGCGGCAAGTAATGATGTCTCCGGCAGAGCCGGCCTCTAGCTTGGCATTCAGAGCGGCATCGTATTCTGTGGGTGCAAACGGCGAAAACACCAACTTTATTCCGGGATTTTCAGCCTCGAATGCCGGAATGATCTTTTCTTGCCACAAGGCAAGGTCATCGTTTCGCCAGCTTTCAATCGTTAGCGTAGCTTCCTGAGCATAGGCGGCACTTGCAACAAGTGCAGTGCTCATCATGGCAAGGCTTAGAATTTTGCGTTTCATTTGTTTACTCCCAGGTTGGTTGTTTCGTTGGCTTTGGTCAGTCGCTCAAATGCGGGGCGCAGGTGGCCGCCGGATTCGTCTAACAACTTTTGCGTGATTTTTACTGAATCGGCACCGGCGGCCAAAAGGATCGCGTTTTTGAGATTGCCGTCAGCCGCCATAAGTGCGGAATTGGCGCTGTCCGGCGTCACGCCAGTCAGTTGGCACACAATCCCGTTTGCTCGATCGCGTAGCTTGTCATTGTCTGCGCGCAGGTTGATCATCATGCCGTCTTGAATATGACCAAGTTCCACAGCCATCAGGGTGGACAGCATGTTCAAGGCAATCTTCTGAGCGGTTCCCGCGCCCATGCGCGTCGAACCCGAGATCAACTCGGGCGGGGTGGAAAGTAAAATGGCGTGATCCGCCATTCGCAGCAATGGCGTGTCTGGATTATTAGCAATGCCAATTATTGTCGCGCCAGCTGTACGAGCAATTTTTGCCGCCTCAATAGTATAAGGCGTGGTGCCGCTGGCCGAAACCATGATCACAGTGTCGGCATTTGAAAGGTTCTTCAGTTCTTGGCTAAGCGAGTCGGCGGCATCCTCGACGTCGCCAGGCATTTCCGGGCTTGTCGGCAGACCGCCGGCCATATGGATCCGAATTTGTTTTGACGGGATGGAAAATGTCCCACCAAGTTCCAGCGCGTCTGACGCCGCCATTAGCCCGGACGAGCCGGCGGCCAGGTACCGTAGAATTCCACCTGAGCGGATAGTTTTTGCCATTGCTCTCGCGCCATTGCAAATTGGCCCCAAGGATTCCAGGGGCGATCGCGCGGCTTCTGCTTGGCTATTTGCGAGGAGTTCAGCGACTTCGATCAGTGGTCGAGTGTCCAAACCTTTTGCTTGCTGGTGCAGTTGCTCTGTCACTGGCTTGGTCACGTGATTCCCCCTTTGGCTTCGTACATCATACCTTTTAGATACCATTAGTCTACCATTTTGTTTATTTCGGAGAAGTTTGCGTTATTTTGCCAAAAATACCGAATTTGGTTGCAATTAGGACTTCTATTATTGAGAAAGGTATTATATAGGTCTTGTTATGACACAGCCTATCAACACTCTAATTTTAGCTGTCGATGGAGGGGGGACGCGTTGCCGCCTTGCTGCGATTGAAGGTGAAGTCATCAGCAGGGTTGAGGTGGGCGCGGCCAACGTATCGACCAATTTTGAGGCGGCTTGCGCCGAGTTGTTGGGTGGTTTGCAAGTGTTGGCCGCGGAATCCGGCCGTGAGGTGAGCACCCTAACTAGGGCGCCAACTTACATGGGTTTGGCTGGGATAACTGGAGAGGCGATTGCAAGGAAGCTTGCACAGGCGCTTCCATTTGATCGAATTAAGATAGAAGATGATCGCGCTGCGGCATTGCGCGGTGCGTTGGGTGAGGGCGAGGGGTTCGTTGCGCATTGCGGCACAGGCTCGTTTCTTGCGTCGCAGCTGTCAGGTGGTCGGCGGTTCTCTGGCGGTTGGGGGCCGGTTCTCGGCGATCAGGCGTCTGCGCAATGGGTCGGGCGCCGCGCTTTGTCCGAGACGTTGGAATGCGTAGATGGGCTAAATGGATCATCAGTTATGGCGACCCAGCTTTTGTCCCGTTTTGGCGGGCCTGCGGGGATTGTGCAAGTTGCGGCAAAAATGACGCCGTATGAACTTGGATCGCTTGCCCCTGTGGTTACAGAATTCTCGGATCAGGGGGATGAGCTGGCCAAAAAAATTCTGCAGGATGGGGCCGATCATTTAGCAGGGCGTTTGACCAAAATGGGTTGGGTTGCCGGGTTGTCGATCTGCCTTACCGGCGGAATTGGGCCGCGGTTTGGACCTTATCTGCCCACCATAATGCAATCTGAACTAGTCGAACCTGCAGGCGATCCACTTTCGGGTGCGATTGCTTTGGTTCGCGAGTTTCTGGAGGAGATCGAAAGTGAACATCGCTGATTTCCTGCGCCCGGAGGGGTGGCTGGGCCAAAATTCCGGCCCGCGTTATGTGCAATTGCGTCAAAGGCTTGAGAAAGGAATTGAAGAAGGGATTTTGCCGCCCAACAGCTCGTTGCCGCCTGAAAGAGAAATTGCAGAACTGACGGATCTTTCCAGAGTCACCGTCCGCAAGGCCATTCAAGAATTGGTGCGAAAAGGCGCAATTGAACAACGTCAGGGATCGGGTTCATTTGTGCGTGAACCCGTGGCGAGAGTTGAGCAATCGTTATCGCATTTGACTTCGTTTACCGAAGATATGGAACGAAGGGGCCTAAAGACGACTTCAACTTGGCTCGAGAGAGGAATTTTCCTGCCGTCCCCGGAAGAGATGATGGCGTTGGGTCTATCTGCGAATGAGCAGGTCGCCCGAATTCATCGCCTGCGCGAAGCGGGTGGCCGCCCGATGGCGTTGGAACGTGCGGCATTGCCGTTGGACATTTTACCCAACCCAACTGAGGTTACCGGCTCGCTTTATGCAGTTCTGGAAAAAACAGGGTTTCGGCCAGTCAGGGCAATTCAAAAGATCTCTGCAATCAACCTAGAAGCTCCGGAGGCTGAACTTTTGGATGTCGCCGAAGGAACAGCCGGGCTTCGTATCCAAAGAACTTCGTATCTGGAAAGCGGGCGTGTGGCCGAACTCACACGTTCAATCTACCACGGTGATGCCTACGACTTCGTGGCAGAGCTGCGACTGTCAAACTGAAAGCCTGGGGCCATGTACAAAGAAACGACGCAAATGAGGCGGGAAGTCAATGAGATACCCGTCGCCGTTGAAAGACTATTAACCGAAGGTGCGGAACTTGTCTCTCGAACCGCAAGTGAAATCCAAGACCGAAATCCACGCTTTCTGATCTCGGTGGCGCGAGGATCTTCGGATCATGCCTGCAGCTACCTCAAATACGCTGCCGAGTTGTTGCTTGGGTTGCCTATGGCGTCAGTCGGACCCTCGGTCAAATCGATCTATGGTGTTGATATGCGCTGCGAGGATGCGGTTTGTATCGCAGTGTCACAATCCGGACAAAGCCCGGATATCGTTAAGCTGACGCGATCTATGACAGAAGGCGGTGCTTATTCGGTGGCAATCACCAACGAGACTGGATCGGCACTGTCACAAGTCTCGAAGGCAACGTTACCGATCTTTGCAGGACCCGAATTAAGCGTGGCGGCCACCAAAACTTTCGTTACTTCGCTGGTTGCCGGATTGTGGTTGCTGGCGCAGGTCAAACGGGACGAAGATTTGTTGCGGGCCATACGTGGGCTGCCGGAAGACCTGTCTGCTGCTATTGCTTGTGACTGGAGCGTTGCGGCAACCGCCGTGAGCGACCGATCTCTGTTTACGCTTGGGCGCGGTACGTCGTTGGCGATTTCAAACGAAGCTGCACTGAAATTTAAGGAAACCTGCCAAATTCACGCGGAAAGCTATTCGTCCGCGGAGGTTCTGCACGGACCGGTATCTATCGTTGATCAGGGTTTTCCGGTTTTAGCACTAGCCTCGGGCGATGCGGCGGAGGCCAATCTGGCAGAGGTCGCAGATACGTTGGCTGAAAAGGGCGCGCAGGTTTTTGCCACAACCAGCCAGGTAAAGCGGGCTTCAGTTTTGCCGCATGTGCGAACGTCGCATTGGATCACAGACCCGATACCAACAATCGCTTCTTTCTACGGAATGGTCGAAAAGGTTGCCACTGAACGTGGAATAAACCCTGATGCACCACGCCACCTGCGAAAAGTGACAGAAACGGTATGAGACCGGACTCGATAACTTTTGCCGGAGGTCAGATTTTTGACGGCGAAACCCTGTTATTCGGGTACGCTGTTCGATTCCGAAACGGGATCTGGGATGAGATGTTTCCGGAAACCGAACTGTCTGCGGAGGACCGCATAGAAGATTTGGCGGGTGATATCCTAAGTCCAGGATACGTTGACCTACAGGTCAATGGCGGTGGTGGGGTAATGTTCAATGATGATCCTTCGGTCGAGACTTTGGCTATCATAGCCTCAGCGCACCGGGATTTGGGTGCGACGTCAATATTGCCAACCTTAATAACCGATACGCCAGAAAAGACGCGGGCCGCAGTTGATGCGGCGATCCAAGCCTGTCAAGAGGGCGTGCCTGGAGTTGTGGGGCTTCATCTAGAGGGACCGCATCTGTCCCAACGCCGAAAAGGGGCCCACGATGCCGCCCTGATCCGGCCAATGTTGCCCGCGGACCTTGATTTGATCCTTGATGCTGCTGAGCAATTGCCTACGCTGATGGTGACTTTGGCGCCAGAAAGCACGACACCGGATCAGGTCAGAGTTTTGTCGCAGGCCGGAGTTGTGGTCTCATTGGGGCATACCGATGCACCATTTGATACTTGCATTAGTTTTGCGGGCGCTGGCGCGAGATGCGCAACGCACCTTTTCAACGCCATGAGCCAACTGGGCAGTCGCGAGCCGGGTCTGGTCGGCGCGGTCCTGTCAAACGGTGGTATCTTTGCGGGTTTGATTGCGGATGGTGTCCACGTTCACCCCGAAACAATGCGCGCCGCATGGTTGGCCAAGCGCGGGCCGGGACAGATATTCCTTGTTAGTGACGCAATGGCGGTCGCTGGAACGAAACTTACTGAATTCAAGCTGGAAGGTCGGCTTATTCAGCGAGAAAGCGGCAGGCTAACGCTGTCAGATGGTACTTTGGCCGGAGCAGACCTTGATCTGACAACTGCGATAAGGGTTCTGACCGAGCAGGCAGGTTTGCCGCTGGTACAGGCGCTTTCTGCGGCTACCACTGTTCCTGCACGGTTTCTTGCGGACCGTGATCGATTCCAAACCAAGTCACTGACACGTGCAATTAGAATTTCCTCTGATTTATCCGGTGCTCGGCCAATTTTGGCTGACCAGTGACCGGTCTTCCAGCGCATATAGCTATTGTATTGGAATTTCCTGACGCAAATTCCCCGTCGTTTTGTCAAAAATTAGGATACGGTTGTCATTCGTTACAATGACATACCAGTTACTGCCGATTGTAAGCGCCTCAGCCCGGGCGCCATCAGGTAATTCTATTTGGTCGGGCAGGGTGGGGGTTCTGTCCGACAAGCGGATGACAATCAACGCGAATGTCAATAAAACGCCGCCAATCATAACCGCAGTCAACAACATGACCATGCGTCGCAGCGTTCGCAGCTGAGGTGTTTCCTGGGGTTCAAGAGGGTCGGAAGGGACAGACATGGGCACCCGCCTGATAGAGTTTCATATCGCGGCCACGCCGCCGCCCCGCCTTGATAAGGCGCTTTCCCGGGATGTACCAGATGGTGAAAACCTCTCGCGCACCCGGTTAGCAAGGTTGATCCAAGAGGGTGCTGTATCGGTTAACGGAAAGGTGATCGACGACCCCAAATCTAAAGTGGCTGAAGGTTCACTTGTCTCGGTCGCAGTTTCTGAGGCTGAGGAGAGCCATATAGAGCCCGAGGACATACCATTAGAAGTCGTGTTTGAGGATAACGATCTGATCGTAGTCAACAAACCGGCTGGGATGGTTGTGCACCCGGCCCCCGGATCCTCGAATGGGACTCTTGTTAACGCGCTGCTGCACCATTGCGGAGAAGATTTGTCAGGTGTTGGTGGCGTTAAAAGGCCAGGTATCGTCCACAGAATAGACAAAGATACCAGCGGCTTGCTGGTTGTTGCTAAATCAGATGCCGCTCATCATGGATTGGCGGCACAGTTTCACGCACACACTGTCGAACGCTATTATCGCGCAGTCTGCTATGGCGTGCCAGACGCCAACGACCCACGTCTGAGAGGCGTAAAAGGTGTGAATTTTGACCCCGGCAACATAATGCGGTTAACTACTCGATTGGCTCGGCACAAAACCGACCGGCAAAAACAGGCTGTCTTGTTTCATGGTGGCAAACACGCAGTGACACGTGCCAGAGTGGTCGAGACGTTTGGGTCACCTAGTGCATTGTCTTTAGTTGAATGCTGGCTTGAAACAGGGCGAACGCACCAAATTCGGGTGCATATGGCTCACGCAGGCCACAGCCTGATTGGTGATCCGGTTTACGGGGGCAAGCGGAAACTGGCGACTCGGGCCTTTGATGAAGCAACAACTCAAGCAATCAGCGACTTTCCGCGCCAAGCCCTTCATGCTGCCGTATTGGGATTTGAACATCCGGTTAACGGAGGAATTTTACGTTTTGAGGCAGATTTACCTGAGGATATGCAGTCATTGTTGGACGCGCTGCGTCAGCAATCGTCATAATTCGCAAAGACGCGTGATATAGGCGATCTCAGCTTTTCTTTATCGAAGGTTAATCGCATACTGTTACCAGTTCCTCTTGAATGTCATGGGTCTGGTGCCCATATCCCATGTTAAGGGCTTAAACATTTGTCCAAGGGGCAGAAATAAATGGCAAATTACTCAAACCTTCCCGCGCCGACCCCCGAAGGTGGTCTGAACCGCTATATGCAGGAAATCCGCAAATTTCCCTTGTTGGAGCCAGAGGAAGAATACATGCTGGCCAAGCGATGGGTTGAAGAACAAGACACAGAAGCGGCGCACAAAATGGTTACGTCGCACCTGCGTTTGGCGGCTAAAATAGCCATGGGTTATCGCGGCTATGGCCTTCCGCAGGCTGAGGTGATTTCCGAGGCCAACGTTGGCTTGATGCAGGCGGTTAAACGCTTTGACCCAGAGAAAGGTTTCCGTCTGGCGACCTATGCCATGTGGTGGATTCGGGCCTCGATCCAAGAGTACATCCTTAGATCCTGGTCTCTGGTTAAGCTAGGGACAACTTCGGCACAGAAAAAGCTGTTCTTTAACCTTCGCAAAGCCAAAGCGCGTATCGGCGCGTTGGAAGAGGGTGATCTACGTCCCGAGAACGTCACCCAAATTGCGAACGATTTAGGAGTTACCGAAGAAGAAGTCATAAGCATGAATCGCCGCATGTCTGGTGGTGATGCCTCGCTGAACGCGACAGTTGGGTCCGAGGGCGAGGGCAGTATGCAATGGCAAGACTGGCTGGAGGACGAAGATGCCGATCAGGCGGGCGATTACGAAGCGCGGGACGAGCTTGAAGCCCGCCGTGAATTGCTGACTGCGGCACTGGATGTTCTGAATGACCGGGAAAAGGACATTCTGACTCAGCGTCGCCTGATGGATCAACCGGTTACACTTGAAGAGCTGAGCACTCAGTACAATGTCAGCCGCGAGCGCATCCGACAGATCGAGGTCAGGGCTTTTGAAAAGCTTCAGAAAAAGATGCGTGAACTGGCTCGTGAAAAGGGAATGCTCAGCAAAGTCTGAGGTTTCGCTTGAAATCCATTGAAAGCCGGTCCGATATTAATCGGGCCGGTTTTTTCGAGTTTACGGCAGGAAAATTTAGTTAACGGTTACTCAGTGATTGCCATACAAATAAAGAAACGCTAGCGCTAACATTTAGCGACATAGCCGCTGAAGGAGGGTATTCATGGAACAGCCTGTTAAATGGGGGGTGCTCGGAGCCTCAAAATTCGCTCGTCAGTTTATGGCACCCGCAATTCATGCTGCCGATGGTGCTCAGCTTATGGGGTTGGCCACATCGGACTTGGCCAAAGCAAAGCCGTTTCAGAATTTTTGCTCGGATTTGACGGTTTACGAAAGCTATGAAGCGTTACTTGCGGACCCCGAAATAGAAGCGGTTTATATCCCATTACCCAATCACTTGCATGTCGAGTGGAGTCTGAAGGCCTTAGACGCCGGCAAGCATGTTCTTTGCGAAAAGCCAATGACTATGCGAGCGGAGGAATTCGACCAACTAATTGCCAAGCGCGATCAAACCGGATTGCTGGCGGCCGAGGCATATATGATCGTCCATCATCCCCAATGGCAACTGGTGCGAAAACTGGTTTCCGAAGGAGAGATTGGAAAACTTGGCCATATCTCAGGGGTTTTCACATACGATAATCGCGCTGACACAGGCAACATCAGAAATCGCCCGGAAACCGGTGGCGGTGGATTGCGTGACATAGGTGTTTATGTCATCGGCAGCGCCCGTTATGTAACCGGTCAAGAACCTGACGAAATTCGATCTTCCATACGCTGGGAGAATGGCGTCGATACGTTTACGGAAATTAACGCCCGTTTCCCGGACTTTACGTACTCCACATATGTTTCAACGCGCATGCATCCAAATCAGGCCATGGAGTTTCATGGTGACAAAGGTGTTATTCGCCTGACTGCCCCCTTCAATGCACGTGTTTTTGGCGAAGCGCGAGTGGAATTGCACCGCCACGGACTCGAATTGCAGGTATTCCGCTTTCCCGGCGACGACCACTACAAACTGCAGGTCGAAGCGTTTGGTCGCTCGGTAAGGGATGAGGTAGGCTACCCATGTTCTCTGGAGTTTGCTCGCGGCACGCAGGTTGTGATTGACCAGGTTTTTGAGGTCGCCAGGCAACTCTGAGCAACCTCTTGCCATCTCCGCGGTGGGCAGCCTAAGTTGTTACTTACCCTTTTTTGGAGGCGAACAATGGCTGGTGGCTGGGCGCGCGACGGCGCGGTAAGCGAACAAATTGAAGCTTCGATTTCGGATGAATTAGCTAGAATGCAAGCGCAGAAGCGACCCGTTGGGGAAAGCCTGTCGCACTGTGCGGACTGCGATGAGCCGATCCCAGAAAAACGACGTCTTGCGTTGCCGGGCGTAAAACTTTGCCTCGAATGTCAAAAGGAACGTGACGGGGTATTCAAATCGCGGGGCGGAATCAACCGTCGAGGATCAAAGGACAGCCAACTAAGGTAGCGGGCTGGGTATTGAAAGAGACTTCTGATCACTCCCTCTTGTGGCGGCAAAGCGGATTGTTTCTGGGTTTTGCGGCGGCTTTTCTTTGGGGCACCCACAGCGTTATCGTTCGCTATTTGACAACAGATTTGAACGGGATGCAGATTGCCGTTTTACGGTTGTTTATTGCGGCTTTTGCCATTCTGCTCATTTTACGGATCAGGCGATCGCCAATTAATATCCGGTTTTTTGATCGGAACTTTCTATTGGCTGTTGTTGCAACAGTTGTAAATTACATTCTGTTTCACGTTGGGCTCGAACATACCGGCGCGGCGAATGCGATGGTTTTAGAGAACACCGCTCCGTTCTTTGTGTTAGTTTTCTTATTCTTTTTTACCAAAACAACAGTTGGACGAATTGAAATCTTAGCCACGGTCTTGGCAATTTTTGGTGTGTCTTTGACCGTTTATCAGGACTTTCGGGGTGGTGGCGAACCCTTGGTCGGTGACCTCATGGAGATCGGAGCGGGAATGAGTTGGGCAGTTTTCTTGATTTCCAGCAGTCGCGCAATGCAGTCCTCTCAGTCCACCGAGGAAAGGTTAAATTTTCTGTTTGGCATCTTTTTGTGTTCTGCCGTCCTTTTGACCCCGCTTTCTTTTGTAACGATGCAGGTTCCCACGGCCAAGGATCTGGTATTTCTGGTTTTGCTCGGTGTTTTTCCAACCGCGCTTGCTTACTATTTGTGGTACGAAGCTGCTGCACGCCTATCGACGCTGACAGCAAGTTTGCTGTTTGCAGCTTCGGTCATTTTTACCTTCATTAATTCTGCAGTATTTCTTGGCGCTTCAATTACTGCCCCCGCCGTCGTAGGGGCTGGATTGATTGTCTTTGCGATCTTCCTGACAACAAAAGATAAATCGGAAGAGTGACTGAGGCAGCGTTTATCGCGCCGCCTCAAACCAATCTACGATTCCATTGCTTCAAGTTCGTCGATAAATCCCGAAATCATTGAAAGGCCTTTGTCCCAGAACCGAGGGTCAGTGGCATCCAGACCAAATGGTTCGAGCAGTTCCTTGTGATGTTTCGATCCACCAGCGCGCAACATTTCGAAGTACTTGTCCTCGAACCCGTCTGCGCCGCTGTCGTAAACCGAATACAGAGCATTCACCAACCCATCGCCGAATGCGTATGCATAGACATAGAACGGAGAATGCACGAAGTGCGGGATATATGCCCAGAAAGTCTCATACCCATCCATGAATTCGAATGCAGGACCAAGGCTTTCGGCCTGAACGCTCATCCAAAGGGCGTTGATATCGTCAGGGGTCAACTCGCCCTCTCGTCGGGCGGCGTGTAGTTTGCATTCAAAGTCGTAAAAGGCGATCTGGCGGACAACGGTGTTAATCATGTCCTCAACCTTTCCCGCCAAAAGTATTTTACGTTGATCTGCCGTTTCAGCTTGATCCAACATTTTGCGGAAGGTCAGCATCTCACCAAATACAGAAGCCGTTTCGGCCAACGTCAATGGGGTGGACGATAGCATCTCACCCTGGTCGGCGGCGAGAACCTGATGCACTCCGTGGCCGAGTTCGTGCGCCAGAGTCATCACATCGCGAGGTTTGCCCAGATAGTTGAGCATAACGTAAGGATGAACGTCGGTGACTGTTGGGTGAGCGAATGCCCCCGGAGCCTTACCTGGTTTCACAGCGGCGTCGATCCAACCTTTCGAAAAAAATGGTGTAGCTATCTCAGCCATGCGGGGGTCGAACGATGAATAGGCATCCATTACGGTTTTTTCAGCTTCTTCCCAACCAATGGTGCGAGTGTCTTCCATCGGAAGGGGCGCGTTACGGTCCCATACCTGCATCACGTCCAGCCCGAGCCATTTTCGCTTCAGTTCATAATACCGATGGCTGAGCTTGGGGTACGCGGCGACGACTGCTTCACGTAGGGCTTCGACAACTTCGGGTTCAACGTCGTTCGAAAGGTGACGACCGGTCTGCGCAGTCGGCATTTTGCGCCAACGGTCAACGATCTCTTTTTCTTTGGCCTGCGTGTTGTGAACGCGTGCAAAGGTCTTGATATTACTTTGAAAGACTTGGGCGAGTTCGCGCGCAGCCGCTTCTCTTTTTGTTCTGTCCTGTTCCGTTAACAGATTGAGTGTGCCTTCGATATTTAACTCTTGTCCATCGACAGTAAACAAAAGCCCAGCGATAGTTTCGTCAAACAGCCGTTCCCAAGCGTCGCCGACGACTCCCAGATCGTGCAGAAACTTTTCTAACTCATCCGACAATTGGTAAGGTTTCATTGCGCGGATGCGGCGGAACACAGGCTCATAACGTGCAAGTTGAGCATTGGCCGCGAACATCTTCTTTAGAACTTCATCGTCTATACGGTTGATTTCCAAGGTAAAAAACACGAGTGGAGTCGTAAAAATAGTAACCTTTTCCTGCATGTCCGAAAGGAATTTAGCGCGATCGGCATCCGTCGTTAACTGGTAGTAACGCAAACCAGCAAACGACATTATGCGACCGGAAATTGCGCTGATCTTTTCATTGCGTTGCACACAAGTCAGCAGGCCCTCGGCATCCAGATCAGCCAGTTTACCATCATAATCTCGGGCGAACGCGGTGCACTCGGCTTCGAGCCATGTTAAATCGCGCGACAGCTCCGGTGCTTCCTCCGAGCTATACAGATCAGTCAGATCCCATTCCGGCAGATTGCCCAGATTGCCAGCGCCGCCGACGGCATTTGCGTCACGTACGGGAAAGGGAAGGTCGCGCATAGAACACCTCGAAATAATGTGATTTGCCAACATCTAAGCGTAGGTTGCTTAGATCACAAGCGGCCTGATATTTCCGTGATCATCAGGATAGCGCAGGCTCTGGTTTCCGCCCCTGGCAAGATGCCACGAAATGCGCCGCAATTTGGTCCAGAATGGGGCCTCGGACATCAGGCGCTTCCATCAATACCTCATGCTCACCATCAGGTATTTCGACCAATGTCCCGTTGGGCCAGTTTGCCATGCGCGCTCGGATTGCTTTGCGGTCTACGATCTGCTCGTGACTGCCAAGAAATGTCAGGCACGGGGTGTCCGGAGCTGACTGTTCCATCAGCCAGACGCATTCGTCCAGAGCTTCACGCAACCAGATGGTCGACGGAGCACCCAAGGCCAACTCGGGATGCGCCTTTAGTTGGTCCTGCATCATCTCATACATCACCGGATCGCGGGTCAGCACATTGCCTTCGAAAGGTTGCGAAATGACGTAGCTTTCAAGCGATGTCGTCGGTGGCGTCTTTTCACCAAGGCCGACCCTAGGTCCCCAATAGGCCGTCAATCGGCTAAGGGGTTTCATGAGCGGAGTAAAAAAGATACCCCACATTGGCCCGGTAAATGCGCAGGCGGTAAAGTTGTTGTTATCCAGAATGGTCCGCAGCGCTATTGCGCCACCCATAGAATGCCCGACTACGAACCATGGTTTTGGCAGTTTGAGTTCAAAAGCAAGCTCCAGCATTGACTGAACATCTTGCTGATAATCACGAAAGTTATCCACGTGTCCAACACGAGGGTCGTCCAACAATCGATCAGAAAGACCCTGACCGCGCCAATCTATCGCCGCGAAAGCAAATCCTCGACCAATGAAATCACCAGCCGTACTGCTGTACTTTTCAATATATTCTGTTCGGCCGGGAAACATCATCACCGTACCGTTTGGAGAATTTCCGGGAAGCCAGTGGCAGACGCGCAGCCTTATCCCGTCTGGAGTTTGCAGCCAATGCGCTTTACCACCGGCAGGCTCGCCGGCCACGTCTTCAAAAAAAGGGGCCGGCGACAAGCTCATCAAGCTAACACCGACGCAAGTTTCATAGCAATTCCCATGTCTCCGTCCACGCTCAGCTTGCCTGACATAAATGCTCCAGTGGGATTCATCTCACCACTGAGGATTTGCTCGAAGGTATCTGCATCTGCACTAAGGGTCACATCAGCGTCTTCATCGCTGACCCGTGCGCCGTCTGCATCCAAAATAATAGCGCCCAAGTCGGCGATAGCAAATTTAGCGGAAGCGTCAAATTCACCGCCTGACAGCTTCTCATTCAATGCTGCTGCGGCTTTTTCCAAAGTGTCGCTCATGGTGTTCCTCATTTTGTTTGTGCGCCGTGAATGGACATCCCCGACGGCAACGCTACACTGACCATTGTTATGGGCATTGCAATCACCAATCTCAAAGGTATCGTTGCGGCAATTGCTGCGATAGTCACGTATTCCACCATGTCTTTGGCCCAGCAAGCTGATCTGCGCGATGAATCGGCGTTGCTTGCGCAGTTAGCGCAGGCCACTCCGGAGCAGGCGGTCGGGCTGGATCGACAATTACAGGCTCTTTGGTCTCAATCCGGGTCGGCCTCGGCCGATCTGTTGCTGGAACGCGGCCGCGAGGCACTGGATGATGGTGACGTTGAAGCCGCATTAGAGCACCTGACGGCTCTTACGGATCACGCACCCGAATTTGCGGAGGGTTGGCATGTCAGAGCGTCCGCGCATTTTGGCATTGAACGCTTCGGTATGGCCGCCGCCGATCTGGAATACGCGCTTACACTGAATCCCAATAATTACGACGCGATCTATGGTCTAGGTCTGATATTCGAGGTTCTCGAACAGCCGGAACAGGCCTACGAAGTATATTTACGCGCGTTGGCTATACATCCCCATCACGAAGAAGTAACCAGTGCCGTGAATCGGCTGAAGCCACTGATTGACGGCAAGGCACTTTAAGGTCCGGGGCAGGGGGCAAAGGTGAGCGGGTCATCCCGAATCGTGGCAGTTCTTGGCCCGACGAACACAGGCAAAACTCATTATGCGATCGAACGTATGCTGGGGCACCGGACCGGTGTGATTGGTCTGCCTTTGCGTCTGCTTGCACGCGAAATTTACGATAAGATTGTCGCCGTTCGCGGTCCCTCTGTCGTCGCCTTGGTCACCGGAGAAGAACGTATTGTACCACCGCGTGCGCAATATTGGGTCTGCACTGTTGAAGCTATGCCGGAGGGGATGGGTGCGGATTTTGTAGCAATCGACGAAATTCAGCTTTGCGCTGACCCGGAACGCGGTCATGTTTTTACCGACCGCCTTCTGAGGTCTCGGGGTACCAACGAGACGCTTTTCCTAGGGTCTGACACGATGCGCGGCCCAATAGCGTCATTGGTGCCAGAGGCGCAATTTGTTCGGCGCGAGCGGATGTCGCAACTTGTCTATTCCGGGTCAAAGAAAATCAGTCGGTTACCTCCGCGCAGCGCGATTGTCGGGTTCTCAGTGGAAAACGTCTATGCCATCGCGGAATTGTTGCGTCGCCAAAAGGGCGGAGCTGCTGTTGTTATGGGTGCGCTCAGCCCCCGTACGCGAAACGCACAGGTTGAACTCTATCAGAACGGCGAAGTTGATTACTTGGTAGCGACCGACGCTATTGGAATGGGCTTGAATCTGGATGTGAACCATGTGGCGTTCTCATCTTTGACCAAATTTGACGGTCAACGCATGCGACCTTTGGCCCCGAATGAGCTTGCACAGATTGCTGGCCGCGCTGGACGTGGAATGTCCGATGGAACGTTTGGTGTGACAGGAGAGGCACCTGCGCTGGAAGACGGTGTCGCGCAGGCGATCATGGACAGCCGTTTTACACCAATGAAAAAGTTGAACTGGCGGAACGCAGCTTTGCGTTTTGGCTCAGTCGGTTCGCTGATAGACTCGCTGGAAGTCAATCCAAGTGGCGAGCACCTGACCAAAGCGCGACCCGCCGACGATCTGAATGTGCTTAAGTCGCTGTCGCAGGTCACTGAGGTGTTGGCCCGGGCAAGTGATGGAGCATCAGTCAAATTGTTGTGGGACGTGTGCCGAATCCCCGACTTTCGGGGCATCAGCCATGCGGAACATGCCAGCCTGCTTGAAGTTATCTACAGCCATTTGCACGAACGCGGCAGTATTCCGGATGACTTTCTGGCCCGGCAGGTTCGACGTATTGATCAACCGGATGGTGACATTGATGCTTTATCCAAAAGGTTGGCATATATTCGCACCTGGACATATGTTGCGCAACGAAACGGTTGGGTGCGTGACGAATCGCATTGGCGCGAGGAAACGCGCACTGTAGAAGACAGGCTGTCGGACGCTCTCCATGATCGTTTGACTCAGAGATTTGTGGACCGGCGCACTTCTGTTTTGTTGCGCCGGCTCAAGCAGAAGGAGGCCCTTTTGGCCGAAGTAAATGACAACGGTGAAGTGACCGTCGAAGGCGAATTCGTAGGTCGTTTGGAAGGCTTCCGGTTTATTCCGGACAAAAGCGCTCAAGGAACCGAGGCGAAAGCACTGAAATCAGCCTCTTTGCAAGCTCTGGCGCCGCAATTCCATTTACGTGCTGATCGCTTCTACAATGCACCCGATACCGAGATTGATTTTACTGATCAGGGCGGCCTGATGTGGGGCGAATATGCCGTTGGCAAATTGGCTGCAGGTGCAGAGCCACTAAAACCAATCGTTGAGGTATTTGTAGATGAGGCCGCCGGACCGGATGTTCAGCAAAAAGTTCAGCGACGTTTGCAGCACTTTATCGACCGAAAAGTAGCGGCGCTTTTCGAACCGCTTTTGAACCTGTCACGTGACGAAGAGTTGACCGGCCTAGCCAAAGGTTTCGCCTTTCGCATTGTAGAAGCGATGGGCGTTTTGCCTCGCGCGGGTGTCGCACAAGAAGTCAAAGATCTGGATCAAGACGCGCGGGGGGCGCTACGCAAGCACGGTATCCGCTTTGGGCAGTTCACAATTTTCATGCCTTTGCTGCTAAAACCTGCGCCAACACGCCTGCGTCTGGTTCTTTGGGCGCTGTCTAGCGGGCTGCAAGAGTTCCCAGAAGCACCGCCACCAGGTCTGGTGACTGTTCCGGTCGCGAAGGACGCGCCCGAAGGTTACGCAACTATGTGCGGTTACAGAAATGCAGGGGATCGTTCTATCCGCATCGACATGCTGGAGCGTTTGGCGGATATGCTTCGCTCTGAGGACAGCCGTGGTGGGTTCGAAGCAAAGCCAGACATGCTGTCGATCACTGGAATGACTCTGGAACAGTTTGCTGATTTGATGCAGGGGCTGGGCTATAAAGCGGAACGTGGCGAACGTGAAAAGGTAAGGTCTGTAACGGTAGAGGTTCCAGAGTCTGAAGTGCCTGAGGATCTCAGTGACGCAGTAACTCCCTCGCCGGAAGAAATTTCGCAGGAGGCCGCCGAACCTGACGAAACGCCATCCGAAACCATTGAGAGCACTGAAGCTTCAACGGAAATGACAGATACCAAGCAGGCAACGGAACCCGCAACGGACGAACCCGATGTCGAAGTTTTCTTTACGTTCACTTGGGGTCGTCAACGCCAAGCGAACAACCGTGCTCCTCGCCGTGATCAGCGGCAGGGGCAGGGCAAAGGAAAATCGCGCGGCAAACCGCAGGAAGGCCGAGGCAAACCTCAAGGCAAGAAGGGTGGTAAGCCCCAAGGCGCTAAAACTTTCTCCTCCCGACCACCAAAAAAGGAAAAGTCTATTGATCCGGATAACCCCTTTGCAGCAGCGCTGATGGGTTTGAAAGACGGTAACTAGCTACCGATGGCCGAGCTTGTGGCCAAACTGCGGATTGATAAATGGCTGTGGCAAGCACGGTTTTTCAAAACTCGTAGCTTGGCTGCCAAACAGGTCAGCGGCGGCCACGTTCGGGTCAATGGAAATAAGGTTGTAAAGCCGGCTTTTGCTGTTGCACCCGGCGACGTTTTGACATTTTCACAAAGTAGTATGGTTCGTGTTGTGCGTATTGAGGCGCTGGGCGAAAGGCGGGGTCCGGCCCCTGAGGCGCAAACACTGTACTCCGATCTAACTGAAAAACAGGACAAGAAGCTCAAAAATCCGAGGTTTGAAGGAAAAGGTCGTCCAACCAAGAAGGAACGGCGGGTGATTGATCTTTCTCGACGTCTGTAAGGTTGATCATATCTTGAAGACAACGGCAGACTGAATTAGCTAGTCGCCCAAACCGCAAACGGGAATTCCAGCCATGACATACGTCGTCACTGAAAACTGCATAGCCTGTAAATACACCGACTGTGTCGAGGTTTGCCCGGTGGACTGTTTTTACGAAGGCGAGAACGCATTAGTTATTCACCCGGACGAGTGCATCGATTGCGGCGTCTGTGAACCGGAATGCCCCGCCGACGCGATCCGCCCTGACACTGAGCCGGGGATGGAGCAGTGGGTCGAGTTCAATCGGAAATTTTCGGAACAATGGCCGGTCATCGTAACAAAGAAAGACCCGTTGCCCGATGCGGAAGAGCGCGACGGCGAAGAGGGTAAGATAGAGAAATATTTCTCCGAAGCACCGGGTGAAGGCGGCTGACTGATTCGCCAGTATGCGGCAGCGAAGTTTAACCTAAAGCCAAGTTACCAATCTGCTTTATAAGCGAAAAATCGGCGCCGCTGGCTATTGGTCTTTTGGGTGTCGCATTTTTGTGATATAATCTGATCAAATGATGACAGAGATTGGGATGTGCTCCGAAAGTATGCTCGCTTTGGAGTTCTGAATCAGTGAAACAATAGCCGTTTGCCGGGGCCTAATCGCGCCCCGACTGTGGCTATTTTTTTGGTTTGTGTCCCGATCGCAAACAAGGAAAAACGCGCATGTCTAAGTCAAAAAAACTTGAGTTCCGTCCGAATGACTATGTTGTCTACCCCGCCCATGGCGTGGGTCAGATCATTTCGATCGAAGAACAAGATGTCGCCGGCTTCACGCTCGAGTTGTTTGTTATCTCTTTTGAGAAAGATAAGATGACGCTTCGTGTGCCGACAAACAAAGTGACAGAGTCGGGTCTTCGTTCGCTCAGCTCGCCGGATGTGATTAGTCAGGCAATGAAAACTTTGAAAGGCAAAGCCAAGGTTAAAAGGGCCATGTGGTCACGCCGGGCTCAGGAATACGAACAAAAGATCAATTCGGGCGACCTGATCTCGATAGCCGAGGTGGTTCGTGACCTACATCGCACCGATGATCAGCGTGAGCAAAGTTATTCTGAACGTCAGCTATATGAAGCTGCATTAGAGCGGCTAACACGTGAAGTCGCGGCGGTATCTGGCGCGGATGAGATGTCGGCGGCCAAGCAAGTAGACGAAGTTCTTATGTCCCGCGCGGCCTGATTCAAACCACTTAGAAAATAGCCGTCCTGTTTAAGGGCGGCTTTTTTGTTTTCAGTCGCTTGGTCTGTCAACGCTTTATGGTTAGTTTTTCGTCAAAGAGACGGGATTTTGGACCGAATGAAAAAGACGATCAAAGCGCTGTATATCGGAAGAGGACCGGTTTCCGTCTGGTTTCGTTATTTCCTGATCGTTTTTGATTTAGCCTCGATCGTCTTTTTTGTATCGACTGCAGATGTTCCACATGGCCCTGGTTTGACCACTGCAAGCCGGATTATTGGTATCGTCATTCTTCTGGATTTCCTTGCCCGTCTTTGGATAGCCAAAGACCGCTGGAAGCTCATGACAAAAATCTACACGTTGGCGGATTTGATTGTAATTGTTTCGCTGATGCTGGATCCGTTCCTAACCGGAAACCTCGCATTTTTGCGTATTCTTCGCGCCCTTCGCTTGATTCACTCTTACCAGCTTTTGCGAGACTTGCGTCGGGATAGCACTTTTTTCCGCACGCACGAGGATGCAGTTATTGCGGCTGTCAACCTTATGGTCTTTGTCTTTGCGACCTCAACCGCTGTGCTCGTCTTTTTTATCCCTGATACAAGTCAAACGCCGTATATCGATGCGCTGTATTTTACGATGGCGACCCTGACGACCACGGGGTTTGGAGACGTCACGCTATCGACCCCCGCAGGTAAGCTGTTTTCCGTTTTCATAATGGTGGTCGGTGTGGCCTTGTTCGTGAGGCTGGCGCAAGCAATTTTCATGCCGCAGAAGGTGCGGCATAAGTGCCCCAGCTGCGGCCTGTACCGGCATGACCCAGACGCCGTTCACTGCAAGCACTGCGGTGAAACCGTTCGGATTAAAACGGGTGGCGCGGCCTAGATCATCGCGGCCAGCGCTAACAATATGGCGATTTCGGACACAGATTGAACCGCGCCCAAAATGTCCCCAGTTTGACCTTTGATACGTGCCTTGGCAGTAGCGGCCACGACTGCTGACGTTCCAACCGCACAAAGCATTGGAATAGTTGCACTGCTTCCCAAAGTGAGTAGGGAAAACGTCAGGGCAATCCCGAGACCAATCAAAACGCTGGAAGATGGAGGGCTGCCGACAGATCGGCTGAGGCCCGTTTTACGGGCATTTGGCAGAATTCTCATCACACAAGGCATCATAGCCCTAGAGAACAGGCTTGCGACCAGCACACCACTCAACCAATCCGCTTCTAGCAAAATCCCAATCGCGAGAACCCTCAAAAGCTGCGAAAAAATCAGACCTAGGACCCCGTAGGTGCCAATGTGACTGTCCTTCATGATTTCGAGGCGCCGATCGACCGTGTAGCCACCCCAAAGCCCGTCGATCGTATCGGCTAACCCATCTTCATGCATCGCGCCGGTGACGGTGATCATTGCCGTGACACAGAGCGTGGCACTTATCAACGGTGACAGGCCAATCTGCAAAGCGACCCATCCCACTGCGCAGGCCAACGTTCCCACTATCAGCCCCACCAGCGGAAACGCCCATACAGCCTTGGCTTGCCTAGCAAAAAGTTGATCCTGCAATTTTGGGACAGGCAAGCGCGTTAATAGGACCAAAGTCAGAGCAATATCCCACGCAGAAATTGCAGAGGTGTCGTTTTTGTGCACTGCCGGGCCTTTCCGGGTCTTGTTGCTTTGCCAGCATTGGTTAAACACGCATGACGACTCTGATGCAACGAGGCTTTGAATGCTGCCTGAACTCAACAACCTGAACAGCTTGCGCGATACTCTGGTCCGTGCACCCGGAGCGGATACTGACGCGAGCAAAGCCGCACAAGACCGAAACGGGCAATTGACCAAACCACCCGGAGCATTGGGGCGGCTAGAGGATTTAGCAATCTGGTACGCCAGTTGGCGAGGTGATGCCGCGCCACAAATTTCTTCGCCTCAGGTTATCGTCTTTGCCGGTAATCACGGGGTAACGGCACAGGGTGTTTCAGCATTTCCACCTGAAGTGACCGTTCAGATGGTCATGAACTTCGAGCACGGTGGCGCCGCAATCAATCAGTTGGCCAAAGCAGCAGGTGCCAAGATGGACGTTCACGCACTGGAACTGGATCGACCGACCAAAGATTTCACACGGGGTCCGGCAATGAGCGAGGACGAATTGTTAGCGGCATTGCGCACAGGTTGGGAAGCGGTCGATCCGCAGTCCGACCTACTGGTCGTTGGCGAAATGGGGATTGGAAATACGACGCCAGCAGCTGCCATCGCGCACGCGCTTTATGGCGGTGAAGCAGCGGACTGGACTGGGCGAGGTACTGGGGTCGACGATGCGGGACTTGCTAACAAAACCCGGGTCGTAGCTGAGGGCGTGGCTCTGCACAACATGGCTGTAGATGGGCTGGATATCCTTCGGTGTCTCGGAGGGCGAGAGATCGCTGCTATGGCAGGGGCGATAGCTGCGGCGCGTGTTTTGCGAATTCCGGTGGCCCTAGATGGGTTTATCTGTACCGCGGCCGCGGCCTGTCTTGCTCAGATTTCTCCTTCGGCTTTGGATCATACTGTCGCCGGTCATCAGAGTGCAGAAGGTGCGCACAAAAAGTTACTTGAAAGACTTGGAAAGGACCCATTATTGAGCCTTGGTCTGAGGCTAGGTGAGGGTTCGGGCGGTGCGCTGGCAATCAATATTCTGAAATGTGCCGTTGCCTGTCACTCGGGAATGGCAACTTTTGCCGAGGCAGGCGTATCAGACGGCTGATATTCTGGTTTGACCCACGCCTCGTCGCTTGGGTCAGGCAGACTCTCTAGTATGTTCTTCAGCTAATTCCAACAGCGCGGTTTCAAGGTCTTTTTCAAGCTCTTGGGCCCGGTCAATATATTTTTTGTTATCAGCTGTTGGCATCCCGGGTATCCAAAGTTCAGCCAGTTCGCGTACCGAAGTGCGGTCGTGGTGGTAAAACGTCTGTTCTGCTTGGGCCGCCTCGTATTCGCTGAGGCCTACATTTTCCAACACGTAGCGACCCGCGCGGAGTGAACCATCAAACATCTCACGAACGATGTCATTCGCGCCGGCCTGGTACAATTCATAGACATGTGTGCGGTCGCGAGCCCGGGCTATTATGTGCAGATCGGGGCGCTGGCGCCGCGCATACCCGACGAGACGTGTGACTTGCTTGCGGTCATCCATTGCGGCAACCAGTACGGATGCCTTTTCGATTCCGGCAGCCCGCAATAGCTCGGGGCGAGTGGGGTCACCTAAAAAGCCTTTAACGCCAAAGCGTCGCATGAGCTGAATAGTTTCGATATCGTGATCCAATACAACGGTCTTGAACCCGCTAGCTTGCACAAGCCGGTTAACGATTTGGCCAAAACGGCCGATGCCTGCAATAATCACCGGACCTTTTTCGTCGATTTCGTCAGGCTCCACCTTGGGGCTGCCGTCGGTCGTATAGCGTGTAATCTGGTCATAAAGAATGAACAAAAGCGGTGTAATCAGCATTGTCAGCGCGATGATCATAAGCAGCTTTTGCGACAAATTTGGCGGGATCACATTCTGCTGAGTCGAAAATGCGAGCAGGACAAAACCAAATTCGCCTGCCTGAGCAAGACCCAGCGTGAACAGCCAGTGGTCCCGCCCGCGCAGTTTGAAGGCCTTGCCCACGACAAACAAGATTATCCCTTTTGCAAGGATCACCAACAACGCCAGTCCAATCAGGTCGAACGGATCGTTAAAGAAATAACCCAAATCGATTCCCGCGCCGACCGTGATAAAAAATAAACCAAGAAAAAGACCCTTGAATGGTTCAAGGTCGCTCTCCATCTCGTGCCGAAATTCGGAGCTAGCAAGAACAACACCAGCCAGAAATGCTCCAAGCGCAGGGGATAGCCCGACCAGAGTCATCAGGAAAGAAATTCCGACAACAATCATAAGGGCAAGCGCTGTATACATTTCGCGCAAACGGGTAGTGTGGATAAAGCGGAAAAGCGGACGAGTTAAGTAAACTCCGGCGAGCACGACAAAGGCGATTGCCGCGATCGTGACCAAAGTGACTGCCCAACCCGGCAGGCCGTCTACCAGCGAAAGTGCGTGGTGCGCATCCGCCCCGTGGGCCGCATCGCCGCCCCGGTCAATTGATCCGTCATTATTTATGTGCGCAATTGCCGGTAACGCTAATAGAGGGAGAAACGCAAGAATTGGGATCACCGCGATGTCTTGCGTCAGCAGTACAGAGAATGTCGCGCGCCCGCCATTCGTTTGCATTAATCCCTTTTCTGACAGGGTTTGTAGCACGATAGCCGTAGATGATAGTGACAGAGTCAGTCCAACTGCCAGCGAAACCGACCATGGGTGACCCGCGTAAAACGCAACTGCAGCGATTGCGATCGTCGAAAGACCGACTTGAAGCCCACCAAGCCCAAGCAATTTGTCGCGCATGTCCCAAAGAGCGCGAGGTTCCAGCTCCAAACCAATGAGGAAAAGCATCATAACGACGCCGAACTCGGCGACATGCTGCAGGTTCTCCGTTTCGGCCCCAACTAAACCGAGAATGGGTCCAATCGCAATTCCGGCTGCCAAATAGCCCAACACCGATCCCAACCCCAGCCGAGCTGAAAGGGGCACCGCAATCACGGCCGCTGCAAGATAGATCGAAGCCTGGTAGAGGAATTCGTTCATCTATTTCCTTTCCGATCCGTCATGTCGGTAGTGGCGCGTCGCGTTTGAGTTGGTCCATAACAATCTGGCTTTGAACCCTTGCAACAGCAGGATGCGGCAGTATCACCTCGTGAAGCAAGCTGTTGAGAGCGGACAGGTCGTCGCAATACACATGCAGTAGGTAATCCGCTTCGCCAGTCATCGTCCAGGCGCTGCTGATCTCAGGACGAGAATTGACCATGCGGGCAAAACTAGCTGATTGCTCGGGTCCATGCGTTCCCAGATGAACTTGAATAAAACCTTGGACTTGAAGGCCCAGCTTAACCGGGTCCAGCCTAGCGGAATATCCTGTGATGAAACCTTCTGCTTCAAGCCTTTGACGACGGCGACCGGCTTGGCTGGCAGACAGATTCAACATCTCACCGAGTTGATGGGCTGTCAGATGAGCATCCTTTTGCAAAGCCAACAATAGGCGCGTGTCCGTTGCATCCAGCATGTGCGCACATTCTCCGTTATTCGACCAATTGGTGCGGGTTTTACGCGCGTGTGTTCAGTTTACACGAAAACTATGCGCAGAAACAGCATCGATTAAGGAGTATTTTTGAATCAGCAAAGAATTTCCTGTTAATACGGAGTCGCTCCATGGGCCCTTTCCCACACAACGCCCCGAAATCTGTCATCAGTAAAGAAAACCCTGCCGGAACCGATGGTTTTGAGTTTGTGGAATTCGCTCACCCAAACCCTCAAGAGCTGAGGGATTTGTTTGCGAAGATGGGATTTGAATACGTAGGTTATCACCGTGAAAGGCCCAAAGTTGAGTTATGGCAACAGGGCGACGTGACTTATATTCTGAATGCGGACTCCGAAAGCTTTGCCGCCAAGTTCGTTTCAGAGCATGGCCCATGTGCGCCGGCGATGGGCTGGCGCGTTGTTGATGCGAAAAAAGCGTATGAGCACGCCATCTCCAAGGGGGCCGAACCCTATGATGAAGCCGACAAAACCATGGATGTTCCGGCGATTAAGGGAATTGGAGGGTCGTTGATTTATTTCATCGATCAATATTACGAAACATCGCCTTACAATAAAGAATTTGAGTGGTTGAAGCCGTCTAAGCCGCGTGGTGATGGGTTCTATTACCTCGATCATTTGACCCACAACGTATTCAAAGGAAATATGGACAAGTGGTTCAAGTTCTACGGTGATTTGTTCAATTTCCGTGAGATCCGGTTTTTTGACATTCAGGGAAAGTTTACTGGCCTGTATAGCCGTGCGCTGACGTCTCCTTGTGGGCGAATCCGTATTCCGATCAACGAGGATCGCGGCGAAACGGGGCAGATCGTTTCATACCTAAAAAAGTACAATGGCGAAGGTATTCAGCACATCGCTGTGGGTAGTGACGACATTTACAGCTCGACTGATGCGATTGCCGAAAAGGGTCTGAAATTCATGCCCGGGCCGAACGAGGCGTACTACGACATGTCATTCGACAGGGTGGCGGGCCACGATGAGCCCAAAGACCGCATGAAGAAGCACGGAATCCTAATTGACGGAGAAGGTGTTTTGGACGGTGGCGAGACAAAGATTCTGTTGCAGATTTTCTCAAAAACGGTGATCGGCCCGATCTTTTTCGAGTTCATTCAACGCAAGGGCGATGACGGATTTGGCGAGGGAAATTTCAAAGCTCTGTTCGAGTCCATAGAACGCGAGCAAATAGAATCAGGCGAGATTTCAGCGGCTTAAAACTGTCACTTCTGCTATAGCCTATTCGCCACTGGTAAACCTTTATGTGTCCAGGGTCGCGTTGCCCTGCTGGCTGAAAACGGCTCTGTGACCTTTATCCCGCGCGACTTCGATCAATCGCGCGGGTTTACGTCAAAGCCCGGTTATTTGGTTAGGTTTGGAAGCTAGCCGCAATGACAAGATCAACTCGACGCACATAATACCGAAATCCAATTGACTTAGCTAAGACGCGATGCGGCTCGATCCTGGTGAAAATCAAGCGCTGATTGTATCTCTCAGGCAAGACAGGTGAACACGCGTGCTGAGATTTCTTGGACGTTGTTTAGGATGTGCGCGAAGATCATGTCGTGCCCGATTTGCTCCATGGCCGGCGCAAAGGTATTGTTGTGCCCGGTTTCTTCACCCTCGAGGCATCTTCAAAGTCACATTCTGACCGCGCTTTTGATAGCGCAATTCGCTGTCGCCGATGGCGACAACCTTGCCGCCATCTATCCGATCACCAACCTTTAGTTTTTTGTATCGACCACTGGGTAGCCGGACGAGCGCGCGACGGTTTGCAGGTGTGCCGTATACGCCGATCAAGTTTAGTTTGCGTAAGTTAATCGCATTATCAATCGTTGCCTGTCGTGCGACAGAGGCTGTGGTTGGAATTTTAGGGGAAACTGTTCTTGGTTGGAACGAGCCAGCTTCATCATCTGCAGAAACCGCGTCCGTGGCAGCGACATTAGCGGTGGAGCCTAAAGTTGCAGTTCCTGCGTTAGGGGAGCTGGCCACCTGGGGCGCGGTTCTTGTAGGTCGCAATTTGGGTCGCGGCACACGAACCACAGCCAAGGCAGTCGGAGTATAGTCTATTTCCGGTTCGACTTCCAAAGACTCGGGGCGCAACTTGGGGCGCACTACCGCTAGTTCTTCACGCGACCTTCCCCCCAACTGCGACCGTTCAAACTGATCCACCAAGTTGTCGGGCCGAAGTCTGGGCTTAAAGCCGGCCAGACGTTCATCGATCTCGTCGACCGCCGGTTCACCTTCGGGGCGGGCTGGTGTCTCCGGTGGAACAGACGAAGGTTGACCCAAATAGATCATTATCCCTTCGGGATTAAGTGTACCCTCGGGACTGGCGGTGACTAATCCCCGTTCGTCTAGTTCGTAAGATTCTTCGGCATCTGGGGGCTGCGCTATTGATGGAACCACTTTGTCGGTATCAAGGCCGTTGACTGAGGGCAGAGCAATGGCATCCTGAGAAAGGTCCGAACGATCAATGGATGACAGATAGACGTCGCCCAATTCGTCCAGAACAGGTCGCGCCAACTGTGAAGGCATCGCAGGTGTTGAACCGGTGAAGTCCTTGAACAGCTTTCGGGGTTCCGATCCTGTGGCAATATCTTCGACAATTTCAGGTTCGATTTTCAATGCTTCAAGAATTGCTGCATCCGTCGCGGACAGTTCGCCTTCGCCATTCGACTCTGGCGCTGGATCAGGCGCAACGGCCAGAGGTCCCGCTTCGATATTTGGTTGGCTCTTTTCTGGAACGATTGCGGCAACTTCGGGTGTCGCTTCAGGCGTCTGATCTAATTCTTGAACATCAAGCTGCTTTTGCGCTGTGTCTGTTTCCTTGGGTGAGGGGTCCGGGCCAAGGATTGACCAAGCGCCAACGGCTATTCCGACGCAAACTAACGCGGCAATTGCAGGAATCGCTAACTGTCTTAAACTCCAACTTCCCGAGGTTGATTTGCCAACAGGCTGTGGCGCAGATCGAAAGGCCGCCGGATTTGCCGGCTCGGCAATCGCATGAATTGGTGTTTTTTCGACCTTCGCATCAGGTTGGTCCGGCAGTGTTTCAAAAACGTCAGAGTTGGCGGTTTCTTTGCCGTCCTCAGCTAATGCGTCGAATGACTTCTCGTCATGGCCCGCAAATGGTTCTCGTTCATTGTCTTCAAAAGAAGTCTCCGGAACTTGGTGAACGATGCCAGAGTTTACCGTTTCAGAATTGTCTTCGACCTGAACATCCGATTCCGTTTCCGCAGCGGTATCGACTGATGGTGGGGCAATTTCCTTCGGCGAAGTTTCCATCTCCGATTCGGTCGCCGTTGGAGTTGGTTTCGACGCGGCTATTTCACCCGTCAACTCTGGTTCCGGTTCGTCGGTTTCCTCGATTGAAGATTGAGTCTCGTCCCAAAGAGCGGTTCCCGCAAACGGGTCAACTTGCTCTGCGGTAGCCGCTACATTGTCATCCTCGGCTGGTGTTTCCAACTCAGAATCAGCGGTGTCTTCGACAGTCGACTGAAAATCTTCCTCAACCAAAATTTCCGTGGCTTGCCGAGTGAAGTCCGTCGTTAGATTTTGAATTTCATCATCAACTGGCAATTCTGATTTTGGGTCGGAGATCTCAGCATCGACTGTTTGCTCATCCTGCAAGACTGGCGCATCTGTTCCTACACCGTCGACGGTTTCCCAAGAGTCTTCTACGGACGAAGAGCCAGACGAGCCGCGCATTTCGAGGCCCCATTTGAAGGCCTGACCCGAGAATGCATCCTCACTAGCCGCACCCACGCAAAACGACTCAGGGACAAAGCCACGGGACACTGCGAATTCATAGGCTTCGTTCAGTGTCTGACGCGCGACTGCGGCGACCTGAGTTACTTCGCCATTTTCGATCGTGGCATAGGACAACTCGGACAAGTCATATGGCGTCGCATCGGCAAGGGTCGTTTGTATCTTTTGCTCTGCAGCTTTGGAACCCAATCCGTCCGTTTCCACAGAAAGAAAGCGAACTTGATCAGTCGGGAGCACCAAAGTGCACCCCAAATGATTGGCCAGCGCGAATCCTTGTTCCCGTAGCGCCTGTATCCTTTGGCTTAAGTCAGGCGAATCCAACGGCACTGTTCCAATGCAATACCATTCGTCATCCGATTGGTGATGCAATGAAATTCCGTGTTCCGAAAAAGACAGCGCAAAGGCAGGTTTCATAATCCGGATGAACCATAAGTGACTGTTTCAATGCAAACGCTTTGGCGTCCACCGCATGAGATTAGAGCAGGAACCTGCCGAGGGAAAGAAAAAGCCGTTATTCCCCCTTGCCGTGTGCTGCCGCGAATTCCCATTTGTTATCCAAGTCAACAGGAGGGATAACCTTGAAGACGCTTGCTTTTCTAACTGCATTGACCGCTGCGGTGGCGGCAATGCCAGCTTACGCCGAAGAACGTCGCATTATTGTCAACGGCACTGGAACGGTGCTTGCTGCACCAGATATGGCCACGATTACTTTGGGCGTGACAAACCAAGATGAACAGGCCGCGAACGCTATGGCGGCGACCTCTGCGGCAGTAACGCAGATTTTAAATCGGCTGGAAGAAATGGGGCTCGAGGCCCGCGACATACAGACCCGTGATTTGTCCCTGAACCCGGTCTGGAGCGGACGGAACGGCCAAAGCGGGGAGCGCCCAGAGATAACTGGTTTTACAGCCTCGAATCGTGTTGTGATCCGTGTGCGCGATCTTGATGGCCTGGGCGAGATCATGGACGCAGTCATAAAAGATGGCGCAAACGACTTTGGTGGGCTTAGCTTCAGCATCCAGGAACCAAAACCGATGGAGGCAGATGCGCGGGCCAAAGCCGTGTCAGACGCAACTGCCAAGGCCAATCAGCTAGCGCAGGCGGCCGGGGTCACGCTAGGCTCGGTTGTATCGATCAGCGATCACGCCATGGGTTTGCGTCCCGTTGCACAAATGCGAGAGATGAGCATGATGGATGCAGCAACCGTTCCAGTGGCGGGTGGCGAAGTCTCTGTTTCGGTGAACGTGACAATGGAATTTGAGATCGCTGAATAGATCAGCTTCAGGCGCGGGCCATCAGTGGTTTCAACTGCTGGCCCGAGTTGTCAAAATTGTCGGGCGCCAGCCAATTCTCAAAGGCCGCCCGAACTCGAGGCCATTCAATGTCCAGAATCGAATACCAAGCTGTATCACGATTGCGCCCTTTATAATGCGTTGCCTGGCGAAAGATTCCCTCGAAAGTGAAGCCCAGACGCTCCGCTGCGCGCCGTGACGGTGCATTGAGGGCATCGCATTTCCATTCGTACCTGCGATAGCCAAGCTCGTCGAATACCCGTCGCATCATCAGGTACATAGTTTCGGTCGATTGCGGCTTGCGTTGCAGCAATGGCGAAAAATGTATGTGGCCCACTTCAATAACTCCCGCCGATGGTTGGACTCTGAGGTAGGATGCCATCCCAACCGGGTTTTCACCTTCGTCAAGAATCGTGTGAAACATCGGATCCGTATCCATGCAATTCGCACTGGCCCAGTCGGTGAACTCAATCTCCGTCGTGAAGGGGCCATATGGCAGGTAGGTCCAGTTTCGCCCATTTGTATCGTGTGCAAACGCCCGATAGAGACCGGGCGCATGAAGATTTATGTCTAACGGCACGACGGAACATGAACGACCTTTCATTGGCGAATATGGCGGCGTTGGTCGCGGAAAAATACCCGTAACCGGTTTGCCAACTGGTTGGCCCAGTTCGTTTTTGTCGTGCTCGGTCATCACCTTAGGCGCACGCTTTTGACAGCGCTTGGTCTAGATCGGCAATCAAATCGTCCGCGTCCTCGATTCCAATGGATACACGCACCACACCTGGGCCAGCGCCGGCGGCTTCTTGCTGTTCCGCTGTGAGCTGGCGGTGCGTGGTCGAAGCTGAGTGTATGATCAGCGAGCGCGCATCGCCCAAGTTCGCAACGTGGCTAAATATTTCCAGCGCGTTCACCAATTTAACACAGGAGTCATAACCGCCTTTGACCGCAAAGGTGAACAGCGCACCCGCGCCGCGACGATAATGTTTTTTGACTCGGTCATAGTAAGGAGATGACGGCAGTCCGGCATAGGTGACGTATTCAACCCGGTCATCTGATTCCAACCAGGTCGCGATTTTCTGAGCGTTTTCGACGTGCCGTTCCATCCGTAGGCTTAGGGTTTCGATCCCCATCAGCGTGTAGTGCGCAGCCTGAGGGTTCATCGTCATGCCCAAATCCCGCAGACCGATTGCGATGCCGTGAAATGTGAATGCTAAAGGCCCAAAGGTCTCGTGAAACTTCAACCCATGATAAGCTTGCTCTGGTTCGCTGAGCGACGGGAACTTGTCATTCGCAGACCAATCGAATTTCCCGGAATCCACAATGCAGCCACCCGTTACGGTCCCGTTTCCGGTAAGGTATTTCGTTGTTGAATGAACGACCAGCGTTGCACCGTGCTCGATTGGGCGACAAAGGAATGGTGTGGCAGAGGTGTTGTCCACAATCAGTGGAATGCCTGCCTCGTCCGCGATATCGGCCATTGCGCGGATATCAGTGACATAGCCACCAGGGTTGGCGATGGATTCGCAGAATACCGCGCGGGTGTTTTCGTCTATGGCAGCTTTAACAGCATCCAAATCGTCGGTATCAACGAATTTGGCGGTCCAGCCAAAACGTTTGATCGTCTGGCTGAATTGGGTGACCGTGCCGCCGTACAGGCGCGTCGAAGCGACAACGTTGCAACCTGGTCCCATTAGAGGGAACAACGCCATGATCTGCGCTGCGTGACCCGAGGAACAGCAAACCGCGCCAACGCCGCCTTCAAGCGTGGCGATACGTTCCTGAAGAACTGCGACAGTGGGGTTAGTCAGCCGAGAATAGATAAAGCCAACTTCTTGAAGATTGAACAGTGCCGCCGCGTGTTCTGCATCGCGAAAAACATAGGCTGTTGTCTGATAGATGGGCGTCTGGCGCGCTCCGGTTGCAGGGTCGGGGCGGGCTCCGGCGTGAATCTGCAGCGTGTCAAAGCCGTATTGAGGGCCGTCAGACATATCGAATTCTCCTGTTAGGAACTTTGTTGCTGAAATCTCTAGGACATTGCCTACTTGCACACAACGTTGTCTTCAACGTTGCCATAAGCCCTTGGACTTAATTGTCTTGCGAATGACTTGCTCGCGGTGGGGCAGATTATCGCGATCAAACATCTCGCGAATTTTTCTACCCTTGCCCTGATAAACCAGTTTTTTAATTGGATCATAGGTTTTGAGCACTTTTTTGACCTTGTTCGGCGCGCTGGCTTTCTCGAGCACTTCTATAACATTATCGCTCTCACGCGCGTACAGCAGTGGGAATAAACGGTAGTGGCAACTGACGGGTCCATCCAGGTGGCCATCGGGAAGACTGTCCCGGCTGCCACCAAGGGAGTGAATAACAAGCGGCAATGCCGCCTGATCCAGCCAGGGATCCAGCTTCTGCCCGGTCAATTCCGGAATGTCTTCATCGCGAATCGTCCGTGCTAAGTTCAGAAATCGTTCACCGAACAGACGTGGGCATTTGTAATAGAAATAACCGGCATTGAAGTACAAAAAGCGCCGCCAATAGCCTTGCGGCTGGCTTGTGTCTAAGGAGCTTTCGAAATCCAAGCCAAACCGATCGTACAATGCACGCCATATACCCCCTATATCCGGGCCATATAGTGTTGGCTTGGGCCAGGTTCCTTCTACTTTGCGCGAAGCGCTGGGGCGGTCAAAGTCAAACGGTACCTCAGCCAATTCGCCGGTTATCAGTGTGTCGCTGTCGAAGAAGACGAAGGGTTCACCCGACGGTAAACTCAGTAATGCCTCAATCTTGTTGCCTTGAGGATAACTCTCACCGAAAACTTCGTTGTTGAAGGGCAAAATCTCTGCCCCAAAATGATCTAGTGCCCTAAGTACATCCGGGTTTTGAATACTCGGATCGTTTTCCCATAGGGGTCCGTCTTGCGGAACAGCTACAATCAAGCGTCCTGAAAATCTTGGTGACGAATGTCGAAGCGAAGCAGCAAACAGTACCGCTTCAAATTGAATGCGATTGTTTTGTCCGATAACGACAACGTTGAATTCCGGGCGCTTCGCCTGCATATTTTCGCTTTCTGGTTGTAGGTCCGTTTATGGCTCAGCTCTTTCGGGCTTACATTAACTGGGATGGGCCGTCAAAACCCGATGAGACAGAAGGTTTGAAAATTTATCCGGCGGAACCATCTGACAATTCAGTTGCAACCGAGGAGCGAAGCGATGAGGGTCAATGCCGATTTCAGCAAACGTGTAGCGGTTCATTTCAACGATACTGAGTGGGTCAAGTCCCCATCTGCGGGAGTAGAACGTAAGATGCTGGACCGTATCGGTGAAGAGGTCGCACGCGCCACAACGATCGTACGCTTTGCGCCCGGAAGCGTCTATGCAGCACACACTCATGACGGTGGAGAAGAGTATTTAGTGCTTGATGGCGTCTTTCAGGATGAAACCGGGGATTTTCCGGTTGGCAGCTATGTGCGCAATCCGCCGACGTCTTCGCACACCCCTTCGGCCAGCGAAGGCGCGACTATTTTGGTCAAGCTGCATCAATTTGATCCGAACGACCGAACCCAAGTTCGCAGATCGATCAACGGAGCGGGAAGTGTGAACTTGTTTCGAGACGAATACGAAGATGTTCGGGTTCAGGATTGGTCTGCAGGAGAATCGATGCCACTAAATTCAAGTAATGGTCTCGAGGTTTTTGTTTTAAGCGGATCGTTCACCGAAAAGGGTGAAGAGTTTCAAGAATGGGATTGGCTAAGACTTCCGCCGGGGACGCAATCCAGCGCCATTGCCGGCGAAGTCGGTGCGCGTGTTTGGATAAAGTCAGGGCATTTGAGCGGCATGGTCTAGGCCCCCAGCGCCGCAATTTCAGGCATTTTACTTTCGAATTTGGGTCGTCGCGCCCGGATTTTCATTTTTTTGACCATTTGGCAAATTTTACCATTTGATAAAAAATACGGTTGTGGCAATGTAGGTCCATAACAAACATATCTACAGGGAGTAGAGCGATGGCACAGGGCCAGATGGCACCCGGCATAGTATCCGGACGGCTTTCCAGCGATGAGCTGACCTCGAATTTTTCAGATCTGCATCCGCCGCTTGCACCGCATGAGGCGGCTGTCGCGGCCGATAGATGCTATTTCTGTTATGACGCTCCTTGCGTTACAGCTTGTCCGACGGATATCGACATTCCACTTTTCATCCGCCAGATTCAGGCTGGTCAGCCGCAATCCGCTGGACGCACGATCCTCGAGCAAAATATCCTCGGCGGAATGTGCGCGCGCGTGTGTCCCACTGAAACGCTCTGCGAAGAAGCCTGCGTGCGCGAAGCAGCAGAAGGTAAACCGGTCGAGATTGGACGTCTGCAGCGATACGCAACTGACGAAGTGATGGTCACAGGAAAACACCCTTTCGATCGCGCGACACCTACAGGAAAGACGGTGGCAGTGATCGGGGCAGGGCCGGCCGGTCTTGCCTGTGCACATCGGTTGGCGATGTTTGGCCACGATGTGGTGATACACGAGGCTCGGCCCAAACCTGGTGGTTTGAACGAATACGGCATCGCGGCCTACAAATCGACAAACAACTTTGCTCAGGCCGAGGTGGACTGGCTATTGAAAATTGGTGGAATTGCCATCGAAACCGGTTCTGTGCTTGGCGAGACAATATCGCTGGACGGGCTACTTGAAAACTACGATGCGGTTTTTTTGTCCATTGGTCTCACTGGCGTGAACGCTCTTCGTACTTCTGGTGCAGATAAAGAAGGCGTTCGCCACGCGGTCGACTTCATTTCGGATGTTCGCCAGGCGGCTGATCTTGCGCATTTGCCGGTCGGGAGAAATGTTGTTGTTATTGGTGGCGGTATGACCGCAGTAGATGCTGCTGTGAAATCCAAGTTATTGGGAGCAGAGCATGTAACGATCGCATATCGGCGTGGGCGCGACGCAATGGGGGCGAGCCGTTATGAACAGGATTTGGCCGCCTCTCATGGCGTCCGCATTATGGCTAATGTTCAGCCTGTTGCCATCCACGGCAACGGCGCCGCCGCCGAAATCGAACTGGAATATACTTCCAGTCGGGATGGGCAATTAGTAGGTACGGGTGAAACCATTCGGATTCCCGCGGACCAGGTACTAAAAGCGATTGGCCAATCGCTAGACGGCGCACCTGAAGATCTTTCGCTGGACGGCAACAAGATAGCGGTATCTGGCGCTGGACGTACGTCAATGCCGGGCGTCTGGGCTGGCGGAGACTGCGCTGCAGGAGGCGACGACTTAACAGTTACCGCTGTTGCCGAAGGGCGAGATGCCGCGTTGGACATCCACGCAATGCTCAATTCGTGATATGTTCAGGCACCAAGGTCGCATAAGTGTCATCGGGGAATTGCAATGTCTGAGATAGAAGACGCAGTTGCACGTCACTACACAACCGGAGCTTTAACCACGCGTGTTCGCGACGCGTTGAAAGCCAGCGGAGTAAATCCCGATTCTGCGACTGCTGCTGACTTGAAAGCCAGCGACGAATTCCACACGGGTGGCGTCGCGGCGACTTATCATCTTTTCAATCAACTCTCTTTGACGCCCGCAACCAGAGTTTTGGATATCGGCTGCGGCATAGGCGGTACCTCGCGTTACGTTGCCGATCGGTTTGGAGCGAAAGTAACCGGGTTTGATTTGACGCCCGAGTTTGTTGAAACCGCAAAGTCATTAAGCGAGCTTGTAGGGCTTTCAGATAAGGTCAGTTTTCTGGAAGGCAGCGCGCTGGATATGCCTGTACCTGATGCCGGGTTTGACTTGGCGATTATGTTGCACGTGGGAATGAATATTGAAGACAAGCAGGGGATATTTTCGGAAGTATCCCGTGCACTTGCTAAAGATGGCACTTTTGCGCTTTTTGACGTTATGCGCGGACACGTAGACGAGCCTATGGCTTTTCCTTTGCCGTGGTCGACGCAACCGGACACGTCTTTTGTGGACAAACCGGAAATCTACAAAAAATCAGCCGAACTCTCGGGCTTAAGTCTGGTTTCAGAGAACGACCGTACTGAATTTGCTTTGGCCTTTTTTGAAGAGGCATTCGCCAAGGCGGCGAAGGATGGGCCTGCCCCGATGGGCATTCACCTGATGATGGGTGAAACCGCACCCGAGAAGTTCAAGAACTATTTCGCAAATCTAAGGGCCGGGCGAATCCGCCCGACGGAAATGATATTCAAGAAAACTGGCTGAGCCGGTGAGGAGGATCCATGGCAGACCTGACAACAGATTTTCTGGGGATTTCCAGTCCGAACCCATTTTGGCTGGCCTCTGCGCCCCCGACCGATAAGGAATACAACGTTCGCCGGGCGTTTGAGGCAGGATGGGGCGGCGTTGTATGGAAAACGCTAGGTTCAGAAGGGCCACCGGTCGTAAATGTTAACGGGCCCCGTTATGGAGCGATATACGGCGCAGATCGCCGTTTACTCGGCTTAAACAACATTGAACTGATCACCGACCGTCCGCTTGAGGTGAATTTGGAAGAAATGGCGCGGGTCAAGGCAGACTACCCCGATCGCGCGCTCATCGCCTCGATTATGGTTCCGTGCGAGGAAGAAGCGTGGAAAGCCATTCTTCCTCGCGTCGCGGAAACAGGAGCGGACGGCATTGAACTTAATTTTGGTTGTCCTCACGGAATGAGTGAGCGCGGCATGGGTTCGGCCGTTGGCCAAGTTCCGGAATATATCGAGATGGTCACACGCTGGTGCAAGAGGTACTATGATCGTCCCGTCATTGTTAAGCTTACGCCGAATATCACGGACATTCGAAAACCCGCGGCAGCTGCTAAAAATGGTGGCGCAGACGCAGTATCGTTAATTAACACAATCAACTCTATCACCAGCGTTGACCTTGACACCTTTAGCCCTGAACCTTCGATTGACGGCAAGGGCAGTCACGGGGGTTATTGCGGACCAGCGGTGAAACCGATTGCTTTGTCTATGGTCTCCGAAATAGCGCGCAACGAAACTACTCGTGGTCTACCGATTTCTGGTATTGGCGGTGTTACGACATGGCGCGATGCGGCTGAATTCATATCATTGGGCTGCGGAAACGTTCAGGTTTGCACAGCAGCGATGACATACGGCTTTAAGATCATTGACGAACTTACGGCTGGGCTTTCCGAGTGGATGGACAAGAAAGGCTACAGTCAGGTTTCAGATTTTGTTGGGCGAGCGGTTCCGAACGTCACCGATTGGCAATACCTGAACCTTAACTATGTTGCCAAAGCCAAGATTGATCAGGATCAGTGTATCAAGTGCGGCCGTTGCTATGCCGCATGCGAAGACACCAGCCATCAGGCGATTTCGATATCCGCGGATCGGGTGTTCGAGGTGAAAGACGAAGAATGTGTGGCCTGTAACCTGTGCGTCGACGTTTGTCCGGTCGAAGGATGTATCACAATGGTGCCGATGGCAGCAGGCGAGGTCGACCCGCGCACCGGCGACGTAGTGCAGCCAGGCTATGCGAATTGGACGACGCATCCGAACAACCCGATGGCCAAAGCGGCCGAGTAGGGGGAGACATCGCAGAAAATTTCCCAGCGGTTTCGTTATAACCGTGACGAATTTTAGTTCTCTAAATATCCGAGTGCTGCGCAAGTAAGATTGGCATTGCGCTGCCTATGGCGTGAGCAACTTGCGGTATAGGGTGTCGATAAACTGTTCTGCGCCTTCGAATGGGTCTTCTTCCCCCAAAATCGCTCGCACTTGTACGTCGAAGTCGGCGTAGTGTTGGGTTAGTGCCCATATTGAAAAAATGAGGTGATGGGTATGAACACGAGCTATTTTTCCCTGATCCATCCACTTGGATAATACCGCTGATTTTTCGTCGACTAGTACTTTCAGATCGTTTGAAAGCGCGTTGTGAATTCGTGGTGCCCCTTGGACCAGTTCATTGGCGAAAAGGCGGCTTTCGCGGGGAAGTTCGCGACTCATCTGCAGCTTGCGATGAATATAGGAAAGGATTTCCTGCAGGGGATCTCCTTCTTCGTCCAAGTCGTTTAGCGGCGCCAGCCAAGTTTCAAGCAAACCAGATAAAAGGGCCGTATGAATCGCCTCTTTTGAGGGAAAATAGTACAAAAGGTTCGGTTTGCTCAGGCCTGCCTCGGATGCGATTTGATCAACTGTCGAGCCTCGAAACCCATGTGCTGAAAACACGTTTAACGCGGCCTCGAGAATCGCTGCGCGGTTCTTTTTCTGAATGCGGGTCGGGGCGCGGTCTTTAGGCATGTTCTCCGGTCGTCTCTTTTTTCGCCTGACGAGCAAGAAATATGCCGAAAACTCTTGCGTCACTATGCAATTTCTTGACTGATGTCGAACCCGTGATAGCGTGAGTTTGACCAGATGGTCAAATCAAGACGTTAAAAGCGAGCCAAATCGCAAGCAACAGGGAAAACAACATGTCAGCTCCGGCTCAGAACCTCAGGATTAATGGCGACAGGCTTTGGGAAAGCCTGATGGAGATGGCGAAGATCGGCCCAGGCGTTGCGGGAGGAAACAACCGGCAAACTTTGACTGATGAGGACGCAGAAGGAAGAGCGTTGTTTCAGTCTTGGTGCGAAGACGCGGGCTGTTCGATGGGGCTGGACCAAATGGGCAACATGTTTGCGCGAAGAGAGGGCAGTGACCCTGAGGCGCTACCAGTCTATGTGGGATCGCATCTGGATACTCAGCCTACCGGCGGAAAATACGATGGTGTCCTTGGTGTTTTGGGCGGCTTGGAAATTGTTCGAACGCTCAATGATCTTGGTATAAAGACCAAGCACCCGATTGTCGTCACCAACTGGACTAACGAAGAAGGTACGCGTTATGCGCCTGCAATGTTGTCGTCCGGCGTATTTGCGGGAATGCATACACAGGACTGGGCTTATGATCGTGAAGATGCTGATGGTAAGAAATTTGGCGATGAACTAAGCCGCATTGGTTGGCGCGGCGACGAAGAAGTGGGCGCGCGCAAGATGCATGCGTTCTTTGAACTACACATTGAACAGGGACCAATCCTTGAAGCCGAAGGAAAGGACATTGGCGTTGTTACGCACGGGCAAGGACTAAGCTGGACGCAAATCACCGTGACGGGCAAGGACGCGCATACCGGTTCAACACCAATGCCGATGCGGAAAAATGCGGGTTTGGCAATGGCCCGAATTTTGGAAAAGGTGGATGAAATTGCGTGGTCGCATGCACCGCATGCTGTTGGTGCGGCGGGCCATATCGATGTTTACCCAAACTCGCGAAACGTTATCCCGGGCAAAGTCGTATTTACGGTGGATTTTCGCTCGCCCGAATTATCAGTCATTGAAGACATGGAAAATCGACTGCGGGTTTCGGCACAAGAAATAGTAAATAAAATGGGGCTGGAGATCGAATTTGAGAAAGTTGGTGGATTCGATCCGGTCAAATTCGACGAAGACTGCGTTGCGGCGGTTCGTGGAGCGTCCGAGCGGCTAGGCTATTCCCACACAGATATTATTTCTGGTGCTGGCCACGATGCTTGTTGGATCAATCGCGTGGCTCCTACCGCAATGGTCATGTGCCCATGTGTTGATGGGCTAAGCCATAACGAAGCCGAGGAAATCAGCAAAGATTGGGCCGCGGCAGGAGCGGATGTTCTGCTCCATGCGGTCGTCGAGACAGCCGAAATCGTGGAATAAAGGGCGCTGTTCCCTCGCCCCTAAGGTGAGGTACCAGATATTTGGCCAGATAAAGTAAGCGGGACAAACCGCGCAGGGAGATTAATATGAGCACTGTTATCAAAAACGGAACCGTTCTGACAGCCGACCTGACATACAAGGCGGATGTAAAGGTCGAGGGCGGGGTAATCACAGAAATTGGCCCTGATTTGAAAGGTGATAAAGAATTGGACGCGACCGGTTGTTATGTCATGCCGGGTGGGATCGACCCCCACACCCATCTTGAGATGCCCTTCATGGGCACATATTCCAGCGATGATTTTGAAAGCGGAACGCGCGCGGCCTTGGCTGGTGGTACGACGATGGTTGTTGATTTTGCGTTGCCAAATCCGGGAGAAAGCCTGCTGGACGCTTTGAAGCGCTGGGACAACAAATCAACACGTGCAAACTGTGACTATTCCTTTCATATGGCCGTGACATGGTGGGGAGAACAGGTTTTCAATGACATGAAGACTGTCGTTGAAGAGCGTGGAATAAATACGTTTAAACACTTCCTCGCTTACAAAGGCGCTCTGATGGTGAACGATGACGAGCTGTTTGCCTCATTCACGCGCCTGGCCGAATTAGGCGGTATCGCCATGGTCCACGCGGAAAATGGGGATGTTGTCGCCGAACTCAGTGCAAAGTTGCTGGCGGAAGGAAATACGGGGCCAGAAGCACATGCCTATTCGCGACCACCGCAGGTCGAAGGAGAGGCGACGAACCGAGCCATTATGATTGCCGATATGGCGGGTGTGCCGCTGTATGTCGTCCATACGTCCTGCGAAGAAGCACATGAGGCCATCCGACGCGCCAAGATGCAGGGCAAGCGTGTTTGGGGTGAACCGTTGATCCAGCATCTGACATTGGACGAAAGTGAGTATTTTCATCCCGATTGGGATCATGCTGCCCGCCGTGTAATGAGCCCGCCGTTCCGAAACAAGCAACATCAGGACAGCTTGTGGGCGGGTCTTCATTCTGGAACGCTCAGCGTTGTGGCCACCGATCATTGTGCTTTCACAACCGATCAGAAACGTTACGGAGTGGGTGACTTCACGAAGATTCCCAACGGTACTGGCGGTTTGGAAGATCGTATGCCTATGTTATGGACGCATGGCGTTAACACAGGGCGACTAACGCCACACGAATTCGTGGCGGTTACCTCGACAAACATCGCTAAGATATTGAATTGTTATCCGAAAAAGGGCGCAATTCTCGTCGGTGCTGACGCAGATATCGTAGTTTGGGACCCTGAAAAAACCAAAACTATTTCCGCTAAAAACCAGCAATCTGCGATTGACTACAACGTTTTTGAGGGCAAAGAAGTCAAAGGACTGCCTCGGTTTACTTTGTCGCGAGGTCAGATTGCTGTTCACGATGGGGAAATACGCACACAAGAAGGTCATGGAGAATTCGTCGCGCGGGAACCCAACAGCCATGTAAACAAAGCGCTGAGTACCTGGAAAGAATTGACAGCACCTCAACCGATCAAACGTAGCGGAATTCCGGCAACGGGTGTATGACGCAGCCAGACCGTCGCACCGGCGGCTAAATATCGAATTTTTTCAAGGCGGTGGAATGAATACTGAAAGCACTACCCAGCCTGTCGTCGAGGCAAGACAGCTGGATCTCACCTTTCAAACCAATGACGGGCCGGTTCACGCATTAAAAGATGTGAATCTGGAAATTAGCAAAGGTGAGTTCGTCAGCTTTATAGGGCCATCGGGTTGCGGGAAGACGACTTTTCTTCGATGCATAGCGGCACTGGAAACCCCAACCGGCGGCAATTTGACCGTCAACGGAATGACGCCGGATCAAGCCAGACGAAACAGAGCGTACGGATATGTGTTTCAAGCTGCCGGGTTGTATCCTTGGAGGACGATTGCCAAGAACGTAAAACTGCCGCTTGAGATTATGGGTTATTCTAAAGCCGACCAAGATGAGCGTGTAGATAGGGTTCTGGAACTCGTTGACTTAAAAGGGTTTGGCGGCAAGTTCCCTTGGCAGCTGTCAGGCGGCATGCAGCAACGAGCCAGCATCGCGCGCGCCCTGGCGTTCGACGCGGACATCCTGTTGATGGACGAGCCTTTTGGCGCACTGGACGAAATTGTGCGCGATCATTTGAATGAGCAACTTTTGGCGCTGTGGGCGCGGACAAAAAAGACCATTGGTTTCGTGACCCATTCGATCCCCGAAGCAGTTTATCTAAGCACCAAAATTGTGGTCATGAGCCCTCGCCCAGGGCGGATTACAGATGTTATCGAAAGCCCACTGCCTAAAGAGCGTCCGCTGGATATCCGCGATACACAGGAATTCATCGATGTTGCCCATCGTGTTCGCGAAGGGTTGCGAGCTGGCCACGGAGATGAAGTCTGATGTCATTGGATGCCATCAGAAGGGCAGAGCCAGAAGATGTACGGGCTTGTGCGCATGTTATTGCGGCATGGATGTCGCAAACTGACTGGATGCCCGAAGAATTGACCGAAGACGAGTTGGAAGCGTTGATCCGCGAGGCGTTTCCTGCACGCGAGATTTGGGTCGTCGGGGATCCGGTTGATTGTTACATGTCCGTTGACCCAAAGGAACAAAAGGTTGGTGCACTGTATTGTCTGCGCACTGGGCAAGGTATCGGCAAACGTTTATTGGATCAGGCAAAGTCAGGGCGTGACTATCTTTGGCTCACAGCTCACGAGCCGAACAAGGCCGCGCAAAAATTCTATCGCCGTGAAGGATTCGAGGCGACAGGCATAGAACCGCCTACACCGCCCGAGACACTGCCAGTCATTCGGATGGAGTGGCGCGCATGAAACAGGTCGTTGCCGTTCTGACGGTCGTATTTGTGATCGTTCTGGCTTGGTACGCCGCCTGCGTTCCGATGAATATCAAGGGTGTTTTGACCGAGCTGGAACGCGGGGGCGCAGAGGTACAACCGCCCTCTGCCAGCGCGCGTCGGGACATGAGCGAGATTGGACTGGTATTGGACAATGGGTTTGCAATTCCGTCCACTTGGGCGCAGGGTAAACCGCGCCTTCCGTCTCCGCACCAAGTTTCAGCAGAACTATGGGACACGACGGTGGGGAAAAAGATCACTTCAAAACGCTCGCTTATTTATCACGGCTGGGTGACGCTCAGTGCAACGATGTTAGGTTTCGTAATTGGTACGGGCCTCGGCATTTTGCTGGCCGTTGGGATCGTTCACAGTCGCGTCATGGACCTTTCGGTTATGCCTTGGGCTATCGTCAGCCAAACAATACCGATCATCGCGCTGGCGCCGATGATCATCGTAGTTCTGTATTCGGTAGGCGTTCAGGGAATTATTCCCAAGGCTATCATTTCAGCCTACCTAAGCTTTTTCCCTGTTGTTGTCGGCATGGTCAAAGGCTTGCGTAGTCCGGATGCGATGCAACTAGATCTTCTGCGAACCTATAACGCAAGTCAGTCTCAAGGATTTTGGAAACTTCGTCTGCCTGCCTCGATGCCATACCTTTTTGCATCGCTCAAAATCGGCGTTGCGGCGTCTCTGGTCGGGGCCATCGTTGGCGAGTTGCCGACAGGGGCGGTCGCCGGTTTGGGGGCTCGTCTGTTGGCCGGCAGTTATTATGGCCAGACCGTGCAAATTTGGTCGGCGCTTTTTGCTGCAGCCGTATTGGCGGCCTGCCTGGTAGGTTTGTTGGGGCTAATTGAACGGACTGTTCTCCGGAAAATGGGGATGGCCCGATGACGCTGGTATTTCTTGCGCTGCTTGTTTGGATCTTTGGCTGGTGGCTAAACAATCGCCTGGCAAGTGGCCCGCAGGCGGACAGCCAAGTGGTTCGTTTTCTGGCGCCGTTGATATTCGGCTTGACCATTATTTTTGTGTGGGAGCTGTTAGTCCGGGGGCTAGAGGTGCCGTTGGTCATCCTGCCTGCTCCTTCCGTTATTGGGCTGAGATTTGCAAATAGCCTGCCCATTCTGTGGGAGGATTTTGTTCAGACAATCATCAAGGGCGCCTTGAGTGGTTACGTCATTGGATGCAGCGCGGCATTTCTGACGGCCATTGCGGTGGATCGGTGGGATTTTCTTCGTCTCGGTCTTTTACCGGTTGGAAATTTTGTGGCCGCCTTGCCGATTGTTGGGACCGCGCCCATACTGGTTATGTGGTTTGGATTCGATTGGCACTCGAAGTCCGCCGTGGTCGTGGTGATGGTTTTCTTCCCGATGCTTGTGAATACTGTAGCAGGACTGCGAGAGGCGACTGCGATGCAAAGGGATCTTATGGAGACGTATGCCGCATCCTACTGGCAAAGCTTTTTGAAATTACGTTTGCCTGCTGCGATGCCTTTCGTTTTCAATGGGTTGAAGATTTCGACGACACTGGCCCTTATCGGCGCTATTGTGGCGGAATTCTTTGGTTCGCCAACTCTTGGTATGGGTTTTCGGATTTCGACCAGCGTTGGGCAACTGTCGTTGGACATGGTCTGGGCCGAAATCGTCGTCGCGGCACTGGCCGGCACAGCGTTCTACGGGCTTGTCGCCGGTATCGAGAAAGCGGTTACGTTTTGGCACCCGTCGCAACGTGAAAAACAGTGAGAATAATTCAACAGACCCCGGTCAAGGGGCAACAAAAAAGCAACTAGGAGATATCAAAATGAAAATGCTACTTAGCGGAGCGGTTGCCGCCTTCGGTATGGCGGCCAGTATGGCCCTTGCAGCGGACGAGGTGACATTGCAATTGAAATGGGTCACGCAAGCGCAATTTGCTGGATACTACGTGGCTAAGGACAAGGGTTTCTACGAAGAAGAGGGGCTGGATGTTACGATCCTTCCCGGAGGCCCTGACATTGCGCCAACTCAAGTGATTGCAGGCGGAGGCGCGGATGTAACTGTCGAATGGATGCCTGCGGCCTTAGCTGCGCGGGAAAAAGGTCTACCGTTGGTTAACATCGCGCAGCCTTTCAAGAGTTCGGGCATGATGCTGACCTGCTGGAAAGACGCGGGTATTTCCTCACCTGAGGATCTGAAAAACCGTACTTTGGGCGTTTGGTTCTTTGGAAACGAGTTTCCGTTCATGAGTTGGATGAGCCAGCTTGGCATCGACACAGACGGAAAAAGCGAAAGCGGGGTTGAGGTTCTGAAGCAAGGCTTCAACGTCGACCCTCTTTTGCAGCGTCAGGCAGATTGCATCAGCACTATGACGTACAACGAGTACTGGCAAGTCATCGACGCGGGGGTAAACCCGGATGAACTGGTCACCTTCAAGTATGAAGATCAAGGCGTAGCAACGTTGGAAGACGGCCTTTATGTGCTGGAAGAAAACCTGGGCGATGCGGCATTTGTCGACAAAATGGAACGCTTTGTTCGCGCTTCGATGAAAGGCTGGAAATACGCTGAGGAAAACCCGGCTGAAGCCGCAGAAATTGTGCTGGAAAATGATGCGACCGGCGCACAGACTGAAGAGCACCAAAACCGTATGATGGGCGAAATCGCCAAACTGACGGCAGGCTCGAATGGAGCGTTGGACCCGGCCGATTTTGATCGCACAGTTGCGACTTTGTTGGCGGGTGGATCCGATCCGGTCATTACAAAACAACCAGAAGGCGCCTGGACGCATCAGATTACAGATGCAGCGCTAAATTAACCCCACGCACGTGAAAGTAACGAACGCGGCCTCTTTGAGGTCGCGTTTTTTTGTGGTTACCGGTCGGCTAACCGCACTTGACGTCGGATCGGCTTCATATTTCACTGTAATTCAGCGCAGATCATCCTGATTTTTGCGTTATGAGGAGAAAATGCAGGGATTTTCATCAGAATTCAGTGCGGCTTTGGCTTTAATCTTTCGGGGAGATGCAGAGCTTTGGTCAATTGTTCTGTTGTCTCTGGAAGTTTCAATTCTCGCGGTCTTGATTTCGGCTGTCATAGGAATGCCACTGGGTGCCGCGCTGGCTGTGGCAAGATTTCCTGGGCGTCGGGTCCTGATTATTCTGATGAATGCACTAATGGGGCTCCCTCCAGTTGTTGTCGGCCTTCTAGTCTATCTCATGCTGTCTCGTTCTGGGCCGCTTGGGGTTTTCGAACTGCTATATACGCCAACCGCGATGATTATCGCTCAGGTCGTGTTGGTTACACCAATCATCTCGGCTTTGACCCGGCAAGTAGTTGAAATATTGGCCGAGGAATATGCCGAACAGCTTCGGTCGCTAGGCGTTTCGCGGCTGGCATCGGTGCCCGTTCTGTTGTGGGATGCGCGATTGGCGTTGGTGACGGCCTTGTTAGCAGGTTTCGGTCGGGCGATCGCCGAAGTCGGTGCGGTCATTATTGTAGGTGGAAATATCAACCATGTAACCCGGGTGATGACAACAACCATCGCGCTTGAAACCTCTAAAGGCAATCTGGCGTTGGCTTTGGCGCTAGGGGCGATCTTGATAGGAATAGCAGTCGCGGTTAACGCAATGGTCAGCACACTGACATTGCGGGCTGAACAAGAAGGCCTGCGCCATGCGTGACCTCATGATTGAAGAAACAGCCGGTTTGAAAGTAAGCGGTGTTCATATCACCCGAAAAGGCTCGGTCCTTTTGGATGTGCCTCAACTAAGTCTGAATGGCCCGGGTCCTACTTTGATTTTAGGGCCGAACGGCGCAGGAAAAAGCCTCCTGTTGCGTTGTCTACACGGACTTATTTCGCCAGACTGTGGGAGGGTCACACAAGGTGGCGTCCCTTTGAATGCGGTTCACAAGTCACAACAGGCAATGGTGTTCCAGCAACCAGTTCTCCTAAGGCGGTCAGTTGCAGGGAACCTGGATTTTGCGCTCAAACGAGTGGGTTTGGCGCGCGCCGAACGTAAGAAGAAAATCGCGGATCTGCTGGCTGAAGGCGGACTGTCCGAGAAAGCGCGGCAATCCGCCAAATATCTTTCTGGGGGTGAGGCGCAGCGTTTGGCTGTATTGCGCGCACTTGCTCTTTCCCCAAAGACATTGTTTCTCGACGAACCGACCAGCTCATTGGACCCAGGCGCGACGCAAGCAATAGAACGGATGATCCTTAGTGCTTCGTCCCAGGGGGTGCGCATCGTGATGGTAACGCACGATATTGGTCAGGCTCGGCGGTTAGCTTCGGATGTGGTTATGATGCAGGGCGGTTATGTGGTGGAACACGGCGCTGCGAAACAGGTATTAGACTCTCCTGCAAGCGAGGCCTCGCGCCGTTATTTGGCAGGCAGGCTCGTCACATAAGTTGGATTTCACGGAGATTGGCGATGATCCTAAATTTGATCCGGGCCAATGTGCTTTTGTTTGGCCTGTCAGCACTGTCTGTTGCAGCGGAAGAACCTTTTATCGTGGTCCAATCCACCACATCTACCCAGAATTCTGGGCTGTTTGACCATATTCTTCCGGGTTTCGAGGCTGAAACTGGCATCGATGTTCGTGTGGTCGCTGTTGGAACGGGGCAGGCGATCAGGAATGCAATCAATGGGGACGGGGATGTTTTATTGGTGCATTCAAAACCTGCAGAGGAACAGTTCGTGTCAGACGGATGGGGCGTGGAACGTTTTGACGTGATGTACAACGACTTTGTTCTTGTGGGCCCAAAATCTGATCCGGCGGCAGTTAAAGGGGGCGATGATATCGTTGCTGCATTGACCGCGATCGCGGAGACCGAGTCTACCTTTGCCTCACGTGGCGATGATAGTGGAACCCACAAAGCAGAGTTGCGTCTTTGGCAACCAATCGGGATTGATCTGACCGACGTGTCGGGAACATGGTACCGGGAAACTGGTTCCGGCATGGGGGCGACATTGAACGTGGCGAGCGGCATGAATGCTTACACGTTGACCGATCGTGCAACCTGGCAAACTTTCGGAAACCGAGGGAATCTTGAGGTTTTGATCGAAGGGGATCCTCGACTGTTCAATCAATACGGAGTCATCTTGGTGAACCCGGAGAAACACCCTGGCGTTCGATCAGCCGCAGGGCAACGGTTCATCGAATGGTTGACTGGGCCAGATGGACAGTCTGCGATAGGCTCATACACGCAGGACGGCGTACAGCTATTTTTCCCAAACGCAAATTAAATTTCTGATTTAGCCACTGGCGCCGTTGTGGTGGATGCGACCAAGGCCTGAAAGGTCATAACTACCCAGCTCATCGGCGCGCTGAATGAAACGTGGGCCGTTCAAAAAACCGATCAGAGTCTGCATAGGGGGATCGAAAAAGGCGCGCCTCCATATGGCAAGATCTAATCGTTCATTGTGAGTGGGATGAAAATTAAGCCCCAAAAATCCGGCCAGTGCGCCCAGCCCGAACCCGACTTCTGCCTTGCCATCCCGCAGTGCGATGGCCAGTTCCTCTTCGGTGCGGGCACAATCAGGCAGGGTATTTAGATCGGCTCTGGTCAATCCATGTTCTTCCAATTGGGCGTCGAACAATCGTTGGCTGGCAGCGCTATCCTGACGCAAAATAACACGTCGGCCTTTCAAGTCAGAAAATCCGGAAATGTCGGAAATGTCTGGCGCCGACAACAATCCACGTTGACGCTGTGCAACTTCGTAAAGAACGACGGGCGCTTCGCCAACAGTGTCCTTAAGGGATTTCACGTTGAATCCGTTATCTTCATGAATATGCAATACAGTGGCTTGCGCGCTTCGGTCGCTTAGCCTGCGCAACCCATCAAACGAGCCGTCATAATAGGTGGCCAAGCCTGATCCGCTTTCGCGTAACGCCCAGTCTAGCAGGGGATCGTGGCTGCCTGCGACGATTGGTGGCAAGGGCGGTTCAGCGACCTGCGGCCCAGTTCGAGATGAATTCAGCCAAACGACAATTTCATCCTTGGGAAATAATAGCTTTCCCATGGCCCGAACACAGGGCACTTCGCCTGATGACGCAAGATCATAGGCTTTACGCTCGCCAATGCGCAACAAATCGGCCAGTTCACGTGTGGTCAGGTATTGTGACATTCAGTCAAGTCGAACGGCTGACCCGGACCCCGCGTCGGCGGCGCTGAACCCGATCTGATCCAGCGCGTAAGGAGCAGCAATAGTAATCAGAACCATAACAACAACGGCGCTTAGAAAAGCTTTCATGGTCTCCTCCGGCTCAGTTTTCGTCCGCCGTAGCGACGCGCAAAAATTCGATCAGATCAAGGCGATCCTGTTCGCCAGTGATACGTTGCATCGGCATCTTGGACCCAGGAATGTAGTGATCGGGGCCCTCGTCGAAAAGAGCGTTTATTGTCTCATCATTCCAAATGATATCAGAGTCTTGCAATGTATCCGAGTACAAATATCCGGGAATAGTTCCCGCCTTGCGCCCAAATATTTTATGCAGCGTCGGACCAGCGCGCCTTTGGCTGTTAGTTGTAAGGCTATGGCATATCGAGCATTTGCGGGCGAATTGGCGCTCTCCGTTTTCCATTTCCTCGGGCTTTTTCAAGAAGCTCGGTTCAACGGTGGCCATCCGTTCCTGTTCTGACAGTGTTGCGACAGGCCAACTGTACATAGCTTCGTCAATCCCACCTGCGTGGATGTTTTGGCCGTCGGAAGAAAAGGCTAATGCCCAGACCGGGCCACGCAAAGTTGCGCGAAAATCCTGAGCGATACGCCAATTGACTGTATTGATCAGCATTATGTATCCCTCGCCGTCGCCGACCGCCAATCTGGTTCGGTCAGGGCTAAGGGCAAGGGCAAGAATTGGGCGGCGGCCTAGCGTATAGTCACGTTCTTGTCTCGTCGTCAGATCAAGGATGCGCGTGACCCCATCTACTGCGCCATAAGCGATCCAATTATCCTGAGCATTAAGAACTAGTTTGTTGATTCCAAATCCATGTTCAATCAGGCGATCAACTTCCTGCCCAGTGGTCAAGTCCCATAGACGCAGTGAACCATCAACCCCGGCCGAATACAGATGTGATCCGTCTGGCGTAAATTCCACGTCACTGACACCGCTTCCAGTGGGCCCCAGCACAGAAGGGGTCGAACCGTCGACAGGCCACAACCCGATCGTTCCATCCCAACTGGCTGTTGCGACATGGGTTTTTGAGATCGCTAAGCCCACAATTTTGCCCTTGTGCTGGCCGATAACCTCACCGCCGGGCCATTGGCGCAAGGTGAAGTCGTCTCCTGCAGAATAGATTGTTGATCCGTTGAAGATGACAGAATTAACTGCGGCCTCATGGCCTTCCAACCATTCCGGTGACTGCTGAGTCCACAACCCCACGGAGTTGTCAAAACTGGCAGTGGCGATACGTCCATCCGGGGCGGTAGCAATTCCCATTATGGGCCCACCATGGCCTTTTAGCGTAAAAAACTCTGCCTCTGCACGCAGAGGCAAGAGCGCCAGCGCAATGATTAAAACTCTCATTTATTCAGCAGGTGAGGCCGTGGCTTTCCCAGCCTCCTTTTCCTGGACTTCTTCCAGCCACAGCGAGTGATGTTCACGCGCCCATTGCTCTTCGACCTCGCCCGTTCCCATGGCGTCAAATGCGCCCTCCATTCCGACAGAACCCAGATAAATGTGGGCGAGGATGATTGCGATAAACGCATAGGCGACCATGACGTGCCAGACTTGCGCGTATTGCATCTCTTCCTGGGGCGACATCTGAACAGGCAAGTCCAGTCCCATGAGTTGCGGGATACCAGTCGAATTCGCAATCGAAAACGTCTTGGCGAACAACGGCATCTCGAACGGAAAGAGCAGGGACAAACCAGACAGGCTGATAGAGACACCCAACAAGATGCACAGCCAGAAAATTATCTTTTGACCGGCGTTGAATTTCTTGGCGGGAGGATGGCTGCCTTTGGTGAACAATCCGCCGCCTGCAGCCAGCCATTTCAGATCAACGCGATTGGGAATGTTATGCGCAATCCAATTGACTGTAATGATCACAAGACCCAGCATAAATGCCCAAGCCAGATTGTTGTGTAGCCACTTGCAACCCTGCGCTATTGTGGCAAATCCTTCTTTGCCAAAAAGCGGAATTAGAAAATCACGACCGTACAGCGTCAGCAACCCGGTAATACCCAATACGAGGAAAGATCCGGCGAATAGCCAGTGCCCAAAACGTTCAAAGCCATTAAACCTGGTGACCGTCCGGCCTGTTTTTTCGCCGTCAATTTTAATGCGGCCCCGTAGCACGAAAAACAGTAACAGCACGATCAGCATCCCACCTATTATGTAGTTGCCGTAGTCGCGCAGGGGACCGGTGCGGAAATTCAGCCACCACATTCCGCCATCCTGAATCAATACGCTTGCTGCAGGTCCCTTGGACGAAACTGTGACGTCAGCCGAACCGTAACGTAAAGCGCGGAAAACGTCGCTGTCTGACGCCACGCCTCGGGTACCCAGCTGCCCTAATAAGCCTTCTGCGTTACCTTGACCTGTGTTTCCCGATCTATAACTGTTGTCGATCTTCTCGCCACGCTGCCGAGCCAGAATGTCCTCAAGCGTCGTGGCGCCTCCAGTGGCGGTTCTGTCAGTTGTTGCTGGGGCCTCGGCCTCGCCTGATTGTGCCATGGCCGTATTGACCATAACGAATGACAGCAGCAGTGCGATGAATAAACGGAACATCTGAACCTCAGTCAAAATTCCAAGCAGATGACCCGCTTTGGCGGGTCATCTGACAACATTAAGACGGAACCTTATCCGTCTTTCTGGTCGTATGCGGTACCCCAACCCCAGGCGCCCGAGCCGAATCCGCGCGCCACAACGCGTTCGCGGTAAACTGCCGACACCACGTCGCCGTCACCGGCGAGCAGGGCTTTGGTAGAACACATTTCGGCGCAGATAGGCAGCTTGCCTTCGGCAATCCGATTACGACCATATTTGGCGAACTCTGCGGTCGAGTGCGTTTCCTCGGGTCCACCGGCGCAGAAGGTACATTTGTCCATCTTGCCGCGCGATCCGAAGTTGCCCGCTTGTGGGAATTGCGGTGCGCCGAACGGGCACGCATAGAAGCAATAACCGCAACCAATGCACAAGTCCTTCGAGTGCAGAACGACTCCTTCTTCGTTTTGATAGAAGCAGTCGACTGGGCAAACCGCCATACACGGAGCGTCCGAGCAATGCATGCAGGCCACCGATATCGAGCGTTCACCCGGGTTACCGTCATTGATCGTCACCACCCTGCGGCGGTTAATGCCCCACGGCACCTCGTGTTCGTTCTTACACGCGGTTACGCAGGCGTTGCACTCGATGCAGCGTTCAGCGTCGCAGAGAAACTTTGCTCTAGCCATTATCGTCCTCCTTACGCTGCCCAGATTTTGCAGAGAGTCGCTTTGGTCTCTTGCATCTGGGTCACTGAATCATAGCCATAGGTCTGAGCGGTGTTTGTCGCTTCGCCCAGCACATAGGGATCGGCGCCTTTGGGGTATTTGTCCCGAAGGTCCTCGCCCTGGAAATGGCCGCCAAAGTGGAATGGCATAAAGGCTACGCCGGCACCGACCCTGTTGGTCAGCATCGCCATAACTTTGACTTTACCGCCCTCAGGACCTTCGACCCAGACCTGTGCTCCGTCACGAATACCAAGGTTGTTGGCATCGCGAGGGTTGATCTCGACGAACATGTCCTGCTGAAGCTCAGCCAGCCAAGGGTTCGACCGTGTCTCATCACCGCCGCCCTCATACTCGACCAATCGACCCGACGTCAGGATTATTGGGTAATCCTTTGAAAAGTCGTTCTTTTGAATCGAAGCGTAGAGGGTAGGTAGGCGATAAGCCTGACGGTCCTCGTAGGTCGGATAGTCATCCACCAGATCGCGCCGGTTCGTGTAAAGCGGTTCGCGATGCAGTGGGATCGGATCCGGGAAGGTCCACACGACCGCGCGGGCTTTAGCGTTCCCGAAGGGCGCACAGCCGTGTTCGATCGCAACCCTCTGGATACCGCCCGAAAGGTCAGTCTTCCAGTTGGTTTTCGGACCGGCCACAGCGTCGATTGCTGCGCGTTCCTCGTCCGTCAGATCACCGTCCCAACCAAGATCCATCAGCATCTGCATCGTGAATTCTGGATAACCATCCTGAATTTCCGATCCGACACTGTAGACCCCTTCGGCCAGCAGGTTGTCGCCATCGCGTTCCACGCCGAAACGGGCACGGAAAGTCAGGCCACCTTCGGCAACCGGTTTGGACATGTCGTAAAGGTTCGGTGTTCCCGGGTGACCCATCTCGGCTGTACCCCAGCAGGGCCAAGGCATACCGTAGTAATCACCATCGTTTGGACCGCCCACTGCCTGCAGCGTTGTTCTGTCGAACGTATGCTGATTGGCCATGTGGCTTTTGATCCGCTCAGGAGACTGACCAGTGTAGCCGATAGTCCAGAGGCCCGAGTTGAACTCACGTGTAATGCTTTCAACATTCGGGGTTTCAGGGTCTTCCATTTCGATATTGCGGAAGAACCGATCCGCCCAGCCGAACTTGTTCGCGAACTTGGCCATAATGACCTCATCCGGTAGACTTTCGAACAGCGGATCAACCACTTTGTCACGCCACTGCAGGGAACGGTTCGAGGCCGTGACCGAGCCACGGGTTTCGAACTGCGTGCAAGCGGGCAACAAATAAACACCGTCAGTGCGGTCATGCATAACGGCGGATACTGTGGGATACGGGTCGATCACGACCAGCATGTCCAATTTCTCCATCGCCGTCTTCATTTCCGGACCGCGGGTCTGTGAGTTGGGCGCGTGGCCCCACAGGACCATTGCACGGACGTTGTTGTCTTGGTCCATGTTTGCAGGATCTTCCAGAACGCCGTCGATCCATCGGGAGACAGGGATGCCGCGTTCATTCTGAAGCGACTTGTCCTTGCCTTCCTTATCTTTGATCGTTGCGAACTGACTTGCCAGCCACTCTGGTTCTTCACCCCAAACCCGGGCCCAATGACCCCAGGCACCTGCGGACAGGCCGTAGTAGCCGGGCAGGGTGTGGGACAATACGCCTAGGTCTGTCGCGCCTTGCACATTGTCATGGCCGCGGAAGATGTTTGTACCACCACCAGCAGTGCCCATGTTGCCCAAGGCGAGCTGAAGTACGCAGTAGGCACGAGTGTTGTTGTTGCCGTTGGTGTGCTGCGTACCTCCCATGCACCAGATCACGGTACCGGGACGATTGTTGGCCATAGTGCGCGCAACGCGCTTGAGCTGCGATCCGGGTGTGCCGGTAACACGCTCGACCTCGTCCGGGTTCCACTTGGCGACTTCTTCTTTGATCTGGTCCATTCCCCAGACACGGGTACGGATGAACTCTTTGTCTTCCCAGCCGTTATCGAAGATGTGCCACAGGATGCCCCAGATAAGCGCAACGTCTGTTCCGGGACGGAAACGGACATATTCATCCGCATGCGCCGCGGTGCGCGTAAAGCGCGGATCGCAGACGATCAGCGGGGCGTTATTCTGCTCTTTCGCGCGCAGAACATGCAACAGCGAGACGGGGTGCGCCTCGGCAGGGTTGCCGCCAATGATAAAGATGGCACGGGAGTTATGGATGTCGTTATACGAATTGGTCATGGCGCCATAGCCCCATGTATTCGCAACACCCGCAACCGTGGTTGAGTGGCAAATTCTGGCCTGATGGTCCACGTTGTTGGTGCCCCAGTAGGCAGCAAATTTGCGGAACAGATAGGCCTGTTCATTGTTGTGCTTCGCAGAACCCAGCCAATAGACACTATCGGGGCCAGATTCTTCGCGGATGCTCATCATGCCGTCGCCGATCTCGTTGATCGCCTCTTCCCAGCTAATGCGCTTCCATTCGCCGCCTTCCTTTTTCATCGGATATTTCAGGCGGCGCTCGCCATGGGCGTGTTCACGTACCGCTGCACCTTTGGCACAGTGGGCGCCCAGATTGAACGGGCTGTCCCAACCGGGCTCCTGGCCGATCCATACGCCGTTCTGCACTTCGGCAATCACCGTGCATCCGACTGAACAATGAGTGCAAACGGATTTCACATTTTCAACGGCTTGGTTGGCCGCTGTTTGGGCACTGGCTGGCGTCACGGTTCCACCCGTGGCGCTGATCGCGGCAAGACCGCCAATCGTCAGGCCCGACCCGCGCAGGAACGCGCGGCGATCGACGGTTTTTTCGCCGATCTGGGACAGGATACTTGTCCGCTGGGGGCGTCTCGCAACCCCGTTGGTCTTTTTCCTAAGCATTTCTTTCCTCCCTTGCTGGCCATGTAACCCATGGCTGGCTTGGTACTGCTGAAACCGACGTCAGGGCCAATCGCAACCTTCAGTCGGGTGTGAAGGCGTCCGATTCTAAAACCGGGTGCTTTCTATGTATGCGCGTGTGTGCGCTGTATCCTGCATCCGGGTTTCGTCCGTCGGCAACTCTGATGCCTCGGCTTTCCCGCTCAGGCTGGCGGCGGCGACTGCAGCAGGCGCTGCGGTTCCGGCCAGTTTGAGGAAGTTGCGGCGCGTTGCGCCTTCTTCCTTGGTCTTGCTCATGGGCTCCTCCTGTCCCAATTGCGGTTTGATGCCCATTTGGGCACCGGCGAATGGCGGACTAGGCCGCCGTCATTCGGAATGCTTCACGTTCGATTTCCATAAAAATCCGTCCGGCTGTTCCAACCGAACCATAGAGTACTGAGCTTTCAGCAGCCTCCAGATCAGAAAAGAAATGGGCCGCCCAGGGACCGATATGCTTGTTCCAGAACGCCCGCTGTTCGTCCAAAGTTGCCACTGTGCCAAATCGCCCGACAATCATACCGGCCATCATTTCCATTAAAGAGGCGATATTGTCTTCGGGTTCAAAAACGTTCTTTGCTCTTGTTATCCCGCGCGCTGCCATGTCGTTGCGCAGTTGCGCCAACGGCTTTTCATTCAAGAACCCAGTCAGATAAAAGCTGGCGTAGGGCAGCAACTCTCCACGTCCCAGCCCTATGAACAAGGCATTAAATTCCCGCTCGGCGGCCGCAGGTTTGGTAATCTTGGCCACCCTCGCCATTGCTTGAATCGCCTGACCCAAATCCGTGTCATCTCCGCTCAGCCCGGCCATTTGGTCCAGCAGTAATTGATCGGGCGGGCCAGCCATTAGAAGACCCAGAAAGTTATAAAAATCCGCGCGTAGCCGATCCTCTGCCGAGATATCCACTGTTTGCGCGTTGTTGGCGGTCATTCAGTCATCCTTCAAATTCAAATATCATGCGGCGCGGGGAGGGGGGTAGGTCCGCGTCACTTTCTGTTTCGCCAAGTTCGACCATCTGCACGGGAGGTTGGAGCGGTTCGTCAATTGGCTCGCTGGGTGGGGGCTGGTCGCTAAGCTCTTCGACAGGTTCGTCTGTTTCTTCCTCTTCGGACACTGCAAGTGCCTCGATGTGAGCCAGCATTCCCTTGCCGACCTGATATGCGGTCTGGAGGTTTTCAATCACGCATGCTGCGTCGGTGTAATCCTCACCGTACTCCACCAATCCGTCCACATTGGCCAATACAGGGTTAAGTCTCCATAACCTTCGAAGCGCGCGTTGTCTCAGTCGATCCGGAACGGCTTTGGACATGAAGCCTGAGACGTCGTCACCTGGTTCCAACGCATCGGGATCCGGCAAATTGAATTCAGCCAGAATTTCCTGGTCAGTCTTTTCTTCCAGTTCGGAATGGCGCGCAGCAAGTTCCTGCGCTTCGACCGCTGCAGTCTCTGCCTCTGCTTCGGCCTGAACAGCAGCTTTCCGGCGGGACCAGAAATCACGGTTCTCGCTCATTGCAGTAGCCTCCGAGGAGCGCGATAAACGTCCGAGTCTTGACGGATACGTCCGTCGCCCCGTCCATCCTCTACCAAGTCGGTGCGTTTTTTGTCGCGGCGACGCTTCACAAAGATCTCGTCCTTGTGATGTTGCAGCGCGAAGTCGCGAACCCAAGCGATCAATCCTTCGCTCATGGGAATTTTTTCGACAATTTCTTCGCCGGTGTCGGCATAGTCCTGACCCTCAAACGGAGAAGCTGTAACTAGAACGACATTCAATGGATGATCTCCAACAAGCTCATCTCGCAGAACCAAGTATAAAGATGGCTGTCCGTCTGACAGGTTCACCATGTACGCTTCTGTTTCATCTACCCATAGGGTCAAGGGAAGGGTCGCTGCGTGGTATTCAACGGCTTCACCTTCGCGTCGCAGCTCCTGCCAATTGGCCGGACCAGCGCCGGGCAAAGCAGCGACTGCGCGCCAATTCCAGCGAGCCCATCGGGTCACACCTGGCGTTTTTCGAACAATAATGCCAACGGGCATTTCAATCTGGCTTGCGGCCCCAGCCACTTAGTCCTCCCCAGAAGGCTCTCCCCTGCCTTCCCATTGATGTACTATGGTACATAAATTGGCCTCGTGCCAAGTCCACAGTGAGTATTGAGTGTCGTTTTTTCAAAGAAAGCATTCGATATTAAACTCGGAAAGCAAACAGGAGAAAGAGAGTGTGAAAAATAATGCACAATTCCACTGTGTTCGACGGTGTTTGCGTTGCCACTCGCTTGATTAAGTCTAATGTGCTGAGCAAGAGATTGCAGCCCGGGGGGAGATTATGGCCGGCAAGCTGATGTTGTGCGATTGCGCTGGTTCGCAAAAAATGGATAGGGAACAGATTTCCCGGTCATGCGAATTGGTGTGCTCTCGGGTTCACACGGCGTTGTGCACACACGAATTGGAAGCAGCTGCCGAAGCGATGGAGCAAGGCGATCAATTGGTAATCGCCTGCGGACAGGAAACTGCGGTTTTTGTCGATCTGGCCGCCGAACTCGGTGTGGAACGTCCTGGATTTGTGGACTTGCGTGATCGTGCAGGTTGGTCAGCTGAGGGTCAGGATGCTACGCCCAAGATGGCAGCGTTGGCCGCCGAGGCGACTTTGCCGATCCCAGTTACGCCGGGCGTTGACGTCGTAAGCGAGGGCACTTGTTGTATAATTGGCCCCGGCTCAGTCGCTTTCGGCTTGGCGGAACGATTGTCACAAACATTGGCTGTGACGGTTTTGGTGACGGACCGTTCCGAACCCATGGACCGGTCATATGACGTTGTCCGAGCAAATTTGCGCAGTGTGTCGGGCGCATTAGGTGGCTTTATCTTGCGTCTTGATCAAGTTGAACAACTGGAACCCGGAGGACGAAGAGCGTTCGGCTGGACTGAACCTCGCGACGGAGCAACTTCTCGCTGCGATATATTAATAGATGTTGCAGGCGATACACCTTTCGTGACAGCCCCTGAAAAGCGCGAAGGGTATTTGCGGGCCGATCCGCGAGATGCTGTGGCCGTTGCAAACTTGGCTTTTGATGCCGCTCAGCTCGTCGGTACATTTGAAAAACCTTTATATGTTCGAGTGGACGAGTCATTGTGCGCCCATTCGCGGGCGGAACAGATTGGATGCACAAACTGTCTTGATGCTTGCCCTACCGGGGCGATTACTCCGGCCGGTGATCACATAACGATAGATCCTATGGTTTGCGCCGGGTGTGGAGCTTGTGCGGCGCTTTGCCCGTCCACTGCCATTACGTACGAAGACCCGCCTGTTTCCGCATTACTGTCTCGGATGCATATTCTTGCGCGCACCTATCGCAGCGCAGGCGGGTCTAACCCAAGACTTTTGGTGCATGATTCCCATGGGGCACACATGATCAGGCTTGCTGCTCGCTTTGGCCAAGGCCTGCCAGCTAACGTCATCCCATTGGAGTTGAATGCTATCTCTGGTTTTGGTCATGCTGAAATGCTGGCAGGTCTGGCCCACGGATTTGCCCGAGTTGACGTGTTATTGGCGCCGAGAACTGAAAGAGATGCTCTGGACCGCGAATTAGTTTTGGCTGAGGCGATTGCAGGAAAAACAGCGTTTGGGCTAATTGACGAAACTGACCCAGATGCTTTTTCCGACCTACTTTACACACAGGCCGTGCCTAAACCGTTGTCGAACCCGGTTCTGCCCCTCGGAAACCGGCGTCAAATTACCCGACTAGCGGCCCAAGCACTGAACCCTGAATCCACCGAGCCGCTTCCTTTGCCTGAAAACTCACCCTACGGTGCAGTTTCAGTGAATTTGGACAGCTGTACGCTTTGCTTAAGTTGCGTGTCTCTTTGTCCCTCAGGTGCGTTGATGGACAACCCGGACAAGCCGCAGCTGAATTTCCAGCAAGACGCCTGTCTGCAATGCGGAATGTGCAGCACGATTTGTCCTGAGGATGCCATCACTCTGGTGCCCCAACTCGACCTTTCAGACGCTGCCTTGTCCCAGCAAGTGCTGAACGAAGAAGAGCCATTCGCCTGCGTAGAGTGCGGAGCGGCCTTTGGCGTGAAATCTGCTATTGAGAGGATTATGGAAAAACTTTCAGGCAGTCACCCGATGTTCGCCACTTCGGAACAGGCTCGTTTGATCCAGATGTGTGACGATTGTCGAGTGAATGCACAGTTTCACAGCCAGGACAACCCTTTTCAGGCTGCGCCAAAGCCGCGCGTAGTGACGACCGAGGACTACTTTTCAAAACGAAAGGATCACTGAAGTTCCAGCGGGGCGCCCAAATCTGCAGCTTGCATAACTGAGACAAATGCCAGGATTGCTTCGAGATCTTCAATTGTCATTTCGACTGGATGGATAGGGGGTGGACGATCTATTGCGAAAGGCGGGGTAATGTCTTTGACCTGCGTAAACGAAGGATGCGGGTTCAGAGCAAAAAACGCTTCAAAACGTTCGGACCAATCTGGTAAGGAGCGAAGTACCGCAAAGGATGGTGTCGAACCAAGGCCGTTCATTCGGTTTTGAGGGCCGATAACGTGACAGCGGCCGCACAAACTAAGCGAGAGCTTTTGACCAAGGGCGGCATCTCCGTCTATCACCTGCTCGGCTTGTTTAATCTCAACTTTAATGTCTGCGTTAAACGGATCACCTTGTGCTGGCGCAAAGCTCTCGATTGTACGTTTCCCGATATCCGACACAATCCAGTCGCGAAATCGCGAATGCTTGGCATCATCTTCGATCTGCAGGTGGTAGACAATGCCGTCTCGCTGGAACACCGGGTCGCCCGAGGGGGCTGTGGAAATAGACATTCTGCCATTTTCGTCAGCTACTACCTTGATCCCGGTCTTGAGAGAAAAGCGTGGAAGAATATGTTGCAAAAGACCCGAGTCTGAAATCTCATCCGGAGCGGCAAGGCCAATCGCCTCTTGTGACCAAGAGGGGGTAGCAGAGAGCGTCAAGCTCAGGCACAACAAGACAAAGCGCATGGCTCAGCCTAACGGCCCGGGACCGATTGCGTCAAATGAACAAACTTAGGACGGAGACACGTGCAATGAGCGGCGACCAGAAACTGGCGAAACGCAGCGCCCATCAGACAGGGCAAAATATAGGTAATGACGCATGAGTGTTCGTGACGCAGTTCTTGCAAACCTGAAAAAGATCACGGACCCAGTTTCTGGTCAGGACATTGTCAGCGCCGGAGTTGTGCGTGCCTTGAATGTCGAAGGTGATACAGTGCGCTTTGTGCTTGAGATCGATCCGAAACAGGCCGAACGTATGGAGCCTGTGCGCGCAGCGGCAGAAAAGGCGGCTCAGTTGGTTGAAGGCGTGACAAAGGTTTCGGCTATGTTGACGGCACATTCTGATAAGGCTCCACCGGATCTCAAGCCCAAGCCCAAGCCCTCGCAAACCGGACCGCAAGCCGTACCTGGTGTGGACCGGATTATCGCCATAGCCTCGGGAAAGGGCGGCGTTGGTAAGTCCACGGTTTCTGCTAACCTCGCATGTGCACTTGCGGCCGAAGGTCGACGGGTCGGCTTGCTGGATGCAGATGTTTATGGTCCGTCGCAGCCCAGAATGCTTGGAGTTTCCGGAAGGCCGGCAAGTCCTGATGGCAAAACGATCCTGCCACTTCGAAATCATGGGGTTACAATGATGTCGATGGGTCTGATGACCAACGAAGGGCAGGCAGTCGTTTGGCGGGGTCCGATGCTGATGGGGGCACTGCAACAGATGATGGGTCAGGTGCAATGGGGCGCATTGGACGTTTTGATCGTTGACTTGCCACCGGGAACGGGCGACGTGCAACTGACACTGAGCCAGAAGTTTAAAGTGGACGGAGCGATCGTCGTGTCAACTCCGCAAGATGTGGCACTGATTGATGCTCGAAAGGGTATCGACATGTTCCAGCAGCTAAAGACACCAATACTTGGAATGATCGAAAACATGTCCACGCATATTTGTTCGAACTGTGGACACGAGGAACACGTGTTTGGTCATGGTGGCGTTGCGTCCGAGGCTGTGTCGCTGGGCGTTCCTTTGCTTGGTGAGATTCCGTTACATTTAGATATTCGCGTTGCAGCAGACGGTGGCGCACCGATCGTGGTCAGCAAACCAGATAGTCCGCAGGCAGAATCTTTCCGTAAAATTGCCCGTGAATTGATTGCCAAAGGTAACGCATGAGCCAGCCGGTTTTTCCGCCATTATTGACCGGCCATTCAGTGTCGGGTGGGGAAAACCCGTTTGAGCGTGCTCAGGCCATGTCAGCGCTCGGCTGCGATGCGGGAACGGTTGTTTACAACATTCAGGCGGACAGGCTACGCGTGGCAATCGTTTTCGCGCCCGAAGTCCCGCTGCAAGATGCCATGGCCATGCTGCCGTTGTGTGCAGTAGGGTTTCAGAACGCCTTGGGCGCTTTGGCCCCGCCCGAAGTTGCCGTACATCTGGGCTGGGATGGACCGATTTTCGTGAATGGCGCAAAATGTGGCACGTTTCATGCCGCGGCCTCGTCTTCGGACCCGGATACCATACCTGATTGGATCGTGATAGGTTGGGAACTGGCGTTGTTGCAGACCAGTGGTGATCCAGGCGAAACGCCTGATATTACCGCGCTCTATGATGAGGGTTGTGCCGATGTATCGCCTGAGCAGCTGGTTGAAAGTTGGTCCCGTCATATGCTGACGTGGCTCAATCGTTGGCAGGAAGAAGGTAACGCTTCATTGCACAGCGAGTGGATGGGGTTGATACGTGATGTCGGAGAGCCAATTGGAGAACAGGGCGTGTTCCTTGGTACGGACGAGAGGTTCGGGATGCTAATTCGGAAAGGCTCCGATACGCAACTGCGCCCCCTGACTCAATTGTTGGAGAACGCATGATGAAGTTGGCGCGCGCTATTCACTTTGATGAAAGTGACATGAACGTTTTTCATTCGCCAGCGCGTACCGGAGAATGGTGTATTTCTGGCGGCTTCGAGTTTTCGAACTGGGGCGAGGGCGATTTAGAGGGCAAGGCACGACAGGCTTTTGCAAATGGTTGGCTGGGTTTGGAGACATTTGGCCGAGTTACTTTTGTGGCCGTGACACAAATCGAACCTGCTGAATTGGAACAGATGAAACAAAATTTGGCTGATCACTTTGTACGACTTTACGGCGCCCCTTCGATTGAGACGGCTATGGAGGTTGCTCAGGCCGAGATAGATCATATGACAGAAATGTGCGAGGACCACGCGCCAAACACATTGCTTACAGTCGCGCGAGAACTTACGGGTGCAGGTGTTCATGAGGCTTTTCGAGTGATCACGCCGCAAGAAACCCAACTTGAAGCTTTGGCTGTACACGGTTCTTTAGACGATTGATCAGATCAGATCGGCGAATCCACCAAATTGCCCGCGCTTGAAAATCAGTCCTTGTCCCGGGCGGTGCATAACTGTTTCAACGTGCCCGACCAGAATAAGGTGATCGCCTGCATCGTGTATGTCGGACAACCGGCAATCAAATCGGGCGAGGCAGTCGGATAATCGAGGGCGGCCAGCTTCGTCACATTGCCATTTCGTATGGGAAAAATCGAAACCATTTCGGGCAAATAGCAATGCTTGATCGTGCTGTTCTTGTGCCATCACGTGAATTGCATAGTGCTGACAATTGCTGAATGCGTCGTAGCGATTGGAGTCTTTGGCAAGGCACCACAATACCAGCGGCGGATCCAGTGATACCGAAGCAAAGGAATTGACCGTAATTGCAACCGGCCCGCCAGCTGTGTTGGTTGTAACCACCGTGACACCTGTCCCAAAACATCCCAGCGCTTCGCGGAAGTTCAGGCTTTGGTCTGGACCGGGAGTGAATGTCGTTTCGGTCATCGCACACTCGTTTAAAGGTATGTCTGAGGTGCCATGCGCTGCAGAGATTGTCTATGGCAAGCTGCATCCGATCCAAATTTTGCGGTCAATTCAGGTCTTCCAGCAACCGCCCGTGTTTGCGTGTTTCTGCGACAACTTTCCCGAATGTCACCATGCCGCGCGCACTTAGCATGGGCAGCATTTTTACCAAAACTTGGGCTGTAGCCACTGCGTCGCCTAATGCAGTATGGCGTAAATCGTTTGGAATTGTGATCTCAAGTCGCTCGCACACGGCATCCAGTGTATGCGTTTCACTCGCGCCGAAAAGAACCGCTGAAAGTAACACCGTGTCTAACACTGGGTGATCCCATTTGACGCCGATACGAGCCGCGTGGCGTCGCAGAAATGCCATATCGAATGGTGCGTTGTGGGCAACAATAACGGCGTCACGTGCGAATTGGTGAAAGGTGCGACCTACATCAACAATGTCCGGCGCTCCTGCGACCATGGCATCGTTTACCTTGTGTACACGGGTTGAAGCAGCCGGAATTGGGATGCCCGGATCGACCAGGGAATCCAGTTTTTCTCCCGCTACGATTTTTCCTTTAACCACGCGAACTGCGCCGATTTGTACAATTTCGTCTTTATGAGGAAGAAGCCCGGTCGTTTCGGTATCGAATACAACAAAACACAAGTCGGTCAGGCGACGGTTCTCAAACTCTTCGTCTATCGACGTGTCGAGAAGATCGAAGTCATAGATAAGTGGCCGGGCTTCGTCTGGTCGAATGCGCAGGGTGCTATCATCAAAAATCAGCATATATCCCGGCGCGTCTCCTAACGGCTTCATGCGCGCCGAATAAGCTTGGGTGCCGTCGACACTGGTAAGACTGCATTCAACTTCCATGCCGGTCTTGCTCATCTCAGAGTAGGCATCGGTTAGACCTGTACTTTCGAGATAATCAAAAAGGGACGCGTTCAGTCGCGGGTGGGCGATCTGCGCCAGAACCTCTGCTGCCTGTGCATCATACAAAACAATCTGGTGCTTTGGTCCCGCCAACAGCATTGCTACGGGTATCTCGCTCAATAGCGCGGTCAGGCGTTTTTTCTCGGCAGCGAGGTGCGCCGTTTCTGCTGCAACCGCCTCGGCTGTGTTTATTGCGGTGTCTGAAAATTGTTCGGCCAGCCCTGCGGCGGCCGGACCCAAATCACCCAAATAACGGGTGGCCCTTACATCCATCTCGGTGTTTACGCCAGCGTGAGCACGGGCTCGCAGTTGTGCAGACAATCGTTCGATCGGTTTGGCGACATTGTCGTCGAACAAAAGCCAGACTCCGACGATCAAAGCCAGAAAACCAAAAGCGATTAGGATTTCCGCAAATATGTAGGCATCAATCAATTCGGGATCGTCAACTCGTTGATAGCTTATCCATAGTGCCAGTGAGCTTACGACCAACCCTCCGACGGCCAGCAGACAAAAGAATAGAAAAATTCTTAAACGGAGGCTAAGACGGTTCAGCACATTCAAACTCCGCAGGTCGCCTCGATCAACGGGTCATTATCACTGGTTTCGATCCAAGCGGCATTCAGTAAACGCCCGTCACTTGCGAACTCAGCTCCATCGACCAGGTTGGCACGGCTGTTTTGCGCGCAATCGACTGCAACGGGAATCTTCGAAACAGGCGCCCACCGTCCGAAGAAATAGAGATCGACAAGCCGCTGTTCAGGAACGTTTTCATTGGTCTTTACAGAATCTTTATCGATTGCCGCAAAACGGTCAACAAATGGCGCAACATAAGTCCATGGGCGATAAAATGCTTTGCTCTCAACTTCCTGCACGACAGCCAGACTGCCGGGCAACGATTCGAGGGTGCGGTCATACCAAGAGTACTCGCTGGTGATCGTCATTCCGATCATTCCCGCTCCGGCAGCGACAGGAGCTGCCCACCGAGGCAATCGTCCGCCTGTGAACTTGTTCAGAACCATCACCACGCCCGCAAACGCAAAGCCTGCAAAAATTGTGCCAATCAGTTCCAAAAACATCCTATTTCTCCATTCTCCGGGTCTGCGCGACCCAAATGCATTGGCTGATCCTTGAACGGCTCAGCCCAGCATCCCTTTTCCGTGCCCGACAGCGGATTGCATGGTTTTTATCACAACAAAGGCGTCTCGAAGATGACTTCGCTCAAAGTCCGACAGATCCGATGGGGGCAGGTAATTGTTTGGCGCCTCACCTGATTTTACCAGTCTGACTTGATGTTCCAGTCTGGTTTGAGCAATCAAATCATAGGCGTCCAGTAGATCCCGCGCACCCGAATGACTAAGCACTCCAGCAGTTTCAGCAGCCTTCAGCCGTGCACGGGTATTGGTTTCTTTCAATTGACCTTGCAGGCAATATACGCGTGCAAGATCGACCACGGGAACGACACCATTGTGCTTTAAATCCAAAGTGTTTCTGTGTTCGCCTGACCGAACGGTGGCAAAGCCACGTAAAAGACCCAAAGGTGGAGTATGTTTTAGCGAGTTCGAGATCAGATGGGCCACAAATATCGAATTACTGTTTGCCGCCTCAAGCGTTTCAGCCTGAAGATTTGCAAACAGCTCGAAGGCTCCTCCAATAGGGCGTAGGTCGAACATGACCGAGGCCAGCATTTGCGCCTCTGGGTTCGGTGTCTTGATCCAGCCTCTGAAATACTCCCTCCACACTCCAAGAGTCTGACACCAGCGTGGATTTGTTGCCATCATGTCTCCCGGGCAAAAGAAGTAACCGCAAGTGTCCAGCCCATCGGAGACTGATTTTGCGAGCGCTGTGAAATAAGGAAAGTCGGATTCATTTGCGGCATCATCCAATATTAGGCAATTGTCTTGATCTGAAACGCCGGTCTGCTCCTGCCGCCCTTGCGAGCCACAAGCCAGCCACAAGTACGGCACGGGTGGTGGGCCCAATGCAACTTCGGCCAATGCCAGCAAGCGGCGAGTCGCGGTATCAGCAATGTCTGTAATCAGGCGCGTTACGACTTCGTGCCTGTTTCCACCGGCCACCAATTGAACCAACAATTGAGGTATTTCTTCAGTGACCTTCGCCATTTCTTCGGCTGTATCGGCGTGCGCGATGCGCCGAACCAACTCGGCTGAATTGATGGCTTGATAATGCGTTAAATCGGTTTGTGTCACAATGCCAACAAGTTGGCCAGCTTGAGAAATCGGGATGTGGCCGATCCCGCGTTCCATCATCACGTGCAGGACATCAGAGCCGATATCAGATGGGGACAAAGTGACTGGGTCGGGTGTCATTATCGAGGATACTGGAGTGTTTTGATCCATTGCGTCGACTACGAACTTTTCAGCGATATCACGTAGTGTCACGATGCCTTGTAAGTCACCGCTATCAGTCACGCACATTGAAGAGATATGTTTGTCCCTCATAATCTTTGCGGCCTGTTGCACGGGCGTATCTGGTGGGCACGTGGCCGGATCGCGTGCCATCAACACATCGATGGAACTGGTTGCCAGACTTTGTGGGCCGCTACGCTGACTGCGCGATCGATTGAAAAACTTTGCAACCACATCATGATTGGCAATCAACTCGCTCACCAAGTCAGATGGCAAAACGATTAATACTGACGGCGAATGTGCCCGGGCGTTGGTCGCTGCCTTGCCGTTTTTGATAAGTCCACGCTCTCCGAACGAATTCCGCAAACCGAGATGCGATACCACCGAACCGTTTTCGTCCGTGATTTCAATCAGTCCTTCGTAAATTAGAAACAAGCCGGGCAGGGTGTGGCCCAACTCGTAAACCGAGAAATCCTCGTCTGTTTCCCAAACTTCAATTTGCTTCGCTACATCCTCTAGTGCGCTGTCAGGCAGGGCATCATAGGGGTGAACGGACTTTAGAAATCGGGTGATCTCGTCTTGGGACAGGGGCATCAGATTTCTCCGTGTGTCAGAAACAAAAGTCCCGCCCGGGTGGGTGCCGGGCGGGAGCAGTCAGTCGATGGACGCGGCAGGACAAGGATACCTCGCTGCCGCGTCACGCTCAATGATCCTGAGCAGCGCCTGCTCCACGGGGAATGCGAACGCTTTCGACAAGATCCTTGATCTCTTGCGGAGTCTCTTTGGTCATACCAGCCACAACATACGCGACCCCAAAGTTCACCATGGCACCAATTGCACCGAACGAGGTCGATTTGATTGGACCAAGCAGTGGGTCTGCGTCGGTGAAAGAGTTGGTGCCCGGAATGAACAGCCATCCTTTGTGCAGGAAGATGTAGACCAAGGTCACGACCAGACCCGCCAGCATACCACAGACCGCGCCTGTGTTGTTAATGCGGGTCGAGAAGATTCCCATCATAAGTGCCGGGAATATCGAGGCTGCCGCCAGACCGAAAGCCAACGCAACCGTCTGCGCCGCAAACCCGGGTGGGTTCAGACCCAGATATGTTGCGACAAGGATAGCCACAGCCATTGCGATCCGCGCTGACAAAAGCTCGCCTTTTTCTGAGATCTGCGGATTGATAGCACCTTTGATCAGGTCATGAGACACGGCAGACGAAATCGCGAGCAACAGTCCAGCCGCGGTTGACAACGCGGCAGCCAGACCACCAGCAGCAACAAGACCAATCACCCAACCGGGCAGGTTGGCGATTTCGGGGTTGGCTAGAACCAGGATGTCGCGGTTGAACTTTGTAAGCTCATTGCCGACCCAGCCTTTTTCCTCTGCAAGAGCCTGCATGTCGGCGTTCTTGTCATTATAGTACTGGATCTTGCCGTCGCCATTTTTGTCTTCCCAATCCAGCAAGCCGGTTTTCTGCCATGTGGCCATCCAGTCATAGCGAGGATCATTGTCAATCTCTTCTACTGAAACAGCGCCGCCATCGATTCCACCGTTGGGCCACATCATATCGGTGATGTTTAGCCGCGCCATTGCGCCGACCGCGGGGGCGGTCAGGTACAGCAAAGCGATGAAAACCAGCGTCCATCCAGCCGACCAGCGCGCGTCCGACACGCGAGGTACGGTAAAGAAGCGCATGATAACGTGCGGCAGACCAGCCGTACCGATCATCAGCGAAAGTGTGAACAGCACCATGTTCAAAGTGTTCGAGTGGTGGGCAGTGTAGTCCGCAAAGCCCAACTCGGTCACAATCGCATCCAGTTTGGTCAGCAGGGGCTCTCCACTGGCGGTGTCACCGAACAGACCCAGCGCTGGGATTGGCGTGCCGGTCAGCTGCAAAGAGATAAAGATTGCCGGGATTGTGTAGGCGGTGATCAGCACGCAGTACTGAGCAACCTGGGTGTAGGTCACACCCTTCATCCCGCCAAACACCGCGTATGCAAACACGACACAGGCACCGATCAGCAGACCGGATGTGTTCGAAACCTCAAGGAAGCGGCCAAAGGCCACGCCAACGCCGGTCATTTGACCGATCACGTAGGTCACCGACGCAACGATCAGACAGATCACGGCAACGACGCGTGCGGTCTGGCTGTAGAAACGGTCGCCGATAAATTCCGAGACGGTGTATTTGCCGAACTTACGCAGGTAAGGCGCAAGCAGCAGAGCCAGCAGTACGTAGCCACCGGTCCAACCCATCAGGAAGGTCGAGTTGTCGTAGCCAGTAAAGGCGATAAGGCCCGCCATCGAAATGAAAGAGGCCGCAGACATCCAGTCTGCCGCTGTCGCCATACCGTTGGTGACTGGGTGAACACCGCGGCCAGCGGCGTAGAATTCCGATGTGGAGCCCGCGCGGGCCCAGATCGCGATGCCGATGTACAGCGCAAAAGACGCACCGACAAACAGCAGGTTGATGGTAAACTGATCCATTGTCCCGACGCTCCCTTATTCTTCTTCAACGCCATGTTCGGCGTCGAGTTTGTTCATGCGCCAGGCGTAGTTGAAGATCAGCACCAGAAAGACCAGGATCGAACCCTGTTGGGCGAACCAAAAGCCCAGATCGGTGCCGCCCACGGCAATGCCGGACAGCAACGGACGCAGCAGTATGCCGAATCCAAACGAAACCAGCGCCCATATTGCGAGGCTGATGTAAATGAGACGCAGATTTGCCTGCCAATAGCCCTTGTCAGCTTCGGCACTCTGCGCGGAGTTTGTTGATTGATCCGCCATTGCGGGTTCCTCCTTCGCTTCCTCCTTGGGCGGCCCGCGTCTCAAACTCTTACGCGCGGGGCCGCATTTCGTTGTGCCGGTTGCTGACCGGCATCAGGAATAACTTCTCCGATCCGCCGAGGCGGTCCCGTTGAAGTATTCGTTTAGGAATTCGGCCCTCATTCAGGGCGGGCGTTATTCCCTCAGTTCATCGCGTTGCTCACTATCCCTTTGAGATTGCCGGCGATTTCTTCGATATTTCCCATGGCGTTCAGGCCTTTCAGAACGCCATGATCTTGGTAATAACTGATCAACGGCGCCGTCTGCTCGTGATACGCTGCAAGACGTGACGCGACGGTCTCTGCATTGTCATCGGCACGGCGCGTGAATTCTGCGTGGCCGCATTTGTCGCACGTACCTTCGATGACCGGGGCCTTGAATGTGTCGTGGTAGCCTTCTCCGCACATACTGCAGGTGTAGCGACCCGAGATACGCGTAACCATTTCGGCATCATCGACTTCCAGACTGATAGCTGCACTAATTTTCTGTCCGGTTTCCGACAGCAACTGATCCAGTGCTTGGGCTTGAATCGTGGTGCGAGGGAAACCGTCTAGAATGACGCCCTTGGCGCAATCCGGTTCTGCCAGGCGGTCGCGCAGAATTGCGATAACAATCTCGTCGCTTACAAGCTCGCCAGCCTCCATAACGGCCTTCGCTGCTTTTCCAGCCTCAGTTCCCGCAGCAACAGCCGCACGCAGCAGATCACCGGTGCTGAGTTGCACCAGCCCGAATTCGGCTTCGAGCATTCGCGCCTGTGTTCCCTTCCCGGCACCCGGAGGGCCGAGAAGGATGAGAACGGCCGGTGTTATGGTCGCAGCAGCTTCCATCGCGCCCTCACTTGCTTGCCCTGTTTTCGATAAGGTCCTCGACAACCGACGGATCAGCGAGGGTCGAAGTGTCGCCAAGCGAGCCAAAGTCGTTTTCGGCAATCTTCCGCAGGATGCGGCGCATGATCTTACCTGAACGGGTCTTGGGAAGGCCTGGGGCCCATTGAATAACGTCCGGGCTGGCTATCGGACCTATCTCGGTTCGCACCCAAGTGCGAAGTTCTTTCAGAAGCTCATCACTTGGCTCTCGATCATTCATCAAAGTGACGTAACAATAGATGCCTTGTCCTTTAATTTCATGTGGGTAGCCAACGACTGCAGCCTCGGCAACGGCGGCATGTGCAACCAGCGCGCTTTCTACCTCGGCCGTGCCCATGCGGTGGCCTGAGACGTTGATTACGTCATCAACGCGGCCAGTGATCCAGTAATCACCGTCTTCGTCCCGACGGCACCCATCTCCTGTAAAGTAGTAACCTTTGTAGTCCGAGAAGTAGGTTTTTTCGAACCGCTCATGATCACCCCAGACGGTGCGCATTTGTCCGGGCCAGCTATCTTTAATGCACAACACTCCTTCGACGCCATTTCCGCTGATCTCGACGCCGGATTGCGGGTCCAGAACGACGGGCACGATGCCAAAAAATGGTTTCATGGCCGAGCCGGGCTTCATCGCGTGTGCACCGGGCAGGGGGGTCATCAGGTGACCGCCGGTTTCGGTCTGCCACCAGGTATCTACGATCGGGCAGTTCCCTTTACCAACGACCTCATTGTACCAATTCCAGGCTTCAGGGTTGATAGGTTCACCGACGGTGCCCAAAACCTTGAGGTCGCTCAGGTCGCACTTTTCGACAAATTCGTTCCCTTGTCCCATCAGGGCTCGAATTGCGGTTGGAGCCGTATAGAATTGATTTACCTTGTGTTTTTCACAAACTTGCCAGAACCGTGACGCGTCGGGAAAAGTCGGGACCCCTTCGAACATCAACGTCGTTGCGCCGTTGGCCAGTGGGCCATAGACGATATAACTGTGTCCAGTAACCCAACCTACGTCTGCCGTGCACCAGTAGACATCACCTTCCTGGTAATCAAATGTGATTTCGTGTGTAAGGGATGCGTAAACCAAGTATCCGCCTGTGGTGTGCACAACACCCTTTGGCTGACCAGTTGAACCGGACGTATATAGAATGAACAACGGATCTTCGGCGTTCATTTCAGCCGGAGCGCTATAGTCGTCAGCCTCCAGAGCCATTTCGTTATAGTCGTAGTCCCGGCCATCGATCCAAGTCGTCTGCCCGCCTGTCCGTTTGACCACAAGGCATTTCACACTGTCCTTGCAGTGCAGCAATGCAGCGTCCGCATTCGATTTTAAAGGAGTCTTGCGCCCCCCGCGAGGAGCTTCGTCCGCAGTTATGACAACTTTTGCGTCGCAACCGTTGACCCGAGCAGCCAGTGCATCGGGTGAAAAACCGGCAAAAACGATCGAATGTATTGCGCCAATTCGGGCACAAGCCAGCATTGCATATGCTGCTTCTGGTATCATGGGAAGATAGATGACAACACGATCACCTTTGCGAACACCAAGCGATTCCAAGATGTTAGCCATCCTGCAGGTGCGGCGGTGCAACTCAGCGTAGGTTATGTGCTGGGATGCGTCATTGGGATCGTCTGGCTCCCAAATTATCGCTGTCTGATCACCGCGGGTTTCCAAGTGGCGGTCCAGGCAATTGGCCGAAACGTTCAATGTGCCGTCGGCATACCAGTTGATCTTTACCGACCCGAAGTCATAGTTGACGTCTTTGACTTGAGTATATGGTTTGATCCAATCGATCCGTTTGCCGTGTTCTCCCCAAAAAGTCGCGGGGTCACTCACGGATGCAGCGTACATATTTGCATACTGTTCGGCATTGACATGCGCGCGCGCAATAGTTTCTGCGGATGGCGGATAGGTCTTGGCATCTGCCTGGGCAGCGGTGTTCATTTCTGAGGCTCCTCCCTCTGATTTGGAATATATCGGTTCGATTTTGCCCGCCGATCAGGCAATGTCGAGCCGTTTCTCCCCTACTCGAATAATACGGGATTGTGAAAATAAATAAATAAATTGCGGTAATCCTTGGATTAGTTTGTAAACAAGTTTTTTGATTTAAGTCAATTTTGTAAAAAAATCATAGAAATATTCTAAAAAACAATAAAAAACAATGAGGTAGATGTCATGAATTTTGCGTTCTGTTGACTCGGCCGTCCAATCTTGACTGACTCTTGATCGGTGATGAGGTCGAAAACACGCTGAAACGAGCGGGGGTTGGCAGACTCCAGACTAAGCGCTAGCTTCGAATATAAGCGTCCCGAAGAAGGGGCGCACATAAGGGAGAGACCAATATGAACAGGATGTTTAGCGGTGTTGCCGTGGGCGTCATAGCAACGGCGTTCGTTACAGAGGCCGCAGCCACCGAATGGAACGCTTCGGTATGGGGCAAGCGGCGTGCTTTTACTGAGCATGTGGAGAGATTAGCTGAACTGGTTAACGAGAAAACCAACGGGGATTTCACCATCAACGTAAGCTATGGTGGGCTTTCCAAACCGCGTGAAAATCTGGATGGCATCGAAATTGGTGCATTTGAAATGGCGCAGTTCTGCGCAGGCTACCACCGAGACAAGAACCGCGCGATTACTGTTTTGGAGTTGCCATTTCTGGGCGTGAATAATCTGGACGAAGAAGTGGCGGTCAGCCATGCGGTTTATGACCACCCAGCAGTCAAAGACGAAATGGCCCAGTGGAATGCTCGCATCTTAATGACCTCGCCAATGCCACAGTACAATCTAGTTGGTACCGGTGACCCAAGGGATCAACTTGCCGAGTTTGACGGCATGCGAGTCCGCGCGACAGGAGGGCTCGGGAAAGCTTTCGAAGCCGTTGGCGGCGTTCCGACCTCTGTACCTGCGACCGAGGCATTTAACGCTATGGAGTCTGGTGTAGTCGACACAGTTGCTTTTGCGCAGCACGCGCATTTGTCATTTGGCACGATCAACGAGGCTGATTGGTGGACCGCTAACTTAAACCCTGGCACAGTCAACTGTCCCGTCGTCGTCAATATCGATGCTTATGAAGCGTTGCCGGCTGAACATCGTGAAGCGCTTGATAGCTCTATAGATGAGGCAATTGATCATTACTTGGCTAATTACGCTGGCCTGCTTGAAAAATGGGACAGTGTTCTAGAGGAGAAGGGCGTTACGAAAGTAACCATTGATGACGCTGTGATCGAAGAATTCCGCGCCAAGGCGGCCGATCCAATCCGCGAGCAATGGATTGCTGATATGTCGGCACAAGGACTACCGGCGCAAGACCTGTATGATCTTGTTCAAGCGACCTTGAAACAGCAACGCGGCGGTAACTGACCGTAAGGGCCGGGCGTTTTTTAACGCCCGGCCACTTGGACTTGAGGGATCACCTTATATGGCGGGACAGGCAACGGTGTTAGAAGACGGCAGCCTGATAAGCCGTCTGGATAAAAAATTATTGAAGCTTGAACGATTTCTGGCTCTGCTAAGTGGTATAGCTGTGTTTGGCCTTATGGTGCTGGCAGTTGTGTCGGTCAGTGGACGAAATGCGCTGAACGCGCCGCTGCCCGGCTATGTTGACTGGATCGAACAGGCTATGCCGTTGATAGCATTCCTCGGCATTTCATTTGTGCAACGCGACGGCGGGCATATTCGTATGGATATCGTGATCTCACGATTGCACGGGCGTTCTCTGTGGCTGTTTGAGACTATCTCGGTTGTTCTGATCCTGCTTCTTATGCTTGCCCTCGTTTGGGGCAGCTGGTCGCATTTTGAACGGTCCTTTGATTTCAGTGCACCGTTTTGGAGCCGCGATAGCTCAATCGACATCGGCATTCCACTCTGGCCCGCCAAGCTTCTGGCTCCGATAGCTTTTTCAGTGCTTTGCCTGCGTCTGATCTTACAAATCTGGGGGTATGGGAAGGCGTTGGTTCTGGGTCTGGAGCATCCAGTTGCAGTGCCCTTGATTCAGGACATAGCAGCTCAGGCAGCTGCCGAAGCTGAACAGTTTGAAAGGCGCTCGTAGCTAATGGACACGATAGATATCGGGCTTTGGGTCACGGGTGGTCTGTTGGTCCTGGTGGTCACGGGGATGCGTGTGGCTTTTGCTGCGGCTCTGGCGGGGCTTGTCGGACTAATCTGGATTTTTTGGGCAAAGTTCGGCTATGATCCAGAACGTTTTGGCAAGGCTCTGACCGTGGCTGTGAAAACGGCGGGGCAAGTACCACATTCCAAGGTCGCTTCTCACACGCTCAGCTTGATCCCGACATTTATCCTTATCGGTTACCTCGCTTATTACGCCGGACTTACTCGCGCGTTGTTTGAGGCGGCGAAACGTTGGGTCGCCTGGGTCCCGGGCGGACTAGCCGTATCTACTGTATTTGCCACCGCAGGATTTGCGGCTGTTTCAGGGGCATCTGTCGCCACGTCCGCAGTATTTGCGCGTATAGCTATCCCCGAGATGTTATCTGTCGGCTACAACAAACGTTTCGCCGCAGGCGTTGTCGCAGCAGGTGGGACGCTGGCTTCGCTTATTCCACCCTCTGCGATACTTGTGATCTATGCCATTATTGTCGAGCAGGACGTGGGAAAATTGTTGCTCGCCGGCTTTATACCAGGTGCATTCTCGGCGGTAATCTACGGCTTGTTGATCGTGGGCATAGCTGTGATTTTCAAAACCGTGGGTCCTCCTGTGACCGGATTTACCTGGAAACAACGTCTTGCGGCGTTGCCCGGAGCACTGCCAATCGTCGCCGTGATCCTGATCATAATTTGTTTCGTATACAACCCGTTTGGCGAAGATGCGTGGGGCACTCCAACCGAAGGCGGAGCGATCGGTGCCTTCATCGTGTTCTGTTTCGCTTTGATCCACGGTATGCGGTGGCAAGAGTTCAAATCTGCCCTTCTTGAGACCGCAAAGTTAACGGCTATGATTTTCGCCATAATTTGGGGCGTGCTCATCTACGTCCGGTTTCTAGGCTTCGCTGATCTGCCGGGCGCATTCTCGGATTGGATCACGTCGTTAGAGATGTCGCCGATGCTGATTCTGATATGCATACTGTTGGCTTATGCAGTGTTGGGCATGTTCATGGATGCAATCGGGATGCTGCTGCTTACACTGCCCGTTGTTTACCCCGCAGTTATGGCCCTAAATGGAGGTGAAGCGGTAAGTGCCGCAGACAGCACTTTTGGCATGTCAGGACCGATGTGTGCGATCTGGTTTGGTATACTGGTTGTGAAAATGGCCGAGTTCTGCTTGATCACGCCGCCGATAGGTCTCAACTGTTTTGTTGTGGCTGGCGTTCGTCCCGACCTTAGCGTTCAGGACGTTTTTAAAGGCGTGACGCCTTTCTTTATTGCGGATGCCGTTACAATAGCGTTGCTCGTCGCTTTCCCTGGCATCGTGCTCTATCTCCCGTCGCTCGCAGGCTAGTTAGAGAAAGCACACGAAGTCAGGCGTCTATCAAAAAAGTCGCCAGATTGGATTGGACCAAATTCTTGGTCTGTAAGAGCCTCGCGCAGGAGGCACAGCGTTTGACGAGATAACAAAGTAGCGGTTTCTGCTAGATCAGACAGCTCGCATTACCATGCCAAACAAATCGCGAGGATCGTCGGGGTCGGCCAGCATGTCCAAAGGTTCAAAGAACTCCGTTCCGTCTATTGCCTGTTTGACGTAGCGCAGGGCCGAGAAATCTTCGATCGCGAATCCGACGCTGTCGAACAGGGTAATTTGGCGGTCATCTGTGCGGCCTTTCGACTGTCCTGCCATGACTTGCCACATCTCGGTTACCGGATAGTCGTCATCCAATGCCTGAATCTCACCTTCGATGCGGGTCTGCTCTGGGTACTCCACAAAAATGTCCGACCGTAGAAGAATGTCTTTGTGCAGTTCGGTCTTGCCTGGGCAGTCTCCACCGATAGCGTTGATATGAACCCCTGGGCCAACCATGTTGTCTGTTAGAATTGTGGCGTATTTCTTATCCGCTGTGCAGGTGGTGATGATCTGCGCACCTTCAATAGCATCCTCGGGTGTCTTGCACGATATCACTGAGAGACCCTTGCCGCTTAAGTTTGCAGCACATTTCACGGTCGCATTCGGATCAATGTCATAAAGGCGCACCGTGTCTATGCCGCACATTGCCTTGAATGCTAGACATTGAAATTCGGATTGGGCGCCATTGCCGATCATGGCCATGGTTTTTGCATTTGTAGGAGCCAGGTAGCTGCCAACTAGCGCAGAGGTGGCTGCCGTTCGTAATGCGGTCAAAATTGTCATCTCTGTCAGCAGAGTAGGATAACCAGTGTAAACGTCAGCCAGTAGGCCAAAGGCTGTTACGGTTTGTAAGCCCTCGGATGTGTTTTTGGGATGGCCGTTGACGTATTTGAAACCATATGCTTCGCCATCGGAAGTCGGCATAAGTTCGATCACGCCATGGGGCGAATGGGCGGGAATCCGGGGCGTTTTGTCAAAGCTTTCCCAGCGTTTGAAATCCGCTTCAATCACGGCGGCAAGCTCGATGATCATTTTTTCGACACCGATGTGGTGTACCAACCGCATCATGTTGTCTACGGAGACAAAGGGGACAAGAGCCTTATCGGAAGGTTGCATATTTGACTCCTATCGGCGGGAAAGGTGGATGCCTGCGATCATGCAGCGAACGGAACCGCCGGCGGTTTCGATTGTTGGCACGGACAACGGAAGCGGTCTTGCGCTGTTTTCAATGATCGAGAGCTGCTCGGGCGTAAGTGACAACAAGGCTCTGCTGGACAAGGCAAGAACCAAACCATTTTTCCCATTAAGTTCGATGGCATTGCCTGCAAATTCTGCGATTTGCGCGTGCGAAAGTTCGACGATTTTGCGACCAGATTCCTCAAGCCTTGCCCGAACGGTGGCCCGTCGTTCTTGGTCCGGGATCATATCTAGACAAATCAGCGCGTATTTAGTGCCGATGCCCATCAAAACATTGGTATGGTAAACGTCGCGCCCGGCTGAGTCCTTGGCTTGGAAAGCAATGGGTTCATAGTTGAAATGCGTGCAAAACCTTTCTAGCAAAACAGGGTCCGCACGGTTGGATTTAACTGTGTAAGCAATGCGACCGACATGGTCCAAAACCATTGCGCCAGTACCTTCTAACGCAAGGTTGTCCTGTTCCAAACCAGAGTAATCAATCACATCCTGAACGCGGTATTCTTGTTTGAGCAGCTTGATTACGTCATCGCGCCGTTCACGTCGGCGAGATGGCGCGAACATTGGATAGATAGCCACATGGCCGCCAGGATGTGTTGAGAACCAATTGTTGGGAAAAACACTGTCTGGCGTATCAAGATTTCCATGATCATCGAAAACGTGAACAGTGATGCCAGCAGCTCTCAACTGGTACACAGCCTCGTCATGTTCCTGCAAGGCAGTAGAGGAAGTTGCCTGTGATGATGTTTGCGCCAGAGTTTGAAACGCGTTGTCGTGGCTGGTTTCAGGATTGGAAGCAAATGCATGAGGTCGGATCATAACAACTGCGGACGGTGATTGAAGCGAGTGCATCAGAAACTCCGGGTCGGGCGATCAAAGATCCGGCGACCCATAAGTGAGGCTGCCAAGTCGACCATCAGTTTTGCGGTACGACCGCGTTCATCGAGAAACGGGTTCAACTCGACAAGGTCCAGCGAACACACCAGACCGCTTTCGTGTAGTAGCTCCATGACCAGATGCGCTTCGCGTTCCGTTGCGCCTCCGGGTACGGTGGTCCCGACGGCTGGCGCTATGGCAGGGTCTAAAAAGTCAACGTCCAGTGAAACGTGCAAGATGCCATTTGCCGTACGAACTTTGTCAAGAAAGGCGATCAAGGGGGCTTTTATCCCATGCTCATCTATTGTGCGCATATCCGCCAGCATTGCGCGCGCCTGTTCCAGAATGGTTCGTTCTTCCAGATCGACGGATCGAAGTCCGATCATACCAACACGGTCAGTGGGGACAGGTACGGCAGGGGCAGGGAAGGCTTCAAAACCTGACTGCCCCGTGAAATAAGCTACGGGTGTGCCGTGCAGATTGCCGCTGCTGGTGCTGTCGGGGGTGTGGAAATCACTGTGCGCATCAAGCCACAACACAAACAAGGGTCGCCCAATCTTGCTGGCGTACGCTGCCATCCCCGAGACGGTTCCCATAGACAGAGCGTGGTCTCCACCCATAAAAATTGGCATTCCCCGGACGGCAGAATTTTGTGCCGCTCGACCCAAAGCTTGAGTCCAACCAACACATTCTGGCAAGGCGTATAAATGTTCGTGGGAAGGTATCTCGACTGGGTCCGGTACGGTATCGCCTACGTCATCCACCTCATGCCCAAGATCACGTAAGGCTTGCCCTAGCCCGGCCACACGATATGCATCTGGACCCATGCGACATCCTTGACGCCGTTTTCCGGAATCCATCGGCGCACCAACTAAGATCAGCGATTTTTTGTCCATGTGTTCTTTTATCGACGCAATGTGGGTTGCGAGAAGACAACAAAGTGCTCAAAAAGAAGATGGATGAACCGATATGGAAGTCAATCTTGGACGATTTGGACAATAAACTGCTAAATGCGCTACATCGAGATGCCCGCGCGTCCTTGTCGGAACTTGCCGAAACGCTTGGGGTAACGCGCACAACTGTGCGCAGTCGTCTACATCGGCTCAAGCAGTCTGGGGAAATCGTAGGATTTACAGTGGTGACACGCAAGAATGTTGCGGAAAGCCCGGTACGAGGTCTGATGATGTTGGGGATCGAAGGTCGCGGGACAGAGAGAATAATGTCACGTATAGCTGCAATGCAACAGGTGCGGGCAGTGCATTCTACTAACGGCAGCTGGGATCTAATCGCCGAGATCGGAACGGATACGCTGGCTGAACTGGATGGAGTTTTGTTTCAAATTCGCCGGATGGAAGGGATCACTCGGTCAGAAACAAATCTGCTTTTGTCGACTCGTAAGGGCCGATCTTGATGAACCAATGGTAACGCTTTGACGGCCTTGAGATTTGTGCAAAACTTACCTTGTCGGCGGGTCGTTACCGTCTGGCAGTTGGACGGGACAAAGGCGGGACTATTGCGATGACCACTCAAGCAGCACCCGACGAGTCGCAATCGACGGATTGGGTGAACAAAGCATCCGGCCTGCTTGAAAAGCCTCTTTTCCGGGTTGCTGTACCTTTGCTTGTAACTCTAATTGCGCTGGCTGTTTTGCACGAACTTTCGGCACACGTGAAATGGTCCGAAGTTACCGCGGACGTTGCAAATACACGGTGGCAAACACTTTTTTTTGCTTTCTGTTGGACCGCGTTTAGTTTTCTTTCATTGTCCCTTTACGATGTCTTCGCCGTGCAGAGCGTTGCGGACGGAAAGGTTCCTCTACCTGTGGCAGGAATGGCTGGCGCAACCGGTTATGCAGTATCGAACTGTGTTGGGTTTTCATACATAACTGGTACGGCAATCCGATACAGAATTTATGCGTCTTTAGGCTTGGATCTGAGCCGAGTAGCCGGTGTCATTGCAACTTCTTGGATCGCGTTTTGGATGGGCTTGGTCCTGATAATGGGGCTTTTGCTGACGCTGCATCCTGACGGTATTTCCAAGGTCCTGCCCATTAGTGAGACGGTGGAAACCGTGATAGGCCTAATATTGCTGACTGGCCTCGCTGTTTTGTTCGTCTGGCTTTCACGTGGTGGGCGAAGGTTCGGTTTTGCTGGGCTCGGGTTTAACTTGCCCGGCGGCAAACTGGCCGGCCTGCTCACGCTTGCTGCTTTGGGTGATATCTTTGGCGCGTCAATGACGCTCTATGTACTGATGCCCGATGATCTCGGTGTAGGCTATCCCTATTTTTTCACGATTTTCGTTGCTGCAATCGCAATCGGTATTCTCAGTCACGCTCCGGGTGGTTTAGGTGTGTTTGAGGCAACCTTGATCGCGGGCCTTGGCGCGTCGGGTCGATCGGACGTCATTGCAGCTCTGTTGTTGTATCGGGTTGTCTATACTTTTCTTCCTTTCGCTATTGCGACGTTGTCCATAGCTATCGCATCCGCTCTGACTCAACGGCATCGCATCGGCGGAGCGGCGACTTGGATTTACCGTGTTATCCGCCCGATTGTTCCAATGGTCGCTGCCGGTGTCGCGGCTGTTGCAGGCGCTATCATGCTCGTGTCCGGAGCGTTGCCATCCAGTTCACAAAACCTTGGAATTTTACGTGAAGTTTTGCCGTTGTCCTTCGTAGAAGCGTCACATTTGGCAGGCAGTGCAATAGGTTTGCTGCTGCTGTTGGTGTCACGTGGTCTGTTCCGCAAGCTGTATCGCGCGTGGGTGGTTGCCATGCTGCTAATGGTCGCTGGTTTTTTTGCGTCGCTTGCCAAGGGTTTGGACACGCATGAGGCGTTGTCGATGCTGGCCACGATTGGTCTGCTTGCAATGTTTCGAGGCGCGTTCTATCGAGTCAGTGGAGCGTCCATCTTTCGCCTGAACATCCCTTGGCTTGTCAGCGTTGTCGCCCTGTTGGCGGTGATCTTCTGGATTGGGCTTTTTGCTTACTCTCACGTTGAATACGAAAATGCGCTTTGGTGGGACTTTGCTTGGAACGGGGATGCGTCTCGGTTCCTGAGATCCAGCCTTGCGGTGGCCGTGATCCTTGGTGTGGTCGCCATAAATTCTCTTTTCGGGCGAGAAATTCCAACACCCGCGCGCACGGAAATTCCTGAGGTTGTAGAGCGGCTTGCATTGGAATGCGAAGATACCGAAGCTCAGATTTCCCTGACCGGAGACAAACAGTTTTTGATATCCTCGGACGAGACCGCGTTTTTAGCATATGCCGATACTGGCAATGCCTTGATCACAAAAGGCGAACCTGTCGGAGACGAGACGGCAGGTGTTCAACTAATCTGGCAACTGCGTGAGCGCGCTGATCGAGAGGGTAAACTATGCGCGTTTTATAGTGTATCGACCAAGTATCTTCCAACCTTTCTGGACCTCGGGCTTTCAATCTTAAAGATAGGAGAAGTCGCCCGCGTCCCGCTTAAAGATTTTTCTTTGGACGGCAAGTCTCGCAAACGCTTTCGGCAGGCGAAGAACAGGGCGGAACGCGAAGGCTATGTATTTGAAATAATTCCTAAAGAACGGATGGCGCCAATTCTGCCGGAACTGCGCAAAATTTCCGATCACTGGCTTGAGCATAAAGCAGGAGAAGAGAAGGGATTTGCGCTGGGAGGGTTCGATAATGATTACTTATCTTACTTTGATTTTGCGGTATTAAGAGATCGGGAAACCAACCAAATCTTGGCTTTTGCCAACCTCTTTCAGGGTGGTCACAAATCCGAACTTTCCCTGGATTTAATGCGTTACGAGCCAGACAGCCCAAGTTTTGTCATGGACGCTCTTTTTGCCGAAATGATGGTCTGGGGAGCAGAGCATGGGTTCCACTGGTTTTCACTTGGGGCGGCTCCGTTTTCGGGGATCGAAAATCGGCAGCTAGCGTCGATCTGGAACCGGATCGGCGGGTTTGTTTACGATCATGGTGAGCAATTCTATCACTTCGAAGGACTGCGAGCCTTTAAGCAGAAATTTGACCCGGAATGGAGCCCCAACTATTTGGCCAGCCCCGGCGGACTGGCCGCGCCTCGCATTCTGTACGAGGTCAACATATTGATCTCGGGTGGGCTTAGAGGTTTGACAAAATAGTTGTTAATTCAGGCTCGCGCGGGTTGGTGTATTTTCCAGAAGATCTCCCCAATCCGTGCGATACGCCATTTCTGCAAGAACAGTTTCAGGTAAGAACTCCTGATTTTGCCTGATTTGCCAGCCGCCTCCTAACCCCTTGTAAATTGAAACTAAATTGGTCGACACCTGTTGGCGGGCTTCGATTAAATTCGCCTGTGACCTTAATAGCGCGGTTTGGGTGTTCAATATTCGCGAGTAACTGGCGATGCCGTCGCGGTACTGATCCACGGCAATTTCCGCAGCCCGACGTGAGGCCTCGACGCTGCGCTGATAAAAAGCGACTTGTTTACGAGCCTCGCTATACGCGACCATCGCGCTTTCGACTTCGGAATACGCGGTTAAAACGGTGTTTTGATAATTGGCTATCAACGCTTGGTATGCTGCATCCTGCGCGCGAACGTTATTCTTGATCCGGCCATAATTCAGCACGTTCCAGACCACGCCCGCGTTGGCCAACCCTGTTCCACTGCCAGAGCTGAACAGGTCCCGCCCGCCTGAAGCCTGCAATCCTACAGCGCCAGACAAGATAAACTGGGGATAAAGATCTGCCATGGCAATTCCCACTTCCGCGGATTGTGTCGCCGCAGCCAGCTCAGCGGCCCTGACGTCCGGGCGCCGTCTTAACAATTCAGCAGGAACACCAACCGCTACGTTAGATCGTGCAGTCGGAATACGACCGGAACCGCCCAACATGCCCGACATGTTTGACGGGGTCGTGCCCAGAAGAACCGCCAGAGTGTTTTTTGCTTGTTGAAGATCGCTTTCCAACTCTGGCACCAAAGCTTGAGTGTTGTTTAACAGCGCAGTGGATTCCTGAACATCAAGTTCGGTTGTAACTCCGTTATTAAAGCGCAACTCGGTAAGGTCCAACGCTTCTTGTTGCAGTTTGATATTCTCGCGCGCGACCTGCTGTGCCTCTTGTAATGAACGAATATTAATATAAATCGCGGCGACGTCGCCAGTCAGCGTTACAAGAGCATCGTCATAGTTTGCAACTTGTAGGGCCAAGTTGGATCTTGCCGCCTGAACACCGCGCCTTTGCGCGCCCCAAACGTCCAACTCCCACTGTGCGTCAAAACCAACTTGTGAAGTTGAGAATTCGGTGTCCAACGGGATAATGCGTCGAATGTCCGAGATCGGTCCTAAGTTTTCGCTGATCCGACGCTGCTGTAACGAGCCACCTATGGCTTGCGACTGCGGATACAGCTCGCCAAATGCTATGCCCAACTGGGCGCGGGCCTGCAAAACTCTGGCTCCGGCGACCTGAAGGCTCAGGTTCTGTGAATAAGCCTGCGCAATCAGTTTGTTCAGGGTCGGGTCGTTAAATGTCTCCCACCATTTGACGACCGGCGCGCTGCGTGATGTTAAACCACTGGCATTTGCGTTTGGGCTGTTTACTTCGATCCATTGTTTTAAAACCGGAGAGTTTGGTCGCACGAAATCTGGCCCAACCGGGGCGCAGGCAACAAGAGAAGCTACGCATATTGCAGGGCCCATCAGCCAATGGAGTTTCATGGAGCGCATCCTCAAATATCCAGTGGTCTGATAAAGTTTGCAAAAGAATAGAGACGGATGTTAATGCGTCTCAGAAATTCAAAGCTTTTCCCCTGACCGGTATAAATTGCTACGGCGGCATGGCCGCCCGCTGGAAATGTGTGGCCTTCGGGCACATCAACCGTGATTTGTACCGCTATCCGACCTGGCAGTTTCGGCACTTCAAAACCCGGAAGGCGGCCCGATGGAAGGTACTGACCTTGGCGGGTAGCCCACCAAATCGCCTCGACTTTGCCAGGTAAAATTTCTCCGGGGTATAGATCCAGCGCTACTTCGACGGGTTGGCCTGGCTCGACAAATTTCAGGTTCTGCTGGCGAAATGTAGCAAGAATGTATGGCTCGTCCTCGGTTACAAAACTGGCGATTGCGCCAAGCCTGACGTCGCCCACGACCAAGCCGGGGCGGGCCTGCTGCGAAACGATCATGCCGTTTTCGGGTGCGTAAATCGTAGTGTTTTCAAGGAAATACTCAGCTTCTGACAATTGCGCCTGCGCTTGCAATATACCCGTGTTAACGCCGTCTATCTGAGATTCCAGCGCGAGGTTAGCTTTTTGCAAGTTTGCTTCCGCTTGTTTTACGGCCGCTTGATCCTCGGTGACCTGTTCATTCCATCGATCCAGTTCGTCTTGTCGAGCTCCTCCAGCCGGTACAAGGTTCTCATACCGAGCTTGTTGCGTTTGCGCATACGCCAGTTGCGCGTTGGCACGCTCAACCGCTTCGGTTGAAGAAATCACATCCTGTTCAAGAATTTTTGCGTTTTGCTCTGCGGCGACCAATTGCGCTTTGGCGTTGTCGACGGCCAACGAAAACACAGTGTCGTCGAAGCGAAAGAGCGGATCTCCCTTGGTGACTTGAGTGTTGGGCTCGACCAGAACCTCGGTCAAGATCGTGGGTTGGGTCAGTTTTGGAACAATTTGTATTGTCGAACGAACGACATGACTGTCGGCTGAAAAGGGTTGGAAAAACCGTAGCGCAACCAGAAAAATCAACAACAAGTGGGCACCAACCCAGAACGAAACGATGCCCCAAGTGATGTTGAATTTCAGCCACTGCATCTTGAAGAAGATGAACCAGACGAAAATGATATAAAAAAGGGTTATGCCAAGGGCGACAAGCATTGTGTGTTTCTTTCTATAACCTCAGCCCTTTTCGGTTTCGCCGGACTTGCGTTGGTACTCTTCTTTTACGGTGCCACCCATACGTTCAATATCTTTGCGGATCGCGTCCTTTTCTTCGTCCGGACCTCGGCGAATGTCGACGGTTACACCATCATGAAATGCCCACATAAAGGCGTGCACCCATGGGACAACTGCTAAAAACCCCATCCAACCCATGATTTTGACGGCCTCGGCGTGCGGATGGTTGCGTTTTATAGCAATTCGACCAGGCAGCCCCATTAGGAAAAGAAACAGTGCCATAACCGCCGCCAACAGCAGTATCAGCGCCACAAACGTCAGGTAGTCATAGTAGCCAAGCGGCTGCCCCAATAATCCCATGCTCGCGCCTCCTGTTGGGAAGTTGTTCTATCCTCAGTTGTTGCTGTCCAATTCGTCAATCAATTTGTAGCTGGTTGGCGGGTCCGCGCAAACAGTTGGGCCGCATTCAATCAGGGTTGACGCGGCGTTCAGCACCGCCAAACCCAACATTGTGAAAAATGCAAAACGTGCGAGTTTGTTTCCGCCAAATCGTTCCGTGTTTGGTTCGGACGCATACTGGCGTTCGAACATCAACATGACAGCTGTTCCAACAAGGATCAGAAAAAAACAAATCGCCGCCCAAGTGTAGTAATGCAGACCCAGAACTGGTGAGCCATAGTGCCCGGTACCTGGCACGATGTGCAGAAGAATCTGGCGAATTGCTACGCTGCCACCAAAAAGCGCTGCAAGCAGCATGATTGCATAGTGTTGTGGCCGAGAGCCATATAGCAGGTTCAATCCAAGCCCGACGCCAACGGCTACAAAGCCAACGCGCTGTAGCAAGCATAGCGGGCAGGGGAGTTCATAAAGCGCAATTTGGTAGCCGTAAGCCAGCGCCAGTACCAAGCATACAGCCAGCATTCCCACGGCGTTTAGTGTGCGGGACAGTTCAGGTGTCATGGTCATCCTCGGCCCCTAAAGTTGAATGGATAGCTGACTAGTGGCGTGATACTTTAACCAATAAATACTCATCGCCAGCGTTATCAGGAAAAGCGTCGTGCCTGCTTGTGTGCGGCCATAATAATTAAGGCCCATCGTGGCGACAAATAACGCAAACAAAAGAGCGATCATGGCCCGGTTCTCCCCTTCCGTGTGCCAGTTCTGAATAACATGGATAGTGTCAGTTGGATCAATACCTGACAAGTCGCAACGGAACTGACTGGCGGAAAATGCTTTTGAACCTTTGGGTTGGTGCGTTTATTAGCATTGCGAATAGCAATTGCCCAAAAATGGGCGAGCGTCCCGTCATCTGGACGGGGCGCCAAGAATTTATAGCCCTATGCGTCTGTCAAAGCGTCGCTGGCTTCCTTGTCGGAGCCACCTTTGGAGCCTTTGATCCATTCGCGCAAGCCCTGCATCACGGCGTAGAGCACAGGCACCAAGATGACGCCAAATAAAGTTGCAGCCAGCATTCCGCCGAATACCGCAACTCCAATTGCCTTTTGGCTGGCAGCGCCAGCACCGCTGGCGGCAAGCAGCGGCACAACGCCAAGAAGGAATGACAAGGCTGTCATCATCACGGCTCGGAATCGTTGATGAGCGGCCTCAGCTGCCGCGTCTTTGATCGACAGTCCATTCGCGCGTTGCTCCATCGCGAATTCTACGATCAAAATGCCGTTCTTAGAGGCCAAGCCAACAAGCATTATCATCCCGATCTGTGTGTAGAGGTTGATGTCGCTACCAACGATGGCCACGGCTGAAACGGCCCCAAACAGTGCAACGATCACAGATAGCAGGATCGAAACCGGCATGGTCCAGCTTTCGTACTGTCCAACCAGAAAGAGGTATCCAAACAGAACAGCAAGTCCCAGAATAATGATCACAAGGCCGCCAGAAGCAAGCTGCTGCTGCGCCGTTCCAGTCCATTCAAACGAATATCCGGGCGGGAGGGCGGTTGCCGATTCCTCTGTCATCACGTTAATAGCATCGCCTGTAGACAACCCTTCGGCCGGAACCGCAGTAACTGTGGCGGATCGGAAAAGGTTATGCCGTTTCAGCAGAACGGGCCCCAAGACATTTTCGACGTCAATTAATGTTCCAAGTGGCACCATTTCGCCCTTCGTCGATCGCACGTACAGGTTTGAGATATCCTCGACATTATCGCGATATGACCCTTCGGCTTGGATCATTACACGATAAACCCGACCAAATAGGTTGAAGTCGTTGACATAGTACGACCCCAACTGCGCCTGCATGGTCTGGAAAATCTCGGCCACGGAAACTTGCAGTGTTTTCGCTTTTTCTCGATCCAGATCGACAAATAATTGAGGGACATTTGCCCGGAAAGTTGTGTAGGCCTGACCGATTTCAGGCCTTTGATTGGCCGAGTAGACGAAAGACCCAACGGCAGAGGCTAGATCTTGCGGACTTCCTCCTCCGGTTTGCTGCACCTCCATTTCAACACCAGCAGACATTCCGAGACCTTGAATAGGCGGAGGGTTGAAGGCCACAATCGAGGCCGCCGACTCCCCGTTTGCGATTGTTAGGACCTTTCCCAGAATTGCATCGGCGCTCAGATCGTCCTCTTGCCGGTCGTCCCAATTATCGAGGTTAACAAAAATAGCGGATCCGTTTGTGATCGTCCCATTTAGAAGCGAGAAACCGTTGATCAGAACAGTACTCGCAACTCCGGGGATCTGTTGTATCTGTGCATCCACCCGTTCAGAAACCGCTTCGGTTCGTTCCAATGTGGCGGCATCCGGTAGCTGGATATCCACGAACAAATATCCGTTGTCCTCTAAAGGCAGGAAGCCACTGGAAGTGTTTGACATAATAGTCACGCCGCCAAACGCAAACGCCGCGATGATGCCCAACGATATGATAGGTACGATAAGCAATTTTCGAACGATTGCGACATAGCCGTTACGCAATCCACCTATGAAACCTTCGAAAACGGCCAGAAGACCCTTTGGTGGTCCGGAACGAGCCTGCAACACCAAGCCACAAAGTGCAGGCGAAAGTGTCAGCGCGTTGATCGACGAGATAACAACCGCGGTCGAGATTGTAACGGCAAACTGAGAATATAATCGACCAGAAATACCCGGCATGAAAGTGACTGGTACAAAGACCGCAAGCAAAACCAACGTGGTCGCTATAACAGGTCCAGTGATCTGGCCCATAGCTTTGCGCGTAGCCTCGGCAGGTGCCAGCCCTTCTTCGGCGATAATGCGTTCAACGTTTTCGACCACAACGATCGCATCATCAACGACGATACCAATCGCCAGTACCAGTGCGAAAAGAGAAATCGTGTTCAGCGACATGCCGAAAGCAAGCAAGAAAGCGAATGTGCCGATCAATGATACGGGAATGGCAACTGCTGGAATAATTGTCGCTCGCCAACTGCCCAAGAAGACAAAGACAACCGAGATCACGAGGATAAATGTGAGGATCAAAGTTGAAACCACATCGTTCAGCGATTGTTCCACAAAGTCAGTGGTATTGAACGGAACCTGATATTCCACATCGGTAGGGAAGGCGCGGGATAAGCGTTCAAGTTCAGCTTCGACTCTGTCCGATACTGCCAATGCGTTTGCGCCTGGGGCCTGATAAATGCCAAGTACAGTTGCAGGGACGCTGTCGAAGTATCCTGACGCCTGATAATATTCGGCTCCCAGTTCTACTCTTGCGATATCACGAACTCGCACAATCGAACCGGCATCACCGGTTCGAATGACGATCTCACCAAACTCTGCGGCCGAAGTCAGGCGACCTTTGGTTTTAATCGTATACTGAAAAGTTTGCCCCTCAGGAACTGGAGGCGCACCAATCGAGCCTGCTGAAACCTCGATATTCTGTTCCCGAATGGCGTTGATGACGTCCCCAGGCGTAATCGCAAGCGCAGCCATTTTGTCCGGGTCCATCCAGATACGCATGGCATATTCCAGATTGGTCAAAACGTCCGCCTTACCGACGCCTTGAATGCGCGCAAGGGCATCTTTCAGGTTTATCGAGGCATAGTTCGAAAGAAATACACTGTCGTACGTGCCGTTGGGCGACGTCAGAGTGACAAGCAACAGCATATTTGTGGATGCTTTTTGTGTCACCACACCCGAAGATGTGACCTCAGTTGGCAGCGAAGACATTGCCTGTGCCACGCGGTTTTGCACGTTTACTGAGGCGATGTCAGGATCGGTGCCCACCTCGAAGGTGATATTTAACGAATAATTGCCGTTGTCTGATGAGGTCGACGTCATGTAAATCATATCGTCCACACCGTTTACCTGGGCCTCGATTGGCGCGGCCACGGTATTTTCAACGGTTTCCGCGTTAGCCCCGGTGTAAGTTGTCGAGACACTAACAACTGGCGGCGTGATGTCCGGGAATTGGGCCACTGGCAACACCAGATAGCCAATCCCACCCATGATGGTGAGAACGAGCGAGATTACAAGCGCCAGCTTTGGCCGGCTGATGAACAGGGCTGAGAACATCAGTTATTCTCCCGGTTGTTCAGTGGCAACAACCGCGTCGACGGCCACGCCTGGTCGCACCCTTTGGAGGCCCTCGACAATCACGCTTTCCCCTTCTCGCAGCCCCTCCGAAACGATTATCGCCGACCCAACCACATCACCGGTGGTGATATACCTTTGTTCAACCATTTGTTTGTCGTTAACCACCAGAACAAATTCACCCCGTTGATCACGCTGCAGGGCGGCCTGCGGGATGAGGACTTGAAGTGTCGGTTCCAGCGCTTCGATATGGACGCTAAGGAAAGCCCCGTCGACTATCAGACGATCAGCATTATCAAACTCGGCCCGTACAGTGATGGCACCGGTCAACGGGTCAATTCGGTTGTCCACAAAAACGATTTCCCCGGTTTCGTCCAGTTCTGTCCCATTTGGAAGCGTGACGTGCACATTCGGGCTCTTATTACTTTCTGCTAAGGAGGCCGGGTTCTCCCCTACCTGCTCCAGAACCGTAGTGAACTGCTTCTCATTTAAAGAAAAATTTACATAGATCGGCGCTTCTCGGACCAAGTTCACCAATGGTGGATTGGTTGGGCCAACGACGTCGCCAACACTGGTTGTTACGCGTCCGATACGCCCGTCAAAAGGGGCGTGTATCTGAGTATAACTTAGGTCAAGTTGCGCCTGTTGAATGGCAGCATTTGCCGCTTTGACTTCGGCCTCGGCGACGAGCTCATTGGCGCGAGCTATGTCGCGCTCGGACTCGGGTGTTGCATCCCGCTTGTACAGTTCTTCCTTACGCGCCAGATCGACTTTCGCGAGCTCAAGGTTGGCTTCGGCTCTGTCCAGATCGGCCTTGCGAGCTTCCAATGTGGCCTCATAAAGGTCAGGCTCGATTGTAAACAGCAGGTCGTCCTTTTTGACCAAAGCTCCGTCTTCTACAGCCTGACTATCGAGGAACCCGTTGACACGCGCCACTATGTCGACCTTATCAATTGCCTCGGCCCGGCCGATGAACACTGCTTCATCGGTGATCTCTTCGGTATAGGCGGCGGCGATCGAAACTTTTGGCGGCGGCGCGTTTTCTTGATCTTGGGCGAGCGCTGCGTGTGCAGTGCTGAGGCAGAAGATCAAGGCGATTTTCGTTCCGATCCCGCGAGCCGACTCTCTTCCAAAGAAATTCGTATTGATAAAAGCAAAAGACATGGCACGCGCCCCATTCAGACCAAAGAATTCGTTCCAGACATCGAACTTGTCCGGACGAGTCGTTTTAATTTTTGGTCAGGATGGCCGTTTTGTTTTCATATCTCAAGCTTCTTGAATGAGAAGTCATGGATAAAAGATCATTAATTTTCCTATCGGTTGGACAACTTAGCCAAGTGCCCTGTTGTCCTTCCCCCGATTTTAAACATAAGCAACCTCTGATGGCGCTCCAAATACGTCAAGGACACCGGTTGCCTTTTGAAATGCGAAATTTTAGTCGCGTGTCCCGGCGAACCGAGTTTGCCAATCTTCGCGTTGCTCATCCGTAATTTTGGCGAATAAAACGTCAGGTACAGAAAATTCATGCCCAGCGGGTAGGGACGTCAAAGCGACCGCCACATCGTCGGGCCAGCTTGTATCCAGCGTGTTCATTGCGCTGAGCATTCGGGCGGAAGTTTCCGGGATAAATGGTGCACTCAGGACTGCGTAAAGACGGATCAAGTTCAAACCCAGACGAACTTGCGTAGCGGCAAGTTCCCGGTCTTCCTTAAAGGTTGACCAAGGTGCGGCCGCTTGCAGGTATTCATTTCCAGCGACCCATATGGCGCGCAGTTCCTGTGCCGATTTACGAACCTCCATCGCTTCCATATGGCCCTCATAGGCGCGAATGCGGCGCGTGAGTTCTGAAATTAGCGTTTGTTCCCTTTCACCAAAGTCGCCACCTTCGGGAACGGTTTCCCCGAATTTCGAGCGGCAGAATTTGGTGATACGGCTTACAAAGTTGCCCAGAACGTCTGCCAAATCTTTGTTCACCGATTGCTGGAAGTTTTCCCATGTGAATTCGCTGTCACTGCTTTCCGGTGCGTGACTTAGTAGCCACCAACGCCAATAATCGGCCGGCAAAATCTCAAGAGCTTGGTCCATGAATACGCCGCGTCCCTGCGAAGTAGAAAACTGGCCTCCGTCATAATTGAGATAGTTAAACGACTTTAGGTGATCGACCATCTTCCATGGCTCGCCTGATCCCAAAATAGTCGCGGGGAAGCTCAGGGTGTGAAACGGGACGTTGTCCTTACCCATAAACTGAACATAGCGTACATCGTCGGCCCCTTTGTCAGTACGCCACCAACGCTGCCAATCTGCGTCTGTTCTGCCATTTGCGTCGGCCCATTCTTTTGCGCAGGCGATGTATTCGATAGGTGCGTCAAACCACACGTAGAAGACTTTTCCTTCCATGCCAGGCCAGTCTTGATCGCCTTTCTTGACCGGTACACCCCAATCCAGATCGCGAGTTATCCCTCGGTCTTGCAGCCCGTCGCCGTCATGAAGCCATTTTTTCGCGATAGATGTGGTCAGGATCGGCCAGTCTGTCTTACTGTCAATCCATTCATCCAACTGATCCTTCATCGCGGATTGACGTAAATAGAGGTGTTTAGTTTCACGCACCTCTAAATCCGTTGAGCCCGAAATGGCCGAGCGTGGCTCGATTAGATCGGTGGGGTCCAACTGTTTCGTACAATTCTCACACTGGTCACCGCGCGCTCGGTCGTAACCACAATTGGGGCAGGTACCTTCGATATAGCGGTCGGGAAGAAACCTGCCATCCGCATTAGAATAGATTTGTTTCTCGCTGACTTCGCGGATTAAACCAGATTCGTCCAGCTTTCCTGCGAAATGTTGCGTAAGATGTTTGTTCTGTTCACTCGAAGATCGACCAAAATGATCAAAACTAAGTCCAAAACGATTGGCGATGTCTGCTTGTATTCCATACATCTCGGCGCAATATTCGGCGACCGGCTTGCCTGCCTTTGCCGCAGCTAGTTCTGCAGGGGTCCCGTGTTCATCGGTGGCGCAAAGAAACATGACCTCATTCCCGCGGCCGCGCTGATACCGCGCGTACAAATCGGCCGGAAGTTGCGATCCGATGAGATTTCCGAGGTGCTTGATCCCATTTATGTAAGGGATCGCCGAGGTGATGAGTATCCGGGCCATTTTTGCGTTTCCACGTATCTGTCTGCGCGCCCGTCTACCTTATGTCACCGTCCAGCAAAAGCCCGGTTTCGCAACCAAACGACTATAAATAATCTGGAAAAGCGTATCCAACGTTAAAAAACCTTTTGGATTGACCTTAGGTCTCTGTAACAGGTGAATCTTGCCAGTCGATGCGTTCAGCTGCGGCTGCTTAACGCCCCAGTTTCACCGCCGTATCACTCTGTTCGCGCAAATGAGCCAATAATGTATCATAATTCTACGGCTCAAATTGGGAGGGGTGAATGCTTACACCATGGTTCAGGCACGGTCTGACTATCTTTGCCATGTTTTGTGCAGCTTTCGTTAATTTAACACCTTACGCGAAAGCCGATCAAAGCGATGCGATAAATGCAATCGAAGACTTCGATCACGCCATGCTTTCGATTTTTCGTCGGGGGCAAGATGCACTAACAGCTACTACGCGTCCTGTTATGATCATTGCGCGTGACGTTACGGTTCTTTCAGACGACGGCGGGCAAGCAACATATTCCAGAGACGCCCCGCATTACCTAGTCTTCAAGTCCACGTCGCATATTTTGCTGGGCATTATCGGCGCCGTCACGCCGTGGCCACAGGGGGATGCGGCCAGTGAGCTCTGGAAGAACGAGTTCTCAACCATTTCTGAAGAAATAGAAAAGCTTCTTCCATTGATTGACGGCCTCAAAATTTCCGAGTCCGCTATGGTTCGTCAGAAAAAAATGCTGGAAACGGCTAAGGCATTTGTCGACCAAGCATTGTCCGAGCAAAAGCTGACCCGCGAGGCGGTTATTAAAGTTATTAACGACATGAGGCCAGAATGGTCGGCCAACATGCGCGATGCAGCTCGGGCCGAGCTTGAGGCATTACACAAAGCAGTATCAGATGCGCGTTCGGAAATGGACGAAGACGATTGGAATAAAATGTACGTGGTACACCACGGTGGATCTAACGTTAAAAACGTCAATGTTGTACTCTTGTACTTGCAGAGGGTGATGCCTGAAAAGGTGACTGCCGGGCAGGTGTTGTTCGCAGAAAGCGCCCACGGGACTGACGCAATGGCAAAGTATGCGGGTTATGCAAAGATGCAAAGGCTTGTGGGTGCCTGGGCATTTGGTGACCCGGCTCGGATGGAGGTCGACCTTCTGGGCTATGAGGCCGGTTCAATTCTGGATGAATTGATCCCTGTGTCGCCGTCAGTGTTTGCGGTCGACGAATGAAAAGATGTCTCTGTCAAATTCTGCTTGATTGTTCTGGTTCCAACTTTGACAAGCGGTTCTTTGGTCTAATGTCCGGCCCGCAAACACAGTCAGGCTAGGATGTTCTTGACCCGGAACTATTCCTCTCGGGCACGCTTTAGCAGGCGCCCGATTGTGAACGATGTTCTCGGGGCGTAGACATAATTGGTACGTTCTTCCGGTGTAGGGCGAGAACGCATGCGGGCAAGGCCAAAAACAATTAAGCCTAAGTGCCCCAGGGCCACAAACGCGAACAGTGCGCCGGGGCCGAAACTCTGGATCAAAGTGGATGAAACATAGGGCGATGCAATTGCCCCTAGTGCAAACCAGAACATCAAAGCAGCAGAAAGTTCCACCCGTTCCTCAGTCGTGGCAAAGTCATTGGCATGGGCAGAGGAGACTGAGAAGATCGGAAATGTCGTCAGCCCGAAGAACCCGGCGGTCAACATCACTCCCACAGTGCCAGTGCCACTCGCGGCCATCGTAACAAAGCTGCTGAGAACTGCAGCAGCTGAAAGCCAAATCAATACCCATCGGCGATCGTATTTGTCGGCCAACCAACCCACTGGATATTGCGCCAATGCCCCGCCTAAAACGAACGAAGCCAAGAAAAACGCGATTTGATCGACGTCTAAACCGACCTCTTGTCCATAAACGGGGCCGACCATTCTGAACGAGGCGGAACTAAGCGCCGCCACTATCACACCAGCAACGGCCAATGGTGAACTGCGCCAAGCAAGTTTTGGTCGCAGGCGCGGAGCATCGGGCGTTTTCGGCTGGCTGGCTTTGGTAAGCGTAAGCGGAAGCAGAGAAGCGCAACACAAGATCGCCAGTAAGTTATAGGATACGTAAGAGGCGGGCGGCAGCACTGCAATAATCAGCTGCGCGCCCAATGAGGCGCCCATATCAACGATCCGATAGGTTCCCATGGCACGCCCACGGGTTTCGTTGGTAACCTTTGCGTTTAGCCAAGCCTCAATTACGGTGTAAGCCCCTGCGACACAGGTACCCGAGGCAACGCGCAACAACGCCCAGACATAGGCGTTGTCGGTCAGGGTATGGCCAATCAGTCCCATCGCACCAAGCGCGGTACAAACGGCGAAAGCGCGGGAATGACCGATGTTGCCCATCAACCTTGGGGCCCACCAGCAACCGATAAAGAAGCCAAGAAAATGCGCTGACCCCAATAAACCGATCTGTTCAGTGCTGAATTCGAGAGTCAGGCCAGAAATGGCGTCCAAAGGACCTACGCCGCCAGTTGAGAGCTGCAGCAGAATGACGGAAAGAAAAAGGGCAGCAAAGGAAATGATCGTGCGCATAACAGGTGCAGAATGACGGCATCTTTCGACATTGCGCGTAACAATTCGACTTTGTCGCGTCGTTTTTCGTCCTTCGGGCTTTAGAGCGTACGGATTACCTCTGCGCGAATGTTAAGCCCGACCTCGTCAGCGACCAGTTCTGGATATCCCGAAGCACCAAAAGCATGACGATCCAGTGCGCCGGCCAGACGGATCGAAAGGGAGTTCAGATCGTCCACTTTGCTTCCTGGCCGGCGATAAAGGTCCGCCAGTAAAGTTACAGGCTTTGTCACTCCTCGGACGGTTAATTCTCCGGTGATCTGAGCGCCGTTGGAAATGTGCCCCGAAGGACTCAGCTGAATATCGGTCGAATTGAAAGTGATCGTAGGGTAGGCCTCTGCATCTAGAACGCTTTGACCTAGCATAGGCCCACGGGCAAACGGCAATCGGGTGCGCGCAGCTGCTACATTAAGTGTCACGCTGACACGGCTGTTTTGCAGACGCGACGTATCAATTTCAATATTTGCTGCCTTAATCGGCATCGTACCGCTTTGGGCAACCCCCGACAGGTTAAAGGTGAAACCAACTGAAGTGCTTTGTGTTGATAACGTATACGGGACCAGCGCTGCTTGCGCGGAACGTGCCAACGGTAACGTTGCTATGCCCGCGATAACGGACCGCCGTGTCAGGTGTTTCAAGCCAAAACCTCTTGCTTTTTGGGCCGTGAGCGGCCGAGCAAGAACAGAAGTATAGCAATGTTCAGGCCATTCCACAGAATTCCGTTAATAAAGGCCAATTGGTAATTTCCGGTTAAGTCGTAAATCCATCCGGACATCCACCCGCCCAGTGCCATGCCCATGATTGTCATCATCATAACAAAACCGACCCGGGCGCCGGCTTCCTGTGGTGGCATGTATTCGCGTACAACCAATGCGTAACTTGGCACAATACCTCCCTGAGCCAGCCCAAAAAGGAGGCTGATAATATACAGCGACACCATCCCATCGTAGGGCAAGAAAAGAAAAAGCGCTATACATTGGAGGGTTGAGCCAATCAGCAGTGTATATACTCCGCCCAGTTGGTCTGCGACTAACCCCGACACGACCCGGCTGACCACACCACCCAACAGCATCAGCGAAAGCATCTCGGCGCCCACGGCCGGACCATATCCCAGACCCACGCAGTACGCGACGATATGGACTTGCGGCATAGACATGGCGACACAGCAACCTATCCCTGCGAGTCCTAGGATATATTGCAGCGCCCGAGGTGATATCCCGACACTGCGCGCATTTGTCTGTGCGTTTACAGCAGCGGTTTGGTGGGCCTCGATCGGGACCTGGCGACGCAGAAGCAGAGACAGTGGGATTACAACAATCAGTGTCATCGCCGCCAGCGTCAAATAAACCAGTTGCCAACCGTCGCGCGCCAGAATTCCCGACAGCAAAGTCGGCCAGATTGCGCCGGACAGGTAATTCCCACTTGCGACGAGAGCCACTGCAATCCCGCGCCGACGCATGAACCAGTGTGATATATCGGCAATTAGTGGGCCAAAGCCGACCGACGTACCGAGACCCAGCAGGAGATGTGCTGCTGCAAGCAAAATCATGTTTGGCGCGAGTGTTGCTAGTAGATAACTGATGGCGCTTAACACTGCAGCCCCGATCAGGGCTTTGGTAACTCCCATCCGGTCTACAAGCCGCCCCAGCCACATATTTCCCAGGGCAAAGCCGATCATCGCCAGAGTGTAGGGCATGGACGCCTCGGCGCGTCCTGCACCAAATTCTGTTTCGATTGCCGGCATTACGACAATTACGGCCCACATTCCGACGTTCGCTACGGTTGCAATTATCAGGGTGATCGCAAGGCGGGTCCAAGCGTAGCGGCTATCGTGAATCGGATGGGTCATGGCGGGACGCTATGACTCGCCTTATGTTTTGGCCAGTCAAAAGTTGCGCGTTTTTTTTAGGTTTATTTGGTTGCGTTTTTTGAGGCGATGCGTTGCAGGTTCAGTCCGGCGCGCGACTCGGTTTGGGTGGCGCGCCAACTTACCGGGGGCAGTGCGCGGGCACGGCGGCGGGTCAGTGTCCAGCGCCTTGCCTCGCCTTTATGGACCGCAGCCATGTGCCAGCGCGTCTCGACCCCTTGTGCGCCACCGTTTCCGGGTGTCAGCAAAAGCCCTAGTGGGGCTTGCCCCATCGTGCCGCCTTGTTCGGCAGCCAAGTGCATGCGGCGCACCGGTGTCAGCCCCGGTGCGCCAGGTAGGTCGCCAATGACTAATGGAATCGCCCCGCTCCGCAGCGCCTCTTCCATACACCACAGCAGATCTTCGGCGCGGGTAGGGCGGACAAACAGGAAGCGGGCCGGATCGGCAAAGGCCATCATCCCGTCTGGGTTTAGCTGGCCGGGCTCCCATGCAGGAGAAATCCACAGGACCGGACCTTGTGTCTGACCGGCCAACCACATGGCAAAGCTGCGCCTGGCTGGACCGCAGGCCTCGTGCACGCGGGCTAGTTGCAGTGTGATCTGCGGATGAAGAGCAACCCCCGGCGTTTCACGCGCAGGTTTGCGGCCAAGAAGATGCGTAGACATACTGACAGATTAACATGTTCCTATTTTGTTCTCAATCTGTAAAGTGACAGCAGGCCGCTTAACGGGACAAGATCAAGCGGCCATCAGAGAATTGAACCGCGGAAAAACGCTGTAGATAATCCATACCCAGCAAAGACTGGTGCAATTCACCTTCATTGACCCAGGCGGAAACATTTTTATCTGAAATTGGTCCCAGCGTTAAACTTTGAAGACGTACCGGAGCAGTACGGACTTCTCCGTTAGCTGTAAAAGCACGGCCAATATAATTAAGTTGATCGGGGTCGATCCCGACCCGTTTTGCATCCTGCGAACTTAGAACGATTTGGCTGGCACCTGTATCGACCAGAAACGTTATGGGTTCTCCATCCACCAGCATTGAAAGGTAATAATGCCCATCAACGGAACGAGGCACTTCAATAGAGCTTTCAGTGACGGAAAGATGCGCTGAAGGGCCAACAGTCGTGCGGATATCTTCCCACAGGCCGACAATAGCTATGACGCCGATAAAAATGAAAACCCAAGCCAAAGCCTGCTGCATAGTCTTACCAATCGACTGCCGGTTCTGTGTAAAGAACCACGCAATCAAGGCCGCGCCCAGCAGGCTCAGGTAAGCCAATCTTGCTAAACTGTCGCCATCCAATCCCATGCTGTCACCCAGATAAGTTCACGTGTGCCCTATATGGGTATTTATGACGCAAAACCAAAGGCCTTGAGCCCGTCCAATATGAACTGAACTGACAGTGCCGCAAGCAACATGCCAAGAAGGCGGGTCAGGACATTCAGCCCAGTCTTACCAAGAATTTGGCCGATCAAGCCCCCCGCCATAAAGAACGCTAGAACGACAGCCATGACCGCAAGCATGACTACGCAGGCGGTGACAATTCCCTGAATTCCTGGGTGCTCTCCTGCAAGCAGAATAATCGTCGCGATTGAACCCGGTCCGGCGACCAATGGAATGGCCAATGGGAAAACCGAAGGGTCAGGATGCTCCTCCTGCTCAGCACGATCTTCCCGTCGCTTAGTCCGACGTTCAAACAGCATGTCGAGAGCGGTCAGAAACAGCAGCGCCCCGCCGGCCACTCTGAACGCCTCCATCGAGATGCCGACAAAACCAAGCACTGCCTCGCCAAAGGCGGCAAATGCAATCAATATACAGGATGCCGTCAGGCACGTTCGCAGCGCCGTTCGACGACGGTCGCGAGCGTCCATATCCTGCGTCATTGCAACAAAGATTGGCGTTGTGCCAAACGGGTCGATGACCACGAATAATGTGGTGAATGCAGTTACGAAGAACGCAAATTCCATCATTCCATCGCGCTCTGCTGCAGTGTCATCAGAAGGTCCAACGCCGATTGCGCCTGATGGGTAGGTACAAAGACATGGTCGTGGTGATAGCCCGCAATCACATTTGCAGGAATTCCTGATTTCGCCAAGGTGTCAGATACGGCGGCCATAAGGCCCACACCTTCTAATGAGGAGTGCACTTGCAACGTTATGCAACGCATTGCGAGCGCGTCCGACGGGGCTGCATCGATTGGCACCACAAGCGAAAGACCTTCCGCTTCGACAATGCTTGCACGTGTTCCTTTGGGCCACACCTTATCTTTAGGCCAGATCACAAATGCGAACTCGCCCGGTTGGATTGCGGGGCGCATGCCTGCGATCATGGCTTTGGTTTCAAAAACGGGATCATTCATGTGGTTTCCGCCTGTTCCAGCCGTTCAGCCGCCGCGACCCACAGTGCCTCGGCTTTTTGCATCGCCTCGACCACTTCTGCAAATTTGCGGTTCCAGGTTTCCAAATCGTCGATCCTGTCGTCTTGGTACAACGCTGGGTCGGCCAGTTTCGTTGACAGTTTTTCATGCATGTCAGTCAACTTTTCGATCCGGTCCTCGCATTTGCGCAGATCCGCGCGCATAGCCAACACTGCATCGCGGGAGGGCCGTTTGAGCTTGGGTGTCAAAGGTTTTTCTTTGATTGGTTTGTCCCGCGCCAAAAGCATTGAACGATAAGTCTCAAGATCACCTTCATAGGTTTTTACAGTGCCATCCGAGACCAGCCACAGGCGGTCTGCAACAAGTGACAGCAGGTGCATGTCGTGGCTGACTAGAATAACTGCTCCTGAATAAGCAGTTAGCGCTTCGACCAACGCCTCACGACTTTCGATGTCAAGATGGTTGGTTGGTTCGTCCAAAATCAGCATATGCGGCGCATCGATTGTTGCGATCAACAGTGAAAGCCGCGCCTTTTGTCCACCTGATAGCCGACCAACTTTGGTTTCCGCCTGATCGGCGTTTAACCCAAAACCAGCCAGCCGCGATCGCCACTTTCCAGGTGCCTCTTCCGGGCGAAGCCGCCGCAAATGATCCAGCGGTGTTTCATCGACATATAGTTCATCCACCTGATGCTGAGCGAAATACCCTATCCGCATTTTCGAACTACGTGTCATTTTACCAGCCATCAAAGGCAACCTGTCCGAAAGCAGCTTTGACAGGGTCGATTTGCCTTGTCCGTTCTTGCCCAAAAGCGCGATCCGGTCATCCTGATCAATGCGGAGGTTCAACCTACGCAACACCTCAGTTTCGCCGTAGCCGGTCACGCCTCCTTCGAGCTGTATGATTGGCGGTGACAGTTCCTCGGGCTTTGGGAAAGAGAATGCGCGAAGTGCAGCCTCTTGCGGGGTCGAAATCAGTTGAATTCGCTCAATCATTTTCAGCCGGGATTGAGCTTGAACTGCCTTGGATGCCTTGTACCGAAACCGATCTACAAAGCTTTGTAAGTGTGCTATTCGCGCTTTGGCCTTTGCGTTCTCTGATTCCGCTTGTGCCAGCCGCTCAGCGCGGCGTTCGGCGAATTTATCGTAGGGCACCGCATAGTACGTTAAATTGCGGTCTTCCAGATGTAGGATCGACCCGACTGCGCGATTTAGCAAATCGCGATCATGGCTGATGATGATCACAGTGTGGGGGTATTTGGCCAGGTAACTTTCCAGCCACAATGAGCCTTCCAAATCTAGATAATTGGTTGGCTCGTCCAGCAACAAAAGATCTGGTTGCGAAAACAAGACAGCCGCCAAAGCAACCCGCATTCGCCAACCACCAGAAAAGTCCGAGCATGGCTTTAGCTGCTCATCATCATCGAACCCCAGTCCTTTGAGAATCGAAGCTGCCCGAGCCTCGGCCGACCAAGCGTCGATATCGGCAAGCCGGGTTTGTATCTCGGCAATACGATCTGCGTCCGACGCGTTCTCGGCTTCGGCCATCAACTCGCTGCGTTCGGTATCGGCGGCCAATACTGTGTTGATCAGTGATACCTCTGACGATGGCACCTCTTGCGCGACACCACCGATACGAGCAAGTTTTGGAAGCGTGATTTCGCCAGACTCCAGTGCCAATTCCCCTCGGATCAGGCGGAAAAGCGTAGTTTTTCCGGTCCCGTTGCGACCAACCAAGCCGACCTTGTGACCAGCGGGTATTGTTGCGCTGGCCCCATCAAACAGCGGACGGCCTTCGATGGCATAATTTATGTTCTGGATCCTGAGCATGACGCGCTATTACCAGAGCAATAAAGTAGCCGCCAGCAGCTTGACGTGTTCAACGGATGTTCAATGTGCTAGCGCTGACCCGGCAAAATTTTTAATTCGGTTCATATCATGCGCGCGGCACGGACGCCCCCATCGTTGGTAACACTGGTATTTGCGACGGCGCTGTCGGTTTTGTCCCTGAATTTGTTTTTGCCTTCGCTCGCTCGAATGAGCGAAGATTTCCAGGTCGACTATTCGCTGATCAACATATCTGTAGCCGGATATTTAGCGGTGTCAGCCGTATTACAACTGATCATTGGGCCGCTGTCAGATCGTTTTGGTCGAAGACCGGTGTTGTTGATTTGCATGGGGCTTTTTGCATGTGCTTCGTTCGGCTGCGTTCTGGCCGAGTCGATTTGGGTATTTCTTGGATTTCGTTTGTTGCAGGCATCTGTGGTTGCAGGATCAGTTTTATCCAGTGCCACGATCCGGGATATGTACCCGCCGAACGAGGCGGCCAGTAAGTTGGGGTACGTTGCTATGGCCATGGCGCTTGCCCCGATGTTAGGGCCAATGCTGGGCGGTGCACTTGATATGTTGTTTGGTTGGCGGGCGGGGTTTGTTTTTTACTCGCTAGCAGGCACAGGATTGCTAGCACTTTTGTGGGCGGACATGGGGGAAACCAATTCCGAACGCTCGTCTACTTTTAGCGCACAGTTAAGCGAGTACCCGCATTTGTTTCGGGCCCGCAGGTTTTGGGGTTATGCACTTTGCATGGCGTTTTCAATTGGGGGGTTCTACAGTTTTATTACCGGGGCGCCGCTGGTCGCACAGGCGTGGTTTGATCTGAGTCCGGCAATGTTGGGTTTGGGAATAGGCATCATTACCGGCGGGTTCATGGTCGGCAATTTCATAACGGGACGTATAGCAACGCGAACTAGGTTGACGACAATGATCCTGATAGGCCGGATATTCGCATCTGTTGGCCCGTTTGTTGGACTATCTTTGTTCCTTGCCGGCCAAGGCTCCGTGTGGGTTTTCTTTGGTTCGGCAATTTTCGTCGGTTTTGGAAACGGGCTAACGAACGCCAATGCATCGTCGGGATTAATGTCTGTTCGCCCGAAATTGGCAGGAAGTGCTGCAGGTTTATCTGGTGCTATGATCGTCGCACTTGGGGCGGTGCTCACCTCGATGACAGGTGCTTTTGTTAGTCCAACAAATGGGCCCTTTCTGGTACTGGGAATGATGTGCGCCAGTAGTTTTGTGGGGCTGCTTGCCGTGCTCTATGTACGATGGGTGGATGTGACTGACCCTTTGCCAGACGCAATCTGATCACCTGAGTGAACAGCAGCCATCATAACGCTTTTCTTAAGTTAAATACCGTGCTACGCGGCGCGCGATGGATTTTGGCGTGGTGCAATCCGCGCTGGCAACTTAAGGAGAGGCCTACATGGCACTGGAACGCACATTCTCAATCATCAAACCGGATGCGACACGCCGCAACCTGACCGGCAAAATTAACGCGAAATTTGAAGAAGCCGGTCTGCGCATCGTCGCGCAAAAGCGTATCCATATGACAAAGGAACAAGCTGGCAAGTTCTATGAAGTACATGCCGAGCGCCCTTTTTATGACGAGCTTTGCGAATTTATGTCCTCAGCTCCGGTCGTTGTTCAGGTTCTGGAAGGCGAAGGTGCCATAGCGAAAAATCGCGAAGTCATGGGCGCGACCAATCCCGCTGACGCGGCACCCGGAACCATCCGAGCTGAGTTCGCTGAGTCCGTCGGGGAAAACTCGGTTCACGGTTCAGACGCTCCTGAAACTGCGGCGGTAGAGATTGCCTACTTCTTTTCCGGAATTGAATTGGTCGGCTAATAGGCCTGCATATAATCATATCTGAGCCGCGCCCGATTTGTGGCGCGGCACTTTAAGTTTGTTCAAAGTCTTGAACATTAACGCGAACGCCAAGTGCATCCAGTTCTGAAATCATCTGGCTTGCCGGAGAGCTTCGCGCATTTGCTTTGATCAAGTCGAACCGCTCGCGCAAAGCTTTCTTTTCATCGCCTTTGCAATCGTTCCACGGGCGGCCCTGCAAGCCCATGACCAGAACGTAATAACCGATAAAGTGCGGTTTGGTGCCAGCAGTTAATAGCCTAGCGTATGCTTCGTCTGCACCCAAATCTCGAAGCTCTTGCGCCGAATGAATTCCCGCGCGGGCGCAAGCGTCCTCATAGGCAGGGCCAAGGTTGCGAATGGAGGAGACAGGATCGGTCATGGTGCCGTTCTATCTGGGCGCTGCCAATCTGTCACCCTGGTTTATTCATCAAACTTAAACACTTACGCTCACATTGAAATCGTGGCCAACTCATGCCGTATGGCAGTAGTTCAAAGCGGCCCATAATCGACTTAAAGACGACCGTCTCTCAATCGGTCAATTTAAAGTCAAAACACGGGCAGATTATTTTTCTGTTCTTAAAACCGGGCACATATTCGAATTGGCGAACAAAGGGCTCCATTTGTCAATTAATTCCGACTTATTCTTTAAGGAACCTTGATTGTATAGATAAGTTGAGATTTCATGACGTCATGCTGTCATAGGGGTGATGATGTCCAAAGTGAAAAAGAACACCTCATTAAGGTTGGACGGAAAAACTCTAAAGGCATTAAAGATCAGGGCCATCGAGGAAGGCAGCAGCGTTCAAAAAATCGTTGAGACATTGGTTCAAGACTACCTGAATAAGGCGAAAAAGGGTTGAGCATGTCGGATGCAGATAACGATTTGGTAGTATTTCCCGGCGCGTTCGACTTGGATGTTGCTCTGCAAGCTGACAGTAACCTGACGCTGCAAGCTGAACTGCATCAGCAGAAAAAACCATTTGTCATTCTTGATGATCATGACCAGTCCCTTCGAAATTCTGGATGTCTTCTGATCGAATCCGGAAATAGATTACAATTGCTGCAGCCGGACCAAGTGTGGGTTTCGCAGGCCGGCAAAGGCTATGGCAAGTTTGTGAATGAATTGCCAGATGGACCCGTTCGGGACTCCTTGGCTGGATTTCCACCGCTGCGCGCGTTGACAGAGATAGGCAGGGGGATCATCGAAACCGGCTCTTTAGCCGCGCTTGACGAATTGCAGAAAACAGTGGTCAGAGGCTCTTTTGTAGTACTTAGGTCCGATGCCGGGCAGGTTTCATTGGCTTCGATCCAAAGACTGCGTGGTTACGACCGCGCTTTTGAGACTGTTAAGGGCTCATTGCGTTCAATGGCCGGACCGCATCACGGCCTAGAAACCGTGTTCGGAGCTTTATTCCCGAATGTCGAACAATATCAAGCCAAGCCGACCATACACTTTGGCAAGTTGGAACCGGCGTCCGAGGCTGCGACGGAAATCATCCGAACTTTCATTGCCGTCGCGCGAAAAAATGAAGCAGGCGTGATTGCCGACATCGACACCGAATTTCTTCACGATTACCGCGTATCCTTGCGCCGAGTCCGGTCCGTATTAAGCCTTTTCAAAGGAGTTTTTTCCGACCAAGAAACTGCCGAACTTAAACGCATCTTTTCCGATCTGATGTCTCCAACCGGTCGGCTAAGGGATCTTGATGTCTATCTGCTGGAAAGAGAAAGTTACTTCAAACTTGTGCCGCCGTCTCTTCACGCCGGATTGGGCAAGATGTTTGATCAATTTGAAACAGAACGCGCACGTGAGCAGAAGAAGTTGTCTCGCAGGTTTCGGAGTGCCAGTTACGACCAGTCGATGAAAGAGCTGGCAGCTCAATTTGACGATCCAACGCGTTTGGAATTTGGCCAAAATGCCGACCTTGGTGCTTATAAATATGCGTGCTCTCTGATCTGGAAACGCTACCGAAAGGTCTGCAAGCTGGCTCGTAGTATCGATCCTGAAACCCCTGATGAGGCAGTTCATGAGTTGCGCATTCACTGCAAAAAGCTGCGGTACCTCATGGAGTTTTTTGCCCAGCTTTTCGATGCTAAGGCATTCAAAACAATTATCAAACCCTTGAAACGGCTACAGGACAATCTTGGAGCTTTCAATGATTGTTCGGTTCAGCAAGACGCTTTGTTGGCTTTTGCTGTCCAACAAAGTTCCAGCTCGGGTCAAGTTGACGCAAATCTTGGATTGTCGGTTGGAGGATTGATAGCAATTCTCAACCAAAGGCAACAGGCTGAGAGGGAAAGGGTAGTCTCTAACTTCCAACATTTCGACAGTCCGGACATCCGAGAGCTGTTCCGTATCCTGTTTCAAACACCGGGGGACTGAGGAATGAAAATCATTGCCTGTTACAGCAATAAGGGCGGTGTTGGAAAAACTGCAACTTCGGTTAACTTGGCTTATGCCTGTGCACAGGCAGGAATGCGTGTTTTACTGTGTGATCTCGATCCGCAAGGGGCATCTGGGTTTTACCTTCGGGTTAAACCTTCAAAGAAACTTACGGAAGCGCGTTTTTTCGAAGACGTCAAACGCTTTACCAAATCGATAAGAGCCAGTGATTTTAAGAACTTGGACGTATTACCGGCAAATATGACGTATCGCGATTTTGACGTCTTTCTATCCCGAATGCGCAATAAAAGATCGCGTTTGAAAAAGGCACTGAAGTCTGTTGGTGGGGACTACGACGTGATTGTTTTGGATTGCCCGCCAAACTTTTCGACCCTATCCGAAAACATCTTTAAGGCCGCTGATACTATTGTGGTTCCGGTTATTCCAAGTACCTTGTCTGAACGAACGTTCGACCAATTGGTCGGTTTCTTTGATGAACACAAACTTCCCAAGAAAAAACTACGCGCCTTCTTCTCTATGGTGCAGAGGCGTAAAAAACTGCACGTGGAAACGATAGCAGCCATGCGCAAGCAATACCGCAAGCGTTTTATGAGTACGAGCATCCCCTTTTCAGCTGATATTGAACGAATGGGTCTATATCGCGCTCCGGTCGTCACTTACGCCAGTCGGAGCGTTGCCGGATTGGCTTACAGGGAACTGTTCAAGGAATTGAAAAAAGGGTTGGATTCAAAAAGATGAGCTTAGAAATTGAACGCAAATTTTTGGTCGCGACGATGCCTGACCTTTCGCAGACCCGCAAAGCGTTCGTGCGCCAAGGCTATTTGACCCACCCTGACGATTCGACTGAATTGCGACTTCGACAAAAAAATGACCAATATTTTATGACCCTTAAGGGAGGAGGTGACATCGCACGGGTCGAGCGTGAGGCTGAAATTTCAGGTACGCAGTTCGAAATCTTTTGGCCTGAAACAGAGGGTAGAAGGGTAGAGAAGGAGCGCTACACTGGCTTACTGCCTGACGGGCGGACATTTGAGTTAGATGTATTCTTGGGCTCTCTTTCTTCTTTGTGTTTGGTCGAGATTGAGTTCAACTCCGAAGAAGCCGCGCGCGCTTATTCACCTCCTGATTGGTTCGGTGCGGATGTGACCGAGGATAAACGCTACAAAAACAAAACTTTGGCGATCAACGGCATTCCTAATTAGGGAGTCCGCGCCAGTTTCAAGATAGTTTCAAGCCCCGGCTGGCAATTACGTGCCATGAAAGCTCCGCCGTGCATGTGTGAAATGGCGGCGACTAAAGCCAGCCCCAAACCTGCGTTCCGTTGTGTTCTGGCTGGGTCCAGTGTGACAAAAGGCATTTGCAGGCGTGGAAGATCGGCCTCAGGCACCCCGGGTCCGCGATCTCGAACGCTTAATAGAGTGTATGGGCCATTTTCGCGGATTCCGATGGTGATTTTTGAGGCGTGCGGCGCATATCGCATCGCATTCTCCAGCAGATTGGACAGAGCTTGGGACAGCAGTGGGCGATGGCCCTGAATTGGTTCAGAAGCGCCTACTACTTCAAGTTGTATGCCTTGATCGGACGCCACAGGTTCATACAGTTCCACTACGTCTTCGACTAGTTGGCGAAGGTTTATCGGTTCGAACTGCTCTCGGCCCAATCCTGCTTCGGCGCGTGAAATTTCGGTCAATTGTGTCAGAACACGCAGAACATGATCGATCTCGCCAGTTGCCCGCGCCATGTCGACTTCGCGCTCTTCGTCGGTCTTTTCTGGTTCACTAAGCGCTTCGACACGTTGGCGCAGCCGCGACAGAGGCGAGCGCAAGTCATGGGCGATGGAGTTTGATGTGGTACGTAGATTACTAATCAGCTCTTCAATTCGATCCAGCATGTTGTTAAGCGTTCCGGCCACTTGATCGAACTCGTCTCCTGTACCTCGCAACGGCATTCGAAGCGAAAGATCGCCTGAAACTATGTTGTCTGCCGTATCAGCGAAGTCCTTTAGTCGCGAGAAAACCAGCCTTGTAAGCAACCAGCCGGTCAATAAACTGAGCGCAAATGCTGTTAAAAGCGCCAGTCCGACCGTTCTGAATAAGATACGATCAAATTGCTGTCGCGCCAGGGCGTCGCGCCCGACCAAAAGACGCTCACCACCGGGAAGACGGATTGATGCAGCAGAAATCGGCACGTATTCGTCAGTTTCGCCTTTTCGGAGCTGCAACTCGACCCAACCGCTGCCGGCTATTACATCGTCGGGCCAACTCACAAGGTTTCCGGCCAACTTGGTTCCTTGCCGACCGGTAAGCAAGTAAAGCGCGTCGCGATCCGCGGCGGTGGGAAGTCGTCGCTCTATCGCGTTCATCAGGCCGATCAAACCGCGCCGCTCATATTCGTCTGATAACCCGGTCAATTCTGCGGAGACAACGGATCTGGTTTCACTGGCGATGGTTCGGTTGGCCGTGACGTATACCATTGCCAGAATGGCCGCAGTCAACAATGTGCTGAGCACCATACTGGCCAGCACTAATCTTGTCCGGGAATTCTTTAGTGAAAGCAGAACGTTATGCATCCGAAACCATATATCCGGCGCCCCGGACGGTTTCAATTATCGGATCGTCGCCACCTTCGTCCAGCTGACGGCGCAGTTTAGAAATATGGACATCGACGACATTCGTGTTGGGGTCGAAATGATAATCCCATACGCCTTCCAGCAACATTGTGCGGGAAACGACGCGGTTTTTGCGGCGCAAGAAAAACTCGAGAATTTGAAATTCGCGCGGTGTGAGCGTGATTTCGCGACCATTGCGTGTCACTTTGCGAGTCAGCAAATCCATCTCAAGGTCGCGACACCCCAAGGTGGCAGTTTCTTCCGACTCCTGAGGGCGGCGCAAGAGGGCTTCGATACGGGCATGGAGTTCCTGAAATGAAAACGGCTTAACCAAGTAGTCGTCTGCTCCGGCCCGTAGGCCTTTGACACGCTCGTCGACCGCACTCATGGCCGTAAGCATCAATACAGGGGTTTTTACTCCTGCAGCTCGCATCGACTTGATCAACGACAAGCCATCCAGCCCAGGCAGCATTCGGTCCAGCACAACAGCATCGAACCCGCCGTCAGTGGCATGGTACAGTCCTTCGCGACCATCAGAAGCGGCCTCGATTATATAGCCCTCTTCGCTAAAACCTTTGGCGATGAAGTCACGTGTGTCTTCGTCATCTTCAACGATCAACAGCCGTCTGCTCATGGTCGGGGCTCCCTTTACTCGCGATATAAACATAGTCTCTTCCTAAAAAAAACTGGCCGGGTGCACAGCCGCACCCGGCCTTTCCGACAGCACGTGGACAAACCGCGCTGGCCGGAATAGTGCGCCAGATCTCCCCATCAAGTGGCGCACTTGGGCTTGGTGTCAGGCTATCTCGACTGCGACAAAGATCTGATTCCCGCCACGGTTGATCAACAGCAACGCAGGGTCAGTCTTTTCGCTTTCCAGCGCTGCTTTCAGGGCATCTGGCGTCACTGTGTCCTGATTTCCAATCCGAACGATGACGTCGCCACGCTGAAGTCCGGCTTTGGCTGCTGGGCTTTCAGGTTGCAATTCTGTTACAACCACACCGTCCACTGTTTCGGACATGCCCATTTCAGTCCGGGTGCTTTCTGTCAGTGGTGCCACGGTAACGCCCAATGACGTGCCTTCAACCTTGTCGTCGGTGATGTTGTCGATCTGGGCTTCAGCCGATTGGTGTTGACCTATAGTCACTTCGATCTTTTGTTCTTTGCCATCGCGAAGAACGGTTAGAACGCTGTCAGATCCCACCTTGGTCGTGCCGACAAGGATCGGCAAATCGCTGCTGGAGTCGATGGCTTCATCGTTAAAGCTCAGGATAACGTCGCCCTGTTGAAGAGTTCCGTCCGCTGGGCTGCCGTCAACAACATCCGAGACCAACGCCCCCGAAGTTTCGTCAATACCAAGAGCTGCTGCCAGCTGAGGGCTGACATTCTGGATAGAGACACCCAACCAGCCACGGCTTACCTGACCATCATCCCGAAGATCTGCGGTGATGTGTTCAACGATGTTCGAAGTAACAGCAAACCCAAGGCCCACAGAACCACCACTGGGTGAATAAATGGCCGAGTTCACGCCGATTACTTCGCCTTCCATATTGAATAGCGGACCGCCTGAATTGCCTTTGTTTATAGCTGCATCTGTTTGGATGAATTCAGCGTAAGGACCTTCAGAGATATTGCGGCCTTTGGCCGAAACGATCCCTGTGGTTACCGTCGAGCTAAGCCCAAACGGATTGCCAATCGCAACAACATCTTCGCCAACGCGTATTACGTCGCTGTCGCCAAGCCGCACGGCCTGAAGGTCTTCACCGGCGTCAATCTTCAAAACGGCGATGTCGGTTAATGCGTCAGTGCCAACGACTTCCGCTTCGTATGACCGGTTGTCGCTGAGACGTACAGTTACGGAACTGGCGTTGTCGACCACGTGATGATTGGTTACGATGTAGCCATCCTCATCAAGGACGAAACCGGAACCCAACCCTTGTCCAGGACCACGGTCGGGCATTTGAAAGCCTTCGGGCCCGCCAAAACGCTCGAAGAACTCACCGAATGGATGGCCTTTGAAATCAAAGTCTTGGCCACGAGCTGGCGCTGGGGAAGATTTTTGTTCAGCGATGATTGTTACGACCGATGGTGAAACGGATTCCACAAGGTCGGCCAGAGCCTCGTCTGCCAAAGAGGGCAGGGCGGTCGTCGCCAGTAAGGCGGCACCAAGTGCGCCGACTCCGACCCAATTGGAAGTACGAGGGAAAAGCAGTGAGGATTTACGGATGCTCATTATGACTCCTGTCTGTTTGGGCGGTTTGATCCGCGCTTATGGTCAGGAAATGACATCCGAGTGTTGGTGGATTCTGATCAAAAAATTAAGATACCTTAATTTTGCCACTTTTCGCGTTTCTAATACAGGATGAGAAACGAATCACGCCGACGCCGTGTGGCGAATCGGTCGTTTTGTGTCGATTTGAATGCTTATTGGCCGCAAGTGCGGATTTGATTCAATTTTGTTAACGATCAAGTCGAACTAGCTCGGTCTGTCAAGGCAATCAACTTAAAATTGTTCTCTTTGTTGTAGCCGTTGTGTGGTCTGGCGATCTAGTTCTGACAATTCATATCGATATCTGCACAGCTATTTTATTGGATAGATAGTTGATCTGCGGGCAGGTTTTTAAATTCTGCTTAAAGTAGAAACGGAGTTGGTTTGTTGTTGCGAAATTGCCAACCTGAAGGCGTCAAAATTAACCCTTTTGTCCAATTTTAGATTGTTTGTAGGCGACTGATAGGCGACGATGATCTTGCCCAAGTGAGGGGCCTGAGACACTAGGGGGTGTTGAAGGCACATCTCAGTCTCCATAGCGCGGAGCGGCATGTTAACGAGGGGGTCTTGTTTAGGTTCGGCAGCGGAATGGTCAGTAAGCCTATTAGGCTGAATGGCTGCGCTCGTTGAGATTGGTGAAAGTGGTAGTCCTGTTTTGGGCAGCAGCCCGGTCTGAAAAGACCGGGCTGTGTTTTTTTTGAAACTTCCGTTAAGTCACTTTGCCCGCTTTGCCTGCCATATTGCCCACTCTTCCGGCGTATCCAGATCCATCAATGCGTTTTGGTTGGGCAGTATCTGCAAATGTAGCCTGTCGATGTTGTTTCTAACGACCGCCTGCGCTCCGCTATCGCCGGATAACTCGGATAACTGGGGAAACAGAGAATGATGAAAAATAACCGGATGGCCGGGTTTTCCATCGTTAGTGGCTCCTCTCCAGATCAGGTTGTGTGGATGCGATATCATCGACTGTGAAACCGCCAATAGGTCATCACTTGTCAGTTCCGGCAAATCCGACAACAGAACCATAACTGCATCTGCTTTTTGGGGCACTCTGGTCAAAGCGCCTCGCAGACTAGCGTTCATCCCCTCTGAAGCGTTTGGGATTGGTTCTGTCAACACGTCCAGCCCTTTCAGAACTTCGTATCTGGGATGGGGCGCTGGAGGAAGGGCAACTATAACCGGCCCAACTGGTTCGGCAATCTGCGCCATGCGGCGAAGCAGCGGAACACCGTCAATCTTTTGTATCAATTTGTCTGCGCCGCCCATACGTTGGGACTGGCCAGCGGCCAACAGAATGACTGGTATCTTTTTCATGTCGTTACCATGTAACCCAAGCGGGGTTATGTCATCCCCGCATTCTGTCTCCGCCTGGGTCAAAAAGAGGCTCCAATATTACCCGCGCTTTTCGCATCTGCCCCAGTATTTCGATCTCAACTTCCAAGCCATCGCTTACTCGTTCGATAGGTAGAAAACCCATCGCCACGGATTTTTGAGCATAATGTGAATACCCGCCCGAAGTACAGAAACCGACAACGTTTCCATCCAACCAGATCGGTTCATAAGCATTCACATCAGCGTCGGCGGCATCTACCTCGAATGAGACTAGTTTTCTGGTCAACCCCTTGTCTCTTTCATCCTCCGCAGGTGCACGACCGATGAAATCTGCATTTTTGGAAAACGCGATAAAACGATCCAATCCGGTTTCGGCCGCTGTATAGTCCGGCGAAAATTCCCGCATCCATGACCCAAAGAACTTATCCAGTCTCAAGCTCATCATTGCCCGCATTCCAAACGGTTGCATACTGTGCGGCTTTCCAGCCTGCCACAATGTTTGCCAAAGTTGGCGCTGAGCCATCGGATCGCAGTAAATCTCAAAGCCAAGATCGCCGGTGTAGCTTACCCTTTGAACGGTACAGTCGGTCATGCCAACGATCATGCGGCGGACATCAAGAAACTTGAAATCCTTGATGTCATCTCGCGTGCATTCGGCCAATACACTTGCGGCTTTCGGCCCTGCGATCTGAAAACCATTCAAACGGTCACTAACGTTTTCGACAACGACGTCTTCTTGAGCATTCCGCTCAAACCAACGCATATGAAAAGCCTGACTGCCGTATGATGCAGTCAGTTGAAATTCGGTTTCGCTAAGGCAGGACACAGTGAAGTCCCCAATCAGTTTGCCTTTGTGAGACAACATTGGAGTTAGCGACAAGCGGCCAGGCTTTGGCATCCGGCCTGCCATGATCCGGTCTAACCATGCACGGGCACCCGGACCGGTGATAAGGTACTTACCGAAGTTGTGGACCTCGTTGATGCCGACACCGTTTCGCACGGCTCGCACCTCACGCCCGGTCGCGTCAAAGGCGTCTGACCTGCGAAATGACGGTGTTTCATATCCCGGTTCACCGCGCTGAGCAAAATAGTTGGGCACTTCCAGCCCGTATTGCTGTCCCCAAACTGCGCCCATTTCGCTGAAAATATCATACATGGGCGTTGTTCGATTGGGGCGCGCGGCGGGCAGTTCTTCGTTTGGGTAAGCGACGCTGAAACGTTTCTGATAGTTTTCAATCACCTTGGGCCGTGTATAGCCAGGGCTAATCCAGTCTCCAAATCTAGCTACGTCCATGGCGAAGACGTCTCGTTCCGGCTCGCCTTCGATCATCCATTGAGCAAGGGTTAAACCCACGCCTCCGCCCTGACTAAACCCGGCCATCACACCGCAGGCGGACCAATAATTTCTCATCCCCGGTACTGGCCCAACCAGTGGATTTCCGTCAGGCGCAAAGGTAAACGGGCCATGAATGACCGATTTTATGCCTGCCTTGGCAAGAACCGGAAACCGACGATAAGCGAACTCGATACTGTCAGTGATTTTGTCGTAGTCGTCAGGCAGTAACTCGTGCCCAAAGCTCCACGGCGTTCCGTCAACTGCCCAAGGTTTGCACGGCTGTTCGTAAAAGCCGATGCAAAGGCCGAGTCCCTCTTGCCTCAAATAGCTTTCTCCGGCTGGGTCCATGACGTGTGGATGCTCTCCACCGGCGTCGATAATAGCTTCGATTTCTGGAATCGCGTCAGTTACTAGGTATTGATGTTCCATGGGGTGCAGGGGGAAATAGATGCCTGCCATTGCTCCGACTTCGCGTGCCCAAAGCCCGCCCGCGTTTACAACGTGTTCTGTATGAATGGTTCCCTTGTCCGTTACAACGTTCCATGTGCCATCGGCGCGCTGATTGGTTTCGACCACCATGCAATGAGTTTCGATTGCTGCGCCACCCATCCTGGCAGCCTTGGCATAAGCGTGAGTGGTGCCTGACGGATCAAGGTGTCCATCCAATGGATCATATAGCGCTCCAATAATGCCATCGGTGTTCGTTGTGGGCGCGATCCGCTTAATTTCCTCGGGCCCGACAATTTCAGTTTCAAGACCCATAAACCGATGCTTGGCCCGCTCGGCCAACAACATGTCGAAGCGGTCTTGGTTGTCAGCCAGAGTAATACCGCCGACATGGTGCAGCCCACAGGACATTCCGGTAATCTCTTCCAGCTCTTTGTATAATCGGATCGTATATCCTTGGAGCGCGGCCATGTTAGTGTCGCCGTTAAGCGTGTGGAAACCTCCTGCCGCGTGCCATGTTGAGCCCGAAGTCAGCTCGGACCGTTCCAATAACATCACGTCCGACCAACCTAACTTAGTCAGGTGGTACAATACGGAACACCCTACTACTCCGCCGCCAATGACGACCACCTGACATGCGTTTTTCATCTGCGCCTCCAATTGTTGCCGAGACGGTGCAAGGCAGAGCGATACTGTTCTGTCGCGGGAACGACCGAAATTGTCGTTTTCACCAAGCGAGAAACAACGTTTACAAGGGCCTGACTTTCAGGCCAGTAATCCGGTTGCCCTCGCGGGCTGTCACTTCGAAACGGAATCCATGAAATGAGAATACCTGACCGACGGTAGGGATCATCTGAGCTTCGTGAATGACAAGTCCGGCAACCGTGTTTGCCTCCTCATCGGGTAAGTTCCACTCGAGCGCGCGATTAGCATCGCGGATCGTCATGGCACCTTCGACAAGATATTGGCCGTCTTCCGTTCGGGTGACAGGAACTTCTTCGTCAATGTCGAATTCGTCAGCGATTTCACCAACGATCTCTTCCAGAATATCCTCCAGCGTGATCAGACCGCGTAGCGATCCGTATTCGTCAACCACAAGGGCAAAGTGGCTGTGCATTCGTAAAAACTCCCGCATCTGGTCATCCAGCGTTGTCGTCTCGGGTACGAAATAGGGATCGTTCGCCACTTTTGAGATATCAAATGTTTTCAATCGCTCTGTGTCGCCATCTGCTCCCCCGGCTTGAGCGTACATCGCTCGAAACAGGTCCTTAGCATGAACAACCCCTACGATGTTTTCCGGTTCGTCCCGGAACACCGGCAGGCGAGTATGCTGACTTTCGAGACACTGTTTTAGAATGGCTTCGGGTTCGTCGTCAGCATCGATCATCTCGATGTTTGATCGATGCAGCATGATCTCTTCAACGGCGCGGTCTCCTAGATCCAACGCGCCAAGAATGCGATCCCGGTCTTCTTTTTCAACGACGCCTTCGGAGTGGCCCAGTTGCAAGGCTCCGGCGATTTCCTCTCGTACTGCCAGAATGTTGCTGTCAGGGTCGATTTGCACGCCAAAAATACGTAATACACCGCGTACCAAAAGACGCACCGCAGCAACGATGGGTGAGAAAACGGTCACAACGATACTGATGACCGGAGCGACTGCTGCCGCTGCTTTTTCCGCGTTCGTAATAGCGTAGGTCTTGGGCAACACTTCCGCGAAGATCAACACCAGAAAAGTCATGACAAGGGTGGCCAAAGCGACGCCACTTTCACCGAACAGGCGTGTGAATAGGGCTGTTGCCAGCGAAGCCGCAAGGATGTTCACAAGGTTGTTGCCTAGCAGAACCGATCCAATCAGGCGTTCGTTGTCGTCGGTAATGTCCAAAGCTTTTTTAGCACCCCTCGATCCCTTATCTGCCTGCGCCCTCAGCTTGCCTCGGGATGAAGCAGTAAGCGCGGTTTCCGATCCGGAAAAAAAGCCCGAGAGCACTAGTAGCAGGAGGATGGAGCAGGAAGTGATCCAAAAAGCGCCATCTAGCAGAGAAGGAGTGGGTTCCATCGGTCCTTGATAATTACTGTTTCTGCATCCGTTATGGGGGTGCGGCCTCGTGCAATCAAGGGTTTAGCCCTAGTTCGACCCATCATCTTTGGCCAAAGGGTGGTGTTCCAGCACCAGCTTGGACAGGCGCTCGTCCAGAACATGGGTGTAAATTTCAGTGGTAGCCACGTCAGCGTGACCCAGCAGGGTCTGAATGGATCGCAGATCCGCGCCATTTGCTAAGAGGTGGGTAGCAAAGGCATGACGAAGGGTATGAGGGGTGACTTTCTCAGGTGAAACGCCGCCCTCGACCGCCAATTCTTTCACCAACAGAAAAAAACGATGGCGCGTTAGGTGCCCTGATTTTCCTCGCGAAGGGAACAGAAAACGGGATCTTTGAACGCCTTTGGCAACTGCCTGATCTTCGGCCTCATCCCGCAAGATCAACCAGGCGGCCAGCGCGTCCCGGGCTGGGGGAGACAGAGGAACCATCCTTTCCTTGCCGCCTTTACCCAAAATAAGCAACATGCGTGGATCACCGCGCGCAGATGAAACTGGCAACGACACCAGCTCTGTCACGCGCATTCCGGTTGCGTAAAGAAGCTCCATCAAGCACGTATTTCGGACCTTGTCGCTCGTACTGCGACCTGTTCGACGAGCGGCCTCAAGCAGGCGATCTACCTCGGCTACATCTAGCGTTTTCGGCAAGCGTTTCTGCCGCCCCGGACCTTTTATTTGAATGGCGGGGTTCGTTTCGCGCCAGCCTTCCTCGAATGCAAATCGGTAAAGTTGTTTTATCGCGGATAGCCTACGTGCCAGCGTGGAGCGGGATAACCCCAGGGCATCGCAGTCAATTAGATAGCCTTCGATCTGGTCTCTGCTGGCCAAATTAAATTCAGATTTGTGGCGATCCAGCCAAGACGAAAAATCTTGCAGATCACGGCCATACGCCAGAAGCGTGTTGGTGGCCGCTCCAAGTTCGGCCGCCTGCGCTTCCAGGAATGTTGAAATCCATAAGTCCTGAGAGGCCGGTGAAGGCATGGTCAGGCTCCGCCTAAGATCATCAATTGTAAAGCCGCGCGTCTTGCCGTGTTTTCAAGCCCCACTCGGCGAAATGCGGCGATTGCAGCAGTCAAATCGACCAAGTTTCCGCGGGCACCATGACCAAATAATGTCATAGATTCCAAAATTGCTTCACCTAATTGGCCGTCGTCCAACAGAGCTTCGATTTCGGAAGGGATAGGCGCTGACCACACAAAACCTTCAGAGATTGCGTCCGCTAGCGGTGAAGGGGACTGAGCACCACTTGGGTCTCCAAGTGCCAACGCTGCCAGAAACTTGTTCTCGGTTGGTCCTTCCGGCACTGTGCGAGCCACATCTTCGTAAATTTCGGACAGCAACAAAACGCGCCACCGTAAATTTTCTGCTTCCGGGTCCGACAATGGCAAGTTTGCCAGTCTTTCAGCGAACAGTTCAGCAAAAGGCACTTCGAGTCCAATATTTTGCATCTGCTGCCAAACAATAGTGAGGCGCTTCGCTATTTCCTGCCGGTCGGTCGATTGAAGGGCCGACTCAAACTTCTGAACAGCATATACCCTGTCCCAGACGGCGCCTGATGCCGCCGGAGATCTTTCGGTGTACAACCCAAGCAATTGATTGGGTGTCAGTGCCCCAATTCGGGTCAGGCGTTCCGCCGCTTCAATCTGAGCTTTCCACCCCGCAACATCGCGCAAATCTGCATTTGCAAAGGCGCGCGGCAAAGATGCGGTTGGCAGACGCTCTCCAATCGCCTCAAACAACCGGAAGGTCAGCGGATCCGGGCTTTCGGGTTCCGGAAGGTAATCTGCTCCCTCAAACAGTTCGGGACTGAGAAAACGATCCAAAAGAGCCAGCTCCTCTGGCGGCAAAATTTCTAATGCGTGAGCAGCCTCAAGCGTCAGGGCTGCCGATGCCCAGTCACCCCTTCGTGCCTTGCAAAAAATTTGCGCGGAGTAATCTCGCGACAGACTGGGCTGTGCGATTAGGGCACTGCAGCTTCTGTCTTCGTCCCCGGTCAGAAGTGTTGCGTCAAACCATTTCTGAAACCGCGATTGCGTATCGGTTGGACCCGCCAACTGAACGAGCGATTGAACCGGATCGGCAGCTCCAAGCTGCATCAAACGGTTCAGTCGGGACATTAAAAGTTGATCTTGCGTATCGGGCCCAGAGGGTGGGCGGGCTTCGGATAATAGCAGCGTAAACAGGAGCCTTTGCATGGCTGGGATAGACTTGACAGGTACACGCCGGATCAATTCATCCAATCGATTGGGATCGCTGCCTTGCCACATGGTTACAGGCAGTCCCGTGACAGAAGAAGAAACTAGCCCCAGAGGTGGCGACAAAGATTCGAGTGGAGTCACTTGAACGTCAGGCTGCAATCCTGTCTCGGTCACGGGAGGCTCAAGCAGAACGGTAACCGGCAAGTTTTCCGGCGGATTAGTCAACCAGTCGATCACCGACAGCGGTTTTTCACTCTGAGCTTGCGCTGCCCCCGCCAGAGACATTGCTAAAAGGGCAGTCCTAATCGGCATTCAAGTTGACCGGCTCGCGAATTTCACTTTGAGGTGCCGAAAAGTCCGCGCCAAAAAACGGACCTAGGTACGCGTAGCCCACCAACCCGATGAAACACAGGCAAATTAGGTACAGGAAGAACTTTATTATGCGGCCCATGGTAAACGCTGCCTCATTTTTTCATTTTGTCCAAGTTATAACTGGCATTTTCTCCAAGATCACGTCATTCAAGATGAAATGAGCGAATTACAGCAAAATGCACCTTTGGATAAGCCGCCGCAGCGTTTTGACCTGCGCAAAACGGTTGTTTTGGTCGGTATGATGGGCGCAGGTAAAACAGCAGTAGGTCGATCGCTGGCCATGCGTCTGGGTGTCCCCTTTTTGGACAGCGATGCCGAGATCGAATCGGCCGCTAATATGACCATTCCAGAAATTTTCGCACGAGATGGAGAGGCGTTCTTTCGTGAAAAGGAAAGCCAAGTCATAAGCCGGCTGCTGGATGAAGAAAAATGTATTCTTTCAACTGGCGGCGGCGCCTTTCTATCGGAAAGAAACCGCAAGATGATCTCAGACAGAGGTGTTTCGATCTGGCTGCGAGCCGATCTCAGTGTGTTATGGAACCGGGTACGCCACAAGGATACGCGTCCACTTTTGCGCACCTCAGATCCACATGCGACCTTGCGCGCGCTGTATGAAGACCGGATTCCGGTTTATTCGCAGGCCGATTTGGTGGCGGAATCCGACGGTGAAACCGCAATCGATGACATGGTCGATCGGGTATTGGAAGCGTTGGTGACGCGCCCGGATGTTTTGGAACTAAAGTAAATGCATCAATCAGTACATGTAGAGCTGGGCGAGCGCTCATATGACGTGGAAATCGGACCAGATCTGTTGCCGCAGGCCGGCGTGCGTATTGCCCCACTATTACCGCGCCCTCGCGTTGCCGTTATAACCGACGAGACAGTTGCAGCATTGCATTTGGAAGCTCTGCGGGATGGGTTGGGTTCAGCTGGAATTGAAATGACGTCGCTTGCTTTACCTGCGGGGGAGGCCACTAAGAGTTGGCCACAATTTGAACGTGCCGTTGAATGGTTGTTGTCAGAAAAGGTCGAGCGGCGTGATGTGGTTGTGGCACTTGGCGGTGGTGTGATTGGCGATTTGGCAGGTTTTGCGGCCTCGGTTCTTCGCCGTGGTGTTCGTTTTGTGCAAATCCCTACTTCGTTACTGGCGCAAGTTGATAGCTCGGTCGGGGGCAAGACCGGGATCAATGCGCCGCAGGGTAAAAACCTGATCGGAGCTTTCCATCAACCGTCTCTGGTACTTGCGGACACTTCAGTTCTCAGCACTCTTAACGCCCGAGACTTTTTGGCTGGCTACGGGGAGGTAGTTAAATACGGATTGTTGGGCGACGAGGTTTTTTTTGAGTGGCTTGAGGCGAATGGTCCGGCTTTGTCATCGGGCGATATGTTGGCGCGGGTGCAGGCTGTTACCCGTTCGGTACAGATGAAGGCCGATATTGTCGCGCGAGACGAAACCGAGCAAGGGGATCGCGCCTTACTGAATCTTGGCCATACTTTTTGTCATGCTCTTGAGGCGGCAACCGGCTATTCTGACCGTTTGCTGCATGGTGAAGGCGTGGCAATCGGATGTGCTTTGGCGTTTGAGTTATCTGCGCGGTTGGGACTTTGCGCACAAGAAGACCCAAGCCGAGTGCGCGCGCATCTGCGTGCGATGGGAATGAAAACGGATTTGGCAGACATACCTGGTGATTTGCCCGATGCGGCGGCTTTGGTCGCCCTAATGGCACAAGATAAAAAAGTAGTAGACGGCCAGTTAAGGTTCATTCTGGCCCGCGGTATCGGGGAAGCTTTCGTGACATCGGATGTTCCGCAAGAAGCAGTCGCTTCGGTTCTTCAAGACGCGTTGGCCAATCGCAGATCGAATTGATCAACGTCCGCTTATCACCATCAGCTCACCGATGTTTTCGCGCGTGATGTAGCCGACGATCTTTCCAGCTTTGGTTTTGACTGCAATTGCTGGAGCGCCCATGTGCAAGCCGTCAAGAACATCGTTTAGCCCACTGGTCAAAGCGACTTGCGGGATATCGACATCCATGATCGAGGTGATCGGATCGGATCTTGGATGTTCGCTGGCAAGAGCGCTCAAAAGGCGATTGCGCGTGAGGAACCCAAGAAGACGGCCGTGTCCATCTAAAACGGGAAACTCGGGCTGTGTCGTATGAATGACTGCCTGCGCCGCCATATTCAGAGTGTCATTTGGTGATAGCGATTGGAATTCGGTGATCATTGCGTCACGTGCCAATACTTTGCGGGTTACGGCGCGCAACGCTACATCCTGACTTTCAGCATTTGCTGCAATGAAAACGAATACTGCAATCAAGACGAGAATTGGATTACCTGTGGTCAATCCGAGAAACCCGAGGCCAACAGCAACCATCTGGCCACTAACAGCCGCTATGTGTGTGGCTTTGACGCGGTCCATTTTCAGGCACAACAGCGCCCTAAACACACGTCCACCGTCCATTGGAAATGCCGGGATCATGTTAAATGCGGCCAAAAGCAGGTTCACGAACGCAAGGCGTCCCAACAAATTCCCGTGGCCTGAATCCAACTGTGCAAGTGTATCGACCTGCGTACCCGAGCCTAACACCATAAGAATTGCCCATATGACAACATTTACGGCAGGTCCGGCTAAAGCGACCCAGACTTCTTGGATAGGATTTTCAGGCATCCGCTCCAGCCGGGCCAACCCGCCAATCGGCAACAAGGTAATGTCTGGTGTACGGATGCCATACCGACGTGCCATTAGCGCATGGCCAAATTCGTGAGCGACAACGCAGGCAAACAGGGCCACAACAAATATGAGATTGTTTATCGCCGCCGGCCATCCGCCTTCGGAGTAAGCAGCGAACCCGATCCACGCAAGAAGCAGGAAAAAGGTGGCATGCACCCTAAGCTCTGAGCCGAATAATCGCCCAAGAGGGAAGGACCATGCCATTTCTATCTCCGCTTTTCTTAGAACGGAATCTCGTCGTCGTCGATCCCGCCCGATGCAGGTGCAGGTGCGTTAGACGATCCGCCATATGGGTCGCCATAGCCACCACCGGCTTGACCGCCGCCGAACCCGCCTCCGCCGCCTTCACCGCGTGCATCCAGCATTACGAGCGTTGAACCAAAGCCCTGCAGGACGACTTCGGTCGAGTAGCGGTCCTGCCCGGACTGGTCCTGCCATTTGCGGGTTTGCAGTTGCCCTTCCAGATAAACTTTCGAGCCCTTGCGCAGGTATTGCTCAGCGACCCTGACAAGACCTTCGTTGAAGATCGCGACCGAGTGCCATTCCGTACGTTCTCGGCGTTCCCCGGTATTGCGGTCTTTCCAAGTTTCCGATGTCGCGATCCGCAGGTTGCAGACTTTACCGCCGTTCTGGAAAGTCCGCACCTCAGGATCGCGGCCCAAATTGCCGACCAGAATGACCTTGTTGACTGAACCCGCCATTTAAACCTCGTTCTTTTCTGACTGGTGGACACCCGAATCTGGCGCCCAATTCTGGAATCGACCCTATACGGCCTGTGCCAGGGTTAAAACATCGATGATCATGCAACTTTCGCTGCAAAAATTTTAGGACTGCGTTAACCAAGCTTTCATTTTGGGGTCTGATACTTATAATTGGTCTGGTTGATATGCGAACGGGATTGCCTTTAATGCGTGTTCTGGTGAGTGGTTTTGCGGCTTTATGTCTGTGCCTGACGTCCGTTCCGGTGCATTCGCAGGTGCTATCTACCAAGAATCGCAAGGCGATTTTTCTAAAGCAAGCCAGAGTGTTAGATAATCGCGCTGCGACGCAGTATCGCGATTCCGAACGCCTGAAGCCAAAGTCCGAAACATCCGGCTTCTCCAAGCGGTACACCGGAAGTTACCGGGGTCAGTTTCTGAATCATGCGCGAAAGGCTGCGCGCAAACATGACGTGCCAGAGGAGCTGTTTCTACGCCTTGTGCAACAAGAAAGCGGATGGAATCCGGGTGCGGTGTCCCATAAAGGCGCACTTGGGTTGGCTCAGTTGATGCCCCAGACCGCACGATTGCTTGGCGTTGACCCGTACGATCCGATCCAAAATCTCGAAGGTGGCGCTCGATATCTGTCTTGGCAATATCGCAAGTTTAAGTCTTGGCGATTGGCGCTGGCTGCTTACAATGCCGGACCTAAGGCGGTTGAGCAGTATGATGGCATCCCACCATATGCCGAAACCCAGAATTACGTGAAAGTCATCTGGGGCGGTTAAAATTCCAAACAACGTTTGGATTGACCAAATTGCAAACCCAAGGCGCATTGTGGGCTGGTTTGATCAACCAGCCCTTTTCTGCGTCAAAAAATACGCTATTCGGCCGCAATTTTGATGACGGGTTCCATACGCGCCAGAATGTCCTCGGCCAGATGGCATTTGACCTGATGGCCGTCAGCGAGGGTTTGCACTGGGGGTACATGGGATTCACAACGACCGTCCGGAACTTCGGATTTCCAACGGCACCGGGTTTGGAACGGACAGCCGGGTGGGGGGTTCATAGCCGACGGGATATCGCCCTCTAAAACGATGTGTTGTTTTTCTACTGAAGTATCCGCAATAGGAACCGCACTCAGAAGGGCCTCGGTGTAGGGGTGATAAGGGGGGCTGAACACTTGATCGGTGGTGCCCAGCTCGACCACGTGACCCAGATACATAACCATGACCCTGTCACTCAGGTAGCGAACAATGGAAAGGTCATGGCTAATGAACAATAGCGTGGTTTTTTGTTCACGCTGGATTTCCATCAACAAATCCGTGACCGCAGCCTGCACCGAAACGTCCAAGGCTGAAACCGGCTCGTCAGCGACCACAATACGGGCGTCGCCCGCAAAGGCACGCGCGATGCCAACACGTTGCTTTTGACCACCTGACAACTGTCTCGGCATCCGATCCGCAAAGGCACGTGGCAGCTTAACAAGGTCCAGCAGCTCCAGCATGCGTTTTTTGCGCTCGGCTTCCGAATTTCCAACACCAAAGATTTCCAGTGCTCGAATAATCTGACGTCCAACTGTCATCGAGGGATTTAATGTGTCGAACGGGTTCTGGAAAACCATCTGAACCTCGCCCACGGTTTTGGCGTCCCGTTCTTCGATGGGCACGTCTTCGATATTGCGATTATCCAGCAAAATTTGTCCGTCGGTAGCTGTCTCAAGCCCCATCAGGACCTTAGCAAAGGTTGATTTGCCACATCCTGACTCACCTACAATTGCCAGAGTTTCTGATTCGTGCGCCTCGAAACTTAACGTTTCATTGGCTTTGACTACTTTCTTTTCACCGCCGCCGAACAAGGCGTTTGCCGCAACCTCGTAATATTTCTTGAGGTTGTCCATCTTAAGTACCGTACGACCGATGGCACCTTTTTCTTTTTGTTCCGCCGCTGCGATTGGCGCATTCCAATCGATTTCCTGGAATTTCAAACAGCGCGTGTGATGGCGATCATTCCCCGGCACAGCTTGCATTAAGACATCCTGCGCATCGCAACGACCCTCTTCGAAGTAGTCACAGCGTGGGCCAAAGTTACATCCTGACGGACGTTCATGCGGCAAGGGAAAGTTGCCGGGAATTGCCACCAGCGGCCGCGAATTCTTGTCAGCGCCGGGCAAAGGGATAGACCGAAAGAGCGCCTGAGTATAGGGGTGCTGCATTTCGTCGAAAACGTCATGGATTGATCCGCGTTCGACCGCTTCGCCTGAATACATCACGCACAGCCTGTCGCAGGTTTCCAGCACCAGGCCAAGGTTGTGCGAAATGAAAAGCATCGAGGTGCCGTATTTCTTGCCCAGATCTTTTACCAGTTCTACTACTGCCGCTTCGACTGTCACGTCCAAAGCGGTCGTCGGTTCGTCGAGGATCAACAAGGCGGGTTTAGACATAAGTGCCATCGCGATCACGATGCGCTGCTGTTGTCCGCCGGACAACTGATGCGGGAAAGAGTTCAGCATACGCTCGGGGTCAGGCAGGCGAACGTCAGTGACCACTTCCAAGGCCCGCGCATAAGCCTCTTCTGCACCGACTCCTTCGTGGATCATCGGCACTTCCATCAACTGCTTGCCGATTTTCATCGCGGGGTTAAGCGAAGCCATCGGTTCCTGATAGATCATCGCTATTTCATTGCCGCGAATGTCTCGCAGTTCTTCTGTCGTCATCTCGGACAGATCGCGGCCTTTAAACTTGATCGAACCGCCAACAATGCGACCGTTCTTTCCAAGATCCTGCATCACGCCCAACGCGACAGTGGATTTTCCGCAACCAGATTCACCGACCAGCCCAACAGCCTCGCCGGGTTCAACACTGACTGAAAAGTCCATTACTGCGGGAATTTCCCTGAGGCGGGTGAAAAATGAAATGGACAGTTTGTCAATCTCTAGTATTGGGCCGTCGTAGTCCGCCAGTTTGTTCATCTTCTATCTCCTCGCGAGAGTCGGGGGTTTTCCCGTCATCTTGCTAAAAATACGTCATGCACCCGGGGGCGCTGGCCCCCGGATTTGATCACGTCAGTCCTTCAGACTTTCTTCTCGCAATCCGTCTGCCAAAAGGTTCAAGCCAAGAACCAGTGACAGAAGGGCCAAAGCAGGCGGAAGGGCAGGGTGCAAATAAATCGAAAGAAGCTTACGCCCCTCATTGATCGTTGAGCCCCAGTCCGGGCTTTCCGGTGGCAAGCCAAGACCGAAGAAACCCAAGGTTCCTAAAAGGATGGTGGTGTACCCAATACGTAGACAGAAATCGACGATCAGCGGACCGCGCGCATTCGGCAGAATTTCCCACAGCATGATGTACCAAGGACCTTCGCCCCTGGTTTGAGCTGCAGCAACGTAATCTCGGGTTTTGATGTCCAGTGCCAGGCCGCGCACAATACGGAACACGGTTGGCGAGTTTACAAAGACAACCGATACAAACACCACAAGAATACCACCGGGGATGTCAAACAGGTCCAGATAGGTCGGCAATCCCCAGATACGGTAGCTATCGGTATTTATGATGTAACCGCCTGTCGAGATTAGCGATAGGTAGAGCCAGATCGCGACACCAAGAACCCCGATCAACAGAGGCGTCCGGAATTTTGGGCGGGTGTAGTAACGCGAATTCAGCAGGACGCCCAAGAACAATATCGGAAAGACGAATAGCACGGCTGCCATATAGTTCGGCACGCCGGTTGCGACGATCTCGGGAGTGACCAGCAAGTAGAATAGCAAGATCACCGGGAATGCCAAAATCAGGTTCGCCAGAAACGACAAAAGCGTGTCAAGACGTCCACCATAATATCCGGCAGGCAAGCCCAACGTGATCCCTACCATGAAGGCAAACATTGTCGCCAGAGGCGCAATTTGAACAACGATCCAAGCACCCTTGACCATGCGACTGAAAACATCACGAGCCAGATTGTCGCCGCCGAGCAAGTACCAGGAATAGGCACCTTCTTCCGAGCCGGGTAGCGGTGTTCCAGGCACCTTGTTTTTCATTCCCGAAATCTGAGCCAATGGATCGTGAGTGACGATCAGATCAAGCGCTCCAAAAATACCGGTGAACACCCAGAACATAACAAGCCCAAATCCAATCATCCCAATGGGGCTGTCGAATAGTTTACCGTAAAGGCCAAGCTTGCGTTTGAAAGCAATAGACATTGCATAAAGGATAATCAGCGATAGCCAGACAGGTAGAAATTGCTGCGACATCGCTCCGATAATTCCAGCGCCGGTTCCCAACAGAATGCCCAGCAAGATATAAGCAACCGCCAGACCTACGCTTGCCAAAAAGCTGTAACGCAGCACCGATTGAATGAGGTTCCGTACACCAGAGCCTGATGTCAGAGTACCATCAGGGTTCACGGTCATCTGTGGTTCGGGCAGGATGATGCTTGCCAGGATCCACACGACAATCGACAGAGCCATCAGAGCAAGAGCGACGGCCAGCAGCGGGTTCAGAAAGGCGATAGAGCCGGTCCAGGTAAGAGGTTCCATGTCCTATCCTCCCTTATGAAATACGGATGCGTGGGTTGAGGTAAACATAGCCGATATCCGAGATCAGCTGCGTAACCAGCACCACAAAGACAGACACGACCGAAATTGCCAGCAATAGCTGGATGTCGTTGTTCCCCGCCGCCTGAACCAGCGCCCAACCAAACCCTTTGTAATTGAAAAGGGTCTCGACGATCACCACGCCGTTCAGCAGCCATGGGAACTGCAGCATGATGACGGTGAAAGGCGCGATAAGAGCATTACGCAGTGCGTGTTTCATTACAATGTTCGGAAACGATACACCCTTAAGCCGCGCTGTTCGGATATACTGTGCCGTCATGACCTCGGTCATCGAGGCGCGGGTCATCCTGGCGATATAGCCCATTCCATACAGCGCAATTGTTAGAACAGGCAGGAAAAAGTTCTCAAACGTCGGATTTTCCATCGCCTGAGTTGCCGTACCCTTGAACCATTTTAAACCCACGGCGGATGATGTGAAAATCGCAATGAAGATAACACCTGACACATATTCAGGTGTAGCCGTAGTCGTAATAGCGAAGGTGGACAGAGTGCGGTCCGTTGCTGAACCTTCTTTCATACCAGCAAGAATGCCCAGAATAAGCGCCGACGGGACCATCAACAGCATAACCCAAAACATCAATCGTCCGGTTAACGCCAACCTGTTGCCAACAACGACCGACACCTCTTCTTTGAAAACAGTAGAGTATCCCCAATATCCTTGAAGTATACCGCAAAACTTAGGCGCTTCGTCTGCTGCTTGACCGGGAAGAATGCATCTACCCTGAACAGTACCGTCTTCATTTGTATGACGGAATGAAGGAAGGACGCCCAGCCATTCGCCATATTTGATAGGCGTCGGCTGAAGGTACCCGTTTTTCTCAAGGTAACTGCTGACCTGCTCATCCGACATTCTGAAATTGCCCTGCGTTTTGGCGAGCTTTTCGAGGTTCGGATAGAGGTTTGTAAGGAAAAAGACCAAAAAAGTTAGGCATAATGCAGTCAGCAGCATGATGCCGACGCGCCTTAGAATAAATAGTCCCATGTTAGCCCCTGTTGGTAGGCTTGCGTAAATGCCTTAAGGCTTTACGATTAGCTGTTTTTATGTTCGCCGCAATCAGGACGAAAAGGCCGCGCCTGTTTGGCGCGGCCTATCTTTTTCAGCTTAGGAAACGATGCCGAATTTATACAGCTGCGGAAGGTCTGCAATGTGTTTTTCGACGCCAACCATATTGTCACGGTGATGGCGCATTGCCGTCCGCCAATACGGTTGTATGACCACGCCCTCATCGATCATGATGGCCTGAAGCTTGGCCATCACTTCCCGACGCATGTCAACGTCGGCAATGGAGTTTGCTTCAGCCAAGAGCTTATCAAACTCATCATTGGCAAAACCGGACTCATTCCACGCGACACCTGATTTGTAGGCCAAAGCAAGTACCTGCGTGCCAAGCGGCCGATGGTTCCAGTTGGTCGAGGAATAAGGATACTTGGTCCAGTCATTCCAGAAGGTAGATCCCGGAAGAACTGTATGCTTTGCCTTTATGCCCGCGTCGTTCAGTTGGGCAACGACAGCCGCCGTCGTGTTGCGACGCCAGTCATCGTCAATTGACTGCACTTCATGTTCGAAATCGCCCATTCCGGCTTCGTCCATCAATGCTTTTGCACCCGCTGGGTCATAAGGGATGCGAGTCACTGCCGAGTCATATTCCGGATGCATTGGTCCAACGTGACAGTTTTCAGCAGGAATACCGTATCCCGACATACCAAGTTCCAGACACACTTCGTTGTCCACAGCCATGGCAAGAGCCTGACGTACACGCTTGTCGCCATAAATCTTGTTGCCGTTTGCGTCTTCCGCCAACTGGTTCGGACGAATAACAATAGTGAACCCGGATGGGATTTCAGACCGAACCAGACCGATGCCGTCGAAGATGTCGACAAATTCGCCAACGGACTCCCAGTTCATGTCGATTTCTTCGGCTTCGTAAGCAGCGAGGAAAGCTGCTGGGTCAGTGCCATAGTCAATGAACTCGATGCGGTCGATATAACCACCTTTGCCCGCTTCGTAGCCCCACCATTCGAAGCCTTCGTTGCGAACCAATACTCCCTTTACGCCGACTTCGTGGCTTTCTGGGATCATGAAGCCTGTACCGACAGGGTTGTCCAACATGTTGTTGGCATCATGGCTGCTGTGAACGATAGCTGCTGGATAGTCGGCCATACCTGGAATGATGGTGATGTCAGGCGCGTTACACTTCAACTTAACGGTGTGGCTGTCGACAACAGTGATTGCGCCGTCCGCAGCTTGCTGCGTCCCTTCGTCAATCAAAGATGCCATACGCGACGCCATCGAGTTACCTTCGAGCGCTGTGTCGCACCATCCCGTGATATTCCTGGCGACGTCTTCTGCAGTAAAATCGTCTCCGTTGTTCCACTTGACGCCCTTGCGAACATTCAAAGTGTATTCGGTCGCGTCATCGTTGGCTTCCCAGCTTTCTAGCAGCATCGGCTTGAACGAACCGTCGTTGTTGTACTCGACCAGGTATTCCAGCCAACCTGCAGTAAACGTGGCGATCTGTGTCCAGTCATAAGTACGCGGATCTTTAAGTGCGCGCACTTCCATCTGATAGCGAATAGTGCCGCCACGCTGAGGCTCCTGCGCGGCTGCAGGCGATTTCAGTCCGATCAGACCGTAAGCCGCCGGAGCCGCGACGCCCAGCGCTGTGGCGCGTGCCATGAACTCACGACGGCTAAGTTTGCCATCGCGGTACTCTTGCGCGTGCATCTCTGCCGCCCAGTGCACCTTATTCTTAGCGGATAGTTGATTACTCATAAATGTCTCCCTGTGACACGTATTTTATTGATTGTTCGATGCGTTACGCGACCCTTTGAGGGCCGGTCCGTAAAGCGAAGGGTTCTTGATTTCGGATACTGTACATCCCCATGCGGGTATTCGGCACCAGTTTTCGACTCGCGTCAATGTTCGAAATCGTCATCCAGAGTACAAAAACGACATTCGTTTAGAAAGTCGGCGAACTGTGGTTTGAACCATTTGTGAACAAACGGATATTGAATGATCGAACGAACAAGAACCAATCATCGGCAAAGAAGGTGCCATAATGTTTTGTCATTGCTTCTTTTTCCTGAATTGCTCAGTACTGAAATTTGACTAATTGGCGACGTCGAAGCGATGCCAAGTTTTCATACGAGCGCGAAACCAAGTCCGCTGGCGTTTGGCAAATTGCCGGGTAGCGACAGTGGCTTTTTCGGTTGCTTCCTCCAAAGAACATAGACCGTCCAAGTGTGCCATCAATTCCGGCACACCGATGGCTTTGAAAGATGGAAGAGCCGGATCATATTTACCGCGCATAGCAGCAACCTCATCCAGCGCACCCATTTGCACCATCTGGTCAAATCTGCGTGTGATGCGTTCGTTCAGCCAAGCCTTGTCCGTTTCAAAGACGATCGGAACCGCGTTATCCGGTGATAAGGCCGGGGGAGGGGTCTCCTCCTGCCATTCGCGCAATGAGCGACCTGTCGCGACCTGTACCTCCCAAGCGCGCTGAACGCGGGCGCGATTGTTAGCATCTAGCCTTTGCAAGGTTTTGGTTTCGATACCATGGATCAACTCATGGAGTTCCATTTCGTCCGCTCGAGCCCTTACAGACGGTGGCGTTGTGGGAATGTCGGCCATCCCTTCGGTAAGTGCGGAAAAGTACAGGCCGGTGCCCCCGACTATGATCGGGCGCGTGTTGCGTGAAAGCAAAGGAATGACTTCACGTAGCCAATGGCCAGTGGAGTAGACTTGGTCAAACGCGATATGGCCGTACAGTGCATGCCGCGCCCTGATTTCGTCTTGCTCTGACGGACGCGCCGAAATGATGCGCCAGCAATCGTAAACCTGACTGGCGTCCGCGTTGACGATCACACCGCCGAAGCATTCCGCAATTTGCAAGGCCAGTTCGGACTTTCCTGATGCGGTTGGTCCGGCGATTAGGACAGGTTTGTCATCCGAAAGGTCGGGTAGCCGTTCCAACAGCCGGTTCTTGGTAGTATCGGCCATTCAAGTCCGCCTTAATCGTGACTATCCGCATTGAACCTGCGGAAGTTTTGCTCCATTTTGCGCCGGAAAATAAACCCGTGCCAGCCCGGAGCGCAATATGACCCTTTCCCCGCCAACAGACACAGATGAATCCCCAAACACAAAGTACAGGCGTGTGATGCTAAAAATATCAGGCGAAGCGCTGATGGGGGATCAGGGATTTGGACTGCACCCCCCGACAGTCCAACGTATTGCGCAAGAAGTTAAATCTGTTCACGATCTGGGCGTGGAAATTTGCATGGTCATCGGTGGCGGCAACATTTTTCGTGGTCTATCGGGGTCAGCGCAAGGGATGGAGAGAACCACGGCAGATTATATGGGGATGCTAGCAACCGTAATGAACGCGCTTGCAATGCAGTCTGCACTGGAAGGCATTGGTGTTTTTACCCGCGTCATTTCAGCCATTCGTATGGACGAGGTCTGTGAGCCGTATATCCGCCGTCGCGCCGTGCGACACCTAGAGAAAAACAGGGTCTGTATCTTTGCGGCAGGCACCGGAAACCCTTATTTCACTACGGACACTGCTGCAACGCTGCGCGCTAATGAGATGGCCTGCGAAGCGATCTTCATGGGCAAGAACGGCGTTGACGGTGTTTACGACAAAGATCCTAAGACGAACTCGGATGCTGTGCGATTAAAAACTGTTACCTACGACGACGTTCTCGCAAAACGCCTGAGAGTAATGGATGCTTCGGCTATAGCGCTGGCGCGAGACAATAATCTTCCGCTGATCGTATTCGGACTTGATGAGCCTGGCGGCTTCCGAGGTATTTTGGCGGGCGAGGGCACGTACACCAAGGTTCAGGGATAAGCTTCTGATCTTATAGCAAAAAGTCCCGCGCAAATGAACAACCTTCATTCCACATTGTTTTGACTACGGTCTGTCAAAGAAGCAAATCCGAGGAGAGTAGAGGCATGAGCAATTTAGATATTGACTTCGTTCGGACTCAATTTCCGGCCTTCGCGGAACCCAGTCTCAGCGGGCAGGCTTTTTTTGAGAATGCGGGTGGTTCGTACACCTGCAAGCCTGTGATTGATCGTCTGTTTCGCTTTTACACGCAGCGCAAAGTTCAACCCTATTCGGCCTACGAAGCCAGCAGATTGGGCGGTGAAGAGATGGATGAAGCTCGTCAGCGTCTTGCGGCAGTGTTGGGAGTGGACACGGATGAATTGTCTTTCGGGCCCTCGACAACGCAAAACACTTACGTGCTGGCGCAAGCTTTCCGGCAATGGATGCAAGCGGGTGACGCTATTATCGTCACCAATCAAGATCACGAGGCGAACTCGGGTCCATGGCGCCGTTTGGCGGAAGAAGGTGTCGAAGTCAGAGAATGGAAAATCGACCCAGAGACTGGGTCGCTTAACCCGCGAGACCTTGAAAATCTACTCGATGAGCGTGTGCGTCTTGTATGTTTTCCGCATTGTTCCAACGTTGTGGGCGAAATCAATCCAGTAACCGAAATTACCGCGATTGCTCATGCGGCTGGGGCGTTCGTCTGCGTTGATGGAGTGTCCTATGCACCGCATGGGTTTCCGAACGTGGGTGAGCTTGGCCCAGATATCTATTTGTTTTCGGCCTACAAAACTTATGGCCCTCATCAAGGCTGCATGGTTATTAGACAAGCGTTAGGCAATCTGTTGCCCAATCAGGCCCATTATTTTAACGGTGACATACTTTATAAACGCTTCACACCTGCCGGTCCGGATCATGCTCAGATCGCCGCAAGCGCCGGAATGGTGGATTATGTTGACTTACTTTGCGATCATCACAATGGGCCGAAAGACAGTGCGGCGGGAAGCGGAGCATTCGTTCACGATTTAATGCGCGAACACGAAATCTCTCTGCTGCAACCTGTTTTGGATGCAGTGAAAAACAGAAACGCTGTGAGGTTGATCGGACCGAGTGATGCCGGGCGGCGCGCGCCAACCGTAGCTTTGGCGCTAAATAGGAAAGCAGAGGTGGTTGCCGCAGAACTTGCAGGGCACGGCATAATGGCTGGCGGAGGGGATTTTTATGCCGTTCGTCCGCTTCAGGCGATGAGTGTTGACCCAGATCAGGGTGTGTTGAGGCTAAGTTTCACGCACTATACTTCGCGACAGGAAATTGATCAGTTGCTTGAGGCGCTTGATAGCGTTTTGTGATCCAGCGTCGGCTCGTTTTCGTACCAGTAGGAAAGCGGGTTAGAAAATGAACAACGGGCTTTCTCCAATTATATTGTGGTTCAGGCGCGATCTGCGCCTGCATGACCATTTTGCATTGGAGGCAGCGTCAGCGTCGGGTCGTCCAATTCTTCCGTTGTTTATCTATGACGACCCAGTGCAAGAGTTGGGTGCTGCGCCAAAATTCCGGTTGGGTTTAGGCCTTGGAGTTTTAGCCGAAACAATACAATCACGCGGCAGTCGCCTAATTTTCCGTCGCGGATCTGCGCTGGAGGCTCTTGAAGCGGTGATAGCCGAAACTGGAGCAACGAGCGTCTTTTGGACACGCTCTTACGACCCAACTTCGATTACCCGGGATACTCTGATTAAGTCAAAATTAGCAGAGCGGGGCATTGAGGCGCGCTCGTTTGCTGGTCATTTGTTATTCGAACCTTGGGAGGTCGCGACAAAGGCAGGGCAGCCCTTTCGAGTGTTTACCCCTATGTGGCGCGCGGTAAGTGGTCGCGACGTCGCGACGCCGCGGCCAGAACCCAGGTCATTGCGGCCCATGTCGAAATGGCCCCGATCTGATCGGCTGGGTGATTGGCATCTTGATCGCAAAATGAATCGTGGTGCTGACGTAGTTCGTTCCTTTGTTAAAGCGGGAGAGGCGGCCGCGCTTGATCGGCTAGACGCGTTCTTGCGGCGCATCAGTGATTATGCAGGTCGACGCGACAGCTTGGACCAAGCCGGAACCTCTGATTTGTCGGAGTATTTATCGCTGGGAGAAATTAGCCCTCGCGTAATTTGGCATAGGGTTCAGAATGCGGCGAGGCTAGGTGCGTCAGGAACTGATGCGTTTCTGAGGCAACTGATTTGGCGCGAGTTTTCATATCACCTGATGTACCACACTCCGCACATGCTGACTGACAACTGGAAGCCTGACTGGGGACAATTTCCGTGGGAAACCTGCACAATTGCGAAGTCTGCTGTTTGCTGGAAACAGGCACGTACCGGTGTTCCGATTGTCGATGCCGGTTTGAGGCAGATGTTCGTGACCGGTCGGATGCATAACCGCGCAAGAATGATTGTTGCTAGTTACCTGACTAAACATCTGATGGTTCACTGGAAGATCGGAATGGATTGGTTCGCTGAATGCCTTACGGACTGGGATCCGGCAGCTAACGCAATGGGGTGGCAGTGGGTTGCCGGGTCTGGTCCGGATGCGGCGCCCTTCTTCAGAATTTTTAATCCAGAGACACAGCGGGAAAGATTTGATCCAAAGGGAACGTACCTCAAGCAGTGGATAGCGGAAGGCAGCACCAGCCCAACGTCTACGGCACTAGCCTATTTCGACGCAGTACCCCGATCATGGGGGCTTAAGCCTAGTGATTCTTACCCACAACCGATCGTCGGATTGAAAGAAGGGCGTGAACGGGCGCTTGCCGCGTACGAAAGCAGAAAATCACCGGTAAGGAATTGAAAACTTGCCAGAAACGAAATCCCGTCCTAGCCTTACGTCGCAACCGCAAAGGGGAGAGCGGATGTTTCTGACGACGACTGATGGGCAGGAGAACCTGCCAAGATATTTTACGCAAGTCTTCAAAATGCTGGGCCATATGAAGGCCGGGCGGCTTGATATAGTGCTGCCAGATGGTCGCGTGTTTCGAGCCGAGGGTGCAGAACCGGGGCCGGTGGCCCGAGTGGATATCCACGATCCCGAGGTCTTTTCGCGGTTGATCCGTGAGGGGGAACTAGGCTTTTCGGATGGTTATCTGGAGGGCGATTGGAGCACTCCTGATCTTCGGGCTTTCATGGACCTTGTGCACTTGGGTACCGAGACAGTCTATGACGATTTCACTGGCAAGTTTTTGGTCCGTGCGTATGAAAGACTGCGATTTTGGTTACACCGAAACAATCGACGGCAGGCGAAAAAGAATATTTCTTACCATTACGATTTGGGTAATGATTTCTATGGCCTATGGCTGGATGACACCATGACGTATTCCAGCGCGATCTTTGAAACAGGGCAGGAAAGCTTGGAAAATGCGCAGACTGCGAAATATTCCAGTCTTGTGGACGAGATGGGTGCCAAGCCCGGGGATCATATTCTGGAGATAGGATGTGGTTGGGGTGGTTTTGCCGAGTATGCAGCAAAAGAACGTGGATTGCGTGTCACAGGCCTGACTATTAGTCAAGAACAACTTAATTTCGCCAGAGAACGTATTGATAAAAAAGGGCTTTCAGATCTTGTGAGCTTCAAGCTCCAGGACTACCGCGACGAACGTGGGCAATACGATGGAATTGCTTCGATTGAGATGTTCGAGGCCGTTGGTCAAAGATATTGGCCGGTATATTTCGATACTGTACGCGAGCGCTTGAAACCTGGCGCTCAAGCCACATTGCAGATTATCACGGTAGCTGACCATCGTTGGGATGTTTATAAAAACGGGATCGATTTCATTCAGAAATACATTTTTCCAGGTGGGATGCTGCCTGCTCCTAAAATTCTGAAAGAGCAAATTGGTCTGGCCGGTTTGGAACTGGTCCGATCTAAAGAGTTTGGAAAAAGCTACGATTTGACCCTGCGAAGGTGGTACGAAACTTTTAATTCCAAATGGGATCAGATCTCAGAAATGGGTTTTGATGAGCGTTTTCGCCGCATGTGGAATTATTATTTGACCGCATGTGGCGCAGCCTTTGACACGGGTAATTGCGATGTGACACAGATCACAATAGCGAAACCCAGTTAATGGACGGACCAAGCAAAATGCCTACCGCTGCACGCCTTGTTGCCGCCACGTGCCTGTTGGTCATAGGGTTTTTGGTTTCGTCCATGATAATGGCCAACGGCGAGGAAGGTAAATCCTACGGGTATTTCCCCGTGGTGAATATGGCGCTTGGTGTCGCGTGTGGCTGGACCGTCATGGGCAAACGGGCTGGTCGTGGTTGGACGGCTGCGGTTAATAATGGTCTTACAGGCGTTGCTTCGTTGGTGTTCTGGGGGCTATTCGTTCAGGGTACGTATGAGATGGTCAGGCAGGCCATGCGTAACCGTTTCGAAGGGCCATTTGAGGCTATATTGGCGATTTTTGAAATTGGGGTTGGGTTTGCCGAGCAGCTCTGGGCATCCGAAATTATTCTAACTCTGGTAATTGGAGCCGTAGTATCTGGTATAATGACCGAGATTGCTGCTCGTCGGTGGAATTAGGTTGGCGGAGCCCTGCAAGCAGGTTTTTGGGTGTGACAATTGCATTTTCTTCCGTGTTTCCACATGTTCTGGTTTTAGAAAGGGTTGCCAGTACGTAAATGTGCTGAGAAACGAATTTTAAAGGCTGAATAGGCCGATCACGAGATTCAAGAGGAATTTTTTCAGTGATTGCGCCCAAGGCGGGTTCCGCAACATGGGCCGATCGTGGACCCTATCGGAGTTGCAACGATTTGGGCCAGATTGTCCTCAAAACGGGTATTGTAGGCTACAGGCTTGAAACAAGCACTGTGCAAACTGTGGCGGTAAAAAATTTAAGTAACACACGATTTGCCAAAAAATTTTCTTTTAAATTAAATGAGCTTTGATTCCTAACCTATTGAAATAAATAAAAAGTGATATTTTCGCACCATCGACCCTAGGTCAATAACCGATCTAAGCCGCTGTTATCAAAGCACCAACCTTCTGCACAAAAAGCGTCATGACACATTGGAACTTGCGAAAGCATGTCGGTCCATTTTTTGTCTGTGCAGATGCCGTTCTTTTTTTACCCAAGTGCGCGATTCGGGTCTACTGATTGACCAAATCCGTTTGCCGATTTCTAGTCAAAGATCCCAAGCCGCGGATTTCGGATGCTTTTGCCGGATTGACCGAACAAGGTGCAGCATCCAGTCAGACCATTCACTACGATACGATGCAATGGAAGAAGCGTTTATTGCATTGACAGCCCTTGAGTTTGTTGGGGATGCTCAGTCGGAATGCGGGGCTTTGGTAGAAATCGTATATTTATTTGTAGTTTTGGCGGAATTGGTCTGTACCGTCGTAGGTAGTGGACTGACTGCCGAAGACTAAAAGGACGTCGAAAAATAGAGCTGTTCTCGGGTTTCAAGGATCAGATGCACAGCCGAAAAACAAGAGTTCTCCCTTGCCGATGTCGGTTCACTGGCCAGCACCTCATTCAGAACGACAACGTACTTGGCTATCACAGCTTGTGGTTGGGGCAGGGCACCTGTAAATCTTCTGCGAACCTAACGACAAGAGGGTGCCATGCGCATTGCACGAGACCTTGCCGACGCGGTCGGGAAAACACCACTGATCCGTCTGCGCCGTATAAGCGAAGAAACCGGGTGCGAAATTCTGGGCAAGGCCGAATTTATGAATCCTGGTCAATCGGTTAAGGACCGCGCAGCACTGTTTATTATCCGGGATGCGATTGCGCGGGGGGAATTGAAACCGGGCGGAACGATCGTCGAGGGTACAGCGGGCAATACCGGCATCGGACTTGCCCTGGTAGGTGCGTCGATGGGTTTTAAAACGGTTATTGTTATTCCAGAAACTCAGTCCGAAGAAAAAAAAGATATGCTGCGTCTAGCTGGCGCTCAACTGGTTCAGGTGCCAGCAGCGCCATATCGCAATCCCAACAACTTTGTGCATTACTCGCGTCGCTTGGCAGAGGAATTGGCCCACACTGAGCCTAATGGTGCGATCTGGGCCAACCAATTCGACAACGTTGCCAACCGTCGGGCGCATGTTGAAACCACCGGACCAGAAATTTGGGAGCAAACCGAAGGCAAGGTTGATGGCTTCGTCTGCGCGGTGGGGTCTGGCGGCACGCTTGCTGGGGTGGCGGAGGCGCTACAGCCAAAAGGTGTCAAGGTCGGTTTGGTCGATCCGATGGGTGCAGGTCTTTATTCTTACTACACCACCGGCGAGATAGCGATGGAAGGCGGATCAATCGCCGAGGGTATTGGCCAGGTTCGGATCACGAAAAACCTTGAAGGGTTCCAACCGGACTACGCCTATCAGATGACCGATAACGAAGCACTGCCTTACATCTTCAATTTGCTGCGCGAGGAAGGTTTGGTTATGGGCGGTTCGACAGCTATAAACATGGGCGGAGCTGTGCGTTTGGCACGTGAGCTTGGGCCGGGCCACACCATTGTGACCATCCTTTGCGATTACGGCACGCGCTATCAATCGAAATTGTTCAATCCGGACTTCTTGCGAGAAAAAGAGCTTCCTGTTCCAGATTGGATGACCGAAGCACCTCGCAGCATACCTGGCGTGTTTGAGGACGTATGATGCAGCAGCAGGTTCGCCTGTTCCTAGCCTTTGTTATGCTTTGCCTGTTCGGGCTGGGCGGTCCGGTTTTCGCCCAGCTAACGGATAAGCAAAGCGATTATTATAGAGGGTGGATAAGTACTGCGGACCGCGCCGAAGCAGTGATCGAGGCCAACCGAGCATCGAACGCTTCACTAGAAAATCTACGTTCAGAAATAAATAGTTACAGGGAAGACTTTAACAGCGCCCGCAGTGCAAATACCGATCGCATTCAGACGCTTGAGAACCAGTTGAAGGCTTTGGGCCCCAAACCTGAAGAAGGGACAACCGAACCAGAAGACATCGCCACGCTGAGGGCCCATCTGGAAACCCAATTAGATAGTCTCAAGGTCCCACGGATTATTTCCGAAGAAGCATACAGTAGAGCAAACGGTCTGATTAACGAAATCGACCAAATCATACGCGAACGCCAAAAAAAGGAACTGTTAGAGCGCGGGCCTTCGCCGCTTAACCCGGTTCATTGGAGACCCGCCTGGATTGACGTGACCGAAGCCGCGCGGAGTTTGGTCAATGAAACAGTTGAAAACGTTCGGTCAGACGTTTTCAAAGAACAGTTGCAGGATCGTGGACCGCAAATTCTAATCTTGGTTATTATCGCAGCGGTACTGCTTTTGTATGGTCGCCGATGGTCCGAAAAAGGCGGCGAATATCTCAGGCGCTTTGGTGGCAAGGGCAGCGGTGTATGGACATTCATAGTGTCCCTGTTGCGTATAGTTCTTCCGTGGATCGGGGTTGTTTTCTTAGTGGAAGCGGTTGTTCTGACCGGTGTACTTGGACTGCGTGGAAGCTTGCTTTTCGAGAAAATTCCGTATTGGGCAGCGATAATCCTCTACTTCGATTGGATCGGACGTCAAGCGTTCTTGATGGGACAGTCCAACAACTTTAAGCGCCTTTCAGCCCCTAAAATCAAAGAATTGCGAGTTTACATTGATCTTCTCGCTGCGATGTTAATTTTACATGAGCTGGCTGTTTTATTCGAACAAATCGAAAATATTTCGGATGCGACGCGGGCTGTTGTCGGGTTCCCAGTAATTGTTCTGAGCTCTCTGCTTTTGCTTCGAATTCGGCAGGTTCGCCAATCGACGACAGAAATGGCGGAAAACGAAGCCTATTCCGGCAGGGCAGCTGGCTTTAGCCAAGTGATTGAGTTCATCCGTCGTGCTTTGTTTTTGCTTGGAATTACCACGCCTGTTCTTGCTGCTGCCGGATTTATTAACGCTGCCGAGGCAATCGTTTTTCCAACCATCAAAACTTTGGTGTTGATTGCAGCGCTCGTAATTTTTCAGAGGTTCATCACCGCGATCTACGGTTGGATAACTGGTCAGGGTGAAAAATCTCAGGATTCGTTGTTCTCTGTTTTAGTCGGCTTTTTACTCGCAATTTTGTCACTGCCGATACTCGCGTTGTATTGGGGCGCACGACAATCCGATTTAAGCGAGGCCTGGTCACGTTTGAAGTTGGGCTTTGACATTGGCGGTGTCACAATTTCCCCCAGCAACTTTCTGACATTCGTCGCTGTGTTCGCCATCGGGTATACCCTGACGCGATTGTTGCAAAGCGGATTACGCAATTCGCTTCTACCGAAGACGAGTATCGATCCCGGCGGCCAGAACGCCATTGTCGCTGGAACCGGGTATGTGGGCATTTTCTTTGCCGCACTCGCTGCGATTATCGTGGCTGGGTTTGATCTGTCTTCGCTTGCAATCGTCGCTGGCGCACTGTCGGTCGGGATCGGTTTTGGACTGCAGACCATTGTTTCAAACTTCGTCTCGGGTATTATTTTATTGGTCGAGCGTCCTATCTCAAAGGGTGATTGGATCGATGTAAACGGAATGATGGGTTACGTTCGGGATATTTCCGTTCGTTCCACACGAATTGAAACCTTCGACCGGACCGACGTGATTGTTCCGAATTCAGACCTGATAAGCGGGGTCGTAACCAATTACACCCGAGGTAACACAATTGGTCGAGTAATCGTTCCAGTGGGTGTTGCATATGGCACTGATACAAAAAAAGTTGAGAATATTCTGCGTGAAATTGCCAACAACCATCCCATGGTTCTGGGCAATCCCGCGCCAAACATAGTTTTTCAAGGATTCGGGGCCGACTCGCTTGATTTCGAAATCCGCGCGATACTTCGGGACGTGAACTGGGTTCTATCTGTCAAATCCGATATGAACCATGAGATCAACCGCAGGTTCGTCGACGAAGGCATCGAAATCCCATTTGCCCAGCGCGATATTTGGTTGCGTAATGCCGAAGTTCTTCACGAAACATCAGTTGGAGAACCCAAGGTGCCTGCTAAAAGTGCGGCAGTTAAAAGGCAAGCCGGGCCTGTTGACCTAAACCAAACTGATATGGAATCCGACGACGGCGACGAAGCATAATTCGACTTTATTCTGGCCTTGCAAATCTCGTTTCGATGGTCCAAGTATCGCCGACATGGAGAGGTGGCCGAGTGGTCGAAGGCGCACGCCTGGAAAGTGTGTAGGCGGGAAACCGTCTCCAGGGTTCGAATCCCTGTCTCTCCGCCACACACCTAATTCATCGTGAGACATTAATGTGAGTTCCTGATTTTGTCCCGTTATTCCGGGGGCTTGCGCCGTGTTCCAACGCGCGGAGACGCCACCCGGAGACGGTATTTTCTCGTATTCCCCGCTGCGTCTCTGCACGGCAAATACCGGGGGTCGGTTTTGCCCCGTAATTTCCCTGCTAGCAGGGAATTTACAGGGAATTTTCTCCCATTGGCGCTCTTTGAGCTGTCTCTGACGCAGATATTTCCCACTGAATCAGTGGGTTAGCGTGCAATTCCCTGAGGTGTCGAGCAGGGAATTTGCAGGGAAATCTGCACGAGGGGTTCAGGCGTGATCAGGAAAACCCGTAAAGCCGGTCCTGAAGGTCCCAATCGAGCGGAACAGGTCGGTCCAGAATGCGTTTCAATGTGAGCTCCGGCGGCTGTGTGCCATCACGGATCGCAGCCTGGATCTTCGGTGAAAGAAAGGCGAGC
>NZ_WQHX01000019.1 GCF_013035425.1 Ruegeria arenilitoris | reverse complement strand
CAACTGCTCCGAATACCTCATTTCGGTTTACTTGTACCGCGACAAACCCCTTATCTGCCACGGCCGCATGTCCAGCGTCCTGAGAATTTGAGACGTACTGTCGACCTGATCATCGTAGCGGCCTTGTGGGAACTCCCCCATCTCCTTTAGATAAGTTTCAAGCCAAGGCGACGATTTCGGAAGGCGGACGAATCCAGCCTCAATCTTTGCGCATTGAACTGACATGCGCTCTACTTTGTCGCCCTTGACGTCCAGTCCCTGAACGTCTCGCAAACCGTCCCGCAGCAGATCGGTCCCGAGCGCAAAGCCGACGCCAGCTTTCTCGACAACGATCAGCCTGGGCTTGAATTTCTGACGTTGCGCGCGGGCCGCGCGTACCAGATCCGGATAGTCATACTGCTCCCTGTGCACGTCAAGCAGATCAACGTGATTGTTGATTAGCCCCCATGTCGTGCAGACGGAATAGTCGTTGTTGATGCCCGGGACTGAAGCCGTGTCCCAGCTCTGCACAACCGCTTCGTATTGGCTGGGGCGCGGCGGTCCGTCATAAGACCTGAACCACTCTGTTTTTACCAGATTTCCCCCTGGCAGAACAGGCGACTGCTGATACTGGGCCTCGAATGTGGTCGTCCCAAGCTCCCGGCGGATGCGCTCCAATTCCGCCGCATCTACACGTTCTTCATGGAGCAGATCCCCAATTTTCCGCTCCCAGATCGCCTCGCCAGCAAGGGGCAAAACCTGTGGCTCGGTGGCGATGGCCGGCAGGTTCAGAACCTCCCAGTCGCCAAGCGGAAGTAGCCGACCGATCAGGTCATCCACGTGCAATCTTTGGGCAATAACCACAATGGCACCTTCTTTCGGATTGTTCAGCCGGCTCGCTGCAGTGTTTAGAAACCAGGTGTGACAATTGTCGCGTTTGACAAGTGACAGTGCGTCATCGGCCTTCATGAGATCATCATAGATCAGAATATTGCCCCCTTTTCCTGTCAGCGTACCGCCAACTGACGCGCTGATCCGACGACCCTTTTCCGTGGTGTGGAACTCGTCAGCAGCACTCTTTGAAGGATCAATCGTCGTCCACGGAAACGTGTGACGGTAGGAGGCCGAACGCATCAAGTCGCGTGTCTGCCGCCCGAAATCTTCTGCAAGGCTACTGCTGTAGCTGGCACAAACGATTTTTTCTGAGGGGTTCCTGCCCAGAAGCCAGGCAGGAAATGCCACACTGGCAACTTGCGATTTCATGAAGCGCGGTGGCAGCGTGATGATCAGCCGTTTTGTTTCGCCCGTCGCGACTCTTTCAAGCGCGTGGCAAAGCGCCCTGAGGTAAAGCCCGTCAATGAACTCCTCACCAGGGTTTAGAATCGAAAAGCCGCGGCGCACGAGAGCATAGAGGCTATTACCGTAAACCTTCCGGACTTCGTCATCAGTAATCTCCATCTGATGCCTGCTCCTTAAGATCAACCAGCATCTTCTGCCAGTCCGCCTCGGCGAGCATGACCCGGAGATCCTCGTCGGAATAACCGGTTTGCGCTTCGTCTGCAGACATCTGAGTAGCGAGGGCTATCATGTTCGTCAGGAGACGCGCCGCGGGTACATCGCCCTTTGATGCCTTGTTGAACATCGCCGAGATCACGACATCCATCCGCGCCATCTTCTTCTCCGTGCCAGCCTCAATGACCGCCACCTTCTTTGCCGCATGTTTCGAAATCAGCTTGAGTAGATTGGGCGAACCTTTAGGCCGGCCTTTCGGGTTGCCAGATTGGCCTGGTTTGAACTGATGCGCCTTCGGTGGCTTACCGTATCCAACGTCGTCGTTCTTGTCCTTCGACATCAGAATTCCTCCTCGATACTCGAGCCGGTACCGCCGGCAGTGATTTCGGTCGACTTGATATATTCGCCGCTCTTGAGCCGGCTCTTACACAACTCTTCGAAGGTCAGGCCCGTTTCTTCATGCACGGCATGAAGCCCGGTCAGCTTCTGCCAACGACCAATCGCGACATCCACGTAAGCCGGAGAGATTTCGATGCCGGCACAGACCCGTTTCGACAGCTCCGCTGCAAGTACGGTCGTGCCTGAGCCGAGGAATGGATCCAGAACGACCTCGCCCATGGCCGTGACATCGAGAATCGCATCCCGGACCATGCGCGCGGGCTTTACCGTCGGATGCAGGGAGAAATCATCTTCCTCGGATTTCCGGCCACCGGTGGCACCGGCATACCGCCAGAGATTTGTTCGATTGCGGCCGTGAATGCCGAGCTTGACGTTGTTGAGATGCGGCGCGCCAGGGCGCTTGGCGACGAGGATGAGCTCGTGCTGGCTGCGATACAGGGACCCCATGCCAGGCCTGTCCTTGGCCCAGACACAGGTGTTGATGAGCTCAAGACCCAGGGCTCGCACGACACGCATAAGGACCTCGGTATGTCGCCAATCGATGCAGAGGAAGAGAATGCCGCCTGGCTTGAGCGCCTTGGTCATATTGCCTGTGGTGACGGTCAGGAAGTCCTCGTAGTCCGCCTCGGACATCTCACCCGACCCTTCAGCGAATTCCGCGAACTTGCCGGCGCCTACACTGATGTCTTTCTTGATCGACAAGTTGAAAGGGTGGTCTGTGAACACCGCGCAAAGTTCGCGATCCCCAAGGACCCGACGGATATCATCGATACCGCGGGCGTTGCCGCAGAGAACGCGGTGTGCGCCGAGGTGGTACAAGTCGCCGGGCCGCGTGACAGCTCGTGCGTCGGGATCAGGAAGGCCCGACAGCTTGTCGAGTGGATCCCCTTCCTCGGCATCGACATCGTCCAGTACAAGGAGCCGATCGATCTCTGGAGCCTCGAAGCCGGTCACCGTCAGGTCCGGTTCGAATTCAAGCAGAAACTCCAACTCGAGTTTCAGGGCAGGCTCGTCCCACTCACCGCGCTCCTGTATCCGGTTCAGCGCGATCCGGAGGAGGCGGATTTCTTCTACAGACAGGTCGTTCTCCACAACGCATGGGATCTCGTCGAGTCCAAGAGATCTCGCCGCCTCGACACGGATGTGTCCATCGATGATCTCCCCTTCCTTGCTGACCAACGGCAGGCTTCGGAAGCCCGAGGATTGTATTGATCGAACAACCCTTGCGATCTGGTGCTTGCTGGGTTTTTTGACAGGGTTTTTCGCGATGGAAAGAGAAGAGAGCTTTCTCATCTCCACCTTGAACTCTGGCAGCAGGTCATTGCGTAGTTTTTTTGGTGCGGTCGCCGGTGGTTCGTCGTCTTTGCCACCGGTATGATCCGCAGTTTTCGTCGCTTGGTCTGCGGGTTCTTTGTCGATCCCCTTGGTCGCAGACTTGTATGTGATGGTAATGCCCATTTTCGCACCACCTTTCCATATTTGAAGCGGTAGGTGCGGGGATTTAGTACCACAACAACCGGCGTTTCTAATTTGCAAGCGGCCTCGTCTCCGAGGTGCTTGCGCGAATGGTTGTGGCAAGCGTTAGACATACGCCTGATGCTGTAAAAGTCAACACATAACTCTACCAATGGTTGACAAACGCAGTCTAGGGTTACAGGAATTGATCCAGTCGCGGCCGCTGATAATTGCTGCGGGTCAGCTTCGCATATTCGTCGCAACGGCGGTTTTAGGGGCGACCGGCGAACCCAAGTAGCTCAACCGAGTGACGCCAGAAAGCTCTTCGCCTGGCGACAACGCGGGCGATTTCCAATCCCTGATTTCTCGCAAAACCGTCCCTGCTCAGCGGATAGAATTCCCTGTTCCGGGGCTTAGGGAATTTCCGACCAACACACTGAAAACTAGACGAAAAAGAAGGGGCAAATTCGCCTTTTGGGCCAAAATCGGCAAATTTCCCTGTAAATATCCCTGTTAGCAGGGAAAAACCGAGACCGGATCGCAGGAGACTGCAAACCCAGCCACCCACTCCCCCATATCCAGACAGTGCAAGGTGTGCCCTTTATAGTCGCGCGTTATCCGCGGGTTAGCGGCGTGGCGCAATTGCACAGACCGTGGACCGTGCCGGTACACGGCCGCAAATCTCCGAAAGTCTGTGCTCGGCCTTTTCGCGGTAGCAGGTGTGGGTTTGGTGGATCAGAGAGTCGCGATAAGCGCGCGCTGGTCCTGCCAGTCTGATGGCAGGGTTCGCAATTTGCACCAGTCGGACGTAAAGCTGAGGGGCTGTTTGCCTTCAAGTACATCCCGCACGAGATCCGGCGCGAGGAAGGCGAGATCGATCATGTGCTGGACGCGGCGTTTGGAGATGTCGTCGGTTCTGGCAATGTCGCCAAAGGTCTCGCCCGCCTTGATCCGCTCCAGCCAGTGATGTGCGAGCGCAATGTTGCGGATGAGGGTTTCGTCTTTATTTCCGTCCGTTTCGGCCAGGATGATTTTAGTTTCGACGCCCCGCTTTCGCACCTGGAACGGCGCCTCGATCTGCAGGGCCTTTGTGTCCAATGCATCGGCGTTGGTGTCCACCATCGCCGCCACAACTTTGATATCTAGCCTGAGCATAAGCTTTCCCGGCGCAATCTCGATGCGTTCGACGAGCGAGAGGATGTCTTTGACATTCGGCCCGCTGGTCAAATCCGTCAGCTTGCCTCGGACGCGGGCGACCTCAATTGCGTCGGGCTGTGGGCAGAGGCAACCTGCAAATGCCGGGTTAGCAAGATGGCTGCGCACAAGATGGCTGATCTGCGTCTCAAGCTGATCTGCCGGCAGACGCCATCCATTGAGGTTTTCCTCCCCGCTGCGTGCAATCAGACGATGCGACACGTAGTAACGCAACCGTGTGCCCTTTTTCGTTTTCGAATGCGACGGCGTCAGCCGATCTCCGGTTTCATCAAAGAATTTCCCGCACAGCAGCGACACGCGGCGTGGCGTCGTGCGATGGCGAAGACGCGAGGCCGTACCCTGCAGGCGCAGTTGGATGTCATCCCATTGGTCGGGCGCTATGATCGCGTCATGCTGGCCGTCATGCACTTGATCCTTGTGCCGGATGCGCCCGGCATAGACCGGGTTCGTCAGGATGTGATGGATATGCCCGCGGTCGAAGGCACCGCCGCCGCGCGTCTCGCCCGATGACAGTGTCCTGCGCCGGGTGCGCAGCAACAAAACGTCAGCCTTTTCCTTCACCTGCCGGATCGTCGCGTGTTGTTCGTACAGCGCGTAGAGCGTCCGGATCGTCCCGGCCTCAGGTTCATTAATCTTCAGCGTTCGGCCATCCGGATCATACCCCATCGGCACCTGCCCGCCCATCCAGAGGCCTCGGCGTTTCGAGGCTGCGATCTTGTCCCGGATCCGTTCGGCTGTCACCTCGCGCTCGAACTGCGCGAATGACAGCAGCATGTTCAGTGTCAGACGCCCCATGCTGGTCGCCGTGTTGAAGGATTGCGTGACCGAGACGAAGGAAGCACCGGCGGCATCGAGGATATCGACGATCTTCGCGAAGTCCGCCAGCGACCGTGTCAGGCGATCGATCTTGTAGACGACGATCTGGTCGATTTTTCCATTGCCTATATCCGCTAAAAGCTGCTGCAAAGCCGGACGTTCCAACGATCCGCCGGACAGCCCGCCGTCATCATATTGGCCGGGCAGCAGCACCCAGCCTTCATGTTTTTGGCTGGAGATATAAGCAGCACAAGCCTCCCGCTGTGCGTGCAGCGAGTTGAACTCCTGCTCCAACCCGTCTTCCGAGCTTTTGCGGGTATATATGGCACATCGGATCTTCTTCATCTGCCGCCCCCTGCCCTGCGGGTGAGGCCAAAGAACCGTGGACCCGACCATGTGGTGCCCGTGATGTGCTTTGCGATGGCCGAGAGCGACGGCCAGTCCTTGCCGTCCATTCGATATCCGCCTTCAGTCACCTCGACCTGGTAGGTTCGGCCGTTCCATTCCCGCACGAGGTGCGCGCCGGATCGAAGGTCGCCGCCAGTGGCAACCGCACTTGGCTTGCCTTCTGCGATCTGTCGTAGCTTGCGCCGTGTCGCCGCCGGCAGACCACCTGAGATCCGGCACTGCTCTTCATAAGCCACCGCCTTGCGCATGAACGCCACGGACAGGTACGGCGGCGGAGGCGACCCGAAAGCCTCCTGCCAGGCGGCAATCGCCAGAGGGCGATCCGGATCCGGCTTACCGGGCATCGGTTGCTTCGACCCCTGAAGTCTTACCAGCTTTGGCGGGCGTGGCCGCGATCCGGTAGCGCTTGGGCTTGCCTTCACTTGGCTTCTCGCCCAACACCTCGTAGCCCGCCTTGCGCAGCCCCGTCAGCGCCGCCCGCGTCGTGTGCGTCTGCCAGCCGAGCTTGTCGCTGATCATAGCCACATCCGCCCCGGCTTTCCGGGTCAGCATCTGGATGAGCTCTTCTTTCTTGGTTTTCCGTTTCGGTGATTTTGTCATGCCGTCTTCTCCTTTTGGTTCACGCAGGGTGGAAGTGACCCTGCTACCGAGGAGAGCCCGGAGACCCGGGCGGAAAAGGCGCGGCGTGGTATTGGGTGCGTCGCGACATGGACAGTACCGCTCCATTCGCACCGCAAGTCCAGTGAAAGAATGGCCGCTTAACGCAGAAAAACCGTCATCCGATAAAAATAGTCAGATGACCGGGTCGAGCCCTTCTCAGACCTTGATCGCGTGCGCAGCATTCGAAACGATTGGCTAGAACTCTCGGCTGCATTCGACGACGAAGCAAAAGGATGTTTAAGGTTGTCAGACCACTTCGCAAAATGGAGAAGCAAATGCGTCGATCGATCCTGATGCTACCAATGGCTATGGGGATATTGGGGGGGCCAGCATCATCCCAACCGCTCTTTGAGGATTCTAAGGCTTTCGATCCTTCCAGCGAAACGGCAATGGCGATTACCGGGCCAGTAATCTTGTCCACCAAGCGGATGGTCTTCGAGACCGGCAGGTTTCTTGATCTCGAAGTTCATGACCCCAAGAGTTCAGGCAATTGGGGTGCGTCTGGCGACGTGCCTGTTGCTCAGGTGTTTCGTGTATCAGGCGATGCAGGCCCACTAAGGCAGGGAAACACGCTTTGTGGAGACCAAACAATCACGTATATGGCAGCCTGGAGTGAGGACAGCTCCGGGTTCACCCACCTTGGCGTAGCGATGTTTACTGGCATGGAACCACCTGCAGGCATTGCCGATCAAGCGTTGTGCGCGACGTATTTCTTCTCTCTGGATGTTGCGGAGTAGTCCGGCAGTTGTCCTGAACTCATCGACATAGAGGACCATTCAAAGTCCAGGGCAAGCATGTGGTTCAGCGGTAGGGAATGCTGAAGAACGAGAAGCTGTTGGTCTGGGTAATTACGGTCGCTCCCGTTTCCGCCAGTAGGCTTGCCATTGCTTCACTTCCCGTCGGACAGGCCACAAGATCGGCCGCATCGTCGAGGAAATCGACAGTGAACGCCGTTTCGCCGACAAGCTGGCATTCGTCTGCAGCGTTTCGGTAACCACGAACGAAGTTCAGTTCCGGGTCAGGTTCGCTGATCGCGACCTCTGGAGCGGTTTCGACACATCCCGTCACGGTCAGGACCAAAGCGCAGGCACAGATGGCACGCATGACCTTTTCGAGGCGCCTTTCCATAAATTCTACTCCCACTCTGCACCCGTGCTGCGCCAGACCATTTCATCTGCATCCCAGACACTGGCTACGACGCAGGGCGTTGGGTTGATCCCATCACATTGCGAGCCATGCACATCGGCCAAAAGCACGCGGAATGGGCCAATATTCGCCATGTCCCATCCCTGATTGAGAAGCGAAAACATACGATCCTCGATCAGGAAGTGAGACATGCAACCGCCTGTCCCGCAATAGAGCGACACAGCGGTGGAACAGGCAAACCCGGCCTCGTCCAGAACCCAGTCCCGTTGGATGTCACCATCGAGATCAATACGGTGAACGGCTCCTAGTTCGAGGGCGAACTGTCCGTTCTCGAAATCCGAACATGCCTGCCGTGCGGCCTCGACTTTTTCCAGCAACGGAAAAGGCAGTTCGGACAAATCTTGCGCGTGTGCTGAGGCCGTGTAAAAGGCCACAAAGAGGGCACAGAGAGCAACCGCCCACCACCCGGCACCCGCGCGATTAACATTTCCAGCCAGTTGGCTACCCATGTTCGAATCTCCAGCCCTTCTGTGTGCCTCAGTTGCACTGGTCGTAGGTGTAGTCTCCAAACTCGATCCAGTTCCGGCCCCCATCACTGAAGACAAGGAACTCTGACCGGTCTTCGCCCAGAAGCGCGACCTGGAAGCCTGCTGGCGGTTTGGAGTTTCCGAAGTAGCTATATGAGGTCATCACTCGAACGGTCTCGCCATTGACGGTCACGATGGCATCCCACTGGTCATCCGGTTGGTCCACCATCGCGTATTCGATGACCCGCTGAACGGCGCCACCTCCACAATAGACAATACCTTCGGGCGCTTCCATGCTCTGAGATGCCGACACGCCGGAGTTGCATGCCGCGCGCAGGGATCTAACCGCCGCAGACGATCCTTTGAGCGTAAAGATGCCATAAGAGACATCCTGGTCAGCCATCGAAAGGTTAAGAAAGGCGTTCTGCGCGATCTGGTCCAAAACGAAATCATAGTCCCCCTGATCGAAGAAACTAACCTCAACAGGATAGTTGTCGACGAGCGAGATATCCGCATTCACTGATCCTGCCTGAAACGCACCTACCTCGGTCGAACCATTCTTCATGAACCGAAAAGACAGGCCCTGCTTGGAGACAATATCCTGCGAGTCCTCATAACCTGCTGGCGCGAAACGGACACGATCGCACTGCAACTCCAGAGTCATGTCGCCGGTCTGAATGAAGGCGTTGGCGTTCGGCGGCCCACTGAAGTTCCAGTCAGCCATGGCAGGTGATGACATTATGATTGGGAGGACCATGCCGGCGACTAGATGTCTCTTCATAAGTAACCTCCTAGGCAACTAAGCCATGTTTCGTCATTTCGCCGCGAAAGCACTGATGATCCTCGTCATAAGTTCAAGCTGCGGGTGGACCATATTCATTTGTGCCTTCCTGTGACGGTCGGCTTAGCCACCAGATCATCAGCACAGAGAGTATCAGTTGAAGAACTCCCACAACCATCAAACCGGTGACGCCAAGTAGAGCCGCTGGGCCCCTCAATGCTTCAGGGTCGTCAGCCCTTTGCTCGAGGACTGAAAATGCAGCGATGCCACTGAACAGCATGAACATGGTTGCGATGCTGAGCGCTGCAGGCAAGAGCAAGTACCAGCCTGGTCTTCCAGTGTCGTGCAAGCGCCGCCATCCGGCGGCCAGCATGGGTACGACAACTGCAAGTTGGAAGATCGGAGTGAAGACTTGGCTACTCTCTCCAGTTTCAGGGTTCACGCCGAATAGAGAGGCGTCGATGATTGCCAAAACAATGCTGACGAGGACCACGAACAACACAAACCACCAGTACTCTGACCGCGCCGCGCGCCCGGAAAAAACGAAGTATCTTGTGAGGCACGTCTTTATTGCTTCAACAAAACTCATATTTGTCCATTCCCTGAAAACGTTGCCACATATGTTCTGCCAAGAGGAAACATAACGCAAGCATTGGTCAAGCCGCGTGATTTTCTGCGCCTGAAACCGCTATGTCCTGTTGGGATGGCTCCTGCTCCATCTGCATAAGGGTCATTCGCGATTTTTCGGCCAACGTCCGCATCGAGCCCGAAGCGACCATTGCTGCGATGGCCAAGCACGGCACTCATGCGCAGGAAACAGACCTTGCAAATTGAGGCGGCCCAATACAAACCATTGAAAAAGCTTTCATTTCGCATGGACGTTGCCCCTCCGCCGAGCCTTCCGCTTGCGTCCAATTATTGTAGAAGCAGTTGCTGTCCAAGGCGAGGAACGGAACCGGAGCGTCCGGCTTCAATTGCGTCCGTCGTCAGAACATTCCGGGATACAGATTCATCATGTTCCGCACGTCCTGTTCACTCGAAAACGCGTCGGGATTACTCCAGATTATCTTGCTAATACAGTCGCGTTCAGAGTGAAGATCGCTTGCTGCGGGCTGCGATTTTCGGCTTTCGGGGTGGCCTCTGGTGAGCCCGCTGAATACTCCACCAAATACGCTCCAGATGCTGAGAGACATTGTATGAGAAGCCATTGCGATTCAATCACGGTATTGAAGAACCAGCCCCCTCAATTCACAGGCATAACAAACGATGCTAAATATTAGTCCATCCCCTAGGAGACCTGACATGACCAAACTTCGCCTTTTTGGTATCGTCATCCTTTTCCTTGCTGCACTAAGTGGGCTTTCAGAGCACCTGTTTTATGGCGGTGTCGACCCGAACCGTGTTCTGCAAGAAAGCTTCTTTTTGCCGCTGACTTTCATTCTCGCAGCAATTGGCGTCGTTGTGCTTGTCGCTTCTCTGTTCCAATCGCGGCGTGACTGAAACGCTTCCGTCAGTCAGAAAGCTGTTCCATAATGCAAATTGGGTAATCGCCAGGATGGCGACCTCCGCCCAAGTCTAGGCAGGCCTCCTCATATTGGTAACGTTCGACCGCACGTCCCGCTAGGAACATGCATAACCCGACCATCAATAGGGTGAGCGCCAACAATATTTTCGTACCCCGTGTCATTGCTCGATTTATTGGTTCAGTCTCCTACCGTCAGTTAACCAGCTTTCAGGTCTTGTTGAACATCAGCAAACTCTGAAACTCAAACTTCACATTGGTTTCGTCGAATTTCTGAATAAGGAACGTGCCCTCGATCAGATCAGTCTCGGTCCAAAAGTTCTGGCCAATTAGCTTGAAAAGGTGCGTATCGGTAGAGCGGTGAGCATCTGCATTGATTTTAGCTATCGACTCCGAAATCCAATGATCCATACCTATACTCAATCGCGCTGTTTAGCGCCCGTCAAGCTCGGGAAAATCGTCTCAAGGCTTGACCTTTTGCGACTACTGCCACGCAAAGGCGGATTTGGTCGGAATGCAAAACCTGGCATGTCTTGCCTCGCAGCAATGCTCTAGAAGGTCTGCAATGTGAAGACCGTCCCGTATTATGAGCCTGCTCAAATGCCACAATAACTGCCAAAAAAAACCATACTGATAAACTTTGTTCTTCGAGCCCTAAATTGAGTTAGCTTCGATTGTAACGCAAGAGGAGAAAGCTGGTGACAATCTATAAGCCGATCCGACTGCATCGAATTGCTCAGCGCACCACTCTGGCGAGTTTCACATTGGTCGCCTTGGCTTATTTGATATCCCCAACCAAAGCACAGGCCCAAAGCTCACAGGCTTGCGTAGAATTGGGTTCTCCTCGAATTGAGTATTCATCTGGATCTGAAAGCACTCGCGTTAATCAAACAATTTCGACGACCGAGCGCACGTGTCTCCCGATCCCAAATGGACCTATTACAGGGCTTACAATTGGAAACTCCTCCATCACGTCCTCTGGCGAAATAGAGCTGTATGTTCCTGGCCAAAATACCGTTCCGAACAATGCTTCAGTTTTAACTCTTCTGAATGTTGATGTCGCGGCGGGAAGCGGAGACTTTGTTTCCCGGGAAGCCTTGGCTACAAACATCAACGGGAAGCTCAGAGTGAACCTCATTGGAACTTCGATTGGTTCCGGCAGATCAATGACATTCGCTCCGTTCAACGGCGCGAATATCGACCCCACTGAAGTCTACTTCCAGTCCGACCGCCCGCTAACCTATGACAACCTGATTGTTATGGGGGCTACCGAAGTAGTTTTTGGGGCCTACTATATTCAAACTCGGGTTGCTGAGGCTTCTGATTTCACACTGACGAATAGTTCGATTTCTTCAACAAGTGACATGGCGATAGCAGCAGGCACGACTGTTCGACTTGATGCGGCAAGCAGTTTGAACACGGTAAACTTTGAGAATTTTGGCACGCTAGCCGGAACGGGTACCGTAAACGCATTCAACTTCACAGTTAAGAACGGGGGGGTGCTTTCGCCAGGCTTTTCAATAGGTACACTCAACAATAGTGGCGGTATCGCCTTTGAAACTGGATCAAGACTTTTAAGTGAAGTCGATCCGACGGCCGGGCAGAAAGCCGACTTGGTGTCATCCAGCGGGCCCGTGACAGGGATTAACCGCGCCACCATACAAGTCGAAGCCGCTCGTCCCGGCCTGACTGCGCAGGACTATGCTGCTGGCAACGACTACACGGTTTTTCAAGCTTCGAGTTTCGATGGAAACTCCCCAACTCTTGTTGCCGGAGGATCTTTGCCCGCCCTATCCAGTCTGAGTATCTCAAACACGCCAACCGCGGACGGTAGAATCGACATAGCGTTTTCGACCCTCCCCGTCTCGAGTTTACCGCAACATCCATCAGTTGTTGGATCTCCCAATGCAAGCAACCTTGCTGGTGCGGTGGCTAACACCACAAACACGTCACCTGGAACTAATCTGACCAATGGCTCAACCTTAGGCAATACCGTTAACACGCTTACCAATTCAGGTTTGGCTGGGTTTAATCGTGTGCACGCAGAACCCTATTCCTCCAATTTGACCGTTGGGCTGGAGCAACTTGACCTGATAACCAACACAGTGCTGAGCCACGCTGACTGCCGCAAGTATCAAGCGGAGGGCTTCAGCAATGCGGATCAACCCGTTGCAGCAGGCGACATCGACTCGGCCCAGAGCCCGAGCGGCGCAATAGACTGCTCTGATCGGCGCTGGTGGATCGACACGGCCTATGTGAGCGGGGACGTTGATGGAAGCAATGGCCTTGGGACATTCGACTATTCGCTGGGCACCATTTTGGTCGGAGCGGATGTCGCAAGCACCGATAGAGGTGTGGTCGGCGTGTACGCAGGTTTTGGGACATCCTCCATGGATGAACACGATCAAGTCGATCAGGACTTTTCGACCGACAGCTATCATGTGGGCGGCTATGGGCGTACAACAACCGGAACTTGGGAGTTCTCCGGACTGATCGGTTACATGTTCGGTGAAACTGATGCCAAGCGGAATAACCCTTCTGTTGATGGCTTTACGGGAGGCGAGGCTAAATCGGATTTGGACCAAGAGGGAATCCACGCCGGTATCCAGGCACGGAAGTTGTTTAACCTGGACAGCGGTGCAAGGGTTTCTACGGTTTTTGGATTGAACTACGGGCGTATTCAACAAGGTTCAGGCACAGAGACCGGCGGTGGTGATTTCAACTACTCGATTGAAAAAGCGAACGCAGAGTCCCTGGTTGCTTCCATTGGAGTTGATTATCAACGCGACTTCTTGACAGAGAATGGTGTGCTAACCCCCATCGCCTTTGCCCGGTATGAATATGACTTCTTTGCCAACAAAGGCAGTGAGCACGAAATCACTGTAACGAGCCCGATATTTGGAACATTCACGCAAGTCGGACAAAACCGAGGAGCAAACGGCTTCGTTCTTGGGCTTGGCCTGGGCTATCAAATATCTGAGCTGGCCAGCCTAACGGCAGGATATGGCTATTCAGTTCGCTCCAACGGCCAAGAGCATGGCCTCGGTGCAAACTTAAGTGTTCGGTTCTGATTAGGGCGGACCAACGAAGAGGAGTGGTAAGTTAACTGCAACAACTTGCGGAAGCTATCGTGGCGATGTGAGCTTCATTCTCTTGCGATCAAAATTTGGGGATATTAAAAACATAAAGCCGCGATTTCTTGGCATCGTCTGTCAGGATATAGAGAAGCCCTCTGGTCTCATCGAGAGCGATCCCTTCGGGATGTTTAACTTCTTTTTGTTTTCCATCTACTGTGAACGTCAAACTGATAGACTTTACTGACTTGGATTCTGGATTGTAGACGAAGATCTGACGGCCTTTGTCACTCACAATCCAAAGAGAACGTGAGGACGGGGTCCATGCTAGGCCGCTCAAATCTAGTTCATCATCATCTACACGCTCGGAGATAAAACCTGCATCGCGGGATAAAGGAATGATCTCAACAATTTCGTCTAGCTCTGGTGATACGACCATTAACAACCTTGGTTGTCCTTCAATGCCAACGAAGACCCGCCCGGATTCCGGGTCAACGGTGATACCTTCGGGTCCCTTGTTTGATGGGTTGCCGACGAGTAATTCAGCGGCGGCCGGGTAACCTTTAAGAGATGTGAGAGGTATTGTTGTAAATTGAATGGGGTCAGTCGGGTGAACGACTAGGATTGATCGATCAGTTTCCTGAAGCACCAAAACAGACCCATCTTTTCGCGATGCGA
>NZ_WQHX01000018.1 GCF_013035425.1 Ruegeria arenilitoris | reverse complement strand
TGACGATGTGGGGATCTTCCTCAGATATTGGGGCATCCCCAAGTTGCGGCCTCGTAGCGCATCTGTTTGCTGCGGTTGCACCATCGTTTTTTCGGTTTTTGCGCTAAGTTTTGCACTGAGACAGGCGAAGCCTGAAAAACCGGAGGTCGAACACAGTGCGCATAACGGACAAGGCTGAGTTTGAAGTCAAATTGGGTGAAGCCGAAACCGATCAATCCCGCACCACAGTGTACTACGACGGGTCTTGCCCTCTGTGCTCAGTTGAGATTGGGCATTACGCCATCGTGCGATGGCGCTGAACGTTTGAGTTTTGTTGACGTGTCGAAGGCCGACGCCAACTTCGGTAACGATCTAACCCGGCAACAGGCTATGGATCGCTTTCACGTGCGGTTACCAGACGGGAAACTTGTATCGGGGGCGCGTGGGTTCACATTGCTTTGGGACACTCTGCCCAAATGGCGCTGGCTGGCTCGGCTAACGCGTATGCCGGGGATCACACCTATGGCTGAGCTTGCGTACCGCGTTTTCTTACCCCTTCGACCGGTGCTGTCCCGGATCGCGTCTTGGTTCGGGGCGAAGCCGGTCAACCAGATTGACACGCAGATGGGAGCTCAGAGTTGGATAGCAGACCGAGCGTTAAGAAGCCCCAAGGTCTGCTATGCGGATAGAGGCGCCGTCGGCTGCAGAAAAAACCTGCAACTGGTGTAGAATAACGTCGCGCAGACGATGGCGTCCAATGTCGGTTTCCAAGCCTTCTATGTTTCGTCGATCTTCGAACATTTGCCCCCGTTTTGTGGATTTGCTTGGTGCAAGCATAATGACAGAAACACGCAGACGCATTTTGTCGACCAAGAGGGTTCCCATGGCACTCAGAAATTCCCCTGCGTCAAACGCGCAGCCTAGCTCTATGAATTGGTTAGTAGAGAATGCTGCGCGAGTTGCACTGCCTATTCGCCAAAAGCTACCTGTCGCATTCTTGATAGTGGTCCTTTTGATGGTGGCATTGTCGCTAGCTGGACTATCAGAACTGCGACGAGCGAATATTAGAGCCGCAGAATTGGTAGGTGATCAAATTCGGATAAGCACTTTGCGGTCCATCGAACGTAGCATCTCAGCGATTAACCTTGTTGGGGCAGAGTTGTTTCTGAACGTCGGAGATCAATCTCAGAACAATAATCTCGCCAAAAAGTTCTACGATGAAGTGTTGCTCTTCCGAGCGGCCGCCGCGCAGACAGGAAATGAGAGAAGAGCCACGCACTTTCTTACAAAGAAGTATGAGAAAGAATTCTTTACCAAGGAAAGAGACGTGCAAACTGAAGCTTCAAAAATGCGTGCCTTGTATGTCCAAGGAGACGTTTCCGCTGCCAGACGTGTCTATGACACAGCCCTTTCAGAGGCACTTGAAAAGTTTAATCGCGTTGTTTCTTCGATCTCCTTTGACCTGGGTCGGGAAATGCAGGCGCGCGTCGAAGAGAATGCCAAAGCGTTTGAGAAAGCCCAAAATTTAGTTGTAGGCACATCCGTCTTAGCAATTGCGACGGCGCTGTTGCTCGGTTTAACGATTTCAGCATCTGTCACGCAGCCTTTGGACCGAATACGTAAGGCATTGGGGGAACTATCGTATGGGCGTTTCAATGCACGTGTATTCGTGCCAAATCGGGACGAAATTGGAGAGCTAGCCCAGCACGTTAACCAGACCAGCGCGAAGTTGGGAGAGTTATATGACGAGGTACAACATCAGAAGGCGGAATTGGCTACACTGAATTCTGCACTGGAAGACAAAGTTAAAAAACAAGTTCAGGAGATTGAGCGCGCAAATCGTTTGCGGCGGTTCTTGCCGGCCCAAATTGCCGAGTTGATCGTTTCAGAACCTGAAGAAGAGGATATACTGCGTACTAAGCGCGCCGAGATCAGCGTTCTGTTTATTGATCTGCGTGGGTTTACCGCCTTTGCAAACTCCGCACCGCCAGATCGAGTGATCGAAGCACTTAACGCATTTCACACTGCCAGCGGCCCGTTAATCGAAGCAAGCGGCGGCACACTGGAACGTTTCCTGGGCGATGGTCTTCTGGTGCTGTTTGGCGCACCAGTTTCCGTAGAGAACGCGGCACAAAAGGCCACAGAACTAGCGCTGGATTTACGCGCGGCGGTCAGGATCGCGATAAAGCCATTTGGGACTGGTGGGAAAGAGCATCAACTTGGGCTCGGTATCGGTATTGGTACGGGGACAGCAACGTTAGGCCAAATCGGTTTTCAGGCTCGTCGCGATTATTCGGCGATTGGACCTGCGCCGAATTTGGCAGCCCGCCTATGTGAACAAGCAAAAGATGGTCAGATATTGATTTCTCAGGCAACTGCCAATCAGATTGATTTTGACCTGCGACCTGCAGGCCCTTTCAGCTTGAAGGGCATTGGAGGCTCCGTCGTCGCTTTTGAGTTGTGAGATCCTTGTTCAAATTAATGGCAGCATTGGGCTCGATGTAGACGTTCGGAGAATTCCGCTCAATGTCTGCTACGCGGACAAAGCGGACCTTACGGGTATGTCGTAACTAACGCACGTGACCTAAAGGCTGGTGGAAAGGGTTGGTCGGCTTGGTAAGCTCTGGAGCGGCAATCTACGTAACCCTTTGAATTGCAAGAACTTTCTACAATAGCTCGTGTTCTCTAAAACCAAGCTTCTACGGTTGATTTTTTGACTCAACTCTTTGACTCAGTCATTCTTCTCCAGGGGGGGAACGCGATATGAATGGCGCTGACCAGAAAAGCCAAGCAGACAGGTACGAAGAAGGTATAGCGCTTCTGGATGTTGGTGTCGGCATATTCGATGACGCACTCCGACTGGTTTACTGCAACCCCGCATTTCGCGAGATGCGACGCTACCCAAAAGAGCTCTGCCGCCGTGGTGTTAGTCTAGAAGATTTGCTGCATTTCAACGCCGAACGCGGAGATTTTGGCGCGGGCAAAACTGATCGGCTAGTGGCCGATCGAATGAATGAGATTGGTGCCTCTGGTGAGCGCGCGCTCGAGCATGAGATGGCAGACGGGCAGATTCTAGCGATCAGCTATCGCAGAACGGCCTCTGGAGGAACGATGGTCACCTATCAAGACCGCACCGCCGAACGAAAAGCAGAAAGAGCATTGAGAGAAAGTGAGGAGCGCTACGCGCTTGTTTCAGACGCTGCGGAAGAGGCAATCTACGATTGGCACATTACCGACGACCAGTTTTATGCGTCCCCACGACTTGAGACTTTCCTAGGGCTTGAGACCGGTCCTAAGGGAGAGAGAACGTGGGTATGGCAAGACATTATTCATCCCGACGATTTGCCCTCTTACTTGTCAGCGTTGGAGGCGCATATATCCGGCAAGAAGAAACGATGGGAATGTGAGTACCGACTCAAAGTAGCCAGCGGAAAGTGGCGCTGGGTATCGGATCACGGCACCTCGATTCGCGATACTAACGGCTACGCGACGCGTATGGTGGCCGCAATTCGGGACATTACACCCAAGATTGAACGGGATGCAGCCCTTGCCGCAAGTGAGGAAAGATACCAGTTGGTCACTCAAGCTACCAGCGATGGAATTTATGATTGGGACGTGACCAATGATGTTCTGTTTGTCTCTGCTGACCTGAACGATCTACTCAGTTTGGACGAGGCCAATTCGTCTTCGACACGATGGGCCGAGCAGATCCATCCGGATGATTACGACGCTTATGTCAAGGCAATCGTTAACCATTTCAAGGGCGGGACTGATGCCGTTGAATGTGACTACCGGCAGAGGGCGCGTGATGGCGGTTACCGTTGGGTTCACGACCGAGGCGTTGGTGTGCGAAACGCCGAAGGCCGGGTCGTTCGGCTTGTCGGTGCCGTGCGCGACATAACTGAAATCCGGGATGCACGGGAACGAATTGCCCGAATTGAAGGTCGGCTACTCGGAGCAATTGAAACGATCGCCGATGGTTTGCTTTTGGTGGGACCTGAAAATCGCGTCGAGTTATTCAACGACCGCTACGTCCAGATCTTCAGCGACGCCGCTGGCGGCGCCGATTTGAGCAACCTAATTTATGAGGGCCGCGAATTCTTCGACATGATCCGCAACGGCTATGAGCTTGGGATGTTTACCGAACATCCAGACGGCGTTGACGGTTGGATCGCTGCCCGCCGCGTCGCTTGGGAGAAGCCAAAGGCGAACTGGGAACTAGAGTTGGGCAACGGTGTGTGGATCATGCTCAACGAACGTCGCCTGCCTGATGGTGGCCGCATCATGGTTTACAACGACATAACCGAATTCAAACGCAGGGAGGCAGATGCGCAGGCCGCACGGCAGCGGTTTGAAGACGCAATTGAAGCGATTTCGTCTGGTTTTGCATTGTGGGATGTCGAGGATCGGCTAGTTGTATGTAATGAGCGCTACCGCACCTACATGAGCGAACTCGCCGACAAGGTCGTACCCGGCGTGAAATTCGAAGAGATCATCGGTGCCGGCATCAAGCGCGGCCTATTTCCACTTTCCGAAGGAGAAGTAGAAGGGTATCTTGAGAGAATTGCCGAAAAACGCAAGAAAGCCTCGGGCGAACCACGCGAACAGCTAGTCGCCGGGTACTGGCTGCAGATTACGGATCACCGCACTTCGGATGGTGGCATCGTCTCGATCTATACCGACATTACCGAACTGAAGACCAAACAGCTGGAGATCGAACAACAATCAGCGATCCTCGAGTTAACAATGGAGAACATGGGCCAGGGGATTACGCTGGTGGATAAAGAGCTGCGCACAATTGCGTTGAATTCGAAATTCCTCGACCTCATGGAGTTTCCTCGCGAACGCTTTCGCCCCGGATTCACAATGGAAGAGGCATTTAGGTTCAATGCTGAACGAGGGGAATATGGGCCGGGCGACATTGATACCCAAGTGCGCGAGCGGGTGGAACTGGCCGCAAAATTCCTACCGCACAAATTTGAGCGTATTCGTCCTGATGGTACGGTGATTGAGATTATCGGCAACCCTATCCAAGGTGGCGGCCTAGTTGCAACTTACACTGACATTACGGACCGCAAACTCGCTGACGAAGCACTGAAAGCGGCACTGGCAGAATTTAACGCGGTCATCGATCACGTCGACTATGGAATTCTGTTCATGGGACCGGATTTACGTGCGCGTATAATAAATCGGGCATTTGCGCGAATTTGGAACATCGATCAGAAATTCATCGACCAGCGCCCAACTATGCAGGAGCTGATAGAGTACAACAAGGGCACAGGAGTCTATGATGTCGCGCCGAAGGACTGGGATGACTGGCTGTCCATGCGGGTCGAGGCAATACGGGCAGGAAACATGCCACCGGGCGAGTTGTGTCGGGCTGATGGCATGACTTTGAGTTTCCAATGCGTGGACCTGCCGGATGGCGGTCGCATGCTGACCTATTTCGATATCACCGAACTAAAACGGCGTGAAGCGGAGATTTCCAACGCGCGTGATGCGGCTGAACAAGCCCTCAACGATCTGCGGCAAGCCCAAGAACGGCTCATCCAGTCCGAGAAGATGGCCAGCCTAGGCCAACTTACTGCCGGCATTGCCCACGAGATCAAGAACCCGCTGAATTTCGTCAACAACTTTGCCAAATTGTCTGACGAGTTGTTGGAAGAATTACACGAGATATTAGAAGACCCGATCGCGGCTCTGGAGGAAGAGGATCGCGAGGAAGCTAAGGACCTATGGCAGACAGTACGCGGCAACTTAGGCAAGATAAACCAACACGGTCAACGTGCTGACAGCATCGTTAAAAACATGCTTCTGCATTCCCGTGAGGGGCCAAGCGAGTTGCAACGTGTTGCACTAAACCCGATCGCAGAAGAAGCGCTGAACCTTGCCTATCACGGTGCTCGGGCGGAGGATTCCAGTTTCAATGTCGAAATACGAGCCGACATTGATCCCGACGTTGGCCAAATCGATTGCTATCCGCAGGATTTGATGCGTGTTTTTCTTAATCTCATCAGCAACGGCATGTATGCGGCCAACAAACGTAAAGACGCGGAAGAAGGTGACTTTTCACCGACTATCTGGCTATCGACGCGAGCCAATGGTGACCTCGTCAATGTCACTATTCGCGATAATGGTACGGGCATTCCAGAAGAAATGAGGGAGAAAATTTTTCTACCGTTTTACACCACAAAACCCGCGGGTGAAGGCACAGGGCTCGGCCTTTCGTTGAGCTATGATACCATCGTCAAGCAGCATGGTGGAACTTTGACTGTGGACAGTAAGCCAGGGGATCACACAATTTTTGTCGTTTCGGTCCCGGTCCATTCTCGGGGGGACCTAGCATGACAGGACAAATTCTGATGGTAGATGACGAACCCGACGCACAGGACCTGATTCGACAAAATTTTCGGCGGGAGATACGAAAAGGAGTCTACAGTTTTGGGTTTGCCGGGTCTGGCGAGTCCGCCTTGGACGCAATAAGTCATTCGAAAGAAGAAGTAATGTTGGTGCTTTCGGACATCAACATGCCCGGCATGTCAGGAATCGAGCTTTTGCAGGAACTGCGCGCTCGCTGGCCTGAATTACCGGTTATGATGATCACCGCCTATGGTGATGCAGCGACCGAGGCGAAAGTCCGGGAACTGGGAGCGGAACAGTTCCTGACCAAGCCCGTCGATTTTGTTGAACTGAAAGAGCGGCTCTCACGATTTGTCGGAGATGCGACGTGACGCCGCCACGCATTCTTGTTGTCGATGACGAGCCCGACCTTGAAGCGTTGATTTCGCAAAAGTTTCGGCGTCGCGTACGCAAAGGGGAACTCGATCTATTGTTTGCTCATGACGGCAAACACGCCCTCGAAGTTCTCGAAGAGAACCCTAAAATAGATATCGTCCTTTCCGACATAAACATGCCCAGGATGGATGGCCTCACTTTGCTTGAGCGGTTGAGCGAGATGGAAACTGATCTGCAAACTGTTATGGTTTCGGCCTACGGCGACATGAACAATATCCGCGCGGCTATGAACCGCGGGGCTTTCGATTTCGTGACCAAACCGATCGAGTTCGAAGATCTCGACCGGACCATTGCCAAGACGCTGGAACACCTTGAATTGCTCCGCCAATTGCGCACGGCCCGTGATAATGCCGAGCAAGCGAGATTGACGCTGTCACGGTATTTCTCTCCTACGGTGGTTGAGACGTTGTCGCGTGATCCAGAGGCAATAGAGGCCAAGGGCGAGCGCCGCGTAGCAACCTTTCTATTTACTGATCTGGCCGATTTCACTCAGCTGGTAGAAAGCTCGGATTCCGACCTGATCGTCGAAATTCTCAACGAATACCTAGATGGCATGACCCGAACAATCTTTTCGCACGGCGGAACAGTCATGAAAATCATAGGCGACGCCATCCAAGTAATATTCGGTGCGCCAGTTGACGACCCGGAACATGCCGCGCACGCGGTGGCCTGCGCCTTGGCGCTCGACGAATTTGCCCAAGGTTTTCAGAAGAAACTACTGGATCGCGGCATCGCGTTGGGAGACACGCGCATAGGTGTGAACAGCGGCGGTGCGATCATTGGCAATTTCGGCGGCAAGAGCTATTTCGACTATACAGCGTATGGCGATGCTGTGAACACTGCGGCAAGGCTGGAACAGGCTAACAAGACGATAGGGACGCGCATCTGCACTTCGGAAAGTGTTGCCAAGGGGATCGACAACTTCTCTGGCCGCCCAATTGGAAGACTCTTGCTGAAAGGCAAAACGCAAGCGGTGACCTGCTATGAACCCTTGTCAGAGGCGCTTGTCGACAGCGATCAAGTGAGAGATTACAAGGCGGCGTATGAGCTGCTAGAGGCGAGTGACCCCAAAGCGCGCCAATCCTTTGCGGCGCTTTTGGTCGAGTGCGAAGACGATCCCTTGATCTTGTTTCACCTTGGTCGATTGCTGGCCGGCGAAACTGGTGCAGACATTGAAGCAGTGGGTTGATCGCCAGACCTGTCCCAACGTCATTACCGCTAAACAACCATGATAAGGCTGCCCAACACTCGCCGCGAGCCGGTCGACCCCGACCCAACAATAACAAAAGGGTTGCCTATATCGGCGGCAAGAACTGCGATTATGCGACGTTTCATAGACGAGCAATACCACACAGCTTACTAACCAGCGCATGTCCACTTCGGGCTCTTAACAGTCTTTCGCTGCGGAGCTTCGCGCACAATTCTAATTAACGGCAACATTGGGCTCAGAGCGGTCGTTCAGCAGAAACATCTTTAGCGACCGCTCTGCGGACGAAGCCGACCCTGAAAATTAAAAGATTAAGCCCCTTCGAGTTGTGGGCATTTTGTAGTTATTTTGACTGACTGAGTTGCTTGTCCATCTCAGGAAATGACGCCGCCCAGAAATCCGCCAAAAACGCTGAAGCCTCTTGTTCGGAAATTTCCGAACGAGTTCCGTCGGTACTCTCGCGTTAATTCATTTGGATAGCCTTAGTTCCGTTGGCAAAAGTCCACAGGGCTGTCGTTCGTTGCAACTTGCTCCAATGCATGCGACGTGAACCAAGCCGACGTTCAGGACAAAAATTTTGAAGTTCCTACTGTGAATGGCTGCTCCTCGCAAAAGCGGACGGTGGCGGAAATTTGAGCGATGGCCTTGTTGCGGACTAAGAAGACGTTCCCGACCGAGCGAAAATAGCGACTTCTTCGATTTCCGAAAATAGATGCGCGGGGTGCAAAGGTAGGGTTCACCCCGCGCGACACTCAGTTCAGCGTGTTTTTGTAGATCAAGCCGTCTTTCATGATCAGACGTATCGTCTCTGGGCTGTCGGGACGTGGATCGGCACCAAACCATTGATCGCCGGTTCCCACCACCGAGAAGTCTTCAAGCGGGTTACCGTCGATCAGCAGGATATCGGCATAGGCCCCCTCCTCGATCACCCCGAGCTTTCCGGCCGTGTAGGGGTTCGTGAAATCACCGGACATAGCAACGACTTCACCGCCGATGGAGGTCAGCGTAACCATCGACTGGTAGGGGCCGAAGAACTCGTTGTTGAGATGCTTCTCGTAGGCGATCTGGATGTTGCAGGCTTCGGCCGAGCCAACGCAATCCGTCTGGAAACCCCGTTTCACCGGGCATTCCTTCATATTCGGAATGTAGTTCGCGAAAGTCGCGGACGCCGATATCGCTTTCGCGAGGCTCTTGGGTTCGTTCTTGACCGAGGGGATATCCAACAAACCCGGATCAAAAGCCGTCAGGTTGGTCGTTATGTAAGCCCCTTTCTCGTTCATGACCTCGGCAATCTCGCAATCGAAGGAGAAGCCGTGTTCGATGGACATCACACCGGCCTCCAGGGCGTTCATGATTGCTTCCTTGCGGTAAGAATGCGCCATGACATAGGTACCGTATTCGTTGGCAACCTGAACGGCAGCTTCGATTTCTTCCTTAGAGCCGGCGAGCAACTGCCATGGGTCAAAGGCCGAGATCACCCCGCCAGACTGCATAAATTTCAGCTGTGTCGCCCCCATGCGCATGTTATTACGACCATACAGGTAGACATCATCGACACCGCTGACCTGTTGCGCCATGTTCAGATTACCGAAGTTGGTCTGTCCGCCCGGCGGCGAGGTGAAGGATGCGAAGTCAGCGTGGCCGCCGCGTGTCCCGAGGAACGCGCCTGACGCATAGTGACGTGGACCGACGATCTGTCCGGCGTCGATGGCCCTCCGCAGACCACCGTTGGCGCCGCCAGCATCTCTTACAGTCGTAAATCCTTGCATCAGGTACATCTCGGCCATCCTGGTTCCATGGATGGCGAAATCTTCCCAAGTCGAGTTCGTTTCCATGGAAGCGATAGACGGTCCCATGAGCATGAGGTGTGCGTGAAGCTCGATGAAGCCAGGTGTCAGTGTCCTACCGCCGCCATCGATCACCTCCGCATTGGGGGCCTCGATTGCCTCGGTCGATATTGTCTTGATCATGTTGCCCTCGACGAGGACCGACGCGTTCTCGATCCGCGCCTCGTTAACACCGTCAAAGATATGGACATTCGTGAACAGGGTTTGTGGCGGTTCGTCCTGCGCCTGTGCGGATACCGCAGCAAAAGTGAGCGCAATCGCGGCGGAAATTCCTGCAATCCCTCGAATCATCCTTTCCTCCTTAATGATTGGATTTAGAAGGAGCATAGCGCTATCTCCTTCACGGTGCTGGCCAGTATTTGGAAAAAATGGCTAGGAAATTTTCCAAAAATGGCCAGCACGTCACTCGACATCCTGTACTCTCTGGCCATGCGACACGTGATTCTTGCCCTCCAATGAACACCCAGGCCGACGGGTTCATCCGGCTACAGCTGGCATTGCCGTTCGTGCAGCGTGTCCGGGGCATGGGAAAGGACCCTGCACCGGCGCTGAAGGCACTGGCCCTCGACGAGAAGATGATGAACGATCCGTCGGCGACCGTTCATGCCGAGATCGTATATGGACTAACCAACGCGCTCGCCGAGACTGCCTCGGACCCACATCTGGGCTGCCACGTGGCCGAGAGCACCGACGTAACGCTATGGCCGCCAGCTGCCGAGGCCATAAAAGGTGCGAAGACGGTGGGCGAGGTCTTGATCCGGTTCGTAACGCTGGTCCCGAAATCGACGAGCGCCGTGAGCTACGCTGTACGCGTCGAAGACTCACAGGCGATCTTCTCGGCCAGGCAACTGATCCGGACGTCGAACAAGCCAGTTCAGACCCATGGGTTCGGGATTGCCCTGTACGTCCAATTTCTCAGAGCGCTTGTCGGCGAGGACTGGGATGCGCGCCGGGTATTCATCAAGACTCAACATCCTGAATCCGTCCCCAACTTCTATCAGGGATTGCGTATCCGCCGTGTAGAGGAGCATGAGTACGCCATGGTTTTCCCGACCGCGTGGCTACTGGACGAAGTGAGTACCGCGGCCGAACTGCCCTCCGTGCCGGAGGCCGAGTCGACGCCCGACCTGTCGATTATCGCCGCCCTGCGCAACGCCGCGCGGCCTTTGTTGGCTGACCGGGCTCTGGGGGCCAACGAGATAGCGGCAGCGCTTGGATTGAGCGCTAACCGGCTGCAAGCAGCCCTGCGTCTGCAAGGCACGACCGTTCCACGCGAACTGAAGCGGCTGCGGGTCGATGCCGCCCGCGAAGCACTGGCCGAGGGCGACGCCCCTGTATCTGATATTGCCCGCGACCTCGGCTATCACGACCCATCGCATTTTACGCGTTTCTTTCGATCTCAAGTGGGCGAAACGCCGAGTTCGATTCGAACGAAGGCGCTAAGTTCAAGTGCAAAGAGTACGCAGAAGCACCTGCCTGACCCAGATTGAAACCGATACATCGACCCATTGGCTGGCATCGCTTCGCTACGCCGGTCTTCCGCATCAAGCAGCCTTTTGCGATGGCAAAACCAGCGACTACTTTGGGCTCAACGCAGTCACCTGACGGATTTACTCAGATGACCGATTAGCGGCCTTGAGCGGACGTTCACCCCCGAAAACTCGGAGCTTCGAACAGGAACGACCGCTTTCAGCAAAAGCGGTCGCTCTCCCAAATCTTGGCTACGACCGGCTTGCGGACAAAGCAGCTGATCGTCACAAGCTGCCCTAAGTCTGCCTCGAGAGTACTAGATAATGACAGTTCTGGATTTACCTACAAATCTGGCATTCGAACAAACAAAACGCGTAGTTTCGAACTGGGCTGAAGCGCGCCCAAAGCGTTACATTAGAACCAGCAGACGTTCTGCAGCCGTCGAAAGTGAGCCTGTTGCTTTCCTTCAGTGCGGACAATCCAAATCAGTCCACGCCAAGCGCGCGCAACACCTCGGAAGCCGCCAGATAATCTGGTGCATCAAACCCTGACGTGAATTTGCCTTGTACACCTGACAAAAGGGTGGAGGCCTCTGCCCGAGCACCACGCACCGCCAATAGTTTGGCTAAAGGAATAGCGGCACGACGCTCCCAACTGAGTGCCGACTGATTTTGCGCAACCAGTATCGCTTCGCGATAAAAGTGTTCGGCTTTGCCAGCATCGCCAACGGCAAGTGCAAGCTCAGCCTGTGCGCACTTTGTGTCTGCTTCATCCCACCGTTGACCGGTCTTATCCATCATCGGATCAATTTCGTTCAGGGCGCTTTCCGCCTTCGCGATAGCGCCAAGACCGATATATGCGCGCGCTTCTGCACGCAGTACACAGCCGATGAACAACCAGGTATTAGCCTTTATCAAAGCAGATTTGCAGTCTGCGACGTCTGCCAGAGCCGCTTCGTATTCGCCCTTTTCCGCGTACATGGCCGCGCGCGGAATAAGGCCTATTCTGCGCCAAATATCAATCTTCGCCAGATCGCTGAACGCTAGTGTTTTGTTTGACCACTCAAGAGCATCGGGATCGCGGTTCAGATACTTCAGGTACGAGACATGCCCAAATAAATAGGCTTTGCTCAAGGCGGGATGATCAGGCAAATTGGCGATCTCAACCGCCGCTTCTGAGTGTTCATAGGCACTTGCAATATTACCAAGAAACCACTGCGTCAAAGCCAAGTAAACACTCGCTGCTGCTTTGGCGTCTGTTCCGAACCGGCCGGCCTGATCTGCATCGCGCAGAGGATTATATAGGCTAAGAGCTTGATTGTAGTAAGGTAGACTTTCGTTAAACCGGCCCATCATTGTTTGAGAGGTCGCGACCATACGGTTCGCTATGCTTCTGAAGTTGTGTTGGTCTTCCTCAGGCAAGTCCCTAAGCACCGATAGCCCCAATGCTTCGGCCTCTGGCAAATTGGCACTGACGTAACGGCTGACCCACTCTCCATATCGCACAACGGGCCATTCTGGCGCATAATCCAGCCCAACCAGCAAGCGGCTTGCCTGTTCGAAGGCTTCAACAGTCGATTTCGCGGAGTAGCCTTCTGCGCCGATCAAAGCTACGCCCCGCTTCGTCGCCACGGACAGCATCTCGCGTGGACTGTTTCCATTAACTTCCAGCAGGCGTAAAGCTGCCAAGTAGTGCGCGACGCCCTCGCGGTAAGCCGGTCGACGAACTGCCTGATCACCCGCCTTGTGATAAAATTCGATAGCGGTGTCGGTCATTCCAGCGGCCTCGGCATGCCGCGCGACAATTTCGGGCGGGGCCGCGTTTTGCAGTGCTGCGACAAGCCGTTCGTGAACTTTGCGCCGCCGGGACAGAAGCAGGCTTTCGTAAGCCGCGTCGCAGACCAGCGCATGTTTGAAGACATACCGCTCGTTTTCGCCCACGCCGCGTCGGAACACCAGTTCGGCAGAGGCAAGTCCTGCCAGCCCCTGCCTGAGGTCGGCTTCATCGCGTCCTGTGGCCGTCATCAGAAGATCGAGATCAAACTCACGACCGATACATGCCGCGGATTGCGCGATTTCTTTGATTTCTGGAGTGCGGTCCAACCGCGCCATGAGCGAATCGTGCAGCGATGCCGGGATCGCTGCCTTTCCACCTTCAACAACGGCTTTCGTTAATTCCTCAACAAACAAAGGAACACCGTCTGTGCGCTGGATAATGACCTCGACGGTTTCGGTAGTCAATTTTGCGCCACCCAGTCGCTCGACGATTGCGTCCACGCTGGCCCGACCCAGCCGGTTGAGCGCCAGCCGCGTCACATGCGGATGGGCTGCAAGGTCCGGCTGACTGTCCGGCCGCGACGTCAGAACCATCAACACAGGTGCGTCTGCCACCGCATCTATCGTCAACTCGAGCAACTCCAGCGTCGTCGGATCGATCCAATGTGCGTCTTCCAGAAAAAACGCGACGGGTTTGGCCTTTGCAAGAAGTTGTACCTGTCGCGATAATACCTCTAGCGTTTGCGAACGCAGCGGTCCGGGCGCGAGACCATGCGCGCCATACCGAGCGCGTGCATCAAGACCCATGAGGTCCGCAATAATCGGCATGTCGGCACGGTCAAATACCGCCTCAAGCTTGGTCAAACGGATTTCATCGGTATCGTCGCGCGAAAACCCTGCTGCGCGCTGCAACTGTTGCGTCACCGGCCAGAAAGCACTGTCCCCATGGAATGGAGAGCACTGATAGAGAAGACGGGTATGTGGCTCTTCTGCGATTTTGTCTTCTAGTGCGCGCATAATGCGCGACTTTCCGATACCCGCTTCTCCCACGAGAAGCACCGCTTGTCCTTCTCCGCTGCATGCGTTTCTCCAGCGCTCCAACAGGAGGGCCAGTTCCTGATCTCTGCCCACAAGCGGGTGAGCCATGCCATCCGCGCGCAGCGCAAAGCGGCTTTCACGGGTGCGCTCACCCAGCACCTTAAATGCAGATACGGGCTCCTCAATGCCCTTGATATTTAAAAGGCCTGTCGACTCTGTTCGGAAGGAAGGGGCAACAAGTCTGTGTGTTGCCTCCGCAACGAAAATTTCTCCTGCACCCGCCGCTGCTTCCAGTCGCGCGGCTAGATTGGGCGCATCGCCAACCACCGTTTGTTCAAGCGCAGTTCCATGGCCCACCAACTCACCGACTACCACAAGGCCTGTGGCAATACCGATCCGGCAGGCAAGGCTTTGCCCACCTGCCTCTAAATGCGCCACAGTCTGGACCACGGCAAGCCCCGCCCGCACGGCGCGTTCTGCTTCGTCCTCATGCGCTTGCGGCCAACCAAAATACGCAATGACGCCGTCACCCATAAATTTGGCCACATGTCCGTTCATACGCGTGATTTCGCCGGCGACAGCGTTCTGGTATGCTTTGATGCAAGCGGCCATTTCTTCTGCATCCAACCGGGCGGAGAGAGCTGTTGATCCGACGAGGTCAATAAACATTATGGTAAGTTGGCGCCGCTCGCCTTCGGCGGATGAGCTGGGCGCTATTTGCGCTTTTGAATTTTTCTCAGTGTCATCAGTTGTTCTGGGTGGGTTAATCTCAATCCGCTGAATGGCAGCCCAGATTTTGCGCCGTGGGCCTAGCGGCAAACCTAATTCAACGAGGTCTTCTTCTCGCAAGCTCGATATGGTATCGAAATCAATCTCCGCCTTCTGAAATTCTGGAGCGTATTTCTCCAGCCCGAGGCCAGCCAGCCAGCTTGTAACCTTGGTCATTCATATCCTCCACGACACAGGAGTATCGAGTTTACGCTGATTGGCAAAGCGCATTATCTATCTTTGAGCATTGTAATAAACGGCATGGTATTTGTGCTAATATTGACATTCAACAACAGCGCAGCATTTGTCAAAATGGGCTCGAAGCAGACTTTCGCTGCAACTTGATTGAACGTCTACTTTGCGGACCTAGCGGACCTTCACACATCAGCGCATGTCGGCCAAAGCAGTACCATTACATTTGACCTGAATCAGGCAAAATACATTCAAGGTAGACAAGAAAGGGATCGAGTTCGGGCGGGTTGAAGTTTCCAGGATAGCGTTGGACGTAGCTAAATCCGTAGTGTTCGTAGAGCGAAAGCATCGGCACGTTGCCCTTCACAGTATCGGCTAAGATCCGGCGGCAGCCAATCGCTCTGGCCTCAGAAAGTCTGGCTTCCAACAACTTGCGACCAAGGCCCGTTCTCTGTGCTTCGGGTCGCACGTACGTGCGCTTAAATTCAGCAGTATCTTCGTTAATCAGTCGGAATGATCCGGTGCCCACAATTCGTCCATCGTCGTCATAGGCGAAAGCGAGACGCCCTTTTGGCGGCAGTGTTTCCTCGACGTGTGCCAGCGTCTCGTCCGCAAGTTTTGCGGGCGACAGTTCCGGCCCACCAGCCGCAGAAAGCCGCGAAGCGATTCCTTGGAAATACTCCGTCATCAGAGCGTGATACGCATCCGCGTCACGCAGTTCAGTCACGAATCGAACGTCGTAAGTCATGTTCTTCCGATAGCACGCGGCTGAGGTGGCGCGAATGACCGCTCTGCGGAAAAAAGCCGAAGTTTCTGTTTGCGGTGTCGTGCATCATCAAGTGCGGCCATGGTAATTGCATATCGGCAATCTAAAGTTGTGCGCGACAGCAGCCGTGACGCTATTCCAGCGTGCCGCCTTTGCGCAATTTTTCGAGGTAGGTTTCCAGATCGGTGTTGCAACAAAGACCTGCTTTGATGAGGGCTTCGCCAAGGTGACGAATGTCTGCTTCATACCTGAACGGCCACCTTGTCAGGTAAGTTTCGATACCCGGTGAGAAAAATAGTAGGAATTCATCATATCCTTCCAGCGCAACCTTTGCTTCTTCTGTCCGGCCAAGATGTGTGTAGGCGACGCTCAGTGGCATGAGGACTGCCCTGTTTTCCGGGTTGAATGCCAGAGCCCGCTCTAGTGTATTGGCAGCTTCCTCGTAGCGTTTCAGTATCAGCTGGGCGACGCCGCGAGCGTAGAGATGGCTTCCCGGGAACTGGGGATCAAGTTGCACCCCAAATTCCGTGGATGTGATCGCCGATTCTGCCTGGCCGGAAAAGATCTGAGCCCAGGCCATCGCCAAGTGGCCGGCCGGATCGTTTTCGTTCAAGCCGACGGCCCGTTCTGCCTCACGCAAAGCCTGTTCATATTGCCTGTATTCCAACGAGATCTGGGATTCAATCTGGTGCGCAAGCGGAGTAGGATTACGCATCGCCTGTCTGAGGTTCGCTTCCGCCTTATTCAAAGCGCCGTACCATGACACACCGTTTGATTTGTCAGGGTTCACTATGATGGACCAGGCATATCCGTTCCGATAGGCGATCCAATACACGGCAGCGAGCGCAGCCCAGGCCTGTCCATAGCTCGGGTCTAGCTCGACCGACCGTTCCAGATGGGGAATTGCCTTGACAAAATCCTCTGGGGTGTTGCGGCGGAAAAACTGCCAGCCTCTCAGATAAGCGTCATGCGCTGCCGTGCTTTCCGTGTCCCTTTTGGTTCGGCGACTTTGTTCGTCGGGCGAAATCGTGATCTGAAGCTGTTCAACAATATTGCCGGTCACTTCGTCCTGAAGTGCGAATACGTCAGCGAGATTTCCATCGTAACGATCGGCCCAAATATGTGCACCGCTGGCACCGTCGATCAGCTGGGCATTAATGCGAACCTGATCACCGATGCGCCGCACACTCCCTTCCAACACAAACTTGACACCGAGTTCTCGGGCAACCTCCGGAACGACAACGGGTTTGTCCTTGTAAGTAAAGGAGGTGTTGCGAGCGATTACAAAAAGGTTGTTTATCTTCGCTAAATCCGTGATCAGATCTTCGGTCATGCCATCAACAAAATACTCCTGGTTTTGGTCGTCAGAGAGGTTGTTGAAAGGCAGGACCGCGATTGACGGCTTGTCGGAGACCGCCGTTAGGGTTGTGGCTTCTGAAGGTGGGTCCTCCCAAAGGCTTTGCGAAAACAACGCAGCCACCAACACGGCTAGCAGTAGGAGGCTTCCAGCCAGAGCCGGCCAGAGCAAGCTTCGCTTTGCCTTGCCCGAGCTCGTATTAACTGCGGGAATGGCAGATTCAAGCATGACCCTGTAGGTCTGAATCGGTTCGGGAATGTTCTTTACAAGCTGCGCACCTGTGTCCTCGAACCCAATGTCGACCTTGCCCTTGATGTGCTCATAAACGTTACCGGAAACGCATATACCACCAGGCTCGGCCAAAGCTTCGAGCCGAGAAGCAACGTTTACGCCTTCACCATAGAGATCATCTCCTTCGGCTATGACGTCACCGATGTTGACGCCAATCCGAAAAATTATCCGATGGTCTTCTGGTACAGATTCATTCCGCTCTTTCATCGAGCGCTGAACATCCGCGGCGAAGTTGATTGCATCAACGACACTGCCAAATTCCATCAGCGTGCCATCTCCCATCAGTTTGACTACACGTCCATTATATTCGGTCGTCTTGGGAGTAAGCAGTTCTTTTCGATGAGTTTTGAGTTTTGAAAGTGTGCCGGCTTCGTCAGATGACATGAGGCGACTGTAACCGACGATATCAGCAGCAAGTATTGTGGTGAGCCTGCGCTCTATCCGCTTTTCACTCACGAAACCGATCCCAGCTGAAATGTAGAAGGTGTTGAAAGCAAGCATATCACACCAGTTCACTCCAACTCAAATCATCGACCTTTTTCGTAAACATAATTACTTATTTAGGTTCTAAGGAAACCCTTCCGATTTAGGCTCAGAGCAGTCGTTTGCTGCGTAGCGGCGCGCTAGCGCCAAATTAATGGCTGCTTTGGGCTCAAGGCAGTCATCTGAGTCTTTCAGTCAGATGACGGCTTAGGAACGGATAGCGGTCATTGCTGGTGGTCATTCCGAGAATTTTCGCCTGAAGGTCCGCATTGAAAGGCAGCGGACGTTCGCTGAAATCTGCTGAACGTCTGCCAAGCGGACAAAGCTGTCGTTCGCTTCGGTACCATCGATCGGTGAAATCGGCTCATCAACCGACAAAACCCGAACGGGTGTCTTTAGAGCGTCACAATCGAGATCAAATCGATTAACAGCAAAACATATATGGCAAAAGGCGCGGCATTCTTATCCGTGCTATGCTAAGTTGATGGGACATCGCTTAGTCTTCCATTTTTTCTGGTAAATGAGCCTGTACATTGAAACGGATCTTGGTTTTCGCGGCGTTTTCAACTGCAAATTCAACCAGCCCATCCGTTGCTCAAAGCGTGGATCCTGATGCCTCCGAGGCCGCTGCACGGGCGGCTTTGTCTGTCTTGAGTATCGCGGCCACCCCAAACGAGACTTTATCCTCGTTTTCTTTTCTTGATGCTTCCGGAGGTGCCAAGAGTCTACGCTCTACGCAGCTGCGAGGAGGTTATTCGGTTAGATTTGCCTGCGCTCGGATTCTACGTTGAAGCGTTTCGTCGCCGCCATCACCCAGTGAGGTCCCACCGGATTGCCTAGACTTGATTACGCGCCAACTGAGAACCTACAACCACGCCAAAATAGTACTCGCAAGCAATGTCGTGACGGGAAGAAAAATTCCAGGCATGGTTTTCTGTCCTTACATTGGCTGACATCTGTGCTCATTGTTCCGTTCTGGGAGATTTGACAACAATGTAGAGCGTGCTCTGAATCGCCAAGGTGAAATTTAGTTCAAATCGCAGCATTGGCAATAAGGGCTCAACGCACTCACCTGACTGATTTACTCAGATGACCGGTTAGCGGCTTTGAGCGGACGTTCAACCCAGAAAACTCGAACTTTCGACCAGGAACGACCGCTCTCACCGAAAGCGGTCGCTCTCCCAAATCTTGGCTACGACCGGCTTGCGGACAACGCGGACATCGTAGTCATTTGGTCAGATATCCGCCTATGGACGGATGGCAGACTTAAACTTGCGAAACGTGAATGTCTGCTATGCGAACAATAGGGGCGCTCAAAGAGGTCGCTGAGCAGAAAGATCGTTGGGATATCGAAGGGCTAAGTCCAGGCGACAGCTGTTCCAACAAGAACCAGAGCCATCCCGGCAGCTTCTTTGACTGAGTACACCTCTTGGAAGAAAAAATGTGAGACTACACCCAAAATTATGACTTCAGCTCCCATTACAGCCACGTAAATAAGCCCCAGTTTTTCATGCCCCAGAGCAGCAACTTCGAATGCGCCAGCTGTCAGCAAAGCAACAGCGATTATAGTTGCCACGCCCAGGTTAGGTAGTGTCCACCATGACTTCATGGCGACCATAGCAATACAGTAAAAAAGAGCAGATAGTAGTGCGAGTGCAGCAACCATGTTCATGATTAAATCTCCCTCGATACCAACAAAATATCAGAAAGAAACTCATTGAGATGTGACCTAATTCACAAAGCAATTCTAAATTTTTAAGGAGTCAATACTACAGATATTGTCAGCGGCCTAGTTGGACGTTTCGTGCTCGGTTCGGTCATTCGCCGAAACTTCGCTAGCGACCGCAATGCGGACGCAGCCGCCGTTCAGTAACACTTGAGAGCGGTTTGAGGCCGTTCTTGGTTATCAGGTCAGCAAAAAACGCTGCTATGTTCATTTGACCAAAGGACCATGCAAGGCGTTGTGCCATTCGATATCGTGCTCCGTGATGCCCATTTCACTCCGTTCAA
>NZ_WQHX01000017.1 GCF_013035425.1 Ruegeria arenilitoris | reverse complement strand
CGAGTGCAATTTTTGCCTCGAAAGCTGGCGTAACTTAGTGGCTGCAGTGGGCTCAACCCGGTCATCTGAGTCTTTCAGTCAGATGACCGCATAGGAACGGATAGCGGTCATTGTTGGTGGTCATTCCGAGGAATTTCGCCTGAAGGTTTGCGTTGAACGGCAGCGGACGTTCGCTGAAATCTGCTAAATGGCAGAGTTGCGGACGAAGCCGACCTTACCGTAAGGCAAAGAAGTAAGTGGCTGTGCGTCAAGCTTTGTTCACTCGGCGCTATCCAAGGTCAACTTCGGGCTCAAAGCAGTCTTTCGCTGCGTAGTGCATCAATGACTGCTTTGCGGACTAAACGGCCGTTAGCCAAATTGCTGAAAGTTTTGTCTGATTGAATGACGGTTCATGAGGAATAGCGGAACGCAGCTTTTTGCCTGACTGAGAAGGCGGCACCTTGAATTGGAGGCGACAACGCAACCGTTAGTCAGGCATACCCGCCGTCCGTAGGTCATTCAGCCAACGGTCGAAAACGCCCGGCGCAGTCCAAACGCCATCGTATTTGTCTTTTTCGAACTGCAAGGTGCGGTTCGGAATGTCTTCCTGAAATTTCACATAGGTTTCACGCGCGCCTTCCAGATCGCCCACACAAACTTGTATAACAATGAGATATGGCAGGTTCCGAGAAGGTATTTCGGGTACTTGTTGGATGGTTTGCAAAGCTTCATCGCATCGTTCATCCGCCCAAAGCGCCCGCGCCAACTCCGCTTTATATGACCAATCATGCAACGGATCGATCTCTATTGCGTGTTCGATATCAGCAATCGCGCCGTCAATGTCACCCAGAAGTATTTTGGTTGAGCCGCTCGCCCTATACACATTCGAATAGCTTGGATTTAGCTGCATTACTTTTTCATAAATCTTCAGGGCCGCTTTCAGATTGCCACGAGATTGCTGCAATCGAGCAAGAAGGTATTGGTTGAGGTAGTTATTCTCATCCAGCGCGACTGCTTTGGCTGCGTAGTCTTCGGCTTTGCGGAGCTCCGCTTCGCGCTCGTCGCTGGTGCTGGCGTAGTGAGATTCACTCCAATGCACGAACCCCATCGACATGTATCCAATAGAAGCTTCCGGGTCGGCCTCTATGGCCTGCTCATAGAACTTCACGGCCCTCGTATTCGCCTCTCTTCCGGGTTGTCGGAAATGACTGAAGCCTTCTGCGGCCAAGTGCATTGCCGTTACCGTGCTACGGCTACCCTTTGGCGGCGTATAGTGCGATAACCTGCCGCCTACAGTTGAGGCAACCGAACGGATGATTTCCCCCTGAAAGTCAAAGAGTTGCCCCACTTCCCCATCATAGCGCTCAGACCATAAGTGATCGCCTGTATGTGCATCGACTAGCTGCACTGAAATTGTAAGGTTCTCACCGATCTTTTGCTGACTGCCACTGAGAATGAGGTCTGCGCCAAGTTCTTCTTGAATGTCTTCAACGCTGGCGTCTTTGCCCTTGAAGCTGAAGCTTGAGTTCCGCGCGATAGTTTTGAATGTCGCGTAACGTGAAAGGTTGTTCAAGATGCCCTCGCTGATGGCATCACTTAGGTATCCGCGATCGGGACCGGGGCTTTGGTCTTCAAAGGCCATGACGGCGAGTTTTGGCTCGCCTGACCCCTGACCATGGTGTGGCCATGCAAGAAACAGGTAAGCGACAACGGCAACTAGTACCGCGGCTACAGTGAGAACTAGCTTGGTGTCTGGTATCTTGTGTCGATGATGGCCGACAGCCTTTGCTTCCTGTTCGGGCCAGACCCAAATGCCGACGGTTTTGGAAATGTTCTTCAACTCATGATCGCCTGAAAAGGAAAACTGAGTATCGATTTTGTCTAGCACAAGATCAGCCACTGTCTGAGAGATGCAGATTCCTCGTGCCGGCGCGATTTGTTCAAGCCGGGCCGCGATGTTCACGCCATCCCCCATCAGGTTCTCGCCATCTACCATGATATCGCCCATATGCACGCCAATTCGGAAGGGCATTTCACTATTGACCAACGCCGCTTGGATGCGCAACGCACTCCTGACTGCCTCTACTGGACTAGAAAATTCGGCAATGACACTGTCACCTGCGCTACCGAAAATGCGCCCGCCATGATTTCCGATCTCGGCATCAATTATTTGACGAAGACCTTTGAGAAGCTTGAGTGTCGTCTCCTCGTCCTGTTCCATTCGAGCTGAAAAGCCAACCGCATCTGCAGCAAGTATCGTTGCCAATCGTCGGCTCATTGCTATTTTCCCAAGGGTCGGTTGCGTGTCTCATAAGGAAAGAACCCCTCAAAGACTAAGTCAAGAACTGAAGTTGATCGCCGCTGGCATTGCGCGAACGCACTTTTAGTGGCTGCTCAGGGCTCCGTGCGGTCATTCGCTTTACTCAGTGTGAACGACTGCTATGCAGACAAAACTGCCATTTTGGTTAGCCCGCGTCGCGGCTATGATAAACCTCTATGGGACTCACAGCGGTGTGTTTATTGTCTCAATTAATGGAGATTGAAAAACTAACACTGGATGCGGATACGCCTGGCCAAACATTTGGCTTGGACGTTTTTCGCTTTCATGGCTCCGCAAGTGGCCCCGCGATCTATATTCAGGGTGGTCTGCATTCGCTCGAAATGCCCGGCACTGTTGCAATAGACCGTCTTATCCCCCGTTTAGAAGCGGCTGAAGTCCATGGGCGCGTTGTTGGCGACATTACATTGGTCCCGCACGCAAATCCGATTGGATTGACCCAAGTGGTGTTTGGTCAACCGCTGGGCCGATTTGATGCGAGTACCCGTGTGAACTTTAACAGATCGTTCCCGCCCAAATCCGCGAGCGGTTTGGAGAACAAGCCTGCATCTGAGCGTTTGAAGGCGACGCTTCTCGCGTTAGCTGAACAAGCGGAGGTCGTGCTTGACCTACATTGCGACGATGAAGGCCCGATCTATTTGTACGTTTCCGAACGGCAGTTAGAGGAAGGACGCCGTCTTGCCCGGTGGATTGGGGCCCAGGTTATTCTTACCGACGCCAGCGACGATCCGATTTCATTCGACCTGGCTGTGGGAGAGCGTTGGGCCGCTGACAACAGAAGTGAGCGATTTGCTGCGACTATCGAACTGCGCGGCATGATCGATGTAACTCCGGAATTTGCCGAACATGATGCCGACGGCCTTTATCATTATCTGGTGAGCATCGGGACTGTCGACGATACGCTCCCTGCAAATTCTGCGGTGGACCCAATCATAGGCGACGTTGACGCAGCCGAACTTCTTGCAACGCCGTCATCTGGTGCCGTTCTTTATGATGTTGATATTTGTGATTGGGTGAAGTCAGGTCAGCGTTTGGCCGTAGTCGTGTCAAAACCCGGTGCAGCGCATCAAGAGATAATTTCACCATTTGACGGTCAGGTTATTACGCGACGGGAAGTGCGTTTTGTTCGAAAAGGCGATGATGTTATCAAAGTGCTTCGGCACCCGCTTCCATAGGTATCCGCAATAACTACGAAATACCGCTTACGGTCAAAGCAGTCGTTCGCGATGACCGCTTTCCCACACCGAGTTTTTCCGTTTTCAAGAGGTGTGCTAAGCTCACTGAAGTGGGGGCAAAATAGATGCTATTAAGACTAGGCGATGTTGAAATTTGGAGAATTCTGGAGAGCGTTGATCCGTTCATGGCTCCGCAAGATTTCTTCCCCGACATGGGCCCTGAAGGACTAGAACTGATGCGCCGTGAGGTTCCACGCCAACTTTGTCAAACTACGGGAAAGATGCTGCTGCCGATTCAGGGTTTCCTGGTTAAAACCCCGCAACATGTAATTTTGATTGATGCGTGTATTGGTAATGACAAGACGTGTGAATTTGAGGAGTTGTGGCACAAGAGATCAGATGGGAGGTTCTTAGCCGGACTAAGGGCTGCAGGGGTCGCGCCCGAAGATATCGACTATGTAATGTGCACGCATCTTCATATTGACCACGTGGGCTGGAACACGCGACTGGAGGATGGACGGTGGGTACCGACTTTTCCAAACGCCAGGTACATTTTTCCGGCTGTAGACCACGAACACTTCAGCTCCGAACCCGGTGTGACATATCAGGAGAGCGTGCTGCCTGTGATAGCTGCAAACCAAGCGGAACTTGTGGGGCCGGATCACAAGTTGGGAGATTATCTTTCCCTAATTCCAACACCGGGTCACACTCCTGGGCACGTGGCGGTCGAAGTCACCAATGCGGGCAAAGTAGCGGTGGTAACAGGTGATGTAATGCACAGTCCTATTCAATGCCTAAAGCCTGAATGGAACTTTGCATACGATAACGAACCCGACCTGGCCGCCAAAAGCCGAAGGAAGTTTTTGGAAGTGGCATGCGAAAGGCAAAACCTAATTCTTGGTAGCCATTTCCCACTGCCATCCCATGGAAAGGTAGCCGCTAAGAGCGGCGCATTTACGTGGTTGGAGGATTAGATCATTTGAAGACTGGTACGCTCTACGAAGAAACAGGGAATTAACATATGGCTGACGATCCTTACAGGATTGCTGATCAGGTCGATGCCAACATGCTTGAGATGATGGCATCTCGCCTCGAAGAACGCGGAAGAGATGCTCAGTTCCTGCAAATGATAGACGACTATCTGGACGCGGTGCACGCTTCTGAAGCGAAACAAGTTCTTGATCTTGGTTGCGGAACAGGCGTGGTCGCTCGCAGGATTGCGGCTCTCCAAGGTTTTGAAGGCATAGTCACAGGCATCGATCTCAGCCCTCAACTGATTGCCAAAGCGCATGATCTTGCAGCCGCCGAGGGCCTTAGAGACAAGACAACTTTCTCCGCCGGCGATGTACGCGGCTTGGGCTTCAAGGAGGGCCAGTTTGACGTGACTGTGATGCACACTCTTGTTAGCCACCTCGACGATCCGGCAGACGCGCTACGTGAAGCAACGCGTGTAACGCGGACAGGAGGAGCGATAGTAGTATTTGATGGCGACTATGCCTCTTCCACTCTAGAGACAGCAGACCCGGATCGTGCCGCAGAAATTGACAACGCCATGATCGAGGCAACGGTCACACAGCCACGCGTTATGCGACGGCTTCCACGGCTCGCAAAAGCGGTAGGTTTTTCCGTTGAGAGGTTTTTTCCCTACTTGATCGCCGAAGCCGGTACGCCGAAATTCTTTGCAGGGCTTGTCACCACAATCGGCCCTATGCTTGTGAGTTCAGGCGTATCTTCTGAAGAAGAGGCAGCAGCGATAGCCAAGGATCTGAATACGGCTGCCGATGAAGGTACGTTCTTTGGTGCCTGCAACTACTATGGATATGTGCTTCGGAAGTCGTGACCGACTCCAAGACTACTCTGCTCTTCGAACATGCACAAAATGTACCGCGGGTTAGGTTGCAATTCGGAAGGACCGCTTTGGGCTCAAGGCGGTCATCCGACCTTTTTACTCAGAGGGCTGCAATGTCGCGCAAAGCGGTCATTGGTGGTACGCATTCCGAGGAATTTCACCCGAAGGTCTGCTTTTGCCAGCACCGGACATTCGGGAAATTTTGCTGAACGGTAAAGTTGCGGACGAAGCTGACATGTCGGGTCGCTTTGTATAGTGTTGCGGAAATGATTAGGGAGGCTTCGAAATGACTAATCCCAATGAAGTCGAGCACCATTACCATTCCGGTCACTTGCTCAAGCGGATTTCCGATGGATGCGCAGCACTAAACTTGACCCCACCGATTTCCCAGGACGCTTTGGCTCCGGTTGACGAGTTTCACATTGGTGGGCGCCTCGCAACCGAACCGTTTGTGAAGGCTCTTGGCCTTACGCCCGAAAGCCGGGTTATCGATTTTGGATGCGGTCTCGGCGGTCCGGCACGCTATGTCGCGGCAGCTACCGGAGCGCACGTAACCGGCGTTGATTTGACCGCTGAGTTTGTGGAAACCGGAAGGACACTCACTGAATGGACCGGGTTATCGGATCGGGTTCAACTTATCGAAGGCAGCGTGCTCGATTTGCCGCTAGAAGCTGGTTCCATGGACGCCGCTTATATGATCCACGTTGGCATGAACATCGCGGACAAAGTAGGCATAGCGCGCGAGGCGAAACGGGTTCTCAAGCTAGGAGGCATCTTTGCAATTTACGATGTGATGCAAGTCGGAGAGGGACAAATGGACTATCCGGCGCCTTGGGCTTCTTCCTCAGGTCAAAGCGCACTTGCGCCACCGGAGACGTATGAGGCTGCTTTGAAGTCCGTTGGTTTCAAGGTGAGTGACCGGATCGACCGCACGGAATTTGCCAAACAGTTCTTCGCCGATCTGGCAGCTGCGCAAAGCCGTTCAGATGGCCCTCCACCTTTGGGTCTTCATCTTATCATGGGCGAAGACACTGCGCTTAAGGTTCAAAACATGGTTCGGAACATCGAACGTGGTTTGATTGCCCCAATTGAAATTCACGCACGCCTGCCAGTTTAGACGACGGTCCATTTGGTGGTTGTACGGTCTAGTCAAATACTTCTGAGCGACAAACGCTTAATGTTTAGTCGCCTAAATCAGAAATAACGGACTTTAGCCGACGGATGGCTTCCGCGCTTATGCGATCCTGGTCCACAGTAAGGGTGTAGCCCTCGTCCTCCTCGTGAATGATGCGGCTCTGTCGCGCAGCGGCTTCGTAGATCGCTGTTGCCGCGTAAGTGCGGATCGGATTCTGAAATCCTTTCACCTGAACCGGCTCACGCTCTTCAACCGAGAGCCAATCTGTCACCAAAGAATAGGTTTCCGCTGCCAGTAATATGCCGCCTGGATCGCACTCAGCCTCAAGCCTTGCAGCAAGATTCACTTCTCGCCCAATCGCAGTGTAATCCATCCGATCATTGGAACCGAAATTGCCTATTGTGCAGTAGCCCGTATTGATGCCTATGCGGGCCTGAAATGGTCGATCAATCAAGCCTTTGCGCCGCCATCCAGTTTGCAGATCGTTCAAGGCGCGTTGCATATCGATCGCCATCCGAACGCAAGCAGCTGCATCTTCCTTTGCGCCCAGGCTTTCGGGTTCGCCAAAATACAGCATCATCGCGTCCCCAATGAACTTGTCGAAATATGCGCCGTGTCGCTGAGCGATCTTGGACATTTCCGACAGATACTCGTTCAGCAACGAAGTCAGTTCCTCTGCTTCAAGCTGATCTGTAATCTCGGAAAAATCGACGATGTCGGAGAAGAAGACCGTGAGTTTGCGGCGGCGACTCTCGATCGCCGCTTGCTGGTTACCAGCTATGATTGACCGATAAAGTTGAGGCGGCATGTACTTGGCAAGCTGTTTGGATACGTTCTCCAGGGTCTCATTCGCTTCACGCATTTGGTTCAGCAAATGCAAGTTATCCAGAGCGATATTTGCCTGTGCTGCAAACGTCTTGAGAATATCGAATTGCTCTGTTTGCAGCTTACCGATCGAATGCCGCAACACTGCAAGAGCTCCAACGGTCTGCCCGCCTTGAGAAATTGGAACCATCGTTACGGCCCGAGCTCCAGAGGCAAGGAAGTTGCCAGCACCAATACGAAACTGATCTTGTGCCGCCGCGACGTCTGGCAAGTCAATCGCCTTGCCATTTAGAATGACGTGGCCGTGGATAGTCTCTGGATGAAGAGGAGCTGGAAAGCGGCGTCGCCAAGCCTCAACACCGGCTGGTTCTGGGCCGGAGATTGCGCCCAAAATCAGTTTGTTACCCTCCCTCAATCCGATGCTGATTGTCGATTTTGGAAACAGTGCTTGACCCGCTTCAACAATAGAGTTGAAAACCGGTTGGGGATCTCTAATCGAGCTGTTTACCACGTCCAGGATTTTGGCCGTCGCCACTTGTCGATCCAGCGCTTCCTTCAGCTGGGTTTCCAACGCCTCTAAAGTCCCAGCTGGTTCATTAGGCGCATCAGGCAAGAGGTCCGGTTGTGAAGTTCTCTGACCCTTTGACATGTCGACCATCCTTTTGGGTGATTAACCATCAACCAAGTCGTAATGCTTGACGGATCGCGACTCGACGAGCTCCGCTTCTGCTGGATCAATGTGCGGGCTTTGGTAGTCTTCTCCCACGAAGGCCCTAAGCGCCTCCAAGCTCTCCCTCACCATGACAAAACTGAATTCTCGGGGGGACTCCGTTCTCGGGGCACCGGGAAGAACGCGCACGATCCCGGGAGTACTGTTCATCAAGGGGATAGCAGTTTCATGGAACAAGCGGCCAAACTCCTGTTCTTTTCCGGGACGCGTTGTCACCTGAAATATACGCATAATCATACATAATCATCCAAAAGTCGGACTCTTGTATGTATGTATGCCTCGGAAGTTCATACTAGCACACTTGGTTGGGACTGTCTGCTTTGGGCTCGAAGCGGTCATTTGCTGCAGCCGGCTCGAATGACCGCTATACGGACAAAACGGCCATTCGCGTTCATCGTCGTGAGGTCCGGTGGCTGCCCGAAGCGGACCTTACGATGACGCCTACTTTATCAAGCCGAGTTCCAATAGTCTCTGCAGATTGCAACTGAAATCTCATTTACATTGAGTACATTGAATGATGTTCCATCCTGGAACCACTTTTCGGAAGATTTGCTTGTCACTTTTTGGAGCACAATATCACCTGCTTAAAGTCAGGTTCTTCAACATATAGGAAGGGTGTAAACCACGCTTGAGATACCGCGAGCAATTTGAGTTGCTTCGTTAGCACATTTTTTAATCCATTCTCTACACGAGCTGGCTGCAACGTATAAGATATGCAAGCAAACCTGAACAAATGCGAGCGCTCTTGAATCGATCAGAGCCGGTAACCGCAAGTCGTTATCGAGTGTCGGCCAGCGATTTGGCCTTTTCGTACTCGTCCAGCAAAGGTTGCATCATTATTGGATCATGTATTACCTTTTCGAGCCACCGTCGGAGCGGGAAGGTTTCGCCTTCGGCGATCATGGCCGCGAGGCTTTCGAGAATTTCCGTTTCTTGGTCGATTTTCCCGATCGCAGCATTTCCAGCGGCTTGGTAGACCATCATATGGGGACCGAACGGCCCTTCGAGATCCAGGTTTTCCTTCAGTGTGGCCAGACTCTCTGGATAGTTTCCAGCGTGGAATTGAGAAACGCCCAGAATGTTCCTATAGGGTCGTCGAATACTGAGGGGATCAAGGCTTAACGCTCGCTGCAACGGTGTTATTGCCTGCTCTGGCATGCCTGCGTACAGAAGGAACATGCCCAAATAACCATGAGCCAAACTTGAGCTCGGCTCTTGCTCGACTGCGCGTTCACCGAAATCAATTGCGGGTTGCGGCTTGCCCATCAAGATTTCGAGAATACCCAAGGTCAAAAGTGCGCGAACATTTGCCTGATCCTTTTCCAACGCGCTTTCAGCATATTGTTTGATCAGACCCCGCGTTTCATCCGTGTTTGCAGCAAGTCCAAACCAAGTTCTGTGCGCTTCCGCAAAGGCCAGACCGGCATAACCGTGCGGGGCGTCCGGTTCCAACCGCACTACACGCTGCAACAAGGTGTGTGCGGCGTCAAAACGCGATGGGTCGCTTGGCGGGTGAATGATGTCCAACGCTTGCTGGTACAGGATACGGGCATCCCGGCGGGTCCACCGCGCATCCTCCATTCTCGAAGTCAGTTCGGGGAACAATTCGATAGAAAAGGTCGAACTGATCTCGCGCGAAATCTCGGTCTGAGTTTCGAACCGTTCTGTCGTTTTATAGTCGAACCGTTTGGCCCAAATTTCGCCCCGGCTGTCTACGTCAACGAGGCCGATGTTTAGCCGATAGCCATCCGTCATGGTCTGCAGGCTGCCCCTTAGAACATGGGTCGCACCCAGCTTGCGCCCCTCGTCGATCAGATCGATGGCTCCGTCGGACAGTTCGGCTGTCGATGCGTACGAGATCACGCGCAAGCCCTGCACCCGCGCCAGATCTGTTGTAATATCCTCGGCGATACCACGGGCCGCTACGGATGTAACAGCGCTGTTTCCCAATGGATTGAACGGCATCACGGCAACGACAGGTAAATCCCCCCAAAGGTCATTGTCCGTGGTCGTCTGATCGGTAGACAGGCTTTCAGTTTCGAAACTTTGGAACAGCATGAAAGCTGTCACGGCCATCAACAGCGTCAACAAAAGCAATACGACCCAGTTCGGAGCCCGCCAGCCGCTTCTGCCGCGCTGGCCTGTCCGATCTGGCTTTTCGGAAGGCGCCGAAGTTACATCCCGAAATTCGAACGACGGCACATAGGACCCTTTGGGAATGGTAATCACCAAGGGATCGTTGCTTCCATCTGTCAGGTAATAGTGTTCCAGCTCGCGCCGCAAGCGCCGCGCTTCAAGGCGTACAACCGGATCTGAGGTCGCGTCGAAATCCTCGGATCGGCCCAGAACGGAAACGCCAATCGAATAGCCCTTCAGCCGGTCAGCATGTCCGGCCAGTGTTTCATCAATGATGTATTTGAGGAACGCGCGTCGGCGATCATTTGCACCAAACTGAGAACTCTCAAACATACGGTCGAGCTGTTCGTCTATGGCCGCCTGTTCCGGAGGCGGCGCTGACTTCCGCTCGGATAACTGACTTTCCATCGCAGTATCTGTCGGCTGTGTTCGTTCCATCCAAACTAACCTAACGATACCCGGGTTATTCGGATCACGTCCAGTATTACATTCATACAAAAGAATTTTTAAGGTTCAGAACACGTTCAGAACATGTTCGTTACCCCAGTCCACAGACCTCGGATGTTAATTTGGTGTCTCCAGGGAGTGTCTGGGCAGACAGACCGTGGAAACAGATTCTCACTGACGGCCAATGGCCTTTGACGGGAGGGGAGCAAGTGGAAAACTTTCTTGCTGCCGGATGTTTCGAATTGGTGAAAAAATCGCCCAGCGATGAATTCACAATCGTTTTTTTGTCGCGGAGCGATCCAAAGTTTCAGGCGATTTGCCGTGACTTCGGCGAGGCAGTGACCGCCTTTCACAGCTTTCAAGCTGAAGGAGAAAACGGGCGAGCCCGCGCGACCGAATACAATCAGATCTGCGAAGATCTGAGGCTCGAACTGATGGAATACGTAAGCTTGGCCAAGGTCAGACCCAAGGCACAAGATCACCACTGAAGCGGCACGATGGTCGCCCGAACAGGCAGCTTGTCCGACGCCGTGACCTGAATTCCAACAAGCAAGGAGACGGGAATGATTAAACGAACCTGCCAGACGCTATTCTTCGTATTTCCCATGGTTCTCGGCTTCATGTCCATCGCACAGGCGCAAGACGATGATGGCCAGGATTGCAAGGCATTGTTCGTGCACAATGCCCGTTCAGTGTCGATGACCGCTGACACGATAACGATGACAGATGTCAACCCGATCGTCACATTCTTCTGTGACAGGCCGGTGCGGTATGCGGGCGTGCAAAGCATACAGGGCTTTCTGGACATGGTGTCCGAAGGCGACGACAGCTTTGCTGTGGACCCGCCCAACGCCTTACTGACCATCGTTGCGGATGGTGAACCGCCTGTTGATGTGGTCGTGGAGTTGTCGCAACGGCCACTGAACGATCAGGGAACGATGACCTATCCCGGCGTCAAGGTCATCAAGGGTGACATACCACAAGCAACAGGCCCGGGCACGTTGTTCATCGACCACTTCGGTCGACCAATGTCGCCGGGATCGGTGGCAGGCGTGCATCGCCGGCACGAGCGCCGCGAAGTTCGTCATTGCGCCGCCGACAATCCCGATAATCCGAACGATCTTTGCAACTGCGGGCCCGGCCTCGTCTGCAACTGAAACGCGAAGGACAAATCAAGAATTCTGAGAGGAGGCTTACATCAGTGGATCCGAATCCTCTGGTCATAAGCAAAACATCAAAAAATAGGGAGGAAGTTATGTTTTCAATTCTTGGCAACTACCCGCGAAAACTGGTCCGGGGAACCGCTGTCGCATTCGCTGCCAGCGCCGCGTTGTGTACCGCTGCCTGGTCTCAGTCCTATGAGGAAAATCTTGCTGCGGGCGCCACCGAAACGGAACAAAATTATCTGAACGTTCCCTTCGTAAAACCCGAAGATTTCAAAACTCCCTATACGAGTCCGGCCTACTGGCCGACTAATTACCCACGTGGTCCGATTGACCGGTCGCCAGCGGATTCCTCAACCAAAGTGATAACCCTTGGAACGGGCGACCCGCCACCCAATCCCTACCGTTTTGGTCCAGCTCACGCGGTGATCATAAACGGATTTCCATATTTTGTTGATGCCGGCGAAGGCTGGTTCAGGTCACTTGGGAAGGCCGTCCTTTCTCAGGGCGCAATGGATCTGGCAACCGTTTTTGATCTACAGAACATCAAGTATATGTTTCTGACCCATCTGCACGAAGATCACACGGTGGGATTGCCATCCTTCATATCGGGCCCGTTCAAGTTTGGCCCCGGCCCCGACAAGAAGATATATGGACCCGAGGGCGTTGACGAGATGATTGCCAATATCAACGCCGCTTGGCGGCTCGACAGGAACGAAATGTTCCAGGGCTCGACAACCCAAAAGGCCGACGGAGCAACCGCAATCGGCGTGCCGGTCTGGCCATCGACCGATCCCAAAGGGCGGCTAATTTACGAGGACGACAACGTAACGGTCGAAGCATTCCCAACAGAGCACGGTTTTCTTCATCATACCTATGCTTATCGGTTTACCGCCAAGCCGGACGGGCGCGTTATCGCGTTTGGCGGCGACGGGCACTACTCTGAAGGCCTTGTCAACGCGGCAAAAGACGCTGACGTTCTGGTCATTGAAAGCATAACGAGAAAGAACATCATGTTTGTGGTCTGGGGTGGCGACACGGAAGACGAAAAAGTGAAGATTATTGGTGCCTACCACATGTTTCCAGAAGACATGAAAAAGGTTCAGGACGACAGTGGCGTCAAACAGATCGTCATGACGCACGTCCAAAACTATAACGACCCCGAGCATTTCGACCGTCTGAGTGTACTGAAGGAAATGCAGGATGCTGGCGTCACGAACATCCTCATGGCCGAAGACGGCGACATTTACTGAACGGACGGCCAGCACAAAGGGAAAGCCCTGTCGGGCTTTTCCGTCAAAAGTACCAAAATGAAACCTTTTATCACAGACGTGATCTTTGCATCCGTCAGTGTTCCAAGCCTACGCCGATCCAGACCTCTGTAATCTTAGGCCGATACACCAAATTTCGCAAATTCCGTTTTATGCGCATTGCGGCCATTCAAGCATTTTGCAGCATCGATCAAAGTGGGCTCGAAGCGGTCATTCGCCGCAAACGGCATGAGCGTCCGCTATGCTGACTCAGGAGACATTCGCAAGAGCTTTAGCCCAATCATCGAGGTGGCCGTCGTCATAGTGACGTTTGCCATTCACCTTCACAAAGACCTCGTCCACGTGCCACTTCCATTTGGAAAAGGCTCGAAGTTGCTGAACACGCTTTCTCCGGATCTCGGAGGCAAACATCGGGCCGAACCTGTTCCACCAATATCGGACGGTTTCGTGGCTGACATCGATCCCACGCTCATGAAGTAGGTCTTCGACATTTCGAAGTGAAAGCGGAAATCTGACATACAGCATTACCGCCAGGCGGATGATCTCAGGGCTGGTCTTGAAATACTTGAAAGAGGCAGGTTTGGTCATGGGCAAAACCCACGCAACCGGCCTGACCCGCTCAAGCGAAGTTCTTCTGACAAGACCGCCCGTGTTGCCTTGTCCCCTGTAAAATTGGCAGCTCGGCTTTCTTTGGTGTCCCGAGGCACACCACAGTGAAAGTGCCAGTTCTTTCACCTTATACGTGTGCTTTTCCACAGTTTGGATGATGCGCGCCCTGTTCCAAGGGGCGTAGGTTTGATGAAGGCTCCCTCTTTAAGAGGGGTGTTAGCGCCGTCAGTTTGTACGGCATCAGTGCGTATTTAGTAAGTTAACTAGGAGAGTAAAATGTTGAAGCTTTTTGTAATGATGAAAACACTGGCACGTGACGAGCGCGGTGCGACTATCGTCGAGTACGGTGTTGCCCTGACCATTATCACGGCAATTGCTGTTGCGACCCTTACAGCTTTGGGCGGCGATGTTAACGGCCAGTTCACCGTGGCAGAAGGCCTATTGTAATCACCTGCTTGCATTTCAAGTCGTAAGGGATGGTGAGGGTTTTGACGTGACGAAATGCGGTCACGGGAACTGCACACATTACGTGTGGCGAAAGAGCGGTTCTAAATAAACTTTGTTTCCATTTAAGAAGCAATGTAAAGAGATTGTTTACGGATCGTGGACGCTTCTGTTTTCACGGGTAAAACTAGGAAGTTCCACTTCCGATGACCCCCACGAGAGGGGCTGAACAGCTACCCGTTCAGCCCCTCGACAGTGCGGACTATTTTTTTGGTCGACCCGGCCTATTTGTTTGATTGCTACTGCAGAAAGCCCGCGTTGCCTCGTCCCCTTTTGAATTGGCAGCGCGGGCTTGTTGTTTTCGGCCAACAAAACGCAACTCCACTTCAAAAATGGCGATTACCCTTTAGCACGGGCTTGTTGGGTCGAGAGACCGTGATCTCGCTTGGTTCCACTTTACTCTACTCGTTCCACCATGCGCTTGGTTTCACACGTCCGCCTCTTTTGCGGTCGAGCCACAAAGCAAGCTTTCGCAAAGGCGATAGAGCCAGCTTTAACCATGCTCGATGTTTCCATTTTCGAAAGTCCCGATTGAAAGGACAAACGCGCAAACAGATCGCACAGTCAGTCGATGTCTTCGCCCAGAAGCCGAAACACTTCTCTGCATCTGAGGTCCATTTGCGCACGCCCTTTATGGCAGAGACATTGTTGCCCCCAAGCTCGGGCGGACCATACGGTAGTGCCTTTACGGGACACGCATCCGCACATTTGGTGCATATGTCGCAAAAGGCCCGAACCCCCTTCGGTTTGGGGACATCATGTGCCAAAGGCAAGTTTGTGAAGATCTTGGAGAAACGCAGTCTTGGCCCGAATTCAGGCGTGATAACCATCTGATTTCTTGCGTATTCCCCCAAACCCGCCTTGATCGCATAGGGGATTACGAGACCTGTGTCGTTCATCGATGCAACCGCATCGTAGCCCAGGTTTCGAATATAGGCGGCGAGTTGCATCACGATTGAGGCCTCGTGCGAATACTCTCGTCCGGTGGCCGCGCCGGCCAAAGCGGAGGGGTAGGTAGCCACCAGCCTGGCGTCCATTTCATGTCCCAGCACGATAACAGAAGTCATGCCTTCAGGAAGATCATTTGGCACTTCCGAGAAATCACGGGTGTCTATGCGGCTAGCATACAACCACCGGCTATCCATGTCCGCAACGCCGCACAAGTCGGCTCCGAAGAAATTCGCAACACGCTTGATCTCTGTGGACATTTTCGCCGGATCGTCGACTTCGACCTGCTTTGGTGCGACTGGGGTGTCATAGCTAATAGAAGCTTGAAAGCCTTCTCGCCGCCCTTGATCCGCATAGCGGTCCGTCATCACATCCGAGATGAGCCAGGCCGCGTTCCGCAGCGCGAAGTCACGTTGTGTGAAACCGTCCCCCCGCCGCGGTGACGCTGCCATTCGGTAAGACGCAAAGAAGCCATCGGTCGCCTTCGTTCTTACTGTTTCGTCCCAAAATGCGCGGGTGAAAACGTCGTTGCGCTGAGAAAACTGTTCAAAATCCTGCGTAATCTCAATACCCGCTTCAGTGTCACCGTCTTGTGGTTCAAATTGATTACGTGGATAGGTCATGCAAACAGGCTAACGCTTCGAAGTCTGTTCGGGCAACTAGGTATAGCTGAGCTTGCGTACCGCGTTTTCCTAACCCTTCGACCGGCGCTTTCCGGGATCGCGTCCACACCGTGCGTCTCTAACCATTCAAGCACCGTCGCCCACTGATCCTGCAAACTAGGCTTGGAGCGATATTCCTGCTGCTGTTCCAGCTTGCATTTTAGGTCGTATGGGATCCTGCGTGGCCATTTGCGCATAGCAAATGTTCTACCTTTGTGCTCACACAGGTCAACTTTGAAAATAAAAACCCCACGCCTGTGCTTGGGTGAGACAGGAGGCGTGGGGCTTTTTGAAGAGTGTCGTTTGCCAAACTCGAACGCCCGACACTCGGTCAAAACACAAAACTCATTACGACGTTTCCGGGTTAAATTAGCGCTTGTTCAAAATGGCGGAAAACGAAATTCGGGTTTTGTCGAATTTACCGCGTTTCGTGGATCGTTTTGGCGGACAATGACCCTCTCTATGTTTTCACTGTTAACCCTAGCGAAACAGTTCCACACGATAAATTCCGACAGAAACCGGACAAACATGGATGTTCAAATCTCGAGCGGATTAAACTAAGGATCACAACGCGCTTCTCCTCGGCCCTGAGCAGCGCTAATCTCCAATCCGAGCCACGCTGAAAGGAGCCGCCCCATGTCCCTCTTCTCAAAACTCTTTGGTGGCGGAAAAAAGTCAGAGCCGGAGCCGGTCGCGTACAAAGGGTTCGACATTTTCCCCGATCTGATGGCAGAGAGTGGCAAGTACCGACTGTCGGCCCGTATCGAAAAAACAATCGACGGAGATCGTAAGACCTATGCGGTGATCCGGGCGGATGTCTTTGAAAGCCGAGATCAGGCCGAAAGCTTCAGCATCGCCAAGGCGAAGCAAGTGATTGACGAGCAAGGCGAACGTATTTTCAGTTAAGAAATCCACCTTCTAATCCAAGAAGAACCAGAGGTACTCGCGAGCGCACAAGCATATTGAAACTCGGCCATTATAATTTGAACGACCACTTTGGGCTGCCGCTCAAAGGAGACATTCGCTGCACCAGGCATGAACGACTGCAATGCGGACAAAACGGTCATAACTCTAGAAACCGGAAAGGCGCTTGTCGCGGGTTGCGAGCGCGATAGGAAGAAACCGGGACTTTCGGTTTGTGACTTTCGCACTTCTGCCGCTAAGTGAAGGCAGTTCGCGTCCAACCAAACCAGTGTTGCTCGCCCGACGGGAACAATCATGCAGTTGTGATGCGCTGCATCAGGCTGCCAGAGGTATTGACCCGGATCCTGCGTCCATTTGGCTGAAAAGTTGAATTGACGCAAAATCAAATCTTTTGCCATTCTCAAATCAGCCTATACGAAGGGAACCCTTGAGAATGAAAGCTGCATACAGTGCATTGGCGTTAGCCATCGGCGTGACCGGGTCGCCGTTACTTGCTCAGCAAGCCGACATCGTTTTTCTGAGTGAAAACATCATCACGTCCAACACGGAGATGCCACTGGCAAGATCGGTTGCGGTTGCGGGCGACAAGATCGTTTGTGTGCGCGTCGATGACAGTTGCCGCGAGCTTGCCGGCGATGGCACCGAGATCGTCGACGCGGGCACAAATACCGTCATGGCTGGTATCATCGACACGCATTTGCACACACGCATCTTTGGACAGACACATTTCGTCATGCTCAACCTTTTTGGTTACAACGATGCGTCGCGTGAAGAGGTTGTCGAAGTCATCCGGGAATACGCGGCAACCTTGGGGCCGGATGAATGGGTGATTGGCGGCGGTTGGTCAGACGCGCATTTCCAGAACCCAACCAAGGAAGAATTGGACGAAATCGTTGGTGGGCGCCCCGCATTGATCTCCGACAACACCCAACATAACGGGTGGTATTCGACAAAAGCCCTCGAGTACCTTGGGATCACTGCCGATTGGGAGCCACCGAAAGGCGGGTACATGCCACTTAACGAAGCTGGCGATGAACCCTCCGGACTTTTGCAGGAGAAAGCGCATCTTTCGACAGGGTTTGTTGAACAGCACAAACTCTACTCTTTTGAGAAACAGGAAGAAGCGATCGTTGGAGCCGCCCGTGTTCTCAACGCCGTTGGAGTCACCGGTGCAACTGAGGCAGCCGCCGGTTCCAAGGAAGGTGCAGACGACGTTTACGTCCGTCTGGCGCAAAAAGGTGAATTAACGCTCAGGCACGAGTTGGCCATGGTGTTCTGGGGCACCGGCACGCCTGAAGGTGATACCGCAATGATCGAACAGTTAGAGATGCGACGGGCCGCAGTCGAGGATGCGGGCGTTGATCCCAGCATTCTGCATGCGAACACTGTGAAGTTCGCGATCGATGGCACGCCGGGGCGCTTTGCCTACATGGAGGGTCCGTATCTGGACGGCACACGGCCGGATATGAATTTCCGCCCAGACAACCTTGCAGAGATTTTCGATGCGCTTACAGAGCGTGATTTTTCCCTGATGCTGCACGTTGAAGGGAACGCTGGGATCCGGCGCTCGCTCGACGCGCTGGAGTATGCCCATGAAACTGGCGAACCCGTGCGTGACGACATCCCGCAGATTTTCACGCATGTCGACCATTTGTCTATCGACAACGCGCGGCGCATGGCCCGGCTCGGGGTTTCGGGGCAGCTTCAACTTCACTGGGCTGATCCCACCGAGGAGTACTTTCGCAATGTGACCAGTCAGAACCTTCCAAAAGAGGTGCTGGAGCGGATGTACCAGTTCAAGCTCGTGACCGAGTTTATGGAATATGGATTTGGGCCCGACGCGCCGACGTCCCCGGTGTTCTCGCCGTGGGAAGGTATGGAGATCGGCATGACACGGCAGGCCATGGGGACACCCGGTGGTCTTGTCATGCCCGGTGTGCCATTAACCTTTGACGAGGTTATCCATGGCTCAACGCTGGGCAGTGCGCGCCTTCAGGATCGAGGCGACATTTTGGGCAGCCTTGAAGAGGGCAAGCTCGCAGACATCATCGTACTCGACCGCGACATCCGCAAGCAGGCCAAAGAGAACATCTTCGATTTTCACAAGACTGAAGTGCTGCAAACCTATTTGGGCGGCGAACTCGTCTACGATATAGATCGCGACGGCGAACCGGACAAGCTGCTGACCGAGCCGGTGTGGGAAGAAGGCGACGACGAGAAACTGCGCCGTGGCGTGGCGGTCACAAGCGTGAAGGTGCCCGAGGGATGAACAAGCCACTTTCTGTTTTTACAATTGCCACTTTGTTCGGCCTGATATCTCTTCCGGCAGCAGCGCAAAGTGTCGAACAAGCGTGGCCGAGTGCGATTGCAGGTCAGCAACACGGTGGCGTGCCGATAGACCCGCTTGCAAACCCGCTGGATTTATCGCGCACGCCTGTGAGCGCCGCGCCGCAAAACATGTCGACGGGCGCCCGTGTGATCGGCTGGCAGGACTTGCGACCGGCGCATGTCCCGAGCGAAACGCCTTTCGCCGACCTGCGACCCTTTCTGCGCGACGCCATGCGCACACATGTTGAATGGCGCACATCCACACCACGCGAGCGAGAAGATACGGCATTTATCGAACGACATGACGCTGCCCTGACGCTGCTTTCGATGCATCAGGTCGATGTTGATGGCCTGATGAAGGAGCGGCGGAAGATCATTGCTCAGAACGGCAAAGCCGGACGCGGTCCCAATCCGGAGGTTCTGGGACAGTCTGTTCGACTGCCCGGCTATGTCGTTCCGCTAGCCTTTGATGAGACAAAAGTGACGGAATTCCTGTTCGTGCCTGTCGCAGGAGCCTGCGTTCACACGCCGACCCCACCCGCAAACCAGATTGTCCATGTGAACTACCCGCAAGGCCTCGCCTTCAGCTCGATCTTTGACGCGTTCTGGATTGAAGGCGAGTTGGTTGCCGAAGACACCAGAAGCGATGTCGTTTTCTATGATGGCGCCTCGAACGTCGAGGCGCAGTACCGTTTGACCGCAAAAGCTGTAGAGGTCTACAAAACTTGGTGAAGGAGATCGCTCGCCACGATCAATTCCTGCGCAATTTGATAAAGAGGAAGCCCAAATGAAACTCATGAAACTATCGCCTCTGGTTTGTGCGACGCTGATCTCGTCTGCTGCTATCGCTCAAACAGCGGACCGCGTCCTTTTGAACGGGATCGTCGAGACGATGAACGCCGCGCAGCCGAACGCGGAAGCCCTTGCCATCAAGGATGGACGCATCTTGTTCGTAGGCGCCAGCAATGACGCGCAGGCATTCGTAGGTGACGAGACGGATGTGATCGATCTAGAAGGGCGCTACGTGACGCCCGGCATGATTGAATCCCACAATCATGTTGTCTCCAGCAAGTGGATCACGACGGGTGTCGACGTCAGTGGAGCGCGCTCTGTCGATGATGTCGGTCGCTTGATGAAAGAGCATGTTGACGCCAATCCGGATGAGGCGGGTCCGCTGATCGGCTTTGGCTGGATGCCTGCCAATCTGGGCAATCAGCAACCGCGCGCGGCGGATCTGGACAAATGGGATTTGGGCCGCCCGACAATGGTTTTTGGCAATGCCTCTCACGACGCAGTGCTCAACACCCTCGCGCTTGAAGCGGCAGGTATCACAGCGGACACGCCTGACATTCAGCCCGGTGTGATCTACTGGGAGAGGGATGGAGACGGAAATCCGACGGGCCTTGGGATCGAGACCATCTTCTTCGAGGCTTACGTCGATATGGGCGCTTGGGATCCGGATGTCGTGGTCCCACAGTCTGCAGACTTCCTGCAGGATTTCCTCGCCGGCAAGGGTGTCACCACAGCCATGGTTCCCGGACTGGTCACGCCGGGCTTTTCGATCAGCGCCGAACACGTAAGACGATATGCGCAGTATTATGGCTGTGATGAAGAAGCGCGAAGAGAACGGCCAGTTGAAAATGCGATTCAACATCATGCCGTGGTTCAAACTGCCTGATGCAGATGCGCAGGATGTCGTCGATTTCGCGCTTGAGATGCAGACGCTTTATGACACAGACATGTTGCGCACGGACCGGATCAAGATCCACCCCGAAAACGCTTGGTTGTCGCGCGGTGCAACACAACTCGTGCCGTACATACCAGAGAATGAAGGCGACCCGCTGACGTGGGGTGCCTACGGCGTCAATCCCGAACGATTGTTTGAACTGGTCAATCGGGCGAATGCTGCCGGTCTAGACACTGTGACACATGCGGATGGATCGCGTCTCATCAAACGCATGGTGGATATCATTGTCGAGGCGCTGGAGTACTATCCGGACGCGCGCAACAGGCTAGATCACCTCACGTCGATGGACAATGCGACACGGGACAAGATGGTGCTCTACAATGTGGCGTCGAACGCCAGCCCGCTGTTTTACAACGAATTGGATAGCGGACGTGGCGGCGTCGAACTCTTCAAGGTCATGCAGGAAGCTTTTGCGCGCGAAGCTCATGGGCAATACACCGAACTCGCCCAAATGTACGACAATCTGTCCTTGTCAGGCGACGCGCCGGGAGCGCCCATCGAACGCGCCTACCCAGCCTATTTGTTCCAACAGGCGATGACTCTGGTGGAGCCTTCCATCCCTGATGCCGAGCCGTTCCCGGATTGGCGTCCGAAGATGACAATTGACCAGGTTCTGCATGCGTACACGGTGGCCCCGGCGTGGCAGATGCGCATGGAAGATGTGATCGGTACGCTTGAGATCGGGAAGTACGCGGACATCGCAATCTGGGAAAAGAACCTGCGCGAGATTGCGCCGGAAAACATGATCGAAGAAGCGAATGTGATTGGAACGTTGCTCAACGGCGAGTTTACCCATCGCGAGGGGATGTAAGCTAAAGATCAGGATGCGGCCCGTGCACCTCTGGCCCAGGCTTTGAGGCAAAGCAGCTCGGCGGCGATCATTGCCGCCGCGTTGGAGGTCATCTCCGCGTGATCAAATGGCGGAGAGACTTCAACCACGTCCATGCCAACAGGATCGAGCCCCTTAAGGGCCCGGATTATGGCGAGCGCCTCGTAGCTGGTAAGTCCACCCGGGACCGGTGTGCCCGTCCCCGGTGCCGTGGATGGATCGAGACAATCTATGTCGAAGGTTAGATAGGTCGGACCATCCCCGACGGTGGACAAGATGGTTGCTGCGATCTCTTCGGCAGGAGCCGCATGAACTGCGTCTGCATACATGATCGTCATGCCGTAGGTCTCTTCGCCGTCGAAACAGGTTCGGATGCCCACCTGAACAGTCCGTTGCGGATCAATGTTACCCTCGCGCACTGCAAGATTGAACATGGTGCCGTGATCCATCCGCCCGCCCTCGTCAGGCTCGACATCCCGATGGGCATCAAACTGGACAAGACCGATCGGGCCGAACTTCGCAGCATAGGCCTTAAGCACCGGATAGGTGATGAAATGATCGCCGCCCAGAACCAGGCTGGCGGTTCCTGTTGAGATTACCTCGGATATGTGACGCTCGATCGCCAACGGGGCATCCTGCGGCGCACCCCAGTCAAAAACACAGTCACCATAGTCAATAGCTGCGAGCGTATCGAAGGGATCAAACCGCCAGGGCCAGACGGGACCCCAGGCATGTTGGGCGCTTGCCTTGCGAATGGCTTCTGGGCCAAAGCGGGTGCCGGGACGGTTGCTCACAGACAGATCGAAAGGAACTCCGGTAATCGCGATATCAGCACCCACAAGATCCTTAGTGTATTTGCGGCGCATGAAACTCAGAGCACCGGAATAACTGGGTTCAATCTGCGAACCTTTGAGAACGCTGCGGGTAAAAGCGGCGTCGATGCCGTGAGATTTGGGTTTTGTAGCCATGATTTTGTTCGGTTTCCTGCGACAATATTCGCGTGTCTTTTTATTCCTGTTTCTGGCTGGATACCATCGGGCGGTGACCCTTTTGCTTATGTGATGAAAAATGGAGATCCCGATGCGTGAAAACACTAAAGACAAGGTGCGGCGCTGTGCCCGAAGCGCGCCCGCGCTTCTTCTTGTTTTGGGTGGTTCGCTTCTCGGCGCGCCTGCCATAGCTCAGAGCCAGCAGCAAACTGAGGTGCAACAGGCTATTGATGCGTTGTGGGTGCAGGCGGGCAAACTTGACGTCGACCAGTCTTTTGGCGTCTCCGTGCCCAATGAAGCAGGATTTTATGTGCTGGACGGTCAGGTCGTTTGGCGGCGTGAGGACACGCTTGCGCTTTATCGCGAGACCTTTGGTGCGGCGTCAAAAAACGATATCAACATGACGGATGAGCGCATAACCGTCCTCGCAGAAGACCTTGCACTCTATGTCGCCGCCGGCAGTTATAACATGGAAGATGCGTCCGGCGCCTCTATGGGAAGCGGGCCTATGGCACTCACGATTATTATGAAAAAAGACCACGATGTGTGGAAGATACTCCACTTGCATCAGTCTTTTCCAGCTATGAACTGACGGCCCTTCGGGTGCCATCAGTCGTCTTTGTGATAGACGAGGAAGGGTGTTTTTGTGGCGACCTTATCGTAGAGCATGCGGCCTTTGTAATTGAATTCCTGAGTCATCCAATAAGTGGTGGGCACGCCGTCCGCTTTAGCTCTAGCATGAACTCCCTCTATCAGTGCGCGAGCCACGCCCCGGCCTCTGACGTCCACGTCGCAGAAGAGATCCATCAGGTAACAGGTATCCTCAACAGACCACATTGAACGATGATACAGAAAATGAGCAAGACCCACGGGACGGCCAGACATCTCTGCGATCAAGCCACGGTATTCCCCTGTGTTCCCGGACAACAGGCGTGCAAAGGACGTGTCATAGACCTCTTCGCTGACGCTGGTGTCATAGAAATCTAGATAGGCAGTCCACAACCGGCGCCACTCCGACGCATCTGTTTCTCTCAGGGGGCGAACGATCAGGTCATGGGTCATTGCGCGTGTCCTTGTCTGTGACGTGTCTCACTCAGCGAACAACACGGGCGTCTATGGTGTCAACGTGCAGGTCTGCTGGGCGCTCGACGATAGAAACATGTTTTCGTGCACATCTATAAGACATTAACAATAACGTAGGTTGCTACGCGATTTACTGTTCCGCGCCATTCGATCGCATTCGTTCAACACCTAATTTCGACACTTTGTGCGTCTCCCCTCAGCGTGGATGTGTTTGATGTTTTTCGACTGTGTCTCTTTTTCATTGTGGCTCCTTTGGGCTCGAAGCAGTCATTGACTCAATCGCGGCGAATGTCTGCTCTGCGGACCTTACGGCCGTTCTAGGGCTCTCATTCGAATAGCCGGTCAGTTGCCAAGGCGGACAGGCGGATAATCTCGGGACTGGTTTTGAAGTACTTGAAAGAGGAAGGTTTGGTCATGGGCAAAAGCTACGCAACCGCCCTGCCCCGCTCAAGCGAAGTTCTTCTGACAAGACCATATTTATTGCCAGAGGATAGACTTCCGTAACAGACGAGTATTTGGGAAACAAAGCAGCGGATATTTGGTTAAAATGCGATTCTAACTCGCCGTTGGATGAAACAGGAGCTGCCCGAATCGGCCCGATCACGAAGGATAATCACGATGATCAAGAAAACTAGATTTAAGCTTTGAGGGGAAGCTATCGTTGTTCGACCGCACATACCCCTGAATGTCTTATTTAATGGAAGGAGATTGTCTTGAATAGGATCTTCGCATTGGCATTGGCCTGCATCATTCCAATTCCGGCAGCCAGTGCGGCCGACGTCACCTCACGCGACGGTGGGCCTTCGCAGTCCGAAATGCTAGCGCGCACGAACTCTGGTGCGCCTGATGGTGCAGCGTTTTTTCGCCCAGTACTGGACGGTGTTCTGTATCGTGGTGGTTTCTCCGGAGGTGACAAGGCGCGCACTGGATTGTCGTCTTCTCAACGCCAGTCGCTTTGTTCCGAAGGCTTTTCCCGCGGCTTCTATGCTGATTTCGGCAAGAACACTGAGTACGGAAAGACCTCCTGCGGGTCGGGCAGCTTCGACTATCAGTCTGCGCGCTCTTCGCGTCCGGGGAATGTGATGAAGGCTGTTCATGACGTCATCAAAGGCAATAACGGGCCCGTCTATATCCATTGCATGTGGGGCGTACACTCTTCGGGTGCGCTCTCGGCGATGGCACTGGTTCAGTTCTGCAGTTGGTCGGAGGATCGAGCCAAGGGCTATTGGAATGATGCGCGGAATGGAGCGCCTTGTTCGGGTGGCTGCGACGCGTGGATTGACGGCAAGTTCGAGCGCTTCAGTGTCGATCCGGCACTTCGGATCACAGACGCCGAACGCGCCGCGATCTGCCCAGATTAATGGAAGGACTACACCCAAAATGATCCGAGCTACGATTTCGCTCGTCGCGATACTCGCCGCCGCTCCCTCCTTCGCGACTGATGCGATCCGCGGCGAGGCAGCCACTTTTACGAGCCCCAACGGTGTGGTGGAGCGCTGCGTCAGGATCGCGCCGATCCCGGGCGGCGAATACTCCGATGGCGATCTGAAGGACGAAGCGGCGTTCTGCGCGATCGACCTCTACGCTACTGCCGTCGGGCTGTGCCCAAAGACGTGGAGCACGAGCCCCGGCATGATGGTTTATGACATCTCGAGTGGACCGTATGCGAGCGACCGCGCTGCCTTCGAACGCAACGCGTGCAAGGAGGGCAAGTCGGCCCAGGATCTCGCCGAAGACGACCTCGCCAAGTTCAAGGTGACGATGAATGCGGAAGGCACCAGCGGAACCTACTCCGCTTCACCGCTCCTTTACTATCATTTCTCGCGCTACTTCGATATGGATGTGAAGGTTCCTGTGACCGTCTGGCGGTCGATGGACGTGGCGATGCACAATTCCGAGGTGGCGAGGCCCGGCCTCGCGATTTCGGGCCATAATCGCTCTGCGCGGATGAATCATGCGGGATGGAAGCACCTCGTCAACGCCGAGGCGAACCCGGCCTCCTACAGCCCCACAAGCGACATCTTCACCAAGGACCGCACACAGATATACGGCATCCTGACGTCAAGCCCGGGCCATCGGTACGGATCCGAGCTCAACGGAACGCGGAAGTCTGGCTGGGGCAAGGGCCAGAACTTGGACTTCCAGGAGACGCCGGCGTTCCTGGCGCTGCGCGAAGACGCGCCGCTGATCGAGGCGATCGATACCGGGCTCGCCAAAGCCCGCCGTGACGGCCAGATCAGCCGCGATCTCGGGCCCGACATACCCCGTGAGCAGATGGCCTACTGGACGCGCGAGATTTCCGAGATTGTGCTTCTCGACTTCATCTTCAGCCAGCAGGACCGGGTGGGTAACATCGACTTCACGCCCTACTATTACTGGATCGAAAAGGGCGATCTAGAGCACAAGAAGGCAAAGCATCATGAACCGGGTGATGGCGACGTGCCGGCGGGCGCGATGCTTCTCAGGCGCACCAACCTCAACGACAACGATGCGGGGGCGCGGGTGGCCTACGCGAACTTCGCTAAGACGACGCAGATGCTAGAAAAGCTCAGGCACTTCGACGGCAAGGTCTACGAACGCCTCGTGGCGCTCGATCGTGATCTGCAATCGCAGGGGCCAATCTACCAGTGGCTTTCGGCAAGCCTTGGGTTAAAGGACAGAGAGGTCACTCAGGTCGTCAACAACACAGAACTCGCAACCGGCATCCTTCAGGAAGGCTGCAGAGCGGGGCGGTTACGGTTCGATCTGAACCCAAAAGAGTTCTTCCTTACTGGCGACGTCGTGCCTGATGAGATCAATTGTGATCCGGCGTAACCTCGCGATTGGCCTTTTGCTTTGGGCGCTGGCCAGTGTTCAGGCGGCAGCGGAGGCCGTTCGGATCGTGGTGATCTCGGATCTGAACGGAAGCTATGGCTCGGTAAAATACGATGCGCGCGTCGGCAAGGCGATTAAGCGGATAATCGAGATTGATCCCGATCTGGTGATTT
>NZ_WQHX01000016.1 GCF_013035425.1 Ruegeria arenilitoris | reverse complement strand
GATAAGGGGTTTGTCGCGGTACAAGTAAACCGAAATGAGGTATTCGGAGCAGTTGAGGAGCGGATCCGCCGATAAAGATTATCTTGTGTTTTCAAGGGTTTGGCCCGATGCGCGGCCATTCGGCATTCGAAAGCTGTCGTCTGTTCAATCTGGACTGACCGACTGCTTCGAGCCCAATGTAGCCGCAGCCGATTTTATCCGTTTGCTATCCGTCAAAGTCTGCCGCTAACTTGAATACCTCGACCGGTTCGCGGATACCCTTCAGCACAAAATCTCCTGCCGAGACTGACGAGAAGTCGTCCTCCACCGCTATGGACGCACGGGTGCTGAGAAGGATTTCTCCGTCTTCCGCCATTTCGCACAAGCGGGAAGCGACGTTGATGGCGGTACCGGAAGCGGTGTAGTCGGACCGCCCTTCGTAACCCACCATTCCAACGGTTGCATAGCCCAGCGAAACGCCCACTCCGAAGCCCAAACGGAAACCCATACGCTTCCATTCTTGACTGAGTTCAGTCATGCGTGAGCGCATAGCGACGGCAAGGCGCACGGCGTCGCCAGCAGGATCGTCGCATGGGATAGGGTCATTAAAAAGTACCATTATTCCATCACCCATGCGATGATCTACGCCCGCGCCATGTGCGTTGATGAGCTTGCCCATCTCTTGGTGATAGGTTTGCAGAACCTCAATTGTCTCTTCGGGTTCGGCGGTTTCGCAGAAGGCGGTGAAGCCGCGGATGTCACAGAAGAGAACCCCCAATAAGGCCCGGTGGCTCGATAGCATCTTGTCCGAACCGGAGGAGATAACCGTGTCCGCTACGGCGGCCGGAAGGAAGCGCTTAAGCTTACCCATGCGCTCTATCTCTCCAACTTGCGCGTCAACTCTTTCACCCAGTTCGGCGTTCAGCGCTTGCAACTCCTTAAATTGGCGTACGTTTTCGATGGCTATGACCGCCTGCGCCGCGAAGCCTTTGACAAGACTTATGTCGTCCTCAGTGAAGGGCAGAACTTCCCGCCTGTAGAGCGTGAGTGTTCCCAGCGCTTGCACCCCGGAAAGTAGTGGCACTGACAAAAAGGATCGCGCACCTTCCTCATCTACAATTCTGCGGCGCCATTCATTGCCTGCATGATAAAGCGCGTCATCGGCGAGGTCGTCGACCTGTATAATCTTCCCGGAGCGGATTGCTTCCACAACAACCAGCTTGGAGGTGTCGAGGTCTTCATCAAATTCAGACAACCGAGAAGCAAACTCGTCTCCGGTTCCTCGGTAGGCCGGGCATCTAACGCGCTTGCGCCGATTATCTGTGATATGCAGAAGGGCAAGTGGAGCGTGACAGAGCTGGGATACGCTTTCTAAAATAACGTCAAAAACGGGCTGTTCGTCCGCTCGTGACCGGCTGATGATGTCCAGTACTTCAGCCGAAGCCTTCGAATGAGCAAGTCGCTCTTGCACTTCGCGGAATTGGCGCACGTTCTCAATAGCAATCACCGCTTGCGCGGCGAAGGATTGGAGCTGCGAGATTTCGTCCTGTGAAAACAATCGCTTTGTTCTTTGCTGCAGAACGAACGAACCTATTGCCCGTTGGTCGGCCATCAGGGGGATCACCAATTGGGAGCGCATGCCCTCTTTCTCTACGAGCGCCACTCGCGTTGGTTCTCCCCTGTGGTATACGTCATCGCGCAAGTCTTCAGTAACGATGTTGCGACGCTCACGAACTGCTCGGGACACCGTCAAATCGCTGTCAATCGGCCATTTTTCTTCGCCCGGTTTCAATTTCAGAAACCGGGCACCAGCATTTGCTATGAGTTCAAGATGTGTTCCCTCTTTATTGAGCATCGCCAAAGCCGACATATCCACATCGCACAAACGCAATACGCTGTTGAGGATTGTATCGAACACAGGTTTTTCATCGTCGCGGGAACGGCTAATCACTTCGAGAACTTCTCGTGTAGCAGACTCACGTTCAAGCCGGGTCTGAATTTCGCGGAATTGACGTACGTTCTCAATTGCGATCACGGCTTGTTCAGCAAACGTCTGAGCGAGCGAAACTTCTGACGGATCGAAAGGACTGATCTCTCGCCGGAACAGAGTTAAACTTCCTATTCCGACGCCGTCCTTGAGCAATGGAGCGAAAAGCACACTTCGGATGTTTGAAGTATCGACCATGGAGCGGACAATAGGGCTGCCATTTTTGTAAAGCTCGCTCGTACCCATATCGTCGAATGCAACAAGGCAACCGTCAATGATGGATCGCGCCGCGTAAGACAAGTCTCTGTCCATACGCATCTGCCCACTCTCAAACAAATCGACCGCTGCTTGGAACATGCCATTGTGCGCGGCCAGCGTCTGCGCGTTGTCATTTGCAGTACCCAAAACCAGCCCTGCAAACGGCGCGTTGCAGAGCTTGCAAGCGTGATCGAGGATCGCATCAAAAACAGGTTTCTCGTCTTCACGGCTCTGGCTGATGACTTCAAGAATACTGCGTGTGGCCGCCTCTCGCTGTTGTCCGCGAGCGAGGTCATCCAGCAGAGTTTCTGGATCCAATCCTTCTTGCGAGCCCCGCGTATCCATAGAAACAACCTTACTACGCTCGTCGAATTTAACCATGTCGGACTTCGCTTGCCAAACAAATGCGCGCAGGTTGCCGATCAATGGCGAACCCAATCGCCAAACAGCATTCACCCAAGATTTGCTGGTTAGACCCTACCGCCTAAAACGAGAGTCTCTGCTCAACGACGCGCGCCATGATGGAAGCGCCGACAGGAAGCATATGGGGGTCGAGCACGAAGCCTGGGTTGTGTAAAGCGATATCTCCAGAATGGCCAAGCCGACAATAGGCGCCGGGAACGGCACGCAGCATATCCGCGAAATCTTCAGAGCCTGTGCCGGGTGGGGCCTGATCCGTCACGTTATCGCTGCCCACGATGTCAGCAGCAGCTTCCAGATATGCGTCCGACAATACAGCATCGTTTACAAGCGGGTTGAAAACGTTGCGCAGATCAACTTCCACCTCGACGCGATGCGCGAGGGCGAAGCCATCGCAGATTTCGCGCAGCCGGGTCTCGGCGAGCGTACATATGTGCTCGTTGAAATAACGAATTGTCCCGGCCAGAGTCGCGGTATCGGGCACGACATTGTATGCCGACCCGGATTGGAATTTAGTCACGGAAACGACGCAAGATTCGATCGGCGGAACATTACGCGACAGAATCGTCTGTATCTGCCCAACCAGAGCTGAAGCGATTACCAGAGGGTCGCGTGACTGGTGCGGCATGGCCGCGTGACTGCCCTTGCCCTGAACGCGAATGTCGAAAAAGGACGCGCCCGCCATCGCCGTACCTTTACAGATTGTCACTTTGTTGGGCACGCCGCTGGGCCAGTTATGCATCCCGTAGATCTCGTCGCAGGGAAAGCGCTCGAATAAACCTTCGGCCAGCATACTCCGGGCACCCCCAAGTCCCTCCTCTGCGGGCTGGAATATGAGCACGGCGGTGCCGTCGAAATCTCGGGTCGTCGCCAAGTGTTTGGCGGCCCCAAGCAACATTGTTGTATGCCCGTCATGCCCACATGCATGCATGACTCCAGGTGATTTGGAAGCATAGCGCAAATTGGTTTGCTCGTGGATGGGCAGTGCATCCATGTCGGCGCGCAGACCGACCCGGCGTTTGCTGTCTCCTCTTCCCTTGATCAGTCCGACAACACCTGTTTGAGCGATTCCAGTGTGGACTTCATCCACACCGTAATCACGCAACTTGCGCGCGACGATCTGTGCCGTACGCGTTTCGGTAAAGCCGATTTCCGGATGAGCATGCAGGTCTTCGAAAATCGCAGTTAAATCTTCGACACTATCCGCAATGGTGGGAAGAATGTTCATGTCAAAATCTCTTTTATGTGCGCATCTGTTGCCGGATTGGCCTGGGCAAGGATGGCCGGATTGTCATTTTGGCTGGCTGTCCAGTTTTTTTGTGGTTTTTTGCCAATCGAGCTTAAGTATTGAGTGCTCCCCATCCAGACCCTTTAGCGGAATTGTCATCGGTTCGCGGAAAAGGAACTCATTCGACCCACCGACCATGATCCGTGTGGCGTCTGATACACAGATATCACTTGGGGCAGCGAGTGACGCGATGCGGGCAGCTTTGTTTACCACTGTTCCAAAGTGATCGGCGTCAGTAGTAATCACTTCGCCGGTATGCAATCCAATGCGTACTTGCAATTTTGGTTCGGCGGTTTCAGCTGCATTGGCCTGCTGAATATTCTGCGCCGCTAGCAGGGCGGCCCTTGCGGAGGCGAAGGTAGACATGACACCATCACCAAGCGATTTCACCAATTGCCCACCGCCATCGACGATATGAGTCTCGACCAGCTTGAGGTGTCTGCGTACAGCGTCGGTCCAGAGTGTATCCCCTATCGTTTCAGCAATCGTCGTACTGTCGGCTATATCAGTGAACATCACAGTCGCTATACCGCTTTGCCCGAGCTCGTACGGAGTAGACAAAGCAGCATCTAGAAGTTCTTCAAAACCTTTTGCTTCGTACCCAAAGCCTTCAACGTTATTGACCGGAATGGAGTTGTGAACGTGCACGATCTTCCACGAACCCTTATCGAGTTTCAGAATGACGGTGGATCGCAGTTGTGCGGATTGTCCCGTTTCAATCGCGTCGATGGTTGCTTTCCATTCCACCCAGCCAAGGAACCCGCATTCAAATCCACGCAGTTCTTCCGGGTGCCACTGAAACCGTGGAACCTCCTGAATATACTGCGCCATGCCACGACGCAGCGCGTCATCCCGCCATGCCTCATCCTCGTCAGAGCCAAAATAAGACAAAACGGGATCGTCAGAGAAAAGATTCGCGACTGTTTCGCCGTCGCCGCGCCCGTACGCCTTGATCCAACGTTCCACTATGGCTGCAAGTTCTGGCGAAGGGCGTATCGTGTCTGTCATCAAGTGAATGATAGCAACTACCGCGTCTTACGCATAGCACCGCTAAAATAGAGCAATGATGAAGACTAAATGCGGCTGCGGCGCTGAAAGCCTTGGGTCTCGGAGGCGAATACTCGCAGCATTGACCCACTCGGATTACAAGACTTCACGCAAAGATCATTTTCGATACAACTGCACCTGAGGGCTATGTCCGCGGAGCAGACGGTCGTGCAGAGTGCTGCGAAAGACCGCTTCGAGCCCAAAGCTGCCAGTTTTCGAGACGCCCCAATTTCTTGGAGCGTCCATATGCGCCATAAGACTTTTGCTCGTCTGGTCTAAACTTCCAAGACTACTCCACGAGTTCCAAGTCACCGGGCCGCCAGCTTTTGTCGAACCACGGTTCAAGCGGCCCGTACAGACGCATCATGACATTGAAGCTTCGTCCGGGGACGGTTTGCGCCCAGTTGTTTTCCCAACCTTCCGGCGCTTCCGGTCCAAAATAGATGCTGAAGCTACCATCGTCGTTCGGCTTGATTCCGGGCCTGTTGGAGTCGATCCCTCCGGCTTGTTGGTCCGTTTCCAAGATCGAACGAGTCTGCCCACTATAGAGCATAAACGACGCAAAGTTTTTGGCAGGAACCGGTGCGGGAAGCGTTACCTTGTAGGTCTTTGAACCATCGAGGTACTCCCCATCTTTGTCGCGGGCCGTCATCGCGTACACTGAACCAGTGCCGACTGGCGGGGCGGTCATGGCAGGTGTGATACCGGTAGCCATGTAGAAGAAGTACGTCCGGTCATCGAGAATACGCGCGCCATCCTCTAGGAACAAATAGCTTTGACGCTGGAACGGCGAATTCCATTGACGATTTTCATAGAAATACACGCCCGGATCGCGTGAGGCGTAAGTGATGGCACGCGCAGTTGCGTTTGCGATGGCGGCTGCTTCTTTGAAGATGCCCTTCATTCTGGCATCCGGTTCGAACGGTTCGCCTTTCTTGATGCCAATGGACGCAAACGTCCCAACGATCTCTGGGTCGAAAGCGCCAACAGGGTTGTTGTCCAGCGCCACATGAATTTCCTCGAAGAAATCTTCGTTGTTGGCATGGACTGTGTTGTGCTGAACGCCGGAGATATTGATGAAGTTCTCTGTTGGCGGATTGTCGGCTGCGCTCAGCGGATAGATATTCAATCCTGCCTTGATCTCTGCAACTGGTCCTGTTGTGTCACCATCTGCTCCGGGCGAGCGACGCAGTAGCAACCAGTGTTCATTTGTTCTTGTACGAAGTTCAAAATATCCTTCTGGCACTGCAGTTTCATCGTCGTGATGCATCAACAAGTATTTCCCGCCTTCGCCTTTGTCTGCACCAAGCGCGCCTATGTCTGCGACGTAGTCGAACCCTGCGTCGTCCAACAGGCCCAACATGCCAGCGGGCACCTCTATGACCATAGGGCCTTCGGAGATATCAACGTTGGAACCAACGTAAATAGTCGTTGTGTTGGGCGTCAGCCAGATTGATCTGGCATCCAGCAGATTTTCTGCAATGACGACATCGTTGGGTTGTGCGCCAACATCTTCATAGCCTTGGAACATTCCACGCAGAGACGCGATTTTCATGCCATCAAGAAAAGCAGTCGTTGCTCGCATCAAGTCCAGATTGTCAAAGACTTTCTCAACCGTATCTGGTGAAGGCATGCCATCGAAAAACTCAAGTGTGCCAAGTGTCTCTGTTTCCACTCTATCCGGTGTCAAAACGTTTTCAGGTACTATTGCAGCAAACTCTCTGTCGGATTGGGGAGGCAATGCGACTTGTTCATTTGTACCCTCATTCTGTTGTATCATGTCTTCGTTCAACAAAACGAACTCCACGCGCCGGTTCAGCGCGCGTCCTTCCTCGGACAAGTTCGAGGCGACAGGCGCGATTGGACCTGCTCCCATGGCGACCAGACGTTCCGCTGCGACGTTGTAGGGTTCGCCCATCAGTGCATTGCGTACGGCCGCAGCACGGCGCTCAGCGAGGTCAATGTTGTAAGCAAAGTCACCCACCGAGTCCGTATGGCCCACGATCGCCAGTCGCATTTCTGGCAGCGTCGCCATCGCGCTGGCAACTTTGAACAACACCTCTGGGGACGTGCCGGTCAGCGCGTCACTGTCGGTCTCAAAAAAACCGCCGCTCATTGAGACGCGACCATCTTCGCGCAGAGCGGACACAACCGCTTCATCTGTCAGTTCACCGACCGCTCGTGCTCTTTCTTGGCCAAATTGTTGCGCATGAACCGGTCCCGTAGTGACTGCGAGTGCAATCGCAATCGCTGTCATACAGTTTCTTATGCTTCTCATTTTGAAACTCCCATTTTTCATTGCCTTAATGCGCTTTTCGCGATTTGGCATTTTGGTGTTTGTTTTGGAGAGACGGCGTCCCGAGGCGTGCACCGCCTCTCCAATTGCTGACCGATTGGTTGGTGCCAATACCGGTCAGTTTCCGAATTGGATTGTGAAAATGTTTAGCTAGTTCACTTTTTCCAAGTCATACAGTTGCCAGCCGCTTTCGATCCATCCATCGGCAGGGCCGTAGAGCCGGAACAGCAGAAAGAAGTCTTCACCGGTCGGTATCCAGTTGCTTTCCAGCCCTTCCGGTGCTGTCGGCGCAAAGTATACATCGGCAGACCCGTCATCATTAACCTGCATGTCCGGCAGGTTCGGTGTTGCCAGCCCGACGCGTTCATTGCCTTCGACAAAGCCTTTGGTCTGCATGCTGTAGACGATGACCGACCAGAAGTCCTCTGCCGGCGTGTCTGCGGGCACGGTTAGCTTGTAGGTGTCTTCGCCGTTGAGCATTTCGCCTTCGCTGTCCGTCAGCCCAGTCAGATAGAATGTGCCACCACCAAGCTTCTTTGGTAGGTATGTGATCCATGAATAGGAGCCGCCAGCGCGATCATCGATAAGCACCATATCTTCAGTCACATAAGGAAAACCTGCTTGTGGTTGACCTTCGGCAAATGCCCAGACACCCCATTTCCGGTCTTCCCAAAGTGGCACAACCGAGCGCGTTACGAAATGTTCCTGCATGGTATCATACGCGCATTGCAGCCCATTCAACATCGCGGTTTGTGTCTCTTCATCGGGCTCAAAAGGTTCGCCGCGCACCATGCCGAGCGAAGCCAGCATCGCCATCATTACCTTGTCCTGCTCCAGTACCGGTTCTCGCTGAATGACCGTATTCAAGTCTGTAAAGAAGGTCATATCGTAGACAGGCAAGGTGTTGATTGGATTTTCCTTTACGTCGACAAACCGGGTCGCGGGAGGGTTGTCCGCATCACTCAGAGCATAGATTTGCAGCGTCTGAGCATAAGTTGCCTGATCTTCGCTAGTGCCCCCGTCCTTTGCGACGGGTCTAAACGCAAAGTGCACGCCATAAGTATTCGACCGGTAGACGAAATATCCTTCCTCAGGCACGTCACCATCGTAGCCGGGGGGTAAAATCAGGTACTTTCCGCCTTCGCCTGCATCATCTCCCGTGGTCCCGACATCTGCCAGCGGCACTTGCCAAGCGTTAACTATTGTTCCAAAGAAAGCTGCCTTTTCGCCAGCAGGTGGTACGTCAATTACAACCGGCTCGTCGACTGTAATTCCGCCGCCGAAAACATAAGGTGTAACGTCATTTGCAGTCAGAAAGCCGTGACGGCTGTCCATTGGTTCGCTCATGTAAGCGATAACGCCGCGCTCCGCGCCCGCGTCGCGCTGGATTGCGAGCTCTATGTCGTAAACACCGACGGCCGGCATGCCCCAGATCGCAGCTTCGCAAGCGCGCCGTTCGATGAGGTTACGTTGAACTTCTGAAAGTTCAGCAACCGCTTGGAATGGAACGATTGTGAAAGTCGCGAACAGAGAAGCGGCGCATGCGCGCAAAAAGGTTTTGCCTTTAGGCATTGTGTATCTTCCCGGAGTTGTTTTTTGCTTGATTGCACAAACCAGAAACAAATGCGTATCATTTCACGACAGTTGTTTATTTGAGGACCTTAATGGCACTACCTCCGATGATTTCAGCGAAAGCACTCGGCGCGATGCCGCAGTTTGTCTACGAGTCCGCTGGTGAAAAACGATTAGAGAAGGCCATGGAGGCCGCCGACCTTCCGCACCACTTTATCGAAGAACGGTCGGGGTATATTTCTGAGCATTCATTGGCGACATTCGTCGAGCAGGCGGCTCGATCGGCGGGCCATCAAAACATTGGCTTGCTTTGGTCTCCTTACCTGACAGTCGCAGACTATGGGCTTTGGGGAGAGTATGTCCTGTCCGCGCCTACGTTGGGAAACGCACTACGTCGCGCAACATCGGTTATGCCTTTCCACTCATCAGTTGATCGCGCATGGCTGGAAGCCTCCGGTCGACGCTCGCGCTACTGCTACAAATTCGGCATGCCAGACCACCCCGCTTACGCCGATATAGCTTTTTCCGCGATTGGCGTATTCCTAAGTATTTTTCACGAGTACCTAGGGAGCGGATGGACGCCTACGGCAGTTCTCTTGGATTTTGCAAAAGTACCGAACTCGGTCGAAGTCGAGGACACATATGGTTGTCCCATAGTTTGGAACGCACCAAGGTTAGGTGTGGAATTCGAAAGCTCATTGCTTTTGGCCGAGAACAAAAGGCAAAATCGTGTTCGCGGTTTTGTGACGGTTGACGATGTTGCGAGGGAACGCCTCGGTGGACCACCTGAAACAATAGCTGGTCAGGTTGCCGCAATAGCCCGACAGCAACTCCACCACAAAGAAATCTCGGTTGACGCAACAGCTCGCGCACTCGGGCTTGGTGTTCGCACTCTTCAAAGGAAGCTAGAGGAAGAAGGCGCGCAATTCCGTCGCATAGTGACCGATGTTCGCGTAAGCCGGGCGAAAGAGTTACTTTCATCGCAGTCTGGCACCATCGCCGATATTGCTACTGCGCTGGGATACGAGACCGCCAACAACTTCAGTCGTGCATTTAAGACCGCCACTGGCGTCTCGCCATCTGAGCACCGAATACTTGGGCGCGATAGGTTCTAAACCGTCTGAAAATGCTTTAGCACCACCGACGGCTTTGTCCGCGACTCGGTCGTAGCCTAGTTTTTCGCCACCGTCCGCTCCTGCGCGAAGCAGCCATTCATGGTCGGAGTTTCGAATATTTCACTGTAAACGTCGGCTTAGCGCATCCTTTCAGTCATCTGAGAAAAACGGTCAGTTGACCGCGTTGAGCCCAAAACAGTCACTGTTGGATCAGTGATTTAGAGGTCGTTGCGGTGTACACGTCCATCCTTCATTACGAAATGGATGTTCTCCATATCGCCTAAAATGGTCACGTCATCGAGTGGGTTTCCATCGACCAGTATGATGTCCGCGTAAGCCCCAGATTGAATAACGCCGATTGGTCCCTCTGGGTAAGGATTTAGCGGTCCTGTCAGTTGTAGCAATTCGCCATTGACGGAAGTTGCCTGTTGCAGCGTTTCTAAGTCGGAGAAGTAACGGGTGCGGTATTCGAACTCGTTTCCGATTTCCGGTAGGCGTGGACCCCATAGATCAGTTCCGAAAGCGATGTTAATGCCATACTCACGCGCAAAGTTAATGGATGTTTCCACACCTTCGCGCACACTGTTGAACTTGGCTGCGGTTACTTCTCCAAACGCTTCGATTTGTTCCGGTGTTGGCGGCTCACCGAGAAACGCGATCTGCGTAGACAGCCAAACGCCATTGTCCGCAGCGAGTTTGGCGGTTTCATCTGTCATGAGTTGACCGTGTTCGATGACCTTAACACCGGCTTCAATTGCACGGCGGACAGTAGCGTCCGTGTAGGCATGCACCATCACATAGGTACCCCAATCTGCAGCAGCACCTACAATGGCTTGCATTTCTTCCGCTGAGTACTGCAACGTATGGAGTGGATCATATTGCGATGAGATCCCGCCGCCTGCCATGACCTTGATATGGACCGAGCCTTTCCGCAGTTCCTCGCGTGTGGCCCTCAGAACCTCTGGCACTCCGTCGGCAATTGCGCCGATGAACTGATTGTAGAAGGGTTCAGTTTCGGCCTCGTTTGGATGAGGGGCCGCATAGCCATAGCGGAAATCCGCATGGCCGCTTGTCTGTGAGATGAAGCGTCCCGATGGGTAGATACGTGGGCCTGGTATGTGCCCTTCGTCGATGGCCTTCTTAAGGCCGAATGTCGGGCCGCCTGCATCCCGCACAGTGGTCCAGCCACGATCCAGATAGTACTTTGCCGCAAAGGTCGACAGCGACGCCATGTATTGCCAGTCTTCTGATCCGGTTACCTGCGTTGGCAGCACGGCTTGCCCCAAGTGCCCGTGGGCTTCGATGATGCCCGGCATCAACGTACGACCACCACCGTCGATTATGCGACCGTTGGCAACTGCCAATGGTTCTGATGACACCTCGGAGATCAGATTACCGGTGACGAGCACATTGGCATCTTCAATAAGCGTTTCCGATACTCCGTCGAACACGTTCACATTGGTGAACAGGATCGGCATCGGTTCTTCTTGGGCCGTGGCCGCTACTGCGAAACAGGTGAAGCAGATGGCGACTAGCGGTTTTTGCGGCACGTCGAAACTCCTTAGTTTGATACATTCGTCAATCTTGCGTCAGAATAGCAGAACGTCTCGAGCCAGTGTGTTGCAGTCGGGTCGCTTTGATGAAATCTTGACGTGATTGAAACACTTCTCGAGGCAGGCAGTGTCGAAGTCTATTCCATTGGTCCTGAACACAATGTTTCGACCATTTGTTGTTGAGCTGCAGCGCAGAGGTGTCGCGCACAAAGCGATTATGCGCGCCAGTGGCATAGACGCAGATGGTTTACTGGAAGGCGAGTTCCACCTACCAGTCGTCGCATGGTACGACTTTGCGGAAAAATGCGCAGAAGCGACCAACGACCCGTTTTTCGGTTTCAAAGTTGGTTTCGACGCGGCTCTGCCGACACTAGCCAATTTCGAATTGGTGGACCTTTCCCGCGGATCATTGGGAGATTTGCTGTCTGCTCTGATCTTGGACGCACGGCGGGTCATCTCCGCTGCCAACTACACGATCATAAACGATGGTCAGTGGGTAAAAGTGGTGGCTGAGAGGGTTTTCAAGCCCGCCAAAGACCCGGCGCAAATTGACGCTTTCTATGCCGCCTACATGATGAATGCCTTCAGAATTTATTCCGGCAAACGCTGGGACCCGAAACAACTGACTGTTTGGGTTTGCGATGTATCCGCAGTTCCTGTGTCTGATCTCGATGGCGTCAACATCCTTCCCGGTGACGATACCGGAGCAGATTTTCGCTTTCCGTCAAGCTGGATGTTGCAATCAGCGGAAGAGATAGTTGCGCGAGCGCGGTGGGCGGAAAACCAAAGAAATAAAAGGTTCATAGTTGATTTCCAAACGCTCATCTCCACCCAGTTGGACAATCCAAATCTCACCGTATCCGGTGTCGCCGCGAGTATGTCTATTTCGGCATCGACTTTGCAAAGACGGCTCGGCGTACATGGGACTTCATTCTCCAGATTGGTCAAGGAAGCCCGCGTTGAGGCGGCGAAAGAAATGATGAAAAAAGGCGATCTGACGATCGCCAACATCGGAAAGCGAGCGGGATTTGAAACCGCGTCTGGCTTCGCCAAAGCTTTCCGCGATCACACAGGAATGACACCGAGAGAGTTCCGTAGTTCGATCTGAAAAGAATGTCGGCTTCGTCCGCACTGCGGTCGTTGAGTGGAATTCACTCAAAGTCTCCACTGAGCCCAAAGTACCGGATACTGCGCAACGATCACTTGGCGGGTTCTGCACCGTAGTCCGCCTCCGATCGGTCTCAGGTCGAAGGTGCAACATTTTTGGTGCATACTTCCCTGCCTGTTTGCATTTGCGCGCGCTTACATCGCCGTGTGCTAGCTACAACTGCGTGACACCGGCACCCGGCTCTGTTTATCCGTCGAGCATCGCGAGCACGGCGTCGCGTTCGGACAGGACCAACAGCAAGGCAAGATCACCCGGTTCCAGCTTTTCCAATATCATCGAGGCAGCTAGAGAGGGCGAAGATGCTCTCAGGACTTGTTGCGCGTCATATCCCTGTTCTAAGGCGGATTTTTTGATCAGGTCCGGGATTTCTCCCAATTCGCGACCTCTTAAATACCCTTCCAGTTCGGCTGCGACGACCACGTCGGGCTGGAAATTTAACGCTGTCGCGGTAACGTCCCGAATATCCTGATCCGACCGATCGCCAGCATGGCTGAGCATAATGTAACGCCGTTTCGCCGGTAGGCTTGACAGCGCATCGCAAACGGCCGAAATCGAGTGCGGGTTATGCGCAAAATCCAAAAAAACACGCGCATTATTGTAACTAAACTCGTTGCAGCGTCCGGGGTTGTCCTTGGCGTCGGGTTTGAACCCGGCCAACCCATCCCGAGCCCCCTGAACGGGCAAGTCCAGTGCCAAGGCAAGGCACAGGGCCGCCAGCGCGTTCAGGATATTGTATTTCGCAGCGCCGCCCATGGTCAGGGGAACATCGGAAACTGCAATGACTACCTGTTCGACCGCACCGTCGAAAAAGACGATATCTCCCTCCTGCACATAGGCGCAGCACTTGCCCGCATCACGCGCCTGACGGACAAGGTTGTTCTGCGCATCCAGCGAGAACCACCAGATATTTGCGGATGTATTTTCCGCTTCTGCGCGGACATACAAGTCATCGGCATTCAGTGCCAGCACGCCACCCTCGGCCAGCGTGCGATGCACGGCGAATTTGGCCTGAGCCAGTTCCGGCACCGTGTTGACCCCGTATTGCCCCAGATGGTCGTTTGCCACATTGGTGACCGCCGCTGCCGTTGCCGCGCGGGTCGGCAGACCCCGGCGCAGGATACCTCCGCGCGCGACTTCCAGACAGGCGACCTCCAGCCTTTTGTCACGCAACAGCATTCGCCCGCCGCCAGGGCCGGAATAATCGCCACGGTCGAGAATGTCGTCTCCCACCCGCACAAATTCGGTCGAGGTCAGCCCGGCAACCTTGCCCGAAGCGCGCGCGATCGCCTCAAGTAAACGGGTTGTGGTTGTTTTGCCGTTGGTTCCGGTTATGAAGGCCACCGGGATATTGTGCAGAGCCGACCAGTCCAAGTCATCGGGGGTAGGCAGCGCATCGACCGGCCAGGTCTGACTGCCAGTACCGTGCCCGATCGACACTTCGTCATCATCGCACAGGATATCCACACCATGCGCTTCTGCTGCCGCAATCAGGGCGATCAGCGCGGGATTGGCTTCCTTCTCCATAACGCTTTTGACATCCGCAACCATCTGATCGAAATCGCCGGGCTCGGATGCCAACAGTTCGGCAGCACAGAAATGCCAGACGGTTTGCACCGCGAAGATAGCGGAATAGAGCTGATCCATCGGTGCTGAAATCGCCAGATTGACGCCACCGGTGAAACTGCGGTGGGTTACGTCCTGATCCTGCCAGCCAAGTGCGTCCAGCACGCGGCGCGCGTGTTTTTCCCACAAAGCAGTGACCTGCGCGGTGCCGGTATCGGTGAAAAACACATCCATCACCGCGCCGGGGCGGTTCCACAACAGTCCCGGCCCGGTCAAGCGTCGGGCATCGTCTACCCGGATATGATCGGCGTACGCGCTTTCAATTGTCAGCGCGTTTTCAAGCTCTTCGATCCGGTCCATTCCGGTACCCCCGCTTAATCCGCGTCTTCGCTGATGTCGCGGGCCAGGCGCACGCCGCGCGCATCCCGGATCAGGTTCTGGTCGCTTTCGAACATGTCCTCGAACGAGGTGTCGATGGGGCTTGCCACCGGCGCAGCCTCTGTGACCGGCGCTTCGCTATCGGAGTTGAAATAGATGATCTGCTTCCAGCAGCGCGTTGTGTCATCACCGAAAATCACCAGCAGATCGCCCGGTGCGGCCTGTTCCAACGCTGCAGTCACCGCTTCGACCTCATCCGGGATGATCGTGATCGCGGCATCATCGACGCCGTTGTCGATCAGGGCCTGCCGCATCATTTGCGGTACTTCGTCGTGTCCACGGCCCCGGCGGCGGTCATCTGCCTTGCAGATGAAATGATCAAAATGCCCGGCCAATGCGGCGGCCCCGTCGATGATATCCTCATCGCGCCGGTCGCCGGGCATCGCAACAACGCACAGCCTTCGGCCCTTGACCTCCAACTGATCGGCCAGAGCCGCCATCGCCTTGAGCGCGGCAGGGTTGTGGCCATAGTCGAGGATCACCTTGAAGGGATGCTCGTCATAGACATTCATCCGCCCGGGTGCCTGGAAATAGCTGGTGTCGAAGGTGCGCAGCCCATGGCGGATATTGTCCAGATCCACTCCGAAACTATAGGCCATCGCGGCGGCGAACATCGCGTTCTGGACGTTGAAAATGGCCTTGCCTTCCAATGCCGCCGGGATCAGATGCGACCACAGCACCGGGATATGAAGACCGTTGTCATAAATGGTCAGCATGTCACCATTCATGCCCTTTTCAAGCACAATTGCCTTGCCGCCTGCCTTGATATGTTCCTTGACCAGGCTGTGCCCCGGATTGGTGGTGACATAAAAGATCTGATCCGCACCGGCATAGTCGGCCATTTTCAAACAGTTGATGTCATCGGCATTCAGAACTGCCGTGTCGGTGGCGCTTTCCACCACCACGCGTTTGACAACGGCCAGTTCCTCAACCGTGTTGATGCCGCCAAGACCCAGATGATCTGCCGAGACGTTCAGGCAGGCCGCTACGTTCGAGCGCTGATAGCCCAGACCCGAGCGCACAAGTCCGCCGCGTGCGGTTTCCATCACCGCAAAATCGACAGCCGGGTCGCGCAGAACGATCTGTGCCGACTTAGGTCCCGTCATGTCGCCCTTCACGCTCAGCTTGCCGTCAACATAAACGCCATCGGTCGAGGTCATGCCAACGGTCTTGCCGCTGGTTTTCATGATGTGCCCCAACATCCTTGAAGTGGTCGTCTTGCCGTTGGTTCCGGTGATTGCCGCGATGGGAATGCGGGTTTCCTCGGTGGCCGGAAACAGCATGTCGATCACTTTGCCCGCCACGTCGCGCGGCTGACCTTCGGACGGTGCCACGTGCATCCGGAAACCAGGGGCGGCGTTCACCTCGACAATCGCGCCGCCGATATCCTTGTAGGATTTGGTGATGTCGTCGATCAGGAAATCGACGCCGCCCACATCCAGCCCGACGGCCATGATGGCACGCTCGGCCATGTCACGGTTGTCAGGGTGCACCACATCCGTCAGATCAATGGCCGTGCCGCCAGTCGACAGGTTCGCCGTCGAACGGAGATAGAAAACTTCGCCATCCGGCAAAACGGTCTCTTCGTTAACGCCCGCATTCTCCATCAGGCGGTTGGCTTGATTGTCAATCTCAAGCATGGTCAACACTTTTTCGTGCCCGATGCCACGGCGCGGGTCCTGGTTCACGATGTCAACCAGTTCGGAAATCGTGTGCGTGCCATCGCCTACCACATGGCCCGGCACGCGCTTGGCTACAGCGACCAGCTTGTTGTTCACCACCAGCATCCGGTGATCGAACCCGGTGATGAAGCTTTCCACCAGAATGGCGCGGCTGCGGGAATGTTCCTTGGCTTCGGCAAAGCCTGCCTCGACCTCTTCATCCGAGTTCAGGTTGATCGAAACACCACGCCCATGATTGGCATCGAGCGGTTTGACCACCACCGGGTGCCCGATCCGTGCGGCGGCGCGCACGGCTTCACGCGCGGAATAAACCATGCGTTGCTGCGGCACAGGCAGGCCCAGATCGTTCAGCAGATTGTGGGTGTCTTCCTTGTCGCAGGAAATCTCGACCGAGATATGCTTGGTCTCAGAGGTTATGGTTGCCTGAATGCGTTTCTGGTATTTACCGTGCCCGAACTGAACCAGTGACCCAGAATTCAGCCTGATCCAAGGGATGTCACGCTCTTGCGCGGCCTTAACCAATGAGCCGGTTGAGGGACCAAACTCCTTGCGCTGCGCCCGCAGCACAAAGCTACGCAACTCGTCATCCCAGTTGAATTCCGGGTCGAAGTCGTAGTCCACCTGTTCCTTGAGGGATTGCGGCAATAGATGCATCAGCAGCCGCATTGCAAGCTTGCCTGCGTCCAGACCAACATCGCGCTGGCGGTATTCGTAAACCATGTTGTATTGGCCGGGTTCGCCTGTGCCGCGCGTGCGGCCAAAGGTTACATCCGAACCGGCCACGTTCTGCACTTCGATGGCACAATGTTCCAAAACATGACCAAGCCAAGTGCCTTCATCTTCGCGCAATCGGCGGATGAAACCACCGGGTTCGCGGTAGGAACAGCCATGTTCCGCCAGACCGGGAAGGGCCTGGGTCAATGCATCAATAAACTCGGAACCAATTTTGGCCGAAGGCCAATCTTCCAGAACGCCCAGATCAATGACGTGGCGAATGACCGGAAAACTTGCCCAGACATTCGGGCCGACAAAGACATTGGTCGAGATTGTTTTCATGAGGCTCCCCGTTGGTTAGCTTATTGTTTCCCCCCGTTGGCGGCCTCATCCTCGGACAGATCCGGCAATGTGCAGAACGCCATATGCTCATCCGGCGGAAAAGCCTGGCGAGCCGTCAGATCATAACGGCACCCTTCACCCAGAACGTCAAGCCGAAGTCCAAGAAGGCTGAGTGCTTCGCCGCGACGGGCATCCCACATCGAAGAATGGGTCAAATGGCTGGCATCCACCACGGTAACCGTTCCGCTGCCGATTACTTCAAAGACGTTATCGGGCCCAATGAAGGCCGCCGTGTCTTCGTCAACGCCCAATCCGATTAGAAAAGGGTTAAAAGATGAAGCGGTTAGCAATCGACCCAGGCGGTTGCGTTGGGTGAAGTGCTGATCAATGATGACGGCGTTGGTCAGACCCATACCGGGAGCCAGCGTGATGTTACCTTCGGCTGGACCAGAGTTGCTGCTGCCACCTGCTACCATATGCTCGGACATGATCGAAGCACCGGCCGATGTTCCTGCAACCGGCACCCCTGCCGCGTTTCGGCGCCGGATTTTCTGGGCGACCAGCGTGCCTCCAAGAATCGCTGACAGGCGCAACTGGTTCCCACCGGTCATAAAAATTCCCGTAGCACGATCCAGCATCCCCGCGTAATCCGGGTTGTCGCAATCGGCGCGGCGCGAGATAGGCAGGAATTCAACCTTGCCTGCACCAAGCTCGGAAAAGATGCGGTTATAGTCCGGTCCGGTTTCTTCCAGCATCGAGGCTGTTGGGATTACGACGATATCAGCGTCGGCACCGCCGGACAGTTCTACGAACTTTCGGTGAATCTGCATTTCCTTGACGCGGTCTTCACCGCCGCCGATCGGAATGATGAACCCGCGCGGGGTTTCTGCATCAACGGGTGCAGGGCACATATCTTAACTACCTTCCGGTGCTATAGCGGGCAGCCACCGGGGACCGCGCGGACGCTCAAACCTGTTCATACATGCCGCGTCGGGCTATCTGGCCGTCGCGTACATGCCATTCCCCCCGGGCCATCACATGCCGCACGGCAGTGTTTTCGTCAAGAACGACCAAATCAGCGTCCATACCCACGTTCAGACGACCTTTTTGGTGCAGCTTCAGCAGGTCGGCGACATTTGAGGTCAGCGGAGCCAGCGCTTCGGGCATTGGTACTCCTCTGTTGGTGAGTTCGCGCAGCGTGTCCGGCAAAGTGTCCGACAAACCCACACCAAACCGTGTCAGATTGCCTTCATGGTCAAAGGCGGGCAGGCAGCCACCACCGTCAGAGCTGATGGTGAACCGGTCGGCGTGACCGCCCAAATCGCGAAACTGAATGTAGGCCTCAGTAGCAGAGATGCCCGGCTCGACATGTCCGCAGGGGAATGCGGTAGCGTCGATGTAACATCCGTGCCGTGCTAGCGCCACGGCCTGTTCGAAGAGTGGTTTGTTGCGATTGACATGGGTTGGATTGAAGACGCGTGCGGGGATTTCGCAGGTCGCGATAGCTTGTTCCAACATTGACAGCCCTCGCTCGCCATCTCCCATATGGCAATGCACAATCCCCGCCTTGCCAGTCATCAGGCCTGCGACATGCGCTTCGCTTGCGATCCGCAGAAACTCGTCCAATGTCGGTTGGCTCGACCGGTGATCACTGATCGCCAGTTCCCCAACACCGATGACCGGATCAAGGAACACAATGTCTCCACGGGCTGAACCGGTGAGGGTGGTCAGTGGGACGTGATAGCCACCGGTGTGACACCAGGCTGAAAGTCCTTCTTCGCGCAACCCATAGGCCTGTTGCACCAGCGTCTGCGTGTTGCGGGTCAGATCGTCCGTGCCCAATACTCCAACGACTGAAGTGACACCGGCACGCGTGAAAGAGGACAGGACAAGCGGCGGCACCCGACTGGCTGGTCCGGTTTCACCGCCACCGCCAGTTATATGCGCATGCCCATCAATAAAACCCGGAACAACCGCTGCGCCTTCGACGTCAATGATCTCTGCCTGAAGCTGGTCAGGCAAATCGGGTTTATTGCTGCCGAGGTAAATGATGCGTTCACCCGCAGTGAGAATATGGCCCAAACCAACAGGTTCAGGTGAATAGAGGCGCGCATTCTTGATGAGCTTCAACACGTTGCAAATCCGTCAGTAGGAGCGAAGACGTCCTTCTTTGCACCAAATGGCAGCAGAAGAACCATCCCCTTTTTCGGGGAAAGCGTAGATGTCGGTCGTACGCCACTAGCAGACAGTGAGAAAAATGAAGCGGATGGCAAGGTTGTCCGCGAAGTAGTCGTGTTTAAGGGTTGCGGCGAACGGTTGCTCCGAGCCCAATCTGTCTTATGCTGCGGAACAGCCGAATGTCCGCTTTTCTCCCGGGCGACCATCACGGTACGCGCCATCGCAATGACCTTAAGCCAGCGTGGAATAAACCTATGCAATTTGCTGAAAGGTCCAATAGCAGGCGATAGCCGCACATCGTATACCGTTTGGGATCCGAGAACGTCTAGGGTGAATTCCAAATCCGGATTCCTGGACCCAAAACAATTGAGATTGTAGAAAAATTACGTCGCTTTCAGCCTCTTAGGTCGAAAACAGCGTAGCGCCATCTGTGCGTTTTGGCAAAATCCAGTACCAATCAAAAATGGTGTACAGAATGCTGGAAGTTCATTCGATTCCCGGTGCATTTACCGCGCGGGAATGTGAGCAGATTGTTGCTGCATCACAAAAAGCCCCGGCGAACGAGGCTCTGCTTGTCGGGCAAAACAAGGATCATAATCTGCGCAGAGCGGATGTGACCTGGCTGGACGACGTCGAAGGCTCTGATTGGGTGATGTCACGCCTTATCAATGTTGCCCGTCGCTCCAACACCGACAAGTTTGGCTTTGATCTGAGCGAGTTCGCCGAAAGTCCGCAGATTGCCTGCTATAAAGCATCAGATGGTGGTCATTTTGCGTGGCATTCCGATATCGGCGACGGGCCTGTTGCCCGAAAAAGAAAGCTGTCGCTGGTCGTTCAACTCAGCAAACCCGGAATGTACGACGGCGGAGACTTGGAGATAATGCCGGGCGCTTATGCTGTAACGGCCAGCCGACATCAGGGCAGCGCGACCATCTTTCCCAGCTTCTTGTTGCATCAGGTGACACCGGTTGAGAATGGTAATCGGTATTCGTTGACGGTCTGGGCGCATGGCCCGACGTTTCGGTGATGATTTCCGTACTCGTTTGATTAAGAGTCCGAGACTACAAGGCTAACGGTTCCTTTCGTGTAGGAAACAGAGTCGAAAGAGTTAAGCTTGCCTTTAACACATTCGCTGAAATGGCATTTCTTGTAGTCCAACGTCTCTGCTAAATCCTAGAAGCTGCACGGTACTGACGCCTGAGTTGCTTTGGTCACTCAATGGCTGGCTTCTATTATGTATCAGTCGGTAAGCGACTGGCGACTGATTTCTCATGGACTAAGTTTGGCAGGCTCACCATATCAGAAGCAACTTTGCCAGCTTCCTTTGAAGTACTTTCGACAGATATGCGTGTCTGGCCCAACCGGGGGTGCAGCTTACGAGCCAGAACCCACGTCCAAAGCAAACCTGCGCCACCCGCAGCGAACACGCCAGAGAGCGGTGCAGCGAGAAGAACCAGCCAGGCGGCACCAGGTGTAATAATACCCGAAACGTCGCGAAAGCTCGCGTATATTGCTGACATCTCAGTTCGTTCGGAAGGTTTGACTGCGAGAAGGAACGGCAAACCAGCGGAAACATCGAGCAAGATCAGGAAAATCGAGCCCATCATTAAGAATGCGATTGTGACTTCAGGGATTCCGAATGGAACTCCAGCAAAAAGAAACAGCAGCCCGGACATGAGGAATCCGGTTCTGACTGCTGCGCGTACCGAACTGCGCTGCATGAAACGAAGCATCAGTGGGGTGCAAAACAGGGCGGCATTGGAAATCGATAAAGCAATCCCTCCAAGCTGGCTGCCTAGCCCGTTCTGAACCGCATAGATGGGCAGGTATACGACATAAATCCACCACCCACAGGAACGAACGACTGCGAATACCCATCCGGCAACCAATCGCGGTTGCACAAAAAACCTCCCGAAATAGGCGAACGGATTTGCGGGAGCGCTTTGGCTTCTGGTGATGAGCCTGCCGTTTCCGAGGCGCATAACAAGAAAGATGAGCAGCATGACAATCGCCGCACCGGCTGCAATCAGGAACGGCGCAGGTCGCCACCATTCGTACAATATCGCGCCAAGTGCAGGCCCAGCCGTCCAACCCAGCGCACTGTAAAAAAGCCGCGATGTCTCAAAACGTCCCAGTTCAATCCTGGCAACATGGTCGAGTACATAGGCGTTGAAGCACACAAATGTCGTCACAACGGCGAAAGTTGTGAGTGCGAGCCCCGCAATAACGGCAGCAGGGGTCGCAACGGTCGTCACAACCGCACCCGCGACGTACGAAAGAGTGCCGAACACATAGACCCATCTCCGTGGGACAAACCAGATCAGGTAGGGAACCAGAAGACCGATCAAGAGTGATACCGCGCCAATGGCGAAATAAATTTCGGATACAAATCGCGCATCCTTCAGCGCGTTGTACATCGCTACCGGAAAGACAGAGATCAAAATACCCCTGGCAATCGCCTCCGTTCCCGCCAGAATGGCGAATCCCCGCACGCTGGGTGCTGGCGCATGGCGAAGCCATTCTGGTATTCGACGTTCGTGCATGAGAAGTGCTCAATGGACTGGGAACTAGTCAAACCTGTTTCCTCATTTTATCTTTCCTGCCAGCGACCCGATGTCGTTTTTTGCTAATCGTGCAAGTTACAAAAATTCAAAAACGGAATTTCGTTTTCTCTTTTTGGGAGCCCGCTTCGCTGGCGTTCAATTTTCAACGCTGATTACACCGAAAGGATAGCTTGAACTCGGGCTGGATTGGCCCAGTAGAATGGCCGCAAACCGGAAATCATTGCTCGACCGAAAAATCTACCGCTGCGGATGCAAGCACTTTCAGTATGAGCAATAGTCGTGGCTACAAAAGTCGGTTTTGTCCGCAAAGCGGTCAGTTAAAGTCGGGAGTGCGATACCCGCCCGATCCAGGTATGGATGAAAGCCTTTGTGGCGCGCGGTCAGAGTGGCCTGGCAAGGTCACCAATATCCCAGAAAAGACCGGCCATTGCCCGCAATGCATCACGCGACACCGACTTCAACACGTGTTCGTTTGGCGCGTGCTGTGAACAGCCACGATAGGAATGAGGCACCCAAATCGTTGGGAGGCCGAGCACATCGGAAAAGACCTCATTGGGCAGGGAACCGGCGAGATTTGGCAGAATATGTGGCCGCTTTCCAGACGTTTCTTCCAGCGAACGCGCGACAAACGACACCCAAGGATGCTCCGGCGATGTCCGCGTCGCATCGAAAAATCCGCGGTCGTGAGGTTTGATCTTAACGATCTGAAATCCTCTTGCATCAAGGTGGCGACGAAGGGCCGACAGGATACCGGCTTGATCGGTGCCAACAACGAAGCGGAGCTGACAGGCGGCCTTGGCATATCCCGAGATCGCGTTAACCGGCTCTTCGGGGACACCGCTTTTCATTGCGAGGATCGCAAAGCTGTTCCAGCCAAAGACCCGTTCGGCCGGTGTCAGACTTTCTTCGCCCCAGTCTTCGTCAATCTTCGGACCGCCATCTCCGCCTACCGGCAAATTGCGCAGGGTATGCCGGATGTCTTCGGTTAGGCTGGTCGGCCGCCACTCTGGTATTTGGATTTGGCCCCTCACATCGGTGATCGTCGAGAGGGCTTGCGCAAGGATCATCGCGGGGTCGGCAAGCAAACCGCCCCAGTTACCGGAATGATGCGCGCCGTCTCGAAGGTCAACGATGAGGTCGAACGAATTGCCGCCCCGTGCACCCATGAACATCGTCGGCGTGTCTGACTGAAGGCGTGGTCCGTCCGATGCGATCAGGACATCCGCGGCAAGGTTTTCTTTGTGCGTGGCGCAAAACTCCGACAGCCCCGGCGACCCCATCTCCTCACCCATTTCAATAAGGATTCGAATGTTGAAGCCGAGTGATCCACGAGCGTCGATGACGGAGCTCAACGCAGCCAAGTTGATGAGGTGTTGTCCCTTGTTGTCAGCGGTACCGCGTCCGAAGAGGCAATCGCCCTCATCTACAAGACGAAACGGGTAAAGCCCGTTGTGCCACTGATCGGTTTGGGCGCGGATCACGTCGCCATGCCCATAGGACAGGATCGTTGGGCCTGTGTCGTCCTCGATGCGTTCAGCGACAAGGATAGGACCTGCATCTGGCACAGGGTTCGGGTGTATTGCACAGGAGAACCCAAGACTGCGCAGGCGCGGAACGAGGGCTTCTTCAAGATAGCGCGGAAGTTCCGCCGCTTTCTCTGGTGTCTGGCTCTCCGTCTCATGGGCAACCAGTTCGCTAAGATCGGTTGCAAATCGACCGCTGTCAAAATATTCGGCGACGTTGTCTATGGCAGCAGCGCGGGTCATGTTCACTTTCCCTCAGACAGGTGGGCGCACGTCTGCAGGGATCGGACATGTGTACGGCGTTTCGCCCAGATGGTCTTGATGCGTCGCGCGCGCAGCATCGATGCGTGACGGGTCCTCAACCAGTCGACAGGCTGTCGCGGCCATTGCCTTTGCGGCGTAGATCATGCCTTTGTGCGCTGCGGGTGCCTTGCCTTGTGCAACTGTTTGCCAGGTATGAAATGGCGTTCCAATTGCGCAGGTCGCGACCCGAGCCTGAACCGTCGGAACAGCCCAACTCACATCCCCGACATCTGTTGAGCCTTCGCCACCATCGCTGTGGCGATCAAGAGGTGCGATGAAGTCGCAGAGTGCGAGATCCTTTTTGGGCTTAGCTCCGATCCGCTTGAAGGTCGTGTTGATGTCAGCCGTGGTCAATGTAGTCTGAATCTCACGGGCAAAGCTGAGGTCTGACTCGTCAAAGGCGACGGGTCCGAGTTTCTCTAGCTCGTGCTGCATGGTTTCTTCCAAAGGACGGTTTCCAAGCAGGTTTGAAACGCCGGAAAAGACCTGACTTGTGACCTGCGTTCCGGTCATCAGCGCCGCACCATCTGCAATCTTTCTGACACGCGTAACCAGATCGGCGAGGTCGGGTAGCGAACTGGCGCGGACGAGCTGGCGCACCGTGGCCTTGGCCTGCACCACGTTCGGCGCAACACCACCTGCATCGAGATAGGCGTAGTGCACCCGGGCGCTGTCGGGCATGTGCTCGCGCAGGTAATTTACACCGATATTCATCAGTTCAACCGCATCAAGCGCCGACCTACCCAATTCCGGTGCACCCGCCGCATGGGCAGCTTTTCCATGAAAAGTGAAATCGATCCGGGTGTTTGCGAGCGATCTGGCCTCATTCACGCCTGTGAAGGTCGCTGGATGCCACGAGATGGCTGCGTCGACATCATCGAACAGTCCTTCACGCACCATGTATGTCTTGGCCGCGCCCCCTTCTTCAGCGGGGCAGCCATAGTATCGCACACGGCCCTTGATGCCGTTTTCGGCCAGCCAGTCTTTCACCGCCGTCGCGGCCAAGAGTGCGGCGGCCCCTAACAGATTGTGACCACACCCATGCCCGTTGCCGCCCTCTTCAAGCGGCTGATGTTCAGCCACACCTGGCGCCTGGCTCAGATATGGCAGCGCATCGAACTCACCGAGGATGGCAATCACCGGACCCTCGTCTCCTGCTTCGCCAATCACGGCCGTAGGAATGCCAGCTGCGTTCTCTGTTATCTTGAACCCCTGAGCGCGTAACATCTGCACATGTTCGGCGACGGACTTGTACTCGGCATAAAGCGTCTCGGGCGTGTCAAAGACTCGATCTGACAAGGCGATAAAATCATCACGATGGCGGTCGACGTGGTCCCAGATCGGATCGGCGTTTTTCAAGGGGCTCTCCAGCTTCTCGTTCAAACGGTTTCGGCGTGTTCCAGCAGGCAAGCCGTTTCGCGCCCGCAGCGCCCCGCTTTCAGTTCAGGAACAGTGGTGCGGCACTCAGCGGTCGCCACCGGGCAACGCGGGTGGAAGGTACATCCAGATGGCGGATCGAGCGGCGACGGAATTTCCCCCTCAATCGGGGCAAAATCACGCCGGCGCTGATCAAGGCGCGGAGCCTCTGCAAGCAGCGCTTTCGTGTAGGGATGGCGTGGGTCCGAAAAAATTTCCTCAGTCGATGCGCTCTCGACAATGCGGCCCAGATACATGATCGCCACGCGGTCGGCGATGTGTTCGACGACGCTCAGGTCATGGCTGATGAACAGATAGGTCAGGCCCAGCTCTTCGCGCAGATCCATGAACAAGTTGATAACCTGCGCCTGGATCGACACGTCCAGCGCAGCGATGGCTTCGTCGCAGACAAGGAACTTCGGCTTCACGGCGAGCGCACGTGCAATTCCAATCCGTTGCCTCTGACCGCCGGAAAACTGATGCGCGTAACGCCGCTTGAGCGACGGGTCGAGGCCGACCTTGCGCATCACGTCGTCCACGTATTCCGCACTCTCTGCCTTGCTGACGATCCCATGCATACGCGGTGCTTCGCCGATGATATCTTCGACGCGCATTCGCGGATTTAGGCTGGCAAAGGGGTCCTGGAAGATCATCTGAATTGCGAGGGTCGCCGCGCGTTTGTCGGTACCGTTCAACGTCGCAACATCTTTGCCTCCGTAGAACATCTGTCCGTCACTTGCAGGGTGAATGCCGGCAACAACACGTCCCAAAGTGGACTTGCCGCAGCCGGATTCGCCGACCAATCCCAGAACCTCACCATTTTGAATCGACAGGTTCACGTTATCGACAGCATGGACCGTTTCTTCCCGGATGTTTGCGCCAAGTCGCTGTGCGATTTTCCCCGCGACGTCCAAACGTTTGGTGAAGCGCTTCGAAACGCCTCGGATTTCAACGAGCGGCTCACTCAAAGCGTCGTCTCCTTGGTGCGTTGCGGATTGAAACAGCGAAGGCTGCGGCCATCCACGTCCTTAATCGGGGGGCGCTTGGAACACGCTGCCGTTCGGGCCTGACAACGCGGTCCAAAGGCGCATCCTTCAGGCAGGGCGAGCATGTTTGGCGTCATCCCTTCGATCTGGAACAAACGCTGCCCGCGCCGGTTCGCCGTCGGAACCGATCCGAGAAGCCCGACCGTATAGGGATGCAACGGACGGTCGATAACATCGTCGATACCGCCTTGCTCAACGATCCGTCCTGCGTACATCACCGAAATCCGGTCCGCGAGCCCTGCCACAACGGCAAGGTCATGCGTGATCCAGATCATCGCGGTTCCCGTGCGTTTCGTCAGCTTCTGTGCCTCGTGGATGATCTGCGCCTGAATTGTCACGTCGAGCGCTGTCGTCGGCTCGTCGGCAATAATGAGGTCCGGCTGGTTCAAGAAGGCTGTCGCAATCGCCACGCGCTGCCGCATCCCACCGGAAAGCTGATGCGGATAGGCTTGCAATCGCTCTTCCGGCGATGGGATGCCAACCAAACCAAGCGCATCACGGCTTCTTTCCCAGGCGGTTTGGCGGCTTACGTTTTCATGGGCGAGAATGGCCTCGATCATCTGCGTATCGACGCGCAGGACCGGGTTGAGCGTCATCATCGGATCCTGAAAGATCATCGAGATTCGGTTGCCACGCAAGGTCTTGAGTCGCTCTTCCGGTGCGTTCGCGATCTCGTCACCATTAAAACGGATTGACCCATCGACGATGCGCCCGGGAGGATCGATCAGCCCAAGGATGGAAAACCCGGTGATCGACTTGCCCGACCCGGACTCACCCACCAGACCCATTACCTCGCCCTTGGAGACGGTGAAATCCACACCATCTACGGCCTTGACCACACCCGCGTGCGTGAAGAAGTGGGTCTTCAGCCCGCTGACTTCGAGTACTTCAGTCATCTCTTCAACCTCGGGTTCAGAACATCGCGCAAATGGTCGCCAACAAGGTTGATGGACACCACCGTCATTAACAGCGCGACGCCGGGAAAAACGGAAATCCAGTAGCGTCCTGAAAGCATGTATTCGAATCCATTTGCGATCAGCACCCCGATCGACGGCTCAGTCTGTGGAAGTCCTACGCCAAGGAACGAAAGCGTCGCTTCCAATGAGATCGCGCTGGCGGTTTGTACCGTGCCAACGACAATCAGAGGCGCCATGCAATTCGGGAGAATATGCCGAAAGACGATCCGCGAACGCGAAATGCCGAGACATTGTGCGGCTTCAACATATTCCTTTCCACGCTCGACAAGCGCGGTCGCGCGCACCGTGCGGGCGTAGTAGGCCCATTGCGCAATTACGAGGGCAAGAATGATCTTGTCGACACCCTTACCAAGTGCCGCAACCATCATCAGCGCAACCAGCGATGCCGGGAACGAAAGTTGAAGATCCACGATGCGCATAATGAACGCTTCGGTCCGGCCACCAGCGTAGGCCGCGACCAGACCGATCGCCATACCGATCAGAAGGGCAATCACTCCAGATGCAAGCCCAACGGTCAGAGAGATACGCAAACCATAGAGAATTGCCGAGTAGAGATCGCGCCCAGACCCGTCCGAGCCGAGCCACATTGTATATCCGTCGAAGGCTTCGGAACCTGGCGGCAAGCGTCCATCCATGACGCTGACCTGACCAAGATCGTAGGGGTTCTGTGGTGTGATCCAGGGTGCCAGGATGGCCAAAAGAACGATGATCAGGAATATGCCGAGCGCCGCTGTCGCGATCCTGCTTTCGAAGAACTCGGCCCGAAATCGCTGGAACGGCGTCTCGACCTTAGGGGATTTGGCGGTGGTCAGCGAATGATCTGTGACGGTGTCGGTCATGCGCCCTGATCCTGCAAACGAACCCTCGGATCGAGGATCGAGTAAAGTATGTCGACGATCAGATTGATCAGCACGAAGAACAGTACGATGATCATCAGATAGGCGACGACGACAGGCCGATCCAATTGCAGTATTGCGTCGATCAGCAGTTTGCCCATTCCCGGCCACGCGAAGATTGATTCAGTCACCACCGAGAACCCGATCAAACTGCCGAATTCGAGGCCCATGACGGTCACTACCGGGATCATGATGTTCTTCATTACATGCACCAGAATGATGCGTCGGGTCGAAAGCCCTTTGGCCCGGGCATATTTAACGTAATCCTGTCCCATCGCTTCCCGGACACCCGCTCGGGTGAGACGGATTGCCAGCGAAATCTTAAGAAGTGCCAGGTTGAGAGCAGGCAGGAAGATGTGGCTCAACCCATCGAGCGTAAAAAGGCTGCTGTGAATCCCAAGAAACGAGCCGATGTCGCCACGACCTGTCGCAGGTACCCATCTAAGTTCTACGGCAAACAGCATGATGAGCATTAGTCCGACCCAGAAGGTCGGCAGCGAGAAACCGAGAATCGAGCCAGCCATAACGCCTTTGGAAAGCGGGCTGTCGGGATAGAGCCCGGCATAAAGCCCCAATGGAATTCCGATCACGATGGCAAGAAAGAGTGCACTGAAGGCCAGTTCCATCGTGGCAGGCATATGGTGCAGGATCAGTTTGAGCGCGGGCTCACCGAAGACGAAGCTATCGCCGAGGTCACCCTGTGCCGCACCTTTGAGGAACAACCAGTACTGTTCCCAAATAGGCCGATCCAATCCAAGCCGTCGAATGGCCGCTTCGATGTCAGCCTGATCCGCGTCGGGGCTTACCAGCATGTAGACCGGGTCACCAACGATGTTGACGCCAAAAAAGACAATCACCGACATCAGGAAGACAACAAGCATTGCTTGCAGCAATCGGCGAATGACAAAAACGGTCATGAGGACATTCCCTGGGCAAAGGCTGCGGGCCGCTGCGAAGGCGGCCCGGATGCATTGCGGTTACTCTTTCACGACGCCTGTCGCGAGAGTGTATTCGTCGGTCCGAGGGATGTAGCTCAGACCTTTTTTGGCCGCCCAGGTGTTGACCTGGAAGTGCGTCGGAATGATCGCCACGTTCTCGATCGCGCGCTCTGTTGCCGCGGCGAGCAGTTCCTGCCGCTTTGCGTCATCGACTGTTCGTAGGGCTTCTTCGATCAACGCGTCGGTTTCAGCATCCGAGTGTCGGCCACGGTTTGATGATCCAAAGCCCGCATCCTTGTCATGGGTGTGGATCAGCGATTTGAGAGGCGAGGACGCTTCGCCGGACCCCGCGCCCCATCCGACGAGGATAAAGCTGAACTCCGGAAGACCCTCTGGGCTGCCTTTGGAAGCGCGCCCAAAGTATACCGAACGCGGCATGGTTTCGACGGCTGTCTTGATGCCAACACGGGTCAACATTTGCGCAATTGCCTCGGCAATTTTGGCGTCGTTGATGTAACGGTCATTCGGCCCATGGATTGTCATTTCAAATCCATCGGGATAACCGGCTTCAGCCAGAAGCGCTTTAGCACCGTCTGGATCATAGGCCACGACGTCCAAATTGTCAGACACGCCAAAGAACCCCTCGGGCAGAAGCTGACCGGCGGGCAGGGCAACCCCTTCCATGACACGCTCAACGATTGCATCGCGGTTGATCGCCATGCTGATCGCCTTACGGACGCGGACGTCCATGAGGGGGTTCTTGATATCGCCGCCACCGTTGGCCTTCACAAAGGGTGAATCCTCGCGGAATTGGTCCATGTGAAGATAGATCACTCGGTTGGACACGCCCTGGCTCAACTGAATTCCGTCATTGCCCTGAAGTGTTGTGATATCGGTCGTTGGTACGCCCGATATCATGTCCACGTCACCGGCAAGAAGCGATGCAACACGGCTCGGACCGGACGTGATTGGGCGGAATTCCACCTCGGACCAGATCGGTGCATCACCCCAGTAGTCGTCGTTCCGTACCAGCACGATGCTTTCACCCGGCGTGTAACTTTGGAACTTGAACGGCCCTGTGCCGATGGCGGCCGTACCCGCGTTGAAGTCTTCCGTCGTTGCTTCGCAGCCCACTTCTGAGATCACAGGGATCGTGGAAATGTCGTTGCCCATTAACGGATAAGGTGCGGCCGTTTTGAAATGCACCGTGTAGTCATCGATCTTGACGACTTCCTTACCCTTGAGATAGGTGCCGTATCCCGATGGAGAGTTCGGTACGTCCGGCGCGCGCGCCATGGTGCAGACTACATCGTCTGCCGTAAAGTCACTTCCGTCGTGAAACTTTACGCCCTCACGCAGCTTGAACTCCCAAGTCAATTCATCAATCGGCTCCCATGACACGGCAAGACCCGGCGATAGGCGCTGCTTCTCATCCTGCGCGATCAGCCGGTCAAAGATGTGCACGGACATCGCGTTGTTCGGACCCAGGTTGTGAAAATGCGGATCGAGTGACGTCGGCTCCGAAGCGAGGCCGATCGTTAGTTTTTCGGCCGAAACAGCACCGGCGCCGAAAGCCAAAATGTTGACAGCGACGGCTGTCGCAGATGTGAGTTTCCTCATCAAAAAGACTCCCTGTTTGTTTGGCGCTTGTGAATGGGCGAATCTTTGGCCGATCCCGCGCCCTATTAAAAAAGGCTAGCTACCGCAAAAATCATTGCCAATACTTATTGCTATGCGACTTTGCATAGATCAATCCAAGAGTTTGGATGTTTAGCCGCTCGTACCGGGGGAGTAATGTAGCATGACGGAACACAGACACAGACTGCGCGAGTTCGAGTCGCTAAGAGCCGTGATCACGACTGGGACAACCATCGGCGCCGCGCGGCGTCTCGGGATTTCGCAGTCTGCCGTGAGCCGGTCCTTATCACAACTCGAGGCCCGTGTTGGGCGATCGCTCTTTCTCCGGCGATCGGGACGTATCGACCCAACAGACGAAGCCTTGCGTCTCAACGAAAAACTGGACCCAATTTTCGAGACGCTGGCGGACATTGAGGGCGCAGAATGGGCTACTCCGGATAACGAGCCGTTACGCCTGATCGTGCCGCCGACTCTGGCACATCACTTTGTCATCTCCAGGGTGGCCAGTTTTCTCAAGAAGAATGAAGGAAAGCAGCTTCAATTGGATATTCAGGCCACGGACGTGCTGGTCGCCGGCATTCTCGACCTCCGCTATGATCTTGGTTTGACGAGTGCGATGATCCAACGAACTGGTGTTCATCTCATGCCTTGGCGCCGCAGTCAGGTGGTCTGCGCCATGCCGAGCAACCATCCGCTATCGGAAAAACGAGTGGTGACGCCGCACGACCTTGAAGGCGTCGCGCTGATCGAGTTTCTGCGAAGGCTGGGGACGCGAGCGATCACAGAAAAGATCTTTGCGCGCGCTGGAATTCGGCCGAAACAAGTCGCAGAAACGGCAACGAACATGGCCGCACTGGAGCTCGTCCGCGAGGGTTTGGGCGTGACACTGATCAATCCCTTCCCGTTGTTGTCGTCAGGGATGGAAGGTGTCGTCGTCAGGCCATTTGACGCCGCCATTTTTTATGACACGAGCTTTGTACTTCCATCAGGCAGGCCACCTTCTCAGCTTGCCCGCCAGTTCATGCAATTTGTCAAGTTGACGACGCCGCAGGACAAATACTCAGAGCCCGTCTAGCGCAGCATCTTAGCCGACCACGAGGTGTCGACGTCCATCGGAAAGTTCGGTCGTGGCAAATTCGCAAACGGCCAGCGGTCGTGAACTGGCGACGTAAGCCCGCCCGTGTCGACCTCAAATACCTGGTTTGGCCCAAACCAGTTGGAAAACCCGGCCCGAAAGTGGCCTCGGGATTTCACAACAACAGTCCGGGCAGACGCAATATCCAGCCCGAACATATGAAAGAACACGGGGTCGGCAGTCTGTGTGCGATCGGTGATCACCACCACGGTGATACCACCAATACGAAGCGCAGCGGATGGCCCTAGGGCCAATCTCCGACCTGCCGTCATGCCCAGTTCACCTACCACATCTCCATTATGGAGACCCAAGACCTCTGCATCCGCCTCAAAAGGCACATCCCATTGCGCCCAGAAAGCGCTGGAATCGGAAGACCGGTTGAATCGTGCCCTGAATTTGCCGCCGACACCGATGCCATGGGCTTCGTTCGCAAGTTCCGGATCACAAAAGGAACCGAATAGGCATTCTTCGACTTTTGCCGCATGAAGAGCGGCTAACAGTTCCGTCGTCCTGCCACTGCCGCCGCCACCAGGATTGTCACCGGCATCGGAGTAAATCACAGGCGTGCGCGCTTGGTCAGCGGAAATTGAGATCGCTTCCGTCACGGATGTCAGTTTCCGAACGAAATCCTTCCTCAATGACCAGGCCATGTCTGCCAATTCTTCCGCCAGTGCATTGGCCGCCTTCTGGTCCTCACGCGCGGTGACAACGATGCTCAGACCGTTGTCGGGCGTGTCGGAGAAAAGGAAATTACCGAAGATCGATACGTTTAGAATCTCACCTCGACCTTCGGCTTGTCGTCGCTGACCATGGTCGATCAGCGTGCCATACGGGTGCTCGGCACTTAGCAGGGTCACGGATGGCGGAACAAGAGGCAGTTTGACATGCGCGGTTTGGGGCCGGACGCCCGACGCCAAAACCCGGCGCAGCGAAAAGGCGGCTTCCTCGCCACGTTCTATCTGATCGACGTGAGGATTGGTCCGATAGCCGACGATCAGGTCACAGGCATCGACCATCCGTTGTGAGATATTTGCATGCAGATCGAGTGTCGCAATGACAGGTATGTCCGGTCCTACAACTCCCCGAATGCGTGACATCAACAAACCGTCGGGGTCGTGGTCATGCTCGGCAACCATCGCGCCGTGGTTGCAGATGTAGACTGCGTCAACAGGGCCAGCTGAGCGCAGCATGTCTTCCGAAGTCGCTATGACCTCTTCGATTACAGATTTTCGTACTGGACCCGCCGGGTGGCTGGCTGCCAAGATACAGGGTACCGGCGTCCAGTCGCCCGTAGCATCCATCGCCCTGACAAAGGCTGCAAATTCTATTGCCAGCTTTGGTGTCGCGGATCTCGCTTCAGACATCAAAGCATCGCCTGAAAGCCATGTCAGAGACTTAAAGTCCGACAAATCAGCCGGCGGTGCAAAACGATTTGACTCGAGAATTGCGCCAAGGAGGGCGATCTTTGGAACCTTCATGCGAGAGGCCTTTGGAAATGCAACACAATGTGAGGAAACATGAGTAGGTGATTTCAATCAAGGTATCATGCGTCTTCTCTTTTCTAGGAAAACCCCTGCCGCCCTGCGTCTTTCCTATAACGCGACGCGCAAACGATCAGTGCCACCCGTTATGCTGACAGAAGTTTCCGGAGAATTCGTAAAGATTGTTTGGGCCGATGACCCAGACGTTCACCTCATGCGCGGCGCACCGGATCGCCCACCCGCCCGGTTCAATCGCCGGGGGCAGGACGCTTTGTATCTGAGCCCTGATGTCGAAAGCGCAAAAGTCGCTATTGGTCAGGACGTCAGGAAGGATGATCGCCCGCGGGTTGTGTTGACTTTCGAGGTGGAACAATGCGCGTTGTTCGATTTGCGCAGCCCCGAAGCCGCAGATATCTATGCGCTTGCCAGTCAACCCTGGCGCAAACTCGTAGCTGCCGGTAGGGATCCGTCCTCATGGTTCGCTGCTGATCGGATCAGAGCAGACGGGCATATCGGATTGATTGATCCCTCACGAAGGCGCCCGGGCCTTTGGCACATCACTCTTTTTCGATGGAACGAGGCGAGCGCACCTGGCGTATTTCGGCGTAGTGAAGTGAAACCGGTTACCGTCCTGCCGGACTATCGATGACTTTTCGCTTTGCTTTTTCCTGTCGCAGCGAATGGCGGTTTTGCGGATTGCGACCGCAGTAATGCTAAAGGCTGCTGATAATCCGTTAAGGGCCGTTTGTTGACGTTGAAGCTTGCGACCCGACTGTCTGGTTCGTCCGCATTGTGGTCATAGGCTCGTTTTTCATCGGACGTCCGACTTTATCAGAAGCGGCCATTGAGTGTTTTAAACTGCAGTTTGAGATGCGCGCGATCGGTTTCTATGATGGCAAAGACAGTAAAGTGCGCTGGTTGGCAGGGTGCCGATGCCTGGTGTGGGAGGGCTGGATGGAGACTTCACCATGTCCAGTATTCAGCTTCCAATAATCAGACCGTCTCAGCCGCCGTGGAACAAGAACCGACTAATTGGTCAGAAACGTCCACTCCTGCCAAGACAGGTTTGGGCAATTCGGGCACGGCTCGAACTCGCCGGGAACCCGCGCAACCTTGTGCTGTTCAATCTCGCTATCGACAGCAAACTTCGCGGTTGTGATCTTGTTCGCCTGAAAGTGGTGGATCTCGTCGTTGCCGGAGCAGTTCGAGACCGCGTATCGATCGTCCAGAGCAAGACAGGCAGGCCAGTTCAGTTCGAAGTGTCCGAGAACACGCGAAGATCGATTTTTGAGTGGGTCAGATCGCCCGACATGCTTGGTCGCGAGTTCCTCTTTCCAAGCAGGTTCCACAGTTCATCGCACATTTCGACTCGGCAATACGCACGTCTCGTGCGCAGCTGGGTGTCGGTCATCGGACTGGATCCTTGTGGGTACGGAACGCATTCTCTTCGGCGGACAAAAGCTGCGCTGATCTATCGGAAGACTGGCAACCTTCGGGCCGTCCAACTCCTGCTTGGACACACCAAGGTTGATAGCACGGTCAGGTACCTTGGGGTCGAACTCGACGACGCGTTGAGCATCTCGGAGAAGATCGACATCTGACGGTTTGACGGACGGCAGCAGCCGTTCGTCATCTCAAAACGGGTTCCGAAGTTTAGGCGCGAACGGCCGCTCCTTCGGATACCAGACTTTGGATTATTTGCGTTAGATGACCGGTATGCGGACTTTCCAGACATTGATGTTTAGACATGTTGCTAACGCAGCATTCGTTCGCACTCGCGGAAAGTGATACTCTGTATTTCGGCAGTTTTCGTCAGACTAGTCGTTCACAAGCTTAGTTTTGGTCGGAACCTAAACCGCGCTTTCGCCGCATCCAGTTCAGACATGAAAACCGCGGGCTAAACGGGCTTTCAATTCCTGCTCAAAAAATTTCTTCCGCAGAAAGCTCATCTGAAGTGCATTGTTGGTCGAGTTTTTGTTGAAGATCT
>NZ_WQHX01000015.1 GCF_013035425.1 Ruegeria arenilitoris | reverse complement strand
TCGCATCGCGAAAAGATGGGTCTGTTTTGGTGCTTCAGGAAACTGATCGATCAATTCTAGTCGTTCACCCAACCAACCCCATTCAACTAACTACAATCCCTCTCACATCTCTCAAAGGCTACTCGGACGCCGCTGAGATGCTCGTCGGCAATCCATTGAACAAGGGACCTGAGGGCATCGCCGTCGACCCGGAATCCGGGCGGGTCTTCATTGGCATTGAAGGACAACCAAGGTTGTTAATGGTCGTATCACCAGAGCTAGACGAAATTGTTGAGATCATCCCTTTGGATCGCGAGTCTGGTTTTATGTCTGATCGCGTAGGGGACGATGAACTGGATTTGAGCGGCCTGGCATGGTCCCGGTCCTCACGTTCTCTTTGGATTGTGAGTGACAAAAGCCGTCAGATCTTCGTCTACAATCCAAAATCCAAGTCAGTAAAGTTTATCAGTTTGACGTTCACAGAAGATGGAAAACAAAAAGAAGTTAAGCATCCCGAAGGGATCGCTCTCGATGAGACCAGAGGGCTTCTCTATATCCTGACGGACGATGCCAAGAAATCGCGGCTCTATGTTTTTGAGCAACCGGAGTTGTGAGGACTGTCCTACGAGTTCTCTACTCTACGTGGTTGAAAAGCGGGGTTGTGTAAATGAGTGCCGTCTTATGTGCAGCATATCAAGTAAATCTGCGCTCTTTTCGATATGTTTCTAAAAAACATCACCCATCAATATATTCGAATAGCGTCAGGTTCACACATGCGAACCACGTAATAACATTGGGCTTCAACATGCTCAGTCACCTTAAGGTTATCGATAATGCCCGTATCCAATTCGGTTGTAATTGCGATCATTTGCACTTTAGTGGCCTTTGTTGCAGTTCCAAAATACAGCATTGCCCAAACCTGGGACATCGCATCACAGCACTCTGTCAGCGGCGTAACGGTATATGATACGGATGAGCTGTTAACGTTTGCCGGTCAGTTGGCCTTTGATCGGTCAGGGCGCATCACAGCAGTGGATGTCGCATCAACGATCACGCAGATCTACCGAGAAGACGGTTACTTCTTGGCTGAGGCCTGGCCTGGCCCCGATGGGCAGAGCATAATTGTTGATGAAGGGCGGATTCAAACCATCGAAATTGAAGGCGTGGATACTCGCACGTTTCAAACACTAGAGAAGATTTTCCAACCCCTCACCACCTCCTATCCCATAACGCTGAAACGATTTGAGCGGGCAGTGATGCTGGCCGAGGACATACCTGACCTGGAATTGTCGACCGAACTTGATTACCCGGATCAGGCTGGTGCTCGGCTGAGAGTATTGGGAGAGCCACTGCGAAAACAAGCCGGTAGTGCGACACTCGACAACCCTCCGCGTGAGCTTGGAGAAGCGCTCAGCTTCTATGTCGTACAAGAGTTTTATTCAACGCTGACCGTCGGAGATTTGCTGCGATTCGAGGGATCAGGCAATTACAATTGGGACAAAGACGATGAACACTCTTTATGGGGCGCTCTTACCTATCGCACGCCGCTGAACAGCAATGGTCTGTACGGTGAGATCTTCTACGGGAACATAAACGCAAAACGTGACCTCTCAGGGGACTTTGCAAGAACGGATATTGATGGCGAGAACTTCACCGTCGCGTTGGGTTACCCCGTGATCCGCGATGTGGCCCGTTATGGATATCTTCTGCTGGACTATCGCCTTTCAAAAGCGGATTCAGTCAGTGGTGGCGTTCCACTATCCAGTGACGCGAGTGTCGTTGGCCTTACATATCTTTACGGGCAAAACTATCCAAAGGGACAAGCTCTGGAAGCGGGGCTAACCTTATCTTTTGGTGACAATGACAACGACACGACAGACGCGAATTTTGACGACGGGGACTCTTCGTTCTGGCATCTACGAGGCGGCGTCGGATACGAAAGCCCGCTAACGGGCTTGTCTCCCAACACAGCTTGGCGAACCGAGATCTGGGGGCAGTACACAACAGACCGGCTGCCCTCAGTCGAAGAGTACTTCCTTGGTGATCGTTATGCTTTGCGCGGATATCGTTTTGACGAAGTGGATGGTGATTCCGGGATTTCCGCGATTTTCGAATTGTCTCATTCCTACTTCCCCAGTTCCCAGAGCATACATCGCTTAACGCCCTTTGCCTTTTTCGACGTGGGTTACATCTCGAACAATGACCCAGCGAGTTTTGAAGTTGATAATGCTACACTGGCATCGACAGGTCTGGGTTTGGACATCGAGTTTAAGCAAAACCTATTCCTGTCCGGATACGTTGGTGTCCCTTTGAGAGACGGTCCGTTGACTGACTCTGGCGATCCTGGCGCGTATCTTGCTCTGACAACAAGTTGGTGAGGATGTTATGAAACGGAACCGCATTGCTTTACTTACTGCAACTTGTTTGTTTGCAGAACTGGCCGCTACGCAAGTCGTTGCCGGCGGAAATCATTACGGGTGGTGCCGTGGCGTTGGTAATCCACACCAGTCGAGCCAAGGATGCGGGCAGGCCGGTGGGCAAGGGGCAGGCAATCAAGTTACCGGTCCAACGCAGCCAGTGGCAAATCAATTGCCACCTCAGGGAACGCCGCAAACGCCCACGTCCGTTGCTGTTCCGGTCCTTGCGCCGGGTGCGGTCCCGAATGCAATTCCCGGTCGGGTTCCTATCGCAACTCCAATAGCGGTTCCGGGTCAAGTTCCAACACCCGTCGTAGCGCCGACCCTAGCTCCGCCTTTGGTGCCAAATCCGACACCAAACCGGGTTCCGACAGCTGTTCCCAATCAGGTTCCGCCATTGGCCACCGGGCCTACTACTGTGCCGCCGCAAGTTTCGACTGCTACTCCTAATCAAGTTCCGATAGCTGTCCCTGGCCAGGTTCCGCCTCAGCCTAATGTGCCGCCCCTTGTGCCAACAGCGACACCCAACCAAATACCAGTCGCCGTTCCTGGTCAGATCCCGCCTCAGCCTACCGGCCAAACTGCTGTGCCACCGCTTGTACCGACTGCAACTCCTAATCAGGTTCCCATAGCGGTTCCTGGTCAGGTTCCACAGTTGACACCAAGACCCACGGCAACTCATGTAGCCGTCCCAGGACATCAGAACCCACAAGGTGTCGTAACAATCATGCGCCCAAGGCCGAGGCCAACAACCGGTACTGTTCAGCAACCTGGCGCAACAAAAGTGACTCACCATTTAACCCACCAAAGCAATTCAAAGAAACACGACCATGTGGCAGCAACACCTGGACGACATGACCCGCACGACTTGCCGAGGTTCCGCAACGCAGCGGCCAAGGAAAACTGGGAATGCGTTGCCAGCGGATTTGGACAGCGCCGGTATGACGCTGGGCGAGGCGTGTTGCTGAACAACGGGGCGTTGCGGCACCTCGGAAACGTGGACGCAATGGCACGGGATGTACCTGCTCGGCATCCAAAACACTCTGGTTGCATTATTTCGGTCAAGCGAAAGCAGCGCTGACGCTCGCCTGGCAGGTTTTGCTCGGACAATGAGATTAGTCGACCAATAGTTCGCCAATTGTCATCTGGATAATTGGATTTCGTATTGCCCTTATTCCCCGGCGTTTATGTCGGCTGGCGTAGCCCAACAATGCTCCGCACCCAAATCTACCTCAAATAGGCCAACAATTTAAAGTGCCGCACTTCCACGAAGCGCCTCCGACCATCTGGGTCGGTCAGGTTAGGCAAGCGAAACTTTGAACGGCAACTTTGCAAAGTCAGCTTTCTTCGTATTGCTGTGATTAGAGCTTCGCGCAGCATCGGTCAAAGTGGGCTCAAGGCAGTCATCTGAGTCTTTCAGTCAGATGACGGCTTAGGAACGGATAGCGGTCATTGTTGGTGGTCATTCCGAGAATTTTCGCCTGAAGGTCTGCATTGAACGACAGCGGACGTTCGCTGAAGTCTGCTGAACGACCGGTATGCGGACAAAGCGGACGCTCAATCCATGCGTTGGCCGCGGCGCTTCTTGGCGACTATCTCGCGGACAAGTTCACCTTTCATGTTTTGATTTTGATCTCCGATATGCTCTAATCGCAAAAGATCGTTCGCCGGAGGTCAGCCATGCGCAGCATCGTAATCGCACTCATATTCGCGATCTTTGCGGGAACATCTTCGACAGCTCAGGAACGACCTAACATCGTTCTGATCTTCATGGATAATTTCGGCTACGGTGAGCTGGGCGTTTACGGTGGTGGCATACTCAGAGGCGGACCCACTGAGCGGATCGACGCACTGGCTGCAGAGGGAATGCGGCTTTTGAACTTCAATGTTGAGGTGCAGTGCACACCTTCGCGTTCTGCCCTCATGACGGGTCGCTACGCAATACGGTCAGGCAATGAGAGCGTCCCAATCACAACTGGCCTCTACGGGCTGACCCAATGGGAATACACGCTGGCTGAAATGCTTTCGGACGCCGGGTACCGAACCGGGATGTTCGGCAAGTGGCACCTTGGTCATACCGAAGGGCGGTTCCCGACCGATCAGGGTTTTGACGAATGGTACGGGATACCGAACTCGACAGATGAATCCCTATGGCCCGGTCAGCCGCAGTTTGATGAGACGGTTCCAGAAGGCCTTAGCGACTATCTGGTACCTGAATACATTTACGAGGGACGAAAAGGCGCGCGCCCGGAGAAGCTCCGTGTCTACGATCTTGAGGAACGGCGTGAAATCGACGGTGAGCTGACCAGCCGTGGCATCGATTTCATGCGCAGTAGCGTAGCGGCAGGAGATCCGTTCTTTCTGTTTCTTCCGTACACTCAGACTCACATGCCGGTAACGCCGAGCGCTGAGTTTGACGGCGAGAGCGGCAACGGAAACTGGGGCGATGTCCTCATGCAGATCGACGCCTACACCGGGCAGTTGCTTGACGCGATTGATGATCTGGGAATTTCGCAAGAGACCGTGTTCATCTTCACTTCCGACAATGGCCCCGAGATGCTCCCTGGGCATCACGGCTGGGGCGGGCCGTGGCGGGGATCCTACTTTACCGGCCTTGAAGGTTCACTGCGTGTGCCCTTCATCATCCGATGGCCGGGGAAGGTTCCGACCGGGGCCGTCTCCAATGAGATCGTCCACGCGCTTGACCTTTACGCGACGCTGGCGACCTGGTCAGGAGCGACATTGCCGGACGACCGCGTGATCGACAGTATCGACCAATCCGCTTTCTTCACCGGTCAGACGGAAAGTTCGGCGAGAGACGGGTTTATTGTCTATGTTGGAGCGCGCCTGTTCGGCGTGAAATGGCGAAATTGGAAGATGATGTTTCATGAGGTCGCGCGCGGAACAGATGCGCTCCTAACCTACGACTTTCCGCGGTTCTTCAATCTCTACAACGATCCCAAGGAAGAGTATCCCCTCACTCCGGATACAGCCGGGCATTTCTGGGTTCGCTGGCCTATGGGTGAAATACTTGCCGAGCATACCGCTTCTCTTCAGATAGAGCCGCCGATCCCCGCAGGTACGCCGGACCCATACACACCAGACTGAATGCTAGAAAGAAGCTGCAATGGGTTCGCGTCGCCATTTGCGGCACCTAATCTAAACGTCCACTATCCGCGCTAGGCTGTCGTTCACGGAGCTCGATCGGACCGACCGCTTCGGGCTCAAGGCAGTCATCTGAGACTTTTCGTCAGAACACGGCTTAGGAACGGATAGCGGTCATTGTTGGTGGTCATTCCGAGAAATTTCGCCTGAAGGTCTGCATTTACCAGCACCAGACATTCGTCGAAACCTTCTGAACAGCAGAGTTTCGGACAAAGAAGACACTTAAAAATACAATTCGCGACAATCTTTTTTATGCCTGCTAGTCTGGAGGGGTGGGACCTACCAAACACATCGGCATGTCGATCGACCAATTTCTGAAGGAGATTGGACTCGAAGATTATATCGATGTTTTCAGAGATGAGGCTGTGGAGCTCGAAACACTCCGGGATATTAGCGATGAAGATTTGCGCTTGCTTAAAATGCCTCTCGGGCACCGCAAGAAGTTACTTCGGGCCGCTACAGAATTCGCACATATAGAGAGCACCCGTACAGATGATAAGCCAGAAAACCGACGTGTCACGGTATTGATTTCCGATCTAGTTGATTCAACGCGCCTGATTCAAACAATGTCGGCCGAAGATCTGCGCGATTTGTTGGCCTCGTTTCACATGGCCAGCGCGCAAGCTATCGAACGGCAAGGGGGCCATGTCGCCAAGTATCTTGGCGATGGGCTGATGGCTTACTTTGGGTATCCAAACGCGCATGAAGATGACGCACTTCGTGCAGTCGAAGCTGCTCTCGCACTTAGGCATGCAGCGAGTAGCATTCCGTTGCCTGAAGGCGACGTTTTGCAGGTGCGCATAGGCATTCACACCGGTCGAGTCGTGGCGGGTGAAATGGGAGCGGGCCGCACGCGGGAGAAGCTTTCTATTGTTGGTGAAGCGCCAATTGTCGCATCACGACTCGAACAATTGGCTGAGGCAGACGAGATTTATGTTAGTGGTGCAGTACGTCTACTGGTCGAGGGTTTTGTGAACACCGAAGCCATCGGCGAACAAAAGCTGAAAGGAATTGATCACCCGCTTCGGGTGTTTCGTGTATTGGGCCGAACCAATGCCAAAAGCCGTATCGAAGCCCGCAGCGAACGTGGCCTGACCAAAATTGTAGGTCGAGGCGCTGAAATCGCCCTGCTGCAATCTCGGTGGAAAAATGTCTGCGAGGGCGAGGGGCAAACAATCCTTTTAAGTGGAGAACCCGGCATAGGAAAGTCTCGTCTAGCCGCGCATCTTCACGATCGGCTGATGCGAAGCAATTCTGCATCAGTGATTACACAATGCTCCGAGCAACATAGCACAAGTGCGCTTTATCCTTTCATCACGTTGCTTGAAACGACCGCCGGAGTTTTGGACAACGATTCAAAGAAAACCCGACTATCGAAATTGTCAGGTCACGTTGCGTCCTTGCTTGGCAGCGAGGCGGCCAAAAGCGTCGAAGACTACTTGTCGATCGAAGAAACCCCAATGGGTAACGGTCAGCCAACACAGAAGCGTCGAGACTTCATTGCGACTCTGTTGGATTGGCTTTGCCAAGCCGCAAAAAACGGAAATTCCTGTTTGATTTTTGAGGATGCACATTGGTCCGACCCCAGCTCGTTAAAATTGCTCACTCAACTGATCGCGCGCACTCGCCAATTGCCAATGCTGGTGGCAGTCACCGCGCGCCCTGGATTTGATCCCGAGTGGGTTAGACAGCAAAATGTGACGGCAATTTCGCTGAATCGGTTGGGGCGCAGAGCAAGCAGAGAAATTGTTCGCCAAAAACTACTGGGGAAACCAAGCTACCTGGACAGAGCTGAAGAAATTGTAACTAGGGCTGAGGGAGTGCCTCTTTTCCTCGAAGAGTTCTGTCGGGCATTGCAGGACAAAGGTGAGGGGAACGGCATTTCCACGATACCTGAAACGCTAGACGAGTCCTTATCCACTCGCCTTGACGGTTTAGGCCAAGCCAAACGTCTTGCTCAAGTTGGCGCAATGTTGGGGCGCCGGGTTCCACGAGATCTTCTGGCCAACGTTTTGAACGCAGATCATGCTAACATTGATCAGCTCCTTTCCAAGTTGGTTGAGGCTGCGATCTTTGCGCGCGAAGACCACGGAGGTTACGTTGAATACACGTTCACTCACGCTCTCGTTCAGGACGCAGCATTCGCAAGCCTGTTGAAGCGCGAGCGAGCTAATTTGCATAGTAAAATCGCTGATGCGTTGATCGATCTGAGCGGAGACAGCCGGTTTCCAGATGAGGCAATTGCGCGTCACCTCTTTGAGGCTAAGCGCTTTGATGAAGCGGTTCATCTATGGTTCCGCGCTGGACGCCTGATGCAGCAACGGTCGGCGGACCATGAAGCGATCAAGCATTTTCGCGAAGCGCTCGCAGCACTCAAATTGCTCCCTCTGTCCGACGAACGGGACAGAAGAGAGCATGAGCTTGTCATGGCGCTCGCACCTCTAATACTTGTCGTCAATGGCTGGAGTGCATCAGAGACATATGAGATCTACGCAAAAGCAAGGGCTCTTTGCGAAAAATTGCACGATCGCCGAGGATTGCTGCCAGTTAACTACGGTGAGTATCTGATACATGTGTCCAGGGCGGAATATGTTACTGCGCTCGCTTTAGCCCGGGAGCTGCTGGCGCTTGCGGAGGAACTTGAAGACGAGGCAGGGCTTTTGCAAGGTCACCGGGTCGTCGCTTGGTGCTCTCTTTATTTGGGTAGATTGGCTGAAGCGGATACGCATGCTCAGAAGCTTCTTGCGATGTACGACCGAGATCGGCATCAGAAAGTCGCATTGGATTATGGCTATGATCCCCGCGTTGCTGGGCTTTCCATTCTGGCAATTGTAAGTTCGTTGCGAGGAGAAAATGAAGTAGCCGAGCGACTTGGTGTTGAAGCGCTAGAGCATGCACGCAAGATTGGGCACGCTAGCAGCCTTGCATACGCCCTAATGTTTGCTTGCGCAATGTCGGCAGCAATGCGCGCGGACGCCGAGACGGCCAAGCGGTATGGAAAGCACCTGAAATCACTAGCCGAAGAGCAGGAGAGTGAATTGTGGTCTGCTTATGCCGACGTGATACTTGGATGGTCTGGCCAAGAAGGATCAGATTTCGTTCGAGGGGCTATCCACAGACTGTCTCTGACGGCGCGTAACCCATGGCTTCCGTTTTTCCAAACACTTTGCGCCGAACTTTTGATGTCTGAAGGAGAGCAGAGCACCGCACAGGATTTGCTACATGACGCTCTGTCATTCGTTGAGCGAAGCCAAGAGCGGAACTGGGAGCCTGAAATTTACCGGCTGCTTGCCAATACGGTGTCCGGCACGAACGCAGATCATCAAGCTAAAAAGCGCGACTGGCTGAGGCACGCAGTCCAAGCGGCAACAAGGAGCGGAGCAAAGGCCCTCGAACGGCGCGCGCGGCGTGATTTGTCGGAAAATACGACAGAATGCTAAATGGAAAGCCAAAATTGCCGCGCGACAGTTTTGGGATCGGGTCAGTCATTCGCTCAACAGCAGCGACTGTCTAATTTGCGGACTAAGTCGCCGTTCCATCCAATTGGCCGATGGTCCTAAAAAATTACTGCGTCTAGATGCTAAACACAGGAGTAGCTCCGGATAGGCCCTTAAACTTTTGATTTCGCAGAAATTCCGCTTCTCTGGTTTCCTCCAATGCTTCGACAATCGATGCGTCTACAAGTGTTTGTGCAGGCTCTGCATGTTCGCACAAGCGCGCGGCAAGATTCGGGACATGTCCAATTGCGGCGTAGTCGAACCGGCCCTCAAATCCAATGCAGCCAATAGTAGTTACCCCTTTTGCGATACCTATACCAAGGCTTAGGCCCAACCCTCCCTTTTGAAAGGGCGTAAGTGCTTTTGCGACCTTGGCATGTAGCTCACGTGCAAAAGCCACAGCATGCGCGGTGGGATCGATTGTTGGCAATGGTGCATTAAATAAAACGACTATTCCATCACCCAAGAAACGCTCGAGTGTTCCTTGATGTTGCTCGATCAATGGTCCAGCGCAATTGTGAAATACATTGAGTGCTTCTATCACCACTCCAGGCTCAGAAGCTTCCGTAAAAGTCGAAAATCCCCTTAGATCTGCGAACAGAACGACAATGTCCGCTCTTCGATTCTTAAGCAAATCGCTATCGTCGCCACCCGAAATAACTTCTTCTGCCACCTGTCTTGGTAGAAAACGGCGCAAGCGATTGAACCGTTCAATCTGATTGACCTGTTGATTTACTCGATCTTCAAGCTCCTTGTTCCAGCCTTGCACTTCGTCATGCAAAGCCTTTATCCGAAGCATAGAACGTACACGAGCAATGAGCGCAGTGCCGTCTACAGGTTTGGTAAGATAGTCATTTGCGCCAGCCTCAAGTCCTTGCACCATATCTTGAGTATCCGAACGTGCTGTTACCAGAACCACAGGAATAAAGGGGAGAAGCGGGTCCATTCTCAAACGTCGACAGACTTCGAAACCATCCATCTTGGGCATCATTACATCCAGCAAGATCAAGTCGGGCAACAAATCAGTAGCTTTTTCTAAAGCGTCCTCGCCATCTATGGCCTCGGCAGTAATGTAGCCGTTCGCGTTTAGACGCATTGACAGCAGGTTGCGGTTGTCCTGTTGGTCATCGACAATCAGAATGAGTGGTGGGTCCTGCATTTTTCCATTCAGACCTGTTCAACGAACGCTATGACTTTTGCTAATAGGGCACGCGGGCTGTAGGGCTTGGCGACATAGTCATCGCATCCGGCTTCCCGTGCTTTAGTTTCGTCGCCGGACAAGGCAAAGGAAGTTACCGCTATGATTGGAATGTTCGTTCCAATGGGATGCTTCTTTATCTGACGAGTGGCGTCGTAACCGTCTAATTCCGGCATCTGGATATCCATCAGGATTAGGTCGGGCTTCTCAGCAATTGCTCGATCTACCCCTTGCGCTCCGTTTTCGGCCTCTAGCACTTCGAAGCCGTAATTTCCGAGAAGGTCGCGAAGTATGCGTCTGTTATCGGCCTGGTCTTCAACAACAAGTATTCGCTTCGACATGCCTTAGCCCCTCGCGGTTTGGAGTGGAAGAACAACTGTGAATGTCGAACCCTTGCCATGGCTGCTGTCCACTTCAATCCGACCACCGTGCATTTCTATGATTTTTCGAGAAATAGCTAGACCGAGGCCAGTACCCCCAGCAGCGCGCGTCGACGAAGCATCAGCTTGCTTGAATTCCAAGAAAACTTTATCAAGGTATTCTTCGGCAATTCCAACTCCTGTATCAAATACGGTCACCACAAACGACTCGTCATCACATGCCAAATTGATATCGATGTACCCCTTGTCGGTGAATTTTACGGCATTCCCGACGATGTTGAGTATGACTTGTCTAATGCGCCCAGCATCGCCGTACCCGGCCGGAAACCCGCCGTCGACTTCAGTTCGGATGTTCAAGCCCTTGCTCTCTGCTAAAGGTTCGATCGTGGCGACCACGTCTTTGATGATCTCGGGCATCGAATATGTGTCCAAGGTTAGTTCGAGTGCCCCAGCTTCGATCTTCGAAATATCAAGAACATCGTTGATCAATGATAAAAGAACCTTGCCGTTGACCTCAACTCGATGCAGCGGATCGTCGATTTTCTGGGGAACCGGACCATAAATACCGTCTCGGATCATTTCTGTGTATCCAAGGATCGAATTCATCGGGGTCCGCAATTCATGACTCATATTGGCCAGGAACTGCGACTTATGCAGGTTCGCGGTCTCGAGCTCATCATACAGCGCTCCCAGACGTTCCGTCATGCGGTTAGCGCTGCGAGCGAGATCGCCTAACTCGTCTGTATTCTTGATATTCGTTCGGGCAGTGAAGTCGCCTTGAGAGACTTTTCGTAGCGTGAGCCGGATTCGCTCAATCGCAAGGATCAAAGATTTGCTGATCAGAAAACCAAGCAAAACTGCCGCAACGACGGCCAACCCAGCAGCGACCAGCATCATTTGCCGCGACTGATCAAACGCGTTTTGGTTAACCAATGCTCTCGAACGCATATCACCGCGCAATAGCGCGTATCTTTTACTTATGCTATTGTCCAACGACTTAATTATCGGGACCAACCGCAACTCAAATATTGATTTCGCAACCGCAATCTGCCCGGCTTCAAATCGATCAACGACTTCAAGCCCTATTCGATTTATTTCCTGGGTCTTTCGCGAAACTTCCGCTATTTCGTTGGTCGAAAAAATGCTGAGATCAGGTTGGTTCCTTGACTCCACAAGATGACCAAGCGACTGAATAACATGCAGCTTATCTTCAAAAAAGCCTGCGCTATCTCCGAGCATGGTGTTACCTCCAGTCTCGGCAAAAATCGCTGTTCCATTCAACCAGATTTGTTGCAAACTATTATCAAACACTTGTAGATTTGACAGGCGAATCTGATCTTGAAGCAGCTCAGCGGTTCGAAGATTTGCTTTGCGCAACTCAGATAGCCCGGTGAACGCCAAAATTAGCATTACCCCGACTATTCCAAGAAACGCGGCCAGCAATTTGGTTCTTATAGTTATGTGCAGACCGCCGGATCGGTTGGCGCTGTTTATGTCTAGCTTCTCCTCGGTTTCGGCGAAATCAGATGTTTCGGCAGTCATGCCATTGGTCCCGACAATTTTGCTTGGATGTGCAATAACGTGATTATGCAACAGAAGTGTTAGATCGCAAAACTGGCGGGCAAATTAAAAGAAACTACGTCGAATGACTTGCTATACCAAACGTTAATTCAATCTATTTAGACCGCTGCCGTGGCGCATTCTGGGTCCCTATCGTGCCGCACGACAGCTACGCAATTTCGAAGGTGCGCAACTAGTCGACTGCCAAATCCTTCAAGCCGCGGCCATCTACGGATTGCGGATCAACAAGGTTTTCGAGCCGCATGAATGTGGTGAAATGTTCCCGGCCTTCACGGAAAATCCGGCGCTACGCCGCCGCAACATCTTCACTTATGTCGATGCCTGCGATATGGTGCATATGGTCGATTGCTGCTTCAAATCCGACGGTTTGGGCAACGAAGTTTTCTACGTCTCCAACGACTACATGTCAGTTGGTATCACGTCAGGCGAAGAAGACGGTCGGATTCCAACTGAAGCATTCTTAGCGCAATGTTTTGGAACAATCAGGTTGTTTTAGACGGTAAGTCAAACGATCTTAAAAGGACCTCCTATTGGCTTTTTCGACTGCGGCGAACGACCGAATTGGGCTCGAAGCAGACGATCGCTGCGCTAGTACGAATGTCCGCTTTGCGGAAGAAGCTGACGTTCAGTTCGAACCAGCAGGCCCGTGAATTTGGCTCCGAACCGACGTCCATAAGTGGACTCAAATGCTGCGGACGCAGCCGACATTGCCGTCATGCGTTGCGATGGCGAAAATGCTTCTTCTGCGAGCGACCACAAATGAGACGAACTGCCCCGAGTGTCGCACAGGAGCTCATTTCTACCTTAGGATTTGGTACAATGGTTCCATCTGCTTATGGTTGGCTTAAGCTGTTGAATTCGGAGGCCCGTATGTTTCGGCTGATTGCTGTAGCTCTGTCGCTGTTCATCTTTCCGCTTGAGAAGGCATTGGCGGAAATCATCCATCTCCACGCTAAACGTGGAAATATTGAGGGCGTTCTCGCGGAACTAGATAAGGGTGTACCGCTCGAACTTCGCAGTACGAACATGACAAGCGCACCGGGCGTTACACCGCTTTTTGTAGCCGCAAAATTCGGCCATACCGAGTTGGTTAAACTTCTTCTTGCGCGGGGTGCCGATCCAACAATTTTTTTCTATCAGGGAAATGATACTTATACGGTTGGAACCGCTCTCCACCATGCGGCCGGGTATGGCCACATCGAAGTGGTAAAAGTACTCATTGAGGCTGGGGCGGACCCAGCCAGCTATGAACCATATATCTCAACTCCTTTGCATCAGGCGCTGAGAGCGGGGCACATCGAAATCGCCGAGGTGCTCATCGAAGCGGGAGCGCCTCAGCGAGTAGAGCGCCAACCGATTTCCGATAAGTTGCAGGGTGCCGATATTTCAAATGGTGAGTTTCTAGCCAAGGGGTGCGAAATCTGCCACGGTAAACCTTCGTCGATGGGAATTGCCGGCGATAATGGGCCCAATTTTTGGGGAGTATTCGAACGACCCTCTGCGTCCGATCCCGAGTTTCCTTACTCAAGTTACTTGCGCGAATTAGGTTTGGTTTGGGATGCGGATACACTGAATAGCTATCTCGCTAGCCCGTATCAGTTTGTACCCGGGACGACCAAAGTGATGCTCGGAATTGAAAATGAAAATGATCGCGCGGATCTCATTGCATATCTAGCAACTTTGAAAGATTGAGGGCCGAGCTGAAATCGCTTGGGCGACCAGTTTGTCCCGCTTTGCTGTGAAGTGACAACAAGCAGCGAATGTCTACTTTGCGAACCAAGCTGACATTTGCAGAACTACCAAACTACTGCTTTAGGTTGAGTTTGGAATACTGTACTGGCTGCTCAAGTCCCTTGAGGCTCCTAGGCTCCTATTCGAGAAAAGAGAACTCACCACGGACTTCGTCGGCCACATCATTGCTCGCAAGCACTTCAGTATCCAATGCCAGACCACACAGCCTCGAAGCAACATTCGAAACTGTACCAATCGCGGCATAATCAAGTCGCCCTTCAAACCCGATTTGCCCTAAGCTCGCAATGCCCTTCGCTATACCCACACCAAGGCCAAGTCGGCGAACTGGGCTTTGAAATCTTTCCATAGCGGATCTGAACCCGTGCTGAATATCCATTGCTAGTTTTACTGCCCGCGTTTCCGGGTCAGAGCATTTTATCGGTGCGTTGAACAGGACAACCAGCCCATCACCGAGAAACCGCTCCAGCGTACCCTCATAGCTTTCAATCAGCGGCCCGACATACTTGTGAAAGGCGTTGAGGGCGTCAGTAACAACTTCCGCTTCATTCGTCTCAGCAAAGGCCGTGAAACCACGCAAATCAGCAAACAGGACTACGATTTCGGCGCGATGGCGGGCAAGCAACAGAGTATCGTCTCCTGAGGCGATAATCTGATCAGCGACCGGCTTGGGGAGAAATCGCCGCAGCCTGTTGGTTCTTGATATGATTTCGACTTGTTCGGCAACTTTGCTTTCAAGTGTGTGGTTCCATTCTCCTAGTTGCTCCGTTGTAGAGTTTACTCGCTCGGCGAGTTCGCCTAATTCGTCGCCGTTGGAAACACGCGCTCTCGCCGAAAAATCTCCTTCTGTTACTTCTTGCAACGCTGTTCGAATGCTGCCCACTGGTCGAACAATTGAAGAAGATGTTGTGTAGCCCAACACCAGCGCAATAAACACAGCGAAAACCGAAGCAAAGCCTACAACCTTTTGCGATCGCAGGAATGCTGCTTCGTTTGATTTAACCAAACTGTTCATACTAACGCGAGACTGAAAAGTCAGTTTGACCGTATCTCGATCGAGGGCTCGCAATGCTCTTATTAGAGCAGTGTCAAATAGCAACCTTGCGGCTTCGCGTTGACCAGCTTCGTACAGTCCGACCACTTCGCGCCCCGTTTCTACAATTTCACCCGTTCGATGAAAATACTCATCCGCCTTCTCCATATTAGAGAATCCAGAAGCTTGTTCGGCACCTGCAACGTTTGCCCCCGCGATCTTCTGAAGCCAGGTCAAATCAGTTGATAGTGGGTTGGTAGAAGAGTCCTGCTCGTCAAGCCGTGCGGTCTGTAGGTGAGGCCACGGCTCAGAAAAACAAGGCTCCGACCACCAAACCAACGGCAAACCAAACGGCAGGGTGCAGCGGTTTACCCTCTTTTGGCTTAGTCATGTGTTTGCACCACATTTCAGCGGGGACGCCACATTCTTCACAAGGTTTGTTAGATGTACGTTTCATCACAATGACTTCATTTGCTAAGCTTGCTCCACGTCTCCCATCGCCAACAACAACAGAATTGCCAGAAACGGCGTTGAAACAACCGCAATCAAAAACCAGACGACGGGATTACGGCCACGGTTCAAAGCCAAACCTACAGGCAATACATACAGGATGTATAAAGTTGCCATCATAAAGAATAATGCAATTTCAACAGGCATCGCTCACCTCAAGCATCGTGCCGTTTGGCTATCTTCACAAAAATTCCGATAACAAAACCTACAATCAGGACTATTATTCCCTGATCAATTGCATCACCTGAATTTGTCGTTGCCAGATACCTTGCTGAAGCGGCGAGGTTTTCTTTTACTCCCGGAAACTGAAGCGCAACAAAGAAACCCGTCCCAATTATGAGAAATCCAAAAATTACTGCCACCCATGCGATAATTGAACCAAGTCTAATCATTTCTAAACTCCTTCAATTCACTTTGCTTTGGATTTGGCGATTTCTTCCAGCACATCTGCCATCCGCTTTATTTTCAGCTGCGTTTCGTCTGAAGGTACTTACAATCAAGTAAATCAACAGTATCGCTACTGCGATATTGATCATGCCGGGCATTGAAATATTGTTGAGCATGTTCGGCTCCTAAATACGGTCATTCAAACTATCCGCTGCATATCGTAATTACCGCGTGACAAACGCGTTTGCTTTTCAAAGCCATTGTCGTTGGAATTTCCGCCAAATCTATGCGTTATCCGGCAGATGAACGCTGTACGTGATGCACTACGTATCACCAATCAGTGGGCAGCGTTATTTCTCCGGCACCATCATTGCTCTTTCCATAAGTCTCTTGAGCGAACTCATTTCACTACTTTGAGACGCGTTCCAAATAATCAAGACGACAATTACGATCCACTTCATCCAACGCACCTTCCCGGCCAAATAGGCGCGCTATATTTCCACTTCAAAATTCACCGTTTTTGTAACCTCAGAACATATAGGCGTAGCTTGATTGCATCGCAAAAAGAGCACTTCCGAAATCATTTTGTTTCCATATAAGAAGCAATGTACAATGATTGTTTACGAAACGTGGACTTTCTTGTTTTCACAAGTGAAGCCGGGAAGTTTTGCTTCCGAAGAACCCCACAAGTGGGGCTGAACAGCAACCTTTTCAGCCCCCCGGCAATGTGGACTTTTTTCCGGTCTACGCGCCCTAAGTCATTTATTGCTACCGCAGACAGCCCGCGTTGCCGCGTCCCCTTTAAAATTGGCAGCGCGGGTTTTTATTTTCTACTAAGAAAACACAATCCAACTACAAAAATGGCGGTTATTCACAAGCAGTTCTGAGGGTGCGGCCCCACATATTGGGCAACACATTTGAAGGACAGAACGATGCTTAAAATAATACCATTTGCATTAGCGGCAGCTATTGCGATACCTGCTAGCGCGAAGGCTGGCCCACGGGTGCTGGAAGATGTCGTATCTCCAAAAAATTTGGAAACCGTCTCGGTTGTTATTGAGGATGAAGCCAAAGATGGCTGCTGGACAAATATTGGTGAAGCGCGGACCTACGCCGAGGATAAATTATCGGAACTAGGTTAGCAGACCCAGGTTTAAGTAGCGCCCAGCAGATTACTTGAGCGACAGTGCTGTTAACAAAGCTATCGTCTGATTGATGCTTTTCTGTCAAAGTGGTTCACACTGCGAATAATATGACAGCTTTTGTCACCCACGGAACTTATTCTGGAATCGTTGTCCAACAGCACCGGTTGTTTTCGCAAGTACAGCGGCGGTGTTTTTGCGTACGAATATTGCGAGTGGGAATTGGTAAATTGAACAATGAAAGTAGAAAGATTATTGCCGTTGCGTTTGGTTCAGAATTCCTCATCATCAATGCTGGTTTGTCGTTGGCCGCAGCCATCAGGGCGTCTTGCGTAAGGAAGAATCCAACTGCCCTCCATGAGCAGTCTGAGTTTCCTTATTTCGCCGTTTAACGATTCACTGCAGGTCGCCATGGCAGATGATTACGCGATGGTGCGGACACAGCAGTATGATGACCCTGCCATAATCGTTCGTAGTTTCCTGCGTAACGGATCTGCTATGAACGCCCGAAGCTAGCTGACGCTGCTGCTCTGTGATTGCGCTTGTACCTGGTCGAAAAAAAGCGGAAGAATACGACAAGCGCAGCTTCAAACGCCGCAACCGATTAGAGACCATGTTCGACAGGCTGGAAGACTAGCGCCGTTTGGCAAACTGTCACGACAGGAGCCCGAAAGTCTACCTCTCTGCCATCGCGCTGGCGGCACTCGTCATTTGCTAGTTATGATTCCTGACCCTAGAAACGAAAGCCTACTCGGGCGGAAATCAAGCCTAGGTCAATGCTTGTATCATTGCTCGCCTCGTCAAACCTGCCACTCAAATCTCGGTATGAATACTCACCCCCTAAAAACCAACGGTCCGAGAGGTTGTACTCTACGCCCACCCCAATATTGAAACCATCCAACAAGGTTAGGCTTTCTCTTGGGCCGAATTTCCTGCTGGGGTGAACGCGAAATCTAGACCAAGACCATCCAATAGCTCCGTAGTACAGAAAATCACCTTGAATGATACCAAATCGACCACGAACATCTGCAAGGTCCAAGGCTTCCCTGTTCTCTCTACCAGAAGAGCTTCGTTCTGAGACATCGACCAAATTAGAGTATCGGAATTCTGCACCATACAAGTAGCGCCCGTTCACAACGTTGTATCCGATCGCAGCGTTAAAACCTCGTCCGGTCCCAGAGTCGAAGCTACCTCTTTCGGTTCCTCCGGACAGAATAGGAATCTCTGAGTTTCCTTTCGCATTTGCTGCAGCGAGGTCTAAGGCAACATATGGGCCCTGAGCAAAGGAAGCTTGATCACTGTGTTCTTCAGCCGCGGCAGCAAAGGGCAATAGTTGCAAGCTCAGAATACCTACTGCAAAACAGGTTCTTTTTATTGTCAATCTATTAGAAAAAACTTTGTGGGCATCCAACAATTTAGCTTGCTCCCTTAAGACTGTCTCTTGGCATTGATCTGCCGAAACACCTCCTTCTTTAGCACGGTATACAGAAAACCACACACGCCAGCAGGAAAAAATTATTGTCGTAACATGGCGATAGCACGGTGTTGTCGCGGATAAAACTCAACTCCTGTGCTTCTTAGAGGACTTATCTTCGCCCTAACCGAGCTTGACTTCAAGGCGCGGACAACACAACCCGCGTTTCTAGTCTGCGATTTTTGATGTAGCACGAAGGTGCACTGGAGCATGCGACCTGTCTTGGCGAATTGGTTAGGCTTACACCAAAGTGAATGGCACATCGACCCATCTCAGGCAGACTGTCGACAAATACGGAACAACACTGGGTATCATGCGTTCATTGCTTCGGAACAGATCCGATGCTTAGTTGTCTTCGATGGAACGCCCGAACGCTGTGGTATGCCGTCAATCATCATGATCAACTAAAGTGATTCCAACACCATTGGTACTGAACCTATTTATGAATTGCAAAAAGGCCGCGGGCGAAAGGAATGATCCATGCCGCGAATTAAGGGGTCCATGTGATGATCGATCTGAGCAACCGAACGGTGCTGCGTGAAAGCCAAAACTACAAGATTTACGATCACCCGCACTTCGAAGGGGTTTTACTGAAAGTTCGGATCGACAAGCCCCGTGACCGGTTTTTCAAGCGGTATTCGACAATCCGCTATGGCAACCTCCGTCAATGGCAGCGTGAGGCAAATGAATATCTTGCAGCTCTTAACAGAGGGTGCCCGGAAATCGAACGATTGGCAGCATTCTATGGCTATGCTAAGACATCGGAAGGTCCCGCGATCGCCGTTGAAAAAATGACGGGAGCCGATGGGAACCTTGCGAAAACAGTCTCGGACGAACTGCGTCAGTTTTCTAAAGAAGACCCCCGGCGCAAGGCGTTAATGAAGGAACTGGACGAATTGTTGACGGACCTAGAGAATGGCCGGATCCTTGTTGGGGACATCAGCCGTCAGAATATCGTGCGCGCGCAGGAAAGGGCCGGAAAAATGGTCGTGATTGACGGTTTGGGAGAACGAACTCTTTTACCTTTGACGGTAATCAGCGACTGGGCATTTCGGAAATCGGCGGCCCGTCGTCGCGAACGCATGATGCGATGAGTACGGTTGCTGGAGACGGGATTCATCGTATGACACGCTTCAAATCTCTCTCGGGGTCAAAGACATTTGAACTAGGGTCATGGCTCATAACCAGTATATTATGAGTGCAGCGATGTCAGGCCCGGAGATATCCAATTGCAGGTGACTTGCAAAAATCCATTTTGACGTTAGATTACTTTGTGATAACAATAAGGTAGCTACGGAACCACTATAGAGATTTGCGTGCTATGCCAATTTATCCCAAGCACAAAACGATCTTCGCACATATTCCCAAAACGGGTGGTTCAACGGTTACAACATTGCTTAAAAATGATTGGATTTTTTCCTACAAAAAAACACTCATTGATCCACGGGGAGAGCGTGCCTCTACCATAAGTCAAATGAAGAAGATCGTAGAGCAAGACTCTGACGACTACTTTTCTTTTGTGTTTGTCAGAAATCCTTGGGACCGCTTTGTATCGGCCTATCACTACGTATTGCAGCGTCGACCAGAAATTAGCGAAGTGGCCTGCCACAAAGACTTCAACAGCTTTGTATCCGCATTTTCCGAACACCAGGATCAAATGCTTGGCATAAGGTATTTTCGCCCTCAGTGGAATTATGTTTGTAATGAGAACGGAGAGAACTGCGCTGACTTTATTGGTCGTTTCGAGCAATTCGAGGAAGACTTAAAGTTCGTAGTTGGAAAACTCGGCGTGAAGCGAAAAGTCATACGAAACCGCAAAAGGTCGAAGAGGAAAGACTATCGGTTTTACTACGACGATTTTAGTTATGAAGTAGTAAGAAGGGCTTACTCTCGTGATATTTCAAACTTGGGTTATTCATTTGACGATGGGCAAGTTAGAAATAAATCGAGCAGTGTCAGTTGGTTGCGTTGAAGGCAGTTTCTTAGAATTTACTTTATAGGAGTTTAGCGTGATGAATTTTCTATTTTTCAAACTGGATGAAATTTTTTAGAACTCTAAAGAATAGTCGTCACGGTGCTGTCAGACGAATTCGAACTCGTCTCTGGTAGGCCAGTGACGCTGTCCTTTATCCCGCACCAAGTTCGTGCCATTCGGTAAGAGCGGCGTTGCGTGTCAGCTTGAAGATGTCTCTGCTGGCGAGCGATCTTTCCTGGTTGAAATGGTTGTAGACGGAGGAGTGGACGGAAGCGAATTTCTGCAAACTTCGCATACGCCTGAACCGTTGCATGGCGCGTTCTCTTCGTCGGAACGGCAGGTGCGAATTCTCAACGCGGTTGTTGAGCCACCTGCCCGTCCTTTGTTTTTCCAGAGCACCCAAATCTCTGAGCGCCGCCTTGTAGGATGCAAAGCGATCTGTGACTACTTCTTCAGCTTTGCCGTGCCGCTTCATCAATTTTTTGAGGACTTTCAGTGCTGCAGCTTTGTTTCGGCGCTTCGTGACAACCGCTTCCAGCACCTCGCCTTCGTGATCAACGGCCCGCCAGAGATAGTGGCGTTTGCCGTTCACCTTCACGAATACTTCGTCTACGTGCCACTTCCATTTCGAGAACGCGCGCAGCTGCTGCACCCGCTTCCGCCTGATTTCGGAAGGAAACATCGGGCCAAACCTGTTCCACCAGTAGCGGACGGTTTCATGGCTGACATCGATCCCGCGCTCATGCAGCAGATCTTCGACATTCCGAAGCGAGAGCGGAAATCGGATGTACAACATCACCGCAAGGCGGATGATCTCAGGGCTGGTTTTGAAGTACTTGAAGGAGGCAGGTTTGGTCATTCCCAAACGCTACGCATACCCCCTGCCCCGCTCAAGCCAAGTCATTCTGACAAGACCTTTTCCCAGCCTGAGCGCTGGGTTGGCGAATTGTCTGCCTCCTATATCCCAGGCAATCAGGGAATCGTTTTGGATTGTGATTGACTTGCCCAGTCGGGTGCCGGGATTGAGCTGGACTTGTCCAAAAATGACTTCGCTTGGGTTGAAGAGTTGCGCCTTATGGCTCGTGTTGCGAAAGGTGACAATATTGAGGGTTACTCAGTCGGTGTAGCCATAAAACTCCAAGGTCTGGTACCTGACACTCGGAGATTTTCTGAACTTTCGCTGGAGGTATGACTAACTTCAATGAAGTAGTCCTGTCTGTGGTTCGAGTGAAATTGAAACGCTCGGTTTGGAAAGGCCTACCGTAGTGTGTTTGAACTGGTTTGTCTTGCCACCTGTCCGTGGAATACACGCTTGAAACAGCCGTTACCAACCCCGCAAGGGTGACAATCACCGCAATTGTCCATCTGTGCGTCATCAAAAGCCTCCTTCGGTTTTACCCATTTTCCAAGATGGCTTTCAGTTAGGAATACGGTGGGATTGGCGGGAGGAAATTACATGTTGCTATACAGTAGTTTACATTGGCAAACTTTACGACGTGATGATGCAGGAGAATTGCCGTGCCAGAAAACGTCGAAAAAGCGGATATCCTGAAGCAGCTGGAACGCATTGTCGCGTCCAAAGATTTTGAGGGCAGTGCGAGAACCAAATTGTTTCTTGAGCACCTTGTTCACCGTGAGCTTGAAGGGCGCGGCGATGAATTGAGGGGAACCGCTCTGGCTATGGATGTTTTTGGACGAGGTGCAGACTTTGATCCCAATGTGGATCCGATTGTCCGTATCGAGGCTGTTAAATTACGCAAAGCGCTGAACTATTTTTATCTGACTTCAGGGGCCAATGACCCAGTTTGTATAGCTATCCCCAAGGGGCAATATCGCCCGCAATTTGAAGTAAATTTTGCTAAAGAAAAACCGCAAAAGCAATCGCTGGCACACGGTGTTGGGTGGCCAGTTTTGGGCATCTGTGCCTTTTCCGGATCAGACACGATACGTGCCCAGTTTTTTCGCGAAGGTTTTCCCGAAGAACTGGGGCTTGAGCTCGCGCGATTCGCCCATATCCGCGTTTTTACAGGGTATGATGACGCGCATTCGAACGAAACCTCGGCGCAAGTCATACCACATTGTGATTATATTCTGGATGGTACAGTGAGGGACGCCCAATCCAGCCTGCGTCTGATTGTGCAACTCAAAAGAGCAAGTGATGGATCAATTTTGTGGTCTGATCGGCGCGATTTTGATCCGTACAACACGGACAGTTTTGATTTTCAGGAACAGGTAGCAAAGAAATGCGCGGTGAAAATAGCCGATGCTTACGGAGTTGTCGCCACGGATGCCGCTGTGCATTTCACAAGTCGCGCAACATCCGGGAAAGGCGCATATCTGGCTTTGCTAGCCTTCCAAGCACACCTGCGCACATCCAGGTTGGGCAGCTTACAGCAAATGATGAACCTAGCACGCACTGCCATTCAGGACAATGATACCAGCGGGCTAGCCCACGCGCTTTTAGCGTTAGGATATGTAGAGCAAGTGGCCTTAGGCCAAAAACGCCTGAGCGACGCGATGAGACATGGGCAAATTCATGCCGAAAAAGCAGTGAATCTGGACCCTCAATGTCAGGAGGCTCTATTTGCGGCTGCGATATATGCGTTGCTGGCCAGAGACATCCAAAGTTTCAATCGTTTGATTGAGGCTGCAATTCAGGCCAATCCTAACAGTTCTTTACTGGTCGCATTGGCTGGCGCTTGGATTGCGCTGGTAAGTGATACTAAGCTCGGTGCGGAACTGGTAAGGCAGGCTTTGGAAATCAATCCTTTGTTGCCAATCTGGACAAATCTCACGCTTTGCTTAGAGGATGTTCAGGAAGGAGACTACGCAAAGGCCTCAGAAAAAGTGCGGCGGATTGATGCTCGCGAACACGCAAGCGACTGGTTGTTGATCGCCGCTATTCACGGCATGGCGGGTGAGGTAAAACTGGCAAAGAACGCATTATCGGACTTCCCTACTAATCGGTTTTCGCTCGACGAGTATCTTGACGATCTCCCATACGCGTCTGGCGTTGTTGAAATGCTGCGGAAGGGCACTGAAGGCCTGCGTTCTGTTGAGATGTAAAATCCGCGTAGCTTTGTCGAGGATGAAATTTTTAGTAACGATTGTAACAGTCGCGGTATTTTGTGCCAACATCGTTAGAATTTAAGTGGGTAGATCTATGCTTCATTTCCAACTCAAGAACCTTACTCCCACCTCTATTTTTACTAAAATTGCGGCATTGTCTGCCTTGTATTTTTTTTCGCTGTTTTTCGGTATTGCCAAGGCGCAACAAGTTGCTCACCCGGATCCGTATCAAAACTCAATTGCTGTTGCGAGCGAGGCGAACGTAGACGAAGACGTCCTCTCGCGGCATGTCGTTGCGTTAGGCGCAGAAGATCTGAAAAAAATAGCAGATATCTGGCAGCGCAGAGTTCAAGACAACCTCGCGAGAATTGCCGAAGGCTTAACCCAGTTGGAAAAAGTGGCGGATGAACAAGTTCCCGAGCTCGTTGATCAAATTAAGGCTATAAACCGCCAAAACATCGGTGACTTTCAGAACTATTTGGTTGTAGTTAACGCGTTGGAGCGCAAAGGCGGATCTGAAGAGGATCTGAAAAAACACCAAGCGTATATCAAAGGTTTTGTAACGGAGCTTTTGCTTTCATACCAATGGCCGGCGATTTTTCACCTTTCAAAAGACTGGATTTTTTCAGGCAGGGGTGGGGTAAGAGCGCTAAGCGGGGTTATCCAGGCCATAATAGTTATGGCGGCTGCTTTTCTTATCGGAGGGATCCTGAAAAAGGTGTCTGGCAGGTGGTTGCGCGTCCGAAACGATGAAAACGAGATCGCCGCTGTGGTTTTTCCGAACGTTCTCCGCTGGGGCATTCTTGTAATAGGTTTGTTTGTCGCCTTGTGGGGGCTTGGCGTAAACCTAGGCGTCACAACAGCAATTATCGGTGGACTTGGGTTCCTTTTGGCATTCATGCTACAAAACTTGTTTCAAAGTGTGATTGGCGGACTTCTGCTTCAAACAACAAATCCTTACTCAAAAGGCGACATTATATCTATAAATCAAATCATTGGGACAGTCATAGACGTAAACGTGATTTCAACAAAGCTAAGAACTTTCGACAACCGTCTGGTACAAATCCCAAACCAATCTATATGGCAAGGATCAATGGAGAACCTTACTAAGTACCGAGTAAGGCGTGTCGATCTTGTTTTCGGAATTGGATACTCAGACAATATTGAGCGCGCCAAGGCAACGCTTGCTGAGATGGTTCAAGCAGACAAACGATGCCTGAAAAGCCCGGAAACGAGGATATTTGTCGGCGAATTGGGTCCGTCATCCGTGAACGTCTACTGTAGACCTTGGGTGCGCACCGATGATTATTGGGATGTGATGTGGGACCTTACGGAGATTGGAAAGACCCGCTTGCAAAATGAAGGCATCTCCATCGCGTTTCCGCAGATGGATGTTCACGTATACGCCAAAGATAAGGCCACTTCTGACAGTTAACTCGCGCTGGGTTTGATTTTGCAAGACGCCGGCGGAAAAAGATCAGCCAATTCCTCAAATGTGGAAGCCTCCCAAATCGGAGATTGGGGCACGAGATTCAAGGCGTGCTTTGGGTTTCAAACGATTGATAGAAAGTGAGCAGATCACCGTTTGAGTTAACAAAATCTCTTTTTGCTCAACTTCGTACGACAGGTTGAACCGTCAAAAGAAGCATGGTGCGTGGTCGGACGCGAATTCACAAGAAAGCTGAAAAACAACCTGGTAATTGTTTGCCCACTTTGAGAGTGGTAGCAACTTGTTGATGGCCTTCAAACTGGAAAAACCAAATGCCGAACTCTGGTTCAAATGAAAAGGCTCCAAGGCTGACATCTACAATCATGATGGCTTTGATCGGTGCTGGCTTATTTCTCACGTTTTTTTCACGCGATTTTCCTGATGGTTTGCAAGATGACTGGGTTAGGGAGAACTTGGGACTTGTTGCTCGTTACGTTATCGCGATGATGCTGGGCGGTGCGGTTATGGGCTACTTGCTCGCTTCCATGTTCGGGCGACCTGGCCTGGGCGGATGGATTTGGGCCGTTACAGGAGGACTATTGGCCGCTTTGGTGACAGGTGCCTGCGGAAGCCTAATCGGGTTGCTACCGGATTTACTTGCGGATGGATGGCAGGCTCAGGATTTAGTATCCGTTCTGTTCGGATTTCTCGTATTGCCAATTGCTGCTGCTGAAAAATTTGGCTCATTCTTGATTTGGGTTATAGCTATCGCAGTAACACATTTGCTGTCTAGGTTTGAACGCGCGAGATCTGGGTATCACAAATAAGCCACCTCGACGGATTCAGTCGGTGACTCGGCTATTTTGCATCACAACCTGTACCTATTGGATTGAAATCGCCCGACAAGCCGAAGCTGCATTTTGTGAGAGTTTGCGCCGGACGATTACTGCTTTGTTCTGCTTTAGTTTAGTTACCCAGAGTTCTTGGAGATAATGCCTGAATGTTTTTCAAGCCTCGCTCTGCCTATTCTTCTTACTACCAATTGCTCGCCGCTAACTTGATCAACAGCGTCAACTAGCAAGGAATCTTCTCGCTCAGTGGCATTGAACAAGTGGTCCGCAACTTCGGGCAAAGTGTTGTTCCACCGAGGGCAAGCCAGTGCAAACTGTGCTAAGAAATTTGCCATGAACTTTAAGAGACGTTCTGCGCTCGTTTCTCCGGTCTCGCGAGCTGCACAAAGTAAGGCTTCCCACATTGCGTTTTCAAACGCGACCGTTGCTTTGTTGGACCCGTGAAAGTCAATCCAGACTCGATTTTCGCGGGCCAGCCTAAGTTCTGAAGCCTTTTGTACAAGGTTATGTACGGCTGCGGTGGTCGAAGGATATTGATCCCTCAAGATTTCCAGAAGTTCGAATTGAGACATCTTTCGCTCCTGTTTCAGTTTTCACCAAACAGAAGTGGGAAAGAGCGAGTGAAAACAGCAGGTGTCCTACTGTAGTCCTACTGTAGCATACAGTCAGCAACCTCTTGAAAATCGGGACATTTGGTGCTGCAATTTGTCCAAGACGTTCTAGACTATCACGCATCTTGGGACAGGTTGCCATTTCTCAAAATACGCCGAATTGGGGGGTAAACTCTCAATGCCGCTTTTCTTAACTCCCTCATCAAAATTTCTGCGCTGCTCGGCATTTGTGTTTCGGTACACGTGGTTCATACGATCTGTTTGCACGGAGCTCAACTTCCGAAACACCAACCAAATTTATTTGACATGCAGATATTATATTTCATGATCTATGAGACTTGCTGTGTTAGGAGTGTGCATTGTGAAACAGACGATGATAGCAATAAGTTTTTTGGCCACTTTCGCCGCCGCTTCACACGCGCAAACCGGTCGAGAGAACCCAACTGCGGATTATGCTCTAATCATTGGTCAGATCCACACTATGGACGAAGCAGGATCTGTCGCTCAAGCCATTGGTATTGAAGATGGTGAAATCGTGTATGTTGGAAGCGCCGACGGTCTTCCAAATGTCATTGGGCTAGGAACGGAAGTTATCGACCTAGGCGGGGCTATGGTGCTACCAGGGTTCGTGGATGGTCATATACACGCTGCCGCGGGTGGGCTCATCATGTTGGGCGTTGATCTACAGACAGACGATAAGGATGAATTGTTCGCGCGTATCCGAAACGAGGTCGAGAACAATGACGATGATCTGATCCTTGGCTTTGGGGTTCGATTTAATCCTTGGACGGATGGCAACCCAACAGCTGCGATGCTGGACGAAATTGAATCCGAGCGGCCTATGTTTTTCTGGGCAATTGACGGACATGCAGCTTGGGTCAACTCTAAAGCTCTTGAAATGGCCGGGGTCAATAAGGATACGCCCGACACTGTTCCAGGTTATGCATTCTTTGAACGTGACGATGAGGGTAATCCCACAGGCTGGATCGTCGAGGTCCCGGCTCAGTTGCAAGTTCTGTCCGCGCTTCTCGATATTGATCCGGCATTTATTGCCAAAGGTGTAGAAATGTGGATGGGCCGTTTTGCGGCATCAGGCATCACAACCGTTCATGACCACGGTATTCAAGGTCTTGGGCAGGACGAAGGCTTCCAGATGTTGCAGGCCTTTGAACAAGAGGAAAAACTGCCAATTCGCGTCATTGGGTCTTATTACTGGAATGACGGTACGATTGACCCATTGCCAGGCACGATGGAGTTGCGCGAGAACTACAACTCCAACCTCGTACGGGCAAATTACCTCAAGATTAACCTCGATGGTGGTGACGACAAGTGGACCGCGCTTATGCTCGATCCTTATGTCGATGAACCGGACAGGGTCCCAGAACCCATCATTCCCTACGACGTTCTAGAAGATGCAGTGGTGCGCGCGGACGCCGCGGGGATTGACGTGACTTGCCATTGTTTCGGCGACCTTGCGGTGCGAAAGCTTCTTGATGCCGTGGAGACTGCTATCCAGGTCAACCCACTGCGCGAACGCAGCCACAAGATCACACACGGCACGTATGTTCATCCAGATGACTATGCCCGTTTCGGCGAGTTAGGGGTCACATACGACTCGACAGGCGCTTGGATGAGCTTGGATCCACTGATGCAATCCATCGCGCTGGCCCGCGTGGGCGAGGAACGACGGGACAACGCATACCCAGCAGTAAGCGTCATAGCCGCGGGCGGCTCTTTTTCGCTGGGCTCTGACTGGCCTGTCTCCGGATATCTTTCGGAATATCGGCCACTGTCAGCAATCGAAGCGGCTGTTCTCCGACAGCTTGACGGACGCAAGGATGTCCCCCCACTCGGCGGCGAAGAAGCACGACTGACCGTCGATCAAGCGCTCAACGCCCATACGATAAATGCAGCGCGTGGTATGGGTATGGGCGACGAGATCGGCAGCTTGGAAGTTGGCAAAAAGGCGGACCTCGTGGTCATTAGTGAAAACCTCTACGAGATTGATCCGAACGATATTTCTGAAGTCGAAATTCTTTACACTATTATGGATGGTCAAGTGACTTGGGATCACACCAAGCAGTGACTGGTCCATGGATCTAGGCATCCACTCTAAAATGGAGAACTGCCATGAAGTCCCTTCAAAGAGTAGTAATTGCAACGGGATTGACGGTTGCTTTGGCGGGACAGGGAATTGCGTGCGGCAACCCAATCCAATGGGCTATGCTTTTTGAGCGCCACCCAGAAGCGAAGGCGGCGTTCACTGCCGACTTGGAAGCGCGTACGTCGGGTCTTGTTCAAGCGAGACCATATATCAAAAGACCCGGCGTTTCGTATCATGCGTGGTCTGTTAAGTCCCTGGACAGGCTCGCCCAGGAAATAGCGCCGTCGATTTCTGCCAATTTAGAGCAGGGTGAAAAACTCACTGTCCTGCTTGCAATCGAAGTTGCGGCCATTCGCTTTCACAGTGGAGATCGGGCACCCGAAATTTTTACTGCCGCTGAGCTCAAAACGATCTCGGACTACGACGTTACTACAACAGTAAACGTTCTATATTCAGGTTGGCGGCACGATCTCGACTTTGATTCAATGTTAGAAAACGAGCTCTTGGTCATTTCTCAATCTCAAGCTGGTGAAACGCTGTCAGAGGTCTTTGGTGGGGTGTCTAAGGTTTCATTTAAGCCTTGAAGTTGCTTTAACTTGTCTGGTTTCTCATGACGTATTCGAAAGCTGTAGGAATGTTGCGAGCTAGGGGTAGAATCGGCAAGAGTTTTGACCCACGAGAAACGCTTCATACCCGTGCGTTTTGGTGCCTCGAGGAATTTTCGATGAGTCTTGAGCTGGGGCTTGGGCAGTCATCTGGAATACAGTGTAAATGAGTGTAAGTGGCTGTTGATGGGTGACATTTGGGTTGTCGGGATACCTATTTTGTTGGTTGACGTAATTAGCCCTGTTCTACTCGCCGCAACTGCGCTTGCTCTTACCGGAAACCGACCAATTGCAAATAGCTTCGCACTTATCTTAGGTCATACGTTTGCATACTTTGTGATGGGTATTTTGATCGTCTACGGGCTTGCGGAACTTCTGACTCCAGTGGTGGATTTTGTTGTAAAAGGTTTCGTGGACCCGACACGTATCAATTTCATCATTGGTTTTGTTCTCGGGTTAGTCTTGCTTGCCCTCGCTGTAAGGGTCAGCACAAGTGCCGAAATGGAAAAACAGTCTGCCAGATCTGAGGTTAACCAGCATAAAGAAGGTGTGCTTCCATCTTTCATGATGGGGGCAACACTCTGTGTTGTAGGTATGCCGTTTGCTGTACCGTATTTCGGTTTCATCAACGAGATGTTCCGGTTCAATGTAGCGTCTAAACCCTTGGGCTTGTTGGTCTACAACCTATTTTATGCACTTCCGTTTATGCTTATCCCGCTTGGATATGCCCTAATGGGAAAGTCGGTCGTGGAAAAATTGAAAGCGCTAAATCAGTTCATAAGTGCCACTGCATCATGGTTTGTCCCGCTATTGTTCGGTGTCTTGGGACTGGCATTCGTGGCTGACGCAATCAAGTTCTTTCTCACTGGCACTGGTTTGGTCTGATGTCTATCTTTCCGTTCACAAACGGGATGTTGCATTTGAAAGACTTCGCCCCAAGGGAGATCTTTTGGTAAAGAATGCAGTTGTATCGACTTGGTAAAAGCGTTTGCTGAACACCCAGAAGCTCGTGTGCGGTGCTCGGCTATCAAGACAACGCAAGCTCTTCCGGCACTTACTAAGACTGGCAACCCGCCAATGCGTTAATTCAAAAGGAGAACTAAATGTTTGTAAGGTTACCGGAAGGCTTTTCAGTGATATTGCGAGTGCTGACGTTCTTGATTGCCGCTCTAACAGGCGGCACCACAGCCGCTCAGTTTCCTATCGCGGGTAACTATGGGCTGGGGGCTGGCCTAGGGCAAACCTCTGCTATTCTACCTCCTCAAGGCACTAGAGTAATCGAAAACGGATGGATTAACTACAATATCCAATCGTACGTCGATGACAGCGGAAATGATATAGGAGCACCTACATCGACTGTAAACGCTGCTCGGCTGACCTTCCGCTACGTTTTTCGTGACGTAAAACTTTTGGGTGCCGACTATTCTGCGGGTGCAGTCTTTACATACAGAGATCAAGTTCTAAGGCCTGAACCGGGATTGGGTCAGGGATATCATCTTGGAGACACTGTTGTGACGCCTATCGCCCTAGGTTGGCATCAAAGGAACTGGCATTTCCAAGCGTCGTATACATTCTGGGCGCCAACTGGGGAATTTGAAGCAGGAGGAACTACGAACACCGGCAAAGGTTTGTGGAGCCATATGCTGTTCGCCGGTACAACTTGGAAGCAGGATGCAAGACTGCCTTGGGCGGCAACGTTCCAAGCTAGGTACGAGAAATTTGGGCGTCAGGAAACGACAGACATACGGCCCGGCGATGTTCTGTCTTTGGAATTTGCTTTCGGAAAAGCAGTCGCACAGGGCTTCAATCTGGGACTTTTGGCGGCCCGTTCATTTCAGGTTTCAAGACAAAATGGAACATCCGGAGGCGATCCTGCAAAGTACGAAATAAACCTGATCGGTGCAGAAGGTGTCTGGAAGCCTAAGACACTACCCGGCGCTCAAATCGCTCTGAGGTTGGGAAAAGAATTTGACAATCGGAATACCACCGAAGGCTTCGCGGCTCTTTTATCGTTAGCTTACGCGTTCTAGTAAAAGAAAAGTTAACTCTTCATGGGCCACCCGTTCACTAACGCAAAAACGAAACTGCATCAGGCTTGCTCGGTTATTTGGATATTGGTGTTTACTTCAACGTCGACGGCACAAACCCTTGATCCGGATGCCTCAGAGGCGGCCGCACGCGCAGCATTGTCAGTATTAAGTATCGCGGCGACGCCAAACGAAACGCTTTCTTCCTTTTCTTTTTTACGGGCATCAGGTGACACAAACAGTCTGCGGTCAACGCAGCTTCGGGGTGGCTTTCATCCATTTGGAAACGGTCTCTATCTTGAAGGGCTGGTGGCATACCAGGTATATAATCCGGTTGTTTTCTTCCCCGAAATCACACCCGGCGTTGACGTGGACGTTACTTGGGCGAGCGTTGCGGCCACCCTTGGAATAGGCTGGGAGTTTCCTTTGGGCAATGACTGGCATGTTCGTCCTGTCGGGCATTTGTCGCTCGGCCATGTTACGGCAGACGCGTCGATCATAGACTTCCCAATTTTTCCTGTCAGTTCAGGATCAACTAAACCAATTGATGGCGATTTGAATGCACTAGGCGTCGGAGCGTCTGTCGGAGTCTATCGGGAAGCCAAATATGGTCCCTGGCAGGCTGAATACCGATTGCGCCAAACATTCCTTGAGTTTCACCCAATTGATGAACCTCAAGCTGGGGACGCCAAGGCAAATTCCAACCAGACGACTTTTTTTTTGCGCCATCGCTATCCGTTGAAGAATATGAAATTCTTCAATCTGCCGACCCAGCTCGTGCTGGATGCAGGCTTGGTGTATTACCACGGAGATGCCGCTGACGTTCTAGATACGGATTGGCTGGCAACCGCAGGCGTTGGTGTCGAGTTTGACACAAGTCGAATTGGTGTCCCTGTGGTTAAAGCTGGGCGAATAATGCTGAACGGTGTGGTGGCAGAAAATTTTGACGGGTTTTCTATAGGTCTTGGTCTCAGCTTTTAGTACTGCAAGCAAAGAATATCTGGCCATAATCCAAAGTCACCGTTGGAAAGAAACTACTGCAGCCAAACCTAGGTCACTCATGAATTTGAACAGTATCGCCTCCCTTTGGCTGAAAAAAGAAAGCCTTTGGCTGAAGTTCGAATGAGTGAAAAGAAAATCCCACCCAATATTGAATGACACACCAAACAAGATGCTTTGCAAGTTACAGAGATAGAATTGGAGCGTCAGTCATGAAGACCGAAGCACTCAGTGCAGTCGAAGTAATCAACATGCACTTGAACAGGCATTACGAAGCCGATCAACGGGCAGATGCAGTTGTCGAAATGCTGCTGGAGAATGAAATCTCGAGCGCAGATTTCTGGCCTTTATTACGGGGATTATGGGGTGGGTTCGAAAAAATTGACCACACCATGTTTGTTCACGCAATGGGTGTAGAAAAACGGAAGTCGCGTTGGATTCCAACGACAGAGTGGCTCCTGCTGCCCAAAGAAATCTCCGTTTATCGCGGCCAAAGTTTGGGAAAAGAAGTTGGATTGTCTTGGACCACAAACTTTGGTTTAGCAGTGGACTATGCAATTGGATGTCATGGATTGTCAGCCAAAACTCAGATCATTCTTGAAACCAGAGTCCCAAAAAGTGCGGTCGCAATTGTTCTTGATGAAGGTGAGCCAACCGAGCTTGTGTTGTGGAAAGCGCCTCGGATTGCAGATTGCGTAGTCACCCAAATTTCTTCTGTAGCGCACTAATATTGCCGCGGCGTATCTCAGGTGAGGTTAAACAGTCCACGCTGAAGTCAGGTGTGGGTAGGCTCAGCTTTGGCTTTGAAATTCACGCGGTGTTAAACCTGTCCAACGCTTAAATGCAGTGGAGAATGCGGGCTGGTCGGCAAAATCCAGGTAGAATGCAACTTCTCCGATACCGAACCCGTCCTTGAGATAGGTCTTCGCAAGATCGCACCTGATGTTTTTCACAATATCACGAAAACTCAGGCCTTCCTCACTGAGGCGTCGCGAGAGCGAACGCGTACTGAGCCCAAGGTTTGTCGCAACCTCCTGCGCGGTCAAAATTCGCCCCGGGAGCTTGTTTAGTATCTGGACTTCAACCTTACTGCTTATCCCAGGTGAATGCTCGACACGTGCGCTCAATAGGTTATTTCCGTAGTCCATCAGATGGTTTCTGAGTGCCGGGTCATAGCTTGGGATTGGGAGGTCTAGCGACGCATGCGATAGGATGATTTCATTTCCTTCGGAACCATAAGATATCGTGCAGCCCGCCGCCTTTTTCATTGCGGATGCTGAAGACTTAACAGAATGTTTGAACCGAACTTCCAGGGGGTGAAGTTGAGTATTCGTAACAATGCGCATCAATGAAATCGTCGAGAACAATAGAAACTCGGTACGTCTATGATACCTGCTGAGCTCGCCGTTGATAATTTGCATACTCAGCGAAGCGTGGTTTCCTGACTCGACAAGACTGTATTCAATGCTTTCATCAACTAAAGCACCGTAAAGTGAAGCATTTACAATAGCTTCTTTGAGGTTCTGTGAATACTTTGAGATATACCAAACTATGTCGCGAGGCTTGTTAAATGCCAAACCGGCTATTGTTGCGAAGGCTCGGTCTTTTAACTGATCACAAGCCAAGCGAATAAATTGACCTTCCTTGATTGGGTCAATCTCGCGGGTGGTTTCTTTCAAGTCGCCTCGCGTCAAACCCGCGTCTTTTAAGACTTCCTCAAATTCACTTGTATCTTCCATACGCTCCGCGAGCATTTGGGCAAAATGCCGTAACCAAGTGTTGTCGACACCCATCTAGCTATTCCTATAATACGCAGTGGTTTTGACGCGGGATTATCCTTAAAACGATATCTAACGACGGGCTGCGAGTCACTTTGTAAAGTACTCACGATCATCTGTTTTGATAGAACATTTTGCAACGAGCTTAAGGCAAGCAGTAGTTTCCCTCACTTCCCGATGTTTCAATTTCATAAGCGCGTATTGGTTGCCGACTGGAAGCTCCATGCACGGTAACTTTTTGTTCAGCGAAACTTAGAAAGACTCGATCAAAATACTGCCAAGATATTATTGCTTTATCGCCCTTTCTGGTAATCTCCTTGTTTACATTTGAAAGGATTTGATCAGCGCTAAGTTCAAGCTCGTACCATTGCTCCACCGTGCGTTTTCCGACCCAAGACCCATGCTGGGAATACAATGCTCGCACAAACCGACTTCAGATGTCGGGGTGGCATCAGGGTGCTGTCAGACGAATTCGAACTCGTCTCTGTTAGGCCAGTGAGGCTGTCCTTTATCCCGCGCCAAGTTCGCGCCACTCGTTAAGAGCGGCGGTGCGTGTCAGCTTGCCCTGCTCAAGCCAAGTTCTTCTGACAAGACCCTTTAGAGGTCGATGACGTTCAGACTTTTGGACCAATCCAGACTTCCGAAAAGGTTTCGACCAATAGGGAACGTGTATTGATGGGAAGGATCAAGGCGACTGGAGGGGCTACCGAAGACGATTAGTGACACAGCCCAATTGACCAGAATATGGTTCACAACGAGCGTTCAGTTTGGTGGGCTGAATATCTGCTCGTGAAAGATTGAACGGCGAAAGCGACGATAGGGGAGCGCATGAGGGTTTGGCTAATTAGAATAATTTGGCTTGTCGCAATTCTCGCTTTCACAACTGTCGCTTTTGTCTGGTTGTTGCTTGCCGCTCCGATGTTCTCGGACATGCGGCGCGGCCTTGTAGAAAGAGTTCTTTCGGAACAAATTGGTCGGCCCCTTTTGGTCAACAATGATGTAAGCGTCGCGCTTGGACGCATTAGTCACATCTACGTCGGTGGGGTGGTCATCCCGAGCCAGACAATGCCGGATTCAGCTCTTGTGGAATTGAACCTGCTGGAACTGGAGCTGGACATTGCCGCTTTGACCAACGGACGCCTGCACTTTGACAATCTCGTCGTGGAAGGCCTCCAAGCAAATATTCTTACAGCCGAAGACGGCACAACAAGCTGGCGAAAAGACAGGCCAACGCCCAAGCCCGTGTCCGAGAAAACTGTATCAGCGGATGATCAAAAAGACGTCGCTAAAGCTGATAGTATCAATGAGAGCGACACCGAAAGCAGTGGGATCCTGAACTTCTTGAGCGACAAGAACGTCAGTTTCACGTCAATCGGGCTAAGGATAGACAATCAAGTTTCAGGTTTTGCGTTTGAGTTTGACCTTCAGTCACTCGCGCTCGAACAAGTGGATAATGGACAAAGAACGAAGGTCTCCGGTTCCGGCTCCGTCAACGGTCAGGGTTTCGAAATCGAAGGCGATTACCCCCATGACGCGCCATTTACGACGCGAGCCAGTTTTGGCGAAATGACCGTAAGCTACGATGGCGAGCCGTTCTCGGAAGACGAAGGGGGTGGCTATCGGGCTGTCTTGGAAATGGACACAGGTGAATTCGGTGATTTTCTAGACGTCATCGGGCTGGAACGCGTTCTGGAAGGCAATGGTCAGTTGCAAGCAGAACTCGTATCTCAGGACGCTCTGAAGATCGAGGCGTTTACAACCACCGTAAGCCTGGAAGATGGGCAGATACTCGAAGCTGAGGGCGCAATAGATGACCTTTACACCGCTCAGGGCGTTGATCTGCTTTTCAACGCGCGGCTTCATCCCGAAGGACAACCGCCTCAAGCAGCAAAGAGTATCCAGGAACTTAAATTTACGGGTCTTGAAATGCATATGGTCGGATCCCTGGCTTCCTTCGAATTTGAAAAGTTGCAGTTCCAAACCAATGCATTTGACCAGGGGCTGGACGTAATCGGCCCAGCCTCAATCGAAAGTATTCGCCGCATGCCAGACGGCCGGCTCGCCATGCTGGGCATCGCGCTGCAAGCTGGGCCAATTGAGGAACCGATCCTGAAAGCCGAAGGTGATATCCTCGATCTGCTTCAGCTTCAGGACGTAACTTTCGATGGTGAGCTCGACGGGCCCGCCAAGTTGATTTTGCCCGACCTCGATGAAGGCTATGTCGACCAGTTCGGCGGCATCAAAGCCGATTTCAACATATCCAATGCGGGTGGGCCGGTTTCACTCAACAGGTTTAACGCGACCACCTACGGCACCGATCTCTGGGCGCTCGATCTCGCACTATCTGTCAACGAGCTCAAAGGGCTGGCTGGTCTCGATTTCGACGTGGAATTGGACGTCGACGACAGCGCCGAGTTTCTGACCGCGCTCAACTTGCAACCTGTCGAGATCGGAGCACTGGCTATCGAGGCTGAAACCTCCAAACAGGGCGAGGACTTTGATGCCGCAATCCAGTTCGAAGCCGGGTCTTCGCAGCTTCTTGCGGCTTTGGACGCAAATTTCCCCGAGGGTGCTACTGTTGTTCGGGGCAACATCACGAGCGAAAGGCTCGATCTCAACGACCTGAAGAACCTGACTGCCGTGTTGGACCAACTGAAAAGCTTGGTGGGCGAGGCCTCAAAAGAACCTGACGCCGAAGTTCAGCCCTTGGTTCTGCCGAAGGAGACAGACGTTCAGCCCCTGGTGTTGCCAAAGGAGAAAGGGAAACCTGCCGATCTTCTGGATGTGCAACGTGTACTGAAAGAGGCTGATGTCGAGGTGCAGATCGACTTCAAGGAGATTGTGGGCCAACAAGGTGTAACGTCTGTTTCAAGCCAGTTGTCTGCAAAAGACGGAACAGTGGATTTTGGTCCTCTTCAAATGGCCTATGGCGGCGGAAACTTCAGCTTTCGGGCGGTCATGGATCTGATTGACTCACCCGATTGGTTTTCCTTGTCGGGATCGACCTCGGGATGGGAATTCGGTGAGATCCTTGATGAGTTGGGTATTGGTATTGAGGCCTATGGACGTTTGAGCGCGGAGTTCAACGTCTCTGGCATTACCACCTCGGGCAAGGCCTTCATCAACTCCATGCGCGGCAAAGCGTCTTTGTCGATGTCGCAGGGTTACATTAGTACCAGTCTACTGGAGTTGGCCGGGCTAGGTATTTTCCCCTGGCTCTTTTCAGAAGAGTTCAGACAAGGCTATACCGACATCACGTGCTTGGTTGCCCCGGTTGATATCCAAGCCGGGCAAGTCAGTTCAAACTCCATTGTCATTGAAACGGGATCGGTTCAATTGGTGGCCAGGGGACAAGTGGACTGGCTGAACGATAGCATAGCGATCAGAGTAGAGCCCCGTCGCGTTGGCAAACCCCTATCTCGAAGCGCCTGGCCCTTTGATGTGACTGGCCAGCTTTCGTCGCCAAAGTTCAAGCTGGATGTGGGCGGGTCCAGAAACAAGGCTCCAGAAGGCGCTGATGCTATGCCTGCCGACAGGCAAACCTGCGTGCCAGACATCAATCAATTGCAATAGTCAGGGTTACCTAGTTTTTCAGTGGTTCCGGCTGTTCGGCCTGACACGCCAGAACGGCTTCAATGGCTTTTGCAGACCCGCTGAGATCGAGTTCAACGTCGGCCCCACTTTCACCAATAATTGTGACACTCTGGCGTTTTCCAAACTCGGTTACAAACGCAGGGTTGTCGAAAAAGGCATAGCCTCCGGGGACACCATTCTTGAAGACACCAACCGCTTCGCCTTCGAATTGGGCATCACCAAAGTCGAACTTCACGATACCCGTCGCACCGTCCTCAATCTGCACCCATGCTGGATAAAAGGCGGCAAAGAAGCCGCCGGCCTGATTGGGTGCCGCGCCGATTTCAACGGTCATGTCGTTTTCAAAGGGCTTCCACGCAAGACAGCCGTTGCCCTTTTCGGGATCAATCAGGATTGTCCAGTCCCCGGATTCACCCCACCGTTCCATACCAGCGGCATGAAGAACGCTTGCACAACACAAAGCCATTGTTGTCAGAACATACCTGTACATTTGGGACCTCAGAACTGTTTTGAAGGTTAGCCCATCCTATCGATCAAGAAAGATCAATCAAACGATACAGAAAAAGCTTCATCAGGACCCAAGTTGTCGGAGCGCAACCGTGAAGTCTGCTTCCTGCTCATAGTCGCATACGCTACTATTGGAAGGAATGCCCGGTTTGAGCAGTTTGCTGCGCTTTGCAAAGTCCGCTTTCTGCGCATTGCTGTAATTGGGGCATCGCGCAGCATTGGTGCGTTTGGGCTCAACGCAGTCACCTGACGGACTTACTCAGATGACCGATTAGCAGCTTTGAGCGGACGTTCAACCCAGAAAACTCGAACTTTCGACCAGGAACGACCGCTCTCACCGAAAGCGGTCGCTCTCCCAAATCTTGGCTACGACCGGCTTGCTGACAAAGCCGTCAGTTTACAGAGCGAATTCCGGATAAGCTGAAACAAAAACGGACTAACAACACGTCCTAGGATTCAGCGTTAAGATACCATTGCGTCAAATGCGTAGAAACTTGCTTTAAACCACGATTTCGACAATAGTATTGGTTCTGCAAAAAATTTGAGGAGGGACTTCAGATGTTTCATGGGCTCCATTCCGGCCTCGCCATCCTGTCCGTTGTTTTTGCTGGTACCGCGAACGCTCAATTTTATGGCCATGAATTTGAAGGTACCCAGGCACCGATCCGTGAGGGTGAACAACCCGTGATCCCCTTGGACACTGAAGATCCAACTTATAATGCATGGCGCATGCCTTTGCCGAGTTTTGAAGGAGAGCGTGAAGGACGAGAACCCGGTATTGTTGACCCTCAGCGTTTCCCTGGTCAGGGCTATATGCAACTCCCAACGTTTTTACACCAACCGTTAGCATTCACGCCTGGCGATCTGGCCGCTGCTGAAGTCGACGTCGCCATCATGGGTGCCTTTACCGACATGGGGACCGGCGCACGCGGGGCGTCGCGCGGTCCGAATGCGGTTCGTAACTCCTCAATGTATCTCGGCTATGGGGCGCGGCAGCCGCATATGCACGTCATGGTTGATCCGTTGCAAGACATGACAGTCGTCGATTACGGAAATGCCCCCAATGACATGATGAGCACTGAGCGAACAATTCATGCGGTCCGTTCTTTTGTCGGCCAAGCAGCAGCGGTGAAACACGCTGACGGTAGCCATGTGATACCCTTTATCGTTGGTGGCGATCATTCATTGATGTACCCAAATGTTGCTGCGATGACGGACGTTTATGGAAAGGGTAATGTGGGTGTCGTTCATTTCGATGCACATTACGATGCCGGAAAATATGGCTTTGGACACCTGATCAATCATGGCATGCCTGTTTTCAGGTTGATCGAAGAAGACTTGGTCGAGGGTAAAAACTTTATTCAAGTCGCGTTGCGCGGATATTATCCAGACGAAAAAGCATTTGAGTGGATGCGTATGAATGGGTTCCGCTATCATACCATGGCTGAGATCGAAGAACGCGGCTGGGACGCTGTTATGGAAGACGTCATTGCCGAGGCAAATGACGGGCCGGAGTATATCTATATATCTTTCGACATCGACACCTTTGACCCGGCATTCGTACCAGGAACGGGAACACCCGAGCCTGGTGGGCTGATGCCTCGAGAGGTTTTTCCGATAATTCGTCGTCTCTGCGCCGAGTCAAATGTAATTGGGTTCGAAATTGTTGAGCTTGCTCCGTTAATGGACCCGACTTACGTTTCCGCTTTGAATGCCAACCGAACCATCAGGGAGTGCCTGACCGGCATTGCGATGCGCAAACAAGGTTTGATCGAACCGGATTACAAGAGCCCGCTCACTGTTTCGCACGGTCAGAATGACAATTAGACTTTCGGGCTGTTCAGTCTTTCTGGTTGTCCTAACCGCTTTGGCAGCGCACTCCGAACCACAGGAGATTTCGTGGTCTTATCTTCGAGAAGAGCGCCTTGCTGAGTGCTTTGATTTCTTGGATGATTACCTATCAAACCCAGGTTGCCTGCCGAGAGACTGGAGTGATCGCATGCTGTCTATGCAGATTGCAGAGTGCGTACCCGGGAATTCTAAATTGGAGGGAGATCTTGTTCGGATAGCTGGCTACGCTCACCCGCTTGAGTTCGAGTTCAAAGACGTAAAAAGCTTTCTTTTGATACCTCCGCTGTCTCAGACCTGCCGACATCCAACCGTACCTCTTCCCGATCAGGTTATTTCTGTTAAGTATCCTGAAGGCGTCGACATAACGGCGGATCCCGTTTGGGTCACAGGGAGAATTTTCATCCGCCAAACTCAGAGCGAACTCGCGCCTTCAATCTACTGGATAGAAGCTTCAGAAGTAATTGCAGCAAACATTCCTGACGTTACAGCTGCCGAGTGAAGCATTCCGCCAGAATATACAAAACCGCTTTGGACTGTATTCGGACGTTCGCTGCACCTAAATGTCCGCAAGGGGCTCGGTGCGGTCATGCCTTCGTAAATTTCGAGCTTTACGGTTTCGCGCTCAACTTGACTGATGCTGCAAGATGAACGAACGACTGTTTTTCCGCGTTTGTGGTTATTTGCGCGTTAAAATGAAAGACT
>NZ_WQHX01000014.1 GCF_013035425.1 Ruegeria arenilitoris | reverse complement strand
TTGAACGGAGTGAAATGGGCATCACGGAGCACGATATCGAATGGCACAACGCCTTACATGGTCCCTTGGTTAAATGAACAGAGCAGCCCTTTTTGCTAAACCGATAAGCGAGAACGACCAACAACCGTTCTCAAATGCTATTGAGCGGCGGCTTCGTCCGTAAATCAGTCATTCATGCCTGTTGCAGCGAATGTCTACTTCTGAGCCCGAAGCGGGCTTCTTTGCGTCTCACTAATCTGGCAATCCTGCGGCTTTCAGGCCCGCAACAATTTTTTGTCTGTGCTCTTCCTTTGCGTAGGGCAATTGGGAACTCAGTGTGGATACCGTAGCTACAGGGATCAATCCGAGAAGTCTCATGCCGGCTTCCTCGGCCTCCTGCAATTTGCCCTGCGCAGTTTTTACCGCCGACAAAAATATGTAGTTCATAGGGAACTGAGGAGCGTTTCGTATTGCTGCCTGCAAATATTCGATGGCTTCTTCATAGCGGTCAAGCTGCAACATCAGGTGACCATAATTCAGAAGGTAAATGGGTGGAGTATGCGGTTCTAGCCGCATTGCTCGATCCATGGGAGCAATTGCCAACTCCGGCGTTCCCGCGTAGATAAGTGAAGAAGCCTGCCACAAGTGTCCATCTGAGGAATTGGGGTCCAATGATAGAGCTGTCTCATGCTCAGAAAGAGCTCTTTCGAATCCCTCGCCCCACATATGCATCCAACCCAGAAACGCGTGAGCCGCGGCTAGGTTAGGATCGATCTTGGCTGCATGTTCGGCCTCAGCCAATGCTTCGTCGAACGCGTTGTGGTGGCTGTTCCACTTGAAGAACCAAGCATGGAATTTCAGGTAGCTTCTAACAGCCATTGCATACGCGAAGTTTGGGTCAGCTTCTAAAGCCTTGGTCAACAGTAACTGCGCTTCGGCGTTGGCTTGAGGACCCGGTTCACGATAGCGCAGTCGCCCTTTAAGAAACCAGTCACGCGCTTCGATATTCTCTGTGTATTGACTGCCAAGGCGCTTTTCCTCACCTTCCCGTAACTCAATTGACAGCGCATCGACAATTTCTCTTGTAATCTCGTCCTGCAGGTCAAAAACATCTTCTAGCGTTCCGTCCCTGCGATTGGCCCATACGTGGGTTCCATTCGCTGTTTCAATTAGCTGCGCGTTCATGCGAACCCGATTGCCTGCCTTGCGGATACTGCCTTCAAGGACATAGTGCACACCCAACTCCTTACCGACGCGTCGCAGATCTACGGCCTTGCCTTTGTAAACAAAAGAAGAGTTGCGACCGATGACTAACAAGCCAGACAATTTTGAAAGGTCGGTGATCAGGTCCTCTGTCATGCCGTCTGCGAAGTACTCCTGCTCGGTATCGCCTGACATATTGTCAAACGGCAAAACCGCGATAGACGGAGTGTCTGGCAGCTTGGGAGTTGAAATCAGGACTGACTCTGAATTGGGCTCTTTAGTAGTTGCTGGTTCGTTTGCCGCGCCCACCCATTTCCAGACGCGGATTGGCTCTGCAATGTTTTTAACCTGCTGGTCACCCGCGTCTTGAAAAGGCACATCCAGGCGGTGCTTGATCTGTTCATAGACTAAGGCCGAAATGCAAATCCCACCAGGATCGGACAGCGTCTCCAACCTTGAGGCCACGTTGACACCATCGCCTTGAATGTCATCACCTTCCACCACGACGTCGCCGATGTTGATGCCGACGCGAAAAGTAATCCCCTCATCAATTGGGAAGTCTCCGTTGCGTGAATGGATAGACTTTTGAATATCATAAGCGCATGAAACCGCGTCGACAGCGCTTGCAAACTCCGTCAGTACTCCGTCGCCCATCCATTTGACTACACGGCCTTCATGTTTTGCAAAGGCGGGCTCGATGAGGTTTTCCCGTAGTTCTCGCAATTGCTCTAACGTACGCTCTTCATTGGAGCGGACAAGGCGCGAATAACCCACGACATCTGCTGCAAGTATTGCAGCAAGTCTTCGTTTCATGCACGCACCTCCCTAAACGCTGAAACTAGACTCAGAAACAACTGAAATCCAGTTTTTGATTGTATCTCCCGGTCAACAAGATTGCGGCGTCTAAGCTAAACTCTATTGGCGACCACTGGGTTTTGGAGCAACGATGCTGTGAGAGAGAAGTTTCATCCAGCGCCGCGCTTTAACCCGATGTCAAACTAGAAGTTAAAACGAATTTACGAGCGGACGGCACCACTTGATATGTTCTGGCGTCCATGGAATTAGTCGTGCATTTTCGGTGTTTCGAAGGTTGTGTCGAAGAATGTCGGCATTGTCCGCAACAGGGCCATCGCTCAAATTTCCGCCACCGTCCGCTTTTGCGAGGAGCAGCCATTCACAGTAGGAACTTCAAAATTTTTGTCCTGAACGTCGGCTTGGTTCACGTCGCATGCATTGGAGCAAGTTGCAACGAACGACGGCTCTGTGGACTTTTGCCAACGGAACTAAGGCGATCCAAATGAATTAACGCGAGAGTATCTGCATCGTCTTTTCGCAGATTTTTCCGTCATAGAACTCGTCGATAGCTTTTTGGACAATTTCCCCCCCACCTGCCGCCAGCATCAGTGTCAAAGAAGACTGAAGTTTTTTGGCATCCAGAGGCCCCATAATGTCCTTGATCGGAATTTCAGAGTTTGAAAGCAGAGCGTTCACACACTTCACGTATCGAGGACCGAGCGTGGGGTCATTGAGATAAGCTCGAGCTTCACCCAAGTCCTCGATCCCGAACCACCGTGATTTCTCAGAAAACCCTAGTCCTTTAACTTGTGGAAAAATGTACCAAACCCAATGGCTTGTTTTCATACCCCGTTCGATCTCAGCCAGCGCGCGCTCGTAACCGTGTTCCTGTGCCTTTGCGAACCGCAGAAGATCATACATTAAGTGTCCCCCCGAAGCTGAATGAATGAAAACTCTTGAGGCTTGTTTTATCATCTCTAGGAGGCGAGTAATGGAACTTTCTAATCGACACCATCCAAGTGAACGCATAGCGCATCAAGGACAGCTTTCGGGTTTTCCTCCACAAGAAAATGGCCGGCTTCAACAGGGTGGCCTAGCGCGTTCGGAAACCACGCCTGCCAAGCCTCGACTGGGTCGATGTGATGATCCACCACGCCTTTACTGCCCCAAAGTACAAGGCACGGAATGAGGCTCTTTTCGCCCTGACTCGCCCGGTCGTGCTCCACGTCAATCGTTGCCCCTGCCGAATAATCTCCGCACCACGCTGCCACAACATCTGGATTCTGCGCGGCGCGTTCATATTCAGCCAGCGCGTCTTTGTCGAAAATATCGATCGACCCTGACAAGCCAAGTAAGGCGGAATGCAAAAACAAAAGAGGATCGTTGTTAATCAAGCGGCGAGGCATGTCGCCTGGTTGAGCCAAGAAGGTCCAATGATAGTAGCGTTTGGCGAGCCAATCATCCATTGTGCGCCAAACATCAAGCGTTGGAAGTATATCGAGGAGTGCAACGGAACGCGTCACGCCAGGGTGGTCCAACGTCATCCTGTGAGCGGTGCGTGCGCCACGATCATGAGAAACCACATGAAAGATGGTATGTCCCAAGTGCTTCATTAACGAAACCTGATCCTGAGCCATGGCGCGAAATGAAAAGTCTGCATTCTTCGCAACAGAGTCTCCGTAACCCCGCAAGTCTGGCACGATAACGTTGTAGGAAGCTGCAAGTTCCTCGACAATTGTATGCCACATAACGTGAGATTGTGGGTAACCGTGTATGAGAAGCAACGGCTCTCCCTCTCCACCAACCTTAGCGTGAATTTTGGCGTTTTCTAGTTCCACATCGATTTCGGTGAAACCCTCAAACATAACTTTGCTCCGGCTGCTTCTCACTTCCGGTTTCTTACGATGTGCTCCTGTAGAAGGCAAAGCTGTTGCTTCTATCTCTGCATCGACGTTCTGCTTTTTCCGAATAACGGTCATTGGCGCGAGACGCAGCGAACGACCGCTTCGAGCCCAAACTTGCCGTTGGAGGATAGGTTGCGAACGTCTGCTTTATCCTCTCTTTCACTGAGCTCGAGCTACGATTGTGGTTTTAAGCGCCGGGTTTCGAAAGGAAGCTACGCTACATCCGGCTTTCAACGCGAACCTGTCTGGCTAAAACTGTGACAAGCTTCTCGAAAACGAAGTTTTCAACTTTGCCAGAGAAGCCATCCAATCATCATTAGCCTGTAATTCTACATCGAATTGACGGGCCGGTTAATCAGCGGAGGCCGGCTCTCAGAATACTAAGTGCTAGACAGAAGTTTCGGTTTTTTTCTGTCTCATAAGTTGAATCTCAACCTCAGCCCGAACACCAGAGGATCATCATCGGAGAAGCCGGGATTGTTCAAATATTGGACATCTGCCGTGAGCGCGAGGTTGTCGGAGATATCCAGCCGGTAAAACGCTTCGACGGTGGTTTGCGTGTCAAGGCTTTGATCGGTTGGGTCGGCGACCGTCACGCCAAACCCGAACAAGTCGTCATAGAACCCGGGGCGCCACATGACCCCGGCGTTGACCGCACGTCTGGCAATCGGGGCATCGCCGTCGGACCAGCCAAGGCGGCCGAACAGCATAACGCTTTCGTCAAGGGTCACATTGCCCGACAGCATCGCTCCGTGACTGCTGGGCACGCCGGCGTCTTCTCTGTCATCCACATGGAATACACCGAGGTGAACATTGGTGAGGTATCGTTGGTCTCTTGCAGGCGTCCAGCCGATCTCTCCGTAGGTGAAGAACTCCGAACCGCCGGGAAACCAGTCTATATCCGTCAATGATCCATTGGCATCGCTGACCACGCCAAGTGCGTAGATCTGATCTGTAAAGTAACCACCGCCAGCAATGCCAAAGCCGGGATCGGGAATGGGAAGGACTGGACTGAACAGAATTGAAAAATTCGAAAAGGTCGTGCGGGGATTCACATAGCCAAGGATATCGGAATAGTCGCCGGGGTCGATGCGACCTGCAACGAAGCCTCCGTCGATGCCGGACAGCGCCTGCGACCAATAAGCAACCGACAGCGTTGAATCTGTGTCGCTGAAGGTCGTTGCCGTGACACCGAGATATCCGATTTCGCCCGCGAGACCGCCCGGCGCGATATCCGTTCCTAGCCGATGACGGTTTTCGAGGATGAAGACAAAGCTACCCGCATTTTCACTGCCACGATTAAAGAGTGCCCAGTTGCCAATGATCCGCGCCTGCCCGGATGCCGCCTCGTCGGTGCCACTCAGGCTGTCTGAAGACTTCTGGTACAGCGCTTGGTAGTCGAAGGACAAATTCAACCCAGTGCGTTTGGCAAAAGCCTCGCGCGACTGTTCGAAGGGATCGAAAAACCGATCCAGCCCCGGCAATCTGGAATTCTCGAGACGCCGGAGCCTGTCCTGCTCCAATTGCGCCTGAGCCGACGCTGGCCCCCCGAGCGATGCGGTGGCTGCCGCCTCCAGTTGCCGTACCGTGCTGTTCTCTTGGGCTGCCGCCCCGGATGCGATGGCCGCCACTCCTGCGCAAACGCTCATGGTCTGTTTCAACCGCGCCATTGCAACTGTTACATTGAGGTTTGAGCGCATGGTTTTGTTCCTGATACGACTGACACTACTTCAAATCATCCTGCGCCTTGATCTCGGGCACGCGGGACAACGCTTCGGCCATGTCCGCGCTGCTCATCAATTCGATCATCTGGTAGTCGTCCAGCAGTCCATCCCCAAGACGGCTGACGTAAAACGCCTGAATGAAGGTGGGATCGTCAGGTAGCAAAACAGTGATATAGTTTTTCCCGTTTCCGAGCCCCCAATAGTAACTGAGAAGCTCCCCGCCAAGCGCCTCAATTCCACCTTTGACGCTAGCTGCACGATCGCCTGGATTTGCAATCTGCATTTCCCACGCGGCACTGTTGGACGTGCCAATGAACAAAAACGTGCGCATGTTTTGGGTATCTTCTGCAGTGGCCAATGTGGCGTATCCCGCCATAAGAGCCCCTAGGATAAGATGTTTCATCGTACGTCCTTTCGATGAAGAGCCTGACGAGGTTATTGGTTCTCTGTTTGAGATTGACGGTTTTGCTTGAGCTTTTCGGCGAGACCTTCCGCCCAAGCCTTGGTGGCGGCTGATGGATCGGTAGTGCCCACTGACTGGCGGACGTCATTTTTACTGAACGTTTGAACGTCAGTAACATCCATTTCGAAGGTGGCACGCATTGAAACGAAACCGTCGACTACCAACATCCGCTCATCCGACGGCTGGATTTGCAACTGTCCCGTCACAACAATTGGTTCATACATCTCGGTCGACTTCCAGCCATTGGTCAGACGCAAGCGAACCATCTGGTTTGGCGGTGGTGGTGGTACGTGGCTGCACATTCCCCGCTCTGGAACCAGATAGCCCACAGGCGTGCCGTCCTCGGCGGCGGGTGCCGGAATGACAAATCCACCCAGCTTGATGATTTCCCCGTCTTTCGCCGGATTTCCGGCTTCTCCTGCCAGCTTTCTCCGATCCGCAACAACCCACCTTTGCGAAATAAGCCAATTGGCATCAATCCCCTCGGCTTTCAGCTCCGCCTCGACGTCGGCGAGCTGAGCTTCCAGTTGCGATCGGTCATCTTCCGCAGTGTCTCCGGATGTCAGGCTCTCCTGAGCATTCACAAAGGTGCGCAGTGCGACAAGCTGATCGAAGGTCAGATCACGGAAGGGATCCTCGAAGTTCTGAGCCGCCTCATCAACGAGATCGGGCCAGTCAGTTACCAAAGGTTCGGCAACTGCGGCCTGCCAACAGGCTGAGAAGACAAAGGAGGCGAGGACCGACCGGAAAGCCCTCATTGCTCCGGGCTCCCGGGTATCGTGGTTTCGAGCGCTGCCGGCCGATCAGGGAACTCCGAGTGTTCATCCTCTGGCGTTTCGATATCCGCATGCCACGAGAATGCCTTGTCGCCCAGATCGAGATCGATTTCACCGTCTGTGATGCGCGCGTACCGGATCGGCTTTCCGGGCCGCAGATCGGTGTTTGCAACGCCGCCGTCGATGATGATCTGACCGCTCACCAGAACGTAGGGAATCCCCTTGGTGAATGATCCGTTCATGCCCTTTTTCATCGATGATGTCTCAGTGATCGTCTCGGGGTTGAAAATTGTGATATCTGCGATCATGCCTTCCTGCATCCGGCCGCGCTCTTGCATCGCCTGAAGACCGACGCGGGAGAAGTACTTGGCGGGGATGTAAGAGGCGTTGTTGACGATCTCCATGAGCGGGATACCCTGCTCGCGGGCTTCGCGGAACACGATGCCATAAGTGCCGGCATTGCGCGGGTGGCCGCCGTACTCTCTGAAATCGGCCTCAACTGGCAGCGGTTCGCCATCGACGAGATAGCCGACGATATCATTGGCGATCGCAATGTCCTTCATGTGGATCCAGCGCTTCAGATCGGCTTCCGGGCGCACAGTGATGAAGATTGGCTTGGACGGGTCCTCTGCCTGTTGACGGAAGAATTCTTCGTCCGTTTCATAGAGCTCCCCGGTGGAGGTATCGAAGATATCCCGCGTCGGAACGATATTGTTCGACTCGATCTTGTCGGGCAGCAGTTGTGGGGTTGCGATGTTGGGATTTCCGGTGATCGCCGGATAGTACTCGGCGAAGATGTCCATGTCGCGCTGCTGCAGGCGGCGGGCGAGTTCGTAAATCTCTTCCCAGCCCTGATTCTGAATGTGCGACAGGATCAGCGCGCCATCCAGGGCCACGGCATTTGCGATCACCTCGTTTGCACCCAGCGAGTAGTAGAGCGGCAGGCTCTCGGTCGGCCCGAACCGTGTATGTGCGCCAAAGTACCGGTCATATTCCTTGGCAAGCTTCTGGAGTGCGAAGATCTCTTTCGGGAAGGTGTTGTACCCCATGTAGCCGACCGTCGTATTAACGGTGATCGCGCCGGCGCGCAGACCCTTGACGTACATGGTCATGACTTCTTCGAGTTGTTCCTTGGACGGGACATCGAGGGCCCAACTGGCATGGCCGTCTTCTTCCTCGGCCGCCCCGCGCGATTTGAGGATGTATGTCGGATCGGATGCCAGTTCGACCGGTACGCCGTCCATAACCACACGCCGGATCTCTTCATGTCCCATCCCGGTGCCGTAATTGAGAAAGGAGTTGCCCTCATACTTGTCATAGAACAGGTCGGCATCGGCCACACCGCTTTCCGTGTCGAGGATCGTGGTGGTCCCGTCGTGGGCCATCATCTTCTGATCAAACCCCCCGAAGGAGTGCGAGTGGGTATTGATGAAGCCGGGCGCGACCACGTGGCCTGCAACGTCGATCTCGCGTTCACCCGAAATTGCATCTTCGGTAATCGACGTGATCCTATCGCCCTTGATGCAGACGTTACGAACGGCGTCGAAATTGTTTTCCGGGTCCATGACCCGCCCGTTGAGCAGTGCAACATCGCAATCTGCGGCAAACGCCGGGGTTGCGAAACCTGAGAGTGCGACCAGAATGGCTATCGCGGATGTTTTCATTTCTAAGACTCCAAAAGTTGTTGGCGGACAGAGACCGATGACCCCGCCGTAATGGAGAGGTCAGTTCAGCGTGTTCTTGTAGATCACGCCGTCCTTCATGATCATTCGAATGCTTGGGACATCCTGTCCGCGCGGCGGCGCATCAAACCATGTATCCACCGCGCCGATGGCCGAGATGTCTTCAAGTGGGTTCCCGTCTACGATCAGAATGTCGGCGTAGGCGCCTTCTTCGATCACACCAAGCTTGCCTTCAGGGTAAGGGTTTCCTCGTCCGGTCAGAGCCGCCAATTCGCCACCATTCGAGGTCATCATCTGCAATGCCCAGAGGTTGCCAAACTCACGCGCGACAAACGCCTTCGTAAAATCCATTGACTGGCGATAAGGGACACCCGTGAGAAGCACGTAATCGGAATCGAACACCATCTTCGGCTTGTATTTTTTCACAAGATCCATGAGCTGCTTGCTGTTTTCCCGCAACCACAGAAACTTCGCCGTCGGCGGGAAAGTCGGGTCCTGATGCATCGGGTGTTCCAGAGCTTCGGGCGCAAGCGCAGTCAGGTTGGGCGAAAAGAACGCCTCTTTTTCGACCAGCTTCTGCATCGTCGGTTCGGTAATAGTCAGGCCGTGGTCTACCACTTTGACACCAAGATCGAGAGCACGGGACAGGTCGCTGTCCATAAATACGTGCATAGCGACGTATGAGTCCATATCGCCTGCAACCTCTACTGCAGCAGAAATCTCTTCGTTTGTGAAAGCAGACTGATAGATCGGGTCCTTGATCGATGTCACGCCACCGCTGACCATGATCTTTAGATAGTTTGCCCCTAAAGCAAAATTCCTCCTCGCACCCTGAAGCACCTCGGCGGGCCCGTCCACCAATCTGGTTATCTCCAGTCGCTCAAGATTGCTCTCGTTCTTGCGCTGACCAGCGATACCCCAGTCGCCGTGTCCGCCCGTTTGGCTAAGGCATGCGCCGGAGGAATAAATTCTTGGGCCGGGAAGTGATCCTTCATCAATAACCGCTCTAAGCCCACCATGAGCGCCGCACATATCGCGAACCGTTGTAAAGCCCATCGCCAACATTTCCTGCGCGAATGCGGCAGCACGTGCGCCAATCTCTTCCCATGTGGTGTCCTGAAGCCCCGGGATAGTCCCGTTCTTGTACATGTTCACATGCACATGGCTGTCGATAAGCCCGGGCATGAGCGTACGACCGTCTCCGTCAATGACGGTCACATCCACTTCTTTGGTCTCGATGCCGCGTTCCGTTTGAACGGTGAAGGAGTAGCCGTCGATGCCGCCGACTGGATCAGGCAACCGCTTGGATCCCCCGGTGCGCACATCGACTTCCCACTTCCCGCCCTCAGGAATGTCAGCGTCAATCTTGTGAATCTTGTTGCCTACGACGAGAACGTCGACGTCCTTGAGCCCGTCACTCACTCCATCAAAAACCATCACATTCTTAAAGAGTGTAACAGGGGGGATTTCACCTGCGGCCTCCTGTGCAAAAGCCGCGCTTGTTGTGAGAGCGACTGCGCTCGCCATCATTGTAGATTTGCCGAGGTATTTCATGGGCTTCCTTTCCCTTCCGCTATCGGGGTGCGCGGGGTGCCGAGGTGAATTCACCCCGCGCGACACTCAATCGAGTGTATTCTTGTAGATCACGCCGTCTTTCATGATGATTTTCAGATTGGCGTCCGGCTCGGCCAACAGAAGGATGTCCTCCAGCGGGTTGCCATCGACGAGTAGAAGATCTGCATAGGCACCTTCCTCGACCACGCCGAGGGGGCCGTCTTGATACGGGTTGTTCAAGCCGGTCAGTTGGTTCATGCGGGCGCCGTTCGACGTAGCGATGCGCAGAATGTCATATGCGCTGAAACCCGCTTCGTGCAGATACCCGATTTCGTCGTTCATCTTCTTGTCTTGCTCAAGCGTCTGATCCCAGTTGTTCACAAGGTCTGTGCCCAGTGTGTAGAGATCGATCATGCCCGGCGTCGTCTGGATTACTTCGATCATATTGGCTGCAGCATCGCGCACGCTTTTCCATTTTACAAAGGACGCTGGCGTGTAAAAGGCTTCCGCTTGTTCGGTGGTCACCGAGTAGACCGGGGCCACCGCCGTCGCGAACATGATCTGCTTTTCGACCATAATCTCGGCAGCCTCCTTGGTCAGGAACGGGATGTGTTCAATCGTCTTGGCGCCATTGTCGATGCAGTTGCGGATCGCCTCTTCGGTGAACACATGGCAGGTGACATAGGTGCCCCATTGCGCGGCCGTCTTGACCGCCATCTGGATCTCGTCAGCCTGATACTGAAGTGAGTGCAGCGGATCGAACTCTGACGTAACCCCGCCGCTGACCATGATCTTGATCTGGGTTGCCCCGCGACGCAGGTTTTCACGCACCGCCATTCGGATTTGCTCAGGTCCGTCGGCGATAAAGCTCATGTCCGTCTCGACCCAATGCGAAGGACCCTGTCCGGAGAGTGTCGGATGCCGGTCGTTCAGTTTGCGGAAATCGGCATGACCGGATGTCTGAGTGATAAACGCTTCCGAGGAATAGATACGCGGGCCGGGAAACATTCCGGTGTCAATGATGCGGGCGATGGATTTGGCCGGACCACCAAGGTCGCGCACGGTTGTGAATCCGTTCATCAGGATGCGTTCGGACCGGATCGTGGCGACGCCGCCAAGGTGAAAGGGAGTGATGTTCTGGCGTAACCCGTCGCTGAGCGGATTGAATACCGTAAGATGCACGTGCTGGTCATGCATCCCCGGCATCAGCGTGCGCCCGCCGCCGTCGATGATCTGGGCGTTGGCGACGGCCAGAGGTTCGGTCGAGACATCGGCGATCAAGTTGTCGACGACCAGCACATTGGCATTCTCGATCCGCTCTTCGTTCACCCCGTCAAAGACATGCACATTGGTGAAGAGGATCGGAAAGCTCTCCTCTTGAGCAAATGAATATGTTGCGACCGCTGAAAGAACAGTGGCGACTATAAATCTTTTGAACATTTTGGAGTTTCCTTCTTGGCAATGCACTGCTCTGCACGATTGTATCTTTGCGTGTGGCGCTCAGACTGTCATTAGCAATATGGTTGAATTGTCCAAAAAAATGCTCGAAAATGCGAATAAAAAATTAAATCGCGATAGTTCAGGTCGGCAAATGAAACTCCCAACTGTTGAATGCTCGATGGCGCAACCTTTTGTGTCCCTTGCCCTCAGCCATGGCCTTGAAGTTGAAAAATTTCTTGAGCCATCCGGCCTCTGTCTGAAGGACGTGCAGCGCGGCGAAGCGTTCATGGCAGGGCAGCATTGGTACGATCTGATCGACAATCTCGCGAAGGCATTGAGTAACCCGCATTTAGGGTTTGACGTCGGTGCTAATGCGGCTCTCAATACATTGCCCAACCTGTCGATCCTTGAAACTCAAAGCGCGACGCTCGGTGATCTTTTAATATCGCTTGTTGTGGACGTCGGCAGGATTTCGTCCATGGCGAACTACAATCTCGAGACCAACGGTCATGTCGCTAGGTTGGTTGCAAAACGCACATTCAAGCCATCTTCTCCACCTGGCCAAGTCGACGGCTATTATCTGGGATTTATGGTTCGACTAGTTCGATCCGTCTGCGATCCCGACTGGGACTCCAAGAAACTACAATTCTGGGTTTGCAAACCTGATTGTATCCCTGATTGGCAGAAAAAGGAAATTTCGGTACGCAGGACCAACCGCATGGGGGCGCACATCGAGTTTCCAGCAAACTGGTTGTTGCTTCGGTCCGGAGGTGGGCAAAGCCAGAATCTCCCGGAGAACTTCACAGGCGCCGACGACTTTCTTCAGCAAACCCGCGATTTGCTTGAACTGCATCTCGACAAGCAACCTGCCACCCTGAACTGGTTTGCAGAGTTGTATTCGCAAAGCCCCGACCGTTTGAAACGCACCTTCCGAGCCAATGGTACAAGCTTCAAAGCAGAACTGGAAAAATGTCGGGCGAAGCGAGCGAAGACTTTGCTTGTAAACAGCCAACTTTCGATAAAAGAAATTGGTGAAAGTGTTGGGCTTCTGGACCAACCCAGTTTTCACAGGAGTTTCAAGCGATGGACCGGGATGACTCCGAATGAATTCAAAAAACGCAATCAGATATGCAACTCCGACTGATCGTTAAGCTAAAGATTACCGCTCCAAGATTCAGAAGCGACGACGCAAGTCCCAACTTACTGCAGGCGTTGGCTCGCTTCGGATATCCGGCGTTTTTCCGTGGGACTTCAACGCCGCGAAAAGCGTAAAGACTAGGCCATACCGACTCAACAGGCTTCTCACGGGCGTTTCGGATATGGGCTGATAAGGCCCCCGCAGCTTTCAAACGATCCAACAAATACGCTTACCCCGCGAACGAAGCCCACTTCTGGAAAGCGGTCATTGACCAAATGGTGGCTTTGTCCGCAAAGCGGATGCTCACGCCGAGTGAAGCGAATGACCGAACCGAGCCCGGAGCGTCCAATTGGGCCGCTGACAATACCTGTGGTTTTGACCCCTGAAAAATTCAAAATTGCTTTGTGAATTAGGTCACATCTCAATGAGTTTCTTTCTGATATTTTATTTCTATCGAGGGAGATTTAATCATGAGCGTGGTTGCTGCACTCGCACTACTATCTGCTCTTTTTTACTGTATTGCTATAGTTGCCATGAAGTCATGGTGGACACTACCTAACCTGGGCGTGGCAACTATAATCGCTGTTGCTTTGCTGACAGCTGGCGCATTCGAAGTTGCAGCTCTGGGGCATGAAAAATTGGGGCTGATTTACGTAGCTATATTGGGAGCTGAAGTCATAATTTTGGGTGTGGTTTCACATTTTTTCTTCCAAGAGGTGTACTCAGTCAAAGAAGCTGCTGGGATGGCTCTGGTTCTTGTTGGAACAGCTGTCGCCTGGACTTAGTCCTTCGATTTCCCAGCGATCTTGCAGCTCTGCGATCTCTTTGAACAACCCTATTGTCCGCATATGCGGGCGCCGATTTGGTTTTCTATGCACCTTTACTTGGCCTCGGGCTCGTGGCGCACGCGATGGCCGCTTCGTGGGCTGCGGCGGTGCTCGGTGCAGCCTTGGGAATTACCGTTTACTGGCCCGTCGCGTGTCTTTGGACCGTTAGGGCGGCTCGGGGCACTGAGGGCTGGGACTTGCCCAAGGAGGAGCAATATTGGTTGGTCCTACCCCGCGATCGCAGGCTGGGGTGTACTCGCTCTCGTTTTGCTTCTGCTAGCCGCGAAATAGAGATGGAACTTGGGACCTGCGTACTAGAACTAATACCGGCGTCCGCTAAGAGCCCAAAGCTGACTTTCGAGAGTTACAGTCACGGGGTTGCCTGCAGTGAAGATGCCTAGCCAACCGCGCGCTCAACGGCACGGAGCTTCACGACGACCCAAGCGGAAACGCTGTTTCGCCAACCTGAAATCAACGCGTGAATGGCTGCATCGGAGTTCTTGATTTGCCGTGCGTGCTCGGCCTTGACGTACAATTCCCGCTGTTCGTGAGGGAGCGGTGTTTTCAACAAGTTCAGATCAAAAGGCGGTTGCATGTTGTGTCTCCTTGGTTGCTAGAAACACGATGCACAACATGGGACGTTGCCGCTTGAAGGCGGTCCTTAGAAACCCCTTTGATTTCCTTTGGAATCGTCTAGAATCTCCAAAACCAGCTTAAATCAAAGGTTTTCTCATTGTTCTACCGTTTTGGAGATTGCGAACTCGACACTGCTAGCCGTCGACTGAAATGCGCCGGTTTGGAGGTTGCCATCGAACCGCAAGTTTTCGATTTGCTGCGATTTCTGGCGGAGAACCCTTCAAGGTTGGTGACCAAGGATGAGATCATTGACGCGGTCTGGGGCGGGCGCGTCGTTTCCGAAAGTGCCGTAAGTGCCCGGATCGCCGCGGCGCGCCGTGCGATTGGAGACGACGGAAAGCAGCAGAAGGTAATTCGAACACATCACGGACGAGGTCTGGAAATGGTTGCTGTTGTTACTGGCGGCGAGGCAACCGATCGACCATGTTCGGAAAAGCCGACGACTCCCAAGGTTCGATACACGATCTCAAAACGCGGGCACTCGCTGGCCTACCTTGTTTCAGGCTCTGGCCCACCGCTGTTTCAACTTGATGGACCGCCGCTTAGCAAAGAGAAGGCCTGGCACATACCGGTCTTACGCGATGGCTATGATGCCTATCGTGAGGGCCGAACACTCGTCCAAATGGACTGGGCTGGAACTGGTCTATCGGAGGCGTTGGATGACGCGCTCAGCATCGAAGAAAACGTCGAAGATATGGCCGCGGTTGCCGATGCTGCCGGTTTAGATCGATTTGCCCTCATGAGTGAGTCCGGTGCGTGTATGGAAGCAGTCACATTTGCGGCAACGCATCCTGAAAAGCTCACTCAACTGGTAATCGTCGGCGGGTATGCAGAGGGCCGCGGGCTTCGTCAGGCAGACGGCCGACCTGAGGTCTTAAAGGTTATGATGGAGGCAGGTTGGGGCCAACATGAAGGCGGAATTGCCACTGCGTTTCTTACGGCCTATTTTCCCGAGGGCCCAGCCGAAGGCGTGCGGCAAATTGTGGGACTAATGCAGGAAAGCGCCTCTCAGAAATTCATGCTCGATCACCGCGAAAGGTCCAACAATGCATCAATCATTGATGTGTTGAACAAAGTCGAATGTCCGACTCTGATCATTCAGGGTCGCGACGATGCAATACACCCCTTGGTGCAGGCGCAGAAACTTGCCGCAGGTATTCCCGACTCGGAGCTGTTGGTGTTGGAAAGCGCTAACCACCTACCTGTTCCCGGCCACCCAACATTCCATGTGTTTGTAAAGGCGCTCCGGGATTTTCTCGATGCCTGAAAGCTAAGGCGCTCGTCTCGCGGCAGTGGCTGCTTTGTGCGCAGAGCAGATCTTGGCGCTTCGTAAACTTCGGTCTGCTATCCACCCCGGACCGGACATCTGACCAAATAACTCAGATGACCGTATTGAGCCAAGGAGTTATGTATCAGTTGTTTTACCTAGCCAGGTCACCGACGATGCCAACGGCATCCACGACAGTAGACAGATCATCCGAAACTTCCAAAATTTCATCGTTGACGCGTATGTAACGATTTCCCTTTCCTGGAGGTTTCAATTTCCAGTTAGCAAGGTCGCCGATGTCCGAGTAGTCCAAGTCGGCGGGAAGTTTTGCCCCCCTTGTATATCGCTTTATTTGCCCTGGCGGTACGGCTTTCTGCCCTTTGCCTGGTTTGCTGTCCAACTGAACTTTCTTGTCTTTTGACTTTCCGCCCTTCTCTTTGGCAGAAGCCACATCGATGACGCCAACCGTCAAGGTTAGAGCAAGCATCCAAACGAATACAGAATAGATCTTCACGCGGTGTCCCCTCAATTTCACTGAACTCATACTGTTGATGTATAAGTTACATTTGCTTTTGAGGCTTCATTTTTTGAATCAAGCAACGATCATGCCCGAACCTATGTTCATGTAGGTCTGAAATTGAAGGCCTCTGGAACAGTTTTCTCATGAAATGTGTTTTTAGCAGTCAGAATTTGTGGCAATTAAAGGCGTGGGGTCAGTTATTAAATGCACTGAACCCGGCGCCCGCCAAAGCGTCCGCGCCATGCCATCGTGCAAGCAAATGTGCTCTGCGATGATAGGGCAATCGTTGGGCGGTTTATTGCCAAGTTTAGACTTACTCTCACAACCTGCCACAATTCTGACCCAATCCTCCTCACGATAACCAGCCGTGGGGGTTGCATGCGCAGCTAAGAGGAGAAGAAATGAAAAGCTTAATGAGGTTTTCAGCCGCCCCCTTAATGGCACCCCCGGATGCAGGTGGACCAGCAGGTTTCACGACTAAGTGGCACGGACACGGAAGTGGGCATCAGGCCAACAACAATCCTGGCGATACTGCCGCGGATCGACACAATTTTGGCGATGCGCCTGCTGGCAAATCAAATCATAAACCCACACAGGGTTCGGCTCAGGATGATTTCTCAGCCGTTGCAACGTTGGACATTGGTGAGTTTCATCATGGAGCCCACACAGATTGGGATATGATGGGCTAGCTGTTTTGTTCCGGCGACAGCACTAGGCCGGACGGATGGACATGTCAGAAGAACTTGTCTTGAGCGGGGCAGGGTGGTTGGGTGGATTTTGCCCACGACCAGACCTGCCTCTTTCAAGTATTTCGAAACCAGTCCTGAGATCACCCGCTTGGCGGTCATTCTGTATATTCGGTTTCCGCTGTCACCCCACAATGTTGAAGATCTGCTGCACGAACGCGGGATCGTTGTGAGCCATGAAACTGTCCGATACTGGTGGAACAGGTTCGGTCCGATGTTTGCCTCCGAGATCCGAAGAAAGCGTGTTCAGCAACTTCACGCATTCTCGAAATGGAAGTGGCACGTGGACGAGGTCTTTGTGAAGGTCAATGGAAAACGACACTATCTGTGGCAGGCTGTGGATCAGGAATGTGAGGTGCTGGAAGCCGTCGTCACGAAACGTCGAAATAAGCAGGCAGCACTGAAATTCCTCAAGAAATTGATGAAGCGGCACGGTTGTGCTGAGAAGATCGTGACGGATCGCTTCGCATCCTACAAGGCGGCGCTCCGAGAAATAGGAGCGCTGGAAAAGCAACGTACTGGAAGGTGGCTCAACAATCGCGTTGAGAATTCGCACCTACCATTCCGACGAAGAGAACGCGCCATGCAACGTTTTCGGCGTATGCGAAGTTTACAGAAATTCGTATCCGTCTATTCCTCCGTTTACAGCCACTTCAACCAGGAAAGATCGCTAACCAGCCGAGACACCTTCAAACTGACACGCACCGCCGTTCTTGCCGAGTGGCGCGAACTTGGTGCGCCATAAAGGACAGCGTCACTGGCCTAACAGAGATAAGTTCGAATTCGTCTGGCAGGACCATCTGATGACTGGCATTGTGTGCGACGGTCTTCATTGAACCTGCACCGAGCCCAAAGCCACCCCGCCGGCAAAAGCTGCTTTTCGGGGTTTGCTGTCAAGATTGGTTTCAAAGATTCCATCATTATTTTGGTTTAACAGCCGAAAAAGCCTGTTCTAGACAATTTACTTACCTAGACGAGGATCCGTATTGTTTCACATGATCCGAATATTCCGATTTCTACTGCTCGCACTTCTCTTTCTTATTATCGCCTATGCAGTTCTTTGGGGCACGCTGGCGCTGTGGTACAAGCTGCCTGGGTCCGAGCTTTTGGTCCTGGGCTTCGCCGCAAGTTTCGCCGCGTTTGGAATTGGCACGCTTGTTGCATTCTTCACATCGATGCGTTGGCGATTTTTTGCGGCGTTTGTAGCCGCTTTAATTGCAGTTAACGTTTGGTGGAATTCACTTGTCCCTCCGTCTGACGGAAATTGGGATCCAGAAGTGGAACGACAAGTAACAGGAATAATCAATGGTGATATCCTGACTCTCCAAAACGTACGGGCCTTCAATTGGCGAACAGAAGGTGATTTTGATAAACGTTGGGTGACGCGAACATATGATCTGTCTCAGATCACAAGCACCGATTTATTCATGTCGTATTGGGCTGGGCCAGAAATGGCGCATTTTATGCTGAGTTTCGGCTTTGCGAACGGGGACTACTTAACTTGGTCCGTCGAAGTTCGTCGTGAAATCGACAGCACGTTTTCTCCTGTCGCAGATTTCTTTAAGGCACATACTATTTCTGTGATCGCCGCCGAAGAACGCGATGTTGTGGGTCTGCGCTCAAACATCCGGAAAGAACGCGTACAACTGTTTAGGGTTGATCGAAATCCAGGTGACACTCGTCTGCTAGAAGCCTTCGTGGCAGCTGCAAATGAAGTTGCAGAGAACCCACATTGGTTCAACTCCGTTTTTACGAACTGCTCTCGTTCTGTTGTATTGCTGGCGCGTCATGTCGGAATAAAATTACCAATTGACTATCGCATAATCGTCAACGGCTATTTCCCAAATTACCTCTACGAAATGGGTGTGCTGAACACCGATTTTTCTATCGAGGATTTGTACCGACTTGGAGATATTACGGAACGTGCCTTAGCAGAGGGATTAAGCGATAACTATTCAACATCCATAAGGTTAGGAGTGCCAAAGCCTTGAATTGGGTAAAGACCATAGCTTCTTCGGGTAACATTTCTTGTCAACAACAGGTACTGAACCCACAATCAACCTTGAGAAAATCCAAAACGTGCGGATCAAAGTGAAAGTTTTCGGGTAAAGAGCTTCTTTCGACGAGGCGCAAATAAACACACGTGCTTTCGCCGATTTGGAAGCGTAAGGAAGTCAATCCGCAATAATTCTGATTGGAACGCCGGCCAACATACCGCCAAGACTGCCTGCAGGGACATCAGGGTTAAGCTGGCGAGCCTTCAACCCTCTGCCTATGAGCTGCACTAATTCCGGAGATCCAGCAAATTTTGTGTGGCTTCCTGCCGCAGAGTCATCGACTTGGCTAAGGTCGATGACCACAACGCCCAAATCTTTCAATTGGGCCAAATCAGACGACCCAACACGTTCTACGCCGCCCGACAACGTACGAGAAATTCTGAGAATTCGATCATCTTTGGCAACCAATACGAAAATACGAGAGAAGTCCGTTTCTATTTGCCTTAGTTGCGAACGAAATAAATCAATATCTATGTCCGGCGAAGCTAAAACTACTGAACCTAAACGACCGGTGCGATTAAACCGGCCACTTAAGTCCGCCTGAACTATTCCTTCCATTACCAACAGCGAACCCATGGAATGCGCGAATATATCAACCGTGCGAGCGTTCGTTCTTGCCACGATTTCAAATGTCGGCTTTAGCTTTTCTCTGGCCACCAAAGCGCTGTTCAAATCATAAACGTACTTTGCGGGCTTAGCTCCTGAGGCCCAAGTGAAAAGTATAGGTATACCATTGAAATTTGTGTCCTCTACAAACTGCGCCATGCGAAGTACCGCTTCGCTTGTTGTATTGTTGTATCCGTGAACAAAGAACATAATTGTTCTGTCTACAGGTGCGCGTTTCGAAAGCTCTCGATTTATATCCTTCACAAATGCTGAATCGGTTTCGTAAACAACCGGGTCGATTACTGCGAATTCTTTTCTAGGATCGGGAGGCAGCCGTTTCGGTGCCTCCAACTGCCCAGGAACATGAATTGGTGGAATAGATACGACTACAGAAGCCAATCCCACCTCTGGCGCGCGTTCATCGTTGTAAAAAACGTCTACAACATCCGATGCTTCTCTGGTCGTCATAATGAAGATTTTCTGACGACTCGCGTCGGCAATAGTTGCGGTCGGAAGTTTGGGATTATCCACACCGATTAAGTCAGGTGTGCGTCCGCAGGACGCAACTAGAACAAATATCATCAGCGCAGTAAGTATCGGGTAAGTGCGGACACCAAAATTGATCTGAAAAAGTTTTGTTGGTTTTCTACGGGCCATAAATTACCGTGTTTTTGGCTTTTGATTTTCAACATCTCACACGTTTTTACAGAAAACGTTTTTTTGGCTACTTCAATAAGCCGAATCCGGTATGCGCAGCGAGATACAATTTAATTAACCTGAAATCATAAAGTGTCGTCAACAAAAGCGTACTCTCGTACGCGCGTATTAAACTCACCAAAGGTTTCGCCTTCCTCGACTCCAACCTGCTCGCTTTTGCGAGGACCTTCTATAATCCAGGCGAAATCGGGCGTTTTTTTTGGGCCATGGGTTGTTGCGCTGCTTTGACCGCCATTCTGAGTGCTCAATTCCAGATTTTAACCTGCCTATAGCGGCTCCCCGAGCGTCGCCATGCTAAGCTATGTCATTTTAGATCGATCCGCCCTCCACCATGTAGTTGTTCGCCGAACACATCGCAGCATCGTCTGACGCGAGGAAAACTACCATACGGGCCACATAAACAGGATCGATCAAGTCAGGCAGGCATTGTCGCTCGCGCTGTTTTTCCAAAGCTTCTGGTGTTGCCCAGAGTGCCTTTTGCCTCTCTGTCATGATCCAACCGGGCACAACGGTGTTTACGCGGATGCGGTGCGGGCCGAGGTCCCGCGCCATTGTCCGCGTCAGCCCATGCACGGCAGCTTTGGCTGTTGCGTAGGCCGGAAACCCTCCGCCAGCTTCCCACCAAGAGTTTGATCCCATGTTGATAATTGCGCCTCCCCCGGCGGAAATCATGTCTGGGGCTACCGCCTGAATTGCAAAAAACATGTGCCGCAAGTTGGTATTCATACGCTCATCCCAATAATCGGGTATTACATCGGACCAGTCATGCCGATCATCCCGCGCGGCATTGTTAACAAGCACATCGGCAGGCCCAATTCTTGATCTGAGTTCGCCAAGACCAGCGCGCAGTGCATCGATATCGCGCAGATCGCACGTCTGGTACGCCAGTTCTCCAGCTATTGTTTTGACGATATTTTCGCTGGAATCCTTATCCATGTCGAGAAAGCCGACGCGACATCCCTGTACGGCGAATGCTGAAACGATTTCTGCTCCGATACCTGAAGCGCCGCCTGTAACAAAAACGGTTTTTCCTTTTAGGCTTGGATAGGACGCAAAGTTGGAATTCATACTTCTCACCTTTTTACCCGTGCGTCTGGAATGGGTCATCAAATTGACGTGCTCATGCACATCCGAGTGGTATTCGAATAGCCAGTAGATGTCTTCTACAGTTCCGAGGTCGATAACAGCAACAGCACTTTCTAAGTGTGCAGGATAAAGAACCGTCGCTTGCTTCTTTCGACAGCTTTGGTTGAAGTTGAAACATCCGACACCAGATCAAAAAACGACCGTTGTCAGGAAAAGGCTCGATTGCATCGCGAGCGGTTATAAGAATTTGACCAAGCGGGCAGCCAAAAAATCGCTGGATCTACATTGGGTGGCTTTGTCCGCATAACAGCCTCTCACGCCGATTCTGACAAAAGTTTGCTGTGAGCCCAAAGTGGCTTCTGCGGGGCCATTGTCATCAAGAGGCAAATCATGCTTAATTTCCGGATTTATACTACTTCCCGTTTCGACATTTTTTCAGTCGACCGAGGACGCTTTGGAACTGTAGCAAAGATGGAGGTTTGTCGCCTTTGCCGCTAAGTCAAGGTGAGAGTCATTTAGCAAGAAGCGGGCCTCACACAGTTTTCTCTTAAGGCAAACAGTAACGAACAGGCTCCTTGGTAGCGTGAATATTACCTTGCGAGAATGTTTGATGATAGATTAGCGGTAAGGGGGTTGGAAAGGGAGCAGCCAAGGTAATTTAGGAAGAGATTGAAGCGGGCCATACGCAGAAAAACCTCGACATAGTGAAATTACCTGACAGAAGACAGGTTCTGCACGATGTAGAAGCTTTGATCGGAATTTATAAGCTTGATTTCTCTAAGATGTAACAAGTTGACCCGAGTACACTTCCTGATGGGACATCAACAGAATTCGAGGGGGAATCCAAAGGACCTGACTTCTGATGCGGTTTTGCAGATATCTAAACAGGCACATTTTCTCATTGTTTATTGTCGTAAATCGCGGACTTCACGCCGATAAAACTCTGGTAGGCGCGCGAAACTGGCGCATCATCGCATCAGCAAGAAACTGATTAATACTCGGTGATCGGCCGAGCTTGTCTATCACCCAGAATTACCCAAGCATAAACCCCTGAGCGATCCGGCAAAATGGTTTTTATCTGAGGAGCTATCTATGATTTCTGTACGACTTGCGGTGTCATGGCTGATCTTTGTCGTCGGTTTTGCATGGGGAGTGGCGATGCTCCAATTACGTATTTTTCCCTACTCCATTTATTCGGAAATTCGGACGTTTATCACTGGTGGACTGGGGGAAGATTCCTCGCCTTTCGACAAACTGGCGAATGATATCGGCTTATCGCCAAGCCGCTGGACACACGAGTTCGATCACACAGCGACGGGATTCACGTATCGCGAACTTGCCGTTCCGGGTTTAAACAAGCGCCGGGACCAGCCCCTGATTTACATTTCCGATGCCGCTCCTCGTGGATATCGCATTCTGTTCGGAGCATTCGATTTCGACCAAACATTCTGGGGTGCCGTCCTGATCGGGCCTGACGGAAAACTTGTCCAGACCTGGGAGTTGAGCACGGACGAACTCCCGACATCGCGTGTGCCGGCCAACCGTAAAAACATGTATGGGGTGAACCTCAGGCCTGACGGTTCGATCATCTTTACAATGCAAGAAGACGGCGGCGGCATCATCAGCGTTGACTGGTGCGGACGCCGTAAATGGGCCCTTGAGGGGGTCTACCACCATACGGTCAGCCCGGACGATAATGGTGGATTCTGGACCTTCGAAGGCAATCAGGGTGATTTTGATCATATATTGACAAGGATTGACAGTGAAAGCGGAGAAGTGCTGCAGCGCGTTGATATGGGCGAGGTCCGGCGTCAGAATCGCCATATCCATATCTTTGATCTGCAACGCCAACCCGACGTTTGGGACCGCGTTCACGGCAATGATATCGAAGCGTTGCCCATGAACCTGGCCGACAAGTTCCCGATGTTCTCACCTGGTGATCTGCTGATAAGTTACCGTGTGCCAAATCTCGTGTTCGTCGTTGACCCTGATAGTGCGAAGATTCGATGGTGGCGTATCGGCCCGTGGGACCGGCAGCATGACCCAGATTGGAACGTGGACGGTCGCATCAGCGTTTATTCCAACAATGAGCGCGGTGTCGGTGATTTCTCGACCATAATTGCCATCGACCCGGCCACATATGAAACAGAGGTGCTTCTCGATGGCGAGGACTACAATTTTTTCAGTGCTTTCAACGGAATGCATCAGCGGTTGCCAGCGGGCGGGCTGATCGCGGTCAGCGCGCATCAAGGCCGTATTTTCGAGACCGATGCAAACGGGCAGGTCGTCTTTGACTTCATCAATTCCTACGACGCGGATAAGAAATCGACCTTGCATGTCGCAGATGCCTACCTCTTGCCAGACGGATACTTTGACTTTGATACCCCGCCCACATGTAACTGAAGGGCTTAGTCCTGTGCCTAGGGGTATCACTGAATGTTGGTTCTGATCGGCCGCCATTCAGCGAATTTTTGCATTAGAAAACCGTAATGTGATCACAGTGTTGCCGTACTTATGGATTGAAATGCTCAGAACGACCAAGCTGAATTCAAAGCTAACTGGAGGCATAGTAATGAAAAAGTTTGTGGTCCTTATGCTAGCGCTCGCGACCGTCACAGTGGCCCCTTCTGCAGCATTCGCCTATGTTGGTCCCGGTCTCGGAGTTGGCGCCGTGACAGCGGTTCTCGGAGTTGTCGCTGCCCTTCTGATGGCCATTGTCGCGCTCGCCTGGTATCCTTTGAAACGGCTTCTGCGCCGTCGCAAACCTACGGCTACCGGACCCCAAGGGTGACCCTAATTTTGGCATCTGAGCTCACGGCGCTTACCTTGATAGGGGTAGTAACCGGGTTCTTGGCAAGATCGATGCCCCTCTGGTCGGTTTTTTCTTTCACGAATGAAGCGATCGGGAAGGGAATGCGCGTCATGCTGCGCTCTTCCGTTTCAGACCATTGGAAAGAGAAAGTCTTGCTGACCTGTGCAGTCCGCTGTCTGAAAGGTATTGCCGCGCTTTTCGCATGTCTCGCACTGATCTGCGCCGCCGCCTTATGCATTATTCTTCTGTTCTATCCATTACTGCCAGAGCTCATGAGCCGTCTGTTCTACCCCGTGGGTCTGCTTTTTACTGCGCTCGGGACGATGTTTTATCTTTTGACACCCCGCATTTTACGACATGTCTGATTACGGTACCGTTGATCGCCTGCTGCATCACCTGAGCCTCGCTCATCCTTCAGTGGGTGAGGTTGCCTTCGCGCTCGACCAGATGTTCTTCAGCGCAGATCCGGTCGAGGCCGGACACCACGTATATGTAGCAGGACTTGCCCGAGCTGGCACGACCGTGCTGATGCGCCGTATTCACGACAGTGGAGAATTCCGGTCGCTGACTTATGCCGATATGCCCTTTGTACTTGCCCCCAACCTATGGCGATCAATTCGGCAATCGCGATCTAAAGTCGTGCATTCAGGTCCCCGCGCACATGGAGACGGCATCATCGTTAATAGTGAGAGCCCGGAAAGCTTCGAGGAAGTTTTCTGGCGAACCTTCGCTGGCGCCAGTTTCATAGCTCCATCGCACCTTTCGCCGCACGACCCGGATCACGATTTGATCGATAAATACCGCAGTTTCGTCGCCTCAGTCCTTCGTACGGGACATACAAGCCGATACCTTTGCAAGAATAACAACAATATACTGCGGCTATCCACAATCAGATCAGCGTTTCCAAATGCGACGATCCTGATCCCGTATCGCAATCCCATTGATCAGGCGTCTTCACTGCTGCGACAGCATCTCCGCTTCAAGTCCTTGCAGCAGGCCGATTCTTTTACCGATTCATACATGAAATGGCTTGTTCATCACGAGTTCGGTGGCGATCATCGGGCCTTCGCGGTCGGACGCGAGTCGGCGTACGCGACTGATACACTCGCCTACTGGGTCGACCAATGGTTGGCCGTCTACGGGTGGCTGCAGAAGACCGCGCCGAAAGACGCACTTTGGGTACGCTATGAGAGCCTTTGCGAAAAGCCCCAGTATTGGGATTTGCTAGCCCAAAAGTTGGAAATACAACATGATAACGGTTTGACCGAGTTCAATCGCCCACCCCCGCGTAAGCGCGATCATGCCATGGACTTGCCGGACGGGCTTCTGAAGATTGCAGAAGCGCAATATCAGGACCTTCCTCACCTCGTATGATTTAACAATCCAATTTACCTGCCGGTTTTAACCGGTACAAAGTGTTCCCCCAAAGAGGAAGCCCAACGACTCGGCACCGACGCCCGTGCCGTGATGTGCTTTGCCTTAGATTTCCAAAGTTTCGTGGATGGCCTATGCCGTCACCACTTTCTCTGGCGACAGGCGGTCGTTCGAAGACTGTGCGCTGCATTCGAGCTTGGTTACATCGAAAGGGCATTCCCTCGGGTCGTTCAGGATGCCGTCTGCGAGCCCGTCGAGGGCGTCGCACTCAGCCATGATGGTGCCGCGCCTTTAACAGAACCTTTCCTACGCCAATCTTGGATCCACCGTTCCATGCTTCAGGGCCGAGCAATCCAGATCGACAAACCAATTTTGCTTTCTGTTTACGAGAACTTAGAGTGGGTCCGTTCGAAACATGGCAACTATAACCGGCTAAACAGAATACACCGAGTAACTCAATGTTTCGTATTTGACTTGCTTCCTGGGCTGCGACCCGACGAAACTGTGTCACCTCTTGCAGCTAGACAATTTCAAGTTTTCAGGATGCATTATTTTGATATCAAGTATTCCGCCCTGCTATTCGACCTAACACAACGGCACTCAATAAGCCATTTCCGGACAGGTATCCGCTGTCACCCCTGCCAGAAATGCCTGTAGCCGCCCCGCCACCTGCGTAGAGGTTGGTGAAAGCAGTGCCGTCAGCCTTGAGGACGCGCGCAGAGGAATCGACGCGTAAACCTCCTTGGGTATGAAATAAGGCACCAGTTACACGTACGCCCTTGTAAGGGGGCGTCAGAGGCGTCTTATTGAAAAACCTACCGAATTGATCGGTGCCGTTGACAGGAATTTCCCGAATGGTTTGTTCCAAAGCCGCGGGTGGTAGGGCCAAAGCCTTCGCAAGTTCTTCAATTGTTTCAGAGGATTTAATAGCGCCTGAAGTTTCTGCGCGTCTGAAATCTTCAAATTGGCCAGCAATGGTGGCAATGCGACCGTCGAAGATGGCGAAAGCCTCTCCATCGGGCTGAGCCAGTACTGCACGGGCAGCTTCAGAATAGCCTTGCGACTCATTCCAGAAACGGTGGCCATTACGGTTAACCTGCACACCACCTTCTGTGATTACCGCCCATGTTATCAGGATGCCATGTGGGTGTGCGACATTGCCGTGACCCTGGTAGGCACTCAAATTTCGAAGCCCGGCACCAAGCGCTTCTCCCCAAAGAACTGCCTCGCCCCGGTTGCCGCTGTGTCCGAACCAGAGCGCACGTTCAATCTGCGGCATATGCTCGGCCACTAACGCGCGATTGCCACCGAATCCGTTACACGCAAGAATAAGGCGGTCGCAGGCAATGGTTTCGACATTTGCATCCGGACCAGCCACTGCGACACCCAGAATCTGATCCTGATCTCGGTAGAGCGTTATCGCGCGACGATTACAAATAATGTCCAAATCTTCACGCTCGCAAGCGCTGCGAAGAGCGTCGATCAACTCGCCGCCCGACCGCGACGGTAGCCCGTGCATCCGTCGACGAGAGTGACCGGGATAGTCAAAATCCGTAACAATCGAAAAGGGCAGGGCATGGCGTTCACACAGCCAATCGATGACTTCGGCGGCGTTGTTGGTCAATAATTCGACCAGTGCTTGTTCGTTTTCGTTATATGCTTTGGTCTGGATATCACGGGCAAAGCGCGCGGCATCGTCCGTGATCCCTGCGGCCTGTTGGATCTTAGTACCTGCAGCCGGGATCAACCCGGCTGACAAGGCTGTCGACCCGCTGGGAACAGGATCAGCTTCGATGACCAGCAAGTTCTGTCCCGACTCTGATGCCGATAAAGCGGCTACCAAACCGCAAGCACCCGCGCCGATGATCAGAGTGCCGGTCCTGAGATCGAACCGTTCCGGTGGGGCATTCTCAACGTTGGGTGTCATCGTAGCGGGCCCCGGCATCCAGCATCTCGGCTGTTCCGATGACTTCGTTCAGACCGTTGAAGTCGAACATGTTCTTCGCAAAGGGCTTGTTTGAGCCGTTGGCAGCCAGACTCTGATAGTATGACTGAGCAGTTTTTGCCAAAGCCCGAACGATCCCACCAGGGAATATTACGATGGAATAGCCCTGCGCCTCCAAATCATCGGCGCCAAGAATCGGTGTTGCGCCACCTTCAACCATGTTAGCCAAAAGTGGGACACGGGGAGCAAATTGATCCGCGATGGACGTCAGTTGTCCGCGGCTCTGCGGAGCTTCGAGGAAGAGGATATCAGCACCCGCCTCCAGATATGTTTCTGCCCGGTCGGTCGCGGCGTTGAAACCCTCAACGGCAATTGCGTCTGTTCGGGCAATAATCAGAGTGTCACTTCTGGCGCGCGCGTCGACCATCGCCTTGATCTTCCCAGCCATTTCCTGCGCTGGGATAAGTGATTTGTCTGATAAATGTCCGCAGCGTTTCGGATAGGTTTGGTCTTCAACTTGCAGTGCCGATGCACCGGCACGTTCATATAGCCGCATGGTTCGCTGAGCGTTCAGTGCGTTACCAAAACCGGTGTCAGCGTCGATGATAACAGGTAACAAGACCCGATCTGCGATCAGGGTCATCGTGTCTGCCATCTCGGACGCAGTGGAAAGCCCGATATCGGGACGGCCCAATCGAGTATATGCGACGGCTGCCCCGCTTAGATAGAGGGCCTCGAAGCCAGCTTTTTCAGCCAAAGAGGCCGTCAACCCGTCATACACACCCGGCGCAACGAGAATGTCCTTCTTTGAAAGGCGGGATTTGAGGTTCATTTGGCTCCCTCCATCCACGTCATCATCTGAGCGCAACTCCGCTGGTGAGTGACCGTGCCAAGCGAAAGAATTGTTGCCTCATGTACCTCCTGCCGAAATGCGGCGCATCCGTCTGTTAGCATGACGGTTTCGACATCACGCAGATGCGCATCCCGCAAAGTCGAGGCAACACCGCCATTGGTTACGATGCCCCCGACAATCAGATTTTCAATGCCCAAAGCGCGCATCAGATATTCCAGTCGTGTCTGGTAGAAGGCAGAGTATGCCACCTTTTCGATGACGAAATCACAGGGTTGCAGTGTATCGACCAAGCTGTGACCAAATCCTCCCGGCGCAAAGTCACCTTTGGTCAAGAACGGGCGCAATTGCTTGAGATGCGGTGCAATCAGAGGTTCGCCATCGCGGTCCGGTACAAGAGTAAACTGTGCGGAAAAATAGCGCCCGCCCGCCGCTTGTAGCCTCCTTGCCAAAGGAGCGATGCGTTCTGGAAGTGCTGCAATTTCTGGGGCCGATTGCCCAGCTCGGCCATAGGCACCTTCAGGATGGATGAAGTCGTTCTGAAGATCGATGGTCAGCAACGCCGTCTTTTGCGGGTCCCAGGTTCCTGGATCGCTCATTCAGTCCTCCTTTTGCGGTTCGATGATCGTGTTGCCAAAGGCGTCTACGCGACCCTGAAAATCTGGTTCGATCAGGACTGTAGTGTCCGGTTGCGTCAGGATGGCTGGACCTTTGATTGCAGTGCCAACTGGCAAAGACAAGCGATCATAAATGGCGGTGTCATACCAGGCGTGCCCAAAATGAACCTTCCGTATCGCCGATGGTGCAACGACGCCTTCGGTTTCGGGAGCGAGGGAGGTGAGATCGAACTTCGGCCGTTTGCCTGTGACTGCGCTGCGCAGGTTCATTATCCGTCTCACGCCGTTGTTCAATAGCCTTCCATAGGTAGCATGATAAGCTGTATCAAAAGCCTGTTCGATGTCGGCTTTGCTGGGCGCAGTGACCGTACCGTTTGTCTGCGTAACAGTCAGTGGCACCGGCACGGTATGAGTTTGTCCCAGATATGCCATGTCGAGCTCGAATGAAATCTCATGTCGCTCGAAACTGGTCCGCGATGCACCAAGCAGTGCCATGCCCTGATCCACATGCTCTTGCATAAATGCGCCCAAAGCAGCTTCGTCCAACTGTGTGACCAGGGTATTGACCGTTTGTACGAAATCCTGCCGCATATCAGCGATCACACAGCCTAACGCCGAGGTGACCCCGGGAAAACGCGGAACAATGGCGCGGGATATCCCCACTTCGGCCAGCATTGCCCCGGCATGTAACGCGCCGCCGCCGCCGAACGGCATGAAGACAAAACGTTTGGGATCGAATCCACGCTCAATGCTGACAAGTCGGATCGCTCCGGCCATGCGTGAATTGGCGACGCGCAGGATGGCTTCGGCCGCCTCAAGTCTGGACAAGCCCAGTAGTTCGCCCACATGGGCATCGATCGCATTTCCTGCGGCCTCTACGTCCAGCCGTTCCAGTTTGCCGCCAATGGGATTTTCCGGATCGATACGACCAAGCACAACATTTGCATCCGTTACAGTCGGGCGATCGTTTCCCATACCGTAAGCCACCGGGCCGGGATTCGATCCAGCGCTTTCAGGGCCGATGTTCAGCAGTCCTCCCTTGTCGACCCAAGCAATCGAGCCGCCACCCGCGCCAATGGTCGTTATCTCGATCATCGGGTTGCGAACAACCATGCCAAAATCGATTGAGGTCTGAGCTGACAACATCGTCTGTCCCTTGGAGATCAGCGAAACGTCAAAGCTGGTACCACCCATATCCCCCGTAATGACATTGTCGAAGCCAGCGGATTGCGCGATATAACCGGCGGCGATGACGCCTGCTGCCGGACCGGACAGCGCCGTGCGTACCGGAAGGCGGGATGCAGTGTTGACGCCCATGACACCGCCATTGGATTGGACAATCATGAATTCGCCATCGAATCCGTCGGATTGCAGGGCGTTTTCCAAGCGGGTTAAATAGCCTGAGACTTCGGGCTGCAGATAGGCGTTCAGTGCCGTGGTCGAGAACCGTTCGAATTCTCGGATTTCTGGCAGAATTTCTGAAGAGGCGGACACATGCGGATTTGGCCAGATTTCACGCACCGCGGCGACAGCGGCGACTTCGTTTTCCGGGTTGGCATAGGCATTGGCAAATAGGATCGCGACGGCTTCGCACCCCTGCTTCAGTAATTGCTTTGCGGCTCTGCGTACGGAATCCAGATCAACCTGCGTGCGAATACTGCCGTCTGCCAGCGTGCGTTCCGGCACCTCTAGCCGGTCGCGGCGATCCACGACGGGTTCAAAATCACCACGTAAGCCCCAGGTTCGCGGCCGATCTCTGCGGCGCATTTCCAACACGTCCCTCAGGCCCTCAGTACAAATCACACCAGTTCTGGCACCTTTGCGTTCCAGCAGGGCATTGGTGCCTGCTGTAGTGCCGTGTACGACAACGGAGATCTCTGACAGATCGTCGACCTCGCGTCCGATCCCGTCAAGGAATCCGCCCGACTGATCTGGCCGTGTGGTGGGAACCTTGGCGACGGTCGCGCTGCCATCTGCTTCGTTCAGAACAAAGACATCCGTGAACGTGCCCCCGACATCCACACCGATCATGCGTCCGGTCATGGCGTCACTTCCCGCCACGCGGTGCCATACACCTGATCCGCCCGTTCGTCGCTGACCAGTCCGCGCGCCACGTCCCTGGCGATAGCCTCTGAAGAGCGGCTGTTTGCGGCGCCATATCCACCACCACCGGGTGTTTCAAGGCGAACTGCTTGTCCCTGCTTCAATTTGATCCCCCTCGTTTTTGAAACCAGAGGCGGTGCCTTCCAGCCATCGTCCTGTTCGTAGGTGAAGACATTCATCGCCCCGTTCCCACCTTGGGCGATACCCTTTGGAGGAAACTTGCCACGTTCGCCAAACAAGAATGCCTCGGCGCCGTTTTCCTCGAGCACTTCAATCTCATAGACAGCGCCAAGTCCGCCGCGGTGGGCGCCGGCGCCAGCGCTGTCGGGACGCAAAGCCCATTTACGAAACATAACCGGATAGGCGGCTTCAAGAATTTCCAACGGCGGGATCGTCGCCGTCGAAATCGGCGCGTTGCCATGGTTTAAGCCGTCGCTTTCTACAGACCCGCCGTGACCCCCGCCGTAAAAACTAAACATAACCCATGGCTGCCCGTTTGAACGTTTACCAGCGATGGAAAGCGCATTGATCGTGCCGTAGGCATTGGCGACAACCCGATCCGGTGCAGCCTTGGCAAAGGCGGAGAACACCACATCGATCATCCGCAAAATAGTCTCTGTGTATCCGCCTGTTGGGGCGGGGAAATCAGCGGACAACAGACTGTCTTCGGGTACGATCACTTCGATAGGGCGCATAACCCCTGCGTTAGCTGGCAGCGACGGAAAGACGTGTTTGATTGCGACATAGGCGGTTGCCACAGTCGTGGGCAGGGCGATATTCACCGGCCCAGCGCATTGCTGAGATGAACCAGTGAAATCAAGCACCATTCTATCCCCTTTTATTTCAAGCGCCAGATTGATGCGAAGCGGAGCATCGATGATACCGTCGTTGTCGAGGAAATCCTCGGCTTCCCACCGGCCATCTGGTAAATCCTGCAACTCAGAGCGCATGAGCACCTCGGCCCGATTGCTGAGCGATTCAAGAGCGGCCGAAACCGTTTCTGCCTCGTATTCGTCCAACAACTCGTCCATCCTCCGGACCCCAAGGTCCAGGGCGCCCAGTTGCCCATTCAGATCGCCCATTGCTGATTGAGGCAGACGGGTGTTGCGCAACAGAATATCGATAATATCCTGATTAACCGCGCCCTTGCGCGCCAACTTTACAGGCGGCATGACAAAGGCTTCTTGAAACACTTCTGTTGCAGCAGGGTTGTAATTTCCGGGAACTGCACCGCCAACGTCATGCCAGTGCCCGACCGACGCGAGAAAGCAAAACAATTTGCCGTTGCGGAAATATGGTCGCACCAATCGCATGTCAGACAAATGCGTGCCACCTATATGCGCATCGTTAAAGATATAGATGTCGCCATCTTCCAGATCTCCGTCAGATGCGGCTTTCTCGATCACCGCTTTTACGGCAAAAGACATCACACCCACAAAGATCGGTAATCCGGATTTGCCCTGAACCAACGTATCGCCGGTTGTTGCAGAATAAAGCCCGTGGCTGGCGTCATGGGCCTCGGCAATGATCGGGTTGAAGGCTGCTCGAAACAGAGTCGCGTCCATTTCGTCGGCGATTTGCTCCATGCGGCCCGCCAGAACCGAAAGAGTGATCGGGTCAATTTCGCTCATGACTGCGCCCTTGTTTCTGCAATGTCGTTCCAGACATCCTGCCGTGCGATCAGATTGTTCTTAATCTCAAACCGGTCAATGAAACGGATGCCTTCAAATGGTGTCCCATCCGTCCATTCACCCGATAACGTACCCCTGCAATAAACGATCGCTGCGTCGTCATTGCTTTGCATGGCATCAAAGCCTTCGTAAGTTTTTGCAATACGGCGGTAACGGGTCGCGGCCCAGTTCTTGAGCTCGACCAAATCTCGCATAGGTGCCGCGCCGGGGAATTGCATAACGAAATTCGGGGTCAGTCTTTTGTGTGCGTTTTCAAACGCACGGTCGCCCATTTCGGACAGAAATTCGCGTACGATAAGTTTGGGGTCTTCTTTCGCTGGAGCCGGCCGTCTGGTCTTGCCGCTGCGATAGTAGTTCTGATCGGAAATGTCGTGGATCAGAACAGTCACAAGTTCCGGTGCAGCGGGCAATACGAATCGTACCGCATTGGTCAGAGCCTCGCCAAGTCGTTGTTTTTCTTGCGTGCTATAGCCACTGATTACATGCAGTTCGACAATCGGCATGCAAAAGATCCTCCTGTGTAATGTATTATTTGTAATACAGGTTTGGAAAATAATGTAAGACTATTTTTGGAGTTGCAATAATACTAATGCTTGATTTTCCAAGTGTCGGATCTACGATTGGAAGCGCTGTGAAAGGGGGAATCATCGGGTGAACAAGATTAATGGGGCCAATCTTCCCGACGGGACAAAGGCGCAGCGCGTCTACCTGTATCTGCACGATCAGATCACGGAAGGTCAGCTTTCAGCGGGTGAAACCCTGCCCGGTGAGCAGCGGCTAGCCGAGAAGTTCGGGGTTTCGCGCGTGACCGTTCGGCGGGCGCTCGACACTCTTTCACGAAATGGTTTGATCGAACGTCAGGCAGGTAGCGGCACTAGGGTTTCTGGTCAATCCGCCCTCGGAGCGCCAGCAGCAATGGACTTCAACACGCTGATGCCGCAGCTGGTTGAAATGGGGCAAAGCACCACCGCGCGGCTTTTGTCATTTTCATACGGCAAAGCACCAGATGTGGTGGCGCTTGCGATGGGGTTGCCGAGCGATCAGCAAGTACAGATTGCCACAAGGGTGCGCCTGACTAATGATGTCCCGTTTTCGCATCTGACGACTTATGTGCCGGCTTTGATTGCTCGCAACTATTCGGAAAGCGACTTAGCGACTACACCGCTTTTTAAACTTCTGGAACGCGGCGGCGTACAGATTGAAGAAGCGCATCAGACCGTTTCCGCGACGTTGGCGGGGCCTGACGTGGCCGAGGCATTGGGCGTCGCCGTTGGATCTGCCTTGTTGTCGTTGAAACGGATCGTTCGAGACGTCGAAGGCAATGGGGTCGAGTATCTTTCTGGTCTGTATCGCTCTGACATGTTTCGTCTCGAGATGCCTTTAACGCGCGTGGGAACCGGGTCAGCGCGGCATTGGGAACCTGCTATCGGGCGCAGCGAGGAGGTTGGTGAATGAACGCACCCCGCACCATGCTCGACAAACTCTGGGCTTCGCACGAGGTTTTGAGGCGCGAGGATGGTGTGTCGCTGCTTTGGGTTGATAGGCATCTTGTGCACGAAGGGTCGCATCATGCTTTTGCCAAGCTATCGGAACGCGGCTTACCGGTGGCTGAGCCGGGACTAACCTTTGCGGTGGTAGATCATTACGCGCCAACAAGAAACCGAGAACGGATCGCCGATCCAAAGATCGCCCGGATGATCGAGACCTTGCGGAACAACGCGTCTCGTCACAAACTTAGGATTTTTGATCTGAATGATCCGGCACAGGGCATTGTGCATGTGATCGGACCAGAGTTGGGTCTGACTTTACCTGGACTTCTGATCAATTGCGGGGATAGCCACACATCCACACATGGTGCATTTGGCGCATTGGCATTCGGGATAGGAGCGACGGAGGTCGCTCATGTGCTGGCGACACAAACAGTCTGGCAACGAAAGCCCAAGGCGATGCGCATAGTCGTCGATGGTAATTTAGGGTTCGGCGTTACGGCCAAGGACATTGCACTGAATTGGATTGCGCGTTTGGGTGCCGGCGGCGCGCAGGGCCACGCAGTTGAATACACAGGCCAGACTATCCGGGATTTGTCGATGGAGGGGCGCATGACACTGTGCAACCTCTCAATCGAAGGCGGGGCGCGGTTTGGCATGGTGGCACCGGACGAGGTGACTTATGCCTATCTAGAAGGTCGGGATTACGCGCCTTCAGGTGCAGTCCTTGAAGGTGCGCGACGCGCATGGCAAGGACTTGTGACAGACGAAGGCGCAGGTTTCGACCGCGAGGTCACGCTGAGCGCCGCTGAAATCGCGCCAACCGTCACTTGGGGCACCAGCCCAGAGCAGGCCCTGCCCATATCTGCCAAGGTTCCGAGCCCAGAACTTGCTGACCCGGCCAAATCAAGCTCGGTTCGCGATGCGCTGGAATATATGGGTTTAGCGCCAGGGCAACCCTTGGACGGGATCTCGGTTGATCAAGTCTTTATCGGCTCCTGTACAAATGGCCGCATTGAAGACCTTAGAGAGGCGGCTTTGGTTTTATCAGGGCGCCGGGCGATTGTGCCGGGGCTCGTCGCACCCGGGTCAGCGCGGGTTAAGAAGCAGGCTGAAGAAGAGGGGTTGGACAGGATCTTTCGAGATGCTGGGTTGGAATGGGCCGCTTCAGGCTGTTCAATGTGCGTTGGCATGAACGGAGATGTTGTTGCTGAGGGTAAGCGCTGCGCATCCTCGACCAACCGTAATTTCCGCGGACGTCAGGGACGTGGCGCGCGAACGCATCTGATGTCCCCGGCGATGGTCGCTGCAGCAGCCGTAACAGGCAAAATCACTGATGTCAGGCCGCTTTTGCAGGGCAGGGCGGCTTGATGACGGGGTGGAGCACACATAAGGGATCCGCGTTGGCTTTGGCGGTAGATAATATCGACACGGATCAGCTGATCCCGGCGCGTTTTATGTCTGTCCCGCGCAGCGAAGGGTATGGCCGGTATTTATTGCATGACATGCGGCGGGACGATGATGAGCAATTGTCAGCAGAATTCCCGCTGAACCGGCATGAAGGTGTCAGTATTCTGGTCGCCGGGCATAATTTCGGCAGCGGATCTTCGCGCGAAGCGGCGGTTTACGCGCTGGTTGACGCCGGCATTCGCGCGGTCATCGCGACCAGCTTCGGTGACATCTTCGCCACCAATGCCATTAATAATGGTCTGCTGCCAGCACGGGTTAACGCTGAGAAGGTGACGCAGCTACAGCAGGCGGTGAGCGATGTTCCGGGAGAACTTTCGATTGATCTTACCGAGAACCGACTAACTCTTGGAGAAATAACGGCGACATTTGAACTGGACGAAGGATGGCGTCTGAAGCTGATCAATGGCTGGGACGATATCGATCTAACTCAACAGCACTATCATTCAATAAGCGCTCACAGAGACAAACGCACCAAGACCACTCCATGGGCGTGGCCGACTAAACCGGATTAATTCACGTCGCGCGAAGACGGCGCAGTACAGGCCAAAAGGCCAGAAATAAGGGGTGAAATGAGGAAAATACCCCTGAAACAAGCGGAGGAATACTTATGAAAATGAACTCATTGGCTGGCCTGCTGGCAGGGGCCGTAATAGTCGCCGGAGCGGCTAAAGCACAAGAAACGATTTCGGCGGTTCACGCCTTTCCTGAAACGCTGATTTATACACAGAGCTTTCTGGAATTTGTCGATAAAGTTAACGAGGCCGGCAAAGGGGTCATTCAGATTGACGTGCGCGGCGGACCAGAAGCCATTGGCATGTTCCAACAGCCGGATGCGGTGCGCGACGGGATCGTCGACATGGTCTATACGCCAGGTTCGTTTTACGGCGGTTCATTGCCTGAAAAGGACGCAATGGTCGCCTCGAACCTGACCGCGATCGAGACCCGCCAAAACGGGGGCACCGAGTTGATCGACCAGATCCATCAGGAAAAGATGGGCTTGAAATACCTCGGTTGGTTCGACAGTGGAGTCTGCTACAACCTTTGGACCCGCAACGAACCCAGTTTTGATGCCGATGGCAATCTGGAAGTTGAAGGGCTGAAGCTGCGCGGCAACAACGTCTACAACGCCTTTTTCACAAACTACCTTGGTGCGCAGGTAATCGACTTACCTACGGGCGAGGTATACTCGGCACTGCAACGCGGTGTCGTGGATGCGACGGGCTGGACCCAGATCGGTCTGATTGACCTGAAGTGGAACGAGTTCCTAAACTACCGCATTGAGCCATGTTTTTTCTCGACGGATCTTGGCGTCATTGTGAATCTTGATAAGTGGAATTCTCTGTCTGAAGAAGCCCGGACTATCTTGCAAGACGTTGCGATCCAACACGAAAAAGACAGCGTTGAGGCCCTGCGAGGTAAACGCGACGAGGACTTTGCGGCCCTTGACACTGCGGGCATGACAGTTGTCAGCCTGGAAGGGGACGCAAAGGCAAACTATCTTGCCGCTGCCCGCGAAAAGACATGGGAACGGATGAAAGGCCTGATGGCTGAACAGCCCGGCGGCACCGATAACTATGATCGCTTGATCGAGCTGTTCTACGATCTCGACGCTGCAAACTAAGTCCATAGACAGGCCCGGGGGAGTCTTCCGGGCCTGTCTAATTTACGGGGCAAAGCAGGCGCGACGATGAAAAGGTTCTATGACGCAGTGCTGTTTGGCATGGCTATTGTCGCCGGGTTTTTACTGGTTTGGTTGATGCTGTCTGTCATCACGTCAGTTCTGATGCGAAATCTAGGGCTGCAGCCCTTTGCCTGGCTATTTACTTCTGCCGAATACGGGCTTTTGTACATGACCATGTTGGGCGCGCCTTGGCTAGTGCGGGAAAAGGGCCATGTCCATATCGAGCTGGTCACTGCCGCTCTTCCAGTGGGTTTGCGCCGAATTGTCAGCCGAGCAGTGGCAGCTGCGTGTGTGCTGGTTTGCCTCATACTCGCTTGGCAAGGCGCTGATTTGGTCCTGACAAATATCGAACGCGGAGACTATGACACCCGTGCTTATTATTTTCCTCGATGGATGCTGACCGTCGCCTTTCCCCTGTCTTTCGGGCTCATGGCGATTGAGTTTTCGCGCTTTGTTTTCGGGACCGAACTGATGCACAGCGGCGAAGCAGGGATACACGAATGATGGAGTGGTACGAAGCTCTTGCCTTGCTGCTTGGGTCAATTGTTTTCCTGATGGCCATCGGAATGCCTGTGGCACTGGCTTTTCTTGCAGCCAATATTTTAGGCGCTTGGGTGTTCATGGGGGGCGAGCGAGGCGTCACTCAACTCCTCAATAACGGACTTGGTGCATTGACCAAATATGCGCTAATGCCAATCCCGCTGTTCTTGCTGATGGGCGAGATATTCTTCCACACCGGCTTGGGCGGGCGCATGTTCAGTGCAATAGATAAGTTGCTGGGAAGACTTCCTGGGCGTCTTAGTTATGTGACAGTGCTGGGAGGCACTGCATTTTCCACGCTATCAGGATCGTCGATGGGCTCAACAGCACTTTTGGGATCGCTCATGGTGCCCGAAATGAACAGGCGCGGTTACAAATCGTATATGAGCATTGGGCCTATTTTGGGAACGGGTGGCTTGGCTATCATCATACCGCCTTCGGCGCTTGCGGTTCTTCTGGCCACACTTGCACAGATAGACGTAGCAGCGTTGTTGATAGCGGGTGTAATTCCCGGTTTGATCCTAGCATTGTTTTATATTGGCACAATCTGGCTTCAAACTCGAATAGATCCGGACGCGGCTCCTGCTTATGACGTAGAGCCTATGTCGATGGCATACCGCTTGAAACTACTCATGACTGAGGTCGTGCCTATGGTTGGCGTCATGGTGGTGATTATTGTCTTGATGATTCAAGGCTTTGTAACTCCATCCGAAGCCGCGGCTTTCGGAGCGCTGGGCGTTCTGATCCTGGCGGCTTTTTTCCGCTGTTTGACATGGGAGGCGATCAAAAAGTCGGTAACCGGCGCGCTCAAGGTAACACTAATGGCCTATCTAATTGTCTTTGGTTCGGCCACGTTCAGCCAGCTATTGGCCTTTTCTGGTGCGTCTCGCGGGCTAGTAAACTGGGCCATCGCGTTTGAACTTACCCCACTGGCGATGCTTGCTGTGATGTTCGCAGTTTTGCTGCTTCTTGGTATGTTCATGGAGCAAATTTCGATTATGTTGCTGACCGTGCCAATCTTTTTTCCTCTGGCGCAGACACTTGGTTTTGATCCGATCTGGTTTGGCCTGATCATGTTACTCTCACTCGAGATCAGTTTCACAACCCCACCTTTTGGGTTGCTTCTGTTTGTGATGAAAGGTGTTGCACCGCCGGGCACCACAATGCGGGAAATCTACACATCCGCCTTCCCGTTTATTTTCTGCTCACTTTTGCTGGTTGTTTTGCTGATCGCGTTCCCAGATTTAGCATTGTTTCTGGCGTCTTTGTGAGAATTGCGGATGGCCTCACCAAAAGAACTTGGATGGAGGCGGGAATAGGGCTTCCCGGAACATGGTAATTGAATGAATTACAATTTGGTCTGTGAAACAGACGTCCGTTGCGATTTAGGCGAATTTCAGCACCGAGCCCAAAAAAGACGTTCATTCACCTGTTGGGTTATGCGCTTATAAGAAATTTGAATAGGTAGCGTGTTTCTTCAGGGCTCGCTCCAAATTTGTTGGTTCCGCTCCCAAATTTTCTCACCGATTAAGCAGTCATAGGCTGTGGACGACGTGTATTGCGCCGACAGGATCCTTTCGGGCAAAGGCGTCGATGCGATTTCAAGCACAAGTTTTCGGCGCACGGCCTCTGCAAAGTCCTGCCAATTCAGCACCGGAATTACAAATGAACCAGGTCCGCCCGTCACGCAATTCTCATAGTATACGTCGAGGTCGTCGAGGTGCCATTGGCTCCCCAAACCTTCTCGGGTCATCAGCGGTAATCCGTTTATGATGATTGATTTCGACAACACTGTTTCGCGGGCCTGCAATACCGGGCGACCCTGATTGTTAGGTCCGTCGCCCGACACATCGATAACTTTGCGCAGGCCTTCGAATTCGTTCTTTTCTATCATCGCGGCCCCAAAGATCAGCGCTTCGGAGATCGAAGTACGGCGCAGAGCTGGGTCGAAACGCGTGGTAAGAACGCTCGCGAATTCTTCAAGATCAGCACGCGTTTCCAGAAGCCTCCAACCTACGATCACTTCTTGCGTGCCAGCCCACTCAACGTAAGTCAAAGCTACCCGTTGTAAGAGGCCCGATTGAACGGCGGCGAAAACATCGTCCGACAAAAGGGCTGATGCATAGCCCTGTCTTTGAATTTCGAGTTCACGCTCGGTCATTGACCGAGACACGTCTACAAGAAGAGCGAGCTCTAGATCGACTTCCAGCACCTTTGATTTGGCAGGCTCTGCCGAGAGAGAGGCAGATGCGGCAAGAGTTAGGAATATGTTGCGTAGCATCACTAAACGGATGGAGCGCTGGCCAATTAAGTCAAGCTACAAATGTATTATTAAGTCTCCAATGAGGAAACGGAATGTTCAATATTGACGGTTTGGCACGATGCAACGGCGATAAAGGCCATGGGAAACTCGGCTTCCTCGTCATCAGGTTTCCCGATCACCGCGGTGTCGGTGAATGCAGGATAACCTCCCTAGATCGGAGCGCGCCGACCCCGGCTTTGGCTTCACCGCACATCCATGGGACAGCTATACTACCTAAGCTCAAAGGGCGCGGGCATTCAACAAATCTGATGGAGATTGTCTAAGAGCGGACACTTGCGGCCAATGCGGTTGAAGTCTGCCTTTTGGTCGTGGACCCAAAACGAACGCCATCAGGTTTTGCGAGAACGGTGGCTACATACTTGCCGCATCTAAAGAGTTTAATGGCTTCGGTGCCGACAACGATGCGAAAAACGGCCACTTTTCAATAGCCGATCTTGCGCAATCTAGATGAATGAAATCGGTGGCCACTAATTTCGCAGAATGGTCGTTCGCCTAATCTTGTCGAGCGGCTGCATCGAGCCCGGACTAATTGTCCATTCTGTTGACATATAAGCAGCATAATTCCGCCTTGTTTAGTCTTAGTCTGGACAAAATACAGATCCGTGCTGCGTCAAAATTTGATTGGGTTGTAGTAAATTCACGACTGCTAGAGGGAAGCGCGGTATTGGAGCGCTCTAACTGTCTGGAAACGTTGAATGCAAAGCAAGGTTTACCTAGATGAATCCGCGACGACTTTGGAACTCCAAAGTGATGGCTCCACGGGTCCCGAAACCATGGACCCGGTGCTCAGCAACATAAGGTCGGCAATTGATCCAAACGCGGCCCAGAAAATTGAGCAACACACAAAGCCTAATAAAACCGAAGAAACGACTGAAAAACTTGAAGGTCAAGTGCAGAAGATCCTACAGCTTGTAGGAAAAAAATTGCCAGTTCGCTGGCTTTTCGAGCGCGTAAGTTCTTTTCTTAAACGGCCGGACGCAACCAGAATATTGTCCGTTCTGATTTTACTAGCGCTCTTCGCCTTGCAGCCGGGCTTCGTTTTATTCCTGTTCCTGATTGCTGTTCTTATCGGTCTCGTACTTTACTTATCGTTCGGCCCCGACCGAGTGCAAGATTGGGTTCATGATCGATATCGACGATTGCATGAGCGCGATCCGGAAGGCGCAAAACGCATCAGGCGACGCGCTGCAGCAGCCAGCAAAAAGATCACCAAAATCATCGATAAATTTCCGGAAAAGTGGACGAGGGGCCTGTACATTCCTGATTTCGAAGAGCCAAAAGCGCTTCCTGAGAAATTCAAGACTGACCCCTTTGAGCGGCTGGCCAGTCAGAAAAATTAGGCGGACCGTGCTTGGCAGTGTTTAACTAGGATGAATTTAGTGTTTGTTCTTCTCTGTAAGGTGCGCATTGGGCCTTCTCCGCAAGCCCTTTTGGTGTCTTAGTTGCACTTGCGGCATATTGTTTCTCTAAGCGCCAGGCCTTTGACGCCGTGATGCAGCGGAGTAGGGAGCTGTTCATACGGCGTGCTTAACGCGCGGATAACTCATGGGCGCTATGCGGTCTGGCGTGACAAGCTGATCCACATATGGTCGTGCCAAAAAACCGTCTCGGGTCTTTGGTGCAAATATCTTACCAGTGCTTATTGCCAAGCAAACAACTTGTCGACGATCAGGCAAATAGATCGAAATAGAAGTAGGTATCGTCTATCAAGCCGGCATCGACATCGCTCAGGATCAGCATATCGCCGCCGCCGAGGTCTGCTACAGCATTGCCAGATCCATCATCTGTGAAGTTAACGGATGCCGGGTCGAATCCAACGAAATAGAGCATGTCGAGTTCGCCGCCGGAGACACAGTAGTCGAGAACGGTGTCCGTTCCACTGCCCTCAGCGAAAACAAAAGTATCCGTGCCCGCGCCACCGACGAGCAGGTCGTCGCCCAACCCGCCATCCAGCGTGTCGTTGCCGCGCATTCCGTGCAATTCGTTGGCGACATCATTCCCGATAATGTAGTCGGCGCCATCACCAGCAACCACGTTCTCGATCACAGTACCTGCCGCAATGGTTAGGAACTCTGCCCCTGAGGAAGAGCTGACAGCGCCTTGGCGCAGATCAATTTCCAAGTATCCGGTCATTGCCGACAAGTTCAGCCAGTCGGTTCCACCGTCGCTATCGGTGAGCACCTGACGGGTTGCATCCTGGGCCAGCGTTATTTGCGCTCCGGTAACGGCGTCGGTGCCAAGTGCCGCAAAGATCTCGTCGGTGTAGTGATAGGTGCTGTCGGCGCTTGCCGCGGACCCGAACCAGATGATTTCATAGTCGGTCAGACGCGCCGAGCCACCATCGAGGTTGTTAAACTCAAGAGACCATATCCCGTCGGCGGCGTTCTCACCTCGGAAGGCCTCTGCAGAGAAGCTCCAGGTCAGCGGTCCGTCGACCGTATCAAGGCTGTCGAGCAACTGCACCCTCGTGCCTGATCCAGACACAAGCCATACATCCAGGCTGGTGCTGGTAAGGGACAGTGTGACTTCTACTGTTTCCAAATTCATCGAAGTGACGCCCGAATCGAATGTCAAGGTCGTCCCGCTTCCGATAGTTACGTTTTGAGCGCTTTCCAGAGTGTAGGACACCTCGTTGGCTGAGGTTTGGGCCGTGCCGAAAAGGTGCCAGGCTTCGGCCATTCGGACCGCCGCATAGGCATCGATCATTCCATAGCCGAAATCTTCTGCGAAATGCAGCCCGCCGCCGTTCCAGTTGTCACCGCCGTTGAAGCTCCAGTCTACAGATTCAACTAGCGACGAAACGCCCGTCAGCCAAGAAAGATCAACACTTGCAGCCTCGTTCTCGGTTATCTTCGCCGAATACGCCAGGATGTTCTTGATGTCCCGCCACCCTAGATCTGGATTGGCTTCAAGCATCAGGGCAGCAACACCAGAGACGATCGGAGCCGCCGCAGATGTGCCGCCGAAGCCAGTCAGGCTATCAGTGCCGGTGTAATCGTCAGGCCCGAAACCTTCGGCTCCGGTCAGATCTGTTGTCAGGATGCCAAGCTCAGTGAACGGATCACCACTAGACGGTGCCGCTATCAGTAGATTGGCCCCGTGGTTCGAGTAAGATGCGATCCCGCCGTTCTCAGTGACTGCACCGACAGTGATCGAAAAACGCGAGGCATCCAGTAGGTCACCCTGGCTGTTCGACGCGGCATTGCCGGCCGACTTCACCAAAACCGTTCCGAGTCCATCGCGCCCGTTCACGATCGCATCTTCGAAAGTCGGCAAAGCAGTGGCGAAGAAATTCGTGGCCTCTGTCGACGTATCGAAACCGGGGGTCGCGCCCCAGGAATGGTTGACGATGTCGAATTGCGTCATACCCATCATCGCGGCTTCGAAGCCCGAAAGATCGGTATTCCCGGCCCCCGCTACTCCGTCGATCATGTTAACCCCGGTCAGAGTGGCATCGAAAGCGACACCAACCGTCCCAGTCCCGTTGTCATCTGCTGCGATAATCCCCGCGACGGCGGTTCCGTGTGCGGAGCCGCCGGTTGACGGGTCAAGTTCCTGACCGCCGAACCAGATATGACGCGAGGCATCGTAATTTGCAACGAGGTCGGGATGCAACCATTGTAGCCCGTCGTCGTAGACCCCAACCGTGATCCCGTTTCCAGTGTAGTCAGCCCATAGCGTTTCCATGTCGCCTATACGGCCCAAATACCACTGTTCGTCGTAGCGGTCGTCCGTCGGCTCCACCCGTGGCAGGGCTTCGTCCAGACGCAGGCCCGATATACCCCAGATATAGCTGGTCAACCCGGTCTGCACGAAGCTGACCGTATTGGTGCCGGAAATCTGCATGTCTCCCGGAAGCAGAATCTTGTAGACACTGGTCCCGTTGTCGACGCCCGGCTCCAGTGTTCCGAGCAGCGTGCCATTTAAATAGACTTCGATCTCTTGCGCATTATCGATATCGAAGGCCGAGAAGCTCAACGACAGGTCGCTCCCGTTGGAAACGAATGTCGCGTCCAGCCGACCGTCATGGTCAGTTTGACCGTTTATGCCATTTCCATAGCTGGTCGGATCAGCCACACCGATCTCAAGATGCGGCGCTGGCTCGGGCAGGCGTTCGCGCAGGGTCAAGTCAGTGACTCCCCAAAGATGCGAAGTCAACCCGGTCTGAACGAATGTGATCGTGTTGAAACCCGCTTCAAGTTCGTCGGCGTCGATGGTGATGACATGCTGCGAGAAACCGTTGTCGACCCCGGTGGTTAGGAAACCCTGGCTGGCCCCGT
>NZ_WQHX01000013.1 GCF_013035425.1 Ruegeria arenilitoris | reverse complement strand
TCTTCTCCTTGTGGCGGATCCGGCCGAGGTAGACCGGGTTCGTGAGGATCTTGTGAATCTGGCCAGTGGACAGAGGACCACCGCCCTGTTCCCGACCCGAACGGAACTGATGACGCTTGGAGCGCAACCCCATACGAGCGGCCACGCGTTCGACATCCGTGATCTTGCCGTGGTGGTCGTAGAGTTCGAACAGTGCTCGGATCGTCTTGGCCTCCATAGCATTGACGACAAGCGCCCGGACCTGTTTGTCGGGATGCGGATCATAGCCCAGCGGCGGCACACCTCCCATCCACATACCCAGCTTCTTCGACGCTGCGATCTTGTCCCGGATTCGCTCAGCGGTGACCTCGCGCTCGAACTGGGCAAAGGACAGCAGCACGTTGAGCGTGAGCCGTCCCATGGAAGATGCGGTGTTGAAGGCCTGGGTCACGGAAACAAACGAACAGCCTGAGGCCTCAAACCGCTCGACCAGACGGGCGAAGTCGGCCAGTGACCGCGTCAGGCGGTCGATCTTGTAGACCACCACCATGCCGATGCGGCCCGCATCGATCTCAGACAGCAGTTGGGTCAGGGCAGGGCGATCGAGGGTTCCGCCCGACACACCGCCATCGTCAAAGCGGGCCCGGGCCAGCACCCAACCTTCGTGCTTCTGGCTGGCGACAAAAGCCGAACATGCTTCGTACTGCGCATCGAGCGAATTGAAGTCCTGGTCCAGGCCGTCTTCTGAAGATTTGCGGGTATAGATTGCGCAGCGGATTTTCGAAGGGGCCATCAGCGCCCGTCCTTCAAGCCGAAGAACCGGGGTCCTGACCACCGTGCCCCAGTGATAGCACGCGCCGCAGCAGAGAGGGATCGATACACCTCGCCATTCCAACGATACCCGTGATCCAGAACGTCAACAGCGTGGGTCACGCCGTTCCACTCGCGCAGCAGGCGCCCGCCGGGCTTGAGTGTCGGTGACGACGGCGTTGGAGCTGCCGCGACGCGGCGGTTGAGATCAGTGTCAAATCCCTTGGGCAAACCGCCATACCGGCGCGCCTGGACTTCGAAGGCGAGGAAGCGGCGCAGAAAGGACTGGCTGAGCCCCTTGGGGACAGGGGGTCCAAAGAGCGTGGTCCAGGCGGCGATCAGCGCCGCACGGTCCATCGCTTCGATCTCGCTGATTGTGGGATCGGTCATGTCGCGGTCGGCTCCGCAGTGATCTTGTAGGTTGCGGTTCCACCGTTGGTATCGGGCGGCAGGCGGTCGATCTTGTAACCGGCCTTGCGCAGGGTGCTGAGCGCGGCGCGCACCGAATGGGGTTGCCAGCCGGTGGCTTTCTGCAAGGCAATCAGATCGGCGCCAGCCTTGCGGGCCAGCATGCGGCGTACGAGCGCCGACTTGGTCTCAGGCTTCGATTTGGGTGTGAGATTTGGCATCCTGGTTTCCTCGGTTTTACGGGCCGGCACCCTGCCGGTCCTACCGAAGTACGCCCGGACCCCGGGCGTGAGACCAATGACGCTCTGTTCGAAACAGAAGTCCAGTCGAAAGAGCGCGCGGGCTTATTCCCCTTCTAAGCGTTTGTCAACCAACGATAATTATCCTTGACGCAGGGGGTTCTTTGGCGCAATGTGATGCCAACCCGTCGCAGAAGGATGCTTGCGACCACCGACCCGTAACCCAAGAGGTGCGCAGAGTGTCGGCTGGTGTAACAGCTCCCAGCGATGTATCCCCAGCCTATCTCTCGTGCCTCGGCCCAAGCCAAGGAGGCGCGGCTGTGAAAGATCAGGAAAACTCCAAGCCCGACGCAGCAGATGTCGGCAATCAAGCGACTGCAGGTCCGTCAGGCGACCCGCAGGTTGTGCTCCAGAACGACCCTTTTCGTGAATTCCTTTTTGTTTGGATCGCGGTCAACCTCATCGACGCGGCGCCTCGACGTGTGCGTCGCGGGCTAAAGGATCAGGAAGATGCAGTTCTGCGAGCGATCGAGAGGTTTGGGTTCAAAATCCCGATCCTGGTGCGAAGCAAACCGGGAGGTCAGCGCTACGAGGTGATTGATGGGCATGTCCGCCTTGCGGCGGCCCGCCGCCTTGAGGCAGGCAAAGTACCTTGCATCCTTGTCGACGATCTACCCGATGTCGAGATCCGTCGTCTCACCCTGTCGCTCAACAAACTGCAAGAGACCGGCGTGTGGGATGCCGAGGGTCTGCGTCTTGAGATCAATGAGATCATCGAGATAAGCGATGAGATCGAGATCCCCGGGTTTGCCATTCCGGAAATCGAAGCCATTCAGTTTGGCACGGGTGAGACCGACCAACCAGACCCCGACGATGATATCTCCGGGTTCGCGGGGGCACAGACAAAACCCGTCAGCCAACCAGGGGATCAGTGGCGCCTCGGAGATCACGTCATTTTTTGCGGATCGGCGCGGGATGGGGACAGGCTGGCGGCCGTGCTCGATGGCGCTCTGGCCGATGTTGTGTTCACAGATCCACCATACAACGTGAAGATAAACGGCCATGTGCGCGGGGCAGAGCAGGGTTTTGAAGAGTTCGCCGAAGCCTCCGGTGAGATGAGCCGAGAGGTGTTCACGGACTTTCTTTTTGAAACCGTCGGCAACGCTTCGACCATTCTGCGACCAGGCGGTGTCTTGTTCGCGTGTATCGACTGGCGCCATGTCGGTGAGATGGAGGCAGCGTTGCGCACGCTCGGTCTCGAACCGGTTAACTTCTGTGTCTGGGTCAAATCGAACCCTGGCATGGGCAGCCTCTACCGCTCCCAGCATGAGCTGGTCTTCGTGGTTAGAAAGCCGGGGCAGGGGCATCTCAACAACGTTCAACTCGGCACAAATGGGCGGAACCGCTCGAACGTCTGGCACTACGCTGGGGCGACCGGCGGTGCCAAAGATACCGATGATGACTTTGGGGTACATCCAACGGTCAAGCCAATCCGATTGGTCATGGATGCGTTGCTGGATGTGACCGCACCCGGGGATCTGGTCGTCGATCCGTTCCTTGGATCGGGCACGACGCTTCTGGCGGCTGAGCGCACGCGTCGACGTTGCATCGGTGTCGAGATCGACCCTGGATATGTCGATCTGGCCATTCGCCGATGGCAGCAGATGACCGGTGGCACTGCTGTGCACGATGGAACCGGGGTTCCGTTCGATGCCATGCAGGAACGTACCCGCAGCGATTCCGTCCTGGACTTCAGTCCAGAAGAGGAGGCGTTCTGATGTCGACTGAAAACGATCCAGACGAGCCATACGACGTTGGGTACAAGAAGCCACCCAAACACACGCAATGGTCAAAAGGGCAATCCGGGAACCCCACGGGCAAGAAAAAGAAAGAGCAATCGCTGCTTGATCAGCTCAAAGAGCTGTCGGCCAAAGAAATTGTGGTCCACCAAAACGGAGTGGCGGTTACGATGACGCAAGGGGAAGCCATGCTTGTTGCAGTGTTTAACAAGGCTATGAACGGAGACCTCGGCAGTATCAAGTTCATCTCTCAGATACTCGGCATCTCCGACGCGGACCTGTCGGTGCCAAAGGCGCCGGAGCTTTCGGAAAACCTGCTCGGTGTTCTCAAAACGCACGCAGACTGGGTCGGTGTAGTCGAGACGGCGCACTCGGAACTGGCAGAGAACAGTGACCACCCGGAAAATGAGGAGAATGACGATGCCGCCTATTGATATCGTTCGTGCCCTGTGTGCCAGCAACCTTATGGCCTTTGTTCAGGCTGCGTTTGGCGTTCTTCAGCCAGACGCCAAATTCCATGCTGCCCGGTATATCCGGGCCCTGTGTTATCAGTTGGAACGACTGGAGCGTGGTGATATCCGGCGGCTGCTGATCATTTTGCCGCCACGCCATCTGAAGTCATTTTGTGCAAGTGTTGTGTTTCCGGTCTGGGTCCAGGGCAGAAACCCTTCCACAAAAGTCATCACCGCCAGCTATGGCGCTAGTCTTGCGGAAGACTTCAGCTGGCAATCGCGCCGACTTATGGACCACGACCTGACACGTGCCATTTTCCCTGACCTGGAGATTGATAAGAAAAAGGCCACTGTCTCCGACTTGCGCACGACACTGGGTGGCCAGAGGATCGCCACCTCTGTAGGCGGACCAATGACGGGCAAGGGCGGTAAGCTCTTCATCGTCGACGACCCGAGTAAGGCTGAGGATGTATTTTCTGAAGCCCACCGGGAAAAGGTTTGGGAGTGGTTTAGTGGCAGTGCCTTGATGCGGCTGGATCAACGCAAAGATGCGCGTGTGGCCGTCGTGGCTCAGCGACTCCATCAGGATGATCTGCCTGGGCGGCTGATCCAAACCGGTTTGTGGGAAGTCTTTGAGCTTCCGGTGATCGAAGTTCGTGAGAGGGAGATCGCCATGCCGGAAGGGTTAATCTGGACGCGACGAAAAGGTGACATCCTGTTGCCCCAACACATTGATCTTGAGGAACTCGACGCGCTTCGCCTTGAGATTGGTGACGCAAAGTTCGAGGCGCAGTACCAGCAGTCACCCGTGCCGACGGGCGGGAATATCGTGAAGCCAGAATGGTTCGGAGTCATCCCAGATGACCTGCGACCGAACGACTATGAAGCAATTGTTCAGAGTTGGGACACGGCGTCGGTTCCTGGGGAATCCAATGACTACTCTGTCTGCACAACGTGGGGGCTGATTGGCAACTACATCGATTTGTTGGACGTTCATCGTCAGCAATACCTGCAACCGGACCTTTTGAGTGCAGCGACAAAGCTTCGCAAGAAATGGAGGCCAAATCTGCTCATTGTCGAAACGGTTGGTGCAGGTCGCGGTGTGTACGACCATCTGCGCCGTCAGGCCAGGGAAGGTGTAAGGTCACATAATCCAAAACTCGCTAAAGATGAGCGGATGTCCATTCAGTCTCCAAAGATCGAACGGGGGCAGGTCAGGTTGCCAGCATCTGCACCATGTAAAGAAGCCTTTCTGGCCGAAGTCGCTGCCTTCCCTAATGGCAAACACGATGATCAGGTCGATAGCATGTCGCAGGCATTGCTCTCTCTTGATTATACCTTACACGAGTTGCGTCATTGTTCCCGCTACAAAAGGAAATTGGGCAGAGTTCTGTAACACCGGCAAACCTCATTGTGTGACTTGAAAAGCGACCAAGCTATGACTGCTATCCACCCCTAAGCAGTCATCTGACAGAAAGACTCAGATGACGGCTACGAGCCCAAAACAGTCTACAAGTTTTCGGATTCTTTTGTGCAGAAATCATATAGATTTTTGAAGAATCTTCTCGAGATTCATCGCAATACGTTTTCCTGACAACTGTTTCACCGATAGATTTCCACAATTCGTTTCGTTAGCTTCAGCATCGAGTAGGAGCGGAAATGGCGCGACGACTAACAGCAATACTTATAGCAGATGTGGTCGGATATTCCCGTTTGATGAGCGTGAATGAAGCCGGTACTCTGGCAGCTTTGCAGCTTCATTGGACTGAAACTTTTGATCCAATCGTTGCTGCTCGGCGAGGACGGATCGTAAAGAAGATGGGCGACGGTGCACTCGTAGAGTTTTCCAGCGTGGTCGATGCCGTCGATGCAGCGGTTAGGATACAACAACGGAACCGAGAGACGAACGGTAAGATCAGGCTTCGGATCGGAGTCAATCTTGGTGATATAATTGTTGATGGCGATGACATTTTTGGCGACGGCGTGAACGTAGCGGCCCGGCTCGAAGCCTTGGCCGAGCCTGACGGAGTGTGTGTTTCCTCGCTAGTTCATGAAAGTGTGGGAAATAGGGTCGAAGCAAATTTCGTTGATGCCGGTGAGCACAACATCAAAGGATTAGAGCACCCGATTAGGGTGTTTCGCTGGCCCGCAAAAGGAGTGGTTGCAACAAAACAAGAAAAGCCATCCATCGCGGTTCTGCCCTTTGAAAACATGTCAAACGACCCCGAGGATGAGTATTTTTCCGAAGGTGTCGCGGACGACATCGCAACCGACTTATCCAAGATTTCAGGTCTTGTTGTTATTGCTCGCAATGCAACCCGAGAATACAAACATCGCTCACAATCCGTTGGGGAGGCAGCGCGCGAGCTAGGTGTTCGCTATGTTCTTGAGGGCACTGTACGCAGGGGAAGCGGCCGTGTACGTGTCAACGCCAGTTTGATAGACACAGTTAATTCAACCCAGCTTTGGGCTGACCGTTTTGACGGAGATTTGGCAGAAGTTTTTGACTTCCAAGACCGTATTGCCGAAAGCATTGTTGCCACACTGACGGTTACTCTTACTCGAGCGGAACAAGAGCGTGCTTTTCGAAAGGAAGTCAAAAGCTTGAAGGCTTACGACTACGTCTTACAAGGCAATGCTTTTCACGCTCGCACCACTAAGATCGACAACGTCAAGGCAATTGAACTTTATTCCCGTGCCATCGAACAGGATCCAGAATACGCGCCAGCACACGCAGGGCTCGCTTGGGCCTTAGTGCATGACGCCAATCAACGTTGGAGTTCTGATCCCAAAGCTTCACTTGATTTGGCTTTGAAGCATGCAAAGCAAGCCGTACGGTTAGATGCTGGCCTAGGCAAGGCCCATATGGTTCTTGGCGACGTGTATTGTTGGACAAAAAGGCACTCGCTCGCCGTCGCAGAAGGGCGAAAAGCGGTAGAGTTGGAACCAAGTAGCGCCGACGCGCATTTCGCATTGGGCTACTATCTCATTACGTCCGGCGCCAGCGAAGACGCGGTTAAAGAGGCGCAGCTCGCCTTGCGGTACAATCCAGTATTCGCCATGGGTTTCTACTACGAAGTGTTGGGGACGGCACTGTATCTCACTAAGAGCTACGATGCCGCTATCGCGGCACTTGAAGAAGGGCTGGGACGATATCCGGACCATGACGGTTTGCACCAGATTTTGGCGGCCGCTTATGCGAAACTGGATGATCTGGAAGCTGCTCAAATGCATTCCGGAGAGTATCTGAAACTACGACCAGAAGAGTCACTGACGAAAATCTATGAAAGGCTTCCCTATAAAAATAAGAGTGATCTGGAGCACCTTATTGACGGTTTACGTCTAGCCGGCATTCCAGAAAGAACTACTGACTCATCCAGTTAGTGTACGACTGGTTTGTCCGCATTGCAGTCGTTCAAGCTGAGTGCAGCGAATGACCGAGTTGAGCCCAAAGCAGACAGATTAGCCGCGCCGAACGGATTGACGAAAGCACTATCCCTCTCGACACTGAAAGCATTACATCTCAGACCCAGATTGGATTTCCATGCCGAGCACAGTTAAGTTTTTTCGCCTCTATGCTGATGATGACGGAGAAAGCCACTTCGAAGAACTTGAGGCCACTATGTCGTCCGTGCAGTATGCACCTCCTGCGCCTCCATTAGAAGTTTCGTTAGAGCCAATGGAAGCGCAAAGTATCCGCTGGGTGCGATTTCCGGAACATTGGAATGATGGTGCTCACCCGTCGCCACGACGACAGTTGTTCATCTTGCTCGAAGGAGAGGTCGAGGGCTGGACAAGCGGCGGCGAAACCCAGCTATTCAAAGCAGGTGATCGCGTTCTAATGGAGGATACAACCGGAAAAGGACACGGCGCCAGACCGATTAATGGCGAAGCATTAGCAGTTATGATTGCACTAGAATAAATGCTGCTTTTGGAAATCCGTCACGTCCGATAATGGCGGCGCGTCGGACATCTGACCGAAACGCTCAGGTGTCCCAGTTGAGCCCATTGTGACTTGCGCCGCAATTGCGAACTGGAGCTGAGGGTTCTCGAATACTGTAGTTCATAAGTGATTCCAACCATTAAAGTTGGTTTTCAAGACGGGTGCAATAATCTTGCCCGAAGCCCGCCCACGGAACTAAGGTCGTGGATTGGCCGCACACTGCATTTTAGTCACACAGTGCGATTGACTTCAAAGGGATAAACGCTATGAAGATGCGCTGGCTCATTTTATTTGTTTTGTTCTTTGCCCGAACAACGATGGCTTTCCAATTTCAGTCGGTCGCCGCATTATCCCCGACAATTATCGACAGCCTAGCCTTCACTCTTGTCGACATCGGATTGCTGATAGGCCTTTATCTCGGGCCGGGTGTAATCATTGCGACCCTTGGCGGTGTGGTCGCTACATGGCTTGGAGACAGACGAATTGTTTTGTTCAGCCTCGTTCTGATGGTGGCTGGCGGTTTGATTGTTGCATATTCGACTTCGTTGACCTGGGCCATGATAGGGCGTGTGATCTCTGGTGCCGGTGGAGTTGTGATCAACGTTTTGATGACCAAGATGGTTATTGATTGGTTCGCACGGCACAACATCGCCACTGCGATGGCTATTTTCATTAGTTCGTGGCCATTAGGAATTGCTTTGGCACTGTTGATATTGCCGTCACTGGCCGAGGTCGGTGGACTAAAGTTGGCATGGGCCGGTGTATCCGCTGCGACGATCACAGCACTAGTGTTGTTCAGCTTGGCCTATCGGTCACCCGCAGGCGCCAGCAGCGGCGGTAGGAAAATAAGCCTGACCAGCCTGCCTTGGGTTCCATTGTCGTATGTGGCGGCCCTTTGGGCTTTGTACAATGCTGCTTTTGGGATGATTATCGGGTTCGGTACCCTCATACTCATTGAACGCGGTTTTTCTGCAGCCGGGGCAAGTTCAGCGATAAGTTTCAATATTTTGGCTGGTACAATTGCCATTCCCCTAGGCGGATGGATGGCCGACCGAACAGGGCGGTGGGACACCGTGATTTTGGCCAGCCTGATTACTGGCGTTGTGTTGTATCCGGCGCTACTTTACGTGCCAATTTCCTACATCCCGGTCGTTCTTGTTGTCGGAGGACTGGTGGTCGGATTTGGTCCGGGACCGATTGTCTCAATGCCGAGTTTGATCCTGCCTCAGCATGCACGCGCCTTTGGGACAGGAGTATTTTATTCGATATACTATGCCATGATGATGATTGCCCCACCGATGGCCGGAGCAATTTCTGATCACTTTGGGAATGTAAATGTGGCTTTTACGATGGCCTCTGTGATGATGGCTGCCGCTATTGTTGCCTTCATAGGTTTTTGCAGAACGGCGACCCTGCCTGTCGACGAGAGATAATTTCACAGCTCTATTGTAGTAATGGCTCCGGCGCCCCCAATCCAAAACAGATGGCGGCTCAGTCCGCAAGCCGGTCGTAGCCAAGATTTGGGAGAGCGCCCGCTTTTGGTGAAAGCGGTCGTTCCTGTTCGAAACTCCGAGTTTTCGGGGGTGAACGTCCGCTCAAAGCCGCTAACCGGCCATCTGAGTAAATCCGTCAGGTGACCGCACCGAGCCCAAAGTGCTTTCCATACTTGGAATGGCCAATGTCCGCTTTACTGAGAGGGCGCTTCGCCAGATTCAGTGAGGTTGTCTTCAGGATCGGAGCGAACGCTAGCAACAAGGTTCGCGACAATCCCCTTAAGTTGTAGGAGGTCGACACCTGCTACGATCCGATACCCACGGGCGAACAGGGCGTCGACCTCTGATTTGGTTGACGCAAAGGGGCCTCCAAGCGGCATCTCGGCGCGCTGTGCAGCTTTTTCGATTGTATCAACGGCTTCTAGAACCTTAGGATGTTCAAATTGACCAGAAACCCCAAGCGTCGTGGACAAATCAAAGAGTGCAACAACTGCCATATCAACCCCATCGGTAGCGAAAATTGCGTCGATGTTTTCGACCGCCTCCGGCGTCTCTATCAACAGACAACACACAGTTTTTTCGCCACATTCCGGTAGGTACTCGGGCACTGATGTGCCCCACCTCGAATGCGCGACGAATGCACCCCAACCACGAACACCTTTGGGCGGATAACGCATTGTAGCCACGCAATGAGCAGCCTCTTCTGGCGTTCGGACCAGTGGAAACACAATACCCTCTGCTCCGAGATCAAGAGCAAGTTTTACGTTTGCTGTATTGTGATCAATGACCCGGACCAACGGTGCACAATCGGTGCCCTGAGTGGCAGCAATCATCGCATGTAACGTTTCCGGGTTTGTTGCGGCGTGCTCCTGATCAATTATCAAGCAGTCGATGCCGGTGGAGGCGAGAGCTTGCGTAACGGTGGCGGACGGGATGACACAAAGTTCCGAACATATTTTGTAAATTGGGTTTGCGAGCTTTTCCTTAAGTTTCATTTCCAGTCGCCCTTTCGTATTGACGAAACCTGTGTACGAGGATCGGATGTCTCCACCTAGCGAAAATGCATAAACACAAGTTTGCCAGGTGAGCCCTTGGGTCCAAGAAACTGTTTTGCCGGCGTGCGCGATGAACGGTGTAGCTCGAGAAGTTAGACTGCGACGCCCCGAAATCACAATACGCTCGGAAGCAGCCATTGGCGCAAGTGCAGAGAAGGTCGGCTTCGTCCGCAGAGCAGACATTGATGCACGGCGCAGCGAACGGCTGCTCCGAGCCCAAAATGAACTTGGTTAGTGGCGAAGCGTTCAGCACTTGTGATGAAAAAAGAATCCGCAAAGCTGATGAAAGCGCTCGCCTAGGTAGTGTTTGTCTGAAAGGCTGCGGAAAACGAAAGCTAGCAAAGCACGCAAAGCGAGGCTTTGTTTGCGCGCTGCAGATCATAGGGTTAGAGAATAACTCAAGACTTTATCTTCTCCATCTTTGGATCAAACAAGGGCTTCAACGAGGCCGTTGCGGGTATGCGTTCCCCCGCCACTTCGACCTCCCACGTTCCCTCACTAATGATGGCCGTTGTGAGGGGCGCGTCCAGCTCAGCGAAGCCAATACCGACAGCCCCGCCAAGCGAGTGGCCATATCCACCAATTTGCAGATGGCCGACCTCGGTTCCGTTCAGATAGAGGCACTCGTTTCCGTAAAGCAGCGGTTCGGGATCTTTCAGCAAGAATTGCAGCATCCTTACCTTTGGCACGCCTTCGGCTTTGATCGCGGCAAGAGCATCGCGACCGATGAAGCCGCCGGGTTTGTCGAGTTTCACGGCAAAGCCAAGGCCTGCGGAGATCGGGTTGTCAGTGTTGTCCACATCGAGGCCAAAATCGCGGTAAGCTTTCTCAAGACGCAGCGAGTTCAGGGTTTGCATGCCCGCATCGCGCAGGCCGAACTCTTTGCCTGCTTCCTTTAGCAGATTATAGACCTGAACGGCGGCGTATGAGGGTACTTGCAGTTCCCAGCCAAGCTCGCCCACGAACGTCACGCGGAAGGCTTTCACCACCCAATAGCCGACGTCAATGTCCTGACAGGTCATGAAGGGAAAGCAACCACTTGGGAAGGCGGCTTTCGTGTTCCTGCTTTGGTGCGGTGGCCCGGTAATTTTCCAGAAGGCAAAGTCGTAAACGGAATTGTACACCACATGGATTGGATGCCGACCCTTTTGGCAGCCGCGGGCGTTCCAGACGTTAAAGAGCAGCTTCTGGACGGCTATCAAGCTGGAGACAAAAATTTCAAAGTACATCTGGATGGTTACGACATGCTTGAGTACCTGAAATCTGGTGGCGAAGGAGCCGGTCCAAGAAACGAGATCTATTATTTTACCGATACAGGCGACATATCGGCTGTACGTGTAGGCGATCTTAAAGTCATGTTCTCTAAGCAAGAAGGTCATGGCTTTGGTGTTTGGAAGCAGCCATTGACGCCTCTGGCTTGGCCCGATGTGACCAACCTACGCGCTGATCCATTTGAGACCGCTGTGAATGTTGGCGGTATGTATACAAAATGGTCCGCCTCTCGCATGTATACAATTCAGCTTGCTCAGGCACAGATGGCCGAGCTGGTGGCGACTTTCAAAGAATTTCCGCAACGGCAGAAGCCCGGGAGTTTTTCTGTTTCGAACTTGCCGCTTGGTCCAGGCGAACAAGACTAGGCAGAGTAATCTAACGCTCAAAGAGCTTGTGACGGCTCTTTGGGCCCGATAATTCCGGTAGTGATATCAGACGTCGTGTTGAGCGCTGCCAAGTTCAGCCGCTTAAGCGGATTGCGCTTCTTCGCCGTCGTCGCTGAATGCCATCGCGAGAGAAGAGATGCCGTCGGAAATCAGTTCAACTCCCAACAAGATGCCAAGAGCGGAAACTGCGGAAACTGGCCAGTTCATAAAAATGATTACCGCCAATGCGATAGACGCGATACCGGAAATCAGAACGGCCCAGAAAAACCTCCTGTCTTCTAGTGCGAAGGATAGAACGATTTTCGCCATGCCTCCAAAAAGGAACAAAATTGCGAGCATCGTCGTCAAAGCCATCATGCCCTTCAGCGGATGTCCAAGAATTGTGACGCCGAGGAATACGGCGAGTGCTCCAAGCAGGATGGTCCAAACCTTTGCACCAGCGCTTTCCGCTCGAAATCCAGTAACGACTTGAACGACGCCCAACGCTATGAATACCCAGCCAACCAGAATAGTTGCGAAACCACTGGCCAGCACTGGGTTCGCCAACGCATAGATGCCGCCCAGAATCGATATTGCCGCCATGAGAATCCATAAGATTTTGTTTTTCATTTCTAAGCCCTCGTTCGCTACGTACCCGAAGTTGAATTCCACAATGCGGGCTGCACAAGAAAATCCCAACCAGGACCGTAGCGTTTTCCGTGTGCTGTTGACGCAATACATCACTGTTCGGGCCTCAAAGTTCTCAGAAAAGTGGTCTTTTTGGGAGCATTTGGCTTGTGGCGGGAACGGTTGGTTACGCACGCGCTCATCAAGCGGACTTATGTATTTAATATTCGGGAATGGATTGGCACGACAACAGTAAATCAGCTTACTTAACGTGCCATTACTGGTTCGAATGCACCTTACAGCAGCCACGCGCGGGTTCAGGTGTCGCGGTTCTCAAGCTCAGCGCGCAATTCCCTTACCTCTGCTTCGAATTCGGCTTGTTTTCGTTGGCGCAAGCCGCCGCCTGTCGGTGCACGTTTTGCGGAACCGGGTCCCGGCCGGACGGAGTCTTCAGTATCCAAAAGCCCGTCGGTCGACATAAGTACAGCGATCCAGCGAACCGCTGGGATTTCGGCGCAGACGACCATCGCGACGACCATCATAGGAATTGCAAGAAATGCACCGATCCCGCCCCAAACCGTTGCCCAGAAAGTGAGGGACACCATCACCACAAAAGTACTTAAGTTCAGTGAACGTCCCTGCATCGACGGCTGAATGACGTTAGCGATGAACTGGTCTGCAAAGCCGTAGCCAACGAGCACGATCAGGAAAGGGGTAAAGGTGTCGAACTGGATGAATGCCACGAGAGACGGCAAGGCAATTCCGATAAAGGCGCCGATATTCGGGATGAACCCCGCGAAAAATACAGTCAGTGCTAAGAGCGGCGCGAAGTCGAGGCCAATCCACCAGAAAATCACGAAAGCAACCGTCCCGCTCATCGCGCTGGTCACCGCATTGACCCACATGTACTGCTTCACGCCCGTCGAAATACGCGCCAGCACCTTTTCCGCTTGTTTAGTTCCTTCCTCTGACCGAGCGAGGCGCGGCAGTTTTTCAACCCAGGCAAGCCGTTCCGACAGCAGGAAGGCTAGGTACAGCGCCACAAGCGCGACTGTGGAAATCGCACCGACAAGCTGGCTTGCTGCCGCGCCAAGCCATGCGGCTGGGTCGACTTCCGCCAACGCGCCGCTGACCGCAGTAACCACCTTGGGCCCGACGAAAGCCTCGACCTGATCTGCCAACCCTTTTAAGCGCTCTTGGTAGAGAGGCAGTGCATCCTGCACTTCATCAGTTGATGAAGAGATGACAAGGCCGAACAAAAAGATTGCGCCGAATACCGTTGCGACGCTTAGCAGTTGGGCCAGCCATTGCGGCGGCGACCAGCCAAGAACCACAAGGCGCTTGAACCTGTCAACCAAGGCTGAGGACATAATGTAGAGAAGCCCCGTCACCGCAAGCGGGATCAGGAAATCTCGACCGAACCACAACAAACCGACGACGATCGGTATCGATATCGTTAGCATAAACCACATAGGCGTGGCTGTAGATGTCTCATTGGGATCGGCGGCCATGGCGTTAATCTGGCGACTTAGCTGCTATTTGCGTTGATCTCGACATCAATACCTCAACCTTCGAAGCTGCAAAAAAGCAATTACTTCCGCGAAGACTTCAAATTGGCGCACCGCACTAGGCAGATACTAGGTGGATCGCAATTCGTAAAGAGCGTAGGCAGCGAATCCAGCAAATGCTCTATCTGGGTAGGCAGTGCATCATGTGCGTCAAACCAAGACAGTTGACCGTATCGACGTCGCGCAATACGAAAGCAAGGCAAGCGGCTAACGGGCGGATGTTAGGCGCGAGTCGATTTACAGTTTCTTGACACTCCGGCGGGCATGAGCGAGATCGGAATGTTCTCAATGAGAGGCTTTCACCGATCAATTCCCTGGGACGACCTCCGGCGCCATGACTTTAGGTAAAAGGAGGTGCCTACATTGAATTACAAAAAAAACTATGCAGCGGTCCTTGTAGGCGCCTGGCGAAGCTTCAACAACGACTACGGTTGGTCGCGCGCCAGCCACGTCGCTATGTCTATGATCCTAGCTCTGTTCCCGTTCTGTATTTTCGCACTTTCGACCGCTGGTCTGCTTGGCGCCGAACTCGATCCCGAAACTCTCTCGGAGTTCGTATTCGGTTCATGGCCCAGCGAGATCGCGATCCCGATTACAAAGGAAATTGAAGCCGTCCTTGCACAAAGCAGTAGAGAAAGGCTCACGATCGGAGCGCTCATGGCGATTTTCTTCGCATCAAACGGGGTTGATGCGGCGCGTATCGCCATCACTGGGGCCTACCGCGAGCGCGATCCTCGACCCATCTGGCAGATACGACTATTATGCATCAGCTTCGTATTGTCAGGCGCCGCGATATTGAGCTTGGCCGGAGCGCTTGCCGTTGGAATACCTATCTACCTTGAGTTCATTTCGGAAACTTCACCTAAGCTTTACGCCACCTTTTTCCCGCATGATGCGGTGCGGGTTGGAATACCGTTTTGTCTCCTGGTCATTGCGCTCTGCGCGGCGCACTTGTGGCTTCCCGGGGTGCGTCGTCCGTTGTCCGGTGTTCTTCCGGGAATCGTCCTGACGCTCCTACTTTGGATCGTCGCGGGGTACCTGTTCATTTCGTATTTTCGGAACTTCGGCTCTTACAGTTTAACCTACGCCGGGCTCGCAGGCGTAATGGCAGCCTTAGTGTTTCTCTACATAATGTCGGCGATCTTTGTGCTCGGTGCCGAGTTCAACGGACAATTGGACGCCGACAAAAAGAACAACTGACTGCGGTATTTTCTAAGGGACTAACTCCGTTGCCAGGGAGTGCGTTCTGAGTAGACCGGCTTTACCTGCCCAACGTATTTAGGAATCCGATTTATATGGCAAACACTAGTGTCGGTCTTGTGTGCTTATTATAAATCCGAGCGCGTCGAAGCGAACGACAACTCTGCGGACTTAGCTACCACAAAGAAAATTTGTGTCTTTTTTGAAAGTTGGTGAGTTTGCCAGAGCAAGTCAGCTACGACCGAAGCGTGTCTACGGGTCGGCAACCGAAATGTGCGCGGTATTGTTGGCCGAAGTGGCCGAGGTGCTCAAATCCATTCTCTAGTGCAACTCTCTTGACTTGTACATCGCCGGGGCCAGCTGAGGAAAGTAGCCGATGAACGCGATTTAGCCGGATTAACCGAAGCCATTTTGCCGGCGACGTGTTCGCTATTTCCTGAAATGCATAGTGAAGCGACCTGAGGCTAACTCCGAGGGTCTCACAAATTTCCACGAGGCCGATGACTTTGTCGTGGTTTGCCGCCACTAAATCGATCGCTTTCCTTACAATCTTAGATGCGCGTTCGTTTGCTGTAACCTCTCGGCCGCCATTCACAGCTTTCAGAATTTCCCATAAACAAAGCATCACAAGTTGTTCAGACCGACGCCCAATTTCATCAAATTCGACGGACGGCGCCCTCGAAGAATAATAGAAATAAGAGAGTGCTGCGTGTTTGATCTGCAAAGCAGCATTTGGCGTTAAGCCTACCGCCTGACAAGACTGAAACGGTAGCTCGCCATTCCCAGACATAGCTGCAAAGTTAGACCTTGCTCGATCTTTTGGAAGCGCGAATACAAGCGCATCCCAATCCTCGGCTGCCATCATATCCGCCTCTTGGCTTGGGGATTGTATAACTACAGTGTTTAAACCGACTTTATTCCCGACCCAACACGAAGTTCCGGACTGATTAAATGGGATTGCGATTCCGAAAGTCTCCGCCGGCGCGGTTCCTCTGTAGTGGATTTTCGGCCCCCATTTCTCTCGGAATATTTGCGTTGACCCCACTTGTGTCATTTCGATGCTTCCAGTGAACAATCCGGACGAGATTTGACTATAGCGCTGATCCCAGCCATCTGCAGATTCTTCCAGCAGACCGAAGTCGTTTGTCTCAACTTTGAGTCTATGTACTTTTGTAGCCACAGTTCGCTCCCCCCTTATCGAATTTGACTGTCGCTGGGTCGGCGGGCATTTTTTCAACCGACTTGCAGATATGGGATAATGAAAAAGTTCGCGAAAAATCCGGATTTGCCTAATTCTGGGGTTGTTAGGCTTAGCGGCAATCTCCGCGCAAAGCTTCTCCATTTCTAAGGTATTGCAACAACATCTGACACGAAACGAGTGAAAGGAGTCAAATCTATGGAAATATTTCCCACTGCGGGTTTGGCTGTAATTTCGACCTCGATGGTCCTGGCGGTGAGCGCTTTGGCTGAGGAGATCCGTCTTACCGACATTCAGACCGAAGAAGAGTTTGCGTCGGAAATGCCTGTCACTGGAATGGTCGAAACCTTCTTCGGTGACTTCCAACTTGAACACAGTTTTCCGACAGCCCAGACGGCCGATCGTATCTATGAGTTGATCGACCATCAGCGTGCAGCGCAGCTCTATCTTTGGGCTCTGCCAATCGTCGCTCAGGAAAGGTTAGCCCAGAACTACTTCAGCAACTTTGATTTCAAATATGGAGATTTTGTTCGCATCGAGTCGTTTAATGAGAGGCGAGGGTATCTAACTGCAAATGAAACCACCAACTACGCCCTTGGCCTTTTAAATACGGACAGAGCCGCAACCGTGCTCGATGTACCACCGGGAGTGGTGATCGGCATGGTTATCGACATGTGGCAGGAATCGCCGACTGACATCGGCATCTTTGGGCCATTCGAGGGCAAGGGTGGAAGGCATGTCATCGTTGGCCCGAATACACCACAAGATATGCGACCCGATCAGCAGAAGTTGGGTGACGACTTCCAAGTTCATGAGATTGGAACAGATCGCGCTGTGGTTCTAGCACGCGTGGCCGGCGCCGATGTCGAAGTGGTTCAGAAAACTTGGGATCAGATCCAGATGTATCAATATGGCGCGGAACCCGCGACAGTGGTACACGCGGGCGGGGACAAGTTCCTTCCAACGATCCAGCCCAGGGGCATGGCCTTTTGGGAGGTTTTACACGCAGCTATCAATAACGAAGTTCTGTCAGAGCGGGACCGTTTCTTTATGTATTGGCTTCGCACGCTAGGCGTTGAGCGTGGAAAGCCATTCGAACCCAACGAACGACAGACAGCGGCATTGCTCGATGGTGCAAAGGTCGGCGAGATGATGGCCAAGTCCTTTGTTTTCAGCGAACGATTAGATGGCGTCTTACGTGAATATGATTGGCGCTACGTTCTTGGCGGGGAATGGGGCGACGGTATTAAGTACGACCAAAGCACGCAAAATTTCGACATTTTCGATCCTCGAGCGCGTTACACTTACGAAGCGCAACTGACGTCACCATCAATGACGGTGCCACGTCCAGGTAAGGCACAGGGATATGTTGCCAAGTTCGAGGACTCGGATGGCGAACGGCTTAAGGGCGAAGAACGTTATGTGATGGAGTTCCAGCGTGAACCCAAGACAGACCTGTTCTGGTCTCTGACGATCTATGACCCCGATACGCGGGTCCTGCTGGACAACCGTGGACTCGAGAGTGGTGATGACGTGACAATCGACAGTCTGGGGCACCAACCCAAGAAAAATGACGACGGCTCTTTTGTGGTGATGCTTGGACCTGACCCAGCTCCGGAAGGTTGGGAGAGCAACTATGTCCGGACACTTCCTGGGCGTGGCTGGTTCCCTTACATCCGCGCTTATGGTGCGCACGCCGAGTTCTATGACGGTACGTACCAACTGCCGAACATTCACCGCGTTGATAGCTTCGATGAATATGCGAAGTGATGCGGGGCTTTCCCGGCTAAATTCCGCGGAGCCCAGCCGTTCGAACATCAGTGGCAGGTACAAAAACAAAATGGTTGTTCGCTTTGGGAGGGTACGATGAAATTCACAACCTTTACGGCAATTTCGTTGGGAGCGCTGACCGTCAGCGTGTCAACAGCGTTTGCTCAGGATCGGGAAGAGTCCCTTGGATACGGCACTCTTGATCCCGCGGATGTCAACGTGGACACGCCTGACTACTCTCCCTTTGTTGATCAGCACATGCCGAACCGTGTTTATTGGGGCGACACCCATCTGCACACGTCCTATTCGATAGACGGTGGTTTTTTCGGAAATACGCTTGATCCCGGAGATGCGTACCGCTTTGCACGCGGTGAAGAATTGGTTTCTAGCACCGGCAGCCGGGTGAAACTGCACCGTCCACTCGACTGGCTCGTTGTTGCAGATCATGCTGAATATTTTGGACTTGCTGACATGCTGGCCAAGGGAGATCCGGTTATCATGGAAGACCCGGTAACCAAGCGTTGGTACGACATGCGCCAAAGCGGTAACCCTGAACTAGGAATGCAGGCCTTCTACGAGGTCGTAGATTCTGCCGCACGGCTAGAAAACCTAGTGGAAAACCCGTCAATACAGCACTCCGCCTGGGACAAGTCCACCGCCTATGCCGAACAGTATAACAACCCCGGCGTCTTCACTTCGATTATTGGATTTGAGTGGTCGTCGTCCTCGAACGGAAATAACCTGCACCGAGTAGTGATGTTCCGAGATGGCGCGGATCGCGCGGGCCAGATCATTCCTTTCGCCACATTCGATAGTGATGATCCCGAAGATCTTTGGGATTGGATGGCGGCCTACGAGGAAGAAACGGGTGGTCGCACCATCGCTGCTGCACACAACGGCAACTGGGGCACCGGTCTGATGTTTGCAGATGAGAGAAACAACGGAGAACCGCTTACTGAGGCCTACGCGCAGCAACGTATGCGTTTCGAACCGATCTATGAGATGACGCAGATAAAGGGCGACGGTGAAACCCATCCGGCTCTTTCACCAGATGATCGCTGGGCCGATTTCGGAACTTGGGACAAGGGTGATCTCGGTGGGCGAAACCGGATCACAGAAGAGATGCTACCGCACCAATACGCCCGGTCAGCGCTACGCCTAGGTCTCGCTCATGAAGAGAATTTAGGAACCAATCCGTTCAAGTTTGGAATGATAGGCTCTACTGATGCTCACACGTCTTTGGCGACAACCCGCGAGGACAACTTCTTCGGTAAGAACCCGCCCGCCGAGCCGGATCCGAACCGCTGGAGCCATGTCTTTATGACAGGTGAGTTGGAAGGCACCGATTACTACAACTGGGAAACACTTGCTGCCGGCTTGACCGGCGTTTGGGCGAGAGAGAACACTCGCGAGGCAATTTTCGACGCTCTAAACCGCAAGGAAGTCTACGCCACCACCGGTTCTCGCATTGTAGTACGCGTCTTCGGAGGCTGGGATTTCGCCACTGATGAGGTCGAACGGCCTGACTTTGCCGAACGTGGGTACGCAGCTGGTGTGCCGATGGGCGGCGACCTGATGAATGCACCAGAAGGCAAGTCTCCGACCTTCATGGTTCGCTCTCTGCGCGATCCTGACAATGCCAATCTCGACCGCGTACAGATGGTCAAGGGCTGGTTAAACGCGGACGGCACGACCTCAGAGAGGATCTTTGACATGGCATGCTCAGACGGGCGCGCGATTGTTGATTACACTTGTGACGGGGATGTGGGCAACACGGTGGACGTGGAAAATGCGACCTACACCAACACCATTGGCGACCCGATGCTTAACGTTGTCTGGACCGATCCTGACTTCGACCCAACGCGGCGTGCTTTCTACTATGTTCGCGTGCTAGAAATACCCAAGCCTACATGGCAAGCCTACGACGCGGCCTACTACGGCGTTGTGATGGATCCAGAGGTTCCAATGGTTCTCCAAGACCGCGCTTATACCTCACCTATCTGGTACTCGCCGTGATTTAGTAATTGCTTGAGAGGCCGATCGAATCCTGCTTGCGCGGAATAGCCCTGACCTTGATCATCATAAGTGTTACCGTAGAGGCGCATTATTTTTGCTTGAGTTGGATAGCCCATTAATAATGGAATTCGCATGCCATTAACTTTGAAACGAAGCTATTTGGTTGCAGCGTTGGGAATTCTCTGGCTGCTGTCAGACATCGGCGCTGCCTTTGCACAAAGTGATGCAGAAGCAGCCGCTCAGGCGAACAACCCCCTAGCTAACATCACGGCGTTTAATCTTCAGAACTACTACATAGACGAGTTTACAGGACCGAGCGGGAAAAGCGGAAATCAGTTCGTCTTGCGGTACGCGCAGCCAGTTTCTATAGGAGACTCGCAATGGCTAATCAGAGCCTCGCTTCCCTACAACAGCTTTCCAGTTGGCGTTAACGGATCAACCGAAAGCGGGCTGGGTGATTTTGATATATTCGCGGCGTATCAGATCAACACCGGAGATCCGGCGGTCAGTTTTGCCATAGGCCCGGAGTTGGTAGCTCCCACCGCCACAAGTGATCTACTTGGTTCGGATCAATGGCAACTGGGCCTCGCAAATGTATACTTCAACGCCAAGTCACCAAAGTTTCAATATGGATACCTGTTAACTTGGCGCGGCGGCGTTGGCGATACAGACGGAAACCCACGTGTGAGTCTCGGAGCATTTCAACCGTTTGCGTTCTATCAGCTTGGTCAAGGCTGGTATACTGGAGGAGCACCAATTTGGACTTACAACTTTCAGAATGACGCGTATTCGGTTCCTCTAGGAATTCGAATTGGCAAAGTCTTCAAGCGCAACAAAACTGTTTTCAATCTTTTTGTAGAACCACAGTGGTCTGTCGCAGATCGCGGCGCGGGACTGCCAAAAACGCAAGTGTACTTTGCTGTTAATATGCAGTTTCAACAATGAGTCGTTTCCAAACGAACAGGAAAAAGGGGAGAGCCTGATGGAAAAGTTTATTGCTGTAGTCTTTGATACTGAAGAGGCCGCATACAAAGGCGCCGATGCGATGCGTGACCTGCATCGAGATGGCGAACTTGCTGTCTATGCGGCCGGTATCATTGCTAAAGATAATGAGGGCAATGTCGAGGTCAAAAAATCAGCTGATGAAGGGCCAATTGGAACTGCTTTCGGCCTTATGCTTGGCGCAATGGTAGGTGTCTTGGCTGGGCCGGCAGCAGTGGCCTCTGGAGCCGCAGTCGCGGGTTCGGCGGCAGCTGCTCAGGCTGCGGCCGGCGGCATGGCGCTGGGCTCAATGACGGGCGGTGTTTTTGGTGCATATCGAGATCTTTGGGTTTCTGGCGTTGATGTTGCGATGCTGGACAACGTTGCCGTCGAACTCCTGCCTGGAAAATATTGCATAGTCGCGTCTGTAGACGAAGTCTGGACTGCTCCGCTCGATGTGAAAATGAAGGAAAATGGTGGAACCATATTCAGAAAGCTTCGGACCGACGCCGTGGATGAACAGATAGAAGCAGAAATGGTTGCATTGGACAAAGAGCTGACTTCTATGGAAGAAGAACTGGACGAAGCCGCTGACGAAATGGCTGCAGATATCCAGGAAGGTATCGACAAAACCAAAACAAAGGTCAAAGAAACGAACGACCGTATTAACGCTCGGCTAGACGAGATCGACGCGGAGTTCGATGCCAGATTGGATGCGATTGACCAACAAATCACCTCGGCGACAGAAAAAACACGAGATCGGTTCCAAAAAAGAAAAGCAGAGATACAAGAGGAATACTCTTACAGAAAAGCTCTTTTGAGCAAAGCAGCTAAGCTGGCAGGCGAGGCCCTCGGCTAAAGGGCCAACGAACCCGCCAAATTCTAAAGCGGGTTCGACACATCCGTTTGCTAGAGTTACAAATCGAATTTATGGAAGAAAACAGTTTTCGAGAGCCACTTTCTTCGTACGGTGATGCTCTGTCACGATGGTGGAGCTCAGTAGATCAACCCGCGGCGCTTGCAGCGATGGTGTTTTGCGCGGCGGTTTTGGTTTTTCGTCGAGCGCTAGCTAAGGGGGTAGTTTCAGCGCTTAACGCATTGCTGTCAAACTTATCTTCTGAGATTGGTGAAGCAACGAGTGAACGCCTCGTTTCGGCTACTCAGGTACTTCTTGTAACCCTATCGATTTTCCTTGTCTCTGAAGCTCTGGAACTTCCCGAATTTACAGGTGGTCTCTTTAGGAGCGTTCTAGCGACCGCCGCCATCGTTGCTGTGTTTGCAACTTGGTACGAACTAGCGGGTAACTTTGTTTCAATCTTAAAAACGGGTGAGTTTCAGGATGTAACCCTTGAAGCTGATTGGACCACTAGAGTTACTCGCTTCGCTATTTTTATCTTTGGACTTACTGCCATTTTGAAAGTCTGGAATGTCGATATCAGTGGAGCTCTTACTGGCGTCGGTGTTTTAGGCGCAGGACTTGCGATCGCTGCACAGGACTTAGTACGGAATTTGATCGCGGGAATGACCAACCAAAGCGAGGCTCGATTTGTCACCGGAGACGCCATTGAAGTTGATGGCAAGTTTCTGGGGACGGTTAAAAAGATCGATCTGCGTTCCACACTCGTGGTTGGCTTCGACCAAGTGCCCCGCCATGTTCCGAATGCTGATCTGTCAAATTCTGTTGTTAAAAATTACTCTAGAATGCAGCACAGGCGCATCATGATTTCAATTCCACTTGTTCTTTCGTCGTCCCGTGACCAAGTTGAAAAAGTTAGACGTGACTTGAGTGAGTTCTTGAAGAACAGTGGGGCCTTCTCACTCGATGATGATGCTCCCAAGTACGTTAACGTATCGGGTATCAGCAACAGTTCCATCGACATTCAGGTCTATGCCTGGACGAAGTCTGGGACTTATTTGGACTATCTGGAAACAAGTGAACGACTTTCCCTAGAAGTTTTAGAGACTGTCGCAAGTGCAGGTACCGCGTTAGCCTATCCCACCCAAACGATACATATGGCTGAGGGCGAAAAAGAAAATTGAAGCTGGGAACACTGGCCGCGAGCTAGTCTTCTTCGTCTCGCTGAACCCGTTCGTCTCTACGTTTTTTTAGTTCATCTAGTTCTTTTGCAAGCTCATCGTCCAGAACTGAACTGGTGCTAATTTCAGCCTTTTCGGCAAGATCAGAATTAGGTGTTGCCTTGACATTAGAGTTGCCGGGTTGCTCAGCCAATGTGTCCCAAAGCGTTACGAATAGCCCGGCCAGCACCGGTCCTAAGATCAGACCCGAGGCTCCGAAAAACGCAAGGCCGCCAAGAGTAGAAATCAAGATAATAATATCGTTCAGCGCAGCATCCCTACCGACAAGAATTGGCCTCAAAATGTTGTCGATTGTTCCGACTACAGCCATACCCCAAATGGCTAGGCCGATTGCCGCGGTCGTTTCGCCCTGCGCAAACAGCCATATCACTCCGCAGAAAATTATGAATAAAGGACCCAGTCCCGGGATAACCGACAGAACGGCCATAACCACTCCCCAAAACGCTGCACCCTCTATTCCTGCGACCCAGAAGCCTAGGCTACCTAGAGCGCCCTGCGCAATGCCGATGACCAGAGTTCCTTTGATCGTAGCTCGGCTGACCGAAACCATTCGGTCGCGAAGTGCAAATTGGGTTTTGTGATCCAAACCAGTGTAAGCGAGGATAAGATCGATGACCGGACGATCCATTTGTAAGAAAATGAACACAGCATAAAAGTATACAAAGAGGCTTAAGAAAAAACTTGCTGTGCCGCGCGTTATGTCGCCAAGAGCCGAAACGACAAATCCGCCTATCGCGCTGGCTACTTCGCCAAGCTTAGCCATTATTTGAGCGCTTCTTTCGCCCAAAAAGTCACGAAATGGTACCCAATCAGGCAAGGGCTCATCTGTCGACAAGTTGGTCAGCTGTGCAACCAGTTTACTAGCCTCATCTGCTATTCCCTGGGCCTGCAATACAGAGATCCAGACTATTCCCATCAATGGGGCTATGACGGCGATGGTGAGAAGAGCAAGGGTCAACCCAGACGCTAAAGCACTTCGACGACGTGTCAGGACCATCATTCTAGCAAAAATACGCGCTGACATCGCTGAAGTTATAGCTGCCAGAACAAGTGCGACCAAAAACGGTTGCACCATTCCAAAAAACAACGCTGACACTATTAGAGTGATTGAGAACAACGCAAACCATCGTAGAGCTTCAGGTGTAGGTTTTGCCATGTCCAAGCCCTCCGATGCGTACCATTTTCATTACCATATCAGGATATTTCGTTATGTTTTTCAATGAATTTGATGCATTATTCCTAATCACAGAATTACCAATGAACTTCTAGGAGGCTTTAAGATGTCTGGTGACTCAAACCTTATTGATGAGCTGAAAAAGAAAAGGGACGAACTGCGTCTGCAACTACATCTGGGTGCGCGTGAAGCAGAGGATGAGTGGGAAACTTTGATGCAAGATTGGGACAAGTTTTTGAGCCGTGCCCAGTTTGAGAAAACTGCCGATGAAGTTGGAGAAGCTGCAAAAGAACTCGGCTTGAAAATGAAGGAAGCGTACGACCGAATGAAAAAGTCATAGAACGATTTAATCTCCCAAATCACCAAAGACTGTTCTGAACCTTTGGTGCCTCATTGGATGAAGAGTTCTCGTTCACTCACGATTCAATAAGTTTAAGTGTGAGGGAAACAATGGCCACCAAAGCTGAACTTGAAGCAGAATTGGCAGACTTGCGTGAGAAACTGAACGAACGCGACGACCAAGAAGAACTATCTGTAACTTCACCCCAATCAGACAACGATGCAGAAGAGAATTCCAGTCTCTCGAAGGAACTTTCGGATTTTGGAATAAATGGAGAAAGTATAGAGGAAGTCTTTCGGCAACTTGTTCACGAACTGGACGACTTCCACAAACAGAAGCCCGTCTTGACTGTCGCTGCAGCGTTTGCCCTAGGCTTTTTGCTGGGCAGATCATCGAAGTGAGTATGACACCATGAACAGAGACATCGCAAAGGAAATCCGGAAAAGCAAAGGTCGAATCGGACGGAACTTAACCGTTGCCTTCCGTGCGGAGCGCGTGATTGCGAGACGCCGTTTGGCTGTAATAAGAGCTCAGACCGGACTAATGGCATTCGCCGGTCTAATCGCCGGGATCGGTGTCATCATGATCAGTATCGCGTTCTTCTTTTTTCTAGCCGAACGTTTTGGAAATTCAAATGCTGGGCTTCTCGTTGGCTTGATTGACTTTTTGATCGCGGGTGTCTTGGTGATGATCGCGGTACGCTTGACGGCCGAGCCCGAGCTGGAACCAGCAATTGAGGTGCGAGACCTCGCTTTGGAAGACATCGAGGCGGAAGTAGAAGGCGCTGTGGACGAAGTGAGAGATCTGGCCAAGGGCTTCAGTCAGTTTACAAAGGACCCGTGGAGTGTCGCCGGTCAGAATCTGTTGGGACCATTGTTATCAATCTTGCTGAAAACATTGAAGAAGTGAGTCGAGCTCGTTATCTGCCAGAGGCCAAATTCTTCGTTGAGTACGCTATCAAATTTAGTCGAGGTTAAAGCTAATACTTTTTTGGTCACCTAATTTGAACACGGGCCTAGTCTACAAAAGCGGTGAGAGTAGCCGCGACAGGGGGGCTCCGACGCGAATTTTCAATGGCTGTTCATTTAAAGACTTACTTAACTGAAATGATCTTGCGAAATCGGCTTCGAGCATGTCTTGAACTTCATTGGCAGCACGTCTGTCGAAGAAAACTGCCATCGCCTCGAAGTTCAACCGGAAGGAACGGTTGTCCAGGTTTGTAGTCCCCACAGCTGCCAGAGCGTCATCAACAAGAACGACTTTTTGATGCATAAAGCCTTCGTTGTAGCGCATGACCTTTACGCCAACGTCGCGGATTTCATCAAAATAGGCAAACGCGGCTAGCCAAGGGATTTTGTGATCGATCACCTCCGGCACTAAAAGGCGAACATCGACGCCCCTGAGCGCAGTCAGTTTCATTGCACTTAATACGTCTATATCCGGAACGAAGTATGGTGAAGCGATCCATATCCGTTCTCTGGCCTCGGCGAGGCAACTTATGAAAAATAGCGCGCCAGAGTCGAGCTCATCTCCCGGACCTGTTGCGACGACCAGAGCCGTCATGTCCGCTGGATCCAAGTTTGCATCCCAATTCAACTCGTCAATTAACAGCTCATCAGTGGCCCAATGCCAGTCTTCAGAGAACACAAGTTGGAGCTGAGATACCACTGGCCCAGTCAGACGAGCATGTGTATCTCGCCATTGGCCAAATCTAGGATCTAACCCTTTGTATTCGTCCCCAAAATTTAAACCTCCGGTGAAAGCTACATTTCCATCTATAACTATGGTTTTGCGGTGATTTCTAAAGTTAAGCTGAAATCGGTTTTTTGGTCCGCGCATTGATTTTGGATCGACACACTGGACGCCGGCGTTCCTCAGTTCATCAAAATATTTCTCTGGCAAATCTTTGCTTCCAATCGCGTCAACCATGAAGCGCACAATCACACCCCGTTTGGAAGCCGCAATCATTCGAGAAGCAAGCTGACGTCCGACGCCATCATTGTTTACGATGTAGGATTGCACCAAAACGTAGGTGCTGGCTTGGTCAATCGCTTCAAAAATCTGACCAAAAGCCTCATCGCCATCGATAAGAACTTTCAGCCCGTTTCCCGAAACGCCGGGAAGGTCTCCAAGTCTTTCGAAAAGAGTTGTGTCTTTTTCAGTTTTCTGGAGCGGCTTGTGCCTTTTACCATAGTCCGCGACAGCTTCGACAACACGTTCGCTATCACGGCGGCTGATTTCGTACCCACGAAATTTGTGATGCCCAAGGAAAAGGTACAACGGCACGCCGAGATATGGGGCGGTCACCAAGAATACTGCCCAACCCACAGCGCCTTGAGGTGTTCTCGCCGTCTGTATTGACCGCCAAGCAAAGTAAATCGCCACTACTTCAAGGAAAAACAGAGCAAGCCAAACCATAGTGAGAACTAGACTATCATTCGGAAGGCGCACTCTAAAAGGATATAATAGAGGTCTTGTCAGAAGAACTTTGCTTGAGCGGGGCAGGGTGTTTGCGTAGCGTTTGGGAATGAACAAACCTGCCTCTTTCAAGTATTTCAAAACCAGTCCCGAGATCATCCGCTTGGCGGTGATGCTGTACATCAGGTTTCCGCTTTCCTTGCGGAATGTCGAAGATCTGCTGCACGAGCGAGGCATCGACGTGAGCCATGAAACCGTCCGCTACTGGTGGAACAGGTTCGGCCCAATGTTTGCCTCCGAGATCAGACGAAAGCGAGTCCAGCAACTGCGCGCGTTCTCGAAAAGTAAATGGCACGTAGACGAGGTTTTTGTGAAGGTGAACGGCAAGAGACACTACCTCTGGCGGGCCGTAGATCATGAGGGCGAAGTGCTCGAAGCAGTCGTTACCAAACGCCGAAACAAAGCTGCCGCATTGAAATTCCTCAGAAAACTGATGAAGCGGCACGGTTGTGCGGAAGAGATAGTGACGGATCGCTTCGCTTCCTACAAGGCTGCACTTAGAGAAATGGGCACGCTCGAAAAACAAAGGACGGGTAGGTGGCTCAACAACCGGGTTGAGAATTCGCACCTTCCGTTCCGACGACGAGAACGCGCGATGCAGCGTTTCAGGCGGATGCGAAGTTTGCAGAAATTCGCTGCTGTTCACTCCTCCGTCTACAACCACTTCAACCAGGAAAGATCGCTCACTAGCCGAGACACCTTCAAGCTGACACGCAGCGCCGCTCTTGCCGAGTGGCGCGAACTTTGCGCGGGATAAAGGACAGCGTCACTGGCCTACCAGAGACGAGTTCGAATTCGTCTGACAGCACCCTTCAACATACAGACCACAGTACCACACAGTCAAATGTACCGCCAATTTCCGCTACTCGGCGCTTGGGTGTGCGAGTGCCGCGACTCACTTCCCGCGTGGCCAGGCGCTTGACTGGCGAACGTCAGAGATGGAACACGTCCTTATGGCAACTGCTCTAAGCTCCAAGATCAAGAGAGTTCGTTATCGGATATCCGGTATGGATTGCTCCAAAGATGCGGCTCAAATTGAGAGGGTTGTGCATTCGGCAGAGGTTGCACCGGATGCGGTGAAAGTGTCTTTGGCCACCCACATCATGACCCTGAAGGTTCCTGAAGTACTATTGCCTGACATCGAAAAGGCCGTATCTACGACAGGATACCTGTTCGAGCGTATTGAGGGAGAAGACGAAGCACAGCCTGAAGCGGCGCATCAAAACCCTGCTTATCGACGCGCCCTGTGGATCGTGGTGATCCTGAACGTCGGATATGGCTTCGTCGAGATGATCGGTGGCTTTTTCGCCGGATCGCAGGCCGTGAAGGCGGACGCTCTCGACTTCATCGGTGACGGCCTCATTACCTTTCTGGGCCTACTTGCAATCGGCTGGAGCATCGTCTGGCGCGCACGATCCGCCCTTGTTCAGGGCATTTTCCTCGGCATCCTCGGCCTTTCCGTGCTCGCGACGACAATTTGGCGAGCCGTTACACAGACCACACCTGACGCAGGTCTCATGGGGCTTTTCGGCTTTTTCGCCCTTGTGTTCAATGTGCTCGCTGTGCTGCCTCTTCTGCGGTTTCGCAAGGGCGACGCGAACATGCGCGCGGTGTGGCTGTTTTCACGGAATGATGCGATCGGCAATGCTGCGGTCATCATTGCCGCTGGTTTTGTGGCTTTGTTTGGTAGCGCATGGCCCGACCTGATCGTTGCCCTTGGCATAGCCGGATTGTTCCTGCATTCGTCCTCGTCAATCATCCGTGATGCGCAGTCCGATCTGAAGGCGGATGCATAAGCCCGGGGCCAAAGCGGCCGTTGCAAACATATTGCCGTACGACTGCTACGTCCGCAAAGTGGACATTCGTCGCGATTTAGTGAATGACCGCTCCGAGCCCGGAGCGGACCTTCGTCTCGCTGCTGGAAACGAAGGAGCAACGAAGGACCACATACCTACTTTCACAACCCGCCATCGAAGACGGCCATCATGGCGCCTCGCAGGCGATCCACGTCTTCGTCCACCGAAGCGGAATGATCGCATTTGAATGACGGCAATACCTCGACCCGGATCGTCCCGCTTTTGGGTAAATGTTTGTCGCGCGGCATAACCTTCGGGCCGTCCAGCTTCTGCTCGAACATACAAAAGTAGATAGCACGGTTAGGTATCTTGGAATCGAACTCGACGATGCATTGAGCATTGCAGAGAAGATCGATCTTTGAGGATTTGGCGGACGGCAGCAGCCGTCCGTCATCTCAACTTATACCGAGTGTTCAAACGTCTAGAAGCGTTCTGGCTCTCGCCCGAAAAAGGCAAGGTTGATCGCATGGTCGCGCAATCAGCAAAAATTGAGGGTGGGCAGGTACGTCTTCCGCGTGAAGCTAATTGGCTCGAAGGCTTCAAGTCTGAAGTGGCTGCATTCCCGAACGGCAAGTACGATGACCAGGTCGATAGCCTTTCGCAGCTGCTGCGTGCGCTCGACATGCATCATCATACAATCCGTCATTGTAGTCGCTACAAGGGGTAATGTGGAAACGCACCGTACCGTTAATTGATGCTTGTCCGCACTGTCGCCTCCTAAAAGAATAAATTATTCTATGGTAAGAGACACTTATCGAAACAAACTAGACCCCAGCCGGGTTCTCCACATCCCTTCCCAAGGCAGCGAGATCTGAGTATCGGTCACCGATCCGGTGGTGCGGGCGACCACGGGTCGATGCCCCCAGAGCCACAACAAGTTCATCCACATCCGGCGCGTCGTAGATCGAGAACTGCACTGTCAGGTAATGCGACCGCCGCCCCGTATCATGTTTGTCCATCAGCGGGATCTGAATTTGGGTGTTCGCGGGCCCCCGCGTGTTTGTGAAACCGAGGTAGCTTTTTGCACCCACTGCCTCACGATAAAAATTTCCGTATTGCAGGGTGTGAATAAGCGCGGAGGCATGCTCAATCTCACAACTTGTCCCGGCGATACAGGCTTTTCCGTAGGCTTCTATCGCATCACCTGACCCCGCCAGAGCGATCAGCCTGTTGGTGAGCATCTCTCCCAGAACTGGCGCCATGCGCTGAATCTCTGGCGAAAGATCATCAACAAAACCAAGTCCTGCCCATGGGTTTCTGACCACCGCTGCCACGCCGATCATGCGCAACACGGGTTCCGAAGGCCGGCCTCCTTCTGTGTGAATATCCTCATCAAAGGTGACGACTTTACGCAATTCGGGGATCATATTAGTTCTCCTGTCAAACGTGATAGTTATGGTGCCCGTTCGGTGTGTGTACGACGCCTTCGACTTCAGTTCCGTGGTAGAAACCAAATGTACCGTGTCTGTTTTCCTGTGCGTAACGGCGCAACATCGAATTTTCAGCCCCGTCGCGTACGCGTTCCAGCGGCAAATCGCCGAGATCAAAGTACTGCATGCCGTCAGGGGGCTGCCCGTGAACGCTTCCGTGGTAGATGATCCGCTGCGTCCCACTTTTGGATATTCGGTAAACCGCATAAGGATGCGCCAGCTCTACAATCAAATCTCGGTTTGACAGATCAGTGATCAGCCCATCTGCAGAATTGTTATTTGCAGGAGCTACCGGCACTGAAACGTGCCCGCTTTTGTCAACGGAGAGTAGGACTTGATCTTTGTTGGCCAGTACCGCTCCGACGGCCACGCCACCTGCCGTGGCGGCCTCTGTCAGGGCACTGTTGAGCCCCAAATCGAAATAGGCACCGCGAAAGTAGCCCAACGGATGCCCCTCGCGCGTTTCGAAATCCTCCACGCGGCCAATCAGGATCAGATGGTCACCTGCATCGACCAAACGGTGCTGGGCACAGCTGAACCGGGCGAGTGCGCCGTCTATCGTGGGCATGTTGCGCTCGTCAGGCTGCCAGGCTGCAATGTCGAATTTTTTGGCTGATTGAGATGCGAAAAGGCCCGAGATTTCTTTTTGGTCGTCCGCCAGGACGTTGACCGTGAAATGATCCGCCTGCTGGAAGGTTTCAAAGGACAAGGCCTGCTTACCGACACAAACCAGGAGTAGAGGTGGGTCGAGAGAAACGGAGGTAAATGAGTTCGCCGTGAACCCGCGCGGGGTCCCGTCCGGCTGCCGGGTAGTGACCACTGTCACACCGGTGGCAAAGCGCCCGAAGGCGTCGCGCAGCGCCTTCCCGACTAAGGGTTCCGTCGACTCCGGTGGGGTCAATCCTTCCAGAATGCTATTGTGCTCACCAAGCGCAGGAGGGGTCGTCAGTGCACCTTGGCGGTGCCGACCGAACCGCAATGGGTTTGCTGCCACGGTCCAAGGTTCATGTCCCGCATCCGGATGCGGGACCTTCGCCAGCATGCCGCGGCTGGCTACATGAGGGTCGGCCGTGATGTCCGAGATAGTGTTCATCGGGCCGAACGGGACCTGGCCACCCAGTGTTGCCGTCAATTGCTCCTTAGTCCGTTGTCGGGTCCAATCGCTTACGATTTTGTTGACTTCGGAAGCATGGTTGGCCCGGGCCGCCCTTGTAGAGAAGCGGTCATCTTGTCCAAGTGACGGTTGCCCCATCAGCCGTGTCAAAAGCTGCCAAAACGCATCGTCGACAATACCAAGCGCGATGTGGCCATCGGCTGCCGGGTAGAGGCCAAATGGGGAAAGGAATGGATGCCCGTTGCCTTCCGGTCCCGGCACCTTTCCGGTCACGTCGTGCAAATACACCATTCGTTCGCAAAGCGAGATCATGGCATCATACATGGCCACATCCACAAACTGCCCTTTGCCTGTCGCATCGGCCTCGCGCAGGGCAGCCATGATGCCGAAAGCCATCATCATGCCGGTGAATATGTCACCCACCCCGGGTCCGGTCTTGGTGGGTGTGTCAGCATTCGGTCCGGTGACGGACATCAGACCGCCCATGGCCTGCGCAACCACATCGTACGAAGGCCAGTTGGCATAGGGGCTTTGGCCTGAGCGCGGGTCGCCAAAGCCTCGGATCGCGGCATAGACGAGCCGGGGGTTGTCGGCAGCAAGGCTTTCATAAGACAGGCCAAGGCGATCCATCACGCCTGGGCGGAAATTCTCGACGATGACATCCGCCGTTGCCGCAAGATCTCGAAAAGCCCTACAGCCCTCGGGCGATTTCAGATCAAGCTGCACGCTTTTCTTGCCGCGGTTCAGGCTTACAAAGTAGCCGGCCCAGGCATGATCCGGATCGTCTTGACGGAACGGTCCGTTGCCGCGGCTGGTGTCGCCATGTTTGCCTTCGATCTTGATCACCTCGGCCCCGTGATCCGCCAGATGCATTGTACAATAGGGACCTGAAAGCATCCGGCTCAAATCCAACACACGCAGGCCTTTGAGGATTTGGGTGCTCATGGCTTCAGATCCAGATTGTTGAGAAAGCTGCGGAGTGGCTTGTTCACAGCGTCCGGGTCTTCGGCAAGTGCCATATGCCGCAGTCCCGGGAGGATAAGTGCACTGCCCCCCGCAATCTCGCTTGCGATGGCATAGGCCATGTCGGGCCCGTTGCCATAATCCTCATCACCGGTAATCACCAGCGCAGGGCAAGAAATCGGCGGGCTTGGCGCAACAATTTCGTCGATACCATCGGCCAGCACGCGATAGATGGTGTGGTAAATTGCTTTGTCATTGGCTATGACCCAGTCACGAACCGTCTCCATCATATGAGGGTTGGACTGGCGGAAAGCCTCGGTGAACCACCGGTCCAGCGCAGCTCCGACTGTTGCCTTTGGTCCGTCCAGCCGTGCCTGTTCCACCCGTTTCAAGATTGCCTCTTGTGCGGCGTCGGTTCGTTTGTGAGGGGAATGCAGGATCACCAGAGCTGAAACCCGTTGCTGCACATCTTGGGTAAACCGACGCGCGATCATGCCACCCAACGAGAATCCTGCGATGGTCGCGCTTTGGATGGCGCAGTCGTCCAGCAAGCTCTCTAGCTGGCGTGAAAACATTGAAAGGCTGGGGCGTTTGGGCGGCGGGGCACTTTGCCCATGACCAAATAAATCATAGGTGAGAACGCGAAAGCGATCAGACAGTGCGGGGATCGTCCATTGCCAGCAATTCTGGTTCAGGCCCAGCCCATGGATCATCACCACAACAGGCGCACTTTCTGGTCCTGTCAGTTTGAAATGGGTTCCGTCTGGGGTTACGCCCATCAGGATTGGTCCTCAAGTGGGCGATAGGCCACGACTTCGACCTCAATACGAGCATCCACCAGAAGATCGCTGACGACAGCCGACCGAGTTGGAGGCTCAACTGGAAAATAGTCGGCGTAGACGGCGTTAAATCCGGGGAAATCATCGCGCTCCCGCAGCCAGACCATGGCCTTGACGACATCGTCGCGGATGCAGCCTGCCTCGGCCAGTGTTTTGGTGATGTCGTCCAAAACTGCGCGGGTCTGCTCTTCGACGGTGCCGTCGGTCATAGGCACGCCGTCTCGCATCGGAATTTGCCCTGTCAGAAAAACGAAATCACCCGCCCGAATGGCGCGGGATAGCGACAGAACGCGTCCGCCAATTTCCAGTGGTCCTCCAATAACCTGCTTTTTGCTACCCATTTCCAAGCCTCCCTTTGGAACAGCCTGCACCCATGATCGGATGCGAGACCCGGATTTTTCGACAGGCTGCGTCGTATTTTCATAACCCTGAGACGCGAAAGCAGACATGAATAGAGAGACAGCAAACAGAGCGGAGGCACGCCATGGCTGATGTCAAAAACTACCAGATGCTGATTGATGGCGACTGGGTCGACGCTGCGGATGGCGGTACTTTTGACAGCGTCAACCCAGCCAATGGTGAGGTCTGGAGCCGTGTTCCAGAGGCGACCGAGGATGATATCAACCGCGCAGTCACCGCAGCGCACACTGCTTTTGTCGGCGGGCCGTGGGCGCGTATGACACCGACCGAGCGCGGCAAATGCCTGCGCAAGCTTGGCGATCTTCTGGCAGATCATTCCGAAGAGTTGGGGCGAACTGAATCCATCGACACCGGCAAGATGCTCAAGGAAACGCGTTGGCAAGCCAAATACATTGCCGAGTTTTTCCACTTTTTTGCTGGGTGTGCGGATAAGGTAAGCGGCGAGACACTGCCCATCGACAAACCTGACATGTTTGTCTTTACCAAGCGCGAACCTCTGGGCGTGGTTGCTGCCGTGGTGCCATGGAATTCGCAATTGTTCCTTGTAGCGGTCAAGATCGGCCCGGCATTGGCTGCCGGGAATACGGTTGTTCTGAAAGCATCCGAACATGCCAGCGCGGCCATGCTGGAGTTTGGGCGACTTGTCGAAATGGCCGGTATCCCGCCTGGTGTGGTCAACATCGTAACGGGTCATGGTGAGCCCTGTGGACGGGCTTTGACCGGGCATCCGCTGGTGGCGCGGGTCTCATTTACCGGTGGCCCAAATGCCGCGCGCCACGTGTTGGAAAACGTCAAACGCAACTTTGCCGAGGTCTCATTGGAACTGGGCGGCAAGTCGCCCTTCATTGTTTTTGATGACGCCAATATCGAAAGTGCAGTCAATGCCTCGATTGCCGGTATCTTTGGCGCGACAGGGCAAAGCTGCGTCGCCGGATCGCGGCTCTACTTGCACGAGGACATCGCGGATGAGTTTCTCGACAGGATGGTGGCGCAGGCGCAGCAGATCCTCATTGGCGATCCACTGGCCGAGGAAACTCAGATGGGGCCGCTTTGCACCGCCGGACAGTTGGACCACATCCAACGCGAGGTTGCCTTCGCTCAGGAAGAGGGCGGCACAGTTCTGGTGGGGGGCAAGCAGCCGGAAGGCAAATCAGGGCTTTATTTCGAACCAACCATCATCGACTGCCCAAGGCAGGACCTGCGGATCGTCGATACAGAGCTTTTCGGCCCTGTACTTTGCGTCCAGCGTTTTAAGACCGAATCTGAGGTGCTGGAACTGGCCAACGATACCGAACATGGGCTGGCGGCGGGCATCTTTACCACCGACGGCGCGCGATCCTTGCGCATGGCAACTGCGGTGCGTGCCGGCATCGTCTGGGTGAACACCTACCGTGTTGTGTCGCCGATAGCCGAGTTTGGTGGCGTCAAAGGATCAGGCTATGGCCGCGAAAGCGGGTTCCAGGCGATCTACGATTACACCCGGCCCAAGACGGTCTGGATGAACACATCGGATGAGCCGATGGCGAACCCGTTTGTAATGCGCTGAGGGAGGTGAGCATGAAATTCCAACTTGCCGTAAACATGGAGCGGATCGACAACAGTCTTGATATGAAAGACGTCGCGCGCCACACATTGGAGATGGTGCAAATCGCCGAAGATGGCGGTTTCGATATCGTCTGGTCTGCCGAACATCACGCGCTGGAAATGACCATTGCCCCGAACCCGTTTCAATTGTTGACTTGGTGGTCGTCCGAGACCAGCCGCATCCGGCTTGGTACGGCAGTGGCCACTGCGGCCTACTGGCATCCTATCAATCTGGCGGGCGAAGCTGCCTTCACCGACCTGATCAGTGGAGGGCGGCTGGAGTTTGGCATTGGATCGGGGGCTTATCAGCGAGAGTTTGACCGCATGAAGCCGGGCCTCAAGCAATCCGACGCCTGGCGATACATGCAAGAAATGCTACCGGCCGTGCGTGCCCTTTGGCGCGGGGACTATGCGCATGACGGAGAGTTCTGGCAGTTTCCAACCTCAACATCCGTGCCAAAACCGGTTCAGGCCGAAGTTCCGGTCTGGGTCGCTGCGCGATCACCCATCACCTACGACTATGCCATGCGCGAGCGCTGTCATGTGAATTGCTGGCCGTTGACCCGACCCTTTGCCGAGGCGGAACTATACAAGCGCCAGCTGGACGAGGCCATCGCCAAGGCAGACAATGGATGGCACCCCCGCTTCGCTTTGATGCGGCACGCCTGTGTCTACGACAACGATTCCGATCGCGAACAAGCCCTCGCGGCCATTCGCCGACTGCTTTCTCAATTCGAGAACCTGTTCCGAAACGCCGGTGATGTCGTGAACGGTTTCCCCGCCCCCCTGTCGCTTGACGAGATCGAAGGGCGCGAGCAATACGATCCGCTGATGCTAGAGGAAAACCTCATGTTCGGAAATCCGGACACCATCATCGCCAAGCTCAAGCGCTATGAGGCTTTGGGTGTGAACGAATTCATCTACTATGCCTCGATGGGGCTGGATCACGCGGCGCAGCAGCGATCTTTGCGCATGTTCTGCGACGAGGTCATGCCGGAATTCAAGGAGGGCTGAAGCCATGTCAGATGGAGTCAAAGTAAGCCGCGACGGCCACGTTCTGGAAGTTACGCTCGAGCGGGGCAAGGTAAACGCTATAGACGTGCCCACCAGTCAGGCCTTGGCCACCGCGTTTCAGGAACTGCACGAGGACAGGGACTTGCGTTGCGCGATCCTGACCGGGGGCGGAGATCGTATTTTCTCGGCCGGTTGGGATTTGAAGGCCCTGAACGAGGGCGAAATGCAGCTCGACAACTGGTGGGAGAGTGATGACTACGGGTTCGGCGGGTTCACGGGTCTGACCGAGAATTGGGCGCTCAACAAGCCGGTTATCGCGGCCATTAACGGTCTGGCCATCGGCGGTGGGTTCGAAATGGCCATGGCCTGTGATCTGCTGATTGCGGCGGACCATGTGGAGTTTGGCCTGCCTGAAATGCCTTTGGGCATCGTTCCAGATGCCGGGGCACTGCAACGCCTGCCTCGGAGAATACCGCACAATATCGCGATGGAGATGTTTCTGTTAGGCCGTCGGATGACCGCGACCGAGGCGGCGCACTACGGGTTGGTCAACAAGGTGGTTCCAAAGGATCAATTGATGACGGCGGCCCGGGAATGGGCGGCCTCGATTGCCTGGTCAGCGCCTCTTGCAATGCAATCTGTCAAGGAAGTGCAGCGCGAGATCGAGTGCGTGCCGCTGGAACAGGCCTTTCACAAGATGCGAACCGATCCGATGCCGATCTACCGCAAGATGCTGAAATCTGACGACGCGGCAGAAGGTGTCGCGGCTTTTGTCGAAAAGCGTGAACCCAAATTCAAGGGTGAGTGATGTATCCTGACCACTCATCGATCACCCGCATCACCAGCATTGGAGCCGGCCCCATCGGCGGCGGCTGGGCAGCGCATTTTCTTGCGCGTGGCTATGATGTGACCGCCTATTTGCATGACGCGAGCGAATCCGATGCCTTTCACGCAATCTTACGCACTGCTTGGAAGAGCTTGACGGATTTGGGGCTTGCCGCCGGTGCGTCACTTGACCGCTTGCGCATCGTTACAGATTTGGAGGCTGCGCTGGACGGCGCCGAATTTGTGCAGGAAAGCGCACCCGAGCGTCTTGAGATCAAGCAGGCACTTTATCAACGACTCGGGCTCATTTTGCCAACAGACGTCGTGATTGGCTCTTCCACGTCCGGCTTGATGATGACCGACATCCAAGCGATTTGCGCGACACCGGAACGCTGTGTGATCGGCCATCCATTCAATCCACCCTATTTGCTACCACTGGTCGAAATCGTGGGCGGCGAACAGACATCACCAGAGGCGGTGGCTTGGGCCGGGAAATTCTACGAAATCGCGGGCAAGGCCCCGTTGATGATGAAAAAAGAGATCCCCGGCTTTGTCGCGACCCGACTGCAAGAGGCGCTTTGGCGAGAGGCCCTGCATATGGTCGCCAATGGAGAGGCAACGCCGGAAGACATCGACATCGCACTCATGAACGGCCCGGCGCCTCGTATGGTCTCGCAGGGTCAGTGTATGGCTTTTCACGTGGCCTGTGGTGCCGGAGGCATGGCCACCAACCTGGATCAGTTCGGCCCGGCGCTTAAACTGCCCTGGACCCGGTTGGAGGCACCTGAACTGACGAAGGAATTGCGCGATCGCATGGTCGATGGCTGCAACGCTGTCGCCGGCGACCGAGATTTCGAGGACATGGCAGCCCAACGGGATCGCGAAATAGTTGCAGTGCTGAATGCTCTGCGTCAGTCCCGTGGGGGATAACCTTGCGATGGCACATTGTTCAGAATGGACAAGAAATCCGAGAGAGAGCCGGGCCACCTGGGTGCCGGCTCGCTTTTCGGCCATGCCTCACGGTATTCGGATGGGCGCCGGCCGAAGAATTTACCGAATGAATAGGCAAAATGTGACAGTGTATTGAATCCTGATGCGGTGGCAATCTCGCGTACACTGAGGTCGGTCGAAATCAACAGCAGGCGAGCATTCTGCAATCGGCGCAACAAGGCGAATTGCACCACAGTACAGCCCACGTGTTTTTGGAATTGGCGTTCCAGTTGACGCTGAGAAACACCCAGAACATCAGCGATTTGGGGCACTTTGAGCGGCTCCTCTATGTTTTCTTCGATCAGGGTCATCGCTTCTCGAATCAACGGCAGCATGGTTTCCGTGCTCCGGCCCATGGTGCTGCGCTGGGGTGAGGCGGCGTCGCGAATGGGGTGATGCAGCATCTGGTCTGCAATCTCCCCCGAAAAGCCGCTGTCGCTGATGGATTCAATCAGCCTTAGCATCAGATCGACCCCAGCCAACCCGCCCGCGCACGTCATTACCTTACCGTCAATAGTGAACAGACACTCATGGACATTGACCCGATCAAAGGATTCCCGGAACCCGCTCAACCACGACCAGTGAATAGTCGCAGGTTTGCCGTCCAACAGGCCTGCACGTGCGACGATGTAGCTGCCCAATTCAACGCCGCAAACAGTTTCGCCTGCGCGTGCGCGTTTTCGCAACCAGGTGAGTAAAGCGGTGTTTTCGTAGTGTTCAGTACCCCAACTGCCCAACACAAACACAAAATCTGCCGGAGTGAGGCTCCCGTAGTCGGTGTCAACTGCGGTCGTCATGCCATTGCTGGCAACAACCTCAGGGCCGTCGAACGAGACGATGTCCCAGGAAAACATCGGTTCTGGCGTCAGGTAATTTGCGATCCGCATGGTTTCGATCATGGTGATCAGCGTGGTCAGGTTGAAACGCGGGACAACGACAAATACGGCATGCCGTTTAGCCCGAGCCATATGCGTTGTGATGTCGACATGCATTGGTTTTACCAAGAAGCTTCAGTTCAGATTTTTCGCCATTCTAACCTAATCTGTGGCGGATAATCGACATCTTTGTCCGTCAATCGCGCGTCAATCTAGGTAAAAAGGGGGGCTCGGATATGACCTACGAAGTTGTGCTGACCTGCGCAGTTACCGGTGCAGGAGATACGACCGGCAAGAGCCCTCACGTGCCGGTGACCCCGAAAGAAATTGCTGATGCGGCAATCGAAGCCGCCAGGGCAGGGGCCTCTGCCGCGCATGTGCATGCGCGTGATCCTGAAACGGGGCAGGGCTCGCGCGATCCGGCGCTCTTCAAGGAAATCGTGGATCGAATACGCGAAAGCGATACGGATGTGGTCATCAATGTTACGGCCGGTATGGGGGGCGATTGGATTTCAGACACGTCCGATCCCGCCATGCCCGGTCCGGGCACCGACATGATCGGACCAGAAGAACGGCTGGCCCATATCAAGGAATGCCTGCCTGATATCTGCTCTCTCGATTGTGGCACGCTGAATTTTTCCGACACGGACATGATCTATATTTCCACGCCACCAACACTGCGTCGGATGGCGGCACTGGTTCAGGAATGGGGTGTGAAGCCCGAGCTTGAGGTCTTTGATCTCGGCCATATCCGATTTGCCAAGGCGATGGTGGAGGAGGGGCTGATTGATGCGCCGCCGATGTTCCAGTTGTGCCTTGGAATTCCATGGGGGGCCGATCAAACGGTGGAAACCATGGCGGCCATGAAGGCACAACTGCCCCTTGGTGCCAGCTGGGCCAGTTTTGGGATCGGGCGGGGGCAGATGCCGATGGCAGCCGCAGCTGTCGCGCTTGGCGGGAATGTGCGCGTCGGTCTTGAGGACAACATCTACCTTGATCGCGGGGTTCTGGCGACAAACGGCCAGCTTGTCACCCGCGCCCGAGAGATTATCGAACGGATGGGTGGGCGGATCCTGACACCGCAAGAGGCGCGCAATAAACTGAACCTGAGGGGGGCGGATGGCTGATCCAACCCAAACCGGTAGCTTGCAAATTCGCAATGTCTCCAAGTTTTTTGGTCAGTTCCGTGCTGTCAACGACATCTGCCTGGATATCCGAAACGGAGAGTTCCTGACGCTGTTAGGCCCATCGGGATCGGGCAAAACCACCTTGTTGATGATGATCGCGGGGTTTCTTGATATATCGAAAGGTGAGATTGCGCTGGACGGTGCGTCCATCTCGGATGTGCCCGCCGAAAAGCGTAATTTTGGCATGGTGTTTCAAGGATATGCTCTGTTCCCCCATATGACTGTTCGCGACAACGTGGGTTATGCGCTAAGCGTACGCAAACGCCCCGCCGACGAAATTCGGAACCGTGTCGACGAGATGCTGGAGCTGGTTCAGCTTCAGGAGTTTGCAGATCGCAAACCGGGGCAGCTGTCTGGTGGTCAGCAACAACGTGTGGCCCTTGCACGTGCCTTGTGTTTTGCGCCGCCTGTTCTGTTGCTGGACGAACCGCTGGGAGCGCTGGACAAAAAGCTGCGAGTCGAAGTGCAGGAGCAGCTCAAGGACATTCATCGCCGTGTTGGCACCACCTTCATCTACGTCACTCACGATCAGGAAGAAGCACTGTCGATGTCTGACCGCATCGTGATCATGCGCGACGGCGCGATCGAGCAGGTCGGAACGCCAAAAGAGCTGTACGAGCGTCCGATCAATCAGTTCACTGCCAGTTTCCTGGGGAAATCGAACTTTATTCATCAACAGGGGAAGGTCTTTGCCCTGCGCCCGGAAAAAATTGATCTGATGCCTGGCAACGAAAACAACGAGGCCCGGATGAGGGGCGCCATTCGCAGCATCACTTATTTCGGCTCGATGCAGAGGATCATCGTGGATACCGACGAAGGGGCCGAGATTGAGGTTGATATCGACGTCTGGCGCAACGCCTCTGATCTGACAGAGGGGGTGCGGGTGGATTTGCTTTGGAAGGATTCAGCAGCAGTGGAGCTACAAACGGGCTAGGCACCCCAACACAGAACGCCCAGAGGCGTCATGACCGAAAGCCGGGTCAAATCTCGGATCAAATGGGAGGAAGAAAATGCACGATAAACAATTCAAAAAGGAAATGCTTGCCGAAAGTGCCCAGGCGTTTAGGGCTGGCCGTATGGATCGGCGCACGTTTCTGGCGCTTTGCGGTGCCTCGGGTGTTGCAATGAATGCGGTACTGGCGGGCGACGCCGAAGCGGCGGCAGACCATGTCGTGATGTGGAACTGGGGCGGCCAATCCGAAGAATGCCATGGCTCGGCCATCGGTGAGGCCTTTACCGCCAAAACCGGCAAAGGTTTGAAGTTTGATACCTCTGGTCCGCTGGAAGGCAAGATCAAGGAAATGGTCGACAGTGGCAATGTGACTGCCGATGTGGCGGATGCGGACTTGTTCAACGCCGTGTCACTTGGACCAACCGGGCATCTGGAGCCAATTGACTATTCCGTAGTGTCCAAGGAGAAAACACTGCCCGGATATGCGCTGGAATATGGGGTGTCGATCATCCTCTACGGGTATGCGTTTGTGTATGACACCGAAGCCTATGGCGATAATCCACCGCAAAACTGGGCCGATTTCTTTGATACCGAGAAATTCCCCGGGACCCGTGCGCTTTACAAATGGGCAAATGGGTCGCTCGAGGCAGCATTGATGGCCGATGGCGTCGCCGGTAGCGATCTTTATCCGCTTGATATGGACCGGGCTCTTAACAAGATCCAGTCAATCAAAGAGGACAGCCTCTATTGGGGATCGGGATCGGAAGTTCACTCGATGGTGGTCAACAACGAAGTCTCGATGGCGATCATCTGGCAGAACCGGGGTCGCAACATCGAAAACGACACCGATGGCCAGTACAAGCTGGTGAACAATCAGGCGATGGCGATGCCGGGGGCATACATCGTGCCCAAGGGTAACCCGGCTGGTGCCGCAGTTATGGATTTTATTGCCACGGCGCAGGACATACCAGCGCAGCTGGCGCTGTTGGATTGCCTTGGCATGACTCCGTCGAATCCCGAAGCCTTTGGCCAGATCCCCGAGGACCAACAGCCTTATGCGATAACCTCGGCCATGAACATCGACAAGATCGTCTACAACGATCCTGAATGGTGGGGCAAAAACGGCGGCGACGCGGTGAATGCCTTCCTCGAAGCGATCAGCTGATCGCTTAACCTTATGGTCACCCGATCCTAAGGGTCGGGCGGCCAATCCCATGTCGAGAGCTTTGGATGCAAGCCTTAAACCGTCATATCCACCCAGGATGGCTGATTATCGCGCCTTTGCTGCTGATGGTGGTCGCGCTCTATCTGGGGCCGATCCTGAATATCCTTTGGCTAAGCGTGACAGACCCCAAGCCCGGGTTCGGCAACTATGCCAAACTGACGGAAGGTGACGCCCTGATCCGCATTGTCTGGACCACGGTGCGCATCTGCATCATCACGACGGTCTTCAGCGTCATTTTCGGCTATTCCATCGCCTATGCGATGGTACACTGCCATCAACGCCAGAAGACTTACATGCTGACCCTGCTATTGGTGTCGTTCTGGATTTCTATTCTGGTACGCACCTTCGCCTGGCTGATGCTGCTGGGACGCAAGGGGTTGGTCAATGTCACATTGGAGGACATCGGCCTGGTTGCTGAACCCATCGCCTTCATGCGCAACGAGTTGGGCGTTCTGATTGGAATGGTGCATTACATGATCCCCTATGCGGTTTTGCCATTGCTGGTCTCGATGCAATCCATTGATCAGAGGGTGATGGACGCCTCGCGCAACCTAGGGGCCAGCGGAAGCCAGACCTTCTGGCGGGTCTACCTGCCGATGACCATGCCGGGGCTTGTGGCTTCGACCCTGTTGGTCTTCATCCTCAGCCTCGGGTTTTATGTCACCCCGGCCGTATTGGGCGGCGGCAAGGTGCTGATGGTGGCGGAATACATCTCGGTTCAGTTACTGGTGACCTTGAAGTGGGGCACGGCGGCGATGCTGGCGGCCATCATGCTGTTTGGCGTTCTGGCGATGCTTTGGATCATGTCGCGGTTCATGAAGCTGAGCACGGTGTTCGGGGGTGCAGCGCGATGAAGCCTGGCCTGTTCTCATTTTTCAACCGCGTGGGGGCCTGGGTGCTGCTGTTGTTTCTGGTGACCCCGGCCCTGATTGCCATCCCTGTCTCACTAACGCCGAAACGCTTTTTATCCATGCCGCAGGGCGAGTATTCTCTGCGTCATTTCGAGAAGCTGTTCACCAGTGAGGAATGGCTTTCGAGTTTTTTCCAAAGTGGCGTGATTGCCCTGTCCTGCTCCGCGCTGGCTACGCTTTTGGGCACGCTTTGTGCGATCGGTCTATGGAGGGTGTCGTCGCGGTACAGCGAATTGGTTCGCGCCTTTCTGCTGCTGCCATTGATCATTCCGCAGATTATATCCGCCATGGCGTTCTATCGGTTGTGGATCCCTCTGGGTCTATTGGACAGCTACGCCGGTTTGATCCTTGCGCATACAATCCTGGCAGCCCCTATGGTGCTGATCACGGTCAGCGCGTCTTTGGCAACGTTTGATCCTAAGCTTGAACAAGCCTCCAAGAATCTCGGGGCCTCCAACTGGACCACCATGCGCCGGGTGATCCTGCCTTCGATCAGGCCGGGGGTTTTTGCCGGGGCGCTCTTTGCCTTTATCCTCAGCTGGGATGAAATCGTGGTGACCTTGTTCATCTCGAAATACAGCGTCTACACGCTGCCGCGCCGCATGTGGAACGGCATCCGTGAAAACACCGATCCGACAGTGGCTGCCGCTGCCGTGATCCTGATTGCCATCACCCTGATTGCCTTTGCCGTTTCTGCGGTTCTGTCGCGGCGAAACGCACGGGCTCAGGCAGAATGAATGAGGCTGCCATGAATCTGGAAACCAGTCACGAAACAGAGCTTCTGGTTAGCACTGTTCGCCGATTTGTCGAAACGGAGATGTATCCGCACGAAGAAGAGGTGGACCGCTTAGGCTATGTGCCCGAGGAGATCGGCCGCCAGATAGAGGCGAGGTCGCATGAATTGGGCCTCTTCGCCTGCAACCTGCCCGAAGAGGTCGGCGGCGGAGGGTTGGGATATGGGCCCATGTCCCTGATCGAGCGGGAATACGGCCGTACAAGCCATGCGCTGCAAAGCTGGGCGGCGCGCCCGACGGAATTGCTGATGGCCTGCGAAGGAGACCAGCGCGAGCGATATTTGCTTCCTGCAGTGCGCGGTGAAAAGCGTGAGCTCTTTGCCTTGACAGAGCCTGACGCAGGTTCGGATGTCATGGGGATGAAGACCAATGCGATACGCGACGGGGATGACTGGATCCTGAATGGATCCAAGCACTTTATCTCCGGTCCCTGCATGCCGGATTTCGCGATTGTCTTTGCGGCAACTGGTACAGATGAAACACCACGCGGCCCACGCAAACGGGTGACAGCTTTTCTGGTCGATGTGGGCCTTCCGGGGTTCGACTGCCGCGAAGGGACGCATTGCGTCAGCTATCGCGGTTACAAGACTTTTGAGTTGAGTTTCGACAATGTGCGTCTTGGTCCGGACCAGATCCTGGGCGAAGAGGGTCGCGGGCTTGAGCTGTCGGGAAAGTGGCTCGGCATGGGGCGTATCTGGGTTGGCGCGACCTGCTGCGGTAAGGCCGAACGCATCCTTGACCTGGCGACCGAGTGGGCCGCAACGCGCAAGCAATTCGGTAAACCGATCGGTACGTTTCAGGCCACCGGCTTCCGTTTGGCGGACGGTGCGATAACGTTGCGCGCGGCCGATTTGATGGTGCAAGACGCCGTTGCACGTGCCGAAGCGGGTGTCATGGGTGATGCAGATGCGGCAATGGTCAAGGTTTATTGCTCAGAGATGCTCAACAAGATCGCCGATGATGCCGTTCAGATTTTTGGTGGCATGGGATTGATGGAGGAAATGCCGATCCAACGGTTCTGGCGCGATTGCCGATTGGAGCGGATTTGGGACGGCACCAGCGAAATCCAACGCCACATCATCACCAGGTCCATCCTGAGGCCACTTGGCGCATGACGCCGGCGCGGCGCGAAAATCTTGAGCGTCTCTTAAAGCCGCGCCACATCGCGTTTATTGGTGGACGTGATGCGACCATTGCCGTGCGCGAAGCCCGTCGGCGGGGATTTCAAGGGCAAATGTGGGCCGTTAATCCCAAACGCGCCGATCTGGATGGCGTGGGCTGTGTTCCCAGCATCTCGGACCTGCCGGAGCCACCTGATGCCGTCTATCTCGCTATCCCTGCGGCCGGGGTGACTGATGCCCTGAGAGAATTGGAGCAGATGGGTGCAGGTGGCGTCGTTTGTTTTTCCGCAGGCTTTAAGGAAACTGGCGACACACAATCAGAACGAGATCTGATCGAAGCCGCCGGTGACATGGCTCTGATCGGTCCAAACTGCTATGGCATGATCAACTATATCGACGATGCCGCTCTTTGGTCATTTGAACATGGCGGCTGGTCGCCGGGATACGGTGCAGCGATCGTTACCCAGTCCGGTATGTTCTCATCCGACATCACAATGAGCGCGCGTTCCTTGCCAATGGCCTATATGGTTTCTGCAGGCAATCAGGCGGTCTTGGGGATTGAGGAATTTCTGGATGCCTTTGCTGAAGACCCGGCTGTGCGCGCCATTGGATTGCACATCGAAGGGTTGCGTGACATTGTTGCTTTTGAACGCGCCGCGCTGAAAGCCCTGGATCGGGGGGTTCCGGTTGTCGCACTGAAGACTGGCAATTCCGCCATAGGGGCGACTCTGACGGTCAGTCACACCGGCTCTCTGTCCGGTTCGAGCGAGCTTTATCAGGCACTGTTTGATCGCACCGGGGTGATCGACGTCACCAGCCCGTCGCAGTTTCTGGAAACGCTGAAGTACCTCTGCGTAGCAGGCGCGCCGCAAGGCAGGCGTGTCGCTGGCTTTACCTGTTCTGGGGGCGGGGCGACGATGCTCGCAGATCACTCGGAAAGGATTGGTGTGTGCTTTCCCAAAGTGGGCTCTGCAGGGCAGGAAAGCCTGACCAGTTTGCTGCCTGAGATCGCGACGGTTTCCAACCCGCTGGATTATACGACCCCGATCTGGGGACAGGGCGATAAGACTTACCCGGTTTTTGCCACGGCGCTATCGGCCCTCAACGCGGATCTGGCTGTTCTGGTGCAGGACTACCCGGCAGAAGGGTTGGACGCGTCCAAGATCTACTACCAGAACGATGCTGCAGCTTTTGCGCAGGCCGCTCAGGAACACTCCGTCCCGGCAGCGATCTGCGCGACCTTACCTGAAAATCTTGATCGTGGGACCCGCAGACATCTCATTGAACTGGGGGTTGCGCCAATGCAGGGTATTCACGAGACGCTGAATGCCATGCGCGACGCAATCTGGTGGTCCGAAGCAAGGGCGCGGACAAGAAGGGTTGACCGGCCTGCTGCCTTGCGACCCGGTGCAACTATACGGAACCCAGTGGTATTGACCGAAGACAAAGGTAAATCCTGGCTCGGGCAAATGGCTGTTGCTGTGCCAAACGGAAATGTCTGCAACGCGGCCGAGGCAGCTGGCGTTGCGCAGGATATCGGCTATCCGGTCGCACTGAAAATGATGTCACCAAGCTTGCCTCACAAGACCGAAGCGGGCGCGGTCGCTTTGGGGATCAAGGATGCGGAGGGGCTGTCTTCGGCGATCCAGGTAATGACGGCATCGGTTGCAGCGTATGACCGCGCGGCGGTGACGGATCGCTTCCTGATCGAAGCCATGTCGCCCAAGCCGCTTGCAGAGCTGATCGTCACGCTGCGTTCTGATCCGCAATTTGGTCCCAGCTTGGTGATCGGTAGCGGCGGTGTTTTGACCGAATTGGTCAGAGATGCGCGCACTGTGTTGTTGCCTGCCTCAAAAGACGAGATCGAGCGGGCATTGTGTTCGCTCCGTGTAGCTCGATTGTTGGAAGGGTACCGGGGTAGTCAAAAGGCAGACATTCCGCGAATTTCGGATGCGCTGCACCGGGTTTGTGCGGCGTTCCTAGAGGCGCGCAGCCAGGTCGCGGAGGTCGAGATCAACCCGATGTTTGTCTACCTGGATCACATCGTCGCCGTTGATGCTTTGATCCAGGTACCCCGGTCATGAGCAGGCCTAAGATCATACCCAATCCCGATCTGGCTGTTGGAGACGACAATAAGCAGCGGTGGAACCAACCGGAATTTCGCCGGCATGGGTTCCACAACGCATATCGGCTGTTCCGCCGATGTCTCATGGTGCGTTCCAGAGAGGTTTTGCAGCTGGAAGCCGCCGAGCAGAATCTGTGCGCCCGTGTGCCTGAGCTGGCACAAATGCTTTCCCATCCGGCGTTCTCTGCGTTCTGCTGTTTAAAGAACGACCAGATCATTCTGGAAAAAGCCGCAGATGATTTTTCGACCTCAGCGCCGCATTCCATCCAGTCGGTGACAAAGCTACACGTCCACTTAATCATAGGTCGTCTGCTTGCACAGGGGCTGGTGTCATTGGACGCGCAGGTCCGCGACTATCTGCCGGGTATCGGCAGCGGGTATGCCGAGGCCAGCATTCAATCTTTGCTCGACATGAACGTCGATAACGACTTCACCGAGGATTATGCTGACCCCGATGCCGACTGCTATACTGAAGAGGTCGCCCTGGGTTGGCGCTTGCCCCGCGTGGGTGAAAAGGAAATCACGCTTGCGGAATTTGCGGCCTCGATCACTGGTTTCAGGGCAAACTCGGGGGTGCGACAAGCCGACTATAAATCCGCGAACACGGATGTCCTGACCCTGATAGCGGCCAAGGTTTCGCCCATTCCACTGGCTGAACAAATCGAAGAGATTGTTGATGCCGCAGGATACGAGGGCGCCTTTCACATCAGCCTCAGCAAGGACGGGTACCCTGCGTTTTCTGGTGGCGGTTGCCTAAGCGTGCGCGACCTCGCGCGGTTCGGGTTGCTACTAGCGCGGGAAGGCCGCGACCTGCACGGTCGAACTATGGCCAACACCGGTTTCCTGCAAGAAACTCTGATCCGCCGCGCGCCAGCGATGACACCCCCCAAGAATTGGCTCAAGTACTCAAACCAAACCATGACCGACGGTCGATTAATCGGTCATGCTGGCTATGGAGGGCAGTTCCTCATGGTGGATATGGTCACCGGCACCAGCTGCGCATTCTTAAGTGTGCTGGAGAATGACTCGGGTTACGATGACACCTATATGGGAGAACTGGCCACAACGCTTCGAGACGTCTGCCTTTCTGTCATTTGACGGGTTTGCAGTTACCGAGCTAAGGGTCTTGTCAGAAGAACTTTGCTTGAGCGGGGCACGGGGTTTGCGTAGCCTTTGGGAATGAACAAACCTGCCTCTTTCAAGTATTTCAAGACCAGTCCCGAAATCATCCGACTTGCGGTGATGCTGTACATCAGATTTCCACTTTCATTGCGGAATGTCGAAGACCTGCTGCACGAGCGAGGCATCGATGTGAGCCATGAAACCGTCCGCTACTGGTGGAACCGATTTGGTCCGATGTTCGCTTCAGAGATCCGCAGAAAGCGTGTTCAGCAGCTGCGCGCGTTCTCGAAATGGAAGTGGCACGTGGACGAGGTATTTGTGAAGGTGAATGGCAAGAGACTTTATCTCTGGCGGGCTGTTGATCACGAAGGAGAGGTGCTGGAAGCCGTCGTTACGAAGCGCCGAAACAAAGCTG
>NZ_WQHX01000012.1 GCF_013035425.1 Ruegeria arenilitoris | reverse complement strand
CAACTGCCAGAGCAATCCTCATGGCACTCTTCGTAATCATTGTTGTGAGGGTGTGTAGCTATGACAGTTATGAAGGGGCTGGATATCAAGGGCCTGATAAGGAGTATTGGGGCGGTAGAGGCAAACCCTAAGCTGCAGCGAATGAATGCGTTGAGGGTCTTGTCAGAAGAACTTACCCGCCGCGCGATCTTGCCATTTGGAGCCAGAGCTAAGGACCATTAGTCCGCAAAGTGGACATTCGTCGCGATTTAGCGAATGACCGCTCCGAGGCCAAAATCCAAGCATAGTTATTTTGTGGGTGTTGGGAAAAACCGACTGAGGAATACTGCCAGGCTTAAGCCCAAGAGTATTCCGCTTGCGTTGGCGATAACATCACTAACGCTTGATGAGCGTCCAAAAAGCGGCTGCAAGAGTTCAATGCATCCGCTCCAAATCAAAATGCCGACGGCGCTCCAAATCCTCGTGCGGCTTCTGACTAATGCTAAAGGAAGCACAATAATCGCGTATGCAATGATATGCATCGCTTTGTCAGCACTTCCCGGATCACCAGCGCTCCCCGGCGGAGACAGGCTTGCAAAAGAAATGGTTGCGGCTCCAATGAACGTTGCAGCAACGCCCAAAGGCGACAACCAAGAGTAGAGCGCTGAGAGCTTCGGCATCACTAATAATTTTCGGAAGTTAACTGATTATGAGAGATACTTTTGGTCCTCTTCTAATCCAATCGGCTAGCGGCCTCGGTACGCCAGCATTTTGATTTTAACGCCAAGACCCCGGAACAACACGCCTCGCTTACCCGGAACGGGAACGCCAACATATTTCCCCGATGGTCCTATTCCGGAGGACGGGTGAAAGGGTGAATTCGACCAACGACTTATCGCGCTTTTATAGTGCAAGTAGATTCGGGTACTTAGCGGATCCTAGAAAAAAAATACAAGCGCTTTCACTCCACAAGTTGTGTGGATATCTCGGTGGAAGCCTAAGGCTTCTTAGTAAGAAGGTCTATTTATATGAGTGGCTTAGGTGAAGCCGCCTAAAAATTAGGCAAATTTTTAACTAACTGAAATTACAATAAAAAATTTTATCCCGTTTCGTATGTCTGTTGCAAATTGGACACCAATGAAGGGGTGAAGCCATAAACAGTGCGTCGGTTGACAACTTCTCAGGGCATATTTGCAGAGCATTCCCAAGACCTCTCAAATAAGGTGCGCGTCGAACTCATTCTTTTTCCGAGAGAGGCTTCGCGCCGGCCTCCCAGAATCCCGCTACCTATGATGAAAGTTTGGCAATCAGAGCAGTCAAGATATCGTCCTGGGAATGCGCGAGCGGATCGCCAATTCCTTCAGCGAGACCGAGCATCAGAACTAATCCCAAGGCCGCGGAATGGATCGCAAATGCCGTCTGGCGAGCTTGGTCAGGTGATTCATCAAGCCTTGCCGCCAGAGCGCCGTACAATTGTGACGTGGTAGCATGTATCTTAGCGAGAACATCGCCATTCCGCACCTCTTGCATGCCTGCCTTCAGCGTCTGAGGGGCGAGGTACATCATTCTGAAACGGTCAAGGTTATCTGTATGGAAACGTAGGATTGATCGAACGAAAACGTCGATGGCCTCATTCGGGGTTAAGACAGAAGCTAGGCTATCTTCGGCCTCCATGGCCTCTGCACCCAACCAGTCAACGAACATAGCCGCAAGCAAGTCGCTCTTGGATGGAAACCAATAGAGCACCGACTGTTTTGCGATGCCAAGCTCTCGCGCGATTGTGTCAAATGAGACAGCACCGAGGCCGCTATTCGTGAGCAGCCCTTGCGCAGCAAGTATGATCTTCTGGTCAGTTTTGAGTTCGCTCATAAATTGCCTCTTGATTGCCTACCGTTGGTAGTTTATCAAGCCTACCGACGGTAGGCAATTGGAAAAGAGATTATTAACATGGATCTACTGAACTTTGAAAACCCTGTGTTTACGGTGTATGTGATTGCAGCCTCCCTGATGGTGCTGAAAGTCATGGGGCAAGGTTGGATGACGGTACACCGAATGTTGAAAGTCGGTGGGGGATGGGCCAGCCCGGAAGACCTCAGAAAGGGTCTTATCAACAAGAACCCCGAACCGTCCCAACTCGACGTCAATGACTACGTTGACCGTTCCCGGCGAATGCATCGCAACGATCTGGAGAACGTTCCAGCATTCTGGGTCGCGGGCTTGCTTTTCGTTTTGGCCGATCCGGTGTTGCTTTTAGCGAAGGCGCTCTTCTACGGATTCGTCGCCGCTCGTCTCGCACATTTTGTTGCCTATGCGACCGAACAATCCCACGAAGTTCGAGCGACGTTTTATACTGTTGGTTCCGTAATCGTGATCTACATGGCCGTGCACACGCTTTGGTCGGCGTTGGTCTAGTCGGAAAACTTGGGTGGCAGCTAAGTCCGCTGAGCAGAAGTTCGACGTGAGCCGAGTGAATGGCCGCTTTGTTAAACTAAGCAAGATCAAAACTCACAATTCAGAAATTCCTTTCGGCGCCTACGGAAAACCTCACAGGGAGACTTGGCTGGACTTTTTGGTCTTTCAGCGGTGGCATGACCGCCTTCAACCGTCTTGCCTATGCCAGCATTGCGGATCTGAATGACTAAGCTTGTTGACTGCGATAAGGCGCAAACAGCGGTATAGGTGGCATATATTCTGGTCCGAAAGATGTTAGTGAGGAACTGTCACACAAAGGAACGACATATGAGAGTATGCGGTTGCGAGATATCGGCACAGGAAGTTCGGCTTGCCGTTGTCGACCTGGATGACGAGGGCAAGGTAGAGATGCTCCGACCGAAGACCACAAGGATTGAACTCGAGGATGACACATCCGAGGCAGATCTGCGTTCATTCATGGCCAAGCTTGATGAGTTTGCTCGCGAAAACGAGGTTGGAACATTTGCGATCAAAACGCGCGCAAAGAAAGGCCGTATGGCAGGCGGTGCGGTCTCTTTCAAAATCGAGACTCTGATCCAACTCACAGAAGGATGTCACACTAGGTTCGTCAATCCGGTGGCTTTGTCCAATTTCGCCAAGAAGGAAGTGAAAGAGTATCCCGAGAAGCTGCCGGTCTATTTAAAGAACGCCTTTCTTTCTGGTGCTTATACATTGGCAAAGGGCTGATGTCAGATCTGGGATAGGCGTTCGGGGGTATTGTGGTTTGTTATGCTACCAACCGAAATCCAGAGACTGTCACCCATGTGTCACCCAGGCTTAATGGCGCGCACCCGCACGCTGTCTTTAAGTTATTGATCTTGAATAGAGATCAAAGATGAAACACCGATCGACACGCGCATACGGAGTTTGCGTTTCATTGGAAACACAATGTTTCAAACGTTGGCCACTGGCGTTCGCAATTGGCGCTGCCAGGATGCTCCCAGGACCGCCGGAGCCCTTTTTCGCGGGGGTAAGTCGTCAAATTGCCTAGAAGCGTCCCAGCGGCGATCTCAGCGCCCGAATGGCGCCCTGAAAAACAGCTAGTTGTTGTAGTCGATGCATGCTGATCCCAATAACAACTTCTGCACGGCGTTTTTCTGCTCCTCGTGGCTCATTTTACGTCGTGGCCTCTTGCAAGGCGGTGGTTGCTCAAACCATGAACCATCAAACAATCTAAAGGTACACAGGTTCTGAAGGTCAAATTGATCAGAAGACATTACGCGTATCCGCAGCGCGTATGGGTACAGCTCGATTACCCTTTCAACTGCAGCTTTCAACGAAGGTTTGAACGGTCCCTGCGTAACCAGTGTAACGCGAGTACCGCTTTCGTTACTCTGAACGACTTCAACGACGCAAACTGCACCGCCACAGGCGGCGGGCAGGATCATATGTTGGATTAAATCTTTCAAACTAATGTCTCCGTCCAACGACCGTTTCTAACTTTGAGCGCAGGTCGGCGCGTTCCTGATCCGACAGCTTCGTGAAATCGTACGCCTGTGGTGTTTCTTTCTGCTCGATCTCCACCGTCTGACCCTCTTTCCACCCCGCGCGTGTCTTTAGCCAAAAGATGGTCGCTGGCGTTGATCCCTGTTCGATCAAGCGAAACAGACGCCGCACGACCTTGGCGGTGGCCAATTCTAAACCGCTCTCCAGTTCATCTGCATAGTGTCGCTGGAGCGTTTTCATACCGATGCCCAATGCCTTCGCGATGATCGTCTTGGGTGTTCCGCCCGCAACCAAGACCTCGACAATGTGCCTTTGGTCGTCGGTCGGTTCGTGCGCTGGCATCGCCATAGTCCGCGTGTCCCTAATTTATGATCACGTTGGGATATCGCTGGCATCATAAGAAAATCATGTCGCGTACCAAATGGTTGAATTTCGCGAAACATGGCATTCGTGAAGTCGTCACAACGTTGATACATGCGATTTTTTATTATGATCATAGATAGTTATCCGTGTTTCGCCGCAATAAACGAGTGATCATAATAACAATGTTCGTGTGGTGGTGATTATGATAATTGATCATTTGTGCCGGGTGCGAGTTTCCATTTTGCCTTCGGACCTTTGCCGACTTGAACAATCATTCCCTCCCGTGCCAGTTCCGCGCGAACGGCATTAAACGTGGGTTCGGATGCGATGTTCCAATTATCGGCGGATTGCCAGACTTCTGACCAAGGTTTTGGCTCTTTACCGAGTTCCTTCATGATATGTGTGCGAGCTGCTTCGCTTTGTGTGGACGGACGGCCTGGCTCGCGTTTCTGGGGAGTGCAAATCTCTACGTGATCCGCGTCGATCGTATCGGTCGCGACCAGTTTCGGAACATCGTGACGACCACCGCCGTAGCGCTCAAAGACGATCGTTGGGCCTTTAGGACTGGCGCTCGCCTTCCCATGCCCCAACGCCAACCTTTGCGGGTCAGAAGGGTCGGTGCCCAAAAAGATGGCTGATCGTACCGTCGCCCCAAAACCGACAGATCCGACTATTCGCCGTAAGGGGTCGTCGCCTGTTTGCTTGTTCAAGTGCGCAATACCCACGATCGCCGCGCCAGTATCTTCCGCAACATCATTCAACCGACCTAGGAACTCGCCGACCTCATTCTGCCGGTGCATGTCGCGCTCGCCGCCCATGAAATGCGAAAGAGTATCGACTACGACGAGAGCAGGTCGCTTGTCACGTATGTAGTCTTCTAGTTTCCCCATTCGTTCTTCAGTCAAGGCGCGAGGGCTGTACATGATTTCGAGATTTTTGATGTCAAACCCGGCCTTTTCTAGTCTCGCGAGAGTGACCCGAGAAAAGCTGTCTTCAGCAGACAATAACAGAACGAGTGCGGGCTGACACAACTCTTCGGATAGCGGCCAACGACCTCCGCTTGTTACGATTCCAATGAGCAATGCGATGAGCATGGATTTGCCCAGGCCCGGTACGCCTGCAAGTACCGTCAGGCCGTACATCGGCAGGTATGGGTACCATAGCCAGTGCATTGGCAAAGAGGTTGTCTGAATTGGCGGGCCAAAGAGTTCATCACTATCTGAATCGCGATCCGAGGCAGCCTCGATAGCTGAACGAATGTCGATCGGATTCAGGGTGCCACCTAGAAGTTGACTGTTGAGAGACATAAGCGCCCTTTGAATATTTTCAGAGGGAAACCCCCATCGATTCAGGAGACGCGAAATCGTCCTCAACCTATTTATTTGATCCTCGCTTCTGCGTGCCTTTTGTTTCGTCCGCTTTCGCCTTTTCTTGGACTTTTCTGGTGCGAAATCTACCGAGAAGTCGATCTTGTCGAGCATTCGGTCAATATCCTCGACTTTGCCCTCGCTCTCTCGCTCCTGCCAGAACACAGTGTTTTGCACCATCTCCGCAGTTTGTTCGCGCGAAAAACCCGCCTCAGCTAAGCCTTTCGCAACCTGAAAAATCACCTCTGAACGATCGTCACCGAGATAGCTAAAGCGACGCCCGAAAATTGATAAATGAAACGCGCGGAGAGTTTTCAGCTGTTTCAAGCGCAGGCGGGTATATTGATCGACGCCATATAGGTTGCGTCGTCGCGGTCTTTTGCAGCGGTTCAAGACTTTTGGGCGGGACTTGACCTGAGCGGGAATGACGGCCTCAATTTCATGAAGTAAGTAAACGTTACCCGCACTGCTCTTTACCACGACCATCGGTTTTTCAGTATTTGGCATTCAGGGTCCCCGGAAGTCTCAAGAGTTTTGCAGGGCTGTGCCCTCCTCTGTCTCCGCCAACCAAATCCGTGAGTTGACGGTTCAGTTCTTGCGCCTTTTTTGGGGAAACGGCTTTATCGAGCACGTAGAAAAAATGGTAGTTTCCTGGGCTGCTTTCGATGATCCGAGTTGGCATGGGACCTGGTGGCGGTAATGAAACTCGATCGGCATCAACATGGAGAAGGCGGCCCGGCACGCAGTGTGTCGCTCTGGCCCTGCGCTCAGAAAAGGCGTTGACGCTATAAAACACGTGGTCGCCAGTTCGGCAGTTCTCACTAAGGAACGCTCGCAGTTGTTGCTCAATGTCGTCGTCACGATTGTGAAAGAAGCCAGTTTTTCTTATTCTCCCGTCGGCGAAAATGCGAATGCATAGAAAACCGTCGCCTTGCAGCGCAAGGAGCCACAACAGATGCTCGATCGCCGCCGCGACATCGATATAGTCTCGGCCCTTGTTGCGCGACGCCATTGCGTTACTCCAACCCCACGGGGCGGGATTCGAGCCAATCTTCGATTTCTGATAACCGCCACGCGACACGCCCTGGACTTAGGCGAAGTCGTTTCGGGAACTGGTCTGCTGCCTCAAGGCGACGTAAATGTTCGCGAGAATATTTGATCCCGATTTCTTCAAGATGTTCGAATGACAGCAATGTGAGATGAGCGACTCGCTCGTGCACCATGTTGCACTCCTGTGATGGTTCAGGTGTGCATTTGTCGGAAATATCGCTTCATCTGTATTGGTGAAAAAATGCAAAAATTGCGCTGAATTTTTCACCCTATTTTTTCGGTGCGCCACCATCACGCAAAAACTCAAATCGTGTTCCCGATATAGCTGCGTCCCAAACGCGGTCGAAAGCTGTACTGTTGATGTCAAAGAACTCCATTGCACGGATGCGTGTCGGCTCTTTTTTGCCGGGCTTCAGGAGATGTAGCCGATCTTGTAACCAGTATAGGCAGTCCCGCTCGCGATTTGCGTTTGCAATTCTACCATTGCGATTTTTCCGCTGATCAAAGAGAAATCTTCGGAACTCAGCTTCGTTGATTTCGGCGCGGAAATCTAAGTGTGGATGGCCCTCAATGAAGATCACGCTTTTGTCTACGTCTATAGTTGTGGCGAAGTGTCTCGCTTTAGCGATATCAAGTGTCACAACACTTTTTCCTCCATCTATGAGAACGGTCACCGCGTTGCTTTCAATTGCCTTTCTGAGGTCTTTAAGCGCATCTCTGTAGGTTCTGCTTTCAGGATTGTTCAAGAAGTCGTTTGGCAGCTCTGTCCCAAGCAACTCTTTGGCTGCTATGGCCAGCGCGTCTCCAAATTTGATCCAGCCAGTGCTGGCGATTGGCTTTTTGGCAGTAGTCACTGTTTTTCCTTCCGGTTTGCGGGTGATTCTAGCGCCCACTGCTCCAATGCCTCGCGCTTTTCCTCGGCATAAGAATAGCGGTTGTAGACGGCAGCGACACCAGAGATGACACCAGTTTTGTGGTTGAGCACCTTTTCGATCACATGCGGGGCGATGCCAATGCGGGCCATTCCTGACGCAGAGGTGCGACGCAGGTCGTGGAGCCACCAGCCGTCAGTGCCGATTGCTTGGTCGAAACGGTTCTTCGCGCGGCCAAAGCCTGAAACAGGCGTCGCGCCGGTGGTGGTGAACACGAAATCGGACCCGGCAAAGCGCGGCATGACGTTCAGGATGTCGATGACTGTTGGCGACAATGGCACATCATGCGCGACGCCATTTTTCGCACGTTCGGCGGGTATCGTCCATGTCGCCGTCGCAAAATCGATCTGTGACCAGCGCATATCGGAGACCTCGCCACGGCGTTGTCCAGTCAGGATCAATATCTGTGTCAACGTACCGAAAGGATACCCTTCGTCCTCGGCAGCGGACCACAACGCACTCAGCTCGGCATCGGTCAGAATGCGATCCCGCGCCTTTGGCTTAGTCGGTGGCTTTAGACCAGCGATCGGGTTGGCTTTGATCATCCCGCGATCCAGGCACCAGTTCAGAAGCTTTTTTAGAGCGGCCAGTGCGTGATTGGCTCTGCCCGGCGTCCCGTTCGCGACGATCTCATCCAAGATACGAACAACTTCACTGCGTTCGATTTCTTCCAGTGGCTTGTCGAAGAGCCGGGCCCATTTCTGATTGAGTAGACGTTCCTGCTCCTTCCAGCCGCGATTGCGTGGCTTTGCCCAAAGCTCAATAAATTGAGGGACGACCTCGCCGAGCGTGGTCGGCTTTTCTGTTGGAGCAACGCCAAGTTGGATGTCGCGTAGTAGTTCTCTAGCACGATCACGCGCTTCTGAGAGCGTCAGTGCTGGGTGGGTTCCGATCTTGATCCGCTTCATGCGGCCGTTGACACGTGGTGAGCAAAACCACGTCTTGCTGCCAGAAGTCGACACACGAATGCCAAATCCCGGCAAGGTCTGATCGTAGACCTCAAGACGTTTGGGGCCGGGGGCAGTCACGGTGTCGACGTAGCGAGATGTAAGCTTCTTTTTCATACAAGGTATATAATCTGACAGTCGCCCGATCTCACGGGTGACAGCTAGAATTATCGCAGAAAATCATAAGTTTGTCTGCGTCACAGATGTGGCAGAATGTGTGAGTGTGTGGCGGTTTGTCAGAGCGGCAAGACTTCGGGTGCCTTGGGTGACATCCGCTCTCTTATGCGACTAGGCCGCCATGATTCTCAAAGTATGGAAATTTCTTCAGACGCCTAAGGAGAAGTCGACAGGCTCTTCTCATTAGACTTTATGGGCTTCCAGATCAGCCCTCAAAACTCCGAAAGCGGACATTCAGGGCAGCGCAACTGAACGTCTGCGTTGCGGACAAAGCAGCCGCTGCTACTTCAGCAGATTAGCAACGCGCGGCTGCTGCACACGCTTTCTTCGGATCTCAGAGGCAAACATCGGGCCGAACCTGTTCCACCAGTAGCGGAAAGTTTCGTGGCTCACGTCGATGCCGCGCTCGTGCAGCAGATCTTCGACATTCCGAAGCGAGAGCGGAAATCGGATGTACAGCATCACTGCAAGACGGATGATCTCAGGACTGGTTTTGAAGTATTTGAAGGAGGCGGGTCTGGTCATGGGCTAAAGTTACGCAACCGCCCTGCCCCGCTCAAGCGAAGTTAATCTGACAAGACCATATGATTTAAGTCAAAGAGCCGAGCGCTTTCACATGCTAAATTTCGAATGTTAAATGGTGAAGCTGTTCTGAGCTCGCTGCTGCCTGTCCCCATCAATCGGTTTTGGGCCACAGGATAGCAAATGTTATATGGTAAAGGACCGATGTTGACCGGGGGAAGATGTCGGTCCATTTCTGTTGTAGTAAACTCTCGTTTGGCAAAGGACCTCCAGCTTATGAGGTACTTTATGATCGTTGCAAGCATAGTCATTTCTTCGGTTCCAACGATATCTGCGGCCGACGAGTTTATAGACTTTGGGAAAGACCTCTTTGTTGAGCATTGCGCCAGATGTCACGGAATCGATGCATCTGGAAAAGGACCTGACGCAGCTGATTTGAAAACAGTGCCTGCTGATTTAACAAAGATTTCCGAACGCAGAGGGGGTGTGTGGCCCATGTTGGAGGTCATGTCGATCTTGGACGGTTATTTGAAAGTTCAAGAACCTCGCTATGACATGCCTATAATCACCGAGTTGAACGATGGCCCTAATGTCGAATTTGATACGGGGAATGGTTTGGTTACGCGTATTCCTTCCAGACTAATCGAAATTGCTGAGTATTTGGAGAGTATTCAGTCTCCGAAGCCGGAACGATATGTTCCGTGAAGTTCTGATACGCAGTCGAGTGCGCTAAAGAGCGCTGCACTGTGCTGCGTTGGGCGGGTGCCGTAATTGCCTGGAAGCAACGAATATACGGATCGACTTGTAGACGATGCCGTCGCGGTCTGGCCTAGCTTGCTTCAATATCAGGTCTCGCGCTTCACAGCGGTCTAATCCAAGACTTCTTGTAGTACCTCACCGCTCGCACCATTAGGACGTGCCGTACTTAATAATGCAGACAGTGTGGATGCGATAGCAGTCGTGCAAACCCGGCGTGCAACCCGTTGCGGTTTTAAGTTCGCTCCAGCAAAGAAAATCGGCACATGTGTGTCACCGCGCCACGGTGACCCGTGGGTGGATGTGACGGACAGACCATCGAAGTCTGCAATGAACCAGCCGGGTTTGAAAATTACGTATATGTTCCCGGATCGGGTGGGATGATAGTTGTTGCGGACCAGGCGCATGATGTTGGTATCGGGCAGGAGGTTTGCTTCGATAGCCGTACTGGGGACGGCGAATGCCACATCGGGAAAGGATAGAAGTTCTTCTGCAACAGCTGACTCCAGCGTGGGTAAATCAATATCACTGCGAGCCAATACTTCGGGGGCGATATTGAGATAGGGGTGATTATAACCTTCAAGCAATTTCCCGGTGATCCCAAACCGCTCCTTAAGCTTGGCTATCTGTTCCGTCGGGTCCCATGTGTCCGGAGCAACAAGGCCAGTTCGGATGCCAACACTCTCCAAATAGCCCGGCGCATCGGTGGTGCCGTGGTCCGCCGATAGAACGATCAAAACGTTTTCCAGCCCAATCCGTTCGTCGATAAACGCGAAGAGATTCATGAGAGTCTGATCGAGGCGGTATATCGTATCCTCGGCTTCAAGACTGGAAGGGCCAAACACATGGTTGACGTAATCCACGGACGAGAAGCTAACCGCCAGATAATCCGTTACCGCGTCTTGCCCGATACCCTCGGCATCAATCAATCGTTTGGCAAATTGCGCCGTCAGATCGTCGCCAGCGGGGCTAAGCGTTAAAAAGGTCGTAAAGTAGGGATTTTCCAGCGGGTCAAACCCATTTTGCGTCGAAGAATAGCGATGAGGAAAGGTTATGCCGAACCCGGCGACATCCGTCTCCCATGGTTGGTTGTCACGGTCGCCAAAGAGATAGGCTTCCTTTGGGTGCATCAACTCCCAAGAGGTTCCTTCAAAGGAGGCGCTCGGCGATGCGTCATTCCATGAGGAAACCCAATCTGGGTATTTGTCATAGTAATAGGAGCTTGTGACAAAACGATTTGCGGCTTTTGAGAACCAGAAGGCTTTGCCGCTTTGTCCCGCCATTGTAATTGCCCCACGGTCTTTGATTGAAACTCCAAAGACTTTGGCCGCACCAGCAGTGGAAGCGCTTAATTCGTCCGAAAGCGTCGTAACAAGCATAGCGCGTGGTGACCGGCCATCTGTGCCAGCTGCCGCCTGTGTTGGGTCAATTTCAATATCGTCATTGACGCCAGCGCCATCTCCAAGAAGCGGAGCGGTACTGTCTTCAACGTTGTAGACAACGCGGTCCAAGGTTCTGTCGAACCAGATGTTTCCGATCATCCCGTGTACTGCCGGAGTTGCCCCGGTCGCCAATGTGGCGTGTCCGACAACCGTCTCTGTATTGGCATGGCAATGATGGGCGTCCAGATAGTGTACACCGTTTTCTAGTAAATACTTAAGGCCACCCTCCCCAAGATTCTCAAAGTAGCGTGTCGGCAGATCGCCCCGAAACGCGTCAACGGTCAGCTGCAAAACGAGACGAGGAGGTTCTTGCGCATACGCAGGAGCGACTGCAACCAACCACAAAGACAAACAAACTCTCAGTGTTTTGGTCATAGTGCTTCCTTTCGCTGTATTGCGCATCAGGTCAGTCGCGACTGCAATTGCGCGCTAGAACAACCCTCTTCAATACCAAACTGATAGCAAAACCGCTTCACGTCTACTTCTTCCGACCTACCGCGAAAGAGCCTGCAACACTCAAACCGGTGTTAATACAAACAATTGCTTGGAACTGAGGTGCCCGGATCGGTTTTGATCCAAAACAAGGCTTTGAGTCTTTTGAGACACTAAACTCTGCGCCAGAAACCCTGTTTCAGGTGAAACGCTATGACAAAAAACCTATCGGTTTTTCTTATATTGGCTGGTTTAATAGTTGCTGGCGCGTTGCTGTATGCTGTTTTTGCCGAAGATGGCGATGAATATCTCCCTCTGAAGACAGTTTAGATATCTGTTGGGCAGAGGTCTGGGCATCATTGATTTTCTTAGCCGTGGTTTCAAAATCTCTGGTCGTGTTCATACTAAGGGTGGCTTGAAGGCACTTCGTTTCGATACATGCAAACAGCAACCGCTTCGGGCTCAGAGCAGTAGATCGCGGCACAGTGAATCGGCAACCCTTGTGCGGACAAGTCAGTCTTACGCGCACAGATAGCCAACAGCAAAACCATCAATCAGCGTGCCGATCCGGCAATCCTGCGCTACGTAGATCTTCGATAAATCCGTCAGGAATGCTTTGATCTTTGAATTTACCTATCAGGCTGTGTCGCTGGTCCTCAATCGTGTAGTCAGGCTGATTTTCCAACAGCTTAATTATCGAGGCCCTGGCTTCCTCAAATCGTCCCAACCGCACATACAGCGCCGCCTGCGTGCGGCGCGCCAGATTGGGTATGTTTGTCATCCGGTTGATCGCTTCCAACCCGGCTTCATATTCACCGGTGAAATATCGCGCCCAGGCGAGGCTCCAAAGATACCAATCTGGGTGATGGGGATTCAGGCGGATCGCGGTTTGGAGTCTTTCAACAGCCTCGTTCGCGCGGCCAAGATAAACCAACGTTTCGACGGAGCCCGCCAATACGCCCGCTGAGTTGGGGTTGAGCGTAATGGCGCGCTCATACTCTCTTTCGGATTGCTCCAGGTCGTTGGCCTGCATGAACGCGTGAGCGAGAACCCAGTGAGCCAGAGAACTGTCGGGATCGAGCTCAACAGCTTTGCGAGCAGCCACGAAGGCTAGGTCGAGGGCTTGTTCTCGCGGTCGGCCGGCACACCATCCCCATCGATCGCAGTTGATATGCACCCAGGCGAGGCTAAAATAAGCAACAGAGTAGCCTGGATCCAGCTTTATAGCCTCTTCAGCCAGCCGCTTGGCTTCCTGATTGCCTGCCGGAGTGAACTTGAAGCGTTCTGCACGACTCCGATAAACAAGCTCGTATGCCCCAGGGCTTTGAGTGGGTTGGCGTAGCAATCGATCATACTCGGCCAGGTCGATATTCTGTTCCAGCGTCGCGACAATCGTTCGGGTGATTTCATCCTGCAGTACAAAGATGTCCACCATATCGCGATCATACGTGTCAGTCCAAATCGCGTTCCCGGCAGTTGCGTCGATTAGGGTTGCGTTCACGCGTAGCTTGCCACCGGATTTTTGCTGACTGCCTTCCAGCACATAGCGTACGCCAAGTTCGCTTGCGATATCACGAATGTCTGCCGACTTGTCTCTGTAGAAGAAGCTCGAGTTCCGGGCGATCACAAAGAACTCAGGAAAACGGGAAAGTTTGCCAATGATCTCTTCACTGATTGCATCACTCAGGAAACCTTTGTCGGCACCCTGACTCAGGTCACTGAATGGCAGCACGGCAATCGACGGTTTGTCCGGCAACGGACGTGCCATTTCTAAAGTCTTCACCGGCTGAAAATCCGTTGCGTCAAAGCGCCAAACGACTAGTCCGACAACAAAGATTAGAGCCACACAAGCGACGCCAACCGCCCGCACTGCGAACGGATTTCGGTTTGGTATCGCGATCTTGACAGGAGATGCGAGCCTTTTCGCTTTCTCATTCAGCTCGACGCTGAAGACTGACACAGGTTGTTCAATGTTTTTGACATCTACCGCGCCCAAATCCTCAAAATCCAAATCCAGTTTTCCGCGAACCTGATTGAAGACAGCTCGGTGAACGCAAACTCCACCGGCTTGAGCCAGACCTTCGATCCTTGAGGCAAGGTTTACTCCGTCTCCGTAAATGTCCCCGTCCTCATCGATTACGTCGCCCACGTTAATGCCGATGCGAAATTCAATTCGGTCGCTAGCGGGAACAACAGAGTTCCTTTCGAACATGGCGCATTGTACTTCGACGGCAAAGCGAACTGCATCAGCGACGCTGGCGAATTCCATCAACGCACCGTCGCCCATTAGTTTGATGGTTCGCCCCCCGTATTGAACGGCCTTGGGATCAATTAGTTCAGAACGATGCGTTTTGAGGGCTGCAAGGGTTCCTGCCTCGTCCACTCCCATTAGGCGGGAAAAACCTACTACATCGATTGCAAGTATGACCGTTAGTCGACGTTTCACCAGAGGCTCCCCCTTTTATGCAGGTTAGGGAAGAAAGATGAGAAGTACCACTTAGTTCAATTGTGATCAAACTGGAGAGTTTAAGAACTTCGAAACGAGAAAAAATGCCCCAAACTATTTAGCAAATTAGGGCTCAGCGCGGACATTCGCCGAAATGCCGCGAGCAACCGCAATGCGGACGAAGCCGCCGTTAGCGAAAGCTAATCCAAACAACCGAAGAGCGGACAGTCCAGACTGTGAAAGAAAGTCAACTTTCGAAATCCAATTGCGAATTTCTAGCCCGGCACGCAGTGAAAGCCACTAATCGTGGTCAACGCTGCTCTCTCATCCGGCTCTCCTGAAATTGTGAAGGTTGCACGGGAAAACTGCCTTTCAAAAAACAATTGTGCTTGCTTGTAGACCTCATACCTGCGCAGTGTCGCAAGCCTCATAATTCTCTAAACCATTTTTATGGGGTGGTTCCGGTCGCATGACCTCGAGTGAAGTCGTGTGATCGGGACGTAAGGAGAGCCTCGGCATTCTTTCGCAAAAATATTGCAGCCTATTTGCCCCTACCAAATTGGCTCATTCTTTCCGGTTCGCTGTTGTTTTTGTCTTCCTTGATGCAGGTAGAGTCTCGTAGGACGTGATCCGGCGGAACTTACGTTTGGCCAACAATAAATACGATCAACGTCCAACAGGTGCGGAGATTGGCATCGGTTTTCTAAGCTGAGTCTTCTACGCAGTGTTACACATCGCGTTTAAGACGGGCTTCTTTCAACCGTTTGGTTTTTTCCTCGCGAGCCGCTTTTTCATCGCTGATTATCTCGCGCGCTACTCTGTCAGTTTGCTCGTCTTTGGAAATCCGTTTGTTCGGTAAAAAGGGTTGCTTCTTTTCTGTCATAAACGACAACTTTCGCACACGGGACATAAATGGCTTGGCAGGACAACTAGCGCAGCCGTCCCGCCTGGTCTTACTCAGGCAAGAGCGATATTCGTCGCGTTGCTGCGACCGTCGCGGCCAGCCTCGACATCGAAAGTCACTTTCTGGTCGTCCGCGAGACCGGTAAGCCCGGAGCGTTCGACGGCCGAGATGTGAACGAACACATCCTTGCCGCCGTCCTCCGGCGCAATAAATCCGAACCCTTTGGTGGTGTTGAACCATTTCACGGTGCCATTGGCCATTCCGTCGTCTCCTTTTGAATTGTGCCACCCGCGTAATGCGGTGGCCTTGGCGTCAGTCAGAGCAATCGAGACTGAAGCCTTCAATGGAGACAGCTGGTCGAGGTGCGATAACGGTCGCTATTGGTGTATGACGGCAAGAGATACGAATTACAAGCTACGTCTTCATCTTCCCTTCGGCTGTTCAAATGGGCATGGTGCCTGCAACTGGTCATTCCAAGCTTGTAGTCCCGACCAATCCAATTAGGGATAAGTCTTCTCTGACCAAGTTGGCCGGGACTGCCTCAGGAAGAAGCCCGACACCGTGCGATGAACCTCAAATTGAAAGCAAGAGAATTCAAAGGTACTAGTTAATTTTTCAGAAAAATTCATAGTGCTTGCTGCGTTGACGGTTTGGAATGGCCCACGATCACGTACTTCTTCGCTCGGGACGTCTGAACAGCGCTCATCTTTGGGGACAATGTTGCTTGCCCTGCCGATGCGTACGTCTGAGGCAACACCATAAACGTCTCCTTCGGGCTCGAAGCGGTCATTCGCTACGGGATGCATGAACGTCCGCTTTCGGGACTGGGTGGCGTATGGGTGACAAACACCCGTGTGGTTAAGTGTGGGAGCTTGTAGTCGGATGTGGCGGTTTGCACGCCTGAAACTCAACGTGGCCAATAAGTTGATGTTGTCGGATGTGGCGGTTTGTGGTCTCTCGTGGCGATACTGAGACTCAATCATAATCCGCGTGTCGGGGGTTCAAGTCCCTCCTCCGCTACCATTTATTTTCCGGGTAAATATTACCGGATTGCCATTAAATTTGCTCACACTTGGGCGCTCAGTTTGGATCCATTGATCTAATCTCTTGCGCTTTAGATTCCTGAGTCCCAAGCTGAGGCACGTTAGTTGCTCATGGGCTCCTGGGTTGGATCTATCGTTCAATTCGCCGGATATGATCAGATAAGTGTCAAAGGGACTTGGAAACACCAGAAGTCAAATCAAAGCGACGCAGAGCGAACTACATTAGGTGAGCCACTTCATCTAATTCATCGCGAACGGTTTGCTCCCTGCCTACAGAGTTCGCGAGGACATCATAAACAAATTCAATCGCCGCCTTCGGAAGTCAGTCTGAATTATTATTAGTTTTTGAACACATAATCAAATTATCTTCCTTTTTCCGGGTTCTGACATTGCTTAGGATAATCAAATTGCGTTAACTTGTTAAATTATTTGTTATTCCCGTGTGTTGAATAAATTTTGGTGGGAAAAATAATTTTACCAAAAGCGTTAGCAATTAATCACTGACCCAAAGGAAAATTGTGACAGACCAAAGCGCCGTAGAAAATACCACACTCAAAAATTGCATTAACAACAGTCGAAGCAAAGGTATTGTCGGACATATTCTTATCGAATTTACAGTTGGTGACTTCCAAAATTTTTCAGAAATAAAAAAATAACTTCCTGCTCCGCAGAGGTTTAGTACTAGCTTAGTCTGCGATGGCGGGGACCCTCTAACTTTCACATAAAATTCGAAAAAATCTTCTTTAAAGTTAAAAAATGGAATGAAATGCGCTAACAAAAACATCGTGCTCCATAAATAAAAGTTCGAAATGACAATAAAAACAGCTATATATGAAATTAATTCAACCATTGCATAGAGTTTGCCTTATACTTCATCTAATATTAAATATTGTGAAAATCGATTATAGGTGCCTCTGAGAATAATCATGTTTTCGGCTAAAATTGAAAGTGAAATTTTTCAAGTCAAGGGTGTTTTATTCATTTTGAAACAAGAGATGGGGAAGCCCACACTAATGATGATCAAAACCCACGCACACTTAGGAAGAAGGGTACATTTTGGGAATAAAACCTTCCAGTACTAAGCTCTCGAACGCTCTCGCTACAGCAACCAGTGTCTTAATCTCGCAACGGAAACTGACAAAACGTAAAATTTCACCGCCATATTTGAGTACAACTTATAGTTGAGTATGTATCTATATAGCAGCCAATGATTTTCATTAAGAGACAGCAATGAAATACTTTATTCTTGGAATACTTCTAACGCTTTACTATTCTCCTCTTTCAGCACAAACGGCGACGCCGGAGATACCAAATGCCAGCTATAATGACATCGCTGCAGTCTTTCCCGACCCGACTTCTCCGACGGGTGCAGTCATAATTTACAATCCCACTATTTGTCAGAATATAGGAGCAGCATGCGGGTTCTTTCGAGTTCATGAGCACGGGCACGTGGCCTTGGGACACCACTTGAACCCGCACATTCATCCTTTCCAGAGAGAGTTTGACGCCGACCGGTTCGCAGCGACTTACGCTGCACCAAACGAAGTGTTCACTGCTTGGCAATTTTTCGTCAGTGGATGGAGCAGTCCGAACATTGCCGTTTATGACACACCCGCCAATAGAGCAAAGAGAGTTTGCGCATTTGCCAAACAGATCAATAATTGGATTGGTCCAACACACGCGTGCTGAGTTGTTTAGTGTTGGCCGCTTCACCCCAGAATTAGCGCCAGGGCCGCCGGATTAGCCCAAAAAGCGGCTGCTGCAATCAAAACTCCAAATGCCAGCAATCCAAGGTCATAAAGACCATACCATCCCTTGTATTGATTGACGTAAGCGATCTGAAACGGATAGGCTAAAATATCCGCTATGACCGGTGCAACGATTGCTCCGACCACACCGTAGTGTTGAATCCCAATCACAAGCGCACACATTCTGAACGAAGCGGAACAACAGGTCAGTATCGTGAAGGCTCGAGAATTTCCATTTGCAAGCAGGACAAAATTGTAGCCGCCGAAAATTAGCCGGGGGATAATGGATATACTGATCAAAACAAGGAACGGACCAGCAAGATGATACCGTTCGTCATACAAGAACTCGATTAGAGATTCTCCAAAAACGCCTAATACGGCAGTCATCAACAGTAGACTTGCCACCAACAACGCACGAGCACGCCCAACCATTATGCGGTTTGAATCGCTCTCTATCGGTGGGCGGTTCCTATATAGTGGAAGCACAATCCTTTCTACAAGCTGAAAGCTCATCACCAATGGTAAAGTCGCAAAGATTTGGGCAATAGAAAAAATCGCCAAATCATTCAAAGAAACATACCGACCGAGTATCAGCCTGTCGCCTTGCTGAAGGAAGTATCCGGCGATCGTGCCTATGAAAATATATTTGCTGAAATGAAAAATCTCATGGAAAGCTTCGCGGTCCCAGCGAAACGTGTTTCTTGGACCGGGTATAAGGATATGAGACAACACTGTATTGATAAGAGAGAGGGCCATACTTCCAACAACCAGCGCCCAAACTGACCGCAACCACAATGCGACAAGGATCATTATCAATGTGCCCAATAGCTGCGACGCCAACTCAACGACCGTGACCCACTCTAGCTTGATTTCTCGTGTGGCTGAATATCTTCGGGTAGAGCAAAACCCATCGATAATAGTAACCAATGACAGTATGGGAATGACGTGGAGCAATTCGGGTTGCCGGTAAAACTCGGCTACAGGAATCGTAAGAGCACAGGCGATAATCCACAAAACAAAACCTCGGACAACTTGAATGGTCCAGGCCGTGTTCAGATAGTCCTTTTCAGTTCCACGTTTGCTTTGAATGATTGCAGGGCCGATGCCGAAATCTGAAAAGTTATCCAGCCCGATCAACAGGACCTGAACCAAGGCAATAAGACCGAAAGCATCCGGAAACAGTATTCTGGTCAAAATGAGGTTTGAAACCAGGCGAATGAATTGACCGCTGCCAAAACTAATAATGCTAAGAGCCGTGCCGCGGATGGCCCGAGCTTTCATGCTGTCTCCGCGCAGCACAAGCTGAATTTGGGATACTAGTGACACAATTCAGATCCCAGTTGGAGACGCTGCAGCGCCTATTTTCATCTGCGATGACGTTGGCGCTCTAGGGTTTACATGCGAAACTCTATTTGGCTGGGGCATCAGACGGACACACACTAGCCGTTAACCGCGCGGTTTACATAATCAGTAATCTTAGTCCAATTCTGAACAACTCTTGGATCAACCGATGCTCTTCCCAAGACCTTGGAAATATCCGGGGCTTCCGCCTGAAAAAACGTCGAGTATACAATTGCAGCAAGAACAGCATAAGTGTCCGGATGACCATGTGGCGCCAAGTCTTCAAACCAATCTGTATGTGTCATATCTGGAACGACGTTTTCCCAGGTATCAACAAAAACCTCGGCGGCATTAATCAGCCCAATTTCATATCCAGGATTTGCGGTTCTGAGACCTTCGACAAATTCGGTCTGCCAATCCGTCCAATCCCCTCGCACGTGAACCTTCCAAGGTTCGATATTCGTATTAGATGGCCAAGTCCCATATGAATATTCGTCGAAGCCAGGCAAGCCTGAGAAAATCCAGTAACGCTTGGGGGCTTTGACGTTGGCCTCATATCCGGCAATCAAGTCCGAAGCGGCTTCGATGTAGCTTGTTCTCTGCGGCGTCAGGTTTCCGTCGTTGCTTGGTCGTATTTTCATACGCGGCGGTGAAACTACCCCCATGCCGAAATTGTCAGACGAAAACACAATGTCGCCACCGCGCGCAGTGCCGTTAAATCCATATTGGATTTTGGACCATCCCTCGGAGCCCAACGCGCTAATGCCAGACCCGCCATTAACATTCCCTGTGGACGACGCATTTGGTGGCGCTGCAAAACTGTCAAAGAACCCAAATTCCATGCGTTCAGCATAACGGTGCCCATTCGCAGCCTGCATCGTATCGAGCCAGGATGAAACAGAGGTACGCTTACTGGTACTATGAAGTGCATGATTCCATAGTGAGTTGATATGCCCGGCAATTGCCAGATTGTCGCCAGATTGCGCCTGCACAACACCCGTGCCGGACGCCAGTACAAACGCAGTTACAACCAAAAATTTAAGGGAAAACCGCTGCATAATGTTTTTTTACCTATTACGAACCTGTCTCTGAAGTTGACAATTACGTCCATTAAGTCAATGCAACGCACCGCCCGTGGTGACCGAAAAGCAGAACAGCAGCGATTTAGATGCTGTTTTCGGGTTTCAGACAGCGCATCAGTGAAATCCTGGCGCGACAGACGGCACAGGAGATGTGGAACACAACTTTCTTAACACAAAAGGGGAAATTTCGGAGAAACGTATTTTCTGGGTCCCTAAATACCGTTTTAGTTTTTTGGCTTCATTCTGCCGTAACAACTTTTCTCAGACCAAAATTTGAAAAGAATGGTCCCGTTACCCACCTTTGGACAATGTTCGCTCATTCCACCTATTGTCCCTAAGATTTCGCCTATAGCTACTCATAATCGCGAATTTTTGGAATTTTCCGATTCTGCGTTTTTAATCAGTCTGGGTTCAGGTAACTTCCGACCCGATTGGTGAGTGTAAGAGTTGTCGAATCATGTTCAGATCTGAGAATGCGAAATCAAAACCCGGCGGGCTGGACCTGGACGGTAAGACCGAAGTCCAAATGGGATCCGAACGTTCTTTCGCCTGGGTGTTTGCTACCGTTTTCTTAATCATAGCCTTGTTCCCGGTGTTTTTTGGCGGTGACGTAAGAATTTGGTCTTTGTTAGTCGCAGCGGGCTTTCTCGTAGCTGGTATTGTTCGTCCTGAAATACTGCGACCGCTGAATCGCCTGTGGTTTAAGTTCGGGATGCTATTGAACAGTATCATTTCGCCGATTGTCATGGGCCTAATCTTTTTTACGACTGTCACACCAATTGGATTAATCAGACGATTGTTTAATTCGGATCCAATCGGTCAAAAAATCGACCACGACGCTGATACCTACTGGATCGATTTAGATCCGGAAAAAAGCAACCAGTCGACGATGCGGCAACAATTCTAAACGACACTTGAATAGTTCTGTACAGGAAAATCTACATGTCTTTTTTTAGTGAACTTTGGACCTTTATGAGAGTCAGAAAGAAATTCTGGCTTCTGCCCATTCTTGTAGTCATGGTTATCTTTGGGGGCCTGATCGTTCTGACCCAAGGCTCGGCCGTCGCGCCTTTCATATACACATTGTTTTAGTATGACCGCGATCCTTGGTATTTCTTCGTACTATCATGACAGCGCGGCCGCGTTGCTGATTGATGGTGAGCTTGTCGCCGCAGCGCAAGAAGAGCGTTTTACTCGAAAAAAACATGATGCGCGATTTCCAGAGAACGCAATTTCTTATGTCTTGCAAGAGGCTGGGCTGCAGCTATCGGATGTGGACCATGTCGCGTTCTACGATAAACCATTTTTGAAATTTGAACGCCTTCTTGAGACGTACGTAGCAAACGCGCCCAAAGGTTTTGGTTCTTTCCGAATTGCCATGCCTGTTTGGCTTCGGGAAAAGCTTTTTCAAAAAAGCTTGCTACTTAAAGAGCTCAAAAAGCTTGGCCAAGGGACGATCAAACCAGAAAATCTTCTGTTTGCTGAACATCACTATAGCCACGCAGCCAGTGCATATTATCCATCACCATTTGATGAGGCGGTCGTTCTAACCCTGGATGGGGTTGGAGAGTGGGCGACGACAACTGTTGCGATCGGCAAGGGCGAAAACCTGGAAATCCTGAAAGAAATCCACTTTCCACATTCACTCGGCCTGTTGTATTCTGCATTCACTTATTACACCGGGTTCAAAGTCAACAGCGGCGAATACAAAGTCATGGGGCTGGCACCGTACGGTGAACCTCGCTTTAAAAACCTAATTCTTGATAAATTAGTCGACCTGAAAGAAGACGGCTCGTATCGCCTTGACCAGTCTTATTTCAACTATTCCACTGGACTTACGATGACCAATGACAAGTTCAGTGATCTTTTTGGAGCGCCGGTCCGCAAACCTGAAACCGACCGGCTCGAGCAGTTTCACATGGACATTGCAGCGTCTGTGCAAGCTGTCACGGAAGAGATCGTGCTAAGGCTGACGCGCAGCTTGGCAAAGGAATACGATATACCAAATCTCTGCATGGCCGGCGGGGTCGCGTTGAATTGTGTGGCGAATGGTAAAGTTCTGCGTGACCAGTCATTCCAAAACATCTGGATTCAACCTGCGGCTGGTGACGCCGGAGGTTCGGTGGGTGCGGCTTACGCAGCGTGGCATGGTGAATTGGGTAACCCCCGAAAGGCCGCGCAACCCGGAAAAGACCGAATGAAGGGATCTTACCTTGGCCCGGTGTTCGAACAGGCAGATATCGAAAAACGCCTGAGCGAGGCAGGAGCCGTATTCAGCACCTTATCGGAAGATGAAGTAATTTCAAAAACGGTTGATGCCTTGGAAGACGGCAAAGCAGTCGGCTGGTTCAATGGTAGGATGGAATTTGGTCCACGCGCCTTGGGCGGGCGTTCCATTTTGGGTGACCCTCGTTCAGAAACGATGCAGCGTACCCTAAACCTTAAGGTAAAGTATCGCGAAAGCTTCAGGCCATTTGCGCCATCTGTCCTAAGAGAAGATGTATCCGAGTGGTTCGACTTTGACGAAGACAGTCCTTACATGCTTATGGTTGACACAGTGAAACCGGAACATCGCCGGGAAATGACTGCAGAAGAAAATGAGTTGTTTGGAATAGAAAAACTAAATGTAAAACGGTCAGATATTCCGGCCATTACCCATGTTGACTATTCGGCTCGCATTCAAACGGTTCATGAGGACACGAACCCTAGATACCACCAACTCATTTCTGCTTTCAAACAACGTACGGGTTGCCCAATAGTCGTGAATACGTCTTTCAATGTGCGAGGAGAACCGATTGTTTGTACGCCAGAGGATGCATTTCGTTGCTTCATGGGAACCGATATCGAGTATCTGGTAGTGGGGAACTCTGTTCTAATGAAAGAGGAGCAGGATCCAAAGTTGGCAGAAGATTACAAACAAAAATACGAACTGGACTAAATGACAACGAGCCTCGCGATAAGGTCCAGCCTTTTGGCACGTCTAAAGGCCGAGGTTAATAATGGCAAAAAATAAACCCACCAAGCACGGTAATTTGATCGTACGATCCGCCTGCCTGATCAGTGGTTTAGGGCTGTGTATATGGGCTTTGTCGGATCACCCCAGCATAGGTGGAGGAGCTGGGTTTGGTCTTTTCCAAAGCGTAGTATTGATTGCAGGTCTGATCACGATGGCCGCAGCGTTTTTACCTACTCGCGCAGCCTCGACTTATTTTTCTGTCTTTGTGGCAACCATTCTATCGCTTGTTGCCGTGGAAATTTTACTTCAGGTGATGTTCCGACCAAACTATTTTACTAGTTACCAATATGACGACAGGTTGCTTTTTCAACTAAAGCCAGGCTCATCTGGTGTGTTGACCCATCCGCAAGAATTTGGAGGCGCGACCGTTCTCTATCAGGTAAACACTGACGGTTTCGTAGGCCCAGAGCTGCGCGATCCACCAGCTGAGTTCCGTGTTTTGGTTTACGGTGACTCGTTTATTCATGCGAATTACACTCCGTTCGACGAGCGGTTTACATCTGTATTGCAGAAAGATCTGACCGAAAAGCTGGCAGTTGACTCAGAAGTTATAAACGCGGGTATCTCGGGCTATGGCCCAGATCAGATTTTGCGGCGAATGCAAACAGAACTGGATCAGTACAGTCCGGATTTTGTGGTTGTTTCAATTTTCTCGGGGAACGATTTTGGGGATTTACTGCGCAACCGTATGTACGATCTGGACGGTGACGGCAGTCTTGTTGAGCGCGAGTTTTTTCTGAGCGCCGAACAAGCAAGGGAGGGGCAGTTAAACGAAAGCGAACTGGCGATTGTCAGGGTGCTTCGACGTACCTTGAAAGCGCTACGAAACAGCGGAACGACACCCGAACAATTCGACCCCGAGGCGTGGATTGACTGGGCTATGGCCAGGCATCAGGAAGAATACAAAAGCTTTGTTGCCGGTGAGAAAATCGTTGGAGAATTCGCTGTCGACCCCTATTCAACGGATATTGCCGTTTCCCCGAACTCAGCATCGGCTGACTTGAAGATCAGACTGATGGACGCGATCATAGGCGAGATATCTACTGTAGCTGCGAATGCGAACGTACCTTTACTATTCGTTGTTATTCCACATCCGATGGATCTGCTGGATGGTGCCCATTCATCTGGGCAGATCAACAAGGAAAAGTATCCAACTTACAATCCGAAAAACCTGACGAACCTGCTGCAAGCTTCGGTAGTCGACCATGATCAAGAGGTCTTGAATCTATATCCCGTCTTGAAAGGTGGCGATGTGAACGACTTGTTTCTTAAAGGAGGAGACGATCACTGGAACGCGAAGGGACAGGCTAAGTCCGCAGAAGCAGTAGCAAATGAAATCATACGCATGATGAATTGAACCCCTTAACCACAACCTTCTTGCGTCCAAAGAATACACCTATTCGAGGCGCATAATGAAACCCAGAAATCCAGTAAACGAGTATTGGCCTAGAAAAAAAAGATGAGCATTGAAGAAATCCTTTCCAAGACATGGGATGCCATCGTAATAGGCACAGGAATCGGTGGCGGTACGATTGGTCGAAGACTTGCCGAAGCCGGCGCAAAAGTTTTGTTTGTTGAATATGGCCCGTACGGACCGAGTACCGAAGAGCAAGACGGTTACCCGGTTGGTGACGAGTATTCGCGTATGCTGCACGGGATATGGCCCAGCGACGCGTCAATTACATCAAACGGTGAGACAACCTCTGTGGACTTTGGGATTGGCGCCGGTGTAGGCGGTACATCGTCTTTTTATGCTTCCACGTTGGAAAGGCCGGCTCCGGAAGACATTGACGAAACCGATTCTCGGCCTCACCCGACTGGGGGATGGCCCGTGAAATACGCGGAATTTGATCGGTACTTTGCGGAAGCAGAACATCTGTATCATGTCGTGGGGGAAAGAAACCCTGTAGAACCGTCAGGCAAAAATGCAATTGCTCCGCCAAAGCAGGACACCGAATATCAAAAGAAACTAAGACAGTTTTTCCAAACTTATGGCCTGAACCCTTATCGAAGCCCAACGGGGGCAAAGTTCCTGGATAACTGCAAGATGTGTTTTGGGCGAAAGTGTCCGCGCGGTTGCAAGATGGATGGGCGCACTGCGGGGGTTGATCCAGCTCTTGCGACCGGAAACGCCGAACTTTTAGATTGGTGCGAGGCTGTTAGGTTCCACGGAACGACGGACGCAATCGATCAGCTTGAAGTCCGTTGCAAAGGCAAGACATTTCTTTTGAATGCCAAGGTTTTCATTCTTTCCGCCGGAGCATTGAACTCGCCGCGCATCCTCCAAAGATCAATTAGCGAATATTGGCCAAATGGATGCGCGAACGGGTCTGGTCTGCTCGGCCAAAATTTGATGTTTCATTTGAATGAATTTTTTGCGGTTTGGTCCGGGTTGCACCATGATGGATCAGAATACAGTAAAACATTCTCTATGAAGGACTTTTACACTTCGGGCCAATTCCGACTAGGCGTTTTTCAAGCCTTGGGCGTATCTGCAGACTATCGCACAATTTCGCATTTTCTTTCTCAATCGGTTGAAAAAGGAAGTTCTCTTAAGCAGACCTTCAAACACCACTCCACGCACTTCGTATCGACGATTGCCGCAAAGGTTTTGGGAAACGCGGAATTATATGTCGGCATACTCGAAGATTTTCCAAATACGGAAAATCACGTCGCAAATGGCGGGGAAAGAACCGATCAGATAAAAGTCGTTTATAACGTCTCAGATGAGCTTCTGTCTCGGCGCGCAGTTTTCACCAAAATGATCAATGAGGCGCTTCCGCGGCGGCGGCGCTTGCACCTGAACAGACTTCCTCAAATCAATCATGCGCATGCCTGCGGTACTGCCCGGTTTGGAGACGACGCAGGCGCAAGCGTGTTGGATAGAAATTGCAGGGCGCATGATCTGCATAACCTGTTTTGCGTGGACTCGTCCTTTATGCCAACCTCGAATGGTGTGAACCCAAGTCTAACTATTGCGGCAAATGCGTTACGGGTCGGAGATCATATAATTGAAAACGCTTTGTTTTCCACCTGATTGCTGATGACAGATCAAGGAGACCCAATGGCCGCAAAATTTGATGATACGCTTGCGATTGTGACAGGAGCCGGCTCGGGCCTTGGGCGCGCGCTGTGTCACCAGTTTGCCGAGCGTGGCATTCGTGCTGTCGGTGTAGCAAGACTCAATGACTCGATTCTTGGCACTAAAGAAACATGTAAGCACCCAGAAAATATTATCTCCATTGCTGCAGACGTGTCGGACCAAGTTGCGGCAGAACGCGTGTTTCATCAACTAGATCAACTTGAATTCAGCCATCTAATCCTAATCAACAACGCAAGTGTCTATGATCGCTATGATTTTGCGACTGCGTCGCTGGACTTTTTTGAGAGGGAAATAAAGACGAATTTTGGCGGTGCCGTTTCATATACTCATCTTGCCTTGCAGCGCATGATCAGGAATGGAAAGGGCAGAATTATAAACGTCGGCAGCTTTGCTGATCAGGCCCCTTTGCCGGGAAGTACCGGTTACAGCGTTTCGAAAGGTGCACTCAGATTGTTTTCTGCCGCATTGGTCGCAGACGTCGGTAAGCGATTTCCAAACATAATAATAAATGACTGGGTCCCGGGAATGCTAGATACAAAAATGGGCAGACCCGAGGGCCTTGACCCCAAGCAGGCTGCAGTCTGGGGAGTTGAACTCGCCTTGCTGCGAAACCCCGAATTGAACGGTCTCGTGTTCGATATGAACCAAGATATCGCGCCGCAGCGCAGCCTGAAACGGCGCGTGGCCGAGGCGCTTGGTTTGAGACCAAAACACGTGCCCGTATTTCTGGACTGATGTCGACCCCGGCGCTCAGGTGACCCCGGTCAAGGAAGTTGCCTCCCGGCAAATCTACTGTAGCGAAAGCCCGTAACTACCGTAAGTTCGCGGCTTTTGAGTTGGTCAATCTTGCCTTTAAATGTGCCTGAAAACCAACGGGTTTGGGCTTGTTGACAAATTTTGCATGCATGTGTATGCAATTGGATGCATTAAGGATTATTATCGGTGACCAATCAAGATGACTCGCTCTCTTCAGGCCCGCAGGGCAGTTCCGCCTATCAGCGGTTACTGGATGAGATTCGAAACGGCGCTCTTCTGCCGGGTGACCGATTGCGAGAAGTTGAACTATCCAATCGGATAGGCGTGAGCAGGACCCCCGTTCGCGAAGCGATCCGAAATCTTGAGGCAGATGGGCTCGTTTCCCACATTCCAAGGCTGGGCGCGACGGTCCGCAAGCTCGAATATGCCGAAGTAATGGAATTGTATGAAATGCGCGCAGTGCTTGAAGGTACCGCTGCGCGGCTCGCTGCCCGGGCAGCGTCAGAAGTTGAGATGAGCGAGCTTGCGCATTTGAACGAACAATTGGCCCAGGCAGGAACAGGTCCGGAAGCCACTCGTATCAACCGAGTTTTCCACGACACGCTTCTGGATGCAGCCAAAAACCGGTTCTTGTCCAAGTCAATGCTGTCCTTACAAAAAGCGCTGTTGATCCTTGGGCCCTCGCAACTGCTGGACAGCGAACGCGCCGAAGAAGCTGTAACCGAACATCGGCGGGTAATGTCAGCACTGTTGGAACGGGACGGCGCGGCAGCCGAGGCGGAAATGCGCGCCCACATCCAGACAGCACAACGTATCAGGATTCGCGCTTTGCAAAAACGCAATCGCAACGCGGAACAAGATTGATGAAAACAACGGATACGGCCAATCAAACGGCGACACACGACATCGCGGTCATAGGGGGCGGCAACGCAGCGCTTTGCGCTGCCATTACAGCGGCTGAAGCAGGCGCTAAGGTTCTGATACTCGAAACCGCGCCCAAACCCTATCGCGGAGGAAACTCCCGGCACACCAGAAACTTTCGTTGCAAGCATACCGGACCTTTGGGACCACTGATCGAAGAATACAGCGAAGAAGAATACTTGTCCGATCTTATGAAGGTTACTGGCGGTAAAACCGACGAAAATCTGGCACGAATGGCAATCCGCTCCTCTGAGGAATGCCTGCCTTGGATGGAACAACATGGGGTGCGTTTCCAGCCGTCGCTGTCCGGCACTCTGTCATTGGCACGAACCAATGCCTTTTTCATGGGCGGTGGGAAATCACTGGTTAACGCATATTACCGAACGGCTGAGAGATTGGGCGTCGAGGTGCTGTATGAAGCCGCCGTCACGCATTTGGAACTGAACGATGATCGAGTTGAATGGGTGGGCTACACTTACAAAGGACAATCCCACCGGATCGCACCAAAGGCAGTAATCGTTGCCTCAGGCGGGTTTCAGGCCGACACTGACTGGTTAACCCGGGCGTGGGGTGAGCCTGCAAAGAATTTTTTGATCCGGGGGACGCCTTATAACCGAGGTGTAGTGTTGGCCGACCTGCTGGATCAAGGCGTCGAAACCGTAGGAGATCCCACACAATGCCATGCCGTTGCAATCGACGGCCGCGCGCCAAAGTTCGACGGTGGCATCGTCACGCGTTTGGACTGTGTGCCGTTTTCAATCGTCGTGAACAAGAATGCCGAAAGATTCTACGACGAAGGCGAGGATGTCTGGCCCAAACGTTATGCCATATGGGGTCGGCTGGTGGCGGCCCAACCAGACCAGGTGGGATACGTGATCATCGACGCAAAATCGCTGAACTTGTTCATGCCGTCAGTCTTTCCACCATTGAAGGCGGATTCGCTTGAAGACCTAGCAAACTTGATGGGTCTGCCGGCCGACAAGCTGATCGCAACAGTCACCGAATTCAATGCCTCCTGCGGCGATACAAGCGGGTTTCATCCAACCGAATTGGACGGTGTCAGTACCTCAGGCCTGACGCCGCCCAAAACCAACTGGGCGAGACCGATCTCCAAGCCGCCTTACTACGGTTATACCTTACGTACAGGCGTAACTTTCACCTATTTGGGGTTGAAAGTGAACGACAACGCACAGTGTTCGACATCCTCGGGAAAAATCCAAAACCTATGGGCGGCCGGAGAAACCATGGCGGGATCGATCTTAGGCCAAGGGTATCTTGCAGGGTTCGGGATGACAATTGGAACCGTTTTTGGACGGATTGCAGGACGTGAGGCCGCTGCTTATGCAAACTGAATTAATTCAAGAAGCCCGCCGTCAGGCTGAAATCTGCAATGCGTGCCGCTATTGCGAGGGTTATTGCTCGGTATTTCCGTCCCTTCATTCGGAACGGGCATTTTCGAATGGCGACATAACTCAGCTTGCAAATCTTTGTCACAACTGCCGGGGCTGTTATTATGCGTGTCAGTATACCGCCCCGCATGAATTCGATCTGAACTTGCCAAAAGCACTTGCTGAGGTGCGACGCGACAGTTGGGAAAGTTTTGCTTGGCCGCAACCACTGGCGCGTCGTTTTCACACTGATGGAGGGGCCATCGCAATTGCGCTGGTAGTCGGATTTGCCCTTTTGTTCTGGGCAGCTCGTGCAATTGGATCTAGCGGTGGGGACGGCTTTTATGCCGTTCTTTCCCATAACGCGATGGTGGCGATTTTTGCTCCTGCATTCCTTCTTCCATTGATCAGCGTTGGCCTAAGCCTTAAGCGGTATTGGACCGAGGTCAGTGGAAAACCCATCCAATTTTCTGACGTGACGGCTGCTTTGAAACGCGTTGGTCAGATGCAAGATCTCGCCGCTGGTCATGGTGACGGCTGCAATTTCGAGGACGAAGACCGATTTAGCCAGGCGCGTCGTCACATTCACCAATCCATCATGTACGGTTTCCTGTTGTGTTTTGCGTCGACTTCGGTGGCGACAATTATGCATTACGGTTTGGGAATGCACGCACCCTATGGGTTCTGGTCATTGCCTAAATTATTCGGGATTTCCGGTGGGTTATTGCTGACCGTGGGTTGTGGGGCGATGGCGTTTCTGAAGCAAAAGTCCGACCGCGAACTGGGCGACCCTTCGGCGTGGGGAGGCGAATTCGGTTTTATCCTGCTACTTGGGTTTGTAGGTTTGAGCGGACTTGTCCTTTATGCTCTTGGCTCGACCTCTTTTATGCCGGCATTGCTGGCCATCCATCTGGGATCTGTCCTGACCTTCTTTCTGTTGACGCCCTATACCAAGATGGCGCACGGTTTCTATCGTCTCGCAGCCTTGATCAGAGACGCGCAGAGAAAGAGGCTGTCATGAATTAGGCTTCATCAGGTCGCTTAGCCCTACGATCTGTCATGAACCTTAGTAGCTTCCGATGCCAGATGCAGTGCCGCTGCGCGGGCAATGACTAGCTCCTCGTTGGTTGGGATAACCATGACCGAAACCCGCGACAAATCGGTCGAGATGATGCGGTTGTTGTCGGCATTCGCATCGTGATCCAGCTCGATGCCCAGCCACCCCATGTCACCGCATACCCGGTCTCGGATAAGACGAGAGTTTTCGCCAATTCCACCCGTAAATACCACAGTATCCAATCCGCCAAGAACCGCCGCCAATGCGCCTAACTCGCGGCGAATACGAAAGGTGAAATAACTAATTGCTTGTCGGGTTTCAGGGGTGTCGGCCTTTTCAAGTGTGCGCATATCGTGGGACAGGCCGGACAAACCCAACAGACCCGAATGTTTATAAAGTAGGTCCGCTATTTCGCTGGCGCTCATACCCTCTTGTTCCATCAGGTAAAGTAAGACTCCTGGATCTAGCTGTCCGCAACGTGTACCCATTGGCAGCCCATCAAGGGCCGAAAATCCCATCGTCGACCCAACGGATCTGCCACTGACCATTGCACACATTGACGCGCCGTTTCCCAGATGCGCTACGATGACCCGGCCAGCATGAAATAATGGTGCAGTTCTTCGTAGATGGTCAGAGATGTATTCATAACTCAGCCCGTGAAAACCGTACCGGCGCACGCCTTTGTCGTAGTATTCTCTTGGTAAGGCAAAGACATCATTTACCCAAGGGTGATGACGATGAAATGCGGTGTCAAAACATGCTATTTGCAGCGCCTTCGGAAACCGCGCCATCGCAATCCGTGCAACCAACAAGTTTTGCGGTTGGTGCAAAGGTGCAAGCGGTGATAACCGTTCAAGCTTCTTTAATACCTCCTCGCTCAACGGCTGTGGTGAAACTATATCTTGGCCGCCGTGTACAATTCGGTGACCTACTGCCGAGATTCGCACATCTGGGTAATGATGACCTAGTAGCGCAAGCACCCGATCAAGGGCCACTGCGTCATCCTGAATCGGCTCTGGCCGATTGTCCGTGATTACTTCACCGTCGCCAGAACTCGCATGAATGCGCGCGCAATCGCTTCCAATCTCTTCTACCAACCCGGTGCTGACTGCTGAAGGATCACTTGCCCCTAAAGCAAACAAGCCGAATTTCAGCGACGAGGACCCCGCATTCAAGGTCAAAACATGGGTCATGAATTGACTCCGGTAATATGTGTGCGACGCAGGATTGCGCCGGAGCAAGTCTTAATGTGGTTCGAAAACTTGTTTGCTCGATCATTGCACTCTACCAAACCGCTTGGCTGGCACCTGAAAAAAGTGGCAAATTTAGGTTTCTTATCAGACATGGTACGCGAACTCTCCATATGCCTGCATATCAAACATATTTATAACCAGAGCAGCAGTTTAAGATGTCATACATGCGACATACCGCGCGATGGAAAGCACGGTTGCCGGATTTTTCAATATCGTTCAACGCTAAAGCGATCTGTAGCCATTTGCGTTTAGACACGACAAGGTCGCTGCCAAACTCGGTTTTATCCAGCCAGCAGGGTCGCTCCTGATTTTTGCTCGCTGGGAGACAATCCAAATTTGCGAGAAAACTCTCTGCTGAATTGAGTGGGGCTTTCGTATCCAACGTCGTATGCAGCGGATGCGACCGATACATGTCCAGACAAAAGCAGACGGCGTGCTTCAAGCAATCTAAGTTCTTTTTGGTATTGAAGCGGGGATGTCGACGTGACGCTTTTGAAGTGTTCATGAAACGCGGACAGGCTCATACCTGACTCGGCTGCCAAGTCACCCACCGGGATGGTGGCTTTGTAATTGTCACGAATGAACGCGATGGTTTTCGAAATCCTGCTCGCCGGGCTTTCATGCCGCAAAAGTTTTCGCAGCATCGCTCCATGACGTGCGCGCAACAGACGGAAGTGAATCTCTTTCAGAACCAATGGTGCCAACGCCCGTGCCTCGACTGGATCCTGAGCCAAGCGGAACAGTCGTGCAACGGCATCCACTACCGCTTCTTCCGAAACGTCTGCATCCAGCGTACGAGCGTCGCTTTCGTTCTCAATGACTTCTCCAATCTCGTCGTAAAGACTGCGCGCCAGCGCCAAATCCAATTTCAGTGCAAGCGCTGTGTAAGGCTCGTCAGGGCTGGCTTGAATTATTGCTGCGTCGACAGGCACCGCGTGGCTGACAATCAAAGTATCGCCTGCGGCATATCGCACGACGCGTCCACCGATGTAGGCCTCTTTAGCGCCTTGCAGGACCAAGCACATAATCGGTTCATAAAAACCGGCAGCACATTCCGTAGTCTCAAGGCTGCCAAAGGCGTAAAAGCCGTCCACGCCAGTTTCACAGCCTACGCCCAGCGCGCCCTTGGCTTTCACAAGGTCAAAAACATCGTAGACCAGATTTTTCGATACCATGGCAGGCCTCCTGTTCCTTAGAAATATAGGCGCAATAGGCATTTCGTGAACAGCAAACACCAAATGGTCGGAGAATTAGGCAGATCATTTGGAGGATAAGGCAGCGACCTTGTGGGCAATGACACTAGTTTTGTTTCATAGCTCAATCAGGATTTATCTCATGTCGCAGACAATAATGATCACAGGCGCTTCTTCAGGCATCGGAAAAGAGACAGCAAGGTTGTTCGCCTCAAAAGGGTGGAACGTGATTGCCACAATGCGCAGCCCTGAAAAAGAGCAAGACCTGGTTGGCATGAATAACGTTATGGTAACCCGCTTGGATGTAACAGATCCAGTTTCGATTCAATCCGCTGTATCTGCGGGCCTTGAAGCTTTCGAAAAAATTGACGTTTTACTCAATAATGCAGGTTACGGCGCATATGGTCCGTTGGAAGCGTTTCCCATGGACCGCATTCGCCGACAATTCGACACAAATGTGATCGGCCTTTTAGAAACGACCAAGGCAGTTTTGCCGCATATGCGTCGACAGGGCACTGGGACGATCGTTAATATTTCCTCGATTGGCGGACAGATGACTTTTCCGCTGGGAACGCTTTACCATGGAACAAAATTCGCCGTCGAAGGAATTTCAGAGGCGCTGCATTTCGAACTTGAAGCTGCGGGAATAAAGGTCAAGATCGTCGAACCCGGAATGATCAAAACTGATTTCGGCGGCCGTTCGTTCGATATGGTGAACGACGAGACCATGACGGAATATCAACCTGTTGTACAAGCGCTGTTCGGTGCTTGGTCTCAAGCACAATCCGCATCTGAACCCATTGTCGTGGCAGAGGTTATCTGGGACGCCGTGACTGACGGCAGTTCTCAACTGCGATACCGCGCTGGACAGGACGCAGAGGAATTGCTGGACACTCGAAAAACTCAGGACGACGCGACTTTCATCGGAACCTTGAAGCAGAACCTGGGGCTCTAGATTCAGATCGGGAGGCACGGAAATGTATTTTGAATCGATAGAACAAGGCGGCATTGCAGTTGTAACAGGTGGAGCAAGCGGAGTCGGGCTTGCCGCTGCTGAACGCTTTGCCCAAGCAGGGCTCAGTGTCATGCTAGCCGACTTGCCAGGTGAAACGTTGGATGAGGCAAAAGAGCAAATTCGTCGCCATTTGCAGAACAACGCTCAGGTTTTTACTGTTCCTACCGATGTAAGCGATGCCGAGGCGGTGCAGGCCTTGGCCGATGCAACATTCACGGCCGGTGAAGTGGCCGTGCTTATGAACAATGCTGGGATAGCACGTCCTAGCGGCAGTTGGGAAAAACCTGACGCCTGGCGCGACATCATTGAAGTGAACCTTTTTGGGGTGATCAACGGTGTTCAAGCCTTTTTACCGCGCATGATCGCCGCAGATCGCCCCGCCGTTGTCATCAACACCGGCTCAAAACAGGGGATCACCACCCCACCAGGCAACCCCGCCTACAATGTTTCAAAAGCAGGTGTCAAAGTTCTGACCGAGATGCTTGCGCACGATCTACGTCAGGAAAAAGCACCAATCTCGGCCCATCTCTTCGTTCCGGGCTTTACATATACCGGAATGATTGCGCGCCATATCCCCGACAAACCCGCTGCCGCGTGGACATCGGAACAAACTGTCGACCACCTGATTACGAGCATGTCGAAAGGGGATTTTTATATCCTCTGCCCTGACAATGACGTGCCGCCTGAACGCGACAAGCGCCGGGTAACCTGGGCATTGGGTGACATTATCGAAAACCGCCCTGCCCTGTCCCGATGGCATCCGGATTATGCAGATGCCTTCGCTAAATTCGAGAAGTTTGAATAAGCAACAGCCAATAGGGAGGCCCCAAAAGCCATGGCATTAACGCTTAAATTAAATGGTCAATCACATTCCGTCGAGGCGGAGCCCGGCACACCACTGCTGTGGGTAATCCGGGACGAGTTAAAACTGACGGGAACCAAATTCGGATGTGGCGTCGCATCATGTGGCGCTTGCACTGTTCACCTGAATGGTGAGCCCGTGCGATCGTGCCAGACCTACATTGAAGACGTTGAAGACGCGGAAATCACGACGATCGAGGTAATGGATCAGGACAAAATCGGGGCCGCAGTTCAGCAGGCATGGATAGAACTGGATGTTGTTCAATGTGGATATTGCCAGTCAGGTCAGATCATGAACGCAGTTGGACTTTTGCGCGAAAACGCCAAGCCCACGGCAGAAGAAGTCGATGAGTACATGTATGGCAATGCCTGCCGGTGCGCGACTTACCAACGAATCCGCGCCGGGGTTTTGCGCGCATCCGAAATTCTGGAGGCCTGATAGCCATGAACACCAAACTTTCACGCCGAGGGTTCCTCAAGACAGCCGCTGCCGCAGGTGCCGTTCTTTATGTCGGCACAAATGCCAATGGCGCAATGGCCGCATCCAGCTCGTCTGATGCGATGTTGAATCCTTTCGTAAAGATCGACAGCAACGGCAACGTCGTTGCGATTGTCAAACACTTCGAAAAAGGTCAGGGACCAGCTACAGGTCTTACCTCATTGATCGCCGAAGAGCTGGGGGTCAGAATGGATCAGATCGATTACGAGTTCGCACCTTCAGATCCCAACGTCTACAACAATACACTTTTTGGACCATTTCAGGGAACTGGCGGCTCTACGGCCGTTTCAAACTCTTGGGTACAATACCGAACAGCTGGTGCCGGTGCACGCGAAGTATTGATCAGAGCCGCCGCGGAAGCTTGGGGCGTCGAAACCACGGCACTGGATATTCAGGGCGGAGTGATCAGCGGGTCGTCCAACTCAGCGCCGTTAGGAGAATTTGTGGCCGCCGCAAGCGCTCTGGCACCATCGGAAAGCCCACGTCTGCGCGATCCGTCCGAATGGAAAATTATTGGCAACGAGGCGACACGCCGAAAAGACAGCCCGATCAAGGTAAACGGCACAGCGAAATTCGCCATGGACGTGCAATTGGAAAATCAGATGGTTGTCATGGTCAAACGTACGCCACAGCAAGGTGGAAAAGTCATTGGCTTCGATGACACCGGCTCAAAGGACGTTAAGGGTTTCACAATGGCCCAAACCCTGCCTACGAAGCACGGTGTTGCCGTGTACGCAGAAAATACATGGGCCGCGATGCAAGCCCGCGAAGCGCTGAATGTTGACTGGGACATGTCTGCGGCGGAGACGCGGTCCTCGCAAGAAATCCGGGATGAGATCTTGGCTGCGTTGGACAATGCACCTGTTTACAACGTGAACAAAGCCGATCAATCCGCTGTTACAGCAGCGGTTGAAGGGGCTGCGACCATCGTTGAAAAGACATTCTATTTTCCGTTGTTGGCCCACGCCCCGATGGAACCATTAAATTGCACGATCGAACAAACTGCTGATGGCGACATCGTTTTGCATGACGGCGCACAGATGCCAACCGGTCCACACATGGCCTACCAGCAGATTTTCGGCCTTCCAGGTGAAAAGATTCATATCAAGACTATGCTGGCTGGCGGCTCTTTCGGGCGTCGTGCAACTCCGGACGCCGATTACCAAGTCGAGGCGGCTTTGGCCTTTTCAATGACGGACCGGTCGCGCCCAGTTAAACTGGTCTGGGACCGCGAAGACGACATCCGAGGCGGGTATTACCGACCCGCCGTCGGTCACAAAGTCCGCGTCGGAATGGACGCTGACGGAAAAATTGTCGGCTGGGAGCACCAAGTTGCAGGTCAATCCATCATGAAAGGTACCGCGTTCGAGGCGTTCGCCGTTCGGGACGGAGTCGACCATTCGACTGTCGAGGGAGTAACGGAAAATCCTTATATCATTCCCAGTATGGCAATCGGCCTGACGGATACGGAAAAAGCCACCTCGGTTCTTTGGTGGCGCTCGGTCGGGCATACACACACCGGATATGTAATGGAGGTTATGATGGATATGGCAGCCAAAGCCGCTGGCATTGATCCTGTGGTATTCCGATTGGCCTATCTTGCAAGCGGAAAGGATCAGCAACGCAAAGCCGCGGTGCTAAGACTTGCGGCCGAGAAAGGAAATTGGGGTAAGCCCGCCGATGGCAATGTCCAAGGCATAGCTGTTCATAAGTCATTCGGTTCCTACGTGGCCGAAGTCGTCGAAATATCCGGCAATCTGGACGATGGAATTCAGATTGAAAAAGTAACTGCCGCGGTTGATTGCGGTATTGCAGTCAACCCGGACGTGATCAAAGCCCAGGTCGAGGGTGGCATTGGCTATGGCATCGGACATGCAATGCGCGATCAGATAACCTTGGACCAAGGCTCGGTTGAGCAGTCTAATTTTCCTGACTACGAACCGCTTCGCATTTCAGACATCAAGTCGATCGAAACGCATATCATCTCGTCAACAGAGGCCCCGACGGGTATCGGTGAACCGGGTACACCGCCTTCTGCCCCGGCGCTGGCCAATGCCATCGCTCAGCTGGATTTGCGCGTGTCCGAACTGCCAATGAATGAAAATGGAGTCGCATTCGCCTAATCTTTTCCCGCTCGTGGCGCGAAGTCGCCGCGGGCGGGCTTCAGCTCGCCGAGGGTGACCTTCTTCCAATCTACAGTTAAGCGTTGGAAAACCGGGATTACTTTTACATACCGCGATCTGGTTCTAGCGTTTGCTCTCGGGCGTGCGAACGATTAAATTTACTGTAACAATTCGTACCGCATTTGGTTTTGGGTGATCCCCTGTGAAAATCGTGTCTGGTGGACAAACCGGTGTTGACATGTCCGCGTTGGAATTCGCCGTTGAGCACTCAATTCCGTGCGAAGGCTGGGTTCCAAATGGCCGGACAAATGAGGCTGGAAAAATTCCCGGCTACATCCCTGGGCTGAAGGAGACGGATACAGACGATGTGATCGAAAGGACCCGGCTAAATGTGGCAACCAGTGACGCAACCCTTGTATTCATAGATGGATCAGCCAGTCCAGGAACTGATAAAACTATCGTTTTCGCACGAGAGTTGGGAAAGTCGCACTTGGTAGTTGATGTCAGAGATGGCGAGGAGAAATGTGCGCGGGCTATACGAAGTTGGTTGTTGTCCACGCCCGTGTCGGTTTTGAATATCGCAGGTCCTCGAAAATCAGAAGCCCCCCAGATTGGCAAGTTGGTAAAGTATATCTTAGGTCAATGCCTAACACCCGATAAGGTTTTTCCGTTAAGAGGTAAAGACTTGTAGTGTTTGGAGAAACAGCGGTTATTGAACTGACGGATCATGCAATAATTCAGTTATTACGCTAAAATCCGTTGACACGTTCGACAAGCCAGAAAACTGATACGCAACCAATCGCATAGCCGATCACTGGGGTGGCATTGGCATAGATTCTTGGGAATCCGGAGGGCGCGATTAGTCGCCATACCGCGAGCGCTGACGAAACTGCAGCAATAAAGGCGAGCTGGCCAGCCTCGACACCTACATTGAACGCAAACAGCGCGGCAGGAATGTCTTGCGAAGGTAGTCCGATTTCACTTAACGCGCCGGCAAATCCAAGCCCGTGCAGAAGCCCGAAACAAAAGCAAACTATCCAGGGATACTGCTCGGACAACCTGATTTGACCTTCCTTATGCCTCAGTATTTCCAGAGCCAAAAACACAATCGACAAGGCTATAACAGCTTCCACCGGGGCGGCTGGAACTTTTAAAACCCCGAGGGTCGCAAGGGCCAGAGTTATCGAGTGGGCAATTGTGAACGCTGTGATCGCGCCCACAAGCCGCCAAGGATCTCGGACAAGTATGAATAAGGCAAATACAAACAATAAATGGTCCCAACCTTCCAAGATATGCTCGAAACCCAGTTGAAAATAACTGGTGAAGACCGACCAGATCGAAGGACGTTCAGGAACTGTCAGAACCGTCATTTCGGGAGTAAAACGCAGTGTGACTGGTTCGGATTCCAATGGTTGGATACGCAAAAGCACATCGTTTCGCTGCTTCTCCAAGCCTTCTATGGCCACCGTTTGTCCAGCAATCTCAGTTTCGCATTCAGCGACCCACCTGGACACCCATGCAACACTGTCTGACGCAGGTTGCGGGCCGCGTGCAGGAGCGCACTGATTGGGCAAAACAACGCCGATTTCCATTGGCCTGCCATTAACGTCTGGAACACGCCACAGGACCTGCCAGGTGCCCTCTGCCAATTGTTGGAGATCCAAATACCCTGGATCAAGCGCATGGGAGTGTACCGTTTGCGGAGTCCAGAAAAACAACAACGCAAGAAGAAAACCCAGTACAAACCTCACTGATCATCACCTTCGCCGGTGGGCGTCTGGATTTCGTACTGAGCAGCCAGAATTTCATACTGCGCTTGTGCCAAATCGTCACCGGTTTCACGGCGCCACTCCGACAATACTGCTTCACGAATGTCATCCAGCGGAGGTAAGCCTCCGGCCTGAATGCCTGTGACTCGAACAAGATGCTTTCCGTAACCTGATTGTATTGGACCAGACCAAACCGACACTTCCAAGTCTGTCAGGTTTCCTGAGAACCCGCGACCAAATGCCGAGTCTACAACACTTAACGCGGATAGAGGCATCGTTTGGAGCAACAGCGACGGAACTCCAAGTTGTGACCAGTCTTCCCCAGAATTCAGTGCAGACAGTACCTCTGCCATCTCGCTGGGTTCCGCGGTTTCTCCTAGAAAAACCTGATCAAAGGCGACAAGAGATGGCGTCATGAAACGCTCGGCATTATCTTCCAGATAAGCTTGCAACTCGGCCTCGTCCGGATCCACCGACGAGGCTATGGCCGTGGTCAGAAACTCCATCTTTTGAGCAAGCCTTGCCCGGATCACTTGATCGCCCTTGTCCAGGCCAAGCTTGCGCGCTTCTCGGACCAATACTTCTTCTCGAACCAAAGCATCGATCAGTGCTTCTAGTTCAGCTTCGCTTGGTGCTCGCTTCCAACTGGCTTCAAAACGAGTGCTCAATAAGTCCACATCGACTTCATTGATTGCGATCTTCTCACCTTTGTCATCGCCCTCACTTTGAGGCGATACCCAGTTAAACCAACCAAAGATGGCAATGCCAATAAGAATGAAATGGAATAAGGGCTCTTTAATTACACGCATGAATATCCCCAGCTAGTCGATAATTCGACGCCCGAACGTTGATGCGAGCTGTTCGACATGTCAAACGACTAACGCAATTTTACATTTTCTCCGACTTGGCAAAAGAAATCGCGGGACGAAATCGTTCATCCCGTGATTACAACATTCACAATTATCCATTCACTCGCTGGGGGTGTACCAGATCGGAGAGGAGTATGCCCTTTCCTGATGCGTCAGCAGCGCGTCTTCGGGCAGGTCAATCCCAAACCGGAGTTTGTCATAAAGGACCCAACGAGGCGTCGGAATTTCCAAGGCCCGTACATAGTAGAAGGCACGCTCAGCAGGATCGAATTCTGGGTCAGTCCATACCGTAATAAGCTCTGACGCGCCTATTGTATTGCTCCAACTGGCAGTTTCTATATCCACAGTGTTGCCGACATCGGGCAGGTTACCTTCGGAATCCAAAGGACGGTCGTCCGACCATGCGACATTATACACCTTTTCTTGTAACTCGCCTTCGGCATCCAACCATCCTTTGACGACCTGCACCCGATCCAGATTTGCACCGATAGGATCGCGCAAGGCACCAATCAGGAACTTTGGCGCACCGTCACCTTCGCGCGGGCGCAGGTCGCTGCCCATTGGCACGCCCTTGGTATAGCCAACGTCTGCTAGGAAGCGGGTCTCTAGGTCGCCTTCATCAAATTCCCAACCACCAAAAAAGCGCAGGCCAATTCTTGGGCCAGTCGTGGCATAGGTTTCCCGACGCTTGAAAGCATCGAATATGGCCGAGCGTGTGTTCTCGGTGGCCCATACTGCCGTGTAACCTGAGGCGACAAGCAGGTCTCCTGGTATCTCCCCAAGATCATTGGCAATAAACGGATGCTGAATCCTTGTGGGTGAAGGTTCAACACTTACAGATTTTCCATAGAAGTTATCTTCTTCTGCGGTAGCCAAGGAAGTATGGCTGTCGGTCGCGCCACCCATCCCGAATTTATAAGGGTTCACCCCAAATTTTTCTTCAAGCATAAGGCCACGCTTCAATGCTTCACGGGCATATTCGCCGGCCAGCATGTCTTCGGTTTTCAACTCAGTGATATCGAGGTTTCCGACATCCCAATTTTCATAATCGGCAAACGGGTCATCAGGGCTAAGGTACGGGTGTGCCTCTCCGTCTCCCTTAATTTGCGTTACCTCGTAGTGAGGCTCCCATCTTGCGCGGTTCTGTACGTATTCCTCGTCGACCTTGCCGCCGTGATAGGTATCCTCCGTAGGGAACATCCAACCGTTGGACAGGTTGCCGTTATGGGCAAAGGCAACCGCCCGGCCACCGGTTTTGGCCTCATACTCCTCCAACCACGCATAAAGCGCCTTTGGGTCGGTATCTCCGTACGGAGGTTGTGTGACCGGCGGGACGACTTGCAAGGCGCGGATCGGTCCATCGCGAAGCATGACGTTTCTGTGTAGGTTGAAACCTTTCGGCACCGACGTCCATTCAAAGCCTATGAACGCCGTAAAATTACCGGGGTCATTGTGCCGCTCAGCGGCCAATACAATATGTTCCCAAGTAAACGCAAAAGCGTCCGCTCCTGGGCTGTATGACTCCAACAAAATCTCGGGCAAGGTCATCTGAGAAAAGTTTGTGATTATATCGAAAGCTGTTTTCCCAGCTTCTTCACCGCCTGCTTTGTATCCCTCGTACCATTCTAAACCTTTCGGGTCTGAAATGACGCCAGGTTTGCCAGCCTGAAGATCGGGCGCAAATCCCATCAAGTCCGTATGATCTGTCAGAACCATCCAATCAAGCGGCCGTGCCAACCTTACGGGTTGCCCAGTCGATGAAATAACCTGCTCCCCTTTGGCGAAACGCCATGCTTCGTCTGGTAGTAGCGTGTTGCCAAAAGCTCCGGCATCCAGCGAAAGACCGGTGTGCAAATGCGTGTCACCCCAAAGCGGACGCTCTGGAAAAGTTCGATTGGCATAAGGAGAAAATGGCCGCTCGGCAAAGGTACCTTCTGCCGCTTCTTTACTGGGAACAGCGTCGGCGAGAACACTCGCCGGGCCAAAAACCATAGCAACCAAACACGCGTAATTTCGAAGCATAAGAACCTCCCAATTCTGCAACATAACGAATCCGGCAGGCAGCGCCGCCAACTATACATTCCATTCAACTAATATCATGGCATTGAAATATTTGTGTTAAATTTTTCCCCAATTTCGGTCTTTGTTAGAATGAACTGCTGATCACTGGCAATTCACCAAGATAGCCTGAATCGCGTATTTATCTTAAGTATTCCACTTTCTATACTTGTGATACTCTTCTGAAATTAGGTGGCACTGTTGGTGCAGTAGCAAATACTTTTTTTGGGGGGAAATCTTATGCACAAAACATCGCTTGAAGGTTGGCGAAATTCTTTAAGAGCAGCAGTATATCTGACGACAGGGTTGGTCGCATTCTCCGTCGGGCCTGTTACGGCACAGGAATTTCAGACCGAGCAGGAGAACACCGAGGTGGTCTTGGCTCCTGACGCATTTTCTCCCTATGCCGGTCGCAATTTCCCGCAGATTCCGCTGTGGGGCGACAGCCATCTGCATACAGCTGTGTCGGTTGACGCGGGCACGATGACAAGGCTCACTCAGGAACAGGCCTTTCGGTTCGCGCGAGGGGAAGAAGTAACAACAACCCATGGATTGCGGGCGAAACTGTCGCGCCCCCTAGATTGGCTGGTTGTATCTGACCACGCTGAAATGTACGGGCTTATGCCACAGTTGCTGGCAGGTGACGCAGAAGTACTGTCAAATGAACAGGGCAAGATCTGGTACGAGGCCTTAACGTCGGGTGATGCCCAATTGGCCTTTGATACGGCTATGGAAATTGTCGCTTCGCTCTCCGGTGACGAACCTCCAATTGACAACCCAAAGGCCATAAAGCACGCGTGGGAGGAATATACTGAACTGGCGGACAGCTACAACGAACCTGGCGTGTTTTCCGCAATAATCGGTTACGAATATACAACCGAGGGCGCCAACAACTTGCACCGGAACGTGTTGTTCCGCGATGGACGGTTCCGGGCGAACCAAACACGACCTTTCTCACAATACGACAGCAAGAACCCAGAAGACCTTTGGGCATTCCTTGCTGAATACGAGGAACGGACCGGCGGCGAAGTTCTCGCGATTGCGCATAACGGGAATTTGTCAAACGGTCGCATGTTCTCATTCAACGCGTATGACGGATCGGAATTGACCGAAGAAATCGCAAATCTTCGAACGCGTTTCGAACCGCTCTATGAGGCTACGCAGATAAAAGGCGATGGAGAGGCACACCCGTTCCTCAGCCCAGACGACGAGTTCGCCGATTTTGACACATGGGATGCCGCGAACCTGAACGGCACGGAACTAAAAGTTCCAGAAATGCTCGCAGGAGAGTACGCACGGGAAGCTCTTAAGCGAGGCATGGTTATCGAGCAGAAGCTCGGGGTCAACCCTTTCAAGTTTGGCATGGTGGGCGCGACGGACGCACACACCGGCATGGCGACCGCTCAGGAAGACAACTTCTTTGGAAAGCACTCCGGTGTCGAGCCGGAGCCGAACAGATGGGAGCATCTGGTCATTGAAGCTCCTGACCCGGAGCTGTCCATATATGGCTGGAAACAAGCTGCAGGAGGTTTAGGCGCGGTCTGGGCGACTGAAAACACGCGGGCGGCGATCTTTGACGCGATGCAACGCAAAGAGACGTACGCGACCACTGGTTCACGTATGTTGGTTCGATTTTTCGGTGGCTATGATTTCACACCTGAGGATGCCACCCTCCGCCTTCCCGCCGACGCAGGATACAAAAAGGGCGTACCAATGGGAGGAGATCTTGGGGCGGCCACCGATGGGCGCGCTCCGAATTTTCTTCTGGCAGCACTCAAAGATCCGCTATCCGGCAACCTTGATCGTATCCAGATTGTAAAAGGTTGGGTTGATGCGGATGGGGCAACTCAGGAAAAGATTTATAACGTCGTGTGGTCCGGCGATCGCGCGCTCGACGCCGATGGCAAGCTGCCTGATGTTGGCAACACTGTCGACATCGAGAATGCAACTTGGACCAATACAATCGGAGCTGCAGAGCTGATCGGTGTTTGGCAAGACCCTGACTTTGATCTAAGTCTTCAGGCATTTTACTATGCTCGGGTGATCGAAATTCCGACACCTCGCTGGACGGCCTACGAAGCTAAACGATTTGGTGTAGAGATGCCTGATTATGTCCCTATGACGACCACAGAGCGGGCATATACATCTCCGATTTGGTACACGCCGGGCTAGGACTGTCTTAGGTCTTCAAAAAAGGGCGACTTGTGTTGCCCTTCTTTTCGAGTTTTGGCTGCGCTGAAACCAGAAGTTTATCAGGTCTGCTGTATTTGCTTGTGATGACCGCGCGACAAATTTATTTTAGCAGCTTGCAAAAATGCATCAAAGCAAACCGTGAAAAGACCGCGCTGACATTTCCAAGCCTCAAACCGAAGCATACCGCCGCAACCGAAATACCAACGGCATCATTGCAACCACCAAAATGGCTGAAAAAAGGAACGGTGCACCCGGCAGATAGACGCCTTCGGAATCCACTGAGGCCTGAAAGATTCCAGTCATCGCAAGGGGTGACAAAACCGCAGCAACAGATGACAGCGATGCAATGACGCCCTGCACAACACCTTGCCTGTCTTCATCTGCTTGATTTGACGCCATTGCAGTCATGAGGGCAGGAACAAGATCAGACAAAGCTGCAAGCAGCAGAAATATTACAAGGGCCGCAATTGACGCGGTGAAACCAAAACCGATCATTCCGATCAGAGCTGAAATCATACCTAGCATCAGGGTGCGGTAATCCCCTATCCACCGTATGAAAATCGGCATTAGAACCCCCTGTACGAAGGCCAATAGAACGCCGTATGCCGCCAGAGACAGCCCGATGTAAAGTGTAGGCCAGTCGAATACCTCTCGGGTCCAGAATGCCCAAAGAGTTGGGTAAACCATGTTGGCAAATTCAAAAATAAAGATACAAATCAGCGGGACTGCAAGACCGGGAAACCGGAAAGCATCGAAAATGGACTTAAATGGGTTCAAATCGCGCTTGCCGAAAGGCCGACGTTTGTCTGGCGCAAGGCTCTCGGGCAGAACAAAAACACCAAATAGCGCATTGCCCGCTGAAAGAAGTGCGGCAATCCAGAAAGGGGCGGCGATACTGATTTCAGCAGCGACGCCACCGATTGCGGGACCAAGCACAAACCCGATCCCGAAGGCAGCCCCAATTAGTCCGAAATTTGCCGCCTTCTCCTGCGGAGATGATATATCGGCAATGTAAGCGGTTGCGGTAATGTAGGTTGCCCCTGCAAGTCCGGCCAAAGTCCGGCCAAGCAAAAGCAGCCAGAATGTTTCTGCAAGAGCCATAATCACGTAATCCAACGCAAGCATAACAAGCGCCGCGATTAATATCGGTCTGCGGCCAACTGCATCCGATATACTTCCTACTATTGGCCCGCACAGGAACAGCGCGCCGGCATAAGCTGTCATTAACAGCCCGCCCCAAAAAGCCCCTTGCCCGGTATCGCCAGCACCAACGCGGTCCATCAAATCCGGCATGATTGGAAACACGATACCAATGCCGATTGCGTCGATAACCAGAGTTATAAGAATAAAAAGAATAGCTCGGTTCTTAAACATAACGCCCTATCGGACAGCCGCATCAGCAAATCAAGCCGAAACAACCATCGCCGGACAAAGTCATAAGATTGCGACGACCCATAACGCGCCTCGCCTTTTTGTAATCTGACGTTGGACCAAGGAATTTTCCCAAAATCAACAAAAGTCAGTTCACGCATTTCCCCCGCAAGAACCAACCAGATCCTGCCGTACAACTTTGCCTGTTGTTCGTTGCCGTTATAACCCAAACCGTACATCAATCAGCCATATTGAGCTCAATGTAGACGTCCGGAAAGAGGTCACCATCGATTGAAATATACCGAAATTGTCGCGTCAAAAAGATTGCCTACATGATCTGCATCAACGCAGAAAAACACAGATTGTGATAATAATTGTCCGCTTGGGTTCAAAAATTGAAACCTAAAAGCTCTGCCACTTCTTCTGGCGAATGCTCGAAACGAAGGAGGCGTCAAATGAAAGCCAGATATGTAATTTTATTCGCTGCAACACTAGCAACGAGTATGGTTTCGCAAACAGAAGGCGGAATGGATGGAGGAACACTTCTGAATATCTGCACGAGTGAAGATGCCCTGCAAAAAGGTTATTGCATTGGGTATATGGTCGGGTATCGCGAAGGGAAATCATTAAATCCTTCAAAAGCCATAATGCCACGGGGCTTGGGTAGTCTGAATGCTGAGGAAGATTCAGGATTATCAGACACCCAAATTGAAGAAAGCTGCGTGTTTCCTAGGCTTCCGCATCACCAAATGCGCGATGTCGTAATCAACTATATAATTCAACATCCTGACACCAGGAATGACAGCGCCAGCTCGATCATAACAGAGAGTCTTCGGGTAGCCTTCCCATGTGAAACAGGAATGTAGCGGTTGCCATCAAAGTCAGTCAGCGAATTGTTTTTTGCTCCGGCTAAAATTTGTCCGTGTGACAAACCGCCAACGCTTTGCCTGTAATCGGCGAATTTTTCCGCGACAGCATTGCTTAAGATATGTCGCCAAAAAACTTCAATGACGCTAGGGCAACTGGTTCGCCCCATTCCTGCACGAAATGGCCAGCCTCTGCTAAAATCATCGGTTCGGGACATCCCCTGATTGTCTTTTGCAGCTGACTCATCACCGGAACGCCCAAAACCGGGTCTTTGGCACCGACGGCCATAAAGCTCTCACCTTCCCAAACTTCGGCCCAGAAGAGCCGAGCTCGCATTGTCGTTTCGATGCCTCCCATTCCCGGCTGGATCATTACCAGCTGCGGAAACCTTCGAACGCCTGCCTTATATCGCTGGTCAGGGAAAGGCGCCTCATAAGCCAGCGCTTCCGCCTCGCTTAAATGTGGGCAGGCTCGTTTCATCAACGCCGCACAATTCAAGTTCGGACGGTTAGCCACATACTCTTTCCAGGCTTGGAAACCATCGCCAAGAGGTTCACCAACCGGGATTGCCGTGTTCATCACGATCAACCGGGAAACTCGACCGTTCAGGTCCATCGGAAGGGTCAACCCCAAGATGCCGCCCCAGTCCTGCACCACAAGCGTGATGTTCTGAAGGTCCAACCTTTCCACGAACTCGAGCATCATTTCTCGGTGAAAGTCGAAGCTGTAAACACTATCATCAACTGGTTTGTCTGACCTGCCAAAGCCCAACCAATCAGGAACGACTACTCGAGCCCCAGAACTCGCAAAAACCGGTATCATCTGCCGATATAGATAAGCCCATGTCGGCTCCCCTGGCAGGCACAGAAAGGTTCTGATCGCGTCTTTTGGCCGTTCATCAACATAATGAACCCGCAGACCCTCATAACCTCGGAGGTCGTCGATATAGCTTGGTGAATAGCTAAAGCCAGGAAGGTTGTCGAAACACTCCTCAGGAGTTCTTAGTACTTCCACAGCCAATCTCTCTAACTGTTGTTGGTTGGTTCTATCATGAGCCTAGATTGTTTTTCTGGCAATCCGTAGAGTCCTCTTAGCAGCGTTGCCTGCAGAACTTTCGTTGATGCTCAAAGTCGGCTTGTCCGCACTTATGAAAATAAAAAAACCGTTAATTGTTTGGTTTGAAACGCTTCGCGAGCGCAAGCATAAAACGCTCCAGGCTCACTTCGGAGTTTCACCCAAATAACCCCCAAAGAAAGCTACCATTGCCAACAAAACACCGATCAGGATTGCTATCACCATCAAAGCACCATTGCCCCTGGCAAAATATCCCAGCATCAAGAGACCGACGACAAAAATGCCCACCAAAAAGAACAGCACTGTATTGTCCAATTTATACCCCCAAAAACAACTTCAGCTGCAGAAGCCTTCAGTCTGATCGCATCCCTCAAACACCAAACCAATCCAAAATTGGATTGAATCCCAAATCAAACGACCGTGGTCGTTGGCTTAATACCGTTTAGCGTTGCGAACAAAACCGGTACCAATATCATAGTGAGCATTGTACCAACTGTTAATCCGCCCATGATTGTAACCGCCAAACCCACCCAAAAAACGTCTGGAAGTAGCGGTATGACACCCAGAACAGTGGTCGCCGCTGCCAGTACGACGGGTCGGAGCCTTGAAGCACCTGCGTTCAATACTGCGTCATAACCCGGCTGACCTTCCGCCAAATTGTCGTTGATCTGATCGATAAGGACGATTGCGTTTTTTATCATCATTCCGGCCAAGCTCATGCCACCGAGCAACGCGACAAACCCAAATGGCGTGTTGGTTAGGAGCAAGCTTGGGACAATACCAATAATTACGAAGGGAACAGTCAGGAAAATAACAAGTGGCCTGCGGTATGAGTTGAATAGTCCGACAACGATTAGCGCCATGATCGAGAATGCCGGAACCATCCCCGGAATTAAAGACGCCTGTGCGGAAACCGTATCTTCGTACTCTCCGCCCCACTCCATGCTGTAGCCTGGCGGCAAATCTGCTTCCAAAGCTTCAAAGTCAGCAAGTACAGCCGCGCGATAGCTTGGCAAAGTGACGCTGTCGATTGGGTTAGCTTGAACGGTCAAAACGCGACGACGGTCGCGGCGGTTTATCGTGGGGTCCTCTGGTTCAATATTCACGCCGCTGACAACTTGTGCTAAAGGCACTGGCTCAACAGAAAATGGTGACTGCAGCTGCAGCAGTTCGAAATTGTCCACCGCAGCAACGTCTTCAGCCCCGGGCCGAACGATAATTGGCAGTAATTCGTCACCCTCGCGATAGAGGCCAACAGAACGCCCGTCAAACGCCCGCTTTGTTGTGTTTCCGAGGTCTTCATAAGTGATGCCCGTCCAACGAGCACGGTCCTGATCATAATCAGGAACAGTCTTCAGCACACGGTTGCGCCAATCCGTACGGGCGACTTTCGTCCATTTGTTTTGGTCAAGTATGGCAACGGCCCTGTCACCCAGTTCCCGTAGGGTCTCTGGGTCAGCGCTTGCAGGACCTATGATACGGTTCTCAAATGCCCATGTATTACTAGGACCGACACCAAACTGCCGTGTGAACGACGTCGCCTCTGGCATATTGGCCGATATCCAAAGCGAGACATTCTTGCTCATTTCGGGAATATCGCGGTAATCTTCCACATTCACAATGACTTGGGCGTATGACGGGTTTGCGCCTTCCGGGTCGACAGGCAGATAGAAACGTGGCGGACCAGCGCCAATAAAGCTTGCAATGCCAGTCACGCGGTCATCCATTCCAACCTGTTCTTCAATACGTGTTATGGCTTCGGATACGGCTTCAATCCGGGTTCCTTCTGGCGCATAATAGTCAATCATGTACTTGGTCATGGATGATGTTGGGAAAAACAACTGCGTCACAGAGCCGAACCCAACACCCGCGACGACCAGAGCGGCCACGGCCACTCCGATGGTCAGGTAACGAACTCTGATCGCGGCGGCCAGAAACCTGCGATACACGGCATAAAGCCCGGTATCGAAATTCTCGCTGCTTTCACCCTTTGGCTCTGGCAGCATTGCGACACATTGCAAAGGCGTTACCGTCATGGACAACAGCCAACTGACCAAAAGCGCTATACCTACAACCGAAAAGAGGGTTCGGCAGTATTCCCCTGCACTCTCAACAGATGCAAATATCGGGTAGAAGGCCATTACTGCCACGAAAGTGGCCCCAAGTAATGACATAGCCGGTCGAGTGGCTGCGTCGATCGCGGCTTTTGCACGATCCACCCCCTGTGACATCCGAACCATTGCGCCGTCCGCCACAACAATTGAGTTGTCCACCATCATCCCCAGCGCAATAATTAATGCTCCCAAAGACATACGCTGCAGATCTATTCCCAGCATCGCCAGTGGAATAAATGTCGTGAGTATCGTCAGGATGAGACCGCTACCGATGATAATCCCCATCCGAAGACCCATTGCCAAGGTTAGAACTACCAACACGATGGCGACAGCCTGACCTAAACTTACTAGAAAACTACTGACCGCAAGGTTCACGTCATCCGACTGCCAATGAACTCGCTCGACCTCAATACCTACTGGCAGACTTGCTATCAGCTCTGATACTTTCGCATCCACTGCCTGCCCGACGCTGACAACGTTGACACCGGACTGAAAGGATATCGCTAGTCCGATGGACGGAAGACCGTTGTAGCGCATCATTGTCGTTGGTGGATCAGCATATCCCTCCTTAACCTCTGCAATTTCACCCAGCCGCAGCAGCTCTGGCCCCCTGCGTTGGCCACTTTGGGCCTGATCTAGACCGCTAGGCCTTACAACCAGATCGGCAATGTCGGTTGGACTGGTAAAGGTGCCGCTCGGCGCAATGCGCATACGGTAGTCACCAATGTTGACACGTCCTGCGTCCACGATTGCGTTTTGTGTTTGCAAGGTGTTTAGGATGGTCTGAGCCGAAACACCCAGCGCAGCCAAGGCTTCTTCCCTTGTTTCCAAGTAGATTACCCTGTCGCGTTCGCCCCATAGATCGACACGTCCAACACCATCGATCAACGATAGCTCTCTTTTGAAGTCTTCGGCGAACCCATCAAGTTCCTGCGCGGAAAATCCATCGGATGTCATTGCCAACAACAAGCCGAATACATCGCCAAAATCATCATTGATGGCTGGACGGCCAGCGCCCGGGGGCAACTGAGTTTCCACATCTCTGACTTTGCGACGCAGAGTATCCCAGATTTGAGGCAGTTCCTCGGACCAATAGTTTGGACGGATTTCAACCTTGATAGTAGATAATCCGGCGCGGCTTTCGCTCGAGATGTAGTCTATTTCCTTGATTTCCTGAAGTTTCAGTTCAATCCTTTCGGTGACTTCCTGCTCCACTTCCTCGGGGCTTGCACCGGGATAGGGCGTCGTAACGACTGCCGTTTTGATCGTGAATTCGGGGTCTTCCAACTGTCCGAGACTGAAAAATGCTGAAATACCACCCAACGTCAGCATTACGACAGTAAACCAAACGAATTTGGCGTTGCGGATAGAGAAGTCGGCGAGACCCATTACTCAGTTTCCTCAGAAAGAAGTGAAACCTTCTGTCCCTCTCTCAGAGAATTCGCTCCTGCGGTCACAACAACGTCGCCAAATTCCAGACCGTCGCTTACGGCGACTCCCTGTGATCGTGGCGTTCCAAGCGCAACTTTCTGCGCTTTCACGGTCTCGGAAGAGGCGTCAAACACCCAGACATGGGGATCTGTTTCCCCCTCGGGCACAAAAATTGCGCTTGCGGGAACCATTATCGCGTCAAAAGGTTCGTGCCCTTCTTTTGGCTTGCCTCGGACACGCCCCGCCATTCCGGGAAGTACAAGCGAATTTTCTGGTTGTTGCATGATCAAAGTTACCGGAAAAGTTCTGGTCGTTGCAGAAGCTTCTGATCCGATCTCACTGATTTCTGCCGACAGGACCACGTCGCCCAACGCGTCGAATGTCACCGTTATATCTTCGATGTGCGGGATCAGGGCGATGTATCGCTCGGGGACATCGATGACCACTTCGATATGCTCGGCGTCCAGTATCCGCAGCACAGGTGTCTGCGCTGCCACCTCCTCAAAGTCCTCAATGTATTTTGCGACTACCCGGCCGTCGAAAGGCGCTTCCAGGCTCGTGTAGGTCAAGTCCAATGTGGCTCGATCCAAAGCACCTTGTACGGAATTGATTGCCGCTTGGGCAGATGTCTCGCCCGCGATAAACCGATCAAGTGTCGCCTGCGCGGCTACTTCTTTCTCGACCAATGATCGCTGCCGATCGGTTTGCAATTTCGCATTTTCAAAGGTTGCTTGCGCACTTTCCAATTCCGCGGACAACCGATCAACTTCCGCCTGGTAGGGCGCAGGGTCTAATACCGCGACGACATCTCCATTAGCGACCAAGTCACCGACCTGCACATCCACGCCAACGACATTGCCTGGAACACGAAAAGCCAATGAAACTTCGCGTGCAGCTCTGGCCGTGCCAACAAAGTAGCGATCATGCAAACTGGAGAGGTCTGAAATTTCAGTTGCTCTTACAGGTCGGACAACCATTTCGGTTGTTTCTTCTTCCTCTTCCCAGCACGCTGAAAGCGACAAGAAGGCAAATAACCCAAAAGACAGTTTCTTCATTTCCCCTCCCCCGCCGGTCTATGTTTCTCCGTGATTCTGAACGGAAACTTTTCAATTCATTGCACTAACACTCGAAATTCATACCGAATTGTACCCACTCGCCCAACAAAGTCAAAAATCTGAATTTATTAAGCAAGTGTCATGTCGACGCTTGGCGATGTGTTCTAGGGCGGTATGGGGTGAAGCTGAAAATACGCAGTCGCAACAGCTTTTTTATGCTCTCCTTGCCCCCCTCAGAACACCTAAAGAACGACCCCATTCCTAAACTCTGCCACGCCTGGTGTTGGCTGATCAGAAACTTTGACATTAAAGCCAGGTATTCAGCCATAGCTTCAAAAATCCTCCCGGTCCAACCGTCTGCGGTTTTGAGATTGCCGCGAGGTACAAGTAAGTCGGTTCAAGACGGTATAAACAAAGGATGCATGTTGTCGCGCGGTTTTAGGTTATCAACCACTTAGAAATGCCGTTACCAACGACAATGTTGCATATTTTAGGTATTTTCGTGCGAGAACTGCGGTGATTAGGGGAATGCCGCTGAACGGCTAACGCTTTGATAATATGAACTATTGTGATGTACTATTTGTCGTGTTCCGACCTTAGTGTCACACTCGAATATCCACAACGATTTCCGTTGAACAGTGCATTTCCAATTCTCTGCAATTCACTGAAGAACGTTTTCGAATGTACAGCCTGTCGGCTAAGTCTACTGTCCTTCATGTTTCGAAGTAGCAGCGGAACCCGGACATATATCATCTTCGCAAAGCGGATTGCCTCAGGGTCGGTTTTGATACAGCGAAATAGGGATCGTTTGGCCGCAGCTAAAAGCTCAAAAGCTCCGCACCCTCCTCACGCCTATTTCCTTTGACAAAGTCATGCCGCGCATCAAAGGCAAATAACCTTAGACGTTCCCTTTGATATTGTTTGCAAAACGCGGCCGTGTGAAAATGAAGTTATTCAGTTCGACGTTGTCCAAGCCCACCCTGAAGGGGGGGATAAACGTGTTGGACGTTTCGACCAGTATCAATGTGTTCTGATCAGACATCGGAGGCAGGGCATCTCGATAATTGACAATATTGTCGTCCGTCAGCTTTTCGACATACCCACCTCGTATTGCAGACCAGTTCACGGTGTGGCTGTCGGAGGCCTCGTCGTAAAGAACCACGGATATTCGGAATTTCAGGTCTGCATGATTGACCACCATCAAACCGAACATTTCTTGCATCGAGTCGATATAGACGTTGTCAATTTCCCGGGTTTCACGGGAAATCAGGTCTCCAATCGTGTGTGCCGCTTTGATATTCGCGGCACTCTGCCTGTAAGCTTCGAAAAACGTGTAACCCGCCATTATAGTCCAAAAGAGGATTGGCGTAATAAGGAGTGCCTCGACGGCGATCACGCCGTCCTCCCGAGCTCGGAAACGTTTCAGGAGATGCGTCGAAATTCGCTTGATCATAAAGGCTCCTGGACGAAAACGGTTGTAGCGGTCAGCGCGTATTGGCCTTCTTCGTTGACCAATGCTCTGCCCATTGCGGATGTTGGGAAAACGGGATTGATCTTGGCGCAGGCCCGAAGAACCATCAACTCATTTTCAAGGCCGTTTTCGAAAGTCCGCACAGGGCGCGCCACTTCGGCCAGATCAGTGCAATCAGGGTCCGTGGGTACTGTAACAGTGGCAAAAGGATCCTGCCGGATCATTTCCAGACGCAAGTTGGCTGCGCAATTATTGATGAAAATGGCGCGATCACAGATGAGAGCCTTGATTTCGTCATGTTGTGGACTGGCGCCGGTGTTCAGCCGAATGTCGCGCACGGTCAAGTCAACCGCGCGCTCTAGCTGCGCGTGTCTCAACGTTACGAAGGCAAGCTCCAAACCCGAAAGAACCAAAAACATGATCGCTGGGAAGACGATGACAAACTCGACGGTTGCATTTCCGTCTTCCTTTCGGCGGAGCCGGGCCAGAGCGGAAAACAACCTAAGCATCACTGAGTCAACCTCAGCATACGGACCGATGACGCGATCGAGGTAAAGGCTTTTTCGAGGTTTATGTCCTCCACATCATAATAATGACTGTCTGAGCTTGCACAATTTTGCAGTACATCCTGGCCATTCGGCGGCGCCTCAACGCTGACACTAAAGACAATCACACCTTCATCCTTGGCGGCTTTGCATACGTGTTTGGTGCGCTGATCCTTGGCGACCGCACTTTTCTTGCTGAACGCCTTACCTTCCCACTGACCGTAAGCACTTGGTGAGTGGGTGAAGATGTTGTGTTCGATATATTCCAAGGATACGAGGTCCAGAAGTTCAACGTAGGACAATTGCACTGCCTCGCCGGGTTCTTCTGCCTCGACGCATTCAACTTTACCGCCTTTGCCCGAACAGTGTGTTTTTCCATTGCCATAAGGATGATCCTGCCAGCTGTTGTCGTGCGGCCACCAATAGTTGGGGTTGCCGTTCGACTGGTAGATCGAGAAGCGAGCGGGATCGGTATCGGTTCCTGGGTTGTACCAGAAATCCGACATAGTAGTGCGCATCGAAGGGTTGAGCATGTGCTGATCTGTATTATCCCCATCGGAAACGAGGATCATAACCTTGAGGACATTACTACTGTAGTCCATCGGGCGACCTTGCATTTTGAATTTTGCCGGAACCGTATAACTCGGAACGGTATGCTCAGTAGTGCCCATGGCTTGGATTACTGGACGTGTACTGGGGTCCAGCAGGATAAGGCCCCAATTCGCGCCATTATCCAAGCCCGAGTCCTCATCCGCCACTGGATTGCTGAGTTTGTTGAGGTTTCGTATGTAAGGTAAAAGAACTTCTGGGTCGTTCTGGAATGGCAGGATCGCTGAATAGTCGCGTACCGGGCAGACGGGATGCTCTATCGGCTCCATAGTCGTTGTGTAAGGGTCGAAATGAGCCGTTTGTTCAAGCAATCTGGTCGTAGAAAGATCAGGTTTGCTGAATTCGTTGTCGATGAAGTTGACACAGTTCGAGTGGTCATGGAAACGGTCGAGAGTGTAGTGGTTCAGCAAATCGCGACCAGCGTTAACTTGGCTGGAATATGGGATAAGTGAGAACGAAATCTCGTCGCTCCATTGATTGTTTTTTATTGCAATACTTTTTACCATTTTTTCCGTAGCAATTCTCAATAGCTCGTCATTGATCGAAGTAGATAAGTCCAAGACAATTGAGATTTCAGCCAAACCGATGCTTTCCTCAGCGGTGCTTGCCGCAGGGGCGGCCAGTGTATCGACGCCCGACAGGTGCATGAATTGGGTTGGAAACTCGGAAAGGGCTGTCGCCGATACTTCGCGATAGCCCACATCGTTGACCACATTGATGCTGGTCACATTTTCCAGAAGGCCCATCCTTTCTAGATATGCACGAACGACGGATTTCGGTTCTGCCTTTTGATCAAGGTCCGCCGCGGCCAGAACAGCCCGGTCCAACGTGTACTGCAAGTTTGCACGTTCTTTCTCAAAGCGCATGTAATCTACGCCGATGCCAACACAGACGATGACGGCCACAAACATAAAGAGGACTAAAATGGTAATCGAACCATTCTCGTCTCTGGCAAATTGTTGCGCACCTGTCTTCGGCTGGACAGAGGGGGTGTCGCAGTTGCAAATTGATCTCTCGAAATCCGTAGGCATGCATTATCCTCTCTTGGCCGAGCAGACCGGCCACAAAGCTATCGGCAGGGGCTCACGCTATATAGAGAAAAAGGCGGAATTCGGGCAAATTTGCTTCAATTTTGCGATAATTTAGCGGCTTTCGCCTGCAAAAAATCGGAATTTTTCGCATTATGTTTGCGCAAAAACACTTCGTTTTCAAAGTCGTATACACAGGACGAATTTTCTTGGAGGCCAAACAGGGCACTCCACTTTTTTCTATTCGTGCGGGGCGTTACGAGTAGCCTGCATTTGCTGAACATCTTCAGGCCAAGTAGAGCGGATATAGGCCAGAACGTCCCATATGTCTTCGTTAGTCAGTGTGCCCTCAAAGCCCGGCATACCGCTGTTGAAGTCCTTGATGTCGCGTGCTGCCAACGCCTCTGCCCCACCAAGTTTGGTGTAGTCAAACAGGAGCTTGTTATCATGGTGCCATGTGTGCCCTGTCACGTCATGTGGTGGCGCAGGCAGTACTCCGTCTTCGTCCGGTGTTTGCCAGTTGGGTTGGCCTTCCAGATTAACTCCGTGGCACGAGGCACAGTGGTCTGCGTAGAGTTCCTGCCCATTCGCTAAGTTTCTTTCAATCAACTCGTGATCTGCAGCGACGCTCGTACCAATGCTGCATATTGCAAGTGCAAACAGGTGTTTATTCATTTCTAAATACCTTAGTTAGGAGGAGTTAGAACGGTCGTGAGTGTCGCTGTTGTTGCCAACACCATTAATACGATTATTGCCTCAACCTCGATGGATCGGGCGAGGTGTCGCGCTGCATTTGCATCTCCATTGTGCATGGCCGGAACAAATCGGAGCTTGTTCGCAGCAGCGAGGATCAACAGCAGCCCAACTAGAAACACTTTGGACAACAGCGCCTGCCCATAGCCAGTGAAGACGAGCCCTTGGATATTGCCTACAAGCGACCAAGCCATCCAGAGGCCTGCCAATATCATAGTTGGTACAACCAGTGCAGCAGCTTTCCCGAACCTTTGACCCAGCTCGGCGCCATTTGTCTGGTATTCAACCTTGAGAGCCATACCCCGCAGCGGGCTAAAGATACCCACCCAGAAGGCTAAACAGAGTAGATGCAAAAGTAGCAAGAGTTGGACACCAAAATTCTCCAATTCTGGCACGTGCCCTATCTGGGTAAAGGACCAAAGAGCCAATGTTCCACCCACCGCCGCAATCCAGCAACCAAAGCGTGATATAGACAATCCGATTAGGATCAATGCCGCGCCTGCAAGTCGGTATGCGAGTACCTCGCCTGCCGGTGTCTGCCAAAGTAAGCCAAGCATTTCTGGATCGACCATGCCATCCGCTCCGCCTGTTAGTACGGCTGCACTAAGCATGAAACCAACTACTGTTGCTGTAAGAGCCAACCACGCTAAAGCCTTTGCTTGGCGCTTCATCACAAGGTTCATCGGTGTGACCAAGCTGGAATAGAGGCACTTAACGATGACAAGCCCGGTTGACCCCGCAAAGCCGATGTAGAGCATTAGCTTTGTGAGGATTGCGGCAATCCCCCAAATGTCTGGCATGCTCATTCCACAGTAAAGGAAAATTCGCCCTGCATCGCATGACCGTCTTCACCTAAACCACGCCATTCGATGACATACGTGCCAGTTCCCTTACTCGGCAGTGGGATCGTGAACTCTTGCCCAAATTTTGTTTGGTCGCCCAGTTCGAGGTTTACGGCAGGATTTGCATCGTGCTCCATCTTAACCCGCGTTAACCTGATATCCTTGTCAAAGTTAAGGCCGATTTCAAAGGGTACAGCAGCCATTGTCTCGCCATTGGCAGGTGTCGTTCCTTCGACCTTGGAATGCGCCAGTGCGCCGCTGGGAAGCGCAACCACGAGTGCGAGCGTTATGATCTTCTTCATAGGCCTATCCTCAATTTATTAAGTTGGCACGCTGGATTTCACGAATGTACGCGATCACCATAGCCACGTCACCTCGCGTCAAACCTTCTACGGGCGGCATGTCACCAAACCGCCAATGATGATGACTTCTGACGCCCTGAAAAAACCGGCTCTTTGAAAGGCTGCATCAGTGTGATGGCTAGGTTCGTATATCTTGTGGACCAGAAGGGGGCCTGCGCCTTCTAATCCGACCTCATTTACGCCGTAGCAAGATGCGCAGGAGGCATCAAAGATACGTTGGCCATTTGCTGCATTACCCTCGATGGGCGGCATTTAAATCGCGACAATGGCGTCGCCTTCGCCTGTTTCAGGCGGTTCCGCGTCTTCGATTGCGCCGGGGCGAAGAGTAACAAAGACACCAATGGTAGCGACAGCGCATACGCCGACTAGAAAGCGGCTTTTTTCGTGATTAATCCTGACTTCGTGGAAGTTGGTGGTGCTGCTGAACATCGATAACGCCGTACATGATCGCTGCAGTGGTTTGGACGACTTTGCAGTTGAGCGTTGACTTACGTCAAAGCGTCGGTTGCCAAACTGCGATTAAGATGGCTCGCATATGGATGAGAGCCATTGCATAAAAAATTTCAAGAGAACGGTGACGCTTTTGGCCGTACTGATAGCTATGGCCGCATGCACGGGCAGGCATCACAATGGTGACTGGCATGGACACGGTGCAGAAGGTTGCTATGGGCCTCACCACGGCGTTGTTCGAGAGGGTCATTGCGTTACAATTGAGTAAGCTCTTCTACAGATAGGCACTCGCAAGTACCCGGTCCTACTAGATTACGTTTGATTGTCGCGAGACTTCTGTCGATAGCGCGCCCTTAACCGCAAGTTTTTCCCGGATGCAAAATTCGTATGTTTATGAAAAAGTGAGTGAAATTTTTCACGTTTTGCGTTCGTGCCTAGGTCTCCAATATTTTTGGAAACATGGTGCATCCATTTAGTCCAACATCTGCGTTTGTTCGCAGTCCCTCAAGGCGTGCCTCAGCAGTTTACTGTGCTTCATCCCAAGGATTCTAACGTACCGTTCTAAAGCGTAGCCGTATGATGCATGTTGTATGACGATAGATACCGGTTATCTAGGACGACGAGTGGTGAGCAACAAGTTGATTGTCATGCACCTGGTAGGAGATTTCGTTTCGTATTGGGTGGTAGCCAACGGAAGCGATGGATGCCGTGTCCGGACAGTGAGAGATACGCATGCAGCTTCATTTTGTGTCACACCTGTGTGTCACACCACTCTAATGCTTGCTATCTAGTTTTTCTGTTAGGTTTTGGTGGAGCCTAGGGGAGTCGAACCCCTGACCTCTTGCATGCCATGCAAGCGCTCTCCCAACTGAGCTAAGGCCCCATTTTGGTACCGAATTGCGGTGTCGGACGTTTATGAGACGGCGCTGACAAGCGCAAGCAAAAAATCCGAAACAAGCAAAAAGATACTACCCTGCAGAATGCACGGAATCAGAGGCGGCTAAGCCGCCTCGTTCCGAAATCAGGATTCGTCTTCAGACGACATATCTTTGATGTCATCCAACGAAACGTTGTCGTCTTCGTCCTCTTCCAACAGATCGTCGTCCAGTTCAACATCGACATCATCATCATCGTCTAGAACCAGGTCGTCGTCCGAGGTCGCTTCACGCGCCTTGACCGAGGCAGCATCCTCTGCATCAGCGGCGATCATCCGGCTTTTGCCGGTTTCAAGCTCCACAATCTCGCCGGTATATGGGCTAACGATCGGGTCCTTGTTCAGGTCATAAAACCGTTTGCCTGTTGTTGGGCAAACGCGCTTCACGCCCCATTCTTCCTTGGGCATATCAAATCCCCTTGATATCAGGTGAATCTTATAAATGATTCAGGTGACCTGCCATAAGCGGCAGGCGCTGTCAAAGCCTTTGAGCCAAGGAGTGCAAAGTATGGGGCGACACGCATTGCCCGGAACGCCCTCAGTACCGCTTGTACTGCGTAAATCGTCTCGCGCCAGACGGATAAGCTTGCGAATTTCTCAGTTGGACGGGCGGGTTACACTGACTTACCCTCAATTTGTCGCCGAGACCGAAGCACTAAACTTTGCACAACAAAAAGAAGCCTGGATTCGTCAGCATCTTGAGGAAAGGCCGACGCCGGCAGAAGTTCGGTTTGGCCAGACCATACCCGTCGAAGGGGCACCGCGCCGAATCGTACCGGTATCAGGTCGCCGGGTCCTATTGCGACCTGACGAAGTCGCCGTTCCCGAAGGTGCGGAAGCGCGTCGTCTGGCACGGTTTTTCAAGGAACTCGCCCGCGATCGGTTCACAAGCGCCTGCGACGATTATTCCGCAATGCTCGGCCGATCATACTCAACTCTGACCTTGCGCGACACCAGATCGCGCTGGGGTTCGTGCAGTTCAGCCGGAGGGCTAATGTTTTCCTGGCGGTTGATCCTCGCTCCGCCAGAAGTCTTGCACTACGTTGCAGCGCATGAGGTGGCCCATTTGGCCGAAATGAACCATTCGCCTGCATTTTGGGAGAACGTCGAGCAGCTTTTTGGTCCGTACAAGAACCCGCGACGGTGGCTGAGGGATAACGGTGCCGAATTGCATCGGTATCGCTTTGAGAGGCGCGCTGCTTGACGTTGTGCAAATTTGTGATCACAACAAGGAATGTTGACCGCGCGCCCTGCCGAATCCCAAACTGCCACGCACGACAGAGTTTACCGCGCTCTGCGATCGCGCATATTGCACGGGGAAATAGCACCTGGCCAAGCGCTGACATTGCGCGGTATCGGTAAAGAATTCGGCGTGTCCATGACCCCCGCGCGCGAGGCTGTCCGTCGTTTGGCCGCCGAAGGTGCCTTGACTTTGTCCTCTTCTGGTCGCGTTTCAACGCCAGAGCTGAGCAATGACCGTATAGAAGAACTGGCCGCCTTGCGCGCACTGATCGAGGTTGAACTGGCAAGCCGCGCGCTGCCTCGGGCGCACATTGCGTTGATCGATCGTTTACAAAGCATCAATATGTCCGTCGCGGAAATGGTAACCAAACGCGACGCCGTCGGGTACATCCGGACTAATCTTGAATTCCATCGCACACTTTATTTACGTGCGCAGGCCCCGGCGATGCTGGCGATTGCAGAAACCGTATGGCTGCAACTTGGTCCAACCATGCGCGCGTTGTATGGTCGCCTACGTCGTACAGATCCTCCTCACTACCACAAATTGATTATCGCGGCTTTGAAGGCCGGGGATGAACCGGGACTCAGACTGGCCGTCCGCTCGGATGTGACACAAGGTTTGCGTCTGCTGGTGACCTGAGCAGCTTATTGCCCATGACGATTTCTTTGCGGATGACATGACCCAATTGCTGGTTTGGACTGACGTCCTGCTGTAGTCTTGGAGCAAATCACCAATAAGAGCAGATTTGAATCATGATTGATCGACGGGTTTTTTCAATGGGGCTTGGGGCGACCATTCTGACGGCATGTTCCAGCAGCAACGCACCAAGCAGCGCACCGGCGACACGGATGCGTGCCGTACCGAATGCAGGATGGGATTCCTGGGTTGCCAACTTCAAGGGGCGCGCGGCGTCTCAGGGAATTTCACAGACAACGATAAACCGGGCTTTCCAGGGTGCAGGATATCTGCCGGGCGTCATTGAGCGGGACCGTAATCAGGTCGAATTCAAACGCTCTTTGGAAGATTATCTTGCGATTGCTGCGTCAGACGAACGTATCAGCACCGGCAAACAGATGTTGCAGCGGTATAACGGCACTCTTTCACAGATCGAAGCGCAGTACGGCGTAGATAAGGACGTCATCGTCGCCGTTTGGGGGCTAGAAAGTCGATATGGTTCACGCCGGGGAGACGTACCCGTTGTCTCGGCCCTTTCAACCTTGGCTTACGATGGGCGGCGCGGACAGTTTTTTGAAAGCCAGTTGATTGCCGCAATGAAAATCCTTCAAAACGGAGACACCACTCCGGATAATATGACCGGCAGCTGGGCCGGGGCGATGGGACATACTCAATTCATCCCAACATCTTATCTGGCTTACGCTGTCGACTTTACTGGGGATGGGCGACGCGACATTTGGTCTGATGACCCGACGGACTCGCTGGCCTCAACCGCAGCATACCTTTCTCGCGCCGGATGGGTGCGCGGGCAACCGTGGGGTGGTGAAGTCGGTTCGGCAGCCGCCAATTCTGGCACTCCTGTTGCGGTATTACAGCCGCAAAATCCTGGCCCACGGATTGCCGTTTTCCGAAATTTTCAAGTAATTAAGCGCTATAACAATTCGGACAGCTATGCGATTGGCGTCGGACATTTATCTGACCGTATTTCTGGTGGCGCACCGTTTCAGGCCTCGTTTGGGCCTGATGAAACTGGGCTTACGCTTGAAGATCGCAAAGAAATACAACGCCGCTTAACCTCTGCCGGTTATGATACCCAAGGCGCAGACGGAGTCATCGGCAAAAATTCCGAAGCAGCGATCAGCGCATATCAGCGTGCAAATGGGCTTTCGGTAACCGGAAAGCCATCGGTTGAACTGCTGCGTCGGTTGGGTGGCTAAACGATTAGGCCGCCAGCCCCTTCGAGCCAATGTCCAAGAATTTTTGGCGACGATCCTTGATCAGTGCCTTTGCATCTTTGCCTTTTAGCTCTTTAAGCATGGCAGCAATGGCGGCACGAACGGATTTGAAAGCCGCAGCGCGATCGCGGTGAGCACCGCCTTTAGGCTCAGAAATAATGCGGTCGCACACGCCAAGCTTGTAAAGATCCTGAGCCGTCAGGCGAAGCGCCTCGGCAGCTTCGCGCATCTTTTCGGAGTCTTTCCACAGGATTGAAGCACACCCCTCGGGCGAGATCACTGAATACACGGAATGTTCGAGCATCGCCACGCGGTTGGCTGTGGCAAAAGCTACTGCGCCACCCGAACCGCCCTCACCAATAATAACAGAAACCAGCGGAACACCGATCTTTAGGCACATTTCGGTCGAACGGGCGATCGCCTCGGACTGTCCGCGTTCTTCGGCGCCTTTTCCGGGATATGCTCCTGCAGTGTCAATCAAGGTGATCACCGGAAGACCAAACCGACCTGCCATTTCCATTAGGCGCACAGCTTTGCGGTATCCTTCGGGACGGGCCATTCCAAAATTACGCTCGATTCGCGATTTGGTATCCGAACCCTTTTCGTGTCCGATCACCATCACCGGCTGATCATTAAAACGCGCCAAACCGCCAATAACTGCAAGATCGTCGGCAAAGTTGCGATCACCAGCCAAGGGTGTGAACTCGGTAAACAGTTCTTCCACGTAATCTTTGCAATGAGGCCGTTCAGGATGACGCGCCACCTGACATTTCCGCCAAGGCGTCAGGTCGTTGTACAATTCATCCAAAAGTTTGGCAGCTTTGGCATCTAGCGCTGCGGCCTCTTCAGCCACATCCATTTCTTCGTTTGCCCGAGCAAGGGCACGCAGTTCTTCGGCCTTGCCTTCGATTTCGGCTAACGGTTTTTCGAAATCCAGATACTGAGTCATGTCGCCTCTCAACGAGAAAGTTCCTTGCTATATGACCCGAGGTTACCCCAGATGCAACTCAGCAAGATTTGTGGTGATGGAATTTGGGTGTTCCAAGGGACAACAAAAATAGAGGCGGAAATTATTGAGGGCTTTGGGTCTCAGTGCAGAGGGCGCTGAGAATATTCTGTACGAACCGGGGAACGCAATAACAAAAGGAGTGCTGGTGGAAACCAGTCCTCCGCAGGGTCGATTCAGCTAGGCCAAAGCACCGGATACAAAGACGCAACCAGAAGCGCAGCCATCGTCCAGTTGAAAACGACAAGCCGCCGTGGATTGGTCAGAACCCGCGCCATTTGTTGACCCAAAACAGTCCAAGTGCTGACCGAAGGTAGATTAACAAGCCCAAACACTAGAGCGACAACAACAATTGCGCCCAGCGTTTGATTTGGCGTGTAAGCCGTAGTTGCCGTAAGAGCCATTGCCCACGCCTTGGGATTAACCCACTGAAAAGCGGCGGCCTGAAAAAAGGTCATCGGCGTGCCTTGGCTTTCTCCTCGCTGCACCGGAGCGGCGTTTGCAATCTTCCACGCTAGATAAAGCAGATAAAATACCGAGGCGATCTTCAAGGCGCTGTAACTTAACGGAAACTGATCAAAAACTTGCACCAATCCCGCTCCGACCAGCAGGACCATAAACGTGAAACCCAAGCCAATTCCCAGCATGTGCGGAACCGTTCTCCGAAATCCGAAATTCGCGCCGGACGCCATCAACATCAGATTGTTCGGCCCCGGGGTAATTGAGGAGACAAAGGCAAATACGATCAGCGCCACAAGGATATCGTAAGTCATGTTTCGATTATTACATCGAACTGAGCGCATGAAATTGCGTTTTCGTGCAAATACGGATAGAAATCGCAACAAATGACGAAAATTGACAAGACAAACCAAAAAATATTGCAAGAGCTTACGCGTGACGGTCGGATTAGCAATCTGGAGCTTGCAGACCGCGTTGGTTTGTCTCCATCGGCCTGCCTGCGCCGTGTGCAGGAACTTGAACGGACAGGTGTAATATCTGGCTATCGCGCCGTGTTAAATCCTGCTGCGCTCGGCGTCGGGTTCGTTGCATATATTGGCGTGGGGCTTGGCGAGCATACTAAATCCGCCCAAGAGGGATTCGAACGGGCTTTGCAACGGTCGCCTGAAGTGGTCGAATGCCACAACATAACAGGCACCATTGAATACCTGTTGCGTGTCGAATGCGCGGACCTGCCGGCGTACAAGACATTTCATACCGAAGTTCTGGGAACCCTTCCTCATGTCACCTCGATCACGTCTTATGTGGTCATGGGATCACCGAAAGACATGCGAGCTTAATGCACAAATTGTGATTTTTGTATCTCTTGCGACCTGATTTATCAGAGAATAGTGTCTTCGAAGATAAATTGCCCAAAGTGTGGAAGTACTGAATGAGGCGATAACTCAGGGAGAATGATATGAAACTTGCCCGAACCGGAGCATTCGCTGCTTGCATAGCGATGTTTTCAGCAGCCGCGCTGGCAGCCCCGCTGAGACTGCAACCGGCAAGCCCGCAACCAAATGCCAAAGCTGGCCTAAACGTCAAATACGCGTGGGAAGGAAACCCACCGCGCAAAATTCAAAACCTCTCAAAAGTTAAAAGTTTATTAAAAAAGGCCAAACCCGGTCAGCCTTTGCGTGGGTTGGATTATCGCGACACAAACGAAGGCGATCCGGTTCTTACCTATAATCAGGCTTTCAATGTCGCAGCTGAAATTACAGGGTATATGAAGTTCGACTCCCCCGGCATTTACGAACTGGAAACTTGGTCAAATGACGGCATAGACGCTTGGATCGGCGGACAGCAGATCGGATATGTCAACGGGCGTCAGCCATGTGAAGCCAACCAGCGAACCGAAGTCGAAGTCCCCCAAGCCGGTTGGTACCAGCTTAGGATAAGTTATTTCCAGAAATACGGCACCTCTTGTCTTATGATGAAGTCCGGGAAAAAAGGCGGACGAATTACGTGGACACCGAATAACGTATTTGGACGCTAGGCCCAATTACCCGCCGAAAAAAGAGGCGCTCGAACGAGCGCCTCTTTTATTTAACTGCCCGCCGCAATAAGTTCGGCTTGCGCCACGATCACCTCGGCCTGCTTGATCGAAGCAATGTCGACAAGTCGACCTTTGTAAACGGTTGCGCCTTCGCCATTTGCTTTAGCCTGTTCCATTGCAGCCAGAATTTCGCGTGCTTCGGACACCGCTTCCTTTGACGGGGTGAACACCTGATTGGCAAGTGCGATCTGTTTAGGGTGAATAGCCCATTTTCCAACCATGCCCAAAGTTGCTGACCGTTTTGCTTGAGCGATGTATCCTTCATCGTCAGAAAAGTCACCGAATGGTCCATCGACGGGCAAAACACCGTGGGTGCGACACGCCGCGACAATAGCTGCCTGAGCCCAGTGCCACGGATCTGACCAATGCTTTTCGCCATCGCGTAGCATGTAATAGTTTTCCTGCGTGCCGCCGATACCAGTTGTCTGCATTCCCATAGAGGCCGCAAAGTCGGCGGCGCCTAAACTCATCGCCTGAAGACGCGGAGATGAGGCTGCGATCTCTTCGACATGGGCGATTCCAGCCGCGGACTCTATGATAACCTCGAACGTTATCGGTTTGGTTCGCCCCGAGGCACGCTCGACCGCGGTGACGAGTGCATCGACGGCATAGACATCCGCGGCACAACCTACCTTTGGGATCATAATTTGATCCAACCGATTACCCGCCTGTTCCAGCACACCTACAACATCGCGATACCAATAGGGTGTGTCCAACCCATTGATACGTAAGGACATATATTTCCCGCCCCAATCAACGGTTTTCAACGCCTCGATAACGTTTGCACGAGCAACATCCTTGTCGGACGGTGCCACGGAATCTTCGAGATCCAGGTTTATTACGTCTGCTGCAGAAGCAGCCATTTTCGGGAACAGCTTTGTGTTAGAACCAGGGCCGAACAATTGACAACGATTGGGACGGGCCGGTGCAGCTGGTTGTATGCGAAAACTCATTTGGGCCTCGTGCAAGCAATGAAATTACGATTTTCGTCTGCAGTTGGGTATTAAATTGCGCAGCCATGCGCAAGCATCATTGTGCACCTGCGGCAATGCGAGCGCAGAATTTGTGAATCTGATGGATCGGAAGGCAATCAGACATCATCCAGCTTGAGGAGTTCGAACATTCTTGCGGGTATTCTTCATTTCTTGCGATATTCTCCCAACAAATACCCATTTTGGCGCTGAATTTAAGAAGCTCTCGCTGAAATTCTTCTTTAGTTTTAGCCGGAATCAAAGGAGTGACGCGCGATGATCGAGACACCATATCTGTTGTTTTTGGGTGACGCGCCCGACCAACTGGCGGCCAAAGTTGCAATAGGCATCAAAGATTGGCGACCAGAAAACGCAGTCGGACAATTCCGCATGGAAGGTTGCAAGGCCGATTTGGGCCTAAAGGACATGAGTCTTACTGAAGCTCGCGAAGCAGGAGCCAAGACATTGGTGATCGGGGTCGCCAATCGCGGCGGCGTCATAAGCCAGGAATGGAAAAAGGTTCTGGTGACTGCGCTGGAAGAAGGTTTCGATCTTGCATCTGGCTTGCACAACTTGTTGCGGGATGAAGCTGATTTGGCAGCGGTAGCCGAGGCAACCGGCCGCAAACTGCATGATGTGCGGGTTCCAGATGTCGACTATCCAATCGCCAATGGAATCAAGCGCAAAGGCAAACGCTGCCTCGCTGTCGGGACTGATTGCTCGGTTGGAAAGATGTACACGGCGATGGCTATGGAAGCCGAGATGAGAAATCGTGGTATGAAAGCAACGTTCCGCGCCACTGGCCAGACCGGTATCCTGATTACAGGCGACGGTGTGCCGCTAGATGCAGTCGTAGCCGACTTTATGGCGGGATCGGTTGAATGGCTGACACCGGACAACGACGAAGACCACTGGGACCTGATAGAAGGACAGGGTTCATTGTTTCATGTCTCTTACTCGGGCGTCACGATGGCGCTAGTCCATGGTGGTCAGCCCGATGCATTGATCCTCTCTCATGAACCCACACGTGAACATATGCGCGGGCTTCCCGGCTACCAATTGCCAACGCTGGAGGCGCTGCGCGACACCGCGCTTCACTTGGCACGCGTTGCAAATCCCGACTGCCAGGTCGTCGGGGTTTCAGTAAATACTCAGAACATGAGCGAAGATGACGCCAAAACCTATCTAGCAGCGATCGAGGCAGATATGGGTCTGCCAGCCACCGACCCATTCCGCTTTGGTTCGGGTAAGTTAGTGGACGCACTGGCTGCGCTGTGATCAAAACTCGCTGCTAGAGCCGGGGATGCTCGCCATCTGCATAATCAAACAATTTTGAAGGAGTTTCTGTGTGCAGCTAGAAGTTACTCAGGACGTTTTTCGGCTGGCGCAGGTTTTCACCATCTCGCGTGGTTCTCGCACAGAGGCCAAAGTGCTGACTGTTCAGATTTCCGACGGCACGCATAAAGGTTGGGGCGAATGCGTACCATATTCGCGTTACGATGAGACGCTCGAATCTGTAACAGCCCAAATCTCCGGCTTACCGCAGGAGTATGACCGTCATTCTCTGATGGAGCTTTTACCAGCAGGGGCTGCCCGGAATGCCGTCGACTGCGCTTTGTGGGATCTTGAATCCAAACGGGCAGGAAAACGCGCCTGGGAACTGGCTGGATTGCCCACGCCCGGGCCAGAGATCACGGCCTACACTTTGTCCTTGGACACGCCACAGGCAATGCGAGAACAGGCAGCCAAAAACGCCCATCGACCACTGCTCAAGATCAAGCTGGGAACGCCTGATGATATGCCGCGATTGGAGGCTGTTCGCGCTGGCGCGCCAAATGCAAAGATCATCGTGGATGCAAATGAAGGCTGGTCTGCTGAAGTTTACGCTGATCTTGCGCCACATCTTCTAAGACTGGGCGTGGCCTTAGTTGAACAACCGCTGCCTGCCGACGCAGACGATGCCTTGATCGGCATGAACCGCCCAGTGCCGGTCTGTGCCGACGAGTCCTGTCACGACAGGGTCAGCTTGCCCGGTCTAAAAGGGAAATATGATGTAGTTAATATCAAGCTGGACAAAACCGGTGGCCTGACAGAGGCGCTTGAACTACGCAAGGCGGCCCTAGCCGAAGGGTACGATATCATGGTCGGATGTATGGTAGGCAGTTCTTTGGCGATGGCTCCTGCCACGTTAGTGGCGCAGGGCGCGATGGTAACGGACCTTGACGGCCCGTTACTTCTGGCCGAAGACCGCGCCAGACCACTAACTTTTGACAACGCCGGAGTTCACCCGCCTGAAGCGGATCTCTGGGGTTGAGGAGACAAACATGAACCGAACCGTATTTGTGAATGGTGAATACCTGCCCGAAACCGAAGCCAAGATTTCAATCTTTGACCGCGGATTTTTGATGGCCGATGCGGTCTACGAAGTCACCAGTGTTTTAGACAGCAAACTTATCGATTTCGATGGTCATGCCGTGCGCTTGAAGAGGTCTTTGGACGAACTCCATATGGCCGAGCCATGCACAAAAGAAGAGTTGCTGGAAATTCACCGCAATCTAGTCGAAATGAACGGCATCGAGGAAGGCTTGGTTTACCTTCAGGTGACCCGCGGCAGCGACGGTGATCGGGACTTTGTTTTCCCGCCCGCAGATACAAAACCAACTCTTGTGCTGTTTACTCAGAACAAACCGGGATTGGCAGACAGCCCTGCCGCGAGGAAGGGCGCCAAAGTTATCTCAATCGATGACATTCGGTGGGGACGTCGCGATATCAAGACGACGCAGCTGCTTTATCCCTCTCTTGGCAAGATGATGGCCAAAGCCGCTGGCTGTGACGACGCCTGGATGATTGAAGATGGCCATGTGACCGAAGGCACCAGTAACAACGCATACTTTGTCAAAGGTGGAAAAATCATAACGCGGCCGTTGTCCAACGAGATTCTGCACGGCATAACCCGCAAGGCGGTCCTTCGAATGGCGGCTGAAGCGCAGATGGAAGTCGAAGAACGCCTATTTACAATTGATGAAGCCAAAGAAGCGGATGAAGCTTTCACCACTTCGGCCAGCGCGTTCGTGATGCCGGTTATCGAGATCGACGGAGTGCAACTAGGCGATGGCTCGCCGGGGCCAATAGCCAAAAGACTTCGTGAAATCTATTTGGATGAAAGCCGAAAGGCAGCCATCTAAAAAAGGCAAATCAAAGGCCCGCTTAATAGGCGGGCCGTGTTAATTGCCGATGTCGAAATTTAGTCCTTTTTACCAACATTCTCTTCAAATGCGACTTTGAACTCTGCCTGCTTTTCAGGGCTTGCCTCGGTTTGATAGTTAGCTTTCCATTCATCCATGGTCATGCCATAGAAAACCTCTCGGGCTTCATCCTTCCCCATCTCGATGCCTTTTTCGTTGGCCGCTTCCTGATACCAGCGAGACAGACAATTGCGGCAGAACCCGGCTAAATTCATCATATCAATGTTTTGAACATCGGTACGGTCTTGCATCAGGTGCTTTTGCAGGCGGCGAAATGCAGCGGCCTGAAGTTCGATTTCGGTTTGATTGTTCATGGTCCGGCTCCCGACGACAGAGTTGTATACTATACCTGACCTAGCGGCCCAAAGGCGATGTTTCAACAAACGGCATGTCAGGCAAGTTGCAAGGCCAGCCATGGCACGATGCAAAAAATAAGGGTCAGAACTTTATAGTTAGCAAGGTACCGAAAATACGCTCGCTTCACATCCGGACGCTCCATCTGGAAAATCCTGCCGTGAATGTCGGCGATCTGGTCTTGCAGTAACAACATCATCAATGTGGTGAACAGTAGAACCGCGACGTTCAGCACAGCCATCCAACCGAACACGGCTGAAAGAAACTCCTGAGACATAGTCGCCTCCTTTCCCAATATATAAGAGTTAAAAAAAAGCCCCACAATTATGAAAGTTAGGAAAACCGTCGCAGTTACAAGCCGCTGTCAACCAACGCGTCTTGTAGGATCACGGCCATCCGTTCAGCCCAATCCCGTTGCCCGGCGTGATCGGCGATCAGGTCGTTACGCAACTCGATCAGAGCATTCGGGCGCCCGTGTGCAGTGCAATGTCTGTCGATTGCGTCGCCAGGCAAAACTCCGGTGTAGGGCTCGTTCACGCCGACACATAGATCGCCCTCGGCCGCCAACCTGTCGATAAGTGGACGTGAAAATCGCTCGTCCGGTGTGTGCAACACGCCGACATGCCAAGGGCGCGGCTCTCGACCACGCAATTGCCTAGTGAAGGAATGCATCGACACGATCACCGCGTGCGGCAAGCCAGCCAGACGCTCAAGTTCTTCATGGTAAGGGCGATAGCACATGTTCAGGCGGCGTTCGCGCTCTATCTCGTCAGCATTGCGATTTCCGGGAATGATTGAACCGTCGTATAACTTCATTAGCAGCGTCGGATCGTCTTCCCCCCTGTTCGGGTCGATAACGAGGCGCGAGAAATTGGCCGCGATCACAGGCGCGTTCAAAATCTCGCCCAAGTGTTTGGAAACTTCATACGCGCCCACGTCGTAGGCGATGTGACGCTCCATATCTTCGCGTGGCAGTCCCAGATCACCACCATTTATTTCAGGCGGTACAGTATTGGTGGCGTGATCGCAGGTAATCAACCAGCGTGATGGACGATCTGCGCCGTGCACAAAAAATGGGGTGTATGTCATGAGCCTGTCATCTAGTTTGCCGCAGGTGTAGGGCAGTTGCCTCGGAAAGGGAATTGCGCAATAAGCAATCCGAGCACTGTTTGCGGTAACATCGAGTGATTGAGGAGAGCAAGACTAATGCGACGCCTGAGAAATGTTAAAATTGTGGCGACGCTTGGTCCGGCGTCAAACGACTACGATACGATACGCGCCCTGCACGAAGCAGGCGCTGACGTATTTCGCCTGAACATGAGCCACGGCAGCCACGATGAAATACGCGAGCGCCACCGCATCATTCGGCAAGTTGAGAATGATCTGGACAGCCCAATCGCGATTCTGGCCGACCTGCAGGGCCCAAAGCTGCGCGTTGGCGTGTTTGCCAATGACGTAGAAGAACTGGAAGAAGGTGCCAGTTTTAGGCTGGACCTCGACCCCGAGGCCGGAGATATCAACCGGGTTTGCCTGCCCCACCCCGAAATTTTTGCAGCTCTAGAAACAGGTTCGCGCTTGCTGGTTAATGATGGCAAGATTCGCCTCATCGTACAGGAGTGCGGCCCAGACTTCGCAAACTGTGAGGTCGAGGTGGGCGGCGCAATTTCCAATCGCAAGGGCGTGAACGTACCAGATGTGGTTTTGCCACTGGCCGCTTTGTCGGAGAAGGACAGGGAAGATCTGGAATTTGTCTGCCAGCTGGGAGTGGACTGGCTGGCGCTTAGCTTCGTACAACGCGCTAAAGATGTGTTCGAAGCTCGCGCGTTGGCCGACGGACGCGCCGCGATTTTATCCAAGATAGAAAAGCCCGCCGCGATTGAGGCATTCGAAGAAATTCTTGATGCGTCAGACGGTATCATGGTCGCCCGCGGAGACTTGGGCGTTGAATTGCCAGTGTCAGCAGTGCCGCCGATCCAAAAACGGCTGGTGCGCCGCACGCGTGCCGCGGCCAAGCCCGTCATTGTGGCAACCCAGATGCTGGAGAGCATGATCGAAAGCCCGATGCCCACGCGCGCCGAAGTTTCGGATGTTGCTACCGCAATCTATGAAGGCACGGACGCTATCATGCTCAGCGCGGAATCGGCTGCTGGTTCGTATCCAGTTGAAGCCGTTCAAACAATGAACAAAGTCGCCATAGAGGTCGAAGCTGACCCTACCTATGACCAGATCATTGCCGCGTCACGCACCGCCAAGGGCACCACGGTTGCAGACGGCATCGTGGCAGCCGCGCGTGAGATTGCTGAAAAAACTGATATTAAAGCGATTTGTTGCTTCACCCAAAGCGGTACAACGGCGTTGCTGACCGCTCGTGAGCGGCCCGGTGTCCCCATCATCGCGATGACTTCTTTGACCGGCACAGCGCGGCGTTTGTGTCTGTCCTGGGGTTGCAATTGCGTAATGACGCCAGTGCTGGAGCGTTTCAAAAGCGCCGTAGTCAATGCCGCCCGCGCTGCACGCGCCGGCGGATTTGCCGGTGAAACTGATCAGATTGTTGTGACCGCAGGTGTGCCTTTCAATGTACCGGGCAGTACGAATATCTTGCGTGTTGCACCTTGCGATGAGCGGCTGATTTACAGTACCGACCCAGAATAAATCGCGTCTTTCGGATCGAAAAAGCACGGAGCTAGTTAGGCTACGAACTCGCCAGACGCTTTGTTTGGCGGGTTTTACATTATTCAAAAGCAATTGTTTTTTCAGTAAAAATTCCCCAACCCCTAAGAAAGTGCCAAAAAATTAATCACCTGGCGAATAAATCTGATACCTTTTTGGCAGCAGCCCTCAGATCAGTTCCAGGTTCGGGTTGCCAGGTCGGTACATCTTCACCGACACACAAAAGCAAAATCGGAGGAACGAAATGACAACGAAAATTGTCATAGGACTGGACGGCACCGAAAACGGAGAGCGCGCGATTGCCTTTGCCAAGGATTTGGCAGGAAGGATCGGCGCCTGCGAACTGTTGGTCGTCTACGTAATCGAGTGGTCCCCTTTCACCTTCCAAACCCCGGAAGAAAATGCGCTTCGCCACAAGCGGCGCGAAGAAGAGATCGAACTTGCGACATCACGGATCGTAGAACCCGCAGTGCAAGCTTTGAAATCCGAAGGGTTCGCCGCTTACGGGATCGTGCGCCACGGGGATGTAGCGGAAACCTTGAACGCCATAACCGTGGAAAACGATGGATCGCAAATCATAGTTGGCCGCGCATCTGCAGACGGTATCAAAAAGCGGCTATTTGGCAGTTCGACCCAATATCTGGTGATGCATGCCGACGTGCCAGTCACGGTCGTAAATTGAGGAGGGGCAACAATGATAATTTCAAAAAAACTTGGCGTTTCCGGTCTTGCAACGGGCCTATTAGCCAACGCAGCTGCAGCTCAAGAAGCCGTTGGCCTTGACGAAAAAATTAATCAGGCATTTTCGGATTTCACCGGCCCTTTTGTCAGTTTTATCTTTGCACCGTTCCCAGGGACGAGCGTTCCATGGATCGTGATGTGGCTGGTTATCGCTGCAACTGTGTTTTCACTGTATTTCGCATTTGTTCAATTTAGGTTTTTCGGCCACGCGGTAAGCTTGGTTAAGGGCGATTACTCTGACCCAAACGATGCAGGTGAGGTAAGCCATTTTCAGGCGCTGGCGACCGCGCTGTCTGGTACGGTCGGACTGGGGAACATAGCTGGTGTAGCCGTTGCCGTAGGTATCGGTGGGCCGGGCGCGACGTTCTGGATGATCGTTGCGGGTCTTCTGGGCATGGCCTCTAAATTCACTGAATGTACGCTCGGCGTGAAATACCGCAATGAATACGACGACGGCACCGTCTCTGGTGGCCCGATGTATTACATGTCCAAAGGGTTCAACGAACTCGGCCTGCCGGGAGGCAAAATCTTGGCGGTGTTGTTCTCGATCTTCTGTATTCTGGGTGCCTTGGGCGGGGGCAATATGTTCCAGGCCAATCAAGCCCACCAGCAGATAGCGGGTATCACCGGGGACTTTCCCGGCTGGATCACTGGCTTGGTTTTTGCCGGCATTGTATTTGCTGTAATCGTAGGCGGTCTGAAATCCATCGCGCGCGTGACTGAAAAGGTCGTACCGTTCATGGGTGTTATGTATGTTTTGGCCGCCTTGGTGATTATCATCATGCATGCCGATCAAATCGGCTGGGCCTTTGGTCAAATCTTTGCGGGTGCGTTTACCGGGCTAGGCGTCGCTGGTGGCATGGTCGGTGCGTTGATACAAGGTTTCCGTCGTGCTGCGTTTTCGAACGAAGCTGGGGTTGGTTCCGCGGCCATTGCCCACTCAGCCGTGCGTACAAAAGAGCCGATCACCGAAGGGTTTGTGTCCCTGCTGGAACCGTTTATCGATACAGTCGTGATTTGTACTATGACCGCTTTGGTAATCATCATCACACAGCAGCTGGTCATCGACCCCGAAACGGGCATGTATATGTTGAACGAGGAAGGTACAGCTGTCGCTACAGTCGACGGAAACTCTGGCGTCAGCTTAACCTCGGCCGCTTTTGCAAGTGCATTCGGTTGGTTCCCATACGTTTTGGCGGTCGCCGTGGTTCTGTTTGCTTTTTCGACCATGATCAGCTGGTCATACTACGGCCTAAAGGCGTGGACCTATCTGTTTGGCGAAGGCGCGACCAAGGAGTTGGTGTTCAAGATCATCTTCTGCATTTTTGTCGTCATCGGTGCAGCAGCCAATCTTGGCCCTGTCATCGATTTCTCGGATGCGGCGATCTTTGCTATGGCCGTTGTGAATGTCTTCGCGCTCTACTTCCTGATGAAGGTTGTTCGCCAAGAACTGAGTTCCTACGCGGAGCGGCTTAGGAGTGGCGAAATCCGGAAATTCGGTCACTGAATGAAAGCACCGGGGCGACCTTTGTCGCCTCGGAACCTGACACCTCTGCCAAAAGCAAAGTTTCCGGTCAAAACCCCCTTGCCTCTTTATCAAAACTTGCGTAAACGGCGCTTCTGATTGCGTGACCGGCCGATGTGGCATGCCGAGTCGCGTTATATACCGAACCCGAAGATAGGAGACGGAAATGCCCAAGATGAAGACCAAATCGAGCGCCAAAAAGCGCTTCAAGGTGACAGCGACCGGTAAAGTGATGTCGGCTCAAGCTGGCAAACGTCATGGCATGATCAAGCGGACTAAGAAATTTATCCGCGACGCCCGTGGCACCACCACTCTCTCCGCCCCCGACGCCAAGATCGTCAAGGGCTACATGCCCTACGACCGCTAAGAGGAGATTCAGAAATGTCCCGCGTTAAAGGTGGAACCGTAACTCACGCTCGTCACAAAAAGATCATTAAGTCTGCCAAAGGTTACTATGGTCGTCGCAAAAGCAACTTTAAAGTTGCGACTCAGGCCGTCGACAAAGCCAACCAATACGCGACCCGTGACCGCAAGAACCGCAAGCGCAACTTCCGCGCGTTGTGGATTCAACGTATCAACGCGGCCGTGCGTTCGCATGACGAGGCACTAACCTATTCACGCTTCATCAATGGCCTGAACCTTGCCGGCATTGAAGTGGATCGTAAAGTTCTGGCAGATCTGGCCGTGCACGAACCGGAAGCGTTCGGCGCGATCGTTGCCAAAGCTCAGGCGGCTCTTACCGCCTAAATCTCTTTAGAGAGAGACAGTGAAAAAAGGCCGTTCGCTTGAGAGCGGCCTTTCTTGCTTTCATAGCGGTGATTTCAACTCAAATATTGCGCGAAGCGAATAACTATTGTTTTTGGAAATACTTTCGCGCAGGGCCAGAACCCGACTGATGCCGCGATTGAAAGTCCTGGGCACATTCCCAGAAGAGTCGATGGCGGATTAACCTCTAATACCCGATTGACCAAGAAGCCAAGACCACTCGATCCTTGATAAATTTTCCCTCAGAATGATTGTGAGCAGCTCAATCGCCAAGTTCGAGATTGCCAAGCCTGGAATAAAGATACTCGCCTATTGCTTGTGAACCTGTCGCACTGGTGTGAATCGGGTCATAGAAATCGGATGCAAGATCAAAATCGATCTCGGCCATAAGGTCCAAGCAAATGGCATCTACGTTTTCACATGCAGCCATTTGAGCGTCTGCAAGGGCGCGTTCAAACCGATAAAAGTCAACCCCGTTCAAATTTTGATACTCCTTGGGCAATTGCTGACGAACCAACTCAAAAAAATCGGGTTGATATTCCGCAATACCTGCTATCTGGCCATTGCGGCGGGTCCAACGGGCGCTTCTCTGGGTAACGAATATTGGTTCCGCACCGAAATCACGGGTCAACTTGGCTAGCTCAGAAATACGATCAGTATAACTTTCGAGTGAAGGTCCAAAAACAACGTCCAAAGGAGCGGATATTTTTGGCTCTGTGACAAGAGGTTCACGATCGGCAATGTTTGTTCGATTCAATTCGTTTAGTGAATGTTCTTCAGCGAAAGCTGACTTAACGACCCGATAAAGTTGATAGAAAACCGACTTAGTTTTGATCGTCGCTTTAAGATTGTTGTAAGCATTGTCTTCCAGCGCCACCACGTCGTATGTGTCCGTAGGCTGAGATATTAGTAGGTCGTTAATTCCTACATAGTACAAAACGTAACGCGCATCTAAATTTGGGATCTCATTGAACCAAGATGAGAAATTCGCAATGTGACCGAATGTAGATTGACCATCAATACCCGCGTTGACGATTGAAACAGACTGCCCGGACGCAGCAAACAAATCCCGCATGACAGCTTGATAAGTTTGTGAGTTATCGACCCAGCGTTGATCGGTTGTTGAACCGCCAACTGTTAAAATGTCAATGTCGGACACATCACCTTCAAGACCACGAAAACCATAATTGTCGCGAGAATATGTTACAGTCGGTTTTCCTACATGAATTGGGTTTTCTTGTACTTTTTCGTAGTTTCGAAGCTTCGTAAATTTCATCAAAGCGTGTTGATCCGAAAACCACGTGCCAAAAATAAGCTCGGCAACCAAGAACGCGATCCCTAGCAGCAAACAATTAATAACCACTACTCGCCACATGCATGAACTCCCTAGAGTAGCATTCCCTGAGCTGGATAAATCAAATTCAATTTGTTTTCCAAGCCTTTCATTGACACCTAAGCTTGGTAGACCCGCACCAACTTTATTGTCCGGAACCCGAGAGAATAGAGGCCTAAATCAAGTAAGGAATGAATTGTGTTTTGAGTGCACAAACAGAACCAAAAGCATACCACCCATAAATTCAAAAGTAAAAAAACATAAACAGACAACGAAAAAACAATAAAAGCAGGGAACAAAGACCCTGCCGACGACATCTTGCTAGCCGCAATGACAACTTCAGCAGGACTTTGTTCTTTCCAAGTTCGACCAGGAACAAATTTTCTACGCGATCTAGTTGCTCTCCGCACAGAATTGAAAATTGACCATTAAGTGGTTGTTTTTTTCAGACCTTCAGGTTATGAGGCTGACGATGTGAAGACGTTAAGCAATTG
>NZ_WQHX01000011.1 GCF_013035425.1 Ruegeria arenilitoris | reverse complement strand
AAAGTTGACGAAGAACGGTGGCTTGGTCCCAGTAAATGTGTTCGGACGCGATTAAACCGTCCTCAAAATGAATGATGCCTACGTGCGGCACGGCAAGACGCAGGCCTGTGGCTTCGACACCGGGGACAAACCAATCCATGCGCAATGAATGTGTCAGATGGAGGATGAATTCATCCACAATACGGTTTTGTCCGACCGTTCTCGTGATGACCTCTAGTTCCGCATCTTCCGGAAGCTGCGGTATGAATACTTCGGCATAGAATTTCCTCAAAGCTTCGCGGCCAGTTGCTCCCGTGTTCACTGGAACATGTATTAGAACAGGATTGTCAGTCATGGTTGCGATTGCTTTGTCGGCGTCCTTGTGGGCGAATTCGCTTGCGGTATGGGCTTCCCAAACATCAATCAGCGCTTGGTCGTCTTTGGTGAACATCTCAATCTCCATTTGCGGCGCCAATCGCGCTAAATCATTAAATTACTAAAAACAGTTTGGTTTACATCTGCAACGTCGATACTGCAGTAAACTATCCAAACCTATTTCAGCGGCCAATACACTCAGGTCGTCTCAATGAAATGCAGCGCGATTGTAGACGCATTTGATGAAGCCTTGGCATGTTTGAAAGTAAGCAACTAACCTTTAGTCAGTCATGTTGCCAATTCGAGTGTTTTGCCTCAATTAGGCTAAAACTATCTAATTCAATAAATGACTTAAACGGCGGCTTTGTCCGCAAGGCCGTCGTTCAAGCAGAGTGCGGCGAACGTCGGCTCGGAGCGGCGGTCCCGATCACTCGTACTATTTCCATTTGATTGAGCAGCCAATGGATTGCGTTTGCTCTTTGGGACCCTGACCAGTCTCTGCGACTTGCCTCATAGCTTCGTATAATTCGCGTGGAAGATCTTGCTGTCCAGGTGTCATGCGCGTTGCGTCCAAGCGACCCCGATATTGTAATTCAAGCTCAGCATTGTAGCCGAAGAAATCCGGAGTGCATGTTGCTCCAAAAGCTTTGGCAACAGACTGGTTCTCGTCATGCAGATAATGGAAGGGAAAGGAATGTTTTAAAGCCATTAGCTTCATGTTCTCAAAACTGTCGGATGGATGCTTTTGAGCGTCATTCGAACATATTGCGACAACACCGACACCAAAAGCGATCAAGTCTGAGCTGTCACGGATTATCTTGGCCAGTATCGCCAAAACGTATGGGCAATGATTGCAAATGAACATCACCAATGTTCCATTGGCGCCTTTTAAATCGGCAAGTCCATACATTTTCCCATCCGTGCCGGGCAAAACGAAGTCTGGCGCAGGTAGTCCAAAATCACAAACCGGGGGGCTAATAGCGGCCATTTCAAGCTCCATTTTTGCACGCAGTCGCACACCAATTCTCATACACTCTTATCAAGGTGTCGTCAGAAAAACTCGGATCAAGCGGGTCGGTGCGGTTTCGTAGCGAAGTCAGTTGCTTTTGATCCAGCGACAATAGGCTTCTTGCGAGATCGCGCTAGTTCTCAATCACGCCAGCCAGGGTTGTCGCGGTCTAATATGCGTTTGATCGCGCTGAAATGCGCCTGAACCTGCGTTAGGTCGCTCTCCTCATTTATCTGGCGAGCGGTCTGCTCGACAGTCTGCTGCGGAATAGAACGCAACGGTCTGCAGTGCATCTTCGCCAAGGTCTGCACCTGAGCCGCACGTTCAAGATAATAAAGGTCGTCAAACGCCTTTTCGATCGTCGGGGCAGTCACTACGACGCCATGGTGGCCGAGGAACGCGATAGGTTTGTCCGCCATCGCATCCGCGATGCGGTTCCCTTCTTGATCGTTAAGTGCAAGACCGCCATAGCTGTCCTCATACGCGATCCGGTCATAGAACCGTAACGCTCCCTGCTCGACCATTTCTAGACGCCCGTTTTCGACGAGCGTCAGTGAGGTAGCGTAGGGCATGTGAGTGTGGAGAACGGCCTTTGCCGACGGTCTATTGGCGTGGATCGGCGCGTGGATGAAGTATGCCGTCGCTTCCACAGAATGATGGCCGTCGAGAACGCGCCCATCGCGATGGCACAACACAATGTCCGAGGCTTTGACCTCCGACCAGTGCAGCCCTTGCGGATTGACAAGAAATTCTTCTCCGTCATCAGAGACAGCGAGTGAAAAGTGATTGCAGATACCTTCGCTAAGCCCAAGTTTGTCCGCATAACGCAGCGCTGCGGTTAAATTCTCTCGTGCCTCCTGTAAATCCCGTTCCATCCATACTTCTCCCTCTGATCATCATTCGAGCTGCATTTAATGACACGTCCCAAATGATAGCTAACGCATCAATGGTAGGCAAAAAACGTCAAAATCACTATCAGAATGACCTCTTAACGCGACGAACCGCTCATCTGAAAAATAGTCGAATGATTGTATAGAGCCTATCGCGGACAAGGTACGAACTGGAAACGAACGTGTTCCCAGAGTAAGTTCGTTACAGATCCATTTTAGGAACGAAAGCCACAATGAAGGTTGCGAACCTGCGGGGCGTAGTCCCCTACTTGCCAACGCCATTGACCCCCAAGGGCCAAGTGGACGAAGGCGCGCTACGCAAACTCTCGGAGCACCTAATTAACGCTGGTGTGCATGGGCTCACGCCGCTGGGCTCGACTGGAGAATTTGCATATCTGGACTTTGCAGCAAAGGAACAAGTTGTTTCGGCGACGGTAGACGCTGCCGCCGGCCGGGTTCCGGTAATTGCCGGTGTCGCAGCGACAACAACCTGGGACGCAATTGTACAGGCCAGGCGATGGGCGTCGATAGGGGCGGATGGAATACTCGCGGTACTAGAAGCCTACTTTCCAGTCCCCGAAACCGGGGTCGTGGATTATTTTTTGGCTGTAGCCGATGCAACAGATTTGCCCGTAACGCTCTACACAAACCCCAATTTTCAACGCTCTGACCTATCAATCGATGCCATAGAAAAGCTTTCTCATCATCCAAACATTCTTTTCGTCAAGGATGCTTCGACCAACACCGGCCGCTTGCTCTCGATCCTAAACCGCACTGAAGGCCGCATTGGTGTATTCGCAGCATCCTCTCACATCACCGCTGCAGTAATGCTGATCGGCGGAAGAGGCTGGCTTGCCGGTCCTTCATGCATCGTTCCAAAACAAAGTGTTCGCCTCTTTGATCTCTGCGAGGCGGGGAAATGGGACGAGGCGATGGCCCTTCAACGTGAGCTATGGACCGTGAACCAGGTCTTTGCCCGCTTCAATTTAGCAGGCGCTGTGAAGGCAGGCTTAAGGCTCCAGGGATTTGACTGCGGGCAGCCCGCGCCACCACAGGCCGCGCTGTCTGACGCACAGATCAGCGTCGTGAAAGCGGCGTTGGAACAGGTTGGCGCTCTTTGATCTTTTGCCCAGATGGGAATGTCCGTTTCGTCCGCGTAGCGGTCGTTGGCTGGACGATCGGTCAAAGGCTGCTTTGTCCACAAAGCGGAAGCTCTCGCCGACTGCAGCGAATGACCTTATCGAGCTCAAATTAGACCTTCGGCATAATTAAGAATTTTAGTTCAATGTCGGTTTAAACGTGCACATTCTTAGGTCAGGGAGTTTCGCTTGATGATCAAAGACGCTAGGATTGTAGTTGAGGCAACAGGCAGGTTAACGTTATGCGCAGTGCAATATTCTTGCCCTTGGTGGTATTTTTCCTAAGCGCCATTGTCTTAGCTCAATCCGCGACTGCAGCTTCTCTTGGGCGATACGAGGTTTTTGGCGTTGAAGACGGAGACATGCTGAAATTGCGAGCAGGACCGGGAATAGGTTTCAACGTGATAGTGGGCCTTCCAAATGGAACCGCTTTACGAGTTCACAGTTGCGAGCAGACCGGCGGCACCCGTTGGTGCCGCGTATCCTTGCAACGTGCGCGTGGTCTGAAGGGATTTGTCTCTTGGGCATATTTGCGAAAAATTCGATAATAGGACTGCGGCGACACCACCTAAAACGCCCGGGTTTTGTCAGCAGAAGCTAAAATGAGTTGATAACGGAGTTTTTCTAGTCTCAGCCAATACTCTACGCATAGTAGTCTTTCAACCAAATGGCAGCGAATAGCTACATCGAACACAAAGTGAACCTTGAAAAGCCAGTTGCTTCGTCAACGTACAGGACTGCCGAACTGTTTCCCTTCCGGTGGTTTGCGAAGTCCAACAAGATCGGCCATAAATTTTTGTGAACGTTAGCACATGCAACTACAGCGCGCCAAAACAACACGCCGCAGCTTATGCGATCTGGAGATAAATTTTGGAACGTAGGCTAGCAGTGATAGTGGCCGCCGATTTTGTGGGTTTTTCGCGAATGATGGGCGAAGATGAAGCAGACACTGTCAATGCAGTGCGAAAACTGCGTTCTGAAACCTTCGATCCCATTCTCGCGGAATATGGCGGCGCAATCCTCAAATCGATGGGGGACGGATGGCTTATGGAGTTTTCAAGCGCGGCTGGTGCAGTAAATGCGTCCATGCAAATTCAGGATCGTATGCCGAGGCACACGCCAATCGCCTTGCGCATAGGAGTAAATATCGGCGATATCACAAAAACAGAAGAAGACATCTACGGGGATGGGATCAACATCGCGTCTCGTTTTGGGTGGCCGCGATACTCAAGATAGACAAAGCCGCTCGTGCAGCGGCCTCGGAGGCATCAGGATCCATGCTTTGAGCAACGGGTGGACTAGTTGAATTTGCAGTTAAAAATGCCGCGAAAACTAAGATTCGTCTCAATGTACAGGCTCATTTGCCAGAAAAAATGGAAGACTAAGCGATGTCCCATTAACTTAGCATGGCACGGATAAGAATGCCGCGCCTTTTGCCATATATGTTTTGCTGTCAATCAATTTGATCTCGATTGTGACGCTCTAAAGACACCCGTTCGAGTTTTGTCGGTTGATGAGCCGATTTCACCGATCGATGGTACCGAAGCGAACGACAGCTTTGTCCGCAGACCAGACGTTCGGCTAACCACTTAACGCGGCGCTGCAGCGAATGACCGCTCTGAGCCCCACTCGACGGTTGCTGCGTCGTCACCATTTGTCGGCTTTAAGCGAATGGTATCGGAAAGGTCGAAAACGCATCGTCCTGCGGTGCGTATCCAAGCACTTTGCAAGTCTCGGTTAGATCAAGCCGCTTAAACCGATTGTTAGAGATGCCGTGCGCGATAAAACTCCCGTCGATCTCTGCTTGGACTGCGCGATCAATCAGGTGCGTCGCATCGCGATGACTAAGCCACGCGCTTAGGTCACGCATGGTTTCAAGTGGCGGGCCGTCCGCAGGTTCGAACGCCCCTATTCGCAAGGAGACGCAGGACATGCCGTGCTGCGTCGCATAAAGCGAACACAAGGCTTCCCCATAGCACTTTGAGACGCCGTAGAGATTGGCCGGAGCAACAGCCATTCCCGGAACGATTTGCCGGTCTACGGGGTATCCTTCGATGGTTTGCGCGCTGCTCGCGAAGACGAAGCGGCGGACGTTTGCCTGACGAGCAGCTTCGATCAAATAGGTTGTCGCCAATATGTTGGCAGGCAGCACTTCGTCAATTTCTGCATTCGGGTCGGGTACGCCTGCGAGATGTACAACGGTATCCACTCCTTGACATAAAACCGCTGCAGCATTTGCATCCGAGAGATCAGATCGCACGAAATGATGCTGACCTGAAACAGGGTACGTGGGCTCATTCAAATCGGTCAGCACAAACTGATACCGCTCTTGATATGCGGCAAAAAATGCCCTCCCAATCCGACCCGACGAACCAGTTACAAGCACCTTCAGCATGGTCTGTCCCCCAATCTCTGCGACACGGTGGTTAGCCCTAAAGTGACTGTAAGCCAAAGGAAAGCAGACATTCAGTTCAGTCTGCTTTTCGGTAACTTTGTCCGCGAAGCGATCGTTCATGCGGAACAATCGCTCCGCGCTGTGGCTAACAGCAGGTTTGTCTGCAAGGCAGACGTTGACGGAATTTTGCCGAATGACCGCACCGAGCCCGGAGCCGTCGTTCGATTTCAATTAAACTGGCGTGCTTTCTACGAAACAGCCAGAGACAATGACTGCATGATCGAACGTGCGGTCTTTGCTTGTATCAGATCCGAAGGCTCAGTGCGCCCACGTTACCTCATATCCTCATACTCCGATAGACGAGCTATCACAACGCGGCGAAGTGCGGTCATATCGATGTCGATTGCGGTGAATACGCTGCCTGCGTCGAAAACGAGGCCCAACAGTTCCGGATCCGAGGAGAGAAATCCGGCGGGTTTGCCAAGGGCACGCACGCGGTGAATGGTGTTGACGATCGCCTCTTTGACATCGGGGTGTTTCAAATCTCCTGGGCGCCCTAGGCTGGAGGCCAGATCCGCTGGGCCGACGAAGACGGCATCAATGCCGTCTGTGGTGGCAATCTCTTCAAGATTGTTCATGGCTTCTCGCGTTTCAATCTGAACAATCAGGCAAATCTCTTCGCGTGCTTTAGTGAAGTAATCGGGGATTGCAGCAAATCTGTTTGCGCGTGTACCTCCGGCAACCCCGCGCAAACCGGCGGGCGGATAGGTGACTGCCGCCGCTGCACGCCGCGCCTCTTCTCCGTTCTGCACATATGGCACAAGAATCGTCTGTGCGCCGATATCCAGCATTTTCTTGATCTCAGCGACGTCGAGGCTTTTCACCCGTACAACCGGTTCCACCGGATAGGCTGACATGGCATGCAACCCGTGCAGAACTTCCTGAACATCGCGCGGAGAATGTTCGCAATCGAGTACGATCCAGTCATAGCCGCACCCGGCCAGCATTTCACTCATGGCGGGGTCGCGGATCGAACTCCACAAACCCAGTTGCTGGTTACCTTGCAGGATGGCTTCTTTGAAATGGTTCTTTGGCAAGTCCATTGAGGGTTCCTTTTCAATTTACTGCTATGAGCAGGTCTTGCACGGTATACGCCAGATTTTTCCCAGTCTGCTATACACCTTAAAGCGGACATTCGACAAAAGCGCTCAGATGACCGCCTTGAGCCCAAAGCAGACCTTCTCGACCAGTAGATCTCGCCGCTGCAGCATTACTTCTCGTTAACCGGAGCGTCGCGGCGCAGATTAAAGACCGGACATTCATGCTGGCTGCGGCGAAATTCGGAGGCACTACGCTCCGTCGCGGACAAAACACTCGTTGTCTCTGGGGCCGCTGCATGGACTAAACCCACTCGATCGAAACCGTCTTCAACACCGCAGCGAATAAGCCGTCGTTGCGCGCAACAGCGGCTCATTGTAGACTTCAAACAGGGGAGGTAGATCCATGCGTTGGATTATTGCCATCTTTACAACGGCATTCTTTATACTTGGGCCCGCTCAAGCAGGTCAGTTATTCGATGCTGCAAAGCAGGGTGATACAGCGACCGTTAAGGCTCTGTTGGAAAGCGGTACCTCGGTTGATGAGCGGGGGCCGAACAAGGCTACGCCCTTGATTGCTGCTGCGTTGGCTGGAAACATCGAAACCGCTGCGGCTCTGATCGAAGCAGGGGCTGACGTGATGGCGCGTAACCACAGCGGTTTCACTCCACTTCACGCGGCTGCCTTCGGTGGTAAGATTGAAACAGCGCAGCTGCTTCTCGCCAAAGGCGCAGACGTGAATGGACGCATCAACAGGGCCGAAAAGTCACCAATCTTCATGGCGGCCGATGAGGGTCATATCGAGATGATCGAGCTACTGCTCGACAACGGTGCGGATATTGTGACACTCGATAACGATGGCTTTTCGGTTCTAATCCGAACGATGTTCCGTAAACACTATGATATCGTTGGGCTGCTGAAGCAGAACGGAGCCACTTGCCCCCCGCCAGATGCCTTCGGCCCGGAATTTCACCGCCTGTGTTTGGAGGCAGGCACATAAGGTAGGGTCAAAAAATGAACTTTCGACTTCTGATGAGCGGGCTGTTTATTGCAGGCATGACCACGAGTGCGCTGGCGGATGAGCCCATCAACACTGGGCCTTTCGGCGATGTTGCAATCAAGGGTTATGATACTGTTGCCTATTTCACCGAAAGCCGTGCGGTAAAGGGATCAAGTGAGTTCGCATATGATTGGCTTGGCACGCCATGGCACTTCAACAGCGCAGAGAACCGCGAACTGTTTAAGTCTGACCCAACCAAATACGCTCCGCAATACGGCGGGTATTGCACATTGGGTGTCGGCCTTGGGGCCAACGCGTCCGAAAACATCGACCCAGTAAATTCCTGGCGGATCATCGATGGGAAGCTTTACTTTATATCGGACCCGACCGGAGCAGAAATGCTTGACCACCCAGAAGGGGAAGCGGTGATCGCCAAGGCGGATGCGAATTGGGAGAAGACCAAGCCGCTGGCAGCCAAGGATTACTCCAATTGATGCGCACCTCGGATGATGGTCATCCGCCAGGGCTAAAGTGAAACAGAATATGCGGGTTGATGTAGCTGTAAGGCTCGCTCGCCCCGACGTCTTCTTCGGCATTTTTGTAGACCATGCCACAAGCCGGGCGACCAAGCGAAAGACCGGGTTGTTGTAAGCACAATGTGTCGTCTTTCACAAATGCCGATCCAGTGACAAACAATGTGGATGCGCGCAAGGCCATACTTCCGTTCTCTGAAATCTGCATCAAGCCGGGTCCGCGGCCTTCGAAGTTTCCCTGCCATACGTTGCCGTCGATCAGAGCGGTAACCGCGTCGGCAGATAGCTTTTCGCGAGCGCCAGGTTGAAAGTTGAAGGGCCATTCCTGCACGCCCGCAGTCAACATTGCATCAATGATCCGATCGAGTTCTTCCTGCTTCCGAAAATGCGCAAACAAGACCTTGTAGAGTTGCGCCGAAGTATGCGGAGCAAATTCGGCCACCTCGTCTGCAGTTGCTTGCGCCTTTTGCGTTTGGCCAGCCTCTCCATAGGTGGCCGCGAGGATGTTAAAGTAGTCCTCAATACCTTGAGAATTGCCTTTTATCTCCTCAAGGATTTCGACGGCACGTTGGGGACGCCCTGTCAGAATATAGGACAAGCTTGCGATCTGACGTGCATAGCCCGGCAATAGTGGGTTGAGACGCAGAGCCGTTTCGAAATTCTCGATCGCCTCTTCATGTCGGCCGTAGAAAGTTTGCGCAAAGCTCAGCGCAAGATAAGCAGATGCTTCACCGGGGGCCTTCTCGACAGAAAGCTGCGCCGAGCGCATCGCTTCCTCATACCTTCGATCCACAGTCTGCAACTCGCTTAATACGGCAAAAGGCATCGCCGCATCGGGATCAATTTCTAAGGCACGACCGGCATGTTCGTAGGCACGTTTCCGGGCGACCGGAAAGGGCAGCACATCGTCATAGTTACGGCGCATGATCAATGCCTCGGTGCGGGCCTGTGCCGCGAATGCCCTGGCAAAAGTCGGGTCGATTGCGGTTGCGTCCGAATAGAGGCTCAACGCTTCGCGCAGCCCGGGCCGAAAGCCGCTGCGAGCGGCTTCTTCGGCTCTGAGAAAGAAGTCATATGCTTCCAGATCCGTTGTAGGTAGGCGTTCGATCCGCTCCTTTTCGGACACACTCACATCCACACCAAGTTGATCAATGATCTCGTTTATCAGGCCAGCTTCCATGGAGAAAATATCAGCTTCGTCTCGCTCCAACCGCTCGGCCCATACTGTCTGCCCGCTGCTCACATCTGTCAGCCGCGCGTTGACCAAAAGCCGAGTTCCCGCTCTGCGCACGCTGCCTTCGAGAACATAGCCCACCCCCAACTCGCGACCGATGGCCCTGCTGTCGATTGTCCGGTCCCGATAGGAAAACGCAGTGTTGCTGCCGATCACCATCAGCCCGGCGACTTTCGAGAAATCTGTAATCAGATCGTCCGTGAGCCCATCTGCGATGTAGCGTTCCGCGTCTGGCAGCCCGAGGTTTTCAAAGGGCAACACAATGAGAGAAGGCAGCCCGTCCTCTGCCGCGATGATTTCACTTTCAGCGCCGCCGAAAAGGGCAACTATACCATCACGCAATATAAAAGCGGCACCTGAAAGAATCGCTATTACGGCCACCGCCGCGACAGCGCGTCGAACTTTGAAGCGAAACAGTGAATTGTATTTCGAGCCATTCGGGTCCGCCATCCGAAATACCGTGAGAGGCTCAGGTATGTTTTTGACCCGGTGGACACCCGCAGATTCAAATGGCTTACTGACTTTGCCGCGCGTGTGTTCGTAAACCTCGCGCGAGATGCAGATGCCTCCGGGCGTAGCTAGGGGTTCCAGGCGCGCCGCAATGTTAACACCGTCTCCGTAAATGTCGTCGCCATCGATGATCAGATCTCCCAGGTTGATACCGATCCGCAATTCGATACGCTGGTGGGGATCAATGGTGTCGTTTTTGTCCTTAACCGCCTCCTGTATCTGGATCGCAGCCTCCACGGCATCAACAACGCTTGCAAATTCGGCCAGCAGTCCGTCGCCGATAAGCTTGACGATCCGCCCGTTCTTTTCATCTATCAAACGGGTGAGGATGTCTTGGCGCACCGTGGTCAAACGTTCGAAGGTGCCCACCTCATCCTCGGCCATCATACGGCTGAAACCGACTACGTCTGCGGCGAATATGGCGGCAAGCCTGCGTTCCAAGGTTTGCCCCTCTCCTCCAAATATGGGCAGTACTGCGAAGGTAACACTGAAAAAACGTGACGGAAACTGCGCTCGCTCAAAATATTTGGTTGGGCGGGTGCTTGTCGTTCAAAGGTACGGTGGCGCAACAAGCCAATTTTCTCCGCAGCAGCATAAGGCAGCTTGCTCCGCATTTGAGACATTATATCCGAGCGAAGCGAACGGCCTGATTAAGTTTTGGCCTATATGCATGATTTGAACGTCCGGTATCGAGAAATCGTGCTGCGCTGTCGCGGGCGATACCGTGACACTGTCGAGCAATCGATTTGATTTTCGCTGCGCCAGCATCGGGCGGCTTTGTCCGCAGAGCGGTCGCTAAAGATGTTTCTGCTTAACGTCCGCATCCAGCCCAGAGCGGACATTGATACGTTGAAGCAACTAGCTGTCGCCGATAGGGTTTCATAGAGAGGTTTGCTGTTATGTACACCCTGATTGAAACTGTAGTTGTAGGAGGCGGGCAAGCTGGTCTTTCCGTCAGCTGGCATTTAAAACAGGCTGGTCTTGATCACGTTGTTTTGGACCGCGGACAGATTGGCGATACATGGCGTAAACGTTGGGATTCGTTCTGTCTTGTCTCTCCTAACAAACTCTGCCGACTTCCGGGTTTCCCTTACGAAGGGGATGATCCTGATGGTTTCATGCTCCGCGATGAGATCGTTAACTACATCGAAGACTACGCAAGAAGTTTTCATCCGCCTTATCGAACGGGTGTAGAGGTGACTAGTATTCAAGCCAGTTCGGGACCGGGTCGGTTCGAGTTGACCACATCGGACGGCTTACTCAGAGCCCAGAACTTAATAGTCACCGTTGGCACTCATCAACTCCCGAACATACCAAATTGGCACTGCGACTTACCTTTAGGAGTTACGGGCATACATACATGCGACTATCGCAACTCTGCGAACCTTCCGGACGGTGCGGTGTTCATCATTGGCAGTGGCCAATCAGGGTGTCAGGTCGCTGAGGACCTGCATTCATGCGGTCGCGATGTACATCTTGCGGTGGGCAGTGCGGGCCGCATCCCACGTCGCTATAGGGGTCGCGACATTTTTGAATGGGACTTGGCGACCGGGTACATGAACTTGCCGGTAAAAGATCATCCCAAAGGAACTGCTATCCGGTTTAAAGCCCATCCACATCTCTCTGGACGCGAGGGTGGTCGTACAATTGATCTGCGCCAGATGGCGCTGAGCGGGATCAAGTTACACAGCAAGGTTGAGGGTGTTCAAGGCGGGTGCCTGGCTCTGGCGGGCGGGCTTGAAGAGACACTCAAAGCAGTGGACGATGTGTGTAACGCGGAGATGGAGAGCATCGACAAGTTCGTTGCGGAGAATGGATTTGATGATCCTAAGGAAGTTGTTGTCCCGACTAACTGGCAGCCCAAACCTGAATCACCATTCTTCGACTTGGCTGCGGCGAATATCTCGACCGTCATATACGCAACAGGGTTTCACCGCGATTTTGGATGGATCGACTTGCCAGTCTTCGATGAGAGTGGCTATCCCCAATATGAGCGAGGTATTACGGAAATAGCAGGCCTATACTTCTGCGGACTTCATTGGATGCATACACAAGGGTCAGGCCTGTTTTACGGCGTGGGCGAGGACGCGGAGTACGTAGTCGATCACCTGATTTCCAATTCAAACAAACAAGGTGAACGACAGCATCAAGCCTAGCTTGGATCGAAGATTTGCAACTTTGACTAGATCAATTTTTGAGAACTGTGCGCGGATACAACTTGAGACTGAGAAATAAGCCAGTTGACGAACACCTTAGCCTCGGGACGCTGAAATTCTGCCTGCGTCTGGATGTAGTAGACGCCGAAGAGTGGCTCAGAGAACAATTCAATCATCCGTCCAGATGACAAATCTTCTTCAAAAAAAGCTCTGGCAGAATAGGTGATACCGTCACCCCGGCGAACTGCGGTCATGATCAGGTTCCCCGGCATGTGATTAATGGTCAATGGCTCGGCAGGAACGACCCCGTGATAGGTAAACCAGTCAGCCGCTTCGTTAGTGCCCAGTTCCTGTAACCAGGGCAATTTCGTTAGAGAGGCCGGATCACGTAGGTCTTGGCCTCCCACCAATGAAGGCGCACCAATTACGACCATGTCCGAGACAAGGACAGTGTCTTCCTCTTTTCTTGGCATGCGTCTATCGCGATACCGAATGGCGACATCGATACCACCCGGGCGTATCTGTACCAGCTCCGAGGTTGGGTTCAGCATTAGAGTGATCTCTGGGTGCTGGCGTTGAAACTCTGCCATTCTCGGCAATAGCCACTCCACTGCGAACGCCGGAGACATAGTTACTTGAACGGGACGGTGCGCTGCATGTTCCGCCAGTCGTTCGACACCCCTTCCGATAATTTCAAAGCCGATACCCAGTTCGCGTGCAAGAATGATGCCTGGTTCTGTCAATTCAATGCTGCGCCCACGTCTGGAAACGAGAGCTACACCCAAATGCTTCTCCAACGATTTCACCTGTTGGCTGACTGCAGCTTGGGTCACGTTCAAGCGTTCAGCCGCCACGGTGTAACTTCCAGCTTCCGCAACCGCTGAGAAAGCGCGCAAAGCGTTCATCGGGGGAAGGTGCAACCAATCCATACAGTAGATTTTCTAATGTTTAGTTAGACTATTTGAGTCGCATGATATCGGCATTCTTGACATTATTCACGGTGAAATCTGTTTTGGGATTATGAAATATGAGAGCAGACGCTTCGTTATCGAAGTCAACCTAGCCGCACGTCATGAGAGTTTGTTACGATGGAAAAACTTCAAGGTGGATGTTACTGTGGAGCTGTTCGATACCAGATAGCAAACCCACCGGGGTGGTCGGGTCATTGCCATTGCCGTTCATGCCAAATGGCTCTTGGCGGCGCCTTTGTAACTTGGGCTAAGGTAGCCGCCGAAGACTTCGCAGTTATCAAAGGCGAAATCCAATACGTTGAGAAAACTCCGGGTATTCGCCGCGGGTTTTGTCGTGACTGTGGAACGACGTTGACCTATGCCGCCCTACATGAAGTTGAGGGCCAAGACTGGAGCGCTGACGCGTGGTTTTCTGCTGTGACGTTGGATGACCCATCGATTGCACAACCCAAAGCCCATATTTTTGTTTCACATCAGCAGCCATGGATAAAACTTGACGATGGGCTGCCGACGTTTCCTGAGTTCTGAATAGCTTTCTTGCGCAATAGGAGGAGAATACGATGGACATTGCCTATTCATATGCCTGCAAGGATTGCGAGGGCATGGAAGCCTGCCCTGGAAAAGTGGTTGCAGCGACCAAGGACGAAGTATGGAAACTCATGGAACTGCACGCGGTGGTCGCACACGGAGAAGATCCCAGCTCGTGGGACGCCGACACTCGAGAATATCTGGGAACATTGATTAAACCCGCTTGATCAATTCTGTGGAGCATCGGCACTCAACGAAATCTCGGCCTTGAAGCTCTGTTTGGATCGCTTGTCGGCGAGCGGCGGCTTTGTTGCGAAGGACAGGTTTGGTCTGCCAACCAGCTAATCATGCACACTGCTGGGATCGGCAGCTCTGAGCCCAAAGCCGGCACAGCAGAGGGGCATTTGGCAAGCTAGGTTAGCTCCCTCCCTTATCTAATCACCCTTGTAGTAACCGATCTGATCACCTTCGGTGGTGCATCCCAAGCCGTTAAGCAGACGATTTGAATAGTTAAAGTATGCACAGACCTGATTTACTTCCAGGATTTCACCATCTTCACAGCCGGCGATCTTGAGCGCTTCAAAGTCCGAACGCACCATTTTGCCAACATCGGTTGTCAGCTTTGCCGCATATCGCAGGAGAGCGAGTTCCTTGCCGTCGAATTCATCCTCCGGTCGCTGTGCCTTCAGTGCGACAAAGATGCGGTCACTGCGAGCCTGATCTCTGATCAGGTTGCGGACGTTCATGAAATGATGAGTCAACGAATAGGTGCAATCGTTCAGGATCGATGTGTAACTTGCGATCACCTCCAGAAACCAGAAAGGCAATTCGTTTTCGTCCGAATGCAGCACCGAACGGTACAGGGTGACATGGCCATTCATCGTCTCTGGCCGCAGAGAATGAACCCGCATGACCGTATCCACGGTGCCATGCGGTGTTCTTGCGTGCTCCAGAAGCTCTTTCAGCCGGGGGCTCGCGTCTTCGTCGGATACCATCTTGATCCATGCGGTCATGTTTGCTCTCCGGAAATGGCCTTGGCGACCTTGTTGCGGAACCGCATGGCGCCTGCGTCAAGCGCCAGGTTCAGATAGCCGTTTTTGCGTTTTGCCATGCCTTTCTGGACGTGTTCCAGCACCTCCTGATCTTCCTTGAAAGCCATCTTGGCTCCCTCGAACATACGTTCTGACAGGACGCTATCTTCTGCGTGCATATTGCGGTGCTGGAACCAGAAGTAGCGGGAGGTTGTCGCATCGATCGGCGTAATGAAATTGTAGGATATGTTGATGAAAGCGTTTGAAGACAGCGGCCTGTCATATCCACCTTCTGAGGCTGGCGTGTACACCGACATGTTGATTGCCGTCGACGGCAGTCGGCATTCGTAATGCTGCTTGCGATCACAGGTCGGGCCAAAGGGCAGCATGTCCCTGTAGTAGGGCGGTGGGGCCTCGCCCATCACCCAGCGAGAGACGATCACTCCGTTATCCATTTCTTCCACTTCCAAAGGGCGGTTGTCTGTACCGGCGCCCGCGAAAGAAGTCAGATGCACCCAAGCAACGTGGCTGGGGTCCAGCAGATTGTCGATGATATAAAGGTAATGGCACTGCATCGACATGCCGCCTTTGGGAGTCTTACCCCAATCGGGGTTGTCGAAATTCGGAATTTCAATGATGTCCCTTACATCTGCGCGCTCCGGCGCTCCCATCCAAAGCCACAAAAAGCCCCAGCGGTCTGCTGCCGGATAGGAATGCACGGCGGCGCGCCGAGGCGGGTTGTCAAGCTGAGTCGGGGCGATCACGCATTCGCCGGTGCAATCGAAAGTCAGCCCATGGTAGCCGCAGACAACATTGTCTCCCGCCAGCGTGCCCCGCGACAAAGGCAGTTTACGGTGCGGGCAGGCGTCTTCCAGTGCTGCGGGTTTGCCGGCGGTATCGCGGAAGATAACGATGTCCTCGTCCAGCATGCGCAGTGGCGTCAAGCTGCGGTCAAAGTCTTCGGACAGACCGGCCACATACCAACAATCACGGATGTACCCGGTCGATCCTGGCAGGTCGGGTCTCATGCGTCTTTGGCCTCAGCGGCGTAAAGGTCGTAAGCCTTCAGCGCCTTGGCGCTAAAGGCATAGGACGGACCACCGCCCATGTAAGTGGCCATGGCAAGCGCTTCGCAAAATTCCTCTCGTGTTGCATTTAGACGCACGAGCGACCGCACATGGAACCCGATGCAACTGTCACACCGGGTTGCAATAGCGATACCCAAGGCAATAAATTCTTTGGTCTTTTCCGACAAGGCGCCATCTGCTTTTGCGGCTTGACCCATTATGCCGAACCCTTTGAAGGTTTGGGGGATTTCGCGGTTCAGCTTGTCGATGTTGGCCTCGGTTTCGGACATGAAGTCGTGCCAGTCCATGATGATCCTTCCTTCAGAGACGTTCGTCTGCACCCATGCGGCGCTCAAGCCAGCGCACGCCTGCGCTGATCAGCAATACCAGCACAAGGTATTCGACAATCAACAACGAGTATATTTCAAGAGGACGATATTCGGTTACTACCAGTTCATTTGCACGGCGCGTCAGTTCCTGCATACCGATGACTGAGGCAAAGGCACTCATCTTTACGATATAAATGAACTGGTTCGCCAAGGGCGGCAGAATACGCCGTAGGGCTTGGGGCAGGATTACATACCGCATAGTCTGATAGTAATTCAGACCTACAGTCTGCGCTGCCTCGCTTTGCCCGCGTGCGATGGACTGGATGCCTGAGCGGTAAATTTCGGCCGTAAAAGCGCTATCGGAAATCGCCAGCGTGATGATCGCGCCCCAGAAGGGATCGATAGGGATATTCAATCCGATGGATTTGAACACGATGGGCAACCCATAAAACACCCAGAACAGCATCGGCAGCAGCGGGATCGAACGGATGAATTCAACGTAGACTCGATTGAGTAGGCGCAGCCATCGGTTGCTGGATTGACTTGGCAGCGCAACGATCAGACCCAGCACGATGGAGATTGCAGCAGCGATCACGGAAATAAGGATCGTTGCGCCCATGCCAGAGACCAAAAACTTAATATTGGTCCAGCCACCGGGTGTGCGCGGATCAATGACGTACCAACCCCAGTTGCCCGAAGCCGAGCATCCCGACAGCAAAAGTAAAAGCGACAGTGGAAGGATCAGTCTCTTCATGCCTACCCCTAGTGCTGCAAAATTTGGCCGAGGAATTTCTGACAGCGCGCGGTGCGCGGATTACCAAAGAATTCTCCAGGACTGCCGTGCTCTACAATCTCACCCTGGTCCATGAAAACCATCTGATCCGCGACCTTTCGAGCAAATCCCATTTCGTGGGTGACCACGATCATGGTCATTCCTTCCAGCGCCAGTTCGACCATCACGTCCAGCACTTCCGCGATCATCTCGGGATCAAGCGCCGAGGTGGGCTCGTCGAACAGCAGCACCTTGGGCTCCATGCAAAGGGATCGCGCAATGGCCACCCGCTGTTGTTGCCCTCCCGACAACTGTTTGGGCAGTTTGTCCGCCTGCTCCGGTATTCGCACCCTTGTCAGGTAGTGCCGGGCGCGGTCCTCTGCCTCTACCCGGCTGAGGCCGCGTGCCTTTATCGGGCCAAGTGTCAGGTTGTCTAGCACACTGAGATGGGGAAACAGGTTGAATTGCTGAAACACCATCCCAACATCGCCTTGTATCGACGCTACGGAATTCGGATCGTTGGTCAGTTCCTTGCCGTAGAGGTGAATGGTCCCGCTCTGATGCTCTTCCAGCTTGTTGATGCAGCGGACCACAGTGGACTTGCCCGAACCGGATGGTCCGCAAATCACCACTTTTTCGCCGGAGCCGACTGTAAGGCTGATATCTTTGAGAACATGGAAGTCACCGAACCATTTGTTCACTGCAACCAGCTGAATGGCTGGATCGTCCATCAATGTTCCCCCTTTGGGCCGAGCTGACGTGCAAGATCACAGCCTATTTGATTTCTTTAACCTATCAAGCAAGTATGGCGCATCAAACCAAAAACCACATACCACCAACGGGAGAAATATTATGATAAGACTATGCAGGGCGGCAGCGGTTGCCGCGATTGGCCTGACGTTGGCCGGGGCTGCGAACGCGCAATCGGCGCTGAACGAAATTCTGAACTCGGGTGTTTTGAAGGTCGGCACCACCGGTGACTGGAATCCGATGACCGTAAAGGACCCCGCCACGAATTCTTACAAGGGTTTCGACATCGACATCATGAACGAACTCGCCGCAGACCTCGGCGTCGAGGTCGAATTCGTCGCGACCGACTGGAAGACCCTCGTCAATGGCGTGGTCGCGGGCCAGTACCACATCACCGGATCCGCCTCGATCTCACCCCCGCGCATGAAGGCAGCCGGGTTCTCGGAAAGCTATATCTCGGTCGAGATTTTTCCGTTCACTACCAAAGAAAAGGCGGGCAACTTCTCAGGATACGAGTCCATCAACAAGCCAGAGGTCAAGGTCGCGACCACACTCGGCACGACCTTTGAAAAGCTTGTACGTGAATGGTTCCCCGATGCGGACATAATGGTCGTCGAAGCCCCAGCGCGTGGTTACCAGGAAGTGCTGGCAGGACGGGCTGATGTTTTCATCACATCGAATATCGAAGGCTCCACATTGGAAGAAAAGTTTGACGTAGTGCGCGTGCCTGAAACCGGCCCCCGGGCACCTTCACCCATTGCGATGCTGTTGCCCCAGGATGACCAGGTTTGGATCAACTATGTGAACAACTGGGTCAAGCTGAAGAAGGCCAAGGGCTTCTTCGACAGCAACAAGGCCAAATGGGGCCTTTGACCTGACAACATTATGCGGCGGGGTCGTACGGACCCGGCCGTCTTGTCTTTGGAGGGTGTTATGGAGCTGGGCTTGATGACATGGCCCGAAGTGGAAGCTCGATTGACCACAGGTGTCTGCGTGATGCTGCCCATCGGATCAACTGAACAGCACGGCCCGATGGGATTAATCGGCACCGATACAATCTGTGCCAACAGGGTTTCCGTGGCAGCAGCTCAGATATGCGATTGCGTCGTGGCGCCACCCATCGCTTACACTCCGGCGCCGTTCAACACAGGATTTCCCGGAACGGTCTCGATATCCTCCGAGTTGCTCGAGCAGACGGTCTTGCAGGTCTGTCAGGGGCTTTTGGCGCAGGGGTTTCTGGGTGTCTTCATCGTGAACGGACATGGTGCGAACCTTGCTCCCGCACGGTCCGCGGCTTCCGCCTTGCCTGAGGGTTCAGTACATATCCAAAGCTGGTGGGACCCCGAACCAGTCGCCCGGATGCGAGAGGAATTCTTTGGCAATTGGGAGGGTATGCATGCCACCCCATCCGAGGTTGCGATCACGCAGGCGCTTCACGGCTGCAAACCTTCCGGCGTGGCATTCAACCCGCCGAAGAAACTTTCGCGCGCCTATATCGCCGCACACAGTGGTGACAGGCATGGGCCACCGGACGAGCATCGCCGCCAATTCCCCGATGGCAGGGTCGGGTCGCACTCAAACCTTGCGACGCCGGATCTGGGGAGGGAATTATTCACCGTTGCCTCAAAGGCCTTGGCAAACGACTTTGATACGTTCAGCGCAATAAGGCAAAAGACGCTCTAACCGATATCCATCAATCCGACGTTGCGGTCCGGATTGGCAAAAATCTCTGCCGCGCAGGGGTACTCCGCCAGAATGTCTGGTCCGCCTTCCAGCCGGTCAAGGTGAAACGTCCCGTCCTCCCAAACGCGCAAGCCATCAATCTCGATTGTCGGATCAAAAATGTTCCACGAAATCTCCCCTGGCGCGTAAGCACCGCAGGTGTGAAAATGCAAAACCCGTGGATTGCCGAAAGCTGAGCCGCCCCAACGTTCGAAGTTCTCCCGGATGTCCCACGGAAAACCACATCCGGGATGGATGCCGGCGTGCCAGGAATGTACGAAATTGCGATCGACGCCCAGACTGGACGATACCTGATCATAGTGTTCGTTGGCAGCTGCAACATCTGCCCTGCCGCCTTCAAATCCAGTTAACTGACCAGCCTCGAGAATTGCGAATACGGGCCCCTCAAACTCTACCGTGTAGCGATCATAATAGGCGGATCCGGTACCTGTCAGAAAGCCGCCCAGTGCGACACGTCCGGAAAACAAATCCGCTGAAACAGGAGAAAAGACGGACATCGGGAACCGCATCGAGGTCGTGTCCTTTGCTTCGGTCGTCCCTTGCGGGACACTACCCGTCACATGGGTGCCGGCCCGGCACGTCAGGCCAATAGTTCGCGACTTCAGAATACAATCGTCCACTGCGTCCTTTGCCCGACAAAATGCACGGTAGTCCGCAAACCCGAAGGACGAGTTCAACAGTTGGCTGTTGAGCGCAAAACACACGACAAATTTCGGGCCCGGCGGCATTTCGGAGAAGCGCAATTGGTCACCCAGCCGTGACAGGAAAAGCACCACATCGAAGAGCGAGAAGTGAGTCTTCAGATCTTGCGGCAAGTCGCATTGAACAGCATTGAAACCAACATCTATCATCGAAACGTCGAGGCCCATCGCGCGCGCGCCAGCCGCTATGTCGTGACGGATATCGAGATCAAAATAGCCGAAGTCTTCATGCTCAAAGGCTATCAACAGACGATCTCCTGCTTTCGCTTCGGCACAATTGACCAAGAGATTTCTAACACCTGAAAGAGCGTTCAATCGTCTTGAAGTGGACATTCCTAAACCCTCAACACCTTCCAGTATTTTTGAGCCGTGTTTCCTCATACAAAGAACAAAGTGCGTTACTTCAATTGTCAACGCAAAGATGTCCAGCGGCCTCCTTGCCCGGCGATGGGTGACAGCAAATACTTAAGTTTCTTGGTAATTGTTTGATGGTTATGCAGTTGTGCGTGTTCCGGTATAAAGTCCGGTATCTTAAAGCTGCAACACAATGTTCGGGTCGAACGATCAGCGACTGCAGGCCGGAACTATTAATGGAAGAAATTTGATCGAAAGTCTGGAAAGTCCGCATTGCGGTCGCTGGAAAGAAGATCGGCCAACGGCTGATCTGCCGAGAGCAGACGTTCATGCAAGCTGCAGCGAACGGCGGCCTTGAGCCCAAAGCGGATTCCAGTTTTTTCAGTTAAAAGTGCCAATCCGAGAATAAGAGGTCTGACAAAATGGACATGACGGATCCGTAAAACGGCAAAAGTGCTCAGATGACCGCGTTGAGCCCAACTAGGACGTCCGTCTCAAGCGCAGTATTGGACAGGATGGTCGGAAAGCGGTCGTTCGGTGTCATGTCCCGACGCCAGCTATGCCGACAAACTTTTCATTGCGCTTGGTTTTTCGAAGCCCCGTGACTTTGGTTTCGTCCCAGCCAGAAAAAAAAATAGTTCAAGGTCTTTCCGATCGCATTGCGCGTCCTTTGATGCTGCTGGAAATCGAGGCGAACCAGCCAAGACGCCACAGAGTGCGCGAACTAGAATATGTCCGGTTCCGGCACCGGCCCTCCGAAATTGCGCCTGAGGAAGTCGAAGTCACATCCTTTGTCCGCCTGTTCAATGTGTCGCGAAAACAACCAGCCGTATCCACGTTCATATCGAGGTTCGTGCGGTGTCCAAGCGGCGCGGCGGCGGTCGAGCTCGTCGTCGGGAACTTTCATGTTCAACGAGCGATTCGGCACATCCAACTCTATGATGTCACCAGATTCGACGAGCGCCAGCGGGCCGCCAACAAACGCTTCTGGTGCTACGTGGAGGATGCACGCTCCAAAGGATGTGCCAGACATGCGAGCGTCCGATAGGCGGACCATGTCGCGATGACCCTGATTCAGCAGGGCTTGCGGCATCGGAATCATGCCCCATTCCGGCATTCCAGGACCACCTTGCGGTCCAGCGTTGCGCAGGATCAATACATGATCCGGCGACATTGGATAGTCCGGGTCTTCTATGATTGACTTCAGCTCGGGATAGCTGTCTGCAACTATCGCCGGGCCGGAATGGGTCATGAATTTCGGATCCATCGCGGCAGGTTTAATAACTGCGCCGTCCGGGGCTAGGTTTCCCTTAAGCACCGCCAGCGAACCCTCATGATAAACAGGATTGGACAGGGGGCGAATAACATCGGGATGATAGGTGCGAGCGCCTTTAATGCCTTCCCCCAGAGTTTTTCCAGTAACGGTTATCACGGATAAATCCAGCTTCTCACTCAGTTCGCGCATCAACGCCTGCAAACCACCCGCATAGAAGAAATCTTCCATCAAGTAATCGGACCCTGAAGGACGGATATTGGCGATGACTGGGGTCGAACGCCCGACCTCGTCCAAATCTTCCAACGTCAGCGGCACGCCTGCACGCCGCGCCATTGCGATCAGGTGGATGATTGCATTGGTTGAACACCCTGTGGCCATTGCCACCATCACCGCGTTTCGGGTGCTGGCAGGTGTCATGATTTTGTCAGGGGTCAGATCCTCCCACACCATGTCGACGATCCGACGACCACAGGCAGCAGCCATGCGTTTATGGCCAGCATCAGGCGCAGGGATGGAGGAAGCGCCGGGCAATGTCAGTCCCCAGCCATCGGCGATTGACATCATGGTGGCGGCGGTTCCCATCGTCATACAGGTGCCGTAACTTCGTGCGATGCCACTTTCTATTCCATGCCAATCTTCCTTTGAAATGTTGCCTACGCGCCGTTCGTCCCAATACTTCCAAGTGTCGGTGCCTGACCCTAACTTCTCCCCGGCATAATTGCCGCGCAGCATGGCGCCCGCTGGCAGGAAAATGAAAGGGAGCCCCATGGCGACTGCCCCCATGACCAAGGCCGGTGTGGATTTGTCACAGCCCCCCATCAAGACAGCCCCATCCACCGGATGCGACCTTAACGCTTCTTCCACCTCCATCGCGCCCAGATTTCGGTAAAGCATTGATGTCGGTTTCAAAAATTGCTCAGCAAAGTCCATGACCGGCAACTCTACCGGCATCCCGCCAGCCTGCAAAACACCACGTTTCACCCATTCGGCCCGGTCGCGTAAGTGGTGGTGACACGGGGATAGGTCGGACCAGGTATTCAGTATCGCGATAACCGGTTTGCCCTCCCAGTCTTCATCACACAAACCCATCTGGCGGGCACGGGAGCGATGTCCCATCGAACGCAAGTCATCCGGCGCAAACCACCGCGCCGAGCGCAGATCTTTGGTTGTCTTTTTGGTCATCAGTGCACCTCTATTTCGCGAAACCTTGCAGAAATAAACACAGGGTGTCGAGGGTCATGTCAGAAGAACTTGTCTTGAGGCGGGCAGGGTGGTTGCGTAGCCTCTGCCCATGACCAAACCTGCCTCTTTCAAGTATTTCAAAACCAGTCCGGAGATCATCTGCCTGGCCGAGATGCTTTATATCCGGTTTAGGTAGCGACGCGGTGAGCATGTCCGTATAAGGTCGGATTGCCGAGTTCCTCGAAGGCGTCATTGGCGAGGGATCGTGATGCACAGCCTATGAGCTGTAAACGACGGTTGACTAAAACGCGTACACTAGGCAACCGCTGAAGCGGTCATGCTTGCGATGGTACTGGTGCAGTTTCCTCTAAAAGCCTCTTCGATTTCAGAGAGGTCCAGAATTCGCTGGGGATCGGAGTTTTGAACCACGTAACAATCTGTTCTAGCTCCACCTTGTTCCTTGGCCCTGGAATAACGGAGGAAATAATTTCATGGCCAAGGGGGAATTGCAGCGCAGCCGCCGGCAGCGGGATCGAAAATGCTTCTGCTTCTGCGCTGAGCGCTCGCGCCTTTTCCACGATTTCGGCTGGAGCTTTGGCGTAGTTCCACATTTCCCGGCCGACAAGAATTCCCGAGTTGAAAGGACCGCCACAAATGATCGAAGTGCCCGCCGCCGCGCAGGCCGGGAAAAGCGTATCCAAAGGCGTTTGTTCCAGAAGTGTGTAACGACCCGCCAAAAGAAACACGTCCCAGTCACCAACACCTAGTGCTTCCATGCAGACCTTGTTTTCATTGACGCCTAGGCCAATCGCTTTGACATTGCCGGATTTGCGCAACTCATCCATTGCGCGATACCCGCTTTCGGAAAGGTCTTGGAAATGCTGGACGTTTTCCTTTCCGTGTTGGAATGTGCCGATATCATGAGCTAGGAGAATATCTATGCGATCGAGCCCCAGCCGTTGCAGGTTGTCCTCATAAGCGCGCATGATGCCATCGTAGCTATAATCATAGACGACATGGAAGGGCAGCGGATCAATCATCCCGTAGTCCATCGGATTTTCGACGGCCCCAGGATGCAGCAGCCGACCTACTTTGTCGGAAAGAACGTAATCGGTGCCGCGCAGCACGTCGCCCATCACCCTTTCGGACCTACCAAACCCATACCAAGGAGCTGTGTCGAAAAAGTTGAGGCCCGCTTTTCTGGAGGCTTGAATTAGTTCGGCGGCTTGTTCATAGCCCAAGTCCGCGAAGTTACCCCCGAGCGGAGCGCCGCCGAGCCCGAGCACGTCAATCATCAACTTTGTACGTCCGACCTGTCGTTTTTCCATCTTCGTCATTCCGTCCATTCGGTATTGTTTATGCCGTTGGGCTCGCTGTCTACGGCATTAGCTGGCCGCCGTTGACCTCGATGGTTTGTCCTATGATGTAACCTGCAAGCGTGTCAGAGGCGAGGAACAAGTATGCACCGACGCAATCGACAGCGACGCCAAGTCGCCCATGTGGCACCGTGGAAAGCATCGCGTCCAGTTGTTCTTGCGTCGAATACCGCTCATGAAACGGTGTGGTGATCACACACGGTGCCACGGCATTCACTCGAATGCCGTACTTGATCCACTCTTTCGCCATGCCGCGTGTCACATTCGATACAAAGGATTTAGAAGACCGGTAGAGCACCGCGCCGTTGCTGGCTCCGTTGCGTACGGTGATAGACGTCGTGTTGATCACGAAGCCACCTTCCTTCTTTAAGTGCGGAAGCGCAGCTTTGGATGCAACAAGGATCGACCGCGCATTCAGATCCGTGATCTCATTATAGTCTTTTTCGGTAAACTCTTCGTACGAGACTCGGCGCACCACCTCTCCTGCGTTATTAATCAAGCCACGCAACCCGCCCAATCGAACCGCAGCATCTTCGACGGCGACCCTAAGCTCTTCAGAATTGGAAGCGTCCGCACGGAAAAGTTCGGCGACCCCACCTGTTTTTCTGATTTCTGCTGCCAGAGTTTCCGCGGCCTGTTTAGATGAATTGTAATGCAAACCGACTTCCGCCCCTTGGGTGGCAAATGCGCGTGCCAAACCGGCCCCAATCCCGGTCGATGCGCCTGTGATCAAAACTCCTGCACCCGTGAACTCTGGTAGTTAGATTTCCGAATGTGACATCTGTGGGTCTTGTCAGTAGAACATTGCTTGAGCGGGGCGGGGCGGTTGCATAGCCTTCGGACATGTCCAAACCAGCCTCATTCAAATACTTTAAAACCAGCCCTGAGATCATCCGCCTGGCGGTGGTGCTGTATATTCGGTTTCCGCTCTCGCTTCGGAATGTCGAAGATCTGCTGCATGAACGAGGCATCGATGTGAGCCACGAAACTGTCCGCTATTGGTGGAACAGATTCGGCCCAATGTTTGCTTCTGAGATCCGAAGAAAACGCGTCCAGCAACTTCGTGCATTCTCGAAATGGAAGTGGCATGTGGATGAGGTTTTTGTGAAGGTGAATGGGAAGCGACATTACCTCTGGCGCGCCGTCGATCACGAAGGAGAGGTGCTCGAAGCAGTCGTCACCAAACGCCCAAACAAAGCCGCAGCATTGAAATTCCTCAAGAAACTGATGAAGCGGCACGGCAAAGCGGAAGAGATTGTGACGGACCGCTTCGCGTCCTACAAAGCAGCGCTCAGAGAATTGGGTGCGCTGGACAAACGAACGACGGGCAGGTGGCGGAACAACCGCGTTGAGAACTCACACCTGCCATTCCGACGAAGAGAGCGCGCTATGCAACGTTTCAGGCGTATGCGAAGTTTACAGAAATTCGCCGCCGTTCACTCCTCCGTCTACAACCATTTCAATCAGGAACGATCTCTCACGAGCAGAGATACCTTCACGGTAACACGCACCGTCGTTCTTGCCGAGTGGCGCGAACTTGGCGCGGGATAAAGGACAGTGTCACTGGCCTAACAGAGACGAGTTGGAAGTCGTCTGACAGCACCTTTTGATACCATTGAGCGCTTGCGCGCGGAAAAGGGCGACACTGCCAAGTCAAATAGGGCTGAGGGCGGCAAATGAACGCCGCCCTCGATCATTCACTTTCGTGGTCGCGTCAGAAGGGTTGCGAGGCCCAGAATAATGTCGCCGATAACCCAGATGACCAGAATGAAACCTGTCCCGAGCGTCCCGCCGATCTCCAATTCGTATTAAGCGTGTCACATCTACGATATGATCACCCACTGAAGAAGGGTCGGCCCGTATATCAAATCCTAAAAGCCGAGTTTGACCAGTAACCAGGCCATCGCTGAACTTTAGCGCAGATAAATGATCACCGCGCTCAAGTTGAAATGTCACAACCGGGTCAGTCAAAATTGGAGCCCGGTCAGAATCTGGATCAACCGTGTCCGAAGCCTTTACCCAATCATCCAAATCGCTTGGCACGGGAAAGATGGGCCCGTTTCCCCCGCATGCAGAAGCTGACAATGTGATCAGCAACAAAAGCAGTCTTGCAATCATTTCGCTGACGCAAAATGGCCAGCCGTAAGGAATGATGGAAACGGCACCAAACGCTCATTTTCTTCGTCATAAAGTTTCCAGCGGAAACAGGATAAACCCTGCAAAAAACCGATTTTGTGAGAGTTGAGCAATTTTTGTTCTTCTAACGCCGCATGAGCTGCACGCAATTTATACCCCGGAATCTTGGCGTTGAGGTGGTGTAGATCGTGGTAGCCAATATTCATCGTCACAAGGTCAAAAAAACCACCCCAGTCCAAAACGGCACTTCCTTGAAGAGCGGCCGTTCCGAAAGTCAGTTCCGGACGTCTGCCCCATAAAATTTCCTCAAAGTTGTGAACGACGTAGGGGATCAAAGCGCCAAAAGCGCAAGCTAGGTAAAATGCAGCGGCCCAGACCGCGATGCCGCCCCAGCCAGCAACCCACCAGTTGGTCAGCAAGTAGCCGGCTAACATAAGGTTGTGAAGGATCAGGTCACCGATGCCAGTCTTGAAGCCGTAGAGCGGCATGCGACGCAGTATACCGTACAGCAAAAACGGTCCGATCACGACCAACAATATTGGGCTGCGATAAAATCGGTACTGAAGCTTCTTCCATCTTGGCGCGACGTCCCACTCCTTTAGCGTCATAGTGAAAATCTCGAATGTATCGCGGCGTTCCAGATCACTTACATAGGTGTGGTGGAGACCATGGATGTAACGTGTGGCGCGATACGGCGTCATTGCGATGGGTGACAGCATTGTCCCAACAAAATCATTCAAATTTCGAGAACTAAAAAAGGAACGGTGTAAACAGTCGTGCTGGATCATGTAAACACGAAGACCCATTGCGGCTGCAATCAACACCGACGGAACCGTGAGCCACCATTTACCTATGGTTAGGATGCCTACTGTTATTGCGCCAAAATACAGCGCCACACTAATTGTTAGTTCCAGCCAAGCTCGAGCGTCGTCAGAGTGAGCAAACTGTCGAGACGCGGAATATGCTTTGCGATCAGAACTCATATGCTTGTTTCCAAAATACACTTGGATACGTATTCGAATTTTATTCGTACGCCCGTTGTCTGGTCAAGCTGGACCAAACCCCCTCTTTCCTTGCCATCAATAACTCAGTCGGGGTTTAGGTGTTCTTTTCCGCTCGGATGTATTGAACGATCCGCATAGAAATATCGGTGCAATGCCCAAAATAACGTTTCGGTAGGGGGAAACTTTTCGGTCTTCCGTCAAATCTGAGACTTAGAGGTCAGTAATTTGGCTCTGGTCTTGACAAGAGTGATCTCGAAATGAAACGTCGAATATGTTGGTAGATTGTGGGAAATCAGAAAATTCACTCCGCTTATTGGTGGGCTCCACATTTGTGTTAGCGCACTTCGGACAAGATGGGGGTGTTTCGCTCTTTCCTCCACCAACGCAAAAAACAATGGGAGTTTTTAAATGAAACGCAGCAGCAAGCTCAGTCTCGGCGCAGTCGTAACGACGGCTTTCATGGCGCCGGCGGCTTATGCCGAAGAATTCATCACCATCGGCACCGGCGGTGTTACCGGGGTGTATTACCCGACTGGCGGCGCAATCTGCCGTCTGGTTAACAAAGGGCGTAAGGAGCACGGCGTTAGGTGCTCGGTCGAATCGACCGGTGGATCGGTCTACAACATCAACACTATTCGCGAGGGTGAATTGGAGTTCGGTGTGGCGCAGTCCGACTGGCAGTACCACGCATTCAATGGCAGTTCGAAATTTGAAGAGGCCGGACCCTTCGAAAACCTTCGTGCTGTCTTTTCGGTTCACCCCGAACCCTTTACAGTCGTGGCGCGAGCGGATTCTGGCATCGCAAATTTTGAAGACCTAAAGGGCAAGCGCGTCAATATCGGTAACCCTGGTTCCGGTCAGCGCGGCACCATGGAGGTTCTTCTGGGAGAAATGGGCTGGACCACCGATGATTTCGAGCTGGCGACCGAACTGAAAGCCGCAGAGCAGTCTGCAGCCCTGTGTGACAACCAAATCGACGCGATGGTTTATACTGTTGGCCACCCGTCCGGTTCGATCCAAGAAGCCACGACTGCTTGTGACTCGGTTTTGGTCAACGTTACCGGCGGTGCGGTCGACAAGCTGGTCAACGACAATTCCTTCTATCGTACCGCAACTATTCCCGGCGGAATGTATCGCGGTTCAGATGGTGATACTGCAACGTTCGGTGTAGGCGCGACGTTCGTGACGTCCTCGGATGTATCGGAAGACGCGGTTTATGCTGTTGTCAGCTCGGTCTTCGAAAACTTCGATGATTTCAAAAAGCTGCATCCGGCATTTGCTAACCTCAAGCCCGAGGAAATGATTGCAGACGGCCTGTCGGCCCCGCTGCACGCGGGTGCTGAAAAGTACTACAAAGAAAAAGGCTGGATTCAGTAAACCAGACCTAATGCGGGGTGCCTTGTGGCACCCCGTACCAAACCCGAGTGAAACGGGTGCATCAGAAGGCCGGAAAAGGCCGCGACGGGGAGACATTGCATGAATTCCGACACAAAATCCAATCGCCCTTTATCCGAAGAAGAGTTGCAGGATCTTGTAGCCTCGTCTGACGCGGGTGGGCGCAATCCGGTAGGCAATGTCGGAATATTTCTAGCAATAGTGGCTGCGGTTTGGTCGATCTTTCAGGTTGTCTTGGCTTCGCCGTTGGCAAACTATGTGTTGCCCGGCAGCGTCGTAAACAATGCAAGGCAATTCCATCTGGCGTTTGCCATGTTTTTGGCATTCGCAGCCTATCCCGCGTTAAAATCCAGCCCGCGAGATTATATTCCGGTTCAAGATTGGATTATGGGGTTGTTGGGCACCTTTGTCGCCCTTTACGGGTACTTCTTTTACAGCAAAATCGTAGATGCCGGCGGTCTTGCGGACGATACAGATAAATGGGTGGCGCTGGTTGGATTGCTTCTTCTGTTTGAGGCGGCCCGTCGCGCGCTTGGTCCGGCGATGGCAGTCATCGCGACGATTTTTCTGGCCTATGTTTTCTTTGGCTCTTCTGAATGGGTGCCGGAAGTCATCCGGTGGAAAGGCGCCAGCCTGAAAAAGGCGATGAGCCATATGTGGATCACCTCTGAAGGCGTGTTTGGGATCGCCTTGGGTGTTTCAACGAAATTCGTTTTCCTATTCGTTTTGTTTGGTGCCTTACTAGATAAGGCAGGGGCAGGGAACTATTTCATCAAAATGGCATTTGGCGCTTTGGGCCATCTGCGTGGTGGTCCCGCGAAGGCGGCGGTTGTTGGCTCTGCTGCGACCGGCTTGATCTCAGGTTCTTCTATCGCCAACGTTGTAACGACCGGAACTTTCACCATCCCCTTGATGAAGCGTGTCGGCTTTTCAAGCGAACAGGCAGGATCGGTCGAAGTCGCCTCGTCAGTTAACGGGCAGATCATGCCTCCTGTGATGGGCGCAGCGGCTTTCCTAATGGTGGAGTACGTTGGGATTTCGTACGTCGAGGTGATTACGCACGCCTTTCTGCCTGCCGCAATTTCCTACATTGCACTGGTTTACATCGTACATTTGGAAGCAGTGAAGCGTAACATGCCGACACTGGGTGATCGAGATGTTCACCTGGCAAGGACAGTTGTCGGAATGCTGTCATTCTTCATGGTTTTTGCAGGGCTTTGCTACGGTTCTCAATTCCCAGTCGATGCTGTATCAAGTTGGGCCCCATCGGCGGCGGGTTTGATACTGAGTGTGATAGTTTGCGCTGTTTATGTGGCGTTGCTTTATTTGGCGGCACAAGTTCCGGATTTGGAGCCCGACGATCCAAATGCCAAAGAGGTGCAACTCCCCGTCATTGCTGACATTTACAAGGCTGGCTTGCACTATCTTTTGCCAATCATCGTTCTTGTCTACTTCCTGATGATCGAACAGAAATCGCCGGGCCTATCCGCGTTCTGGGCTACTGCGTTGCTGTTTGTGATCCTGCTGACGCAGAAACCGCTAAAGGCAATTTTCCGGGGGCAAAGTGACCTTTATAATTCCTTTATCGACGGTGTCGCTGACCTATGGCAGGGTCTTATAGATGGTGCGCGGAACATGATTGGTATCGCGCTCGCCACCGCCACTGCTGGCGTAATTGTTGGCACTGTGACGTTGACGGGTGTCGGACAGGTGATGGCTGATTTGGTCGAGTTTCTTTCCGGCGGCAACCTCATCTTGATGCTAGTAATGGTCGGTATCCTAAGCTTGATCCTTGGCATGGGTCTGCCGACCACTGCTAACTATATCGTTGTCAGCTCGCTTATGGCTGGCGTGGTCGTCGAATTGGGTGCTCAGAGTGGTCTGATCGTACCGCTTATCGCGGTTCATCTTTTCGTCTTCTATTTTGGTATAATGGCGGATGTTACGCCTCCTGTCGGTTTGGCAAGTTTTGCCGCAGCGGCTGTATCTGGTGGGGACGCGATAAAAACCGGCTTCACTGCTTTCTTCTACAGCCTGCGTACCGTGGCGTTGCCGTTTGTGTTTATTTTCAACACCGACTTACTGTTGATTGACGTGACTTGGGTAGAAGGGATCATCGTTGCCGTTTTCGCGACGATTGCCATCCTTGTGTTTACTGCGGGCACAATGGGATACTTCCTGACCCACAGTCGCATTTACGAAAGTGTTGCCTTGATTTTCGTGGCTTTCGCATTGTTCAGGCCCGATTACTTTATGGACAGAATCTCTCCACCTTTCACATCTGTTGAACCTTCGGCATTCGTCGAAGCGATTGGCGATACGCCGCCGGGAATCGAGGTGCGGATGGTTGTCAGTGGACCGGATTTCGATACGCTGGAAATGACGGACACTACTGTAGTTGTCCCCGTCGGTAGCGAAGAGGGTGGCGCCGCGCGTGTTGAAGCGATGGGTCTTTTACTTCTGGACGAGGACGGGCTTGTTAAGTTGGAAGAGCCAATGTTCGGATCACCAGTCGCCGATGATTTGGATATCTTCGACTACTACGGGGACGAAGCGGTGCGATTGACTTCGGTAAGCTTGCCTTCAAGCCAGCCGCCTAAACAATTGATCTACATTCCCGCTATGATCCTGTTGGGTCTGATCGCCTTTCTGCAACGCGGTCGAGCGGCAAGACAAGAGGTGCCTGCATGACGAAATCTGTTCTTTGTGCCGTAGACATTAGTAATGGTAATCAGGATGCGCATGTTCTGGAAAAGGCCGCGGCGCTTGCTGATTCCGAAAGTGCTGCCCTGGATGTAGTAACTGTACTGCCGGATTTTGGAGAAAGCTGGGTGTCGACCTTTTTTGAGCCCAATTTTCATGAAAAGGCTGTGGAGGATGCGCACAATCAATTGGTGGCTTTGTGCGCAAAGACAGTGGGCGAAGAACGAAACGCCAAAATACGCCATGTGGTTGCAACTGGAACCGCGTATCAGGAAATCCTAAAAACGGCCGATGGTGCTGGAAGCGATTTGATTGTGATTGGTGCACATAAACCGGATTTCAAGGATTACCTATTGGGGCCAAACGCGGCGCGGGTGGTACGACACTCGTCCGTTTCTGTTTACGTTGTGCGATAGCGGGATCCGCGCCAAATGCGTTTGCTCGGGGTCCAACCTTTTTGCAAAGTCTTTACCTTTGCTAGAGAGAAGATTTTGAACCGGCGCTTTTCTAGTAGCCTGTCATCTCCAAATACCCGCGGCCTGAGTGGGTGCCGGAGACACGTACGGGACCTTCCCAATATTCAAACCGCGTACCCATCCACGCGTTGGGTGTCTGCGCGCTGACTTCGATATCCAAGCCGCGGTCCGGTAGAATCAAACGCCAACTTGTTGGAACGTCTCGACCAGCCACCTGACTTATTTTCAATGGGTTAAATTGCATTACCCCGTTCGGCAGAGCCTCACTGTGACCATCGGACTCAATCCATGTGGCGGAAGTGAAGTCTTGTTGCACGCCGCGCAATTTGAAGGCCATTAACTTCTGTCCACTATCAAAGCTAAGTGAAAACCAGTCCCATCCGATCTGATCCGAAGACAGCGGTTGAGAAGACCACTCGCGATCCAACCAACCTTCACCTTTCACTGGCACGTCCCCTGAAGGCAGCTTTAAGACACCTTGAACGTCAAACGAAGGTTGGGAATAATAGTAGCTGGCCTGCCCGTCGGTGGACTTTACCGAATAGCCCTGATCGCCGTGGAAAATCAGGGGGCTCGTGGCACTCATTGACAGATTATAGCTGAATTCGGTGCCGCTTGCAGCCAAGCTTAACGTGTCGAAATCGTCGCCCCGCATGTACCATTCGTCTATCCACGCTTCAAAGGGATGAGATTCGACGCCAGCTTGCCCGATGCCGCCGCGTGAAAGCCGCTCCGCGAAGAAGTGAGCGTCGGGGGTGGTGATTGCAGCATGGCCCATCCAGAGTTGCGGGTTTTGCCAGCCATTGCTCTCAAATGGCCGCAAAGCGGATCGGAATAGGGTCCATTGAATGCCGTATTCCTTTCCATCCGCACCTATGAGATTGGCGGTCAGGTACCACCACTCGATACGATATTCCGGATGTGGGCCGTGATCCCGCGGGAATTCAAATTCGTACCCGCGCTGGGGCACATTGAACCCTTCAGCGGAACCTCCAAGTCCAGCATACCCCTGCGCCATGGTGCTGAATGGAAACAACAAAAACAGCAGAAAGGCTTTAACGTTCATTGGCAAAAACCTGTAGCAACTCGGCAGGGCGCATTCGGATCAGGCGGAGGGACGGGAGAGCGGCCGCTAATGCAGCGGCTAGAATTGTAAGCGTGAATAATCGCAGCCAGTCGGTAGGAAACAAATACATAGGCAAGCGCCAGCCAAAAGCCTCGACATTAATGACCGCCAAAAGAATCCAAGCCAGCGCCAACCCCAAAGGTAATGCCATGCATGCAGTTAGGGTTGCCAATAAAACGCTTCGTAAAAGCTCAAGCCGGGATAGTTCTGTACGGGTAAGCCCCAAGGCCCAGACCGGCGCAACTTGTGGAAGGCGCTGCGTCCATAGGGTCAGTAAGCTTGTCAGGATAGCGAACCCGGCGACCCCCAAAGTAAGTACGTTCAAGGCCGAAGTTATCAGAAACGTTTTTTCAAAGATCGCCAGCGATTGGTTTTTCATTTCCGCTTGTTGAACTACCGCATTGGGTGGCAGGTTAAATTGTTGCCGCAATGCAAGTGCTAATTCGGCTGCTCCTTCTGGTTTTGTTCGGATGCCGAAACGGTTTGCTCTTGTATTAGGAGCGATTTCTTCAAAGAGCGACATCGACACAATTGCCTGGCCAGTAGGGTTGCCATAATCGGAATAGACGCCAGCTATGGGCAAGATATGGTTAGGGGTCAGCCGCAACTTTTCGCCCGGCCAAAGATCGCTGCGACGTGCCAACTGTTCGTTGATAAGCACAGCTGAGTTCTGGATCACTTGGCTCCACGCGTCCGAAGTTTGTGCAATCAGGGGCCAATGCTGACGATATGCTGGGTCATCGACGACTCCGTACAAGAAAAGTGGACCTGTCTCGTGAGGCAATTCGATGCTGCGAATAGGTAGAATGGCGTCTACCTGGGGCGCAAGCCACTCATTGATCCGTTTCGCTTGTTCCTCGTCGTTGGTCGTTAAGTATAACTCGGAAACCAGTCGCTGATCCAGCCAGCCGACAAAGGTCAGACGAAAGCTCGAAACCATAGTGCCGACCCCAATATTGGCCGCCAGCGCCAACATCAGTGCCATCAAAGCAAGCGATAATCCGGGAAGCTGACTTCGCATATCGGCCCAAACCCATTGAGCGACAGGTCCTCGTGTTCTTGCTGAAACCAATGCCACCGTCGAGGACAAGGCCAGTGGCAGCAGTAACGCTGCGCCAGTAAGAAGGCCGGCCAGCATGGTAAACCCTGCGATTAATCCTCCGACAGTCGCAAACAGGATTGTACCGCCAGCCATAAGCGCCCCGCCAACCAACGCTGTTATCCGCCACGAAATTGTGCTGCCAAGCCAGGATTGAAGTCCGGGTCCTTCCAGGAGTGGCATTTTGTACAGCCTCCAAAGGGACTGACCACTGGCTATCAATGTGCCGCCAACTGCCATCGCCAAACCGCTCAGAGCCCACGCGGTTCGCAGGGTTAGCTGCCCTTCGACCGGGGCCCCATAAAGCCCGCGGAGCGTTGCGGCAACGTCAGGCAAAAGAGCCCCGGCGATAAAAAAACCTAGAACCAATCCAATGCTGCCGCCGACAACAGATATTAGCACCAACTCGCCCAGCACGATCTGTACAAGACGCTGCATTGGTACGCCCAGTGCTCTAAGCGTTCTGATCATCCCTCGTCGCTGGGCAAAGGCGAGGCCAACCGTGCTGTGGACAATGAAAAGCCCGACGGCAAATGAAAGCAGGCCAAAAGCTGAAAGGTTAAGGTGAAAGCTATCGGTAAGCTGCGCTGTGTCCATCTGTGCAGAGGGGACAACGCGCACCAGATCCGGGGCAAGCTCTGACAGAGGAATAACCCCCAAAGGTTGTTCTGGCAGAACTAAAAGTCGAGAAACTTGCCCGCTGCGATTTAGCAGGCGTTCGGCTACGCCGATATCCGTCAAAACATAACCTGGTGGCAACGCATCGCTTACAATCACAGGTGGAAAGCCGTCCTGGTCCTCAAATACGTCCTGTAATTCGGGTGCAATCAGCAGGCGACCGGGTGCGGTCAAAAGGTCCACCGGTTCTGGCGGCGAGGAAACGTTTTCGACCTGAGTTATGGCGGGCAGGGGCGGGGCGGACACCATGTCAACGCCCATCACCTGAACGTAACGTCCGCCGACGCGCATGGAACCGTCCAGAACTGCAGAGACCTGCCAGCCAGCTCGCCGAAGGTCAACATATTGCGAAAGTTGCATGTTGCCGGAGGGGTTGCGAATTTCGTCAAACTGACCAAGGGCAAGCTGGTCGCTGGCCCTTGCATAGCTGGCCTTGGCCTCGGCGTTGATAGCCTGTACCGCGGACCAAAGCGCTGTTGCCAGTGAAATACCAATCAACAAGGTGATTGTTTGCAGCAGATGCCTCCGCCAATGAGACACCAAGACCTGTATGACCTGACCGTTCATGTGATCCGACCGCCGACGAGATGCGCTCGGCGATCCAAGCGTGCCGCAATCTCAAGTGAGTGCGTCACTAGCAACAAAGCTGTGCCCGTGTCTGCCACTAGGGCAAGCATCAAGTCCAGAACAACTCCTGACGCGGTTTCGTCGAGGTTTCCTGTGGGTTCGTCCGCCAACAGCAATGCAGGCTTGGATGCCATAGCTCGTCCGATAGCAACCCGCTGTTGCTGCCCGCCAGACAAATTTTCGGGGTATCGGGTGAGAAAGTCAGACAAACCCAACCTGCGGACCAAATGATCTATCCAGCCAGGGTCATGCCGATCGGCCAACCGTGCATGAATTGCAAGGTTTTGGGCAACCGTAATGGAGGGTATTAAATTGAATTGTTGAAAAACCAGTGACAAGCTCTCACGTCGTAGCGCGGCCCTGCCGGCATCATTTAGATTTGAAAGCTGAATTCCGTTCAACGTGATTTCCCCGGCATCGAATTCGTCAAGCGCTGCCGCCAGATGTAGAAGGGTGCTTTTGCCGCTTCCGCTTTCACCAGTCAGAGCCAGCGTTTGCCCATGTTCTAGCGTGAGCGACACATCGTTCAAAACAGGGCGCCCGCCGGGGTAGGTCTTCCTCACATGATCTAGCTTTAGCAGCATTTTATGTCTCTTGTTGCACAAACCAGAATGTGCAACCCGAACGACCGCTGTCCAGTGCTGAACAAGGATGGGCGCCATTCGCCGCAGTTTCAATCCGTGTATAGGGTTGTCCAATGTTTAATCTGCGCCCATCCTGTGGCAAAAACCCACAATCAAAACAGGGAACGGATTTTATGACGCTATCGCAGCAGATATTTTGGGGCAGCCTGTATTTGGGGGTTTGTTTCCTGATTGAAATTATGTTGCTGACTTGGTGTGCGTTAGTCATTCGTAAGCTTGTGGCCAAATGGGGGCACAAGAACCCTATCTATGTTACAGCTGGTCCGATCAGCGTCGCATTAGCGTTTATCATTCTAACCCATACATTGCAGGTCTGGATTTGGGCCGTCGTCTGGGTTTTGCGGGATGTGTTGCCGGATTGGAATTCGGCACTCTACTTTTCTTTGGTAACGTTCACTACACTGGGCTACGGCGACATTGTGCTGGGCGAGGGGTTGCGGATTTTCGGGGCTTTTGCGTCAGTTACCGGCCTTCTTGCATTTGGCCTTTCTACTGCGTTTTTGGTGGCCCTGATGACGCGCGTATTCAAGGATTGGTTTCCGAGTTAAAGAATCGGGGCAAACAATCTTGCGAGCGGGGCACCGTACCGAATATGGGCCGGTTGCTGGGCCAAAAAGCGGGTGAGCTCGTAGCTTGAAGCAAAGTCTTTTTCAAGCATCGCGGCTACAGCATCGGCGGCTCGGGTATCGAAAAACAGGGCCATCGCCTCGAAGTTCAATCGAAATGACCGGTTGTCTAGATTGGTTGTTCCGACAGCAGCCAAAGTGTCATCGACTACAAATGCTTTCTGGTGCAGGAAGCCGTCCGTATAGCGAAGAACCTTTACCCCGCACTCGCGAATTTCGTCGAAGTAGGCAAACGCGGCCAGCCAAGGTAGCTTGTGATCAATCACGTCAGGAACCAGAATACGTACATCCACCCCCCGCAGAGCAGCGTGCTGCAACGCAGTCATTATGTCGATATCCGGAACAAAATAGGGTGAGGCTATCCACACCCGTTCATTTGCGCCAGCGATTGCAGAAAAGAACATCATAGCTCCGGTTTCGGAATCGTCGCCTGGCCCGGTCGCCACTAAAAGCGCGTTCATGTCTTGCTCAGACTCGCTGCCGGCCCAATCCAGTTCATCAATTAAGTCTTCGTCGCGGGCCCAATGCCAGTCTTCGACGAAAATCAGCTGCAACTGCCTGACAATGTGGCCCGTCATTTTAATGTGAGTGTCGCGCCAATGTCCGAATTGGGGATTTTGCCCCAAGTATTCGACACCGACATTGTGACCACCGATAAATCCGGTTTCCCCATCGATAACCACCGTTTTGCGATGGTTTCGATAGTTTAACTGAAATCGAAAATTCGGGCCGCGCTGCTCTTTAGGGTCTGCGACATCAATACCCGCTTCTTGCATCGCTTCTAAATATGTGGAGGGCAGACCGTAGCTGCCGACCGCATCTGTCATGAACCGGACATGAACGCCGCGTTTCGCAGCAGCAATCAGTTTTTCCTGTAACTCCTGACCCAGCGAGTCATCGCGCACGATGTAAAATTGAATTAGAATATAAGACTTGGCACTTTCGATGGCCTCAAATATCGATGCGAAAGTAGCCTCGCCATCTATCAGCAGCTCCGCACCGTTGCCCCGCGAAACTGGTAGGTGCGCCAACGCTTCGAAAGGGCGCGGATTTATGCCCATCTTGTCTGGGTCAGGCCGCGAGAAGTCTGCGAAGGTCTTGATCCCTTCCACAACGCGCTCGCTTTCCTGTCGGGCGATGCGATAGCCGCGAAATCGGTGATGACCAAGAAAAAGATATAATGGCACCCCAAGTACGGGCGCAGTAATTAGAAACACCACCCAACCCACAGCGCCTTGCGGCGTACGGGCAGTTTGTGCAGCGCGCACCGCAAAAAAAACCGCAGTGCTATACAAGCCAAAGAGGAATAGCGAAACAAGCAAAGCCCACATCAGGTTCTCACAATTCGGGTCGTTCAGTTCGCCCCAGTGTAGATGCGCGACCAATCATTCGCCATATCTACTAGCACCCATCCCATTTCGGGGCCTTTTTCGAGACCTTCCACCAACTTTCCGACCGGGCTTTCACGGTCGTAAGCCCACTCACGTTTTGCGTCCGTATGGTGGACCAGGATTCCCAAACGCCTGCCGTCTCCTGCCGTAGTCCACTCTATCATCGCAAAATCACCGTCCGAATTTCCTGCGGCAATAATTGGCCTTCGACCGATCGTCCGTTCTATGTTTATTGGCTTGCCTTCTTTGTCGTCGACAAAAGCGATGCCAGGTGCCTTGGCAATAACAGGTTGACCATTTGTCGTGTCAAACGTGGTCTCGCCATAGGTCCCAAGAACTTGTTCGGGGGGGATGCCATATGCGTCTTCAGCAAAAACCCTCATGAAATGCAGTCCGCCACCGGAAACGATAAAAGTCTTGAAACCTTCGTCCCTGAGATAGCTCAGAAGTTCGACCATCGGTTGGTAGGTCATTTGGTTGTAAGGCAATCCAGTTGAAGTGTGTCGAGCTATATCAAGCCATTCTGCTACGTCGGCCTGAAATTCATCAACCGTAACTCCTGAATGCGATACGTTGACAACCTCGATCAGCGCATCGTGTCCGCCCTGCAAAACGGTATCCAAGTCCCCTTTGGCTGCCGCCTGTAAAGCAGGGGTGGAGAGGATTGCGGGATCATCTTTGGCGAGATTAGCCAGCCTGTCCATCGCAAATATGAACTGAAAATAAACCGGTTGCTCAGCCCACAATGTGCCATCGTTATCGAATACAGCTATGCGCTGGGCTGGCGTTACATAGTCTGGGTCGGATGGGTCCGTCACTGCTGCGACAAACTCGATAATCTGTTTCTTTGCTTCATTGTTGTTCCAGCTGGGCAATGGATCGCCAAAGGACATCAGGGGAACACAGAAAAGCAGGGCGCTCAGAAAATAGTGTCGCATGAAATTCTCGTGTGTTTACAAGATGAAAAGGGCCGCCGTTGAATTGGCGGCCCACTTAGGGTTTTTTTGCCTATCTTAGTTGTTTGTTGGTGAGGCCAGTTTTTCCATTACCTGGTCGAGGTTAAAGCTTGCAGCTTTCTGACGAGGTGGGAATTCCTGGAACGTGGCTAAGAAGTTGCCAACATATTGTTGCGCAGGAACCAGAAAATAAGCCCTATCCAACAGCCAGTCATAATAGGTGTTGGAGGTTCGATAGGCGCGCTCGTATGGGTCGCGGCGCAAGTTGACAATCAGCGGAATCCGAAGCTCGGTCCATGGCTCGATCCAAGCGCGCAAGGTCGCCCAAGCTTTCTGTTCCAGGAAGATCAGCTTCCAATCTTCGAACCGCAAGGCGGTCAGGTCGCCGTCATCAGAGAAATAGAATATCTCTTTACGCGGACTTTCGGCGGACTCGCCGGTAAGTAGCGGCAGGATGTTGTATCCGTCCAAGTGCACTTTGTAGTCGCGCCCCATACCAGGAGAGCTGTATCCATCCATCAGCTTTTGTTTGATGTCTGGGTCTCCTGCAACCGCAAGGTATGTCGGCAGCCAGTCCATGTGATGAACGATCTCGTTTGTCACCGATCCTGCCTCGATCTGACCGGGCCAGCGAACCATCGAAGGTACACGCCAGCCACCTTCCCAATTGGTGTTCTTTTCCCCCCAGAATGGTGTCGCAGCAGCGTCCGGCCAAGTATTCATATGTGGGCCGTTATCCGTCGAGTAATGAACGATCGTGTTATCAGCTATGCCCAGCTCATCCAGCAAGTCCAGCAACTGTCCAACATGCATGTCGTGTTCGATCATCCCAGCCGTGTATTCATCTGCAACGCCACCAATGATTTCATTGGCCTGAGCCCGCATTTCGTCTTTGACATGGGTGCGGAAGTGCATGCGCGTACCGTTCCACCAAACGTAAAATGGCTGTCCCTGTTCATGCGCGCGTTTGATGAAATCGATGGCTGCAGCGACCGTTTCGTCATCAACGGTTTCCATGCGCTTCTTGGTCAATGGGCCAGTGTCTTCTATGGTTCCATCGGACTTTGATTTGATTACCCCACGGGGACCATAGGCTTCGCGGAAAGTGCGTCCGTCAGCCAGGACCATGTCGCCCGGATAATCTTCGTTTTCAGGCTCTTCTTCGGCGTTCAAGTGATAGAGGTTGCCAAAAAACTCATCAAATCCATGGTTTGTCGGTAAATGCTCATCTTTATCGCCCAAATGGTTTTTGCCAAATTGACCGGTCACATAACCGTGGTCTTTGAGTAACCCGGCAATTGTGGGATCTTCGGTTTGCATACCAAGATCAGCTCCCGGCAAGCCAACCTTGGAAAGTCCTGTCCTGAAAACAGACTGGCCCATTATGTACGATGATCTGCCCGCAGTGCAGGATTGCTCGCCATAATAGTCGGTAAAGATCATGCCCTCGTCGGCAACCCTGTCGATGTTCGGGGTCTGGTATCCCATCAGACCCATTGTATAGGCAGATATGTTCGACTGGCCGATGTCATCGCCCCAAATCACAAGGATATTTGGCTTTTGATCCTGCGCCCAGGCGGGCACCGCCAGCGCAAAAGCCACAGAGGCGACGGCGAAACGGCGCAAACCGCGACGCCAACTATCTGCTATGGAAAAAGGTGGTGACATGATGAGCTCCCTGAATTGTTTGGGTCTTAATGACCCGTTTATTGTAAAGTCATCGATGGCGGCTAGTTTTCTATAGCAATCCGCCAACAAGTTCCTGAATCCCGGCGATAAAAAACCTGAATAGGACGGGAATCGTACCAAAGTAGTCTAGGCTATGATAATACCCTGAAACCTATCATATGATGAGATTGATGAATACTAATGTTTGATATTCAGGATGATAGAAAGCAATTGTTGGCCACTGGTTGGTTCGGCTCGCGGGCAGCTAGGTTTCAAAAGGATTTGCTCGAATGCGCCACCAAAAAGACTTTCGGAGCGTTTGAAACCCTTTATCACAGCGGCGATCCTGCCAACGGTGTTTACACTGTTTTGGACGGCGCGGTACAGATCACCGCCCCGGCCGACGATGGTCAAGAATTTGTTCTTCATCGTCAGGGAGGTGGTTTTTGGATCGGCGATTTAGCTTTGTTTGCTGATGCCCAGAGACTTGTTAGCGTGGTCGCCACGCAAGAAACGCGAACGTTGTTTTTTCCGAGCACCCGAGTGGACAGATTGGTAAAGGAAAACCCTGAATACATTCGGGATTTTTACGCTTTATCCCATGAGAATATGCAAACAGCCCTTCGTATTATGGCTAACCTTGCGGTCACTGGTACGGAAAAGCGTTTGGTGCTGCGACTACTTCATCTGGATGAAGGAACGTCGAAGTCTAATGGATGGATAACGGTGTCGCAGGATGAACTGGCAGAAATGGTTGCCGTGTCGCAGCCAACACTTCATCGCAATCTTCACCGCTTGGCAGATCTCGGTTTAATCGAACTTGGCTACGGCCGCGTTCGACTGAGAAACCGCCGAAAACTCATCGCAAGCTGTCAAAGTTGACCTCATGGATTGAGCGGAGGAAGTTTTTCTGGTCGTTTTTCACTCATGAGCCGCAAAGATTTCAATTCTGCTATTGCTTCGGACCATTCCTCAGCGTTGGGGAATGCCTTACCCGAATACCGCCTTGCGCCTATGTCAGCCAGTCGATTTTCAATCCCAGCGACATCAGGAGGATCACAGAGGGCTTTCAGTGAATCCAACGCCGAATAAGCTGCAGAAAGATCATGCTCTTGGAGAGCGTGCTTGAGTTTTTTTTGCACGATTTTCGGTGACGCCTCATACGCAATACGCCTCTTGGTCCTCCACGAGTTTATACGAGGACGCAAAAACCGCATAAACGCCCATATAGCGAGAGCTAGCAAGGTGATCCAAAAAACAAAGGTTCTTATCGTGTCGGCGTCAGGTGGTTCCCACTTGGGGGGGGCAAGTGTCAAACTTACTGCTTGGATGTCGATGGTTTCCACATTGTCCGTTTCCAGGTTGTACCATTGGACAGATATTGCTGGCAGCTGTGTCTCGCCGCCGTCCTGTGCAAGGTAAACGACTTCGTCGACTCTTTGACCGGAAAGTACACCTCGGTCCTCGTTTTCCGCAAAGCGAGGCTCTTTGGGATATGCGCGCAGCAGCGGGTCCTGCACCTCGGGTATCATTGTTGGGATTAGGAAGGGTGTTGTTCCCGATATTTTGGCGGTCAGTCGGCGGGTTATGGCACCTCCGTTTTGCATGTCGGTTTCGCCTTCAATCTGCTGATTCAGCCCAAAATCCGTGGCGAGTATCAACGGATTGAGATCTCTGGCTCCTTCGGGCACCGTCGCCGTCAGGGTAAGGGCAGGCAGCGGGACCGACACCTGCTTCGGTTCGTTTGTTTCGGGATCAGCAAACGTCACAGAAACGTCCAGAGCGCCCAGATCGATGTCTCCTGCCTGTAAAGGGTACAGACGATAACTACGCTGGACGCCCGACCAAGTTTCACCCTCCACGGACTCGCTTATGGGACCAGACGCCCCCTCCGGCAGGCGTACAAGCAAGTTTTCTTTTTCCAGCGACGGAAACACAGGTGGGGACGGCATGAAAGTTGGCACCAACACTTTGATCCGAACGATAGCCGGTTGCCCGACCACAACTGGATCGCTTGGTGCTGCAATCGTCACTTGAGGCTGCTCCGAGGCTTGAGCAAACCCTCGAATTGGAAACAACAACATGAGGAATATGACGTATCTCATTGCTGTTGCACCTGATTTTCCAACAAAAATCGATTGCGTAAGAAGTCTTGCATGTCAGTGTCGATCGTGCTGATCCACTGATCTGCAGTCATTGCCTGCCCACCATCAACTGATGCGTTGATGGTTGTTTCTTTACCGCGGCCTGCCTCATTATCAAAAACAGTGTCATCAGCCCCAATTCCTGCTTCTTCACCAGTATCCGACTGTTCGCGCGTGGTTTCGACGAACTCCAGTATGGCTTTGGATATTTCTAGGTTGTGCTGAGCCTCAGGCCAATCTGGGCGGCGTTCCAAGGCTGTCTCAAAGGCGGAAATGGCAGGCCTGTATTCCCGGTTGCGGATCCTTGCGATGCCTTCGGAAAATGCAGCCTCTGGCGTATTCAACTCAGCGAAAATTGCGGATGCTTCGGGATATTGCCCGGCCTTAAGATGAGCGTATCCCCGTCGGTAAGGGTCCTGAAACAGCGCGGCGGCTTCAGCAAATCGTTTTTGATTCATTGCGATTTGGCCTTGTTGATCGGCTGTTAGGAACCAGTCTCTCCACCCATCGGCGAAAACGGGTCCGGATGGCGAAGTAAAGAACATTATGACGAATGCCCAACGTATGACCCAGCCTCTGCGAAACCACAGAAGGGACAACAACGCAGCAGGCCACACGAGGATCCAACCGCGGTCTTCCCAGTCTAACCGATTATCATCATCCAGTGCAGCTGAATATGCTGACTGAATTCTGCGCTGAAGTAGGGTGATATCCCTGTCATCATTGGAAAAGGGAACAACAGTGGCGTTGCTCAGCGTGTCGACCTGCGCGATGCGTTGATCGTCGGGCAAAGTGGTAAGAAAGAATAACGGCACGGTCGCAGTCTCGAAACCGGTTAGTTGCGAAGGGTCAAGATCGTCCAGGACAAACAGCACTGCGCCGGGAGTTTTACTATCGAATAAAATCGATTCTGATAAAGACAGTGCATCGGCAGCGGCGTCGCCCTGCTTTGGCATAACGGCTGGTGACAGCCCTTCAAGGAGTGGACGCAGGATATTAGCATCCTCTGTCAACGGAGCGACGCGATGAGATGTTCCGGCGTAGGCGATCAAAGCTGTTTGCGCACCCGCCCTTGCTTTTATCAAGTCAGCCACTTTGAACTTGGCGCGATCCAGACGCGACGGCGCGAGGTCACTATTTTCCATACTGTCGGTGACCTTCAAAGCTATGACCAGCGGAGCCGTATCCGCGATTAAAGGATTGGGCGCCCGAGACCAGCTAGGGCCGGAAACCGCTAAAGTGATCAGAATTGCCGCGATCATTGCGAAGTCGACGGGGTAGGCTTTCTGTGTTTCACCTGCCCCAGTCTGCAACACTCGTGCAAGATGCGGGGCAATCCCCGCCGGCAGTTGAGCGTCAGATTTTGTTCTTGGTCGCACAAGCCACCAAATGAAAAAAATTGGGATTAGCAACAGCAACCAATATGTTCGAATAAAATGGAATTCCGCCAGCGCGCCTATCATGCCGTACCTCCGCGCCTTTGAATGATATACTGCCCCAGGGAACCGCCAAGTATAAGCAAGAGCGCAATTCCCAGCGGATAGTGTGCCATACTTTGGCGTGGGCGATAGCTCTGTGTTTCGACCGTTCGGGGATTGAGCTCGTCGATGCGCTGATAGGTTGCTTGCAGCGCGGCCTCATCGTCGGCATAAAAATATTCCCCGCCGGTACGGTTAGCGATGTCCTGCAGCGCGTCCAGATCAACTCGATCTTCACCCGAAGCGTTGGGGTCGCCGACCCCAACCGTGTAAATTACAACGCCTTTGTCTGCTGCGACAGCAGAAGCATTGACTGGCGTCATTCGGCTGGACGTGTCAGCGCCATCGCTCAATACAATCATTAATCGTTGTTCCACGTCGCTTGACTCGAACGTGCGGATACCCAGACCGATAGCATCGCCAAGCGCTGTGTTTGGGCCTGCCATTCCCACTTCGGTCTGGTCCAAGAAGCCATTCAGGCTTTTTAAATCTTCAGTGAACGGTGCCTGAACAAATGCGCGGGTGCCGAAGATAATCAGGGCCATGCGATCGCCTTGCCGATCGGCGATGAAATTACTCAGAACGTCTTTGACCGCTGCTAGGCGTTGTTTTGGCGTGCCATCAGGTGCTTGAAAGTCTCGCTGATCCATCGAACCAGAAATGTCGAGCGATAGAACGACGTCGCGCGCCGACTTTTCGATAATTACTGGGTCCCCAAGTTTTTCAGGACGAGCCAGCGCAGTCAACAGCATCAACCAGATAAAGATTACCAAAACGGTTTGGGCCCACGTGCGGGTTCGAATGATAGACCCTGATCTCGGTTCGATCCCCGCAGCTTGAACCACATGGCGGAAGAACGGAATACGGATGGCGTTACTTTCTTCCCGATGCGGTGGAGCGAACCAATATACCAATAGCGGCAAAGGCAACAGCAAAAACACCCATAGCGAAGCGAAAGAGATCATCGCGCTCTTTTCTCCGGTTGGTGGGTCCTGATCCACCGCTGAGCGAAATTAGTTAGACAGGGGTTGTCTGGATTGTCTCGATATGGCGCCTCCAAAAGAATCTGACCTAATTCGTTCGTTAGTTCATTTTTTTCAGCTGTTTGCCTTAAAAAGTTCAGCCAATTTTCTCCGTACAAACTGGCAACTTGACGGCGTGGGTAAGCGACCAGAGCTGTCCTGCGAAGGATCTCGGCGATTTTAGCCGGGTTGTCGTTGGAAACTCCCAATTCCAACAGTGCTTGGCGCCGGTAGGCGTTGATATTTCGATGCCGGAGGTAGGTTAGCGCAGCGAGAGCAATCAACCCAAAAAGTAAAACTGCTAAAACAACCCACCCCCATGTCTGAGGCATCATCGAAATTGGGTTTGGCACTGGGGCTGGCTCCAGCATGTCTAGCAACTCAACAAGCGATTTTCCTTCAACATCAACGCTCATTGCTGACCTCCTTGATGGCCAAAGAGCTTTAGAAGTTGTTTGAGGGTCGGTTCAGCCGTAGTCAGCGGAACGATCGAAAATCCATATCTGCGCGACCAGAGTTGAAGTTGGTCCAGGCGATCCTCCATCGCGGCACTAATGCGAATGGATAGTTCAGGATTGGAACTGTCGAGCTCAATCTGCTGATTGCCATCAGAAACCGTCAGCTTTAGATCGGGCTTTAGCGCCTTGGAACTAGGGTCGGAAATATTAAACAGTATCAGGTCGTTGGATGCCGCCAACCTCCGTATCAATCCTTCCGAAGCTGTGTCCAATCCATCGAAGTCGGAAAACACGCAGATGATAGTGTTATTGTGCGCAATTCGTATCGCCTGAGTAAGAACGTTGTTCAAAGTGACCGTTGGTTCAGGCTGCATGGACGCATTCAACATTGAGTTCAAAGCGCCGACAGACGAAAGGAACCGGGTCAGTGCAGCAGCGCGGCGTTGTGGTCGGTGTTCCGCCAGATCGGTATCGCCGAAAACAATACCGCCGACCCGATCCCCCTGACCAAGCACGCGATGCGCGATTATTGCGGCCGCTTCCGCGGCTATGACCGATTTCATGAATGATTCAGTTCCAAAAAACATCGAAACCCTTTGATCTACCAGCAAAAGAGCAGGGCGGTCGCGTTCTTCGGTGTAGACCCTGACATGGGGTTCGCCCGTTCGGGCGGTAACTTTCCAATCAATGGTTCGAATGTCATCGCCCGGCAGATAATTACGCACCTCTTCGAAATTCAATCCTCGCCCGCGCAAACGCGAGGCATGACGGCCATTCAAAATTGATCGGGCTGGCTGTCGCGGCAAAAGGCTGATCGCGCCCGAGTTTAGACCAAGCCGCAGCAGGTGGGGCCCATCGACATGGATGCGCGGATCATTCGGATATACGGCGGTCTTGGACACGCGGCTTTTTCCTCGGTCGTCAGGGCAACGCCACAAGGCGAAGAATTTCTGCGATTACGTCGTCTGCAGACTTCGCATTTCCTTGCGCTTCAAAACTCAACGTTATGCGATGGCGGAACACATCGTGTGCTATCGCGCGTATATCTGCGGGATCAACATAATCGCGCTGGTTCATCCAGGCGTGCGCTCGACCGCATTTGTCCAACGCCAACGAAGCGCGCGGGCTGGCGCCAATTTCGATCCAACTGGCAAGTTCAGAACTCAGGTTTTCAGGCGTCCGAGTGGCTTGTACTAAATCCGCCATGTAACGGTCCATAGCATCAGAAACGTGAATATTCCCAATTTCGGATCGGGCCTCAAAAACGATACTCTGCGGTATCGGAGACGGCGTTTCGGATGGTGTTCCAGCTCCGGCCGCGATTTCTTCGCCGCGGACCAAACGTATAACCTCGACCTCATCCTGAACCGGCGGATAGGTAATCTGCACATGCATTAGGAAGCGGTCCATCTGGGCCTCGGGCAGGGGATAAGTACCTTCCTGCTCGATTGGGTTCTGAGTCGCCATCACGATAAACAGAGGTTCCATCTTATGCGTGGTGCCAGAGACGGTAACTTGCCGCTCCTCCATCGCCTCCAACAAGGCTGCCTGAACTTTGGCAGGTGCCCGATTGATTTCATCGGCAAGCACGATGTTCGCGAATATCGGCCCTGGTTCGAACCGAAAAGTACCACCCTGATCTGTTTGCTGATACACTTCTGTCCCGGTTACGTCAGACGGCAACAGGTCAGGGGTGAACTGAATACGGCTGAACTTTGCATCTAGATTACGCGCCATCGCCTTGACTGCGCGGGTCTTCGCGAGCCCGGGCAAGCCTTCAATTAAAAGGTTTCCATTGGCCAGCATCCCGATGAGCAACCGGTCGATCACATCGGTTTGACCGATAATGTCCCGCCCCATTCGGGCTTTTAAGTCATTTATCTGATTGTGTGCATTCATTTTGGTGTCCACGCTCCGCCAACTTCTGTGAAATAGCGAGTTCGTCAGCCATGATCCTGGCGGGATGAAAAGTTTTGTAATGTCGGCAGGTTAGCAGGCTTTAGCGAATCGATCTACCGCGAAGTCCGAACCGCAAGTTGGCGGAGATCGCTCAGTAATTCCTGCCGAATTGCCCCATGATTTGGTGCATCTCTAAGAGTCTGAAACCAATGCAGCGGCGGTTTCCGACCTGCTGCTCGGTTCCAATTCAAACTACTCAGAATTTGTTGTGATTGGGCATCCAAAAGCGCAGGGATTTCAAAGCCGTTCAACATTGCCCACACTCCGCTCCACAACCGTGCAACGGACCAAGGGTTATACCCGCCTCCGCCCAGAACCAGAAGTCGGGGAGCAAGATCGCGCAATTGCACAATAGTGCGCCAATGAGAATTATTGGATAAAGCAAGGCGCGACAGAGGGTCCTCGGCGACAGCATCTGCGCCGCACTGGAGAACAATTGCCTGAGGACGAAACGCCTCGGTCGTTGGTAGGATCAATTGGTCCAAGATGACGCTAAATTCGTCATCGTTTAGGCCCTTTGCCACCGGCAAGTTCCACGCAGCGCCACCGGCGTGATTGTTTAGCAGTCCAGTAAACGGCCATCTGCGCGCTTCGTGCACAGAAATCATCCGGACCTTGTCCGAGCCTTGAAAAGCGGATTCGACACCATCGCAATGATGCGCGTCGATATCGACATAAACGACGCGACCCATGCCCATTCTTAATAACGTCAAAATGGCAAGAACTGGATCATTTAGGTAGCAGAAGCCATTGGCACGGCTTGGTAATCCGTGATGTGTACCTCCGGCCGGATTGAACACGATGCCGCCATCTCGGATCAATTCGGCACCCAACATAGATCCGCCTGCCGCCGTTGCGGGACGCCGATACATTTCTGGAAACACCGGGTTCGACAAGGTGCCCAGCGCATATTTTTCACGCTCAGTGTCAGTGACAACTTGAGACTTTTCTGCCGTTTGCAGGATCTCAATGTAGTCTGGCGTATGGAACGCGTGCAAAGCGTCAGGTTTTGCACAAGGGCTGATCCTGTAATTTTCTGAGTTTAGCCAACCAAGTGCACGGCAAATGTCAATTACAGTAGACACCCGCGGAATCGCCAGAGGATGTTTGGAACCATATGTAGAATGGCGATATATTTCGGACCCTAAAAAGACAGGGTTCTGCATGGCTTATCGCACGTCTGTTGCAGGCTCGGTGTCGCCCAGCCTTCCGTCCAGCGACATCAGAATGGCAACCGGCCTTAGCGCGGGAATATGGCTGAAGATGATAAGTATGCAGACGGTCAGCGGCACACTGAGAAACGCACCTATAAGGCCCCAGACGGTGGTCCAGAATGTCAGGGCCAGTACTACAAGAAAAGTCGACATGTTGAGTGAGCGACCCAACATTGCGGGATCCAGGAAATTGCCAATTAAAAACTGAATTGTCCCACATCCCAAAACGATGATCAGAAACGGACCAATAGTTTCGAACTGAACCAGTGCGATCATAGCAGGGAAAAACACGGCGATAATCGATCCGATGGACGGGATGAAATTCAGCGCAAAGGTCAAAACGGCCCATGTTTCGGCGTATTCTAGGCCAAGAACCCGAAAGACCGTGTAACTGATCGAAGCGGTTACCAGGCTGATAAAAGTCTTTACACCCACATATCTTTGCAAGCTGAAAGAGATAGCGTCCAGAACGGTTGCTAATTCGGCCCCCAATTGCGGATTTCCCGCAGCCAGTTGTATCTTTTTGCGAAATGCCAGCCGCTCTGCCATCAGAAAAGCAACATAGAGGCTAATCAAGAAAAACTGATTTAGCAGTGAGGTTGCGCTGCCCAGCAGTAACCTTGCGACATAGGACATGTCGATACTGATCAGGTTGTCACGAATAAATGAGGTAACATCATTCCCCACCAGACCAGTGATACGATTCACAGCGCCATCAAACTGGTTTTCGTAGGTGTTTATGGATCTGGCAAATTGCGTGGCCTGACTGCCTAGTACGTACATGATCGTAAACAAACCGGCTAGAACCACGGTGACCCCGGCTATGTTTGCAAGCCAAACTGGCAGCCGGGTCAACGAAACAACCCGATCGCTGAGGGCGATAATAAGGACATTGACCAAAAGAGCCATGGTCAGTGGGATCAGGAATTTGGCTCCGGCGTAAAGTCCCAAGACGACCAATGTCGCTACGATCGTGATATCGCGCGTCGCCGACAATTTGAGGCGAGGTTTGGCAGGTTTGTTTTGCGGTTCGGACGGCATGCCTTGGTCCTGATCATTGTCGCCGGGGTGTCACGGTCCGACGATACTTGTCGCGATCCTGCACGGGATCAGGGCTTTGTGCAATCCGGTCAGTCAGTTATGCGCGGAAATTAACTGGCGAATTGGCAAATGTGGTTCTGCCAGAAGCAAAGGACGGGTAGGGTCGACGAATGAAACCTATAGCGATTCTTGAAAAAAACCGTTTTGTTGGCGCTCTGTTCCTAGCTTTGCGGAGGTTCGGCAACAAGGATGGTTTTGTCATGAGCAGCCACGTTGCCATGTCTCTGATGATGGCGCTTTTTCCCTTTGTGCTTTTCACTGTTGCCTTGGCGGGAGCATTGTCGCAGGGCTATGTCACCGACGAACTGATCGAATTAATTTTCGGCGCTTGGCCCAGTGATGTTGCAGATCCAATTGTGCGGGAATTACGCGCGGTGTTAGAAAACTCAGGATCCGGAGTAATTACGATTGGGGGATTGCTGGCAGTATATTTTGCCTCAAACGGTGTGGCTGCAGTACGCAAAGCCATGACGCAAGCCTATCATGATCAGGATACCTGGCCGTTTTGGAAGGCACGATTAATGTGCTTTGCCTTGGTCATCATCGGCGGTGCCGCAATTCTCGCTATCGCAGCGGTCGAAGTAGTACTGCCCGTCTACACAAGACTTGTCTCAGAAAATACTGCCTTTGACGTGGGCGGCTGGCTGTCTGTTGACCGTTTGCGTTGGACCTTTACCGTGGCAGTTCCTGCGGGCACTGTAATTCTTGCGCATCTGATACTTCCGACACGACGACACAGGCTGTCACAGATAATACCTGGGGTCATTTTAACCCTCGCGCTTTGGGCAGCGGGCGGCTGGGGTTTTTCCGTCTACATAGCTCAATTCGCGACATATAGTGCGACCTACGCAGGGTTGGCGGGGGCCATGGCTGCATTGATCTTTCTTTATTTGTGTTCTGCAATGTTGATCCTTGGAGCCGAGTACAATGGTGCTCTCATTGATCTTGAAAGTGTCTCAAGTTCGGAGGGAAACGGGTGATCGGTTCCCGCACAAGCTGCATTCCGTGGTTGGCTGTTATATTTCTGGCCTCATTTTTCCCTTTGCCACAGGCAGTTATGGCGCAAAGTTATATCGGGTCCGAGGCATGCGTAGACTGCCATAAGGACATTGCGGACAGCTGGAAAGCTTCACACCATGCCTTGGCTTGGACTGAGGTTTCTGAAGGTTCAATTCAAGCAGATTTCAATGACACGAGTTATGAAGATGACGGCATGTCTGTTTTGTTTTCCAATAAGGACGGAGCGCCGGTTGCGACCGTGACTGAAAAAGACGGTATGACGACAGAGTATTCGGTTCATTCCGTAGTTGGTATCGAACCTTTGCAACAATATCTTTTTGAGACCGAACCTGGGCGTTTACAAAGCTTCGATGTCGTATGGGATACTGATGCAGGTCGTTGGTTTCACCTTTATCCCGATCAGGACCTACCGCCGGATGATGGATTGCATTGGTCGGGGCCTTATAAGAACTGGAACACTCGCTGCGCGGAATGTCATGCAACAGGATTCGTAAAAAACTATGATCCTGTCTCCAGAAGCTATGCGTCGGTTCACTCCGAAATCGGGGTCGGGTGCGAGGCGTGTCATGGACCAGGCTCAGCGCACATTGAGTGGACGAACGGTAAGGCTGTAAATGAAAGCCTGAGCGAGTTTGGGTTTCCGATTAATTGGGGAATAGGTGACACCGAAGCCGAAATTCAGCAATGCGCTGGTTGCCATTCGCGACGCGAGGCCCTGGAGGACGGAAATCCGTTGCCGGGTACACCTTATCACGATGCTTATAATCTGGCGGTACTGAGACCGGGCCTTTATCACTCGGATGGGCAAATTCTTGACGAAGTATATGTTTACGGCTCGTTCCTACAGTCGCGAATGTATGACAAGGGTGTCGGCTGTATGGATTGCCACAATCCCCACAGTGCGAACCTCGTTGCAGAAGGCAACGGCATTTGTACACAATGCCATTCGCCAGCCGGAAATCCGAAATTTCCCTCTCTGATACGCAAAACCTACGATGCACCCGAACACCACCATCACGAGGATGGCTCGGATGGGGCGCAATGCAAGAGTTGTCACATGATCGAACGGGTTTATATGGGCAACGATTGGCGTCGCGACCACAGTTTCCGAATTCCACGCCCCGATCTGGAGTTAGGGCCTGACGCGTGCACAGATTGTCACCAAGATAAAGATCAACGCTGGGCCGCTGCAAATATCGAAACATGGTATCCGGCATCAACCCGGCGCGCGACGCATTTTGGTAGCGCGTTTGACGATGCTGCAACTGGACAGTTACAGGACCCCGAAATACTATTGGAAATAGCAAATGACCCTCAAAACGCAGGGATTGTACGCGCTACCGCCCTTTATCTGCTGCAAGCTTTCGGATCAGCTGAAATAGCTGCGGCTACCGCTGAGAGCCTTTCCGACCCTGACCCCTTGATACGGGCAAATGCGGTTGCCTTGCAACGCGAAGCGACGTTGACCGACCGAATTGAACGTCTTGAACCGTTGCTTTCGGATCCGCTGCGCAACGTACGTTTAACGACCGCCAAGGAGTTCTTGTTGATCCCCGCAGGAGCATTGTCGCCTGCGCAACAGGTTGTTGTACAAAAGTCGATGGCGGACTGGCAGAAGACCATGTCAAATAGGTTGGATTTTCCGGAAACTCATCTGGTTCTTGGGGGGCTGGCGTTGTCGCTTCGAAATTCCCAGGCAGCTGAAGGCGCGTTTCGCGAGGTAGTCCGATTGGATCCCCAGCGAGCCGAAGCCTGGCCGATGTTGGTACAGTTGGCTCATATCAATCGCGGACCGCAGGCCGCGATCCAGACGCTGGATGAGGCCCTAAAAATTCTGCCAAATGACCCGAACCTCAAACAACTTGCAAATCAGTACGCGCGGTAAATCGGCACTTCACAGACCAATTTGTGCCATTTTGCGGGCGAATTTCACCTTTAGTGTCTGGCGGCAGTTAGGTAACCCCGGTGTTTCATGCCCAAAAGGTTTTCGACCAAAACTCAACCCCTAGTGGGTCCGCGCAAAGACAGTTTGGACAAGCGCATAGCGAAGCTGCGCGCGAAGAAACCCATTGATCTGAATCACGGAGAGGCTTTGTTACTGCAGGGCATCGCTTCGTCTTCATTGCGTGAACAGCGCATCGCCGCAGGCAAGTTTCACTTGGATTGAATCATCCTCGATACCCGGTTGCGACAACAAATTTTTCGGAACTGTCTGATCGGGAAGATGGTGGCTTAACGTTAGCTACTTTAGTGAATTTCTGTTTCAGCAACTTTTGCAGATCGCCTTCCGCTCCGCCGGCCAAGACTTTTGCTACAAAAGTACCGCCTTCTTCAAGGACGTCAAAGGCGAAATAGGCTGCTGTTTCGCAAAGCGCCATAATACGCAAGTGATCCGTCTGCTTATGTCCCGACGAGGAAGCTGCCATGTCCGACATAACCACATCAGCCTTGCCGCCAAGCCATGCCTTTACCTTTTTGTCAGCGTCATCCTCCATGAAGTCCAGCTGATGAATCTCGGCACCCGCAATTGGTTCCACCTCTTGCAGGTCAATACCTAAAACCGTTCCAATCCGCTTACCGGACCGTTCACCCAGCGCATTGACCCGCTTTACCGCAACCTGACACCAGCCACCTGGCGCACAACCTAAATCAACCACGCGTGCGCCGGGCACCAGAAATCGGAATTTTTCGTCCAATTCTAAAATTTTGAATGCTGCGCGCCCCCGATAGCCTTCGGCCTGTGCACGTTTCACGTAGGGGTCGTTCAATTGTCGCTCGAGCCACCGGGTCGAACTGAGCTTACGTCCACGCGCGGTTTTGACCTTGGTTTTTAAGTCACGTTGACCGCGACCCGAAGTGTTTTTTGCCATTTCAGGACCTCCTTGAAGCGGGTCTTTGGCCAAGCACATAACGATTTGCCCTTACATAATAAACCCGCCTGACGGGTATTATTCTCTCAAGCACCGGAGGTTTTGGGACGAAAACGAGTAAAATACGCTTCGAGTGTTCGGAAACTGATTTCGGCGATCAAGTAGGATAAAAGACTGTAAACAATTAAGAGCGCCCAAGGGTCCACACCGCCGAAAAGGCCTGTGCTAATGCGGTTAACGACATCCAAAGCGATCAGGTGATACAAGTAAATTCCGTAACTGACGACACCGAACCGGGCCACTGGTGGAAATGTCAGTATTCCAGATAGAATGTTTTTTTCACGAACGACTAGTGCAACTAACGTGTAAGTCATTGCGATGTGTATCAAAAGATTGGGCCAGCCCCGCAAGTCGTAAGGGGCCAGCACCATAAGTGCCGCGATGCTCAACAGTCCAATAGCCGACGCGTAATATCCGCCTGCGAAGCCAGACAATTTTTCAAAGCCCTTTTGTCGGTGCAGCACCACAGCGGACAGTGAACCAAGAATGATTGGAGCGTAGGTCGCGTTGGGTAACTTGAACAGCAAAGGTCCCAGAGAAATTGGCTCGAATGGAAAAAGACCGCTGATGATCGCAACATTCAGACCAACAAAGACGATGCAAACAGGTACTAATAATCGAAATGGCAAGATCAGCAACACCAGAGGCCAGATCATATAATATTGTTCTTCAACGGAAAGAGACCAGGTGATCCCCAGCAGTGGAATATGCTCGGTCAAAAAGTTGGAAAGAAAAAAGTAATAGAACGGCCAAATACCAAGAAGCCCGGTTTGACCCTTAATCACGACATAATATGTGCCAACCAGAGTGACCACAAAGAAGTAAACCGGAAAAATCCTAATAATTCTTCGCAAGTAAAAATTGCGTAGTGAAAACCTGCCGTACCTTTTGGACTCGCGCAGCAGAAGAGTTGTGATTAAAAAACCGCTGAGAACAAAGAAGAAATCTACACCAAGAAACCCCCTTCCGAAAATGTGAGTCTGGCTGTCAGGAAATGGATTCGCGTGGTGCCACAGAACCATCGCAATGCAAATAAACCGAAGACCATCCAAATTCGAAAAGCGTCTTGTTGTTTGATAAGCGTTAAAATCCGGCTGGCCTGAAATGGGTCGATCAGAACCGAGTTCGGCAGTGTCGGTCATTTTGCTCGCCTGAGTATCGTTCAAAATCCTTAGTCTCAGAACGGTCCGTCTTCCAAAACGCCGTCCGCGCTCATTTGAGCGTAAAGAAGACCCTCACGCAAACCGCGGTCCGCAACGGAAAGACGATCAGTAGGCCAACACCTTAGAAGCGCTTGCAGTATCGCAGAGCCAGACATTATCAGCGCTTGGCGATCATCACCAATTCGGGGATCGCGACGACGCCCGTGAGGGCCAAGCTCCAGATATCCCCGAATTACCTTATCTATCTGATCACTTGTCATACGCAACCCGTCAACTTTGGTCCGGTCATATCGTTTGAGGCCCAAATGCGAGGCAGCAACTGTTGTGACGGTTCCACTTGTACCTACGATCTGGAAACCTTCGCGTGCTTGTTCGTCTTTATAGGGTGCAAAATCAGCAAGATTTTCTTCGAAAAACCAACTCATCAGGGCGAACCGGGCCGAATCGTCCTCAACGTCATTAAATTGGTCTCGCAACGTTGCAACGCCGAGTGGGACACTGATCCAATCCACCACTTTAGCTGCAGGAAACGGACTTTCTGCTAAGTGAAAACCGTTATGAAGCCGCATAATAGCTGCTGGTCGATCCCGGCGCGGTACTGACGATATGTCAATCCAAACCAATTCGGTTGAACCGCCGCCGATGTCCACAACAAGCAACTGCTCGGTCTTGGTTGAAACCAGCGGGGCGCAGGAAATGACGGCAAGACGCGCCTCTTCTTCGGGTTGTATGATTTCCAGCGTAAGGCCGGTTTCACGTTTGACTTGCCGAATGAAATCGCGCGCATTCTTGGCGCGACGGCACGCTTCTGTCGCAACCAAGCGCATCCGTCGAACTTTGTTCCGTTTGAGTTTTTGTTGGCATATTCGCAATGCCTGAACGGTGCGGGACATGGACGCCCGCGACAATCGTCCGGTGCGTTCCAAACCCGCGCCCAGTTGCACGGACTTGGAAAAACTGTCTACCACATGGAACCCGCTGCCCTTGGGCTGGGCTATCAACATGCGGCAGCTATTTGTTCCCAAATCCAGCGCCGCATACAATGCATCTGGATCGGGCCTTGCCGGCGCGGGGCTTTCGACCGCCTTCGGGAACGCGCCCGCACCTTTGGGACGCTTGGGCGCCATGGTCACGCCCTCCGATTTTCAAGTTACCCCGACCATAGGTGGCGCAATTCGATCACGCAAGACGCTCATTAAGGTCATTAGAATTTTGATGTTCGGATTCGGCGCTCTGGCCTTTAAAGCTACAACATCTTCAGAAGGCAAAAGGTCGCTGGAAATGCGCCGTGTGTCGAAAACCGACCGACTTGCGCCCACATAGAAGTCTAGAAACTGTCCATCTGGTTAGGAGGAATCAAAGGCAATGCCTGACGTCACCATTGTTTTTTGGCGCGACATTCCCGCTCAGGTCATCGTTGGCAAAGGTCGACGAGGCGCCAAGCGGCAGTTAGAGGAGCGGTTTGAGCAGGCGATCGATCGCGCGGCCATGAAGGTGAACGCCAAGGACAGCGATGCCTACCTAGCTGAGTGGCGCAAGGCCGAGCCTTTCGAGGTCGAAGGCGACCCGTCAGAAATTGCTGAGGCAGAAGCCGTGCGTTTGGAAACAGAGTATGATCAGGACCGTATCAAGTTGCTGATCGCCAATGACGGTTGGGCATGAGCCCGAAACAGCTATGGGAGGCCGCAATGGCTTTGCTGAACTTCAAGAAACGTGATGTGGCCGAAAAAGCCCCAGTGAACCCGACCGTCGAAGCCTTTTTGCAAGGCTATTCGATTGAAGTGATGCCGCGTACTGCTGAAAAGGTGGAGGATTTTCGCGCTTTGCTGCCCATCGGGACCCGTGTCTATATAGCCCACATCGAAGGTACCCCGATTGAGGATATGGTCAAAACAGCCAAGCGTATCGCCGACGAAGGGTATCCAGTGATGCCGCATTTTCCCGCGCGGATCATCAAAGATGCGGCTACGCTGGAAAACTGGATATCCATGTACCAGGGCGAAGCGGGCGTAGATCAGGCGCTGTTGTTGGCTGGCGGTGTTGCCAAGCCGCACGGCGATTTTGACAGTTCCATGCAGTTGCTGGAAACCGGCTTGTTTGACAAAGCTGGGTTCAAGCGTTTGCACGTTGCTGGTCACCCAGAAGGCAATAAGGATATTGATCCTGACGGTTCAACAACAAACGTTAACGACGCGTTGCGTTGGAAGCAAAAGTTCAGCGAAACGACGGACGCAGAAATGGCACTGGCCACCCAATTTGCTTTTGATGCCAAGCCAATCATTGAGTGGGCAGACGGCCTGATGGCGGCGGGCATTGATTTGCCTATCCACATCGGTATCGCGGGTCCAGCCAAGCTGCAGACGCTTATAAAATTCGCTATTGCCTGCGGAGTTGGACCATCGCTGAAGGTCCTGCAAAAACGCGCTATGGACGTGTCCAAACTGTTGCTGCCTTACGAGCCGACTGAAGTGTTGACTGAGTTGGCCAATCACAAAGCGGCAAATCCAGACTTTAACGTTACCAACGTGCACTTCTTCCCACTTGGCGGAATTAAGACAAATGCCAACTGGGCAATCGAAAATGGCGGCGCTTCTGCGAAGCCCGTGAACTCCTAAGGACCAGACATGACCCGTACAGTCGTCGAATCTAAGACAAAAACAGCCATTCTCGGCTTTGACGAACCTTTCTGCGTCATAGGTGAACGCATCAACCCAACTGGCCGAAAGAAATTGGCTGCCGAACTGGAAGCGGGCGATTTCTCGACAGTTGAGAAAGACGCGCTGGCTCAGGTGGCGGCAGGCGCGACCGTGCTGGATATCAACGCGGGCGTTGTTTATAATTCGAACCCCAACCCGAACGAAACCGAGCCACCGCTGATGCGCAAGATCGTCGAGCTGGTGCAGGGTTTGGTTGAGGTTCCGCTCTGCATCGACAGCTCGGTGCCGGGCGCGTTGGAAGCTGGCCTTGAGGCGGCTGAGGGCCGTCCACTCTTGAACTCAGTTACTGGTGAAGAAGAGCGCCTTGAATTGGTTCTTCCGCTGGTAAAAAAATTCAACGTTCCTGTTGTTGCAATATCAAACGACGACACCGGAATATCCGAAGACCCGAACGTGCGCTTTGATGTAGCCAAGAAAATTGTTGAACGCGCTGCCGACTTTGGAATTCCTGCGCATGACATCGTTGTTGACCCGCTTGTTATGCCTATTGGTGCAATGGCTACGGCAGGTCTGCAAGTTTTTGCATTGGTTCGACGTTTGCGTGAAGAACTGGGTGTGAACACCACTTGTGGTGCATCCAACATTTCATTTGGATTGCCCAACCGCCATGGCATTAACAATGCATTCCTGCCAATGGCGATGGGAGCCGGCATGACGTCCGCGATTATGAATCCGGTTGCACTGCCTGTTGGCCCCAAGAAGCTGGCCGAGAAGAAGGCCGAGGTCGAAGCCAAAGGTGTGATTTTGCCACCTGATATGGACGACGAAACTTTCTGCCAGCTGTTTGGTCTGGGATCGACCATGCCCCGTGTGGGAAAAGAGATGGAGGCAATCCGCGCAGCCAACCTGCTGACCAACAATGACCCTCACGGTGGCGAGTGGATCAGGTTCAACAAATCTCCTGACGAAGCAGGAGCGGCAGGCGGAGGACGCCGCGGAGGTGGCCGTCGACGACGTGCCGGATGAAATTTGAGACCGAAAAGGCCGGGCTTAGTCCCGGCCTTTTTCTGTTCTGCAAGTTTTCGGTTCCGTAATTTATCCTCTCAGGGCTATGGCGTGATTGATATCGGCACCTTTGTTTGCAGCGCAATAAGTGGGGAAGGGCGCTCGTGCTGACAATTCAATCTCGCGCTTGACCCAATTTCGATCTTCCAGCTGATGTAGCGAGTTTGAAAGTGCCCGGTCAGTAATAGGTGCTAAATCCGACTTCAGAATCGAAAAGCGTTTAGGTTTTTTGACAAGGGCTAATATTGGTACTGTCCAGTTGCGCCGTAGCAATGCGAGCTCTTTGTCATCCGGAACCGCAGCCATAATTCTGTGAGCTATAATTGCAGCTTCTCTTCCAGCTGGGGTTAGGCGAAATTCGGGCCGCAATGGGTGGCCGTGACCGGGGTTTCTTTCAATCAGTTTGAGTTGAACAAGGTGATCAAGGCTCGCTGAAAATGATGTTCTGCTAGCTGGCGTAGCCTCCAATAAAGGCGCCTGACGACCGGGAACGCCAGAATGCAGAAGTGCCAGAATGTTCAGTGACCAGGCCCGGGAAGTCAGGTTGACAAGCGTTTTTGTGTCCATAAAGTATAGTAACTGTATTTTTAGAACAAAGGAAAGTTCAATGGCGCTTGTTTCTCTTGAAAATACAATAACGCTTGCGATTTCCGTACGTGACCGACACCTGAGCGCGGAATGGTATAGCTCTAAACTTGGATTTGAATTGATCCATGACATTGATGAAGTCGGCTGGAGCGAGATGCAGACAAAGACTCCGGGCGTAACCTTGGGGCTGGGGGAACAGTCTGTGCCTTCGCCGGGTAATTCCGTTCCTGTCTTTGGCGTGGCTGACATTGCGACGGCGCGCAGAGCACTTGAGTCAGAAGGCGTGCGGTTTGATGGTGCAACAGAAACTATTGAGGGCATGGTCAGCACTGCAACTTTCTATGATCCCGATGAAAATGCGTTGATGCTGGCGCAAGACCTAAGTCAAGGCTGATAGCCTCGCCCAAATTGTCGCAGTTCCGCCCCCGATTATTGCCAAACTCGATCAATCAGGGAACACTAAAACAACGCGCGGCGAAAAAAACGGTGGCTGTCATGCAAAAAACACGCCCTCCGAGATTGTCGGATGCGGACCTTTCTAAAAGACTGGGAAAAAAAGAATATTTCGAACAACTGATCGACTTGCAAGCGGTGCTGGCGCGAATTCAGCAAGCCTTTTTGTTTCATGGTCTAAAAGGTGTGATCGTATTGGAAGGCTGGGATGCAGCAGGAAAAGGTGGAGCGATCCGGCGGATCAGTCAGGCCCTTGACCCTCGCAGCTTTAAGGTCTGGCCAATCGGGGCCCCACGAAATTATTACTTGAATCGCCACTATTTGTTACGGTTTTGGGAGCGATTACCCCCTCAGGGAGCAATTTCTGCATTTGACCGCAGTTGGTACGGCCGCGTTTTGGTGGAACGGATAGAGAATCTGACACCTGAACATAGATGGCGCGATGCCTATCGAGAAATCAACGATTTCGAGCGCATGTTGGTTGCTGACGATACGCGCATTGTGAAGTTGTTTTTTCATATCTCTGCTGATGAGCAGATGGATCGTTTTACAGAGCGATTGCGTAACCCTCTTAAGCGTTGGAAGCTAACGTACGAGGATTTCCGAAACCGAGAAAAATGGGCGGAAACTGAAACGGCGGTGGATGAAATGTTGGCGCGAACCTCGACGGACTTTGCTCCTTGGCAAGTTATTGCGGGGAATAACAAACGGTATGCCAGGATCGAAGCTATGAAGGCTATTGTAGCAAGGTTTTCCGAAGGGGTTGACCTCAGCCCTCAGGTTTTGGACCACAAAACGCTCGATGCTGCGGGGCATGCATTGGATGGTGAACAGGATTTAATTGATAGCCTTCGTGCACGGACCGAATAGGCCTCAAGGCAGTGAAGCCTTGTCAGGCTCTGTTGCAAGTGAAGTCTAACCTTTGCGATTGGCAAAAGGCACCGCGTCCGCTGACGCGAACCCACCAGTTATTCTGCGCGTCGGGCCTGAAGCAAGTTGATGACAGCAGGAACGCGTGTTCCATTTGCAGAATGATAGCTCGCAAAAGCGTTTGCAACGCTGCTCTGTATGATTTTAACGTCGTCGTCCGTGCCCTCGAAATGCGCGATCACGCGGGCTGCAGGACCCACACGTGTGCAAAGCTTTGCCGCTTCGTTTAAGTCATCTGGTCCAGTCAGAGTCAGGGGAACAGGTCGGACCTGAATGTCGGTTAATCTTGCTTGGGCCATCAAATTCGCAACACGCTCCCTGTCATGAAAAGCAAGAGGGCCCGGCGCGTTGTGATCGACTTTGGGTGGTTGGCCAAGGTGTTTTACTGCGGCCACATGAGGTATCTTGAACCACGGGTTTTCTGAAAGGCTACCCCACGCGGCGAAGGTTATCCGTGCGCCGGGTTTCAATCCTTGTGCCATGTTAGCAAACGCTGCCACGGGATCCGAGAAGAACATTACCCCAAAGCGGGAGATTAGTGCGTCACAATTCAGTTCGGACAGATCAGCAACCTGTGCATCTGTTACTTTAAATGAGACGTTGGGCATCTGTTCTGCCCGTGACCGCGCCCTTTCAAGAAATTGTTCGGAGATATCCAAACCTTGCACCTCGCCGGAGGGCCCGATTAGGTTTGCGGCAGCAAGCGAGCTTGCCCCAGTACCGCAACCAATGTCCAAGACTTTCATTCCATCCGACAGGTTGGCTTCGTCAAGAACCAGTGCCAATACCGGAGCCAAAAGGTGATCCAGTTGATCCTCGAAGGTCAACCATCTGGATCCCATGTCAGACTTTCCCCAAAACTCGGCTTGGTCGTCGTTTGCGATTTGCATATCGTTCCCCTCACTGGGTGAGTGGACTATGACCTCCTGCGCCTCCGGCGGCCAGACTTTTCCTCATCCGAGCCGGTATTAAATGACGGAGAAGGCAGGGTAACAACTTGGGCAAGTTCCGGAAATGGGTCGGTCTTATGCGGTATTGCATTTGCAGCAACAAAGTGGTCTTGAAACTTCGGTTCGATCGCTGTTTCGACCTTGGTGATTTCGCGTACGACCTGTTCGATCTCGGCCCTGGAGCCTATGTTGCACAGTGCAATCCGCGCCCCAGTGCCAGCTGCGTTTCCCGCACTTGTGACCTTTTCCAAAGGTGCGTCTGGTATCATACCCAGTACCATCGCGTGTTTGGTCGATATGTGCGCACCAAAAGCGCCAGCCAGAACTACACGGTCCACCTTGTCGACCTCCATTTCGTCCATGAGCAAACGCGCACCGGCATAAAGCGCGGATTTTGCCAGCTGGATGGCTCGAATGTCGCCTTGGGTCACTGTAATCTTAGGGCCACCTTCGGCGCTGGCGTCGTGAATCAGGTAGGAGTGAGTGCGGCCTTCGGGAACGCATCTTTCCGTACCGGTTTGCGCCGCTGAACCAATCAGCCCGCTTTCGTCCAAAAGCCCGGCGATACGCATCTCTGCAACCGCTTCAATTATTCCTGACCCGCAGATGCCGGTGATTCCGGTGGTGGCGATATCAAGTTCGAAACCTTCCTCGTCCGACCACTTTTCTGAGCCGATGACCCGAAATCTCGGTTCCTTTGTTGTCGGATCAATCTCAATCCGTTCGATGGCTCCTGGCGCGGCCCGCTGACCAGAGCTGATTTGCGCCCCTTCAAAGGCGGGTCCGGTGGGTGAAGAACAGGCTAGAACACGGCTAGTATTACCCAAAAGAATTTCGGCATTTGTGCCGACGTCGACGATCAAAACAAGATCACTGGATTTTCCCGGTTCTTCGGATAAGGCCACAGCGGCGCAGTCGGCGCCAACGTGTCCAGCGATACACGGTAGGATATAAACCTGAGCACGCGGATTCATGTTGATCAGGTCCATTTCCTGCGCGGGTAAGGACATGCTTTCTGAAGTGGCAAGCGCAAATGGAGCCTGACCAAGCTCTACCGGGTCCAGACCAAGCAGCAGATGATGCATGACCGGGTTGCAGACAAACACCGTTTCGACAATCAATGTTGCATCTATTCCAGCTTCATCAGCGATTGATGTAGTCAGATCATTAATTGCGTCCCGTACCGCGCGTGTCATTTCCTTGTCACCGCCGGGATTCATCATGGCATAAGATACGCGGCTCATCAGGTCTTCGCCAAAGCGGATCTGTGGGTTCATGAGACCTGATGAAGCTTTGACTTCGCCTGTTTCAAGATCGGTCAGGTGTGCAGCGATGGTCGTTGAGCCGAGGTCGATGGCCAGCCCGAAAAGGCCGTTTTCGTGTAGCCCGGGCCAAATTTCCACAATACGCGCCACAGAGCCTTTGTGATCTTTATGAACGGCGACTGTGACCTCCCATTTTCCCTTTCGTAATACCGGTTGCAATTTGGAAAGCAGTGACACGTCGGCAGTAACTGCGTCGATGTGCCATTGTTCGCGAAGCGCGCGCTCTAACCTTTCCAGATCGCCTGTAGGCGAGTGCATGTCCGGTTCTTCCACCACAACGAAATACAATCGCGTGGCTGGGTCCATTGTGATTGCACGTGCGGCGGCAGCTTTGCGAACCACCTGACGATGGACCTGACTTTCAGGGGGAACGTCGATCACGACGTCGCCTTGCACAGAGGCCTGACAACCCAGACGCCGCCCCGGTTTCAACCCGCGCTTGTCATCGTAACGTTGTTCGACTGCATTCCAATCACTCAAAGCGTCTTGGGATACGGTCACGCCATGCTTAGGAAATTCGCCGTAGCTCGGCGTGATTTGGCATTTTGAGCAAATGCCCCGCCCACCGCAAACCGAGTCCAAATCCACCCCAAGTTGGCGGGCCGCAGTTAGGATCGGCGTGCCGACAGGAAAATGTCCGCGTTTGCCCGACGGGGTAAAGACGACAAGTGGATCGGTAGTCATTCAGGCCTGCCTTTTTCAAATTCGCGCGAGTCTCGCGCAAAATATGGTTTTAACCACAAAGGGAAAGGGCTGTCAGCGGCACGATTTGCGCGGCTTGCGTCGTTTTCTGCCTCGGCATTAGCTGGATAGGGTCAACAACATAGCATCAGGGGCTTTTCCTTCGACACAATCCATGCCATAGGGTCACCGCCAAACGGGCTTTTGCATGGGGTTAACAGATGCAGATTCGTGAGGCACTCACCTTTGACGACGTTCTTTTAGTTCCGGGCGCATCTTCTGTGCTGCCGGCGACGGCGGATACGACTACGCGTGTAACGCGCGAAATCTCGATGAATATCCCTTTGCTGAGTTCAGCGATGGACACAGTGACCGAAGCCCGCATGGCCATTGCGATGGCGCAGGCTGGCGGCATCGGTGTTGTTCATAAGAACCTTTCAGCGGAAGAGCAGTCCCGCGAAGTGCGGCGCGTCAAGCGTTTCGAGTCGGGTATAGTTTATAACCCCGTGACTCTACGTGCCGATCAAACCTTGGCTGATGCCAAGGCTCTGGTCGAGCGGTACAACTTCACTGGTTTTCCTGTGACAGATGATAAGGGGCGCGTAGTCGGTATTGTCACAAATCGAGATATGCGCTTTGCCACTTCAGACGACACTCCGATCAAGGCGATGATGACCTTTGACAATTTGGCAATGCTTCAGGAACCTGCTGATCTTGAAGAGGCCAAAAGCCTGATGCGCGCACGTCGGATCGAAAAGCTGTTGGTTGTAGACGGTCAAGGAAAACTTACTGGTCTGTTGACCTTGAAGGACACCGAACAAGCCGTTCTAAACCCGACCGCGTGCAAGGATCAATTGGGCCGGCTTCGGGTTGCTGCCGCCACTTCTGTCGGCGACGCTGGTTTTGAACGCTCAGAAATGCTTGTGGACTCGGGCGTCGATATCATCGTTGTGGACACTGCCCATGGCCATTCTCAGGGCGTTATTGATGCAGTGAAACGAGTAAAGACATTGTCGAACGAGGTCCAGATTATCGCTGGCAACGTGGCGACCCAAGAGGCAACCCGCGCTTTGATCGACGCCGGCGCGGATGCCATCAAAGTTGGTATTGGTCCTGGTTCGATTTGTACCACCCGAATGGTTGCCGGGGTGGGGGTTCCGCAATTGACGGCAATAATGGATTGTGCAGCGGCGGCTGGCGATGTTCCGGTAATTGCCGACGGCGGTATAAAGTTTTCTGGCGACTTCGCGAAAGCCATCGCCGCGGGCGCATCATGTGCGATGGTCGGTTCGATGATCGCAGGAACGGATGAAAGCCCCGGTGAAGTGATCTTATATCAAGGCCGGTCGTTCAAATCCTATCGTGGGATGGGAAGCCTTGGCGCGATGGCGCGTGGTTCAGCGGACCGTTATTTCCAAAAGGATGCCGCCAGCGACAAGTTAGTGCCCGAAGGGATCGAAGGGCAGGTGCCTTACAAAGGATCCGCTAGCGCGGTTGTACATCAGCTCGTGGGTGGATTGCGCGCCGCCATGGGTTACACAGGTTGCGCCACGATCGATGAGATGCGGCGTGATTGCAACTTTGTCAAAATCACGGGTGCAGGCCTGAAGGAAAGCCATGTGCATGACGTGCAAATCACTCGGGAGAGTCCCAATTACCGGATTATGTAAAATTAGTGCGGCGCACGCGCTGTTGCCTAATGAAGTCGCTTAGGCGGAGGACTTGAAACTAACATGACGCCCTCCGCCCGAGTTCAGGCAGCAATAGAAATATTGGATGATATTCTTGATGGATCGCCCGCCGAAAAGGCTTTGACCGGGTGGGCTCGAAGAAGTCGATTTGCTGGCTCGAAGGATCGCGCGGCAGTCCGCGATCATGTGTTTGACGCGCTTCGGTGCCGCCGGTCATTCGCAGCGCGTGGAGGCTCAGAAAACGGGCGCGGCCTAATGATCGGCGCAATAAGGTCCTTGGGAGCTGATCCTAATGAGTTGTTCACAGGTGATCGGCATGCGCCCGATCCGCTTGAGGAAAGCGAAGTTGGCCGGGACTTTGTGACCGAGTCAGAAAGGTTTGATGTCCCAGAATGGCTGTGGCCAGAGTTTCAACGTTCGCTTGGTGACGAGGCGCAGGCGGCGGCGACCGCGCTTCAAAGTCGTGCGCCATTACATTTACGTGTAAATTTGCAAAAGGTTAATCGCCAGCAAGCTGCCCAAGAACTTATGCGGGAGGGGATCAGCACAGAGGTTCACCCAGCTTGTGAGACGGCACTTGAAGTAAAAGAAGGTGCCCGCAAGGTCGCCCAAAGCCACGCTTATTTATCTGGATTGGTGGAGTTACAAGATGCTGCCAGTCAAGCTGTTGTTGCTGCGCTGCCTTTGCGTCCGGGTATGCGGATTATTGACTATTGTGCCGGAGGCGGCGGAAAGGCTTTGGCCATTGCAGCCCTTTCCAATTCTGTAAAAATTTTTGCGCATGATGCGAACCCAGCCAGAATGCATGATCTACCAGCACGCGCCCAACGCGCAGGGGCTGAGATCAAGATTTTATCTACTGAAGAAGTGTTCGCGCACCCCGGATTTGACATCATTCTTATCGATGCACCGTGTTCCGGTAGCGGATCCTGGCGCAGAGCGCCCGCAGGTAAGTGGGCGCTAACTCCAGACCGCCTTTCAAAACTTGTTAGTGCTCAGATGAAAATCCTTGGTTCAACAGCACCGCTTGTTTCACCTGGCGGATTGTTGGCCTATGTTACCTGCTCGATTTTGTCGGCTGAAAACGATTCAGTGGTGGAGGGTTTTTTGAATAATCACCCGGGTTGGCAGTCTGACTGGCGTAAGCAGTGGATGGTATCCAAACGGACCGACGGGTTCTTTTCTGCGCACTTGACGCGATCGTAACTATATGAAATATAGTCAAAAATAGAGTTTTCGCATTTTGTGCGTGTTAAGCTATGGTTAACCAATTCGAACCAATACTGGTTATAAAAGTCTATAACCTGAGAATTTTATGTCTGATAATTTGGAACTTTCTTTTAATCCGTCTGGCCAATGGCGCGTCGGACACCGGCGCGTCGCTTCGTTGGCGGTTTTTGCAATCGTACTGAGCGCTTTGCCTGTATTGAACCTTGTTCCACCTCAATGGCAAACAGGCGTGATAGTCGTCGCCGCTTCAATTCTTTCGCCGGCCATATTTTTCAAAGCTAGAGCCTGGATACACTGGCACGCAGAAAAGAAAGTTCGCGCTGTCCTGAGGGCCTTTGTTGAACGCGAAAACGAGGCTTGCATGGTCGCAAACGCCGAAGGTGAGGTTTTGGTATCGAATCCCGAGGCAACCGACCGGTTCAATGCTGTCATTGGTTCTCAACTGGAGTCTTGTTTGCGGTCATTGATTGCAAACCCTGCAGCTACTCTTTTGCGACTCCAATCCAGAGCCAATGCGAAAGGCAAGGCAAGTGACGAAGTTGTCCTTGATGGGCATGTTGTTCCAGTGTCTGCGTCTCGTCTCAGTGAGGATGTTTATTTCTGGCGAATTGGTATGGCCGCCCTTCCCAGATGGCAAAACATTGACCTGCCGATATTGTCGATCGGGCGCAAGGACAGGGTTGTCAACGTAAATTTTGCTGCGGAACAGTTCTTGGGACGCAAACCTAATACTCTGGCTGAAGTTGTGTCTCAGAATACATGCAATAACGGATGCCAATGTTTAGTGGACACCACACAAGGTAAGCGTCTGGTTGTCACCACGACTATAAATCGCGACGGGGGCGAGCGCGATTTGCTTTTGCTACCGGTAAATAGCCCGAGCAATTATCAAGCGAGTTCATCCATCGCTGCATTGCCTGTTCCAATGATGAGCTTATCGCCAAACGGAGACATTCTGGAGATAAACAGCTTAGCCAGCCGATTGATAGGCGAGGTCGAGCCGGGGACTACTAAATTTACGGACATCATGCAGGGTCTTGCACACCCTATCGCCGATTGGTTGAGCCGTACGGCGGAAGAGGATTTGCCACCGCATTCAGAGATTTTGCGTCTGACACAAAATGATAAAGACATTTTTGTTCAAGTCACGCTGTCCCGGATCATTCGCGCGGGGCGTGTCTGCTTGATCGCTGTTCTAAATGATGCAACCGAACTAAAGACACTAGAAGCTCAGTTCGTCCAAGGGCAGAAAATGCAAGCTGTCGGACAGTTGGCAGGGGGGGTGGCGCACGATTTCAACAATTTGCTGACAGCAATTTCCGGTCATTGCGATCTGCTGTTGCTTCGTCACGATCAGCGTGACCCCGATTATGGAGATCTGGTGCAGATAAACCAGAACGCTAACCGTGCGGCAGCTCTTGTAAGTCAGCTTTTGGCCTTTTCCCGAAAACAGAACCTAAGACCCGAAGTTCTGGATATGCGGGACACAATTTCCGACCTCATCTACCTTTTGAACCGATTAGTAGGTGAAAAGGTCCGTTTGGTGCTCAGTCATGATCCGGTGCTCAAGCCAGTCCGTGCGGACAAGCGGCAACTTGAGCAGGTGCTGATGAATCTTGTTGTCAATGCAAGAGACGCAATGCCTGAAGGGGGCGAGATTCGGATCGAAACCGAAGTGCTCAGCGTGGACCAACCGATAGCGCGGGATCGGGCGACAGTTCCAATTGGCGAGTATGTAACGGTTAAAGTCATCGACAGTGGTGTTGGAATTCCCGGCGACAAATTGCAAAAAGTTTTTGAGCCATTTTATACCACCAAACGCACCGGAGAAGGCACTGGGCTTGGCCTTTCCACAGTTTACGGCATAGTTAAACAGACCGGTGGCTTTATTTTTGTCGACAGCATTGAGGGGAGTGGTAGCGAATTCACTGTTTTCCTGCCAGTCAGTGCGCACACAGAAATCCCTGAACCGAAAGTCACAATTAACCTTGCGGATCAAAACCCGCGACAAGGAGATGGGGTTGTTCTTTTGGTCGAAGATGAAGCGCCAGTACGTGCCTTTGCAACCCGAGCACTTCGGTTGAAGGGATATACTGTCCTTGAAGCAGGCTCGGGTGAAGAGGCTTTGCGTCTGCTTGAAGATGAAAATTTAACCGTGGATGTATTTGTCACCGATGTCGTAATGCCCGGAATGGACGGCCCGACGTGGGTGCGTAAGGCTCTTAAAACGAGGCCGGATGTACACGTAATATTTGTATCGGGTTATACAGAAGGCGCTTTTGGTAAAGCGGGACCGGACATAACAAATTCAACTTTCCTGCCAAAACCATTTTCGCTTACGCAACTAACCGAGGCTGTATTTCAAAACATTAACTAGACAGCTTATTGAGCCATTTCGTGCAATCTGAACTCTTCGGCACAGATATTACGGTAACGCCGGACGGTTTCCGGATTCAAATCAACAGGGCATTTGGGAGACACATTCATGCGCGGTAATCGGATGTCGCAATTTAAACGTGATTGCAAGAAATTCAAAATCCTATCCTGATTTTCGTATTTGAAGAGATGAATTGCCCCTGCGCCATTACTACGAGGTCGAAAGAAATCTGTCTGGCTTCCAACGTCGGCAAAACTAGCTCGTGGTTTGTGCAGGTAGCCTCTTACGAATTCTTCAAATGTCACGCTGCGGGTAGAATTGGTGTGACCTATCAATTCGGGCCGACTTCGGTATCTGTACCAGCTTGCGAGCCAATCGACTGGTTCCCGTACGACGCCCATTATTTCCATCTCTGTTGCCAGCATTTTTCGAAACATGGTTTGAAAAAACCGGTCAAAGCGGCGGACCGTCGCGTGTTTGAGCTCTGGCGGGTTGGTGACAACAATATCGGCCCGATCACAAAGCGCTGCCTGTAACGCTGTACTGCCTGTTTTGGGCACTGACAAAAGCGCAAGTCGTTCTTCAACAAATACCAGCATTTTATCGTTTGCCTTCAATAGCTTTAGGATTTCAGATTGTCGTAAACGACTCCTTAACACAAATCCAGAACAGTTCTTTTCATAAGTTTTTGTTGAAATGTTCTCTTTTTGGTCTCATAAGGAACAAGAGGCGAACAAAGCAGTGATTGCCGCCCGTTCAAGGGTGTGACAAAAGAGAAAGCGACAGGACAATGGCGGATCTTCTGACAATGAGCGACAAAAAAAACGCAGACAAGCAAAAGGCGCTCGACAGTGCGCTGGCCCAGATCGAGCGGCAGTTTGGTAAGGGCTCAATAATGAAGCTGGGCGATGAGGCCAAGCAAGAGATTGAGGCTAGCTCAACAGGCTCGTTGGGTCTGGATATCGCTTTGGGTATCGGTGGTCTGCCTATGGGAAGGATTGTCGAGATTTATGGACCAGAAAGCTCCGGTAAAACGACATTGACTTTGCATTGCATAGCCGAACAGCAAAAGCGCGGTGGAGTTTGCGCTTTTGTGGATGCTGAACATGCACTTGATCCGCAATATGCGCGCAAATTGGGAGTTGATCTGGATGAGTTGCTGATTTCGCAGCCTGATACGGGCGAACAGGCTTTAGAGATAACGGATACGCTTGTTAGGTCCGGTGCGGTGAACATGGTTGTGGTCGACTCGGTGGCGGCGCTAACGCCAAAGTCTGAGTTGGAAGGTGATATGGGTGATAGCAATGTCGGTGTGCAGGCTCGCTTGATGAGTCAGGCGATGCGTAAGCTGACGGGCTCCATTAGTCGATCGAATTGCATGGTGATTTTCATCAACCAGATTCGGATGAAGATTGGCGTGATGTTTGGAAGCCCTGAAACAACGACAGGCGGTAATGCCCTGAAGTTCTACAGTTCGGTTCGCCTTGATATCCGCAGGATCGGTGCCATCAAAGATCGGGACGAAGTCGTTGGCAACCAGACGCGCGTTAAAGTAGTCAAGAACAAGGTGGCGCCACCATTTAAGCAAGTGGAATTCGACATCATGTATGGTGAGGGCATCAGCAAGATGGGTGAATTGCTTGACCTGGGCGTAAAGGCTGGTGTGGTCGAAAAATCGGGATCTTGGTTCAGCTATGGTGACGAAAGGATCGGGCAGGGTCGTGAAAACGCTAAGCAATATTTGCGTGACAATGACCGCGTCGCCCTTGAGATCGAAGATAAAATCCGCGCAGCTCATGGGTTGGATTTCGATATGCCTCCCAGCACCGCCGAGGAGGACGATATTCTTGAGGCCTGACGTCCGCGAATTTGGGCTGAACAAATTGGCAATGCTAAATCGGCACTAGTATTTCCGAATGCAAGACGGACCTTCGGGTTCGTCTTGTTTGGTTTCAGCAGTCTACGCTGTGGACACTCACGAGGCGTAGGGCTAAACCATCGCGTGTCCTTGTGAATACGCGCTGAGAGAGCCTAATGCCCACGCTAAACGATATCCGTTCGACCTTTCTGAACTACTTCTCCAAGCAAGGGCACGAAGTTGTTGCATCCAGCCCGTTGGTCCCTCGAAACGATCCGACACTTATGTTTGTCAATTCGGGCATGGTCCAATTTAAGAACCTGTTCACAGGTCTTGAAACGCGGGATTACAAACGTGCCACTACGGCGCAGAAATGTGTGCGGGCCGGCGGAAAACATAATGATTTGGATAACGTCGGTTATACCGCGAGGCATCACACTTTTTTTGAAATGCTCGGGAATTTCTCTTTTGGTGACTATTTCAAAACAGAGGCGATCCCTTTTGCCTGGGAACTGATTACCAAGGAATTCGGTATCGACAAGAACCGTCTGTTGGCGACTGTCTTCCACACCGATGACGAAGCGTTCGACATCTGGAAAAAAGTTGGAGTCCCAGAAGATCGGATCATTCGTATCGCAACAAACGATAACTTCTGGCAAATGGGACCGACCGGTCCATGTGGTCCTTGCACCGAGATATTCTATGATCACGGTGATCACATTTGGGGTGGCCCTCCAGGATCTGCCGAAGAGGATGGCGACCGTTTTATCGAAATCTGGAACATCGTTTTCATGCAGAACGAACAGTTCGAAGACGGATCGATGACCGAACTGGACATGCAGTCAATTGATACCGGCATGGGGCTGGAACGGATTGGCGCTCTGTTACAAGGTAGCCATGACAATTATGACACCGATCTCTTCAAGACACTGATTGAGGCATCGGCTGATCTGACTAATGTCGATCCCTACGGCGATCAAAATGTACATCACCGGGTGATTGCAGATCATTTGCGCTCTACTTCGTTTCTGATTGCGGATGGCGTAATGCCGTCCAACGACGGTCGCGGCTATGTATTGCGCCGGATCATGCGACGGGCGATGCGTCATGCTCATTTGTTGGGTGCTAAAGACCCTGTGATGTATCAACTGGTGCCAACGCTGGTTCAATTAATGGGCGCGCAATACTCGGAACTGGGACTGGCTCAGCCTTTGATCGAAGAAACGCTGCTGCTGGAAGAAACCCGATTCAAGCAAACGTTAGATCGTGGTTTAAAACTGCTTGATGATGAGGTGGCCGGGCTGCCTGAAGGCGATCCGCTGTCCGGTGATGCGGCATTTAAGCTGTATGATACCTACGGCTTCCCATTGGACTTGACACAAGACGCGCTTCGGGAAAAAGGCCTAACTGTAGACACGGATGGTTTTGATGCGGCGATGGCCGAGCAGAAAGCCAAGGCACGTGCGGCTTGGGCGGGGTCTGGTGAGGCTGCGGATCAGGCTGTTTGGTTCGATGTACTCGACACATCGGGTGCAACCGACTTTCTTGGTTATGAGACAGAAAAAGCCGAAGGGCAGGTATCGGCATTGGTTGTGGATGGAGCATTGGTTGAAAAAATCGATCAAGGCTCAAGCGGTTGGGTGATTGTAAATCAGACGCCTTTTTACGGCGAAGCTGGTGGACAGATTGGCGATACGGGCGAGATCAGGCGCCTGGATAGCCCAGATGATCTGGCAAGAGTTGAAGACACCCGCAAGTTCGCCGACGGTAAGGTGTATGCGCACAAAGTAACAGTTGACCATGGAACGCTTTCCAAGGGCGACGCGGTTGTTCTTGAGGTCGATCAAGCCCGAAGAACGGCCATACGTGCCAATCACTCGGCAACGCACTTACTGCACGAGGCGCTCAGAGAGACTCTGGGTGATCACGTTGCTCAGCGGGGCTCACTAAATGCCGCGGAACGACTGAGATTTGACTTTAGTCACTCCAAGGCTCTGAGCTTGGAGGAAATTCAGAAGGTTGAGCGAGAGGTGAATGAATTCATTCGGCAGAACTCGACTGTTGAAACCCGGATCATGACCCCAGACGACGCCCGCGAATTGGGGGCTCAAGCTCTGTTTGGTGAAAAATACGGGGATGAGGTGCGCGTGGTTTCAATGGGCAAAGCCCCCACGGGCAAAGGTCACAACGGCGACACCTGGTCGATAGAGCTGTGCGGCGGTACTCACGTTCGTCAGACCGGCGATATTGGTACTTTCGTTGTTTTGGGCGATAGCGCCAGCAGTGCTGGCGTACGCCGGATTGAGGCGTTAACTGGGGATGAGGCATTCAGTTATCTCTCGGCGCAGGACCACCGACTCGCGCAGGTAGCATTGGAGCTCAAGGCCCAGCCAGATGCTGTTGTCGATCGGGTCAAATCCTTGTTGGAAGAACGTAAAGCCCTTCAAAATGAAGTGGCGCAGCTCCGTCGCGACTTAGCAATGACTGGGGGGGGCGGAAAGGGCGGCGGTGTGGAGCCACGTGACGTGAACGGCGTCAAGTTCCTGGCGCAAACTCTAACAGGCGTGTCTGGTAAGGACCTACCGACGCTCATTGACGAGCATAAAACCCGTCTCGGATCGGGCGCCATTTTGTTGATCGCGGACACGGGCGAAAAAGCGGCGGTTGCGGCTGGCGTGACCAACGATTTGACAGACCGTGTTTCGGCAGTGGATTTGGTAAGGGCGGCTGTCGCGGAATTGGGCGGAAAAGGGGGCGGTGGTCGTCCTGATATGGCGCAGGGTGGGGGAAAGGATACCTCGAACTCGGACGCCGCGATAAAAGCTGTTGAGCTGATTTTAGGAGGATAGAATGACCGCACTTTGGATTGCTCATGTGACCGTGACCGATGCAGAAGCCTATGGAAAATATGCGGAACTCGCGGGACCTGCTTTGGCGGCACATGGCGGAGAGTTCATTGCGCGAAATGCGCGTTACGTTCAATTGGAAGGCAAAGATCGTCCTCGCAATGTGGTAGCTCGGTTTCCTTCAGTGGAAGCAGCCGTGGCCTGTTACAATTCACCTGAATACCAAAAGGCGTTGGATCATGCGCGTGGCGCCAGTGAGCGCGAATTGGTCGTGGTCGAGCTCACTGATTAAGAATCACTCGACCTCGGTAGTCCGAACAGGTCGGGTAGCATTTACACCCACTTGCAGTGCCCGGGACTAGTATAGCGTTGTATGCTTTCAGGGCACTAAATTAGAAAATAAATTCCAATGGTTACGCCTTATTAGATCGATGATTGTGTCTGTGCTTTCACTACAATTGTGTTTGGGCTTGCCACTATCTTGAACGCAAATGGCCACCAAAAGTGACGAATTTCCGCCGTTTTTCCCCGTCACCTTGTACGAAGATTGCGCAAAGGCCCCCGTTTACGGATAGTTTCCGAAAGACTGTAAGTGGTCCTTATACGCGCCAATCAACTGGAAGCGACAGGATTGAGGGACAGGCATGACACCCGTTGGCGAAAAACTAAGCGCATTGATTAAGCGCGCAAGGACCCTGATGGGGCGTGCAGCAACTGCTTCCGCTCTATTGAGCGTCTCATTTCTACTTGGGACACCGGTGTCGGCTACTGGAACAGCATTTATTCAGAGCGCGGTTGCTTCACCGCCACCGTCAGGTGCTCAGCAGCTTTGCCGTCAATATTCCTGGGCATGCGCGCAAAAAGCTTCGTCTTCTCTTTCCAGCAGTCAGGAACTGAAGATAGTGAAGCAAATCAACAGCAGGGTTAACCGCTCGACAAGGGAAGTCACCGATCAATCTCAATATAAAACGCGTGAGTTCTGGGCATTACCCACATCCTTGGGTGGAGATTGCGAAGATTTTGCTCTTTTGAAGAAGCGAGATCTAATAAAAGCAGGTATCGATCCACGCAGACTTTTGCTGGCTACTGTGCTGGATACCCGCAGAAATGCACATGCAGTTCTGGTATACAGATCCAGTCAAGGCGATCTGGTTTTGGATAACCTGACAAATCGGATTAAACCCTGGGCGGCGACACGCTATTTATTTTTGCGGATGCAGGACCCCAACCAACCTCGCAATTGGGTGGGAGTCTACGGTCGTAGTTGAGCTTTCCTCGAAATTTTAGCGAAGAAAAAGGGCGGATGCGCAAGCGTACCGCCCTTTCTGGTTGTTGAAGAGGTAATGTCCTCGCGGACCTAAATGTTACCTTCCAATATCGTCTTCGGAACGCCCTTGGCGACCACCACCTCTAGCTTCACGAGCAGCTTCTCGTTCTGCTCTGGCAGCATCTCTGTAATGATCGGCCAGTTCCTGCAGGTCATTCGCTCGCTGCCGCTGCAATCTTGCATCGTCTAAGTTACCGGCCTCGCGAGCCGCTCGTGCAGCTTCTCGATGCTCTTTTGCAGATTCGCGGAGCGTTCTGGCCAACTCACGCTTTTCTCTCGCGGGGTTGCTGCCATCGCTGCAATCGCTTCCCTGACAGTCGCCCTCGTCGCCATTTCCGTGACCGTTGTTGTCTTTCGGATCACCATCGTCAGTAGGATCACCATCGTCCGTAGGGTCTCCATCATCTTTCGGATCACCATCATCCGTTGGGTCACCGCCATCCTTTGGATCGCCGTCGTCAGTAGGATCTCCACCGTCAGTAGGATCGCCGCCGTCGGTTGGATCGCCGTCGTCAGTAGGATCGCCGTCGTCAGTAGGATCACCATCGTTGGATGGATTACCACCACCTCTGGGGTCTGGGTCACTGCTCGGGTCGCGACCGGCTTGCGTGCTATCGTCACTTGGATCGCTGTCATCGGCAGAATTGTTTTCGCCACTTTGGCTACCATCGCCCGAACCACTTCTGCGTCCGGAACTTTCATCAGCAGGTCCATCTCCCGAACGTTGCTCAGCTAGGCCAATCGATGCTGTCGGCAAGTCGGTCAAGACAGCTGCGAAAGCAGGGCATTCGATGAGTGTGCGTTCCAAGATGCTTTCAAAGTCTGCGCGACGCTGAATGTATTTCAGCATGCGTGAACTTACGACATCACAAGCACACAATGTATTAGTAGAAACAGATTGCCTTGCCGTGGCTACCGTACACATAGCGCTGGCTGAAGTCGGAGCCATCATGGGCAAAGCTGCAGAGACAAATACTGCAGATAACAAACTTGACTTAATGCGCATAGCGCTTCTCCTTAGAACTCGTTAATTACTTGCTCGCCTTATAAGCCGTGTGGCTTTGATTTGATTGTGATCAAGGTCACATTTTGGCCGCAGTTACACCCCTGTGATGCCTGAATTGCAAGGCGGAGATCAATCGAGACAATTGAATTAAAGTTGACTCAAATTAAAAAAATACAACCAAAACAAACAGAAAGCTGTTTGCTTGCAACGATTTTTGAAAATCGTAAATCTTGCAAATGGAAGCAAAAATGTCACAATTAGGGCACTGTTGCCCGATTGGAAACAAGTCTACACCGCCTTGGACATGCGTTTTCGTTCGTGCGGATCCAAAAATCTTTTGCGCAGACGAACCGCATTTGGAGTGACTTCGACCAATTCATCGTCATCAATATATGCAATGGCTTCCTCCAGCGAGAACTGGATGTGCGGTGTCAGGCGCACTGCATCATCTGAACCGCTGGCCCGGACATTGGTCAGTTTTTTGCCCTTAAGTGGGTTTACTTCAAGATCATTCTCCCGGGAATGCTCACCTATCACCATGCCTTGATAGACCTCGGTTTGCGGCCCGACGAACATTCTGCCACGTTCTTCTAGGTTCCAAAGAGCGTAAGCTACGGCTTGTCCTTTCTCCATTGAGATCAAAACACCGGCACGTCGCCCCGGAATAGGCCCCTTGTGTGGTGCCCATCCGTGAAAAACGCGGTTCAGAACGCCTGTTCCGCGGGTGTCCGTCAGGAACTCCCCGTGGTATCCGATCAAACCACGTGATGGCACCAGCGCAATAATCCGGGTTTTGCCAGCACCAGCCGGTCGCATTTCGGCCAGCTCTCCTTTCCGGGCCCCAGTTATTTTTTCGATCACGGCGCCAGAATATTCGTCATCAACGTCGATAGTAACTTCTTCGATCGGCTCCAAGCGCTGCCCGTTTTCCTCACGAAACAGAACTTGAGGGCGCGAAATGCTAAGCTCAAATCCTTCGCGGCGCATGTTCTCAATCAATACACCCATCTGAAGTTCGCCGCGGCCCGCAACTTCGAAGGCCTCTCCGCCGGGGGTATCCGTTATTCGAATGGCCACGTTGGATTCAGCTTCTTTAATTAACCTGTCGCGAATTACCCTAGATTGCACTTTCTTGCCGTCGCGCCCGGCCAGAGGTGAGTCATTGATGCCAAAAGTGACGGATATGGTCGGGGGATCGATCGGCTGGGCGGGTAGGGACTCGTCAACCTGAGGTGCAACAAGGGAGTCAGCCACTGTAGCCTTGCTCATCCCAGCAATGGTTACAATGTCACCCGCCTCAGCTAAGTCGATGGCCTGCTGGCTGAGGCCCCTGAACGCCAAAATTTTGGAAGCGCGAAAATTCTCTATCAGAGTTCCATCGCGGCTAAGTGCTTTAAGGCTGTCGCCAGCTTTGAGAGTGCCGCTTTCTACGCGACCAGTCAGAATTCGGCCAATAAAGGGGTCACTGCCCAGAGTGGTCGCCAACATGCGAAAGGGTTCGTCCTTATGCGATGCTTGCTGGGGCGCTGGAACGTGGTCGACAATTAGGTCAAACAAGGCGGTCAAATCCTTGCGCGGTCCGTCAAGGTCCATATCAGCCCAACCGGACCTACCCGAAGCGTACATTGCCGGAAAGTCCAGCTGATCATCGTCTGCGCCCAGATTTGCGAACAAGTCAAAGCACTCGTCCAATGCGCGATCTGGTTCGGCATCGGGTTTGTCGACTTTGTTCAGCACAACGATTGGGCGAAGTCCGAGGGCGAGGGCTTTTGACGTTACAAACTTGGTTTGCGGCATCGGCCCCTCGGCGGCGTCTACCAGGAGCACAACACCGTCCACCATGCTAAGGATACGTTCGACCTCGCCGCCGAAATCCGCGTGACCCGGGGTGTCAACGATGTTGATGCGCGTACCTTTCCATTCCACTGACGTTGCTTTGGCCAAAATCGTTATGCCGCGCTCGCGCTCCAGGTCATTGCTGTCCATTGCACGTTCAGCGACAGCCTGATTTTCCCGGAATGCTCCGGACTGTTTGAGCAGTTCGTCCACAAGAGTTGTTTTGCCGTGGTCGACGTGGGCGATGATCGCGATATTACGCAGGTCCATGAGAGGTATGCCTTTGAACGGGAAGTTGACGGGCGCATAACGCGGCACGGACAAAGTTTCCAGCCCCTACCCGCGATCAATTGCCAGAGATATCCGAAAAGGGTCACATTGACAGGGTAGGTGGCATACTGGAAATGAAACCGGCGATACCCATAGTGAAGGCAAACAAGAAGGAATTGACTGGTTTCCGTCGAGTAGTTTCATTGAACCAAGAAAGTTGGACAGCCAATATCTAAAGAGAGAGCGTTGTAAAGCAGTCGTTCGTTAATGATTATCTATTGAATTCTTGAATGGCTTGTTTTGTAGAATTCGTCACCGCGATCTCGACTCTAACGACTTTTCGGTGAGTTTTTCGTCAATAATTGCTCGGGCCAGAGCTTTAGATCGAAAATACGTGTTCGGGTTTTGCCCTATATTGGCAGACAATAAAAAAGGAGCTTTTTAGCTCCTTTTTGCGGTTCAGTTATACTGGCAATTATTGCTTCTCGATCGCCTTAAGTCGCGACCTATGCTCTGTCAGTCGTTTAACTACGAACTGCCGAGCTTTGCGTTCAGCCATACGGACACGGATTTCCGTTAAAAAGGCCTCCTCCAAAGTTTGCGACGCGGCGGCCAAAACTTCTCCGACCTCGACAAAGAAACGGTCTTCGCCGGTTTCATCCATTACCTTCATGGTGTCTTCGGCCAATTTTGCTGCCAATGTGGTAATGGTGTCTGACATTAGCGTGTATTCTCAGTCAGCCTGCGTTTCACGTATTCGGTCACCTCGGTAATCAAAGTGTCCATGTGGCGATCCTGAAAGAAATGGTCAGCACCTGCCACCTCGTTATGAGTGATAGTGATGCCTTTCTGTTCGTGCAGTTTATTCACCAAGGCCGTCGTATCGGCAGGTGGGGCTACACGGTCCGCAGAACCATTGATTATCAAGCCCGAGGATGGGCAGGGCGCCAAAAACGAAAAGTCATACATATTGGCAGGCGGCGACACACTGATAAATCCGGTAATTTCTGGTCGGCGCATCAATAGCTGCATTCCAATCCACGCACCAAACGAGAAGCCGGCAACCCAGCAATGTTTCGAGTTGTTGTTCATGGACTGAAGATAATCCAACGCTGAGGCGGCATCGCTCAACTCGCCTACGCCCTGGTCATATTCCCCCTGGCTTCGCCCAACGCCACGGAAGTTGAACCGCAGTACGGTAAAGCCCATGTTGTAAAAAGCGTAGTGCAAATTGTAGACCACCTTGTTGTTCATGGTCCCGCCAAATTGTGGGTGCGGGTGCAGAACAATCGCAATCGGTGCGTCTTTTTCCTTCTGTGGGTGGTAGCGGCCTTCAAGGCGGCCTTCGGGTCCGGGAAAAATCACCTCGGGCATATGGGCTTTTGTCCTGTCTTTTTCTCGTTGGCACCGGGATACGCTTGACGGTAATCCGCGGGCACCTTAGAACGGTTCTAATTATTTCACTGTGCGCAATAGCGCTGTCAGTCGGAGATACGCACTGGCTGCGGCGGCGTCAATGTTTTCGCACTGATCTTACCGCGAGGGTACGATATGAAGCTTTCGACTAAAGGTCGCTATGCAATGGTCGCTCTTGCCGATATCGCCTTACAACCGTCTGATCAGTTGGTCACTTTGAGTGAGATTTCCGAGCGCCAGGATATATCGTTGCCTTATTTGGAGCAGTTGTTTGTTAAACTTCGGCGAGCAGATCTTGTTGCATCGGTACGCGGTCCCGGAGGTGGATACCGCCTGGCGCGTCCAGCGTCAGACATTCGTGTGGTCGAAATACTTGCCGCGGTCGACGAGACAGTTGATGCTATGCACAAAGGGGCTGGCGCTTCGGGCGGTTCTTCAGGCAGCCGCGCACAATCGCTAACGAATCGGTTGTGGGAAAGTCTAAGTGCCCACGTCTATGTTTTCCTTCATCAAACGCGGCTGTCAGATGTAATAAGAAACGATCTCGCACCTTGTCCTGCAGTGCCGACCCTATTTGCAGTCGTGGACGACTGAAAAGAAAGCGACGCGCGGTATGGAAACAAGCTCAAGCCCAATTCAAGAAAAGATGCATTCATGAAACGTGTTTATCTGGATCATAATGCGACTGCTCCACTAAGACCCGAGGCAAGGGCGGCGATGATTCAAGCAATGGATTTTGTTGGAAACCCATCATCCGTCCATGCGGAAGGAAGAGCTGCGAAATCCTTGGTGGAAAAAGCCAGGGCACAGATTGCTAATGCTTTTGGCGCCGATGGAGCTGACGTTGTTTTCACTTCCGGGGCAACTGAAGCGGCCGCCTTGGCGTTGCAAGGGCGGCAACTGCAAAGTGCTGCAATTGAACATGACGCGGTAAGGGCATGGACTGATGAGGTTTTACCCGTTTCCACCAGCGGTATCGTGACAATTGACGATCCCATAAATTCCACATTGCAGTTGGCAAATTCCGAAACAGGAATTGTTCAGAATTTACCTAACGGGCTTGCCGTTACAGATGCGACCCAGGCATTTGGCAAGTTGCCGATCGCCTTCAACTGGTTGGGCGCGCAAATTGCACTGATTTCCGCGCATAAGCTTGGCGGTCCTAAAGGAATTGGTGCAATCGTGATGAAACGCGGCACAGACCTTGCCCCACAAATAAAGGGCGGCGGGCAAGAAATGGGCCGTCGATCTGGAACCGAAAACGTTGTGGGGATTGCCGGATTCGGCGCCGCGGCCGAGGCATCGGCACGAGATTTGGCAAATGGTGTATGGCAAAGGGTTGCAGAATTTAGAAATATTCTAGAAAAGGCCCTTGAGGCCGGGTCACAAGCGACTATTTTTGTCGGGAAAGATCAGGATCGTCTGCCGAACACATCGTGTTTTGCCACACCCGGATGGAAAGGCGAAACGCAGGTTATGCAGATGGATTTGTCGGGGTTCGCGATTAGCGCAGGCTCGGCGTGTTCAAGTGGTAAGGTCTGCGCCAGTGCGGTGTTGACTGCAATGGGTTTTGACGAGGGGATTGCAGCCAGCGCGATTCGCGTGTCGCTGGGCCCTGAGACGACCGAAGAAAATGTGCTTCGTTTCGCGGAAACGTGGCTGGAAAAAGAGAAAAAGCATCGCGCGCGAGCCGCGTGATCTGACGGAGGGTATCTAATGGCCGCATTGGACCAGACCCAGGTAAAAGAGGGTGTCGATCAGGAAACCGTTGACGCGGTTCGCGAAGTCGGCACCTATAAGTATGGCTGGGACACTGATATCGAAATGGAATATGCGCCCAAGGGCGTGAACCCAGATATAGTCCGGCTGATTTCCGAGAAAAATGAAGAACCTGAATGGATGACCGAATGGCGTTTGGCAGCGTTTGAACGTTGGACCAAAATCGATGAGCCGACTTGGGCAATGGTGCACTACCCAAAAATCGATTTCCAGGATCAGTATTACTATGCCCGGCCGAAGTCGATGGAAGTGAAGCCGAAGTCACTGGATGAGGTTGACCCAAAACTTCTGGCCACTTACGAAAAGCTTGGTATCCCTCTGAAAGAACAGATGATTTTGGCCGGCGTGGAAGGGGCTGAAAACATGCCCGCCGAAGGGCGTAAGGTAGCCGTTGATGCAGTGTTTGACTCGGTCTCAGTTGGCACGACCTTCCAAGAAGAGCTGAAAAAGGCGGGCGTCATCTTTTGCTCTATATCTGAGGCGATTAAGGAACACCCGGATTTGGTCAAAAAGTACTTGGGTACGGTAGTCCCGGTATCTGACAACTTCTATGCAACGCTGAACTCAGCGGTGTTTTCGGATGGGTCGTTCGTATACGTTCCGCCGGGCGTTCGCTGTCCGATGGAGCTGAGCACTTATTTCCGCATAAATGCAGAAAATACAGGTCAATTCGAACGCACGTTGATCATTGCTGATAAAGGCTCTTACGTTTCTTATCTTGAGGGATGCACGGCTCCGCAGCGTGATACAGCGCAGTTGCACGCAGCTGTGGTAGAGATCATCGTCGAAGAAGACGCCGAGGTTAAGTACTCGACCGTTCAGAACTGGTTCCCGGGCGACGAGAACGGCAAAGGTGGCATCTATAACTTTGTGACCAAACGGGCCGATTGCCGGGGTGACAGGTCCAAGGTGATGTGGACGCAAGTTGAAACAGGTTCTGCTGTTACCTGGAAGTACCCTTCTTGCATCCTGCGCGGCGATGACAGCCAGGGTGAGTTCTACTCGATCGCCATCACCAACAACATGCAGCAGGCCGATACCGGCACCAAGATGGTGCATCTGGGCAAGAATACAAAGTCGCGGATTGTTTCCAAAGGCATCAGCGCTGGCAAGGCTCAGAATACCTATCGCGGACTTGTTTCGATGCACCCTAAGGCCAAGAATTCACGGAATTACACGCAGTGCGACAGCCTGTTGATCGGCGACAAATGTGGTGCGCACACAGTGCCTTACATCGAAGTGCGTAACAATTCATCGCGTGTTGAACATGAAGCCACAACGTCCAAGGTCGACGACGATCAGCTTTTTTATTGCCGTCAGCGTGGCATGGACGAAGAAGAGGCTGTGGCACTTGTTGTGAATGGCTTTTGCAAGGATGTACTGCAGGCGTTGCCGATGGAATTTGCAATGGAAGCGCAACAACTGGTTGCAATTAGCCTCGAAGGTTCAGTGGGTTAACGCCTCACTTGCCGATACCAATATATCGGGGCCGTGTGGCCCCTGGCGATACTCAAAAAGGGCAAAAAATGCTGGAAATCAACAACCTGCACGTCAAACTTGAGGAAGAGGAAAAAGAAATCCTCAAAGGTGTCGATCTGAAAGTCGAGGCCGGGAAAGTTCATGCGATTATGGGCCCGAATGGCTCGGGCAAATCCACACTCAGCTACGTTCTGTCAGGTAGGGACGGATATGAGGTGACGCAGGGCTCGGCCACCTTGGACGGTAATGATTTGCTGGAATTGGAGCCAGAAGAGCGTGCAGCAGCAGGCCTGTTTCTGGCGTTTCAATACCCGGTTGAAATTCCTGGTGTAGGCAACATGACTTTCCTGCGCACCGCCGTGAACGCCCAACGAAAAGCGCGGGGTGAAGAGGAGTTGTCGGCAGCGGAGTTTCTGAAAGACATCCGGGCAAAAGCAAAAGCATTAAAGATTGATGCTGATATGCTCAAACGCCCTGTCAACGTCGGATTTTCGGGAGGCGAGAAAAAGCGCAACGAAATCCTTCAGATGGCAATGCTGGAACCGAAGATGTGCATTCTTGACGAAACGGATTCAGGTCTCGACGTCGATGCAATGAAACTGGTTTCTGAAGGAGTGAACGCATTGCGTGATGAAGGGCGCAGCTTTTTGGTGATCACGCACTACCAACGCCTGTTGGATCACATCAAACCCGATGTGGTGCATATCATGGCCGATGGCCAGATCGTTAAATCTGGTGGCCCGGAACTGGCGCTGGAAGTTGAGCACAATGGCTATGGCGACATTTTGGCAGAGGTGAACTGATGGCTTTGCCACAACCAAATCAGACTGCAACGGAAGAGCGGCTGACATCGCTGACGATGCCTGACGCCGGTTGTACCCGCAAAGCGCGCGAGGCCGCTTTGTCCCGCGTGCGGGAAATGGGATTGCCTGGCCGTCGGGATGAGTACTGGAAATACACGCGACCAGATACTTTGGTTTCTGCAGAAGCGCCGCCAGCTGCGGTGTTTCACAATGACGAACCCATGCTGTTCAGTGAGTTCGATAGGCTGAAGATCGTTTTCGTTGACGGTGTTTTCAGCCCTGATGCATCGGATGAACTGGAATTAGAAGGCGTCAAGATCGATCGGCTGGAAGATATCTGCTGCAAAGATATCCATTGGGCAAAGGAGTTATACGGCGTACTTGAAGCAAGGGGTCAAAAACCTGTACAGCGTCCTTTGGCTGCGTTGAATACAGCATTTGCAACCGACGGCGTGGCTATCCATGTAACAGGTAAGCCTTCGAAACCGATCAGCCTGATCTACAGGCACGAGTCTGAAACCTCAGATGCCATTCTGCACCACATTGTGCGGGTAGAAACTGATGCTGAGGTAACAATTCTTGAGAACGGGCCCGCCGCCTCGCGTTTCAATAAATGCATGGAGATTGACATCGCCGATGGTGGGACGCTGCATCATATCCGCGCACAGGGCCGTGACCATCAGCGCCGGGCCGCGACGCACATGTTCACTCGCATGGGGAGTGAAGCGGTCTACAAGTCATTTACACTAACCGTAAACGGCGTTTTGACCCGCAATGAACAAGTTGTCGAACTGACCGGAGATGATGCAGTTGCTCATGTTTCGGGCGCCTGTGTTGGCGACGGAGATTTTCATCACGATGACACAGTCTTTATCACTCACGACGCGGTGAATTGCGAAAGCAGGCAAGTTTTCAAGAAAGTGCTTCGCAACGGCGCCACCGGCGTTTTTCAAGGTAAGATTCTGGTCAAAGAAGGCGCACAGAAAACAGATGGCTATCAAATCAGCCAATCGCTTCTGTTAGACGATGACAGTCAATTCCTTGCTAAACCTGAGTTGGAGATTTACGCCGACGACGTCGCTTGTTCGCATGGTTCAACTTCGGGCGCAATCGATGAAACCGCTCTTTTCTACCTGCGGTCACGCGGAGTACCGACCGAAGATGCCACTGATATGTTGACACTTGCGTTCCTCGCCGAAGCGGTCGAGGAGATCGAGGATGAAGATCTGGCTGACGTTATAGTGTCACGGTTGAAAGATTGGCTGGCGCGTCGCCGCTGATGCCAGTTACGCGGGATATCGTGGCCATGTATCGCGGTCCGGGTCGCGTCGTGCGTCGTCTTTTAGACATGGGTCCGCGCGAGGACAGGGCGCTAGCAATCGCCATGATAGCCTGCGCGATCGTTTTTGTGGCCGACACGCCACGTCTTGCGCGCGAAGCTCATATTTCCGGCCAAGAACTGAATGCGTTGTTGGCAGGCAGTCTGTTCGCTTGGGTGATTTGTATGCCGCTGGTTCTGTATTTCCTGGCTGGGCTTACGCATATTGTGGCACGAATATTCGGGGGCAGTGGGAATTGGTTCGGCGCGCGGTTGTCGTTGTTCTGGGCGCTGCTTGCTTCTTCTCCTTTGATTTTGCTGAACGGCCTGGTTGCCGGTTTTATTGGCCCGGGTCCCACGCAAACTATGACGGGCCTAGTGTGGTTTGGCGTGTTTATGTGGTTTTGGATATCTGGACTTATCCGGGCAGAAGGTAGTTCCGCATGACTGGTATTTCCTTGCGTGCGTTGGTGATGACCACAGTAACGAACCCTGCCGAGGCTGCTCGTCAGCTTTTGGCACTAAAACTCAATCGTGAAACACTGTGGCTCGGGCTCGCACTTGCTATTGTGCTGAACAGCTTGGTGCATGTCGTTTCGAACATGCTTGCTCCGCTGCAGGACCCCGATCTGCAAGTCCTGGCTGGATCATTAGTGCTTTATGTCGTGCTTGCTGGTGGCAGCCTGTTACTTAGTATCGCGGCAGTTTTTCAGGTTGGTCGCTTGTTGGGCGGAACAGGGTCATTTGAAGACGTAATGATCCTTATGGTTTGGATGCAATTCTTCAGGGTATTGGTTCAGGTATTCAGCTTGATCCTTATGTTGATTATGCCGGGCCTTTTCGCAGTTTTGGCATTCGCAGCCGCGCTATTAATGCTGTACGTCGTCGTGCATTTCATTGATCAGGCGCATCGCTTTGGATCGCCGCTCAAAGCGTTGGGTGTTTTGGTTCTATCTGCGCTTGCAATTGCTGTAATTGTAATCGTTCTGCTGTCCCTTGTTGGGGGGCCAATGTTGGGAACTCCGGCTTATGTATGATGTTCAAAAAGTTCGAACCGATTTTCCAATTCTGTCTCGAGAGGTGAACGGTAAGCCGTTGACATATCTCGATAACGGAGCATCAGCTCAGAAGCCTCAGGTGGTTATTGACGCAATTACACAGGCTTACTCATACGAATATTCAAACGTACACCGTGGTCTGCACTATCTGTCGAATTTGGCCACTGAAAAATATGAGTCCGTTCGCGGAACAATTGCCCGTTTTCTTGGGGTCAGGGATGAGAATGAAATCGTTCTGAACTCTGGCACGACGGAAGGGATCAACTTGGTTGCCTATGGTTGGGCGATGCCCAGACTTCAAGCTGGTGACGAAATCGTTTTGAGCGTTATGGAGCACCACGCGAATATCGTGCCTTGGCATTTTCTGCGTGAAAGACAAGGCGTTGTGCTGAAGTGGGTCGATGTTGACGCCAATGGGTATCTCGATCCGCAGGCAGTGATTGATGCGATAGGACCGCGGACCAAGCTTGTCGCGGTAACTCACTGTTCGAACGTTTTGGGAACAGTTGTAGATGTCAAAGCGGTCACGCAAGGAGCGCACGCCAAGGGAGTTCCCGTTTTGGTAGATGGCAGCCAAGGCGCGGTTCACATGCCAGTCGACTTGCCGGATATCGGATGTGATTTCTATGCTATTACCGGACATAAACTTTATGGGCCGTCGGGATCTGGAGCGATCTACATTAAGTCTGAACGCATGGCCGAAATGCGACCCTTTATCGGCGGCGGAGACATGATCAAGGAGGTTTCCAAGGATCAAGTTGTCTACAATGATCCTCCAATGAAGTTTGAAGCCGGAACACCTGGGATCGTTCAGACGATTGGTCTAGGTGCCGCCCTGGATTACATGATGGATCTTGGGATGGATGCCATCGCGTCCCACGAAGCTGGGTTGCGCGATTATGCTATGAAGCGATTGACTGGTTTGAATTGGTTACAGGTTCAGGGCTCTACTCCGACAAAGGCTGCAATCTTTAGCTTTACTCTGGATGGGGCAGGGCACGCGCATGACGTTTCGACAATACTGGACAAAAAAGGTGTCGCGGTTCGCGCCGGTCACCATTGTGCTGGACCGCTAATGGATTTCTTGGGGGTGACCGCGACCTGCCGGGCGAGTTTTGGTCTTTACAACACGACGGAAGAAGTTGACACGCTTATAGATGCCCTTGAACTTGCGCATGATCTTTTTGCTTGATCCGTGTTGGATACCAAGCGATTGCACGCGTATTTTCAGTTGCACCCCGCTGGGAAGAACGATACCTAACCACCAAGGCACCTGTAGCTCAGCTGGATAGAGCGCTGCCCTCCGAAGGCAGAGGCCAGAGGTTCGAATCCTCTCAGGTGCGCCAGATAAACCAATTAACATATTGAATTTAAATTAAAAAGCAACCATCCACAAAGTGCATTCCCACTATAATTCCCACTTGGGAAGTCGGAACCCCTCGGTACACCCCGGAAAATTCTTAGCTAAAGAGTGCGCAACACCAATTGTTCAAACACATAAATTTTGAATATTTTTGAATGTCGTTCCGTCATGGTGCGACATGGCGACATGTGCGACACCAGCTTTCAATTCCTGCAGTAAGTTTAGTTTTCTTAATACAACCGGTGAACCTAAGTTCACTAAAACCGAGCGATAGGTCTGTAGGTGTCCGCTTTGGGCTCAACGCGGTCATCTGAGTGGTTCCGTAAGATGTCCGCTTTACTGCCTTAAGCGGTCAAACGCGGCGTGCGACACGGCGACATGTGCGACATCAGTGATCGTCTCAATTATGTATTAAGCCTAGTAGTCCAATACGTTCGAGTGCGCGCCTTGTTGCGTTGCCAACAAGATCAGCAAGGCCTTCGTCCTTATCTACAACCATTTCAACTAGGAAAGATCGCTAGCCAGCAGAGTCACTTTCAAGCTGACACGCGCCGCTGCTCTTACCGAGTGGCGCGAACTTGGCGCGGGATAAGGGACAGCGTCACTGGCCTGACAGAGACGAGTTCGAATTCGTCTGACAGCACCGCTTGTCGCTGGTTTCCTCAGCTTGCCACATGAGCTATCAAACAACATAGTCCCGTCGTAGGACTACCATCTTGCCACTCGCCATAAATGGAAGTGGTTCAGTCGGATAAGACTCCCGAGGAGGGCCACTAGCGTATGAAAAATGTCATCAGAATTGGCGTTTTATCTCAACCAGAGCTTCCGAAGCAGCTTGAGCCCATGATTAAAGCCATATTTCGGGAGCAGTTCAGAAAATTACTCTCAATCGTCGGGCCAAAAAACATAGCTTTGGTCAGTTCAGTCGAGTGTAAGGTTCGTGAATTAGCTTGTATCTCTGCTGTTGAGGAGGGTTTGAATCTCGAACTTGAGCCGTTTGAAACACCTGGAGAGGGTGGTGAGGAGGAGGCCGAAATTATGGCCAAGATACACGCTGTTCTGGAAAAGCAGCCAAGGACAACTGAATTAGAAGAGCGCATTCCGGAGATGGCGCTGACTAAATTTTGTGACATAATGTTTCTTGTTTTTGAGAAATCAGCCCCGGATCAGTCGTCCAGATTGGAAGAGTTAAATAGACTCTTTTTTGCGAATAAAGCGAAGGATACAAGATTGGAGAAACTAATAATCGATGTGAATTGCCCTAAGCGTTGGAGCGCCGAGGCTGATGGCGAGGTCTACTTCGATTATGTCACGCGAGCATCAGGGCAGCTTGGTTTATCCTCTGAAGTTGAGATTCCAAATCGATTGATAAAGGAATGGAAAGATACAGTTTCCGCTACGCCTCACTAGGAAAACTACATACAATCCGAAAAAGGCTATGAGAGTGGTCGCTTCAGCGCTACATGATTGCCAACGCCTAATAATTTGACCGGATCTCAACGCAGGTCTCTGTGTCAGTTCTGTACATCCCGCAGTCAAGGTCTTTCCAATCCGAGATAAGCACGGCGGACTCAGGCAGGTAGTCTGTCCAGGCGTCACCAGGGAGTTCCTCGGTTTGGCTGATGATGTCGAACTGCCCATCGGCCTGGATTTCGCCAATCAGAACAGGCTAGGAAAGGTGGTGGTTCGGCAGCATTACGGCTGTTCCGCCTGTCAGGTTCGGAAACTCCTGCCCGTACATAGCTGTCCGCACAGCATCCACATCAGTGGTGCCAGCAACAGTTACGGCATTGATCCACATATTGAATCCAATGTAGTGCGCCTCCATCGGATCGTTGGTCACGCGTTCTTCGCCCATGCGCTCTTTCCACGCAGCTACCCAGGCTTCGTTGGCTTCGGTGTCGGCAGACTGGAAGTAGTTCCAAGCCGCAAGGTGACCGACCAGGTTCGACGTGTCGAGGCCAGAGAGCTCTTCTTCGCCAACGGAGAAGGCAACTACTGGAATGTCGTAGGCAGAAACACCTGCAGCCGCCAGCTCTTTGTAAAAGCCCACATTGGCGTCCCCGTTGATCGTCGAGATTACACCGACTTTCTTGCCGTCGGCGCCCAAGGCATCGACATCGGCAACAATCTTGGACCAGTCGGAGTGGCCGAAGGGCGTGTAGTTCACGAAGATATCGTCAGCGGGGCCTTGTTGCATAAATCAGGTTCTGAGCGGAGTTCCCCTTTCCCCGGACGGACTTATCCTACGGCCACTGTGACGGGTATGCCGAGCGCGGTATAGCCGTTCAGCACGGCGATGCGGACTTGCAGCTCCGCGACCTGGCGGTCGAAGTCTCGAGCCATCAGTGACTGACCAAGCAGCTTGATGCAGTTCATCTTGCTTTCGACCCTGCTACGGCGGTGATACCCGCTCCATCGTCGCCAAATGGCTCGGCCCCGGTACTTCGAAGCGCGCAGGGCTTCATTGCGTGCGACGGCACCTGGGCTCGTCGGCTTCCAGGGTTTGGCGTTCTTGCGTGATGGGATGACCGCAGTGGCACCGCGGGTGGCAATTGCTTCATGGCATTTGCGCGTGTCGTAGGCACCATCGGCAGTCACAGAACCGATCTGCTCATCAGCCATAATCTGATCCAGAAGCTCGGGCAGGATGGGCGCATCGCCGATGTTGCTGCCGGTGACTTCGACAGCCCGGACTTCTAGCGTTTCTTCGTCAATTCCGATGTGTATCTTGCGCCAGATACGCCGTTTGGAGCCACCGTGTTTGCGGGCATTCCACTCGCCTTCGCCCTCGGCCTTGATATAGTTGTTCACGCAGTCCGGCCTTTGGCTATGCTCAGGGAATTCTGGAATAAGCATGCAGTGTTTTTAGTTGATGTGCGAAATTGCGTCATTGAGCAGCTGAATTCGTTCAACAGGAAACGACTTGCTGCAAATTATGTGTCGGGTGTTGCCAGGTGGAATATCTGGAAAATTTCTTTGGAGCAAACTCTCCGATCCTTTCAACTGATTGATTAAGTAGCTATATTCCTCGGGAGGCATAAGTGTAAAATCTTCGAAACCGTTGATGATCCTTTTGAGGTTGCGAAGTGAGTCAGTCGCGACTTGTCTAACGATGTCTTGGGATTTTTGAATCTTTTGGTCAATCTCCGAACCAAAGGAAAAGCCGATTGGAGCTAACATCTCCACTTTCTCCTGTGAGATCAGTTCCTCAAAAGTTGCTACCCAAATTTGTGGATTGTCACTCCTTCCAACTACGATTAAAGGCTGGTCTTGATAGATTGGAGACGTAAAGCGCGCGTATTCTTCGCGTTCTTCAGTTTGGAACCAGCCAGCGGCACATATCGGGTGCTCGTCCGACCGAATTACCTCCAAGTGGGTGTGAAATAAAGCCGTGGTCCAGGAAAACGGTATCCCGGCATCTTGGAAAGCTTGCTGTATAGGGGTTGCAACAAGACCTGAAAAGGTTCCGTCATCCTGTCTTTCATAGTAAGGCGGGCGATCGTAAATTAGAACCGGTACTGGCTCTTCAGCGCTTAATGCATTGGGAAGAATAGCAAAAAATCCTACTATAAGTTTACTCGTCACTCTTCTTCGCACACCAGTAGACGTACTTGATATCATGATTCTGTAGCGAAAAATTTTTCGTTGGTTGCTTTCATCGGATCACCTCCTTCAGTGTGGCTAATATCTGGCAAACATATACTGGTTCAGACGCCTAGCCCCCTGTTTATGGGTACTAACTCCGTCGAGCAATCGTGTTTGCAATAATCGAGAGAAGAAGGCCAAGAGTAAAATATCCCAAAACCACTTCGCTAATGACCAGAATTTCCCCGTATACGTTCTCAGCTGTTACGTCGCCATATCCCAGTGTAGTGTATGTAACCAGCGAAACGTAGAAGGGCGTAAACCAGCTTTGTGCCGAGTTTGAGTAGTCCAGCATACCCCACTCTAACCACATATCAAACGAATAAATAATCCCGTACAGTGTCGCTAGAAATAGTGCGTAAACTCCAACTTTTAGTAAGCTGCGGCCGTGGTCAAAAAGACCCCATGCTTTGAACAATGCCAGTTCGACGGACTTGGCAAATCCCTTAGGCATCTTTGAAATAGAAGCTTCCAGGGTATCTATGTAATCTTGATCTCTGGCGTCTCGTACAAAGAGTGCGTTGCCGTAAACCGAGTCAAGGCCGCGGATCCCGAGATAGCATCCGCTCATATCTCTAAGGCTTCCATAGACCACGCCGGTCACATTGGCCCCTTCAACTCGAGCTGTGCAGAGTGACGCGCAAGAGATATTTGCATTTTCTAGACAGGTATCTCGAAGGTCGGCATTTGCTAGGTTTGCATTACTAAGGTCCGCACCAGTGAGATCCGCCCCCACAAGATTTGCGCCACGCAAGTCTGCGCCAGAAAGATCAGCTTGCGTCAAGTCGGCGCCCTCAAGGTTCGCAGCTGTCAAGGTGGCTGCGGTAAGTTTCGCCTTGTAAAGTCCAGCGCGTGAAAGATCCGCCCCTGAAAGCTCCGCGCGATCCATCTTTGCGTGCTTTAAGTTTGCAGATGACAGTCTGGCTTCGAAGAGGTCTGTGCCGGTGAGGTCAAATCCTGAAAGGTTGCGTTCCGCTAGGTCCGCCTCGGAAAGGTCGGCCCCGGCGAAGACGGCAGAAATATGATGGTGACTTGAGAGGAAAAGCTCCCAGTTCGTTACTTCACCTTTAAGTGCCTGTAATGCCTCATCAAGCCCAGGAGCCTGTTTGCCAGCCATTTCTTTCAAATCAAGAATCCCTTACGCTCTATCGATGAATCAGTGAGAGTATTTCTTCCAATACGCCCTCCACATCTCCGCCAGACTTTTGCACGACATCGCTAACACTAGTCTGTAGGCGTTTGTGGTCTTCGGTGTTCAGTTCCATCGCTGTAACAATAATTATTGGGCAATTGGCTGAGGGGTGTTCGCTTGATCTGAGGCGCTCGAGAAACTCAAAACCGTCCATGACCGGCATCATAAGATCAAGCAGAATAAGTTCGAATTCATGTTTTTCTGTTTTTCCAAGCGCTATTTTGCCATTCTCCGCTTCATCGACTTTCCAGCCGTCGCCTTGAAGTGTGCGCACCATGGTTTCGCGGGCAGCCGGATCGTCTTCAACGACAAGTGCTGTCTTTTGACCTTTCGACGCATACTTTTTGACAAGCCCCGACAGCTTGCCTCGGTCAACAGGTTTTTGAAGGGATTCAACGGCACCAAGTGAATAGCTCATGGCCTTGTCTCCAACCATCGAAATCATGACTACCGGAATATCCTTGAGATTGTTGTCAGCCTTCAGCTTACGAAGTACTGTCCAGCCGTCCATTCCAGGCATCATGACGTCGAGTGTAATGAGAGAAGGGTGGTACTTCGCCGCAAGTTCAAGGCCTTCGCCGCCACTCTTGGCTAAAAGAACTGTACACCCCTCTGCTTCCAGGCGTTTCTTGAGCAGTCCTCGAGCAGATGCCTCATCATCAATGACAAGGACCGTGTTCAGAGATGACGCCTCTTCAATTGGTTGATTTGAGGAGGTTTTTGTGTCCGGGTCCGATGAATAATGCTCGGGCGTTGCATCCGAAATGCTCGCCTCCTCTTCAAGACCTGCATGCTTCTTTTTGGCTTTCTTCGGCAGCGTGACGATAAAACTCGAACCCTTTCCAACAGTACTTTCGACACGGATGCTGCCACCCATCATTTCGCAGAATCTTTTCACGAGCGCGAGCCCCAGGCCGGTTCCGCCATAGTCACGTGTGGTAGATTCATCCGCCTGAGAAAACTCCGAGAAGATATGCTCAATTTTGTCCTCAGGAATGCCGATACCTGTATCGACAACAGCAAACCGAATTGCAGGCTCATTCGATATGGAGGCCGCGTTTGCGGTAAGAGTAATCTTTCCTTCCTTTGTGAACTTCGCTGCGTTGGAGATCAGATTGAAGAGAATCTGACGAATTTTCGTTACATCGCCGTGCATGGTGTCTAAATCCTGATCGATATCCAGAATGAGTTCATTGGCATTCTTTTCGATAAGGCTGAGTGCTGTACTGGCAACGTCTTCGGCAATGTCCTTGACGGCGATGTCTTCAAGGAAAAGCTCCATTTTTCCAGCTTCGATCTTGGAGAGGTCGAGAACGTCGTTGATCAGGGACAATAGATGCTTGCCAGCGTTGGTGATCTTGTTCAGATCGCCGAGCATCTCTTCCAGCCCGTCATCTTCAGCATCCTCAGCCAACATCTCTGAGTATCCAATGATCGCATTCATCGGTGTGCGAAGTTCATGGCTCATATTTGCGAGGAACGCGCTCTTGGCTTCATTGGCTCGTTCGGCTTGCTCGCGCGCCTCCTCGGCTTGCCGTTCCAGTTCAAGGCGTTCAGTTATGTCCTCAACAAGCCCGATATAGAAGATTTCATCTCCGACTTGAACTTCTTCAACCCGCGCTTCCAGTTTAAATACCGACCCATCTTTTCGAACGGCGTTGACGATCCGACTTTGACCAACGATCTTTGACGACGCGCCATGAATACGGCGTTCGAGATAAAGGTCGTGCTCAACGGCCACGTGTGTTTCCATCAGGATCTTGATGTTCTTTCCAATGACGTCCGACGCGTAGTAACCAAATATCTGCTCAGCAGCCGAGCTGAATGTCTCAATGGTCCCTTTTCTGTTGATCGAAACGATACCAATGGGACTGGCTTCAATAATCTTCGATATTCTCTGCTCACTGAACGCGAGATCGCTTTGTATCTTCTTCAGGTTTTCATTCTGCGTGAGGAGCTCGGCCTCATTGCGCTTAATTGTGGTGATATCCGTGACGACCCCGACCAGTCCTCCGCCACTGATTGGCGTCGTCCTGATTTCAATCGTTCGACCTGCCGCGGTACTTAGTACAATGTTCGACGAGTGACCCTCGGCGAGAGCTTCCAACCGTGTACGAATTAGCTGTTCAGTATCTCCGGGCCCGTAGTCACCGTTTTCAGCGTGCCAACGAATGACCTCCTCTTCAGGCTGTCCTGGTTCGACCAGACGTGGCGGTAGAGCAAACATTTCGGTGTAACGCTCATTTGCCAGGACATAATTCATGTCGGCATCGAGCATGTAGATGCCGTTCGACATGTTCGACAACGCAAGCTGAAGCTGAGCCGATGCTTCGTCTAGTTCGGTCGTCCGTGCAGCCACGGTTGTTTCCAAGTTCGACTTTTGGTTTTCAACTTCCTCAAGAGACTGAATGATCGATAGGCGTAACGCTTCGAAATTCTGCGCGAGGTCGCCGATCTCGTCGCTTGTCTGCGCCTCAATGGGCTCGTCCAATTCACCAGCAGTTAATCTCGCGGCGCTGCCAGACAGTAATCTAAGCGGTCGTGTAAGCGAAATTGAAAATAGATAGGAAGCATAGATTGCGATGGCCAGAACTATCGAGGCAACCAAGATCAATCGGTCAATCAGTTGGTCCGCATCGCGCAGGGCTTCTTCGCGATCAATCTCGCTCATAATGACCCAATCTAGTCCCGACAACTCAAGCGGACGATAAGAGGATAAGACCTCGATATTTCTGTAGTCGGGAAAGATTTCTGTTCCGGTTTTTCCTGCGAGAGCTGCCCGTGTTCCAATAGTGTCGACCTCTTGCAGGCCGACAGAACTGTTGGTGCGTTCAATCTGGTCTATGATCGAGCTCGAAAGGCCAACCTCTGCGATCAACTTCAGATACTCTTCGCGATCTTCGATCAGGAATCTTGACTGATTGCGCAAGAGCTTGTCACGGCCAACAAGATATGTTTCGCCAGATTCACCCAAACCAACATCGCTCCATGCCTCGTTGGAAGTCATGATCGCGTTGATCCCGCTGAGAGGAAGTTGTACGGCAAGCACCCCAATCGGTATTGGCCCATCGTAAACGGGCAGAGCGGCGAAAGCCGCCGGTGCATTGAATGAGGGGACATACGGTTCGAAATCGGCGAAGATGACTTGACCAGGTCTGGCAGCCATCGCTGCCAATACTGCTCGTGCGAGGTTCGTGTTTGAATGCGGTCCGTCGATTAGGCTCGTGCCAAAATCGATTTCTCGTTCAACGGAGTACACGATGCGGCCGTCATCAGGCTCGATCAGAAAGACGTCGTAAAAGCCGAATCCATTCTGAAATTCGTTTAATGGCTGATCCAATCTTGAAAATGCAGACCCAAAATATGTTTCAAACTGCGACTCATTCACAAGTCGTGGATCAACAATGTACTGGTTCTGAAGAAATGCCGCCAAGGGATCATTTGGCAACAAGCTATCAATGACCGCGTCGTCGGCGCGGGTTCCTGTTTCCGCCTCATACCGCCCATGAAAGTCCTCAAGATAGAATTGAATCAGATCGTCTTGATATTCTTGCGCTACAAGATCTTCGGATGTTTTCAGATAAACGATCCCGCGCCGAAGTTGTTGAAGATGATCTTTCAACGATGCGCTTTGCGAAAGAAACCTGAGCTCATTCTCGACTTGCGAAAAATAGCCTTCAATTTGCTGCGCCTTAAGTTCGCGGACGGCTGTCAGTCTTTCGAACGCCGCACGCTTCAGGGCTTCGTTTGACGAGTATCCAGCCAATACGGCCGCGATACAGACAGCAGCCATGGATATGACTATGCTGATCGCCGCCAGCTTGGTGCCGATCGTCAACCCCAGTCGTGGTGTTTGCCTTTCAGTCGTCATATCTGGGTTCCCTTCATTCGGCGGCCTCTTCATAAAGCAGGACGATTTCGTTCATCCTCGTGAGAAGTTCTTCTGCTCTTCCGTTGAGATACAGGATTTGTTCTACGGACCCGTCTTCTGTGATCCGTAGGGCCGTTGAGATACGCTGCCTTAGCGCCGCCCAGTCAACTTGAACTGAGTTGAGACGTTCAATGATCGGCTGTGATTTTGCACCTTGCAGCGCTCCGGGGGTTACCCGGTTCAGAATATTCAGCGATAGGCTGAACCTGTTCATGGTTCTGAAAAGTTCCTGGCGAGCGTCACCTGATATCGCGGAACTCCGCATCAGGCACGACAGCAAAACCAATCTTTGAGTGAACATGCGCTGTCGACCCGAGATATTGATGAGCATTGCCATCTGCGCGGATAGCTCTGCGCTTTTGTAGACCCTCTCGATCAGGTTGACCGCGGCATCCATTTCGGTAAGGGCAGGACCGTTGAGGTCCGAAATCGCCTGAAGATGCTCTTGCTCGACGCGTCGGCGCTCGATTGCATCACGGATGGTCTGACCATACGGGGCAAAGGCATTGTTCGCTCGTGTCAGCGCACTCAAAACCGAGGCATTGGTTTTCGGTTCAAGTCCGAGCTCTTCGTCTCCGTCCTTCAGCCCAGCTTCGGCTGTCTGATGAAGCGCCAGTGTCTCTGCAGCAGCCGCAAGAAGTGGGGCTGGATCGGGGTTCTGATAGGCAAGACAGACAAACTTTCCGGCTCGCTGGATCAGCATCCGCTGGCGGCCTGACAAGTTGATTCTGCGGGGCCCATCAGAATGCTCTGCTTGCGCGAGGAGATCCGTCGGATTTACAAAAAGCATCGAGGCAAAGATGCCCCCGCCCATTAGCATCGCTCGGCGTTTGAAGAGCTTCTGGGAAGACTCCATTCCACCATTTCCCGTTTTGTTGGCAGATTTCTTGTTCATGGCCGTGTTCCAACGGGCGTTGATATTGAAGCTTGCAGCTCGCTCTCCTGATGAATCCCAAGCTCAGCGATATTGAGCCCTGCGATCTCTTCCTCTTCGGTTACCCTGAATCGGAAAACCGCG
>NZ_WQHX01000010.1 GCF_013035425.1 Ruegeria arenilitoris | reverse complement strand
ACTCGTCCACGTGCCATTTCCATTTTGAAAAGGCTCGGAGTTGCTGAACCCGTTTGCCGGCGTTATCGCAGATCCGCTTCAGGTGGTTACAGGTGTTCATAAACGCCGCATTATGCGGTTGATCCGAGCGCTTGATGAGAATTTTGACGATCCTCCCAAGCTAGCACGGGAGCACATTCTTGCACGCATTTCCGACCTCACCGACTCAAGCGTGAACCTGGTGCGCACGTTTCGACCCTAGCTAATATTCTCAAAGAATGCTTTGGGCTCGAAGCGGACGCTTCCCGTTTTTTCGAGAGGCTCCGCACCTATAGTTAACTTTCATCCAATAGCTTCATCAGTTGAAAGACCTGCTGGCGCATCCATTTTGCCATCGGATTCTCATCAGATCTTTTGTGCCAAATCGCGATGACCAAGGCAGGAGCGATTTCGAACGGTGGCGTGAAATGTTTAAGGTCAAATCCTATCGAGACCTTTTGGGCCAATTGCGTCGGCACCAGCGCGATAAGATCGCTTTCGCTGACGGTTCTGCACACGCCCGAAAATACCGGCAAAGTCATGGCGACTTGACGTTTTCGTCCGACCTTTGCCAAGGCTGCATCCCCCATGGCCGACATTTTGCCCTCAGGAGAAAACAGGACATGGGACAAGTCGCAAAAAGTTTCCAAAGACATTTCACCGCCGCTAACAAAGCTTGAAAGCGCGGGATTGGTGGCTCTGCCAATGACTGAAAAAGACGAATGGAACAGAGGTTCGCGATTTATCCACTCTGGCAGGTCCGTATCCGGAATAAGGGCGACGTCGGCCTGATATCGGTCAAGGCTTTTGACATAATTGTAGGGAACCAAATCGACCAACTGGGCGGTTATTCCCGGTGCATTATGACTGAGGTGGTCGCCAAGCGCTGGCATCAGGAGTTCTGCAAAGAAATCGCTTGCCGAGATTTTGAAGTTGCCCTGTGCCTGCAGCGGATCGAAATCGTTGGGTGGAGTTAGCAATCCCTCCAGCCGATTGAGTTCTTCGCGCAAGCCATCTTTAATCGAAGCGGCAAAATCGGTTGGGACCAACTGGTTCCCGTGTCGAACAAACAGGGTATCATCTAAGGAATGTCGCAGCCGGTTCAGGGCATTGGACACCGCAGATTGCGACAACCCCAGCCTTTCGCCGGCCTTGGTCGTCGACCCTTCGCGAAGAATAGCGTCCAGTATTCTGAGCAAATTAAGGTCAAGCGTTGCGAAATTCACGTTGGTGATACCCTGTATTTTGAACTTTCGTTGGAGTGATACCGAATAATCCCGGTAAAAGGAAACCAATGAAAGCGCTTTCGTTTCATTTCAAGAACGGGGACTGAAACGATGAAAGATTTGATGACTGATGACGCCACAATCGAATGGCTTGGCGTCCGTTACAATACCATCCTGACGGTGGAAGAAACCGGTGGGGCCATGTCGATCGTCGACAGCCTGTCGCCAGTCGGCAGCGGACCGCCCCGCCACGTTCATCACAATGAAGACGAAACATTCGTGATGATCACGGGAACCTGCAAAATCTGGATCGAAGGGATCGAGACGATTGCGGGCCCGGGCGAAAGCGTCTTCATTCCGCGCGGAAAGGAACACACATTCAAGGTGATCGGCGACGAACCGTCTCGTCATCTCGTTATTCTGACACCGGGCGGCTTTGAGGGGTTCTTTCAGGACATGGCGGATGGACAGTGCCAAATCCCCGAGGATATGCCGGCCATCGAAGCCTCTGCCACCAAACACAACATGACCTTCACCGGTCCGCCATTGGATTGAGCTCCATGAACAAGCACATTGTATACCACATTCCAGTTTGCCCTTTCTCCCAACGTCTGGAAATCCTTTTGGCCCTTCGCGGTTTGCAGGATGCGGTCGAGTTCAGAGTTGTCGACATCACCAAACCACGTGACCCCGAGCTCTTACGAAAAACCCGTGGGACAACCGCCCTGCCGGTATTGGAAACGGAAGAAGGTCACATCATCAAGGAAAGCCTAGTGATCCTGCGTTATCTTGATGAAGTTCTGGAGGGGCCACGGCTTCGCCGCGCCGAACCTCGCGAACATGCGATCGAAAGCATGCTGATTGCCAAAGAAGGCCCCTTCACCATGGCGGGCTATATCTATGTCATGAACCAGGACCGGGCACAGAAAGAGGCTCACAATGACAAATTGCTCTCACTGTACCGGGACCTGAACGACTTTCTGATGGAACATAACCCGGATGGCACCTTCTTGTTTGAGAAGTTCGGTTTGGCCGAAGCCGTATTTGCGCCTGTCTTTAAACGCTTCTGGTTCCTGGATTACTACGAGGGCTTTGAGCTGCCTGTCGGGCCGGAATATGCACGTGTCAAAAATTGGCACGCCGCTTGCATGACCCACCAGGCCACAGACCAGGTCAGCAAAGAAGAGATCGTCAAACTGTACTATGACTATGCATTGGGCGCTGGAAATGGTGCGCTGGTTGAAGGAAGATCTGTGTCCAGCTTTGCCTTCCAACCTGAATGGCAATCGCGCCCCATGCCACCACGCGACAAATATGGAACGTCGGCCAACGACGCCGATTTGGGGCTTGTCGAAATTGGCGCAATCCTCGCTGATGCCAATTCCGATCAAACTTACGCCCACCCGACATCTGGCTAACGAATGCCAATTCGGACATCTGTCTGGCTGTACCAGCCGGATAGGTGTCCGATTTGGGCTCGAAGCGGTCATCTGACCAATTTCGTCAGGTGTCCGGTCTGGGGCGCAAACCGGTCGCAGCAAGCCGTTCGGCCGCGAACCTGGGCTGAAGCGACTGCTTCCATCGAAAACGAACTTTCTACAAAACACTGTGACTGTCTACATTGCGGACTAAACAGCCATCCGAATTTATCTGAGAGCCGTCAATTTTCGAAGCGACATGAAAAGCTAGCGGGATCACGTGGGTCGCCTTTCCCGTCATACTTTGCAACACTCGGATACGCGCATATAGGCCTAGCACCAGTTGGTCGCGCCTGCTCGTCAAGCCAATACGCAGTAATTTCATCAGGAGCTTCACCCGACTCTACCCACGCGTCGATTTCGGTCAGGAAATTTACCCACGAAGGTCCGGGACCTCCAAAGCAATGCTCTACCCCCGGCATCATGAACAATCGGATGTCGTCAGCCGCACTTGAGTCGTATTCTAGGAGATCCTCATAATATCCAATCATCGCCAACCCGGATGCTGCACTATCGTGCCAACCCGAATACAGCAGCATTTTTCCGCCTCGTGCGCGGAAAGCCGATAGGTCAGGGTCCGTCGCATTCAGCGTCTCCGCTGCTGCCGCTGAGTCCTTCGCGTAGTTGCTGAAGTCAAAATCCACATACGTCCAATTGGGATCATTGTAGACGAAGTACTTCATGATACCGTTGCCGAAGCTGAACAAGGCACTGGGAGACACCGGAGCCTCAAATCCACCGGCCCCGACACCTTCTTGGAAGTCTCCATCAAAATAACTCAATCCACCGGATATCCAGCGGCTCCAACCGTTTGGAGCCGTTTCCCCACCAAAGGGAAAGCCGTAGTAGAGACTGTTGCCATCAGAGTCCGACGGTCCATCATAGACGACTTTGAATGCCGCGACTTCCTCGGCGCTCAAGCAGTTTACGGACTTACCACCTTCGCATTGCAGGCTAGAAACATCGAAATTGCACTGTCGTGGGTCGTTGAGAATACCGTCTTCTAGCCCATCCAATCCATCACAGGCTGCGAGATAAGAAGTTTCGACCAGCGCCTGTGCGTTAGGTCCTACAACTGCCTGCGTTAAGTCTTGCGGGTCCGGGTACATTGCCTGATTGATTTGGGTCGCCTGCACTGCGATTCCCGTCCAGTTATGGGCCTGTGCCCCTGCAACCACGGCGTCGAAATCCTCGGGATAGCGTAGTGCCGACATAATTGCTTGGCCGCCGCCGCGAGAGCAGCCTGTGAAGTAACTGTAGGAAATCGGCTTTCCATAAAAAGCGTTGGTCAGTGCCTTGGCTGTTACCGCTGTTCGGTGCACTGCCAAATGTCCAAAATTTACGAGAGCTTCCAAATCATTTAGAGCCCAACTTGCGTCACCCGGATGGCCCTGGTGGCCTGTATCGGTACCGACGGTCGCATAGCCCGATTGGAGAGAGTTAAACATCAGCGATGTATTCATCACCGATCCTACGAAACCGCCTCCTCCGCCCATGACAAATTTGCCATTCCAATCATCTGGCAGCAGAAGCTCGAAATTGATCTTGCCACCGATCAAACCCGCGACCTTACAGTGTGATACAGGCTCGGTTTCAGCAGACGTCTGAGAAAGCATCACGTCAGGAAGTGACGGCAATTCAGTAGCACAGGATTTTTGCGCAGCGGCCTCTTGTCCCGATGTGAAAAAGAAAGCGAGCGATACTGCAACAACCAGCGAGAATTTCGTTTCTTCTGATGTCAACGCGTTTGGATGCATCTTCACGGTCCAATCTGGCAATCAAGAATTGCCGCACAAGGTCGTCGCAATGTGGATCACTTTTTGAGCAACGCAGAAGCGTCTTGGCTTCCGTTGCGAAACTATCTGACCCGGGTACTCTGTTCAAGTTCGGTCGGTCCGCAAAGGGCTCAACGCGGTCATCTGAGGCTTTCAGTCAGATGACAGCTTAGGAACAGATAGCGGTCATTGTTGGTGGTCATTCCGAGAATTTTCGCCTGAAGGTCTGCATTGACCGGCAGCGGACGTTCGCTGAAATCTGCTGAACGGCAGAATTGCGGACATTGCTGCCGTTAGCAGCCACGCTGTTGGCTGGTCGGGCGATTAGCGGACTGTCTCATGGCTGACATCGATCCCACGTTCATGCAGTAGGTCTTAAACATTTCGAAGTGAAAGCGGAAATCGGATGTACAGCATCACCGCCAGGCGGATAATCTCGGGACTGGCTTTGAAGTACTTGAAAGAGGAAGGTTTGGTCATTCCCAAACGCTACGCAAACCCCCTCCCCCGCTCAAGAAAAGTTCTTCTGACAAGACCCTCCAAGCTATCGTGGTGTCGCTGCGGCGAATGTCTTAACTGTAATGGGTTTCAAACACGTCCGCTTTGTCGACGGTGGAATGGCGGCCTTAATCAATGCCGGGGCAGCCACCCAACGACCTCGATAGCGCGCTCGTCCGGTAGCGTGAACGCTTGGTTTGCGGCTGGACTAACCATCGACTGGGACTCTCGGTTCCTATTGGGGAATGGCCAGAAAGATATCACTGAACGGATCAAGTTTTCTTACAGCGTAGATAATTCCAGTTCGACCATCTGCCCGAGGTCGCGCAACATACCGATTTGTTGCTCGTTCAGTTCGCGTGGCCGCACATCGATTACGCAGAAGGTGCCCACGCGACTGTTGTCCGGAAGTGCGAGAGGGTAGCCGGCATAAAACCGTACTCTAGGATCATTCGTCACCAGTGGATTGTCTGCAAACCGGGGATCGGCTAGTGCGTCGTTTACCACCAGCATGTTTTCTTCGTGCAGCGCATGCGCGCAAAATGACACTTCCCGTGTAGTTTCATCCACGGCTAATCCATGCCTGGACTTAAACCATTGACGGTCGCGGTCTACTAGACTGACCAGCGCGATCGGGACATTGAACAAATTGGCCGCGAGCCGCGTGTATCTGTCAAACCGATCCTCGGGCTCCGTATCCAGAATATTTAAGCGATGAAGAGACTCAAGGCGGCTGTCCTCATCGTGCGGAAGGGGTGAGCGGATCCAACGGCAAGTGTTGCGCAGTAACCATGCCCGAACACGTGTGCGGGCGTATTCTGTCGAGAACGGCTTAAGCAGAATGTCATCGACGAATTCAGCAGCGCTAGTCAGTTCATTTTCGTCGTCTGCGATAGCGATAATCGTTGCCTCAGCAGAGTACGCGCTTCCAATGGTTCGAAACCTCTGCGCAACATCGAGGCAGAAGCCTTCCTCCAGTTGCTCATCAAGGATAATGAGAGATGGTTGCTTGGCCGCCGCCACCTGCAGAACTTCTTTTGCGTTTTCCGCTACAACAATCCGCGCGTCCTCAGTTTCGCAAATTTCCGATATCAAATTCACTAGGACCGAATCGACACTTCCCAACAAGACATCGTGGTCCAACAGCGCCGGAATAATTGGAGTGACCGCCGAAAATGCACTATTATCTGTAGATGAGGAAACCCTGTCACTGTAAGCAATCTCGATTGACGTGCCTTCTTGTGCTGCGAAAACGTCAAGTGACGCATTGGATGCCGCAGCGTAGCCGCTTGCCGCTCTTTCGATTTCGGTAATGCTGTCATCATGTCTGAGCGGATCGTGATGAGTAAAAGCAAGCCGCTTTGCATTGGCCAATCGACACATGTCCACAACCCGTTCAATCGAACTGTGCCCCCACCCAACCTTCGATGGATATTCTTCTGCGGTGTACTGTGCGTCATGGATTACAAGATCGGCATTTCCCAAGAAATCTATGTGATGGCGATCTTGTTCACTTATACCTGCCACGCCAGCCCCGAATTGACGTGAGTACGGCTCATGATCACAGGCATAGACGACTGCTGCACCATCGACCTCAAGCCTGTACCCCAACGTCAAAGCGGGATGGTTCAGATATTGACTTCGGATCTTGATATCGCTGACTTCAAACACACCTTCCAAGATGTCATGATACCGAATGGTAGATACGAAGGATTCAAGCGTGATGGGAAAGTATGTATACTCCATTTGGCCAGCGAGGACGTTTTTTAAACTTTGGTTCAGTCCACGTGGAGCATAAATGTCCCATTCATTTCCGGGCTTGAAGAATGGTCCAAAAAACGGAATGCCTTGGATGTGATCCCAGTGAGTATGGGTGATTAGGATATGACCAATTATGGGACCAGCGCTATCCTTCATCAAAGCCTCGCCCAGATTCTGCAAACCGGTTCCACAATCCAAGATAACTAGAGTTCCTGAAGCCGAGCGAACTTCTACGCAAGACGTGTTGCCACCATAGCGCACTGTTCCTGAACCGGGTTTTGCGATTGAGCCACGAGTGCCCCAGAATCTTACTTGCATGCGCGAACTCCTCCTATGCTGGAAGATGAATTGCATAGTAGCATGCCGGGAGCACCGAGTAACGTTCCAACGCGAAAGGCCATTGGCGCAGCCATGAAGGTTTATGGGGTAAATAACACGACATCTGCATGCAGCTGTAAAAGAAATTGAGCCAACCCAAAAAGAGTGGATGCAAGCCATTGAATTCCCGACAAAGACTGGTCTGATGTGCGATGACTGGCGGCAGGATTACATGCTTTTGTCAGACATTCTCGGCGTTTCAATGTTGGTTGATGCAATCAACTCAAGACGGCCCGTTGGAGCGTCAGAAAACACGGCACTCGGACCATTTCATATTGGCGGAACGCCTGAATACGAAATGGGAACTAACATTTGCCTCGATGGTAAAGGCGAAGACCTTGGTGTTCGGGAAACCGGATATAAAGCATCACGGCCAAGCGGATGATCTCGGGACTGGTTTTGAAATACTTGAAAGAGGCAGGTTTGGTTATGGGCAGAAGCTACGCAACCACCCTGCCCGCCTCAAGACAAGTTCTTCTGACATGACCGTCTGAACGTCTGCTGCGCTGACCAAACTGACTTTGGCTTTAAGTTAAAAGTCCAGTTCGAACCCGACATCTGCGTTAGGCGCGACTTCTCGAAAGTGCCATTGATTGACGGCTCCCTGCGCAAACACACAGTGAAGTTTTAGCACCCTAATCCGATATGCCGGCCTTCTCTAACCCTTCCAAGTAGAGAGCCATTTGCTCTTCCCGCTTCAAGAAAAAAAGCTTTTTTTCAGCGAATTTTTGACTGAAGTCCGGCCGTTCCCTCAGCAGACGATTTTTCATTTGCCGCGCCTCGTCAATCCGATCAAGATAGGCTAGCGCTACCGTTGCGTGAGCCAATGCCCAATATTGGCAGTTCGGAATGTCCGCGGCCCGCTCTGCCCAGTCCAGCGCTTTCTCAAATTGACGGTCGAACAGAAAGTTAAGCGAGCCGTAGCTCAAAAATGCCCAAAGCTGTGGGTGGTTCGGGCTCATATCTACCGCTTTTTCGAACTGCAGTTCGGCTTCCTCGTAGCGTCCTTCATATGCAAGGGAATCGCCGAGCGCGCAGAATGCAGGTGCCAAGGTCGGGTTCAACTGAATGGCTTTTTCGTTCTCCGCGAGTGCAGCGCGATACTCCTTACGAGCCAATTGCACTCGCCCCATCAACATGTAGAGCAAGGCGTTCTGACTATCGAGCGACACGGCCTGCCGAGCCGCGACTAGCGCCTCATCCATCAACGCGGGATCAGGCTCTGTGTCCCAATAGACCATTCCGAGGATGGTCGCGTAGGCCCACATGCCGTGGGCTTCGGCATAGTTTGGGTCAAGCTCCCGGGCGCGCAGCAACAGGCGTTGTGCCTCATTGTTTCCTTCACTCGTAAACTTGTAGAAGTTAGCGACACCCAAGTGAAAAGCGTCCCAAGCATTAATATCCGGGCGCGGTGCCTTTTCGATCTTCTGCCGGATGGCTAGGCCGATCTCTGGCTCAATTCGACCAACAATGGTCTGAGTGATCTCGTCCTGAAGTTCAAAAATATCCTCTAAGTTTCGATCGTAGCGCTCCGCCCAGATGTGCGCGCCAGTGCTGGTGTCTATCAATTGGCCGGTCACCCGGATGCGCTTCCCCGCCTTACGTACAGAGCCCTCCAGAACATAGGTCGCACCAAATTCTGCAGCTAGTGAGGTTACATTGGGGGATTGTCCCTTGTAAGCGAATGTCGTGTTGCGGGCGATTACGTCCAGCCAGCGGTGTTTGGAGAGTGCAGTTATAATGTCTTCCGTCAGGCCGTCGGAAAAGTATTCTTGCTCCGGATCAACGGACATGTTGTCGAAAGGCAGCACGGCAATGCAAGGTTTCGAGTATACTTCTTTTGTTCTTTCCCCATCGTCACCTGAAACGTTAGCCACGGCTGGGGACCAGCGCCATGTCCGCACCGGCCGTGAGATGTTCTTAAGTTGCTGTTCGCCCATATCCTCCAGCGGCAGGTCAAGAATACCCATAAGATGATCATATACTGTGCTCGACAAGCAGACACCGCCTGGCTCAGCAATCTGCTCCAGGCGAGCGGCAATATTGACCCCATTGCCCAGCAGGTTGTCGCCTTCCGTCGAAACATCCCCTAGATTTATGCCAATCCGGAATTTCAACTGCGGTTCAGTCATCTCTCTACAGTCGATGGCGAAGTGGGTCTGCACGGCTATGGCACAGCGGGTAGCCTGAACCGGGCTGGCAAATTCCGCAATGAGGCCGTCCCCAGCACTACCAAATATCCGACCGTGGTTCTCCGCAATTAGGCTCTCAATAACGTCCCGAGATTTGCGTAGGGCTGCTAGTGTGCCTTGTTCATCAACCTCCATAAGCCTGGAATAGCCAACAACATCGGCAGCTAGAATGGCAGCTAGACGGCGGCTCATCGGAAAACCTCCGCTGGCCCTCGCGACGCCAAGAATTGGTAGGCATTTGGGCTCCATCGGCGCGGGCAAAACTCTTTTTGCACCCTTCGGTGTAATTTAAGAAGAATTTTGCAACGGCCGTCGCCAAGTGGCGACAGTCGTTGCTGTGGATCTGAAGGTGGATTTCGCCGGGAACTGGCGATCAGGACGAACGGGCACCAGTACATCATTGATGACGCACGATACCCTGGTCGGTCATGTGAAGACGCGCAATGCCTGCGAAGGTATTAGTGAAGTCAAGTTTAACTCTATCGGTCGCCTTCACGGTTCCGCTTGCTGTCTCCATTAAGGTCGACGCGAACCCTTCCGGTAGGACGATCTGTGCGCGGTGCTCCTTGCCGGTAACCGGATTGCGCACCGGCTCCACATCCGAAACCACGATTCCCGGCACCTCAGCATGAGCGACGCGGGTCTCCATATCGACTACCATCGCGATCAGAGCATATTTCGGCTCATGGATAGTCGTGCACATGGCACAGAAAACTGCGTAATGGGTTTTCAATTCTTCCGTGTCCTCGTTCAATACGATGCGCTGCAGCGCATTACGCTGGCGATCGTCAGCGCGGGCATCGATAAAGGTCAGGATCTCCCCGCCACATTCGTGCACTGGCCCCGACCAGCCACCAATCCAAGCGAAGCGCAGCCCGTCGAGATTAACGTCACCATAGCGTCCCTCATAAATTTGAGTGAAGGCGGCGTAGCGACAGCTTCCGTCAGCTGAAGACGGTCGTCCGTTGAATTGGCAAGGACAGCCATAGTCGCAATTGCAATTGCCGTATTCAATGCCATTGAGCACCCATGATGGAGCGGTCATGTTTTGGTCTCCCTCGGATCTTAACCAGTCGAGACCTGCAGTTTCAGCCCTGAGTCATATCGCAGGTTGAAACCTCTCCTCGACGTTACTAACCACATTAGCATATTTTCGAAAGTACTGCTTGGGTTTGGAGCCCGCACAAGGCACGCTGCTGGAGTGTGGCTTGTTCGCCTGATTTCTAACGTTCGAACACGGGGGAGCACTACGTGGATTGGACTCCATGCTGACGTTCGTCGAAGTTGCCTGAGCAACCGGTTTGCGTGCAAAGTATAAGTTCGCCGAAATGCGCAACGTATTTGCGCAATGAACGGCCGCCAAGTGGACCGTGGAGCGGGAAAAGCAAAGTCGCAGTATCTGTTTCGGCGCAACTCTCTCCTTACTCGAATGAGGTACGCAAATTGGTGAAATACAACTACTCGGCGGCCATTTGGGCAGATGGAGTGGACATCGAAATTGCTCGTTCCTCCTCTGTCATATCCTCTTCAATTCCTTCGAAGAGTGGTGTTGAGAGATATCGTTCGCCAGTATCAGGCAACATAACCAGCAAGACGGACCCTTCGGGAGCCTTCTCAGCCACTTTCATTGCGACCGCCAACGTGGAGCCACCTGAAATCCCGGTGAAAATTCCTTCGTCAGCCGCAAGACGACGCGACCACTCAATTCCTTCAATTCCCAGAATTGGAATCAATTCATCATAATATGACTCATCAATCGCCTCTTGCAGCACCCAAGGGATAAAGTCTGGCGTCCAGCCCTGGATCGGATGCGGCTCAAAATTTGGATGGCTTTCGGTCGGCTGATGGGCCTCGTTACGGGTGTTCACGTAGCCCGAGTCAACAATGGCTGCATTTGCCGGTTCCGTTAGAATGATCTTCGTGTCTGCGCGCTCTTTTCGTAGGACACGCGCTACGCCTGCGACAGTTCCGCCGGTGCCATAACCGGTGATCCAATAGTCGAGTCGTTCGCCTTTAAAGTCGCCGAGTATTTCTTGCGCGGTTGTAGTCTCGTGGATGTCGGCGTTGGCGGAAGTTTCGAACTGACTAGCGAGGAACCATCCATTTTCTTCGGCCAATTCTTTTGCCTTGGTATACATACCAAAGCCCTTCTGTGCCTTTGGCGTCAACACGACCTTCGCGCCCAGAAAGCGCATTAACTTCCTTCTTTCCACCGAGAAACTATCTGCCATGGTAATTACCAGTGGGTACCCCTTGGCCGCACACACCATGGCAAGGCCAATCCCAGTGTTGCCTGAGGTTGCTTCGACAACGGTCTGCCCCGGTTTTAGTCGACCTTCGCGTTCTCCAGCCTCGATTATACTAAGTGCCAAACGATCTTTGACTGAACCAGCAGGATTGAAGGCTTCGAACTTTACGTAGACCTTTACATGAGGTGGTGCGATCCTCTTGACCCGGATACATGGTGTATCGCCCACTGTATCCAGAACGCTATCAAAAAGGCGTCCACGACCCTTGGTGTTTCTGATCACCATAACATTGTCCCTGTCCACAATTTCTTATAGCGTGCCACAGTCTGGACCAAATTAACATGTCGCCGGCCGGCCCCTTTTTATAAAATCCGCTGAGTTAAAACCGTCCTGATTGCACGTTGAGCTAAGAACACAGCTCCAGTCGGCTGATCGAAACCACCCCGCGCTCCGCACCGCTACTGTCAGACGACGTGCCGATCCTTGTGGACTAAGGAGGACTGTAGATATCGTCTGCGCTTAGCACGGTGGAAATTCCAATTCGGGCTCGAAGCGAACTTTTTTCTTTGACGAAGGATGTCTAGTTAGCGGACTAAAAAAACGTACAAGGGCGTCCGATCAACGGCGAGGGCCGAAACATAAAAGCCAAGATGTAAAGTTGATTTCGTCGAAAAAGAATTAACATGACTAACGTTTTTGGAAGGAAATGGCTATGAAGAAAATTCTGGCATTGGTAGCTCTGTTTGTCGCTGCTGCAGTCTCCACCGCGATTGCACACGAGGCTCCGAAAACGACTGACCTGAAAGCCCCGGAAATCCAAGACTTGTTGGCAAATGCCCTAGAAGGCTCTGACGAATTGGAAGTGATCGTCAGCCACGTTGCGCTACCGCCCAACGTGACCTTACCCAAACACTGGCATCCAGGTGAAGAAATTGCATACATGCTACAAGGCAGCGTAACTCTATTGCTGGACGGGGAAGACGAAAAAGAAATTTTAGCGGGGGACGTCGGAATTGTGCCGCTGAAGGCGGTTCACACCGCCCGTTCTGGAGATGAAGGTGCGACTATTATCGTTTTCAGGATTCACGAAAAGGGGCAGCCTGGCAGGATTTTGGTAGACGAGTAACAGTTTTGGACAGTGTCTCGGACCTTATGGGGACTTGGTCCGCTCTCCAACATCTTGCGATTTTACATGCGCTGCATGCCGCAACTTATCATACTGTCAGTTGACGACATGGCTATCCGACAGCTCTCGACTTGGGGTGGTCATTCAGTAGAACCCGTTCAGCGTCTGCTTTCGGGACTTTCGATCCAGGCGGCGAAATTCATGAAGTCAAACGACGACCTACAACCGAGATCGGAGGCATTTTCCTTGCGCCTGCTGCTTCCAAGGCCTCCCGTATTGGAACCCAGCCCGACGGGTCCCTGAAGGGCCAGGCCTCCAGTTCTTGCAAATTGAATTGAGGAGCGATGGACGTGAGCTTCGCCATCGTTTCCCGGGCACCCTCGGTGTTTCCCAAGAGTTGGCGCGAAGCGGCTAGCCCCATAAGGTTCGCCGGAAGCCCGGGCGCAGCCAAGTCCGCCTTCATGAAGTACTCCGCGGCCTGATCATACTGCCCCAGAACCGCGAAACTGATACCGGCCTGACGCAGAAAGTAGAACAGGTAGGGATGGCTTGCATCATCTTCAACGGCCTGTCGCGCCAGAGTCATCGCCACTGCGGCATTGCCGAGATAGGCTTCGATCATCGCCATTTGCGCAACCGCGTGCATGAAGTTCTTGTTGAGTTTCAGCGCCAGTTCCGCCTCGGCCTTGGCAGCTGCATGGTCCTTTTTCACGGCAAGCAAAACCTTGGCATGTGTCATGCGAACGACGTCGCTGTTCGGGTTCAGCCGGACCGCGCGTTCGATATAGCGGCAGGTTCGCACCGCATCTTCGTTTGGCAGCCTGCGCCATCCGAAGTCCAGTTCGCTGGTTGCCTCGTAACAGAGCATCGCATAGGCCATCCAGTTGTCTGGATCATGCTGAAGGGCCAATTCAAGCGCCTGTCTAGCCCTTAGCCAGATGTCCCGCGACGTCGACATGTAGCACCGGGCAGCCACATTCAGTAGTTGTTCAACCGTCAACTTTTCCAAGGGTAAATCATCGACATACCCGGCTTCGTTGATTGAGATTCGCACCCTCACGGCGCTGGCAACCTTGATGCCGCATTGATCCTGTAGCCGGAACACATCCTCATCGGTTTCGTCATATCGTTCTGACCAGACCTGCTCACCTGTCTCCCTATGGGTCAGGTGCGCGACAACGCGATAGCGCGGGCCCGCGCTGCGCACAGAGCCGCCAACCAAATAGTCCGCGCTCTCCTTGTCATCGACCAGAATGAGGGCAGTCTGACGGGAGAACATGGTGGAAAGATCCTCGCAAACGGCACGGGCCACGTCTTGCGCGTCATTCTGGGTCGTCTCGAATTCGCCTACAAATACGCGCGGCTTTCGGCCAAATCGATCAGGTTCCGCTGCCGGGACCGGCAGCCTGTCAGGCCAGCTCCAGATCCACACCGGTTCGATTATGTTCTTGAGGTGGACGATTCCATTGTCGTGGAAGCTGCGGCTGATGAGACTCGAGATTAGCCGTCTGACGTCGTTTGAGATGACGATCTGACCGGCACCAGCGACCGCCTCGAGCCGGGCGGCAACGTTAACACCATCGCCGAAAATATCGTCGCCCTCGTGCACGATGTCCCCAATATGGATGCCGATACGGAGCGCAATATCTTTTTTCGCCAGTTTGTCTTGCACACCCAGCGCACAGGAAACGGCTTCTACTGCGGACTCGAACTCCACCAGCCAGCCGTCCCCGATTCTCTTGATGACCTTGCCAGATCTACTGGCGACTTCTGGCTCGAACAGATCGTCACGTAAGTGCTGCAGGGCTGCGAGAGCCTGCGCTTCGTCTTCGCCCATCATGCGCGAATAACCGACTACATCAGCAACTAAAATAGCGGCCAGACGTCTATTCAAATCCTGTTAAACCCCTCTGTTATGGCGCTCAGATCGCAGTTTCCACCTGGTGTGCAACAAATTTCTCATGATCGGACAGGCAAATGGTCGTGAATGTCCACCCAAGGGATCTTACCTTCCGTATGCCAATGACCTTGCGGTACATAAGCGGTCGGATCATCCAGGGTACCGATCCAGATAGCGGCAAAATCCTTACCTTCGGGTTGCCAAACAATCGGTGAGCCGCATGTACTACAAAACCCGCGCCGGGCGGCATCGCTGGCCGCGTACCAGTTCGGCTCTTTCTTAGGGTACCGGAGGTATTCGTTCTTGGTCATGATCCAGGCCCCGAACAGGTTCCCTAGGGCTCTTTGGCACATCCGACAATGACAATAACCGGCATTGTGGGGTGGCTGGCTGAGCGAATAGCGAACGGCTCCGCATAAACACCCGCCTTCTACGGGGCCATAGATTTCATTCATTCGAGCGCACCTCTCAGTCTATCCCGCCACTCCTTCGGCAGCTTGAATCTAGCACAAAACGAACTGAAAAGCGCCACTAGGCCATTCTACTAGGTCTTTTGAGGCCTGATCGAACTAGTCGCAGATCGGAGAATTTGTCCTTCCCAACAGAACCCCGCGCGATCTAGACGTAACTGACCACCGCTCTACAGCTCTAGGATTTGAGCGGCACAATTGGGCTCGATGCGGTCGTTCGCTGCGGGATACATACCCGCGTGCGACGCTGGCCGTACTTGATTGCGCAGGTCACAGTTTAGCTTGGGAACAACCGGACCTGTTCAAGTCGCTAACCGAAAACTGGTTAGACGCATGAAGCTGTGACTGGTTCCGCTGAGCTTCATGCATTCTTTGAAAGACCGATTTGCGGACAATGCCTGCGCACGTCGTGCTCTGGTGGTTGGAGCTGCGCTCGCTCTCTGCTCGCCGGCCCCGACCCGCCCAGACTATGAACAAACCTCAACTCCTGAAGGTGAAGAGCGACCCCACATTTGTGGTGATCAGCTTGTCGGGCATTCTCCGCTCCATCGCTGCGATGAAGTTCGAACCTGAGCAATGCATGGGAAGGACGACGTCGGGGTCCAAGGATTGCAGCTCGTCAATCGTGTGTTCGATGTAGTCCAGCGGCGCAGGACCTAGGTGGAAGCCGCCAATGACGGCGTGAAGTTTTGACACCCCTGATACTGCCATTGCTGCTCTCGTCGTATTGATCAACCCGACGTGTCCGCAGGAGGTGATGACAACCAGGCCCTTCCCCTGCACGATGTAACAGGTCGCGTGCTCGTCCGGGTGTAAGTCCGTGACAAGCCTGCCGCCGAGCTCAGCTTGAGTGAAATGGTTGTAAGGTTCTTCGGCTTCCACGACCATCGAACCGCCGGTCACAGTTTCAAACGAATTTCGGTCAATGTAGCCGGAAGTGAACGCCTGTTTGATGTCATGCGGCTGGTTGCAGCACACCGGCGTTACGTTCTGGGCCGTCAGCCACGTGCCGTCCAGCGCGCCCCAAGAGAACGGGTTTTCTTTCTTGCCCAGCCATTTTTCGCGAAATGTCTCCTCGCCGCCGACGTAAAACGGCACCTGGTCCGGCATCCTGTGGCGGTAATGATCCACAAACCCGGCAAGACCGCCGAAATGATCACGATGAGCGTGGCTCAGGATCAGCCCATCAATTCTGGTTGGGTCAATTCCAAGAAGATCGAAATTGCGGTTGATGATTTCCGGCGTCCATCCAAAGTCGAGAATGTGCTGTGCTGTTTCGCCATTTCGTTCCGAGCAAAGGTGCAGCGAAAGACCCCATTCGCATGCAAGTGTCGTCATCTGTCGCCCGGGAATGAACGTGATGTGGCTTACGTCGACGTGAGGGTGCTCGTATTTTAGCGCAAAAAGATCGTAGCTGGAATCAACAACGACCCGAATACTCAGACGATCGACGATAGATGGTTTGAACGATGTCCTGGGTGCAAGGTTGTTTGTCATCCTGAAAAGCCTCCACATCAGTTCCTCGGTCAATTATGACTGAGCGTCTCGATCGCATCAACCAAGGCGGATTGAACGACCTCTTTGGGCTCGAAGCGGTCATTCAGTGAAGTCTGCTCAACGTCTGCTTTGCGGACTCAGTGTACCCTAAACCAGATCCTCAAAAGGACATGCCATTTTGTTATTGCTATTTTACTCCCAGGGCAGGACTGGCAAAAACGCTATTCTTGGTCTGAAGGTCGCTTTACTGGGTTTGACCAACCGAGTTTTTCAAGTTCTGCAGTCACGTCACCAACAAACTCTCCCTTAGAAAATATTCCGACAAGCATCGACTTTATGGGAGCATTCGGCCAAGCAAAATCTAATTCTTTCAATTTCTCTGTCGCCGCATCGGTTTGACCAAGTCTAGCCAATGCTGCCGCGTGATAAGCCAACGAAGGCGCACTTAACGGATCACCGAATTCCGCGGCGCTTTCGAAGTTCTCCACTGTAGTGGCGTAATTCCCAAGGTGATAATTCGCTGCTCCCGAAATATTGCGACGCGCAAATCGTTGATTGCTTGACGATGTTAAATCATCCCGTCCTGAGGAATTCGCGGCCTCCTCGAACCGACCTGAGAAGAGAGCCACCGTTCCAAAATAATCCAGAACATGCCCGTCGTCAGGGTCCAATTGGACAGTTCTTTGCCCCAACGCCAGAGATTCATCATATTCCCCACTTGCGAACATGGCAAAACTCATCGCTGACTGACTCCAAGCTTCGGTCGGAGCAATCTGAACAGCTGACTCTGCCATTTCCAACGCAGCTGTGACTGTTTCTGATCTTTTGTCTGAAGACGGTTCCAATATCGACAGTGTAGCCAAAGCCTGAGCAGCCCCCGCGTAGCCGCCGTAATAGCTTGGATCGAGCTCAATAACCCTTTGGAATACGGAAAGAGCTAGCAGCTGACGGGGTCGATCGAATAACGGAAAGAGCATTTCGCGCGCTTGATCCGCGAGATTGAACGCTTGAAGGGTTACTGGTGACTTATCGTACAAGGAGGCCCGCTCCGCGCGAGCGATCACGGTGGATTGATCGTCGCCGTCAGTTGTTTTAAACGCCCACGGTTTGACGGCCACAAACAACAATGCAGTTAACGCTGCCCCGGTCAATGTCCCAATCGAAAAAGCTCCGATTGTTGTCCACTTCGATTGCTTGCGAACGGCGGCTTTAGGCGCCTGCTCGCGGAAAACGCGTTCAAATCGCGGTCGATAACTGCCGCGGTCTATGTGGATTCTTACTGGATCGTTTCGACCGGCAGTCTCATAGTATTGATCCAGCAACCTCCTAAGCCTTCTCGCTTGAACTCGGATCGCATTTACCGGGTCACTGCCCTTTAGCGTTTCGCGCCCATAGACGTCAGCAACAATCGTTTTGCCCCTTATTTGCTCTCCACGACCTGCAACTTCTTCTGCCACTGTATAAGACAAAATGTCTTTTACCCGCCCTGCGCCATCAAACCTAGGGTTGGTGAGAACACTCTGAAGGGCAGCATTGATTTCTGTATTGCTGATCGGATCTGAAACCGGTGCCATAACCTTATCCCAAAAGAAATGTGAGGAGTGACCCACCCCGTCCTCACTCCAACATAGTTAAACATTACACACTTTTGTGGCAAAATAGGCATAGCAAGATTGACGCAAATGGAGGGTTTCTAATGCCGCTAAATTTTCCATATCGAATGACAATTCAAACCTTTGCGATTGGTATCGCATTTGGCGTCGTAACTATCGCGCCAAAAACTGTTCGGCAAAGTGTCTTTGAAATGGTTTTGCCGGGCGCTGCGGTTGCGCAAGAAGTCGAAGAAGTTTCGCCAACCAAGACCAGCATGCGACCACGTGACGCCTATTATCCTAATTCTGAGGACTTGGCCGAGAATGAGATGCGAGTGATTGCCTGCGGAACCGGCATGCCGACGACCCGCGCGGCTCAGGCAGCGGCCTGCTTTCTTGTCGAGCTGGGCAATGGCGACAAGTTCCTTTTCGACATCGGCTCCGGCTCTGCCGAGCGGATTTCGTCGCTGCAGATACCCTATAATTATCTGGATAAAGTCTTTATCGGCCACCTACACACCGATCATTTTGGCGCGCTCCACGATCTTTTCATAGGCGGTGCCCTTATGGGCCGAAATGTACCGTTGCGGGTTTGGGGGCCGTCAGGCGCTGCACCCGAACTTGGAACAGCCTATGCGCTTGATCATATGCAAAAAATGCTAACTTGGGACCTCGCTGGTCGCGCAGGCAACGTCGACTTTCGCGGTTATTCGATGGAAGTGAATGAATTCGACTACAAACTGGAAAATGAGGTTATCTACGACGAAAACGGCGTCACAATCCGTACGTTTCCAGCCATTCACTCGATCGATGGAGCCGTCAGCTATGCGTTGGAGTGGAACGATCTAAAGTTCGTCTTCAGCTCTGACACCTACCCCAACAAGTGGTTCAGAGAACACGCGAAGGACGCCGATATCGCTGTCCACGAATGTTTCATCGCTGTGCCCGAACTCGTAACCAAGATGCGCTTCACACCAGAATCGGCGCTGCTAGTTGGTACGCAAGTTCACACCGCTCCGGAAGCCTTCGGCAAGGTGATGAGTGACATCCAGCCACGTATGGCGGTCGCCTATCACTTCTTCAACGACTTCGACACAGTCAACTCTGTCTATGAGCGAATTCGCTCGACCTATGATGGGCCGCTGAGCATGGCAGACGACTTTATGGTATGGAACGTAACCAAGGACGACATCACCGTGCGTATGGCCGTGACCGAGGAGCGCACATGGTCTCCGCCGCTCGCCGCTCCGGCAGAAGTACCCTCGCTGGAAGACCGAGAGGAGTTCTCTGAGCGTTCAGGCGTGCCTTTGGAAGCCATGCAATTTTCGGAGTTCACCGAGGCCGGATACGATGATGTCGACGACGTACTGCGTCCCATCTTTGAGGAAGCCAGTGAAGTATTAGGGCAAGAATTTCCTTATCCAGGCGATGAGTAAGGCCAATCCCCGGGGCCTCTACCTTGTCGCCCCGGGAGGCATCTGTAATTTGCCTATATGGCTCTACCGACCCAACAGCCTGAAAAATTGAGGCAGCTTGGCAGCCTTGCCGTTTTCCTGTTCCGTCATGTCCATTTTGCAGACCTATTATTCTCGGATTGACACTTTTGACTGAAAAAACTGGAGTCCGCTTTGGGCTCAGAGCGGTCATTCGCCGCGGAGCAGCGTACCTATGCCGGATTAACGGCGGCTCTGGGTTCAAAGCGGTCGTTCTGCTAAGTTTTGCGAACGACGCTAATGCGAAAAAGGCGGACATTGAGGGTTTCTGGAAACGTCTGCCAGCCGAAAAAGTCGGTTTCTTGGCCCCAAACTGGCTGGCATCGTCGAATGTGTTAGCCGACAAAATCGCAGCCCAATGTGCTGAGCAGGGCATCGGTGAGTTCTTCTATGGTCTGGGTAGTGACATACTTGCCACCGGTTCTATCAGATAGACATTTGGCCACAGAGATTCCATCGGGAAACAGCCTCACGTCCGGACTGTCCCAAGCGAACCGGTCTGTGGCGACACGGAACCCGATCACATGCACGGTCAGGTCTGCGGCTGTAGACGCCAACTCGGCGCCCAAAGCACAAGGCGCGCCTCCGCAAGTTTCATTGCCGTCCGTAACCAGCACCACGATGCCTGGATCTGTTCGGAAATTCAGCACCTCGGACGCCATGCGAACCGCTTCTGTAAGAGGGGTCAAACCGTTTGGATCCAGCAATGCAATAGCGTCCGTTACACGCTGTGCTGCATTTTCTATAGGTTCGAACTTCAGGTTGATACCTTCACAGGAATTCTCGGGGCCCGGACCATATGTGATTAATCCTATACGACGGATAGGGGCAATAAGGGGCATTGCATCCTGCACGGCCACCCGGGCATCATCAATGCGTCTGGGCTCATCTAGCTGCAAACCAAGTTCTGCCATAGACGCCGAACTATCAAACACGAGCATCGCATCGCGCGTACAATCCTGAGCATAAACCAACGATACATGGGGCAGAACACCAGCGAGGAAAGCGACGCAAGTTGTCATCGGACGGTTCATGCTTGGATAGAATACAACCACCCTCTCTCGGTCAACTCATAAAGTAAATAAGGGACTGGTTTGAAGGGTGGTCTAGCCCCGAGCGTTCATCCAAAGGTCAGAATCCAAGCGTCTGCAACACGTATAAATAATATTGTCTTTAAAAACGGAGCGAAAGAAAACGCCAACAGATCAAAGTGAACTCATAAAACGCTCAATTTCCTGCAGGGCTTTGGGCCAAGCGGGATCGTATTCTGGCATCGTATTGTTCGCTGTCTCAATACCAATGAAGCGCGCATTCTCGATACCGGAGGCGAATATTCTACCTTGCTCTACATCGTGCATCCTGTCGCGATTAGCGTGCAGAACCAATGTTGGGCAGGAGATTTGCGGAAGTAGATCGGTTATGTTGACACTTGCGACCAGTGGCCCAATTTTGAGCCAATCTTGGTGGTCCATTGCCACTCTCATAAACTCTGCATAAGTGCTTTGATCGTGAGGGCTAGCCGTCGGGGCAAATGACTGAGCCATCAAATCTCTTGCAGAAGGATATTCATCGTTCCAGCCTTCAAGGCTCATGTCCATCATTGCTTGTCCAAGCGCGGCGATCCCTGGCTGCGAACGCACCGCTAGACCTTGTGCAAACCCACCAAACAAAACCAAACCCGAGACGCGATCAGGATGGTACGCGGCAAAGGCCGCGGCTATCGTTGCTCCAAAAGATACACCGAACAGTGGAATTTTTTCGATCTGGGCCGCGTCCATAACAGCCTCAACATCTTCCACTATCCGATTTAGCGATACATCCTGAACGCCCCTTTCGGACAAGCCATTGTTTCGGCCATCAAATCGATAGAGGCAGTAGATTTCAGATAACAATGGCAACCATCCGGCAATTGAATTCATTGTCCAATCGTATTCCAGATGTCTTAGCCAATTTGGTGTAACCAGTAGCTTGGTTCCGCTTCCAGATGATGTCCACGCAAGAGTTGTACCGTCTTTCGATTTTGCAAAGCGAATGTCCTGAGAAGTGGCTAGAAGCTTGTTCTTGGCGCGTCTTTTGTCTCCATCTAAATCAATGGAATAGGCTTCCACCGGATTTGGAATACCCTTGAGCCGAATTGAGTTTTCTGGTCGTAACGAAACCGCAAGCGAGGTTCCGGCTACTTCGGCGGCTGTCTTACTTACAAGACAACTTCCGCTCTGCGCGCTAGACTGAAGACGAGACGCAATGTTTACAGCCTCTCCGAACAAGTCTGTGTCATTTGGCATTACATCGCCAACATGAATACCCGCTCGAAGTGAAAGGTCTTCGTTCCGCATTTGATAAAAAATTTGGCTGGCGGCATTGATTGCGTCTGTGGCAGCGGCGAACTCGACCAAAGCACCGTCTCCCATCAACTTAAATATTCGTCCCGTATTTTCGTTTACCAAGGGTTTGATTACTTCGCCCAAGATGCGTTGTAGTGCATTGAGCGTTTTCTCAGCATCCTCCGACATGCGTTTTGTGTAGTCGACAACATCGAGGCTCAGGATCGCAGCAATTTTACGCTTCATAAATCGATGTGATCCTCTTCAAAATATTCAGTTCTTAAGACTTAAAACTAACAGAAGTATGGAGTTTTGGGACCAATACTTGCTCTTGGACGTTGGGCTCGGCACTCTAAATCCAGATTAACATTTATTTACAATAACTTAAAAATGGGCTGTCAAACGAATTCGAACTCGTCTCCGGCAGGCCAATTAGCCATGAAAGTTACCCTCAGCCTTGGGCTCGAAGCGGACACTCGGCGATTTTGGCTTGATGGCCGCTATTCGGAAATTGGCCCGTCTACAGTAGCTTTATCAATTTCGAACAGGTCGGCATTTTCGAGAAGAGTGGTTACCATCCAACTCCCTTCGCTTTCGCGCAGGCCATAGCCATAGCCGCGCAGGCGAAAATGCCACTCACGTTCGCTCAGACTTTTGCCGCGCTCAGCGAGCACAAAGTCCTGAACCTGAGCAATCTCTGCCGAACTAAGGTACGTATGGATCATCCAGACCACTCCAAAATTGTTCCGTTCTCACAGCTCAATAATGAAAGGCATTTTTGCTCAGATTTTTGCATTAATACGACAAAATTTGGGTGTTTGTTGTCGATACTGAATTTTGGCAACTACATTCGTCCGTTTCTGCAGTTACAAACTGCATTCTTAGAACGTTGTAAGCTTTGGGCTCTTAGCGGACGCCGGTATTAGTTCTAGTGCGCAGGTCCCAAATTCCATCTCTATTTCGCGGCTAGCAGAAGCAAAATGAGAGCCAGTACACCCCAGCCTGCGATCACGGGTAGGACCACCCAATATTGCTCCTCCTTGGGCAACTCCCAGCCCTCAGCGCCCCGAGCCGCTCTTACGGTCCAGAGACACGCGACGGGCCAGTAAACGGTAATTCCCAAGGCTGCACCGAGCACCGCCGCGGCCCATGAAGCGGCCATTGCGTGCGCCACGAGCCCGAGGCCAAGTAAAGGTACATAGAAAACCAAATCGGCGCCCGCATATCCTTTGAAGAAGGCGACGCCAACTTCCGTAATCAGTTTGGCAGGCTCTTGGGTCCCCATCTTGATGCCCATAGCGTAACTCACCGCCGCGGTACATTGCGCTATCACCAGATAAATAAAGAGTAGCCAGCCTGGGACTTGGATAACCCAAAAAGCGACGTCGGACATGGGTACCTCCATAGCTTGTGACCCAACTCTAACATGCGGTGTCGCCAGTGTCCCTTTTGGGCTCGAAGCAGTCACCTGACGGACTTACTCAGATGACCGATTAGCAGCTTTGAGCGGACATTCACCCCCGAATACTCGGAGTTTCGACCAGGAACGACCGCTCTCACCAAAAGCGGTCGCTCTCCCAAATCTTGGCTACGACCGGCTTGCGGACAAAACAGACGCAAGCGACACGAGCGAAGTACGTTTCGTGCCGCACTATCCGCGAATTATGCGAAATACGCCCGAATCTACAGAAGCAGCCACAAGCATGCCTGCCCAAAGTGCACCGGGGATACCTGGGCTCGCAACGTCTTGGCCCGCAAGATAAAGGCCAGGGATCGGTGTTTTTGCCCGCAAAGCATCGCACATGACGCGTTCCGGCGTGACATCAAGGCCGTAGAATGCCCCATGATTATGCCCCGTGAAAGACACGGTCGAGAGCGGCGCGGCGAGGTTCTTGTACACAACGTGCTTGGCAAGTTCCGGAAATCGCTCTTTAAACATTGCCATCATGGTTGCTTCGGTGCGGCGTTTGAATTCGGTATAGTCGTCACCGCCGGCTCCCTCAGGATGGACGGCCCAATCTGCCACAATGGACCAATCCTCCCAGCGCAAAAGTTGCGCGGTGTGTTTTTGCCGAGGTCCAGGATCATGGGCTGCGTTTTTTAGTGAACCAAAAGACATCGTCATGTGCGGCGGCGGGGCGTCCGGTGTGTCCATCCAGAGAACGTCTGTTTCACCTCTAGGAAAGAACCAGTGGTTGGCTTTCGTGGCGCCAGCGGCCTCGATATCGCCTTCAAATCCAAGAAATACGTTGAAATGTGCGATGCTGGCCGGCAATCCGCGAATATCAGCTTTCCAGTCGGCTGGTCCTTTTTTTGTCAGGCAAGAGTATGTCATTGGTCTCGCGCGCACCGATGTCGGAAATGACCGCATTGGCGTGTAACTCGGCCCCATCTTCGGTACGAACACCCGCCACCGTCTCTCCGTCAAAAAGCAGTTTCATCACGCAGGTACCGGCGCGAACTTCACCGCCTGCCTTGGTGATGGTGGTCCCCGGGGATCAAGCCAAGCCAGCTCCGCGACGAAACTTCTGGAAAGTTGCGTCGTTGGAGTTGTTTTTTTAGCTCGCGTAAACTTCTGAAGGAATTTCTTTCATATTGAAACCCAACTTTGGGTGTCCCGCCCAAGCAAAGTTATTCTGACAAATCCTCTGAGAGCTAATAATGAGCCCGATTAAATCTGAAAAACCTCTTTGATGCAAACTACGGAGTCCGCTGGCGCGGCCGCAGGAATTTAAGACAGTCAACCAATTTGACTTATTTGTTTAGCGAAGCACGAAGGCCAACAAAACAAGTAAGAAGAATAGGTTGACCACCGTAATTACGATCAACACTCGCCTCTTGGAACTCAAATTCCCAATAAGATTAATCATAGTCAAAACGCTCTGAAAGAATTCGGTGCCAAGGGGTGCCCTTCTTTATGAGATGGTCCTCGATGGTTTCCATCATATTAGACGGACCGCACAGGACGAAAACCCAGGAACGGAACTGATCCAGCGAAAATACACGATCTATAATTTCAGCATCGATCAGACCTTTCTCTCCTTCCCAGCCCTCAGGCGGTTCCGACAGGACATAGGTAATATCCTCTTTATCCAACTCATCGCGCCAGGCGATTTGGTCGAACCGTTTGTTTCCATAAACCATTTTCACCTGGCGCGGATCACCACTTGCTCGCATCTCCCGCAGTATACCCAACAGCGGCGCAACACCGACGCCACCTGCGATCAACGCGACCCCCGGCTCGTCGCGATCGTCGATGGATAGGCTGCCATAGGGCCCGTCAATATATGCGACAGTTTCCAGTTTTGTCCCACCTACTGCTCGGCTAAAATCCCCCAGCTCCTTAATCATGAAGGAAATACTCGGACCATTGGCCGGCGCCGAACAAATTGAAAAAGGGTTTTCATTGATTGAAAAGGGACCATGTCCGACATTTAGCCAAACAAACTGTCCAGCCTTGTATTCGAGGCCAGAGTGGTTCTGAGGTGCCACTGTGATCTCCCACTGATTGGGAGTCAGGCTGGTTACAGACTTGACACGCCATTTTCGCCCCATGTCACGCAGCGGAACCGCCAGATAAATATATAGAAGGGAACCAACCGCAGCCCCGGTCATTACAAGCCAGAACCAAGTCAATTCGGGCTGAGATCCATAACGACCAGCATAGACTGTGTGATGTAACAGAAGTACCGCAATCATAAGTGCGCCCAATCCATGAATTAGGCGCCATGTCTCATACTTAAAATCCAACTTCTTCCGCCCTATCGCAAGAAACACGAGGCAAAACAAAAGTAAGAACGCGGCAATGCCGGTCGAAAGATATGCAAACTCTGTTGTAATCGTCAGTTGGCGCGTGGGATCCCAGGGCCGCGGACCGCCGGACGGTGTACCTCCATAAAGAAATGGGTGTATAAAGGCGAAAGCAAGCGCTGTCCGCGCCAGAAGCTGATGCGCCCGCATTGTCACATCCATACCCAATCCGTTCGAAATGATCTTAAAGCGCCCGGAAAGAACGAACTCGACGAGGATTATCGAAAAGGCAAGCATACCGAACCCCGAAGCAAGCTCTTGGTGAAATGGACGCGGCGGTCCACCAAATATCCATGAAAGTATCAGAGGAATCACGACCGTGATTGCGTAACTGATGATCAGAAAAATGGGTTTCACATGAGATTTCCGAATAACTCCGTTGACCAATGCAATTGAATTTTTTCAGTGTCACTGATCTCCCATAGAAAATTGAACGAACGTGAATTCGAAAAAATACTTGTACGAGTCATAATCCAACCTTTTTCACGGGTCAGCCTTGATGGGGATCAAGGAGAGCATCCCCTGGCCCAAGCCGAGTTCTTCCGAAAAGACCAATTCGTGATGGATGACCGCTGGCGGGACCTTTTTCTCTGTTCCGAAACGATGGGCTGGCCATCAGTTACTGCAATTGACTACCGCATGGCAGTCAGGTTGGCGATCAGCATATCGCGCTTTTTCGCCATTTGCTCTTGTATTTTGTGTGCCAGATCAGCCTCGGGACCGCAGCACACGACGGCCGTATCTTTCATCTCTCGGTGTGTTCGATCAGCGGAGTCGAGCATTGCTCGCCGGACGATTTCTAGGATTTCTTCACGCCTTTCCTTGGGAAAGTCGTTCGCGAGGGCTTCGTCGAGTTCCTGAGTTACACGACTCGAAAGTTTCTCAAGGTTCATTTTCTTGTTCCATCCCTTTTCCTAGTTGATCACCGGCCTAAGCACGGACAAATTGGAGTTGACCTTAGCTAATAACGCTTGTGGCTAATCACTTTTAACACACTCTGATCCAAGTTAGTGCCTCGATTGCAGAATTTGATTTCGTTTCGATCGTCGAAGCATTTATCGGTGGCTGGTAGTAGCGGATTTTGGACCGGCCTATGTCGGCTTGGCCCACAAAAACAGACGTTCTTAGCATCGGCACTGAATGACCGCTATGCGGACAAAGCAACCGTTGGCCGGAGTGCAGAGCATGCGTTCATCTGGGCCGCAAATCAGAATCTGAATTTTAAGCCAAGAACTGGACCGTGCTGATCGACGTCATATTCGAATTCACCTGTGGACAGTGTGTCGCTGTAGTCCATGCTGAAAAACGCCGCCCAAAAAACAGCGAAGTTGTCTCCCACGGACGCCAATCCACACCAACATTAGCTCCGACTTGCAGGTCGTTGCCGCCTGCGCCAAAGCCGCCAAGTTCCAAGGATGCAATTGCAGTCCACCGCTCGTTAAGCACCCAAGTGCCGCGCGCACCCATTACCGGCTCCCGCCAGCCTTCATCGCCGCCCAACACATGGATTGGTGCCGGAGCTGTTGCTGTAATCTCTTGGCGCAAAGAGTTGTAGCGCGCGCCAGCCTGTAGATCGATGGCGTAGCGCTGCCCGTTACCCCCGATGGCGTCGACTGCCTTGTACGCCGCAAGTAAACCCAGCCATTCCTGGCGAATATCGGCGCTGAACGTAGCGCGTCCAGGTGTGGGCAAGCTGCCACCCGCTTAAAGCGAAACATAGTTGGCATCAATTATGAAACCCCAATTGCCACGCCGGGTTTCGTATCTACCGGCTGCGGCGACATCGAAGAGCTCCAGTGCATCACCAAAATCCAGATCGAGAGGAACGGTTGTTCCTGCAACCGTTGAGTCTCCCTTGGTTCTAGCCGGTAGAAACGCGTAGATCGAAAGTGTGTCACGCCATTCTGTTTCGTTTTGTCCGGCGAGCGGAATTGGTTCCGCGATTGCTTGCTTCGAAGCAAGTACTGTCATTGTCGCTAAGGCAAGTTTCAATATGGTTTGTTTCATAGATCAACTCGTTTGACTATTTTGATTTCTCAATAAGCCGAGCCGCCAATTGGGCGGCTCAAATCTCGTAACCTTAGTGACTTTGGGCTTTGAGACGTGCTTCCTCGGGAGCCATGGGTTCGCGGTGAGGGAACTGTTCGACACGACCGTGGTGCATGCCCAAAAGCTTCTGCATCGGCTGAACCACCCAAAGGCCGGGATAAAGTGCGCCGTATTTCTCGCCGGGATCTCGCTTCACATTGTAGAAGTCCATACCCGGCAAGCCTCCGTGACCTTCTGTGATGTGGATCTTGTGATCATTGTATCGGAAAGCGCCAAGCACATCGGCGCTGTAGTGGGCCATAAACTGTCGACGTCCATGACCTTCACCATTTAGAAGTAGCGATGTCTGATCAATGCCATCGGTGATCCTGTCATTGGGGATCTTGTCCAATGCGCCACCGATCCGAGCTGCTGTAGTAAACAGGTCGGTAACATGAATTACATCCATAGGGTCCTGCATCGGTTCGATCATACCGGGCCACCAGGCCATTGCAGGGACCCGAACTCCACCCTCAAGAACATCCCCTTTTGCACCGCGCAATAGAGTGTAGCCGGCGGTCGGCCAGAAGGCGTACATTGGGCCATTATCACTGATCCAGACTACTAGTGTATTTTCTGCGATGCCTTCTGCTTTCAAAGTCGCAAGCAATTGGCCGACATGCTTATTATGTAAAGCCATGAAGGACGCCTGACGATTGTTCTTGTCGACCATCGGGTGGTCGATGAACTCTTGGCTTGGTGCTATTTGCTGAGCGTACGAGGCCCAGTAGATAAAGAATGGGTATTCGCCGTCCGCGTGTTCTTTCACATATTCTGTGATCTGGCTGATCGACTCGTTTTCAAAAGCTTCCTGCCTTTCAGGTGAGAGCGTCCCAGCTACACCTTCGATTGGTGTACGACCCTCGCCTTTCCTGCCGACATAACCGCCTATAGAAAGATCGATACCCGCCTCTTCCAGATAGGTTTCGTTTCCGGGAAAGTCAGCGAAGGGAAATGTGCCGCTTTGATCCTCATAAGACGCCTGCCAATAATACGGTGCTCCATTGAAGAGGCCGTAATACGCGTAATCATATCCTTGGTTTCCCGGCGCATGTTCGGGTAAATCACCAAGGTGCCACTTGCCCCACATCGCGGTTTGGTAGCCGACCTCGGATAGAACTTCTGCTGTCGTGACTTCTTCAGGCGACAACCCGTCGACCTGTCCCGGCCATAAAACAGTCAAAAGACCTGTGCGAACCGGGTGGCGGCCCGTGTTGATGGCGATCCGGGTTGGTGTGCACGATGGTTCGGCGTAACCCGACCAGAACCTCATCCCTTCAAAGGCCATCTTGTCCAGAGTTTCAGAAGGTGTGCCACGATGCTTTCCACCGCCTTGCCAACCTAACTCACCCCAGCCGATATCGTCGGTTAGGATATAAATAATGTTGGGCTTTTTTCCGAACTTCTCCTCCAATGCCGCGAGCTTTGCATCAATTTCGGCATCTTCGGCGGCCCAAGTCTCAGAATTACGTTGTGCGTTTGCCAAATGAGGGCCGTCGGGTTCAAAGGAGCTTGCTGGAGCTGCAATGGTCATAAGTACCGCGAGTGCGGCGCTTGTTCTAAGTCCTTGTTTCATAGTCTCCCCCCCTTCAAATTTGCATACAAGCTTGCAAAGAATACTGTACGGCGACGTCTATTTATATAGACAGTTCCGTATAGCTAAATATAGTAGATGGTTAAAATAACTGCTGAATTTGATACAGATCAAAGGCAATAGTGTTTTGGTAAAAAAGCGTGTCAGCAAGCAAGACTGGTTAAACGCCGCGCTCGACCTACTTCGGGCCGGAGGAATTGAAGCAGTCCGTGTCGAACGCCTTGCCGATAAGTTGAATGTGGCCAAAAGCGGTTTCTATTATCACTTTCGTGACAGGACCGATCTTCACAAGGCCTTGCTGGACTATTGGCTACAGCTTGATGGTACTCCTTTCCTTCGAGAGCGACGATTTGCTGAGGCTTCACCTGTTGAGAAGCTCGCAATCGTTGCCGACGTCGTAGACCAGGCCGATCTCAGCCGATACGACAATGCGATCCGCCAGTGGGCACGACAGGATCCAAAGGTTCGTCGTGTCTGGCGGAAAGAGATGAACAAAAGGCTTGAGCACATTCGCGGTCTGTTTCGGGCGATTGGGTTCGAGGGCGAGCAATTGGAGATGCGAGTCCGGACATTCGTCGCCTATCAGGTTGGTGAACGAGAGCTTTTTTCAGAGCTTTCTGCGAAAGAACGCTTTCGGCTTCGAAGCATTAGACTGACGCTTCTGGTGCACGGTAAAGCCGACGAACCGGAACTTTAGTGCTGAAGCTAAACAAGCTTCAACTAAATTGAGGCCGTATGTCTTAACTTGATCAACGCCCGCTTTGGGCTCGGAACGGTCATTCGGGTACATTCAGTGAATTTCTGCCTTGCGGACATAGCTGCATTAGTCGCGAGGCAATCCTAATTCGACAAGTGTCTCAAGCGCATCGAGATCGTTCTCATACCATTCCGGCCAGCTTGGCTGAAGAAACGCGTCCCTGTAATTGTCTTTTGTCAGCTCCGGACGTCGCTGCAGCGCTGCCGAAAGATGCTTTTTCGCACGATCTGTGAATCCCATTCGCACACAACCCACCGCGCAGATCATAAATACGAACCAAGGCGCATTTGTGTACCCGCACGCCGCTTCCATGTCTGCAATATAGGCGTCATCAGGGACCAGCCCGTTTTCGACCCAGCGCCCCAAGGCGGAAAAAAAATGGTACATTGTGGCCCGCGGATCCTTGGGGTTCAGCTTGAGGCATTCCTGCGCGCTTTTGAGCATCAGGTCCCCATCCGTGGCGGGATCGAACAAGCTTACCATGCACATCGCATAGTGGCACTGAACATTGTTTGGATTAAGCGCAAGGGCGCGGTTCACCGAGACCGATCCATCGCGCGGCTCTCCCGCCATTGCCAGCAAGACACCCAGTACGAGATGCGCCACTTCCTGTCGGTCGTCCAACTCCAATCCGCGTTTCACGCTGTCAATCGCGTTCTTGAGTTCCGACGCGGGATCCTTGCTCCACCCTGATCCAAGGCGCACCCACCCATTGCGCGCCAACATCACATGCGGATCGGCAAAGGTAGTGTCGCTCTCAATTGCTTTCCGGAAAAAGGTGTCGGCGGTGTCTATCGCCTCGGGCGTGAATTTCACTTGTTCGGAAATCCCTCTTTGGCACATTTCCCATGCTGTGAGGCTCTCAGAGGGTTTCCTACGCGCCAACGTGCGTTCGTGGGCACCCAGTTCAGGTTCGACAGCCGTGACGATGGCAGCGGTCAACTCGTCCTGAACAGCAAAGAGATCATCTAGAGTGCGGTCCCATTTATCGGCCCAGACATGGGATCCGGTTTCCGCCTCGATTAACTGGGCGGTCAGGCGCACCCGGTTGCCCCCACGCCGTACGGAGCCTTCGACGACATAGCGCACGCCCAATTCGCGCGCGACTTGCCTGATATCGGTCGCGGTGCCCTTGTAAACAAAGGTCGAGTTCCGGGCGATGACAAATAGGTTTCGGAACCGACTGAGTTCGGTAATCACGTCTTCGACGATTCCGTCGGCGAAAAACTCCTGTTCGGGATCCGAAGACATGTTGTCGAATGGCAGAACGGCAATCGAGGGGCGCTCGGTTTTTTCTTCCTGCACTGGCGCATTAACGCCATTGATCTCGACCCGCCAAACCTCGACCGGTTCCGGGATGTTCTTGACCATTTGCAGGCCAAGTTCGGTCATGGGGGCATCAATCTTACCACGAAGCTGGTCATGGACGCTGCGCGAGATGCAAATCCCGCCCGGCGGCGCGAGGCTTTCCAACCGTGCCGCCACGTTGACGCCGTCGCCGAGGATGTCATCGCCGTCTTCGACAACGTCGCCTACATTTATGCCGACGCGAAAGCGCAGGCGCTGGTCAGCGGGGCCGGTTTCACGCGCCACCATCTGTTCCTGGACTGAAATCACCGATCGCATGGCTTCGACCGGCGAGGGGTATTCGACCAAGATGCCATCGCCCATCGTCTTGATGATCCGCCCGTTGGCTTCGGCCACCGCCGGGTTAATCACGTCGCTCCGTGTTGCGCGCAAACGCCGGATAACGCCTTCTTCATCGAAAGCCATCAGACGAGAGTATTCCGCCAAATCGGCGGCAACGATGGTGGTAAGTCGACGTTGCATAAGAAACTGTCGCAGTCGGATACGCCTAATTCAACAGTTAAAATGTTGAACCCTACGCAATCGTAGGACTGGCAAATCCTAAACCAATACTGCTTTGGGCTCAACGCAGTCACCTGAGCATTTTTGTCGGCTGTCCACAAAGCGGCTGAAATCGGACGCTCAATACAAGTCGGCGCGCGGCAACGTCTGCTTTGACGCCCCACTGACCGCTTATGCGGGAACCGGACGTCGATTTGAACAGGACCTACTTCCGAGTTGCTGACAAACCCGCCGTTAAACTTGGCCAACTGTATCCCAAGTTGCGGCCTCATACCGCATCTGTTTTCCCCGGCTGCACCCTCGTTTCTTCGTATTGTGCGCTAGCTCTTACAGTAGGCGGGCGAGGCTCCACGAATGAGGTAAAACAAAGTGCATAAAACGGACAAGGCTGTCGCTGCGGTCAAATTGGTTGAAGCCGAAGTCAATCAATACGGCACTACGGTTTACTACGACGGATCTTGTCCGCTTTGCTCTGTTGAGATTGGTCACTACGCCTCTTGCGAAGGCGCTGATCGGTTGCATTTTCTCGACGTCTCAAAAGCAGGTGTTCGCGTTAGTGATGATCTAACGCGGCAGGATGCGATGAGCCGGTTCCATGTGCGTCGATCAGATGGAGAACTGGTATCTGGTGCGCGCGGGTTCGTGGAACTCTGGGACGCTCTGCCCAAATGGCGTTGGTTGGCACGTGTGGCGCGTTTGCCGGGTGCCATGCCTCTGCTGGAGCTTGCATATCGGGGCTTCCTGCCTATTAGACCGACACTTTCGCGGATCGCGTGTTGGATCGGGGTGAAGCCAGTCAACCATACAGATACGTTGACATGATCCGCCCTGACGAAAGCCATTTCAAATGTCTGATCTGGCCGTTCAACAGGGTTAAGGAGAATGGTGACCATTCAGATGACGTACTTTGCAAGAAGCGTCTTCACAGGCACCGACGCGTTCAAACGAGTGGCCAGTAAGAACATCCCTCCGATTTTTCGCTGAAGGTAAAGAATGTCCATTGGCACCTGGGGCGGGATGTACTTGGCCTCGGCCAAGGCCATGCCCTCTTTGTTGAGGTGTTTGGAAAGCCTTCGGTCTGAGAAGTCAAATTCATCCGCAGATAGGATTGCACCAAAAACGCTGCGGATCATTCCGAGGATACGGTCGTCGAATGGACCATCACCTTCAATGAATTTTAGTTGGATGGCAGCCTTGCGAAGGCCTCTGTCATCTTCAAGCAAACCCGCACGCAAAATTTGTACATACCCCTTAATTGCAGATGATTGCAGTGTGCGGGCCGCGCCAAAATCCAACAGACTGATCTTCCCATTGGCCGGATTGTAACGGAAATTGGCAAAGTTTGGATCGCTTTGCATGATACAGAACTCGAAAATCTCGCGCAGCGTGAGATCAACCAAGACCTTGGCCACTCGACTGCGTTCCTCTTTGGTCGCATCACTCACTGTCTCGATGGGGCGACCTTCCAGAAATGACATCGTTAGAACTTCTGATGTGCTCCAATCTGGATAGAACTGCGGAATTTCAAACGCTTCGTCACCCTGCAATAGTTCAGAAAAATGGCGTAGGTGCTGGCCCTCGCGTTCATAATCCGTTTCTTCATGTAATTGACAGCGCGCCTCTTGGATGTATGAACCAAGATCAAAGTTTTTGGGGAGCAAACCCGACATCCGAACCAAAGCAGCCACGTTGGCAATATCGCTGTCGATACTGCGAGCGACGCCAGGATACTGGACTTTTATCGCCACATCACGCCCATCTCTTAGGGTTGCGCGATGGACTTGCCCAATACTCGCCGCCGCTATCGGCCTAACATTGAAACTCTGAAACGACTTTAGCCAGCCTTGCCCCCAGTTTCGGTTCAAAACGTCTCGCAATTGTTTTGGAGGCATGAAATTTGCCTGATCTCGCAAACGCGCCATGATGTCAGCGAGCTCAGGTGGCAGAACCTCACCTCCATCCATAGAAATCAGCTGGCCCACCTTCATTGCGGCCCCTCGCATCCGCGCAAGTTGATCCGCGATCCGTGTCACGTTACCCGGTGTCATTAACAAACCACGCATATCTGGTCGCGTCCCGCGACCAATCTCCCGTAGGGCGCTCGCTGCAACGTTCCCAGCAATGCCTGCCGTCATACTGCTCAAACTGGCAATACGGGCCAAACGCCCTGTAGGAACGGCCAAAGGGTTGGACGAGGGTTTAGGGTCGGTCACTAATTCTCACCAAAGCTTCGTGCCAGGAGCACCCTTAATTTGACCATTCAAATTTTCAGTGATCCAGCCTCCGTAAAAGCCCCCACGTTGCGGAATCACTCGATGCTCGCCAACAAAACAAGCGTCCATAAGCCCGGCGTAAAAGGCGATGTAGCCCTTTATTTGCTCAAAACCCTTGGTTGGTGCCGCGTAACTCCATGCAGCTTTTGTGGCCTTGACTGCCCCGCTCTGAACGTCCCAGTAAGTCGCGACGCCTTTCCACTCGCAGTATGATCGACCAGCGGCCTGGATCAGAATGGCATCAACGGCATCCTTGGGGATGTAGTAAGTTGGGGCGTGGTGGGTTTCGAGTACCCGAAATGTATTGTCGGTTTTTACGATTGTTTCACCGCCAAACTCGACACGAATGGGCTGATGCACTGGTTCCAACACTGGAGGTCGCGGATAGTCCTGAACGTTTTCGATCTTGAGAAATGTCATTGAGAACCAACTACGGTAGGCGTCATGAGACTTACTGCAAGTGAGCTAGTGCAAGTTCAGAAGTAATCTAGAATCTCGGGTTTGAAGGACCGCATTCCATACCTTTGGGAGAGGAACAGAGCCGAAAGAGCACGTCTGCAAAGGGCTCAACGCGGCCATTCAGCAGAATTCAGTGGATGTCTGCTGTGCGGACAAAGGACACTTCCACAAAACGGACTTTTAAAGATGGTCCAGCGTCACCCAATCAGCTCGTGACATCCGATAGCTTGCCCAAGCAGGGTTTTCAAAACCAAGCTTTACATCCTCAGCTATCTTGCCTCGGACATCATCAGATTTCGCCAGACGAACTGGTAGCGCGGTCAAGATACGCTGTTCAGCTTCCGGCACCTCCAACAAGTCCTCAGCCGCGAGCTGCCCTACTCTTATCGACACCTGCCGCAGCGTTTCGGCGGACTTTTCGTTTTCCAGGTGCGATGCCCGCCAAAGATCAAACTCCAGGACTTCCCGCATTCGTTGTTCGCCGAAGGTGTCCCTGAGCGTGTGCCTCTCCGCAGGCATAAACCCCAATCGGCTCTGAACGGCATCGCTGGCGGGGTTCAGCTTGGGCCATACTCGGGTGTAGATCGCATCAGCGTCTGATTTTTCAAACACATGCCTACATAGTAATCGGGATGAACCACTAGATACACCTTTTCCCCAGTAGGGTCGGGCGACGGCCACAAATGTCGCGACCGAGTTGTGCGGCAACCCCGGTGCAACGAATACGCCGCGTATTCCTACAAATTTCCCCTCATCGGCCTCGTCACGGATAGTCCACAGACCAATGTGTTCAGCATTTCCGGTGTTCTGCTTCCCGTCGACGGCGAGGGTGTCAACCCAGGCATCTGTCGCCACCAATACGCCATCCTGCGTCGAAACATTGTGTACGAGCGTCTTGGAAACCTCCACATCCCCGAAAATGTGCGTCGCAATGTCCATACGATCCGCCGCCAAGCTTGGCCGTACACGGAACCCCGTGCGATTTAGAATGGCTTCCACCGTTTTATCCTCCTCGCCAAGACTCTCCTGCAAAAATCTCCTTGAGGTCAATCACTGGGACGTGCGGGGCACCGCTGAGAACATCCGCTCCGGGCTCGAAGTGGTGGTTCCCCACAACCTAAGCCGCTGGATATGCTAAGGGCTTGTCGTGGCGTTTCTTAATGCCGCCGCCCAATCCTCAAGGTGGTTATCGTGATATGGGCCTTGTTCGGATTTAAAGGTCACGATCCCCTTGGCGTCGAGGACATACAAGCGCTCTGGTGCTCCGGCATAATCGTCATTTATCCGATTGTCTGGCCAATCCAGAACAATTTGGCTGTGAAAGCTGTAGGCTTTTCGCCAATCATGGGCCACCTTGGCACGCTCTTTCACATCTTTTGGTTGCGCGTACATTATTTCGTCGGCACGATTTGAGTTTGTATTCCATCCGTCTGTCGGATGCGCTTCCAGCGTGTAAACGAAGACGAACTGAACTGAATTTTCGAATTCGCCAATCAACTGCTTCATATGCTCGGATTGCCGACGAAATATGGGACATGTGTAGCTCCCGAAAATCAACGAGACAGGCGCATCACGAAGATCGGATAGTTTCAGTAAGTCGGATGAAACGTCACCATCCTCACTCAAAACGTGCGCCAAAAAGTCTGGAGCCGGTTCGCCCACGTTGGCTTGGCACCTCTCTTCACCTGCGGCTGCTTTATCCAGATAGTCAAGAAAATCAGCTTTACTTAAGCTCATCGCTTCTTTGAATTCATCATCGGACATGCTGTCCATCTGATCACGCATACCGAATGCAATTTTGCTCATTGTCCGTCCTCCGACACGCCAAACCTACCACGCGTGGCCAAGAAGTCTGTAGCGGTCGTTTACCAAGTACTTCGGTCGCGCCTGCCAGGTGGACAAAGCGGTCGCGCGGCGTAAGCACATGTCCGATCGAAACAGAGCGCATCGCTGCCCAGATGGCAGTTCGGACATATCGCACAATTTTGTGTATTATGAAGCCGAGCCATACGCTCAAACAATTTCGAACAATAGCAATTTTGGAGACGATTTATGCAGCATTTGCATACCAAAGCCCGCAATACTCTTGTCGCCTGTATTAGCTCGTTCTTTGTTTTCGTACCCGCAGTCTCAGCAGAGGCTAATTTCCAGACGACATGCAACCAAAAAGCGGATCAGGCATTCAATGAAGGCCTGAACCTCATCCACAACATGATGTATATTCAAGCCGAAGAAGCGTTCAATATGGCAGCGGCGGCAGATCCAGCATGTGCTATGGCGCAATGGGGTATCGCGATGTCGAACTTTCATCCTCTTTGGCCCGGCACTCCAAGTGAAGCCGAAACAGAGAGAGGGTCTGCTGCAGCCGAAAAACTCGCGTCAATGTCCACCGAAAGCGCCCTTGAACAAGCGATGATGGATGCTGCTGCTGCTTTCTACGCCCCGAACCAAGAAGGCTACCGCGCTCAGCTTACTTCGTGGGCAGAGACACAAATCGCTGCGGCGGACCAACATTCCGACGACGTAGACGCTGCGGCTTTCGCATCGCTGGCGCGCCTTGCAACCGCGCCGCGGGGCTCCGACGGGATCAAAGTGAAGTCGCAGGTGGGAGACACGCTCGACGAACTTCACCAAAAGGTACCAGAACATCCCGGTGTCATACATTACGCCATACATGCTTATGACAATCCGCCCCTGAAGGATCGAGGCAGGCCATATGCCAAGATTTATGACAAAACGGCTCCTAGCGCTCCACATGCGCTGCATATGCCCGCCCACATCTTCACACGGACAGGGGAATGGGAAAAATCAATCGATCTGAATGGCCGATCGGCCGAAGCTGCTCTTGAACAATCCAAAGACGTTGTGCAAAGCCATTATGCGCATGCCATCGACTATATGGTTTACGGCCATTTGCAACTTGGCGATGTGGACGAAGCCGAAAGGCTCGTCGGCGAAATGCTGGCAATCCAAAACCATCAGGTCAGTTTCGGCAGCGCTTATGCACTGGCGGCTGCGCCTGTTCGGCTGCCTCTGGAGCAAGGACAATGGGAGATCGCCGCAGCGTTGTCAGAGGAGATGCATCCGGTCATTCCATGGGAGAAATTCCCGCAAACCGTTGCTATGCGGGTGTTCGCCATCGGTATAGGCGCAGCCCGTAGTGGCGATGTTAACAACGCGCAGAGCGCGGTTGCTGAACTTAAGTCGCTGCACGCCACGATGGAAGACCGCGGACAGGGCTACTGGGCGCAATTGACCGAAGCGCAGATTTTGACGGTTGAAGCCTGGATTGAGTTGGCCAACGGTGACGCCGAAATTGCGGTGGCCAAGCAGACTGCCGCGGCCGATCTCGAGGATAAGATTGGCAAAAGTCCGGTTACGCCCGGCCACGTACTTCCGGCTCGAGAACTTCTGGGGGACATGTTGATGGTGCTAGGAAAGCCCGTTGAAGCTGCGGTCGCTTATCAGGCGACGCTGGATCTTTCTCCAAACAGAGCACGAAGCCTCGCGGCACTTCAATAAGTGCACCCAATACACTCGGTCGGTGCTTAGTTTTTTTCAGCGGCATCGGCCGCTTTGGCCTCAACGCTGACATCCGACAGATTTGGTCAGATGACTGGTTTGAGGGTCGTAAACAACCACAGACCAGAAGTTCTTTGCTGGCACGTTGGATGGTATATTCAATTTGTACGTCTTGTCGCCATGAAGAACATTGCCGTCGGAGTCTGAATACGCCGCTGCATATTGCGAACCAACGCCTGGGATTTTCAGAACCATTGCGGGGGTACTTACTGTCGCCATGTAAAGAAACAGAGTTCGTGCATCTAGATTTCTTCCGCCTTCACCGTTTTCCCCACTCAACCACTTGTAATTTCCACCAACAAACGCAGTTTGCCAGGCTCTGTCCTCGTAGAGCACGGCATCCTCATTGCGATTATGCAACCAGATCGCCCGGGCGGTTCCATTGCCTACAGCGACAGCATCCTTGAGAATAGCTTCCATCCTGTTGTTTGGAGCAAATGCTTTGCCTTTCTCAATACCGATTGAAGCCGCCAGACCCCTGAGTTCGGGATCAAGCATGGAAATAGGTTCGCGTTGAATAACCGCATTTATTTCTTCGTAGAATTTGTAGGTGTTCGCGTGGATAGTATTATATGAAACGCCCGATCCATCGATAATCTCAACCTTCGGAGGATTATCCTTTTGGCTAAGCGGATAGATTTTGAGCCCGTTCTGGAATACGTCTACTGCGGCATCAGTCTTGCCGTCGACCAAGAAACCTCGCGCAATAAACCAGTTAACGTAGCTGGTGGATTGGGAGACAAAGTAGTCTCTCCGTCGACTTTAGCCTCGGACCCTAGAAGAACAGTCTGAGTAGAAACCGCAGGAGTATGGCCGCATCGAGCCCAAAGCCGCCGACCTATAATGGCATTTTGACAGAGGTTGAACGTGGCAATTAGTCGAGACCCGCTAGGACCAGATGCTCCAAGTAATGCGCCTTCTCTTCCGGAACAGCATAGGCCACAAAATCCCGAACATGGGTCAGGTTATAGCCAGAACTGGCGCGTTTAACCTCGTCGATTGTGGCACGTGCATCGCTCTTTCGCCCTAATGCAGCATAACATGCTGCCACGTGGGCCAGAGCGTTCGCGTGGTAGGGTTGGGATGTTCGAATACGTTCTAATCTTGGCATGGCTTCTTCGTATCTGTGCAAATTGAAGAGCGCTCTCCCATAGAACACATGGAAAAGTTCCGGGTAGTATGGATTCAATCGCATGGCTTCATCTAGTGCCACAAGTGCTTCCGCCGAACGCCCTGCATAAGTCATGGAGAAGGCCAGCATGCTGCGGAACTGTGCGTTGCCCGGATTGGTCTCAACTGCACGGCGTTGCTCCTCGAGGCCGCGGTCAAATGCTTTGTCGCTCCACATGTAAACCCAGCCAAGGACAGCATGTGCGAATGGTTCTCGATGATCTGCTGACACGCCAGCCAGGGCCGCTTCTTTAGCAAGGTCCAACGCCGTTCTAGTATCATCCGCCCAGGCGTTTGATGCCTCTGATATGTGTGTCCAAGCCACAAGCGCATGCGCCCTAGCAAATCCCGGATCTAACTTGAGGGCCTTCTGCGCCTCGGCCCGCGCCGTTTGAGCCTTGGATGGCTCCATACGATAGTTCAACTCTACTGCACGTAAGAAGTGATCGTAGGCGTTTACGGAATTCTCGCCTTTACTTTTCGCGCGACTGTGGTGCTGTCGTGTGATGGCTCCCACCAATGTGTTGGCAATAACGGCACTTATTTCGTCTTGCACCTCAAAGAGATCTTTAATGTCACGGTCGTACCTCTCTGACCACAGGTCATTGCCGCCCAGCGGATCGATCAGCCGGGCCGTGACCCGTATCCGCCCACCGGCGCGCCGAACTGATCCCTCGGCGATGTACTGAACACCCAAAGCACGAGCAATCTCGTCGGGTCTCTCCGATGCACCGCGAAAAGTGAAACTTGAATGACGAGCAATTACGAAAAGCTCATCATATCTTGATAGTTCGGTGATAATGTCGTCGGTGATCCCATCTGAGAAGTAGCTTTGCTCGGGATCGCCCGAAAGATTTTCAAACGGCAGAACTGCCAAAGATGGCCTGTCTATTGTGACGCCCGAAATTAAAGCCTGTGAAATTTCCACCGCACCTTGGAAACGAAAACCCCTACGTGGAACTGTTTTTATCAGGCGTTGCTTGCTGCCGCTGTCGCCGAGAGCCACTCTTGCCGCATTGATGGCGCTTGAGATGGCAGAATCCGAAACGATCCGCCCATTCCAAACATTTTCGATAAGGTCTTCGCGCGACACAAGTTGTCCGGGATGCGTCGCCAGCCAGACAATCAAATCCAATACCTTTGGCTCTAAAGGGATTGGGACGCCATCCTTATTAAGTTCCCCCCGAATTGGATCTAGCAGAAAACCGGCAAAAGAAAGGGCGTGCTGAGTACTCATAGATTGGATTCACCACAGCTATGAACGGTTTGGCAAGATGTCTGGACAAAACGACAAGAGTTCCCGGACAACGTCCCAAAGAACTGCACCTCTATGCATGCAAGATTAACACATCGCCGGATCACCCGGCAGTGACAGGAGTAATCGAGATGACACGCGACGAATATATCTTCAAGAACGCGCCCCAAATCGCCGAGCAAAGAATCCGCGCTGCAAGGGTGCTTCAGGCAAAGGAAGCTGAACGCAGGTGGAAAAGAGCGCTTGCGGAAATCAAAGGTTGGGGCATTCGAAGTATGCACGGACTCTAAGATGCCAATTCCAAGCCTTCGTGAAAGAATCATTCGCTCGGCATGAAGCCCTGCAGCCAACGACGGCTTTGTCTGCGGAACAGCCGTTCAGATGGTCGCGTCGCGTGGCGTTGTAGCCAACGACCGCATCGAGCCCGCACCCATTGCTTAAGCCTTCGATAAATTCATCATCATTTCATGCCACTGAATCCCTCCATGCGCTGATGCCGAAGGCTGTGTGTACCTGTATCCAAACTTCTCATAGAGAGGAATGTGGTGCTCTTTGCACATGAGGTGGATGGTTTCTTTGTTTGCGTTAGTCATACGCTCCACAAACTCAGACATGAGTGCAGTAGACAAACCTTGACCCTGATATGCCGGATCAACCACTACCGACATAATTACAACGTTGGGCGCAGTCGAGTCATTCCCGATGAGCTCCTTGAAATCTTCGTTAGACATTTCAACGTCATATGCGCAGCTACTGTTGATGAAGCCAGCAATTTCTTTATCAACTTCTAGAACTAAAAACCCCTCAGGATACTCGGCAATCCGCTTCGATATTGTCTCAAGCGCGGCAGCTTCGTCGCCATCGTAGGCTGTCGTTTCGACATCAAAGCAGCGTTTTGCGTCTGATGGCATTGCACTGCGAAATATTCGGGCATCCATGTTCTTCACCAATCCGCGAGCAAATCACCGATGACGACATTCGACAGTTGAATACAGATCCCGTTGGCAATGAACAGCGGCTTTGTCAGTACCGCAAACATATATCGAGATAAATTGAGCTGTCGCATCGGAGCAAGTTCTGACATTGAAGTTTCAATTATCCTCAGTCACGCCAATTTAGAAGCCAAATTTGGTGGCTGCCATCAAGCCCTTTCAAAGATACAAGTTGAGGGTCAGAGAAAGACAAATCGAAGTCTGCACCAACTACGGCATGAGTAGTGTCTGACACGCAAATTTCCCCTTGTTCCGCGGCTTCGGTTACCCGAGCCGCTTTGTTTACGACGTTCCCAAAAAAATCATCGTTAGATCGCACAACGTCGCCTGTATGCAGTCCTACCCTAAGGCTTAACTTTGGTTCGGCATTCTGCTTGAGCATCTCGGTTTGAATGGTTTTTGCCGCGGTTAATGCAGCCCGTGCCGAAGCGAAACTGGACATAGTTCCATCGCCCAACGACTTCACAAACTCTCCACCATTGGCCTCGATGACATTTCTTAGATTGTCAAAATGTGAAGCGACCAGTCTAGACCAAGCGAGGTCTCCTATTGCTTCAACAATCGGTGAAGAATTCACGATGTCAGTAAACATTATTGATGCCAAACCCTCAGCCTGACCAATGTTGAAACCTTCTTCGACAGAATCAAGAAGATCTTGGATCGCGGTATGTTTGTGGCCAATCGAAGTTTCATTTGGCGATGGAAGAGATGCGTGGCGATGCACAATCTTCCAAAGTCCGTGTTCAAGCGCGAAAATCAGAGTGGTGCGAAAGGTTACTGGATCAGGTAATCCTCGAAACCTGAACCGGTTGGCGAACAAAGACCAGCCGATGTCTCCCGACTCATATGCTTCAGCAAGGAGCTCTTCCCTATCCAGTATATCAGGAACTTCTTCAAAATGACGCCCGATCGCTTCTCGAACCGCTGGGCCGAGCCAAAGCTCTCCATCAGCTGAACCAACAAAGCGCAGTTCAGAAGATTCAGATAGGTAGTTTTTGAGTTCGGCTTCATTGCGGGCGACCATTGCCTTATACCAGCGTCGTGAAACCGACATAAGTTCCGGGGACTCTTTAAACATATTTGGAGAGTATTTGACGTGAAAAACTATTACTAACGCAAAAGCATTTTGCGCAGATCAAGGCGCAGGCTTCAACAGACATGTCTGAGATGCTCCGAATTAGTAGAAACATTTTGAGCGTAGTTTAACGGAGTCTAACGCTCAAGTTAATGACTGCTACATCCGCAAAATGGCACTTCGACTTACCTGAAGCGAAGGTCCGTACCGAGCCCATACCGACCGATGTTACAGAGCGCATGAAAGCCGGCGAAGAGCCTGGGTCGTTCATTCGCGCCTCGCCGTTTACCGCATCACTCTGCCACCATCGAAAGGGATTGTCTGACCAGTAACGAAACCGGCAGCATTCGACGCCAGCATCAAGACAAATGCCGATGTTTCCTCGTATGTTGTCAGCCGCTTGAGCGGCACGCTATTGGCCGCTTGCGCAACCTCTTCAGGCGTGAACAACTCCCGCACCAATTCGCTATCGACGAAACCCAAAGCGACGGCGTTCACGTTGACGTAGGGTCCCAACTCCAGTGCCATCGATTGCGTCAGCATGTTCAACCCCGCCTTCGAGGCCGCATAGTTGGCGTTTCCCGACCGTGCTACGACTGCCGAAGTGGCCGAGATGTTGACGATCCGGCCTCGTTTGGCAGCGACCATGTGACGGCCAACAGCTTGCGAGACGAGAAAGGGGCCTTTCAAATTGACATCCACGACCCGATCCCAATCGCGCTCACGCATTTCGAGGAACGGTGTGTCTATACTTAGACCTGCGTTATTGACAAGTATGTCGATGCCACCGAACACCTCGACAACCTGATTGACCATGGAATGAACGTCATCTGAGCGCGCAATATCGGCGCAACATGTGAGGGCTTCCCCTCCGGCGGCAACGATACGAGCGGCGGTTTTGTCAGCTTTTTCCTTAGACGACGCATAATTGAGCGCGACCTTCGCTCCTTGCGTCGCAAAATCAAGCGCCAGTTGCTTACCCAGCCCACCGCTTGCGCCTGTAATGAGCACCGATTGGCCTGCAAAAAGCTCCATGACGAGTGAACTCCGATACTACTGACAGTTAAAATACCCTAGGGGAACGCTTAAGGACACCCGAAGATTGCCAGTTTCTCCGCTCGCCCTCGAACTTCGTAATTGCCAAGGGGCTTCCAGGCCTCTTCGCGGTCTACGTCGAACCCCGATTTCTCTAAGACTACTTCAGATACAACGAGGCGGCAGCCAAATTCCTTTGTTGCCTGTTCAAGCCGCGCCGCTACGTTCACTGTGTCGCCAAGAACCGTAAACTCCAACCTGGATTCGTCTCCAACTGCTCCAGAGAAAACTTCGCCCGCATGTATGCCAATCCCCACTTTTACTTTCTTTAAGCTCATTCTGCCTCGTTTCGCATTCCAACTATCAATGGATTCGAGTATGGCGATACTGCATTTTAGCGCGTTATGAGCATCGTCGGCGGACGCGTCCGGGGCTCCAAAGACAGCCATTACAGAGTCACCAATGAACTTGTCGATTATCCCATTGTGCCCATGCACTTGAGCTGTCACGATTTTTCTGTACGTGGACAAAAACTCTCCAAGCGATCCGGGCGCCAGGCCTTCGGACATTGCTGTGAAGCCCCGCACATCGACAAATAGCACCGCCGCGGATTGCAACTTCCCTTTAAGCAATTCAGCTTGTTCAGCGGTCGACAACTGTTCGGCCAATTGAGCTGGCAGGAACTGCGCGAGCTTAGTCCGTCGGGTCGTTTCTTCAATCGCCCTGTTCAGAAGGGCTCTTGTGCGGACCGCCAGGAAGAACAGAATTCCACCAGTAAGTGCTACCATGAGCAGTCGCACAATGTTTAACGGCGTGTCGAAAAATCCCACTGTTCCCAACGCGTTGTCCATCTGGGGAGTAATGGGATCCGCGGCCAGGAAGTACAGGCTTATGAGCGCCATTACGACAAATATGAGTGCAAAGACCTGAAGCTTCGGATTATTCCTTAGCGCAACGAGCGCCAATATGGCGAAGGCTAAAAGTACCGGTGGCACGATGATAATCTGGCTCCACGGTAGATCTATAATCTTCACCGTTGCCACCAGCAGGCTCCACCAAAACACAATATCCATGGTGGTAAACAACCACGTCATCCAGGTACGGAACGAGTTTGAACGAACGACGTATAATGTGACGCAGCCGATGGCAAAGTAACCGGCTGAAACAAACACAAAATAGGGTGCCAGGTTCAATGCCGGATTGTCTTGTTCGAGCGTTGGAACGACGACAATGAAAAAGAAGAACGAAATTGATAAACCGACCGCACATCTGACATATCCAATTGACCGCTCAGCGCCGAGTTCCGCCTCTAAAAGTAGATTTTTCGCATGTGTGTTCATCCCCGCCACAATATCATGGCAAAGTGGAAGACCGTATAACTTCTCGGTCATTCTTGTTGATGATGCAATCTGCGACCGGACTATCGAGTTACCAGGATGTGACTTCGTTCGCGAATACGGAGAAGAAAGTTCTAGCAATTGCGGTTATAATCAGAAGAGAAATGGCCTATCGGCGGAGTGTTTGTGAAGATCATCGGCAAGCGCCACTATCTGTGACGCGCCGTTGATTGCGAAAGGGCGATGCAGCGGTTGAGGCGTATGAGAAGTTTGCAGAAATTCGCCGCAGTTCACTCTTCTGTCTACAGCCACTTCAATGAGGAGGGATTTCTTACTAACAGAGACACCTTCAAGCTGATACGTTTCGCCGCTCTTTCGGAGTACCGCGATCTTGGCGTTTCATAAAGGACAGCTTAACTGTCCCAGATGAGACTGGGTAGAATTCGTCTGACAGAACCGAAAAACGTATCGAGCCCAAATAGGACGTTCATCCGTTTCCTCTCCTATCAGGCCAAGTCGGTGTCCGCGACGCTGCGCATCACCTTTCCAAGCTTGCATTTTTTAGCCCTTGGTGCAGCAACTTGTTACTATCAGGAGACACATACGGCGCCCAATGCTCACGCGAACGAATAAATCCCGGGCTGGCTTCTTCGCACTTTTTCAAAGCCCTGCTGGCCTCTTCGTTTTCCCCTGCCAGACCATATGCAATTGCAAGAATGAATAAGGCAGGAGCAAAATCAGGGTTGCGACGCAGCGCTTGCTTGGCTCTGTCTATAGCACGAGAGTAGTCTCCTTGGTTCACGTAAGCACGCGCTAGGAAAGACAGCTGAGAGGGCAACTGTGCATCAGCAGGGTTAAGTTTCTGTGCCCGCTCCATATAGCCAATCCCGTCGGGATCGCCAGACAAATCCGATTTGTTTCCCAGTGCGTGAAGACCATACGCGTCATTAGGATTCAGTTCGACCGATATGCGAGCTTCCGCTAGAGCATCGTCAGGACGGTTTAACCATTGATAGGCAGTACTCAGTTCATGGTGAGCAGTGGCTGAAGCCTCATCATACGCAACGGCTTTCTGAGCTGAGTCCATTGCTTTTGTTGCAGTTGCAAACCGATCTTCCGTGGCACCGATCAGCACATCCTGACTGTAAGACCTGGCTAAGCCGCTGTAGGCATCTGAGTAGTCTGGTTGAAGCTCGATAGCGCGGGAGAAATGATCCCTTGCAATGGAATTTCCTTCCGCGGTGCGTTGCCGAACTGCGGAAATCCCGCGGAGGTAGTAATCCCAAGCTGTCAGATTTTCGGTCTGGCGATTTGCAGAGCGCTCTAATTCTGCTTTCGTCAGTTCCGGTGCTATAAGAGCTGAAATGCGTTGAACGAGATCATCCTGAACTTCAAAAATGTCGCTTAAGTCCCCATCGTATTTGTTCGCCCAGATTTGATGACCATCAGTGCCGTCCACCAGTTGCGCAGAGATGCGCACCCGGTTACCGCTTTTTCTTACGCTTCCCTCCAGAATATAGCGAGCACCAAGCTCTGACGCGACTTGCCTGATGTCCATGTTCTTGCCCTTGAAGGAGAAACTCGAGTTTCTCGCGATCACCTGAAATGATCGCCACTGCGTCAGTGCCGTGATAATGTCTTCTGTCAGCCCATCCGAAAAGTACTCTTGTTCGGGGTCAGCGCTCATATTGTCGAAGGGAAGTACGGCAATCGCCGAGCGATACGTTCCTGGGTCGGTTAAGTAGGTGCGTTTTTCCACACCGTCGAGCTTGCCGTTGATATCCACAACGTAGACTTCCACAGGTTTGGCGATATTCTTGAGTTTTCTTGTCCCTTCCGAAACCAGTGCTACGTCTATTTTTCCAGAAACAAAATCAAATACTGTCTTGCTTATAAGTACACCACCCGGCTCTGCGAGAGACTCAAGTCGCGCGGCAACGTTAACGCCGTCGCCGAGAAGGTTCTGGCCGTCGACAACAACATCACCAGTGTTGATTCCTATCCGAAACACCAGTTGGCCCGTCCGGTCGAGTCCGTGGTCTCGCTCGGAGCATTCCCGTTGAATCTCGACAGCACATCGAACGGCATCAACCGGGCTACTAAATTCAGCCAGAACACTGTCCCCAGCACTTCCGAATACCCTACCGTGGTGGCTAGCAATACTCGCTTCGACGGAAACTCGGCTCTGACGTAGACGCTCCAGAGTGCCTTCCTCGTCATCTTCTACTAGTCGGGAGTACCCAACGATATCTGCGACAAAAACTGTTGTAAGGCGACGCTCCAATGACAAGTTCCTTGTTCAACGGCTCCTGCAATACTGATAAGATCGGTCGACCACGCAAATGCCCTTTTTCCCCAGTTAGGTAATCACAATCTGTTCCAACTTGACACATCAGAAATCAAAAAAGACGTCGACCAAACAAGTATTCGTCGTCCGGATTATCCGCACAGCAGTCGTTCATTTGGACCAACCGCCCAGCAGCGCAGCGAGTGGCGGCTTTGTCCGCAAAGTAGACGCTCATGCCGAGCGCAGCGAACGGCTGCTTCGAGCCCAAAATACTAGATGCTGCGAAAGCTTCAAACGTCTACTTACGCATCAAATGCCGAAACCGTTCGATTGCTTATCCAGTCCAGCAAATCGCAGCGCGTCGTAGGATGTATGGCTTTGTGTCGCTGGTCTGCATGCAAGGCCACCTGCTTGTTTTAAAGTGTCCGTGATTGTGAAAGGACGCGAACATGGATGATCTGGCACAAAAGACTGCGTTAATCACCGGCGCAGGCGGAGGTATTGGCAAGGCAATTGTTGGTGCTTTTCGCGCGTTGGGTGTGACGGTCGCCGGTGCAGACTTGCGCGACTGCGACGCCGACCACGTTCTCGTCGGCGACCTGACAGATCCTTCGTTTTGCGACAACCTTCCGCAGACGGCAGCCGATCGCATGGGCAAGCTGGATATACTGGTCAATAACGCGGGAATAATCACAAGGGGCAAAATCACGGATGCCACGGATCAAGATTTCGCACTCTCGATGGCTATCAATGTTGAAGCTCCATTTCGTCTATGTCGTGCGGCCATTCCGATCATGGCGAACGCCGGAGGCGGAGCAATTGTCAATACAGCTTCCTGTTGGGGAGTGCATCCGGGCCCTAACCATCCGGTTTATGTGATGTCAAAGGCGGCAGTTGCGTCTTTGACTCAGTGTCTCGGCATGGATCACGCGCACCAGAACATTCGTGTGAATGCAGTCTGCCCAAATGAAGTGAACACGCCGATGATCCGAAGTGGCTTTGAGACTCGGGGTCTTGATCCGGACAAAGCCATAAATGAACTAAACGCCTCAGTCCCACTGGGTCGGATTGCCGAACCGGAAGACATTGCTGACGTCGTGACCTTCCTTGCCTCCGATCAGGCTCGGTACATTTGCGGGGCACTGATCGAAGTAAACGGCGGAAAGCCGGTGCAATGACCAATTGGTCCGAAAAGGTTGCTCTTGTCACAGGAGGTCGCAGCGGCATCGGTGCGGCGATCTCGGCCAAGCTTGCATCCCTTGGTGTGACGGTTGTAACGGCACAACGCGGTGAAGACCGTGTTCATCCATATGTATCCGCAAACTTCCTGAATCCTTCCGAGCCTGAGCGCGTCATTCATGACGTGATCAAGATGGCTGGTGGTTTGGATATTCTAGTGAACAACGCGGGGATAATGCGCGAAGGAACGGTACTGGAAACCTCAGATGTTGACTGGGCGGAAACGTTGCACGTGAACCTCACCGTTCCATTCATGCTCATCAAACACGCGCTTCCGCATTTGACCAAACGACGCGGTTCAATCGTGAACATCGGTTCAATTGAGGGTTTGGGATCAAACCCCCGCCATCCCGCTTATTGTGCTTCAAAAGGCGGCATCCATGCGCTGACGCGCGCCGTAGCGGTTGATCACGGCGGCGATGGCGTAAGGTGCAACGCAATTGCTCCAGGCTGGATCGATACCGACCTAAACACTGCTTTCATCGAAAGTCTTGGGGATCCCGAGAGCTTCAAAGCTTCCCTCGGCGACATTCATCCGGTTGGTCGGACAGGAACGCCGGGTGAAATCGCCGGACTTGCCGCTTGGCTCGCCTCAGACGAAGCCAGCTTTGTGACCGGGCAAGTCTGGACAGTCGATGGTGGCAGAACTAGCAAGTTGAGCCTCCCCTAACAACCGGCTACACCGCGGACAAAGCCGACATTCGCCAAATCGCATCGAACGACCGCTTCGACCGCAAGGCAGACGTCCACGGAATTTTGCCGAATGACCGCAACGAGCCCATTTTGAATATTGCCATCACCTCGTAAAAGAGCACTTGAACCGCACAAGGCAGACATCGAGGTGAAGCGTGCTATGTAATGTATAATGCAGTAAGTCTTAGAGCATTCTCACGCGGGAAGGGACTGCCGTGAAGCCGTATGAAAAGTCTCGCCGTAATCTTTTAGGTGGCATAGCAGGCCTTTTTGGCGCCAGTACATTAAGTACAAAGGCCGCTGCGGCTGTGCTGACACCAGGCGCCGCAGAAGGACCGTATTATCCAACACCGGCCATGCGAACGCCAGACATAGACAATGACCTCGTCAGGATCAGGGGACGTGTTGAAGAAGCCGGTGGCGAAGTCTTCACGCTACGTGGGGCACTCACTGGCGCCGAAGGACAACCCTTAACCAGACATCGCATTGAAATTTGGCAATGCGACCTTGACGGCAACTATATGCACCCGCGAGACCGCCGTCGCGTCAATTTTGACCGGGCTTTCCAAGGCTTTGGTCATGACGTAACTGATAATGACGGTAATTACGTTTTCCGAACGATCAAGCCGACAATCTACCCCGGACGCACACCCCACATACATGTAAAGGTGTTTGATGGCCGTCGAGAGTTGTTGACGACACAGTTTTACATCAAAGGCCATCCAAACAACGCCAGCGATGCGTTGTTTAGCCGTATGTCTAAGGTTGAGGCCAACGCAGTGTCCATGGAATTTGTACAGGGTGCGACTGGATTTGAAGCAACCGTCAATGTTGTCGTCTAGTGGGTTGGTATTAGTACGCAACGTTTGGTTTTGAAGGTCAGCTTTTGGCTGCGACCCCTTATTGCTGCAGAAAAATCGAACGGTGGTAAAGTCCGCGCAGCAGACATTCACTGAATTCTGCCGAACGTCTGCACCGAGCCCAAAGCTGAAATTCATAGCATTAGAAACGATCACTCGCTGCGCACCTAAGATCCGCCCTTGCCTAGAGTGAAACAGCTGTTCAGCATTCTTAGAACAAGTTTCCATTCGCTACAGTGGCACAATCGAGCCCGATCATTTATTGTTTGCGAAAAAGGCAGTGCTCAGAAACGGTTTCGACGATGAATGACATCCAAGAACGGCGAAAATTCGCTATTGCTGTCGCCGCGGAAGCAGGTGCCCTCGCGTTATCCTACTTCACCAATCGTGACAATTTGGTTGTCGATCAGAAGGGCGCTCAGGACTGGGTCAGCGAAGCGGATCGTAATGTCGAGACGTTCATTAGGCAAAAGATCAGCGAAGCTTACCCCGAAGATGGGGTCTTTGGAGAAGAGCACGAGGCAAAGAGAGGCTTAAGTGGTTTTGATTGGGTGATCGACCCGATTGACGGAACAACAAACTTCATCCACGGCATACCCGCCTGGACGATTGTGTTGGCAGTTGTTTCGGATGGTAGTACACAGGTTGGCGTTATCCACGAACCAAATGTCGACGAAACCTATGTCGCTACCAAGGCCGCAGGCGCGACTTTAAACGGGCAGCCGATGCGTGTTGCATCAGATGTCGAGTTGGCATGCGGAACCATTGCTGTCGGCTATTCTAATCGGGTTGAAGCAACCAATGTCGTTCCAGTCATTGCAGCGCTCGTCGAAAAAGGAGCGCTCTATCATCGCAATGCCAGTGGCGCACTGTCATTGGCTTACGTTGCTGCTGGACGGTTGTTGGGCTATGTCGAAGAGCACATGAACGCTTGGGATTGTCTTGCCGGCCAGTTGATGGTTGCAGAAGCAGGTGGGTTGGTCGAGGATCAAGACGCAAAAAAAATGATCCGGGTGGGCGGTCGTGTTATTGCTGGACCACCCAAGGTTTTTGAGACGCTGATAGCCATTTGCGATGAGGTTTGGGGTATTGACGTAAACTAGGTGATTGAGCGCCAACTGAAGTCAGGGCGGAGGTTTTCTAGATCAGCGCTCCAATAGTGACCCTGACCGGGTTGATCAAATCGACGATCGATATTCTCGCCTGAGAGGTGGCACCAAAGAAGCGTTCCGACTGCACCATGCGTCACTAAGCCGAGGTCTTTGAAATCGTGAACCTTAACGATTGACGTCACTGCTTCAACTATTCTTTTCTGCGCTGCGTTTGCAGTTTCCCAACCCCGAAAGCTTGACCCCGGTGCAGCAAAGAACGCATCCGCAGCCGCTTCGAACTGACCGATTGGCAAAAATCCAGTCGCACTGCGATCGTTCTCGCCCAAGCGATGATCGGAATTCGGCTTTAGATTATGCATTCGCGCAAGAACTGAAGCCGTCTCAAGTGTTTTGCGCTCGCAGCTAGACCAGATCGCGCCAACCGACGACATCACGCTGGATCTTGCAAACGTCTTTGCGCGTTCAAGGCCGAGGTCGCTCAGCCCCCATTCGGTGATCGGCGAACCCGGCGTGACGACAACTTCTGGGTGAGAAATGACTATAAGCTTGCCCAAGATTATCCGCCCGGCAGCAAGACAGGTCCACGCTCAGCAAATGAAATTTTGATAGCAGTCCCCGTTTCAAGTGGGTCGTCCACATCGTCTTGCACCGCGAAGACCTGCCCGAAAGTTCCTTTTAATGTGTACTCCATCCGGACGCCCACATATGTGGCCTTGGCAACTTCTGCGGTGATGCCGGCGTCAGAGCCAATTACAATCCGGGAGGGGCGCACCGCCAAAGTAGCTGGTCCTTTGCTCAACCCGCGAGCTGGTAGTCTATGCCGATACCCTTCGATTTCAATTGTGGCCTGATCACGTTCAACTGATACGATGCTGCAATTGATCAGGTTCGCTTCACCGATAAAATCTGCCACGAACCGATCTATTGGGGCATCGTAAAGCTGCCGCGGCGTGCCAATTTGAGCGATGGAGGCGTTGCGCATAACGACAATTTCGTCTGAGACGGCAAGGGCCTCCTCTTGGTCGTGGGTCACGTAGACGACCGTCAGGCCAAGGTCTTGTTGAATTGCTCGGATGTCTTCACGCACTTGCCGGCGGAGCTTCGAGTCAAGATTCGACAATGGTTCATCAAAAAGCAGGACTTGCGGTTCCAGCACCAAGGCCCGGGCTACCGCGACGCGTTGTTGTTGCCCGCCAGAAAGCTCGCTGGGCAATCGACCCTCGAATCCCTTCAAACCAACGAGATCCAACCCATACAACGCACGCGACCGAGCCTCACCTTTGTCATATCCGGAGAATGTCAGCCCGTACATGACGTTCTCTATTACGCTCATGTGGGGAAAAAGGGCATAGGACTGAAATACCATCGATACGTCGCGATCAGTAGCAGGCAGCCTTGTCACATCGCGGTCGCCTATCAGGATGCGACCGGAACTGGCCATCTCCAGCCCCGCGATCATTCGGAGAGTCGTAGTCTTGCCGCACCCCGATGGGCCCAGCAGCGTGACCAGTTTTCCTGCTTCAACATTTAGGTCGATGTTATCAACTGCGACCACATCTTTCCCGAATACCTTCGAAACACCCTCGAACACCACCGGTGCAGCCTTGCTTGCAATCTTTGGATCAGTCATGTCGTTTTCTCTGCCCCGAGTTGTGTGCGCCGTCCAATCTGAACGCGGCCGACGAGAATCTGCAAAAACCCGACAGCCGCTAGCATGACAAAGATCAATGTGGTCGAGTAAGCGATAGCAAGTCCGTAGTCGTTGTTTTCGACCCGCCCAATAATATAGCTGGTCGCCATATCGTACTCGGCAGACACTAGGAAAATTACTGCCGAAATGGCCGTCATGGCGCGTACAAAGCTGTAGACGAGCGCGGCTAAGATTGCTGGCCTAAGTAGCGGGAGGATTACCCGTCGGAAAGTCTGCCAGGAGTTGGCTCCGAGCGTTAACGAGGACTCGTCCAAAGACTTGTCGAGCTGTGACATGGATGCGATGCCCGCCCGCACGCCAACCGGCATGTTGCGGAATATGAAGCTAACCACAAGGATTACGCCTGTCCCAGTGATTTCTATCGGCGGTACGTTGAATGCCAAGATATAGCTGACGCCGATGACCGTGCCAGGAATAGCGAAGGACAGCATAGTTCCGAATTCGAAAGCATTCTTGCCTGCAAAGCTTTGCCTTGTAAGCAGGTAAGCAGTCACCAACCCGACCGCGGCCGTCAATGGTGCCGCGATTGCAGCAATGGTGATGGTTGTCCAGAAGCTGTCCCAAGCAGCCCCCGTCCAGCGAATGCCCTCTGCTTCAAATCGAACAGAGAAGGCCGTCACATAATGCTTAAGTGTCAGCGAGTTGTTGACACCCCAAAGTTCAACAAGACTACCGTAGATGATCATCCCATAGACTATTGCTGTGAACAGCGCCCATGTCAGTGCGATAGCTAACACCGGAATGGCCAGACCGTTCGGCATCAACGGATGGACACCTGCGTCTCCTTTGCCGGACACGGTTGTGTAGCTCTTCTTTCCTAACCAAGCCCGCTGGGCATAAAAGGCGGACAGTGTGAAGAACAAAAGAACCATGGCCAGCACTGCAGCTCGACCTTGATCGTACTGAGCGCCAACGATGGCGAAGAAAATTTCGGTCGACAAAACGTCGAAATTGCCACCCAGAACCAGTGGGTTTCCGAAATCCGCCATGGATTCGATAAAGCCGAGAAGAAAGGCATTTGCTAAACCCGGGCGCATCAATGGCAAGGAGACCGTTTTGAAGGTCTGCCACCGGTTCGCACGCAATGTTTGTGCAGCCTCCTCCATCGAGGGGGATACACCTTCGACAACGCCAATCAGGACAAGGAAAGCAATTGGTGTGAAGGCAAGGGTCTGCGCAATCAGCACTCCCGGCATCCCGTAGAGCCAACGAGTGGGCTGAATACCGAAGAGCTCGGCAAAGAAAACAGTGACTGACCCGGAAAGACCAAACAATAGGATTAATGCCAGCCCAATCACGAATGGCGGCGTGATGATCGGTAAGACCGTAAGCGCTCGCATTCCCCTTTTGAAGCGGAACCCCGACCTTGTGACGACCAATGCAAAACACAAACCGAGCGAAGTCGTTATTATCCCAACCAGAATGGCAAGAAAGAGTGAATTCCAAGCGGCCCCGCATTTTGCGCCGGCAAAACAGCCCAGCCCCCAGAGTCGATTATCAAAGAACTTCGACGCGAATACCGATACGGAATAAGTCCCGTCCTCTGTTATGAATGCCGAAAACAGCATGTTGGCAATCGGGTAAAACACAAATGCAGTTACAATTGTAATCACGCCTCCGATTGCACTAACGACGAAAACATCACCGTTGATCGCGCCGCGTGCCGCGATTCCTTGGGTAAGCAGGAACAGAAACGCCGACGCGCAAATCATGGCGCCGTATCCCATTCCAAATTGACGGATCTTCGGCTCTCCGAACAATGCGTTCAGCCATTCGAAGTTAAAGCCCCTGATGCCTATCGAGAAGCCTTGTGCAATGAGCCAGCCAAAACCCAAGGCACCTGCTAAGACCAGAATACGTGCGTATCGAGGATCAGACTTTGGCCTGTTCAGTACAAGTAGCGGAAGTACTAATGGGATTAGCAATGGCGCAAGCCACAGCTTCTCGGCTTGTCCTATCAGAAAGAGGGCTGGAGCATAGTCTTCATCAAACGGATAGCCATCCACCAACCACGCGAATGACCAAAGCCCATCTTCTACCATGTACCATGGCAGAAGGCAGAAGCCGACCCACCCAGCGATGATCCAGAAGATTAGCACTGGGTGGGCTGTTATTGTCTTTTCTTCAGTCACTTACTGAGGCAGAACCGAAACCTCTTCGTCCCACTTCTGTAGCAGCCGCTTGCGTTCGTCTGACGAGCCGTATTTCTTGAAGTCATAGTCGATCAGTTTGATCTGGCTCATGTCAGGCGCACTTTCGGATGTCTCGGCACCTTTGTTGGATGGCACCTGGAACGCGTTGACCTGCAGTGCCAAATTCTGAGCGTCAGTGCTAAGCGCCCAGTCATAGAATTTCTTGGCTTCTTCTTCGTTGCGCGCACCGTCGATGATCGACATGGAACCGATCTCGTATCCCGTGCCCTCACACGGCGCAACGACCTTTACCGGGAAACCCGAGACGGCTTGCTTAACTGCGTCGTGCATGAAGACAATGCCGATGGTGTTTTCACCGCGTCCCGCTGCCTTTATCGGAGCAGAACCAGACTTTGTATATTGGTTAATATTGGAGTGCAGGCCTTTCATGAATTCAAAGCCTTCGTCCTCACCGAATATCTGTACCATCGAAGCCAATGTCGTGTATGCGGTACCCGAAGAATTCGGGTTCGCCATCTGCACATGACCTTTATATTCAGGCTTCAGTAGGTCTTTCCAACACGCGGGTTCGGGCAGGTTGTTAGCAGCGAGCAAGTCGGAATTGTAACCGTAACCCAACGCGCCGGAGTATATTCCGATCGTCTTGTTGCCTGCACTTTCGGCCTGTGAAATTGCCCAGTCATGAAGTTGATCGCGCATCGGCGACATATACTCCATTGTCAGGCCCTCTTCAGCGGCTTGAAGATGCGGGTCTCCCGTTCCTCCCCACCAGACGTCACCTTTTGGATTTGAGCTTTCAGCACGAATTTGGGCAAATGTCTCACCAGAAGATTTACGCGTCATGTTTACGTCGATCCCCGTTCCGTCTTCGAAGCTTCGCGCCATCAGTTGGCACCAATCTTCCTGGGCCGAGCAATACAGTGTAAGCTTGTCCGCTTGAGCGGCGCTGAGTGATGCTGAGAGTGCAACTAGTGACCCAGCCAATGTCATTGTTGTTCTTTTCAAGACTTTTCCTCCCTTAGTATCGGATCGGTATTTAGCCCAACCCATTTATCGCCAATGGAGGTTTGCATTTCCGGGCATTCTTATCGGACACAGACTTGGCCCTGATCCCCCGTGGCGGGGTCAATCACACCATTGATCTCTCTTTCCTGCAAGAAAATTACAAATCTCTTAGATTTGCAGTGCTCCGAAAATTTGGAGACCAACCGCTCCTTTGCTTACTCACATGGCTCAAAACTGTCTTGGAGGGTACTAGTCTTGAAAGTCAGGTTATTCTCTACGGAATCGTTTATAGAGGGTGGTGATGAATACCGATTTACGTTGGGGCGTTTTAGTGACGAAACAATCTAAACCGTTAGTGATTTGCGCTCCCGAACCGCGCAGCCTTGATCTGATATTCACGCCTGAGAAGTTGTCAGAACTACGCGCACGCTATGAGTTGCACGAAACTGAAGCAGACGCCGTCGTTGGGCTTGGCGAAGCCTTACTTGCAAATACCCGATACGTACTGGGTCAGCCGCCGATACCTTCCGAAGCTCTTGCAAAGATGAGTTCGCTGAAGGCGGTTTTTAACGTAGAATCGAACCTTTTGGATAACATGCCTTACGAAGAGATATTCAACCGGGGCATCTATGTGCTCACAACCGGCTCGGTCTTTGCCGTACCAGTGGCGGAGATTGGGCTCGGTTTCGCACTCGATCTCGCAAGGCAGATTAGCCAAGCTGATGCCGATTTCCGATCGGGAAGGGAACTCTGGGGCGGAGATGGCAATTCCTCCGCTCGGCTTTTAACGGAGGCTGACATAGGATTGATCGGTTTTGGGGACATCGGCCGAGCACTCCACCGCTTGCTCGTGGGTTTCCGGTGCAACGTCAGAGTCTACGACCCATGGCTACCAAATTCAGTTCTTGAAGATCACCAAGTTATCCCAGCCGACCTCATTGAGGTTTTAACCGAGTCTGACTTTGTTTTTGTGCTTGCTGCAGCTACAACCGAGAACCGCGGATTGATTGGGGAAGAAGAATTTGCAGCAATGCGACCGTCGGCAGCCTTTATTCTTTTAAGCCGAGCAGACGTGGTCGATTTTGAAGCCATGCTAGACGCGATAGAGCGGAACCACATAATTGCAGCCTCCGATGTTTGGCCCGACGAGCCTCTGCCATTTGATCATAGAGGGCGCTCGTTACATGGTCTTATCAAGTCGGCGCACCGCGCCGGCGCCATAGACACTTCATTCAAAAAGATGGGTGATATGGTTCTCGAGGACATGGCCTTGATTGACCAAGGTCTGCCACCTATTCGTTGCAAACGCGCGGAAAGAGAAACTGCGGGTCGCATGCGTTCTAAGCCGGTGGCAAGGAATTAAATTCAGGGCGGTATCCGAAAAATTAGGTGCGGGGCAGATGGCTTTTGTAGCCAAGGTGAGCTTAGTCCGCATTGCGGTCGCTCGCGATTTGTCGGCCAACGACCGCACCGAACCCAAACTGCTCATTTGTGTTGATCGCGGCATTTGACACAATGGGCGGAAAGTGGAAGTTCGCGGCGGGCGCGAACAGATGTTGCCGGGACCACAAAAGCTGACTTCACGTATCTGAAGAGGCGGATAATGACGACGTTTCCGCAAATGTACGAGGCGGTGCTGCAAGGCGTTGGCGTAGCTGTATTTCTTTAGGACAACAGCTTGATCAAAAACGCGGTGGCCAAGATCCCGATCCAAGAACTCGACCGGCAACACGAGACATATCTGATTGCAACCAAAGATCGTGTGCGTTTGAAGCCAGTTCGGGAATTGATCAATTGCGTAGACTAGGATGTTCCCACCGCTTTTAGAACGTGTATTGGCATCGGTTTCCTTTGGCCAAGTGACTCGTGCAAAGTACTTAGCGGATCGATGTGTTCCGACAAAAAAGCGCGCTGCCGTCGTCGAAAAAGCCTCCAGGAGGACCAGAGCTGCCTAAGTTATAGCTAGCAGATTTTTCAGCATTGTTGTGAGCCTCGGAGAACGAACTGAGCGGAGGCCGTTAATGTCCGCTATCCGGGCTGCGAAAGCAGAAATTAAACAGTCGCCTCAGTGACCACTTCGGGCGGCGAGCGATACGGGAAATAATTGATTAAAGGAAGGTGTAGGCACTGCTCCCTCAGGTTAAGTTTGCCTGAAGGTGCGTAAGTTGCATCGTCAATTGACACCTGACGGAGGTAGGTTTTCAGAAGAGGTCAATCTGAAAAACTCCACCGGTTTGTCAAACCCGGACAAACGGGCTTCGTCCGATCTGGTGGAGAATTGAGCGAGGCCTACAACTATGTCGGTTTTTGCTAAGTCTTTCGAGAGGACGATCTCGCCGCCTTCGGCCTGTGACAGCAGCCGCGCGGCCAGATTTATGGCGCTGCCGAAGAAATCCAGTCCCTTATCCGACCGCATCGCGACACAGGTGCCTTCGTGAATTCCAATCTTCAGCTTGAGATCGGGCTGATCGTAGTTCGCGTTGAACGCGGCGAAGTCTCGTTGAATTTCGAGGGCGGCGTTGACAGCTGCGTCCCCATCCGAAAACGCTGCCATGACCGCATCTCCAATGGTTTTGACCACAATGCCGCCGTGTTTGCGCACTCGCTGAGTCATGAAATCGAAATGTGAAACAACCAGCGCATAAGCTGAAGCGTCGCCAATGGCTTCGTAAAGCGCGGTGGATTCTTCCAGATCCGAGAACAGGATCGCGACTTGGCCGATGCCTGCCGTTTGTCTGGCTTTCAGCAATTGATCTGGGCAATAGTCCTGAAACGCTGGCACGGTAGCCAGGCGACCAATTGTCAGGCGGTTCTGGCTAAACTTGGCATTTTCCACCACGATGGTGCGCGCTTCCGCGCCCTCGTTTTGTACGAACATCTTAACGCCGGACCGTGTCGGGTCGCTTTGAACCACATCCCCATGCAATGTTACGCCGACCCAAGATCGACCATCATACTCGACAATAATCTCTCCTCCGGCTTCTACCGTCCGGATACGATACTGGCCTTTTGGGAGGCCCAACTGCTTTTCAACTGAAACACCCGGCTCTATGGTCTCTTGCCATTTGATATGCGGGACATTGGCCGGTGCCATCATGCAGAAACTGCCACGTGGCAAGATACGAAGCCAAGCTGACGGGCTGAATACCAACTCAACGTTGTTCACGAAATCACGGTCAAAATTCACGTTGCAGGAGGAACAATGCGCGGCATCAGGGATATCGGCCAGATTTCCTGTATCTGCTTTTCCGTCCCGACACCTTGGGCATATGATCACCCAACGCATACTCAGCACGCCCGCCTCATGGGCAGCGATGCAAGTTTCGATCATGTGTTGTTCGGGAACGCCCCAGGCAGCTGCCAGTTTCAACGGGCGAATGCGGCGTAAAGAGTGGGCATCAGCTTTCAATAGAAAATTGCTAAGTGCGCCTGTCAGCCCATGTCCAAATGGGCCTTGGTCGATTTTTTCCATGGCGTCTGCCAGACGTTGCTTGGCGCGCGGGGCAACGGTGTAAAACGCGTCACGAGGCACTGGCAGGTTCAGGTTCTCGTATTCCGCCATGGTTCGACGCATGGCTATGACCGGTTGCCTTGTCATCCAATGCAAAACACCCAGTCGAAAAAGGATGGTGCCCAAAACACTTCGCCATCTGGCGAAGAAAACGCCCCTAACAGTCGTCTTTCCATTCTGTTCCGAGAAATACACACGCACCGTAAGTTCATTGACGGGGCCACTTTCGAAGAGACGGGCTTGGCTGAAATACTCCTGAACGGCCCATTCCCCCATCTTCTCGCGCCATCTCAGCTTGAAGGGACCGATCTTTTTTATGGCAGCACGTTCGACTGAGCCGTCGACGTTCAAAACATCTTCGGTTTCGTAAGGGGAAAACCCGGCGCTGCTGATCGCGTGCATGCGTTGAGAGTCAGATAAGAGCGTCCATACGTCTTCGACGGGACGATCGAATGTCAGCTCGTGAACAATCTCAGCCGTCTTTTCCATACTCTCACCTGCCTGCAATAACTCCAACCCGACTTGTTAGCGATCTGTCCCTTGCGCAAAAGCCTGCGCTAAAGATTGCCCATCGCAATGTTCCGAAGCAAGGCGTATGCGTGCACGTTTTTGCAGATGCACAGACCGCCACCTCGTCTTTCAAAGCAAATGAACAGTTTCCCAACCAACGATAGTCTTCTCTTCTTGCGGATGCAGCGAATATCCGAAACCTTGGCTGCAAATGCAGAAATGAGAAAGCAAGTTGAATGTTGGCTTGGGGTCGTTTGCAAACAGTGGCCGAGAAACGTCGAACGGTGGCTTCGTCCGCATAGCGTTCGCTCGCGGCATTTCAACGAATTACCGCGCTGAGCCCACTTTGACCGATGCTGCGCGATGCCCCAATTACAGCGTTGCGCAGAAAGCGGAGTTTTCAAATTCTAGCTGGCAGCCCATTGCGGACATTGAACGTGGAATCCAAATTTTGCGGTGGCATCCCAACCTGCCTACACTCGCAACGGAGTTGCATGCTTTTCATTGGTCACCGAATCCGCCAAGCCACGTGCTTGTCGCTTCAAGCCCTTCGCGCAAGACAGAAAACATCTTTATAATTTCGTTTTCGCTAATGATAAGGGGCGGCGAAAGAACACACATGTTGATAACCGGTCGAACTAATAACCCCCGTTTTTGGCATTCTATATCGATCTGGCCACCAATCTCGTAGTCGTGTCCCAGCTCGCTCCGAGGATCACCGTCAACTGAGCATTGAACGCAACCCATTAAACCCATCCCACGCACGTCGGCAACGATGCCGATCTGACGCAACTGCTGCAGTTGATCCTGAAAAACCGGAGCGACCATTCGAACGTGTTCGAGAAGTTTTTCCCGTTCAATGATCTCAATGCTCTTCAAACCCGCAGCCGCGCTAACTGGGTGACCAGAATAGGTATAACCATTTGAGAAGGTGGCATCTTTTCCCGCAACGTCGGCGATCAATCGGTCAGAGATAATCGCGGCACCCATCGGCGCGTACCCAGATGTCATTCCTTTGGCACAAGTTATTATGTCTGGCTGAATGCCGAAAACTGCCTCAGACGAAAACCAATGGCCTAATCGCCCAAAACCTGTCACCACTTCGTCGGAGATATATAGAACATCATACTTCTTGCAGATTTTTAGGCAGCCTTCGTGATATTCATTTGGCGGCACGATAACGCCGCCAGATGCCAGAACCGGTTCGGCGATAAAAGCGGCAACATTTTCTGGGCCAAGTGCCACAATAGCGTTTTCAAGATCAGAAATTTTCTCTGTCAGAAAGCTTTCTTCGCTTTGACCTGGCGCACGATAGAGCGGGTTTACGTCCGGCAGGAAATGCGCGAGGTCATCGGCCTTGTCGAGCCAAAGCCGGTCGCGCTCTTTTCCACTGACGCTGGCCGCCAAGTAGGTGCTTCCATGATAGGCCTTTTGCCTTGAAATGATTTTCTTTTTCTCAGGACGACCCATAAGGTTATTTCGAAAATGGACAAATCGGATAGCCGTATCCACCGCGGTCGAACCACCGGTGGTAAAAAAGACATTATTCAAATCGCCCGGCGCACGTTTGGCGATTTCGCGTGCGAACCGCACAGCAGTCGAGTTGGTGTTGTTGAAAGGTGAGAAATAGGCAAGGCTCCGAGCTTGATCAGCCATGGCCTCGGCCATCTCCTCTCGCCCATAGCCGATCTGGGTGCACCACATGCCTCCCGGTCCGTCAATCAAGCGTTCGCCTTTTTCATTCACTACATGGATGCCGCTGGCACTTTCGACAAAAGTGCGGTTGTTTTTGCCCAAAGCTTCCATCCCTTCCCACGGGTGCAGGAAGTGATCGTTGTCCCATTGTTTGGCGCTAGAGTTATCCATGATAGTTCATGCTTTCTGCACTCATTACAATGGGGAATTCTTCGCGCACCTGAGTGTCCAAAGCGCCGAAATAGTTAGGGAAATGACTGTTTAGAATAGAATTGGCTTTGTCACGGGCGCGGTCCAACAAATCTGTTTTGCCTTCGTTTTCCCATGTGTCTGTACGCTCCCGATCCATAAGTCGCGGGTAGACGAACTCGCTGTTCATATAGTTTAGCGTGTGGGGGTTACCGAGGAAATGACCAGGGTCGATGGCGCACTGGTGGATCACATCCACAGCCATGGTTTCATCCGTGACCTCTATCCCGCGCAACGATCGCAGTATCATTCCGCCCGCTTCGTCATCGATGACCATACTTTCAAAACTACATCCCATGAGGCTGCCGATCATACCGCCAAACTCGCAAAGGCGATTGGCACCGGCATGAGCAGCAAGCGTGAAGGTCAGCGCCTTTTCTAAGCCGTATTGCGCGTCGGGTATTTTGGCATCGGTCATGCCTGCGCCAACGGATGTGGGAAGGCCATAGAAATTACCCATTTGAATGGCAGCCGCGCCAATCAGAGCCTGTTCACCGCCGCCACCGGTGAATGAACCGCTGCGCAAATCTGTGATGAAGGGCCAGGCGGCAAAGCAGACCGGACAGCCTGGTTTGATGAGATTTACGATGGCAACGCAGGCCAGCGTTTCGGCCACGGTTTGTACAAGTGTACCCGCAAGCGTACCAGGGGCTGTGGCCCCGGCTTGAGGAGGCACAGCCAGATCGACAGTCAGGCCAAGTTTGGCGGTATCAATCAGGATCTCCATATTTTCCTTACCGATCCGCAGGGGCGAAACCATTGGACAGCCGCCAAAAATGACGCTTGGCTTTTTCATGAAAGCCCCTTCACCACCCTGGGCCAAGTCAAACATGCGGATGGCATGCGGGATATGACTGCGGTCGCGAAAGGTCAGACAGGCAGGCTTTTGGCTGCCTGCGAGCATTGCATATATGGTGTTCATATCGTGGGCGAAATCATCGATCACATCGGTGGCCAAAACCGTATCGCCCAGCATATGTATGTTGTCCAAGCGGTCCACTAGACGGGTGAAATCATAAACATCGCGCAGGACCGAAGGGCGATAAGATTTGGTCTGGGAATCGAAGGTGGTGACGGCGGTTCCGGAGTTGGCGAAGTAAACGCTCTCTGCCGAGCAATGCATGTCGTCTTTGCCTTCACGCTCTCCGCGGGCATAGACATAAAACTCCTTGGCAGCACCATCCAGGATGTCTTCCATCAAGGCTCGGGGGAAGCACAGCCGATTGAGGTCATTCATCACCGCGCCCTTGGGCAGCACCAGATCAAGCAATTCCGGAAAATGGTCGTTAACGCCGGTGTTTTCCAGAACGGTCAAGGCCGCTTGGTGGATGTTCTCCATATCTGCTTGGGTCAGCGGTTTGTAGCGCCCGCCACTTAGGCCCCCACGTACGGCCTCATTGCCCGTGGTCGCCTGTTGAACCTTTATGCGCGCGGCGCGCCCGCCTCCACCGCGACGGCGTGATTTCGCCTCAGCCATTGCCCGCCATCCTTTGTTCTGGTTCCGGGCTGATCATGGTGAAATAGAAATCGTAAAAGTCCTGGATCGACGTTTCCATTTCGCCCAAGGGACCCGGTTGGAAGTATTGAGAATTTACGCCGGACTGGTTGTAGCGAATGATGCGTTCGTCATCCAAAGATGTGACATGCCAAAGCCAGGTCAGGTTTTCTTTGTTGTAGTCTTGCCCTTCTTCGGCGTCAGCGCGAACCAGCCAGACCACCTGAATGTCGGTTTCCTGTAAGCCTCGTGGAATGAAGCGGTAGCCGACCATGTGATCCGAATAAATAAGGAACCAATTCAAAGGACCAATGTCAAAGTCAGTTGCGCCACCGTCGAAGCCTTTCAACGTTCCAAGCAATGGCGCAAGCGCCTCGCCCGATTTGCTGCCGGTTTTGTAGCCTGGATAAAGCGGATATCGCCGATAGTACCCGCTGGTGAACGGGGTGAGTGCAGCGTCGCTGACAAGCGCCAATTCATCAGGTGACAGCCCAACTTCCACAGCCCTCGCCTTTAGCGGTTCGATCAAGCCAACCATGTCTTGCGGCGATTTCAGGCTATGGGAACGAGAATACTCTTTGTGGGCTGGCCCGCAGTGGTAGCATTCCAGATAGTTCTCCACCGCTAGTTTCCAATTCGCCGGAACGGGAAATGACGCTGTATGCGCTACTTTCAGATCTTCAAAGCCATAGGGCTCGACAAGTGGCGAAAGTTGGCTGAGGACAGGATCAAGCGATGGTGTATTTGCATCGGCACAGACAAAGATCAAGCCTTTGAAGACACTCACCTGAACGGGAAAGAGCCCGAATTTGGACGGGTCAAAATGTTCCCCCATGTTATGGCTTGCGCGAAGTTTTCCCGATAGCTCATATGTCCAAGCGTGATAGGGGCAAACAAGAACACGGGAGTTGCCAGATTGTTCAGTGCAGACGCGAGATCCACGATGGCGGCAGACATTCAGGTGGGCGCGAACATCACCATCGCGGTCGCGAACAATGATGATGCTCTCGGGGCCATAGTCGAACAGGAAGTAGTCGCCGGAGTTTGGGATTTGGCTGACATGCCCTGCCCAAAGCCAGTTGCGGTTCCAGACGCGGGCGATGTCATAGTCATAGATGTCTTGCGAGGTATAGAAACCGCGCGGCAGGGCGTGGCCGTACTGGTGCGAGGCTATTAACGCATCCAACTCAAACGGTCGGCTGTTCATCTCGTTTCCTCCAAATCGATTATCTCGCGGCGAAACCAATCCTGGTCTGCTTCTGCCTTGGGGCGTTCAAAATTGCGGGCCGCGCGGTGGCCCGCGAAGACTGCGTCCACAATCAGTCCCGGAGACGCGGCATCGCCAATAAGTTCGAGGGTTTTCAACCCGAGCCAGCGCAAGCTGTCATAAAGCGTCGTCTCACGCTGGCGTTCGGTGACCAGAATTGTCGAGGCACACGGCACATCCGTTTCGCGACCTGTAAAGGTACACCGGATGCGCGCAATGTCACCTTCAGCAGCGGCCAATACCTGATTGCAGCGAATGTCGATGCCAAGCTCGATCAGACGGGCCTGAATACGAGGCTGCTCCAAAGTATTTACGGCGTAAGCTGAGACCAAACTCTCCGGGGTGACAAAGACCACTTGGTATCCTGCAGTCGCCAGTTTTTCGGCGATCACTCCTGCCAGATAGATGTGGTCATCATCATAGATCATCACCGGCCCATCCGGAGGCAGAAGGCCGTTCAAGATGTCATCAGGCGTCAGTACATTGGCGCTTTGCTCGATCTGAGGCATATGGCGTTGCGTGCTACGGCCCATGCCGTCGGTGCGCCAATGGCTGCCGGTGGCCACAAAGACGTGTTCGACGCCAAGCTCTGCCACCTGATCACCATCAAGCCTGCTGTCGGTGAATAATTGGACGTTTCCGCGCTGTTTCAGATCGTTCAGGCGATAATCGACGACGCGGGACCAAGCTGCGAGGCCGGGAAGTTTGGCTTCTTTTCCAACCCTGCCGCCCAATTCAGCTGCCGCTTCGGCCAAAGTCACCTGGTATCCACGCCTTGCCAATTGCATCGCGCATTCAAGACCGGCAGGGCCACCGCCAATAACTAAAGTATCCGCGTTGCTCTTCTTTGGTGCGATAATCTCGGGGTGCCAACCGCGCCGCCATTCCTCGCCCATTGTGGGATTTTGAGTGCAGCGGATCGGAATGCCCAGATTGTCCGAGGACACGCAGATATTACAGCCGATACATTCACGGATTTCGTCAATGCGACCCTCTTCGATCTTTTTCGGAATGAACGGGTCCGCAATGGAAGGTCGCGCAGCCCCGATAAGGTCGACAATTCCCTGTTTGACCATCGACAGCATCATGTCGGGGGACGTCAAACGACCGACACCAACCACCGGTTTCCGTGTGAACTGTTTGACGTGGGACAAAAACGCATTCTGATACCCGTCTTCAGGCTGAAAACGCGTTGTGGCACTGTCATTGGACCAGTCGGCCACATTAACATCCCATAGGTCAGGAAGGTTGGCCAACAGCTCGACAACGGCGCGGCCTTCTTCTGTGGCCTGCATGCCCCCGGTACCCATCATCTCATCAATGGCAAAGCGAAATGCCACGGCGCAGCTGTCGCCTACGGTTTCGTGGGTATCTTCCAGCAGTTCACGTGTCAGCCGCACACGATTTTCGAGCGACCCACCATATTCATCGCTACGCTGGTTCATATGCGGCAGCATGAAATGTTGCGCCAAAGTCATGTTGTGTCCGGCGTAGACGTAAATGATGTCAAATCCGGCGTCTTTCGCGCGCAAGGCAGCCTCGCGGTGCCAACGGCGGAATTCCCGAATATCGGCCTTATCCATAGCCTGCGCCTGCTTGGGATGCGACGTGTCGACGGACATCTCGGAAGGTGCAAGAACTGGAGCGCGGGTCAACAGGTTTTGCGCATGATTGCCATTGTGAACCAGCTGGATTGCCGCCAGTGACCCATGTGCATGTACCGCATCCGTCATCAGCCGCAACGCGGGCACATCGCGCCCGTCCCATAACCGCCCTTCAGCAAAAGGAGACAGGTCAGAGGTCGGGTGAATCTCGGTCTCCTGATTGGAAACTACCGCCCAACCGCCTTCTGCTTTCATCCCACGGACGGCAGCATCTGCCCGTGGCCGGAGGTGTCCCAGCCCAGTGCAATGAGGCACTTGATAGAAGCGGTTCCTGGCTGTGACTGGCCCGATCTGAACCGGTTCCAAGAGCATAGAATATGGGTTCGCGTCCAACATGTTCACGCGTTTTCCTGTATTTGGGATCCGGAGCCCAACGACCCCGGAAATGTGGTTGTATTAGAAGCCGGCTTTGATCCGTTCGAACTCCGCCAGCATTTTTGCCTCAAGCTCGGGGTTGACCGCATCAAAGAACAAGCTGCCTTCGAAAAAGCTTTTTGGATCGGAGAAACCATAGGCTTCGATGTTGGCCTGATCGGCAACTTCGAACGCTTTTGCGTTGGAATGTGGGTACCCCCAGTTGTCGATGATGTACTGACCGCTGGCCGGGTCAGTAAGCGCGTTCAACAGATCATATACCTGATCGACCGGTGTCGTGGATGATTTCAGATGCACATAGCCGCACGCCCAGGTCGCGATACCTTTGTCGACGTCTCGCATCATAGCTGCGGGCACCTCGTTCCAGATCAGGTTCAGTTCTGATTGGTTCCAGGCCCAACCCATTTCGATCTCACCGCTGGTCATGGCCTGGTCAAACTGACCTGCATCGGACCAGTAAAAGCGCATGTTCGGGTGTATCGAGCGCAGGAAATCAGATGCTTCTTTGAATTGCTCTTCGCTCAGATTGGTGTAGTCATCCGCGTTTCCAGTGGCCAGCGCAGCCAGGGCATATGCCGATGACGCGGCATCCGGGATGGCGATCTTACCTGCATAGGCCGGGTCCGCCAGCAATTGCAGCGAGATATCGTCAGCAGAGATTTTGTCGGTGCGATAGATAAGACCGGTATTTCCCCACTCGAACGGCAACATATAAAGCTGGCCGTCCAGAACGATGGCGTCGACTTCCTTGATTTCCGGCAGTACATCGGCCCAATTGGTCAGTTTGCTTTCGTCCAGCGGCTGAATCAGATCGGCTGCGACCCATTTCCGGACTGCATCGGAACAAGGATGCGCTAAATCAGCCGTGAAACCCGAACTCAGTTTCGTAAAGGCTTCTTCCTGACTTCCAAAATAAGAATAGCTTGGCGCCTCATTCCCGTATTTTTCCATGTAGCTGGCAAAAAAGCCCGGGTCTTCATATCCCGACCAATCAAACACCGTTAGATCAGCTCCACCGGCACTGGCGCTTCCTGTACTTATAGCCGTCGCACATGCGAAGGCCGCTATTCCTTGAAGTTTCATTTTATCCTCCCATTGATTTATTCTGTGTTGGAACCAAGATCGATCACACTGGCTTCCTGAAGCCCCAGCCAAACTGCGTCGCCGCGATTGAAATCAACCGTGTGAAAATAGTTTGGAACCGAGACCGAGATCGGCTTGTCGGTTCCCGCAACCTGAATGTGGTAGTGAATATTCTCACCGTAGAATGCGACATTGCTGACCGTGCCTTGAACAGTTGATGGATAGTTCTCGGGTTTTTCAGCGGTGATTTCCAATTGTTCTGGCCGAATGCCGATGTTCATATCTCTGGCGTTGGTCGCGACGTTGGGATTCCTTTCAATCTCCATTTGACCAAAGGCCTTCGCGTCGATTGAAAGCGTACCGCCACTTTCTTCCAGCAACTGAGCTGGCAAAATGTTCATCTCACCGATGAAACTGGCAACCTGCTGATCGCAGGGCCGCGCGTAAAGCGTGGTTGGCGTATCCACCTGCTTAAGCCGCCCATTGAACATCACGCCGATGCGGTCGGACATTGTCATCGCCTCGTATTGGTCGTGTGTGACCATCACAAAGGTGATGCCTAGCGATTGCTGCAGGTTACGCATTTCAAACTGCATCTGCTCGCGCAGTTTCTTGTCGAGAGCCGACAAAGGCTCATCCAGCAACAACACTTTGGGTCGCATGATCAGCGCACGGGCGAGCGCCACCCTTTGCCGCTGCCCCCCTGACAGCTCACTTGCGCCGCGATCCTCAAGACCGCCCAGCTCCACCATTTCTAGGGCTTCGGCTACGCGCTGGTCGATCTCAGCCTTGGGGGCCTTGCCGCGCAATCCATAGGCTACGTTGTTTCCAACATTCAGGTGCGGGAATATAGCGTAGCTCTGAAATACCATGTTAGTCGGACGGTTGTTGGCAGGCACACCTTCCATATCATGGCCGTCGATCAGCACGGTGCCTTTGGTTGGCTCCTGGAATCCCGCGATCATCCGCAATACCGTGGTCTTGCCACATCCCGATGGACCGAGGAGTGAGAAAAACTCACCTTCTTTGAGATCAAGATTGATCCCGCTAGCCGCCAGGAATGGGCCATAGCGCTTTTCAACGCCCCTGAGTTCTATGATGTTTCTGACTGTCATCGGACCTCTGATGCGGATGAGCGGCGGCGGAAATACTCGGCAAGCACCAGAAGTAGAACCGAAGTGAGCAGCAAGATGGAGCCTAGCGCCAGCACATTGGGAAGCTTGGCGGGAAAACGGATTTGGCTCCAGATATAAACCGGCAAAGTTGGCTGGTTGCCGGACAGAAAAAAGGCGAGGACGAATTCGTCGAAGCTGACTGTGAACGTGACCAGCAAGCTGGCTACGATACCCGGGGAAACGACCGGTAGCGTCACGCGGCGGAAAGTGTCGAACACGCCGACGCCCAGATCGTAAGATGCTTCCTCCAGCGACGCATCGAAGTCGTCAAACGCAGACTTCAGGATCGAGACGGAAAACGGCAGCGCAAGAAACGTATGGCCCAGAACGACGGTCAGCAAAGACGGCTTGAGACCGATAAACAGAAACAGAACCAACATTGAAGAAGCCACAATAATGCCCGGTATAACCAAAGGCAGCATCACCAGACCTTCTGCAGCGCGTTGACCCCGAAACCGGTACCTAACAAAGGCTCGGGCAGCGAACAATCCCATGGCGGTAGATAAAAGTGCGACGACGGTGCCAACGCCAAGCGAATTCCAAAGGGCCTGGATCAAGGTATCCTGCTCGCCAAGCTTCCGATACCAGTCCAGCGTCCAGCCTTTGATCGGAAAGGCAACGATTGTGCCGCTGTTGAACGAAAACAAGGGCAGAAAAAGAACCGGCAGGTAAAGAAAAACCAAATACAGAAAAGCGTAGGCTGTCAGGGTCGAAGGACGTCTCATCTGATCCGCCTCCCAAGCCGAGTGGCGGTAATGACGAACACTATGGCGACAAAGCCAACCGACAGCATCGCGATCAGTGACAGTGTGGCGCCGAGTGGCCAGTTGTTGGCGGCCCCGAACTGCACCTGAATAAGGTTGGCGATCATCTTCCCGTCCGACCCGCCGACCAGTGCTGGCGTTACATAATCGCCTACAGTCGGGATAAAGATGATCAGGCAAGCAGCAATGATCCCTGGGATGGTCAGCGGCAGCGTCACCCGCACGAAGCGTTGAAAAGGGCTGTTGCCGAGGTCGGTGGCTGCTTCCAACAGGCTTGGATCGATTTTCTGCAATGAAACATAGATCGGCAGGATCGCAAATGGTGCCCAGGCATGAGCAAGCGTCAGCACGACTGCAAATTCATTGTAGAGAAGGAAGTCGAGCGGTTCGTCGATCAGACCAAGCATCAGCAGTGCAGAATTCATTACACCGTTGAACCCAAGGATGAGTTTCCAGGCGAATACGCGCAAGAGATAGCTGGACCAGAACGGAATAGTGATAAGCAGAAGCCAGATGGTCTTTTTCCGTGCCTTCATCGCAATGAAATAGGCGATAGGATAAGCCAGTGCGACGGTTGCGACAGTGACCACCCCTGCAATCCAGATCGACCTTAGCATTAGGTGTCGAACCAGAGGATCAGCAAACGCGTCGCTATAGTTTTTGAGCGTCGGCGTCTTATCGAGTGTTACGTAGGTTTGCGTCCAGAACGAATAGGCGATCAGGATCAACAATGGAGCCGCCACCAGAAAGCCCACATAAGCGGTGGCCGGTGCGCTGAGGGTATAGCCCCGGGATGCTTCGCTACGAAAGATCACCCCACCTCCCTTCTCGATTTTCACGAGTCATTAATGGACGATCGTCCATTAAATGTTGCGCCAGAACGGTCTTTCGTGTCAATCTTCCTGTGAGATAGACCTGCGGGATGCCACCAAGCAATTGGAATTATTGGGTAAAGTGGAAAGCTTAAAAGGAAGAAAGCGTGGTTCGAAGCGTGATCCGGAGGCCAAAAAGCAGCTTCTGATCAAGGCGACTCTGGACACTATCGCGGATATTGGAGTTACCGATACCACGGTCAGCCGCATCTGCGAGCGTTCTGGTTTATCACGCGGAATGATCCATTTGCATTTCGGGGGGAAGGACAATTTGCTGACGGCAGCGGCCCAGCATTTCAGTGCCCAATATTATTCCGAGATGGACAGAATGACCGATCTGGGCCCGGATGCGTCGCCCGAAGACCGAGTGATGGCTGTGATCGAGGCCGATCTGTCCGAAGCTCTGCTCAATCCAAGAAGTACAAAAATCTGGCATGCATTCCGGGGCATCGCGAGCTCACACCCAGGCATTGCCCGCTACAGCAGCACTCAAGATCACAGACTTGTCGAGACCTTGCGGCTTGCATTCTCGGAAATAGCCCAACAAAACGGGCGTGACGCAAACTTGGTGGACGATGCCACTAGTGGAACGCTGGCTTTGATGGAGGGTATGTGGGTGAATTATCTTACAGATATGCAGGGCTTTTCGCGACGGCGCTCTGTTAAACTTATCCGAAGATTTTTGTGCGGCCTTTTCCCCGGCAAGTTCAAGTTGTGAGCCCTAGCGACGCTTAGATTTTCGATATATACGAAGCCTCTTCTCGGACAACCGCCCATTGGTTTTGGCAGGCCTCTTCGCGCCTAATTGTCATCCACCCTGCCTTTGACGAAAGACATCGTCTGCATTGTGCTGGAGAAAGGTCTCCATTGCACGTGCAACGTATGTATTCTTCTCGTCCGTCTTCAGGTTGGGCATGTCCGCTATGGGCTGCAGGCAGCCAATCATGCTGCATCGTTAAATGGCAACTTTGTCCGCAACCCGGGCGTAGATCCTGATTATAACAAAGTCCGGTTCTAGCTAAAGCGGTCAGTGAGACGTCCAAGCAGCCGTTGCCGCGTGCCGACTGGTATTGAGAGTCCGGTTTCTGTCGCTTTGTGGACATCCGACAAAAGGGCTCGGATTACCGCATCGAGCCCATTGCTGCCGCTCAAATCCTGGGGCTGAAGAACGGTGATCAGCCACGTCTAAATCTCGCGGGGTACTGTCTGGAAGGACAAGTTCTCCGATCAACGACTAGTTCGATAAGGCCTCAAAAGACTTAGTAGAATGCCCTACTGGCGCTTTTCAGTTCGCTTTTTACTAGATTTAAGCTGTCGATGGAGCGGCGGGATAGACTGGGAGGTGCGCGTCAGCTTGAAGGTGTCTCGGCTGGTGAGAGATCTTTCGTGATTGAAGTGGTTGTATACGGAAGAATGGACGGCGGCGAATTTCTGTAGACTTCGCATGCGCCTGAAGCGTTGCATGGCACGTTCGCGTCGTTGGAACGGCAGGTGCGAATCCTCGACGCGGTTGTTGAGCCACCTTCCCGTCGTTTGTTTTTCGATTACTCCCAAAACTCTGAGCGCAGTCTTGTAGCAAGCAAAGCGATCTGTAACGACGGCTTCGCTTTTCCGTGCCGCTTCATCAATTTCCTGAGGAATTTCAATGCTGCAGCTTTGTTTCTGCGCTTTTTGACAACGGCTTCCAGCACTTCGCCCTCATGATCTACGTCCCGCCACAGATAGTGTCGCTGGCCATTCACCTTCACAAAAAACTCGTCCACATGCCATTTCCATTTTGAAAAGGCTCGGAGTTACTGAACCCGTTTCCTTCGGATCTCAGAAGCAAACACCGGACCGAACCTGTTCCACCAGTAGCGGACGGTTTCATGGCTGACATCGATGCCTCGCTCGTGCAGCAGGTCTTCGACATTTCGAAGTGAAAGCGGAAACCAAATATACAGCATCACCGCCAGGCGGATGATCTCACGGCTGGTTTCGAAATACTTGAAAGAGGCAGGTCTGGTCGTGGGCAAAATCCACCCAACCACCCTGCCCCGCTCAAGACAAGTTCTTCTGACATGACCCCGGTAAGATCAGGACAGGCCGAGACCATGCATTGGATTATTTCCGAGATTAGGTCCTCGGAATTGTTGTCCAGCTGCCGAAGCGGATGATTTTTGATCGTTGATCTTACTTAGCAGCACTCGAATCTCAAACCTTGTTGTACTTCGCGTCGACGTCGCCGATCGCGTTGACGTTTCCAGCGGAACGGCCGTTCTCGTCAAAATCTTGCGTGTTGGCCAGAAAGGCCTCGGCAATGGTTTTCGCGAGCTCCGGGCCAATTACGCGAGCGCCCATAGTAATAATCTGTGCATTGTTTGACAACGCGGCGCGCTCGGCTGAGTAGGTGTCGTGGCATTGCGCCGCTCGGATGCCTGGGACCTTGTTGGCCGAGATCGCGACACCGATGCCCGTCCCGCAGACCAGGATCGCCCGGTCGTACTCGCCCGCGATCACCGCCGAAGCGACGCGATCGGACAGGTTCGCGTAAAAGGCGTCCGGCCCATCCTCGGTTCGCGACACGTCCGCGACGTCGTGGGTCTTGGCGAGGTGCATGGCCAGTGTCTTCGCCAACCCCTCGCCCGCACTGTCTCCGGCAATCGCAATCTTCATGAAGTGTCCTTTCGATACGTCAGATGACATCCGCGCAGGCAGTAAGGATGCCGAGATACCCGTCGACATTCCAGGCCGACCGACCGATAAAAAGCCCGTCTATATGCGGGCAGACGATGAGGTCTTGGCAATTCTCAGAGTTGACCGACCCGCCGTAGAGGCAAGGCGCGGGTCGGCCCAGAATGTCGGTTGCGAAAGCGATTATCTCGGCGTGACGCGCATCTGCATAATCCGTGGTCGAGGGAATGCCGCCGTCACCAATGGCCCAAACTGGCTCATAGGCCATGATCACCGGCGCCGCTTTCTGGTCACCGCGAAGTCCACCTAGTGCGGCGCGCACCTGAGCCCCCAGCACTTCGGTGGCGCGCCCACTCTCCCGTTCGTCTAGCGTCTCGCCGATGCAAATAAGCGGAATAAGTCTATGGCGCACCGCCGCCTCGGTCTTCAAGGCGACCGTCTCGTCGGTCTCACCGAATTGGGCGCGGCGCTCGGAATGGCCGAGTTCGACAATGTCCAGTCCGCAATCGGCCAGCATGACTGGGGAGATCTCGCCGGTCCAAGCACCCGCATCGGCCCAATGCATGTTCTGTGCGCCCACCAGAACTGAAGTCTGGTCGAGAATCCGCGCAACCTCGCGCACGGCCGTGAAGGGCGGAATTACGAACCGCTGGATGCGATCGTCGCAATCGGCGTCGGCTGCCGCAAGCGCCCTCGCAAAGCTCTCGGCTTCAACGAGCGTCTTGTTCATCTTCCAACTTGTGCCGATCCAGAAATCTGCCACCGTCATTTTACACTCGCGCCTTACTGGAAATCAGATCGAGTCGGTTTCACCAGGCCGTCCCTCCGGAGAGGTGATGCATTTCGTGCAACCGGCAGACCGGTCATCGATCTTACAGTTCTTCGGATGCGCATCGCCCAGCATGGCCAATACCATATCGGCGATCGCATTCCGACTTTCCATAGTCTTAATATTCCATGTGAAAGAGACGAGATCACGCCAATAGAACTCTTCCACGACAAGTGATTTCAACGCTTTGGCAACAACGTTTTCGAGGGCCTTTCTGAAGTTTTCGAACCAAGCTGAAACGCGCCCCATGGGCGATGCAATATCCAATTCTTTCCTCCCGTTTTGCGCCACCGTCGTTTGGTCGGCGGTGGCTGATATTCTTTTTACAAGAGTGGGCGCGTTAGCCCGATTCGGGCAAATGGCATTTCGCCGGTGGCCAACGGCGGACCTGACGCGAACGCGCCGATCAGCTCTCTTCGAAGGTTCTTGCCATGGCACGGAGAAGCAACGCGGCTGACGCCGCTCCGGGATCCTTGTGCCCCAGCGAGCGAGCCCCGAGGCGTGCGGCGCGGCCCAGTCTCGCTTGCATCTCGACGGTGGCCTCCGCCCCGATTTCAGCGGCGTCCGCCGCGGCATGGAAAACGGTGGCGGCAGGTTTACCCGCGGACGCCGTCGCTGCGTCCGAGGCAGGCCCCCAAGCATCCAGCATGGTTTTGTCGCCGCGCTCGGCTTTGCCCCGATGCGCAATTCCCTCGGCCATCGCAACAATCAGCCCCGGAGCGTCCCCGTCGCCGAGCACGTCCTTGCCCTTCACCGCAGCGCCGGCGCGCATGAAAGCGGTCGCATAGAGAGGACCTGAGGAGGCGCCGACGGCATTCAGGAACGCCTTCGCCGCGGCATTCAATACCTCGGTTGGCGCTACACCGTCTAGCTCCACCAGAGCGGTTCGGATGGCGCCGAAACCGCCAGCCATGGCGACGCCATGATCGGCATCCCCGATCTCGCCGTCGAGCGCACAGAGCTCATCGCGCGCAGCGTCCATCGCGTCGGCGGCGGCCAGCAGCATTGCTTTCACATCATTGCCGTCCATCGCTCAGACCACCCGGAACATGGCGCAATGGCAAGGCCGGTCGATCAGGCGCTGCAACTCGTCATCGAGATGCATGAGCGTGACCGAGGCGCCAGCCATTTCCAGCGAGGTGCAATAGTTCCCGACCCAGGTGGCATGGGTCGAAAGACCGACCGCCTCAAGGCGCGCCTGCACCCGCCTGTTCATGATATAAAGCTCCATCAGCGGTGTTGCTCCCAGACCGTTGACCAGAACGGCGACCCGATCGCCGCTTGCCGCGCCCATCTCATCGAAGATCCGGTCCATCATTTCGTCCACGATCTGGTCGGCCTGCTTGATCGGTCCGCGTTCGATCCCCGGCTCGCCGTGAATGCCCATGCCGATTTCCATCTCGCCTTCAGGCAGATCGAAATTCCACCGCCGCGTCTGCGGCAGCGAACACGGACTCAGCGCGACGCCCATGGTGTAAGTCCGCGCATTCGCATGCCGCGCCACGCGTTCGACGTCGTCGAGGCTCATCATCTCATCTGCCGCAGCTCCCGCCGCCTTGAAGATGAAGAAGTTGCCCGCCACACCGCGCCGTTTTTCGATCTCGTCGCGCGGGGCCGAGGCCACGTCATCTGTGGTCAGCACGGTGCGCACCTCGATATCGTCCATCGCCGCCATCTCGGCCGCCATGTCGAAATTCATAACGTCGCCTGCATAGTTCCCGTACATGAAGAGCACGCCTGTGCCGCCGGAGACCTCCTTGACGCATGCTAGCGCGGGATCGGGCGGGGGCGAGGCAAAGACGTTTCCAATCGCCGCCGCGTCCGCCAGCCCCTGCCCCACAAATCCGACGAAGGTCGGCTCGTGCCCCGACCCGCCCCCGATGACCAAACCGACCTTGCCGTCACGTGGCCCGTGTCGCGCAATGATCGCCCGGCCCGAGTCTGCGGAGGTGCGCAATGTGTCGCCATGCGCCAGAAGTATCCCGTCGAGCATTTCATCGACCGCGTCGTCTCCGTCGTTGATGATCTTCTTTGTTTGCATCGCGTGAATCTCCTCTTACGCAACCCACATCTAGCCCGCTTTGCACCGCAGTTTGCAAGTCCAATTGCCGTAGCCGTTCACCGTCGATCAGCTTGGCGGCACAACGCCCTTCTGCAGGATGATATTGCCATAGAGACGTGTCTCGGCCGTTTGTACGATGCAATAGGTCTTGCGGGCCTCGACATAGAACTCGTGCCGTTCCACGCCCCTGATCTTGGCGGGATGATCCGCCGTCTCATCGATGATCTTCTGGAAATCGGCTACGATGTCGGGAACGGTGTCAGGGTCGCCGACAACCTGCATCGTGCGGGCCGGGTGATCGACGTAGGAATCAAGAGGCATAATCGTCAGGATTGCCCTCAAAACCTCAGTTGCGCTGGCACCCGCGAGACGCTCGATTCGCGCGGCACAAGCTTCTGCCGGAAAATTCGCATCTGCGATTACCAATTCATCACCATGACCCATCGCCTTGAGATGTCTTAACAAATCGGGTGTCAACAAGTTGGGAATTCCAATCAGCATCTGTCCCCTCCCTTCGCCATTCAACTTCAGCTACGAATTTGATTGACGTACATCACGACATACCTCAAGATTTTTCAATAGGGAGGATCAATGACACGTGTGACTGCGCAGGACGTAGCCAAAGAGGCTGGAGTAAGCCTTGCGACGGTGGATCGCGTGCTTAACAAACGCAAGGGCGTGCGTGAGGCAACGATCCAACGTGTGGTCGAAGCGATGGACCGTTTAAACTTCGTACGCGACCAGACGGCCGCCAATCTTGCTAGGGGCCGGTCCTATACATTCACCTTTATTGTTTCTGCAGGTGAAACCGCCTTCTTCAACGACGTCCGCGCCGAGATCGAGACAGCAAAACACCAGGCCTCCAAAGAACGCATCCGGATCAATTCCATCGCCGTTCCGCCGCTCGATCCACGTGCGATCGTCGACGCAATTGACGACTTGGGCGAGGAAATCGGCGACGGGGTCGCATTGGTCGCGGTAGAAAGCCGAATCGTGCGTGATGCTATTACGGCGCTTCGCAAGCGCGGCGTGCATGTGATCTCGTTTATCTCCGACATCCCGAATTCGGAGCGCGAACGATTTGTCGGCATCGATAACGTTGCTGCCGGACGGGTTGCCGCCAGTTTGCTGAAACGCTTTGTCTCACCCCGATCCGGAGATGTGGCGGTCGTCGCAGGCTCCGGCACGCTGCGGGACCATGTGGAGCGCCGCATGGGCTTTGAACAGGTGATGCGCGCCGAATGCCCTGAACTGAACGTTCTTCCCTGGATCGAGGGTGAGGAACTGGCGGGGCTGGTCGAAGAGAAGCTTTCAAATCTGCTGTCAGAAAACCCCAACGTGATTGGGATCTATAGTCTAGGGGGCGGAACAAGGGGCGTCATCGACGCGATCGAAACTGCGAAGCAGGACATGTGCGTGGTGACTACAGAGCTTTCGGAGCACACTCGCGCCGCATTGATCAACGGTACGGTCGACGCGGTCTTGGTGCAGGACCCGAGCCATGAGGTTCGCAGCGCCATCCGCGTACTGAAGCACCTCACCGACGGCACGCCGGTGAATGAGAAACAGGAGCGGATTCGGATCGAAATCTTCGTGCGCGACAATCTGCATTGAGGCTGAACAAATCGTGCATGAAGCACCGTAGGGGAGAGACATGGGTATGAGGGGCGAGAACATATGTCGGAGTTGAAGGTCAATAACCTGCGGCGCACATACGGCAAGGTCCTGGCGCTTGACGGGATGTCGTTCGACGTGGCCGATGGCGAGTTCTTTTGCCTTCTTGGCCCCTCGTCTTCCGGCAAGACAACCACCCTGCGCGCTATATCGGGGCTTGAAGAGCTTGAACACGGTTCGGTACACTTCGCAGGTCGCGATGTCACCGAAAGCGCGGTGCAGGGTCGCGGCATCTCGATGATTTTCCAGACCTTCGCGCTCTACCCTCACCTGTCAGTGGAAGCAAATCTGGCGCATCCTCTGCGCCGTTCGGGTGAAAGTGCGTCGGACATTAAAAAGCGCGTCGGCGAGGTGGCCGAGCTTTTGCGGGTGACACACACCCTCAAGCGCAAGCCGACAACGCTCTCGGGCGGCGAGCAGCAACGGGTGGCCATCGGGCGCGCCATCGTGGGACGCCCGAAGCTGTTACTGCTGGACGAGCCTCTGACCAATCTCGACGCCAAGCTTCGCGATGAGATGCGAACTGAATTCAAAAGGTTACACAGAGAGCTTGGTATGACTATGCTCTATGCAACGCCGGATCAGATCGAGGCGCTGACAATGGGCGACCGGGTAGGTGTGATCCGGGAAGGCAAGGTTGTCGCAATCGGAACACCACGCGATCTCTACGGTGCGCCGACAAACACCTATGTGGCCGGCATGATCGGCTCACCACCAATCAACTTCGTGACGGCGACCGCTCCAAGCGACGGTGAGATCGCGTTGCCCTTCCTCGATCAGCCCGTGGAGGCACCGGGTGTCTCCAGCGGGCAGCCGCTGGTCGTCGGGCTTCGGCCGCATGACATTGCGCTGGCCAACGGAGAGGAAGGTGGCATCCCGGCCAAGATCCACCTTACCGAACCACTGGGCGATGTCACGATTATCGATATTCGAACCCGAGACACCGACATGAAGATGGTTCTTCGTGAAGAGGTCGCGGCCAGGTTCAGAGTGGGCGACGAGATCGCCGTCAAATTCGACCCGAGGAACTTGCATTTCTTCGATCCATCAACCGGCGCGCGTGCCGCGCACGCCGCCACATAGCTTTGCGGGAGAGCAGCAAGAAAAAGCCTGAAAAAGAAAGCCAACTAGTGGAGGAGACTATGAAAAGAATCAATCTTATGAGCACCCTGATGGGTGTTACAATTCTTGGGGCAGGACTGAGCGGTTCGCCCGCCATGTCGGCCGACGTCACGATCACAATGGCGGCGCCGGACTGGCCGCCGACACGCTTCATGAAGGAGCATTTCGACCAGACATATACCTCGCCGGACGGTCACACCACGACGCTTGATATGGACTTTATCCCGTGGCCCAGCTTCTACGAACGCGTCGCGGCCTCGCTGACATCGGGCGAACAGAAATACCAGATGATTGTGACCGACAGCCAGTGGCTGGGAGCATTTGTCGAAGGCGGGTACTACATGAACCTGACCGACAAGATCAACCAAGACCCCGAACTGACGGCGATCATGCAGGACCTGCATCCGGCACTGGTTTCAGCCTATTCGACATACCCGCACCGGACCCGCGCACAACTTGAAGAAGCTGGCGAGGTGCCGGCACCCGGTGTGAACTATTACGGTTTCCCACAGTTCCCGGACACCTATGTCACCTTCTACCGCGAGGACATCTTTTGCAACGAAGGTGAAATGGCCGCGTTCCAGGAGCAGTACGGAACCAATCTGCCGTGTTCCTATGAAGACTGGCAGGACACGGACTGGACGAAATGGGGGCAGATCGGCGAGTTCTTCCAGCGCGATGCCGGCGAGATGCTTGCGGGCGAAGAACTGACCGAGCCGTTCTACGGCATCGCCTATCAGGCCGGCAAGGGCTATGACTTCTCGACCATGCAGGTCAACGCCTTCATCTGGCAGCAAGGCGGCGACATCTGGGATGAATCGAAAGCTCCTGAGGCCCAAGCCGAAGGCGTGGTGAACTCGGATGTGTCCGTTGCGGCCTTTGATGAGTACCTCAGCTATCTCCAGTACATGCCGCCTGTCGCGCAGACCGGTCAGATGGACATCTTCGTGATCCAGGACCTCTACATGCAGGGCAAGGTCGGGGCGATCATCGACTGGGTGGGTCTGGGCGAACCTGTGCTCGACCCGAGTGCGTCGACCGTGCACGACAAGTCGGCTTTCGGCCCCGCCCCGGGCACACGCCAGGCGGACGGTTCGATCGACCGGACCGGCAATATCGGCGGACAGCCCTTCGTTCTGACCACTTGGAACTCAGACGAGGTCGTGAACGAAGCTCTCAATGTCGTGAAGTGGTGGCTAAACCCCGAGACCCAGCTCGCTGCCGTGGCGAATGGTGGTCAGTCCGGTCTGATGAGCGTAATGGCCATGCCGGAATACAACGATCTACGCCCGTGGAACCGCGCACATGTCGAGATGATCGATTGGCAGAAGGACGTGTGGCACATCCCTGAATTCTTCGAAATGCTAACCCAGCAACAGGAAGAGTTCGACAAGGCGATCACCGGCCAGCAATCGGCCAAGGAAGCCTTGGATAACGTCGCAGCGTTCCAGCAGGAGCTTCTCGAAGACATCGGTTTCATCGAGTAAGCGGTTACTCTACGCAGGGTCCGGCTTCGGTCGGGCCCTGATTTCCCAGATTTCTCCTAACGAGGGCGGCCCTTCATATGGCGGACACTGCATCTACCAAAGGCGGTTTTGGCGCTTGGCTACTCGATCCGAAACGGCGGGGGGCGCTGCTGGTCACGCCCGCAATACTGATCCTTTTCGTGATGAATATTTTCCCGCTTCTTTGGTCTTTTGGCTTGAGCTTCTTTAATTACAAGGCGTCTAGTCAACGTGTTCCGCGCTTCAAAGGGCTGGACAATTACGGCGACGTCTTGACCGACGAAAAGGTGTGGGAACGGTTCCAGACAACCGCAATCATCGTTAGCTCCTCAGTTCTCTTGCAATTGATTGTCGGCTTTCTGCTGGCCTTGCTGTTTGCAAAGGCCTTTCCCATGCGCCGTATCGTGTTGATGCTGGTACTGACGCCGATGATGTTGTCATTCGTCTCGGTCGGCGTGTTCTTCAAGCTGTTCTACGAGCCGACTTTCGGAGTCGTGAGTTACGTGTTGAACATGTTCACCTCGGAGCCGTTCGTCATGCTCGGTTCGCCACAAGGTGCAATTATCGGGATCGTGATTGCTGATGCATGGATGTGGTCGCCCTTTGTGATGCTTCTGGTTTTGGCCGGGCTCGTGTCGGTTCCGAAATACCTTTATGAGGCAGCAGAGATCGACCGCGCCAGCAAATGGCGCACGTTCCGGACTATCACCTTTCCTTATATCAAATCCCTCCTGTTGCTTGCCGTGCTCTTTCGTACCATCGAGACATTCAAGCTTTTCGATATCGTCTACATCATCACGGAAGGCGGACCCGGGTCGTCGACCGAAACGATCGCGGTATATCTCTACAGAACCGCCTTCCAGTTCTTCAAAACCAGTCAATCCTCAGCACTCGCCTATTTCGTGCTCTTCATCGTGATCGTGCTGACCAACCTCTATCTTTATTCCGTCAACCGGCGCGCCGAGGAGGTGAATTGATGGCTCGAAAACATCGCGAAATCGGCAAGGCCGGATGGGGTTACACAGCGGTCGCCTCGGTTGTCGGACTCATATACTTCTTCCCTGTGCTTTGGATCATCCTGACTGCCTTCAAGACTCGAACGGACGCTTTGGCCGTGCCGCCGAAACTGTTCTTTACACCCACCTTCGAGAATTTCACCAGCGTCTTCTATCGCGCGTCGATTACCACGGGCAGCAGCCAAGCGACCGATATGGGCCTCTACTTCTTCAACTCGATCTTCATCGCATTCACTTCGGTGGGGCTAGCCCTGATCGTCGGCACAATCGCGGCCTATGCATTCTCGCGCTATCCGCTGAAAGGCAACGACACCTATCTCTTCATCATCCTCACTACCCGGATGATGCCCCCGATTGTCGTGATTATCCCGATTTTTCTGATGTTCCGCCTCAGCGGTCTGGCCGGCAGCTATTGGGGTATCATCCTGCTCTACACCGCCTTCAACATTCCGTTCTCGGTCTGGTTGGTGAAATCCTTCTTTGATGAATTGAACCCCGAAATTGAGGATGCCGCCCGAATGGACGGCGCGACCGAACGGCGGGTTTTCTTTAACTTCTGCATCCCGCAAGTCCTTGCGGGCCTGTCGGCCACCTTCGTATTCGGGCTGATCTTGACTTGGAACGAGTTCCTTTTTGCCCTCCTCCTTACCGGGGTTGAGACGCGGACCGTGCCCGTCGCAATGGCGCGCACGCTTGGTGGAGAAGTGGGCGTGGATTACGGCCTGCTGGCGGCGATCGTGACCTTGTTCCTTATCCCGATCTTCTTCGTCACATTCCTTCTGCAGAACCAGCTTCTGCGCGGTGTCACTTTCGGAACGGTCAAGAAATAATGACGATCAAACTCAATAAACTCACCAAACGTTTCGGGTCGCTGACCGCCGTCGATGCCATTGACCTGGACGTGGGCGACGGCGAAGTGCTCTGTCTGCTCGGTCCGTCGGGCTGCGGGAAAACAACCACCCTGCGAATGGTCGCGGGGCTTGAAGCGGCCACGGAAGGCGACGTCATGCTCGGTGGAAAACGGGTAAACGAACTGGCGCCGCGGCAACGTAACGTGGCCATGTCGTTTCAGTTCTACGCGCTTTATCCGTCGCTTTCGGTAGCCGATAACCTTGCCTACCCTCTCCATGCCGAGAAGCTTTCTGGCGCCGAGATAGAAAAGCGCGTGGCGCAGGTCGCGAAGACCCTGCAGCTCGAGAGCATCCTGAAGCGCACGCCAAGCCAACTCGCCGAAGGTGAGAAACAGCGGGTTGCCGTCGGCCGCTCGATCATCCGAGACCCGCAGTGCTTCCTCTTCGACGAACCGCTCTCACGTCTCGATGTGCAACTGCGGGAGGAAATGCGTGGCGAGATCAAGGAGGTCCTGCAAGACCTGTCCCGCCCTACCGTCATTGTGACCCACGACCAACTGGAGGCGCTGACGATGGCCGACCGGATTGCCGTCATGCGCGATGGACGGATCGAACAGGTCGACACGCCGCACAACGTCTTCCAATCCCCGTCCAACCTCTTTGTTGCGGGCTTCATCGGCACACCGCAGATGAACCTGATCCCAGCGACCCTGAAGGGATCAAACGGCGACGGCTTGGCGGATTTCGCGTTCGAGGGCGAGCAGTCACTGAAGATCAAGGTCGATCCGGCGGTATCCAAACTCTCGCCAGGCGCGAAAGTCACACTCGGCATTCGGCCACGAAACCTCGAGATGAGCGTTGAGCCCACCGAAGACAGCCTGTCGACAAAGATCGACATGGTCGAACCGATGGGAGCCGAGACCCTCGCCCACATGCATGACGGCTATCACGATCTGCGACTTGTGACAGATTGGCGTGTGCCATTGTCCGAAGGCGACCTTATGCACACACGGTTCCCGCCGGACACAACGCATATCTTCACGGAAGACGAACAGGTTTTAAGGAGCGCGCCATGACCGCAGCACAGGCGAAACTGATTGAACGGTGCATCATCGGACTTTGCGTCATCTCGATCATCTTCATCTTCCAGCCGTTTTCGTTGCAGCTCTTCTCGATTGGCTGCGTGACGGTGGTGATCGGCGCACTGGCCTTCAACCTTGTGCCGCTTTGCCGGGAAGGCGTGCCTTTCAGTGCCCTTCGGAAAGCTGTTATCATCGTGCTGGTTATCCTTGGTGTCGCCGCCGCGCTCGGCGTGGGGACCGCATTTCTCTACGTTGAATACCTGGAAACCCTGAGATGAGTCGCTTCGATGTGTCCGTTGTAGGGCTCTATATTCTCGACATTTTGGGGCGTCCGGTCGTGGCGATCCCTGAAGGCGGTAATGTCGATTTCATCGACGAGATCCGGCTGACGGTTGCGGGCACGGCGGGGGGCACGATTGTCGATCTGGCGAAACTCGGGCTGAACTGTCAGGCGGTTGGAGCCGTGGGCGACGACGAGAAGGCCGATTTCGTCCTTGACCACATGGCCCGCCTTGGCATCGACTGCCACCTCATGCAGCGGCTCGAAGGTGTCGAGACCTCGGCCACAATCCTCAATGTTCGCCCGAATGGCGAGCGCCCAGCGCTCCACTGCCGCGGCGCTTCGGATCACTTCGACGTGTCTGACGACATGCTGCGCAAGGTTCTCGACTGCCGCTTCTTCCACCTTGGCGGCACCGGCCTTCTGGCTAAGCTCGATGGCGCACCCAGCGCGCGACTTCTCAAGGCCGCGCAGGAGGCAGGCTGCGTGACCACTTGGGACCTCGTGGGGGCGGGGCCGGACACATGGCAGGTCGTCGAACCACTCCTGCAGCATATCGACTACTTCATTCCATCCATCGAAGAAGCGGAGATTCTGAGCGGCATCTCAGGCGTGGAACAAAACATCAGATTCTTCCAATCGCGCGGCGTGAAATGCCCCGTTCTGACCATGGGCAGCGAAGGCTCAATCATCGCGGATGGCGAAGACCGCATTCACGTCCCCGCCTATGACATAAAGGTTGTCGATACGACCGGCTGCGGGGATGCCTTTACGGCAGGCTTCATCGCCGGGCTCGCCGACGACCGCAGCTTGACGGAGGCCGCACATCTAGGCACGGCATCAGCATCGCTTGTCGCCAGCGGTTTGGGTTCGGATGCCGGGATCGTGGATCGCGCACAGGTCGAAGCCGAGATGGCCCGCTGGCGCCAATGATTGCCGGGGTAGCAGGCACGTTCGACACCAAGGGCAAGGAGCTCTCATACATTGCCCAGCTGATCCGCGCGGCCGGGTTGGAGGTGCGCACCATCGATCTTGGAACCACTGGTCAGGGAAGCGCCACCATCTCGGCCGAGACCGTTGCCGCCTACCACCCTGATGGGGCCGAGGCAGTGCTAACCCAAACGGATCGGGGGGTCGCTGTCGGCGCAATGGCTTTGGCCTTTGAGACCTATGTGCGCGAAGCCGACTGGATCGGCGGCCTGATCGGCGCGGGCGGCTCCGGCGGCACCGCACTTCTGGCCCCTGCCATGCGCGCCCTGCCCGTCGGCACACCCAAGGTTCTGGTCTCGACGGTCGCCAGCGGCAATGTCGGTTCCTATGTCGGTCCAAGCGACATTGCGATGATGTACTCTGTCACCGACGTGCAGGGGCTGAACCGCATCTCAGCGCGCGTCCTGGGCAACGCAGCCCATGCGCTTGTCGGCATGATGCTGAACGAGGTGCCGGCTGTTGATGCGAAGCCCGCCATCGGCCTGACTATGTTCGGCGTCACGACGACAGCGGTCAGCCATGTCGCGGACGCGCTTGCAGTCGATTTCGATCCGCTCGTGTTCCACGCCACCGGGACCGGCGGTCGCTCGATGGAAAAGCTCGTCGACAGCGGCCTGATCGGAGCCGTGCTCGATCTAACGACGACCGAAGTGGCTGACATGCTGGTGGGCGGCGTTTTCCCGGCGACGGAGGACCGGTTCGGCGCAGTGATCCGGACAGGCATCCCTTACGTTGGCTCCGTCGGCGCGCTGGATATGGTGAATTTCGGCGCGCGCGAGACCGTCCCAGAGAAATTCGCGGACCGGACGTTCCATGTCCACAATCCGCAAGTGACGCTGATGCGTACGACACCGGAAGAGAATGACAAGTTCGCCGCTTGGATCGCAGAGCGGTTGAACGCGATGACCGGCCCGGTGCGCTTCCTGATCCCCGAAGGCGGCGTCTCTGCCATTGACGCACAGGGGCAGCCGTTCCACGACCCCGAGGCGCTGGCCGCCCTGACCCACCGATTGCAGGCCGACGTGATCCCGACGGAGAGCCGCCGTCTGGTATCTGTGCCACACAACCTCAACACGACCGCGTTCGCCGACGCCGCTTTGACCGCCCTGAAAGAGATCATCTGATGCCTATTCCCCGCTCCGAAATCCTCTCGCGCCTTCGCTCCAAGATCGCCGAGGGTCGCCCGATCATCGGCGGTGGAGCCGGTACGGGCCTTTCCGCACGATGCGAGGAAGCGGGCGGTATCGACTTGATCGTGATCTACAACTCCGGACGCTACAGGATGGCCGGGCGCGGGTCGCTGGCCGGCCTGCTCGCTTTCGGCAACGCGAACGATATTGTGGTGGACATGGCGAAGGAGGTTCTGCCAGTCGTAAGGAACACACCGGTTCTGGCGGGCGTCAATGGCACTGACCCATTCATGATCCGGGACAAGTTCCTCGACGATCTGATCGCGCTCGGGTTCTCTGGCATCCAGAACTTCCCCACCGTCGGGCTGATCGACGGCACCTTCCGCACCAATCTCGAAGAAACCGGTATGGGGTACGGCCTGGAAATCGATCTGGTCGGCGCCGCGCGGGAAAAAGACCTTTTGACAACGCCCTACGCATTCACCCCGAACGAGGCGCACGCGATGGCCGCCGCCGGAGCTGACATTGTCGTCGCGCATATGGGCCTCACCACTGGCGGTGATATCGGAGCCGAGACCGCGCTCAACCTCGATCAATGTGTGAGGGAAATCGACGCGATGGCCGAAGCGGCGCGCGACGCCAGCCCGGACGTCATCGTTCTTTGCCACGGTGGCCCGATCGCGATGCCGGGCGACGCCAGTTATGTGCTGGAGAAAGCGAAGGACTGTCAGGGCTTCTACGGTGCCAGCTCGATGGAGCGTCTGCCCTCGGAAACCGCTCTGGTCGCACAAACGCGCGCCTTCACCGAAATCGGAGAGAAGAAATGACAGGAACTTTCATGATGTCTGCCGACACCCCACCCGAAGAGCTCGACTGGGGCAAGCTCCGGTGGATGTCGCACCCGCCCTCCACGGGTGCCGGGCAGCTCACCGTGATCGAAGTGAACATCACGCCCGGCAATGGGCACGACTTCCACAAACACCCCGATCAGGAAGAGGTCATTTACTGCATCTCGGGCAAGGTCGAACAATGGCTAGATCAGGAAATGCGGATTCTCGGCCCCGGTGACAGCGTTTTCATCGGCGCCGGCGTCGTCCATGCCAGTTTCAACGTCGGTTACAACGACGCCAAGCTTCTTGCCATTCTCGGGCCCTGCGTCGGCGATCAGGGATACGAGTTGGTCGACGTGGCCAGCGAAGCGCCCTGGAAGGACCTTCGCTAGCCAATTCTGGCCCAAGCTACGGCGCTTCCCACTGCCCCGTTTCTGCCGACTTCAGAACCGCATCCGTCACCAGATCGGTTTTGTGTGCATCGGCAAATGTCGGCGCTGCTGGAGTGCCGTCGAGACCGGCGATGAAGTCCGCCACCTGATGCACAAAGCTCTCTGCATAACCAATTGAAAGCCCTGGCACCCACCAATTGCCCATATAGGGGTGGTCGCCGTCCGTGACATGTATAGAGCGCCAACCGCGTTCCGTGCCTTCGTCGCTATGATCGAAATACTGGAGCCGGTGAAGATCATGCAGGTCCCAGATGATCGAGCCGTTCTCACCATTGATCTCGAGCGTATAAAGGGCCTTGTGACCCCGCGCATAGCGAGTCGCCTCGAAGAGCGCCATCGAACCATTGCCGAACCGGGCCATGAAGGCACTTGCGTCGTCGATGCCGACCGCCTCAATCTTGCCGGTGAGGTTGTGCCGCCGCTCTTTGATGAAAGTCTCTGTCATGGCAGTAACCTTTTCGATACTGCCGTTCAGCCACATCGCAGTATCGATGCAATGCGCCAGCAGATCGCCAGTGACCCCCGATCCCGCCACCGCCTTGTCCAGACGCCAGAGCGCTTCGCCGCCTTGCGGCAAGTCGTCTGCAATCGTCCAGTCCTGAAGGAACTGCGCTCGGTAGTGGAAGATCCGCCCCAGTTTGCCGGATTCAATCAGGTTCTTGGCGTGAGTTACCGCCGGAATGCGCCGGTAATTGTACCAGACCATATTGGGCACACCTGCCTTTTCCACCGCCGCCACCATCTCGACCGACTCCACAGCAGTCCGCCCAAGCGGTTTCTCACACATCACCATCTTGCCCGCTTCAGCCGCAGCGATGGCGATGTCGTGATGCATGTCGTTTGGCGCGGCGATATCGATCAGGTCGATGTCGTCTCGCGCCACCAGCGCCTGCCAATCGGTCTCGACACTGCCGTAACCCCACTGATCCGCAAACGCCTGAGCCCGTTCCTTGTTGCGCGCGCAGACCGCCGTAAGTTCCGGCTCATAGCCGAGATCGAAGAATCGAGGCGCTTGAGTGAACGCGTTCGAATGCGTGCGCCCCATGAACCCATAGCCGACCATGCCAACCCTTAGCTTTTTCTTGCTCATCTCATTCACTCCACCCATGGGCGTCTCGCACCTTGATCATGGTGGCGAGGATATCGTTCCAGGTCTGCTGATCCTCCAGCACTGCGTTGGGGAACATGCAGCCGTCCCAGCAGATATGCCGCATCGCTTTCGTGGGCGTTCCGTCCGCATTGTTTAGCCAGAAGCCGGAATGCTTGACCACATCGAGCTTCCCGTTCGGATCGGTTGCCATGCAATGCCGGCCGGTCTTGTCGTGGCTGCCGCTTCCATGAACCGTGCCGTCATTTTGCGCGACGTGGAAATCGATGGTCCAAGGGCGAAGCGCGTCGGTTATTGTACCGAGCGCATCGTCAAGGGCCGCTTGGTCGTCAAGTTGGTCGGCGGAAATCAGTGCGTGCTCAGGCGCGTTGTATCCCATAGCGTAAAGCATGGTGTGGGCCAGATCCGCTTGGAAGCCTAGAACTTCCGGTCGATCCACTGCTTCGAACAACTCCACCATGTGCTTCCAGGAATGCATACCACCCCAGCAAATCTCGCCTTCGGCGGCCAGCCGTTCGCCGTGATCTGCGGCAATGTCGCAGGCCTGGCGGAACGTCTCTGCCATCTTGGCGGTATTGCCCGCCGGGTCCTCGGCCCATTCGCTGACACCGGTCGCCGTGTCGATACGCACAACACCGCCTTGCCGCACACCTAGGTCGCGGAGCCGCCCCATGATCTTGCAGGCTTTCTCGACGGCTGCCAGAAATGCGGTGCGCCCCTCACCCTCGTCCATAGCAGAGCCGCCGCCAACGGGCGGCCAGACCGGCGCGACCGCGGACCCGATCGAGAGCCCGCGACCGCCCACATTGTCAGCCAGCGCCTTGATCCCGTCATCGTCGACATCGATCGATGTATGCGGGTCAGCCAAAAACAGATCCACGCCATCAAATTTGATGCCGTCAACCTCGGCAGCCGCAGTCATATCCAGCATCTTGTCGAGCGCAATCGGAGGCTCTTCTTCGCCCTTGCCGACAAGCCCCGGCCACATCGCATTGTGTAGTTTTGGGAAAGCGTTCCCGTCCATTGCATCCTCCCGCTGTTGCATTATTTTAACGTCATGCTTTCGGGTTGAGGCTGCAAAAGCAATCTTTTTTTGACGTACGCCCCTCAGATCTTACTTTCACGATGTTCAATCGAGGTCTATGCTGCTCTCCATCGGCAACGGGGGACACTCTTATGAAAATCGGATTCTGCATGCTCCTTTGGACGACCTCCCTGGGGGAAGAACACAAGAGTCTCCTGGAGGATATAAAGGCGACTGGCTACGACGGTGTCGAGGTTCCGATCTTTGCCGGGACGCCGGATGATTATGCCAGAACCGGCGCGATGCTGGATGCCCTGGACCTCGGCCGGACTGCAATCTCGGTCATTCCCACGCCGGACATGAATATCCTCAGCGAGGATGCGGCCGACCGCAAACGCGGCGAGGATTATCTGAAATGGCTGGTCGATTGCGCAGCGGCTCTTGGGGCGGAAGGTATCGGAGGTCCCTTGCACCAGACACTCGGACACTTCTCTGGTGAAGGCCCCAGCGAAGCGGAATTCGAGCGCGCACGGGAAGTACACCGTATTGTCGGTGATCACGCGGCAGCCAATGGGCAAGTGATCGCTCTTGAAGCGGTGAACCGGTTTGAAACCTACTTCGCCAACACGATGGGTGATCTTTGCGCCTACACACGCAGCCTCAATCATCCGGCCATCAAGACAATGTACGACACGTTCCACGCAAACCTTGAGGAGCAGGACCCGGTGGATGCCTTCGCCCGCAATGCCGGGGACGTTGTGCATATCCACATCTCCGAAAATGATCGCGGCGTGCCGGGGCGCGGCCATGTTCCTTGGGCTGAGACATTCAAGGCCATCAAAGCCAGTGGCTATGACCGCTGGCTTACGATTGAGGCCTTTGGACGGGGACTGCCCGAGTTGGCCGCAGCCACACGGGTCTGGCGGGATTTTGCGGAATCGCCAGAAGCCTATTATCGCGACGGATATGATTGCATTCGAAACGGATGGGACGCGGCATGAGTAACTTCGATGGACATACGGCAATCGTTACTGGCGGTGCTCAGGGAATCGGAGGGGCAGTCGCAACCGAGTTGCGGAGCCGTGGCGCACGCCTCGTGATATGGGACACGGATATTGCGCTGGCAGAGGAAAAAGCCAGGGAACTTAGCGGCGACACTCTAGCCATCAAGGTGGACATCAGCGATTGGGACAGTGTTGGCGCGGCCTGCGCGAGGACGTTGGAGGCAACAGGGCGAATCGATGTTGTTGTCAATTCTGCGGGCGTCGCCGGACCGAACGCAACTGTCGAGAACTACCCTGTCGACGTTTTCGCCGACATAATGCGGATCAACATGTTGGGCACTTTCCATGTTAACAAGGCCGTGGTTCCAACAATGCGCGCGCAAAACTATGGAAGGATCGTGAATATCGCGTCGGTGGCCGGCAAGGAAGGCAATCCCAACGCCAGCGCTTACTCTGCGTCGAAGGCTGCCGTGATCGGCTTTACCAAATCGCTGGGAAAAGAGCTGGCCGACATGGACATTGCCGTGAACTGTGTCACACCCGCCGCCGCCCGCACCCGCATCTTCGATCAGATGAAACAGGAACACATCGACTACATGCTCTCGAAGATCCCCCGTGGGCGCTTTCTCGAAGTCGATGAAGCCGCTGCAATGATTGTCTGGCTCTGCTCGAAAGAGAACTCATTCACGACATCAGGTGTTTTCGATCTGTCAGGGGGACGGGCAACCTATTGATCGGACCTCGGTCTCAGATGTCCAGGCGATAGAATGCGACGGCGGTTTCACCGAACACCTTCGCTTTATCCGCCACGGACAAATGCGCGGTGAGGGCCTGTGCCGCAGTGTGCCACGCATCGTATTCACCGCGCAACCTACAGACTGGCCAGTCAGACCCCCACATGACGCGATTGAGCCCAAAGGCTTGTAAAACGTGGTCTGTATAAGGGCGCAAGGTATCCACCGACCAGTCTTCGCTGGCCTCCGTAATGATCCCTGAGAGCTTGCAGAACGCGCCGGTTTCCACAGCGATGCGCGTCATCCGCTCAGCCCAATGCGCAAAGCGCGCCTCGGTGTGCGCGCCGATCTGGGGCTTCATGCAATGGTCCACGACCACCCGCATCTTGGGATAGCGGGAAAAGACCGTCAGGAAATTGTCGAGGTGATGCGGAAAGCCCAAAGCATCGAAGGCAAGGTCCAGATCAGTCACCGCATCATAGGCCCATTGCACATCGTCCCGAAGCATCCAGTCGACATTGGGTATGTCCTGGATCATCGGCCGCACGCCCTTGAACTTGGGGTGTCGTGCAAGCCGCTCAAGCTGCGCCCGGTGGTCCTTGTTCTCGAAATCTATCCAACCCACGACACCGGCGACACTGGGCGTCGCGTCGGCGATCCCGAGCATGTACTCGGTCTCCTCGATGCTTTCTGCGGCCTGGACGAGCACGGTGTGGTCAATACCGACCGCTTCGCGAGAATGCTGCAAATCCCCGGGGCCGTAGACCCGGGTCAGGATCGGGTGATCCGGCGGCATCCAACTGTAATCCCCTCGCGCGGGGTTCCAGTAGTGTTGGTGTGCATCGACAAGGGGCATGGCAGGTCTCACGGGGTTGGCGCATTTGTCAGCAATAGGCCGTCCGACATCAGGTCGGCCCAAAGTGCGGTCGGCATGACTGCGTTGGCGGGTTCAAGGTTCGAGGTCATCTTGGTCAGTGCCTTCCTGCCCGGGATCTCCGAAAAAACGGCGGGTGGCACGCCGGAAACTGAAACGCAACGTTGACGAGGCGCACACCATGGTGCTGACACACCGGGTCGATCCAGTGCACCGGGTCGAGGATCTAGGCCGGCTCGGGATCGTGATTGTAATGCGCCCCCTTCGCGCGGACCGGTCGCCAAATGCCCGAGTTGAAGGGGCGGCTGATGACAATCCCGACGCCGCGTTCTACACATTTGGGAAGGAAGGGCGTCAACGCCTCTTGCTCGAGCAGGGTGTAACGCCCGGCAAGAAGGATGATGTCCCGGTCGCCATGATCGACCAGCCATTCGGCAGGTCACCATTCCTTCAGTCCGTGCCTCAAACCCGGCAGTGACCCACTGCTCTCTCAACTCCACGAGAGCCTTGTGGCCGCCACCAAGAACGGCGCGAAGGTGTTGTTCCATGGAATCCTGCAATCCGTCGGTATAGGTGTCGATATCGTGGCCATAGAGAATGGCAATCCGATCCAGCCCCATCCGCTCAAGCGAGGTCTCAACCGAACGCATCACACCGTCATAACTGTAGACGTAGAACTCGCGGCGGCAGGGTCCGTCGAACCACTTTCGGATTCCGGCCCGGTCTTCCACGCCGCACTCGTCCAGAAGTTGCCCCACCTTGGTCGAGACGACTATTACATCGCGCGGCTTGCCGCGGAAAAAGCCTTTCAAGCGGTTCTCCGTCAGACTCAGACAGTAAAGCGGCGCAATGTCGAAATAGCGAAAACCTTTCTCCCCGGCCAATTCCAAGATGCTCCGGGCGTCCTGTACGTCGACGGGCCGATAGAGATTGGCCATGGGTGCTGTTCCAAAGCCAATCTCCGTCAAAGTGACACCGCAGTCGCCAATGCGATCGAAATGGCGCGTTTTCAAAGTTGGCCTCCCTGCCCGAGTGACCGATCCCTTGCGATGCATTGGCTGGTATCGGACTGCAATACGTCGAACATTCCGTTAATCCCGCAGTATGCGGGGCTTTGGACATTATGCAAGCGTCCGCTCGGCACTGGGCAGCCATAAACATCTGGACTTGAGGTGCGTACCTCAAGTACTCGAACTTAATCGCTATTCATCCTATCAGAGGTGGGCAGTTTGCGCACTGCCAGCACATCGGCAGCTTGGGGGAGTACAGTATGGCACAATTCGTCAACGCCAAGGACGACATGGTAAAGGAAGCCATCGATGGGCTGCTTGCATGTTCGGGTGGGGCCCTGGCGCGGCTCGATGGTTATCCGCATATTAAGGTCGTTCACCGCACCGATTGGGATCGCTCCAAGGTGGCCCTGATCTCGGGCGGTGGCTCAGGCCATGAACCGGCCCACGCCGGTTTTGTCGGCCCCGGAATGCTAACCGCTGCGGTGTGTGGCGAGGTCTTCGCCTCGCCCTCGGTCGAAGCCGTGCTGGCGGGCATTCTCGCGGTCACCGGCGACGCGGGCTGTTTGCTAATAGTCAAGAACTACACCGGCGATCGTCTGAACTTCGGCCTGGCCGCAGAGCGCGCCCGTTCGCTTGGCCACCAGGTCGAGATGGTGGTCGTGGACGATGACGTGGCCCTCCCTGACCTGCCGCAACCTCGCAGCGGGTGCTGTCAGACGAATTCGAACTCGTCTCTGTTAGGCCAGTGACGCTGTCCTTTATCCCGCGCCAAGTTCGCGCCACTCGGCAAGAGCAGCGGTACGTGTCAGCTTGAAGGTGTCTCTGCTGGCGAGTGATCTTTCCTGGTTGAAATGGTTATAGACGGAGGAATGAACGGCGGCGAATTTTTGTAAACTTCGCATGCGCCGGAAACGTTGCATTGCGCGTTCTCGTCGTCGGAATGGCAGGTGCTAATTCTCGACACGGTTGTTAAGCCACCTTCCAGTTCGTTGTTTTTCGAGCGTACCCAATTCTCTGAGCGCTGCCTTGTAGGAAGCGAAACGATCCGTTACGATCTCTTCCGCACAACCATGGCGCTTCATCAATTTCTTGAGGAATTTCAGTGCTGCAGCTTTGTTTCGTCGTTTCGTGACGACAGCTTCGAGCACCTCACCTTCGTGATCGACCGCGCGCCAAAGATAGTGTCTCTTGCCGTTCACCTTCACGAAAACCTCATCCACGTGCCACTTCCATTTCGAGAATGCGCGAAGCTGCTGAACCCGCTTTCTTCGGATCTCCGCAGCAAACACCGGGCCGAACCTATTCCACCAATAACGGACAGTTTCATGGCTTACATCCATGCCTCGCTCGTGTAGCAGGTCTTAGACATTTCGAAGTGAAAGCGGAAACCGAATATACAGCATCACCGCCAGGCGAATGATCTCAGGGCTGGTTTTAAAGTATTTGAACGAGACAGGTTTGGTCATTGCCAGAAGCTATGTGACCGCCCTGCCCCGCTCAAGCAAAGTTATTCTGACAAGACCTCGAAGGTGTCCATTGTTCACAAGTTCGCGGATCAGCCTTGCGAAGCGCGCACTCGCCAGTTCACAACTATTGATCCAAATCAACGACTTCTTGAAAAACAGGCAATAATCATCACGCAAGTAAGCGTGTGGTGAACACAATGAAGAAGTCAGACCAGTTAGCAGAATTCGTTCGAGACTCGCTTCGTTTAGGCAAAGACCGCAAGCAAATTGCTGGAGCTTTAAAAACGGCAGGTTGGGCTACAAATGAGGTTGACGAGGCGCTGAATGCTTGGGCAGACGACGAATTTGAGGTACCCATTCCACGCCCGCGCCCTTCTGTATCAGCAAAAGAGGCTTTCATTTACGGCCTGATGTTTACAGCATTGGCTATGGCAGCCTGGCACCTGGCTAGCCTATCATTTCACTTGATTGACCGTTGGTTTCCCGACCCACTGGAAGCCATTAACGAGCATTTGGTAGGCTACCGTGTTCAAAGGATGCGTTGGTCAGTAGCCGCCCTGATCGTATTTGGTCCGCTCTTCTATTTTTTGAATCTAAAGATAACTCGGGCTACAGATAACGACCCCGGGAAAAGACGCTCGGCTGTTCGAAAATGGTTTGGCTATATTACGCTTTTCCTAGCAGCCATTTCCCTTCTTGGAGACGCCCTTTGGATAATCTACTCATTTTTGAATGGCGACTTAGGTATCCGGTTAATATCGAAGGGGCTTGTTGTATTGATGATAGCAGGTGTCATTTTCCTGTACTTTCGGAATGAAACTGGAGCTGACGAAAATGCAGCGTAGTCAAGTCGCTCCAATAATACTTGGAGCGTTAATACTAACTGCAATTGTGCTTGGTCTAGCAGTGACCGGCGGACCGGAAGCCGGCCGTCTCGAAAAGCAAGACAGGGTAAGAGCTGAAGATATTACCAGGATCGCGCGTAGCTACGTACCTTGCCTTGCTGGCGAAGCTGATCAAACTTTGCCTGACAGCCTTGCCGAAGACGAAACCTGCTCTGAGGGTCTCAATACAATCCGTTTGATCGATCCATTTACGGATTTACCCTACCATTATGAAAAAATTAGCGACAATCGATACCGCGTTTGTGCATCCTTCAGTCGCGCCGAATTGGTAGCTCCCGACACGTATGGTGGTCTTGAGTTTGATGCAAAAACAGGATGCCTGACCAAATCCTACTCTAGCTCATTGAACTGACAACGAGGTCTAACGAGGTCTTATGCAAACACTGTCGGCTTTGGGCTCGTAGCGGTAATCTGAGTCTTTATGTCAGATGACTGCTTAGGGGCTTTGAGCGGACATTCACCCCCGAAAACTCTGAGTTTCGAACAGGAACGACCGCTTTCACCAAAAGCGGTCGCTCTCCCAAATCTTGGCTACGACCGGCTTGCGGACTTTGCAGTCATTTGCATTTTACTCCAGAGGACCGCTGTCAGTCAAAAGCGGACGTTCGTAACAAGACGTTGCAATTTCCGAGACCGGATCTAGGTGCGCTCATAACGCTGCGTTTCTGACATTGATTTCATAAAAGAAAAGCTTGGAAGTTTGCCCACAGGTTTGCATGCCACTGAGGAACCATCGAACATACAGGCTCTCAGGCTTATCTGCGGTGCCCAATTACAGTTTACTCCCAATCACCAGCAGACGAGCGCCACGTCTTTGCTTCCGCATCCCAAACACTGGCTGTTGCGCAAAGCGTCGGGTTTATTCCGTCACAATTAGTTCCGTGGACATCTGCAAGGACAATGCGTTGACGCCCGAATTCGACGACCGTCCAGCCTCGATTGAGCAAGGAGTGAACTTCCTCTTCAATCAAGAAGTGCGATATGCATCCGCCAGTTCCGCAATAAAGAGATGCGGCGCTCGAACACGCGAAACCAGATTCATTCAGAACCCAGTCGGGTTGTAGATCTCCGTCGAGATCGACCCTCTCAACCGCACCCCAATCTAAGTCAAACTGACCGTCGTTGAACTCTGCGCAGGCCTGTGCTGCCAGATCAACCTTAGCCCGCAAACTGGTTGGAAGTTGCGAAACATCAGCCGCGACAGCTGGTGAGGTCCAAACTAGGCTCGAAACCAGCACAATCCCGAAAACCAACCCTTTCAACAGGCGCACTCTTTGGGAAGCCGGTTGGAGGGTGGCATCAATTGCACTGATCATATCTGTAGTCCCCGTATTCCAGCCAGTTTGACGAGCCATCGCTAAAAATCAGAAACTCGGACCTGTCTTCCCCAAGGAGGGCGACGACAAATCCGGCCGGCGGCTCAGAGTTTCCGAAGTAACTGTAGGCCGTCATGGCTCTAATCGACTCGCCGTTGACCGTTACTCGTGCGTCCCACTCTCCCTCCGGGCTGTCCAAAATTACGGGTTCGATCACGCGTTTTATAGCCCCGCCACCACAATAAACGATACCTTCGGGTGCTTCGTATGAGGCCTCCTGGCTAGTATCTGAACCGCATGCAGAAAGAAGGGACCGAATTGCCGCGCTTGAACCTTTCAAGTCAAAGATTCCGTAGCTGACCTCTTGATCAATCATCGACAGATTAACCGATGCATTGGCCGCAAGCTGGTCCAGTACAAAACTATAGTCCTCTTGATTATTGAAACTGACCTCGACGGGATAATTGTCGACGATCTGCACGGCAGCGTTTTCCGCGCCAACCTGAAATGCCCCAACTTCGGTGGTGCCGTTCTTCAAAAAACGAATGGAAAGCCCTTGCTTCTGAACAATGTCCTGGCTGTCCTCGTATCCAGCCGGAGCAAAACGGATACGGTTGCACTGAAGTTCTAGGGTCATGTTTCCGGTTTGAATAAAAGCATTGGGATTAGGCCCAGAGTTGAACGACCACTCCGCTGATGCTGTGGTCGCCATAACCATCATCAGCGTTCCAATGGAAATCGTTTTGAAACTCATTTTCTCTCTCCATGGTGTTGTAGTTCGCACTGTCATTCAGCCAGAGATTCCGGCCCGTTACCCAGACAACAAGGCTAGGAAACAGGTGCGCCGTATTCGTTTGCGCCTTCTTGCGAAGGTCGTGTCAGCCACCAGATCATCAGGATGGACAGAACCAATTGAAGAATTGAGACAACGACAATACCGGTCACGCCCAGAACTGCCGCGGGTCCTCGCAATGTATCGGGGTCTTCGGCCCCTTGCTCCAATACCGAGAAGAACGCTACGCCGCCCAGCATAACAAAAAGCGTTGTAATGCTGAGCGCCATCGGCAGCAGCAAGTACCAGCCAGGTCGCCCTGTATCATGCAACCTCCGCCAACCGGCGGCCAGCATTGGTATGAGAACGGCCAGTTGGAAAACAGAGGACAGAACCCGAGATCCTTGCCCTGTTTCGGGGTTGGTCCCGAATACGATTGTATCCACCACAGCTAAAGCAGCACTCACGAGAACCACAAACAAGAAGAACCACCAGTATTCTGAGCGCATAGCCCGACCGGAGAACTGGAAGTATTTCGAGAAACACGTTTTAACTGCCTCACCAAATCCCATATTTCACTCCATTCTTACTTTCTTTGCGGCCTCAAACGCTTCGCCGCTCAGGAGAACGCACTCGCCCCTACGGATGCTCCCACTTACCTTTTTGTTTGAAAGCAGAAGCCTATCGCACGAGAGCGTAAAGAATTTTACGCGCGAAAAAAATATTGATTTATGAAAAATTAGATTCAAACATGCGAATTCGACATAACTTTATTTACCTCCGTTGTTGTCGCTGTCGCCCGATTTGTCGGGCCCTTCAGACTGCTGGAGTGAGTGCTGGCGGTCGGAAGTCACTTTACAACAATTGAGCGTTGGGAGGACGCGATGCTTATACTTAGTGTACTCTGCCTCCCTCCAGAATTCGCTCGAGCTTCTGCCATTGTCGTCATTCAGCCTTCACACGTTGTCGGCGGTCTCGGTTGTCAAAGTAATATCGCTCCGCCCGCCACCCCCCCGCGACAAGTTGTTGGGAAGGGAAGTTACTGGGCCGAAGTATGTTTCATAGCCTGCTCTGACGCGAGAACTTCCAACAAGCCATCCAATTTCACTAATTTCAACGGAACCAGAGGGAGAAGAAAATGTCTAAAAAGATGGTGATGACTGCGGGCGCAACTTGTTTCGCACTGCTTGCGGCCTGTGACGATACGAGTACATCCAGTGCGTCCGCCGAACTCACACCCGCTCAGCAGGCGTGTTTGCGAGATGTAGCCAGCACAACGAACAATTCGCAAGTCGTGGTGCTCTCATCCGCGTTTAGCGAGGCGGGGACACAGGTCACCGTAGGCGTTGGCGAGGATCGTGCTCCTTGGAATTGCATTGCTTACAGTGATGGCACGACAGCTGGTATCGAGTTCCTGGGCGACGAAGGCGCATTGTGACCAGTTTGGTGCGTAGCTGAGCACGGCTGTGCAGCACTGGCTCGCTCTTTGGAAAGCTCGACTTGGTTTGTAGAATAGCCACCATCTTGTTCGCTATCCTGTACCTGTTGGCGTTGATTGCATTCTTGACGGGCACATTTGGCTGGTTGGGACAGGAAAGAGACCCTTTGTCCGGGGTGTTCCTTCTGCCGTTGGGACTACCTTGGATACTTGTAGCGGACTTGATCTCGGAGTCGGCCAAACCGTGGTTCGCGGCGCTTGCACCGATGCTCAACCTGTTGGCGCTGGTCTTGATTTGCAGATGGTTACGCGGTTTGCGCCAGTAGTGAAGGCTGAACTCTTTCTCACCAAAAGGGAGGAAAACATGGGAAAAGTGATCTTGGGTATTGTGATCGGGCTCGTCCTCGGCGTGGTTGGGGCGATGACCTTGGGTGGCGGGGCCGCGGTGGGTGTCGGCGTTGCGACAGGCTTGTCCGCCGGTGTCTGCACCACATTGAAAGGAGCACAAGCAGAGAACCTGATCACCGCCGAGCAAGCGGATCAGATCCTCAATCGCGTTAATTCCGAGATGGCGTCACTGCAAGGAATTGAAACAACAGATGAGATCGTCGGCAGCGCACAGGCATGCGATGAATTTCTGTCAAAGTTACGAGAAGCGAAGTGAGGTTCCGCTTTTTAAGGAACAAATCTGTAAGGACAAGCCAACAGGGAACCATCTGATGAAACTCGTTTTACTCAAGCTCCTCACACCCATGTTCGCAATCGCGAGCACAGCTGCTTTTGCAATGTCAGAAGCCGATGACGCGTGTATCGACCAATTACGGCAGGTTGGAGGACCAGACGGTCAATCAGGAACGATTGAAAGCTCAGAGTTCTCAGAAGCGGGTACGCTCGTCATGTTACGTGACGCAGGCGGAACACTTTGGCGCTGCATCGCGTACAAGGATGGCAGCATTGGAGAGATGTCGGTTGTCGAGGCGATGGATGATGGCGGTGGCGCCATGGCAGGTGCCGCCGGTACTACTGGTAGCCAGCGTGTCAAATTTGATGCCGGCTCCACTGGCGCCGAACTTGTCGGCCAACTCGCGCCCGGAGCGTCGCAGCAATACCTTCTCGGTGCAAAGAACGAACAGTTTCTTTACGTCCGCGTTGCTCCGCGAAATGGCTCCTTGGACTACGTTATTCGCAACCCCGATGGTTCTGAACTGTTGGGGTTGATGTCGGCGGACAAGGAGTATCGAGGACAGCTTTGGCAATCTGGTGATCATGTTGTGGAGGTTATCAATCGCAGCAACTCTTCAGTCGACTACAACGTCATTTTCGGAATTGAATAGGTGATCAATCAGAAACCCTTGAACGCTAGTCCAAAAAAAGCGAGGGAAAAACAGATGAAACCCAAGGTCCTATTGGTGATCGGCACAGCGTGTATTACTGCGCTTGCAGCATGCGACGACAGTGGTGGATCAGTGGATTCAAGTGCACCAACTGTGGGCAGCTCTAGCGATCTTTCGTCATTTGAAGGGGCAAGAGCGGGCCAAGCTGAAATGGGCATCCAGAGTCTCGGATTTGAACTCGTCCGCAGCGAAGGGCTGACCTCGTACTGGTTTAACAAGGATACTGGTGCATGTGCTCGGATCACGACGTCTGAGGGAAGGTACTCAGATGTAACTATGCTGCCATCAGGTGACTGCTGACACATTTTTCATAAATCAAACATCTGCAAAAGGGAGCTTTAGTTTGCATTTCGACTTGGCACATGCGGCGGTCACCATCGTCGCTCTAATTGTAACAAACCTGGCATTGAAGTCGGCCGGCGTGATCAACGAAGAAAACAAACACCAATTGAACTGGAAAGTTTTTCTGGCCTACTTCGTGGTCGTCTTTATCATCAACCTGGTGTGGCCGATTTAAAGCTTCAGGTCGGAAAGTCTATCTCGCACTTGATACGGCTGCTGAGAATGAGCCGCTCCAATAGATTACAAAGTGGGAAGAGTTTGAGCATAACAGGCTGAAAAATAGAAAGGAGCTGGCATGCGGTTTTTGACGTCCCTCATATTCATTGGTGTTCTGGCAACCGCGGCGAATTCTGACGTGACCAGTCGAAACGGTGGCCCAAGCAACAGTCAAATGCTTTCAAAGGGTGGCGACGGAGGTGTTGATGGCGTCGCTTTCTTTCGCCCGGTCTTGAGCGGAGTTTTGTATCGCTCTGGCTTCAAAGGCGGTGACAAGGATCGAACGGGTCTGAGTAAAGTTCAGCGCGAAACCCTGTGCGATGAGGGGTTTTCAACCGGGTTTTATGCGGACTTCGGCAAAAACACTCAATACGGTCGCACCAGTTGCGGAAACGGATCCTTTGATTATCAAGGCGCCAGATCCTCCCGACCCAGTGCTGTCATGGCGTCCATACACGAGGTGATTGAAAACCCTGGAAAAGGCCCTGTTCTGGTGCACTGCATGTGGGGCGTTCATTCCTCAGGGGCATTGTCGGCAATGGCGCTCGTTCAGTTTTGCGGTTGGACGGAAGACAGGGCCAAGGCATATTGGAATGATGCCCGAAACGGGGCCCCGTGTTCAGGCGGGTGTGACCAGTGGATTGACTCAAAATTCGCCAACTTCAGTGTCGACCCCAATTTGAAGATTTCCGCCGAACAACAGGCAGCGATTTGCCCCAAATGATATCGGGAGGACTATCCAAATGAAGTTCATTCTTCTGTGGTCACTTGCTTTCATTGCACCCACCGTCGTGTGGGCGAACGACGATGTTCTAGGTGAAGCCACGACATTTGAGAGTCCCAACGGCGCTACTGAACGCTGTATTCGGATCGAAAAAGTTCCAACGGGCGAGTATAAGAAAAGCGATCTTGAGGAAGAAACCGCGTATTGCGAGATCGATTTCTATGCCTCCGAAATTGCTATTTGCCCAAAAACCTGGAGCACCAGCCCAGGTATGGCCGTGTACGATATTTCGGAAGGGCCCTACGCGGGGAACCGTTCTGAGTTCGAGAGAAACGCTTGCAAAGAGGGGAAGGCGGCGAAAGATCTGGCCAAGGACAGGGTAGCCAAATTCAAATCCACCATGAACCAAAAGGGCACCAGTGGAACATTTTCCACCTCGTCGCTGCTTTACTATCATTTTTCTAGGTACTTCGACACGACTGTCAAAGTTCCAGTCGCCGTTTGGCGCAGCATGGACGCCCAGACGCATTTTTCCGAGGTCGCAGAGCCTGGCCTTGCGATTTCTGGCGGCTCTCATGGCGGGCGCATGAACCATGAAGGCTGGCGGGTCTTCGCAGCTGCGGATGCCGACCCAAACTCATACCAACCAACCGATGATCTGTTCACCTCGGATCGAACGCAAATATACGGTGTACTGCTTGATAGTCCTGGGCATCGATACGGCTCGGAAATCAACGGCACCCGCAAGTCTGGTTGGGGGAAAGGCCAAAACCGTGATTTCCAGGAAACGCCTGCTTTCTTGGCTTTGCGTTCCTCAAAATCCCTGCCAGAGGCTATTGAAGAGGGCGTTAAAGAAGGCCGAAAGGACCGGCAGATCAACAAGGATCTCGGTCCTGATGTCAGTGATCAACAGATGACATTTTGGATGCAAGAAATTACGGAGATTGTTCTCCTCGATTTCATCTTTAGCCAGCAGGACCGCGTGGGAAACATAGACTTCACACCCTATTGGTATTGGGTCGAAGACGGAAAACTGAAGCATAAGAAAGCCAAGCACCATGAGCCAAACGATGGAGATATTCCCGCCGACGCATTATTGATCCGCCGCAGCAATCTAAACGACAACGATGCTGGAGGGCGGGTCGAGTATGCCAACTTCGCGAAATCCACTCAAATGCTGGAGAAAATGCGGCACTTCTCTCCAAGCACGTACCAGCGCTTGGTTGCGTTGAATAGTGACCTTCAAACACAAGGTGCTATTTATGACTGGTTGTCGCAGAGCCTTGGGTTGTCAGATAGGCAGATTGCCCAAGTTGTGAAAAACACCGCGTTGGCAACGTCCATCCTACAGAACAATTGTTCTAGTGGTGATTTGATGTTCGACTTGAACCCTGTCGCATTCTTTTTGCGAAACGACACCGAGGTGGCGGCATTAGACTGTAATGACCCGTAACCGTTCTGCCCTTATTGCGGCGTTCATTTGGACCGCTCTGTTCGCCTGTAAAGCGGCGGCGTTGGATGTCATCGTCATATCGGATCTGAATGGCAGCTACGGTTCGGTGGTGTATTCTCCTCGCGTCGGCAAGGCGATTAAGCGGATAATCGAGATTGATCCCGATCTGGTGATTT
>NZ_WQHX01000001.1 GCF_013035425.1 Ruegeria arenilitoris | reverse complement strand
CCCGGTGAAGCGCCTTCTAAGCCCAACTCAATACTTCCGCAAGAAGAAAAAGACATGCAGAGCATTTTTTTTGCCTTTTTGTAATTTTTCGTTTGGTTTCAAAGTTTTATAAAATGAAAAAGTACCAAGATAGAATTCAATTTCCTTGTAAAAGATGTGCAGGGCACTCATGGGCAAAATCTCAGGCGAAATGCGGTCACTACATGTTGGGTAACAACAAGGGCCGCATACAAGGCTCCTTCGAAATTGGCCTCCTCAAGACTCATTTTGAGAAAGTACGAATTCAAAATCCGTCACCGCAATTAGACCCAACAGCTTGCGTCTGAGCCCAAGATGAGTTCATCTCAAACCGCGAGACAACTCTCCGCAAAAACTCCGAGGACGAATGACACAGAAGCCGCTTGTTCCACAGGTTCGCACCGTTGGCATCGACGGTATTCTTGTAACTTTCGCAGATAAGATGTCAGAAGACGCAAACCGCGCTGCACTAGCGCTGAGAAGCGAGATAGAAAACCTGAACTGGAATGGCGTCGAAGAAACCTCAACCTCCTTGGCGTCAACGTATATCCGGATTGATACGGCCAAGGTGACGCACGCTGATATTTCTAACTTGCTGCGACAGGTTTTGGACGCGCGCGACTGGCATAATGCGCCGCTTCCTTCTGGTCGAAAACTCTGGCGTGTACCGACTGTTTATGGCACCGACCTTGCTCCTCAATTGGACGAAACCGCTAAAGTTGCAGGTTTTACGCCCGAAGAGGCAATCGCACGTCTTAGCCGAACCCGGGTGCGGGTGCTCACAATAGGATTTGCGCCGGGTCAACCGTATCTCGGCCCGCTGGAGCCGGAGTTTGATATTCCACGGTTAAAAGACCTTACCCCGATGGTTCCCGAAGGAGCACTGGTTCTGGCCATCTCGCAACTGGTCTTGTTTTCAGGACCAAAGCCAACGGGTTGGCGTCACGTAGGTCAAACTGCGTTTCGCTGCTTTCGCCCAGAGGCTAAGAAAAGCTTTGCATTGAACCCCGGTGACGAAATGTTGTTCGAACCTATCACCAAAGAGCAACTTATAGAAATTCAAAGCAAGAATTCAGACGGTTCCGGCGGCGCGATTTGTGAGGATATCGACACATGAGCCTGCTCGTTCACAGCGTCGGTCCCGCTTGCACCATGCAGGATCTTGGTCGTCCCGGATTTCTGGACCAAGGATTGTCGCGTTCGGGCGCGGCGGACCAGCTCGCACTGTACGAAGGCGCTGCCCTGCTTGGTCAAAACCCGGGTTGCGCCTCTTTGGAAATGGCCGGTATGGGTGGTGTGTTTGAGGCAACTCAAAACATCTGGATTGCTTTGACCGGGGCCCCAATGTTCGCGAGCATAGACGACAACCCCGTTGTATGGAACGCGTCACACCCGTTACTCAAAGGACAGCAGCTGACAATCGGTGCTGTTCAGCAAGGCAACTATGGTTATCTGCATGTTGGCGGCGGCTTCACAACTAATCGCTTTTTGGGTTCCCGGTCAGCCCATTTGACTGCGGATATCGGTGAGGCGGTCAAGGTCGGGGATAAATTGCGTTGCAACCCGGTTACGGGCGACGCTGCTGTTAAGCTGCACACGGCAAACAGATTCACGGGGGGCACGCTGCGGGTTGTGCCCAGCTTTCAAACCCCTTTGTTCGACAAAACAATCTTGGATCGGTTCGCGCGGACAGAATTTGAACGTGGCGCACGCGCCAACCGGATGGGGATGCAACTAGACAGTGAGGGAGAAGGCTTTTCCGCCAAAGGGCAACTAAACATTTTGTCCGAGGTAATAACGCCCGGCGATATCCAAATGACCGGCTCAGGAAATCCCTTCATACTGCTTCCTGAATGTCAGACGACCGGAGGGTATCCGCGTATCGCGACTGTCATACCCTGTGATCTGCCGCGCGCGGCTCAGACTCCGACAGGAGCAAAAGTGCAATTTGAATTCGTTTCACTGGACGAAGCTTTGATACTGCAAGGTGCGTACCTGACCGAATTGTCAAAGCTACCATCGCGCGTCGAACCGCTGATACGTGATCCGTATGACATCCCCGACCTGCTGTCCTACCAATTGATCAGCGGAATGGTCTCTGCCAATGAATAAGGAGGTTTGACAATGCCCCAAGTCGATCTGAATGCCGATATGGGTGAAAGCTTTGGCCCATGGAACATGGGGGATGACGAAAACCTATTGAAGATTGTAACATCAGCCAACGTTGCTTGCGGATTACACGCGGGTGACCCCGACGTTATGGCTAAAACCATGGCGGTGGCCAAAGAACAAGGTGTTGGAATAGGAGCCCATCCGGGGTTTCCCGATCTTCAGGGATTTGGCCGCCGAAACATGAAGATACCGCTTCCAACCTTGCGCAACCTTGTGCGCTATCAGTTGGGCGCGGCGCAGGGAATGGCCCAGGCCGTGGGCGCAAATGTTCGACACCTCAAGTTGCATGGGGCGTTGGCGAACATGTGCTCGGTCGACGTGGACATGGCGCGGGCCTGTTATCAGGGCGCTTTGGATGTTGATCCTGACATCATCATCATGGTTCTTGCTGTCACAAAACAGGAAAAGGCCGTACGTGAGCTGGGTTGCAAATGGGTAGGCGAAATCTTTGCTGATCGCGCATACAACGACGACGGTACTTTGGTCGATCGTAGTTTACCCGGCGCTATTATTCACGAACCGGGCATTGCTGGCCCACGAATACTGAAAATGGTGAACGAAGGTGCAATAATCACGGAAAGTGGGAAGCGATTGGAGACGTCGATCGACACCATTTGTCTGCACGGAGACGGACCCACTGCAGTTCAGATTGCCCGTTCGGTGCGAGAAAGTTTGATTCAGGGTGGCGTCGAGGTAACGAAATTCACCAAATAGAAAACCGGGTTCAATCTTTAGCATTTAAGTGCCTGCTGTTGCGCAGGGAAATTTCCACCCCTAGCATGTGTGAAAGAGCATGTTCAGATTACTAGAAATCCAGGCGATCCGATCCTGATCCGACCAGCGCTGAGCAAGGAGACTTGAAAATGTCTTTCGATCTGATGTCCTATCAGCCCAGAGGCGACAAGAAAAACTCTGACTTCTTTGCTGAATATCTTCCAAAAATCTATGAGCGACGGAATAGTTCCGGCGTTGCTGATCAAGTCGGACCGATGAGGGCGATTATCATTCAAGTCGAACCAGCGTCATTGTTCGACACATTAGTCGAACTTTACGTGATGACTCCGTACAGGCACACAGCCAGCTATCTGGGCAAAACACACAAATTCGCGGTCATGCATTCACACCCGGACTATCCGGCACTGATCGTGATGGCGCCACTCAGCGATACATTCGAAGATTTCATCCCGCGAATTAACCAAATGTATCCATTGGCGCGTGGTACACCACAAACACGTTATGTCGGCGAAGTGTTCGGTGCGGTCGATCTGGAAGCTCTTACCAGCACATTGGAAGAGCAAAACATTCGTTTCGAATATCACGGCGACACGGAAAACCCGTTTTACACTCAAAGCGGTTTCCGGTTCACGACGCCATCTGATTTCACCTGCAATCGCGTCGGCTATTCGACGTTGGATTTCAACGACCCGGACGGTCTTGGTCTGGGCGACCGCGTGTTGCTGAGCGCGTCGGAAACGGCGCGGTTAGAAGAGGCTGCGGGCTTTGGCGAGGAAAGCAAAATCTCACCTCTGATGCTGGGAATCGATCATTTGGCCACGCGTGTTTTGGCTGGCGAGCGAGAGGACGCAATCCTCGAATTCCTGACGATGGTGCCCTACTATTTTTGGGGTGCTTACAATATTTTCGACATGAATTCGTCTACAAACGTAAACCGAAACCCAAATGTCGATGATGACAAAAAGTCTCCTGCCAAGGTGTTCACTGCGAACAATACTCCATCTTTTGTGAACTCATTTGCCAAACTGCCGATGCCGACCGAGGATTTCGTTCGCAACTTCGGTCGCCGCCTACATCACATGGCTGTTGAAATTCAGGACGGAGATCATGGCGCGGGTGAGAAGAACGTCGACTTTGTAGTCAATACGCTCAAGGACAAGGGCGTCCCGTTTTTGGCGCACGTAGTGGGTGAATGCAAAGATGATCCCAACCTGAAACAAATATTCTCTAAACACTCGAAAAACACTCTGCTGATTACCGAGTATATCGAGCGCTGTCATCACTATGATGGTTTCTTCACCAAGGACAACGTCGCGGCCTTGACCGCTGCCGCAGGTCAGGACGAGCAATACCAACACGGACATGTATTCGACTGATAGCCTAAATCAAAAATGGCTGTGAACTCACGCTCACAGCCAGTGTCCTTGAGTGGTAGTTTACCAGGCCTTATGACGGCCCTATCATGAAACATGTGACATTGCGGGCCTGTAACCTGCGGCAGGCCAGATCGGCTTGTTCGCGGGTCATACCTTGAAACGTAGCGTCAAATCCGCTTGCGCTCTTGTTTACCTTGCGCAGGGTTCCTTCCAGCGTCGTCATCTCGGAAAGCGCAGTTTTTAGAAGAACTTTCTCAGCCTCATAGCGGGTCGTATAACGGCCCACGTTTACGCCCCACAAATGCCCCCCAGAGGTCGACAATCGCGTCACGACTTCTGGTTCGGGTTCTGGCTGAGGCGCGGTTTCTATAGAAGCCAGCACCACATCTTCTGAACTATTATCGTCATTTGATTTGATGTCTGCGGCAGCTATTGCAGCAGCGATTCCATCCTGAATGCGGGCGCCGTTCTTGGCAGCCGTTTCCGCCACGGTTCCTGCAACCTGCATCGCAGCGTTCGGACGTGGCCGCAGCAATGGACGCAAGCTGGATACTGGTGCCCCAGTTAGGCCAGCAACTTTGGCAAATTCTCCCAAACCGACATTACCGGCATATTTAGGACGTGATGGCTTGCGGATTGGCGCCCGCGAAGGAGCACGACGAAAACCCATATCCAACAACTCTGCCACACGCGCATTTCGTGAAGCACCGGATTTTCCACCAAAGACGGTAGCGATGATCCGTTCATCCTTACGTTTGGCCGAAGCAACAAGATTGAACCCTGCGGCGCGAGTGTAACCGGTCTTGATCCCATCAGCTCCCTTGTAGGCTGCAAGCAAGCGACGGTTGGTATTCGGAACCGTTTTGATTCCGGCGTGAGTGGATTGACGTGAGAAGAGATTGTAATACTGCGGGTAATCGTACAGCAGGTGACGCCCCAATGTGGTCATGTCCCGCGCAGTCGACAAATGCCCGGCTTCAGTCAGGCCATGCGCATTCTTGAACGTAGTACGGCTCATCCCCATCGCTTTGGCGGTTCGTGTCATCCTGCGGGCAAACGCTGCCTCGGACCCGCTCAGAGTTATTCCGATGGCAGTAGCCGCGTCATTGGCCGATTTAACAGCAGCCGCGCGGATCAGATAGCGGAATGCGATGGTTTGCCCCGCCCGCAACCCCAATTTCGAAGGCGGTTCGGAGGCCGCCTTCTTTGTGATGCGTACCGGCGTATCAAGAGTTATTTCGCCGTTTCTTACCGCCTCGAAAGCGATGTAGAGCGTCATCATTTTGGTTAAAGATGCCGGGTGCAACCTGGTGTCCGCGTTGCGGGAATGCAGCACCTCTCCTGTACGTGCATCAATTACCATGGCTGCGTATGGCGCCGCCACAGCTTGCAATGGCGCAAAAGAAAACACCCATAACACCAAAATTAGAAGTAAGCCCATCCGGGCCGGAGCTGTCCGCCGAACCTGCACGATCTTTGCCTCTGTCTGCCTCGAGCCGCCGAGTTTTCCCGGTCAGCGTGTCTAATTATTGATTAGGTCAAGGCTAGCACAGTGTCGTACTGAAATAAACCGAAAGCTCTGAGATAGGTGATCCCAGATAGGTCGCATCAGTCCTATATGTTGCGCCCCGAGAGGAACAATCTACTAAATCGAGGACTTCTACTGAAACTGTGTTTCATCCATGGCAAAAATTTTCTGACTGGGACCAATTAGCAACATCATCGTATCGCTTGGACTAAGCCGTCCAACTCCCCTAGGTCGGTCAGCGCTCGATAACGGGGATTGTCCTCAGGTGTATCAGCCTGTTCAACCTCCCAAACCAAACCATGAGGTACATGCACGCCCCAGCACCCTGCAAGAATGGGGGCCACCACATCGGATCGCATCGAGTTGCCTACCATCATTGCGGAATGCGGCCCATCGCCATGTTCCGTGAAAACAGCACGATAAATATCCGGCGTCTTTTCCGATACAATTTCCACGGCGTCAAAAAGGTCACCCAGGCCCGATTGCGCCAGTTTTCTTTCCTGATCTATAAGATCACCCTTGGTGATTAATACCACCTTGTAGGTCCCGGTTACCGCCTCGACCGCTTCGCGGGCATACGGCAAAAGCTCTATCGGATGTGCCAGCATATCTTGTCCGGCTTCGATAAGCTGCCGGATAACCGAAGCGGGTACTTTGTCCCGAGTCACTTCGATTGCGGTTTCAATCATCGACAAGGTGAAACCTTTGATCCCGTAGCCATAGTGCCGAATATTACGCTTTTCCGCAGCCAACAGTCGATCCATCAGGTGATCACGTTCAGCATAATCGACCAGCAAATCTGCAAAATGTGATTGTGTCAGTTGAAAGAAACGTTCGTTGTGCCACAGCGTGTCGTCCGCATCAAAACCGATGGTGGTCAATCTCTCATCCATCTCGAATCCGCCCGGCTCCTCTTTCCTCTGACGGTACTGACGTTATATAAGCCGTGAAATAAACCGAAGCCTGAATCGGATTCTCACAAGAAATGTTTGAAACCCCGTGGATCATGTCTGACAAATCGGACGAGGACGACGATACATCAGTCCTGGTGCAAACGCGCCCAAAGACTAAGCGCCCACCACTGTACAAAGTGTTGTTGCTAAACGACGACTACACCCCGATGGAGTTCGTTGTTCACGTCCTTGAACGGTTCTTTGGCATGACTCATGCGCAGGCTTTTGAAATCATGCTAACCGTTCACAAGAAGGGCGTTGCCGTCGTGGGCGTGTTTAGTCATGAGATCGCCGAGACCAAAGTTGGACAGGTGATGGATTTTGCGCGTCGGCACCAGCACCCCCTGCAATGCACAATGGAGAGAGAAGAGTGAGACGGAACCGAGCCTGATCGCCCTTGTTCACTACGCTTGTAGGATCCATATATGTCACCTCGCCTGAGCCTTGCCATTGAAAACGGCCTGACTTTGTCGCAACCAGTGTCCTTCATTGGCGCAACCCCAGCCAATGATTTACCCAAAGAATTTTTGGGATCGCAAGTGGTTCAACCATTCAAGCCGTTTCACGACCACTTCGCTTCGATTGGCTTTGCAGCGATCGCCGAGGCTGATTCAACGTGTCATGATGCTGTAGTCTTTTTGCCTCGTTCGAAGGAGTTGGCTCGAGCCATGATATGTCAGGCTTGTCGTCGGGCCAGCCACTTGGTCGTAGTGGACGGCGCCAAAATCGATGGCATTGACAGCCTTCTGAAAGACATCCGAAAGAAAGTTTCGGTCGAAGGCCCAATATCAAAGGCCCATGGGAAAATTTTCTGGTTTCATTCTAACGAGCAGGCATTTGCCGATTGGGCCGCACCGGAAATGCAAACCGTCGATGGGTTCAATACCGTACCGGGAGTGTTTTCCGCCGACGGTATCGATCCGGCTTCGGAGTTGCTGAGTAAGGCACTTCCCCCGCGCCTTGGCGCCAAAGTAGCCGACTTAGGAGCGGGTTGGGGGTACCTCTCTTCCCATCTCTTGAGAGATAAAAACCTTGTCACCCTGCACCTTGTAGAAGCCGATCATGCAGCGCTGCGTTGCGCGCGAACCAATGTGAAAGACCCTCGCGCAAAATTCCATTGGGCAGATGCACTTAAATGGACCGCAGCCGAGCCGCTGGACGCCGTTGTAATGAACCCTCCATTTCACACATCCCGCGACGCTGATCCCGGATTGGGTCAGGGATTTATCCGGTCTGCCGCGCACAATCTGGCGCGTTCGGGCGAACTTTGGATGGTGGCAAACCGCCATCTGCCTTACGAAGCGACGTTGAGCGAGTCTTTTGCCCGCGTCGAAGAAGTCACCGGTGACAATCGGTTCAAAGTTATCAGGGCCTCTCGCCCCCGCCGGTGATCCCGGCTAACCTGCGCCGCAACTCAGGAGGAAGCGCATGTCCTTTTCCATAGCTGGCAAAACCGCGATCGTCACCGGCGGTGCCAATGGCATTGGTCTGGCCATAGGCCGTCATTTCGCAGATGCAGGTGCGAACGTCGTTTTTGCGGATATGGACGAAAAACGCTTGGTTAACGAACTGGGCGAACATGCCGACGACAGCAATATCCGTTATTTCGCAGGCGATTTGCGTGAACGCCTGACCGTTGCCAACCTGCTTTCGGCAACGCTCGACGCATTTGACCAGGTAGACATTCTGGTCAATGGCTCACGACAGGTAATCCCCTCGGATCCACTTGATGCCGATGACGATTCTGTTCGAACATTGCTGAACCAAAACTTAATGCCCGCGCTACGCTTAAGCCAGCTGATCGCAAAGCGCATGATCAAACAAGCAGATGGCAACGAGGAGAGCCCCGCAGGGTCTATCATTAACCTGTCTTCGATTGCGGCCCGCCGAACCCATCCGGACCTGATGGCCTACTCAGTGTCAACTGCTGCGCTGGATCAAATGACCCGGTCGTTGGCGGTTGCGCTGGCGCCGAACCGCATTCGCGTAAATTCAATCGCCCTGGGATCGGTAATGAGCGCCTCATTGCAGTCTACCCTTAAGGAAAACCGTGACTTCCGGGAGGACATCGAAAAACATACGCCTCTGGCTCGTATCGCGGCACCGACTGAACTGGTTGAAACCGCGCAATTCCTGGCTTCGGATGCCGCGGGTTTCATGACCGGGCAAATTCTAACCATCGACGGCGGCCGCACCCTGTTAGATCCGGTCGCCGCCCCTGCTCATTAAAGCCAATGTTCGAACGCGAGAAATCTACTGCCTCTGCATGGTTCCGGCGCTTGCGCGACGAAATCGTCGCTGCGTTTGAAAGCCTCGAGGATAGCCACAATTCGGGCCCGTTTTCAGATGCTGAACCCGGTTGCTTCGAAATCAGAGAAACCAAACGACAATCGGATGATGGATCTGACGCCGGAGGTGGGCTGATGTCGGTGATGCGCGGAGGTCGAGTATTCGAAAAGGTCGGCGTTAACGTCTCTACAGTTTTCGGCACACTTGGCGAGCGTGCTCAGCAGGCCATGGCTGCGCGCAAAGGTATTCCCGGAATGACTGAAGATCCGCGATTCTGGGCGTCAGGGATCAGTTTGGTCGCGCACATGCAAAACCCGCATGTGCCAGCCGTCCACATGAACACACGTATGTTTTGGACACCGCATGCATGGTGGTTCGGCGGTGGGTCGGACCTGAACCCATGCATCGAATATGAAGATGATACCACGCATTTTCACGCCACGCAGAAATCACACCTCGACCCGCATGGAGCCGGACTTTATCCACGCTTGCGGGACTGGGCGGATGAGTATTTTTATATCCCTCACCGAAAACGCGCGCGTGGCGTCGGCGGTATTTTCATGGACGATTATTGCACGGGCGACTGGCAAGACGATTTTACACTGACCCAAGATATTGGCCGGGCTTTTTTACCTGCCTATCTGCCGCTGGTTGAAAAACGCCGATCCCAGCCTTTTTCTGAAAACGACAAAAATGCGCAGCTGGTGCACCGCGGCCTCTATGCTGAATACAACTTGGTTTATGATCGTGGCACCAAATTCGGACTGGAAACCGGGCATGATCCAGACGCCGTTCTGATGAGCTTGCCACCGCTTGCCAAATGGGTCTGACGCCTAGAAACCCATGTCTATGAAATTGTCGAAACAATAGTTTTGCGCCGAAGCGGCGGACAGATTCTCGCCGACTCTATTGACCGTCAGGGAATACCCCGATTTGGTATCCGCACCCGGCGGAGGTGTGAATGAAAAATTGACTGTGCGAGCACCTTTTTCATAGGCTTTCGAAACATAAATCCGTTGCGAGTTTGAAACACCCAACGTACGAACTGCGTAATCACCTATCCCACACCAATAAGTAACGGCAGCGGAGGACCCGCCGACAGGTTTCACCTGAAAAGTTCCATCCTTTAGCGGTGTGATCTGGGTTCTGAATTGCGGTCTGAGTTTGTAGCCAAAACCAACGCCTTGACCCCAGGCGGAAGTTGCCGCAAAAGCAACCAAAGTCAAAATCATGCCAGATCGCATCGCTAAACATCCCATTGCCAATTATCGGATTTAAGTGCTTTCGCCAATTAACCCGCCAAACCTACGACATTCCATCCCATGGGGAAACACCCGCTTAGGCTGATGAACCGCACGACAAAACCCCGTGGAAAGAACCTTTGTTTGATAATGATATCGGGCACTAGTTCGATATTTCCACTAATTTAGGTGCCATTTGAAAAAACCGTTTCCAAAAGACTGGTTTGATCTGCCTCCGGAAAAATACGCAGATCTAGGTGCCCTATTCTATCTGGCCTCCCTCACCAAAATACATAGTGGGCGCAAACTTGGCCAAGTGCTCTACGCGTTTGAAACGCCATTTCGTCTGGGGCAATATCACATCTTCCGGCAAAATGGTTTTCCGCGTGGGTTTGTGACGTTTGCGGGTCTCAATCCTGAAGCCGAATATCGCTATGCCGTCAAAGAAGAAGCATTGAAAGAGGCCGACTTCACTTGTGGTTCATCTTTTTGGATCATCGACTTGGTGGCTCCATTTGGCCAAACCAATCAAATCGTCGAAAGGTTAAAAAAGGAAATTCCTCATCCAAGAGTTCGCACCAACAGAATGGATAGCGACATGACCCGCAATAGAATCGTGGAATGGACTCGTGATAGCGCAGGTGAAGTTCATATGAAACTTTACCGCAAGAAAGAATTCGCCCAAGTCCTCAGCGAGGAAGGCACATAGATGGTTTCAGTAACGGGTGACACCACTGGATTTGTGACGGACGACCCACCAAATGTGGCGACGGGAGATTTGGACGCAGTTAGCCCGCTGACTATCATCGATGAAGATTGGGAGATTTCAACGCCAGCAACTTTCGGCACGGCTTCTGTCGATCCGGATACTGGGGAGTGGACCTATACTGTTGATCCCACAATCTTTGACAATCTGGATGACGGCGAGGTTTTAATCGATACTTTCGCAGTCCAAGTCACGGCAACAACCGTCTCGGTAATTGGCACAACTCCTTTCACTTCGGCACCAGAAATCATTACCGTTACTATTGAAGGGGTCTGTTTCACCGCAGGAACTTTAATCGAAACAGAACATGGCATCGCTGCAATAGAGAGCCTGTCTGTCGGCGACAGGGTTATGACAGCGGATCGAGGGCTTCAGCCAATCCGCTGGATAGAAAGTAGTTTGCTGCCCCATGAGCGATTGAGGCGCAACCCGGCAATGCGGCCCGTTCGAATCTCTGCAGGCAGTCTTGGTGGCGGTCTGCCCAGAAGGGATCTGCTGGTTTCACAGCAGCACCGAATACTGATCGGCGGCCCAAAAATCGAGATCTTGTTCGGCGCGCCCGAGGTACTTGTCGCCGCCAAACATCTATGCGCATGGCCGGGCATTGTAATAGACATGTCTGATGAACCCGTCACCTACCTGCATATTCTAATGGATCATCATGAAATTTTGACGGCAGAAGGGGCCAAGGCCGAAAGTCTGTTTCTTGGCGAAGAAACCTTACACACCCTGTCGTCTGACGCTTTGCAGGAATTGGCAGACATTTTTTCTGACCGCCCGACGCAAAACCAAATGGGCTTCGGTCATGCCGCACGATTGATTTTACGAGAGCACGAAGCGATGGCTCTGGCCTAAATTGATCCTGCTGGTCCGCCAACGTCCTGTGGGGCCAAGGCAACGGTTTTTATTACGGCATAGCAATGGCTGCCGGGCTGCAACCCCAACACATCAACGGATCGACGGGTGACGCGCGCCAGCACTACTCCGGCCTGAGTCTTGAGGGATACAATCGCACCGGGTCCTTCGCCGGATCGCACCGCTTCGACTTGACCATCCAGAATGTTCAGCGCCGATAGTCCTTCGGGTTTTCGATCAGACAGTATGACTTCTTGCGCCGGGATGCGTATGCGCAACTCCTCTCCGATCTGATGAGGAATGCGGGGCAAGAACAGACGTGCCCCGCCGGCATCTAATTCGGACAATCCGTCGTCATGGTGACGGGCCACACGGACCTGCAGCACCGCACCTACCGCGCGGATACCAGCGGGTGCGATAGACGGGTCAGAAAGAACCTCGGACGCGGGTCCTTGGCGAACAACTTTGCCTTCTTGCAAAGCTACCACAAACGTTGCCAGCCGCGCGACTTCGGCGGCTGAATGGGTTACGTAAAGGATGGGCACCGATACCTCATCTCGTAACCGTTCTAAATAGGGAAGTATTTCGGCCTTTCGTGCGTCATCCAGCGCCGCCAAAGGTTCATCCGCAAGGATCAGACGCGGCGCTGCAAGCAGCGCACGACCGATGGCAACGCGCTGTTTCTCGCCACCAGACAACTTCGCTGGGCGGCGGTCCAGAAGATGCCCAATCCCCAGCATCTCAATCACGCGGTCGGGGTTTTCACGACGTGCACCCCGAGGTGCAAACCAGCGGCCATATAATAGATTTTGACGTACATTCAGATGAGGGAACAGCCGCCCTTCCTGAAAGATGTATCCCAGACGACGACGGTGCGGCGGCAACCAGATGTCTCTTTCCGCGTCGAAAAGAATTCGATTATCAATTGTGACCTGCCCAGCCCGGGGTCGCAATAGCCCGGCCACTGCATTAACAACCGTTGTTTTGCCCGATCCCGACCGCCCGAACAAAACGGTTACACCTGAAGGCGCGTTAAAGTTCAGGTCCAAAGCTATGCCAGGCAATTGGTGTTGGAGGCGAACGGAAAGGCTCATGATCCTGCCACCCGTTGCGCGGCACGGCGACCGACATATTCCGACAGCAACAATGCAGTCATGGCAACAGCGATCGAGATAATGACCAGCCTAGTGGCTGCGGCCTCGCCTCCCGGCACTTGTAAAAAAGCGTAAACCGCCGATGGCAATGTTTGAGTTTGCCCCGGGATGTTGGAAACGAATGTAATTGTGGCCCCAAATTCCCCCATCGCCTTGGCAAATGCCAAAATTGCTCCGGCAATAACTCCGGGCAGGATCATCGGTAAAGTGACTGTTAAAAAGACAAAAAACCTAGATGCGCCAAGGGTGGAACCCGCTTGTTCAAGCCGTGGATCCACCGCCTCGATCGAAAGACGGATCGCACGGACCATAAGCGGAAATGCCATGATCCCAGCAGCTAATGCTGCGCCAGTCCAGCGGAAGGCAACGACAATTCCGACCTCAGCCAATAAACGACCAATGGGGCCTTGCACTCCGAAAGTCAAAAGCAAAAGATAACCGGTCACGACAGGTGGTAGGATCAACGGTAGATGCACGAGCCCGTTCACAACCTGGCGCCCGGGAAAACGCCAGCGCGCCAAAGCATAAGCCACAAATATACCTAACGGTAAGGACACCACCGTAGCCCAGAAAGAGACACGCAAAGAAAGGCGCAATGCTTCAAGCTCCGCAGGTCCGAGCCATCCCATGATTACTGCCCCGGCAGGGTAAAGCCCTGTCTCTGGAATTCCGCTTGTGATGCTTCGGATTGCAGATACTCAAAAAAATTCTGCGCGTCTGCGCTCGCCGCTTGCATCAGAGCCGCCGGATATATGATCGGAGAGTGCGTATCCTGGGGGAAAGTTCCAAGCACATCTACCCTATTTTCTGCCGTTGCGTCGGAATTGTACACGATCCCCAATGGCGATGCTCCTGTTGCCACCAACGCCAAAGCCGCACGCACGTTGTCAGCCTGAGCAATCTGCCCCTCTACGGTGTCCCAAATACCCAGAGTCTGCAACGCACTTTTGCCGTAAATTCCCGCCGGAACCGCATCTACAAGCGCCATGGCCAGATACCCTCCGTCCAATTGTGATTGCAGGTCCAGCGTGGGTTCTATTTCTATTGGATCGCCGCCTTTTAGACCAATCAAAACAAGATTATTGGCCAGCAAGTCAATTCGCGAAACTGAATCCAACAACCCTTCATGTTCCAACACATCCATCCAGTCTTGGTTGGCTGAGATATACAACTCGGCAGGGGCGCCCAGTTGAATTTGCCGTGCTAAAACAGAGGACGCCGCATACGAAACAGTGACGTCCTGGCTGAATTCTTCCTGATATCGCGCGACAATGGCGTCCAGTGCAGTCTTCAGGCTAGCCGCTGCAAACACCAGAACTCCCTCGGCGCCAGCCCGGATAGGGGCTGCCGACGCTACAAAAAGTGCAAGTACCGCAATAAGGCAACGGAAAACCCGGGTCATCATGTGCCTCTGACTCAATTGGTTGCAGTCAATGTGGGCATATCGGAGGCTATGCATGACAGGCAAGACCCCTTTCTTTACAACCAATTCAGGTGCAAGTGTGATATTGACCGTTTTCTGTCGCGAATTGGATTGATCCTTCACCAAATTCAGGCTGACCTGCAGCTAGGAAAGATAGGAAACATCTCATGTTGCAACAGAAACCCGAATTGATCGATGCGATCCGGGCCAGATTCGCTCATGTCGACGCATGCCCGTTTCAAGGGCCGCGCATCTTCTTTGAAAACGCAGGAGGAGCGCTGACGCTGAAGTCAGTGGTCGAAACCTCCGCAAAATTTGCTGCAATCCCCGATAATCAAGGGCGCGACAACGTGGCCAGCCATGCATTGGTCAACATCATTAACAAAGCCAAAGCCGATTTGTCCGTTTTCATGAACGCCTCTGGTGGCCAGTTTTTTGTGGGCGAAAGCGGAACCGAACTGCTGTTCAGAATGATCCGTACCGCATGTGTCAATGCTCAGCCGGGCTGCAAAGTCATCGGAAGTTCCATAGAACACCCCGCCAGTCGCAGCGCTGCGCGTCGTTGGGCCGAGATAGCCGGGTTGAACTATGTCAACGTGCCCCACGATGACGCAACCGGGCTTGTCACTGCAAAAGACTATAGAATGTTGATGACACCGGATGTGGTTGTTGCGACGGTCCTGCATGCCTCGCCAGTCACGGGGATGGGCATGGACGTGGCGGCCATTGCGCATGCAATTCGCGAGGTTGCCCCTGAATGCTTCATCATCGTGGATGGAATTCAACATGCAGCGCATGGCCAGATGGATCTGGACAGCTACAATGTCGATGGCTATGCAATTTCGCCTTATAAGGTTTTTTCGCGCCACGGATACGGTGTGGCCTGGATATCGGATCGGTTGACTGCTTTACCCCATGATCAACTGATAGACGCACCGGCCGAGGGATGGGAATTCGGTACACGCGACACTGGGGCCTACGCAACAATGTCAGATGTTGTCGAATACTTTGAATGGGTTGGCTCACAGCTATCAGACGCATCGGACCGTCGAGACAGGATTGTGGCTGCCGGGCAGGCTATCCGCGCTTACGAAACTCATCTGACTGGGGCAATGATCAACGGCATAGGTAACCTCCCTGGATTGCGAGATATGGATCACATCAAAATTTTGGCCGGGACGGACAACCCCGCTCGCGAAGGGTTGGTGTCCGTAGTTGTTCAAGACATGCCATCCGCAGATGTCGTTACAAAGTTGAACACTCAGGGAATTCGTACCCACACCCGTAAAGCTGATCATTATAGCGGAAATGTACTTGACCCACTGGGATTAAATGACTGTATCCGTATCTCGCTTTGTCACTACAATACTGAACACGAAGTCGCGCAACTACTTGCCGCCTTAAAAGACTTGCGCGCCTAAGCGCAGACACCTGCACTATTGGCGAAAGAATTTCTGCTAACCCTCTTGCGTCTGCGTGCCGCGTTAGCTAAATCCCCCATCACGGGTGATTAGCTCAGTTGGTAGAGCGCTTCGTTTACACCGAAGATGTCGGGAGTTCGAGTCTCTCATCACCCACCATTTTACCTAGTGCAAGCGTTTGATCCTGAAATTTTAGCGATCGCAAGTAGACGCCGTCATTTCCCTTTAGCGTTCTCTTTGGGTGCTGCGAACTTGCTGGAAAAATAATTCGATAGCTTAAAACGCTCTTTCCAAGTACCAGCGCCATAATCAACCCATATGTCAAAATATCGAGCAAGACACCTCCAGAGTGATGAGAAAGAAAATACTGCATAATGTCCTTCGCTGCACAACAACCGAAAATTAATAGAGAGAGCATCGAAACGTGGCGAAAGACCATGACTTGTGACCCGGTCGCCGTCAATCCAACTGTGGTTTTTTCGATCCCACTTATTGCACGTCACAGGGCGCGTGACTGGTCCCAAGTTTGTGAAAACCTGGGGCAAACAATTGAAACCTTGCGCAGACAAACCAACCCAAACTGGATGGCCGTTGTTTGCGGTCAGACACAACCAGATGGCATTGATTTTGACGATCAGGTAATTTTTCTGCGGTTTACAAAGCCAGCTCCAGGAATTGACAAGGGTGAGAAACGGCGCTCCATCACTGAGTTCTGCTCCCAAATTCTAAGTGGTGATGCATATTTATTCTGTCTAGATGCTGATGATCTGACACATCCAAAGCTTGTAGATTACATGGTCGAAACCCGCGACCCGTCAGGATACCTGATCGACAAGGGTTTTATGTACAATACCACTACCGGAGAGACTGCTCCTTTGCACCGCGCGGACAAGGACGCAATTCGAAAACAGGAAGGACCGTTTGGTTTTGCGCTTGTACCGCGGCGGCTGGACAACGTGTTTCGCAAGTTGACCGGTCGTGGATTTGCTAATTTCCCACCCAGGCTTTCAAAGCTGAAGTCTTTCGATTCCACTTGCGGGTCCTGCGTGGCGTGGAGGTGCCAATTCGGCCAGACAAAATTGGATGTGCCGGTTTTACCTGAATTAAGCCACAGGTTAATTGGCCTCTCCAACCGTAACGATTTAATGCAGCTAAACTACGTCCCCTTTCACGCCATGATGTACGTCATTGGGCATGGCGAAAACCTGCAGGAAGCAAAAGGTCGACTACGCTACAAAACCCGATACATCGACGAGTTCAAGATGACGCAGCGAGACACGCAACAAGCTCTAGCCGAGTTTGGCATCCGTGAAGAGCGCGGCGCCACTGGTAATCTCTGAATAGCAACTGATAACGACCAAAAGCGCAGGGCGTTATTCACATCGCTTCGGGTGGTTGATAGTTTGGAACTCGCAGCCTTCAACAAGAGTCCCCAGATTCCACCAATTGCATTGGTCTCGATTGACAACCTGACAGCGTTATTGAAATGCGTCTGACAATTTCTTTGGATTTTCCGTGTACCCCCCCCAATGCCTAATCGCACTGGTTCGGATACATCGTGTTTTATGGACAGCTTGTTCCGTAAGGTTACCGAAACAAGAAAGGGGCTGGTCAAGACCCCCTTATCCAGCCCCTAACACCACCTTACACTCTCAATCATTTGTGAGACGGTGGGTTTTTACCTGATAACCATAACGGAAACTTTGTTAATTGTATCGAAAAATTCGGCGGTAGTCTCCTTGCCCAGTGTGAGGAACTGCCGTTTTCAATTCAAATGGCGATCCCGGAAGGACTCGAACCCTCAACCTGCTGATTAGAAGTCAGCTGCTCTATCCAGTTGAGCTACGGGACCGCTGCGGCCTTCTTGCGGCTTTTATGAACCAGGTTCAAGGGCCAAGCGCATGAAGGCGCTGTTGAGGTCTTCTTTATAGCCAAATATCGGCCCGCAATAGGAATATCCTAACGCTTCATAAAGCTTTCGAGCGGCAGTGTATTCAGGCAAATGCGCCGCTCCGGTCTCAAGGACCAAAGCAGATATCCCTTCCGATCCGGCAAGATCAGCCAGATATTTCATCATCACTCGCGCCAACCCACGACCGCGAGCGTCTGCTATTATATGCACGGATTTCACTTCGGCGGTTCCGTCGGGTAGGGATTTCAGCGCACCGCAGCCAAGGGCTTTACCTGTTTCATAAAGCCCAAAGAATCGGACACCAGGCGCACTCAACGCGACAGCATCAAATGTATGGTTCGAGGTCTGAGGCGTTGCATCCCAGCTATGTGCAAGATGCGCCTCAATGATAGGGCGCATCTCGTCCGCACCCGGATCAGCCGGCCGGATCTCGATCACTTAATGGGTCCAAGGGCTACGGCGGTCGGTGGCGAAATTCTCGCCGTATCCCCGGGGACGAAGGTTTGGTTTACGCCCATGAGGTTCGCTAACTGTCGCGTCAATTCCGTTGTCCTTTGCGTAATCGAGCGCCGCTTCCTTGGTGTCGAATTTCAAACGCACCTGAGATTGCGTATCCGAGGAAGAAGTCCAACCCATAAGCGGGTCAACCTCGCGCGAAGATGCAGGTGCGTATTCCAGCACCCATTTCCGAGTTTTTGCCATGCCCGAAGTCATGGCGTTCCGAGAAGGTTGAAAAATTCGCGCGCGCATGCCGCCTCTCCATACTCACTGGCTGAGCACGTTTATGCGTCAGCGAGTTCGCAGGGACAAGATGACAAATGTCGCAACTTTATCTCGCAGTAGCAGCACCCAACCGGCGACCTAATGTCAAATTCTGTCATTAGAGATTGTTATGAACCGCATCACGCCAAGATGAAGAAACTAAGATGATCCACCTCGAAAGAAGTTTGGAAACCAGCGCCCGGCGCCAGGCGATCTGGGCCACTTTGAGCCGGTTCATGCATATCGACGAATTCGCGCCAAAGGTGAAGTCCGTGGATGCCTTGACTAATGATCCAGTCGGCGTTGGATTAAAACGTCATTGCCATTTCGAGGCTGAAACCTCTTTGGTACACGGAGTAACGGATTGGCGGCCTAACATAGGTTATCGCGTAAGACTTTCCGAAATGTCCGCAATACCCTTGACTGATGCACATCCTTCGATGCCCATCGAGCCAATTTCGGCAACACAGTCCAAGGTGATCTGAAGCATGGAATACAGCGTGAAGTCGGGACGGGAAATAGGCAATCGGTGTTGAAAATAAACATGGGTCGAACTCTGGAAGACAACTTGAATGACCTTTCAGTAAAGGTCCGGTCAGACCAGCTTTCGGACCTTCAGCTTGCATATGATTGAAAGTACAGTTTCAGAGCCGGATCAGGTCTTGCAGTTGGACAAAATAAGAACAAATGTAAGGGACTAACCCCGGAGCCTGCCAATGCCATATGCCCAATCCGACAAAACCCAGCTGACAGCCGAAGAGGTTCGTGCACGTTTAAAGCTTGAGGGCGGCAAACAGTTCGTCATGCACACCGAATTTGCACCTGCAGGGGATCAGCCAGGCGCGATAGAAGAGCTGGCTGGCGGCGTCACCAATGGGGAACGTGATCAGGTACTGTTGGGTGCGACGGGTACAGGTAAAACATTCACGATGGCAAAGGTGATCGAGGAAACACAGCGCCCAGCCATCATTTTGGCCCCGAACAAAACGCTTGCGGCGCAACTTTATGGAGAGTTCAAAGGCTTTTTCCCCGAAAACTCGGTCGAGTACTTTGTGTCCTACTATGATTACTACCAGCCCGAAGCCTATGTGCCGCGTAGCGACACCTACATTGAAAAGGAATCGCAGATCAATGAGCAGATCGATCGGATGCGCCATTCCGCCACTCGGGCACTGCTTGAGAGAGACGATGTAATCATCGTAGCATCGGTCAGTTGTATTTACGGTATTGGATCGGTCGAAACTTATGGGGCCATGACCCAGGATTTAAAGGTGGGAAAAGATTACGACCAGCGGCAGGTAATGGCCGATTTGGTCGCCCAGCAATATCGCCGTAATGATCAAGCGTTTCAGCGCGGCTCGTTCCGGGTGCGCGGGGATTCACTTGAGATATGGCCTGCTCACTTGGAAGACCGCGCGTGGAAACTGTCATTCTTTGGGGAAGAACTGGAACAGATCACTGAATTCGACCCACTAACAGGCGAAAAGACCGACACGATGGAGCACATTCGGGTTTATGCGAACTCACACTATGTGACACCAAAACCCACAATGCAGCAGGCGATTATCGGGATCAAAAAAGAACTGCGAATAAGGCTGGACCAACTAGTTGGTGAAGGCAAACTGCTGGAAGCCCAACGTCTGGAACAGCGCACCAACTTTGATTTGGAAATGCTCGAAGCCACCGGCGTTTGTAACGGGATCGAGAATTACTCACGCTACCTCACCGGCCGCGCACCGGGCGAACCGCCCCCTACCTTGTTCGAATTCATCCCCGACAACGCCATCGTATTCGCCGACGAATCCCACGTTTCGGTCCCTCAGATCGGCGGCATGTACCGGGGTGACTATCGGCGCAAGTTCACTCTGGCAGAACATGGATTTCGCCTGCCCTCATGCATGGACAACCGACCGCTGAAGTTCGAGGAATGGGACGCCATGCGCCCGCAATCCGTCTTCGTATCGGCCACCCCGGCCAAGTGGGAGATCGAGCAGACCGGTGGCGTCTTCACCGAACAGGTGATCCGCCCCACCGGCCTGCTGGATCCCGAGGTGGAAATCCGCCCCGTTTCGATGCAGGTGGACGACCTGCTGGATGAGGTGCGAAAAGTAGCTGCCAATGGCTATCGCACGTTGGTCACCACGCTGACCAAACGGATGGCCGAGGACCTGACCGAATACCTGCACGAGCAGGGCATCAGGGTTCGTTACATGCATTCCGACATCGATACACTGGAACGCATCGAAATCCTGCGCGACCTGCGGCTGGGGGCGTTCGACGTGCTGGTCGGTATCAACCTGCTGCGCGAGGGACTCGACATCCCCGAATGCGGGCTCGTCGCTATTCTGGACGCGGATAAAGAGGGCTTTTTGCGATCCGAAACCTCGCTAATCCAGACCATCGGCCGGGCCGCTCGGAACGCCGATGGCCGGGTGATCATGTATGCCGACAAGATCACCGGCAGCATGGAACGTGCGTTGAACGAAACCAACCGCCGCCGCGCTAAGCAAGTCGCCTATAACAAGGAACACGGCATCACGCCTGAGACGGTGAAGAAGAATGTCGAGGACGTTCTGGCCGGTCTCTACGAAGGCGACGTCGACATGAACCGCGTCACCGCCACCATCGACAAGCCGATGCACGGAGCCAACCTTGAGGCGCATCTGGAAGGGTTGCGCGAGCAGATGCGCAAAGCCGCCGAGAACCTGGAATTCGAAGAGGCCGCCAATATCCGGGATGAGATCAAACGTCTGGAAGCGGTCGATCTGGCCGTCGCCGACGACCCCATGGCGCGCCAATGGGCTGTCGAGAAAGCCTCGGAAGATGCCGTGAAATCGCGTGGGAGGTCAACGGCTGGACGGCCGGGGCAGAGGGGTGGGAATGTGAAGCGGAGGAAGCGGTGAGGGACGCTACGCCCGCTCTCCATTAAGCTGTGCGCCCAACACTCCAACCTCGGTAGCAATCGCTTGGTAGAACCTTTCAGTAGGCGCATCCACCGCCATCTTAAGCATTCGCTTTGACTCGTTGGCCCTACCAGCATTGGAAAAGACAGCGTCTGCTTCCAAATATCGCCTAAGTGCTTCTGCCACTTCTCTCCGCTCCTGAGAGTTAAAGTGACCATCTGCCGCAGCTTTTGAAAACAGCTCAAACAAGTCCTTATGCTTTGTCAATGTATTGATGACTTCAGCGCGAGCAGCTTGTTCTTTCTTCAAACTACGAATGCTGAACAGAACGGCGACCAACGCGCTACAAGCAGATACACCACCCAAAATCGGAACAAGATTTTCAACCACACTCATAGGATTTATTCTCCTTTTCCGAAATTGAACAATGGTTCAGATCTAGTTAAGTGCTTCCTGTAGCAACCAAAGGCCTGAACGCCACCATAGCCGAGCAAGCTAAGCCAAGCGTACCAAGCGTTACTAAACGAGGCAACAACCTGCATCGCGGTCGTATCGTTTACAAGTCTACCTAGCTCAATTCCATAAATAATCGCCAAACTTATGGAAACAATACCCCCTAAAACCAATAAAAGAGCACTGCTTTGGACGTAGCTAGCAGCAACTACGTACATCAATGTGGCTATCAAAAGGGAATTTTATGACAAAGACTTAGTAATCAAAAATTCCATGCCAAGTGGGAAAACAGGTAGTAAGCAACTTATGACAACGGCAGCCAAAAAGTTATCTATACCTCGCATATTAATCTCAAATCAAATCAACTCTTAAGAGAAAAAAGCAGAAAAGTAACACCTCTGCAAGTTCAACCTAAAACAAAAGAAAAAACCTAGCAAACACGGTTTACTAGTATTTTCACCGTGCTCCAATGTAAGCCACAGTGAAAAAGCTGAAATTTTCTTAATGTTTGTCCGAATGTAGACGGTTTAGCCAAAACCCATCTAACCCTAAGGTGAAGTGGGATATAAACTTTGAGCGTTCGCAACCTCGCGACACTTCAAACTTTCTGGCCAGCACTCCCTCCTGGACGTTTTAAATCACAAATTGGGATTTCATACACTCGCCGCAACAAACCGAAACACTCTTCCCGGCACACATTGCACCCAGAACACGCCTCTCGGGAAAACCAGACGGGACCGTCAATCAGGCACCGTGCACACCAACGGTCCATTCTAAATTGACTGACGCCGCCCTTGCCACTTTCGTTGCTGCGGCTAAGTAACATCAGATGCGTTTCGTCCTTTCTCTTTTGATCTTCGCCACTCCAGCCTCTGCGTGGGAGGCGACCGTTGGTCAGATATGCACCCTTTCGCATGAAACGGACTCAGCGGCGATTTTCTTGACTTACGATCCCGCTCAACCTCTTTACTCTCTTACAATCACCCGCACGACCGAAAATTGGGCGCAGGCGCCATGGTTCGCGATGCGGTTCGAAGGCCCAACCCCCATCGAAATCGCGACCTCGCGCCATGTTCTTTCCGAAAACGCCACAGCCCTTACCGTGACCGACAAAGGGTTCGGCAATGTACTGGACGGATTGGAATACAACCAGAGTGCATACGCTTTCACGCAAGATCAGATAATTGAATTTCCATTGGATGGAGCTGCTTCACAAGTTCGCAAATTCCGCGAATGTGCTGGGGCCCATTTGTCCTAACATTGGATAAATGAGACCGACAAAGAGCTTACTGTTTTAATTTGGGATAATTGTGTTGTGGCCCCTAACTTTGATCAGTGGTGGACCGCCCCAGCGAAATGTTCAAAAGACCCGGGCAAGCGAAGCCTGCCCGGTTCAATAACTTAACCTTTGTCCCAATGCGCAATAACATCGTACCCAACTGGTGAAGGCGGGCCTTCCAGAAACTCTGCGAATTGGCCCCAAAGTTGGGCTACCTTGGGTGCGTTCGCGTCCGAGGTCTCTTCGCTTTCCACAACGGAAATAACGTAACCCGAGCCGTCTTCGTTCATTACGTTTGTAAAACAATGCATGCCGGGCATGCCCATAATTTCAGACTTCAAATCGTTCATTTTGGCCGTTGCCGCCTCACGCGTACCGGGCTTCATCTTGAACTGAGTAATACGTGCAAACATGGTATTCCTCCCTCGTCTGGCAAAATTGCCGTATGGCGTGGCCGGAATGGCTCTGCCACGCTCAGTCTAGCACGAGGGCATTGAATCTCTAACTGATACCCAGCGGATCTTGGGCGCCACCGAGCGTAAGAGATTTCGCATCAGCACTTTTCACACTTCATGGTTGCAGCCCTGCGCAGGCTGCTTCACGTTTGAAATCACAAATTGTGATTCCAAACGGCAGCCATGACGAACTCGAAGAACCTGCCCCGCATACAAGAAGTCCAAAGAGCCATTCACAGAGTGCGCGGTGCGCGCGTGGTGTTGGCCGAGGATCTGGCGAAATTCTATGGGAAATCAGTGAGGGCATTCAATCAAGCCGTTTCACGCAATAAAGACTTGTTCGACGGTTACCGCTTTCAGTTGACTGATGCCGAGGTCGCCGATTTGCAGTCGCAGAATGTGATTTCAAAACCCAAGGGTCGCGGTGGACGGCGGGTCAACCCGTGGGTTTATACCGATTACGGCGTAGCTATTGCTTCGGCTTTGTTCAAAGACACACGCGCGATCAAGATTACACGGATGATTACCGAAGCCTTTGTCGACGGAGCCAATGCCCTGGCGGAGACTTCGCGCAGCGTGCCGGAAATTCTCCCGCCCGAGGATACCCCGGCCCCGCTGCTGCCTAATGGTGAACAACTGCGCGACCTGGCCGAAAACATCCTTGATTCCGGTCAGCAAAGCCTTGTCGACTATATCGCCAACCCCACTACCAAGCGCCAACAAGCCGTAGCAACGATCATGAAGACATTGGCCGAAACCGCCGGAGAAGAAGTCAAAACACAGCAGGAACGCCTAAGACTGCGCATTGCAGAGCGTCTGGCTGCCGGGAAATACAATGATGATGACGACAGAAAAAGACTGATCGAGTTGCTTCACGCAATGAAAGGATAGACCCGATCGGGCTTGATCCCGATCAATACATGCCCCGCCAGTTCCATTCATGATATTCACATGACAGACTCTAATCCAACTGGCTTGGATGCCTATAAACCCGCCCAAATCGCCGAACTGGTTGAAACGGCAGGGGTCGCCAAGGCGCATCTGACAATCGGCCAGACTCTAACGTTGGCTATCCTCGCCGGAGTATTCATCGGGTTCGGTGGTGCGGCTTATACCATAGTCATGACCGGTGCAGATCCAGGGTTTGGGCCTGCGCGGTTTCTGGGCGGCGTTGTATTCTCGTTGGGCTTAATTCTGGTTGTCGTGGGTGGTGCCGAGCTGTTCACCGGCAACGCCCTGATGACCATTGCCGCGGTGGATCGAAGGATTTCCACAATGGCACTGCTGCGAAATTGGGGCCTGGTCTACTTGGGCAACCTGATCGGCGCCATCGCGCTGGCGCAAGCATTCGCGTTGACCGGGTTACTGGATGGTCCGATGGCAGCAACAGCATCGGCGATTGCAAGCAGTAAACTTGATCTTACTGCATCTCAGGCGTTTACACGCGGAATTTTGTGCAACGCGCTCGTCTGTCTGGCCGTCTGGCTAAGTTTCGCGGCAAGGTCAGTGGTCGGTAAGGTCACGGCTATTCTCTGGCCGATTTCTTGCTTCGTTTTGTTAGGCCTCGAACACTCTGTCGCCAATATGTACTTGCTACCGCAGGGCGCTATGTCCGGTGCTGAAATCGGGTTTCGAGCGGCTTTTGGCAACTTATTTTGGGTAACCGTCGGTAACATTGTCGGCGGTGCAGGCGGTGTCGCACTGGCGTATCGCTTTGCCTATCTACGCAATTCATCAGAGTGAAAAATTATTGATACTAGACCTGTAACTCCGCGCGCATCTTCTTGGTCAACTTGGCCACAACCAAATCGTATGAAGTCACTATGTGATCGCGCAGCGAGCTATCGTTCATTCCGCAGGTTTCATAAACCTGTAACCATTTCATCCCCCGCGACGCCAGATAAGGGGCGGGCCGTATACCGGGCTCGTCTCTAAGCACCTCAAAGGCCAGGTCAGTTGCTTTGAAAGTGAACGCGTCCTTCCCATCATTCCAGCCGCAGATCGCGAATACCTTACCGCCAACTTTCCATACGTCCGCATTTCCCCATTGCACCACATGGTTAGTGGCTTGTAGGCCTGAACAGAAAGCGTTGAATTCTTCGCGGGTCATAGGGCTGATTGTGACTGTCGGACAACCTTGAGGCAAGCAAGTGTTTTTGTCTACTTCGACGATGACTGTCTTTAAGGCCGAACAAATTTCGCGTTGCCAACCATGCGTTGTTTGGGTGCCTCGGTGCGTGATGGCTCGGTGGATAACACTGGTTCCGCTTTGTTGAATTCGCAAGCAATTCCGTCGCCATCAGGATCGTTGCGCTTGTGATAGCCAGGCTCACCTTCGTTGAATGTATTGAAACCAATGGCCTGCACGGCATCGCACCCAGCCAATGCAACAAGATGAACCAGAGCGTTTTCGCGATCCCCATTATTTACCCGGATGTAGGTTCCGACGGCAATTATCCCTGTGGTCAACGGAAGCGCCAGTACCATCAAAAGGATTCTCATGGGCGACAAAGCCCGTCTGCGCTGTTGTTCGGCGCGTCTATGCCTTCGGGCTGAACGAGGATTCATTGGCTCGTCTTGTGTGTCTTCTAGTGTCATGGATTCTTGTTGAAACGAAGATGTGGCAACCCCGAGGCCCGCTGAAGGCCAAGGTAAGGAATTTACCCAGGCGCGTTGCGTTGAGATGGGTCTCGTTTGAAAGCTCCGGGGTGACTACCCAGATCGCGTTGCCGAGCCGAGGCTTCGGCCCACCAAACCAATTGGCCAAAAGCACGACCCAGATATCCGTCCCAATCTTTTGAAGAAACATCAACCTTGTAACTTCCATCGGGTTCAAAAATCTCGTGCGCCTTAGGAACATGGATCATTGCCGAAACCGGCAGGCACCCCAATTCGCTGAGATAGGTTCGCATATTCACAGCCGCCCGCGCCCCACCCCACTGGCCCGCAGAATAGGTGGCAATTACGCTTGGTTTGTATGAGAATAGTGAACTGCCGAAATGGTTGAGCAAGCCCGATAACGCAGGGGACATGGAATGGTTGTACTCGGGACTGACCATTACATAGCCATCGGCGGCATCAATCTTTTGCGAGAGCGACTCGAGATTTTGAGGCGCCCGCCCTTCCGCGAACGCGAAATGAGGTTTGAAGACGTGATCCGTCTGAACCTCTAAAGGGTCGATCAATGTTACATCATGATCGATCTTGCTAAGCCGCGAAACACAGGCTCTGGCCACGCGTTCACCCACCCTGGCGGGGCGCGGAGGGGTACTTTTCCGGGAAGATCCAAGGAAAACAAGAAAATTCAAAGCTGCACCCACCATGTTAATAATATAAACCAAGCACCGTGCGCAGGTTAGATGGATACTTCATGCAACGCTATTTGAAAGAGTCCATATGACAAATCCCGACCCCTTTCTGTCTCCCGATGACGAGGCACGCAGGATAGCACGGGACATACTGGCAACCGCTAGTTATGCCTCTCTCGCGGTGCTGCGGGTCGGAACGTTGCTACCGTCGATCTCAAGGATCGCTCTTGCCACAGACTTAGAAAAACGACCTATTTCGCTTGTCTCCACATTATCAGATCACACAAAGGCAATGCGGGCCAATCCGTCCTGCGCCCTTTTGATCGGCTCACCAGGCGATAAAGGTGATCCTTTAGTTCATCCTCGGTTGACCCTGCATTGCATTGCCACGCTGATCCCGAAAGATGTGCCTGAACACGACGGCCTCAGAAAGCATTATCTGACCTTGCGCCCTAAGGCACGACTGCATGTGGATTTCGCCGATTTTGGATTTGTCCGCTTTCAGGTGGAAGACGGCATGCTGAATGGCGGCTTTGGAAAAGCCTGGCGCCTGTCCTCTGATGATTTGCAAGCTTCCCAAATTATCTAACTACATGCACCGCACATTTTGCATGACGCACGACGTGCGTCGCTGTAGAGCCCAAAAGGAGATCCTGCATACCTGGTCGATGCGAAGCCAAAATAATAAGGTCGGGTTTATTGGTTTCTGCCCAATCCAGAATTGTTCGCCCTGAATGCCCCTCGATCACCACCCCGTGGGCGTTGGGTAATTTGGATGCAAGTGCGTCCAGTTCAGTTTGAATCGCCTTCCGCGCCTCGGTTATATATTCATTCGGCATGTATGAGATCGCGTAGTCGGGGATGTGTTCTACTACGTGCAACAGTGTTACCTGCGCATTGGGTGTGGCCAGTATTTGCGCCAGTTTCATGGGCCCGGAAATGTCACGTTCTGTGTCGAATGAAATTGGGACAAGGATGTTGTGATACATGGGTCGCGCCTCCGTGATTATATCAGCAAACTGGCACGAGATGGCCAGTAACACATTGATTCAAATCAGGATGGTCAGAATGTTTCTGCGACGTCGTACATGACAGGCTCAAAACTTTTGCAAAGCTCATTTATTTGGCGGTTTCGTTCACGCATTTCCGGCGTTCGCAGCATTGCCAGAAAATCTTCGCGCCGTTCCCATTGTGAGTAATTGGCGATCCTGGTTTGGGCATCATTCACATGCAGCCCAGCCGCGATGAATCCTTGCTGTTTAGAAATAAATTCCGAATACGCGTCCGTCAGCGCCTCTAAAAGGTCCTGGCAAGTTCCGGGCGTCATTTCGAAAGTGGTGATCACAGTCTGACTGGATGCGTTTTTTGAAATCTTGGGCATCTGGCTCCTCCTTTGATTGACCCAAGCCTAGCACAGCTTTTGAAATCGCCATCCGTTTCCTTCGGCTATCATCCTCTAAGCCAAATTTTCCAAAACAAACATATTGCTAACTAATCGTTAACCATGTCTTCGGATGTTCACCGAATGCGAGGGGCCTTCTTCACGACGTTACTGATAGTCATGCTTGGCACGCCGGTTTGGGGCGGTGCGTGGCTACGCGAAAAAGGTTCAGTTTTTTCAGCCGCCTCAGTAACCGGGTTCAAAGAGGCAGACAACATTTTCCATTATAAGACTTCGCTTTACGCGGAGTGGGGTGCATTCCCTAAACTGACAATTGGTTTGGACGCCGAAGAACACCAATATCTGTATGGCCACGCCCTCATCTTTGCTCGATTTCCAATCGCCGACTTCGGGAGCACCGGACGTCTGGCAGGTGAGATCGGGGTTGGTGTTCACCATCGCCAGTTTCAATCCTGGGCGCTGTACAAGACCACTTTGTCATATGGCAAAAACATAAAAACCAAATTTGGTAATGGTTGGGTTGCCGTTGATACGGCTCTGGAATTTCGGACGCACGAGGCCTTGATCCACAAGCTCGATTTCACAGCAGGCTTGTCCTCAAAAAGACGTTTAAATCCACTTTTCCAGATTGAGACATCGTACACGTCAAACCAACCAATTTTTTGGAGCGCTAGACCCTCGGTAATCTACCGCCCCAGAACTGGAAAAACCAAATGGATCATTGGGATCGAACGGAACTCTTACCAAGATAGCACAGGTTTCAAAATCTCTTTGTGGAATACGCGCTAAACAGCGTGCCGCCCCAGAGAAACGGGACGGCGCGCAGTTCGAGTGTCAGGTGTCGGCCCGTATTGTTATCGAAACCTCTCCGCTGAGAGACTCTGGCCAGCGCAACTTAATGTCGTTTTGATCGGAGCCTTGCTCAAGTTCAACGTAAGGCGCGGTGTATCGCGTGGTACCTAACTGTGTTCGTAGCGGTCCGATTGCTACCATGGCATCACATCCAAGGGCCCGGCCCCTGAATGGCAATTGACCGCCAGAACTTATCGTCCAAGAAGACGATCTGGAATTTTGGGTGTGCCGTAAACGAAGCGGGTTTTCACAGGGGGTCGAAACAGCATGAAAAGTGTTGTTAGAGAAATTGACGCCTGAATACTTGTCAGCGATCTGAATTGCTCAAACCCTTTATTTTTATGGCTCTGTGCTGCAGGCGTTGTTGATTTCATCAACGTTATTTCCACGGAGGGTGCAGTTATGGCATAAAAAGATAACGCAAACCCAAAAACCGATAACGCATTCGGTTTGCGTAACATGAGGGATAACGGAAATGGCCAACAAACCCGGCAGGCCCGCCGGAAGCGGACCAACACCGGGCAGTTTCAAGCCCGGTGACAATCGGGCGTCCAGTGCAGGTAAAAAGTCGAAGCGACCAAAAGAACGTGCTGAGATTGTCAAAAAGGAACAGGACGCTCTTGAGGCCGCAAAGTTGCAGGAGGCGCGACACGTCATTGAGGGCAGTATGTCCACTTTGGATCGCATCCGAGAACTTGAGGGTGAGTTTATCGAAGCCCTGCAGGAACTGCTGCAGGAGCGTGACAGCTCAGTTGTTCGATGGGTTGGGTCTCGGCTTGCTCCGGATGTTGTTGCTGGCGACGAAGAACTGCAGGCGGTTCTGAAAGCCAACAAAGAGGCAATGGAGGCCATCGCCGAAGAAAACGCCAAACTGCAGGAACGTCTCGCTCTGTATGAGCAGACCCCTGCCATTGCTCAGGTTGTTGCCAATGCCACGGCGAACAAAGGCACGTAGCGACCTGATTGAAGGTCTGAGGCGGCAAACCGCCATTATGCGGGCCATTGTTCACGAGAGCGCCAAACTTGACCCCTGCCAATGGGCAGAAAAGGCATTGGGGTTTCCTCTGGTCGAGTTCCAACGGAAAGTCATGCTGTCGAAGTCTGACAGGCTCTGCGTTCTGGCGGCTCGGCAATCGGGCAAGTCTCAGATATCTGCAGCCCTGTGTGCAAATCAGGCATCGACCCGGGCGAATTACCGGATAAACATCATTGCCCCAACGTTTCGTCAGGGTCTTTTGCTGGCAGAAAAGATTGAGCACTGCTTTCAAAGTCACGATGTTGGATACAAGCGCATCCGGGAGCAAATGACTTTGGAGAATGGAAGCCGGATAAACATTTATCCCGGTGACAGACCCGAGAGTGTCAGGGGCGGCACTTGCGACTTGCTCTGCGTGGATGAGGCTGGATTTATCAAAGACTCTCTGGTCGCCGCTGTTGTTCCCCAGATCGCTGCGACCCGGGGCCGGATGGTGTTGATCAGTACACCCAACGGGCCGCGAGGGTTCCTCTTTGACAGTTACAACGCGCCAGAGTTCGAAACGATGAAAGTGAGTGCATATGACATTGAGCACTTTGATCAGGACCTCATCGCCGAGTTGAAAGCCCGGTTGGGTCCAGCGTTGAGCAGGCAGGAAATTGAGAGTGACTTTGTTGCCAGTGGTGCATCGGTCTTTGACAGCTCCGTTTTGGATAACCTGTTCAGCCCGTCTGATGCCGTTGACGTATTTGACAGTGACGAGACCCCCATCCGTGACAGCTCTTTGATGGAAAGATTCAAGACTGATGCAAGATCACCTTTGCAGGAGATAATCCAGAAATGACACGCCGAACCAATTACACACGGGCAAACTCCCGCCGGAATGGGTGCAGCGGAAAGATATATTCCATTGCAGGAGGCAGACCAAATGATCCGCTGGTCTGCGTTGCCTCCGATGCCCGGTGGTATTCAGCAGATTCCGATGAATGGACAATGACCGCTCAAGCCATTTATCCGACTCGAGCGTGGTTTGCTGCCGATGGTTTTGACGCCCTGAAAGATTGGATTGCATCGGATACCGCTGCCACGATCTCAGGGCGAAATTCAAAGCTCATGCCGCCAACCGTCATTTGCGTTGACCAAAGCCAAAGCCCTCATGCAGTCGATATCATGCGGGACATGGAAAGCGACTTTGCACAGGTTGTTCCTGTCAGGATCGGAGCAGGCGAGGACAATCCCCTTTACCGTTCAGAACAGGCAAGGTCTGGGGCAAAGAAAATTGGTGCATCGTGGTTGCCCAGTTGGTTCAACGATAAAATTGCCAGAACAAAGCCGGATGAGAAAATGTTTGGTTATCCCTTCGCGGCAGATCAAATCGTTATGGATTTTACCAATTACGTTGATGAGGCGGCACCCGGCCTGACAATGGCCGAAATGCGCGAAGCAATGGCTTCTGCAGAGACTTTGATCAAGAAAGCAAGCACGGCATCAGGTGAGGAAGTTTTGGACCTCTCCGCGCCTGAAACTGTTGCCTGTGCTGTCATGCTCGGACCTTTGGCAATGGAGCTGATGAGCCCAACAACAACCTTTGACATTCGCAGCCCGTGGGGATGGGGTGACAGAGATTATTCCGGCTTGAGAATGGCGCTGGGATCGTGACCAGACCTGCCATCGTTGGAGGGCTTGATATTGGCGGATATGCCGACCATTCGGCCTTGAGTGTATTGTCCCGGCAGGATGGCATTGACGGTGATCTCTGGCGGATTGAGGCAGTGCATAAATTGCCTTTGATCCGATCCGCGAAAGAACAGGTTGAAATATTGCAGCCTCTGGTCGGTCAACTTGATGCGCTTGCGTATGACTGTGGTGGCGTTGGTCAGAACTTCATTGAACATATGGACACGGCAAATCTGCAGTATCTCGTGCCCGTGGTAATCGTTGGCGGCAGCTCGGAGCCGCACATTCACAAGGGCCGGGTTGTGGTGTCAAAACGCCGCTTGATTGGCTCGCTTCAATCAATGTTGGCAATGCGAGAACTGGACATTGCCGACAATGCACCCGGCAGGGATGAGCTGCGCAACGAAATGGTCAATTTTATCCGTGTGCCATCAGGCAGGCATACAAAGATGGAGGCAAAGCAGGGCGCACATGATGACTGCCTGCTGAGCCTGTCCATTGCGACTTTACTTTGCAGGAGGGTCTGAGCAGTGCCACATGATATCAAACGCAGTCACAGGGGCGGCATTACATCTGACATGAACAGATATCAGTTGTTTTGGCAGAGTATCCTGCACACCGTTGTAATGGACGCGCTCGGCCATTGTACAACCGCCGCACCATATGAACGGGCAGACATTGTTCACATTGCCAGAGCGTATCTCTGTTTCAGCAATGACCTGTTCACGGTTGCCGATCTCGCCAATTGTGTTGATGGAGAAACCATCCGGAAATGGGCGATGGAACAGAGAAAGAACGGCTGGCAGGATGCCGTTGCTCATCCCGAGGATTTCATAAAGGCAGCTTGATCTGTGGGAGGCTGGGAGGTTTTTTGCGATTTTATCGCGAGGGGGAATGGAGACCTCTGGTTGTATCTTGCTGGTTATTTACTCAACCAGAAGAATCCCGGTATATAAAAGAGTGAGAAAAGACCTCCCAGCCTCCCATTGCATTGATATTTATGAACAAATGACCAAACCCAGCCTCCCACAAGCCTCCCAAAGACCTCCCAAAGCCTCCCGGAACGCCCCATAATCGTCATTATGGTAAATGTCGGAGGCGTTATTGTACCCCCTGAGGGGTGCAACAAGGTTGAAACTGTTCTGATCAATCCCCATACTCTTTACTGTACCCCCTGAGGGGTGCATTTCGTCCAATCGTCCAAACACACATGAGGAAAACATGAATACCCCAAACCACCGATACAGTCGGCAGATGCGTCTGCTGCTGCTTGAGCTGTTCAAGTATGCCGAAAGCGACGTTGCGCTTGCTGCTCGTGATCTTGCCGACATTTATGCCGGGAATGAATACGACGAAGAATATTCACAGGATCGGAAAGAGATCACGCGAAAGACAAAGCGAGCCCTGCGCACATTGGAGCAGCGCGGCGATATTGAGCTGTCATACGATTTTCCGGTTATGACGCCGCCAAAGCCTGACATGTCGCGAAAGGTTCTTGTTGCTCGCCTGACGCCTCAGGGCAAAGAGACTGCCGCGCCATTCGCTCGGGAGTGGACAGCCCATCTTGAAGCGATCAGGGCCGAGAGGTCGGCTCGTGCCACATCGGTTTCGCCCAAAGGCGCATCATTGCCTTCTGAGCTGTTCGAAGTTCTGCAGGAAAAGTTGAAGGGCTCCACGCCTGCGCAAAAGGCTGAGATCATCGGCCCAATGATTGAATTGACCGCTCAGTTGCTTGAGGAAGTTGGGCAGGATTGTGAGAACATCAATCACGCCATTTATTGGCTTCGTTATGAGATGCAGTGCCGGGAGGATGACGCTGCAGGCCGGGAACGCGCTGAATTTCTGATTGGGGATTGATAAATGATATTTCTGATCTGTGTCATCGCAATGATTGTCTGCATTGTTCGTGGAAATTGGGGTTGGCTCATCTTTTGGCTCATTCTCGCGATCATCTTTTATGACTGATGTACCCCTCAGGGGGTGCATTACCCAGACATTCACCCGTTGAAAAAGGGGGTGTTGTCAACGGCAAAACCGTGACCATATGGAAAGGGTCGGCTCCGGCCACTGCATGAGGAAAAGTGAGTAATGCCCAAAGACCCGGTTGAGTTATTTTCTGCAGCGGATATCGCCTGCGTCGCGGATATGTTGTTCCCCGGTCAGCCACCACGCGCTGCCCGTAAAGCAACGCGCTTGATTTTGAGCTTGCAGGAATTGTTGAAGCTCGAAGAATTCGAAAAGCCAACTCCGTTTCAATTGCAGCTCGCAGAGAAATTGACGGCGTTGGGTTCTGGCGTCGAAGAATGGAAAGCCGAAGAACGCAAAAGGCAGAAGGGTCGCCGTGGAATGCGTGAAGGTCGCCCAACTCCATCTGCAGGTCTCGTGGAAGGTTCAAAGGCGTGGGAATGGGCAAAGAAGCGCGAAACTGATTGCGGCATCCTCACATGCCCGGTTTGCTCTGCCACCTTTGACCGCCGCCGCCCAAATCAGAAGTATTGCAGCGATGGTTGCCGCAACCGTGCCCATTACGCCGCAAAGGACGCTGAAACGAAAAGCACCCCCTGAGGGGTGCAATTACTGGTCTGTGTGGTTGAGCTCGCTGTCCAGATACCCGGTTTGCATTGCTCAGCTCAACGAGAGAGCTTGTCTTTGTGCCGTAATGTACCCCTCAAGGGATACTGTCGCCGCTCGTGCCCCTCTCTTTCATCTCAAGCAAAAGTTTGGCTGCTTGCTCAAGAATTTCCCCTCTGTGAAAATCACACATGGCGTTGAATTTGGGCGTTGAGATTATCATCAACTGATTGGTCACAGGGTCTTTCGTAATGCCGAGCGAAACCGTGTCCTCCATTGGTTGCAGGCATTTTCTCATCTTTGGGCCTGCGGATTGTTCAACCGCCGCCCGTGCGTTCTCAATGATTTCTCGCGCCTGTTTATTCATGACGCTCCCTTTCGCTGGAATCTTCGGATTCGGAGTTTTCAGTTTCCTCAAGGCCGAATGGGTCATCATTCTGAGTGCTGGCTTTGGGCAGTTTGTTCAGCCCTCTGCCCGTTGCTGCAACCTTGCGGTCAATGGCGCGTTGGATGTGTCTGGGTAATTTCCTCATGAGTGCTTGCGCTCCATCCATTCTGCATACTGCTCGTCAATCTCCTGAGCTCTCAGTTCTGCTTTGATCATGCGCCCGAGTTCTGCGTCCTCCATCATCATGATCCGCGCCTCGCTGTTGCGGATTTGGGCATCAAGTCGCTCGCTCAGCTCTTTGATCTGTTTCATTGTTGGTTGTTTCATGTCGATATTACCTCCTGTGCTCGACTTTCATTGGGAATCTCATTGCCAAAGAGCGCCCAACCGGGCCGCACCCGGCGTGCAAACATTTCCAGTTTGGGAACTGCAGGCCAAATCTGATCAATCCGATCCTGCAGAAATTCAGGTTTTTCACTGTGCCTGCCCTGCCACGGGCCGATGATGGAAGTTTCAAACGGAGCTGGCTTTGGGCAAGGGAACTTTCCACGCTTCATCAGCAGGCAAATCTCGTGCTGATTGCGTACCCAGAACCCGGTTCCGATCCGTTCCTTTGTCCAAACGAGCTGAGACACGTATTTGAAGCCCCACGCGCTGAACACACGCAGGGAACGCTCCATCATTGGGGCAGTTGTCCATCCGAACAGCAAAGCGTTCTCAGCGGCGCTCTCAGCGACAGGCAGGGCCATCAGCTCGGCATCTGTCATGCAGGGATAATGGCGTCTGGCATTCCTGCCGGGTTTGGCATCGGAATTGGACGCAAAGCGCCACGGCGGATCGCTCACAATAATTTCAAACGGGCCTGAGGGCAGTTTTGGTGAGTCAAACATAAACAGGTCACTCTTTATTGTACCCCTTGAGGGGTGCATTACCGTTTGGGCCGGAAAAACAAGCTCCGACCCAAACGCTCTTTTTGCTCAGAACGGAATCTCGGAGCCCGTTATTTCGCCATCATCCGGCAACCAATCGGCATCAGGGTCCGGCGTCCACGCCTCATCAATGTATGGAGTCCAGTATCCATCGCCCAAAGCATCAAGCGACCAGTAAACCGGATGCACGAGCACCCCTCCCGACCATCGGAATGCGTGGGAATAACTGGAACGCAGCACGGCCTCATCCTCATCTGTGCAGGCCAGTTTTGCAGCGTCCAGAGCATCGGCAGCGGCCAAAGCCTCCGACAGCGTTATCTGCAGCATTTTTGGATCACGCCACGCAGGGCGGTCTGCAATGGTGCAAATCGCCTCCCAACCCTCCGCAGTCACAACCAACGGATGTTGATGCTGGCCATTCATCGGCATGAATGCAGGTCGAATGGTAAAGTTCGGCAGTGGCGTTATTTTCCGTTCGGTTTTCATTGCAAGTTCTCCTGTTGATTACGCTTCGGCTTCAAAAGGCACTTCGTCTGACCAGTCAGTGACGGGCGCATACGCCTTTTTCAAAGTTTTGAGATATTCGCGGCCTTTGGCTGTCAGCGTGAACGGCCCGCTTTCCCATTCGCCGACTTCGATGAGTTGCCACTTGAGCATGTGGTAAAAACAGTTTTGCACTTCGTATGCGCTGAGCTCGCCGTGCTCCCACGGCCAACCGTTCTTTTCGATCCCCTGCAGGGTTGCTTTCAAAAAGTGATCGAACATTACGCCAGATTTTGACATATCGTCATATTCCTCTTGCATGTGTTATGAGGGGGTATCCCCTCAGGGATGGTCATCGTTGGCACGGTTGGCTTTGTGGTTTTCTCCAACCGTGCCGCGTTGTCAGATTTCGTACTCAGCCCTCCGTTTGTATTTTGTTGGGAGGTTGAGCCTGATCTTTACCCGTTTGGGCGATCCGGCCCTGATGTGAGCGGCCTGCAGGTACGCAAGCTCTTTCTGTCCATCGGCAAGCAACGTCACATTCATACGAAGGGCGATTGCGTCATGAACTTTCGCCTCCGCTTCTGTTCGTGTGTTGAGTTCATCAATTGCGCTCATTTTTCCTCTCATCTCTGTTTGCGTGAGTCATTCGTTGACGGGTTCAAAAGGTCGATTCGATTATTCCCGTTGTTTTGTTGGGAATTGCTGGCAGCAGATCGCTGATTGCGTATCAGCCAATCTCTGCGGGAGTGGATGACTTCCAGCTCTCTCCCGCTCCATTGAGGGCGGTATCCAAAGGTCGGCGCATTCCTGAGGGCGTCGAGCTCGTCCAAATCCGCGATGGTACGCAGCTTGTGAACAAGGCGACGAAGGGGCGGCAGGTGTTTGTAACATTCTCTGTCCTTTTGTTCCCCCAGTTCGTCGTTCAAAAGTGTGTCGAGTAAATCCACTGCCCCTGCCCTCATTTCAGTTTCGCGTTGATGAAATGGGCCTTCACGCTGTCAGGGCCGCGTTTCAGGGCAGGCTCATGATTGGACAGCCGGAATGAGAAACTGTTCTTTGCAGGCATTCCCACCGACAGACCTTCGTCAGCCCACCAATCTCTGAAAGCGTTGTATGCGTCCTCAACAGTCAGCTTCGAATTGGCTTGAACAACCAAATGCCGCCGTGCCCACGCGCGAACCCGGTCTGAGTCATCAAGCCAATCGTTCTTTGCGATCTTCGCGGTTTCCGGTTCTGTCAAAGCACCAGCTTTGAGCAGGCCCAACCCGGCATCAATGACCAGTGCCAGAAAAAGGTCGAGATCATTATCAACGATCTTTTGCAGCAGATTGCGATCTGCCAGCGCGTCATAATCACCAATGGCAACTTTGTCGGCTGTGTCGGCATAACGATTGTCAAAAGGAATGATCAGAACCCGGCGCTCAAGCCCGGTATCAACGCCGCCTGCAAAGGTTGGAACTTTGTTTGTTATGAACAGGTGCTGCGCGGTTGGGCGAAAATAAAAGGCGTCTTTGTTCTTTGGCTCGGCGTTGCAAATGTTTCCGGTCACAACTCGTTTGAAAACGTCGCCGCCCAATGCCTTCGATGACACTTCCTCTGCATAATTGAGGGCAGCTCCACGCAAGGCAGGCATCCCGAAACGCTCGCCCATAACGCTCGGCGGGACAGATGAAACCGATTTGGGATCAATCAGGGCGCAAAGAAGTTCGCCAACGGTGGATTTACCACTGCCACCTTGCCCGACAAAGATTGCAGCCTTCGGATGACTCAACCGGGTTCCGTGCCCGAGAATGGCACATGCAGCAACCTCAAGAATGGCGCGGATACGATCCCGAACATCTTTGCCTGCTGTTTCCTGCGTGAAATTCAGGTGCGGCTGTTCGCGTTGGATTCGCTCAAGAGTTTTTGCAGATGAGAACAGACCCCTCAGAAACCTGTTCAAGTCGCTTGCCTTCAAGCGATGATCAAAGTCTGCAGGTCTCTCCTGATGCCAATCTGCGTTGACGTAATGCCGTGCTCTCTGGTTTCGGGCATGAGGTTCTGCTGTCGCGGTCCATTCTCCACCGGGCAAGGGGCGCACAGACACGAAACAATTGCGACATGAGACACCCGTTGGGCTGCTTGTAAAAAAGTCCTCATCGGATCGCTTCGTGTACAGTAATTCAATGACAGATTTCACTTTGCCGCTGGTCAGGGAATACCGGGCATCTTTGCCGCTCGCTGTTGGGTAAATGGCTCCGTCAAAGCGTTGTACGTGACGCTTGAGGCGGTTTTCGTCCAGTGCCTCCCAGATGCGCCCATTGAATGCCCACGCCGCACCCTCGGCAAAGGCAATGTTGCCGTGTAAATCTTCGAGCTGTTCAAGTACCCGGTCTGAAACTTCAACATCTGATCCGATGGTCAGTTGCTCAACGCCACTGTGTTTGCGAGCGGCACGAATTCTGTCACCATCATCGACCAGACCCAAAACGCGCTCGGCGTTCATTTCCATCAAAACATCATTCAGATCCGCTTTGGCTCCGAAGGATGCAGGCGGCGCAATAACGTATGCTTTTATGTTCCGGTTGTTCTTTGCCTGCTCTCTCGCGAGCTGGCGCGTTCTGACGATCTGATCAACGTCTGAAATAAACTCCACCCGGCCCGTGGCATTCTCGCAGGCACTGGTGCGGATAATGCCGACGCACACGCGAACTTCTGCAGGCCCTGCTGCAATTCTGCTCAGCCCGGTCTCAATGCCCTCTGCAATCGCCACACACGCCGCTGCAGGATGCCTGAGAGTGACAAAACCATCTTTCAGGCTCCCGCATGACAGTTTGATCTTGTTGCCTTTGGCGTCGCGCTTTGGCGATCCATCGGAGTTCAGGAGAGTTCCCGCCATTCCGGTAATTTTGCCGCTGGAATCTCTGACAACTGCAACCATCGCAGGAGAGACTTTCCCACCGGGCTTTGTGCGGAAATCCGGCATAAATCCGAGATTGGGGAAATCCAGCTCCATATCTGTCAGGCCGCGATGTTGACGGAGATATGTTTCAACAGGCGTTCCGGTTATCGGTTCCAGCCGTTGCAACTCGCTCTCAATCCAGCGGCTCTTTGCCGCAACTTCGGCCTGCTGCTGTTTCTCCCGCTCGGCTTTTTCTTCTGCCAGCTTTGCGGCGGCAGCTTCCTGCTCTGGCGTTGGTTTCGACCCATTTACCCGGGCGGCACCATTGACGCGCTTTTCCAGAATCTGCTCGCCTGTGATCTGCTCGACAGCTTTGACAGCGTTGACGAAACCCGTTTTGTCGCCTGTGTTTACGCCCCTGATTTCGGCAACAACATCTGTCAGTGTAATTCCGTTGGGCCTGCAGGAGCAGAAACACCGCTCAGCCTCAGGATCATATCGAAACGATGGGTTGTTATCGTCATGCCCGGGCAAGGGGCATACCGCATGTTTATTTGGGTACGTGGGCAGGGCTCCGATATCACCCAATATTTTGTCAGAGTGTCGCCGCTCGGCTGCTCTCAATTTGTCTGTCAGGTTTGACATGCTGTCCTCATGCGGTTGGCTGATCTGCTGTCAGCGATTGCCAACCGTGTAACTTGTTATAATTGCTGAATATTCCGAGCGATCGAATTACTGACCATCAACGATTGCATCACGAAACCGCCTGAATTGAGCTGTTACGCGCTTTCCACGCTGGCAAAGGTGGCAAAGGCACAATGTATGCCAGCACGTGTTTGCGAGCCCGGGTCAAAGCCGTGTACATCCACCGCGCTTTTGACTCGGCATCCATACCGCCCATCCAGTTCCCGATGATTATGACGTTATCGCGTTCGCTTCCCTGTGCAGCGTGGCAGGTAACGGCCCATCCGAAATCAACCGGGATCATTGGCAGATCGGCTTTGTCCAATCCGTCGCGGAAAATCTTCGTTGGCCTCTGGTCGTATGTCTGTGCAAGCCGATTTACCGGAATGGCAAATGCGTCTGTTTTGCCGGAGAAAGATTCGCCTGTTTCCTGATGGGTGTACGAAGTGACCGCATACCCGTTGAAATCCTCCCGCCATTCAACGGCAGAAACTTCAACAACGTCGCCATTCGCCAACCCGGTTTGCGCACAGTTCCGGCAGATAACCAGACGATCACCCGGCTCAGGATTGTATGTCATGCGGTTGAGGTGCAGTTCCCGGATTGCCCGGTTTACCTTCCGGCGGGTCTCATGTTTATCGACAATCACGAAACCTGCCTCTGCGAACACGTCAGGAGCCTTCACAACGTCAGCCTGCCATTGGTCATATGGCAGGATCAGAGCTTCGGCATGTTCGCCGTACTTGAGTCCATTACCGCAACGCAGGCTTGTTGCGAGCTCAAGGACAGAGCCCTCATCCTGCCGATGAATTTTGGTCAGTTCGGCATCCAATGTGCTCAGGTTGAAATATGTGCTCATCGTCCTGCCTCCACTGGTGGGAGCTGGAACGGATCGCCAATTGCCAGAATGCGAACACCCGAACCCAGAAGATCACGCCAAATCTGCGTGGGGATCATTGAGCTTTCATCAAGCAACAAAAGAGAGGTTTGTTCGATCTGTTCGGAATTGAACTGAAAATCCGGCGCTTTCAGAGCGTCCACATGAGCAATCAGCCGAAACATTTTGCGCACAGTTTTGACAACTGAGTCATGCTCGTCTGTGCCGTGTTTTTCTGTCAGGGCGTCAACTTCTGCCTCAAGCGAGGCAATCTCTTTCTCAGTTGCAGCAATCTCCCGCTTTATTTCCGGCGTGAGATTTATCCACGGGTTGTATGCGAGCGAATGAATGGTTCTGGCACCCTTTACCCCCTTGCGAGCCAATACCCCTGCAGCGCGTCTTGTGAGAGCTCCACAGCAGAATGTGTTCTCCTGAGGCTTTGGCCTCCCGAGTGTCATCTGCTGCCAGAACAGAGCATTGTTGAAAGGTTGCAGGCCAGCATCAGCAACAATGGATTGCGCCAGTGTTGTTTTGCCAGACCCTGCAGCGCCGCCAATGCTGAACATCTGCTGCTTGCCGGATTTCAGCCACGCCAAAACTTTGGCTTTGACTGTTTCCTGATCGGGAGAGAGATCGACGTGAATCATGCTCCCGTCCTCCGGTTTGGTTTCCACCGCTGGCGGTCCAAAAACCGGGCGTAACTTTCCATCTGGATAAAAGTTGCCCGACCAATCTTTATGGCGTCGATTTCTCCGCGATGGATGAGGTCGTAAACTGTGCTGCGCGGTATCCCGGTTTCGGTAACGAAGCGCGGCAGGCGCATCAGATCGGGCTCAATAACAGTGAGCTCATCATCTGCAATGTTCTGTTCGATTGTCATCTGTTCGATTTCCTCAGGTTTCCGCCAATGAGCGGCGGCGGTCATGAGAATCGAATAACAGTCGGGAACGGCGACATGCTGGCCTGTCGGACAAGACGGTGACTTGTCGGACAAGTTGAGCCTGTCAAACGCCCGTAACGGATGACTTTGGGAGTTATGGGAGGTTTATGGGAGGCTTGTGGGAGGTTTATGGGAGGCTTGTTTTGGGGTATTCCCCAGCAATATCAAGAGGATGGGAGGCTGGGAGGCTGTTTTTACCTTTTTTATATGTGGGGATTCCTCTGGTTGCATCGCAGGGTTGGGGAATACAACCAGAAGAAACCCCTCTTGTCGGATGTGTGGAATGGGCCTCCCAGCCTCCCGGAATCAGGGCTGTTTCTTTGCCTGAGCCTCGATGAGCTGTTGCACGGCAGGTCTGGAGAATATTTTTCTGAAGTACGTTTCCTCAATTTCCCTCCGCAGGTCTGGTTCCTCTGCCTGCCACGCGCAGTATTGAATAAACGCATCCTTTATCATTGACCTGTGATCCGGGTAATCGTCCATTATTTCGAGAATGATCCGCCCTGCGGCTTCTTTCCACGCAACAGCTTTCTTTTGATTCATGTCACTGCCGGGAGCAGAATATTCTGCCTTCATCATCGCGAGCGCTTTTTCGAGTGTGCTTTTCTGGATAATCTCGCTTTTCATGTATTCAATCGTGTCGAAGTCATATTTCACGCCTGCATCAGTCAGATAATACGAAGTGCCTTTATATGTGCGTATTGGTTCCGCTGGGCACTCTGAAACAATCTCCTGCGCTTCCTGCCACGTTGAATACACGGGTACTGTCAGCGGCTGTTCGATTATCTCCATCTGCTCAAGATTTTTGATTGCGTCCCTGTAACGAACTGCGGCAATCAAGCGCCCCTCAGGGGTGCGATAATGTTCTGGCATGTTCTGGGTTGCCGGGATGTGTTCTCCGGCCTCACACGCTTTTATAACTTCGTGGAACTCGGCAAGGGTTGTGAGTGGGGGTCTTTCAAGTTGCATCGGATCGGGCCTCATGAATTTGGACGATGTTGGACGATATCAGGCTGTCGAGATGATCAGCCCATTGTTGCGAATATCTCAGGGCGGCACCATCCAAAGTTTCACCTTCGGAATACATTCGATCAACAGAGCTTGTATCAACGTGATTGAGCAGTCTGTCCCGCACATCCTCATTGCCGCCCGCTCGCTTCACAAACGCCGCTCCTGCCCTTCTGACGCCGTGTGTGCCGAATTTGGGATTGATGGAACTGTCAGCCTGCCTCTGCGTTCTCCAAAACTTCTGGACGAGACCTTTGATGATGTGCCTCTGCGGATCGGTTGCTGCCGGAAACACGAAAGGTGACTTTGCGGTGTCTGGGTCCAGAGATTGCAACAGCTCCATTGCCTGCCTGCTCAGCATAACTTTATGGGCATGACGGTTCTTTGACTTGCTGGCGGGGATTTCCCACGTACCCGCCTCAAAGTCGATCTCTGACCATTCAACGGCACAGGCTTCGTTTATGCGGGTAAAAGTGAGAGCTTGAAGCTGCAGAACTTTGCGAGCCATTGCGTCACTGGAAGAGTCTTCGTCCGATCTTGTGGCCGCAACCTCATAAAAGGTTCTGAGCTCCGCAATCTTTGGAGAATGGCGCTGAGCTTTATATCCGGCCTTCTGTGTCATCGCGACAGGGTTTGTCGATCCTGCAGGTAACCAGCTCACCCGGTTGATGGGTTGCCCGGACAGTGGCTCTTTGTTCAGGGGAACTGCCATCGCGTAATTGTACATTTTCGACATGACCGCCCGCAAAAGTTGACTGGTCCTCATCGACTTGCCCTCACTGCGCAACGCACTCTCCAGTGTGTCGAGAATGCCGGAAACAATGTCTTTCGTTATTTCGTTTGCAGGGTAATCGCCGAAGGGTTCGACCAGATACTGGTTCAACAGGCGCTCATCATCCCGCCAGCTTCGTTTGAACGGTTTTGCGTATTCCTCAAGGTATCGGTCAACCATCTCTTTGACAGACATGACCGCCTGAACAGTCACCTTTGGCACTTTTGGTATATTGCCGGATTTACGCTGCCTGAGCAGATCAGAATGCAGGTCGCGGATATCACCCAATGCAAGGTCTGGGTAACGGCCAATGTGTGTTTCCGTCTGTTTGTCAGAAACAGGGTGGCGCCAACGGTAATACGCCTGCACTCCGTCACTGTTACAGCGAAAGACCAGACCCATATGCTCAGGGTCGGTAAAACGATCACCGGGTTTCATGTTGTCGAGAGTGATATTTCGGATGGAGCTGGGTTTTCCCTGCCTGCCTTCGAAAACATCAATGGCTTGTTGAATGGCCTTGCGCCGCTCATTTCGAACGCCTGTTGCAAGAGCTTCATTCAAGAGCTTCAAAGCTCGCTCATTTGCGGATAACTTCCGATCAGTCATCGTTGGGTCCTCATGCTTGACGATGATTCCGGCTGAGAGGGTTTTGGACGGCTCTCTCAGCCCCTTCCCACATAACACCGCATCCGCCATTCATCAACGTTTGCATCACGATTTACATAATCGCCCCCAATCATGCCCGATCAACTGCGGACAATGATTTGGGCAGGGCGATCAGCGGTCACAGTTTGTGATTTCAACGAAAACAGGAGGTTATGCCTGTGTTTCAGTGTTTTATGCGCGGCAGTCCCGGCAGAGCTCAAACCCTGAGACTGCTGAATACTTGTCAGGGTTCAAATCGGAAAAAGTGGTATCGACCCGATCCACCCGAGAAATTGACCCAGCGTTGGTGCGAAACTTGTTTCCGGTGACGGCCAAACCATTCAGATAGTGCCCGCTGCCATAAGGACGCACAACTATGAAACTAAACCAAGACTCCACATCGCTGGCGTAGAATATGTTATCCGTGATACTCAGCGCACTGAATGAATAGCCTGAGTTATAGTTTGGCGATGCGTCACGCTCATTCGTCCACTGGATAAAACAGTTGTCGACATAATTTTCCGCAATTGATGAACTATTGTAGCCGCCAATCAGAACCAAACCTGCGTTGCGCACCCCGGTTGATGCGCTGTCGCCTTGAAAGAAGTGGTTGCCAAGCACAAGATTGTTATCCCCACCTAATACTGCAAAGTGATGGAAACGGTTTGCCCGGTTATGACGCAGTTTGACGTCGTTGGCGTTGGAGTTCACCGCAATCGAGCTACGGTCAGCTACGTCCAAGTCTTCTTCGCTGGACAGGAATTGACAACCATCGATCAGCATACCCTGGCATCCGATGCCAATCGAAGTGATCCCCCGATCCTTTGGGCGACTGACAAAGCAATCTTTAAGCACAAAAGTGTTTCCACCCGGTGAAAGACGGATTGCACTGCAACGGCTATTACACTGAAACTCGATCCCTTCCATGCCGAATTTTTGCAACGAACTGAAACCACCGAAGTCCAGCAGATACTTGAAATCGGTAAAGGTAAACGTCTGAGTTCCCACCGAATCGTAAATTGCGGCGTTCAGAGTAATTTCGCCAGCACCTTCATTCTTTGACCGAACATAGATCTCGCGCCCCACGCCACTCCCGGTGACCAAAGCTCCGACAGGGATATTCGCAACGTTTGCAACGTTTGAAAGTTTGTACGGATCGGTCGGGTTGTAAGTTGCAACCGACGTAAAAGTCTCGGTATCCCAAGCGCTACTGCTTTTAACATCAAATTGTCCGTTTCGCACCACGCGGCGGGTCGCGTAAGTCGAACGGTTCGGTACCGCTGCTTGCATGTCAATCGGCTCGGTAACCGCGATCTTTCTCCCGCCTAGGTCCAAGGATTCATGGTCAGCATTATTCAGCAAGGCTTGGAAGGCTTTCTTAAATGCCAGTTCTTCATCCCCGAAGGCGGATATGTAGGTCGGCAAGTCATAACTCTTTGTCAGAACCAACAACTTGTCATCCGGCATTGTCACCGTACCATCAAAATCAACGTCAGCCGACAAGGTGGTGTTTTGTTCCAGCAAATAGGTTCCTTGCGGAACGTATATTTTTCGACCATCCGCTGCCTGATCAGCCGCTGCAAAGGCTGCAGAGTCGTCGGTCACGCCATCACCAATTGCACCGAAATCGCGAACGTCAACCAAACCGATCATGTCCCGCAAGAACACGTTGGAAACATCAGTGATCTCAATGTCGTCTACTCGGATTACAGCGCCGTTCGTTCCATTGATATCCAACCCGAAATGGCCGTACAGCGCGTCTGACCCCCAAGGCATATCGACGCCCTGCCGTCTACCGCTTCCGACAATCGCCGAAACTTCATATACTCTGCCGTACTCGTGTAGTTGTATAACCTCGCCCTGCTCGATCAGCCCGGTCACATGTGCGTCGCCTGCGCCACCGGCCCATCCTGCAACACGGACTGTGGGTAATGGACCACTAATTGCCTTCACTCGTGCCTTGATTTGCAAATAGCACCCCGGCAGCAACTGAGTTTGGCCCATATACCGCAACCGCTGCGTGGACTCTGTTTTGAATATCTCAAGACACCCTGCGAAGTCTGCATCAGCAGGTACAAAAGCGCCGCTCCCCGATCCATCGTACGTGGGTGAACCGGGTGTTCCGTCGCCGCTTGACCAAACCCCCAAGCCATCTGCAAATGCGGGTGGCATGAATTCGGTGCCTTCGGTGACTGCCTTGTTCATAAAAATCCCTTTCCCAGTTTTTCCACGGCATGTCACCGCGGGCATAATCGATGGGTCCGGGTCCAGCCCGAACACGACAATCTGCGTAACTCAAGGGGACTAACCGCCGCTCATCGCACCGTACGTAGGTGTTGCTTTAGGCCGCTGGGTCCGACGCTCCAAGCAATTGAACGCCGTTTATTTTCCAGCCATTTTCCATCTCAATCATTTGGTAATCGAGGATGTGAACGCGGCCGTCGCCATCCACGATCATTACTTTCTGCCACAGCGATCCGGATACTTCTCGCAATTCGAGAAAACGCAAATCTGCAGGACGCCAAACCATAGGATAGCCGTTGCGAACCATCGCTCCAAAATTATCGGAATTTCGAAACAATCGCTGGATGTTTGGGCTGGCAAAGGTAAATGCGGTGTCAAAGTCATCTGCCTTGAACGCCTGGATTTGTGCGGTGATATTCGCCTCAATCTCGGCATTCTGCGCGAATGCACCCGAGGCCAGACCGGCACTTATGAACAAGGCAATAAATAATCGACGCATGGGGCTACCTCCTGCGCAAAGAGTAGCCCCGCGCCTCAAGAGGTCAAATCAGACCAACTCCCCGGCAAGCGCTCTGTCGATCAAGGCAATGGTTTCAGGCACTCCGTAAAGTGCGATGAACCCGCCAAACCGAGGGCCCTGCGAAGCGCCCAACAGCACCTCGTAAAGGGCCGTGAACCATCCACGCATAGGATCGAACCGATCGCGCCCGATAGAATAAACCACCGATTGCAGGGCTTCATCCTCGATCGGACCGTCATACGCTTCCAATGCCGACTTCAACGCCTGAAGCGCCTCACGTTCCTGATCAGTGGGCGCGCGATGCTTTCGGGTCGGTTTGACAAAATCGTTGAAATAGCGAACAGCAAATCCAGCCGCGAGATCCAGATCAGGATGTGTTTCGGCAGTTGCCTCAGGCGCATAGCGACGGACAAAGCCCCACAATGCTTCTTTGTCTTCAGCACCCGAAACTGAAGCGAGGTTCAAAAGCATCGCAAACGGCACGATCAGTGTTGACTCTGGCACATCACCGCCATGGATATGCCAAACCGGGTTATTCAACTGAGCCTTCAAGTCCTGCCCCGGGTAGGCGCGCAATTGTTGATGGTATTCATCATAGGCCTTTGGAATAACATCGAAATGCATGCGTTTGGCCGTCTTTGGCTTTTGATACATAAAGTAAGCCAAACTTTCGGTCGGCGCGTACGTAAGCCATTCGTCAATAGACACACCATTGCCGGAAGATTTTGAAATTTTCTGCCCGTTTTCATCCAGAAAAAGTTCGTACGAAAAATGTTCCGGCGCACGTCCGCCAAGAGCCCGGCAAATCGCATCATAGATCTTTTCGTTTGTGGCATGCTCTTTGCCATACATTTCAAAATCCACGCCCAGAGCCGCCCATCGCGCACCAAAATCGGGTTTCCACTGCAGTTTGACGTTGCCTTCGGTTACAGGCAGGGTCCATTCCTTGCCATCCTCATCATCGAAGGTAACGGTATAGGTTTCTGCACAGACCTTTTTCATCGGGACATAAAGCACACGTCCGGTTTCGGGATGAATCGGCAGGAAAATCGAGTAAGTCTGCTGCCGCTCTTCCCGCAAGCTTTTGAGCATAATGGCCATGATGTCGTCATAGCGTTCGACCGCAGTTTTCAGGACCTTGTCAAATTGGCCCGAGCGATAGAAATCGCGAGCCGAATAGAATTCATATTCGAATCCAAAGGTATCGAGAAACCGACGTAACATCGCATTGTTGTGCTCGCCAAAGCTCGGATATTCGCCAAATGGATCAGGAACCGACGTCAGCGGGCATTGAAGATAATCCTTCAATTGTTCGGGGTTCGGCACGTTCGTTGGAACCTTGCGCATTCCGTCCAAATCGTCCGAGAAACAGATCAGTTTGGTCGGAATGTCCGACAAGGCTTCAAACGCGCGTTTGACCATAGTGGTCCGCGCCACCTCACCGAACGTACCTATGTGAGGCAGACCAGATGGACCATATCCAGTTTCGAAAAGCACATAACCTTTTTCCGGTGCGCCCTGCCCGTACCGTTTTAGCAACCTGCGCGCCTCTTCAAAAGGCCAGGCCTTGGACGACATCGCGGTTTCACGCAGTTCAGACATTTTAGTGGTCTCCATCGGGGAACGACGCCGGTTACACCAAGCAACCGGACCGGCCCCTCCTATTGTGCGGATGCAGCATGAGTCAATGAACTGGGGGGAATTTCCCGTATAAACTCTACCAAAACGGAAATTTTTGTTAGGTGGGCGGCTACACGAGCGATAGGGTCTACAGAATGTCGACTGGATACCAAAGAAAACTGGCTGCAATAATGGCTGCGGACGTTGTCGGATATTCCCGAATGATGGCCGCAGATGAAACTGGTACTATCGACACTATTCGCCGTCTTAGGACTGAGGTTATCGAACCACTCCTAAATCAGCATGACGGCAGGCTGGTCAAAACGATGGGCGACGGGTTTCTTATCGAGTTCACCTCGGCCGTCTCAAGCGTAAAGGCTGCAATCGAACTGCAGTCTTTATTGAAATCTGACAACGCGGTTGCTCCTGGGAACAGCCAAATTGAGTTACGCATAGGAATTCATGTCGGCGACATCGTGATGGACGAAAATGATATCTTCGGAGACGGTGTAAATGTGGCTGCCAGAATTGAGCCCCTAGTAGCGCCTGGCGGCGTAGGAATTTCAGGCGCCGCCTACCAACAAGTTCAAGGTAAGCTGGATATTGATTGGTTGGATGGAGGTGAACAGAAATTAAAGAACATTGCCAACCCCACCCGTTTATGGCACTGGGATAACGGCTCGGAACCTGTCCAATCTGAGCCCGAGCTAAAATTGCCTGATTTGCCATCCGTGGCCGTTCTGCCGTTCGACAACATGTCGAGCGATCCTGATCAAGACCATTTTGCAGATGGTCTGACCGAGGATTTGATCACCGATCTGTCCAAGGTTTCTGGCCTTTTCGTGGTCGCCCGGAACTCGACTTTTGCCTTCAAGGGTCAAGCGGTAGACATTCCGACGGTCGGACGCCGTCTGGGTGTTGCCAACGTCGTCGAAGGCAGTGTTCGAAAACTTGGTGAGCGCGTGCGAATCAATGTCCAGTTAATCGATGCTAAATCGGGCGGACATATCTGGGCGGACCGCTATGACGGCTTGCTCGCCGAGGTTTTCGAGCTTCAGGACATGGTCTGTGGCGAGGTAGTATCCGCACTTTCTGTAAATCTGACAAAATCAGAGACAGAGCACCTGAGTTCGGTACACACGACCAATATCGAAGCGTACGAATTGTTTGTGCAAGCAAAGGCAACGCCTTTTCCACCAATTCCCGCGAAAATGGCCGCCGCAAGCGAGCTATTCAATAAGGTGGTGGAATTGGCACCTGAGTTTTCCGGCGGGTACGCCGGACTGTCCTGGATAATTGGCTTTGGCGCGCTTTGGGGCCACAGCGACCCTGATGCGCTCGGCGCCCGCGCCGAGGCATTGGCTTACAAAGCGATCGCGCTCGACAAATCCTTTGGCTGGTCCTACACCGCTCTTAACCTCGCGCTATTGGTCCAAAGGCGCTTTGACGAGGCGATCGATTCAGCCAAGCAAGGTCTCAGTCTACTTCCCAACGATGCAGACGCTCACGTGATCTATGCCGTTACCAACGGCATGCGAGGCAATCATGACGAGTCGAAAAAAGCAGCAGAAACCGCGTTCAGACTAAGCCCAAATTTCGTGAACGGACCTTATCTGAATGTTGTCTGTCATGCTGCATTCATGGCTGGTCAGTTCCACGCTGCACTTGCCGCTTTTGAGCGAAATGTAGAAAGAGGCGGGCCAGTGGGGCCACCTGCATATTGCTGGGCAGCTGCCTCTTACCACGCCACCGGGCAGTTCGAGAAGGCGGAGGTTATTGTCAAAACGCTAACGACCGGCTTTCCGGACTTCAGACTTTCGGGCTGGAATTTCTTGAAACTCATAGAAAAAGACGCAGATCGCACTCGGATCGAGGCTCAGTTCAAAGACGCGGGCGTGCCTTATTGATCCTCAGTCATTAAACAAGGTGTTGAACCCGCCTCCACCCGCCCATATCGTTCGCGCGCAGCTACACCCAAGCAGGATGATCCAATGACCGAGCAAGTTACACACCCAATGTCCCCGCAGGATTGCCTTGTTGCGATTATGGTTGCGATCTCGGCGTCGGACGAGACAATCCGAACAGCGGAACTGGTAAAAATCGAAGGCGCCGTAAACATGTTGCCGGTTTTTGCGGGTTACGATATCGACCGTACGCGCCGCGTGAGCCAGATCGTCTTTGATTTATTTGAACAAGAAGACGGCTTGGATGCGATGTTTGGCCTTATCCGGGAAAACCTGCCCGAAAGGCTGAATGAAACGGCATATGCGCTGGCTTGCGACGTAGCCGCTGCAGACGGATCACTGGCCGAAACCGAGCTGAGGTTATTAGAAGAAATCCGGTACGAGCTAAGTATCGATAGGCTTCACGCCGCGGCCATCGAACGCGGTGCAAGGGCAAGACACACAGTCTAATTAATAATTCTCATCACACTTTAATGGCATCTACGTTAGCTGCCATACAGCGCGCCCCATCTCTCGATCAGGGCGCGCTGCAACTTGCGGGATCTCCGGTTCCAGCTGCGTGCTCCGTCGGGGCGCTCGCGTTTTTCGCGCGGTATCGTTGCTCGATGATTTACGTCTGCAGTGAATATCGCAAAGGCAAGCTCGGATCCCTCGGCAGTTGTTAGGAAACCGCCCAAGCCTGAGACAAAATTTAGTGTTCCTGTCTTCGCATCCACCTTGATCGGGTGGTTTTTAACGACACGACCCTGACTGTCCGTCAGAGCAAACGGTTTCAACAACGGTCGCAACACCCCTGTCTTACGCGCGGTCACCAAAGCAGCAACCAGATCTGCCGGTGCCATACGAGACATATCGCCAAGACCAGAATGATCTACCATCGCTATCCTGTAGACACCATAGGATTCCGCGGCCCAGCGATTCATCTCCGCCGCAGATTCGGCCAGACTCTGAGGCTCGGCCCCACGCGCGACAGACGCAGCAAGTCCAACCATTTCCGCCGTAATATTGGTCGAGTATTTCAGCATGCCCCGAAGGATACTTTCCAGAGGATCGCTTTGATGCACCACCAATTCTTCGCCGATCGTTACTTCACGCGTTACCTGCACGCGGCCTAATACAATCCCATTTACGCGCGCCAAGGTCCTAAAAACATCACCTGCATAGAGCGCTGGCTTACGAACCGGCAACCAACGCGCACCCCCATCGCCCAACGCGCCCTTTGCAACTGTCCAGCGGTCCTGCCGTGGGCTGGGCGTATATGAATAGATGGGCAATTTACGGTTTTCGACCCGCATTGTGGCCATTTCCACGGCCGGGTTGTACCGTGCACTTCGCGCGTCCATGGTAACGCCATATCCGTTTGCCGAACGTTTCCATTCGAAATGAACGCGATTGAAATTAAGGGATATGCCGCTGATCGCCGGGCTGTAACCCACGTGGTCCGGTTGTCCGGGGTCTATACTGAAAACGTATGGTAGCGCACCGTCAAAAACTTTGAACGCACCACGCACCTCGGTTATCCCCGCCTCGCGCAAGTTGGCCGCCATAGTAGCCAATGCATCGGTATCTAGCAGGGGGTCGCCCCCACCGACTAGTATAAGATCACCGTTGAGGATGCCGTTCTCTATCTGCCCATCTGCAATCAACTTTGTCTCAAACCGAAAATCCGGCCCAAGTACATCTAGTGCATAAAGAGCCGTTAGTGCCTTGGCTACACTGGCAGGCGGCAAAGCCTGTTGGCCGCCAAGCTCTTCGAGTTGAACACCTGTTGCAACGTCGGCGACTGCAAACACTACTTCGCCCTTGAGCTGCGCCTGCCGTACCAGCCTTTCCGCACCGTTGAACTGCTTGCCGCGCAGTTGCGGCCGCAAGGACACAAGGGGCGCACCAGCCCAACTTGTTGCGGGTATCAAGGATGCCCCAACCCCGCCAAGAAAAAATCGACGCGAAAAACGATCAACCATGGGTCAAATAAAATCCCAGAGATTACCGTCAGACAACCATTGAAACGGATTATGCTCCGATTGGGGCTATTCGGGCAACACTCCGCTTGCCCAATCGCCACACGTACGGATTTCGGTCGAACTGACATCGATCATGGGAACGTTCACAAAGCACCAAGCCGGCGCTGCGCTCCTTCCCAGCAGATGCCGCGCCTGTCCGTCGACCCGGTACTTGCTGTAGACTCTCGCCGCCCGAGACATCCGCGCTGAAATCCTGTCACCCGGGCGAGCGAGCACCCCCACTGCGACGCTATCCATGATCAGCCGCCAGTTTTTCCAGTCGTGGAACTGTGCAAGATTGTCAGCCCCCATAAGCCAAACAAACTTTACTCCCGGGTATAGTCTACGCAACGAGGCCAGCGTGTCTACCGTGGCTCGTGTTCCCGTCAATGTCTCGACATCTGAGACCTCAACACGCGGATGTTTCATGATCAATCGCGCCGCATTAATTCTTTGTTCCAATGGCGCTGGCCCATGTGTTTTCAGCGGATTACCGGGGGACACCAGCCACCAAACCCGATCCAATCCAAAAGCCTTCATTGCCTCCAGCGTTACATGGACGTGCCCGCGGTGCGGCGGATCAAAGGACCCACCGAACAAACCAACGACCTGCCCCGGTCGCGCATATGGAATGGCGCTTCGCAACATCATCTGCTGTTGTTCAGAACTTGACGGCATTGTCAATCAACAGGTTGCGCCGAGACATTAGCTTAGAGCAGAGTATGTCGATCAATTTCAAAAAAAGTAAATGCGCATTCCAAATCTGTTCACAAAGGCCATTTTTTCGGTGCGCATTTAACATTCGGATTGCGTGGCGGTCCGCTTTTCATTTTAGCGCTCCACACCGCTTGCACTTCCATTGGATGTGCCAAACCCTTCAGCAACTGCAACAAGCAAGAAACGCGAAATCATCTGGTTGCCCCGCCCCTCACGCTTGGATATCTAGCGTTTCAACCTATTTCCCCGAACCAGAGGACGCGACATGGCCGCCTATCAATATGTCTACCACATGCAGGGTGTTTCCAAGACTTATCCCGGTGGCAAAAAGTGCTTTGAAAACATTCACCTAAGCTTTCTTCCCGGCGTGAAAATCGGTGTCGTCGGCGTCAATGGCGCGGGTAAATCGACATTGATGAAGATAATGGCAGGCCTCGACAAGGATTTCACCGGTGAAGCTTGGGCCGCCGAGGGTGCAAAAGTTGGCTACCTGCCGCAAGAACCACAGCTGGATGAAACGCTCACTGTCCGCGAAAACGTCATGCTGGGCGTGGCCGCGAAAAAGGCCAAAGTCGACCGCTTCAACGAAATCGCCATGGAAATCGCCGAGAACTACTCGGACGAACTGATGGAAGAGATGACAACTCTACAGGATGCAATCGACGCCGAGAACCTGTGGGACCTCGACAGCCAGATCGACGTTTCGATGGAGGCGCTTCGTTGCCCGCCGGACGATGCTGAAATCGCCAAGCTTTCAGGGGGTGAGAAACGGCGCGTGGCGCTCTGCAAACTGCTGCTCGAAGCGCCCGACATGCTGCTGCTCGACGAACCGACCAACCACTTGGATGCCGAGACCATTGCATGGCTTCAACAGCACCTGATCGACTACAAGGGCACCATCCTGATCGTCACCCACGACCGCTACTTCCTGGATGATATCACAGGATGGATTCTCGAACTCGATCGGGGCCGCGGCATTCCGTACGAGGGTAACTACTCTGCTTGGCTGGAACAAAAGGCCAAACGGTTGGAGCAGGAAGCGCGCGAGGACAAGTCCAAGCAGAAGACCCTGCAGCGCGAACTGGAATGGATGCGTCAGGGTCAAAAGGCCCGTCAGGCCAAATCCAAGGCCCGGATCAACGCCTATAACGAATTGGCCGAGCAATCCGAACGCGAAAAGCTGACCCGCGCCCAGATCGTCATCCCCAACGGCCAGCGACTTGGCGGCAAGGTGATCGAGGTCGAAGGCTTGTCGAAACACATGGGCGACAAGCAACTGATCGAAGGGCTGGATTTCGCCCTGCCCCCCGGTGGCATTGTCGGCGTCATCGGCCCCAACGGTGCGGGTAAATCGACCCTGTTCAAGATGCTCACCGGTCAGGAACAGCCCGACAGCGGCACCATCACGCTGGGCGACACGGTCGAGCTATCCTATGTCGACCAGTCCCGCGACGACCTGAAAGACGGTGATACGGTTTGGGAGGCGATCACTGGCGGCGCCGAGATCATCCAATTGGGCGACGCGCAGGTCAATTCCCGCGCCTATTGCTCGTCGTTTAACTTCAAGGGTGGCGACCAGCAGAAAAAGGTCTCGCTGCTGTCGGGTGGTGAGCGCAACCGCGTCCACATGGCCCGCCTGCTGAAAGAGGGCGGCAACGTCCTGCTGCTCGACGAACCCACCAACGACCTCGACGTCGAAACCCTGCGCGCTCTGGAAGATGCCCTGGTCGATTTCGCCGGCTGCGCCGTCGTCATCTCACACGACCGCTTCTTCCTCGACCGGATTTGCACGCATATTCTTGCCTTCGAGGGTGACGCCCATGTGGAATGGTTCGAGGGCAACTTCGAGGATTACGAAGAAGACAAAAAGCGCCGTCTGGGACCAGACGCGCTGGAGCCCAAGCGGTTGAAGCATAAGAAGTTTGCGAGGTGATGGACTTTTCGGCGTTTCAAAAAAGAATTGCAAAGTTCAAAAAACCTGTTTGCAGATGCATGTACGTTTCACCGGATGGGGTAGGATGCAAGAATCCCCCCATCAAATCCCATTCTTTGCAAAAATCTGGAGCACTGAAACAGATTGCCGAAAGTGGACACGTATTGTCCATTCAACCAAATTTCACACCGCAAAAGGTCGATTGGGACTTCAGAAAGATTGGCCACTCACAAGCTTCTACTTTTCCGGGATACTGCAAGAAACATGACAGCGAATTGTTCGCGGATGTTGAGGATAGTTACAAAACCTTCGACGACAGGACTGTTGCGCTTTTAACTTTGAGGAGTATCTCACGTGAGTACTTCACTAAGCTCGCTCAAATCCGAATGTGGACTGAAGATGCTGCTCAAGCGGGATTCAAAAAAAGTCTTGGGGAGAACAGTTATGAACAACTCATTGACAATGCAAAGGCAGCTGGCAGAGAGCTAGCCAAGGCCAAATCTATTGTTGATAAAGCTCTAAGCGATAATGATTTCTCGAAAATCAGACATGTAGTCGCGTTTCACAAAGAACCTCTGCCGTTCACCTTCACCGGAGCATTCAACCCCGAGTACACGATGCAAGAGGAACCGATCCTACCAAGTGCCGACGAAGAATGGGGTTCTATATTTGCTTTCTGTGGAAACATAGGTGACTCATTTGTTACGCTTCTTTCAACCGTCACCACCATCGGTCAGGGCGAGTGCTCTAAATTCTTGGATAGTATCTCGGGTGAATACTCCAAGGATCGAAATTTTTGGTTAAATCTTGGCATCGAGTATGTCGAGAACAGTTTTTTTCGTCCCTCATGGGTCGCTGAACAAAGTGAAATCAAAAAGCTATTGATGATTGAAAAGTTTCGCGTCGAAAACAGTTTGAACGGCCAACGCGCGCCCAATTGTTTGATCGATCTGGAAATCTTCGACTAACAACATTTGTTTGCCGGGAATGAGCAAGCATAGGATGGGGTTTCACCCCATCACTCACTCAACGACCCTACTCAAACACCCGCACGATCTGTTCCCGCGTACCAAACAAATTCAAACCTTGATCACCCAAATAATGGGGCAAAACCCCATCCTACGGCTCTCCGAACGTGCCTTCGATGATCGCACCACTCCACTCCGGATCAACTCGGCCTGCGCGTATATCGCGATGGATTGACGAATACTCGCCAGCGGACGGTTAATTTTCACTCGGCGGATTTCCGATCAAAACACTTGTTGAGCCGTGAAAGCAAAGTGAATTCCCTACAATCTCTCTTGCCACATCCCCACCCTGATGCCATATCCAAAGGGCTAACGTTTTTCTATTTCGACCCACTGTCTCCTTCTACGGCGTTCAGTCATTCGATCCAGACCGACGACGCCAGGCTGCCGCAACCCGTGGGCAGCATTAAAACAGGAGACAACGGATATGCCCGCAGGCACCGTTAAATGGTTCAACGCCACCAAAGGCTATGGTTTCATCGCACCTGAAGAGGGCGGCAAGGATGTGTTTGTGCATATCTCGGCCGTGGAACGCTCGGGCCTGACCGGTCTGGCCGATAACCAAAAAGTCACTTACGAGCTGAGTTCGGGTCGTGACGGACGCGAAAGCGCTGACAATATCGAGCTGGCATAAGCTTCTGACAGGGCAAAGAAAAACTTTGCCCTGATCTTCAAAACTCGCACGAAGGTCCATTTTTTGTGTGACCTTCGGGTGACATCAAATTTCGGTGACGTTGCCTCAAGATTGTCCAAATCGTCTATCATGATGAAATTACGGTTATGATTTCTTGGTAGATTAATGAGGCCCACCATGTTTACCCGTCGTACTTTTCTGGCCACATCGGCTACGGCCAGCTTGTTGCCAAGTCTGGTCAACGCCAAGAAAGCCACTGAATATGATCCGACCCCGCAATTCGTTCGGATCAAGAAAGAGTTTCAGCCCGGTCAGTTGCTGGTCGTGCCACGCTCATTCTATTTGTATTTCGTCACCGAACCCCGCAAAGCAATCCGTTATGGCTGTGGTGTAGGTAGGGCTGGTTTGGAATTCACCGGAACAGCAACGATCGATGTCAAAAAAGAATGGCCAACCTGGCGTCCGACTGAAGAGATGATCGAGCGTGAACCGGTGACTTATGCCAAGTTCAAGGATAACGACTATGTCCAACCCGGCGGAAACGACAATCCGCTTGGCGCACGCGCCTTGTACTTGTTCCAGAACGGGGTCGATACGTACTTCCGCATTCACGGAACGACACAACCCCAAACCATTGGGCGGGCGGCATCAAATGGGTGTATCCGTATGCTCAATGAGCATGTGATCGACCTATATGCGCGCGTACCGATTGGAACTGTTGTAACTGTGGTCTGACGCAGTTACGAAGCAGACCAGTCCACATCTTTAGCCTGCTCAATACGCAGCAGCCCGTTTGGCCACGGGCGCGCCAATGACTTTGCCTGATCTTCAGTGCCTGTCAGCCAAGCTTGCACCTCTTCAGTTTTCAGCAGTACGCCCATTCGATGGTGGATCGGCTTCAGATCTTCATTGGGTTCGCAAGTCACAGCAGCGCATTGATCCACTCGAAGCCCACCCGGAGCCTGCCAGCTGTCTGTAATTGCCGCAAAGAAAAGTAGGGCGCCATCGGCTGAACTAATACGCCAAGCGGTCTTGCGACGCTTTTCTCCTGTCCATTCGTACCAGCCGTCCACCGGTATAACCGCGCGGCCGACATCAGAAAATGCCGACTTATCAAACACTGTTTCGGATCGAGCATTGATAATGGTTTCCATTACGGGGCGGCCACGCGCGTTTACACGACCTACCGGGATCATTCCCCATCGCATCAAAACAAGGTTGTCCCCGTTGAAGACGATCACTTCCTGACCGGGCTGTATATTCCGGCGTGGCGGTTGCGTTGGCATCGTATTCTGCGTGCTCAATGCGTCTGCGATCTCGGAAACAGGTCTTGTCAGAAAAAGGCGCCCCGGCATTACTCAATCCTGCTTTGTTGCATCTACGAGTTCCAAAACGATCGGGCCTAGAGCTTCAACTATCCGAGCCACGCCCTCTGAGTTCGGGTGAATGCCATCGGATTGCATGAACTGGTTTGCAGCGCGTAAGTCACCGCCCGCCTGTAACCCTTCGAAAAAGCTGTCTGCATACAACACCTGATATTGTTGCGCCAAATCCGGGAAAATAGCATCAAAAGTCTGTTTATAATCAGGGCCATAATTTCCGGGTGCCTGCATGCCAATCAATAAAACCTCGACGTCTGCTTCCTGAGCGGATGACAAAATTGACTCGACATTTGCGCGTGAGACAGAGGGGTCGATACCCCGCAGCAGATCGTTGCCTCCTAGCGCCACGATCATGCCGTCTACCTCGGGCGTCAAAGTCCATCCAACCCGTGCCGCACCGCCTGCCGTCGTGTCACCAGAAACGCCTGCGTTGATAAGCCGGACATTTGCGCCTTGATCGACCAACCATCTCTGTAACTGAGGAACAAAACCATCCTGCTCGAGCAATCCAAAACCTTGTGTTAAAGAATCTCCTAGCGCAGCAATAACAACCTGTTCGGCTGTGGCTGCAAAACCGCAACAGACAAAAAGTCCCGACATCAAAGCCTTGCGTATCACTTCTACCGCTCCATATCCCATCCTATCGCCTTTGTTCGGAACAACCGATGACAAAACCAATTCTTGAGCTCCAAAATGCCTCATTATCATTGGATGGCAATGCCGGCAGAGTGGATATACTGCATGAAATAAACCTGATCGTTACCGAAGGGGAAACTCTGGGTTTGGTTGGGCCTTCCGGTTCGGGAAAATCGTCCCTTTTGATGCTTATGGGCGGGCTGGAACAAGCAACGGGTGGTTCAATACTGGCTCTGGACAATGATCTGACCAACATGGACGAAAACGCTCTGGCGCGGTTTCGCCGCGACACGATGGGCGTGGTCTTTCAAAACTTTCACTTGATGCCAACGATGACAGCACTGGAAAATGTTGCCACACCGCTGGAATTGGCCGGACACAAAGACGCTTTCGCACGTGCTGAATCCGAACTGCAAGCAGTTGGCTTGTCACATCGGAGAGATCACTATCCCGCGCAAATGTCAGGCGGAGAGCAACAACGTGTTGCGCTGGCCCGTGCTGCGGCTCCTCGGCCCCGGATATTGTTGGCCGATGAGCCGACCGGGAACTTGGACGAAAGGAATGGATCTGCAATAATTGAACTGTTGTTCGGATTACGCGATCGGCACGGAGCGACCTTGGTTCTCGTTACACACAGCCATTCGCTCGCCCAGAAATGCGACAGGGTTGTTCGCTTACGCGATGGACGAATTGCCGAGGAAATGAAACGCGAGGCTGCGGAATGAGCTTGCCCTTGGCAGCGCGCCTGGCCCGGCGCGAACTGCGCGGAGGTTTTCAAGGATTTCGGATATTCCTCGCGTGTTTGGCGTTAGGGGTCGCTGCAATTACCGCAGTCGGATCGGTACGTCAGGCGATACAATCAGGGCTAACGCAGGAAGGCGCTACGCTTCTAGGCGGTGAGGCGCAATTGGAATTCACTTATCGATTTGCGACCAAAGACGAACGGGCGTGGATGGATCAAACGGCGCAGGCAGTTTCCGAAGTTGTTGATTTCCGATCTATGGCTGTTACGCGCAAGCCCCAAACGGAACGGGGGCTGACCCAAGTTAAAGCCATAGATTCCGCCTATCCGCTACTAGGCACCGTCCAGTTAGACCCTCCAATGCCTTTATTTGAGGCATTGGAGGGTGATAACGGCCTACCAGGCGCAGTAATGGCACCGGCGCTTATCGATCGGTTGGGCATGTCCAAAGGGGATTTATTTGCTCTGGGAACACAGGAATTTATCTTGATGGCGGCCATTGTCGATGAACCCGACGCAGCCGCCGACGGATTTGCCTTGGGGCCTCGAACGTTGGTGCGGACGACTGACTTGCAGGCTTCGGGATTATTGGAACCGGGAACGCTGTTTTCCACTAAGTACCGATTGGATCTGCCGCAAGACAGCGATCTTGCGGCTTTGTCTGTTAAAGCTGGCGACGCGTTTGAGGGAACCGGAATGCGCTGGACCGACGCCCGCAATGGTGCACCTGGTATTGCCGACTTCGTTGCCCGACTCAGCGCATTTTTGGTGTTAGTTGGGCTGGCAGGATTGGCCGTCGGGGGTATCGGAGTTTCGGCAGCGGTACGCGCCTATCTAGCGGGGAAAACGGCAACTATCGCGACGTTGCGCACCCTTGGCGCTGACCGTGCAACAATATTCCAAACATACCTGATCCAGATCGGGGTTTTATCCGGAATCGGCATTCTATTGGGTCTGGTTTTGGGCAGTATGCTACCTTTGGTTTTAGCACCGTTGATCGAAAGTCGCTTACCGGTTCCAGCAGTTTTCACGCTCTATCCCGGCCCATTGTTAGAGGCTGCGATTTATGGAGCAATGACCGCGTTTCTGTTCACTCTCTGGCCATTGGCGCGAACCGAAGAAGTCCGCGCAGCGACTCTTTTTCGAGATGCGCTAAGCACAGCCCGAGCTATACCAAGACCTGTTTATCTAGCGGCCAATGGCGTTGCGTTGGCAATTTTGGTTGGCGCGGCAGTTTGGTTTACTGCCTCTGTCAGACTGACACTTTGGACAGCAGGAGGAATTGCCGGAGCTTTGCTGTTGTTGTCTATAGCAGCATTTGCAATTCGGTGGTTAGCACGCGTCGGTGGCCGTCGATCACGCGGTCACGCTCCGTTACGATGGGCTCTTTCCGCGATCTCGGGGCAGAAAGAGGGGGCTGGATCAGTCGTTTTATCACTCGGGTTGGGCCTGTCTGTTTTGGCCGCGGTCGGACAGATTGACGGCACATTACGTAATGCCATTTCTGGCAATTTGCCGGACGTGGCGCCTTCTTACTTTTTTGTCGACATCCAAAAAGATCAGATGCCGGGTTTTTCAGAACGTCTGGAATCAGACCCTGCTGTAAACCGCATCGATAGCGCACCCATGCTTCGCGGTATCATAACCCAAATCAACGGTAAGCCAGCGCAAGAGGTCGCAGGAGGTCACTGGGTTCTAGAGGGAGACCGGGGAATAACCTATTCCGAAGATTTGCCCGATAACACGCGTATCACGTCGGGCACTTGGTGGCCTAATGGGTACAATGGGCCACCGCAGGTCAGCTTTGCCGCAGAAGAAGCGCTTGAGATGGGATTGCGCCTTGGCGACGAATTGACTGTGAACATCCTTGGCCGCGATATTACCGCTGAACTTACATCGTTTCGTGAGGTCGACTTCTCGAACGCCGGGATAGGTTTCATTATGTCGATGAACCCTTCTGCACTTGCAGGTGCGCCGCACAGTTTCATCGCGACAGTCTATGCTGAAGAACAGGCCGAGACCGCAATTCTACGTGATTTGGCAGGCAAGTATCCTAACATCACCGCGATTAGAGTGCGGGATGCGATCGATCAGGTATCCGGCCTTTTGGCCGGTCTTGCAGCCGCTACTTCATACGGTGCAGGTATCTCTTTGTTGACCGGTTTTCTGGTTTTGATAGGCGCCGCAGCCGCAGGTGAACCAGCTCGTCGTTACGAGGCAGCAGTTTTAAAGACACTGGGTGCCGACCGAAGAAGCATCCTTACCAGCTTTGCTTTGCGGTCGATCTTGCTGGGTGCCGCAGCTGGGTTGGTTGCTCTATTCACGGGCATATTAGGTGGGTGGGCAGTAGCCAAGTATATTTTTGACACCGAATTCGCGGTCATCTGGCCATCAGCGCTTGCCATCATTTTCACCGGTATATTTGTAACGCTTGGTGCGGGATTGGCCTTTGCATTGCAGCCTCTTTCCGTACGCCCGGCACGCGTGCTGCGGGCGAGCGACTGAACTCAGCGCGCGCAGGCGACAGGCCGGAGTATTTTTAGCAGTGGATCATTGTCACAAACCAACGCGTCCAGTGTGATCGCGTCCAACGACGCATAAAACACCTCTGCCGCATCTTGCAGCGCCACACGCAATCTACAGGCTTTTGTCAGCGGACAAGTATTGTCGGCATCGGCGAAGCACTCTGCAATCGGCAACGCGCCCTCGACATCGCGAAACACCGAACCTATGCGGATCTGATCAGCAGGTACCGCGAGCATCATTCCGCCATTTCGGCCTCGCTGCGTGCTGAGGTATTTTAACTGGCTAAGTTGATTGATGACTTGCGCCAGATGGTTTTCTGAGATGTTGCAAACTTCGGCAATCTCGGATTTCGTGACCAGCCTGTCTTGATGGGCTGCGCAATACATCAGCAAGCGCACTGCGATATTGGTACGTTTGGTAATTCGCATGGCTTCCTCCCAGAAAGTTGATAACGCCTTATTGCATGTCTATGGAAAAAGCGGTTTGACATGCATCAATCGCTCTGAGGACTATCCGGCAAATGGCAGACCCTTATTTCTTTGGTTACGGCAGCCTTGTGAACCTTGCCACGCACGACTTTCCCAACCCCCGTCCGGCGCGATTGAAGGGTTGGCGAAGGGCATGGCGGCACACAGATTTGCGTCCGGTTGCCTTCTTGACGGCGATTCCAGATGCCGAATCCGAGATCGAAGGTATGATCGCGCATGTCCCACGGAATGACTGGAACGCTTTGGATGAACGCGAATGGGCGTATGACCGCGTTTCTGCGACGCAATCAATAACCCATCCCTTAACACATGAAGTCGAAATCGCAGTCTACGCGGTGCCAAATCACAAACATAGCGAGCCGTCAGAAATGCACCCTTTGTTGCTCAGCTACATTGATGTGGTCATTCAGGGTTACTTGCGTGCATTTGGCCCAGAGGGGGCCGACCGGTTCTTTGCCACAACCGATGGTTGGGATGCACCCATTCTAAATGATCGGCACGAACCCCGTTACCAGCGTCATCAAAAGTTGACTGATTTGGAGTCAAACTTTGTCGATACACGTTTACAAAGCGTTTCCGCAAAGTTGATACAGGCAACTTGAAAACAGACGCGGGCTCTCCGTTCTACACATCAGCAATGATCTAGTTTTGTAGGTTCAGTTGCGCGCGCGGATAACTTGCAGCAATGGCAGCAAGGTTGCCATTTCCGGCCCTCGTTCCATGCCGGTCAATGCCTTTCGTAACGGCATGAAAAGCCCTTTGCCCTTTCGGCCCGTTACCTCTTTGACAGCTTTGGTCCAATCCCCCCAAGTTTCGCCGTCAAAAGGGCCCTCGGGTAATAGGGCCATCGCCTCTGAAACGAAATCGCGATCTTCATCATCGATCAATGGCTCTGCCCCGTCCCGGCACAGCTCCCACCAGCCTTTTAGATCAGCCAGTGTTGTGATGTTCTCGCGCGCCATGGCCCAGAATGGCTCGGCCAGTTCTGGGGGAACACCTGCATCTGCGACAGCATCAGAGACTTCGGACAAAGTCAGAGATTGCAAGTGTTTTGCAGTTAACGGGAATAGGTCCTGTACATCAAACTTAGTTGGTGCCGCACCAAAACGGCTGAGATCAAACCCATCTACCAACTCAGCCATATCCGCCCGCAGCTCGACCGGATCAGAAGACCCTAAACGCGCCATCAAGCTTAGTAACGCCATTGGCTGGACACCTTGTTCGCGTAAATCGCGAAGGGCCAGTGTGCCCAAACGCTTGGACAGTGCTTCACCTTGAGGACCAGTCAGCAGCGAATGGTGCGCAAAATTTGGACACTGACCGCCCAGCGCATCGATAATTTGAATCTGAGTTGCCGTGTTAGTCACGTGGTCCGAACCACGCACAACATCAGTCACCCCCATCTCAGTATCATCCACGACAGACGCGATAGTATAGAGAACCTGTCCGTCACCGCGGATCAGCACCGGATCCGACACCGAAGCTGCGTCAATTGAGATGTCACCGAGAATTCCATCGGTCCACTCGATCCGTTCGTGGTTCAGTTTAAAACGCCAAACACCATTGCCACGTTCTGCGCGCAAGGCCTCTTTTTCGGCGTCCGACAGATTCAGTGCCGCGCGATCATAGACCGGCGGCTTGCCCATATTCAGTTGTTTCTTTCGCTTTAGGTCCAATTCTGTCGGGGTTTCAAACGCCTCATAAAAGCGTCCTATTTCACGGAGTTTTTCCGCAGCCTCGGCATAACGGTCCAAACGTTCCGATTGTCTTTCAACCCTATCCCAATTCAGCCCCAGCCATTCAAGGTCTTGCTTTATGGCGTCGACATATTCTTCCTTTGACCGTTCTGGGTCGGTGTCATCGATACGCAAAATGAATGTACCACCCGCTTTTCGGGCAATCAGATAATTCATCAGAGCGGTGCGCAGGTTGCCCACATGGATGTAACCAGTGGGCGACGGGGCAAAACGGGTCGTTGTCATGGATGTCTCCTGTTGGCGCGGCTCTTGTCACACAAGCGCGAATTTGTCCAGCAGCAGCTTTCAGGTCGGTTTGACGGGCCAACGAGTATTCAAATCTTCAAGCCCCGCCAATATAAGTTCGGAAAGAACCTCCAGATCAATATCCGAAAGCTTGTTCACGTGAAGGCATGACTTGCCCATCTTGTGCTTTCCCAACCGGGACAGGATGTGATTGAAGTCGTTGTATCCAGGCATGATATATATCGAATGCGCCGCTTTTCGGGGTGAAAATCCAGTGGCAAGAAAGTCACCCTCGCGACCAGATGAATAGCGGTAATGGTATTGCCCATAGCCAACGATGGAAGACCCCCAAATCACCGGTGAAAACCCTGAAACTCGGCGAAACAAGGCATCCAAGGTACGCGCCTCTTGCGCCTTTTTTTCTGGCTCCACGTTTTCCAGAAAATCACCAATCTTCAGATCGGTCGCTACGGTTTTGTTTTTGGATGACGGCATGAACAAAAATTAACATGCATTGTTCATTCACGCAGCCCAATTAGCGTAAGTACGAACTGGCAAACGAATCTCGCCGCGCTAGTTCTCTTCTAAATTTTCACAGGGAGAAAGTAATATGGCCATCAAATTAACTCGCAGAAGGGCACTGGGCGCTGCAGCCTCCTTGCCTTTCGCCGCCGCGGCAGCACCCGTTCTGGCAGCGGGAACCGAAACCAAAGCCAACTCAACAGTCGCCAAGTCTTTTAAATTGGGTGATTTCACTGTGACCACACTGTTGGACGGCAGCCTGCCACGCGACGGAGCCAAGGAAATCTTTGGCGGCGGCGCGACGGACGAGGAATTTGCGAAGGTTTCAGCCGAGAATTTTATTTCTGCCGACGCCGCGCAGTTTTTCTTTACACCTACGCTGGTGAATACAGGTTCCGAATTGGTGCTATTCGATACGGGCCTTGGACAAGGCGGCATTCAAGCCGCGCTTGCTGATGCAGGCGTTACACCCGACCAGATAGACGTGGTAGTTCTGACGCACATGCACCCTGATCACATCGGCGGCATGACTACCAATGACGCGGCTACATTTGCGAATGCGCGCTATGTAACCGCAGCACCTGAATACGACTTCTGGTCCGCCCAAGAAGCCGGCAACAGGGTGGGCGATCTGGTGGCTTCAAAAGTGACGCCCTTGGCTGAAAAAATGACCTTTGTCGAGGATGGAGCGGACGTAGTGTCCGGTGTCACCGCAATGGCAACCTACGGCCATACGCCCGGTCATATGGTTTATCATCTGGAAAGCAATGGACAACGTCTGATACTCACTGCGGACTTAGCCAACCATTATGTTTGGTCCTTCGCCCACCCTGAATGGGAAGTTCGCTTTGATATGGACAAGGCAGCGGCAACTCAGGCACGCCGCAAAATTCTTGGACTGCTGGCCGCGGACAAAGTGCCGATGATCGGATATCACATGCCTTTTCCCGCAGCTGGATATGTAGAAACACGTGGCGACGGTTACCGATTCGTTCCTGTTAGCTATCAGATGATGGGCTAAAGCCTCAATAACCAGGGTCCGGCCGCACCTTCGAGCCATCCGTAAACCGAGACAATCGAAAGGCGGTCGGATCAACACAGGGGTTGGTTTGCAAGGTCAGGTCGGCCGCCAGACGCCCGGCTCCTGGTCCAATCCCAAAGCCGTGGCCGGAAAAACCCGTTGCAATAACCATTCCGGGCATATCGTCAACGCGGGAAATCACTGGAATAGCATCCGGTGTGACGTCAATCATACCTGCCCAACTTTGGACAATCTCGGTCTTCTCTAACGCTGGGAAACCGTTCCGAGCGCTTTTCCAGGCCGATCGTAGTGCACGTTTTGACGGTTCCGGGTCCAGAACCCGGCAATGCTCAAACGGGGTGACATCCGTCGGCAACCAAGACCGATCCTGTCGCGCCTCTATTGCCCATCGTCGTGACAGTCGAAAACGCAGAGATCGCCACTCCTGCGCAAAGGCCGGTAAGAATTGGATGCCCAACCGGAAACTATCCGGCACAAGATCCACCGTATTTTCGTGGCCGGATGCGATGGTATAGCCTCCATCAACACGTTTTCGGATGGCAAAACTATCGGACCACAATGCGATTTCTGGCCCATCCTCCGCGGAAGAAGTCCGCATTACTGTATTCAGGATTTTGAGTTGCGGTAGATTGATGCCGGCGTTTCCCGCGAACAGACGCGACCATGCTCCGCCCGCCAGCACGACATTCTGACACGCCACCCGCCCACGCTCCGTGAAAACACCGGCCACACGGCCCGCTTGAGTATCGACACTGCGAACAGCACAGTTGGTTACAATTGACGCGCTCTTGTCTCGGGCAGCCTCTGCAATCGCGGGGGCCGCAAATTGTGGTTCTGCCCTTCCGTCCTGAGGCATGTAAAGCCCACAATCAAATTCACTCGTGCTGCCGGGTATTAGCTGTTTCAGTTCAGCGCCTGACACCAGTTTGGCGCCAGTCTGCATACCTTCGACATGTCGCATCCATCTTTCGATTTGTCCGCGTGACCTTGCGCCTGATGCACCAAAAACAATGCCTGAATTCTTGTAACCGGTATTGCGTCCGGTACGGTCGTCGATCCCCTGCCAGATGCTAATGGATCGTTGCATCAATGGTATTTCCCGAGGGTCACGCATACCTAAGCGTACCCAACCCCAGTTGCGCGAACTTTGTTCGCCGGCAATCTGGCCCTTTTCACAAAGAAGGACAGAGACCCCGCGCTCTGCGAGTTCCAATGCCGTACTGACCCCAATAATACCGCCGCCGATAACAACAACATCGACTTGTTTGGGAAGATTCAGATCCGACTCAATGTGGGTAGTCTTGGGGCCTGGCATTTACAATTGAATTCACGTTCCTGAGGCCGTCATGGAGCCCTAGACAACTGATACTGGCAATGCCAAAAAATCTCAGCCCAAAGAATTACCTCGACGTGTGTCCATTGGGCCAAAGTCCAGCTTTAGTTGGAGTCTTGGAGTTGTACGAACGCGATTGGAATTTACAATTAGCCTGAGAGCAAGGTCATCTTCTTAAACGGCGCAACACCTAGGCCTGTTATTGTCTTCGTGTCGCCGAGGCAGTTTGTTCCTGCGCACGATTATCCGTGAAGTTTGAGCCGCTTTGTTTGTCGGATCCGAACGCATCAGGTTTTTCACCGCCCAATATGTCGGCGATCGCCGAGTCGAGGGCGACTTCATCAAGTTCTCGCGCCGCGGACTCCATCGTTTTGTAGCGTGCCGGCGCATGAAGCGGCTTATCGTAACCATCAATCATTTCGACCACCAAAACCCTTAACTGCACCTTGAACAAATGGTGCATTCACACGTTTACGCAGTATTACAATTCTGGCATCTGTCCAGTGAACCGTACCAATCTGCGTCGTGCCCGCCGAATTATAGGCAAAACACTGACGTAAATGTGGCGACAAAAGGGCCAAAATGCAAGTGAGCGCTGTGTTTAAGCCGTTGTAAACACTGCGACTTGACAACAATAACAAGAAATGACCATCATTTTCCGCTTTTTCTCAACAATTCTCAAAACGTTTGGAATTTGAAGATATTTCTGATGCTTCAGTTTTTGCAGTCTAACCTTGATCACGCCAACGATTCACAATCGGATAACGACGATCCAGCCAGAATGCGCGTGGCGTAAGCCGAGTACCTGGCGCGGATTGGAAACGCTTGTATTCACTAATGTAAATCAGATGCTCAACCCTCTTGGCATCCGCTGCGTCAATCCCTGCCGAAACGCAATCAGCAACAGAACCGTCCTGATCCACTAAAATTTCAAGAATCGCATCTAGAACAGGATAATCTGGCAGGCTATCGCTGTCTTTTTGATCAGCCCGCAGTTCCGCACTGGGCGGCTTGTCTATAACCGAGTCTCTTATGACCTCACCGCTGGGTCCTTTCATCCAGTCGCGATGATTGTCGTTACGCCAGCGACAAGTTTTGAACACGCGGGTTTTGTACAAATCCTTGATAGGATTATAGCCACCGTTCATATCCCCGTAGATCGTGGCGTAACCCACCGCTACTTCTGACTTGTTGCCAGTTGTCAAAAGCATTTCACCAAACTTGTTTGAAATCGCCATTAGTAACAAACCGCGCAAACGAGATTGGATGTTCTCTTCAGTCAGATCCTCTTCGCAGCCTGAAAACAAAGACGCCAGAGTATTTGTGACCGCTGTGCGCCCCTCGGTAATAGGGACAAAATCATAATGCACCCCAAGCGCCTTGGCCACAGCCTCAGCATCTTCCAAAGAAGCTTGACTCGTAAATTCCGACGGCAACATGACGCAACGCACATTGTCCGCTCCGATGGCGTCGACTGCTATTGCAGCCACCAAGGCAGAGTCAACGCCGCCGGACAGGCCAAGCAACGCCCTTTTGAAACCCGTCTTGTCCATGTAATCGCGCAGAGATTGCACCATTGCTCGGTAATCTTGCTCCCATTCATCGGGTTGAGGCACAATTTCGGCAGGCACTATACGCCAGCCTGCATCTTGTCGGGCCAGGTCAATATGAGTAATCGCCTCGTCAAATACCGGCATCCTGAATGCTAGCTCACCTCCCGGGTTCAGCCCGAACGTGGCTCCGTCAAAGACCTGATCGTCTTGCCCGCCCACCATGTTGAGGTAGATTACCGGCAATCCGGTCTCGACCACACGCGCCACCATCTGGTTCAATCGAACGTCATACTTATTTCGGAAATAGGGTGAACCATTTGGAATCAACAAAAACTCCGCACCGGTTTCTTCCAATGTCTCCGAGACGTCTTCGTGCCAGCCATCTTCGCAAATCGGACTGCCGATCCGAGTATTGCCGACAGCATATGGTCCGCCCATCGGACCCGAATCGTACAGGCGAACCTCATCAAAAACAGTCTCATTTGGCAGGTGGTGTTTAAGAACCTTGCTGGCGATCCGGCCGCCTTTTAGGATCAGGTAAGCGTTGAACAGCTTATCTTCCTCGACCCACGGCGCACCAATCGCCATCGCCGGTCCGTCAGCACAATCTTGCGCCAGTTTTTCCACCGCATTCATTGCCGCCCTGTGGAACACTGGTTTCATCACCAAATCCTGAGTGTTGTACCCAGTAATGAACATTTCGGGCAGCGCCACCAAATCGGCGTTCGCCTCGTGCGCCTGCCGCCAGGCTTCGGCCGCCATGGCGGCGTTTCCATTAATATCCCCCACAGTGGGGTTAAGTTGCGCCAGGGTAATGCGAAAACGGTCGGCCATTCTTGCTCTCTTGCCCTCTTCTGTCACAAACGCATTTAGCAGATCACGCGGCAAGTGAAAGGCCAATGCGGCAAAAGCCGTTGCCCTGTCACTTGCTGTGTCCTAGTTTTGCGGCAACATACCTAAACGCCAGACACTCGGTAGGCAGGAAAAACCATGAACGTGATCCGTGCATTCATTGCTGTTGCAACCCTTGTTATTGCTGCTCAGTCAGCTAGCGCACAGCAAAGCGGTGAAGTCGTCATAGCCGATGACGAAGTCGGTGGAGTGTACGAAGGCACGTTCGAAAACGGTCTCCGTCATGGAACGGGCACGTATCGTCTGCCAGATGGTTTCGAGTATTCAGGCGAATGGGTCGAAGGTGAAATTCAAGGGCAAGGAAAAGCCCGATATGCCAACGGTTCGGTTTATGAAGGCGGCTTTGTAAAGGGCAAACCCGACGGCATTGGCAAAATTATCTTCAATGACGGCGGCACATATGAAGGTGAATGGTCTGGCGGCGCCATCAACGGAACCGGAGTGGCGCAGTACGCGAACGGGATGCGTTATGAAGGCGGCTTCAAGGACGCCCGCCATCATGGCAAAGGCGTTATCACGTCATCAACCGGATACAAGTACGACGGCGATTGGGTCGACGGTGTGAAGCAGGGCAAAGGCCAAATCGATTACGAAGGTGGCGGCACTTACACCGGCGATATCAATGCAGGAAAGCGTCACGGGCAGGGCATTCTGACTATGCCGGACGGTATGATTTACGATGGAACCTGGACCGAGGATCAGATCACAGGAACTGGACGGCTAACTCAGGCTAATGGGGACATCTACGAGGGCGAGCTTCTCAATGGGCGCCGTCATGGGAACGGGAAAGCAACATATGCCAACGGTGCAACATACCAGGGCCAATACTCGGATGATCGCCGCCACGGCAACGGGCGCTTTTTGGGAACTGACGGCTTCGATTACAACGGCGAATGGGCCGATGGTCAAATCGAAGGTTTTGGCGAACTGAAATATCCGGACGGCGCGGTGTACATCGGAGATTTCAGCGCCGACCTGCCTCATGGAAAGGGCGTTCAGACATATCCAGATGGCACCGTTTATGATGGCGACTGGATTGCCGGAGTTTTCGAAGGCACTGGTAAAGCGACTTATCCCAGCGGAGTTGTTTACTCTGGCCAGTTCAAAAACGGGCGAAACCACGGTTCTGGCGTTCTGACTTTCGCAGATGGGTACCGTTACGATGGCGAATGGGTCGATGGCGTTCGGCAGGGAAATGGTACAGCAACCTACTCAGACGGTACGGTTTATACCGGAGAATTCGTAAATGGACAGCGTCACGGTCAAGGCGAAATCACAATGTCTAACGGTTTCATATATACCGGAGAATGGAATGAGGGAAAAATTACCGGAAAAGGCAAAGCAACTTACTCTAACGGTGACGTCTACGAAGGCAATTTTATAGATGCAAAGCGCCAGGGAACCGGGACGATGCAATACGCAAACGGCCAGGTCGAGACAGGGGTATGGAATGACGGAGTGCTGGAAAACGGCACAGACGCTCAGGCCCCCTCTCCTTCAACCGACCCTGAACAAAGTCCAACCCCCGTCGAACAAGTTGAAGACGCGGAGACAAGTGACGGCTAGTGCCAGCGCTACCAAGGGATGGGTTTACCAGCCCAGTCAAAAAAACCGCCCGTTTCCGCAGCGGACAAATGATCAATCACCGCCAGCAAGTTTTGCGCTGCTTGTTCGGGCGTAACTGCCGGGTGGCGGGCAAGATACTTTTCAGTGAATGTTGTTTTTACAGTTCCGGGGTGCAGCGCAACACAGATTGCCTGTTTGTGTGACCGGGCAAGTTCAATGGCCGCGGTATGCACGATCTGGTTAACTGCGGCTTTGGCAGCCCGATAGCTGACCCAACCGCCCAAACGGTTGTCTCCGATGGATCCGACTCGAGCCGAAAGGACGCCGAATACCGCGCGACGATCACGGGTCAATAATCGGCCGGCCTGCTTCAAAACAAGCGCCGGGCCAACCGCATTTAGAACGAACTGGTCCATCATTGCCTGGGCCGAAAGCGAACGAATGGTTTTTTCGGGCGCAGCGCCATCAATCTCAAGCGCTCCGGTCGTGACAAAGATCAGGTCAAAATTGCCCTCCAATTGCGAAAGTTTTCTCTCTGCCGCCGCGGGGTCCATAAAGTCCAGATCATCGGACGATCGGGAAAGGCCGATTACCTTCGCGCCGCGCGCTTCTAGCTCATTGCGTAATGCTCCACCTATGCCGCCACTTGCGCCTATTATCAAAGCTTTTTCCATGACAGTACAGCTAGCGGTGTTTATCCAACGATCAACATGTACTGGCCAAATGGCTCATCCTTTGCCACACAAACAAAATTCCTGCTTTTCATTCCTTATTCGAACTGTATAACCTACGCACTATGATCAACCGTGCAGATATCCATTGTGCAAACGCCGCTTCAAGCGGCGTGTCTCTGCTCGGCCTACTGATCCTAATCCGCCTCTGAGCGTGCCATCCGGCGCGCCCGCTCAGAGGAGGACGGCAGCGCGCCATCGGATTTAGGACAGAACAGAAAGTGACCCCAATGACCAACGTGACCGACCAAGACCGCGTCTTGATCTTTGACACCACTTTGCGCGATGGCGAACAAAGCCCAGGTGCTACAATGACGCATGACGAAAAGCTCGAAATTGCCGAACTGCTGGACGAGATGGGCGTCGACATCATCGAAGCCGGTTTCCCAATTGCCTCGGAAGGTGATTTCAAAGCCGTTACAGAAATTGCACAGCGATCCAAAAACAGCCGCATTTGCGGCCTGGCACGAGCTAACTTTGCCGATATCGATCGATGCTGGGAAGCTGTGAAGCATGCAGAACAAAACCGCATCCACACCTTTATCGGAACATCTCCTCTCCATCGGGCTATTCCAAACCTGACACAGGACGAGATGGCAGAAAAGATCCACGAGACTGTTAGCCACGCTCGCAATCTTTGCGAAAACGTTCAGTGGTCTCCGATGGATGCAACGCGAACCGAATGGGATTACCTTTGCCGTGTCATCGAAATTGCGATCAAAGCTGGCGCAACTACGATCAATATTCCCGACACCGTGGGGTATACGGCACCTGTGGAATCCGCTGACCTGATCAAACGGCTGATCGAAACCGTCCCAGGTGCAGATGAAGTCATATTCGCGACCCACTGTCACAATGATCTCGGAATGGCGACCGCAAACTCGCTGGCTGCTGTTGCAGGCGGTGCCCGCCAGATCGAATGTACGATCAACGGGTTAGGCGAACGCGCAGGTAATACCGCTCTGGAAGAGGTCGTAATGGCCCTTCGTACGCGAAACGACATCATGCCTTGGCGAACCGGGATCGATACAACCAAGATCATGCACATTTCGCGTCGGGTAGCGACCGTTTCCGGATTTAACGTGCAGTTCAACAAGGCAATCGTCGGAAAGAATGCCTTTGCCCACGAAAGCGGGATCCATCAAGACGGGATGCTTAAGAACCGCGAAAACTTCGAAATCATGCGGCCAGAGGATGTCGGTTTGTCGGGCACATCGCTGCCGTTGGGCAAACACTCGGGCCGCGCGGCACTGCGCGAAAAGCTGAGCACTTTGGGATACGAGGTTGGCGACAACCAACTGAAAGACATCTTTGTAAGGTTCAAGGAGTTAGCTGACCGCAAGAAAGAAGTGTTTGACGACGACCTTATCGCATTGATGTCGCTGGACGATGACGACGGCAACGATCACTTGCAGTTAGTATCGATGAAGGTCACATGCGGAACGGTCGGCAAGGCCGAGGCAACCATCGAGATGGACGTAGACGGGCAAGAGGTCATAGCAACCGAAACTGGCGACGGTCCGGTGGACGCCGCTTTCCGGGCAATACGAAGGGTTCATCCAAACACCGCCCATCTGCAACTTTACCAAGTTCATGCAGTTACCGAAGGAACCGACGCTCAGGCCACAGTATCGGTTCGGCTGGAAGAGGACGGGATGATTGCAACCGGGCAGTCAGCCAATACCGACACTGTCGTGGCATCAGCCAAGGCTTACATTCACGCTTTGAACCGACTTATTGTCAGGAGGGAAAAGGCGGGGCCTGGCGCTGACGCGCGCGAAATCTCGTACAAGGATTTGTCATAAATACAAAAAGGGGCGGCCTGCCTGAGACCGCCCCTGTCTTCCCTTAGTCGCCGGGCTGATTTTGAGCAGCATGAAGCTAAACAGAGGCAAAGATTGTAACAAAAGCTCAGGATGAAAGCCGTCCAAACAAGCTGTCCAGTTCATTAGTGGTTTCGTTCAACCCAAATGGCGCATTGACCAGAAACATGCCCGATCCGATCATCCCATGATTTTTTCGGGCCACGGGAAAGCGAACTTCATGTTGCAGGACCTTGGGTAACCTCAACTTTCCTAAAGCTTCCCGCATCGCCCAGTGACGTTGGTTACCCAAGATTGGATACCACACTGCGATCACCCCAACGTTCCACTTACGGTGCAACGACGAGATGATTTTCGGTAGCCGATCATAGTCGGCCTTGATCTCGTAGCTTGGATCTATCAACAACACGCCTCGCCGCGGTGTAGGTGGCAGCAATGACTGAGCAAGCTCAAAACCGTCCTGGTGGTAAGTTTTTGCATTTGTTGCAGCCATTGCATCAGAAAGCGCACGGTATTCTTCCGGATGAAGCTCTGCCAGATGCAGACTATCTTGTGGGCGCAACAAACTTGCCGCTATCATCGGCGACCCCGGGTATGCGGTCTTGCCAAACCGGGATTTGACCAACGTTATCGCCCGGTTCAGCGGGTGATCGGCGTCGAACCACCCTTCTTGCATCACCCGCTCTATCCCCGCTACTGCCTCGCCTGTGCGAATTGCCTCAATCGAATCCAACTGATACAGCCCACGCCCTGAATGTGTCTCGACATAGGTTAATGGTTTGTCCTTTTGCGTAAGATAAGCCAGCGTTTGTGCCACAATCGCGTGCTTATGTACGTCTGCAAGGTTACCTGCGTGGTAAATGTGTTGATATGAGAGCATTTTGCCTTCTAAAGTCCCTACCATTAAGGCGGAAAGGTGCTGATTGTCGCGGAATCGGCCCTTTTACCGGACGAGTTGGCACCCTATAAGGCATCCGTCCCGGAACCGTCGAGTCGCGGGCAGTGGAAATTCTGACAAACGGGATCAGGGAATTATGGGCATCTTTGGCAATCTGGGCGGCCTGTTCACAGCGGACATGGCTATCGACCTCGGTACAGCGAACACGCTGGTTTATGTCAAGGGGCGCGGTGTGATCCTGTCTGAACCTTCCGTTGTTGCGTATCACGTAAAGGATGGCGTGAAAAAGGTTCTGGCGGTCGGTGAAGACGCCAAGCTTATGCTGGGAAGGACACCGGGCTCGATCGAGGCAATCCGCCCGATGCGCGAAGGCGTGATCGCAGACTTCGACACTGCTGAAGAGATGATCAAGCACTTCATTCGCAAGGTGCATAAACGCTCGACTTTTTCTAAACCAAAAATCATCGTCTGCGTCCCGCACGGTGCCACTCCGGTTGAAAAACGCGCCATCCGCCAATCTGTTTTATCCGCAGGCGCGCGTCGCGCGGGCCTGATCGCCGAGCCAATTGCGGCTGCGATTGGTGCAGGCATGCCCATTACAGATCCAACTGGCAACATGGTTGTCGACATTGGCGGCGGAACGACCGAAGTAGCCGTTCTTTCTTTGGGTGATATCGTCTACGCCCGTTCGGTGCGCGTTGGTGGCGACCGAATGGACGAGGCTATTATCTCGTACTTACGACGGCAACAGAACCTGTTGGTCGGCGAATCCACTGCCGAACGGATAAAGACCACAATCGGCACGGCCCGAATGCCGGATGACGGTCGCGGTCAGTCGATGCATATCAGGGGCCGCGACCTGTTGAACGGTGTGCCGAAGGAAATCGAAATCAGCCAAGCACAAGTTGCCGAAGCGTTATCAGAACCGGTCCAGCAGATTTGCGAAGCGGTAATGACCGCCCTGGAAACCACGCCGCCCGATCTGGCTGCGGATATTGTGGACCGCGGCGTAATGCTGACAGGTGGCGGGGCTTTGCTTGGCGATCTGGATTTGGCGCTTCGAGAACAGACTGGTCTGGCTGTATCGATCGCAGATGAAAGCCTGAATTGTGTAGCCTTGGGCACCGGTAAGGCCTTAGAATACGAAAAACAGCTGCGCCACGCGATTGACTACGAAAGCTAAGGCGCGCACCCTCTGATCCGAGGGTACATTTTCGGATGCGAGCAGCACGGGAAGGAGTCCTGTGGCAAAAGACCGATCACAGCGCGACGAATACACAACCCCTCTGCGCAGACTGCTGCTGGGGCTTTTAGTTTTGTGCCTGTTAGGTATCTTTGTTGTCTGGCGCATCGACAGCCCGCGAGTGGAGCGTTTCAGGGCGCAAGTGGTGGATACGGTGGTTCCGTCGATGGAATGGGCCATGGTCCCTGTTACCGCCGCTGTCAATCTGGCTCGGGACTTTCAAAGCTATCAACGCTTAAGTGAGCAAAACCAGGAACTGCGCAGCGAGCTGCGCCGAATGCGAGCCTGGAAAGAGGCGGCACTGCAGTTAGAGCAGGAAAACGCCCGCTTGTTGGACTTGAACAATGTGCGGCTGGATGCTCGGCTTACATACATCACGGGGGTTGTCATGGCTGACAGTGGCTCCCCTTTTCGGCAATCGGTTTTGTTGAACGTTGGTGAACGAGACGGAATACTGGATGGCTGGGCGACCATGGATGGTATTGGTGTGGTTGGGCGCATTTCGGGCGTGGGGGCGGACACGGCTAGGGTCATTTTGTTGACCGATGCCTCAAGCGCAATCCCTGCAACTATTCAGCCCTCGGGCCAGACAGCGTTGATTATTGGTGACAATACCGCAAGTCCTGCGGTGGAATTCCTGGAGAATCGCGAACTTGTTCGACCAGGTGATCGTGTCGTTACTTCGGGTGACGGCGGAGTGTTTCCAGGTGGTCTTTTGATCGGGCAAATAGCAATTGATCCGGGCGGCAGGTTGCGCGTCCGATTGTCTGCGGATTTCGAACGACTCGAATTTTTACGCGTGCTGCGCTTTCAACCCTCACCTGTAATCCGAGATCCAGGTGGGCTCGTCGGCCCGAAACAGCCCGAGGCAGCCTTGTCAACGCAGGAGGCAGGCGATGGATAATGCTGCCTCTAAACTCTGGCTAAAACGTTGCCTTTATGTCTTGCTTTCTTTTCTGGTCCTGTTTCTTCACCTGTTGCCATTGGATACAAAACCCGACCGCTGGCCTTTTCCCGACATTCTAATTGTTCTGACTTACGCGTGGTTACTGCGTCGACCTGAATATGTTCCCATGATCAGCATCGCCGCGATAATGTTGTTGGCGGACCTGTTGCTGCAACGCCCTCCAGGGTTAATGGCGGCATTGGTCGTTCTTGGTGCCGCGTACCTAAGGTCTGCTGCGCCCGGATTCCGCGATGCCGGTTTTGCAGCTGAATGGACTTCGGTTGCGGCGGTGATAACTGTGATTTTTGTCGCGAACGGCCTGATTTTGGGAATACTTTCCGTTCAACAGGCAGGTATGGGGTCAATCGCAATTCAGGCAATCGTGACGATATCGATCTACCCAGCAATTGTGCTGCTTAGCCAAGTGGCCTTCGGTGTAACGCGCGCATCCGTTACAGACAATACCACGGCCGGAGCACGCGCATGAAGCAACCTAAGCAAAAAGCACCTGGCCCAGCCTATAAACGTTTGCCCCGCAGGGCGCTGATATTGGGGGGAGTGCAGGCGGTCTTCATCGGCGGTCTGGCCGCGCGTATGCGGTTCATGCAGGTCGACCAAGCAGATGAATACCGGCTGCTGGCCGAGGAAAACCGGGTCAATATCAGGCTAATTCCACCGTCACGCGGTCGCATCTACGACAGAAACGGCCAAATCATTGGCCAGAACTCGCCATCGTACCGGATAGTGATCGTTCGTGAAGACGCGGGAGACATTAACCAAGTTATCGCGAAACTCTCTGAACTTATTCCGCTGACTCAAGATGAAATCGAACGTGCAAAATCAGAGATGCGTCGCTCGGCCCCGTTTCTGCCCGTAACATTGGCTGATCAGGTGACGTGGGAAGACATTTCGAAAGTCGCCGTTAACGCTCCTGCTCTGCCCGGCGTGACGCCTGAGGTCGGAATGACCCGCCAATACCCTCGTTATGAGGATTTTGCCCATGTGGTGGGGTATGTCGGCCCTGTAAGTGATTATGACCTGAGTCAGATCGAGGACCCAGAACCCGTGCTGCGTATTCCGCGGTTCCAAATCGGCAAGGTCGGCCTTGAGGCCAAACAGGAAATCAAGCTGCGGGGCAAGGCTGGCGCCAAGCGTGTTGAGGTTAACGCGACCGGTCGCGTCATGCGTGAACTGGATCGACAGGAAGGCGAAGCTGGCGCTGACCTTCAGTTGTCGGTCGATGCAGACCTGCAGCAATACGCGCAAGCCCGTTTAGCCGGTGAAAGCGCCGCTGCGGTTGTGATTGATTGTGAAAACGGTGACATCCGCGCCATTAGTTCGGCGCCAAGCTTCGATCCCAACCTCTTTGTCAGGGGTATATCGGTTGCCGATTACCGAGCCCTAACACAAGACAATTATCGCCCGCTGGCCAACAAAACAGTTCAAGGCACATACCCACCCGGCTCGACCTTCAAAATGATAACCGCAATGGCTGCGTTGGAGGCGGGTGTAATCAGTCCGTCCAGTACCGTTTATTGTCCAGGTCACCTAAAAGTCGGAAGCCGACGATTTCACTGCTGGAAACGCGGCGGCCATGGCACAGTCGATTTGGGGTTGTCTCTCAAACGTAGCTGCGACGTTTATTATTATGACGTTGCCTTGCGTGTCGGGATCGACAAAATTTCAGATATGGCACGCACATTCGGGCTGGGTGTAAAGCACGATATTCCAATGTCCGCCGTTGCCGCTGGATTGGCTCCAAACCAGGAATGGAAACAGCGTGTGCATGGCGAAGACTGGTTGGTCGGTGACACAGCCAACGCGTCGATCGGTCAGGGTTTCATGCTTGCTTCACCACTCCAATTGGCTGTTATGACGGCTCGGCTTGCTACGGGTCGCTCGGTGACACCACGGCTGGTGCGGTCAGCCAATGGAATTGAACAACCTTCGGGTGCCGGTGAACCATTAGCTGTGAACCGCAACAATCTTGAACAGGTTCGCAAGGCAATGTTCTCGGTCTCGAATGACCGCCGTGGCACCGCCTACCGTAGCCGCATCATTGCGGAAGACTTTCGCATGGCTGGAAAGACAGGCACCAGTCAGGTACGAAACATTACCAAGGCGGAGCGCGCAGCCGGCGTAATACGTAACGAAGACCTGCCTTGGGAACGCCGCGACCACGCTTTGTTCGTCAGCTTTGCGCCTTACGATAACCCGAAATATGCGGTGGCCGTTGTGGTAGAACACGGAGGAGGTGGATCCAAAGCAGCCGCGCCGGTCGCTCGCGATATTATGTTGCAGGCGCTTTACAACGGCACGCCCCCACTCGAAGCCTATCCATCGGCTGATCGCGAACGCATCAAAGAACAGCAAAAACTGTTGGAAGGCGATCGTCGTCCCAGAGCGCGTCCAGGTGAGAAGGACCGCGCATGAGCTATCTCGAATACGCAGTCAAATCCACACCATCTGGAGTTCGCAAGGTTCTGTATATGAACTGGCCACTTACCCTGTTGCTGGTAAGCGTGGCATGCGCTGGTTTTTTGATGCTATTCTCTGTGGCGGGCGGGTCATGGACACCGTGGGCCGAACCACAAATGGAAAGGTTCGGCCTGGGATTGGTGGTTATGTTTATCATAGCCGTCGTTCCTATCTGGTTTTGGCGCAACATGTCCGTAGTGGCCTATCTGAGTTCGATCGGGTTGCTGATACTTGTCGAATTGGTCGGCACCGTCGGAATGGGCGCCCAGCGGTGGATTGATTTGGGTTTCATGCGGTTGCAGCCTTCGGAACTGATGAAGGTGACACTTGTCATGCTGTTGGCTGCTTATTACGACTGGCTACCCGCGCACAAAACTTCAAAGCCACTTTGGGTCATTCTTCCGGTACTTTTGATCCTTATCCCAACCTTGATGGTTCTGCGGCAGCCTGACCTTGGCACGTCCATCCTGCTGTTGGCCGCGGGTGGTGGGCTAATGTTTCTGGCAGGGGTTCACTGGGCTTATTTCGCTGCTGTTATCGCTGCAGGCGTCGGATTGGTGACTACAGTATTCAAAAGCCGCGGAACAGATTGGCAATTATTAAAAGATTATCAGTTCCGCCGCATCGATACATTTTTGGATCCCTCTACCGATCCGTTGGGCGCGGGTTATCACATTACGCAATCCAAAATCGCTTTGGGATCCGGCGGCTGGAACGGGCGTGGGTTCATGCAGGGCACACAATCGCGCCTGAATTTCTTGCCTGAAAAACACACCGATTTCATTTTCACCACATTGGCCGAAGAGTTCGGTTTCGTCGGGGGTATCACCTTGCTGATACTTTACGGCCTGATTCTGGTGTTCTGCATGGTCACTGCGCTGTCGACGAAGGACCGGTTCTCGTCGCTGGTAACATTGGGTATTTCATTGAATTTCTTCCTGTTCTTTGCGGTCAATATGTCCATGGTCATGGGTTTGGCACCGGTTGTGGGTGTCCCACTACCAATGGTCAGTTATGGTGGCTCCGCCATGCTGGTCTTGATGGCGGCGTTTGGTATTGTCCAAAGCGCTCATATTCACCGTCCCCGTTAATTCGAAAGGTCCAGCATGACCGTGAACGTCCTGTTTTCCGCGCGTGCCGAACTGTGGCCCGAATACCGGCCACTTCTTTCCAAAGGTCTGTTGGACGCGGGCCTGGACTTCGATCTGGCGACAGAGATACCACCTGAAAAAGTCGACTACGTAGTCTACGCTCCCAACGGCGGCCTATCTGATTTCAGGCCCTTTGGCCGGTTAAAAGCAGTTCTCAGCTTATGGGCCGGGGTCGAAAGTATAACGGACAACGAAACGTTGAACGTACCGCTGGCTCGGATGGTGGATCATGGGCTGACCGAAGGTATGACTGAATGGGTCGTGGGACACGCGCTGCGATATCATCTTGGCATGGATAAGCACATTACGTCTCAAGATGGGATTTGGATACCCGAAGCACCGCCACTCGCGTCGCAGCGCCGTATTTTAATATTGGGTCTGGGCGCTTTGGGTGAGTCTGCAGCCCGCGCACTGGCCGCGCTAAACTTCAAGGTCACGGGTTGGAGCAGGACTCAGAAAAACATCCCGGGAATTAAATCTTTAAGCGGCACCAAGGACTTGAAACAAGCACTTTCACAGGCCGAAATAGTAGTCCTTTTGTTACCTGAAACTCCGGCAACTGAGAATATTCTGGACACCCAGTCGCTTGCTCTGTTGCCGCAAGGAGCCAAGATCATAAATCCAGGACGCGGCCCGCTAATCGATGACGACGCGTTACTGGCGGCCTTGAATAGCGGTCAGGTTGGCCACGCAACTCTCGACGTGTTCCGAACGGAACCTTTGCCGCCGGATCACCCCTATTGGAATCATCCAAACGTAACCGTTACGCCGCATATCGCATCAGAAACCCGGCCCGTAACCGCAGCGCAAGTCATCTGCGAGAATATTCGGCGTGGCGAACGTGGCGAGCCGTTTCTGCATCTTGTAGATCGCGACCTGGGTTATTGAGTACTCAAGCCGCGATCAATCCTCGCCCCTTTAACAGCGCTTCCACCCCTGGCAGGCGCCCGCGAAACTCAAGGTATAGCTCTTCCGCCTCTCGCGAACCACCAGTCGAAAGAATGCTATCCTCCAGTGCCTTGGCGCGTTCAGGATCAAAGGCACCGCCTGCTTCTTCAAATGCAGCGAAGGCGTCTGCATCCATGACCTCAGACCACATGTAGCTGTAATAACCCGAGCTATAGCCATCGCCGGCAAAGACATGCGCGAAATGCGGGGTCGCATGGCGCATACCGATCGCCGCTGGCATCCCTATTTCGTTCAAAAGCTCAGCCTGTTTCGCTATCGGATCGTCAGGCGCGTCCCCTTCATGAAAAGCCAGATCGACCAAAGCTGAGGCTACATATTCAACGGTCTGAAAACCTTGATCGAAATTGGCTGCTTTCAGCACCTTGCCCAGCATCTCGCGTGGCATCGGCTCGCCCGTATCAGCATGCGTCGCAAATTCCGCCAATACCTCGGGGACATCCAGCCAATGTTCGTAAAGCTGGCTGGGCAGTTCCACGAAATCACGCGCCACACTGGTGCCCGAGATGCTTTCGTAGGTCACATTCGACAACATTTGGTGCAGCGCATGACCAAATTCGTGAAACAATGTCCGCGCGTCGTCATAAGACAGCAACGCCGGATCACCTTTGGCAAAGTTGCAAACATTGATGACGATTGGCGCCTGTTCCACCGGAAATTTCGCCTGACTACGCATCGCGCTGCACCACGCACCAGATCGTTTTGAGCCGCGCGCGAAGTAATCCCCTATAAACACCGCAATATGACGACCTTCCCTTGTCACCTCCCAAGCGCGGCAGTCGGGGTGGTAAAGCGGCACATCCAATGGTTGGAATTCCAAACCGAACAGGCGGTTGGCACAGTCAAACGCAGCCTCGATCATTCGGTTCAACTGCAAATACGGCTTGAGCGAAGCTTCATCCAAGTCATGTTCAGCCTTGCGCCGCTTTTCAGCGTAGTAGCGCCAATCCCAAGCCTCCAGCGGGCCATTAACGCCATCGTCCTGCATCATCGCGGTCAGGGTTTCAGCATCTGCATCCGCCCGCATTTTGGCTGGTTCCCAGACCTGCATCAAAAGATCACGCACACGATCCGGCGTCCGTGCCATCTCGGTTTCCAGCTTATATTCAGCAAAGCTGTCGTAACCCAATAGCTTTGCCCTTTCCTGCCGCAAGCCCAATATCTCGGCCGCTATCTCTCGGTTGTCGGTTTCACCGCCATTTGCACCGCGGGAAACCCATGCGCGATAGGCTTTTTCACGGAGGTCACGCCGTGGCGAAAACTGCAGAAATGGCACGATCAAAGAACGCGAAAGGGTCACAACAGGACCGTCAGAACCCTTTTCTTGCCCTGCCGAACGTGCGGAACTTACGACGAAGTCTGGTAAGCCCAATAAATCGTGCTCACTCAACTCCATGTACCAATCCCGCTCATCCGCCAGCAGATTTTGCGTAAAGGATGTTCCCAACAAGGCCAGTCGGGCCTTTATTTCTTGCATCCGGGTGTCTTGCTCTCCTTGCAGTGCTGCCCCTGCGCGCACGAAACCACGGTAGGTCAGAAAAAGAACGCGTTTCTGTTCGTCGGTCAGATCCAGTTCCTCACGACGGTTCCATATGTCTGCTACCCGCCGAAACAACGTTTTGTTCGACGAAATACCCGAATAATGCTCGGAAAGTTTAGGAGAGAACTCGCGTTGCAATTCTTCGCGCCTTGGATTGCTATCCGCTCCCGCGACCGAGTAGAAAACCGACAGGACCTTATCCATCTGTTCGCCTGCCGCTTCCAACGCTTCAATCGTGTTTACAAAATTCGGAGTTTCCGTCGCCGAAGCAATTGCATCAATTTGGGCGTTGTGAACCCCCATGGCTTGCTCAAGCGCAGGCGCAAAATCTTCGTCAGAGATTTCAGAAAATGGCGCGATCTTGAACGGAGTGTTCCACTCAGTAAGAATTGGGTTGGTCATGCAGGTCTCCTTTGACCGTATACCTAGGAGCGCCCGGAATAATGATCCAGAGCCGGCCCGGAAATAGATTATTGGTCATTTATCGCAGCAAATCGGGCAATCTGCTCTTCGCGTCAATGCGATCTTTCGGCTTTCACCATAAAGCGCGTCATAGATCAGCATCTCACCGCGTAGTGCTTGCCCGGCACCCGTGACCACCTTAATCGCTTCCACCGCCATCATGGACCCCACTACACCCGGCAAGGGGCCAATGACACCAGCCTCGGCGCAGGACGGTGCTAGCCCTGCTGCCGGAGCTTCTGGGAATATACATTGATAGCAGGGGCCGGTCGTAGCAGGGTCAAATACACTCAGTTGCCCTTCCCACTGCGACAATGCCCCCGAAATTAAGGGCTTGCCCAGTCTGACCGCAGTTCGATTAGACAAATACCGCGTTTCGAAATTATCGGTGCCGTCAAGGACAAGGTCAAAATCCGAAAACAGGTCCTCAGCAATCTCTTCGGTCAACCGCCGATGATATGGCAGAACATCGACGTTAGGATTTTGCGCTAACATCGCTTGTTGTGCAGAAAATACTTTTGGCATTCCAATATCGGCGTCGCGATGTATCACCTGTCTTTGAAGGTTGGCGTTCTCAACAACATCGTCATCAATTACGCCGATTGTACCAACACCTGCTGCGGCAAGGTATTGCAACGCGGGTGCGCCCAGTCCGCCGGCACCGATCACCAGAACGCGTGACTGTTTCAAGCGTTTCTGACCCGGGCCTCCCAATTCACGCAGGACGATGTGGCGGGCATAGCGGTCCAATTCAGTTTCACTGAACTTGTCCGACGGCGCGGTGATTTGTTGCGTAGAAACTGGAACGGCGCGGTTTCGAAGCACCTTCAATACCTTTCCGTACATCAGGATCAGAACTGCAAATCCGACCAGAATGAACCACATCGCGGCAGAGCCACCGGTAGCCTCGCGCAGCGGGTGCTGGTCAGGTAATGACAGTTGGGCAATGATCACTCCCAAGAGCAGTGCTGAAACGGATACAACTCGGGCCGTCCGCGACACACCGGCAAAGTGACCAATGCCCCACAAACCCGCAGCCAAAGCCAGGACAAGCAGCATCAGCCGCGCCCAGTCGAGCCAAATCCGCCCGCCCCACGCGCTGTTTCGCCCAAGTTCTCTGCGATCTCAAAAACAGCCTGCACTACAGGCGCCACTATGAGTTGGGCAATGCGATCTCCGTGATTTATTTCGAACCTTTCCTGCCCTGCATTCAAAACGATGACACCCAGCGGCCCGCGATAATCACTGTCGATGGTGCCCGGAGTGTTTGGCAAAGTGATCCCATGCTTCAGAGCGAGACCTGATCGTGGACGAACCTGCACTTCAAATCCCGTTGGTATCTCGATCCTTAGACCTGTTGGCACCAATGCGCGGTTTCCGGGTTGCAAAACGATAGTGCCTCGATCAGGTATATTGGCCCGTACATCCGCACCAGCCGCGCCTGCAGATTCATAGCAGGGCAAGGCCACGGACCTATCAGCCCAATCCTCATGGATCACATGAATTGCGACCATCTGCGTCCCTTTCGTTTCAACATCTGGCTCCGCAATTCACTCCGACAATGCATCGGCAATTTTTTGAGCCAACCGATTTGCCACCAAATCTTTACTCATGCGCGGCCATTCCTCAGTTCCTTGATCCGTGATCAGGGTCACCGCGTTTTCGGACCCGCCCATAATGCCGGTCGTTGGGCTGACATCATTGGCAACGATCCAGTCACAGCCCTTTCGTTCACGTTTAGCTGAGGCATGTTCAACCACGTTATCTGTTTCCGCGGCAAACCCAACAACGAGAGAGGGGCGGTTCTTCTCCAAATGAGATACGCGTTTCAGGATGTCGGGGTTCTCAGAAAACTCCAATGTCGGCAAGCCGTCGCGACTCTTCTTCAGCTTTCGGTCTGAAACTCCGGCGACCCGCCAGTCGGCAACCGCCGCCGTAAAAACTCCTGCGTCCACCGGCAAAGCGTTATTTACGGCATCCGACATCTGCTGTGCAGTCTCGACGGGAACAACCTGAACTCCCTCCGGAGGTTGAACATCTGCCGGACCGGTAACAAAAATTACCTCGGCCCCCATTGCAGATAGGGCGCGGGCAATCGCGGTTCCCTGCGCCCCAGAAGATCGATTGGCGATATAGCGCACTGGGTCAATCGGCTCATGCGTTGGACCGGATGTGACTAGAATCCGCTTACCTTTCAAAGGGCCTGCGGTCAGTTCCGCCTCGATCGCTGCAACGATTTCCAAGGGTTCCGACATCCGCCCCGGCCCAAATTCCCCGCAAGCCATATCGCCTTCGTTGGGCCCGACGAATCGCACCCCGTCTTCCCGCAACTGTTTAAGATTGCGTTGCGTAGCCGGATGATTCCACATTCGTACGTTCATGGCTGGGGCGCACAGAACACGTGTGTCGGTCGCCATCAAGAGAGTCGAAGCCAGATCATTCGCCAGCCCGGATGCCATTTTTCCCATCAAGTCGGCCGTTGTGGGCGCGACTACGATCAAATCTGCGGATCTTGAAAGCTGGATGTGACCCATCTCGGCCTCATCCGTGAGGTCGAACAGGTCGCGATAGGTTTTTTCACCGGACAAAGCTGAAACCGACAAAGGTGTAACAAATTCCTCTGCGGCGTGGGTCAGAACCGGTATCACGCCTGCACCGCGTTCTTTCAACCGACGGATTAAATCCAGCGATTTATAAGCCGCGATTCCGCCGCCTATAATCAGCAGAATACGTTTGGATGCCAGCATGATCAGCCCTTCCCGTACCGGACGGCCCTGACATTAGGCAACGCTCGACCAGAGTTCCAGCAGTTAATTCTGTGCTTCAAATGCTTTGCAGGGGTCCTCTCGATCGACTGCCGGGCTGTCAATTACGGCGTCGAACTCTCCGTCTACAACGCCATCCTCGGACTGACCCAACACGAAGACTTTCAAGCCGGGGCGCAGACGGGTCAGAAAGGTTGGAATTCCACGATCCTTCCGTGCGTGGCCGTTACCCGTAATAACTGCAACAGGACCGCCGGTTTCTTCTGTGGCGCGTAAGATCGATCGCGTCAAAACAGCATCACGAAGACGTTGGATCGCAACCATCTGGGGTAAATCCTCAGCAGGAATAGCGTCGCAATGTGCAGCCAATTGATCAGCCTCGCGGGCTGCTTGGTCTTCCGGCGCTAACGGCACCGTCAACCCGTAACGCGCCGCGTCTGCACCCAAAGCCGTGGCCGCGCCCCGTTCCATCGCAGCTCTGGCTGCTGCGCGCGGCACCATAGCACCATAAACCGGAGCATTAGATGCCTGAAAAATTGGATAATACATGCTTAACGGGGGCCAACCTGACTCGGCCCATCTCAGCATTCGAGACAGTTCCTCGGGATTGGTTGCGGCCTTTTGAGCAAGCCGCTGAGCACCCTCTTCTGTTACCATCTCCCAAACAACAGCAGTCGGAGACAGGGACTTAATGGCCTCGGTTTGCACCAGATGATGCCGAGGGTTGTCGTGAATTTCCCCAAGAATCACAACATCGGCAGATTGCATTTCCGCAATCAGTTCAGCAGTTAAAAGTTCCTGCGAATGGCCTTGCCGAACCATTACACTGGTAACCGTGCAAATGCACGCGAGAATCGCAATCAGTCTCATGCGAAGAAGTGTTGCACCTCACGTGATTGCGCTTCAAGGTTCTTGCGCATTTTCACAAATGCCGCCGCCTCAAGCTGGCGGACGCGCTCTTTTGAAAGACCCAGTTCATGGCCAAGACTTTCCAAGGTGCGGGCTGGTTCGCGCAGTTTCCGTTCACGCACGATGAAACGTTCCCGTTCGTTCAAAGCTTGCATCGCGGCAACCAACCACGTGCGCAATTGCTCGGTGTCGTGACTGTGCTCGACCGTGTCGGCCGCCTGTTCGCTGTCGTCTTCCAGCGCATCAATCCATTCTCTCCCTTCGTCATCCACCGACTGAACAGCGTTCAGGGAAAAATCCGATCCGGAAAGACGCCCTTCCATCATTTCAACGTCCCGCAAGGGCACTCCAATTTCGGCAGCTATCAATTGATGAAGCTGATGCCGATCCAACTTCTGGCCCTCGGTTGCGGCTTCGCGCTCCAAACGTGCCTGAACCCGGCGCATATTGAAAAACAGCGATTTTTGCGCTGAAGTAGACCCAGTGCGCACCATTGACCAGTTTCGCATAACGTAGTCCTGAATGCTGGCCTTGATCCACCAAACTGCATAAGTGGAAAATCGAACTCCGCGATCAGGGTCAAACTTGTCGGCGGCCTTCATCAGGCCCAAACCAGCCTCTTGGATCAGGTCATTCATTGGTGCGCCGTAACGTTTGAACTTTGCCGCCATTGAAATTGCCAATCGCATATAAGCAGTGATCAATCGATGAAGGGCTTGTTCGTCCCGATTGTCCCGCCAAGCGTAAGCCAACTTCAGTTCCGTCTCTGCGTCCAGCAACTCGGCCTTCATCGCCTGTCGGGACATCGAAAAATCTTTTGCGTTGTCCAGTGCCATGCAACTCTCCCATTTTTGTCGGCGCTGGCCGGGCTTGCCTTGCCGACCTGTGGTCGATACGCAGGGCAGCACCAGGTGGATCACCAGAAAGGTAATTATAGTGCGTCCTGATTTAACCTTTGTCCTGGGTGGCGCTGCATCGGGAAAATCCTCATTTGCCGAACAACTTGTTGTCATGTCAGGAAAAAAACGCGTTTACCTTGCTACATCACAAGTGTTTGATGAAGAGATGCGCCTAAAAATTAAGCAACATATTGCGCAACGCGGGGAAGGATGGTCCACGATTGAAGTGCCCTTCGACCTGATCTCAAAAATTCGCGACATGGACAGTAACCAGATTGGACTAGTCGATTGCGCGACGATGTGGCTGACAAACCACCTGCTTGCTGGAAGCGATCTTGAAATGGAACAGACAGCGCTTTTGGATGCTTTACGCAATTGCCCAGCAGAACTTGTAATAGTGTCCAATGAGGTTGGGCACGGCATCGTTCCGGAAAACTCGCTTGCCCGGCAGTTTCGCGAAATGCAGGGACGTTTGAATATCGCACTGGCGGCACAAGCTGATCTAGTGGTGCAGGTCACCGCAGGCTTGCCGGTTGTACTAAAAGGTCAATTACCATGACACGTTTGCACCTTGTCCGCCATGGCCCGACTCACGCCAAAGCCATGGTCGGTTGGTCGGACATACCCGCTGACCTAAGCGATCTCGTCGCCATTGACAGGCTGCACTCGCACTTGCCCTCGGATGCGGTGGTCATCTCGTCCGACCTGTCACGTGCCGCCGATACTGCGTCTGCTATTCAAGGCCAACGGTTCCGTTTGCCCCATGACCGTGACCTGCGCGAAATAAATTTTGGGGCCTGGGAAATGCGCTCTTTCGCCGAGATCGAGGCCGATGATCCAGAATTGGCCTTTGCCTATTGGGACGCCCCAGGTGATGTCCGCCCCCCACATGGCGAAAGCTGGAACGAAGTCTGTACCAGAGTGGATGCTGTAATTGACAACCTGATCGACCAGCACGTGGGTCGTGACTTGATTGTAGTTGCGCATTTTGGGGTCATTCTGACTCAGGTCCAGCGCGCCCTAAACGTTAATGCTAAGGAAGCGTTTTCGCATCGGATCGATAATCTTTCCGTTACCGAAATTACACGATCCACCAATAGTTGGACCGTTGGTCGGATCAATCACTGTCCGTGATCAATTAACGCACAATTCTCTGATTTACTGCTGGCCCTACGTTCGCCATCGTCAGTACATGACTTACGAACTCTTTATCGGTGACCGCCTGTTTTCCAGTTGGTCCTTTCGTGGTTGGCTAATGCTGAAAAAGTTCGGTTTGCCGTATCGAACCCACATGGTCGGCTTGTATTCCGGCTCGATGGCTGAGGACATGGCACAAGTTTCACCGGCCCGCCTTGTTCCGGCCCTACGTCTGCCAGACGGTATTGTTGTTGGTGAAAGCCTTGCGATCGCAGAGACGCTGGCTGAACGTCACCCTGAAGCAAATCTTTGGCCGCAAAACGCCACGGCCCGCGCGACAGCCCGCTGGTTGTGTTCCGAAATGGTAGCTGGTTTCGCTGCGCTGCGTTCTGAATGTCCGATGCAATTGTTACATTGTTGGGGAGGGTTTGCGCCAACGGCCGAAACTCTGACAGACCTGAAGCGCATTGAGTTGCTATGGCAGCATGCTCGGTCGGTCTCCGGGGCGAAGCAGGGACCTCTGTTTGAAACCTACTCTCTAGCTGACGTGTTTTACACACCTGTGGCGGCACGGGTCATCGGGTATGATCTGCCAGTTTCTGAACAAAATCGTGAATATTGCCTGCAATTGCTGGCAGATATATCGGTTCGACAGTGGCGCGCGATGGGAATGACGGTAAAGTACGATCCTTTTCCGTATAATCAGAACCTCCCTTCGGCACCTTGGCCGATTGGAGAAACTTCGAGCGCCATGCCTGCAACTGATGGGCCATCAATCAATTCCGCTTGCCCGTATTCAGGACAACCCGTCACGCATTTTCTAAAGCTGAACGGACGAATCTGGGGCTTTTGCAATGCGTTTTGTAGGGACAAGACGCTCTCCGATCCTCAAGCATGGCCGAAATTTGAAAAGATGGTGAGTTCTGTTAACCATTCTTAAACCGCACCCATGCCAGTAACCCTCTGTTAACCACAATCAGGTTCGAAGCGGAGGAAACATGGTAGCTCGCGCCCATACAGTCGCGTTCCAAGGTGTCGATGCCCGGCCAGTTGAAGTGCAATGCGCCGTCTCGCCGGGCCTGCCTGCATTTTCGATTGTCGGCCTGCCTGACAAAGCCGTCTCGGAGGCTCGTGAAAGAGTGCGCAGTGCCCTTAGTTCGATGGCCATTGCGCTTCCTTCCAAGCGGATCACCATAAACCTTTCTCCTGCCGACCTCCCCAAAGAGGGCAGCCATTTCGATCTACCGATCGCAGTCGCATTGTTGTCAGCCCTCGAAATCATCCCGTCTGACGCAGCAGAAAGTGCCGTTGCGCTTGGTGAACTTTCATTGGATGGGTCATTGGCACCCGTTGTCGGCGCCCTACCCGCCGCCATGACTGCGGCCACTGAAAATCGCATTCTGGTCTGTCCACGCGCCTCGAGCGCCGAGGCGGCCTGGGTCGAAGCCACACAAGTGATTGGAGCAGGTTCGCTTGGTGATGTTGTGCGCCATTTCTCTGGGCAGTCTCCTCTGGAGGTCGCCCAGCCAGGAGAGGTCAGGCTAGCGCAGGGCGAGCGCGATCTGCGAGACGTGAGAGGACAGGAGCGAGCCAAGCGAGCGTTGGAAATTGCTGCGGCGGGACGGCACCACTTGATCATGACCGGAACACCGGGTTCAGGAAAATCTATGTTGGCCGCGCGTCTTCCGGGTATCTTACCCCCACTATCACCCGCCGAAGCCCTCGAAACCTCGATGATACACTCGTTGTGCGGGCTGCTCGATGAAGGCGGTATCAGTCGCGCGCGACCGTTTCGGGAGCCTCATCATACCGCCTCGATGGCGGCCATTGTCGGCGGCGGCAAGGGAGCCAAACCCGGCGAGATTTCTCTGGCTCATAATGGTGTTCTGTTCATGGACGAATTTCCAGAGTTTCCGCGCACCGTGTTGGAAACGCTGCGCCAGCCGATCGAAACAGGTGAAGTCATGGTCGCACGGGCAAATGCTCATGTGAAATACCCATGCCGATTCATGCTGGTCGCGGCTGCCAATCCCTGCAAATGCGGATATTTGACTGATCCGTCCCGCGCGTGTTCCCGGGCGCCAGCCTGCGGTGAAGACTATCTTGCCCGAATATCTGGTCCGCTGATGGACCGGTTCGACCTGCGGATCGAGGTTCCGCCTGTTAGCTTCACCGATCTGGACCTGCCACCGTCAGGCGAAAGTTCTGCAGTGGTGGCTAAACGCGTTGAAAAAGCCCGCGTTATTCAGGCTGATCGGTTTAGGGACATCCCTACCGCGCGACAAAACGCGGACGCCGAGGGTAAATTACTTGAAGAAGTCGCGGTATTAGAAAACGAGGGTAAAGAATTACTGATACAGGCAGCAAACCGTTTCGGCCTCTCCGCTCGAGCGTTTCACCGAATAATGCGGGTCGCGCGCACTATCGCGGATCTCGAGGGCACCATCGACATCCAGCGGCACCACGTGGCCGAGGCGCTGAGCTTTCGCATCAGCGCCCAGATTGCAGTTTAGAGTTTAGCCTCGATTGCATCCCAGATCTTCCCCGCAACATTTACGCCATCGAACCGCTCCAGTTCCTGAATGCCAGTTGGCGACGTCACATTTATCTCGGTCAGATAGTCTCCGATCACGTCGATACCGACGAAAATCTGACCCTTTTCCTTCAACAGAGGGCCAATTGCAGCGCAAATCTCCAAATCTCTTTCCGAAAGGCTAATTTTTTCAGGCCGTCCTCCAACATGCATGTTGGACCTGGTTTCCCCTTCGGCCGGAACACGATTGATCGCACCGACAGGTTCACCGTCAACTAAAATGACACGCTTGTCGCCGTTACTGACATCAGGCAGGAATTTCTGAACAATTAAAGGTTCTCGCGAAAAGCCCGTGAAAAGTTCGTGCAGCGAAGTCAGGTTTCGATCGTTTGCATCCAAACGGAAAACCCCTGCGCCCCCATTCCCATAAAGAGGCTTCAGAATCACATCGCCATGCTTTTCCTTAAACGCTTTGATGGTGCGCAGATCCCGCGCAATCGTTGTCGGCGGCGTCAGTTCGGGGAAATCCAGCACCAAGAGTTTTTCCGGGTAGTTTCTAACCCAAAATGGGTCGTTAACGACCAAAACCTTATCCCGAAGCCTGTCCAGTAAATGCGTCGAGGTTATGTAGTGCATGTCGAACGGAGGGTCCTGACGCAACCAAACCACATCAAATTCGCCAAGATCGACTTCGTGTTCCGGGCCCAAAATTGCGGGGTCGCCAGCAACCCGCTGAATTGTCATTTCTTGGGCACGCGCCGTAACTCGCCCTTCCTGATAGGCCAACTGATCCGGGCCGTAGAAAAACAATTCATGGCCGCGGGCCTGTGCTTCCTCCGCCAGCCGGAATGAACTGTCTGCATCAATGTCCACGGCCCCAATCGGGTCCATTTGAAAGGCGATTTTCATGGCGAGTCCTCTGTCTTAACGCCAGATACATGGCCCACTGTGGCCGGGGGTTCAATGGCGATCAGCCGTGTCCGAAGGCGTTTTCAATAATTTGAACCGCACCAGACGCATCGACTAGGGCTGCATCAAACCTGACATTCGTAAGCTGCCCATCGGGTTCATGCTCCAGAAACTGCGCAGCTGCGGAAACAATGCGCTGAATCTGTCGCGTGTTTATTCTTGCGGCAGCGGCTTCGAAACTACTGCTTTTCTTGACTTCGATGAACACCAGCCCTTCGGTGTCGCGCGCAATCAGGTCGATTTCACCCGCTGCGCCACGCCAACGGCGATGCGCAATGGTAAAGCCTCGGCGTTCATAGTCAGTTGCAACGGCCTGTTCAGCGGCGCGTCCAGCAAGATTTGAAACCGAGCCCCGAACTGACCTATTAACCATTTCGTTCCTTTCCCAATTTCAAGGCTTTCTGATAAATCGGGCGGCGCGGTACGTCATACATCTTGGAAACAAGGTCAGCTGCATCCCGGACTGAGTGGGTTTCGAGGGCCTTTGCAAGAGCTTCATCTACTTCCGATTCGTTAACAGATTGCGAATGGCCGCGATCCACCAACAGAACAATTTCCCCTTTGACAGATTTGCCCGTGTATTCTGCGGTTAGGTCGCCCAAGGTGGCTCGCCTCACTTCTTCAAATTTCTTAGTCAATTCTCGACAAATGGCGGCTTTACGATTCTCTCCAAGAACGTGGGAAAGATCCGAAAGACAGGCTGCCAGGCGTTTGGGAGATTCATAAAAAATTAGTGTACCCGGTATTTCGCGCAATGCCTCAATTTTAGTTTTTCTGGCACCCGAGGAATTTGGCAGGAAGCCGGCAAAAAAGAACGCGTCCGTTGGCAGCCCGGCCAGGGTAAGGGCCATCATCGCGGCCGACGGTCCGGGGGCACAAGTGACCAAATGACCTTCTTCCGCCGCCTGTCGTCCAAGATCGTAACCGGGATCGGCGATTAATGGCATTCCGGCTTCTGAGGCATAAGCGACAGACATTCCCTGTTCCAGCGCATCCATGATGCGGTTTCGTGCGCCAACACCGCTGTGATCATGGTAAGCCTGAATGCGCCGACCAGCCAAAGGGACGCCGTGGATCTCCATCAGCTTGCGTAGGCTGCGTGTGTCCTCAGCCGCTATCATGTCTGCCGAAGCCAGCACATCCAACGCCCTGAGTGTGATATCCCGCGCAGTCCCTATCGGAGTAGCGACAAAATACAGGCCGGCGCCCAATCTGATCTTTTGAAAATTCAAAGCTGGACCCTCACAGCATGACGTTTATTATCGCGGCTCAATATAATGGCTGCATCCATGGCCGCCGGATCAAGGAGTTTTCATTTAGATGTTCACTGTTTGCAAGCCCGCCCGCAAACTGACCAAATCGGTTTTGGCCCTAGCCGCAGCGGTGTTTCTAGCCGCATGTGAGCCTGGTGTGAACACCGGCGGTCCGTCGATTGACACATCGGAACCAGTACCTGTTGCGCTTTTAGTACCGCTTGGTTCAGGGCAATCCGGAGATGCCGCCTTAGCCCAAAGCCTTGAAAATGCCGCCCGCCTGGCAATGACTGACCTTCCAAATGTCAACATCGACCTGAGGGTGTACGACACCGCTGGCAGCGCTGCAACAGCGTCCGCCGTAGCTCAGCAGGCTGTTGCAGACGGAGCAAAAATCATTCTGGGCCCAGTTTACGCTCAGGCTGCTAATGCAGCAGGGCTGGCTGTATTGAACAACGGTGTGAACGTACTGTCCTTCTCCAACAACACTACTATTGCGGGCGGAAATGTCTTCGTTCTTGGACCGACCTTTGAAAATACTGCCAATCGCCTCGTCAGCTTTGCTGGCCAACAAGGCAAGAGTGGTATGGTTATCGTTCACAGCAACGATGCCTCTGGTCAATTGGGACAAGCCGCAATCGCCGGTGCACTTAGTAACAGCCGTGTGAACAATGCTGGTTCCATTGGCTTCGATCGGTCGCAACAGGGCGTTATTAATGCGGTCCCGTCCATCAAATCCACAATGGATTCCTCGGGGGCGGATTCGATATTCCTGACGGCCACCACGGCTGGCGCCCTTCCGCTTTTCAGCCAACTGCTGCCCGAATCCGGACTGTCCCCGGCAACAACGCAGTATATTGGTCTGACGCGCTGGGACATACCTTCCCAAACGCTGGAGCTTCCGGGCGTTCAGGGTGGTTGGTTCGCCTTACCTGACCCAGCCAAGGCTCAGGCCTATCGCCAACGTTACAACGCCACCTACGGCGAGGCACCGCATCCAATCAGTGGCTTGGCTTATGACGGTATCGCCGCAATTGGTGCGTTGGTTAGTCAGGGTAAATCGAATGCGCTGACAGGTGCCGCTCTGACGCAAAACGCCGGGTTCCAAGGCGTCGGTGGCATCTTCCGTCTGCGCCCGAATGGGACAAATGAACGCGGTCTGGCGGTTGCCACGATCCAGAACAAACAGGTGGTTGTTATTGACTCTGCCCCACAAAGCTTCTCTGGCGCTGGCTTCTGATCAATCCGGTCAAACCCCGCCTTCAACAGGCGCGCTTATATGCCCGGAATGCGAGATTTTCGACAGCGCCGGGGTGAATGCCCAGCTTTCGAACGCGTTCGAAGATTGCAAAGACAACACTGAAATGCGTGCAGCAACTGTGCGCATTCTACGTGACGCCCAAAAGACAGGGCGCGGCAACATCGCAGATGCATTTGCCGCCCGTCCCTTTGACGCGCGCCCACTGACGCGGTCGTATACCTTTCTAATGGATAGATTGGTTTGCACCGCGCTCCAGGTTGCAAGCGAACGGCTACACCCGTTGGCCAACCCAACGCGGGGCGAAAAGATTGCTGTTCTGGCGGTTGGCGGATACGGGCGTGGTGAAATGGCCCCTTCCTCGGACGTGGACCTGCTGTTTCTAACACCATATAAAATCACGGCTTGGGCCGAGAGCGTGATTGAATCCATGCTCTATATCCTTTGGGATTTGCGGCTCAAGGTTGGCCACGCTTCTCGTACGACACGGGATTGCCTTCGCCTGGGGGCCGAGGACTTCACGATCCGAACCGCAATGTTGGAGCAGCGCTTTTTGGCAGGCGACAAGCCGTTGGCAGAAGAGCTCGAGCAACGCCTCAAGGAAGAACTGTTCAAAGGTAGCGAGAGGGAATTCATCGAGGCAAAATTGCAAGAACGCGAGTCGCGCCACCACAAACAGGGTGAGCGTTACATGGTCGAGCCCAATGTCAAAGAAGGCAAAGGTGGCCTTCGTGATCTTCAGTCCCTCTATTGGATCGCAAAATACATCTATGGCGTCCACGATGTGGCTGAACTGGTGCCGTTGGGTTTGTTCACACCCGAAGAATTCAATGGCTTTGTTGCAGCCGAAGATTTTCTTTGGGCCGTACGCGCGCACATGCATCTGGTCACTGGGCGGGCTACCGAACAACTGACTTTCGATCTTCAGGTCGAAGTCGCCGAGCGCATGGGTTATGAGGACCGTGCTGGCAGGCGTGCAGTCGAAGTCTTTATGCAACGCTACTTCCGCGAGGCCACCCGAGTGGGCGAGTTGACCCGCATTTTTCTAACCAAGCTTGAAGCCACTCACATCAAAAGCGCGCCATTGCTTGAGCGTATTTTTCGCAGGCGTCCCCGCGTGAAACCCGGTTACAAAATGGTGCATGGCCGTTTGGCCGTAAGTGACCCCGATGAATTCCTCGAAGACCAATTAAACATGCTGCGTCTGTTCGAAGAGGGCCTGCGTACAGGTATGCTGATCCACCCGGATGCGATGCGTTTAGTCACAGCAAATCTGGATCTGATCGATGACGAGATGCGTAAAAACAAAGAAGCGCAGCGTATCTTCCTGGACCTTATGCTGAAACACGGAAACCCAGAGCGCGCCTTGCGCCGTATGAATGAACTGGGTGTTCTTTCGGCGTTTTTGCCAGAGTTTGAACCGATCGTGGCGATGATGCAGTTCAATATGTACCACAGTTACACCGTGGACGAACACATCATCCAGTGCATCGTAAATCTGGCCCAAATTGAACGAGGTGAACTGATCGAATCCTTGCCGCTTGCATCCTCGATTCTGAAAGAGGGAGTCAACCGCAAAGTGCTGTATGTCGCACTTTTGCTTCATGACATCGGCAAGGGTAGGCCCGAGGATCATTCTATTCTGGGCGCTCAAATCGCCCGCAAGGTCGCCCCGCGGTTGGGGCTGAGCAAGGCAGACTCCGAAACCGTTGAATGGCTGGTGCGCTATCACCTGCTCATGTCGGACATGGCGCAAAAACGCGATATTTCCGACCCACGGACTGTGCGAGATTTCGCCAAAGCGGTCGAGACCGTGAAAAGACTGGATCTGCTGACCGTACTCACGGTTTGCGACATTCGCGGCGTTGGGCCCAACACTTGGAATAATTGGAAAGCTACTTTGCTGAGGGCCCTGCACGCAGAAACCAAACGCGCTTTGGAAACCGGCATGGAAGACCTCAACCGCGCCAACCGCGGTGCCGGTGCCAAAAAGGCTTTGCGCTCAGCACTCGTAGATTGGTCCAAAGCTGACTTAAAAACGGAAACCGGGCGCCACTATGAGCCTTATTGGCAGGGCTTAAACGTCTCTACGCATGTTGAGTTTGCCGAGATGCTGCGCGCGTTGGAACACAGCGGTGATCCAGGTGACATGGAAGTTCGCCTGCATCCCGACGAAGACCGCGACGCCACACGCGCATGCTTTGCCATGGCGGATCACCCTGGCATTTTCGCTCGAATTGCCGGTGCGCTTGCTTTGGTCGGCGCCAATGTTGTGGATGCACGCAGCTATACAACCAAAGACGGATACGTAACTGATGCATTCTGGGTTCAAGATTCAGACGGACACCCGTATGAAGCCAGCCGGCTGCCTCGATTGACGCAAATGATCCACAAGACGCTGAAAGGCGAGGTTGTCGCAAGCGATGCGCTTAAGTCCCGAGATAAGATCAAAAAACGCGAGCGCGCCTTCGATGTTCCGACCCACATCACTTTCGACAACGATGGGTCCGAGATTTACACAATAATCGAGGTCGACACCCGCGACCGACCCGGCCTGCTGTATGATCTGACCCGAACGCTTGCAGCGGCAAACGTCTATATCGCCAACGCGGTTATTGCGACCTATGGAGAACAGGTTGTCGACACTTTCTACGTCAAAGACATGTTCGGGCTGAAATATCACTCTGAAAGCAAGCAGCGAGGGCTCGAAGCCAAACTTCGAACGGCAATTGCCGAAGGCGCCGAGCGAGCGGCTTCATGAAACAAATCCGTCTTTTCTCGGGGTTGTTCACGGTTGGCTTCTGGACATTGGCCAGCCGAATACTCGGGTTTTTACGAGAAATCCTGTTAACGGCTTTTATCGGACCGGGGCCGGTCATGGATGCCTTTGTCGCCGCCTTTCGCCTGCCCAACATGTTTCGTCGCTTCTTTGCAGAGGGCGCGTTTAACGCAGCCTTTGTTCCCATGTTCTCTAAAAGATTGGAGGCGGAGGAAAACGCACAGGAATTTGCGCAGGATGCTTTCAACTTGTTGGCTGTCGCGGTGCTTGCGTTAGTCGGATTGGCCATGTTGTTCATGCCGGCACTGGTATGGCTAACGGCCGAAGGTTTTTACGGCGACGAACGGTTCGATATGGCCGTCGACTACGGTTACATCGTCTTTCCGTATATCCTTTTCATGTCTTTGGCAGCATTGTTTTCGGGCGTTTTAAATGCGACTGGACGCTTTGCCGCCGCCGCAGCCGCGCCAGTTTTGTTGAACATTTTCGCCTGCGCTGCACTTGTTTTCGGTGCAATGTCCGGAGGCGAAGTGATCCGCTGGCTGATCGCGGTTATCCCGCTTGCTGGGGTTGCTCAGTTAACTTTGGTTTGGGTGGCGACCGAGCGTGCAGGAATTCGAATTCGCCCGGGACGACCGCATCTCAGCCCCGAGATGCGCAACATGGTGCGCATCGCGATACCAGCAGCGTTGGCTATGGGCGTTACACAAGTCAATCTTGTGGTTGGACAACTCGTTGCCTCGAAAACCGAAAAAGCCGTCAGTTGGTTGTTTGCTGCGGACAGGATGTATCAGCTACCTTTGGGAGTGGTTGGAATTGCCGTCGGTATCGTTCTGCTGCCTGACCTTTCCCGGCGCCTGCGTGCTGACGACAAAGACGGCGCGCGCAACGCCCTATCACGAGCAGGAGAGTTCACGCTTCTTTTGACTATTCCTTCGACCGTCGCATTTGTCGTCATCCCCTACCCTCTGGTCTCGGTCCTTTTTGAGCGGGGAGCCTTTAGTCCTGAAGACACAACCGCAACGGCTCTGGCTGTGACGATATACGGTTTAGGGTTGCCTGCTTTCATGCTTCAAAAACTGCTGCAACCGCTGTTTTTTGCGCGTGAAAATACCCGAGCGCCATTTCACTACGCTGTCGGAGCCATGATTATAAACGCGTCGCTGGCATTTGGTCTTTATCCTATTGTTGGATGGATTGCGCCGGCCATCGCGGCCTCAGTCGCAGGATGGGCGATGGTCGCGCTGCTTGCTTTTGGTGCGCGTCACATGGGGGATGAAGCCCGTTTTGACCAGCGTTTCAAAGACCGTGCCTGGCGGATCGTGGCCGCGTCGTTGGGGATGGGTGCCGTTCTTTTCACTGCAGTTCAGGGGTTCGGCTGGGCATTTTCTGTACCGGGGTGGCGCTATTTGGCGCTGCTTCTGTTGATTACAGTCGCTGCAGCCGCCTATTTCTTTCTCGGACACTTGCTTGGCGCGTTTAAAATATCCGAGTTCCGAAGGGCTCTGCGCCGCAGTTGAACGCTACTCAGTCCCTGCGTATGCGCTCGACAATTCGCTCCCACGCCCCTGGTGCCAAAAAGAAAGACAAGGCAAATCCTGTGGCAAAACCGCCCAAATCAGCCACCCAATCGGAAGTACCGCCGAAAATTAGCCCAAACAGCAACTGGATAGCCATTAATACTGCAATAAGCTGAAACGCGCGGGCCTGATTTTCACCAACCAATGATAGTTTGCGCCACAACAGCCAAGTGAACGCACCGATCAGCCCATAGACAGGGGGGAACCCGCCGATCAGCGGGTGTCGCGGGTCAAGCAATAAAGCATAGGCGAGCGCACCGCCAACCCCCGACAAAACAAAAATGATCAGCATCGGAAACCCGCCAAAAACTTCGCCAACCATTTTGCCCATAGCCAAAACAAAAACGCAGACGAAAATAGCCTGGGTGAAACTGCCCGATACAAACGGATATGTTATAAAGCGGATCACATGTTCCACAGGCCAGCGGCCATTTTCGATCATCCAGTCAAAAATATCTGGTGAAAAGGAATAAAGCTGTATCGCTTCCAAACGCCATCCCACAGCGGACGGCCCTCCGACAATACCACGCGAACCAAGGGTGAATGCCAGTTCGATCCCAAGGATGAAAAGAACCAGAGCTATCACGACGGGCGGCAGGGGATTCACAGGGGGTGTGTAATGCTCGCTGCTCATTGGGCGGCCTTTCGCGGCTGTTGACGTCCCTTTGCCTCATGGGTAAGCGACGGAGGCCAATTTTTCCAGACGGGAGTTTCCATCGATGACCGAATCCAAATTCACGCCGCGCGTGTTTTCCGGCATTCAGCCTTCGGGGAACCTGCATCTTGGTAATTACCTTGGTGCGCTGAAGCGGTTTGTGGACATGCAAGGGCCCGACATGGAAACGGTCTACTGCATGGTAGATCTTCACGCGATCACTGTCTGGCAGGATCCCAAGGAATTGATGCATTCCACCCGAGAATTGTGTGCAGGCTTTATCGCGGCCGGAATCAACCCTGAACAATCAATTCTGTTCAACCAAAGTCAGGTTCCGGAACACGCACAATTGGCCTGGATTTTCAATTGTGTCGCCCGGATGGGTTGGATGCAACGCATGACGCAGTGGAAGGACAAGGCCGGTAAAAACCAGCAGAACGCTTCGTTGGGACTGTTTGCTTATCCATCGCTGATGGCGGCTGATATACTGGTATATCATGCCACTCATGTGCCTGTGGGCGAGGATCAGAAACAACATTTGGAACTGACACGCGACATTGCAATCAAGTTCAACAATGACTTTGGCGTCGATTTTTTCCCGATTACGGAACCCGTGATCGAAGGTGCGGCTACGCGGGTTATGAGTCTGCGGGACGGCTCTAAGAAAATGTCCAAATCCGACGCCTCGGACATGAGCCGGATCAACATGACCGACGATGCGGAAACGATCGCCAAGAAAATCCGCAAGGCAAAAACGGACCCTGATGCCCTGCCTTCTGAGGTTGAAGGGCTGGAGGAACGTCTGGAAGCACGCAATTTGGTGAACATATACTCAGCGCTAAGCGATCAGACGCCCGAACAGGTTCTAGCAGAAGTCGGCGGCAAACAGTTTGGTGAGTTCAAACCGATGCTTGCCGATCTGGCCGTAGCAAAGCTTTCGCCGATTTCCTCGGAAATGGCACGATTGATGAACGATCAGGCTGAAATTGACCGCATTCTGGCCCGCGGGGCCGAGCGCGCGCGTCAGATCACTGTGCCTATCCTGCGACAGACTTACGAAATCGTTGGCATGGTAGGCGCTGGTCAAAACTGACCCAGCGACAATCTGCTGGACCAAGCTGGCTGGCCCCCATAGGGTTCAGCCATAAGTGGGAGGTCATCATGGCAGTCGGCAAGAATATCAGGACCTATTTTCAGGGCCAATGGCATAACGGAGATGCCCCGATCATGCGGGCGGCTGACCACGGGGCATGGCTTGGGTCTTCTGTTTTCGACGGTGCCCGATATTTTGAGGGGATTGCCCCGGATCTGGAGGCACATTGTGCACGTGTGAACCGTTCGGCAGAAGCTCTGATGCTGACCCCAACTGTGACAACTGAACAGATGTTGGAGATTGTGCGCGAAGGGTTGCAGTCTTACTCCTCGGATACCGCCGTCTATATCCGCCCGATGTACTGGGGTATCGATGGCGACCTAACTGCGATCGTCCCGCAGGAAAACAGCACTGGGTTTGCAGTTTGTCTGGAAGAGATTCCGATGGCGTCGGAAACCGCAACAACCACGCTTACAACGACGCGGTTTCGCCGTCCGGTCCTGGAATCGGCAGTTGTGAATGCCAAAGCCGGATGTCTTTACCCCAACAATGCAAGGATGCTGCAAGAAGCCAGATCAAAGGGATTTGCCAACGCGTTGGTGGCAGACGCAATGGGCAACGTGGCAGAAACTGCGACCGCGAACATCTTTATGGTCCGCGATGGCGAAGTTTTCACCCCTACACCAAATGGCACTTTTCTCGCTGGCATAACACGAGCCCGCCACATCGAAAATCTTCGAGCGGACGGTTTTACTGTGCACGAGTCAGTACTGAGTTTTGAAGATTTCCATGCTGCAGACGAAATCTTTATGTCAGGGAACATGAACAAAGTAACACCAGTAACTGCATTGGATGACACTCAATATCAGATTGGCCCCGTTGCCCGCCGCGCTCGGTCGCTGTACTGGGACTGGGCCGCAAGCGACAGATGAACCGACCACACCTGTTTCGGTTGCCACCCAACAATCAGTCGGGCATGATCCCCTGAAATAACGAGGACAACAATGCGTAAGTTCTTAGTGGTTTTGGATGACAGCCGCGAATGCCTGAATGCAATGCGTTTTGCGGCCATGCGCGCCGCGCATACTGGCGGCGGAGTCACGGTCCTTTCTGTAATCCCGCCAGACGAATTCAATCATTGGATTGGCGTTGCCGAAGTAATGCGTGAAGAAGCGCGTGAACGAATCCATGCACACTACGAAGTTTTTGCGAAATGGATGCGCGACAAACAGCACGTTGAACCTGAACTTGCCATCCGCGAAGGTGACCCGGTTGCTCAGATTATTGAACATGTTAATTCGGACCCCGAAATTGGCGTGCTGGTTCTTGGGGCAGGAACGGAAAAGAAAGGCCCGGGACCGCTGATCACACAGCTGACCAAAAATTCAGGAAGCCTGCCTATTCCCATCACAATTGTTCCGGGCGATCTTAGCAAAGAAAAACTGGAAGAGATCACCTAAAGAGGTTTGGATGGGCGCGCAGCTTCAGTTTTGGTTCGATTTAGCATCCACCTATTCTTACCTGAGCGCCATGCGGATCGAACACGCAGCTTCGTCCAAGAAGGTCAAAGTTGCGTGGCAGCCCTTCCTGCTAGGGCCTATTTTTGCAGAACAAGGTTGGAACAACTCACCGTTCAATCTTTATCCCGCCAAAGGGCGTTATATGTGGCGGGACATGGAACGTTTGTGCGACGAACGCGATTTGCCCCTGCAACGTCCAGGAACCTTCCCGGCAAACAGTTTGAAAGCTGCTCGGCTCTGCCTTGCAATGCCATCGCATGTCGAGCGCGCTAAATTTGTCCGGACGGTTTTCGAGGCAGAGTTCGGATCTGGGCGCGACATCTCGAATAATGCTGTATTGACGGACTGTCTGATTGCCGCAGGAGCCTCTGCGGAGCTTATGGGACGCACCCGGGACGAGGACGTAAAGGCCGCTCTGTTTGAGCAGGTGGCGCGGGCCAAGTCACTGGGCATCTTTGGCGCACCCAGTTTTGTGGTCGGGGAGGAGCTATTCTGGGGTGACGACCGCTTGGATGCCGCGATTTCCTATGCGGCTTCAATTTAGAACCGTTCCAATTCTTGACTTCCTCCGGTCCCGAGCGCATATCTGTGGCAACCAAAACGGAGCTGTTCCATGTTTATCCAGACCGAATCTACCCCGAACCCGGCCACGCTAAAGTTCTTGCCCGGCCAGACGGTTCTGGACGCAGGTACAGCTGACTTTCCATCAGCAGAGGCTGCGGAAAAATCTCCTTTGGCGGCGCGCATATTTTCAGTGAATGGTGTGACCGGCGTGTTTTTCGGGAACGATTTTGTGACCGTGACCAAAGCAGAAGACGTGCAATGGGATCACATAAAACCCGCAATTCTTGGCGCAGTGATGGAGCATTATCAATCGGGCCAACCTGTGATGGGTGCCGACGCACAAACCGAATCCGGTCATGCCGAACATTCGGGCGAAGATGCCGAAGTTGTGAATCAAATCAAAGACCTGTTGGACAGCCGTGTCCGCCCTGCGGTCGCGCAGGACGGTGGCGACATAACCTTTCATGGCTTTGACCGAGGCGTTGTTTATTTGCACATGCAGGGGGCTTGCGCAGGCTGCCCTTCCTCGACCCTGACACTAAAAATGGGGATCGAAAACTTGTTGCGGCATTACATTCCCGAAGTGACCGAGGTACGCCCGGTTGCCGTCTAAGACAACAATTTTGGCATTTGATACTTCGGCCGCGCATTGCGCGGCCGCTTTGCTACGTGGCACCGAAATTCTAGCGTCCCGGGCGGAGGCAATGCAGCGCGGACAAGCCGAACGCCTTATGCCACTGCTTCAGGAAATTCTGTCAGATGCGGCACTCGCTTGGAATGACTTGGACGCCGTCGGAGTTGGAACAGGGCCGGGCAACTTTACGGGTATCAGAATCTCAGTTTCAGCGGCCCGCGGGTTGGCCTTGGGCCTAAATGTCCCTGCTGTTGGCGTAACGGGATTTGAAGCCCTTGCAGATTTGGCACCGCCTGCGTGTTTACCAGCAATTAATGGACCTAGGGATCATGTTTATGTGCATCCCGAAAATACCGAGCCGTGCCTGGCAAATCGTGACAAGGCCAATGCTTTTGGCTCGCTCTTCTTTTGCTCTGACCCAGAGTTACACGTTCAGGCAATTGCTCGAATCGCGGCGAATCGTTGGTCCGATGTGACAGCTCCTCCCGCTCCGTTTTACATCCGACCAGCTGACGCAGCGCCGTCAAGCCACATTCCTCCGGTGCTTTTGGACGAATGACTCCGCGTGATATGGCAGAAACCCATGCTGCAGCTTTCACGCAGTCTCGTGCTTGGTCCGCCGCTGAGTTCACCGATCTTTTAACAAATAAGTTCACCCACACGGTTGGTGTTGCAGAGTCTTTTGCCGTATTTCAGGTGGTTGCCGACTCGGCAGAGTTGCTAACCATCGCCACACACCCAAGTCATCAGAGGCAAGGTTTAGCCCAATCAATTATGGCGAAATGGCACGCACAGGCGCATAAATTAGGCGCCACAAATGCGGTTCTGGATGTTGCTGCAGATAATAAACCTGCCATTTCATTGTACGAACGTTGCGGTTACATTAGATGCGGAACACGCCAAGCATATTATTTACGCGAAAACGCACCAAACATGGACGCCGTCGTTATGCGGCGCAGTTTGCCTTGAGACCACGCCTCGTTTTTGGACCATATGGTCAAAAATGTATTGACCCTCAGTGTTGCAAACGCTCTTAATTCCCTCCATCACAACGGTTATGCTCGCTCTGAGTGGGTAAACGGGGCTATCTTGGTCCCAGACCGACAAAACCAACGGGAGTAACAAATGACGCTGATGAAATCCTTGATGAGCGCAGCCGCTGCGGTTGCAATGACAGCTGGCGCCGCTCAGGCCGAACCGGCACTGATTTTTGACCTGGGTGGCAAATTCGACAAATCGTTCAACGAAGCCGCGCATAATGGCGCGCAGCGGTGGGCAAATCAAACCGGCAAATCTTATCGCGAGATTGAGCTTCAATCCGAAGCGCAACGCGAACAGGCATTGCGTCGCTTTGCAGAAGCAGGCGCAAACCCCATCATAACCATGGGTTTTGCCATGGCCGATCCGCTGGCGGCTGTTGCCGGAGATTATCCTGACACCAAATTCGTTGCTGTTGACGTGACATGGCTGGATGCCCCTAATGTGCGCCAGATCGGCTTTGCCGAACATGAAGGTTCGTATCTTGTCGGCATGATGGCGGCGATGGCTTCGCAGTCGGGTACTGTCGGCTTTATCGGCGGTATGGATATTCCGCTAATCCGTCACTTTGGCTGCGGATATGCCCAAGGTGCCAAGGCCGTTAATCCAAACATCAATATCGTGGCCAATATGACAGGTACCACGCCTGCAGCGTGGAACGACCCGGTGAAAGGTTCGGAGCTGACCAAGGCTCAGATCAGCCAAGGCGCTGACGTGATCTATGCGGCCGCAGGCGGCACAGGAGTAGGCGTACTTCAGACCGCGGCCGACGAAGGGATCTTGTCGATCGGCGTGGACAGCAACCAAAATCACCTGCACCCGGGCAAAGTTCTGACCTCAATGCTGAAACGTGTGGACGTTGCGGTTTATGATGCGATGAAGGCCGGGGATGAAGTCGAAACCGGCGTCTTTACTATGGGCCTGGCGCAAGAAGGTGTTGGTGTCGCAATGGACGACAATAACGCTGCGCTGGTTTCTGAAGATATGAGCAAAGCGGTTGACAAAGCGCGTCAAGACATCATCGACGGTAACATAAACGTCGTCAGCTATTACGAGAGCGACAGCTGCCCAGCGCTGCAGTTCTGATATCACTTGGGGCGGTGGAGATCCCCTCCGCCCCGCACCCGTTCCGCAGCAAAATGCTAACGCGTCCCCTTCGGCAATTGAGGACAAGATATGACAGTCCCCGCCATTGAGCTCAAAGGGATTTCCAAAGCCTTTGGGCCGGTTCAGGCTAATAAAGACATCTCCATCAGCGTCGCCCCGGGAACGATCCATGGGATCATTGGTGAAAACGGTGCGGGTAAATCCACGCTGATGAGTATTCTTTACGGATTTTACAAAGCCGATAAGGGCGAGATTTGGATCAATGGCCAAAAGACCGAGATCCCTGACAGTCAAGCCGCCATTGCCGCCGGCATTGGAATGGTTTTTCAACATTTCAAGCTGGTCGAGAATTTCACCGTTCTGGAAAACATTATCTTGGGCGCTGAGGACGGCGGTCTGTTAGCCCCCTCTCTCGCCAAAGCCAGAAAAGAGCTGAAGGACCTGGAAGAAGAATATGAGTTGTTTGTCGACCCGGACAAACGCATCGACGAAATCGGTGTTGGCATGCAGCAGCGCGTCGAAATTCTTAAAGCGCTGTATCGCAAGGCCGAAATTCTTATTTTAGATGAACCAACCGGAGTTCTAACGCCAGCTGAAGCCGACCAATTGTTCCGCATCCTTCATCGTCTGCGGGAAGAAGGGAAGACGATTATTTTAATCACGCATAAGCTGCGCGAAATAATGGAAGCCACAGACACTGTATCCGTAATGCGGCGAGGACAAATGACGGCAACCGTCAAGACTGCCGAGACCAACCCACAAGAGCTCGCCGAATTGATGGTTGGTCGCAAGGTGCTTCTTCAGGTGGACAAAGCGCCCGCAAAACCCGGTAAACCCATTCTCGAGATTGAAAACCTGCGTGTGATAGACGAAGCCGGTGTTGAGCGGGTCAAAGGTATTGATCTGACGGTTCGCGCCGGAGAGATCGTAGGAATTGCAGGCGTCGCAGGAAACGGTCAATCCGAACTGCTTGAGGTGCTGGGCGGAATGCGCCCTGGGCAAGGTTCAATAAAACTTAATGGTGCGCCTTTGGCCTTAAGCGGTACAGGTTCGGACGGACAGGCGCGACGCGCGCAGCACATTGCCCATGTGCCAGAGGACCGTCAGCGCGAAGGCCTGATTATGGATTTCCACGCGTGGGAGAATGTGGCTTTCGGTTATCACCGTGACCCGGCTTATCAGCGTGGCATCTTTATGGACAATGCAGCCCTGCGTGCTGACACGGAACGAAAGATAGAAAAATTCGATGTACGTCCACCCAATGGGTGGCTCGCGGCTAAGAATTTCTCGGGCGGGAACCAGCAAAAGATTGTTGTGGCGCGCGAAATTGAACGAAACCCGGATCTGCTTCTTGTCGGTCAGCCGACGCGAGGTGTTGATATTGGCGCGATTGAATTCATCCATAAACAAATCGTGGCGCTTCGCGATCAGGGTAAAGCAATTCTGTTGGTATCGGTCGAGCTGGAAGAAATATTCTCGCTTTCTGATCGAATCGCAGTGATGTTTGACGGACATATCATGGGCGAACGCCTACCTCATGAAACCGACGAAAAAGAACTGGGCCTATTAATGGCCGGAGTAGCGGAAAAGGCCGCGTGAACTATGGATAAAATGCCCAAATGGGCCGATGTAGTGCTGATTCCGGTAATCAGCCTGATATTGGCGGCAGTCCTTTCAGCGTTGGTCATCTTAGCTATTGGCGAAAACCCGGTAGAAGCGGTCAAACTCATGGTGACTGGTGCGTTGGGGTCCACTTATGGTTGGGGCTACACGCTGTACTACGCTACTAACTTTATGTTCACCGGACTGGCGGTCGCCGTCGCGTTTCACGCGCGCATGTTCAATATCGGCGGTGAAGGCCAAGCGATGCTGGGTGGTCTGGGTGTTGCCATAGTCTGCCTTTACGTAGATTGGCCGCATTGGACCATTGCCCTGTTGGCTGCATGTGCTGCATCGATGCTGTTTGGCGCAGCATGGGCCGCGATACCCGCCTATCTGCAGGCCAAACGCGGCAGCCACATTGTGATTACGACGATCATGTTCAATTTCATAGCGGCGGCGTTCCTGAACTACATGCTGGTCAACGTAATGCGTCCCGAAGGGTCAATGGATCCAGCCACTGCGCGCTTCTCGGAAACGGTACACCTTCCGACGTTACACGAATTACTGGCACCTATCGGTATAAACTTTTCCAAGGCGGCCCCGGCCAATGTCTCTTTACTCGTCGCAATAGCGGCTTGTTTTGTGATTTGGGCGCTGATCTGGCGTACCAGACTTGGTTATGAAATTCGGGCTTACGGTCATTCAGAGACTGGCGCGGTCTATGCCGGTATCTCACCCGTACGCATCACGATCGTCGCCATGTTGATTTCAGGGGCTCTGGCCGGCTTGATGGCGATAAACAACGTAATGGGCGAGGCCGAGCGATTGGTTCTCAATTCAACCGAAGGTGCTGGGTTCATCGGAATTGCTGTTGCCCTTATGGGTCGATCTCACCCATTTGGTGTTTTCCTGGCGGCCATTTTGTTTGGCTTTCTTTACCAAGGGGGTGCCGAGCTTGCGCTATGGACGTCTATCCCACGCGAGTTGATCGTAGTTATTCAAGCGCTGGTTATCCTATTCACCGGCGCGCTCGACAACATGGTACGCATGCCGCTTGAGAAACTCTTCCTTAGCATGCGGAGAGGGGCGCAGTAATGGATGTGTTTGTCACGATAATCCAGATCCTGGACTCCACTATCCGCCTTGCAACGCCTTTGCTTCTGGCATGTCTTGCCGGACTTTACTCCGAACGCGCGGGTATATTCGACATAGGCTTAGAGGGAAAAATGCTTATGTCGGCCTTTTTCTCAGCCGCCGTTGCCGCTTTGTCTGGATCTGTCTGGCTTGGATTATTGGCCGGGATTGCTTCTTCACTGGCATTGTCAGGCCTGCATGGGCTGGCTTCGATTACGTTTCGTGGCAACCAGTTGATTTCAGGCGTTGCTATTAACTTTCTTGCCGCAGGAATGACGGTGTTAGTAGCGCAGGACTGGTTTCAACAAGGCGGCAGAACACCCTCACTTGTGGGTGGAGGACGGTTTGAATCGGTAGAGTTCCCGATGGCTATTGGTCCTAAGGATGCCGAGCTCACAGGACGGTCCGTTTCTGATCTGATGTCAGACGCAAATGTCTTGCATCTGGTATATTCCGAGTTGATCTCGGGGCATTCTATCCTTGTCTACATTGCGTTTTTAATGGTCCCGGCAACCTGGTGGATTTTGTTCCGGACCCGGTTCGGGTTGCGACTGAGAGCGGTTGGTGAAAACCCTGCGGCAGTAGATACAGCCGGTGTCTCTGTTGTTGGGCTTAGGTACGCCGCTGTTGCCATATGCGGAGTGTTGTGCGGCATCGCCGGAGCCTATCTTGCAACTGCCTTGCAAGCCGGTTTCGTTAAGGACATGACCGCAGGCCGCGGGTTCATCGCATTGGCTGCGCTCATTTTTGCGAAATGGCGACCTTGGCACGCAATGTGGGCTTGTTTGTTGTTCGGGCTTTTGCAGGCGATCGCCCTGAGGTTCCAGAATATTGATCTGGGCGGAGTTGTAATCCCGGTTCAGGCAATGGACGCTCTGCCCTACATTCTCACGGTGGTCATTCTGGCCGGGTTTGTTGGCAAGGCAATTCCCCCTCGGGCGGGCGGTGAGCCCTATGTGAAGGAGCGTTGATAGGTCCAGTTTGTGAACTCTTTTCGGTCCTGTCTGCTGCAAAGCAGCATACGGAGTTGATTTTGCATGTCGCAACCGTTCTAAAGGGGTATGGAATCATTTCCTCAAGCTTTGGCATTGCGGAGTCACGCGGTGTGCCTGGCTCGGGATTGGGGTCCGTGGATCTTTGTTGATTTAGCCCCGGGATTTCGTTGATTAAGTATCCAGTCCTCAGAGGCTTTGTCGCACCGACAGGCGCGGCAGTCGCCGTACAGAAGAAACCATGCAGATTTACTTACCGATCGCCGAAGTCTCAGTGAATGCCTTTCTGCTGCTTGGCCTTGGTGGGATGGTAGGCGTCCTTTCCGGCATGTTTGGTGTTGGTGGTGGATTTCTGATGACCCCGCTATTGTTTTTCATCGGAATCCCGCCCGCTGTTGCAGTTGCAACAGAAGCCAACCAGATCGTGGCGTCTTCTTTCTCTGGCGTACTCGCGCATTTCAGGCGACGAACGGTCGACTTTAAAATGGGAACGGTTCTTTTACTGGGCGGTCTGACAGGTGCAGCGCTCGGCGTGGTGATCTTTAACTACCTGAAAAGCCTTGGTCAGGTCGATCTTCTCGTAACGCTCTGCTACGTAGTTTTTCTAGGTATCATCGGAAGTTTGATGTTTATCGAAAGCATCAACGCGTTACGCAAAACCAAGAAGGGTACAACTCCGGTCAAACGGCGACAGCGCGGCTGGGTACACGCGTTGCCCTTCAAGATGCGTTTTCGCACGTCTGGCCTTTATATATCGGTCATTCCCCCGATAATTGTCGGAGTCATCGTCGGGGTACTGTCTGCTATTATGGGCGTCGGCGGCGGCTTTATTATGGTTCCTGCCATGATCTATCTGCTCGGCATGCCAACCAAGGTAGTTGTGGGTACGTCGCTGTTTCAGATCATTTTTGTGACTGCGTTTACGACGATGTTGCACGCGACCACGAACTATACGGTGGACGTTGTTCTGGCCGTTTTGTTGTTGGTTGGTGGCGTGATCGGGGCGCAAGTCGGGACTGTAATCGGAGCCAGAATGCCTGCAGAACAGCTGCGCGTTCTTCTGGCAGCACTGGTTTTGTTGGTATGCGGCAAACTGGCTTTGGACCTATTACTGCAGCCTGCAGAGCTATATTCGATTGGCGAAGCAGGAGGGCATTGAGCATGATCCGCCTGATAATCGCCCTTTTTTTGCTCTGTAAACCCGTTCATGCGGCGCAGGAACAAGTTGTTCTGGGGCTAAGTCAGGACCGCGTGTCAATCACCGCTGATTTCGACGGCTCTGAGATACTGATCTTTGGCGCCGTAAAGCGGGAAGCGCCGATCCCTGATGGCCCCCCGCTAGAAGTTATCGTGTCGGTCGTCGGGCCGTCGGAGCCAGTCACGGTCAGGCGCAAAGAACGAAGGTTTGGCATATGGGTGAATACCGACAGTATCTTAGTTGATCTCGCACCCAGCTTTTATGCCGTTGCTACCTCTGCACCATTTAGTCAGGTTCTGACCAACACAGAAGACCTGCGTCATCGCGTATCAATCGGGCGTGCCATCCGATCCGTTGGTGCAGACATGAACGTCGAAGGTGCACAAAATTTTGCGGAGGCAGTCATACGCATCCGCGAGAATGAGGGGTTGTATTCCATCCGAGAAAACACGGTCGCCGTAGACGAACAGACATTATTCCGAACTTCGATTGATATGCCTGCCGACTTGACGGAAGGTGATTACCTCGCGCGGATATTTCTGACCCGAGGCGGCCAAGTGGTATCACAATTCGAAACCACCATTGATGTCCGAAAAGTTGGCCTTGAGCGTTTTCTCTACAACATGTCTCGTCAACAACCAGTTTGGTATGGATTAATGTCTTTGGTCATTGCCATCTCAGCGGGTTGGGGTGCGTCTACGGCTTTCCGCTTGTTGCGCGAAAAGTAATCGTCAGCCCCTGCCGATGTAGGGCATGGTTGTCGCCATCACCGTCATGAACTGAACATTGGCTTCAGGCGGCAAGCTTGCCATATGAAGCACCGACCGGGCGGCGTCTTCGACCGCCATAGTGGGATCGGGTATTCGGTCCTCTGCAACAGCTGCGTCCACTAATCCCTGCACCATTGGCGTTCTGGCGTTGCCTATATCTATCTGACCGCACGCGATTCCAAACGTCCGGCCGTCCAATGAGAGACTGCGGGTCAGTCCAGTAATTGCATGCTTTGTTGTGGAATAATGAACCGAGTTTGGCCGTGGAACATAAGCCGCGATAGAACCGTTGTTGATTATTCGACCCCCTTGCGGCGATTGATTTCGCATAGTTCGGAACGCTTCGCGGGCACATAGAAACATACCATTCAGATTAACATCTACGGTCTGGTACCAAGCGTCGAGTTCGATTTCATCAATGGTTCCGCCGGGTTTGAACACACCCGCATTGTTGAACAAAACATCCAGTCGGTCAGCCTGATCGATAAACCCGTCAAACGCAGTTGCGACGGCCGCAGCATCGGTGACGTCAGCGACTAAGGGGATTGCGTTGCTATGGATTGCAGCAATTTCATTGAGTGTTTCTTTGGTTCGCGCCAGAAGCCCGACTGTCCATCCTTCGGCAAGAAACAGCTCTGCGGTCGTGCGGCCAATGCCTGAACTTGCCCCGGTTATGATAATAGTTTTCATGTACTTTCAGTCTCCAACGTTAGCGAAACAGCCGGAACTGCGCGCAAATCATCAACACGCAGAGGATGCGTAGGCTTGGAAAGTCGGTTCCGCACGACCCAGATAAGACGTTCCTGCGCCCTAGTAATGGCCACGTATGCCAACCGTTTCCAAAGAGGTTGCCCGGCTTCGGTTCGCCCCATGCGAGCAGCAGCGAATACATCAGGGGCGAACACCTGAACTGTATCCCATTGCGACCCCTGAGCTTTGTGAATGGTCACAGCGGCGCCATGCAAAAATGTTGCCCCCATACGGGCTGCGTATGGTATGAAAGGTTCTTCTTCGTCTGGCTTTTCGATCTGAACAATCGATGCGGCGCTGACCTGCGGATCCTCGGCGCCCATCACATGCAGGCGAGAAAAACCGGGTTTGCGCCCTGGTCCGAGATAGATGACCTGGGCACCCTTGATCAGACCGCGCGCTTCTAGATCCAGTCGTTTTTTGCGGTGTTTCAACGGTAATTCAATGCCGTCACAGATTAGGGGCTCACCCTCCAGCAGCTCAGTTTCCGGGGCACCGTGAACACTGCGAAACGCTTGAATCAAACGAATACGCGTAGCATTTCGCCAAACCAGCACAGGGCTTCGAGCCATCAAATCGACTTCGACCCGCTGACCCCAAACCACCCTTTCATCCCTTGCGGCCGTTTCCTCGACCAGACGCTCGAAACTTTCGAAACCCATTTCTGCATCCGACAATGCATGTGCGAGATCCAGAATCGGGTTGTCAGCGGTTTGCCTGTGTACGCGATGGAGCGTCAATTTACGTTGTTCCGGCAGTCCATCAAACACCATTGATCCAGATTGATTGACCGGAGCCAACTGAGCGGGATCACCGAACAACAACAACGTTGGGAATATCTCTTGAAGGTCTTGGAACTGTCGGTCATCCAACATTGAAGCTTCGTCCACAAAACCGATATCCAGCGGCTCATCCCGTCTCTTCCATCCGGTGATAAAATCAGACCCCCGCAACCCCGCCGCAGCCAGCGCTCCTGGGATTGATTTGTTGTTGGAATAAAACGCTGCCGCGCGATCCAAGGCTTCTGCAGTCAATCCCTCAATCTCTGGGCGTTCGTCGTTGCCAGCCAACCATTCGGCGATACGTTCGTATTCGGGGTCGTAAACCGGTGTGTAAAGAATTCGGTGAATGGTCGTTGCTGGAACGCCTCTCAGTCGCAGGACACTCGCCGCCTTGTTCGTGGGGGCCAGTATCGCCAGGCTACGCTTATCTCTGGATTTCCGGCTTTCGAAATCACCCGAAATCAGATTCACTCCGGCGTCTACCAGTGCCTTGTAAAGCTCTGCCAGTAATAGTGTTTTTCCGGAACCCGCCTTCCCGATGACTGCCATAACGCCGGACTTGCCGTTGCCCGGCAGTTTTAGTAGCGCATCGTCATTGAGGTCCACGCCAGCGGATCGCAGCAACTCGGCAATGCTGTCGTAGGCAACTGCCTGATCTTCCGAAAAGGTGACTGGAGGTAAGGACATGGCGCGACCCTACAGCGACGGAACCACATCGGCCAGACTCGGATTTTGATTTTCCAGATTTTACGCCGTCAATGAAAACCGATGTTGCGCTGTACTGCCAAATGACGTTTTGAACCACAAACGGGACAACTCACGTGTAACGCCGACCCGCTCGGCAACGCGATTGTGGTCGTCGGTTGAATAGGACCACAAACCAACCGATATCTTTTCACGCCCTTGCCCCTGAGACCCCAGTAATACTGGCGACGAACCGATCAATCGATAGATTCGGATCATTCGCGCATCAAACGCACCTACGATATTTGAAAGGCTAAACCCTTCCAATATTTCGAGGCAGCTCATCATGATTATTCCTGCTGTGTGTGGGCTGGCCGTTCGGGACAAACAAAAGCGTGTCGCTTCCCAGATAAGCGGGCTTCGGACCGGCTGGCCGCCTGTTATATGGCCGAAAACGTCATTGACCATGACTGGACCAGTGGTAGGAAGCATCCGAAGGGATCCACCATGGTTTCCGTCCGGCTCCTCCCAGATGACATAAAGTGGATTTAAAACATCATATTGGTCGCGCTCTTCACCTTTTTCATTGACCGTTACATCCCAACCCAATCGGGTTTTGAACTGATCAGCGCGATCTTTAAACATTCCATCGGCCAGGGCCGGATGCTTATGTAGCTCGTCCGCGTATAAATAGCGCAACATGACTTATCCCCTTGTCGTTCATGCTTGAAGGACAAAGGGGTACGGACACGTAGTTAACTTTCAGTGAGATGATCGCTTGGTAGTTAAACGACTATTAAGCCTCTGCTAAGTGCAGTTGCTATAGCATGCGTTGTGTTATGCGCACCCAATTTAGACCGGGCGCTTTCGATATAAGCACGTAGGGTGTGTTCAGAAATTGCAAGAGAATGTGCGACTTGAGCTCTGCTGTTTCCCAGAGCCAACAGTGTCATAGCGTCAATCTCTCGCGGCGATAGGGCCCGTCGATTTTCCGGCTGCCGGGCGTGTGCAAATTCCAATGCCTTTCTATTGAGGAAATGCGCAATTAAGATCAAATCACGCCCATAGGTCTTGATGAAATCCTGCCATTCTTCATCCGCGCAGGAATGGTTGATTGTGAACAAGGCAAATTGGCCGTGAGGACCGCGCAGAGGTATCGAATAGCCTTGATTTCCCACGCCATGTGCATGCGCGTCCTTCAAAAAGTCGCGCGCGGACTTACTCGACCAATTCAGTTGTTTCAAATCCACCGGGTGGAAACGTTGGAAGCAACCCAGAATGACCGGATCGATCCGGTGATAATTCCGTTCCTGGTATCTTTTGACCCAAGCATCGGAGTAAGTGGCGAACCCATATTGGTCACCAGCACTGTCAACCCAATGATAAATTATGTGATCAAGTTCCAGCCCGGCACGCACTCCAACAGTAACATTAGTCAATTCTTCAAGCGTGCCGGTGTTTTCCAAATCCTCCAGGATTTGGCTCAAATTGAACTTTTTTGCCATCCGGGGACGCCCGCGCCTCATCCTGTATGGACGCTATCTCGGCCGCAGCGATCAGGCTGGTGTCAGCCAGCTGTTCGGCAAGCGCGTTCATCCCATTCGCCACAGCAAAGGCGTTGAGGTCCGACAGCACGTCCAGTATCCACTCATTTTTCGCCATTGAGGGTGTCCCTGAAATAGTTAACAAAGGGTTAATACAACCATAGCATGTACATAATAATTCGGCCTACTCACCGCTTTCTACTCCCCAGAAATAGTGGGATCGTTTGGTGTAAGCACCTGATAAACAAAGAAACGCCCACAATCCAAGTTGCGGGCGCCTTTCATTTACTCGTATGATTTCAGCCGCGCGCAGCCAGAACCTCTTCAAGCGTGCGCATTCCTGTCCGGGGTGCCTGAACAAGCACGGACATGTTCCCAGGTTTATGTTCGTTACGCATCATTTTCATATGAGCCTCGGGTAGATCATTCCACATGAACACCTCGGACATGCAGGGATCCAATCGACGCTCTACCATTAGTTGGTTTGCCGCAGATGCCTGTTTCAAATGTGCGAAATGGGAGCCTTGCAAACGCTTTTGATGCATCCACATATAGCGAACATCGAAGGTCAAGTTGTAACCAGTTGTCCCGGCACAAATAACAACCATTCCACCTTTTTTCACGACGAAGGTCGAAACCGGAAATGTGCTCTCACCTGGGTGCTCGAACACCATGTCGACATTTACACCCTTTCCGGTGATGTCCCAGATCCCCTTACCGAACTTTCGCGCTTCTTTAAACCATTCCGCGTACTCCGGAGTATTCACCGTGGGCAACTGGCCCCAGCAATTGAAGTCTTTGCGGTTAATCACGCCTTTGGCACCCAGATCCATGACAAAATCACGCTTGCTTTCGTCTGAGATCACACCAATCGCATTTGCCCCTGCGGTATTGATTAGCTGGATAGCATAGGAACCCAAGCCACCCGACGCGCCCCAAACCAACACGTTCTGGCCGGGCTTTAGGTCATGCGGCTCGTGCCCGAATAGCATTCGGTAGGCGGTTGCCAACGTCAACGTGTAGCAGGCGCTTTCTTCCCAAGTCAGATGCTTGGGGCGCGGCATCAATTGCTGCGCTTGAACGTTGGTGAACTGCGCAAAAGAACCGTCAGGGGTCTCGTAACCCCAAATCCGTTGGCTTGGCGAATACATCGGATCGCCACCGTTACAGTGTTCGTCATCACCGTCATCCTGATTACAATGGATCACGACCTCATCGCCAACTTTCCAGCGTTTAACCTTGTCTCCAACGGCCCAAACTATTCCAGACGCGTCTGAACCAGCAATGTGGAAGGGTTGGCCGTGGCCATCGAAAGGGCTGATTGGCTTACCCAACGAGGCCCATACGCCATTGTAATTTACACCCGCGGCCATCACGAGAACCAGCACTTCGTGGCTATCCAGTTTCGGAACGTCGACAACCTCTAACTGCATAGCTGTGTCCGGTTCACCGTGACGCTCTTTCCGGATAGCCCATGCGTACATCTGTTTCGGGACATATCCCATTGGGGGGATTTCCCCCATTTCATAGAGATCCTTTTCCGGAGCCTCGTACGACGCGATACCGCTTTCGGTGTCCAAAGCCATGCTGGCCTCCTCTTGAATTCGCTGTTTGCCGCGACGCAGAATCGCAAGCTTCAAGTGATGGAATATTGACGATAGAGAAATATTGCAACCGTTTTTGGTATCGATTTTGTAATTTTATGACCCAGCAATCGCAGAATTATCTTTTGCATCTGCAGCATCAATGGGTTGCAAGAGAGTAGACGTCGAAGCAGCGTAATATGCTAAAAGGTCCGATCTTTGCCCGGACGGACGCAACATTCCTCGTTCACGGACAACAAGACGTCGGTCAACAAGCTGGTCGATTCCATCCTGAACGGCAACCTCTGCGCCCTCCATAAGCTCATCACCCGCCATGATCAGAAGCTGGGTCTTTAGATCATCTTCTGAAATAGCGCCGTGTTGCTCCAAAACTCGGCAAGCCGCAGGCAGCGGAACAAAGGGCAAAGCACTTGCGATACGTTGCATCAATTCTCGGGCCAGATCAGTTGTTAAATCCCGCTCGTGCTCTTTTCGAAAGGAATTCAGGGAAATTGGCATGCCATATCTGACTGAGGCCAGTCCAAAACGTTTATATCGCCCAATCAGACGGCGCCAAAGCTGCTTAACCGACCATCGGGTAACCACGCCAATCCGCGCACGGAATCGTCGATCGCTATCCTTCGCTGCGGCTGTCAGGATTGTGTCCTCTAAAACCCGGTCATAGTTTAAGGCAACAGGAACAAACACCACATCGCGACCCTCAGGACCAGTTCCGTCAATGATGTACTTTAATAGACCCAGCTTCGGACGGCCAAGCTTGCCAGTCAGACTCAATCCTCCTTCTGGAAACATCGCTTGCGTCACACCGGCTTGCGTCGCATGGCTTACGTAGCTGGCTAAAACCTGGCGATACAGATCACTTCCAGACTTGCGCCGAATAAAATAAGCCCCCATCGCGCGTATCAATCGGCTAAGCGGCCAAACTCGCGCCCATTCGCCGACAGCATAAGACAAGGCGGACCGACTGGCAGCCAAGTAGGTCACCAGAACATAATCCATGTTGCTGCGGTGGTTCATCACAAAGACAACCGTCGCATCAGGGTCTATACTATTGATCGCCGCCTCGTCCTGATAGGTTAGCCGAACATTGTAAAATGCGTTACTCAGCAACCGGGCCAGTCGAATAGCGAAGCTGAAATAGGCAAATGCAGAAAAAGACGGCACGATTTCGCGTGCATAACGCTGTGCCTGTTCAGATGCGACGGCTTCTGGCACTCCCGTATCGATCGCATGCTTTTGTACCGCCTTGCTGACCCGCGGATCGTAGATTAGCCGCTGAATCATGTCGTGACGCCCGGCTAGTTTGAAAGGCTGAATGGGCCTTTGCAGCCGTTCGTTCAAACGTGCAACTGCCCGTTCAAGGCGACGGCGAAAGAACCACCGCACTGAAGGGAACAAAAAATGCGAAGCAAACGTGATCGCGGCAAAAGCCAGAATCAGTACAAAAAGCCACAGTGGAAGCTCTACAGTTCGCGTCATGGGTGCACAGTGCCATCAATCGCGTTCACTCACAATCTGCAGAAACCAGGACATGCCGCAACGCAGCGAATTGACATATCTCAAAAATTGCGCTTTAGAGCCATTGTACGAAATTTTGTTACCCTTGAACTTGCGAGGATTGCTTCATGACGCAAACGCAGAAAGATCGCCCTTGGCTCATCCGAACCTACGCCGGTCATTCAACTGCTCAGGCGTCAAATGCTTTGTACCGCAATAATTTGGCCAAAGGGCAAACCGGCCTTTCCGTGGCTTTCGATTTACCAACCCAGACCGGGTATGACAGCGATCATACTTTGGCGCGAGGCGAAGTTGGTAAGGTAGGTGTTCCGGTCTGTCACTTGGGCGACATGCGGGTTCTGTTTGATCAGATACCATTGGAACAGATGAACACCTCGATGACCATCAATGCTACGGCTCCATGGTTGTTGGCCCTTTACATAGCGGTTGCAGAGGAACAGGGAGCGAAGGTCTCAGAGCTGCAGGGCACGGTGCAAAACGACCTGATAAAGGAATACCTAAGTCGCGGCACATATGTCTGCCCCCCGAAACCATCGCTGAAGATGATCGCGGACGTTGCGGAGTATTGCTATTCCAACGTGCCCAAGTGGAACCCGATGAATGTATGTTCCTACCACCTTCAAGAAGCCGGCGCGACGCCGGAACAAGAGCTTGCTTATGCCCTGGCAACGGCCATTGCCGTACTGGATGAGCTTCGCCCCCGCGTACCGGATGCGGATTTTCCGGCGCTTTGTGGTCGCATCTCATTCTTTGTGAACGCAGGTATCCGATTTGTCGCCGAAATGTGTAAAATGCGGGCCTTTGTCGATCTGTGGGATGAAATCTTGCAAAATCGGTATGGTGTCGAAAACCCCAAGTTCCGAAGGTTTCGGTATGGCGTTCAAGTCAACTCTTTAGGTCTTACCGAGCAGCAGCCCGAAAATAACGTCTATCGCATCTTGATCGAAATGTTGGCGGTGACCTTGTCCAAAAAAGCCCGCGCACGCGCTGTTCAGCTTCCTGCCTGGAACGAGGCGCTTGGTTTGCCGCGACCTTGGGATCAGCAATGGTCAATGCGAATGCAGCAGATCCTGGCTTATGAAACCGATCTGCTAGAATATGGCGATTTGTTTGACGGCAACCCGGCCGTCGACGCCAAGGTGGAAGAACTCAAATCGGGTGCTCGGGCTGAACTTGCTAACCTCGAGTCAATGGGCGGCGCGGTGGCGTCGATAGAGTATATGAAATCTCGGTTGGTTGATTCCAACGCAGAACGCCTGAACCGGATTGAACGAAACGAAACCGTCGTAGTTGGCGTGAACAAATGGACCCAAGGCGAACCTTCGCCCTTGCAGACCGAAGATGGCGGCATAATGGTCGTCGACCCCGCTGTCGAGCAGGGACAGGTTGAGCGTCTAAAATTATGGCGAGCGGATCGTGACGATCTCGCCGTCACCAAGGCATTGGAGGGCCTCCGCACTGCTGCACAAACAGGAACAAATATAATGGAACCGTCTATTGCCGCGGCAAAAGCCGGTGTCACGACAGGTGAGTGGGCCGAAGAAATGCGCAAGGCTTATGGGACCTATCGTGGTCCAACTGGCGTTTCCGGTTCAGTGTCTAACAAAACCGAAGGATTGGAAGATTTGCGCGCGGCAGTGGATGCTGTAAGCGACAAACTGGGGCGCCGCCTGAAGTTTTTGGTAGGCAAGCCCGGGTTGGACGGCCATTCTAATGGGGCGGAACAAATCGCATTCCGCGCCCGGGACTGTGGCATGGACATCAGCTATGAAGGCATTCGGCTGACACCGGAAGAAATCGTAGAAGCAGCAGTTCGAGACGACGCTCATATCATTGGATTGTCTATATTGTCTGGCAGCCACCTTCCGCTTGTTCAAGAAGTTATGACCCGGCTGGCCAATTCAGGTTTGGACCACATTCCAGTTGTTGTTGGCGGCATCATTCCCGACGAAGACGCCGAGCAATTGAAATCGATGGGTGTCGCAAAAATTTATACGCCTAAGAATTTCGAATTAAACTCAATAATGGGCGATATCGTATATTTGGTTGACCCTCAGACTCTGGCAGCGGAATAAGATAACCCCATTTAGTGATCGTAATTGATTCTTTTTCCCCGCGAAATAGATAGATAAATCCAGAAAATAAAACTAGCTTAGAAAATACGTCTTAAGCGTCGGTAACATTATGGGGATAATAATGGCTATCAATCTCGAAAAAAAGTCACGAAAAGAACTGCTGGAATTAATGATTCAGGTCGAAAAGGCCTTAAAGGACGCGGAAACTCGTGAGCGAAAAGAAGCTTTGAGGGCGGCAGAAAAAGCTGCAGCAGAATACGGATTCTCGTTAGCTGATTTATCATCCGAGCCGTCCCGCTCGACCAAAGGAAAAAAGGCCAAGGCGAAATACCGCAATCCAGCCGATCCATCGCAAACTTGGACAGGGCGTGGCCGGAAACCACAATGGATTCATGATGCCCTGAAGGCGGGTGCAGATATTTCCGATTTGGAAATCTAGCGGGAGCATTTCGCTAATGACAATTCACATTGGCGCCGAAAAGGGCGAGATTGCAGAAACAGTATTGTTGCCTGGTGATCCTTATCGCGCGAAATGGGCAGCAGAAACGTTTCTTGATGATTACCGGCAAATAAACGACGTACGCGGAATGCTGGGTTTCACTGGGAATTGGAAAGGAAATCCGGTCACAATTCAGGGCAGTGGAATGGGAATGCCTTCGCTTTCCATTTATGCTAATGAATTGATCCGCGATTTTGGCGCAAAGACTTTGATCCGGATTGGTTCATGCGGCGCCATGCAAGATAACGTAAATTTGCGCGATGTCATTATCGCAATGACGTCGACAACCCTTAGCACACCTTCCCGTGGAATAATGAAAGAACTTAACTTTGCTCCGTGTGCGGATTGGAGTCTGTTGAGTGCCGCCGTTGCCGCGGCCAAGGCCAAGGGTACTCCCACACACGTGGGTGGGATTTATTCGTCAGATGTCTTCTATGATGAACGACCCGACCTGAACGAGCAAATGGTGCGACACGGCATTCTGGGCGTTGAAATGGAAGCGGCCGAACTATACATCCTTGCGGCGCGCCATAATTGCCGCGCACTTGCGGTTTTGACTGTATCCGACCATTTGCTTACGGGCGAGGCAATGCCCTCCTCCGACCGCGAACGAAGTTTTGGCGATATGGTAGAGATCGCCTTAAAAGCTGCATTCCCTGACTGAAAATTGAACCGGCTCGACGTATGAAGACGCTCCGGGCCTTCAGCCGAACTTCATCGCCCGTGTGTGCGGTCATACCCGTTGGGCGCCGGGCTTCTCCATTCAGACAGGACTGCAGCTTCAGGCGCAAAAACCTCTACCAGCAATGGGAAACATGGTGCGGTGTCGGACGAATGTTCAGACGAACAATCTCCACCTGGACAGGCGCTCAGATCACCTAACAAGTCAATCTCGGCAAAGAACTCAAGGTAATCGCCGGGCCGAACCGGGGAAGCCTTCATGAAATATTGTCCGGTATCCCGCGTGAATCCAGTGCACATAAATACATTCAGAACATCGTGAACCGCTGGTTCTGCTTCCGCCAACGGGATTTTCAGATGATCGGCCAGTGCTCTGGTCAGATTAGAATGGCAGCAGTGATGGTACTGGCTTCCAGACAGCAGGTTTCCGGTATAAGGATCGCACCTTGTGCCAATTACATCATGAACCGAACCACCGTAGGCATCAATGCCATACCAGCCAAGGGTATCTTCAACGATTGTCGCCATCGGACGCATATGGGGAAAGCTGGACCACATCCGCTCTCCAATCGTTAGGTGTGTGCCATGCAATGCGCGGGTTTTACCCGAATAAAAGCGCTCGGACAGATCATTCAGATTCCACAGGTTTAAATCGCCCACCTGCGGTCCTTCAACTGATGTGATACGAAAGAAATGCCCCGCCGGAACTTCGAAACATCGCGCGTCCCGCGCGGGAACTAAAACCTCGCCAGTCTTTGACGCGCTTTTCCGCGCTGTTCGCAGAAGGTCAAGATCGGGTTTTGGCAATCCTTCGTTCGGGTAGCAGATTACTGGCGCTATAGCGCGACGAGCATCGGCATCAAAAGGGGGGCGGGTGGAGTGTTCAAAGTCTGACATAACGCTAAGAGTGGCGCAAAATCTGGTCGCGGAAAACCCCGCATTGTATTGTCAATCCTGTTCAGGTTTCAGGCACAGTTTGGGCTGGGCATCGGTTGGGGATACAGCCCCGCAAAAGCTGCAGCGCCAAACGCCTTGCGTTTTGTGCAGTCGCCATCTGCAATCGCGCGACAGCGAAGATGTTCGCGCACGCCAGATGAAATAGGCAAACACACCACCAGCCAATACAAGTACTAGAACAGGCATCTTTCTGCCTTTCCGCCAGGAACAGGATATTCAAGTTTTGCACCGATCCTTCTTGCCAGGTTTCGGCAAATACCCGAATTATGCCTAAGTTCAGACCGCCCGATCGACCATCATTTTTTTGATTTCTGCGATTGCCTTGGCGGGATTTAGTCCCTTTGGACAAGTCTTTGCGCAGTTCATAATGGTGTGGCACCGATACAGTTTGAATGGATCTTCCAGCTCATCCAAGCGCTCACCTGTGGCTTCGTCCCGACTGTCGATGATCCAACGATAAGCGTGCAACAATGCAGCCGGCCCGAGGTATCGGTCGCCGTTCCACCAATAGCTGGGGCAAGAGGTCGAACAGCTTGCGCACATAACGCATTCGTAAAGGCCGTCTAGTTTCTCGCGGTCTTCAATTGACTGCTTCCATTCTTTTGCAGGGCGATTGGTTTTGGTTTCCAGCCAAGGCATGATCGAAGCATGCTGCGCATAAAAATGCGTCAGATCCGGGATCAAGTCCTTGATCACCGGCATATGTGGCAGTGGATAGATTTTAACGTCGCCTTTGATTTCATCCATTCCGTAGATACAGGCCAGAGTATTGATTCCATCAATATTCATGGCGCAGGAACCGCAAATCCCCTCACGGCAGGAGCGGCGGAAAGTCAGTGTCGGATCAATCTCGTTCTTGATCTTGATCAGCGCGTCCAAAACCATCGGACCACAGGTGTCCATGTCAACAAAATAGGTGTCGACACGCGGGTTCTGACCGTCGTCAGGGTTCCATCGGTAAATCTGGAATTTGCGGACATTGGTCGCGCCTTCCGGCTTGGGCCAGGTCTTGCCGGTGGTGATCCGGGAATTCTTGGGGAGGGTCAGTTGTACCATTAGTTCCTCTCCTTAGAACGTCCGCGCTTTGGGCGCGATTTTTGCCAAGCTAATGCCGCCTTCGTCCTCGGTCGTCAACGGATCGACAATGACAGGACGATAGCTAAGCTCAACTTTGTTGCCGTCAATGTGGCTGACGGTATGGACGCGCCAATTCTCATCATCACGTTCGGTAAAGTCCTCGTGGAAATGGGCGCCGCGGGACTCCTTACGCGCCTCTGCGCTTACGATAGTGGCCAGCGCGCTTGGCATCAGATTGGTCAGTTCCAGCGTTTCCATAAGGTCGCTGTTCCAAACAAGGCTGCGATCCGAAACCTTGATGTCATCCATTTTGGCCGCAATAGTGTTCATCTTTTCGACGCCTTCGGCCAATGTCTTGGAAGTCCGGAATACGGCCGCGTCATCTTGCATTGTTCGTTGCATCTCCAACCTGAGCTCTGCGGTCGGAACCGCACCGCTGGCGTTTCGAATGGCGTCAAAACGATCAAATGCCTTGTCTACAGACGCCTGATTCAGCACCGGGTTCGGAGCGTCGGCGTCCACAACCTTTCCGGCACGGATCGCCGCTGCACGGCCGAAGACAACCAAGTCAATCAGTGAGTTTGAACCCAGACGGTTCGCGCCGTGGACCGATGCACAACCGGCTTCACCCACTGCCATTAAACCCGGTACGACAGCTGTCGGGTTTTCGGCTACCGGGTTCAGAACCTCGCCCCAATAGTTCGTCGGGATGCCGCCCATGTTGTAGTGAACGGTGGGAAGAACTGGGATAGGTTCCTTGGTCAAATCAACGCCTGCAAAAACACGAGCGGATTCTGATATCCCCGGAAGCCGCTGCGCCAACGTTTCCGGGGGCAGGTGGCTTAGGTTCAGATGGATATGATCACCGTTTTCTCCGTGCCCTCGACCTTCACGGATTTCCATGGTCATTGAGCGTGAAACGTAGTCGCGGGCAGCCAAGTCTTTATAGTGAGGCGCGTAACGTTCCATGAAACGCTCACCTTCCGAGTTGGTTAGGTACCCGCCCTCGCCGCGCGCTCCCTCTGTGATCAAGCAGCCCGAACCGTAAATGCCGGTTGGATGGAATTGAACAAATTCCATATCCTGCAGCGCCAGACCAGCTCGGGCAACCATTCCGCCGCCGTCACCGGTACAGGTATGCGCCGATGTGGCGCTGAAATAGGCTCGGCCATAGCCGCCTGTCGCCAGCACAACCATCTTGGCGTTGAACACATGCATCGTGCCATCGTCGAGCTTCCAGCAGACAACCCCCTGACACTGACCGCCTTCAGACATGATCAGATCGATGGCGAAATACTCAATGTAGAACTCAGCGTTATTTTTCAGGCTTTGACCGTACAATGTATGCAGAATCGCATGACCAGTCCGGTCAGCCGCGGCACATGTCCGCTGTACGGCGGGACCTTCGCCAAACTCGGTCGTGTGGCCACCAAATGGGCGCTGATAAATCTTGCCTTCTTCGGTACGACTGAAGGGCACTCCATAGTGTTCGAGTTCGTAGACAGCCTTGGGCGCCTCACGAGCCAGATATTCCATGGCATCCGTATCACCCAACCAATCCGAACCTTTGACGGTATCGTACATGTGCCACTGCCAGTTATCTGGGCCCATGTTGGCGAGCGATGCCGCAATACCGCCTTGCGCAGCGACCGTGTGGGAACGGGTCGGAAATACCTTGGTCACGCAGGCTGTTCGCAATCCTTGTTCGGCCATACCTAGAGTCGCACGAAGACCTGCTCCGCCTGCCCCAACAACCACGACATCATATTCGTGGGTTTCATATTCATATGCAGTCATCTTTTTTGATCCTTACCGCGTAATTCACAAGGCAAGCTTGACAAGGGCGAACAGCCCCGCCGCCATCAGGGTGTAACCAAATGCTGCCACTGCCATAAGGCTCAGCTTTTCCGCGACGCCATGCACATAATCTTCAATTGCAACCTGCGCTTCTCGTACAAGGTGAAGTATGACAACCACCAGAGTCAGCCCTGTGATAATTGCAGGAAACGGGCGGCTGTAATATGCGACCACTTCTTCATAAGTGCCGCCGAGCCCATTGGCGAAAGTAAAAACAAACAGTGGAACCAAAAAGACAAGAGCAGTCGAGCTTGCCATCATCTGCCAATGATGATGGGTGCCGTGTCTGCCGGCCCCAGTTCCCAGCGCCCGTTTGCGGTCTGTGAGGTAACTTTGCATGGCCAAACTCCTTAAACCGCAAGTACTGTGACGAAAGTCAGAATGGTCGCCAAGATGAACATCCCGATCCCCAGCTTTTCCGAGACTTCAACATCGACGCAATATCCCAGGTCCCAGATTACATGCCGCAGCCGACCCAGCATGTGATAGTATATCGCCCAAGCAGCCAGGAACATCACCAGATCGCCAAGCCAGCTTCGCATTAAACCGTCAATAAAGTTGAATGCACTTTCACTGGTGGCGGCGGCCAGCAACCACCAAACGACAAAAAAGGAAACAGCCAGCGCGGCGATGCCAGTGATCCGGACCATGATGGATGACACAGACGTCATCTGTGGGCGGTATATCGAAAGATGTGGCGAAAGAGGGCGGTCGCCCCGATTTACATCGGCCATGTCGGCTCCTTTTCATTTGGCTACCGATGGTTTTACTGTTTTTTGCTAGACTGTCACGTGCTGCGAATGCAAAAACCGTCAATTTAAACCGAAAAATACAGATAAAATGCTTATGTGATCACACAAAATATTCTCGTGATCACATAACAAATTCATTTAAATCAATGTTGGCGATTTCCGAAGCGTGGAAATGTGATCACGAATCTTTGGACTTTCAATCCAAATCCGCTGTTTGCTGCGTCACTTCGCGCAGCAACTTTTTTCTAATGCGTTCTGGGTAATCAGCAAATCCCGCAGCAGAAACTACAAATGCCCCTTCTCCAGCGATAACGTTCTCAAAGAAATATGCCGTCAGGTCCGGCTCACTTTCTTCGATTGCAATTGCATTCACAGTTATTCCACGGTCACGCAGCAAGTCGCGCAATTCGGATGGTTCGATACCTTCGTTGGATACACCATCACCTGACAGATCAATCAAATGGCGTGAACATTCGGACACCTCGTCAAACCGCGCCACAGTAACCGACAATGCCTCGCCAATAGCCGTCGAAAAGTTTCGCCAAACGCGTGGATCTGAGGCGACCTCGCTGGCAAAAGCATCTAGTGATGCAAAACTGTCAATCTTCGTCCAAGGTATCGTAATTCTTTGGCGAGAACTACCTGTCCACTGAATCAACATCAATTGCGACTTACCCCTGACTAAAGCTTCAGACACCACCGGGTCGCGCAACCCAGCCGCCAACCCATCCATCTGAATCCTGTATTCAGTGGAATCGACCGAGCCTGATACATCAACAGCCAGGGCCAATGCCAGATCGCATGCGAGGGCCGGAGTCGCACTCAAGATTGCCAAAGTAGCCGCGCGCAATATTTGCATTTTGCCACCCTATCACAGTTGAAGGTTCGGCAATTCAATTTCCTGTCAGGCAGACATTTAAACTGTAAGTCATAAACCGCTCGATACGCGGTGGCCTCAAGACTGATCGAGGGATGCTTAGCCATCCGTTGAAACGTTCAGTCTCTGCAAGGAAAACTATTTTGGCATTAGCGCCCAGACATCCAAATCGAGCAAGACTTGTGGCAGGTAACGCCCGTCTTCGCTCTTTAATTCGAACGGAGCGCCGCCGTTGTTTGCTACAAGACGAAGTCGTATTGCACCCACGCCAGGAACGTCTGTATCTGCCTTGTCCAACACCTCAGACCAAGCCTTGATGGTCTGACCCGCGAAACACGGGTTTGCATGCGCGCCACCATTGAGACCCACGATCATTTGCGCATTGGCCAAGCCGTTATATGACAAGGCCCGCGCCATCGAAATCACATGGCCACCATAAATCAACCTCCCCTCTGGTCGGAAAGTCAGATCAAAGTGGACTTTGGCCGTGTTCTGCCAAAGGCGAGTTGCCAACATGTGCTCGGCCTCTTCAACAGTTACACCGTCAACATGATCTATAGTTTCACCAATCGCATAGTCGCCCCAGCGATGTGTTTCGCCTGCTTGCAAGAAATTGTAGTTCGAAAAATCCAGTCCCTTTGGTACAACAAGGTCCTGAGCTGAAAGCGCCTTGTTAAGTTCGGGTATGACCGTTTCAGGCGCAGGGGCATCCAGATTCGATTTCCTCACCATGACCCAGCGGACATATTCAATGACTACTTCTTCTCGTTGGTTTAAGCCTTTCGTACGCACCCAAACGACACCCGTTTTGCCGTTCGAATTTTGCTTTAGTCCGATCACCTCGGACTCTGACCGCAGTGTGTCGCCGGGGTAGACAGGACCCAGCCAGCGTCCTTCGGCATAACCCAAATTGGCCACGGCGTTCAACGAAACGTCGGGTACTGTCTTGCCAAAAACCACGTGAAATGCCGCCAGATCATCAACAGGGCTTTGTGGCAAGCCACATGACCGCGCAAATTCGTCTGAAGAATAGAGAGCATGACGCGACGGATAGAGCGCATGGTACAGGGCGCGTTCACCATTGGTGACAGTTCGCGGCACAGGGTGGTGCAGGACCTGCCCCACGGCGTAGTCCTCAAAGAACCGACCGGGGTTGGTTTTTGCCATTATTGTTGTCCCAATTTCATTTCAGGGGAATAATCGGCCGCAATCTCTTTGGTCACGGCCTGCCCACAACGCATCACCTTGTTGGTTGCATCATAGGCATAAGTGGGATCTCCATAAAGCTCCCATCCTTTTGCCAAGGCTGCCGATACCTTGTGGCAGAATGCAGAGGTGTCCTCTTCGGTCAACAAACGATAAAGCTTGGCCATAAGCTCAACCTTCTATGATGCAAACGGGGAAGGACCGACCAGCCCGTGAATGTATCCCACGACACCCAAAAGCACGATGGAACCGACAAAAAACATCGCGTCTTTGCCGTAGGTGCCAGGCTCGCCGGGCGTCCACTCGGGTTCGGTACGATTGATGACAATCACCTCGACTACAGCCCAAGCTAACAGCCCTCCGAACAGCACGATCGAGGCTAGGTCGCCGTTGACCAACAGATGAGCGAATGCCCACAGCTTGAAGCCAGCCAACATTGGGTGACGAACGTTGCTCAGCAAACGCCCTTTTTGGCCTGCCGGACTCATAAGATAGAAAGCGATTAGAACAAGAAGGTTGTTGATGTGAACCATAAAGGACGGCGGCGCCCAGACATGAATGTAATCAGTCATGCGGTAGCCGAAGATCATCAGAAGGATCGAAACGACCAACGCCAAGGCGACTACGCCCTTGCCTGCATCACCCAGAGCTGCGCGCTTTTCTGGCATAATACGTTTGAACAGATGCGCAGCCCACCATAGGGCCACACCAAGGATCAGAAGAAAAAAGCCCATGCTGGCCTACCCCGCTTGCAATTCTGAAATCGCCTCTGCTTTTGCCAGAATTTCACGTGCAGTTACAATGTGCAGGTTTTCTACGATCTTCCCATCAACGACGGCAACGCCCAATCCCTGTGCCTCGACCTCTTCAAAGGCGGCAATCTGACGTCGGGCCAAGTCGACCTCTGCATCCGAAGGCGCGAAAGCTGAATTCGCAATTTCAACCTGCGCAGGATGAATAAGTGTCTTGCCATCGAAACCCATAGCGCGACCTTGATCGCACTCTGCCGCCAAGCCGTCGTCATCCTTGAAGGCGTTATAAACGCCATCGACAATAATCAGGCTCTCAGCCTTTGCAGCCAGCAGACACAATCCCAGCGAGGTCATCAGCGGCAAGCGGTCGGGTTGAAAGCGGGTTTGCAACTCTTTTGCCAGATCGTTGGTGCCCATGACGAACCCTGCCATGAGTGGATGGGCCGCAATTTCCGCCGCGTTCAGCATCCCTCGTGGCGTTTCCATCATTGCCCAGATCGGCAGATCACCTGTGATTGTCGACAACGCCTGTACATCCGACGCTGAGTTCACTTTCGGTAACAGAACTACGTCCACATCCATGTCACGAACAGCCAAAGCATCCGCATTGCCCCATTCGGTATCTAATCCGTTGATCCGTACGATTTTGACACGTGAACCGTAGCCTCCTGCAGCCAGCGCGGCTTTTAAAGTTTCACGAGCATTTTCCTTTTCCTCTGCCGCAACGGCGTCCTCAAGGTCGAAAATAATTGCGTCCACTGGCAGTGAGCGCGCTTTTTCCAAGGCCCGCTCTTTCGAGCCTGGAATGTATAGAACGGAACGGTACGGACGTTGACGGGGATCCACCGGCTTCTCCCTTGGTAATAAAGTTGCGCGAAATGGGGCATTTTTTGACGGAAAGTTCAAGCGCAAAATTGCCGCGTCGCAGCATCCAAGCTTTCTGCGGGGCAACACGCGATGCATGTTAAGGATTTCTCACACATGCGCTCCCGTCCTAATACTCTTACAACATTGGAATTTCGAAAAGCGATTTCGGTTATGGCGGAAACTTCGTTCTTTTGACCCAGTCAGCGCACCATTTATGCGTCAATCCGCACCTTCAGGTTAATGCATCCCATATCAATTTCGTGCCCGTGATCGTCAACAATACGTAAGCGATCATAAAGAAAAGTCGTTCAGAGATCATCCAATGCGCCCGAACGCCCAGCCAAGCACCTAAAATCGCAAATGGCGCAAGCAACAAATCAGCCCACGCGGTATGCCAAGTGAACATCCCCAAATAGGCATAGGGAACAAATTTTGCGATATTGATAACCCAGAAAACCAAAACCGTGCAGGCCTGAAACTCTGTCTTAGTCAGGCGCTGGGACAGAAGATAAACAGCGGCTGGTGGGCCGCCAGCGTGGCTGACAAAGCTGGTGAAACCAGCGACAAGCCCAGCGAATATTCCGACCGAAGGTGGCAATTTTCGCCTGAAACCGTTGATCCAGCCATTGGATTGAGAAACATGCCAGGCAACGAAACCAACCGAAATTCCGCCTATCAAAAGACGCAGGAAATCATCATCTGTCACCTCGAAAAAAATCGCTCCAAGGGCGACTCCTGGGACCGCGCCCAGCATCAACAGGCGCGCTTCTGGCCAACTCCAACGGTTCCAAAAGGGTCCAAGCGTGGCGACATCAATTACCATTAATAGTGGCAACATCAGGGCCAGCGCCTGTCCCGGCGTCAAAATCAAAGCTAGAATCGACGCCGATGCAAACGCAACGCCCGAGCCGAATCCGCCCTTTGAAATACCTGCAAAGATCACGGCCGGAATAGCCACAGCGAAAAACATCAGGTTCATTTCGAACATGCAACGCCCCGGAATCGGCCTGTGTCATTGGCCATTTAGCGCATCAAGCTTGATCGTTGCAAACAGTATGCGGTCGCATGCCGCGCTGCTCGACCCTTGCGCACGGCGGCTTAACCGACTAGCAAAATCTCGATTTTAAAACCGACCGGAGATATTCCAAATGGCCAGACCCAAGATTGCGCTGATCGGCGCGGGGAACATCGGCGGCACGCTTGCGCATCTTGCTGCTGTCAAAGAGCTGGGTGATGTTGTCCTGTTTGACATCGCAGAGGGGTTGCCGCAGGGCAAAGCGCTCGACATAGCCGAATCCGGCCCATCCGAAGGATTTGACGCAGCATTGTCAGGCACCAGTGACTATGCCGATATCGCTGGCGCAGATGTATGCATCGTGACTGCAGGCGTTGCCCGCAAACCAGGGATGAGCCGCGATGACTTGCTTGGCATCAACCTGAAAGTCATGAAGTCGGTCGGTGAAGGCATTGCTGCGCATGCACCCGACGCGTTCGTGATCTGCATCACCAACCCGTTGGACGCGATGGTGTGGGCTTTGCGCGAGTTTTCGGGCCTTCCACACAATAAAGTATGCGGCATGGCTGGTGTCTTGGACTCTGCTCGTTTCGCTCATTTCCTCGCGGAAGAATTTAATGTGTCCATGCGTGATGTGACTGCATTTGTTCTGGGCGGACACGGTGACACAATGGTACCGTCAGTTCGTTATACGACAGTTGCCGGAATTCCTCTGCCCGACTTGGTGGAAATGGGATGGACTACTCAAGAAAAACTTGATGCAATTGTCCAGCGTACCCGCGACGGTGGAGCTGAAATCGTCGGTCTTCTTAAAACTGGCTCTGCCTATTATGCGCCGGCCACATCCGCAATTGAAATGGCCGAAGCCTATCTTAAAGACCAGAAACGCGTATTGCCCTGTGCTGCTTATTGCAATGGCGAACTTGGCGTCAAAGGTCTGTACGTCGGCGTCCCGACAGTAATCGGCGCCGGAGGTATCGAGCGAATCGTGGACATCAAGCTGAACGACGACGAACAGGCTGGTTTCAATAATTCTGTAAACGCGGTGAAGGGCCTGATCGAGGCTTGCAAGGGCATCGACAGCTCTTTGGCCTGATCCGGCTTCCATGGCATTTAACAAACCGGCCTTATTGGGCCGGTTTTCTTTTTGGCTTCTGCTGAATTTTGACACCCATCACATTTGGGAAAGGGTCGCGGAAACGCTGAGATTTGGATATGAAACCACCTTTCCACGGTGAAAATATCGAATCATGCCATGGTCGAAAGATCTTTGTGATCACACCCTAAAATACTGTGATCACAAATACGAAAAATCTTCAGCAAATTCCCGTGACAAATAAAAAAACTCTTTAAACTTGGCCACTAGACACGCCTATAACGGTTTAATCGTAGTCAGACGGGACAGTTTCGATGAACATTCACGAATATCAGGCCAAAGCTCTCTTACGCAGCTATGGCGCTCCGGTGTCCGATGGTCGCGCTGTTTTGCGCGCCGAGGAAGCCAAAACCGCAGCCGGAGAACTGGATGGCCCACTTTGGGTTGTTAAAGCACAAATCCACGCAGGTGGCCGCGGTAAAGGCTCTTTCAAGGAGACCGACGCAGGCGAAAAAGGTGGTGTCCGTCTGACCAAATCAGTCGAAGAAGCCGCAGAAGAAGCCAAAAAGATGCTGGGTCGCACGTTGGTCACGCATCAGACAGGTCCCGCAGGAAAGCAAGTCAATCGCATTTATATCGAAGCTGGTTCGGGTATCGAACGCGAGCTTTACCTCGCCTTGTTGGTGGATCGTCAGACCAGCCGCATCTCGTTTGTCTGTTCGACCGAAGGCGGCATGGACATTGAAGAAGTGGCTGCCGCAACGCCAGAAAAAATATTGTCTTTCTCGGTTGATCCCGCCACCGGCTACCAGCCTTATCATGGTCGCCGCATCGCATTCTCGCTGGGACTGGAGGGCGCGCAAGTCAAACAGTGCGTCAAACTGATGAGTCAGCTCTACTCCGCCTTCGTCGAAAAAGACATGGAGATGTTGGAGATCAACCCACTAATCATCTCGGACAAAGGTGATCTAAAGGTTCTGGACGCCAAGGTCGGATTTGATGGTAACGCGGTTTACCGCCACCCTGACATTGCTGAGCTGCGCGACACAACCGAAGAAGACCCAAAAGAATTGGAAGCCTCCAAGTACGACCTGAATTACATCGCGCTGGATGGTGAAATTGGTTGCATGGTGAACGGCGCGGGCCTGGCCATGGCAACGATGGACATCATCAAACTCTATGGTGCCGAACCTGCGAATTTCCTCGATGTGGGCGGTGGTGCCACGAAGGAGAAAGTGACTGAGGCATTCAAAATCATTACCTCGGACCCGAACGTCAAAGGAATTCTGGTCAACATATTTGGCGGCATCATGCGCTGTGACGTCATCGCCGAGGGCGTAGTGGCTGCGGTGAAGGAAGTCGGCCTGAAGGTTCCGCTGGTCGTGCGCCTGGAAGGGACCAATGTCGAGAAAGGCAAAGAGATCATCAACACCTCCGGCCTGGACGTGATCGCAGCGGACAACCTTAAAGACGGCGCCGAGAAGATAGTTAAGGCGGTCAAAGGCTAATTCCATGAGGTAGGCCTCGGCCCACCTTTTTCGAAGAATTCTGGCTGGCCAATGCCAGCCTAAAACAGGAGAACGCCAAATGGCAGTCCTCATCGACGAAAATACCAAAGTGATCTGTCAGGGCTTTACCGGCTCGCAGGGCACATTCCACAGCGAACAGGCCATCGCTTATGGCACCAAGATGGTCGGCGGTGTCACCCCCGGAAAAGGTGGAATGATCCATCTTGATCTGCCTGTCTTCAACTCGGTCCACGAAGCCAAAGCCGTGACCGACGCAAACGCCAGCGTGATCTATGTTCCGCCGCCATTTGCCGCGGATTCGATCCTTGAGGCGATCGACGCCGAGATGGAAGTCATCGTCTGCATCACCGAAGGTATCCCGGTTCTGGACATGATGACGGTGAAGCGGGCGCTTGAGGGTTCGAAATCGCGACTTGTTGGCCCGAACTGTCCTGGTGTCATCACACCCGACGCATGCAAGATCGGCATTATGCCCGGTCACATCCACAAACGTGGCTCGGTCGGCGTTGTATCGCGTTCGGGCACGTTGACTTATGAGGCCGTCAAGCAAACCACCGATGTTGGCTTGGGTCAGTCCACTTGTGTCGGTATCGGAGGCGATCCGATCAAAGGTACGGAACATATCGACGTGCTGGAATGGTTTCTGGCGGATGATGAGACTGAGTCAATAATCATGATCGGCGAGATTGGCGGTTCGGCCGAAGAAGAAGCCGCGCAGTTTCTGGCGGATGAGGCCAAGAAGGGCCGCAAGAAACCAACCGCTGGCTTCATTGCAGGTCGCACCGCACCTCCGGGCCGCAGAATGGGTCACGCGGGTGCAATTGTCGCCGGCGGTAAAGGTGGTGCCGAGGACAAGATCGAAGCAATGCGGTCGGCCGGCATCGTCGTAGCTGAAAGCCCTGCACAGCTGGGTGAGGCTGTGCTTGAAGCAATCGGCTGACAGCGGCGTTATGATTGGTTAAATCGGGAGGAAGAAACACATGACTTTTAGCGACGCCGTTAAAACGTGTTTCTCGAAATTCCTTACGTTCTCGGGCCGTGCGTCGCGGCCCGAGTACTGGTTCTTTTTCCTATTTATCGTGATCTGGAACGTAATCGCAGGGATCATTGACTGGCAGTTTTTTACTCAGGTTACAACGGCCGAAGCCGATGGAGTTAAGTCAGTTTCGGCTACTTCCTCTCAACCGGTCCAATCCATCGCTGGCCTAATCGTCTTCTTCCCGCATCTGGCAGTCGCTTGGCGGCGCATGCATGATACTGGGCGCAGCGGTCTTTACGCCTTGCTGCCGATCCTACTGATAATTGGTGCATTTGCAGTCTTAATCTTTGGTATTGGTATCGCATCCAGCTTCCAACATGGTGGAACAATGGACATTCTTTTCACGCGCGCCACTCTGCTGATTGTTATTCCGACATTGCTAGTTTTATTTGTGTCACCCCTTTTGGTGCTTTGGTGGCTGACCCGACCCAGTCAGCCAGGCGCAAATCAATACGGTCCCAACCCACATGAGGTAGCCCAATGACCGAACATTCGCCCAACTCTGCCTTTCATGCTTCAAGCTTCATGCAGGGACACAATGCTGAGTATCTGGAACAGCTTTATGCCCAGTACACCAAAAACCCTGGAGCGGTGGACGCTGCCTGGGCTGAGTTTTTCAAGGCTATGGGCGATGCCACACCGGACGTACAGAAAGAGGCCGAAGGCCCGTCGTGGGCGCGCAACGATTGGCCCCCGATGCCCTCAGACGACCTGACCGGAGCGCTTACTGGCGAATGGGCTGAGATCGATGCCAAAGCTGCTGGCAAGAAGATCAAAGAAAAGGCTGACGCCAAAGGCGTCGAAGTTAGTGAAGACCAAGTTAAACGCGCGGTGCTGGACAGTCTGCGGGCGCTGATGCTGATCCGGGCCTATCGCATTCGCGGCCATCTGGCCGCTGATTTGGACCCGCTTGGAATGCGCGCAGCCAGCACGCACCCCGAACTTGATCCCAAAACCTATGGCTTCACAGAAGCCGATATGGACCGACCAATTTTCATCGATAACGTTCTTGGCCTTCAAATGGCCTCGATGCGGCAGATTGTCGAGATAGTGAAACGCACGTATTGCGGCACATTTGCACTGCAATATATGCATATTTCCAACCCGGAAGAGGCCGCATGGCTCAAAGAGCGGATTGAGGGTTACGGCAAAGAAATCTCGTTCACTCGCGAAGGGCGCAAGGCAATTCTGAACAAGATGGTCGAAGCCGAAGGCTTCGAAAAGTTCCTGCATGTGAAGTATATGGGCACCAAGCGTTTCGGCCTGGACGGGGGTGAGGCCCTGATCCCAGCTATGGAACAGATTATCAAGCGGGGTGGTGCACTCGGCGTCAGCGATATCGTCATTGGTATGCCGCACCGAGGCCGTTTAAACATCCTCGCTAACGTTATGCGCAAGCCCTACCGGGCGATCTTTAACGAATTTCAGGGCGGCAGCTTTAAACCCGAAGACGTGGATGGATCTGGCGATGTAAAATACCACCTCGGTGCGTCAAGTGACCGCGAGTTCGACGGCAACAGCGTTCATCTTTCGCTGACAGCCAACCCCAGCCACCTTGAAGCTGTCAACCCCGTGGTATTGGGCAAAGTCCGCGCCAAGCAGGATCAGTTGAACGATACTGAACGCACAAGAGTTATGGGCATACTTTTGCATGGAGATGCAGCGTTTGCCGGTCAAGGTGTTGTAGCCGAAGGATTTGGCCTGTCAGGATTGCGCGGACATAAGACAGGCGGAACAATGCATATCGTGGTGAACAACCAAATCGGATTTACCACAGCGCCGCATTTCTCGCGCTCCAGCCCGTATCCAACGGATATCGCACTGATGGTCGAAGCTCCGATCTTCCACGTTAACGGGGACGACCCCGAAGCAGTGGTGCACGCGGCAAAGGTGGCAACAGAATTCCGTCAGAAATTTCACAAAGACGTGGTCATCGACATCTTTTGTTATCGACGGTTCGGTCATAACGAGGGCGACGAACCCATGTTCACCAATCCGATAATGTACAAAAAGATTAAGACGCATAAAACCACGCTGTCGCTGTACACAGAACGGTTGGTCAAGGACGGACTGATCCCAGAGGGTGAAATTGAGGACATGAAAGCCGCCTTTCAGGCGCATCTGAACGATGAGTTTGACGCCGGCAAGGATTACAAGCCCAACAAGGCAGACTGGCTTGACGGTCGGTGGTCGCACCTGGACAAAAACAAGGAAGAGTATGTGCGCGGCGAAACCGCGATCACGCCCGAGACTCTGGCCGAGGTCGGCGCAGCCTTAACCCATGCTCCGGACGACATTGCTGTTCACAAGACTGTTGCAAGGCTGCTTGATCACAAAAAACAAATGTTCGATTCTGGCAAAGGCTTCGATTGGGCAACTGGGGAAGCGCTGGCTTTTGGTTCATTGCTAACCGAAGGTTATCCGGTAAGACTGTCTGGCCAGGACGCAACGCGTGGTACGTTTAGCCAGCGACACTCGGGCTTTGTGCACCAGGAAACCGAAGAGCGGTATTATCCTCTAAACAACATTCGCGAGGGGCAGTCTCATTACGAAGTAATAGACTCGATGCTCAGCGAATATGCGGTCTTGGGGTTTGAGTATGGCTACTCTCTGGCGGAACCCAACGCGCTGACCTTGTGGGAAGCGCAATTTGGCGATTTCGCCAACGGTGCCCAAATCATGTTTGACCAGTTCATCAGCTCGGGTGAATCAAAGTGGCTTCGTATGTCCGGTTTGGTCTGCTTGCTGCCGCACGGATTCGAAGGCCAAGGGCCTGAACACTCGTCAGCTCGACTTGAACGGTTCCTGCAGATGTGCGGACAGGACAATTGGATTGTGGCGAATTGCACCACGCCAGCGAACTATTTCCATATCTTACGCAGGCAGTTGCACCGCACTTTCCGCAAACCTTTGATACTGGTTACGCCAAAGTCGCTACTGCGTCACAAACTGGCCGTCAGCACGGCCCAGGAATTCACTACTGGTTCCAGTTTCCACCGGGTACTTTGGGATGACGCCCAACATGGAAATTCAGATACCAAGCTGGTGGCCGATGAAAAGATCAAACGCGTCGTGATGTGTTCTGGAAAGGTTTATTACGACCTTCTGGAAGAGCGGGATGCGCGCGGCATTGATGATGTCTATTTGCTTCGGATCGAGCAGTATTATCCCTTCCCGGCGCATTCTCTGATCAACGAGTTGAACCGCTTCAAAGGGGCGGAAATGGTCTGGTGTCAGGAAGAGCCAAAGAACCAAGGCGCATGGTCGTTTATTGAACCCAATATCGAGTGGGTCTTGACGCGCATCGGCGCTGATCACAAACGGCCGCGCTACGTCGGCCGCGCAACATCGGCCTCGCCCGCGACGGGTCTGGCTAGCCAACACAAAGCCCAACAAGAAGCGCTGGTGAACGAAGCGCTAAGCATTGAAGGAAAGTAAACGATGTCGATTGAAGTTCGTGTTCCCACGCTTGGCGAGTCGGTAACCGAAGCCACGGTTGCGACATGGTTCAAGAAACCTGGCGATGCAGTCGCTGTGGATGAGATGCTATGCGAGCTGGAGACAGACAAGGTGACGGTCGAAGTACCTTCGCCTGCAGCCGGAGTGATGGGCGAGATCGTCGCGGCAGAAGGTGAAACTGTTGGTGTCGACGCTCTTCTGGCAACCATTGTCGCTGGTGAAGGCGCGGCCCCTGAGCCTACCGCCGCTGCGCCTGCTCCGGCCACTACGCACGCCGCTTCGGGTGGCAGTATTGACGTGATGGTACCTACTCTGGGTGAATCGGTGACCGAGGCAACCGTGTCGACATGGTTCAAGCAAGTCGGTGACAGCGTCGCACAAGATGAAATGCTTTGTGAGTTGGAAACTGACAAAGTTTCGGTTGAGGTGCCCGCTCCGACATCGGGTGTTCTGGCCGAGATTGTTGCACCTGAAGGTGCAACGGTAGACGCTGCGGCAAGGCTGGCAGTGATTTCGGGCGCGGCTGCAGGAGCGGCTCCGGCATCAAAAGCTGCACCGACGACACCCGCTGCGACCGAGAGTTCTGTTAAAGACATTGCGAATGCGCCATCGGCTGAAAAAGCAATGGCAGAAGCGGGACTTTCTCCGGATCAAGTAAGCGGCACTGGGCGCGATGGGCGCATCATGAAAGAAGATGTGGCACGCGCGGTTGCGACCGCATCAGCACCAGCCCCCGCTGCGGAGGCTCCCGCCCCCGCCGCTCAAGCACCGCGGGCCCCTGTCGCCGCCGAAGATGCATCACGTGAAGAGCGCGTGCGCATGACCCGACTGCGCCAAACAATCGCAAAACGCCTGAAGGACGCTCAAAACACCGCTGCCATCCTGACCACCTACAACGAAGTCGATATGACCGAAGTAATGGCCCTTCGAAGCCAGTACAAAGACCAGTTCGAAAAGAAGCACGGTGTGCGTCTGGGCTTTATGTCGTTTTTCACCAAGGCCTGCTGTCACGCACTGAAAGAAGTGCCCGAAGTGAATGCCGAGATCGACGGAACCGACATCGTCTACAAGAACTTCGTGCACATGGGCGTCGCCGCTGGTACACCACAGGGTTTGGTTGTGCCCGTGATAAGGGACGCCGATAGCCTTTCGTTTGCTGAAATCGAAAAAGCCATTGCTGAAAAAGGCAAGCGCGCACGCGACGGAAAACTGAGCATGGCAGAGATGCAAGGTGGGACCTTTACCATCTCGAACGGCGGGGTTTATGGCTCGTTAATGTCTTCGCCAATCCTCAACCCGCCGCAGTCAGGTATTCTTGGCATGCACAAAATTCAGGAGCGCCCAATGGTCATCAACGGAGAAATCAAGATTCGCCCGATGATGTATCTAGCCTTGTCTTATGATCACCGGATCGTAGACGGAAAAGGCGCCGTGACCTTTCTGGTCCGAGTTAAAGAGGCGTTAGAAGACCCACGTCGCCTGCTGATGGACCTCTAGCCATGACCACGCATGTATTATGGCAGGCGGACGTGGCGGACTTTGATGTCTGGTTAAGTGTTTTTCGTGATGACAAACCGATGCGCGAAGCAGCCGGTATTCGTGATCTTAAAATATGGCGCGACCCTGACCAGCACGACCACGCGATAGCATTGTTCGAAATAACCGATCTGGAAAAGGCCCGGGATTTCTTTGAATCCGAAGAACTCGCTATGCACCTTGAACGCGGCGGGGTCGCGCATATCAAGATCAAAGTGCTCACGCCTGTGTAAAGCCAAACAAGTTCCCGAATTTGGGTCACCTTTCTAACAACACGCCCCGCGCGACTTAGGAGAAACAAAAATGGCAAACTATGACGTCATCGTAATCGGCTCGGGGCCTGGCGGCTATGTATGCGCTATCCGATGCGCTCAACTGGGTCTGAAAACCGCCTGTGTCGAAGGGCGTGAGACTTTGGGCGGCACCTGCCTGAACGTAGGTTGCATCCCGTCCAAAGCTTTGCTGCACGCTAGCCATAGTTTGCACGAGGCCGAGCATAACTTTGCCAAGATGGGTCTTAAGGGTAAAAGCCCCTCGGTCGATTGGAAACAAATGCAGGCCTATAAAGACGAAGTAATCGAGGGCAACACCAAGGGCATCGAATTCCTTTTCAAAAAGAACAAGATCGACTGGCTGAAGGGGTGGGGCTCGATCCCGGCGCCAGGGCAGGTAAAGGTGGGTGACGAGGTGCATACGGCCAAGAACATCATCATAGCGACTGGGTCCGAGCCGTCTTCTCTGCCGGGGGTCGAGGTTGACGAAAAAGTGGTCGTGACTTCTACCGGGGCTCTTTCGCTGAACAAAATACCGAAAAAGATGATTGTCATCGGTGCCGGTGTCATCGGGTTGGAACTGGGATCAGTGTACCAGCGGTTGGGTGCCGAGGTGACGGTTATCGAATTCCTCGATGTCATTACCCCGGGCATGGACCCCGAAGTACAAAAAACCTTCCAACGCATTCTCAAAAAACAGGGCCTTAAATTCGTCATGGGTGCGGCCGTTCAAAAAACCGAAGCAACCAAGACCAAAGCGAAAGTCACCTATAAATTGCGTAAAGACGATAGCGAGCACGTGATTGAGGCTGACACCGTACTGGTTGCCACCGGGCGTAAACCGTTCGCCGATGGGCTGGGCCTAGAGGCATTGGGTGTCGAGATGACCCCGCGTGGGCATATCAAGGTCGGCGCCGATTGGCAAACTAATGTGTCCGGTATTTTTGCGATCGGCGACGTAATTGAAGGTCCCATGCTGGCGCATAAGGCTGAAGACGAAGGAATGGCCGCTGCCGAACAAGTCGCGGGCAAGCATGGGCATGTGAACTATGGAGTCATTCCGGGCGTAATTTACACTTGGCCAGAGGTCGCTAACGTCGGTGAAACCGAAGACACACTCAAGGAACAAGGCCGCGCTTACAAGGTCGGCAAATTCATGTTCATGGGCAACGGCCGCGCAAAAGCGAATTTTGCGGCGGATGGATTTGTCAAAATCCTGGCGGATAAAGAAACGGATCGGATACTGGGCGCTCATATTATCGGCCCGGCGGCAGGGGATCTTATTCATGAGGTTTGCGTAGCGATGGAATTTGGCGCTTCCGCCGAAGATCTGGCTCTTACCTGCCATGCTCACCCGACCTATTCCGAAGCAGTCCGAGAGGCAGCGCTTGCCTGCGGTGGCGGACCAATTCACAGCTAAGATTGGAAGGGCCGGACGAGACACAGGTGGGCGATTAGCCCGCCTTTCGTCGCCGACGGATAAGCTGCTTTTAGCTGTCAAATTGTCGAATTCAGACTTAACGCGCCGTGCCTTAAATTCTTCTGGTACCCGATACTTACAAAGCTTAAGGCTGGCTCGGTTTGCGCACGGTCAGTTACTAGGTTTTCTGGACGATCGGGTTCAACCAGGCGTTCAGATAAACCTCCAACCTGTCCCTAAAACTTTGCGACTCATGCAAGGCACAATATTTTAGCGACATCGACTGAAGCGCAAAGGCTTGGACGCCCTCTGCAAGTAAATCAGCGGACACATCTCCACGCACTTCCGCAGATTCCAGCCAAACAGCAGTCATCCTGACATAGCGTTCAAAGCACATCGCGATAGGCCCGATCTCGGCAATTGCCGTTGCGCCAGAATACCGGATAATCAGATCAAACACGTATCGTTCAGAAGTCATAAATGAATGAATAGGTTCAAGTGCATCGATAATTTCCAGCGCGGTTTTGGGCATTGGGCCCTTTTCAACCTGATCAAAGCAGGCCACGAGCTTTTGCCCTATTAGAATCTCCATCAATTCGTCTTTGTCGCGAAAATGTGCAAAAAACGTACCTTTGGCGACACCAGCCGCCTGAACTACTTCATCGACACGCAAAGCCTCGTATCCATTCTTTTCGATAACTGCTTCAGCAGCCGTAAATAAGCGAGCCCGTGTCTTTAGAGTTCTCTTTTGAATTGTCTTTTGCATGTGGTTTGATCGCACGTTTTTTGACCGTGGTCAAATTTTTTATTGACCGCGGTCATTTTTTGATCCTATAAATTGACCGTGGTCAAATTTAGGAGAACCCGATGCAACCCAAGAAGATCCTGATACTCGACGGACATCCCGGCGAAACCAGCCTGTCCAGAACTTTTGCACAAACCTACGCTGATGCAGCGCGTAAAAAGGGGCATGAAATCCGTTTGATTCATCTTAGTGATCTGCAGTTCGACCACGACTTCGGTCAGGGCAATTACCATGAATTCAAACCACTGGAACCCGTTCTAGAACAGGTTTTGCAAGACTTTGAGTGGAGTGAACATCTTGTACTAACGACGCCAATGTGGTGGGGCGGCCTGCCAGCAAAGCTTAAAGGACTGATCGATCGCATGTTCATTCCCGGACGCACATTTGATACCCGCAACACAACGAAAATCGGGTTTCCCGCCCCAATGTTAACGGGCAGAACCGCTCGGGTCATTTTGACTTCGGACACGCCAGGGTGGTTCATGCGCCTGATCTATCGCCAAGCTTTGATCCGTCAGGTTCGAGATCAGATTCTTGGCTTCGTTGGCTTCAAGCCAACCCGTTTTACCTATTTTGCAGGAGCCAGCTATCCAAAACCCGGGAATGTCGACCGTTGGGTGGAAAAAGTAGCCAAGATTGGCGCGGCCGCCGTTTAATGGCAGTAGTTGTCGACTTATGTTACCACATCGTTTTGGCGGCGCGTTCACCCCATTCCTGATCGTATTGCGCGCCGCCTTCTTCACCCTCTGTAATTTCCGCCAAAATTTCACCTACTGTCGGCAAAGACGAGCTTTCATCACCTCTTGTCCAGATTCCGGCTCGTATCAATGCACGCGCGCATTGCGAATAGACCTCGGCGATTTTTACTACGATCACGGTGGAAGGGCGTCTCCCGCGTTTCTCAAATCGCTCTCTTAATATCTCATCTGCCGTCAGCTGAGCTGTGCCGATCACCCTTACAACGTTGTTCGAACCGGGCACAAAAAACATTAGCGATACGCGCCCGTCGCGAACGATATTCCGCAGACTGTCCAACCGATTGTTGCCGCGCCAGTCAGGCAAAGCTAGAGTTCCTGGGTCCAGTTCCAACACAACTGGACCATCGTCGCCACGCGGACTACCGTCGACGCCTTCAGGTCCAACGGTGCTCAGAACGCAAAGGCGCGACGCTCTTATCCAATCACTATAGAGCGGAGTCAGCCGACGGGTCACTTTGCGCAAGGATGCAGAGCCAGGTTCACCGTAAAGCGCTTCAAGTTGCGTAATATTTTCAATGAATTCCATCAGGGTCAAATCCAACTTCTCGCATCAAAGCATCCGAGCGCATTTCGATGACCTCTTCCAGCCGTCCAAGAAATTCGTTGCGGGCTACGCCGGGTTCGATTGGGTCCAAAAAATCGACAATCGCAAGTCCCGGTTTGCGCAAGACACCTGTTCGGGGCCAAAAGACGCCTGCGTTTGTGGCAACCGGAATACAAGTAAAACCAAGCCCTTCGTACAATATTGCTGTTCCAACTTTGTAAGGTTTGTGGACGCCCGGCGCGACCCGAGTGCCTTGAGGGTAGATGACCAGCTGTCCAGGTTCATTGAACTCTTTTGCAACGTCTTTGACCATCTTCGCCACCGCGGCGCCTTTCTTACCGCGATTCACTGGAATACATCCTAAACGCCGAGCATATAAGCCGATTATCGGCGTCCACAATAATTCTCGTTTCATAATGAACTTGCCATGCGGAACGGCGTCAAAAATTACGATAATATCAAGAAAGGACTGGTGCTTTGCCCCTACAACAACCTCGCCTGTAGGCACAACTCCGCGCACTTCCGACCGGATGCCAACCATCCAACGTGCCAGCCACAAAGTCGTTCGTGCATACGTCTTGCAGGCCATAAGAGCGCCACGCTTGGCGAACAGTGCATAAGGCGCAAAGACAAGGCCAAGGATCAGCATCCAAGCATAAATAGTGATCATAAAGATCAGCGATCGCACCCATTGAACGACCATTGTCATTACGACAGCTCCTTCAACTTTCGGCGAGCGGCAGACCATGTTGCGACAAAGGCAACACAGGCGCCCAATAACGGGATCAACGCCGGCGACAGCCACCCAATTCCCTGAAACCCGAGACCCGTCAAAAAACCGCCCTCCTCCGAAACCTCAGGTAATAACAGAACCCCGCTCATGCCCAGCAGAGTACCTACCACAGCACCAAAAAACGCACGAAAAGTGAAGCGTCTGACGAACGCACCTACGATGAACCGGTCTTTTGCACCAACCTGGCGCAGAACTTCAACAATCTGGGCATTGGCCGCCAGCGACGCGTTGGCCGCCAGTGTGATCATCGCGGCGGTAGCTCCTCCGATCAGCAAGATCGAAACCCAGCCCAACCGCCGAAGCGAATTTGCCGCCGTCACAAGCGGCTCGCGCCACCGCGAATGGTCGTCTAAAACAGCGCCGGGAACTTCGGCCCCAAGACGCAATCGCAGGCCCACTGCGTCCAGCCCGGGATCACCTTCCGTTATCTCAATTAGCTGTGGCACAGGCAATGTGTCCAACGGCAGATCCGGTCCAAACCACGGCGACAGCAAAGCCACTTGCTCTTCTGCGGTCAGTACACGTGCTGAAGCCACGCCAGGTGTTTGTCGCAGAACAACAAGTGCAGTCTCGGTCTGGGCCGCAAGTTGTTCGACTGGCGCGTTGATACGAAGTGTTGCCGCACCCGCCAGCTCCGACGCCCAGCGCTCTGCCAATCGTCCGGCGGCCAACGACAAAGCCAAGGCAAAAACGGCCAAAAACGCCATTGCACCCGAAACAAAAAGGGTCAGTTGCGCGGTAAATCCCGTGGGTGGAACAACACGATCTGCACGTCCGTCGCGCCGCAGCAGGTCTCGAACACCTTCACCGATCATAGGTCTGCCCCCGCGAGCTGTAGCTGCCGGTGGGAAATCCTAAGAACGCGGGCCTGTACCTGGCTTTTGGCAGCGCGAATCAGACCCAGGTCGTGGGTAGCAATCAGGATTGTTTTTCCCATTCGGTTCAGTTCAATCAGCAAGTGAAGAAGACGTTGAGACATTTCCCAGTCGACATTCCCAGTGGGTTCGTCCGCCAGCACCAGATCAGGTGATAAAATTACCGCACGCGCAAGTGCCGCGCGCTGCCTTTCGCCTCCAGACAACTCGGGTGGAAGCGCTTGAAGGCGGGAGCCAAGCCCGACCCAGTTCAAAAGCTCGGTAAGGTTTTCCTGTTCCGTCTCTGCGGTGCTCCCTGATACCGTCAAAGGTAACGCGACATTTTCTGCCACGGTCATATGATCCAGAAAGCGGCAATCTTGATGCACAATGCCTATCCGGCGTCGAAGCAATGCCATCTGATCACGATCCAAACTGGAAATGTCTTCCCCAAATGCGCTGAGACGACCCGAGTTTGGCAGCAATGCGCCATAACACAGCTTGAGCAAAGTGGTTTTACCCGCTCCGGATGGTCCCGTTAGAAAATGAAACGAACCGGGCTGCAGCTGTAACGAAACATCGCTCAGCAGCTCGCCGCCGCCATAACTGTAGCTGACATCTTCCAGCTCGATCACGCCTGTCCCCTTTATTATTCAGCCTCTCTTGCCCCAGAGAGGCAGCACTTTCAATGCCTCAGACAGTCCAATTGGCGACACTTAGCCCGCTAAACCGAAAACACGCTTTGCTGTTGAGCCTTAACGGAATATCATTGCAACAAAAATTTTGAACAGGCCGGCAGTCAGGCCAGGAGGCAGAATGAGACTCACATGTCCGAATTGTAGCGCTCAATACGAAGTGCCGGACGACGTCATCCCCGAAAATGGGCGTGACGTGCAATGTTCGAATTGCGAGCATACTTGGTTTCAGGCCAAGAATCAGGAAACTACCGACACACCAGAGCCGGTACAGCCGCCCCCCGCGAAGCCGGAACCGGAACCTGAACAGGTAAGTCCCACTGCGCAGACGGAAGCAGATACCGAAGATGATGCGATAGAGCCGGAAACAACCGTTGCCAGCTCGGGGAACGTGGATCCCGCAATCGCTGGCATCCTAAAGGAAGAAGCGGCTCGAGAATCCAAGTTGCGCGCCCAGGAAGGCACCAGTCTTGAAAGCCAACCAGACCTGGCGTTAGACCAACCAGATGAACCCAAAGTCAAACCTGCAAGACCGGCCGCTACAGCGACCTCTGAAGATGCAGGTCAGAAAGATGCGCTGCCCGATGTCCAGGCGATCAATACAGGATTGCAAAGCGATGACGTCAGCAAAAAGTCTGAAGACGTGCCAACAGAACAACGCAAATCGGGGGGGTTCCTGAGAGGTTTTGCGTTGATTCTGATTATAGGCGTGATCCTGTACTTGGTATACAGCAACGCCAACCAGATCGGCGAGGCCGTGCCTCAGGCCTATCCCGCCTTGAAATCCTATGTGTCATTGGTTGATCAAGCCCGGCTATGGCTTGAAACGCAAGCTGGCGGAGCGGTACAGAATTAACCTGTGCCGCTTGCGCAGATCAAAACCGCTCTAACAGGCGCTTAAGGTATTCAAGTTCGATCTGTGGTCGGTCCGTTTCACCGGTACGGCGCCGGATTTCATCTAACAGCTCACGAGCGCGGCGGTATACGTCTTCGCCCTGCAACAGGTTTTCTTCGGTTGAAATCGATCCGCCGGTTCCTTGATTTCGGCCAAGGGGATCACGGTTGTTGGCCTGCATGTCTCCGTCTTGGGTACCTTGACCAGGCTGGTTTTGCTGGTTTTGCGCCAATGCTTCGCCCAATGACCGCATTCCTTCGCGCAAAGCCTCCATCGCTTCGGATTGCCTGTCGATGGCTTCGGCTAAATCGTCGCCGCGAAGGGCGTCTTCGGCTTCATCCATGGCCCGGCCTGCCCGATCCAGCGCTTCTCGCGCGGCGTCGCCCTCGGGCGTTCCAGATCCGGGCAAACCCTGTTGCTGTCGGCTCAATTCATCTCGAAGGGCTTGCTGACGATCAGCCAGCGTTCCCTGACCCTGCTGGCCTTCACCGGCTTGATCAGTTCCCTGACCCTGTCCGCCCTGCCCTTCGTGGCTCTGGCCACGGCCCTGACCGCCAGACCTGCCTTCGTTGCCCTGGCTTTCGCCAGCTTGCGCGCCCGGATTAAACTGTTCCTGCAGATCCCGGAATGCTTGATCACTAAGACCCTGTTGTTCGCGCAAGGTTTCGGCAAGTCCTTCCATTGCCTGCTGGCCTTCAGATTGACCACCCTGCCCCTGACCCTGCGTTACCCGCATGTTTTCCATCATCTGTTGGAACTCTTCCAGCGCTTGCTGCGCCTCAGCCATACGGCCCTGCTCCATCAGCTCTTGGATGCGGTCCATCATCTCCTGCAGATCATTCTGGGTCATCTGCATCGTTTCGCCGTTTTGACCCTGCTGCCGCTCGCCACCTTCACCGTTTTCCTGTGCAAGACGTTGCAGTTGCTGCAAATAATCCTGAGTCGCCTCACGCAATTCCTGCATCAGTTCAGCGATCTCTTCATCGCTGGCACCGTTTTGCATAGCCTCGGTCAGACGTTCCTGTGCTCGCCGCATACGTTCCAAAGCGTCCGCCAGAGTGCCATCTTCTATGAGAACGGCAAGATCCCACAAAGCTTGTGCAATTTCCTCTTGTTGTTTGGGTTTCAGGCCGTAGGCGTTGAAAGTCTCAAGCCGTCTAAGCGTGACGCGAAGACGAAGATACGCAGTGTCAGACCGAAACAAGTTTTCGGGCTTGTGCGACACCGCCCGCAAAACCTGCGCTACGCGGGTCGCATTCGACCGGGCCCACAGCAGGTCACGACGTTGCTCGATCACTGCGGCTGCCAGCGGATCGAAAAAACGGCGGGCAGGCAAAGCCGTCTGAAACGGCTCGGAATAAGAACGTTGATCGGCTGCGTCTTGAGCCATCAGTGTAATTGTGACCGGTAAATGCGCCCAAGGGTGTTCCGAAAAGTCTTCGATCAGATCTTCAGTGAAATCAGCGCGGTCACCCGTGATGGGCATAGGCAATTCCACCTCGATTATTTCTCGCGGCTCGGGCTCTGTTGACAAACCGAAGCGTCTGTCAACCGACGCTAGGTCCAACTCGATTACGGCCGCCCCGGACACCACGCCATAGTCATCGCTGGACGAAAAGGGCAGTTTCATCTGACCTCCAGCTTCAGCTTCGGCCGCGCCAGATACCGAAATAATAGGGGCCTCGTCCGAAATGACATCCAACACCCAGTCACGCCCAGCGGGGCCTTCGATGGTCATTTGACCAGACCGCTCCGCGACAAAGTCCTGCTCGGGATCGGTTGCAAGCTCGGCGCCAGCGGTCGAAGTGGTTTCCGTCAGACTGTGCGCGCCAACTTCTCCGTAGAATCTTAATGTAATACGGCTTCCCTGAGGCACTGACAGTGTCGGGTCCTTCTGATCGGCCAGATAAAGCGTCGGCAACCCGGTGTATCGTGGCGGTTCAACCCACCCCTCCCACGTCGGTCCCTGACCTGCCGACGCAGTGCCGGGGGTCATGTCTGCAACTGAACCAATTCGCCAAAAGGATCCAAACAGTGTCGCTATCACAAGCGCAAGCAAAGCCGCATATCGCAGAGCGTATGGGTCGCGAGATGCAATCCTTAGGTCAGGTTTAACCGGCTCGGCCAAAGCGGCTCTTTCCCCCATCCGAGCCTGATGTGCACGCCACAAGGCAACCGAGTCTGCATCCATCGCTCCGATTGCCTGGTCATCCATCAAGGCTTGGATCGGGCGCCCCGGAAGGGTTTCATCAAGTCTTATCAAAGCCTCGGCGCGATTAGGTATGCGGAATCGCCGCAAGCCAAATACCGTTGTGCCAGCTAGAACAATCAGCACCACCGCACCAATTATCCATACGGTTTCGACGCCCACCATGTCCTGAAGCCCCAGCATTAGAGCCGCAAGAATCAACATTAGAACAGACAAGAAGGGCCAGAAGGCGCGCCACGCTCTTTCGGCCAACATCCCGGCATGTGTCAGCCAAAGCGACAATCGTGGAATAGGCAGGTTTGGTCTATTGCTCAAAACGGGCCTCCTGATCGGCCCGACGCGATCACTGCGTCAAAGCCACGGGGGTATGGTATCGCGGTTTATGATTTCGTCAAAGCTTGGCCGTTCACGAATAACTGCAAATTGATCCCCGTTAACCAGAACCTCGGGTATCAGAGGGCGGGTATTGTATTCGCTTGACATTACTGCACCATATGCGCCCGCGCTACGGAATGCGATCAGATCACCAGCGACCAAAGGAGGCATGTTGCGTTCTTTGGCAAATGTGTCGCCAGTTTCGCAAACGGGGCCAACTATATCATAAGGTTGCTGTTCAACACCCGGATCGGGTTCCTTTACAGCGACAATATCATGGTGAGCCTCGTACATGGCCGGTCGAATCAGATCATTCATAGCACCGTCCAAAATAAGGAAGTCTCGTCCCTCACCAGATTTGACATAAATGACCTTGCTGACCATTAAACCGGCGTTGCCCGCGATCAAACGGCCCGGTTCAATCTCGATCTCACAACCCAGATGGCCCACGGTTCTTTTGATCAATGCACCGTACTCAATGGGAAGCGGCGGTGCTTCATTGGACCGGGTATAGGGTATTCCCAAACCACCCCCAAGATCGAGGCGCCGGATGGTGTGCCCCTCGCTACGCAGCCGCTCGGTCAGCTCGGCCACTTTGGCATAGGCCATTTCGAATGGCTCTAACTCTGTCAATTGCGAGCCGATATGGACATCAATCCCAATAACTTCCAGACCCGAAAGGCTTGCGGCATGAGCATAGACGTCTGATGCACGAGATATGGGAATTCCAAACTTATTCTCGGATTTTCCGGTCGCGATTTTAGCGTGCGTCTTGGCGTCGACGTCGGGGTTTACACGCACAGTGATCGGCGCGACGACACCTAACGCCAGAGCAACCGAATTGATGACTTCCATCTCAGGCTCGGACTCGACGTTGAACTGCCGGATACCTCCGGTCAGCGCCGTGCGGATCTCGTCCGCAGTTTTTCCGACGCCGGAAAACACAATCCTTTCGCCCGGTACACCGGCAGCCTTGGCGCGCAAATATTCCCCACCCGATACAACATCCATACCCGCGCCTGCCTGCGCCAGTGTTTTCAGTATCGCCTGATTGCTGGCAGCCTTCATGGCATAGCAAACAAGGTGATCAGTTCCCTCAAGCGCATCATCAAACAGTTTGAAATGGCGCAACAGCGTCGCCGTCGAATACACATAGAAAGGCGTTCCGACCGCGGCAGCGATTTCGGAAATTGGTACATCCTCGGCGTAAAGCGCGCCGTCGCGGTAGAGAAAATGATCCATGCCTGCGCGCTTAGACCAAAAACTGCGTGGGGATCAAATGATTCCGCGCAATAGCATAGATGCCTAGAACGTTATCGACGCGCCGGCCCGCGCGTAGCCAGATACCGAAACCCCGGACCCACTGCGTTCATCTGCCGTTTCCTTCCGCGGAGATTGAGTCGGATCACAAGCAGCGAGGACAACAAAGCAAAGCATTACGCACACGGTCTTCATCAAATCCTCATCAATGCGGGAACCCACTGGATTTTTAAGTTACGCTAAAATAGCAGCGTTCAAGCCATTTCAATAAATTTGGCTCAAAGCCCCAGATATACGCCTAACCCGCCGCGCTGCAGGCCGATACCACCGCCGATATGCACCCCGCTGGTGCCAACACCAACGTTTGCGCTCATGGTGGGCTGCGTGGGCTCTCCATCCGCACCACACCCGCTGAGGACAAGACCAGCCGAGATCAGAAGGATTACACTCAGTATTCGCATCCCACCAGCGCCTTCCATCGTTTAATTTGGGCACGCACCTGATCAGGGGCCGTACCTCCGTAGGACTGTCGCGAGTGTACAGAATTCTCGACTGTAAGCACAGAGTAGACATCATCTGTAATTTCCGACTTAACAGACTGCATGTCTTCCAGCGTCAGGTCGGGCAGGTCGCAGCCTTTTTTTTCGGCTATTGCCACTAGTGAGCCTGTCACATGATGGGCATCGCGGAACGGCAGCCCCAAAACACGTACCAACCAATCCGCGAGATCGGTGGCGGTTGAAAAACCCGAGCCTGCAGCTGAGGCGAGGCTTTCACGGTTGGCGGTCATGTCTTTGACCATTCCTTCCATAGCCGCCAAAGCCAGCATCCAGTTGTCCGCCGCGTCAAACACCTGTTCCTTGTCTTCCTGCATGTCCTTGGAATAGGCGAGCGGCAGGCCCTTCATCACCATCATCAACGCGGTATTGGCACCAAATATCCGACCAACTTTGGCGCGGATCAGCTCGGCCGCGTCAGGATTTTTCTTTTGTGGCATGATAGATGAGCCTGTGGAAAACCTGTCGGACAAGGTGACAAAGCGGAACTGGGCTGACGACCAGATCACCAGCTCTTCGGCAAACCGGGACAAATGAACGGCACAAATTGAGGCGGTAGATAGAAATTCCAACGCAAAATCCCTATCGCTGACGGCGTCCAGAGAGTTCGCCGCAGGGCGATCAAAACTCAGCGCTTCGGCGGTCATTTGGCGATCAATCGGGAAGGAAGTTCCCGCCAATGCGGCCGCGCCCAAAGGCGATTCATTCATACGGGTACGCGCGTCGCGAACGCGAGACAGGTCGCGGCCAAACATCTCGACATAGGCCATCATGTGGTGGCCCCATGTGACCGGTTGCGCGGTTTGCAGGTGGGTAAAGCCGGGCATAACCCAATCTGCGCCGGCCTCAGCTTGCGCCAAAAGTGCCCGGATCAAAGCAAGCAAACCGCTTTCTGCCGCGTCCAGCTGATCGCGCACCCAGAGTTTGAAGTCGGTTGCCACCTGATCGTTTCTGGACCGACCGGTGTGCAATCGACCGGCTGGGTCGCCAATGATCTCTTTCAGGCGCGCTTCGACATTCATATGTATGTCTTCCAGCGCGGTTGAAAATTTGAATTCTCCGCGTTCAATTTCTGACAATACGGTGAGCAGCCCTTCCCGAATGGCCTGAGCATCACTATCAGTTATCACGCCTGTAGCCGCAAGCATGGCGGCGTGGGCGCGCGAGCCTGCGATGTCTTGGGCCGCCATCCGCTGATCGAACCCGATCGAGGCATTGATCGCCTCCATTATCGCGTCTGGACCAGCGGCAAAGCGGCCGCCCCACATCTGGTTCGAGGATTGGTCGGTCATGTTGGAAAACCCGGAGTTAATATGCGCCTTGTTAGTCTGATCCCCCTTTATATGGCCCTCGCGCTGGGTGCAAACGCGGCTTTGGCTGCTGATCCGGCAACGATCGAGGCTTTGCGCGAGGACAGCATGAAACGGCTGATCGTGCATAAGGAGCCCAAGGAAGCAAAAACAATCGAGTTTCAGCTCGAAGATGACGGGGGCGTAGGTACTCTGGAAGACTTTCGTGGCAAATACTTACTGGTGAACTTTTGGGCCACTTGGTGCGCGCCTTGCCGTGTGGAGATGCCACAGATCGCCGAACTTCAAGAAGAGTTTGGGGGCGAAAAATTTCAGGTTCTGACATTGGCGACCGGCCGCAATAACCCAGCGGGCATCAAGAAATTCTTTGCAGAAAACGGAATAGACAATCTGCCACGTCATCAAGATCCACGCCAGGCGGCCGCACGCGAGTTCGGCATCGTCGCCTTACCAATAACGGTTATATTGAATCCGGAAGGTCAGGAAATAGCCCGTATGATAGGCGACGCCGAGTGGAATTCAGAAAGCGCCAAAGCGATAATCTCTGCCTTGGTCAACGGCGCAAGCTGACTTGAACAAAGATTTCATAATTTGTTTGTGCGTGAGAATAAGCCTCGATTCCGCGTCGGCATGAATGCGCGCGACACGGCAATGCGCCATAGCTCGAAAAATTCTGGGCAGGCATGGTCAACGATAGTGGCCAGCCAACGGCAACAAGCCTGACGCCACGCTACCTTTGACACAAACCCGTCCCATCTGCACTCTGTCGCCGGGAGGGCAGCATGCCACTTGAAATATTGTTGGTTTTGGTGGTTGTCGGCATTTCCGGAATAGGGCTGATGTTGCACCTGACCGGGCGTTCGCGGATGCGCGTTCTTACACATGACTTAGCTTGGCAGGACTGGCTTCGCCACTTTCCCGACGATGATGTAGTTGATGTTACCGTTTCACATGATGGCCATTTTGCTTTGATCCGAACAAAAGAGGTTGCCGGGCTTTTATGGTCGTTCGGCGCTGACACCGCAGCCAGGCATTTGCTTGATTTTGATTGGCTCGAACATCCGGAAGGTTTCGAGATTCTGTTTCATGATTTCAGCATCCCCCGCGTAATTGTCCGTCTTGACGAAACCGAGCGCCGCCACTGGCGACACTTATTGGACCCCGTATGACAGAGCAGGTGAGTTTCCCAGATGCAGTACAATGGGCTGTCCCGTTTTTTATTGCCGCCATTCTGGTTGAGTTTGTTTGGATCGCAATCAAGGGTCGAGGCGGCCGTTACGAGACACGAGATGCACTGACATCGCTGATTATGGGCGCAGGCAATATTGCATCGGGGTTTCTGTTGGGCTTTATCGCTTACGCGTTTTTCATGTGGCTATGGCAGATTACTCCTCTGGATCTGGGAACTTCCGTCCCCGTAATTTTCATATGCTTTGTGCTGGATGACTTGCGTTACTATTGGGTGCATCGATTTGGGCATCGCATCCGCTGGGTCTGGGCTAGTCACGTGAACCACCACAGTTCGCAGCATTACAACCTGACGACAGCGCTGCGGCAGACATGGACCTATACGTTCACCTTCATGATGGTCGTGCGTGCGCCATTGATTTTACTGGGTTTTCATCCTGCTATGGTTCTCTTTGTTGGCGGTCTGAATCTGATTTATCAATTTTGGATCCACACAGAAGCAATCAGGAAAATGCCTCGCTGGTTCGAAGCAGTAATGAACACACCCAGTCACCACCGTGTGCATCACGGGCGCAACGCGCGTTATCTGGACTGCAATTATGCTGGGGTTTTCATTATCTGGGATAAGTTGTTTGGCACTTTTGTGCCCGAACAAGAAAGCGACAAGGTGGATTATGGGTTGGTACACAACATCGGCACCTTTAACCCGCTACGCGTGGCCTTTCACGAATGGGTGAGTATCTGGCGCGACGCAACTCAAACTGGTCTGAGCTTGCGTCAGCGTCTGGCTTATTGCTTTGCGCCACCCGGATACAGTCATGACGGAAGCCGAAATAATTCCAATCAGATCAAGGCCAAGCATCTGGCCCGGCACCCCGAAGATCATGGTACCCCAGGATTCGAAGGGTTCAGCGCAAGCCGACAAAATGGTCTTGCGGACAGGTCATAAGTCGCCGATTTAAAAAATTAAACCTTGAAATCCGCTGGATTGCCGCCACATCGCACAAGTGTTTCAATATCGAGCGACCAGAACTCATGATGCGCCTGACAATAACCGCAACCGCGATAGGCCTTTTGGGCCTTGTAACGGCTATGCTCGCCGCCCTCAGTCCGGAAACACCAGCAGCGATCCTGAGCTTGGGGTTCGGATTGGCGCTGGTGGGCTTTCTTGGTTCGGTGATCGGGGCGATTATCGCCATGGGTCGTGCTTGGCAATCTTCGCGCTAGAGAAACTTTTCCTGACAAAGGAAGTTTGTAAGTTTCATTAACTTCAAATTCATAAGTTTGCCCCGACATTGTGCTGGATGCCATTCCAGATATGCACAGAAATATGGTGCACGCATGCGGGACAAAAAACTCTCTGATTTGCCGGAAGGTTTGGACAGCCCTTTGAATGCTGCCGTCACTTCACGAGACCAATCGGTGCTGAACATGGCGACCGATGCGGTCAAACACAAGCAATGTAAACTTGCGTTTCAGCCCGTAATGCAAGCGAGGGTTCCACACAATGTAGCCTTCTACGAAGCGTTTATACGGGTTTTGGACGAAACCGGACGCGTCATTCCGGCCAGAGAATTCATGCCGCAAATCGAAAACACCCCTATTGGCCGTGACATAGATTGTGTTGCGCTGGAAATGGGCCTTAGAACCCTGCGGCAAAACCCTGGAATTCGCTTGTCCATAAACATGTCCGCGCGTTCGATAGGGTATACGCGCTGGTCTCGCATTTTGGACCGTTCCCTCAAAAAGGACCGCAGTCTAGGCGAAAGGCTTATTCTGGAAATCTCTGAAAGCTCTGCGATGCTGGTACCCGAATTGGTTATGGACTTCATGGATCGCCAGCAAGAACGAGGGATTGCATTTGCGTTGGAGGACTTTGGCGCCAGCAATTTCAGCTTTCGACACTTTCGTGAGTTTCTGTTTGACGCGGCTAAGATCGACGGACAGTTCATTCGTGGTATAAATGAAAATCCAGACAATCAGGCGCTGGTGAGAGCATTAATTGCAGTCGCACGCGAGTTCGAAATCCTTGTGACTGCCGAATCGGTTGAAAGCAAAGCAGACGCCGAATTTCTGGTTGCAAACGGTGTGGATTGCCTACAGGGTTTTTTGTTCGGCGCGCCGTCTGTCACACCACCGTGGGCACCAGAAAATACGGTCAAAACGGCTGTTTAGACTGAAACCTTAGGTGCGGTATTGCGCCGAACTTGACGCTGAGACAAGGTGTCCATTGCTGCATATGCAGCATTGAGGTATGCCAGAGCCCACTAGGGCGGGGGATCACAAGGCGCTTTTGTTTTGAAAAGAAGGGCCTGTCATCCGAACAATCAGATCTCCTGCTGGACCATGACGGTAAAGGATTGACTATATGACCAACGTAGTAATCGCATCCGCCGCCCGCACAGGTGTGGGCAGCTTTGCTGGTTCGTTTGCGAACACCCCTGCCCATGACCTCGGCGCTGCGGTCCTCGAAGCGGTAGTGGACCGCGCAGGGGTCGAAAAAGGCGAGGTAAGCGAAACCATCATGGGCCAGGTCCTTACAGCCGCCCAAGGTCAAAACCCCGCACGACAGGCGCACATCAATGCCGGGCTGCCACAGGAAAGCGCTGCGTGGGGCATCAATCAGGTTTGCGGTTCGGGATTGCGAGCCGTGGCTTTGGGTGCCCAGCACATCCAACTGGGCGATGCCGATATTGTCTGCGCCGGAGGACAGGAAAACATGACCTTGTCGCCTCATGCCGCGGCCCTTCGCGCCGGCCACAAGATGGGTGACATGAAATACATCGACACGATGATACGCGACGGCTTGTGGGATGCCTTCAATGGTTATCACATGGGCCAAACGGCTGAAAACGTTGCCGAAAAGTGGCAGATCAGCCGCGACATGCAGGATGAATTCGCCGTCGCATCGCAGAACAAAGCCGAAGCGGCCCAGAACGCTGGCAAGTTCGCCGATGAAATCGTGCCCTTCACCATCAAGACCCGCAAGGGCGACATCGTGATGGACAAGGACGAATACATCCGCCATGGCGCGACCATGGAGGCGATGGCCAAACTGCGCCCGGCCTTCACCAAAGACGGATCGGTCACTGCGGCAAACGCTTCGGGCCTAAATGACGGTGCAGCGGCAACCCTGCTGATGTCGTCGGAGAATGCCGAAAAACGCGGCATCGAGCCTCTGGCCCGTATTGCGTCCTACGCGACCGCTGGCTTGGATCCGTCGATCATGGGCGTCGGCCCGATCTACGCCTCGCGCAAGGCGCTTGAAAAGGCGGGCTGGTCGGTTGACGATCTGGATCTGGTCGAGGCCAATGAAGCCTTTGCAGCGCAGGCCTGCGCCGTGAACAAGGACATGGGCTGGGATCCGTCGATCGTGAATGTGAACGGCGGCGCGATTGCCATCGGTCACCCGATCGGGGCCTCGGGCTGCCGCGTTCTGAACACGCTTCTGTTCGAAATGAAACGCCGTGACGCCAAGAAGGGTCTTGCAACACTGTGCATCGGCGGTGGCATGGGCGTTGCCCTGTGCGTGGAGCGCGACTAAGTGCTTTGACAAGCGAACAAAAAAGGGCGTCCGTTGGGCGCCCTTTTTTGTTACAACTGGGGCTTGCCCCGAAGATGCGACAAAATCGCCGAGCGGAAACACTGAAACAGACACGAAACGATATTGCGCGATAATCTCACTCAGAGTAACAGAATTACCAAGATGACTAAATTTGGAGGAATCCTGAATGGCACGTACAGCACTCGTAACCGGCGGTTCCCGCGGTATTGGCGCAGCAATTTCCAAAGCGCTAAAAGCCGAAGGATACAATGTTGCAGCCACCTATGCAGGCAATGACGAAGCGGCCGCGAAATTTACCGAAGAAACTGGAATTAAGACCTACAAATGGAACGTTGCCGATTATGATGACTCCAAAGCGGGCATCGAAAAGGTCGAAGCTGAAGTGGGACCGATCGACATCGTTGTCGCCAACGCTGGTATAACGCGCGATGCGCCGTTCCACAAAATGACGCCAGAGCAGTGGCATCAGGTGATCGACACCAATCTGACCGGTGTATTCAATACTGTACACCCTGTGTGGCCGGGAATGCGTGAACGCAAATTTGGCCGCGTGATTGTCATTAGCTCGATCAACGGTCAAAAAGGCCAGTTTGCCCAAGTAAACTATGCCGCTACGAAGGCAGGCGATCTGGGTATTGTCAAATCACTGGCACAAGAGGGCGCGCGTGCAGGCATCACAGCCAATGCAATCTGTCCCGGTTACATCGCCACTGAGATGGTGATGGCCGTTCCAGAGAAGGTGCGCGAGGCCATTATCGGCCAAATCCCTGCTGGTCGTCTGGGTGAGCCGGAGGAAATCGCGCGTTGCGTTACGTTCCTGGCTTCGGAAGACTCACAGTTCATAAATGGATCGACTATTTCGGCCAACGGTGCACAGTTCTTCGTCTGATGCAGAGCGCTGGGACTAAAACGGGCCGACCTATTTAGGTCGGCCCGAAATGTATCCCGTAAGAACGCGCGCGCTGCGTTCAGCGGGAACCGAGAATCCATTTAACAACATTCCTGACAAATTTTCCGCGCTCGGAATGGGCGCGCTGAAAGGCGCGTTGAACTGAAAGATCGGTTGCAATCTCAATCATGGTAGCCTCTTTATCAGATTAGTTTCATTTGACTTACCCAGATGATGGCCATTATTTCTAAGCATTACAAACGAGGAATTTGAATAGTTCAGATAAGGAAAACTAAATTGAATGAGTGACCGCCTGCCCCCTTTAACTGCGTTGCGTGCCTTTGATGCAGCCGCGAGGCATATGTCTTTTGCCAAAGCAGCAGAGGAGCTGCACGTAACCCCTGCAGCGTTGTCCTTTCAAATTAAGTCACTGGAAGAGCATCTGGGCCACCCTTTGTTTCGACGCATGAACCGTGCTGTTGAATTGACTGAAGCAGGTAAAACTTTGGCGCCGGGGGCAGCCGAAGGCTTTGTCACCTTGCAAACTGCTTGGCAGGCGACACGGCGTCTGCAAGACACTACCAGCCTGACAGTCACTGCTGGTCCGGCTTTGACCGCAAAGTGGCTCGCACCCCGTCTCTATGACTTTGCCCGCGCCTACCCGGAAATCGACCTGAAGTTTTCCGCCACTTTGCGCAACATGGACTTGCACAGGGACGACGTGGATATCGCGATCCGGTTTGGGTACGGGGACGACGAAGACCTATATTCTGTTCCGGTTCGGCAAGAGTGGCTGACACCTGTTATGACGCCCGAACTGGCTGAGAAGTTTGCGACAGCGCAATCCCTAAGGGACGCTCCGCTCATCCACGATGATTCTATTGGGTTTCTCGACCCACCGTGTGATTGGCCTGCATGGTTTCGTGCGGTTGGTATTGATTTCACACCAAGGCACGGGGCGCATTTTTCAAATGCGGACCATGCCATTGATGCGGCAGTTGCCGGCGTTGGAATTGCACTGGGTCGACGTGCAATGATCATTAAAGACCTTTCCGAAGGTCGCCTGGTTGCTCCGTTTAAAACGGCGATTGAAACGCAGGCTCGGTTTCGCTTCTTGTGTTTGCCAGGTGCGGAAACGCGGCCACAAATTTCCGCCTTTCGGGATTGGTTTCTATCAGAGATTGAAAAGACCGCGCATATCTCAGATGACTTCGAAATCATTCCGGTGGAAAAGGTTGCAATCAAATGACAAGAATGGGCGCGACGGCGGTTGGTTTTGTGGCCGTCCTGCTGTGGTCACTGTTGGCCTTGTTTACAGTCGGTTCGGCACCCACGCCCCCATTGTTGCTTAACGCGATCTGTTTTTCGATTGGCGGCAGCTTGGGTTTGATCTGGGTTTTCGCGACGGGTGCTCTGACGCAATTACTTCAGATCTCCTGGAAGACTTATCTTTTTGGCGCTGTTGGATTGTTCGGATATCACGCGCTGTATTTTTCCGCGCTTCGCATGGCGCCTGCGGCCGAGGCTGGACTGATCGCATATCTCTGGCCGTTGCTTATCGTTTTGTTCTCTGGCTTGCTCCCGGGTGAAAAACTGCGGTTGGGCCATTTGTTTGGCGCATGCCTTGGGTTTGCGGGGGCGGCAGTAATTATTGGGGGTGGAGGCGGCACAGGTTTTCAAGCGCAATACCTGCCTGGTTATGCGTTGGCTCTGTTGTGCGCGTTGACTTGGTCGGGATATTCGGTGTTGTCACGAAGATTGGGCGATGTTCCTACAAGCTCGGTCGCTGTTTTTTGCGTTGCAACTGCAATTGCTTCTTGGTGTTTGCACTTTGCATTGGAGGAAACAGTGGTTCCTGACAGCGCGATCGGTTGGGCGTCAGTACTGGCACTGGGGCTGGGGCCGGTGGGGCTGGCTTTTTACGTCTGGGACATCGGCGTCAAACGCGGTGACATACAAATTTTGGGCACGGCGTCCTACGCCGCTCCGCTTCTGTCTACATTGGCACTTGTAGCAGCCGGGATCGCAACACCCACTTGGGGGCTTGCGATCGCAGCTTTTCTTATTACCGGAGGCGCGGCAATCGCTGCGCGTGCCAGCTTGAGGTCTTAGTTGGAGAGACGCTCAATTTCTTCCTTCAGCTTTAGTTTTTGTTTCTTGAGCTGGGCGATATGGAGATCATCGATACCTGGCGAGCGTTGGGCTTCTTCGACTTGGAGACCGAGACTTTCGTGTTTCTTCTTCAGCTCCGTCAGATGTGCACTCACGCTCATGGCGATCCTCCTTCTTTGGTTGCTTATATCACGTAAGAAGTTGATCACATCGTTTCCACCCTGTCACGCTGCAGGCGCACAGAATCTGTCACAAATTTTGTGAATCACGCTGATCTTTGCCTAGATGCTCGAAAATCCGGCCAACGCTGCGCCTTGTCGCAGGATTGCGGAAATTTCCGGAGCATAGCTATCGCCATCCCTAAGGTGCTTGGTACCTGCGTGCAAAACTACAGGCGCCAAAAGGCGAAAGGCCGCGCGCCCACCCTTGCGGGCCCGAAAAATCACGAGTTCTGCAGGTCGATCAGTGCGTGGAGCGATCGGCAGAACCTCAATGGACCCGACCTGCCCGGAGCAAGCCAACAACAGATCCTGCAAGCGATCCGCCTTTTGTATAATGTGCAGGTAACCGCGCGGCACTAATCTTTTCACTGCCACACTGACCCAGTCGGACAAGGCTGTGCGCTCGCCAAGGGCAATACTGCGACCTTGATCTTTCGCCGGGCTGTGTTCACCGGATCGATAATACGGCGGGTTCGCCAACACGTGATCGAACTGCTGCTGACGAATATCCAAAGGCAGGGCATTCAAATCGGCCGCAGCCACGGTCAACGGAAGCTTGTTGTCCTCAGCATTCCTTTTCGCTAGTTCAGCATAAGCTTCCTGCAGTTCGACCCCGGTCGCGCGCAACTCAGGTACGCGAGCCATGAGGCACAATACCGCGGCTCCTGCGCCGCAGCCAAGTTCAAGGACGCTCTGGTTCACAGTCGCTGGTATAGATGCTGCAAGTAGAACCGGATCGATACCCGCGCGGTATCCCTTTCGTGGCTGCCACAAACGCAAACGCCCGCCCAGAAAATCGTTGCAGGTTAGATCGCTGTCGGAAAACCGGTTCATCGCCCCAAAGGAATCTCATTGTCCCGCATAACACGTTCAGCGCGGGACAAATCATCAGCGCGCACCATTAGTCGCCGTGGAAATATCCCAATTCCACCTTCCAGGATGCTCATATTTACGTCCATCTGAAAGCAGTCTATATCCTCGCCCTCAAGAAGAGCTGATGCAAAGGCTAAGATCGTAGGGTCAGTGCTGCGTAAAAGTTCTTTCATGGGGATGGATGTAAGGGCAAGGTAGGGCGAAAGTCGAGCCTTGTGTCGGGAGTGTGATGACAGTCAGCGCAATTTCAAAGCCTCACGAGCGGCTGGCCGAAATTCTTTTCGATAAAATGGATGCGGTTAATTCGCTTATTCGAACACGTATGACATCCGATCATGCGCCTCGGATACCCGAGGTAACGGCTCACCTTGTTGAGGCAGGCGGCAAGCGTTTACGCCCGATGTTGACGTTGGCGGCAGCTCGATTGTTCGGCTACACCGGCGATCATGACGTGCGTTTGGCCGCGACTGTGGAATTCATCCACACGGCCACGCTACTGCATGACGATGTTGTCGATGAAAGTTCCCAAAGGCGCGGTCGGCCCAGCGCTAACCTTCTTTGGGACAATAAATCCAGCGTTTTGGTAGGCGACTATCTGTTTTCCCGCAGCTTCCAGTTGATGGTAGAAACTGGTTCGCTCCGCGTTTTGGACATTCTCGCCAATGCCTCTGCCACCATCGCCGAGGGCGAGGTGCTGCAAATGACGGCCGCTACCGATCTTGCAACTGACGAAAGCGTGTATCTGCAAGTTGTTCGCGGAAAAACGGCGGCACTATTTTCTGCCGCGACTGAAGTGGGCGGAGTCATCGCAAATGCACCGGAACCACACGTACAGGCCCTGTTCGACTATGGTGATGCGTTGGGTATAGCGTTTCAGATTGCCGATGATCTTCTTGATTATCAGGGTGATAGCAAAGCTACTGGTAAAAATGTTGGCGATGATTTCAGGGAACGCAAGTTAACACTTCCCGTTATCAAGGCCGTCGCAAGATCAACGCCCGAAGAGCGTGCGTTTTGGGAACGGACAATTGCAAAAGGCCGTCAAGAAGATGCCGATCTGGATCACGCGCTTTGCCTGTTGAACAAACATGCAACGCTGGACGCAACCCGGGCAGATGCCGTTGCCTGGGCAACGAAAGCCAAGACTGCCCTAGCGCCCTTGCCGGATCACGAAATCAAGGCGTTGCTGCAGGATATAGCCGACTACGTTGTGTCGCGTATTAACTAAGGCGAGCGGCGCGACACCACCAACCGGGATGGGCCGCTCCAATTTCATGCGCCGCTAAAAGCGCTGCTTTCATGGATGGATACAGTGCGAAGCACGTCGACCCTGAACCCGACATCCGTGCCAAAAGTGATTGAGTTGTAGCGCGTAAAGCATCCAGCACAGTTGCGATTTGCGGTGCAATTGCCAGCGCCGGAGTTTCAAGATCATTGCGCTGCGTAGAAAGCCAAGCAGCACAGCTTTCGGGGGAAGAAAACTCCGGAAGGACGAAAGGCATCTCGGGATTATTCTTTGCCGTCAGAGAGTTGAACACTGGTCCGGTTTTCACGGCGACACCCGGGTTGACTAACACGGCTGGAAGGTCGGGCAGGACAATGGGCTCAGTGCGATCGCCGATTCCTTGCATTCTTGTTGCTCTGGCAAGCATGCAGACAGGAACATCCGCTCCCAGTGAAAGCGCAACATGTCGCGGTGAATCAGGGGCCAGCGTGCGCAAAGTCGCAGCAGCGTCAGAAGAGCCACCTCCGACGCCGCCTCCATGAGGCAGAGCCTTGTACAGATTTATATTCCCAGTCCAATTAGCAGCCTGAGCAGCCTGCCAAACCAGATTGCGCTCGTCCACGGGAACACCGGCGGCAAATTCTCCGGTTACATTCACAGAAAGCTTTGGGCCCGGCGAGAATTCAAGTGAGTCTCCAAGGTCCGCAAATGCCACGAGTGAATCCAACAGATGATAACCGTCGGCGCGTTGACCGGTGATATGCAAGGTCAGATTTATTTTGGCAGGCGCAAAGGCCTTAGCCATCATTTGCGACTTTCAATGGATCTGCACCTTCTTCTTCCAGCACAATATCAAGACCAACCTCGATTTTACGGCGAATACGATCTGGATCTGCTTCACCGTCGGTGTCTTCGGGGTCGATAAAAGACAAGGCTCGCTTCCACTGGAATTCGGCCTCTCTCGCTCGGCCAACGGCCCAGTAGACGTCGCCCAAATGATCGTTGACCACTGGATCCACAGGCATCAGTTCGACCGCTCGCTCCATGTGATCCACTGCCTCGTCGTAACGGCCCAGTCGGAACAGAACCCAACCAAGGCTATCCACGATGTAGCCGCTGTCTGGGCGCGCGATGACTGCGCGTTCTATCATTTCCAGCGCTTCATCCAACTTCTCTCGCCGCTCGACCAACGAATAACCAAGGTAATTGAGTACTTGGGGCTGATCAGGATTCAGCTCTAAAGCCTTACGGAAATCGGCTTCAGCATTTTCCCAGTTTTTGAGCCTCTCATGCGAGATTCCGCGCGCATAATACAAAAACCAGTTACTGCCAGCATCTTCCTCAGTCAGATTTATTGCTGTATCATAGGAAGTTACAGCTGCCGCGTAGTCTTCTTGTTGTCGCAACAAGTCGGCCAAAGCCACGTGTACGCCTGGCAGGTCTGGCTTCTGAACAGCCAGACTTTGCAGAACTTCAACGGCAGCATCCGTTTTGCCAGACTGGCGTAGAACTTCGGCTCGGCCCAGTTCTGCGGCGTGGTGGTCAAAACTGTCCGGCGGGACCATGCGATAGGCTTCCACAGCAAGATCGTATTGCCGCAGCTCTTCCAGCAATTCTGCGGTTAGTAAAATTGCGTCGATATGGTCTTTACGCAGGAAACTGGCAATCCGGGCGTACAACAGAACGTAGTCATCTGCTGCATCTGAATTCAACGCCGCGCCAACCGAAAAGAAAATTTCGGCCATACCGTCTTGCGGTGACCTTACATGTGTAAAGGGCAGAGTTTCTCCTGCCCTTAAACGCACAACGTAATTGTCAATAAACGGATCATTGCCCGAAGCGAACACATCGTCCAAAAACTCCAGAGCGTCTTGATTTCTGTCCAGTTGCGACAGGATTTCGGCCCGAGCAAGCGCCGCTCGGCGCGAGATGCGTGACACCGCACCATTATCGGTACCAAAGACCTCTTCGGCGCCTTCAAAGTCGCCAATCGAAGCCAACGCCAGGGCCTTGTGATAAAGCGCAAACTCTCTCAGGCCTTCCTGTGTAGCGACGGTATCGAACTGCTCTATCGCCTGAGACACGGAACCTTTCCCAATATGGGCCCATGCGATCATCAACCCGTCAACCAATGGTCCTACACCTTGGGTTTCCGGGTCTCGGGAAAGAAGCTCGTCCAATTGGTCCTGATTGATCAAGTTAGCATAGATCACCATGCGTCCGGCTTGGTTCGGAACAGGTAGTTGATCCATTATTTCTGCAACGGGCTTGGCGCCTTCGATATCACCCAATGCGATGCGCGCAAGCAGAACGCTTTCCAAAAGCTGTTCGTTTTCAGGATCAAAATTCAGCGCCTTAGAATAGTATCTCTCAGCGGCGACATAATCACTTTGATATATTGCCTGACGTCCGGCCAGATATGAACCAGAGCCCGTATCAGCAAATGCCGACGATGCAATGAAAGAGGTGAATGCCGCAGTTGCAACCGCGCGACGGACCAATGGAAGCACCGATATCCTGCCTTGTTGTCGTTGTTTGGCGGATAAGCTAGGGCCTGGCGACCCATGTGGCAATGGCAGAGCCCTCTAGACCCTGCCAATACACCTATTTTTGCTTACATATTGGGATAATTCGGCCCATCTCCGCCTTGTGGTGTGGTCCACGTAATATTTTGGCTGGGATCTTTGATATCACATGTCTTGCAGTGGACACAGTTCTGAAAGTTTATGACGAATCGCGGTCCGTTCTCATCTTCGACCATTTCATATACACCTGCAGGGCAGTACCGCTGTGCAGGTTCGTCGAACTTGGGCAAGTTGACCTTGACCGGGATTTCCGGGTCCGCCAGCTTCAGGTGACAAGGCTGACTTTCCTCGTGATTGGTCGCGGAAAAGGAAACATTGGTCAATCGATCAAAAGATAGCGTGCCATCTGGCTTGGGATAGTCGATGGCCGCGTGCTTGCTCGCATCCTCGGTTGACTCGGCGTCATTCTTTCCGTGTCCCAAAGTGCCAAACAGAGAAAAACCAAGCGTGTTGGTCCACATGTCCAGACCGCCCAGCGCAAGCGACGCCGTAAGGCCCCATTTCGACCACATCGGTTTGACATTGCGTACCTTTTTCAGGTCCTTGCCGATTGGGCCATTTCTTACTTCGGTTTCGTAATCAGTCAACTCGTCACCTGAACGATCAGCTTTTAGGGCATCATAGGCAGCCTCCGCAGCTGCTTTGCCCGAAAGCATCGCGTTATGATTACCTTTGATGCGCGGGACATTGACCATGCCCGCGGAACAGCCAAGTAAGGCGACGCCGGGTGCCACGAGTTTTGGCATGGATTGGTAACCCCCTTCGGTGATCGCACGCGCACCGTAAGCGACACGTTTGCCGCCTTTCAGCAGATCAGCGACCATAGGATGGTGCTTGAAACGCTGGAACTCCATGTAAGGGTACAGATGAGGGTTTTTATAATTCAGATGAACCACGAAACCGACGTAAACCTGATTATTCTCAAGATGATAGATGAACGATCCACCGCCTGCGTTTCCACCCAGTGGCCAACCCATCGTGTGCGTGACCGAGCCTTCTTTGTGCTTCGCCGGGTCTATCTCCCAAATCTCTTTCATTCCGACGCCGTACTTCTGCGGCTCTTTACCGGCCTGCAGATCGTATTTGGCAATAACTTCTTTGGAAAGCGAGCCGCGCACACCTTCTGATAGGAATACGTATTTGCCGTGCAGCTCCATACCAGGCTCGGTATTTGGACCGTATGAACCATCAGGTTCCAGCCCAAACACGCCAGCCACAACTCCCTTGACTTCGCCGTTGCCGCCATAAACCAATTCGGAACAGGCCATGCCGGGGAAAACTTCAACCCCTAGCTCTTCTGCTTGCTCAGCCATCCATCGGCAAACATTGCCCATTGAGACGATGTAATTCCCATGGTTATTCATCAGCGGAGGCATCGGGAAGTTGGGAATTCGCAACTGACCGGCTTCGCCCAGCATGTAAAAATTGTCTTCGGTCACCGGCGTCTTCAACGGGGCGCCTTTTTCCTTCCAGTCTGGTATGAGAGCGTCCAGACCGCATGGATCGAGCACTGCGCCAGACAGAATGTGCGCGCCGACTTCCGAGCCCTTTTCCAGAACCACCACGTTCAGGTCGGCGTCGAGCTGCTTAAGACGGATGGCCGCAGACAGGCCTGCGGGACCCGCACCTACAATCACAACGTCATATTCCATCGCTTCGCGTTCAATTTCGGCCATCGCGGGCTCCCTAGCTAACTTTCCGAACTGGCGCTCACATTGCATGGTCTGCGCAATTTTGTTTCTCGGCTGATTACATGGGAAGAAAGACCCGGGTCAATCGAAACACGGCGTAACAGTGCTGCAATGCGGCAGTTCAGCCCTCTGGCTTGTCGCCCATCAGGTATCGGGGACCGCTACCGGAAGTGTTTGCGCGGTCGTCAGGGTTGTAAAGGGCGCATTTTGGCAAACTCAGGCAACCGCAACCAATGCAACCGTCTAAGTTGTCTCGCAATCGTATCAACGTGTCGATTCGCTGATCCAGATATGCGCGTAAGTCTTTGCTGATTACTCTCCAGTCTTTTGGCGTCGGGGTGCGGTTTCCGGGCAAACCCGATAGCACGCTCCGAATCTCCGGTAACGTCAGGCCAAATTGCTGCGCAATCATAACAAAGCTTAGGCGCCTGATATCCGCGCGCTGGTAGCGCCGTTGCCCTCCTGCGTTTCGCCACGGGGTGATCAAACCCTGCTCTTCGTAATACCGGATGGCCGAAACCGCCAATCCTGTGCGCCGGGCCAAAGCGCCAATCGCCAGCCCCTCATGTACAGTCATCGAGGTTCATAAAATTCCTTGACCTAAAGTTAGGTTTAGAAATTAGATTGAGTCGTGCCAAGCATCAAGACAAAAGAGGAGATCGCAAAATGGCGACGCTTGAACACACAAATTTCACTGTCCGTGACCCACAGGCCACCGCCGCGTGGATGAAGGATGTATTTGACTGGAAAGTTCGCTGGGAAGGACCTGCCATTGCGGGCGGCTACACCGTCCATGTTGGAAGCCAACACACTTATCTGGCTCTTTACGCTCCGAATAATCCAAAAACAACAGGCGAAAGCAGCTATGACATCGTTGGTGGCCTTAATCACGTTGGCGTTCTGGTCGAGGACATTGATGCCATGGAAGCCAAAGTTCGAAAAGCCGGGTTTGAACCACGCAACCATGCAGATTACGAGCCGGGCAAACGATTCTACTTTGACGATGACGACGGAATCGAATTTGAAGTTATTCAATATGATTGAAATGCTTTGGTTGTGCACACCTTCTGACAAGTGGCGAAGCAGTAAGTATCATGATTATCGGCATAGACGCCACCCTAGCCAGCAAGAACGGCGTCAAGCCGCGAATTGAGCGCTTGGTTTCTGTGACCTCTTGCAATTCACGCCTCATTTAGGTCAGGTATCTGATAACCCATCCTATCGCCCCGACGCTTATCCCATGCGGCGGGGCGTCACAATTTATGTGTGGACAAAGAGAAAATGGAAAAGATTCCAATGACGCCTGCGGGCTTTTCAGCGCTTGAGGCCGAGCTAAAGAACCTGAAATCCGTCGAGCGCCCGGCGATCATCGAAGCCATTGCCTCTGCTAGGGAACTTGGCGACCTAAAAGAAAATGCCGAGTACCATTCAGCCCGAGAAAAACAAGGTTTCATCGAGGGCCGCATCAAAGAGCTGGAGGGTATCCTGTCATTGGCTGATGTGATTGATCCGACTAAATTGACAGGGGCGGTTAAATTCGGCGCGAAGGTATCCTTGGTGGATGAGGACACTGACGAAGAAAAAACCTGGCAGATTGTAGGAGAGTATGAGGCCAATATAGAAAGCGGTTTGCTAAACATTAAGTCGCCCCTAGCCCGCGCTTTAATCGGCAAAGACGAGGGCGACAGTGTCGAGGTAAGCACCCCGGGAGGAGTGCGTTCCTATGAAATTCTGAGTGTCGAATACGCCTGACCGGAGCCGTTGTAATGTCGGAACCCAGTCAAGAAAAAGACATTGAAGCGCCAACCTCGCTGGGCATATACGATCGCCCGAGTAGAGCTGTTGTGACCGAAGTGGAAATAATCGCTCTTATTTTGAGCGTGATCTGGTTGGTTGTGTCGGTGGTGTTCCTGGTATTGCCGGGAACTCCGCAGGGTGGCGGGTTCATAGTCACCTTTCTGGCCGTATTTCTGCCCGTGGCAATGATTTGGGTGGCGGCGACAGCGATGCGTGCCAGCCGGGTCATGCGTGAGGAAAGTGAACGGCTTCAAACCGCAATAGACGCGATCCGCCACGCCTATGTCACACAGCAACAACGGGCAGCCAGCACTTACGAACCGGCAGTTGGAAAGAAGCTGGACGAAATCGCGGAGACAGCCAAGAAAACTGAAACTGCAGTAGCTACTTTTTCCTCTGGCCGCCATGAACCGACCCGGGTCAATGCACCTAAAACCCAGCCGGATAATCAGACCATGCTGGAGTTGGGTACACCAGCGGAAGAAATCGCGCCGCCTCTGACAACCGAGGTCTTTATCCGAGCATTGAATTTTCCTGAAACCCAGGACGATGCCCAAGGTTTCGACGCCTTGCGGATGGCGCTGAAGGATCGCAAAGCCTCACTTTTAGTGCAGGCATCGCAGGATATTCTTACCCTACTCAGTCAAGAAGGGATTTACATGGATGACCTGCGCCCCGATATGGCGCGCCCAGAGGTTTGGCGGCAATTCGCACAAGGGGCCCGCGGTAGGTCGGTGGCGGCGCTTGGGGGAATCCGCGACCGTTCATCGTTGGCCCTGACTGCAGCGAGAATGAAGCAAGATCCCATTTTCCGGGATGCTGCACACCACTTTTTGCGAAGGTTCGACCGAATGATTTCAGACTTTGAGCCAGAGGCCAGCGATGCTGATCTAAGCGCTCTGGGCGAAACCCGGACAGCGCGCGCTTTCATGTTGCTTGGGCGTGTCGCTGGAACGTTCGACTAAGTTGCCCAAGTTACAGATTGAAACTGCTGTACGGAATAAACCTGACCGGATCACCGGGGGCGATATGGCGGGCACCATCTTCAATTTCAACCAGCCCCTCGGACCAGCTTAGGCCGCTGATACGACCGGACCCTTCGGAATGGAACGCTTCAACCCGTCCATCACGAACACGGGCGCGCAGATATTCACGGCGTCCCGGTTTCTTGCGTTTCTCAAAAGCTGCAGGCAAGTCAAACCCCAGCGGCATCTGCCAACCTGCACCCGCCATCAAACTTAGGGCTGGACGGGCAAATATTAGGGTGCAAACCAATGCAGCCACAGGGTTGCCAGGCAAACCAAAAACCGGAGCTCCATTCCACATACCCAGCGCAAGCGGCCGACCCGGCTTCAACGCGATCCGCCATTGCTGCATCGCACCTGCCTGACGTAACAATCCTGATACGTGATCTTCGTCACCTGCCGACGCACCGCCGCTGGTCAAAATCACGTCCGCCTGCTCTGCCGCTTTGTCCAAGCGCGCACGCAATACATCTGGATCATCACCAACCCTGCCCAGATCAACCGGTTCGAAACCCATTTGCTCTACCAGCGATAAAAGCATCGGCCGGTTCGCATCAAAAATCTGCCCCAGACCTGCGGGCTCACCCGGGCTGACCAGTTCATCCCCTGTCGACATTACCGCCACGCGTAACGGTGCGTAGACGTTAACTTCAGCTACCCCGACCGCTGCCAGCAACCCAATATCTGCCGATGTCAATCTCCGACCGGCAGGCAAGACCAGATCTCCCGCTTTGACGTCTTCGCCGGCTTGACGCGTGTTGGCCCTCAGCTTCAACGGCCCATGAAAAGCTATGTGCCCGTCCCGAACGTTTACGTCTTCTTCCAAAATGACGGTGTTTACACCAGCGGGCAACGCAGCGCCGGTCAGAACACGTATGGCTTGCCCTGCCGGTACTGTTCCATTGAACGGTACCCCCGCCGCCGCTCTCCCTTCCGCCAAAGGAAACACATGTGCACCTTCAGGGATCGCACCAGCAAACCCATAGCCGTCCACCGCTGAATTTGGTTGCGGTGGATTCGAACGGGCCGCGACTACATCTGTGGCCAAGATGTCACCAAAAGCCCGAACTGACCGCATTGAGATCGCTGCTTTGACGGGCCGCAATCTTTCGCGCAGCAAGGCAAGTGCTTCGTTCACTGGAGTCCAGTTCACACCCGCCGGAAGCGCAAAACAGTCATTGCGCAGCGGAGGTGGGGCAATATCCGGTGGTGCGGGTTGTTTAATCAATTCCAGCGTCCTTCAATTGCTGTGTTGGTCCGAAAGAGGAGCAAGTGCAACTTCGTTCAGGATAAAGTCTGCGATAGCCTGCGTATCATTCAGGTCAAAGACAGGCACATCAAGATGCAATGCTGTGTCGCTGGCCACAGCTCGGACAGTTTTGTTTTCCGGCGCTATCAACTGAGTTCCGGCTACAGCCCTGAACGCTTCGATCTTAGGATGGTTTTCCTGTTTGTACCCCTCGATCAAAACCAGATCGACTGGCGAGAGCCGAGCCAGAAGATCGTGCAGTTGCGGCTCGGGCTCACCGCGCAATTCCTGCATTAGCGCCACACGTTGTCCCGAGGCTAATAGCACCTCAGATGCACCAGCCACCCGATGGCGATAACTGTCGCGGCCCGGTTGGTCTACGTCAAAGGAGTGATGAGCGTGTTTTATTGTCGAAACCGTGAAACCGCGGACAGTAATCTCTGAGACCAGTCGTTCCATCAACCCAGTTTTGCCAGCATTCTTCCAGCCGGTGACACCGTAAACCTTCATGTCTGTTCCAGCATTTTTTCTGCCTGAATAAGGTCTTCGGGCGTGTTTACGTTAAAGAATGGGTCGACTTGACCAACCGGGAAAAGCGCCTCGCGACCTTCATGCTTGTCAGTCCACAAAACAACTTTGCGTAGGCCATTGTTCAGAGCTTTCCGCAAATCGTCGCGGAGAGCAACCGGCCAGAGTCCGAAAGTCGGGTGTCGATCCAGCCTCTTACCGCCTCCGGATTTTAACAACTCATCACCGAGTCGAGGAGTAGTCGCCAAGACCAATGGATGGCCCTGCCCTTCGGATTCCCGAATCAAGCGGTCGGCCAGATCAAGTGGGAAAAAAGGGGTATCGGCAGCCACGCTTACTATACAGTCCGCGCCTTGTTCTGCCGCCCAATCAAGCCCAGCCAATACCCCAGCTAACGGCCCTGCAAAACCGTCGATCGAATCCTGCAGAACGGGTAAATTCAAATCGGCAAAACGACCCGGATCACCATTTGCATTCAGAGCCATACCTTTCACCTGAGGGCCTAAGCGGGCAACCACACGGCTCAGCAGTGTTTGCCCACCAATTTTCAGCAAGCCCTTGTCACCTCCGCCCATTCGGGTGGCAAGGCCACCAGCAAGGATGACGCCGAGAGGGTATCTCGTTCCTTTACTCAATCGCTTCTACCTAAATGTTCCGTCATCCGCTGATTTGTAGATCGAACTCAATTCAATTGGAACGCGTTTGGATAAAGATGGTGCAGAACAAACAGCCACATGATCAACGTACCAACTGACAAGAACGAAGTCGCGGACACGATATGGGCCGCAAGCTTAGGTTCCTGATCATAGTGCTTGGCAAGAAGGAAGATGTTTTTTGCTGTAGGAACCGCAGCAGAGACAGTTGCAGCAATGGTCCAGAGCGGATCAAGCCCGATCAAATGAGCAGCTAACAAAACAAAACCCGGGGCAACGATCAGTTTTACGACCGTCAAAAAGAGAATCAGAGGCCCCGTTTGGACGATCGTTCTTACGCTGGTCGTGAATCCAATCGCAAAAAGAGCGACAGCCGCCAAAGCCTGACTGAGCAATTCGAGGTAATCCGAAACAGCGTCAGAAAACCCAATACCTGTGAAAGAGTAAGCTACGCCCAACAAAGTCGCAGCTATTATCGGGTTCTTCAAAACATTCAGCAGAATCTTGTGTATTGGGGTTTTGGTACTTGCCTTATGCCCAGCTGTGGTTTCAAGAACCGCAGTCATGATCAACAGCAAAATAGCGACAACAAGGTTGGCGAGTACAGCAGGTAATGCGCCTTTGGATCCAAAGATCGCGTGAAGAACGGGCAACGCAACCAGCGCAGTGTTAGAAGCAACCCCTGCAAAGGCCGCAACAGTGGCCGAAGCGACTTGAAAGTTCAGCGCAACTTTTAGGCAGAAAAACAGCAGCACGAACACAACCAGCAATGTGCCACCGTAGGAAATATAGAAACCATAATTCAGGAGGTTTGCGAATTCCTCTTGCCCAATCAGGTAGAACATGATTGCGGGTATAAGAACGTAAACCGCGAATTGAACCAACGCGTCAGATGTCTCTTCACTCAGAAGCTTTGTCCAGGAAAACGCATAGCCTGTCACGATTACGGCAAATACCGGCGCAATAAGGTTGATTAATTCCATGGCTCTCTCAGGTAACGGGCATCAAATTCCCTGCATCCTCTTATGCCATGTTAAGGCACATCCTTCGGAATTCGCAGTATTTTCTCTGATCCAGTTGAATGCGCAGGCAATTCAGGCTTGAGAGCTTTTTCTTTTGTGCTTTTTTTCTTCGACCGGAACGGTTGCCGGATCTGCATCCCGAACAAGCCGATCATCACCAGAAAGGCACACAAATCTTTGACCACGCATGCGCCCGATCAAAGTCAGCCCTACCTCGCGTGCGATCTCAACACCCCAGGCGGTAAATCCGGACCGTGATGCCAAGACCGGGATGCCCATCATAGCCGTCTTAATCACCATTTCCGAGGTCAGCCGCCCCGTTGTATAAAGGATCTTGTCTGATGCCTCTTCGCCTTCGGACAACATCCAACCCGCGATCTTATCAACTGCATTGTGGCGTCCGACATCCTCCATGTAGACCAACGGCCGGTTTTGACGACACAGGACGGTCCCGTGAATCGCCCCGGCCTCAAGATACAGAGACGGTGTTCTGTTGATTTTGGAGGCCAAATCGTACAGCCAAGAAGTGCGGACTTGAACTTGTGGAAGGCGCACGCCCTCCAATCCCTCCATCATGTCACCAAAGACGGTGCCGACAGCGCAGCCGCTTGTGCGCGTTTTTTTCCTCAACTTCTCCTCATAAGAAGTTTGTCGCGCGGTGCGAACAACTACAGTTTCCAGATCATCGTCGAATTCGACACCAGTGATTTCATCATCATGTAACAACATTCCTTGGTTGCGCAGGAAACCCAGCGCAAGGTATTCGGGATAGTCGCCAATGGTCATCGCGGTAACGATTTCCTGAGAATTCAGGAATATCGTCAATGGGCGCTCTTCAACCACCGATATCTGGCTTGCTTCACCATTCTGGTCTACGCCATCGACCGCGCGGGTCAGGCGTGGGGCACCGGGGTCTGGCGCGATAACATATTCCGACAAATCCAGTTCCGTGACCAATTGCAACCCTTTCCTAAGATCGCTAGTACCTCGACCAACACCATAGGATTTAGCCATGGCAAGCACCACATCCAACTCATTTTATTGGAGGGGTTTTCGAGACGGGGCGCCTTTCGTCTTTGTTGCTTTTCCCTTCGGCACCTTGTTTGGCGTATTCGCGACCGAGGCAGGGTTGAACATTGTTCAGACAATGGCCCTTACCTCGACGGTGTTTGCAGGTGCTGCACAATTCACCGCGCTGCAACTGCTGCAGGATCAGACACCGACAGCGATTATTCTGGTATCAGCCCTAGCTGTTAACTTACGGATGGCAATGTACTCAGCTTCACTAACGCCCTATCTGGGTGCAGCTCCTTTGTGGCAACGAGCCGCAGCTGCGTATCTTTTGGTTGATCAGTCCTATGCCTGTTCCATTGTCCAGTTCGAGAAAGAACCAGCAATGACGATCGCACAGCGCATTGCTTATTTCTTTGGTTCTGCCACACCGGTCACGCCCGTTTGGATTGTCGCTACTTATTTGGGTGCTGTACTGGGAACGCGAATTCCTGAAAGCTGGGCGTTGGATTTTGCGCTGCCCATCGCTTTTCTGGCCATGATCGGTCCGATGATGCGAACCCTACCCCACGTAGTTGCAGCGTTGGTGGCAATAATCGCATCCTTGTTGTCGGCGGGGGTACCTTACAATCTTGGCCTGCTGATTGCTGGCTGCGCAGGAATGATAGCCGGCGCACAGGCTGAATTAATTGCAACACGCAAAAGTGCGAAAGCATGACCCAAGTCGACCCGGTTACAATCTGGACAATTATCGTCGGGCTGGCCATTGGCAGCTATGCCTTAAGGTTCACGTTCATAGGTCTTGTCGGGGACCGTTCAATGCCACCTTGGTTGCTGCGTCATTTGCGTTATACGGCAGTGGCAATCATACCAGCGCTGATCGCACCGGCTGTTGCCTGGCCAACAGCAACCGCTGGTCAACCGGACGCCGCGCGCATGACCGCTGCTGCTGTTACGCTGACTGTCGGATTGTACACAAAGAACGTGATTTCAGCGATGTTCACAGGGGCAGCAACGCTTTACGGATTGCTCTACCTACTGGGTTGAAACCGCTTCCAATTGGTTAAGGCGCGCATTGTTGAAGGCCAGACCTGTTTGAAGATCGGAATCATCGTTTTCCCGATACTCAGCCGTTTGCACGCCTGGCAAATCAGCAAATTGTTCGGACAGGTTAACCGGATAGAATGTTGTGTTTATCTGTCCAAAACCCGGTACCTGCTGCAATAGCTGAGACGTCGAGTTCGTACAAAATGCTCCGGCTACGGGTCCCATCTGTTTGGCCAGTTGCAACGCAACCTCTGCCTGCTGCGGTGTCACTTCGATGGTTTGGATGCGGGCATAGTGGGATTCGCGTGCATGAGAACTGCGATACGCGCGTTCCACATTAGGAGTTATCCCATAAAGCACGTCGTTCCTTATCGGAACGACATCCGCCCTGAAAGAGCCTGCAGGGTCAAAGATTACCCGCTCGCTGCCGCTGATCATTAAAGACGTATGCGCTCCGGAACCTGTCCGGGTATTGATCATCGTATACAGTGTAAGTGTCGATGGCCCCGGATCGCGATAGGATCGGGCGGCTATCTCAGACTGATCGGCCTGTGGCCGCTGCGATCCAGCGCAGCCCGAAACAGTCGCTGCCAAAAGGCACGCAATCAACAACCTGAACACTGCCGCCCCCAACGTCAAATTAAGACGCAAAGACCGCCAGGAACAGGCATAGGAAGGCGATGACCACCACGCACCAGACGGTGAACTTTATAAAACCTTCAAAGGTTTTGGTTTGAACGGTGATGTCCATTTCGCCGTGCTTATATTCAGCCATGATTCCAAGATTCCCAATTCGTATGTTTAAAATGTTGGATAATGGAAATTCTCCTGCCTGTCACGACGTCAATCGCGCGCAGGTCAGCGAGATTTGAAAACCGAACACCCCGGATATCCAAAACCCCAGCGCCAAGGCAATCCGCTGCAGGGGCCTCCGCCAAATCTCACTGCCATAAACATCGCTTCAGCGGTTATGGAATGGGCAGATCGAATCTGGTCCTCAGACATTTCATACCGCGACGCATACTCTTCTGCATGGCTTTCACCGTGGGATTTTACGCAGGATCTGAGCGCATCATCCGCCTGTAAACGGGCGTCGAAACTTTCCTCTGCGTTTTGCGAACCGCCAGCATTGTGGTACGCGCGGTCGTGAGTAACACAGCAGTTTTCCCATGGCGGATGCTCTTCGTACAGGACACCGAATTTTGGAAACGTATCTGCGAGCAAACGCCAACTGGAGGACAACCCGCCTGAGCAGCCATCAGTTTCAAATTCGTTTGGCTGTGTGTTTGCCCGGGCCTCCATCAGCGCGCGATGTGCGGGCATCTCGACATTTCGGATCAAGTCCTGCGCCGCACTCGCCGTCGCAAGACAGATCAATGCCACGCTCCACCTAAGGACTGTCATCTCGCATCTCGTCAGTATCGATCGACAGGCCAAACGTTGTTGCTAACCATAGCAACAATCGCTCGCCCGGACCCATCTCAGCACGCAAGCGCAAAACCTCGCGTGCCATAGCAGGTCGGTCGGTGATCAACCCGTCTACGCCCATGGAAGCCATCGATGACATCTGCAATGGGTCATTCACCGTCCAAACATAGATGTCCTTGCCAGACTCATGGACCTTCCGGATCAAACCCGGCGACACCGTTGCCGCATTCACGGCAACAAAATCGCCATCCAACCCACTCAAGTCCCCCACAGCGGTTGCGGCCAGAACTCCAGCTCTCCAATCGGGGCGCAGCGCCTTCATTTTCTGGACTGCAGGGTACTTTAGAGACATTGTCGCTATATCTTCCTGCATTCCAAGCTCTTCAACAACATTCACCACGCGGTTTTCCAGATCGACATCGTGGCCATAATATTTAAGTTCGATGATGACCTTGGCCTTGCCCTTTGCTGCCGTGAGAACATCAATCAGGGTCGGAGTACGTTCCGACGCGTATTCCGGATCAAACCAGCTGCCGATGTCGATTTCTGATACATCTTCCATGGTGGCATCCCAGACTTTAAGGTCAACGCCTGCCAATTTCATAAAATCGCTATCATGAGCGACAATCACAACGCCGTCGGCAGTTTCCTGAACGTCGATCTCGACCCAATCCGCCCCATCTTCGATGGCCTTAACGACGGCAGCCATCGTGTTTTCAGGGCGCAAGGCAGCGGCGCCGCGGTGGCCAATGACTTCGGCGTGATCCGGTGCCTGAATACGTTCTAACAGGGCCTGACCGGACCAAAGACCAATCAAGACTGCCGCGACAGCGATGGTAACGGTTACCAGAACTGGCCGGCGCATGCTACTGGATGCAGGGTACAACGGCGTTTCGAATTTCGGCTCGAAAAAATCATCCAATACAACCGCCAAAGCGCCCAGCGCTGTGGCTGCTAAAACGAGTCCAGCCAAAGACCAAAGGCCGGCAACGATCGAACTGAGGGTGAGTGCAAACCTGAGGTTGACCCCCTCTTGCAATGGGACGAGCGCAAACAAAAGGCCAGCAACAAAGGCAATCGCCGCGGCGATAACAAGTCGAATTGCCAGCCAGATGGCAAGTTCGATCTTCAAGCGAACCCGCTTGCCTTCCATCCGTCGCGCACTTTGCGAAAATGCGGCAGCGGAACCCGAATTCTCGAACAGCACCAAGTGCAGGCCCAGCGCCCAGGCCGATAACCTGCGGATCAAAACCCATGCCAGCGTAAGAACGATAAGCCCAATCAAAATCACAGCCACCCAGAATGCAGGAGGGTGGAATGTTAGATAGTAGTTGATATCATATTCGGTCAGCGTCCACCACGCGACCAACCCTGCTGCTGCAACGAAGGGCACGGCCAAAAAAAGGACACGTAAAATCAGGCGCACAGCGAATCCGAACAAAGCAGGAAAGCGTGAAAGGATGAGGGTGACCGCAGAACGTCCTGCACGCCATGGGTCTTCCTCGCCCATACGCAGGGAACCGGCCATCACCGCAAAAACGAATACCTCGGCCAGCAGAAACAAGCTGAGCACGACAACGGCCGCAATAAATCCAGCTGGTGATAACAGGAACATTGCAATGTCTTGATCGGTCAACGCAGCTTGATCCGACAGCGAGACCGCCAAATTGACGGCCATGGCAATACCTGGCGCTATCAAAGCTACCAACAAAAGTCTTACGGCTACATAAACTGGGACAAAGACAAGTCTCCGCGCCCAGGAACCAGCGTAGGCATTTGTTACAGCGGAGAAATTGGTCAAGCTGCGCCCTCCTGAATGATCCATTCATTCAAGGCTGCGTGAGCTGGAATTGCAAGTCAGACTGTCAGTTTTCTTCCAGATCAGCGGCCAACCGGAAACCGATGCGATTGGCTGGCTTGTCGTCAATAGATTTTGGTAACGCCCGCAGCATCACGTTTAGCTGGCTCACGTGCTGCACCAACTGACTTCGTGCGTTGCCGCCATCCGAGCCATAAAAGGTTATGATATCAGGGTCGAAGTAGCCCATGCCTTCGATTCTCATCACGCCTGTATCACCACCCGTGAAACCCATCGCCACCTCATGGTCACCGTCCAGCGTTTTTTCAAAGTTTTGGATGTAAAGGATCAAGCGTTCATAAGCCCATCTGGCAGGACTTTTGGTTTCGACCGGTTCCTGCAATGGCTTGGGAAGCTCTTTCGAACCAGAATCCACTTCGGAATTCGCGTGCACCTCGTAACACCTTGGCAACGCGGCAGATTCGGCTGCCTCCGCCGATGTTTCAATCTTGTCCTGCATTTCCATCAACCTTTGCGCAGATATTCCCAAGCCCCGTCCGCGCGACGCGTTCGGGTGACCGCATCAATGTGGTAAAGATGGTTCAAGTGTGCAACCGCTTCTACAAGGGCCAGCCCATATTCGCCGTCCTTGATCGGACGCTTGAACAAAGCCGGGAAACATTCTGCGGCTGCTTTTGGTTTGTCCAAATCCGAAAGCAAACGCTCTAGCGCGCCGTGATGATTTTCTATTAGCTGACGCATTCGAGTCGGAAGACCTAAAAAAGGCAATTTGTGCCCCCCCAGCACCAAATGATCGGGCCGGGCTAGAGTTTCCAACCGCTCGCACGCCTCTAGCCAATCCGAAACAGGGTCGGCCATGGGTTCGGTTGCGTATACGCCAAGGTTCGAACTGATCGAACTTAGGATTTGGTCGCCCGTAAGCACGAGGTTATCGTCGCGGCTCCAGAATGTTGCGTGTTCTGGGGCGTGCCCGTTGCCCATGTGAACATCCCAGTCCCGGCCACCCATATGAATGACATCACCCTGTTTGATCCGGGTAAAGCCTAGTGGCATGGGATAGACAACATCTGCAAAATTGAAAGGCCTATCTGCCTTTCGTTTGGACAGAACTTCGGTGGCCATGCCGGCGCTGCGATAGAAATCCAGAGTCTCCTGTGGCCAACTTTCCTGCTCGTCTAAAGTCAGCATTCGTGCAAACAGCCACGATGTGCGACTTGCCACCAGTTCCGCGTCGTGTTCGGTCTGGAACCATCCGGCATTTCCGACATGATCCGGATGGTGGTGCGTGACAACAACCCTATTTACTGGCCGATCGGACAATGGCCCCGCCATTAGTCTTTCCCAAATCAGGCGTGTCTTTTTCGAGGACATCCCTGTGTCAACCACTGTCCACCCATCGCCATCATCAAGAGCGTAGACATTCACATGATCCAACGCCATCGGCAGCGGAAGCCTTATCCATAGAACCCCTTCAGCTATCTGGGTCCACTCACCAGGTGCAGGTGGTTCGGTCCAAGGATAACGTATCGTGATGGGCACGTCCCCGTCCATCAGACTGCCAACTCTTCTGCTTTTAACGCATAGAGATCGCCAGCCCCATTTTGGGTTTGCGCCAAAAGTCCAACATGTTCCGGCAGCAATGCATTAATATAAAAACGCGCCAGCTTCGCCCGCGGCCCATCCGGATCGGCCAAGGCTGCGGACAGATGGTAATGCCCACCCAATACGCGGGCAAATGCTTGCAGATAGGGCACTGCGCCAGCAAATCGCTCGTTCATTTCAATTTGCGAAACCAACCATTCCGTTGTTTCCCGCAAAGATTCAGTGGCTTCCCACACAGGACCCGCCAATTCAGGTAGAACCGCGCGTGCCCGTTCTGCCTGATCCTCAATCTCGTCCAGCAGGTTTGAAGCTGCCTCGCCACCATCCATCATTTTCCGCCCGACAAGGTCCATTGCCTGAATGCCGTTCGTCCCCTCATAAATCGCGGTCACTCGGACATCTCGATAGTATTGCGCTGCACCGGTTTCTTCGATGTAACCCATACCACCATGCACTTGCACCCCGGTTTCAGCTACTCGCATTCCGGTTTGCGTTCCGAATGCCTTGCAAATCGGCGTCAACAGAGCCGCACGCGCGGCCCATTCCTGGTCCCCAGTCGCCTGCGCCAGATCAATGGCCGCCGCGTTAGCCAACAGAATGGCGCGCGCGGCAAATACATCGGCTCGCATCTCCATTAGCATTCTGCGCACATCCGCGTGATCAATGATGGTACCGGACGGCGTTTTGCCTTGTCTGCGTTCCAGCGCATATCCCAGCGCGTGCTGATAAGCGCCTTCAGCCGCACCGACACCTTGCCCGCCGACACCCAGACGCGCATTGTTCATCATGGTGAACATCGCGGCCATGCCACCATGTTCCTTCCCCACAAGCCAACCCTTGGCCCCGTCATATTGCATCACGCATGTGGGTGAGCCGTGAAGGCCCATTTTATGCTCGAGCGAAACGACCTTCAGATCGTTTGCAACACCGGGGTTGCCGTTTTCATCGGGAATAAACTTTGGCACCAGAAACAGCGAAATTCCCTTGGTTCCCGGGACACCATCCGGCAACCGGGCAAGTACCAGATGGCAGACGTTCTCGCAAAAGTCATTATCGCCCCACGAGATGTAGATTTTCTGCCCGGTTACGGCATATGTGCCGTCGCCGTTGGGTTCGGCTTTAGAGGTCAGCGCTCCTACATCAGATCCAGCCTGTGGTTCAGTCAGGTTCATGGTGCCAGACCAGTCACCCGCCATCATCTTAGGCAAGTAAAGCTCTTTCAGCGCGTCACTGGCGTGGTTTTCCAATGCTTCGATCTGGCCTTGCGTCATCAATGGCGCCAATTGAAGTGAAAGACAGGCCGCGCTCATCATTTCGTTAACCGCTGTCGTGACCGTCATTGGCAAACCCATGCCACCGTATTCAGGGTCGCCGCTCATTCCGATCCAGCCGCCTTCTGCGATCGCTTTCCAGCCGTTTGCGTAACCGGGCGAGGTTCTAAGAACGCCGTTTTCCAGACGCGCCGGTTCGAGATCACCGGGGCGTTGCAGAGGAGCCATAACCTCTTCGCACATCTTGCCAGCCTCGGACAGGATCGCGCTGACCACATCGGCGCTGGCCTCCGAGAACGTCTCTGTGGCGGCGATCTGATCAAAATCGACCACTTTATCTAACAGGAATTGATAATCGGAGATTGGGGCGCGATAAGGCATGGCTTCTCTCGGGTTTTACGCGTGGGCTTGGAATCCGCAAGCCGCATAATTATTCATCTGGGTTGGAACGATTACCTACCTGTCCCTATGTTGCAATCAACCAAAACGCGGCGTCACCACAAATGATCCCTTACCGCACAGAGTATTTGTCCGCCGATCCAGCAGGATTGGAACAGGCCGCAGATTACCTGCGGCAGGGTCTGTTGGTCGCGTTCCCGACTGAGACGGTTTATGGCCTGGGCGGCGACGCGCGGAACGGCGAAGCTGTGGCTGCAATATACGCGGCCAAAGGGCGACCCAGCTTCAATCCCCTTATCGCTCACGTTTCCTCGGTCGAGGCAGCACAACGCTATGTTAAATGGTCGGATGAAGCCGAGCGTCTGGCGGAACAGTTCTGGCCCGGCCCCTTGACACTTGTTCTTCCTTTAAAGGCAGGAGGCGGAGTGTCCTCACTGGTTACTGCAGGGTTAGACACGCTGGCCGTTCGCGTTCCAGCCCACCCCACAGCGCGTGCACTTTTGAAAACCTTGGATGCACCTATCGCGGCCCCTTCAGCAAATCCTTCAGGCCGAATCAGCCCAACGACCGCCGCTCATGTTCTCGCCGGTTTAGATGGTCGCATAACCGCGGTCCTGGATGACGGCCCCTGCGGAGTGGGTTTGGAATCAACCATAATTGGGCTTACCGGCACGCCAACATTACTGCGCCCGGGTGGCGTAGCCCTGGAAAGTGTCGAATCGGTTCTGGGCAACCGGCTCCACCTGCGCGAGCCCGGTGAACCACTTACCGCTCCGGGACAATTACTGTCCCATTATGCGCCCGATGCTTCGGTTCGCCTGAATGCCGAGTCACAGCAAGGCGGCGAAGTGTTGCTCGGTTTCGGAGAGGTGGTCTGTGACATGAACCTGTCACCGGACGGCAACTTGAACGAAGCTGCCGCAAACTTGTTTGCCTGCCTGCACGAACTGGATAAGTCAGGCCGCCCGATTGCAGTGTCTCCGATCCCGGAAATCGGTCTTGGCAAAGCAATAAATGACCGTCTGCGACGGGCAGCAGCCCCTCGAAGTTAAGCCCGGCCAGCGCTGGCTGATAAAGTTAGAGGGTCAACGCCCAAAGTCGCCAACGCAGCTTCCCATTTTTCATCATCGGGCAGGTCATAAACCAACTTTGGGCTGGCATCAGTCGTAAGCCACCCATTCATGGCAATCTCATCCTCAAGCTGATCCGGTCCCCATCCTGAATATCCCAATGCCACCATTGCATTCAGAGGCCCTGTCCCAGACGCTAAATCTTCAAGCACATCCAAGGTCGCAGTCATGCTAAAGTCAGAGCTGATTTGCATTGAGTGCAAGTTAGCCTCGTAGTCTGCGGAATGAAGCACGAATCCGCGTGACATCTCGACAGGCCCGCCAAAATGAACCAGCCGTTCGCCAACAACAGGTATGCGGCAAGGAATTTCGAGTTGCTGCAACAAAGTCTTGATGCGAAGATCCGACGGTTTGTTGATGATAAGCCCCATTGCTCCATCGTCGGCATGGCTGCAAATATAGACTACCGCATGCTCAAACCTTGGGTCGCCCATGCCAGGCATTGCAATCAGCAGTTTTCCGGTCAGGTCCATTTTTAGGGGTCTCGTTTCTCGGCTGCCTGTCAACAATGGCCCTGTATCGCAGGAAATGGCAAGTGATCTGAGGGGAATCAGACACATTTCACCCCACTGACCTGAACGTGACTTGGCAATCTTGCCAACAATGCGCATTTATAGGTCATGATGAGTTTCTGGAAACCAACCGCAATTGCACTTACGGCAAACCTTTGCTTTGCAACGTCTGCCTTTGCGCAAGGCATGGATCAGTTGGTTCAATTGGAAATCTTGGATGGCGGCAGAACGCCCGAAGGGACATATCAGGGCGCACTTCGATTGAAACTCAAAGATGGTTGGAAAACATATTGGCGCGCTCCCGGCGACGCGGGAATTCCACCGCAGTTCGATTGGAGTCGTTCACGCAATGTTGGCGATGTCGAGATAACCTGGCCTGCTCCGCTTGTTTTCGACCAAAATGGCCTGCAATCCATTGGCTATGAGAATCAATTGATCTTGCCTGTTGAAATCACACCGCAAAACCCTGCAAAGCCAGTTCGCTTGCGTGGTGAGATGGATTTGGGTGTGTGCAAAGATGTCTGTGTCCCGGGCCGTTTGGGCTTTGATCACACGCTGGACGCCCAGGCCGCTAGGAACCCTGCTATTGCGGCGGCATTGGCCCAACGCCCGTTTTCCGCGCGAGAAGCTGGCGTTGCCGCCGCATCCTGTCACTTGAAGCCGACTACCGATGGAATGCAAATCGAAGCCCATGTTACGATGCCTTCGGCTGGCGGTGCCGAATTCGCAGTGATCGAACCCGGAAACCCATTGCTTTGGGCTTCGCAAGCGGAAACAAAACGCGATGGCAACACTTTGATTGCCCGAACCGAGGTAACGAATGTCTCGGGCGGTCCGTTCGCATTGGATCGATCCGAGGTTAGAATCACTGTTTTGGGCGCAAGCCATGCGGTTGATATCATTGGGTGCGACGCAGGCTGACCAAATGAACCCCGTCCCTAAAATTGGTGCCCTGGCCGTGGTGCTACACCAGGATCAGGTTTTGTTGGTCCAGCGTAAAAAGCAGCCGGACCAAGGGTTGTGGGGGTTTCCGGGTGGCCACGTAGAATGGGGCGAAACTGTTCTTGAGGCAGCGGCGCGAGAGTTGCTGGAAGAAACCGGGGTTACTGCGCGGCCGGATAGCTATATCGACAATCTGGATTTATTAGGTCGCGACGCGGCTGGGCGAGTGCAATCGCACTATTTGCTGGTCGGCGTTATGTGTCGGTATTTGTCCGGAGCGCCAGTTGCCGCTGACGATGCTCGTGACGCACGCTGGTTTCCATTTCAGAAAATCCTTATTGGAGACCTGCAAATGAGCGAACGGGTGCCAGAGTTGCTTGCGCAGGCCATGCGGCTGAATTAGGTGCCCGCGCGGCCTGATAAGCGCCCGTAAAGCATTCCTGAGATTGTCACACCCAAGATCAGGATAATTGCTGCACCTGCCGCGAAAATACCAAAGCCCAGTCGAAGAATGGTTAACCCTTCATCGCCTGGGTAAAACCCGGACAAAAAACCAATTGGCGTACCGGTTAAGGCGGGCCAAACCATTGAAGCGACCAGCCACAGGAATAAAGCAGAGGCCGTTGCCGCGACTGCACCTCTCACAACTCTGTCCGGTGCCCTCATCGCGCGACGCATCGCGATCATAGGTCGCGAAACATCGTTCAGGATCGCCAAAAGCGCAGGTACGAGCAATAGGACCAAGAGCATCCCAAACCCTAGGCCGTAAACCAACGTGATTACCGTAGGCTTCAAGAACTGTGCTTGTTGAGAGCTTTCGTAAAGCAAAGGCGTAAGCCCCAGAACCGTTGTCAGGGTTGTCAACATCACTGGTCGCAAACGATCTGCGGTGCCCTCGACAATTGACGGTACAAGTCCACGCTCTTGCTGATAGCCATCGATTGTAGTCACCAAAACGATAGAGTCGTTGATGATAATTCCAGTCATGCCCAACAGACCGACTACGGTGAACATACTGAGCGGCACGCCCCAAATGTAGTGGCCCCAGATTGCCCCTACCAACCCAAAAGGAATAATTGCCATGACAACCAATGGTCGCGTCCAGCTGGCAAATACCCATGCCAACACAAGGTAAATTCCGGCAAGACATAGGATCAGCCCGGTTCGCGCCTCGGAGAGAAATTCGTCTTCTTGTTCGCTTAAACCCGCCATGCGCCATTCCACCTGCCGTTCTGCGGCGATATTGGGCAGTATGTCTTCGCGCATCGCTCGCTCGATTTCGGCGGCCTTGGTTGGGTCGTCTTCGGATATGTCACCATTCACTGAAATCACGCGCAATCCGTTCTCGCGCCGAACAGTCGAAAACCCCGACTTGCGTTCTACCGAAACGATATCAGCCAGCGGCACATAGACTCCATCTGGTGTTCGCATGAGGGTTCGTTCCAGGAAATCCGCAGTCAGCTCTCCTTCGGGCAATTCGACCCTTATCTCGGCACTGCGTGGTCCATCAGGGAATGTGGCAGCCTCAATTCCATTCAAACGATCCCGCAACACTCGGCCTAGCGTTTCTATTCGGAAACCAAGCGCTTGCCCCTGTGCGGTCAGATCCAGAATGAATTCTTCTTTGTCGTAAGCCAGATTATCTTCAAGCGCTGACACCTCAGTGTATTTCGATAATTCGGTCTGCAAGTCCTCGGATGCCGCCTTCAATGTGTTCACATCGGATCCATAAAACTGAACGTCTATCGCATCACCACCGGGTCCGGACCGCCATCCCCGGAAACTGAGCAACTCGACTTTCGGGTGGCGCGGAACAAAGTCTTGCAGCTCGCCGACGAACTCAAAACTGGAATATGGGCGCAGGTCGGCATCTATCAGCTCGATAGAGATGCCGCCAAGCAAGTCGTCATCTTTACCGTCCGCTGCAGCCAGTCCGAATCCGGCAGAACCACCAACCTCGGCCAGAACATAATCAATTGGGTTGCGGCCGTGACGTTCTTGGTAAACCTCACCCAGTTCAACAGTTGCACGTTGAACCATGCGCATCATTTCCATGGTGTCCGCGCGAGTGGCACCTTCGACCATTACAAAATTGCCGGTGACCGAGCCTCGTTCCGGTGCATTAAAGAACCGCCATTTCACGTCGCCTTGGATAAACAAAGCAATCTGACTGGCCAAGATCACGACCATCAAAGCTACGACGACGTATCGCGCCCAGACCACCCATGCGACTAGTGGGCGAAACAAATTATCCCGTACCCAGCGAAACCCTCGATTTACCAAGCGGTTAGGCAAGTCATACCAATGTTCCTTGGCCGAATGCGCGATGGCATGAGCCATGTGGTTCGGCAGAATCAGGAAACACTCGATCAGCGAGGCTGCCAACACAGCGATGACGGTGAATGGGATGTCGCGGATCAGTTCGCCGAACCGACCTCCCACGAGCGTAAGACCAAAAAAAGCAATGACGGTCGTAATTGTAGCTGCGAATACTGGCATCGCCATCCGTCGCGCGGCTCGTTCTGCGGCGACAACAGGTGCCTCACCCAAACGACGGGCACGAAAATCGGCATGTTCCCCCACGACAATGGCATCATCCACTACGATGCCCAACGTGATGATCAGGCCAAACAGCGACACCATATTGATAGAAAGTCCACCGAGGTACATCAGTGCAATCGCAGCAGACATAGCCACGGGAATTCCGGCGGCGACCCAAAACGCAATTCGAGCGTTCAGAAACAAGAACAATAGGCAGACAACCAGCCCAAGGCCGACAAGCCCATTATCGACAAGGATATCCAGACGGTCTGTGATTGCCTGAGCACGGGTTCTGATCAGTTCGATGGTGATACCTTCGGGCAGGCTTGCCTGCATATCCAGAACCACATCCTCAACTGTATGCTGGATTTCAATCGCATCACCCAGGTTCGAACGATCCACCCGCACAGACATGGCCGGGTCGTCGCCAACAAAGTAGCTGCGATTCCGGGTAACACCTTCAACCCTGATCTGCGCCACATCGCCAACAATCAGCTTGGACCCATCCGCAAAACTGCGCAGCGTGATGCCTTCGATTTCTTCTGGAGTGCGTTTTTCCGCACCAGTGCGAATACGTGCATTAGCACCTGTCACATCACCAGCCGGACTTGCGGTGACCTCAGCTGCAATAGCCGATGCGATCTCAGACATGGTGATGTCGTTAGCGATCAATTGCGCGGTCGGTACTTCGACGACCACACGCGGAGCAGCCAAACCACGAATTGTGGTACGAGTAACGCCAACTGCAAACAAACGGCTGATCAGTTCATCTGTAAACTTGGCCAATTGTTCTGCTTCGATGGGCCCGGTTATGACCACGTCGGTGACCCGATCGCGCCACGCGCCGCGTTGAATCGTAGGCTCTTCGGAATCTTCGGGAAGGTTATTCACACTGTCGACGGCTGTTCTGACTTCTTCTACAGCGCGCGACATATCCCAGTTCGGCTCAAACTCCAGCCGTATTCGTGCTGACCCTTCTCGTGAAGTTGACTCTGTACTCGCCACACCTTCGACCGCAAGCAAGGCAGGTTCCAGCAATTGTACGATGCCATTGTCTACATCCTCGGGTCCGGCCCCGTCCCATGCAACGTTTACATCGACACGTTCGAGGATCACGTCCGGAAAAAACTGCGCGCGCATATTTGGAACGGCAGCAGCTCCCAGTACCAGCATGACCAGCAACAATAGGTTCGCAACCGTACGATGACGCGTGAAATAGCTGAGGATGCCCCCCGCCGCTCCCGGTATTTCGCGCATCATCTTGGTCAGCCTCCGGCCCGGGTCTCAAGCCGGCGAACCAAAGAAGCCGGCACGCTTGCCTCACGAAGCTGACCCAATACCCGATCTTTGACTGCCTGCGGCATGTGACTGCTTGCTTCGACCTGTGCCACAAATCGCGCGCGCTGTTCGTCAGTCAGTTCGACCATGTCCGGTTCGACATCAGCACTGGCTTCAACACGCAAAGGTCGCACACGAACGCCAGAACCCAAAAGCGGAGTTCGACCAATCACAACTTCGCGGCCTGCCAGCCCTTCACCCCGCAGTAAAACCTCATCGCCCTGTCGTCTCACCAGTTGAACGGGCAAAGGCTCTAGCCGGTCGTCTTTTCCAAGAACCAGTACATTACCAGTGGCGTCCAGAACCGACGATGGCAAACGAACCACATTTTCCAGGGGTTGCTCTTCGACAGTTACAGTTACGAAATCCCCGGGTTTAAACCCCTGCGCACCGTCAAGGCGAGCAAAGACCAAACGTCCTGTCTGTCCCTCTCCTGCCGACCCGCTGTCGCGACTGATCAGACCGGTTGCAGTCAGGTCAGTTCCGGTAACTTCCAGCGATACGGTGACAGGTGCTTGAATCAAAGCGCCGGTATCATCCAGCAGTCTCACATATTGTGCTGTGGATACACGGAACGCGACCTCGAGCGCGTTTGGGTCAACCAGTTCAGCCAGTTTTTCGTTCGCTGAAACAAGTCGCCCTTCTACCAGCGTCACTCCTGTCAGAGTTCCCGCGAAACTGGCATGGATTGTCATGTCTTCCAGATCGCGCTCTGCTCCATCCAAGGCAATTCGGGCGCGCGAAAGCAATGTTGTGGCTTGATCAACCCGCGACTCAGCCTGCGCCAGGGCAATCCGACTGGAAAGAACAGCCTGCTGAGCTGAGGTCGCCGCCAATTCAGCCTCTTCCACGCTGGCTGCCGCTCCGACTCCTCGTGTTTGCAAGTCGCGCTGACGTTGAAGCGCACGCTCCCGCAATTCGGCTTGCGCTTCGGCAGATCGCAATTCATCTTGCGCCAACAGAAGCGAACGTTCCGCGTCACGTTCTTCGAATTGCGCATCAAGCAAGTCGGACTTGGCGCTGTCCAATGCAGATTGAGCATCTGCAGGATCAAGCTCGACCAACAGTTCGCCTGAAGTGACCGTCCCCCCATCTTCAAAATCCTCGGCCAATGCGACCACACGACCAGCGAGAGCCGCGCGCAACTCAAGCCGCCGACGGCTTTGTACCTGACCGAATGCTTCTAAATAAGGAACCACAGTTTCCGGCTGAGCTGTTCTGACACTGACAGCAAATATACGCTCTCGGGCCGCGGGTGCCTGCGTATCGCGGGTGAGAACATCTTGAATTGCCCCGGAAATCATATGACCAGCTACGAACAACAGGCCCAGCGTCATAAACGCAAGGAAAACACCGACAAGGCTTTGCCTTAGAAATCGCATTGATGTCTCAGCTCCGTTTGCGACTGTAGCCCTACGAAAAAGGTAGCTGAGCAATGAAAATTGCCAAGCCACAACACAGTTACTTAGTGTTTAACGCACGAACATCCTACTTCCGTCGCAGATGTTCGTCCAATCTGGGCAATATTTCCACGAAATTGCAGGGGCGGTGACGATAATCGAACTGTTTTTCAAGGATGGCATCCCATGCGTCCTTGCAGGCACCAGGACTGCCGGGAAGAGCAAACAGATATGTCCCAGCTGCTACGCCTCCAGTGGCACGTGACTGAACGGCCGAGGTGCCAATCTTCTGCATTGAAACGATTGTGAAAACTGTTCCAAACGCATCGATCTCTTTTTCATAAACATCTCGGTGCGCTTCAACCGAAACATCTCGACCTGTTAGCCCGGTGCCGCCAGTCGAAATTACCACGTCAATCTCGGGATCGGCCACCCATAGACGTAAGCGGGCAGCTATTTCGGAGCGCTCATCCTGAACGATTTGTCGGTCGGCTAGAATGTGTCCGGCCTTTACAATGCGATCGACCAAGGTCTGACCTGATCGGTCATCCGCCAAGGACCTTGTGTCGGAAACCGTAAGAACAGCAATCCGGACAGGGATGAACTCTTTGTTTTCGTCAATATTCGTCATGCAGTTCAGGCCCTTTCCATACTAGAAAACCGAACCATCGGTGGCAAAGACAGGCCATCGTTGATCCAGACTAAAACTCCCGAAGCAATGGCCTTCGAAACCAAAACCCGAAGCTCACCGCCCGCAAACCAACAGACCAGTCCATTCTTCGCGGAACATTCTTGGGCCTTGTTCAAGTCAAATAGAAGGAAATGCGGCAGAAGTGAGCACTTGGTAGGGTAAACAAACTTTGACAAAAACGCAGGCAAAGTGTCAGGTCCGGTCATAAGCTAACCTCAAACCAATTCGGGCGAGGCCCTAAATTGGCCACTTGTGTTCGTCCGATCGCACCACGAAAACCCCAGCTGTCGTGTATGTGGCCACAGAAAACAAAGTCTGGCTGAACCCGTTCAATTGCATCTCGTATCGCGGTGGACCCGACTGAAATACCCTGCGATGTAACATCGCCACAACCTTTGGGTGGAGAATGCACAATCAATACGTCTGCTGTTTCGCAACGATTTAACAACTCTAACGCTTCGGCTTCAGTCATGTCGCAAGACCAATCACCAAATGGCGTAACCGGTACGCCATAGCCCAAACCGAACACGCGAAGCCCATCAATCGTCATTCCAGAGCCATGTAGCACATGGACACCTTCTGGCACGGCATCAGTCAGTTCTTCGGCGCTTTCAGCATTGCCTGGCACAAGGACAAGCGGAACGGATATGCCCGACAGCATCTTCATCGCCTCATCCAAACCACTTCGTGCATTACAATAGTCGCCAGCTCCGATTACCAGATCGGCTTCCGCACTTGCTGCAACTAGGTCGGCAGCACGATTGCGGGCAAGATGCAGATCGGAAAACGCTAAAACCCTCATGTCTCAGTTCTCAGCCATGACTTCAGCTCCAGCAGGTCTGCCCATGCCTGTTTCTTCATTTGTGGTTGACGCAGCAAATAGGCCGGATGGAACATAGGCAGGACCGGCAGGTCAAATGCCTGATTCCATTGTCCCCGTAACCGGGTAATCCCTCTTTTGCCCAGAACGGCCTGACAGCTGATATTGCCCATCACAACCAAGACCTTCGGTTTGGCTAACGCAACGTGCCTTTCCAGAAATGGTCCCATCATGCCTATCTCTTCAGGTTTGGGATCACGATTTTGCGGCGGCCGCCAAGGCAGAACGTTAGTAATATACACGTTCTTCGTCCGATCCAGATCTATGGCAGCCAGCATCCGGTCCAATAACTGCCCGGCGCGGCCCACAAAAGGCTTACCCTCGCGATCTTCGTCACGCCCCGGAGCTTCACCGATAATCATAACCGGTGAGCACGGGGTTCCGTCTGCAAAAACAAGTTGACGCGCACCGCGTTTCAGTTCGCACAGATCGAACGCCTCCATCGCAGCCCGTAAATCTGAAAGCGTCCCAGCGGCGGTTGCAGCCTGCTGAGCAACTAAAGCTGCGTCTAACGACTCAGACTTCACAGGTGTGGCAGGTTTCGCGGTAGGTTTTTTATACTTTGGTCCAGTATCCGGAAGCGCATAACGATCCACTGGCGCGTCACCAATCGCCTCGGTTACGCCGAGTTCGATCTGCCATTCCAGCAGAGCCCGCGCGGTGTGAATGTCCAAGCCCGATTCCATGGAACTAATTTACCCTCCTTTGGGCTGAGGGAAAGCGAATAGAACTTGATATACGAACGGTACGCACAGACGATGCACGCATCCATGTTGTTGACCTTGCGATTCCTTCTGATCGGACTGATCCTTGCCTCGTTGGCAAGCGGCCCGGCCTCGGCCACATTTCACGACAGACCTGGCCAATGCAGAGGCGGCCAAATCAAATGCGGCGCTCGCTGCTGCTCAGCCGGGCAAAGATGCAGCTTTGACGGCCACTGTATACAACCCGGCGGGAATTATTGTGGCGGCGGACGATCCTGTGGCCCATTTGAACGCTGCGTAGCAGGCGGAACCCGCTGTGCGCCAATAGGAGCTAATAAATGTGTCTCGCGACTTGATTGTCCGGGCGGAAGCTTCTGCAACGCTCGTGGCGAATGTGAACGCACATCGCCCGAATTCGACCCCACTCCGCCGACCAGATGCGATGATGGGCTTACATGTGCGCCGGGCTCAGCTTGCTTGCCCGGTGGGGGATGTTCGCGCCCGGGCTGGTTCCTGTGCGAGGAAACCGGATCGCAATGCAGGCCGGGTTTCAAGTGTTCGCAACACCAAGGATGTGTTCCAATGAAAGCAATCGATTGTGGATATGGCAAATGGTGCAAGCCCGGCGAGCAATGTTTGCCCGAAGGTGGATGCACTAAACTGCCCGAAGACGCTGAACCTTAGGTTGCCAGGTGCCTTGCAGCTTCATATAAGCGGCCCGATTGTCAGACAGGAGCCAGCCCATGAGTTTCGCCCATCGTCACCTACTTGGCATCGAACATCTGTCGCAATCCGATATTACCGCTATTCTAGATCTGGCCGAAAAATACGTGGACCTGAACCGTCGCTCAGCCAAGCACTCTGATGTACTTTCAGGTCTTACCCAGATCAACATGTTCTTTGAAAACTCAACCCGAACCCAAGCCAGTTTTGAACTGGCTGGTAAGCGGTTGGGCGCAGACGTCATGAATATGGCGATGCAGGCAAGTTCGATCAAAAAAGGCGAAACGCTGATCGACACGGCGATGACCTTAAACGCAATGCACCCAGATTTGCTGGTTGTAAGGCATCCCCATTCCGGCGCGGTCGACTTGCTGGCGCAAAAGGTAAATTGCGCAGTTCTGAACGCAGGTGATGGTCGGCACGAACACCCTACTCAGGCGTTGCTTGACGCATTGACCATTCGCCGCGCCAAAGGTCGGTTGCACAGGTTGAACATCGCTATCTGCGGTGATGTCGCCCACAGCCGCGTGGCACGGTCAAACCTGATTTTACTTGGCAAAATGGAGAACCGCATCAGGCTGATTGGCCCTCCTACTTTAGTGCCCGCACAATTCGCCGAATTCGGTGCGGAAATCTACGACGACATGAGCGAAGGCCTACGGGAAGTTGATGTTGTGATGATGTTGCGCCTGCAACGAGAGAGGATGGATGGTGGGTTTATCCCTTCGGAACGGGAATACTATCACCGCTATGGTCTTGATGCTGCCAAGCTGGCACTGGCCAAACCCAAAGCCATAGTTATGCACCCAGGGCCGATGAACCGAGGTGTCGAGATTGACGGAACACTGGCAGACGACATCAATAGGTCTGTTATCCAGGAACAAGTCGAAATGGGCGTCGCAGTTCGTATGGCCGCGATGGAACTTCTGGCCCGCAACCTTACCGAGGCCGCATGAACGATCTGAACATAGCACCTTACGAACGCGGCGTACTGCGCCTGTTTCACTTGGACATGCGTCCCGAAGAAGCGAAGTTTCTACGCGAACCAGGCGCGGTCGACCAGGTTCTTGGCGTCACAGGGCTTGACGCAGAACAGATCGACATATTCCCGGTCTCAGATCTCGAGGATTTGGGCCTATATGGCTATTTGCTCGACGGTTGCGGTATTTCAGACGACCAACTGAACCGAGAAAAGCTGGGTGCCATTGAAGGTTGGGTTTTGGTCGTGCGGAGCGCCGCCTTTCGCGGTCGTGAGGCAACGCTGACGCTCGATCCCAGGGTTCGTTTGGTTGGCCTGTTTACTGAGGCGGTCACAAACTGGTCCGGCGGGAAAATCGAAACTGAGAGCGCCTTGCCATTCTCTGGGCATCAGATTTTGGAACAAGACACTAATCCGCGCAGAATTGGGTCAGCCATTTTAGCTGTGGCATTTGTAACTGTCATAGGAGGCTTACTTTGGATGATCCTGTAACTTTCGCACCGAGCAAGGCGGCCTATATTCGTACCAACGCGTGGCTTGCGGCCGGGGCCATGGCTGGCGCAATGATTGTGTTGTGGGTGATTGGTAATCCCTACGTCTGGACAGGCGCTCCCGCGGGCCTTGCCGCAGTCACTGTTCGCGCCTGGTATCTGGCCTCGGAGGAATTGGCCACCAGTTGGCAGATGACGGATACTGCACTTACAGGTCCTGGCCCCCGCAAAGTCCCGCTAATCCAGATTGCAGCGGTCAACAAGATGGGCAGCTTTGTTCAGATCGTTACCAATGGTGGTGAAAAACACCTGATCAAGTACCAATCTGACCCCGCAGCAACGAAAGCCGCGATCGAAAGGGCAATGGCATGAGCACCATAACCTTCACAAATGCCCGCTTGATTGATCCGGAAAGCAGTGAGGACTTTATCGGATGGCTGCAAATCGCTGAAGGTCACATCGCCGCGAGGGGAGAGGGTACTCCACCTGTTTCCGACGAACAAACAATTGACTGTGGCGGTCAGTGCCTCGGGCCTGGTATCGTCGATATTGGCGTCAAAGTGTGCGAACCGGGCGAGCGACACAAGGAAAGCTATAAGTCCGCTGGGCTCGCAGCAGCTGCAGGCGGTGTGACTACCATAGTCACGCGCCCTGACACTTCTCCAGCTATCGATACACCCGAAAGTCTGGAATTTGTCACTCGCCGTGCGCAGGCAGATACTCCTGTCAACGTGCTTCCCATGGCCGCCTTAACCAAGGGTCGGGAAGGGCGCGAGATGACCGAAATCGGATTTCTGCAAGATGCTGGCGCCGTCGCGTTCACGGATTGCGATCATGTCGTCGTCAACACCAAGGTCTTCTCGCGTGCGCTGACCTACGCGAAAACCTGCGGAGCATTAGTGATTGCTCACCCACAAGAACCCGGTCTGAGCGGCGGTGCAGCAGCGACCAGCGGAAAGTTTGCCGCGCTGCGCGGTCTGCCGGCCGTGTCCCCAATGGCCGAGCGAATGGGGCTGGACCGAGACATCACTTTGTTGGAAATGACCGGGGCCGCGTATCATGCCGATCAGATCACCACAGCGCGCGCCCTGCCCGCTCTGGAACGAGCAAAGCGAAACGGGTTGGACATAACGGCAGGAACGTCAATTCATCATCTAACGTTGAATGAGATTGACGTGGCCGACTACCGTACGTTCTTTAAGGTAAAGCCACCACTGCGTTCGGAGGATGACCGTTTAGCAGTTATAGAAGCCGTTCGGACTGGTTTAATAGACACTATCAGTTCAATGCACACGCCTCAGGACGAAGAAAGCAAACGTCTTCCATTTGAAGAGGCCGCGTCGGGCGCGGTCGCGCTTGAAACTCTATTGCCCGCAGCGTTGAGGCTGTATCACGCGGAGCAATTGGACCTGCCATCTTTGTTCAGGGCCATGGCCCTGAATCCTGCCAAACGACTGGGGCTTAATAGTGGTCGATTGGCAATAGGTGCTCCGGCCGATCTGGTGTTATTTGATCCCGACGTTCCTTTTGTTCTGGACCGCTTCACTCTCAAATCAAAATCTCAGAATACTCCATTTGACGGGCAAAGATTGCAGGGTAAGGTCACCGCAACTTACGTCGCTGGCGAAGAAGTCTACCGGAGAACCTGATGCCGATCTTTGATAGTACAACAACTCAGCTCATTCTTTGGGCTGCGCTGGGGTATCTTATGGGTTCTATACCGTTTGGTATGATCATTGCCCGTGCGATGGGTCTAGGGAACTTGCGCAATATCGGTTCAGGAAACATCGGTGCAACCAACGTATTACGAACCGGAAACAAGGCCGCAGCCGCGTTAACGCTTCTTATGGACGCGGCGAAGGGTGCGGCGGCGGTTCTTTTGGCTCGTTCCTTGGCTGGAGAGGATGCGGCGCAAGCTGCCGCACTTGCGGTTTTTCTGGGTCATTGTTTTCCGGCCTGGCTTGGGTTCAAGGGCGGAAAAGGCGTGGCAACCTTTCTAGGGCTATGGCTGGCACTAGACTGGCGCGTCGGGGTTTGTTGCTGCCTGACTTGGCTTGTCGCAGCAGCAATATGGAGAATTTCGTCTTTGGGCGCACTTGTTGCGGCGGCTTTGTCGACCACGTGGGTAGTGATACTGACAGACGGCTCCACCTTCATACTGGGCGTTATTCTGACCCTGTTAGTATATTGGCGGCACAGTGCCAATCTGGCTCGTATTCGCGCTGGAACCGAGCCTAAAATCGGAAAGTCCTGACTGCGCTGGGTCTGTAAAAATCTGGGCTTTCTCTGCATTTTTGAACAGCTGCCCTTAGTACCTGCACAATCACGATTGATTGCTTTGAACGTGAACTCGGCGTTTCCCAACTCGGATGGCGTGACCTTCAATTACAGGAGGCACGGACAACTTAATCTGGGTCGTCAAAGCAAAATTTGGATGCTTGAAAACGATCCGTGCTCGAAGGATGAAAACATGAACAGGATCAAATCCATCATTAGCGGCGTTGCACTTTCAGTCGCCATCGCAAGCTCGGCATTGGCGGCCGGCGTAGAACTTAACACAAGTACGACTGGGCTGGCACTTCAGGGCTATGACCCCGTCGCATACTTCACCGAAGGTCAACCCACCAAGGGTGATTGGCAGATAACCACATTGCACAACGACGCAACCTATCGCTTTGCCAACGAAGACAACAAGACTGCGTTTGAGGCAAATCCGGAGGCGTACCTACCGGCCTACGGAGGCTATTGCGCGTTCGGAGCCGCGATGGGTTTCAAGTTTGACGGCGACCCTAACTATTGGAAGATCGTGGACAACAAGCTGTATCTGAACCTGTCCGAAGGCATCCAGAAACGTTGGGAGGGTGACATTCCCGGATTTATCGAACAGGCCAGCAACAACTGGGAAACGATTGCTGACAAAACCCCGGCGGAGTTACAGCAGTAATAAAGCGCTGAGAGTGCGAAACTATTGGCGGCAGGAATCCTGCCGCCAAATTTGTTTGTGCTTCAACTACAAATGGTGCCGATAGTTTCTGTCGCTGAAGGTAGACGCGTATCGGTCATACTAAATCGAATATAAGTAAATCTATGGTTCTAAAATTGTACTGCCGGTGGTTTGCCGCGCTTCAAGTGCGCGATGCGCGTTGGCGACATCCTCTAATGGGAATTGCTGATCAACGTGTATCTTGACTTCCTTGCCCTCAACCTTGCCAAACAACCTCCTCGCCATGGCCTGACAGACACTGGGGTCCGAGATATGCGTAAATAAAGTCGGTCGTGTCAGCCGAAGCGATCCTTTTTGCGCCAAAACCCCTATGTCCAAGGGCGGCACTGGCCCAGAAGCATTGCCGAAGGAAATCATCATACCCAGCGGCTTGAGGCAATCCAAAGATCGCTCAAACGTGTCCGCACCCACGGAATCCATCACAACATCGACGCCTTTTCCGTCGGTGATTTCCGCAACACGCGCAACAAAGTCCTCGGTACGGTAGTTTATGCAATGGGCCGCACCATTGAATTGCGCGAGGCTGCATTTCTCATCCGTACCAGCGGTGCCTACCAGCGTGATCCCTTCAGACTTGGCCCATTGGCAGGCGATCAGGCCCACTCCGCCCGCCGCAGCATGAAACAGAACCGTATCCCCGCGCTTCAACGGAGTGGTCCGATGGAACAAATATTCCACGGTCATCCCTTTTAGCATCATCGCAGCTGCGGTTCGGAAAGAGATGCTTTCAGGCAATGGACAGACTTGCGCTGCTGGCATCACTCGAGCCTGTGCATATGCACCCGGAGGGGCACTGGCATAAGCCGCCCTTTGTCCCTGACTCAAATGAGTGACACCCTCACCCACGGCTTCGATAACACCGGCGGCCTCCATCCCCAAAGCATGAGGCAATGCCAACGGATAAAGACCGCTGCGCTGGTATACGTCTATGAAGTTCAGTCCGCAGGCCTGATGCCGGATGCGAACCTCTCCCGGACCCGGATCGCCAACATGGCGTTCTTCGATCCGCAGAACTTCGGGACCGCCGGTTTCGTGAATAACTACGGTCTTTGCCGTCAGCTGCATGGTGACCTCCCTCTGTTATAGAGCAAAGCTATCACGCCCGAACGATAGGGCAATCCATTCAATCCGCAGGCTCGGAAAGACATAAACGCCATAATGTGGTATAATTCAATTAGGCGTTGAAGGATCATTCGGTCCGGACACCCAAAAAACCGGATGCATCCTTACGCGCCAAAGCGCTGTGGAGGGGATGATCATGGGCAAAACAATCGGAAATCCAATCAGTTGGGCCGCTAGAAATCTTGGTGCGACCAGTTCACATATTGCGGAAAGCCTTTCCAGGGTAGGCAGTTCGGACACTCAACAACTTCCTATGGTTAAAAGGCTTACTATTCAGGATGTGCGCGACTGTCTTCGCGCTGGTTATCGGGACTTCCTCGAAACCCGCGCCGACGCAATCTTTGTCGTGCTAATTTACCCAATTGCAGGTTTGTTGATGTTCGGTTTCGGACTAAACATGAACATGATCCCGCTTCTGGCACCGCTGATCGCTGGATTTGCACTGATAGGGCCAGTGGCCGCCGTTGGGCTGTATGAAATTAGCCGGAAAAGAGAGTCGGGAGGCGAAGTTCATTGGCTAGACGCCTTTGGAGTATTTCGCTCGCCCTCGTTTGGCGCAATTCTGGCATTGGGGTTTTACCTGATAGTTCTTTTTTTGATCTGGCTAATGGTGGCACAAAGTCTCTATTCACAAACACTTGGGCCCGATTCGCCCGTTTCTTTCAGTGCCTTTGTGACTGAGGTTTTCACCACAAGCACTGGCTGGGTTATGATTATACTGGGAACTGCGATCGGGTTTGTTTTCGCGCTTGTGGCACTTGCTATTAGTGTTGTCAGCTTCCCCTTGCTGCTGGACAAGAAAGTCGGGCTACCGATCGCAGTGGTGACCTCAGTTCGGGTCCTGCGAGAAAATCCGGGCGTAATACTTACGTGGGGTTTCATAGTCGCGGCCTTGCTGCTGCTTGGTGCTATTCCGCTGCTGCTTGGCCTGATCATCGTTATGCCGGTACTAGGCCATGCCACCTGGCATCTGTACCGGCGTGCCATAGCGTGACCATTGGTTCGGGACTTTAGTCTGCAACCTTAAGAACGATCTTTCCGATGTGGCCCGAACTTTCCATTCGCGTGTGCGCCGACGCGGCGTCCGTCAGATCAAACTCGCTATCCATAACTGGAGCGACTTTCCCGGCCTCGAGCAACGGCCAAACAGCCTCAAGCAAATCTTGCGCAATAAGCGCCTTGGCCAGATTACTTTGCGGTCGTAACGTACTCCCGGTTAAAGTCAGACGCTTGACCATCATAAGCGCAAAGTTGACCTCAACTGTTGGTCCTTGAAGGAAAGCGATCTGGACCAGACGGCCATCTTCGGCCAAGGCTTTGAGGTTTCGGGGAATGTAATCCCCGCCAACCATGTCGAGGATCAAATTCGCGCCGCCTTCAGTGCGCATGACGGCAACAAAGTCTTCATCTTTGTAATTTATCGCTTTTTCGGCTCCGAGGCTGACACAGGCGGCACATTTTTCGTCTGATCCTGCTGTGGCAAAAACCCGGGCGCCGAACGCGTGTGCCAGTTGGATTGCCGTTGTTCCAATCCCGCTGGAGCCGCCATGAACCAGAAACCTTTCACCGGCCTTCAACCCTCCTCGAGTGAACACATTAGACCATACAGTAAAGAAGGTCTCAGGCAGGCAAGCAGCTTCTTTTAGGCCCATTCCAGACGGCACAGGCAGACAATGCGCAGCCGGTGTCGCAACGTACTCTGCGTATCCGCCACCGGGTAACAACGCGCAGACTTGATCGCCAACCGCCAAACCTTCAATACCTTCACCAACAGCAACAATTTCGCCGGATGCCTCAAGGCCCGGCAAGTCGCTTGCACCCGGCGGCGGATCATAGGCCCCTGCCCGTTGCAGGGCATCAGGGCGATTAACGCCGGCGTAGGCGACCTTGATGACAACCTGACCGTGTCCAGGTTTCGGAACCGGACGTTCGGTCAGTTGCAAAACATCCGGGCCACCAGGTGTCGTTATTTCAACGGCGCGCATCATCTGTGTCATCTGCCAATCTCCTTTGCCGATTGCCTAACAGGCATCAGGCTAAAGGCCCAGTCGCAAGTTCAGATTACTTTCGGGGGTTAAGCAAACCGGGAAGGTCAGCCCGCATCCGAACCGGTGCCTTAATTTGTCCAGCCAGCCAGTTGGGGACAGACAGTAAGGGTTTCAAGAGCGGGTTCCCGTTAACTTGCGCCTTGAGCTTTTCAAACTGCATTACACCCTCTATGCGGCGATCAAGAAATTCCCACGTTTTTTGATTATCTGGACTGTCATCCCCCAACCAATACAACAGGGTCGAGGAATAAACACCGGACAAAGTCGCGCGTTTGGTATACCAGTTCACATCGTCTGAGATGTCACCAAGCGCATCCCAAATCTGATCGCATGTGCCCCAAATCGCCTTCGCTCCGTCCGCTGCATACATCGGCAGAGCAAACAGAGTGACCCCCCGGCGAACCGCCTCTTTATCGTGTACGGCTTGCAAACGAAACCTAACTGCTGCTGCAATTTTTTCGCGGAACTTCAGCCCACTTAAATCTTCGGACTTTATCCGCTCCAACATTTCTGCATCACCGCGCGCGTGGAACGCCAATGCCAACTCCACTGCGCCGCGAGGACAAATGATACGAGCCATGCCTTCATCCAGACCGCAATCGGCGACTGCGGCGCGAAAGCTCACCTCGGACCAGCCGTCAAATGGCACATGGTCCAGAATAGCATCCAACAGCTTTTGCTTCGTGTCTTCGTAAGTCACTGTCATTGCGTTTCTCCGATTCTGGCCTAGTACTAGACAAGATAGGTGCGCTTTGCTATACGGCCACCTCCTGCAAATCCTTGCAACTCTATCTAGAAAGGTGGTGACAACCACATGCAGGTTAGTGTTCGCGACAACAATGTCGATCAGGCGCTTCGTGCCCTGAAGAAAAAGCTGCAGCGCGAAGGCGTGTTCCGTGAAATGAAGCTTAAGCAACATTTCGAGAAGCCGTCGGAAAAGAAAGCGCGCGAGAAAGCTGAAGCGATCCGCCGTGCCCGCAAACTGGCACGTAAGAAAGCCCAGCGCGAAGGTCTGCTCTGAGATCTGCGTCTCGTCCAGCTTTGGATGACACTATTTGACGACCCCCGAGGCGGCGCCCGGGGGTTTGTCGTTTTTGGATCAGACGTTATTCGCCGATAGGCCGTGGGTTGCTTGCGGTAATTTGCCGACCGCGCGCTGGACCGTTTGGACCGGCATATTGCAGCCAACCGAATCATCCAAGCCAGCACCACCTTGCCAATACCTGATCTGATTGCGCCGGACGCTTTTCTACCAACCAAAATCCCTCTGTAACTGGTCGCGTCCGAAAGGACGTGAACAAACGGAGGCATAAATGTCGACAGCAAGTACAATCGAGTGGGAAATGCTGGCGCTGATTAACCAAGAGCGCGAATCCCGCGGATTGGATCCACTGCTAATGGAAACCCAACTGAATGATTCATCAGAGGATCACAGCGCCTGGATGCTGGATACGGACAGATTTAGCCACACAGGTGAAGACGGATCATCCGCAACCCAGCGGATGCGGGCAGCTGGATTCGATTTTGAAGGCAGTTGGCGGTCAGGCGAGAATATCGCGTGGCAATCCGAACGCGGCGCGCCTGGTATCAGCGATGATGTTGCACAACTGCATGAGAATTTGATGAGCAGCCCGGGTCACCGTGCCAACATACTCAACCCTGATTTCAGGTATATTGGCATCGGCATCGAGACCGGTGATATGCGGGGCTATGACGCGGTCATGGTTACTCAGAACTTCGCCACGACCAGCGCTCCGGTTCTGCTGGATCAAGGCCTGGCTTTTGTAGAACCTATCCCGACCCAACCTGCAGAAGAATCTCTGCAACCTGTCGAGGAAGAAACCGTCGAACCGATCGAAGACGATTATCAAACCGCCGAAGAAGTTACTGCGGAACCAGTGGAAGAAATTGACCCGCCCACTCAAGAAACCGTTGTGACACCGGTTGAAGACAACGACGAAACCGTTGAAGAAATCGTCGCAGAGCCTGACGGAAGCGAATACGAAAAAATCGAAGAGGAAATCGCCGAGCCGGTTGAAAGCGGCGAAAAACCTGTCGAGGAAAATGTTGCGGAACCGTTAGAAAGCAGGGATGAAACAGTCTCGGAAGACATCGTTGAACCGGTCGAAAGCAAAGACGAGCCATACGAAAAAGCAGTCGTGGAATCTGATGTAACTGACATCAAAGAATTTGACGTGCAGGCCTTTTTGGTTGAGGTCGAAGAAATGGTGAACACCTTGAAGGCTCGCTTCGATCAGTTCGATTGGAATAAATCAAAGTGGGCTCAACCTGAGTCCAAGCCAAATGATTTCGACTTTGCATTCAGCCTTGGCTCTGACGAAGAAGAGACATTCGCCGAAGAAGAAGGCGCAATCGATGAATCAAGTCAGGATTTCGACTGCACTGCAGCATATGAAGTAAACTGGGCCTTTGATTTCGGGTGATCGAAATTTGGATACGGGGCTCCGTGTCCCGTATCCAATATCTGCCTGATTCAATAAATCTTGGGCACATGCAACTCGTCTGGCAAAATACGGCGCTCGTATTCGGGGTTATAACGACGATCAGGAAGCGTTACCTTTTCCTGCGGAACATCATCATAAGGTATTTTGGTCAAAAGGTGCTCGATACAATTCAGGCGCTCACGTTTCTTGTCGTTTCCTTCCACGATATACCAAGGCGCTTCGGGAATGTTGGTGCGGAAGAACATATCTTCCTTGGCCTTCGTATACGCCTCCCAACGAATTCTAGACTCCAAATCCATAGGCGACAGCTTCCATTGCTTCATAGGATCATGAATCCGCATCAAAAACCGCAACTGCTGTTCCTCATCCGTGATTGAAAACCAGTATTTTAACAAAATAATTCCTGAACGAACCAGCATACGTTCAAATTCAGGAACGTCTTGAAAAAACTGTTCGACCTGACTTTCGCTTGCAAATCCCATAACCCGCTCGACACCCGCTCGGTTATACCATGAACGATCGAACAGAACGATTTCGCCAGCTGCGGGTAAGTGCGGGACATAGCGCTGAAAATACCATTGGCTTTGTTCGCGGCGGCTTGGTGCGGGCAAGGCGACCACTCGGGCGACTCGCGGATTCAGACGTTGAGTAATCCGCTTGATCACACCGCCCTTGCCGGCACTGTCGCGACCCTCAAACAGGATGCACACCTTGGCACCTGTATGCTGAACCCAATCCTGAACTCTGATCAATTCAGCCTGCAGACGCAGAAGATTGCGGAAATACAGCTTTCGGTCCAGCATATCTGGATGCTGTTCGCGATAGATTTTTCGGATCTCCATTGAAAGCATCGGCTCATTGAATTCGATCTCGAAATCTTCGTCGAGCGTGTCTTCCAGTTCAGCTTCCAACCAGTCCTGCGCAGCGTCATTAATGTCGTGTGCCAAGGTCTGCTCCTTATAATTCTTCGGGTCCGGACCGTATCGGCGCTGTGTAAACTACATATGTCGTCAAGGTTGCGATTTCGCCAAAAAGTCGCAGCCCTTTGGCAATGCAACCTAAAGCGCCAGAGTTTAAATGTGGCCCGTTCGGCAATAGGATACAAGCGCGAGAATTGACGCAACCAGAACCTCCGGGACGTCGCTAATCCAAACAGCTGAATTTGTGTGCACCTATCAATTTGGGAGATGAATCCGAAGACTTTTGGCGCTTTAAAGGTCACACCGGAAGTGCGGTCGTTTTGAATACAGTTCGCAACGCAAAAGAACTCTGCATTTGGGCCACGCCGGGTAGGCGAGACAGGTATTGGCGGTGAATACGTGCGAAATCTTCTGTATTTTCCGCAACAACCTTCAGAATGTAATCCGCTGTGCCAGCCATCAAATGGCATTCCAATACGTCCGGGATCCGGGCTACGGCCTTTTCAAAGGCGTTCAGGACTTCTTCGGCTTGTCCCTGCAACGTGATTTCAACGAAAACCGTTGTCGGGACATTCATTTTGCGGGCGTCCAGCAGGGCGACGTAGTCCTTTATATAGCCTTCGGCCTCCAGACGTTGCACTCTGCGGTGGCAGGCCGAAGGCGAAAGGTTTGCCTGATCCGACAACTCGGAATTGGACATCCGCCCTTTGCGCTGCAGCGCAGTTAGAATCTTACGATCGGTTGCATCCAAACTCATTTGCGCACGTCTATTGCATGACTTGGCCTTATTGTCGAATAAATTCCCGCGTTGTTTGATTTTCACAAGCAGAGTTTCACAAAAATTGCGCTCAATTTTGCACATAATTTAGGCAGTTTATGTATGGAGAACCTCAATGAAGATCGGTTGCCCCAAAGAAATCAAGCCTCAGGAGTTCCGTGTAGGAATGACCCCAAACGCAGCTGGCGAAGCCGTGGCACACGGGCATGAGGTCATCATCGAAACCAATGCTGGAACGGGTTCCGGCTTTGAAAACGAAGCATATGTCGCGGCCGGCGCTCGAATAGTCGACACCGCGGAAGAGGTGTTCGCAACGGCCGACATGATCGTGAAGGTCAAGGAACCACAGGCGGTCGAACGCAAAATGCTACGCGAAGGTCAATTGCTGTTTACGTACTTGCATTTGGCGCCTGACCCCGATCAGACCCACGATTTGTTGGAATCGGGCTGTACCGCGATTGCTTATGAAACCGTCACTGACGCTAACGGAGGGTTGCCGCTGCTGGCGCCAATGTCCGAAGTTGCAGGCCGCCTTGCGCCACAGGTCGGATCGTGGACACTGCAAAAGGCCAATGGCGGTCGCGGTGTGCTGATGGGCGGCGTGCCTGGTGTGGGTCCGGCCAAGATCGTCGTCATTGGGGGCGGAGTTGTAGGCACTCACGCCGCTAAAATCGCTGCAGGCATGGGCGCAGACGTCACCGTGCTGGATCGATCCCTGCCGCGCCTGCGTTATCTGGACGACGTATTCGGCGGAACGTTCAAGAACCAGTATTCAACCGCGGGCGCAACTGCCGAACTGATTCAGGATGCCGACATGGTAATTGGCGCGGTGCTTATCCCGGGGGCGGCTGCTCCCAAGTTAGTGACCCGCGCACAGCTGTCGACAATGAAACCCGGCGCGGTTTTGGTTGATGTAGCAATAGACCAAGGCGGTTGCTTTGAAACCTCAAAGGCAACCACGCATGCGGACCCGATCTATGAAGTGGACGGGATTATGCATTATTGCGTCGCCAATATGCCCGGCGCGGTCGCGAGAACGTCAACCATTGCTCTTGGAAACGCCACTATGCCATTTCTTTTGGCCCTGGCAGACAAGGGTTGGAAAAAGGCATGTCAAGACGATCCGCACCTGTTGGCAGGTTTGAACATCCACGCGGGCCAACTGACCTATTACGCTGTTGGCAAGGCTCTTGGGATCGACGTCGTCTCTCCGTCGGTTGTCATTAAATCCTAGCTAAATTCGCCGTTTATGACACGGTTTGGAAAAGTCTTCTGTCTAATCAAAAAAAGGTGCCGCGCGAATCGCGCGGCACTTTTCGTTTTGAAGTACTGCCATTTCACACTTCTGGACACAGGGTCCTTGGCTTTCAGCCCTGCCTTTGGATCTCCACCGAATGCGGGTATGGGATCGAAACTCCCTTTGCGTCAAAGGCTTCTTTGATGGTTTTTGTCAGTTCGAATTTGACGTCCCAATAATCATCTGCCGCGCACCAAAGACGCGCCGTCAGGTCGACCGAACTGTCACCCAGATTCGTCACCCTTACCCAAGGCTCCGGATCGCCCAGAATGCGCTCATCGGCTTTTGCTACGTCCAAAATAATCTGCATTGCATCATCTGCGCTGTCACCATAATCGATGCCAAACACCAGATCGACGCGTCGAGTATCGTGAGCTGAATAGTTTGTAATAACCGACCCCCATGCCTGACCATTCGGCACGATGATTTGAACATTGTCCGGGGTAACAAGCTCTGTCGTGAAAAGGTTCAGGTCTTTGACCGTCCCAGCAGTTCCACCAATATCAACGTATTGCCCCAGTTTGTATGGCCGGAAAACAACCAACATCACGCCCGCGGCAAGATCGCTGAGTGTCCCTTGAAGGGCAAGACCGATCGCCAACGATGCAGCACCCAGAATAGCGACAATGCTGGTAGCCTGAATGCCAAAGATCCCTAATACTGCAACGAACACAATCGCCAAAAGCACCCATTTGACCAGGCTGGCAACGAAATTTCCAAGTGTCGGGTCGATATGTGGTGTCGCGTTTATCCGACGGCGGACCACACCGCTTATCGCTCCGGCCAAAATCCAGCCGAGCACCAATACAATCAGGGCTTTGATCGCGTTCATAATCAATGGACCGAACGCGCCCACCTGTGTTGCAACTTCTTCCACGCGCATCTCCTTTTCGACAGCATACCCGGGCATCTAGCGCGGGGATCATAAGTGAGTTTGTTCCAAAGTTCTTGTTGGGTCTAGGGGCCGGATTGCATGGTTTTCCCCCCAAGTGTTCCCCTGCAAACATCTGCTGACCTTTTACGCACAGTTCCGGAACTGACAAGGTGACGTGGTTTTGTCAAAGTGCCCATGAGTTGCACGAGAAAGGAACCTCCGATGCTGGATGTAAGCTCATTCCTGATCATGTCAAAATGGCCCCCGCAATGGCCTGAAAGGATTCAGCTATATTCGTTCCCAACGCCAAACGGCATAAAGGTGTCAATTATGTTGGAAGAGACCGGGCTTGCCTATGAACCGCATCTGGTCACTCTTGCTGATGCGGATGTCAAAAGCCCCGAATTCCTATCGCTCAACCCCAACAACAAAATTCCGGCAATCGTTGATCCAGACGGACCCGATGGTCAGCCAATTGGGCTATTCGAAAGTGGAGCGATACTACTTTATCTCGCAGAAAAAAGCGGCACACTCCTTGGGCGGTCACCGTCTGAACGACATCGCATCACCCAGTGGCTGATGTTCCAAATGGGTGGTATTGGCCCGATGCTGGGTCAACTTGGGTATTTTCATAAATTTGCCGGCAGTGAAATCGAAGATCCTCGTCCGCGCGCGCGTTATCGTGACGAAGCCAAACGTTTGCTGAACGTTTTGAATACACAGCTTGACGGCCAGGATTGGATCGCCGGGGACTATTCAATAGCAAACATTGCCATTGCATCATGGTTAACCGCGCTGGATTTTTATGGCACCAAAGACGTCGTGGGGTGGGATGAGTTTACCAACCTTCCGATCTATCTTGACCGTTTCCTTGCCAGGCCCGCGGTTCAGAAAGGCAGGTCGATACCGGCACGCGACTAGTTTGTAAATCAGCGCGAACGGCTCAAAATATCCGTTCGCGATCTTTGCATTTGGCTAATCAGACAATTTTCCGGTTAAAACATATCGCAGAATCTCAACTACCTGTCCTGGTTCTTCCGCAACAGCCAAAGCAGCGGCATCCACCTCTTTCAGCGCATGCTGATGATCGGGACCGTGCAACACGATGATCGATTTGCCCAAAGCCGAGGCATAACCCGCGTCAAATGCCGCGTTCCACTGTTTGTATTTGTCGCCAAAACGAACAACAACGACATCAGAGTCCGAGATCCCTTTTCGGGTACGAATTGCGTTGAGCATGGCACCTTTGTGGTCGTGCCAGTATTTGTTTGGCTCGCCTCCCAAAATGGCTACGCCGCAATCATCGCTTGCACCATGATCAGTCACTGGGCTGCTAAAAGTTACCTCTAAGCCACGTGCGCCATCGATAATCTGTTCGCGCCAATCGGTGTGTATTTCTCCGGAAAGGTAAACCTTCAGCATTTCTTTCTCCTTTTCAGGTAACCAAAGTAGATAAATGGCTCTCGCCTTACCAAAGTGATCAAACCATGGGCGAAGCGACTCTAGCCGCGCAGAACGCCGCCTGTTGCCTTAGCGACTTTTTCGACAATTTTCGCGCTGACCGCTTCGATATCCTGATCTTTCAAGGTCGCTTCTGAAGGTTGAAGACGCACTGTAATGGCCAGAGATTTCTTGCCGTCGCCTACATTGCCGCCGATGAACTCATCAAAGACGCGCACATTATCAATCAGAACCTTGTCAGCACCCGCCGCTGCATTGACAAGTGTCAATGCCTCAACCTGCGCGTCGACCACGAACGCAAAATCACGTTCGACCGCCTGCAGGTCCCGCAGTTCCAAAGCCGACCGCGTTGCACCGGACTTACGCGGCATAGGAACTTCTTGCGGCCATACGACAAATGCCACCGCTGGTCCTTTGACGTCCATCGCCTGCAAAACGCGTGGGTGCAACTCACCAAACACACCCAGCACTTTTTTGGGTCCTAAACAGATTTTTCCGTGCCGCCCCGGATGCCACCAAGAATTTGCTCCACGCATGATCTGAACTTTTTCTGGCGCTCCTATAGCCGCAAGAACTTCTTCGGCGTCAGCCTTGGCGTCAAACACGTCCACCGAGCGAGACGCTCTGTGCACATCTTTAGGACCACTATTTCCAACCAGAAGACCGGCGATTTGCGTCGTTTGATCGCCAGGCTCGCCATCGTGAAAAACCGGGCCCACCTCGAACAAAGCCAAGTCGGAATAACCGCGAGCCTGGTTTCGGGCGGCAGCCTGAAGCAACCCGGGCAACAGATCCGGGCGCATGTGGCTCATTTCCGACGAGATCGGGTTTTCCAGCATGGTGGTATCATCGCCGCCGCCAAACAGCGCGGCCGAAGCCTGATCAATGAAAGTGTAGGAAACACACTCATTGTAACCTAGCGCCGCACACGTGCGCCGCGCCATAGACTGGCGCCGTTGAGACGGGGTCATAACCGGCTTGGGTATCCCGCTATTGGCACGCGACAATGGCTTGCCTTGAAGTTTGGTCAGCGATGCGATCCGGGCGACCTCTTCCACCAAATCGGCTTCACCCATGACATCCGGGCGCCAGCTTGGAACTTTGGCCATTTCACCGTCCAACTGAAATCCAAGGCGGGTCAAGGTTTGACGCTGTTCGCTTTCCGGGATGTCCATGCCTACCAGAGATTGCACACGCGCAGCATCCAGCCGGTAAGAACGTGCGTGATCCGGCGCCTTGCCTGCCTCGACCACGTTCGAAGCCTCTCCTCCGCAGATATCAAGGATCATCTGAGTGGCATGTTCCAGCCCTTCCAGGGTGTATTCCGGGTCGACGCCACGTTCAAACCTATAACGCGCGTCCGAGTTGATCTTAAGCGCTCGCCCGGTCAGGGCAATCTGTACGTGATCCCAAAAAGCACTTTCCAGAAATACATTCACTGTATCTGCGGTACAGCCGGTTTCCTCTCCTCCCATGACACCCGCTATTGATTCCGGCCCATTGTCGTCGGAAATCAGCATCATTCCAGGCTGAATAGTGTATTCTTTTTCATCCAGCGCAACCAACTTCTCGCCGCCTTTGGCGCGATGCACGCGCAGATTTCCTTGAACTTTGTCTGCATCAAAAACATGCAAAGGGCGGTTATGATCAAACGTCATGTAGTTGGTGATATCCACCAAAGCCGAGATCGGACGCAACCCGATCGCCTTCAACTGGTCTTGCAGCCATTGTGGACTGGGACCATTTTTGACACCTTTGATCAAACGCCCGGTGAAATGAGGGCATCCGTCCAACGTGTCGTCATCAATCGTCACCTTGATTGGGCTTTCAAAATCTCCGGGTACAGGCGCAAAATCCCGTTCTTTGAGCTTACCGATGCCACGAGCAGCCAGATCGCGTGCTATCCCAGCAACGCCCAATGCATCCGGGCGGTTAGGTGTGATAGCGATTTCAATCATTGGATCAACTTTGGCCGGGTCATTCTCGGCCAGCCAGTCGACGAACTTGTCTCCGACCTCGCCCGTGGGCAGTTCTATGATACCGTCATGTTCGTCTGACAGCTCCAGCTCCCGCTCGGATGCCATCATACCAAAGCTTTCGACGCCGCGGATCTTGCCCACATTGATCGTCAAGTCCAGACCGGGGATGTACATGCCTGGCTTGCAGACAACTACGGTAATTCCCTCGCGTGCGTTCGGTGCGCCGCAGATGATTTGCAGGTCGCCTTCGTCAGTTTCAACCGTGCAAACGCGCAGCTTGTCTGCGTCTGGGTGCTTTTCAGCATGCTTGACGCGACCCAGCGTAAATCCTTTAAGGCGGTCCGCCGGGTTCACGATCTCTTCGACCTCGAGGCCGAGATCGGTTAGCGTTTCGGCAATCTCGTCTACTGACGCGTCGGTTTCGAGGTGATCTTTCAGCCAAGACAGAGTGAATTTCATTGCGCGGAGCCTTTTTTGGCAAACATCCAGTCGGCCAAGGCAATGGCAAAGATTGGGCCAAGGTGCAAGCGTTGCGCGTTACGGATAGGTGGGGTTGCGGCCCAAAAGTTCGTCTAACTGACGACCGATCCAGCCGTGAGGGATAAAATGCCCGCCCGGATGCGTGTCCAGCACCACCTGCCCCTGTGCGCAATCGCTCCATTCTATCCGGCTGAGCGTCAGGAATGGCTCGACGCTCCAGTCGCCCCTCGGCGTCGCTGTCCGGCAATCAAAAGCATCGCGCCAAAGCGCAACCGGATAGGTCTTGTCGCCATTCGGACCTATTGGAAAATCCATGACTGTGTCGCTTAGCCCGTGCACGTGGCGCACTTCGCGCGGGGCCTGAGGGCAGTCTTCGGTCTGCTGGATCGAACCGGCAACGGCCAGCAATGCTGCAGTGCCATCACCCGACTGGCAGGCATAGCGCCACGCCATAGCACCGCCGTAGGAATAGCCGGACACATAGATGTGCTTAGGATCCACTGGATAGCGTTTGGCGACATCCTCCAAAACCCGGTTCGCAAAGGCCACATCGTCGGTTTCAGAGGTCCAGAAATCCCAAGTTTTGCGCTGACCGTTCGGTGCCACCAACAACACGCCCCTCAGCTTGGTCGCGCCAGCGATCCGCGAGTGATTTACCACCACATCGCCCTGCCGTGCCCAACCGTGAAAATGCAGCAACACTGGCAAAGGCGTTTCGCCGTCCCAGCCATCCGGTTCAAGTACATGGTACGAGCGGTCACCAAGGTCGCAGGCCACATCGCCGTGGCAGGTTTCGATAGCAGTCGCTTGGACCGCGATCAGTAGGTATAGGCAGAGTAGTCGATAGATCATAAGTCCGGAGCCTAACCACCAAACACCCGGTGTCATGTCAATTTGTTGTTAAAATGCTCGAAATACGGCGTTTCAAAAAATCTACAACATCAATCAGTAGACTCGAGTTAGTCTTCTACACTATCATGGAATTCGTCGGTGACAGGCAATTGGTGCAAATCTGACCTCATAACACTCACCATAGCCTTCCTAGCAGCTTTACAATTTTTAAGTGCCTCAGCCCTATCAGTTTTCCACTTCTGTGGATCATCTTTTCTCAAGGCATCGTTCAGCTTTACTTCCTTGAACATCCTCATCGATTTGACAAAACCATTTACGCGAGTGTTCACAGCCTCGGAAGCGTAAAGGCGTACCACACCTTGTTGGTGAATTACACTGGTCCAAGCTAACTTCAATTCTTCACTGTTACTTTCAAGGTAATTCACCTTTCGACATACCAAACCGAAATAGGCTCCAAGTACCGCAATAGTCTCAGCATAAACGGATCTAGTTTCGGCCTGAATTTGAAGGTCTTTATCTTTTTGCTTCTGAATTGGATAAATTTTCAGGGCAATATAGAGCGCAGTAGAAGCAGCTATCATTGCAGCAAGAACGGTAAGGGCACCTTGCAATACTTTAGGATCGGAAAGAACGAGCCAATTGAAATCACGGCGCACATTCTCGCACGCCGAAATTACTTCAGCCTCGCTCACCGCGACAAACCACCATGCAGGTTCGGCATATCCAGCGCGGCAAACCCATAGTGGCGCAGCCAGCGCAGGTCTGAATCAAAGAACGCCCGCAGATCAGGGATGCCGTATTTCAGCATCGCCAGACGGTCGATGCCAATCCCGAAGGCAAAGCCCTGATAGACCTCGGGGTCAATCCCACCAGCGGCAATCACCTTGGGGTGGACCATGCCCGACCCCAGAATCTCCATCCAGTCGTCGCCCTCGCCGATCTTTAGCTGACCGTTATCCCAGGAACAGCGGATGTCGACCTCGGCCGAGGGTTCGGTGAATGGGAAGTGTGAGGCGCGGAAGCGCAGTTCGACGTCGTCGACCTCAAAGAACGCTTTAACGAACTCTTCCAGCACCCACTTCAGGTTCGCCATCGAGATGTCTTTGTCCAAGGCCAACCCCTCGACCTGATGGAACATCGGCGTGTGGGTCTGGTCATAATCGGCGCGGTAAACGCCGCCCGGGCAGATCACGCGGATCGGTGCGCCCTGCAGCTCCATCGAGCGGATTTGAACCGGCGAGGTATGTGTGCGCAGCACATGCGGCGGGCGGTTATCCCCTTTGGCCCGATGCATATAGAACGTATCCATCTCGGCCCGAGCGGGGTGGTGGCCGGGGATATTCAAAGCGTCAAAATTATGCCAATCGGTTTCGATCCGCGGCCCTTCGGCCACCGAAAACCCCAACTCGGCGAAAATTGCGGTCAATTCTTCGGTGGCCTGACTAACAGGGTGGATTGAACCCTGACGGCGCGGACGCGATGGCAAGGTGACATCCAGCCATTCCGTACGCAGCCGCTCATCCAGAGCGGCATCCGCAAGTGCCGCCTTCTTAGCGGTAAGAGCCGAGTTGATCTCATCCTTGAGGGCGTTTAGTGCGGGTCCTGCAATCTGGCGCTCCTCGGGGGTCATTTTACCCAATTCGCGCATCTTCAGCGCAACTTCACCCTTTTTCCCGACGGCGGCGACGCGGATCGCCTCGAGCTTGTTTTCGTCGCCCGCTTCGGCGATCTGCCCCAGATATTTTGCCTTGAGATCGTCCATGACGCTTTCCGAAACTTGCCCTGAATTCTGTTCAAGTCCTGCTATCACAGCAGTCCGCGAAAGCAAGAGGGCGTGGATCAGATCACCCGCAGCATTGCCGCCTGTGCACCGCACTGTACCGGGCGGACAGTCTGGCCATAACCTGCCGGATGATTCTGCAATTCAGGGAACAACAAAAAAAGCTCGCGCGCTGCGTCTTGATCAAGACTGGATAACGCCTGTGCGCCCGGAAAGAAACTTTCCGAAATCAAACCTGATGTTGATACCAACTGATGCCGATCGAAAAACAAATGGACATAATGCACGATATCGCAGGGCGCTGATGTGACAGTCACTCCGTCAACCAATGACTTAGCGGGAACCAGAACCTCATCTTCGCCGAACAGCAATTGAGCTTGCCAACCCGTCACAAGAAGCCGGTGCTGAGGTGAAACGTAAACTTCAGCGTCGGCACTCAGCGCCCCTGCGTGGATACAGATGGGTGCAAGTCTGCCGTGCCCCTTAACCGTACGTCCCCCGGCCCAAAGGATCGGACAGGGACCATCATCGATCGTTAATACAGCGTCACCCGGTCTAAGCGTCTCCGCCCGCCGCGGGCCCTCCGGAGTATCAACCAGCGTTCCGGCCACAAAACAGGGTGCACCACTGTCGCCAGGTGAAAGATCTCCATAAACCAGCGAATCCGGGTTTGGCTGGTTGAACTGCAACGTAGTCGTTGTTTGGTTCGGCCCCACCAAAACCGGCAGATTGACCGAAGTTTCACCTGCCGCAAGTCCGTTTTGCGCCACGATATTCTGCGTGCCGCCACCAATATCGTAAAAATCGATAACCTCGCCCGTCGAGGTATTTGTTAGCGCGTAAGCTTCGTAATTGTTGGGGCCACCACCATTGGGGTCCGTCAGAAGGATAGGGAAATCATCTGCCGATATAACGAAAACCTGTTCGTTGTTGTCCGGGTCGATCAAGACTTGGACCGACGGGTCAGTCAATGGGATTTCGATACCGACCTGACCGTTGGCCTGGTAGAACGACACGGTAAAATCCGCCGGATCCTCACCCGAACGAAGTGAGACTTCCAAAAACTCGGAAACGCCTGTCTGAGCGGCATAAGCGTTCGAGTAATGTAGTTCGCTGATACGGGCCATTTCGTTTTCACAGTCAGAAAATGTGGCCCAACACTACGCGAAAACGCCCTGCTGATGGCAAGGGTGTATTTAAACGATTAGCAAATGCTTTCCCAACTGCAACACAACCCTATACAGCACTGCGGCGTCAGTAGCTGAATTCGGGATAAATTCTGGTCAGATCGCTTTGCCATTCACCGTAATACTTGTCCAGCAATTCGTCAGCAGGCACTTTCCCGGATTCGATACTGTCGTTGAGTGCGTTCAGAAAATGTGTCTCATCCTGAACGAGACTTCCGGCGCCCGGCCGGGCGCGGGCAGCCAATCCGGAACTCGCGATCGCAACCACCTCGCGCGCCAAATCATGCATATTAATTTTGCCCACCTGCGCCTGCAAACCGTTCTTTGCGGCTTCGACTCTCAGAGTTTCGCGTGTCTCGGCATCCCAATCCTTTACCAGATCCCATGCGGCATCCAGCGCGCCCTGATCATACGTCAGGCCCACCCAGAACGCCGGCAAAGCGCACAGACGCCGCCAGGGACCACCATCAGCTCCGCGCATTTCCATGAATTTCTTGATCCGTGCTTCGGGGAATGCCGTCGTCAGGTGGTCAGCCCAATCACTCAGTGTTGGTGTCTCACCGGGCAGAGCCGGCAGTTTACCCTGAAGAAAGTCGCGAAAAGACATGCCGAGCGCATCAATGTACTTTCCATTGCGGTAAACAAAATACATTGGCACATCGAGCGCGTACTGAACGTATCGTTCGAACCCAAAACCTTCTTCAAACACGAAAGGCAACATCCCGGTTCGCGCATCATCCAAATGCCGCCAAATGTAGCTGCGCCAGCTTTTCTGCCCATTGGGCTTGCCTTCGAAAAATGGTGAGTTCGCAAATAACGCCGTAGCGACGGGTTGCAACGCCAGCGCAACGCGAAGCTTTTGCACCATGTCCGCTTCGGATCCAAAATCGATATTGACCTGAACTGTGCAAGTCCGCCGCATCATGGCCCGGCCCATCGTTCCGACCTTTTCCATGTAGTCGTTCATTAGCCGATAACGCCCTTTAGGCATCAATGGCATGTCTTCATGTGTCCATATCGGAGCCGCACCAAGACCTATGAATCCAACGCCAATTTTATCCGCAATGTCTTTCACATCGCGCAGATGCGCGTTCACCTCGTCACAGGTTTCGTGGATCGTTTCAAGCGGCGCGCCTGATAGTTCCAGTTGACCGCCCGGCTCAAGCGAAACATTCGCCCCGTCTTTTTCCAGGCCAATCAGTTTGCCGCCTTCTTCAACAGGCGCCCAACCGTGCAAATCACGCAGGCCTTGCAAAACCGCCAGAATTGAGCGTTCACCTTCATAAGGCAGAGGTTTCAACGTGTCCTTGCAGTAGCCAAATTTTTCATGCTCAGTGCCAATACGCCAATCCACTTTGGGTTTACAGCCGGCTTCCAGATATTCGGCCAGTTGCTCATGGCGTTCGATCGGTCCGCCGCCGGACTGAGGGATGGACATGAACCGTGCTCCGATCTTGCTGTGTCAGTCGTGTTGGCCAGTGGTTATCCTAAACCGCGGCAGTGTCAATGCAGCCGAACATGCAAGGGGCGCGATGGGCGTCGTTCCCAAATGACGACCGGGTGTTCAGAACCGCCGTTTAGTTCCGACAGCATATGCTCGGTTTTTAGTCCCGGCAGACTGGAAAACACGTCAAACAACGCTTCGGCCCCTTCCGCATTCACTGGAATGTGAAGCGTGGGTTGGCCGGGCTGATCCAGAACCCAAAGTGCCGGATTGGAAGTAGGGTCCAATGCCAAACGTTCGATTTCCTGCGTGGCGACGATACCACCGTCGAGGGGACCGAAATATGTTATCTGGCCCTCGTCAATGGTCACCACACCCGGCCCGCCGGCTCCTGTGCGAAAACGGACGCGTTGAACTCCGATAACGGCAAGAGCTATGGAAATGGCGATCAGGACCCAGCCCAACCAACCCAACAACCCACCGGGACCGCTAATCCAGCTTAAGCCTATTAAAAAAACAAAGAGCGCCGTTAACACTTCGCGCCAGCGCCAAAGGGCCCACTTGGCTTCGGGTCTGATGAAACTCACTGCTCAACTCCGGTATAAGGTGCCTTGATGGCTTCAAATCTCATTGGCGTCAGATCGTATACCAAATGCCGTTCAACAAGACCCGCTTCGCGTGATATTTTGGCCTGCCAGATCGCTCCTTTTTCGGCCCATTGAATTTTGTTTTCAAAAAAGTCCGCCCACTCCCACCCATTCAAATCAGCAATATTCTCTTCACCAGGAGCGATCAAAGCATAACTGCTTGAGATCATTGCCCTGTTCTTGCGGCCCAGTGAAAAACTCTGGCGCAAGGCAAATCCAGAGGAAAGCTCGAGCTGCAGAACCGTCTCGTATCGCGCACCTTCAATACGGTTCCAGCCTCGCCGTTCCAATCGGGATGCAGCCAGATCCCCCATGTGAAATCCATCGGTAGACTGCGGATAAGCATCAATCGGGGCCGGGACAAGTCCATCGGGCAGATGATCTTCCGCAGCTGCCCCATTACGCCACAGCGCACCCTCATCCGTGAATGCACCACCGCCGAACCAACTGTCCGCCTGCGGCCAGAACGCGATGGCCGCCAACCATGGTGTTCTGGATACTGCGGTCCAACACCTGGAACCATGGCAAGCAAAATAAACAAGATGCTTGCCATCGGGGGACAGGTCGCACCGATATTCATGGATACGCCCGTCGATCCATTGACCCAATTCTACCTTGTTCCTGCGCCGATCCCAAGACAACGCCGCAACCTGAGCTGAAGGTCCTCGGCGCAGTATAACCGCGTTGTCAGACTGCGTAGCCGTCAAAACATGAAGCCTGGGTGGGGGCGTCAAGTCCAATCCCCCAATACCTGTTGCCACATGGTCAATGCAGCGACTGCCGCGGTATCCGCACGCAAGACACGCGGCCCAAGGCTAACTACGTGGGCAAAGGGTAACGCCGCCAGCCGCGCGCGTTCACGTTCAGAAAACCCCCCCTCCGGGCCGATCAGAATGGCCCAAGGACGACCTTTCTCTGTAGCAGTCAGATGTAAGGCCGCACCTGCTTCGGCCTCATCACAGAACATCAATTGGCGATTTTCGGGCCAAGAGTCCAAAACCGAATCAAGACGTTTCAGGTCAACGACCTCTGGCACAAAAGTCCCACCACATTGTTCCGCAGCCTCGATTGCATGGGATTGCAAACGATCTTGGCGAATGCGCTCGGAATTGGTGAATTGCGTCTGCACCGGCATGATCCGCGCCGCGCCCATTTCCGCCGCCTTTTCAACGATGAAATCGGTACGTGCCTTTTTAATTGGCGCGAACAGAAACCACAGGTCGGGCGGCAATTGAAGTTGCTTGGTCTGCTTTAAGCAGATCAGAACGCCCCCTTTTTTGCCGGCTTCGACAATCTCGGCCATCCATTCACCATCGCGACCGTTGAACAGGGCAACTGGGCCACCAAGGGACAGCCGCATCACCCCGAACAGGTAATGCGCCTGGTCACGCGTCAAAGGAACCGATTGCCCCTGACCCAAAGGGTGATCTACATACAATCTGATTTTTGCGTTCATGGGACCTTACATATGCAAGGCAATGCGCCAACACCAGACGGTCAAGTTGCCGATGCCGTCACGGGAAACTGGGTGGATACCCACGCTCCGGCCTTTGCGCGCCCTTACTTGCGTTTGTCTCGGGCTGATCGACCTATTGGCACCTGGCTGCTGCTGATCCCCTGCTGGTGGGGATTAGCATTGGCAATCCTCAGCCGTGGAGACGCGCGTTGGAGCGACCTTTGGATTGCGGCAGGTTGCGCTATTGGAGCGTTCTTGATGCGAGGGGCCGGTTGCACTTGGAACGACATAACGGACCGTGACATCGACGCCCGGGTCGAGCGGACACTGTCACGACCGATCCCTTCGGGCCAGGTCAGTGTGCGGCAGGCGATAATTTGGATGGTACTTCAATGTTTGTTTGCACTGGCAATTCTGTTGACTTTCAACCGCGCAGCCATCGCAATGGGTGTACTGTCCTTGCTGCCCGTGACCATCTATCCGTTTGCCAAACGATTCACTTGGTGGCCGCAGGTGTTTCTTGGATTAGCTTTCAACTGGGGCGTTCTGCTGACCTGGGCCGCCCATACAGGGACTATAGGTTGGCCTGCAATCACCCTTTACTTGTCAGGAATCGCGTGGACCCTGTTTTATGATACGATCTACGCTCATCAGGACGCTGAAGACGATGAATTGATTGGTGTGAAATCCACCGCTCGCCTGTTTGGCGTCGATACAGCCAGATGGCTCAAGTATTTTCTGGTTCTTACAGTAAGTCTGATGGCAATTGCCATTATCGACGCTGCATTGCCGCAGGCCTCGTTACTTGCTTTGGCGGTCGCGCTGGCAGGGCCGTGGGCAATGGGGTGGCATATGGCGTGGCAACTGCGCGGTCTGGACACTGAAGACAACGCGAAATTATTGCAATTATTTCGCGCCAACCGGGACACCGGCCTTATTCCGCTTATCTTCCTTTGCGTCGCACTATTGCTCTGATTGAACCTCCGGCCCGGGGTCTGTATGAGTCCGATGCCAGACGACCGAGGAGTCACAATTCACCCCATGCGCCTGCCATACGCAATCGCCGTTGCCGTGTTTTTTGTCATATCAGCCATGATATCCGTTGTGGGTGCAGGCTTGGCTGTCACACGGATCGAAGACGCCTCTGAACTGGCTGTACGCCGGGCGCTGGACCTGCAGGGTCATGACTGGGCCGAAGTGCAATCGGACGGTTTGCGTGTTGTTTTGACGGGAACGGCCCCAACGGAAGCGACCCGGTTCAACGCGCTGACTGCAGCCGGAACCGAGGTCGACACTTCGCGCGTGATCGACGAAATGGAAGTTGCACCGACAGCCAATCTGAACCCGCCCCGATTCTCGGCCGAGATCTTGCGCAACGATAATGGAATTTCGTTGATTGGTTTGATCCCCGCAAGCGAGGACCGCGGCGCTCTGATCGACAACCTAAAACGCTTGAACCCCGGTGTTAGCGTTTCAGACCTTATGGAAACCGCGGATTACCCCGAACCAAAGGGGTGGGATGACGCAGTAACTTTTGCTGTCGCGGCGCTATCAAAACTGCCTAGGTCCAAGATTTCTGCAAGCCCCGGGTTGGTCCGGATCACCGCGATTACTGATAGCCAACAGGAAAAAGAACGGTTGGAACAGGAGCTGACCCGTGCTGCGCCACCCAGCCTGCGTATTGGGCTATCTATTTCCGCACCGAGGCCGGTCATAACTCCGTTCACTTTGCGCTATCTGATCAACGAAGCAGGAGGGCAGTTCGACGCTTGTTCTGCCCAAGACGAAACAGCGCGCGCCAGTATATTAGAGGCGGCCAAGAAAGCTGGTTTAACGGGACCACACGACTGCACGATTGGATTGGGCGTACCCTCTCCGCGATGGGCCAGCGCCGCTCAGCTAAGTATTCGCGCACTTTCCGAATTGGGGCGCGGATCCGTTACTCTTTCTGACGCAGACGTCACACTGGTGGCCGCACAGGATACCGACCCCGCCCTTTTTGATCGCGTGGTCGGAGAACTTGAAACAGCATTGCCAGACGTATTTGTTCTTCATGCCGTTCTGACCGAACCGGAAACTCAGGAACAGAGTGGCCCAATCGAGTTTACCGCGACGCGCAGTCCCGAAGGCCTTGTGCAATTGCGCGGGCGTCTTGAAGATGAAGCCTTGCGGGACATGGTCGACAGCTTTGCAAAAGCGGCATTTGGGTCCAACCAAGTATACACCGCAACCCGTTTAGTGTCTGACCTGCCGGAAGACTGGTCCGTACGAGTACTGGCCGGACTTGATGCACTGTCACAGCTGAATAACGGAGCATTAACAGTAACCCCCGACTATGTCGAACTTTCGGGCATAACCCACGATCCCCAAGCAAAAGCCCGGATCGCAGGGCAACTATCAGAACAGCTGGGCGATGCACAGGATTTCAACCTGCTAATTGCCTATCAGGCACCGCCTGAACCGGAAGACGCTCTGCCCGACCCTGAGCAGTGCGAAGAGCAGATAGCGGAAATTCAATCCGCCAGCAAAATCGCCTTCGAACCCGGGTCGGCCACAATTGCCGCAGAGTCGCGTGACACAGTGAACCAGATTGCCGATATCCTGCGAGAGTGCGGACCGATAAGGATGGAAATCCAAGGTCATACCGACAGTCAGGGTCGCGAAGAGATGAACCTGCAGCTCAGCCAGTCCCGTGCGCAATCCATTCTGACGGAACTAAGAGGGCGGCGAATCCCAACGTCCAGTTATACTGCGGTGGGTTATGGCGAAACGCAGCCCATTGCCGATAACGATACAGAAGAGGGTCGAGAAGAAAACCGACGGATTGAATTCCGTCTTGTTCGCCCTGAACCCGGCACAAACAATGAATCTGGACTAGAGGCATTGGAATCCGAACTTGAAGCGATAGAAGCCGAACCAACAGACGATGCAACGCCCGACGCGGAAACAGGGGATCTGCAAGTTGAACCGAACTGAATTCATAATAGCCACTGCCATTATCTTGTTCGCGGCCTTTTGCATGGGATGGTTCGCCAACTGGCTGGCCCATCGTCTGTCGCGTGTCCGCCAAAGCGATGTGGCCGATTTGGATCGCATGAGCCAAGAGCTGCATGAAGCCGAAGAAACTCGGGATCAGGCAATTACTTACCTTCAGCAGCGTGAGGCCGAACTTACGAACCAACTGACCCAGACTGAGGCGGAACTGACCGCTGCGATGGACGGACTTCGCGCTGCGCGTCAAGAGGCCGATGAACTGCGCGGGCGGATCAGAGACTCGGACTAAACGCTCGCGCGACATGTCTTACGACGCTACCAGCGGCCCAAAGCGTTTTCATCCTCATCCCTGGCTGCGACCCATTCCGCACCCGACCTGGTGATTTCCTTTTTCCAGAAAGGCGCACGGGATTTAAGATAATCCATCAGAAACTCTGCTGCCTCGAACGCATCTTTGCGATGCGGCGCCGCGGTGGCGACCATCATGATCCGCTCTCCTGGCTCAAGACGCCCATGCCTGTGGATCACCAGCACGTCGCCTAAGGACCATCTTTTCTGCGCCTCCTGAGCGATCTTCGTCAAGGCCCTTTCAGTCATGCCGGGATAATGCTCAATTTCCATTACATCCAAATCGCCGGTTGCAAGATCGCGCACCACACCTGTGAATGTAACGATAGCTCCATGCGCAACGTTACCCCGGGCGAATGAATTAGCCTCGGCTCCCAGATCAAATTGTTCTTCCTGAACCGCGATACGCATTTGGTCATCCACCAGTCATTGGCGGAAAAAAAGCCACTTCGCGCACACCGGAAAGCGGTGCATCGAAGTCAGCCAACTCCTGATCAAGTGCCACGCGCAAAGCTGAGATATCCGCGAATGCGGCGGCGTAGCGATCTTCGCGCTCACTTAGCTCTGCCACCAATTCCGCGACCGTGGCAGCCCTGGTCTCCACCCGTTCTTTTGGAATTCCGATGCGTTCGCGAACCCAAGCGAAATACAGCACATCCATCCACTAGCTCTCCTTCAGATGAGGCATGGCTTTACGTAGGTAGTCATAACCCGTGATCAATGTCAGCGCAGCGGCAATCCACAACAGCCACAGCCCGACCTGTCCGGACCAGTACATTCCACTGAGGTGCCAGCGTAAATTGTTCACATCCTCAACTTGTCCGGCGATAACTTGTTCGACCAAATCAGCATCCATGCCGTAGGTCGCCATCACTGCATAGTGTTCAAAAATACCCTGTGAGAACATTATTGCGATGGCAACCATCTGCGCGGTTGTTTTCCATTTTGCCAGTTTCGTGACTTTCAATGTTCCGGCCACGTTTCCCAAATACTCGCGCAGGCCAGAAACAAAAACTTCTCGGAATAAGATCACAGTTGCTGGAAGAACCAGCCAAGGTGTCCAATGTTCAGTTGAATAGCCCACTAGGATCATAAGCGCAATTACAACCATCGCCTTATCGGCGATAGGGTCCAACATAGCACCAATCTTGGTCTCTTGTTTCCAAGCGCGGGCCAGATATCCATCAAACCAGTCGGTGATTGCAGCTGACAAAAACAGGATTAGCGCAAACCAGTCCGCATAGGGGCGAGTGAAGTACAGAAACATCACCGCCAGGCCTGGCGCGGCAAGCAGGCGCAGTATCGTAAGGATATTGGGTAAGTTCCATTTCATGCAGCGGAGCCTACATCGCCGGTTCCGGACAGAAAAGACGGTGCAGCAAAAAACTATACCGATCACATGGGCTTGGTCAAAGCGCCGCAGCTGTCAGGTGCGCTCGAAATTGGACTTGGCCTCCGCCACGATTGGCGTCAGATTGCCGCGTGAATCAGGCCAATGAAGCATCCAAGATGACAGCTCAAGTTCTAACTAATTCCCGATCGAACCTGATTAGCAGTATTTGGATGATTACAGCGATGGCCGGGTTCGCCATTGAAGATGCTTTCCTCAAAGGAATGTCCAAGTCACTGCCTGTTTGGCAAGTTCTGGTCTATTTCGGGTTGGGTGGATCTGCTGTATTCGGCGCAATATCGACGCTGCGAGGTTCGCGACTGTTTCAAAGGGATGTTCTTTCCCGCCCGATGCTCATCCGAGCGTTTTTTGAGGTTCTCGGTCGGTTGTTCTATGTTCTGGCCGTCGCCTTGACGCCGTTGTCTTCGGCTACTGTGATACTACAAGCCGCACCATTAGTCGTCGTCGCAGGGGCCGCTCTGATTTTTTGCGAAACAGTCGGTTGGCGCCGATGGAGCGCGATCTTTGTCGGCATGGCCGGCGTAATTGTTGTCATCCAACCAACCGGTGACAGCTTCTCAATTCTATCGCTGTTGGCAGTTTTCGGAATGCTGGGTTTGGCCGGTCGAGATCTGGCCAGCCGCGCGGCGCCTGCGCAACTGGGAACCGATTTGTTGGGATTTTACGGTTTTCTCAGCGTCATTGTCGCCGGGTTTTTCTATCGCTTTGTGGAAGGCGTTCCTGCAGAACCTCTTTCCTCTGATTCCGGTTTTTACTTAGCGGGCGCGGTGATGTTCGGTACAATGGCATATGCGTCTCTGATGAAGGCAATGAGAACCGGCGAAGTGTCGGCGGTGACACCGTTTCGATACTCACGCCTTCTGTTCGGTATCGGTTTGGGCGTGTTTTTGTTCGGCGAGCGATTGGATCAAACTATGTGGATCGGAAGCGCCCTGATCGTAGCCTCGGGTCTCTACATCCTTTGGCGCGGCAGATACCACTAACCTTTTTCATGAAAGAAGTCATAGACCTTTTGCGCAAGGCCTGCTGAAATTCCGTCCACTGCTCTTAAGTCGGCCAGATTGGCGCGGCTGACTGCTTTGGCGCTGCCAAAATGCGCCAGCAGCGCGCGTTTTCGCGCGGCGCCAACCCCGGGTATTTCATCTAACGGGGTGGCACCTACGGCTTTTGACCGCTTGGCGCGATGTGTTCCGATAGCAAAACGGTGGGCCTCATCCCGCAATCGTTGAATAAAATACAGAACAGGATCGTTTCGTTTTAGTGCAAAGGGTCGCTGGCCAAATCGATGGAACTCTTCCTTGCCGTGATCCCGGTCTACACCCTTGGCTACACCGATCATCGGGATGTCTTCCACCCCATGCTGCGCCATGATTTCATGCACTGCACTGACCTGGCCTGCCCCTCCGTCTATCAACAACAGGTCCGGCCAATGACCCTTGTCTCGATCCGGATCTTCTTTCTGAAGGCGTGTAAAGCGGCGCGTCAGAACCTCTTTCATCATTCCAAAGTCGTCGCCTGGTGTCAGGTCGTCACCGCGGATATTGAACTTGCGATAAGAGTTTTTAATAAAGCCCTCAGGGCCGGCCACAATCATACCGCCCACCGCATTGGTGCCCTGGATATGCGAGTTGTCGTACACCTCTATCCGTTCAGGAAGGTTGTCTAGATCGAATGCCTCGGCCAAGCCGCGCAACAGCTTGGCTTGCGTGGCAGTTTCCGACATGCGGCGGGCCAAAGATTCGCGCGCATTTCGCAAGGCTCCAGCGACCAGTTCTTGTTTTTCTCCACGCTGTGGCACTAAAATCTCGACCCTGCGGCCAGCTTTTTCAGACAATGCTTCCTGCATCAGGTCTGCGTTTTCGATTGCATCAGACAAGATCAACTGACGCGGTGGTTCCTTATTGTCGTAGAATTGCCCCAGAAACGCTTCCATGACCTCTGCCGCAGAAACATCTGGCCCGACACGCGGATAAAAATCTCGGTTGCCCCAGTTCTGGTTGGCCCGGATGAAGAAAACTTGTACACAGGCCTGTCCGCTGTCCATGAACAGTCCGATTACATCCGCCTCGGTAACACCGCGCGGATTGATTCCTTGGCTGGTTTGAACTTGCGTTAAAGCCCGAATTCGATCCCGAAGACTGGCAGCACGCTCAAATTCCATCGCCTCGGACGCCGCCATCATCTGTTCGGCCAGCTCTTCCTGAACATTAGTAGATCGCCCAGACAAGAACCGCTCTGCATCTTTGACACTTTCGCGGTATTCTTTGTCCGAGATCAACCCGACACATGGTCCCGAGCACCTCTTGATCTGATAGAGAAGACAGGGCCGCGTACGACTGTCGAACATCGAATCCGAACAGTTTCGCAGCAGAAATGCCTTTTGAAGCTGATTGAGGGTCCGGTTCACAGCACCTGCACTGGCGAAGGGGCCAAAGTAAGCGCCCTTTTCTTTCTTTGCACCCCGATGCTTTTTTATCTGAGGAAAAGAATGATCCTTGGCCACCAGAATATTTGGAAAGCTTTTGTCATCACGTAGCAGCACGTTGTACTTTGGCTTTAGTTGCTTGATCAGGTTCTGCTCAAGCAACAGAGCTTCGGTTTCAGTTCGGGTAGTCAAGAACATCATCGAGGCTGTAGCGGCGATCATCCTCTCGATCCGACCAGAATGACCGGGACGAGCGTAATTGGATACCCGCGCTTTCAGGTTTCGGGCCTTGCCTACATAAAGGACTCTGCTCTCGCTATCCAACATGCGATAGACGCCAGGCGAACTGTCCAGCGTTTTCACATATCTATGGATGCAGGCATAACCTGATGGCTGAGTTTCCGAAGTCGATTCGTTCTGGGACGTCATAGTCATGAGATATGATTCTCTGGCAATGGCTGCAATCTTGTGCGCCTTAGATCAAGAGAAAACAAATCCACGGTTTCTGTGGATAACTACGCAGATAAGTTTTTGGGTTTGTCGAAATCCCCTTAAATTACTGTCCTTTCGCTGAACTGCCTAAAAATTGGGCACTATTTTAACTATTTGAAATTATTGAGTATTTTTTTATGTGTAAAACAAGTGTATGAAAAAAAAGACATTTTTGTAACGCAAGTGTAACAAAGCTGCGAGCGGTGCAAAACTTGAAGCGAATATGTCTATTCCACGCCAAGAACATCCGGCGTCTGCCAAACGAGGTGTTGACCGCCATCGACGCATAACAACTGCCCGGTGACCGCATGAGCGTCCAAAAAATACCCCAGTGCCGCGGTAATATCTGAAGGGTTTGCGCCCCGTTCCAAAACCGTATTTTTTCTCTGGGCCTTGAAGTGGGCTTCGCTTTGACGGTGGCCTTGTAAAGTCGGGCCAGGGCCGATCGCATTTACGCGGATCGCAGGTGTGAGTGCCTGAGCGGTCGTGCGCGTCAAAGCCCACAACCCCATTTTGGCGATAGTGTACGTCATGAATTCTGGTGTCAGTTTTCGTACCCGCATGTCGACCATGTTTACGATCAAGCCCGTTGCGACTGGCTCTCCCTCGTTGTCAACAATCGGTTCAAGTCCCTGTTCGGCCATAGACTGTGTTAAAACGAATGGAGCTCTTAGGTTGCTGTCGATATGGCGATCCCAACTGCGGCGTGTTGCGGTTTGAATATTGTCGTATTCAAAAATCGACGCGTTGTTCACCAGGCAGGTTACCGGACCACCCAGCGCCTCCGCGGCACGGGGCAACAGTGAATGGACTTGATTTTCATCCAACAAGTCGGCCTTCAATGCGATCGCGGACCGACCAAGCGCTTTGATCTTGTCGGCGGTATCCTCTGCCGCCTCGCGCGAAGAAGCGTAGTGGATTGCAACGTCATGACCGCGTTCTGCAAGATAAATCGCCATAGAACGACCCAATCGCCGCCCAGCACCAGTTACCAAAGCTTTGGGCATCGTGGCCTCCCTAGGTCAGATCACGCCAGAAGAATGACGACATACACCAAATATAACATCGTCAATACCATGCCCCACACGCGGGTAATGTCCTTTTTGAAGAACACGAATGGTACCAGCAACAGCGACGCACCCAACATCACCCAAAGATCGAACTGCAAAAATTCTGGGTCTACAGGGATGCGACCGAACAAAGTGGCAATGCCGATAATGGCCAATAGATTGAACATGTTCGAACCGATCACATTGCCCAACGCCACGTCCGCCTGCCTGCGCAAAGCAGCCATCACAGTGGTCGCAAGTTCCGGCAACGATGTTCCAACTGCGACCAGTGTCAAACCAATCACAGTTTCGCTCACACCGTACGTGAGAGCTATGACGGTTGCGTTTTCCACCAGCAGATGGGCACCCATCGGTAGTCCGATCAACCCGAGGATCAGGTAGATCGACAGTTTCCAGTAAGGCATATCCGGGTCGGCCTCTTCCAACCCTTCCAATTCTTCTCCAGCAGCACAAGCACTGCGGTGCGCGTGCGCTTCACGAAAAGCGTTTGCAAGAACCAACGCCAAGGCAGCAAGCAGGATTGCCCCGCTGAGCAATGTAAAGACACCAAGAAATGCCAAGGCGATGAACAGAACCGATGCAATCAACATGAATACATAGTTCTTGCGACTGTCACATTCGCTGGTGTGAAGAGTGGCCAGCATGGCCGGAACGCCCAAAACCAAAAGTATATTTGCCGTGTTCGAACCGACCACGTTACCCAGCGCGATCCCCGGAGCATTTTCTTGAACAGCACTGATGGCAATCAATAGTTCAGGTGCCGACGTGCCAAAGGCCACAATAGTCAAACTTACAATAAGCGCGGGTACACCTAACCTTAGGCTGAGGTTTACCGCGCCGCGCACCAGCGCGTCTCCGGCCAGTAAAAGGATAAGCAACCCCAGGCCGGAAAGCAGCCACGCCGTCATCCGCGGCCTCCTTTTTCACAGGCGCAAGGGCCTTTACCTATTCGAAAACGGCCGCAGCGCGGACATTTAGCGGATTTCAGGCGGCGTTGTCCGGGAAAGCGAAGCTTGCCGAACATCGCCAGTACCCCCATAGCAATCAGGAAAAGGGTTACGGCCTTGATGATCACGTTACAACCCGAAACGCGCATAGGCTGCGCGCTCCTCAAGGCTGGCAATTGCGTCCTGGGTCAAAGTAGCACCAATGCGCGACCAGATCTGCTTGCGCAGGCCGTAGCGGCGGAATTTTACTTTTTCTCCATAGCGTTCCTGCATTTTCGGCTTCAGATGGGCAACCCCGTCAATCAGGCCCAGTTCCTGCGCCCTGCGAGCCAGCCAAATCTCACCGTTAAACAAATCGGCTTTTCCATCCAGCTTGTCTCCACGACGTGTTTTTACGTGCGCGATAAAGTTTTCGTGGATATCGCCGAGCAAAGTTTTTAGCCGTTCGACATCTTCTTTCTTTTCCGGGGCGAATGGGTCCAACATCGATTTTGACTGACCGGCAGTATGAACCCTGCGTTCTACCCCCTGCCGCGCCAAGAATACATGGGCACCAAAGCCCGCAGAAATAACTCCTATTGAACCAATGACAGAGCAGTCATCGGCCCAGATTTCGTCAGCCGATGCTGCCAACCAATAACCACCTGACGCCGCCACGTCTTCGACAAATGCAAACACTGGAATTTCCAGCTCGTCTGACAGACGCCTGATCCGCGCTCCAATCAGTGAACTTTGAACCGGAGACCCTCCGGGAGAATTGATTTCGAGCGCAACTGCGACTGGTTTACCCTTGCGGAATGCTTTTTCCAGAATTGGGGCCAGCGTCGTGTCGCTCAGAGACGCACGACCGGCCATGCCAATAGCTCCGGACAAACGGATCACGGCCACAAGGGGGGACTTTTTTAGAAAAGGCAGGCTGAACTTCATGGGTGCCGATGTAGAGTGCGCCTCACGCTTAAACAAGGGAACCTGAGGGCCATATCCACGACGAAAACCAATTTAACACATCCGATGGGCAAAAATGCAACGCCCTAACTGCGGATGCGCCAGCCAGTTTTGAAGATCCAGCCAACTATTGCAAGGCACCCACAGGTAAAGGCCAGGATGGCTAGCAAACTGAAAGCGATCGGCACATCCGCCAACCCGTAGAATGACCAGCGAAAGCCTGAGATCAGATAAACCACTGGATTGAACAATGTAATGGTCTGCCAAATGGGCGGCAGCATTGAGATTGAATAAAATGTGCCGCCCAGAAAAATCAGCGGCGTGACGACAAGCTGCGGCACCAGCGACATCTGTTCGAAATTGCTGGCCCAAATACCGATAATAAAGCCCAGTAACGAAAAGCTTAAACACGTCAAAATCAGAAACGCTGCCATCGCAAACGGGTGTTCAATACGAATGTCCACGAAAAATGTAGCAGTCACCAAAATCACCAAGCCCACAAATAGGGACTTGGTGGCCGCAGCCCCAACATAGCCGATCACGATTTCGATGAAATTTACAGGTGCCGAGAGCAGTTCATAGATCGTACCCAGAAACTTCGGGAAATAAATCGCGAATGAAGCATTCGAAATTGCCAGCATTACAACCGACAATATTATCAGCCCGGGAACAATAAACGCACCATATGGCACGCCTTCGACCTCTTGAATCCGGCTGCCAATGGCGGTTCCGAAAACAACAAAATAGAGAGTTGTAGAAATAACAGGCGACAGAAAACTTTGCGCCAAGGTGCGAAAGAACCTTCCCATTTCAAATCGATAGATTGCGGCAATCGCAGACCAGTTCATTCGGGTTCTCCGGACACCAGGTTGACAAATATCTCCTCGAGGCTCGACTGACGGGTCTGCACGTCCCTCAACACAAGGCCTGCTTGCGCGACGTCGTTCAGCAAGGTTGTGATGCCAGTACGTTCGGCGTTGGTGTCATAGGTAAACACTAGAACATCGCCAGAGCCGTTCAACGAAAGCCGATGGTCAGACAGGCTGTCCGGGATGGAGTCGATGGGCTCGTTCAGCGTCACCTCGATCTGCTTCTTTCCCATCTGAGACATCAGCGTCTCTTTGTCCTGCACCAAAAGCAACTCGCCCTTGTCAATAACGCCAATTCGATCGGCGATAGCTTCGGCCTCTTCGATGTAGTGCGTCGTCAATATGATGGTGACACCAGCCGCTTTCAATTCGGCCACGATCGCCCACATATCCTTTCGCAGTTCTACGTCGACGCCAGCGGTGGGTTCGTCCAGAAACAACACGCGAGGTTCATGCGCCAAGGCTTTGGCAATCAGGACGCGCCGTTTCATACCGCCCGACAGTTCCTTCATTGAACTACGGCGTTTGTCCCATAGCGACAGTTTGCGCAGAATATCTTCAATCTTGGCGTTATCTTTGCCATAACCGAACAACCCGCGTGAAAAACGCACCGTGTTCCAAACCTTTTCGAAGGGTTCGAGCGCGATGTCCTGCGGCACTAATCCAATCATCTGACGCGCTGCTCGGAAATCCGATTGAGTATCGTACCCCCCAACAGTAACAACGCCCGAAGTCGGCGTCGTAATACCACATACTGTTGAAATCAAAGTCGTTTTCCCGGCGCCATTTGGACCCAATAGAGCCAGTATTTCCCCTTCTTTTATGTCCAGTGAGACGCCCTTCAACGCCTCAAAACCGCCCGCATATGATTTGCGCAGATCCTTGATCGACAAAATCGTATTCATGTTCGTCCTCGTTCCGCTGTGCACATTACCGCGACAAATCATGGGCGAACAGATCAAAATCGCACACATGACTGTTCGCAAAGGCTGTAGACTGTTCAATGTACTCTTGCTTTCCGGGTCTTGGAACGAAACCCTACTTTGCAGGAGGGCAGCTATGCTGGATGGATTACGCATTATCGAAATCGAAGGTTTAGGACCTGGCCCGTTCGCTGCCATGCTGTTAGCCGATCTTGGCGCGGACGTGATCACGATACACCGGGCGGGTGGACCTGTGACACCCGCCACACCTGATCGGTCTCTGTTGGATCGGGGAAAACGATCCGTTGAACTGAACCTGAAGGAACAGGGCGATCTTGAAATCGCCCGACGTCTCATCGCCTCTTCCGATGCGCTGATCGAAGGTTTTAGACCTGGCGTAATGGAGAAGTTAGGATTGGGGCCCGAAATATGCCTGGCCGAAAACCCCAAACTGGTTTACGGGCGTATGACAGGCTGGGGTCAGGACAGCCCAAACTCGGAAACCGCCGGCCACGACCTGAACTATATCGCCCTGTCAGGCGCGCTTTGGTACGCCTCTGCCCCAGGCTCGGTTCCTCAGACCCCTGCAACACTTGTTGGCGACATAGGCGGAGGTGCAATGTATCTGGTTACGGGGATTCTTGCTGCCCTGTTGAATGCCCAGCAGACCGGTCGCGGCACCGTAGTTGACGCAGCCATATATGACGGCTCTGCCCATTTGATGAACTTGCTGATGAGCCTTGGCCAAGTTGGCGGCTTATCAGAGACACGTGGTAATAGCCTTTTGGACGGGCCACATTGGAGCCGTTGTTATACTTGCTCGGATGGCAAGCACATCTCAGTCCAGTGCCTCGAGCCAAAATTCTATGCGGAATTCTTGGAGCTGCTTGATCTTTCTGGTGACCCAAAGTTTCAAAACCAGTTTGACGCGGCACTTTGGCCAGAGTTGACGGAACGCTTGGCCGAACTTTTTTCCACTAAATCGCGCGATCAATGGGCAAAACTGTTTGCTGGCACTGATGCCTGTGTCGCTCCTGTTCTAAGTCCGCAAGAAGCACGGCATCACGAAATGAACCGGGCCCGCGGAACATGGCAAACACTCGATGGCGCACTACAGGCTGCTGCTGCGCCAAGGTTTTCAACGCATAAATGGCAACCTGGGCCAATACCCACCCGTGGCGAACACACGAATGAGATTCTGGCCGATCTCGACATTGACACCAAGCCCCCAGCGAGAACCAATAAATCTGTCTAATGTAGTATAGCGGGTTTACCTGCCGCGCACCGTGTCGATCATCAGCTGCACGTTATCGGGGTCGGCATCCGGCGTAATCCCATGGCCGAGATTAAAAATATGCGGCCCATTGGAAAAAGCTTCGACAATCGCGCGGGTTTCATTGACCAGTGCCTGCCCGCCCGTGACCATGTGTGACGAAGCCAGATTTCCTTGAACGCATCCGTCTACTTGAACATGTTTCGCGGCCCAAACAGGCGACACGGAATTATCCAAGGCGACGCAATCAACACCGGTGGCTTGCGCAAAACCCACGTAGCCCTCACCCGCCTCGCGAGGAAATCCAATCACGGGAATTCCCGGGTAGCGTTCTTTGATAGCTTTTGTAATGATCCGACAAGGCTCGACCGAATATTTCCGAAATGCTTCCCCTTTGAGAGACCCAGCCCAGCTATCGAATATCTTAACGACTTCCACGCCAGCGTCGATCTGCGCTGACAAATATTCGATGGTGGCAAAGGTGATCCTGTCGAGTAAAGCCTCAAAAAGAGCCGTGTTTTCCTGCCTCAGTGCATGGGCAGGACCTTGATCAGGTGTACCGCGTCCGGCAATCATGTATGTCGCGACCGTCCAAGGCGCGCCAGCGAACCCTATCAGCGTTGTCTCCGGGGGAAGTTCGCGCGTAAGGATGCGAACCGTTTCGTAGATTGGTGAAAGGGTATCGTGAATTTCGCTTGCAGGATTGAGTAAATCAAATTCTGCCTGCCGTGAGATTGTGGACAAGCGCGGTCCTTCGCCCGCAACGAACCAAAGGTCAGCACCCAGCGCCTGCGGCACCAAAAGGATATCAGCGAACAGTATCGCTGCATCGAACCCGTAACGTCGGATAGGTTGTAATGTCACCTCGGCCGCCAGTTCCGGATTGTAACACAGCGATAGGAAATCTCCCGCTTGGGCGCGTGTGGCTCGGTATTCAGGCAGATACCTGCCCGCTTGACGCATCATCCAAATGGGAGGCACATCCTGAACCTTGCCCGCCAACGCCCGCAGCAATTTCTTTTTCTCGGCCATGCATGCCCCCATTCCTCCTACTTGCCGCAACGGGTCCGCCTTCGGCGTCAATTTGTCAAGCGCTGCCCCCATTGTCAGGGCAATGTGACGCGACTAAAGCTGGACTCATGAACCTGACTCTCCCATCACCGGCATCGCCCCTTAAAATCGGAACGCGCGGATCGCCGTTGGCCCTGGCGCAAGCTTATGAGACACGTCAGCGGCTGAAAGATGCCTTTGAATTGCCCGCTGATGCCTTTGAAATCGTGGTAATTAAAACGACGGGCGACAATCGCGCGATGATCGACGCAGACCGCCCATTGAAAGAGATCGGGAACAAGGGTCTATTCACCAAAGAAATCGAAGAGGCGATGCTGTGCGGTGACATAGACATTGCAGTACACTCGACAAAGGACATGCCAGTTGCACAGCCAACGGGGTTGCTGCTGGACACATATCTTCCACGCGAAGATGTGCGCGATGCATTCATCTCACCGCGATTGGGTGAGATTGGCTCTTTGCCCGAAGGCGCAGTGGTTGGCACGTCTTCACTGCGGCGGCGCGCGCAGATATTGCACCGCCGGCCAGACCTGCGGGTGGTCGAGTTTCGAGGAAATGTTCAAACGCGATTGAAAAAGTTGGATGAAGGCTTAGCGGATTGCACATTCCTTGCGATGGCCGGACTACGTCGCCTTAAGATGGAGGAGATTCCGGCAACGGCAATTTCTACTGACGAAATGCTGCCTGCCATCGCTCAAGGGGCTATCGGAATCGAACGGCGTCAGGACGACTTTCGCTCTGCAGAAATGCTTCAGTCGATTCATTGCCCTCAGACAGCAGCGCGTCTTTTGGCCGAACGCAACTTGTTGGCCGGGCTGGATGGATCCTGCGAGACGCCAATTGCGGGGCTGGCAGAACTGGACAATGGCCAGATTTACCTGCGTGGCGAGGTTTTGCGCCCAGACGGGTCTGAGGTCATCGCCGATTCTGTTACGGGGCCCACGGAAGACGCCGCCGATCTGGGGCTGGAACTTGCCCAATGGTTGAAGAAAAGAGCCGGCGCCGGATTTTTTGACTGGTTCGAGCGCGAATAATCTAAGTCAATGTGAACTGCTTCACTGCCAGCACTGGTATTGTGATACATTAATAAGGTGTTCCGGAAAGGTGTCAGATCAGTCTCGAATACATCGAATTTTTTACTCGGTTTTGTTTTAGATGGTATTCGAGGGGGCGAGACCGATCCATCTGACCGAATGAAACGGGTCACTGCATCATAAATGCAGTGACCCGTTTGCTTTTTTATTAATCAGGACGTTGCGCGTATACCCGCCACTTTGCGTAGGGTGCCGCGATGGCTGAATTCAACGCGTGTCGTCTGTGCATCTGAACGGAAATCTGCCATCCGGCCGGGCAAGGCCCGGTAGAACCTCTTTAAACCAGGTTCGACAATTTCGGACAACGCAGTGCACTCCGCGCAAAGCTCAGAAACTTCATCCTGCGCGTTTCGGTCTCGAATAGCCGCAATCAAATGCTCATGTGCAGTTTGCAGGGTTTGGAATCCTTCGGTTTCTGCAAGAGATTTGTCACCAACCAAAACGAAAACGGGTTCAGGGTCGCTTTTTCCTTTTAGATCGACAAACCCTGCTTCCAGCATGGCGAGATCGAAACGCGCAGCGTTGTTCACCGATGCCGAAACCAAGATGTCATAATCCACGTGTCGGCAATTCTGCTCGATACGGGCAGCCACATTCACAACATCACCGATAACGGTATAGTTGAATCGGCTTCGCGACCCAATATTCCCCACGCAAGCCCAGCCAGTCGCGCACCCGGTCGCAAGTGCAATCGGTTGTCTGTCGCGCATCGCCTCTGACTCGTTGAATTCTGTCAGCGCAGCCCGCATCCGCAGCGCTGCATGCGCCGCCCGACATGGATGATCTTCAACCGGCAGCGGTGCGTTCCAGAAAGCCATGACCGCGTCACCGATGAATTTATCAATTGTTCCACGCTCATGCAGAATCTGATCGCCCAATTGCGAAAACAGCTCGTTCAGCAAAGTGACAAGATCCGTGGCCGACACGGACTCGGACAATGGTGTGAAACCGCGGATATCGCTGAACATCACAGTAATTTCTTGGGTCTCACCACCCAGTTGCAGGCGGTGGCCCGACAGCTCCATCTCGTCTAAAATTTCAGGTGCAACGTAATGAGAAAAAACCTGTCGAATCTCGCGCTTTTCTCGCTCGGTCGAGATGAAAAGGTACCCTGCCAACAACCCAAAATTGGCCATCCCACCCATCAATGGGAATGTCACATCGAATAAAACGAGCTGATTTTGAAATGCCAGCCAGCTGGTTCCAAGAACCACAGCAGCCGCCACTCCCCCCGCGACAAATGATGTAACTGCTCCAAAACTTGACATCACAGCGATTACTATAAGACCCAACAATACGAATGACAGTAACTCCAAAGCGGCAGTAACATCTGATCTGCTTAGCATCTCTCCGGTCAGGATCTGCTCGAGGATTTGGGCATGAATCGAAACCCCCGGCACGGACTCGCCAAGCGACGTCTGGTGCATGTCAAACAGCCCAGCCGCAGATGTACCCACCAAAATAATCCGACCTTCGATTTCTGAGCGCAAATCAGGGTCGTTCGGGTTCTGCATAATGGCATCCGCTGACAGATACAAATCAGGCTGGTCCCGCCTGTACCTAACCCAAACCTCGCCGTTCTCTGTTGTAGGCAGCCGAAAGTCGCCAATCTCAACCGCAAGCACGATACCAGCCTCGTCAGATGAGCCTTCGACCAAAATGTACGGCGCATCCAATGCAATTCTCAGTGCTTCGATGCCCAAACTTGGCAGCGCCCCTTCTGGCCCACCCCACAGCACAGGAACGCTTCTGATAACCCCTGTTCCTCCTAACGGTGACACATTCACACCCCCAATCCCGGCCGCGCTACGGCCCAGCGGGGAGGCAATTGGGGTCCAGTGAGGCACAGAAATCAGTCCTGATGTCGGACTTTCGCCGATCTCTATTATGCCCGCCTTTGCAGTCATTCGGCTTCCTTCGCTGGCATGCCTTGCAGCGGTGCCCATCACGACTGGCCAGTGGGCAACCTCAAGCCCAAACAGAACATCATAGTCAACTTTCTGCGCATGGCGTTCTACCGTTAAAACTCCATCAAGCGCCGGGTCATTAAGCAACCGGGCAGGAGAATACCTGTCAGGCTCGACAAACAGCATATCAAAGGCAATTGCCGCCGCACCGTTTTCTCCAAGGTTCTGGACCATCTGTGCCAATAAGGTTCGCGGCCAAGGCCACTGCCCCCAATTTGCAAGTGACTGTTCGTCAATATCCAAGACCCGAACAGGGAGATCAGGGTTATACTCTCGCGGTGAAATGCGTTGCAAAATATCGAAGTATATCAATCGCGTCATTCGTACCGGATAGGGATCCAAAACTCGAATGAAGCAACCCAGCAGGATCAATCCCAGACCGACCAGACGAAATGCGCGTCTGCGGCTTGTTTTTTCTTTGGACTTAACGGTCACTTCAGCCTCCGATTGTGGCAGGTGGCATCAGCGTTCAGGTGCTGCCCTTTTTACCTTTACCCTTCCCATGCCCGGGACCCTTACCCTTTCCAGGGTTGTCATAGCCGCCGGAGTTGCCGGTTTGCCCCGCTGGATTAGAACCGTCCTGATGGCCCGACCGATTTCTCGCTGCCTCGGGCTCGGGTGCCGGAGGTTCAGACGCGGGCGGTTCGGAAGCCGGCGGTTCTGGGGCAGGAGGTTCTGGGGCTCGAGGCTCAGGAGAAGCAGGTTCAGGAGCAGGGGCTTCACTTGGTGGATCTGATGACACCTCGGCCCGGAAAGCGGCTCTTTGTGAGCGTTCGGGTCGCGGTTCTGGGGCGTCAGATTTTTGAACCGGCAGAGGTGCAGATTCCCCAGAACATCCACCAACATCGACCTGCAGAGGTGTCAGCAGGCTTATTTGGGATTGAACAAAAGGAAACCCGTTCTTCAGCGCCAAATCGTATTGGTCAGGATCAGCCGGACGACCCACACTTCCATTCTGGGTGGTCGCAAAAAGGCTGCACTGGCGCCCGGTTGAGCGGCAAGAACCCCGTCGACCGCACATACGCACTGTACCTTCCAGAACAAGCATGGCGCTTTGTGTTCCTGGTACAATCCACATATCGAATGTCGTTCCACGCACCGCCATCGTGGCCTGAGGCGTCTCTACAGAATAAGCTCTTTTTCGGCTCTTTCCTGAGATAAACCTAAAACTCCCACCTAAGGCCTGCACCGCGAAACTCTTTGCCTTTCGGTTGCTCCGCAACATAGTCACATCCAGAACCATGCGCGCATTCGGTCCGACGGCAATTTTGGTCTCATCCGCGAATATCAACTGAACAACACCAGACCGGTTTGTGGCGATTGTGTCACCCGAGACAACTTCCATGCCTTCGCGCAATGTGATGGTCTTTCCCGAACGAATTACTTCAGCACCTTGCTGGACGCTCAGAACCTTTCCTATTGCGGCCGAAACTGACGCCGGCAGCGCCAAAAGAACAAAAACAAAAACAAAAACTCTATACCAGGCCAAAACCAAGTCCCCTTCCCCCAAAAGGTTCCTGCTAGGGTCTAAAACACCCTCTGCCCGGTCTTGCGCCTCAATTTGCCGATAAAACTATGTCTATTAACAGCACTAAAACTTGGCAATTATTCACTGAAACTGGGACTTTTGGCAAGTGTACGGAGATTTTCACCTGAAGAAGTAACTTTTCACCGTTCAAAAAGCCGCGCCACAGTCGGAAAATCACGAGACTATTCCTCACAACATTTAGCGCACAGGATTTCTAATCCGGCAAAAACGCTTGTGCATCTCAGAAAAATCAAGCCACCCAAGAAAATCGTCTTGTATCTGCATGACTGGCAAGGATATACCCGCCAGCGGAGACGTGGCCGAGTGGTCGAAGGCGCTCCCCTGCTAAGGGAGTAGGCGGGAAACCGTCTCGAGGGTTCGAATCCCTTCGTCTCCGCCACTATCACATTTTGTGGCGTTATCTGAAATTACATAATTCTTTATAACCTCATGTTTTTCTGAAAACACAACTAGCTTCTCATCTATCTAGATTTCCCTCAATAATACTCGTACACTTTCATTGAGTGGTATGTTTTGTGGTATTTTATGTCTGCGCTCAATGGCAAGCTGACAAAGAAGCAAGTAGAGAACCTTGGTCCGGGTCGACATGGCGACGGTTCTGGCCTTTACCTTGTTGTCGATCCATCCGGCGCTCGGCGCTGGATTGTCCGGGTGACTGTCAAAGGACAAAAAAATCGCAAAGGCGTTCCGCTACGCACGGACTTCGGTTTGGGCGGCGCGGATGTTGTCACTCTGAACCAAGCGCGTGAGAGGGCACTCGAATATCGGCGGATGGCGAAAGCCGGGTTGAACCCGCGGTTCAACGCTCAGCGTGAAATCCCGACCTTCGAAGAAATCAGCCGTCAGGTGCACATCGACCGCCTGCCGACGTGGAAGAATGCAAAGCACGGTCAGCAATGGCTCAACACCTTACGCGACTACGCCTTTCCAAAGATCGGGCGCATGCCAGTGGATAGCATTGATCAGCCCGAAGTGCTGATGTGTTTGTCGCCGATTTGGACAACAAAGCATGAAACAGCAAAGCGGCTGGCGCAACGTATCAAAACAGTGCTTGACGTAGCGAAGTCCAAGGGCTTCCGCTCTGGTGAGAACCCAGTAACTGCGATCCGTGAAGGCAAGGTGCTGCCCACCGTCAAGGCCAAGGTGCAGCACCATGATGCGATGCCGTGGCAGGAGGTGCCTGCGTTCTATGCCGAACTACAGACCCGTTCAGCCATGGCGGCCAAGGCGCTGCAGTTCACCATTCTGACTGCATGTCGAACCTCTGAGGTTTTGGAGATGAAATGGCCTGAGGTCGATGTGGACGCACGCCTGTGGACTATACCGGCGGATCGCATGAAAGGCGGACAAGTCCATCGGGTACCTCTCACCAATGAAATGCTGGCCATTCTGGAGCCGCTGCGCGCGCTGGCTTCTGACTATGTGTTTGAGGGACAAAGGCGGCATCAGCCTTTGTCAAACATGTCTATGCTGATGCTGTTGCGCCGGATGAGGAAAGACGGCGTCACCGTTCATGGCTTTCGCAGTTCGTTTCGGGTTTGGGCAACGGAGGCAGCAAACGCGCCGCGTGAACTGTCGGAGGCTGCCTTGTCTCATCAGCTTGGGTCCGATGTGGAGAGAGCATACGCACGATCAGATTTGTTAGAGCGCCGGCGGGAGTTGACGGCAAAATGGTGTGAGTGGGTAAGCTCCAGAGAGGGAACGGGTAATGGAAGACCACGAGTGCTGGACCAAAGCCAACCGCAGTAGCGTCGTGACAAGAACAGAGGTGTCAGAACTGCCAGATGGACACCCTTTACGACCGAAGCCCGAATATTTGACACATCCTTCCGAGGCAGAGCTTCAAGTGGCAGTATCGAAGGGAGATACAATCTGGAGATTATCGGTGTTCTACCGTACTGGTTTTGACGAAGAAAACTCCACAAATTCCCTCCATTTGAGCCAGCAGGCTGCGATTGCGGCGCAAAAGGAATACACGGTAGGTCAACACTTTGACCCAGTTCCGTTTCTAAAGCCTCAGTCCGACAGCTTCGATCCCAACGAGCTTAGTCCTGAAACCTTGATTTCGGTGATGGGGCGAGGCGAAGCGCCATATTCTCTCGTGGACAAGGCGCTCGAAGGCGCTGATGTCTATGATCAGAACCATCGACTAAGTGAGGTTGTACTCACGTGGTTGGGAAAGCGAGGAAAAGCGAGCCTGGAGGAGGAATACGGTGAGAACTGGGGGGCAGTTGCGGCATTGGAATATTGCAATAAACACTTTGATCCGACCTCACTCGCAACTATCGCGGCAAGAGTTTTGGTGGGTGAATTTGTGGCGAAGAGCGATTTCGACGTAGGTTACGCATCTCGGGAATTGGAAGTCTTGTACGGAGGCGCGGAGGCGATCGCCACAAGCGCCACGCAAACAAGAAAGCGGGCAGGCGCAGGCGGAGGAAATACCTCCCGCAAACGGCGACTGGAAAATCTCGAAGCCGTTATGAAAGAGATTGAGAAATTGGCAGGAATTGTTGGTCTAGTCAGAGAAGACCGCATTGTCGAACAAGCATTTGAAAATGCGAAAGCAAGCAAAAGCAACTTTCCTAAGTCTAAAAAATCTGAGGAAGACTATGGCGTAGCCTTGCGCTCCGACGAGCCGTTCAAGTCACGATACGACGCCGTTTTTCGAAAAGACGCTTAAGCGTTTTCCCGTTTTTTGAAGGCGCTTAAGCGTTGGATTTGTCTTGATGACAGCCGAACAAATCTGACCATAATTGGGAGCCATCAATACAACCAAAGAGGTTTGAACGATGGTTAAAATCTTCGACGATGATCGAATATATTCCCCCGAAGATCCTGAGATGCGGATATTTGGCAGTGTCGAGAAACTGGCCCAGTGGCGGTATCATAAGCGTGGACCAGCCTTCATCCGCATAGGACGGCGAATTGGTTATCACGGTACAGACATTAACGCATTTCTGACTGCGCGACGCACCGATCCCAACGGTGAGGACACATAATGGACACCTCCAATCCCAAAATCGGGGCCGGGGTTCCTCACGTGACATCAACTGCGACAACATCCAAAGCAGTTGATCCAGTCTCGGTCGCCACAAGCACAATCACGGAGCAGCAATGTCAGCGAGCTTCGGGCGATCTTAGCAAATCCGCTATGCAGGAAACGGCGGACGATTATGGCAGGGTCATCATACGGCTGTGTCCGCACCATCGCGTAATCATTTGCCGGGATGATCTGCAGTGGATCGTTCAACGGCGAAAAAAAGGAGGCGCAGAACGCCCATGGAGGGCGGTTGGATACTTCCTTACGCGAGACGCCCTAGTCCGATGCTGCGCCAACCTGTGTTCACGCGTTGACCCGCATGCAATGGCCGCCCTTCTTGCTCTGCCCGAACACTTCCGGCGGGGGTGCCAAGATGAGTAGGCAACGCTCTCCAAAGGGCAAACGATCAAATGAGGGGCAATACGTTAATCTGCCCTATGCGATGCTCAAGTCCCCGGCTTGGCGGGCCTTGTCTGGACCTGCGGTGAAGCTCTTGCTGGAGCTTCACACCCGGTTTAACGGCGGCAACAATGGCAAGTTGTATTTGTCATTAAACGAGGCCGCAGAAATCTTGGGATTGGGCAAGGCCACTGTTCAGCGGGCATACAGAGAGTTGCAGGACAAAGGCTTCCTCGTGCTCGAAAAGGAAGGCAGTTGGTATCACCGTCAAGCCCACGAGTGGCGGCTTACCACCAAGTCGACGCAAACCCGGTCCGGCAAGAAGGCCGCTACTAATGACTGGCGCAATTGGCGACCTGAAAAAACAAAACGCGGTTCTGATGCGGGCCCGTCGGCTTCTTCCGTGGTTCCGGTCGAGAACCCATAGGGACATTATGGTTCCTAATCAAAACCCGTCAGGCCGATTTTTGGTCAGTCCTTCGGTTCTGGATCGGTACACTAATAGTAACCACTCTCTGATAGGCGAGACAGACATGAGCCAAGCACAGAAACTAGTCTCCGTTATCCACCAGACCTTGCCCCTGTCGCGATAAACACTGTCTTAAGTCAGGCCGAAACTCTCTTAAGATGGGAAGCCTGAGGACGCAGTAATCAATAAATGAAACAGGCCCGTTTTGCTTTCGAACATCCAGTGAACGTAAGTTCACCAAAAGCTTAGCCGTTGGATGCAGCTTGACCCTTTGACCAAAATTAGCTGGTGAACTTGGGTTCACTCAAGGCGCTAGAGACAGCGGGAATAAACTGCCTTTGAGCATCAGTGGGGAAAACCAGTGAATTCAAGTTCACTGACCTTCACGAGTTCATTTATTGCCAGTGAACGTAAGTTCACCAAATCCACGCGGACAGCACTGATTTGCAATTAGTGAACTCAAGTTCACCGACTTCTCATTCTGGAAGAAGAAAGAAAGCGGACTTTCGTATCGCCTGGAATGAACGACAGCTATGCGGACTTTTCTGCCGGTCGTTGTCGCAGCGAAATCTACCACTGCTCCACGACCATATCTTGGGGTCTGACGCGGCGCCGCAGCACGTTTTCCCGAAACCGGACATTCAAAGGCGTGAAACGGGCTGATATCCAAACCGGCCATTCGCTGCGCCCACGTCCGATGTCTCACATGCGGACGAAGCTGCCGATTGCTGCGGACTCCTTGGACAGCAGGTGAGAAGATTGACCAAGAGATCGAGTGGCCATGCGTCGCTGGTTCATGCTTCAAAAAGGTATCCGGAAAACCTAAATCGCCATCGCCGAGACTTTAGAAGCAATAGGTGGATCATGAGCGCTTGCCGTTTCGTTTTGGCCAAAGCGCTATAATTGGTTTCGTTCGGCTCGTTAGCCGAAGAAAGGGTGCCGACTAGCAGGCAAGAAGTATCGTTGTTCTTTGCGTCAGTGGTCAGGGAGACTGCACCGACGGTCGTTAATGGCCGTCGCATCTCGATAGTCGGCTTGATACGGATCAATGTTCAGATAATTCGGAAAAATTACACTGCGATCGATAGCATTGAATGAAAGGTGCAGCATGACAAATTTATCCAGTGCCAAAAGATCGGTGACTTCCAAGCCCGGATCATCAGTGCACGCATCCAAAAACGTGGCCGAACTTGGGGCAGGATCAAATTTGGCAACCGTCGATAAAGTGACTGATCTGCGCAAATGCTTTGAAAATGGTGAGTTCCCCTATAACGACAAGTTGAGGCGGCGTAGCTACGAGGCGCAGAAAGCCAAGTTGCAGGCGGAATTGCTGAAGGTCCAACTTTGGGCGCAGGAGACTGGCGAGAAATTCGTGCTGATCTTCGAGGGTCGCGATGCTGCTGGCAAGGGCGGCACGATCAAGCGGTTCACCGAGCACCTCAATCCGCGGCATGCCCGTGTGGTGGCTCTAAACAAGCCTACTTGGGAGGAGAAGGGGCAGTGGTTCTTTCAGCGGTACATCGCGCATCTGCCTACCGTAGGCGAAATGGTGTTCTATGACCGCTCTTGGTACAACCGTGCGGGTGTGGAGCGGGTTATGGGCTTCTGCGAGCCATGGGAATACCTTGAATTCATGCGCCAGACCCCTGAACTGGAGAGAATGCTGGTGCGTTCGGGAATTCGGCTCTACAAGTTCTGGTTCTCGGTCACGCGAGACGAACAGCGCCGCCGCTTCGACAGCCGGGCGACCGATCCGCTGAAGCAGTGGAAGCTGAGCCCAATCGACAAGCAGAGCTTGGACAAGTGGGAGGACTACACTGAGGCTAAGGAAGCGATGTTCTTTTACACGGACACAGCCGATGCGCCCTGGACCGTGGTGAAGTCGAATGACAAGAAACGTGCACGGCTAGCCTGCATGCAGCACTTCCTTCACTCGCTGGACTACCAAGGCAAGGATTTGAAGATCGCACATGCACCTGACCCGCTTATTGTCTCAACAGCCCAGCATGTATTGCACGGCACCGACCATATTCTGGGAAAGTCGCTGCACCCGGACGTGCGCAAAAGCTGAACTGCTGAAGGGACTGAGAGTCGAACGCGCCAAACGGTTTGGACGTGTACCAGTTTTCACCCAATGCGGCCGTTGTTTTTGTTAGCAGCGAACTCCCGCTTAGTGCTCTTGCGTGTTTGAAGCAGCTGCCAGCTACCTCATGTCCTACGACTAGAAACCTTCTGTTGGGGCGAGAGCTTCCAGAAAGGCGGCGTGCTCGGCTCAACACGTGTGCAATGTGCGCGAAGCAATGGTTGGGTGAATTCCGCTCAATGTCTTCATTGCGGACAAACCCACCGTTCGGTGCTCAAACAGAATTGACGGCTAAGAATGCTTAAACTAGGCGCTCAAGGGTGTTGGCATCAGGCTCAAAATGGCTACGAAGGCCCTCCTCGCTAGTCCGCCAATTTTCAAAGACAGGAGCAGAGTTCTAGTCAATCTCGCTCAATAGCCACTCCGCCCGTTTTATACTCTCGTGCGCTGTTCCGAGTTTTCGAACTAGTCTGGCTTTCCTGTCAGGATTTTTCTCCACATGAATTTCGGCTTCAAGATCAGTTGCTTTCTTGCGAAGCTTCTTTAGTACCCTTTGAACATGGCTGGATTTAATTTTCTCCGCTTTGCCTGCCTCAAGGCGCGAGTTGTACTCAGCCATTTTTTCGGCAAGTTTTTTCAGTGCCATCTGAATGCCCCCCGCAGACCGTTGCACAATCTCAGCATACTATTTGCTTTCTACGACTTGACTGTGACGTTTTTCGGATTCGTCTTCCTTAGACAGCGCGTCGTTCTCAGTCCCATACTCACCGAGTTCTTCTTCTTCCAAAGCCAACAAACGTTCAACTTCGGCCATAGCGTTGTCTCGTTCGATATAAAAGGTTCTCGCTGCTTCGATCAGCTTACGCATCGCGCTATAGGCGTAGTCCGAATCGTTGAGAAATGAAGTTGCAGCATCGGGAGTGAGTTGGTTTTTTCGAATGAGCTGTTCTACACGGCGCGCAGCGGTCTGTGCGTCTTCTTCTACTTGTGCACGTTCCTGATCAAGCCAGAGTGCACTACGCTCCTCCGGTTCTGCGTCTTCAAGCTTTTGAATCTCGACGAGTATTCTGGCAATTTCAGTACGGAGGTCATCATAAAGTTCGGTTGCACTCCCGGAAAACCGTACAGTGTGGCGCAAGATGTTCTTGCGCAGGTGTTTAACTGACTTAACCGCTTGAACGATGTCGCCTGCCACATCTCTCAGTGCGTAAACTCGTTCTGCCACGTCTGGTTCGACACGTTTTTCCCCAACGCGCGTCGAGAATTCGACAATGGCGGAATAGAGCGTCTTGATCTTGCGTCGGTAACTTTCCTCGATATCCATGTCGGAAGGTGTTCGACTGTTTCGAACAACCTCTGCAACGCTGTTCGCGCCAAAAACATCCTTCCGATGCAGGTTCAAGCCATGCAAGATCAACGTCATCGCGTTTTCGTAGAGATGCATAACTTCCTTTCGAAGTGCGATCTCAAGAGTTTGTGGGAAATCATCGGCCGCATCGTTCAGGTAACGCGGTTGACTGAAATCCGGGGTTGGTTCGACGATACTGCGTTCAAGAAAGGAGATCAGCTCTCGCATCAATGGTAACATGAGCAAGACGCCGAGCACGTTAAAGATGGTATGGAACACCGCCAACTTCAGAGCATAATCTTCCGCGCCGATGCCCACGGCACCACTGATCAGGTCAACCATCTCACGCAGTGGGACTATGAAAACCAAAGCTACCGCCGCAGTGATTGTATTGAAGATCAGGTGCGCCAATGCCAATCGCTTGCCCTGAAAATTGGCGCTGATCGAGCCAATAATCGCCGTAATCGTGGTTCCAATATTAGCCCCGATCGCCAGAGCCAGTGCGTTTTCATAGCTAATTTGTGAAGCAGCAAGCGCGGTGAGAGTAAGCACCATCGTCGCGTGGCTCGACTGCATAATCAAGGTCGCGGCAGTCCCCAATAAACAATAGACCACCAGTCCCCAAAATCCCGGCAGTGCGAATCGCATTAGGTCGACCTGGTCCTTGAACGCGTCGAAACCCTCTTTCATGTAATGAATGCCCAAGAACAGAAATCCCAGTCCACCAAGGGCGTAACCAATGCCACGGAGCACCTTCGGCTTCTGAAATACAAGGATTATGCTAAGGCCGATAATTGGCATGGCGTAAGTTGCGATATTTACCTTCAATCCTAGCCCGGCGACCAACCACGCACCCGTCGTCGTTCCGATATTGGCACCAAAGATTATCCCCACACCACCTATCAGAGAAATAAGGTCAGCACTCAAAAATGAGATCGTGATAACCGAAACCAGTGAGCTGGACTGCAACAACGCAGTAGAGACAAAACCGAATAAGAGCGATCGCGAAACGGACTGTGTCGCTCGCTGAAGCATTCGTTCTAATGTACCGCCTCCAAGTAGCTTGAAGCCGTCTTCAAGCATCAGCATGCCAAACAAAAAAATAGCGATACCAGCTGCAACAATCTGCGCGTCAGGACTTACCCAGAAGGCAATTAGTAGCGCGCCAATTGCGACCGGTAGGTAGTACTTGATCATTCAATCAGTCCAAATTCTGGATCACAAAAACACCGAATGGTGCGGTTATCGACCTGCAGGAAGACCGCACACTAACCTCGACCAATATTCGTATAGCGCCACGGTTCTTAGCCGATATTACATCCCAAACCCGGGCGCTTTCTGACCTCGGTGTTATTATTACCGCAAGGTACATATCTCATTGATTCAAATCATGGCGTAGAAATTCTACTTGCCCAAATTGTTTGAACTGTATTGCTACTTGAGACCGTTGGACCGTGCATGCTGAGAACTGAACGCGTAGAAAAAGCAGTTCGCCTAAACCGCGAAGAACTGTTCCGGTTTGGTACGGCTTTGCTCTTCATCGTCGGCATCATGCTGGTAGCAATGGCCAGATCGGAAGGCGGAACAGACGGAGTGCTCTTGATCGTCGCCGCAATGATCGGTGGGTACATGGCGATGAACATTGGCGCGAACGACGTGGCGAACAATGTTGGCCCCGCCGTCGGGTCCCAAGCAATTACTTTGACCGGCGCTATCCTGATTGCGGCTTTCTTTGAAGCAGGCGGCGCCATGATTGCGGGGGGCGATGTTGTCGGCACAATAAAAAAAGGCATTATCGACCCGGACTTGGTGGCGGACCGAGACACTTTCATCTGGCTGATGACGGCAGCTCTACTCGCGGCAGCGGTGTGGCTGAACTTCGCCACAGCCGTCGGTGCCCCGGTTTCCACAACGCATTCAATCGTCGGTGGCGTACTTGGGGCTGGAATAGCTGCGGCCGGTTGGAGCATAGCGGACTGGTACCAGGTTGGGATGATCGCGGCGAGCTGGATTATTTCTCCCGTACTTGGAGGAGTTATTGCGGCAACTTTCCTTTACATCATCAAACGCACGATCACCTATAAATCGGACGTATTGACTGCGGCCAACCAAATGGTGCCATTACTTGTCGCTGTAATGGCATGGGCCTTTGGCACGTACCTGATGCTCAAAGGTGTAAAGAAGTTGGTGAAGGTCGACTTCCCTACAGCGCTGGTGATTGGCCTGTTGCTTGCAATCGTCGTTTATTTTCTCATTCGTCCGTATGTCGCAAACACGACAAAGCGTCTGGAAAATAAAAAATCAAGCGTGAACGATCTCTTCACCGTTCCGCTTATCTTTGCAGCAGCGCTCCTGAGTTTTGCTCATGGTGCCAATGACGTCGCTAATGCAGTGGGCCCACTGGCGGGTATCAACGAAGCGATCGCCGCCGGTGCCGTGGCCACGAAAGCCTCTATTCCGATATGGGTAATGGCGGTTGGAGCCATAGGCATTTCTCTCGGTCTCGCGCTTTATGGACCCAAATTGATCCGAACCGTAGGAAGCGAGATCACCGAACTTGATAAAATGCGCGCATATTGCATCGCGATGGCGGCGGCGATTACGGTTATTGTCGCCTCACAGCTAGGCTTGCCAGTCAGTTCCACCCATATCGCCGTGGGGGGTGTATTCGGCGTCGGATTCCTTCGCGAATACATCAAGTCCAGCTACGCCCGCATGTTGGACGAAATTAGAGAGCACCACGCCGACCATGACCCAGAAGCGGTTGAAGCATTCCTCGAGAGATTTGAAGCTGCTGACGTCACGACTAAGGGCGAGATATTACGCGATATGAAGGCACAGGCTTCCTCCGACCGTGTCTTGGCTAAGAAAGAACGGAAAGCTCTCGGCAGGGTGCATCGGATCGAATTGGTCAAGCGCACCTTATTGCTCCGAATTGCAGCGGCTTGGGTTATCACGGTCCCTTTAGCAGCTACTCTTGCATCCATGTTCTTTTTTATGATCCGCGGAATGTTGTTGCCCTAGCTATTCCGCAACTGACCCAAAAAGACTACGGCTTCTCGTTTGATCGGCTTCAATCGCCTCGGGCTTTGGTTCTAACTCACAAAAATTTCGACCGTCTGCTCTGGGCTCGAAGGAGACATTCAGTCAATTACGCCCAATGTCTGCAATGCGGACTTTCCGGACACTTGATTATCCAATCTCAGCTTGGCTCCAATCTAAACTTTGGAGGCCCATTCGGACACTACCGCCCAGCCCAATGCGTTGGTCCCGCAACAGCTAACTGCCGAGGTTTGACCCGCCGAAGATGTCGTGCACGACCGAGAGACGGGAGAAGCGCAACACGAGCATCCGGCAAGCATGCCCTTCTGGGCGATGCCCGATACATCAGCAAGCGCGTAAAGCGGTTTTGTTGGCGGATTTATTGTATCCCGGGGTGGCGATAATAACGCGCGGTCGAGATCGAAGTCGTCTGATACGGGGAAAATGTCACCCTCAAGCACAGTCCCCCAGATACCGATGTCTTTTATCTTGTCGGCTTCCACTTCGAACGGGTCTTCATCAAGGATGGTGAAATTCGCCAACTTACCGGGAGCGATAGAGCCGATCTCATCCTCCAATCGAAGGGATTGGGCCGCATCAATGGTAACAGCCCGCAAAGCGTCTTCGACAGATAAGCGGTGTTCAGGACCAGCCACGCGGCCAGATACTGTCGTCCGGTTTACACCAGCCCACACGAGAAACAGCGGTTCACCCGGAGCCATTGGTACGTCTGAGTGGAAAGAAATCGGGGTTCCATTAGCCTTGATTGGGCCAAGGGGCACGATGTCATCTGCACGGTCCGGGCCAAGCCCAAGTTCGCTGTATCGATCTGACAGCGCGGTTACGTAGTATGGATTGCCGCTGACGATGCAGCCCAGCTCAGCGATCCGCTTTGCTTGATCTTCTCTCGCATAACCGAAGTGGACCAGTGTCGTGCGGTGATCGGCTCGCGGCATCCGGCGCATGTTTCGCTCAACAGCGTCCAGGATCAAATCGACGGCAAGGTCGCCGGTCTGGTGAACATGCAACTGGTAGCCTGCCTCCCAGTAGGCATCGAAAACAGGATTGAACTCATCCGGTTGCATGATCCACTCGCCGTGGAAATCGCCGCCTACGTAGGGCTCCGAGACCTGCATGGCCAGACTGTAAACAGCGCCATCGGCGAAGAGTTTCACCTGTTTCGGCATGAATGCCGTCTTGCCTTCACCCCAATCAAGTAGCTTTTCCGTCTCCTCAATCATCGTGCCGTTTTGGAGGTGCAAGGCTGCCAGAGATTTCCCGTCGGGTATGAAATAGGTCCTGAGCGGTGCGTCAGGCCCGGAAAAGACGGCGTTGGTTGCTTCTTGAAGTGGACGTGACAGCACGCCACCCGGTTCCGCAGCAACGGTGACGCCGGCGCGGTGCATATACTCGCGCGCCAGCCTGAGACCGGCGCCCAGACGCTCTGGTGTTGAAAGCACCGGAGCGACTGCGGGAAGAACGGCGAACATGCCTGCCTCGAAGAAATACCCGTCTTCGAAACTCGACTGCTCAAGCGCGAGCCCCGCAAAGCCATTGACGAAGTCTTCGGTGATGCCAAGCAACTGCAATGCCGGAGTATTGAGGATCAACTCGTGTGCAGATCGGTGGACTATAATGATTGGGCGTGTGCTGCTGATCTCGTCGAGTTGCGCGCGCCTGATCTCTCCATGAAAGAAGTGGTGGTACCCCCACGTCAGCAACAAGGCGTCGGGATCATCCATTGCCGCTTCGGCGGCTTGCAAGCGAGACTTATAGTCTGCCTCATCCTCGGCGGCCTTCGAAAAGCCAGTTGGAATGTTCCAATCCTCAATCGATATTATCTCAGAGGTCAGGGTCAATCCGGCGAGGAAAGGATGCACGTGCTGGTCGATCAAGCCCGCAATGATGACTTTGTCGGAGAACCGGTCGTCCTGCCGAAAGGGCTGTGAACCAATCCGGTCAACAAGTGCGTCGCGCGCACCGGCGGCAAGAACACGGTCTCCGACCACGGCAACCGCGTTGATAGCCGGGTCGTTGTCCTCCATCGTGATGACGCGCTGCGCTGTGTAGACAGTGATCTCTGGCAATGTTTGGAGCTGGCTGCCAAAATCCTGCAATGACGAGGCCGCTTGCGTAGACGTGGCTTGAGAAATCGCGATCACCGACGCGCTGCCAAGGATGGTCATTGCTGTGCGGCGGGTAACATTCAATTTGGTCATGGTTTTTTAGTGCTCAGTTAGGCGAAATTTTCCTGAGCCTAACATCGAGATGATCTTAGGTGGAAAGGAAAATTGGTGCCGGCTTTGAATTGAGCGCCAAGTTTCTAAATCAAAATGATGCTCTGATTTAGCGACTGACCCCGACCGCTTTGGGCTCAACTCGGTCACCTGAGTCTTTCTGTCAGATGACCAATAATGGGCGGTTAGCTGACGTTCACGCCGAAATTTTCGAAACTCAAGTCGCGAATGGCTGCTTCTAACAAAAGCAGGCGGTGGCGAAAATTAGTGGAACGACCGAGTTGCGGACAAAGCTGCCATTGATCGCTGAAAGGTCACCGACAACTCCCGGCCCAAAGGAGACATCCAGTGCACCCCTCGGATGCTGCGGCTGCAGCCCGCGTTCCTGCCGTTCGCTGCGCAAGCAAAATCTGGGCTTTGGCGAACTCACGGTAGGCTGGCTTTGCCGTCTTTCGATCTGGAGCCTTCGCTAAAGCAGCATTTGCTCGCGGTCGCGGCATACTTATTGTTGCGTCGCGGCAAGTGGCACCAATCAGGTCATTCGCAGCCGTTTTATTTGCGTTAACGGAAACCGTACCTTCGCCGCAGCTCGGTCGGACGAGCAAGACGCGGGATATGGCAAGCATTGAAACATTGGTTTTTGCTTCGTGTTTGAACTGATTGGAAACGAGACGCAAAATTTGCGTCTTCTTGCTGTTAAACTTTTTTGACGAGCATAATCTTGTTTTTCCGATACGGGACTTAACGCTCCTACCGAACCCGATAGCCGGAAGCTATGATCTTGTTTATCAGAACAGCGGCGGCCTGGTGCATGTCCTTTTTATCGTTATTGCCGACCGCTGTTTCGTGGGCAGCAGCTGCGTCACGCAGAACTCCCACAATCTCATGTTCGGGCAGGAGCTCACGATCTTTAATTGCAAACAAAAGCGCTTCACAAATTGAGAGTGCGGCCATTCCTGAGTGGACTTGCCGGTCAGCCATGGTAGACGTCCTTTTTTAACAGGCGTCCAAGCAAGGAAGCGCCACAATGAATTGCACCATACTGGCATAGATTGCAGTATACTTAACTGGTCGAACGCAGCCTTGGCGACGGATAGTTTCGCGGGCTGCTCACCGATGAAGGAAGAACACTTGCGCGCTATCAAAAACAGTCCACTCACCCGAAAGCTCTCAAACTTCGTCGCTCTGACTGAGGTTGAACTTGCGGTATTGGCACGCCTGCACAAGCGTCGCAGAACCTTTGAAGCCGGATGTGACCTTGTGCATCAAGGGCAATCAGAGCAGGCTGCCTACATTCTGGCCTCGGGCTGGGTTTTTTCCTACAAAACCCAGACTGACGGGTCGCGTCAGATCGTCGATTTCCAAATACCGGGTGACTTTCTGGGCTTGCGAAGCGTTCTGCTGCACACCTCGGATCACAGCATAGAACCTATCATGGAAATCCAAGCCATTGAGGTAGTAGTGGATGATCTCCTGGAAGCATTTGCGCAGACGCCCCGGCTGGCGACAGCAATTCTTTGGACGGTCTCTCGAGATGAAGCGATGGTGGTTGAGCACCTGGTCAACATAGGACGGCGAGATGCGGGTGAGCGCATGGCGCATTTTCTTTTGGAACTTGGTGTGAGGCTGACTCAGGTCGGGATGGCAAACAAGACGGGATACACTTGCCCCCTGACACAATACCACCTTGCCGATGCGCTGGGACTGAGTGCCGTGCATGTTAATCGTGTCCTACGGCAACTGCGGGAGAAGGGGTTGGTTACTTTTCAATCCGGGCAAGTGGCATTTGATGATTATGACGGACTGGTGACGTTGGCCGGTTTTGATCCCACTTATCTGGATCAGGCCGGGCCACTGTTGAAGCAATAGGTTCACCCCTCGGGCGATGCCGGGGTTTTGATGATAGTTGCCTGGTTAGAGACGCCATTCGCTTCGGCAGATTTGGGATTTCACTGAAAAAGAAGCGCAAGATAAATACAGTCCGATTGCGGTACTGGATTTCCTGCGCTTCTCAATTACTCGTTAAGAACACGCCAGCAAATATCCCGCCAACACAAATCAGGTTGCCGGAAACCAAACATCGTTGCACTGACGCAGGTTAGTCAATTTTCTGGCAGTATCTTATCCTCGGATGCCAAATGCATTTGAGATTCCAATAGAATCTCAAGTCATTGGCCGCCGACTAACTTCGATCAGCGCGCGTCTGCCATTTGCACATTATTCTAATTTACAACGCCAGTTCTTCCGCGGCGCTTTCAAGCGTATTCCGCAGCAGACTGCGCGGGGGAGATCCAACAACTATATGGAGGACCAAGGTGACCACGAGATCGTCCAGTTCTTTGGTGACGTTTTCAAATCCGTTCTCTTTGTGCGGCTACCCGGATGAACTTCCTGCAGGCGAGTATGAAGTAATTGTTGAAGAAGAACTATTACAGGGCCTGAGTTTCGAAGCATATCGAAGAACCGGAACCTACCTGACGGTTCAGAGCAAAAGCAGCAAGCCAGGCCGCACAGAAATGCGCCCCATCGACCCAAAAGATCTCGAACTGGCATTTAAGCACGACCAGACGTTGGCCACATCTAACAATGACAGCGATGCGGCGCTTTCCCCGCAGGAGGAATAGATTATGAACACGCCCGAATGGCTTAAACCCGGAATCTACGGTGCCCTGATCGGAGGGATATTCGTCGGCGTCGTTGGATTTTCTTGGGGTGGATGGATGACCGGCAGTAACGCGGACAAGATGGCCAATGCTATTTCCCGCGATAATGTAATCGCTGCGTTGGTTCCTATCTGCGTCGACATGGCTAGAACTGACGCCCAACGCGCCGAAAAAATAACGACGATCAAAGAGGCTTCTACTTTCAAGCGGAAGGATGCCGTTATGGCGGCTGGCTGGGCAACGGTACCGGGATCCCAAACCCCTAACAAAGACCTGGCGCAGGCCTGTATCGAGGGGCTGAACCTGGATGGATCGTAATTCAACAACTCAAATCTCGGACGACGCCGTTTGCACCAGGATAATTCGAAAAAAACAGCACTGGTTTTGCTCTCACTTCATTACTGCGTTGTTTGTTGGCGTTTTCAGCTGCTTGACGGGCTCCTTTATCTCATCAAGTCCCGCATCGGCCGAAACAAACTCTATCCCGGACAACGCGCATCCCAAAAAGTATGGCGACGGTTGGGAATGCGATTTGTCCTATCGGTTGGAAGGCGAAGAATGCGTGGCCATTGCCGTCCCAGCAAATGCCTACCCGACAAACAGAACCTATGGTTCGGGCTGGGCATGTACACATGGCTTTGTTGAAGTTGGTGGCACCTCATGCGTTGAAGTAATTGTGCCTGAGGGCGGATATCTCGATCCATCAGGTGAGAGGTGGCGGTGCCTGCGCGGGTACACAAGGGTAGACGATAGCTGCCAAAAAATCGTGGTGCCGGACAACGCCTACCTTACGAACAGTACCTACGGATCTGTATGGCTTTGCAATCGTGGCTACGAGACAGATGGTGAAGCGTGCGTTGCAATAGCAGTGCCGGATAATGCCTTCCTGAACGCATCAACCCGCGGGCGTCCCTGGACATGCGAGCGCGGGTATTTTGAGCGCGACGGAAGGTGCGATGCAGTCATCGTGCCTGAAAATGCTTTCTACGATGACGCGATCCATGGAGTTGGATGGAAATGCGACCGTGGCTACAAGGCGTCAGGGGATCGCTGCAATGCAATCGAGTTACCAGAAAATGCCCACATCGACCGATCCGGAAATGGGTGGCAATGCCACAAAAACTATCATCGATCAGAAGGGCTGTGTGTTCTGAACCAGTGAGAATTCAGAGAGAAAGCCCACTTTCCCAAACTTCACAATTTTTTCCCGTCCTTACCAAGGACGCGCGTTTCACACTCCAAAAAGGAACAAATATGAAACCCGTACCCATTGCGTCGGATGCCAAGCAGTTCATTGCCAGCGATGCGCAAAAGCTAACACCTGCACAAGCAGTTTTTCCAGAGCTTCACCGCAAGACACTTGTGACAGATACACCGACTGCAATTGTGTATTGCGAAGGAAACTTCGCAAAGATCGATGGCAAGACGGCTAATGGTCTCGTTCGACACTCACAGGCCTATCGCGTTCTTTCGGTGATCGACAGCACGTATGGCGGTTGTGACAGTGGCAAAGTGCTTGATAATGTCGCAAATCAGGTTCCCATCTTCGATGATCTTGATGCCGCCGTCGCTAATGAAGCTACGATCCCCGACACGTTTATTTACGGAATGGCGCCGGCCAGCGGCAGAATGTCCCTTGAGGATCGCGAAGTTGTTGTGGATGCGGTAACGCTCGGAATGAACATCGTCAGTGGGCTGCATGAATTTCTTAGCGATGACAAAGAGCTCGCCGGTTTTGCCAAAATTCACGATGTCACGATACGCGACATTCGCAAGCCGCGGCCCAATCCCGACCTGCGCCTGTTAGATGGCAGTATTGGAGACGTCCAGGCGATCCGCATTGCGGTGTTTGGCACCGATTGTGCAATTGGAAAGCGTACAACCGCGACAATCCTGACAAGTGCCCTAAACGCGCATGGGATCAAAACAGTTTTGGTCGGCACCGGCCAAACAGGTTTGATGCAGGGCGCCAAGTATGGTGTCGCGATGGATTCAGTGCCGCCGCAATTTTGTTGTGGCGAACTTGAGCGCGCTGTCGTTGCGGCATCCGAAGATGAGCGCCCGGAAGTAATAGTGATCGAGGGCCAGGGCGCGCTAAGCCATCCGGCCTTTTGCACATCAGCCTTCATTCTGCGAGGCAGTCAGCCACATGCAGTTATCCTTCAACACGCGCCTAAACGAAAACGTCGATGTGATTTCCCCAACATGACTATGCCCGACCCTTGCGATGAAATCACCCTGATCGAGGCTTTTGCGAACACAGAGGTAATTGGCATGACGATCAACCATGAAGGAATGAATGATGTTGAGATTTCAAAGGCCATCACAGACTACAACTGCAAATTGTATCTCCCGGTCACTGACGCATTGAACCGTCCTCCAAAAAACTTGGTGAATATGGTTCTATCTGCCTTTCCGCGCTTGCAACCCGTACGTGCTACGACGATTGAATGAGCAAGCTGCGTATCGACGTTGATCTGGACAAAATTCGGTACAACACACGGTTCCTGGTCGACCACCTTAGACCCCGCGGAATTACGGTGACAGGTGTGACAAAAGCCGTTTGCGGTCATCCTGAGATTGCGAATGCTATGCTTGAAGGTGGCGCGACAGGGCTGGCGGACGCTCGGATCAGCAATATCATGCGTATGCGCGATGCTGGAATCTCGTGCTCTATATCCTTGATCCGAACGCCCATGCTGAGCCAGGTCGCGCAAGTCCTTGATAACTGCGATGTCAGCTTCAACACTGAGATGGACATTATCGCCAGCCTGGCCATCGAGGCGCTGGGGAAGAACATTACTCACAATATTATCTTGATGGTGGAAATGGGGGATATGCGGGATGGCATCTTGCCTGAACACCTTGAAAGCACTGTGTCTCAAATTCTTAGAATGGAAGGGATTTCTCTGAAGGGGATTGGCGCAAATTTTGCCTGTCTGGGTCATGTGGCACCCTCTGCAGGAGCAATGGAATTGCTTTCGTCGCTTGCCGCCGACACCGAACTTGCAAGTGGACCCGCTCTGGAAACAGTGTCAGGCGGCGGCTCTGCCAGTTTGCTATGGGCGCTTGGCAAGGGGGCGACCGGAAAGATCAACAACCTGCGTCTGGGTGAGGCCATCCTGCTGGGTACCGATCCCGTTTCGGGGTACGCGATCGACGGGCTTTACACAGATGTTTTTACGCTTTGGGCGGAAGTGATCGAAACGAAGACCAAATCAAATCCAAATCCCTTGCAAATGATTTATCCTATACCTTCAATGCAGTGTGTGACTTTAGAAAGTCCTTCGAATACTCGGTCGATCCTTGCGATTGGACTCCAGGACACTGATGCGGCGGGTCTAATATTCCCTGCTGGCGTCACGTTCGTCGGAGCCACCAGTGATCATATCGTTGTTGAAAACACCAATTGTCTGCTTCGCCCTGGTGGCGAGGTGAAGCTGAAATTGAACTATAGTGCGCTCTCGCGCGGCATGGCTGCACCCGATGTAGCAAAGGTCTTCCGTGCTGCTAGCGCATTGGCAGAATGCACCGCTGCGAACAATGATCGCCCATATTCGAAGTGAAGGTAGCGCACCAAGATCGTCGCCGATTAAACCCAAACTTCAGTCTACCGACTTATTCTACAGCTTTACGTAGTAAATTGGGCCACCAATACCTATATTGGTGGTATCCGCATTCACTTTTCACACCCCATCTGGGCTCGTGGGTGGTGCGGACAATCAAAGGATCAAAATGATGTCTTTCAAAGACCTGACGACCAGAGCGGCTGCCGCACTGAAGGAAAACGATGCGGACGCGTCAAAAAAAGAAGTGACGTCGAAAGGGCAGAACACCGTCCCCGAAAAACCAAAGCCTAAACCTCAAAACTGATAATACCCTGCCGGGAGCGGGTGGCTTGTTCTTGTTTACATCTCCGAGCGAGCGGTATCAGCAAAGGAGAACTACCCAAATGAACCAACTAATCAGCAAGACAATCGCACTCTTTTCCAGGCCGTTTACTTTCCCTGGCTTTGACGAATTACTCCCGGCGGGCGAATACGACATAGAAACTGAGCTTTCCGCACCACCAGATTATTTGGATCCAGAAGCCTGGAAAGCATCAGTGCTAATCTTTCTGCATCCACGGAAATCTCACCCCGGTCTGGCGCGTACCTTGACCGTTTCTCTTACTGATATGGAGAGAGCCCGCGCAAAGGATAAATTGTCTTCAAAGCAGTTGTCGCAATTCCTGCTCGACCAACTCTTGGCCGATCCGATGGTGCAACTGATCATGGAAGCTGACGGTGTGTCTGAGAATCAACTTCGGCACCTCTACTCGGAGTCGCTCATCTCTGAGGCAGACGACAGATCATCAGATCAACGAGCCCTACCGCAAGGATGCGGAAACGGTTCTCGGTATACTTTCGCTGTCCAAGCTGCTGAGAACGAAGGAATGCCGGTTCGTCCTAATAAAACCCCTCGGATTACAGGCCGTCCCATCGGACAGTCTGAACTAGGCAGCTCCTTCAATCTCAAGGCTTAGGGCTCGGAACATTCTTTTCCAGTCGCCGTATAAACCAAAACAGAAATCGAGGCTAAGAACTGATGGAAGACTCCGACAACGAAGCAGATACGATCATGGCTCGCGCCCACAATGACGTGCCGCAAGAACGCCCGTGTCTTCGTTGCAGAACTCCATTCTGGAGCGAAGGGTTCGGAGAGCGAATTTGTCGACGCTGCAAGGGGTTGAACGCGTGGCGAAATGGCGTATCGGAAAGCCCTGGGTTTGCTCGGCGTCGCTGATGTACTGACATGTAGTGGTTCCGATGTGATCTGACAGTTGGCCGTTTTTCCTGTGGTGTATGCCAGATTAAGTTTGGTTCCGGATATTTTGCTTCCTGATCTCTTTGCTCTCGATCATGGTCTGGAAGGGTATTCTTCTGCAACACATTTTGCCCTGATGAGTGTGCTCTTGGTTGTAGTGGTGCAGCCATTCTTCCAGATCGGCTTGCAGCGAAATCTGCGCCGCGAGCGCACGCAAAACGATTATGCTATGTCCGAGTTGGACTCGGAGTTGCCATGCGGTCGTGCGGCGAGATGCTCGGTTTCAGGCCATTCTGAACGTCCGCTCTCACTGTCCTGGCACCATCTCATCGCACTGGCGGCGAATGGCCGGATCCCGCCCATTGCGGAGGATGCTTCGCCAAGAAGCAAGGTCCAGTTTGGGCTCAAGGCGGTCATCTGAGCGTTTTTGTCGGATGTCCGCTTTGAGGTGGATAGCAGACCGAATTTTTCGAAGCGCCAAGCAGATTTGTTCCGGTCTTGTGGCTCTCTTTCTGATCTGGTATTTTAGAACAAATAAAGAACATATGTTGGCGTAGAACTGAAAACTCACCGAGGAGTAACTACTAGGGTTAACTATTTATCAATGAATTAACCCGTCTATGGGTGCATCCTATGGGGATAATAAATGCCTGGTCCAAAACCGCACGAACTTTGGATTGAGAACGACGAACCGCCATTCTTGGTTGTCTATCAAGCCTATTTCGGGACCGGCAACAATGGGAACCGCAAGGCCCGTGCAATTGCCATACTGGGTCGCTTGAAAAGGGGAACATGGCATTGCCGCCGATGTGCGGATCAGTTACCAGATTACGTCCGGGCTGATACCCTGTATTGCTCTGAGGGGTGCAGAAAACGCGCTGCTCGAGAGCGGAGGAAAGCTAGGCAGAGCCGCCTCGGTGTAATGCCCTGAATTTCAAAGAGTAAGCGTTGCCGCACGTGATACCTCAACGTTTCTTCGCGAAATTGAAACTTACTGTGGTATTTTATGTGGTACATTTATTATCGATTTTGTTTTTAATTAAATATTTCAGATTTTTACAGTATAAGTTCGAATCCCTTCGTCTCCGCCATACATCATTGAGTTTAAATGATATTTTTGACTCTAGTTGCGATACCCGCCAAAAAGTCCGCCATCCCAAATGCGCTTGGTTGCCACCTCATGCAACGGGTGAATCAGCTATGCCCAACTGCAATCCACTGGCCGCTTCGTACAACCGGACCTTCTAAGTGCAGCGACAAAGCTTCGCAAGAAATGGAGGCCAAATCTGCTCATTGTCGAAACGGTTGGTGCAGGTCGCGGTGTGTACGATCATCTGCGCCGTCAGGCCAGGGAATGTGTAAGGTCACATAATCCAAAACTCGCTAAAGATGAGCGGATGTCCATTCAGTCTCCAAAGATCGAACGGGGGGCAAGTCAGGTTGCCAGCATCTGCACCATGTAAAGAAGCCTTTCTGGCCGAAGTCGCTGCCTTCCCTAATGGCAAACACGATGATCAGGTCGATAGCATGTCGCAGGCACTGCTCGCTCTCGAAAAAAACTTGCACGAGTTGCGTCATTGTTCCCGCTACAAAGGGAAATTGGGCAGAGTTCTGTGACATCGGCAAACCTCATCGTGTGACTTGAAAAGCGACCAAGCTATGACTGCTATCCGCCCCAAAGCAGCCGTTGAACCTAGGTTTGCGCGCTGCACTGCAGCTCGCCACGGCCTTTAACCCTCACCAAAAATTCATTCTTGGTTGAAACGCGCTTGAAATTGCCGATCACTGGTGGCTAAGGGTCTATTCTTATCAGCGCCTAAGCTTTTGCGGCTGCGCGCATCATATCTGCAGCCTTCTCCGCAATCATTATGACGGGTGATGCAGTGTTCCCCGATGTGATGCGTGGCATTATGGAAGCATCCACCACTCTCAGACCAACAACACCCCTGACGCGCAAGTCCGGCGTCACAACCGACTGAGGATCCGACCCCATTCGACAAGTGCCCACAGGGTGGAATATTGTCGTGGCAATGTCTCCAATGGCGTGCAGCATGTCGGCATCGCTTTCAACCTGCCGCCCTGGAAGCATTTCTTCGGCTGAATAGGGCGCGAGCGCCTTGGCAGTCATGATTTCACGTGCCTGCCGAACCGAAGCCAGCGCGACCTGTTTGTCGCCATGCGTCGAGAGGTAATTCGGCTTGATCTCTGGCTGGGTAGACGGGTCCGGGCTGGTGGCGTGGCACGTACCCAGACTTTGCGGTCGCAGATTGCAGACCGACATCGTGATAGCTGGGAACGGGTGTAGCGGGTCGCCCAGGCGATCCGTCGAGAGCGGCTGCACGTGATATTCCAGATCTGGCGTTGCGAGCGATGGGTCAGACTTGGTGAACATTCCGAACTGACTGGGTGCCATGGACAGCGGCCCCGAACGTTTCAGCGCGTATTCCAATCCCATCTGCGCCTTGCCCCACAGGGAGTTCGCCTGCGTATTCAAAGTTTTCGCATTCTGTACCTTGTAGACAGTGCGGATTTGCAGGTGATCCTGAAGATTTTCGCCTACGTTTTGCGACTCCACCAAAGGCGTTAGTCCAAGAGCCGAGATGCGATCAGGTTGGCCTATTCCGGAAAGCTCCAGCAGTTTTGGCGTGTTGATCGCACCTGAAGCCACGACAATCTCTCCGTCGCAACGGACGAGCTGGGTCTGCCCACCTTTGGTAAAGCGGACACCTGAAGCGCGGCCTTCTTCCAGCACCAGCGCGTCAACCTGCGCCCCGGTCAGCACGCGCAGATTGTTGCGACCCATTGCCGGACGCAGAAAACCTTTTGCCGTGGTCCAGCGGACACCGCCGGACTGGTTGACCTCAAAGAAGCCCGAGCCTTCGTTGCTGCCATCGTTGAAATCGGCACAGGGTTCGATCCCGAATTCGCGTGCGCCTTCCTGCACGGCACGCAGGATTTCCCACTCCAAGCGCTGCGGCTGTACCTTCCATTCGCCACCAGATTTATGGATGTCGTTATCGCCGGCGTGGTGATCCTCGGAGCGTTGAAAGTAGGGCAGTACGTCGTCCCAACCCCAGCCGGGATTTCCGAGTTGCCGCCAACCATCGTAATCTGCCGCCTGCCCGCGCATGTAAATCATGCCGTTGACTGCCGTGCAGCCGCCCAGCACCTTGCCGCGCGGGTAGACCAATGCGCGTCCATTCAGGCCAGACTCTTCAGCGGTTTTCATCATCCAGTCCGTGCGCGGATTGCCGATGCAATAGAGGTATCCAATAGGGATATGCACCCAGTGATAGTTGTCCCGCCCGCCGGCCTCCAACAGCAAAACGCGTTTCATGGCGTCGGCGCTGAGTCGGTTCGCCAATACGCAACCCGCGGTGCCAGCTCCGATGATGATATAGTCGTACCGCCCGTCGAGCGTCGTCTCAGCCATGATCTGCGGCCTCAGAAAGTAATTGTCAGTTTGCCGATCATAGCACCGGTTTCGATTATTCGATGCGCGTTTTTGAGCGTTTCCACTGAGAGCCCTTGAAGCGACTTCGTTGCCGTGCACGCGATTATGCCGTCATCCACCATACGCGCCATCCGGGAAAGGATTGCGCCCTGACGGGCCATGTCCTGCGTGCCGAACATGGAACGCGTGAACATCAATTCCCACATAAAGCCGACGGATTTGCCCTGCAGTGCGCAGAGGTCGAGTTTCTCGGGGGTTTCCGCAATCGAGCTGATACGACCTTGCGGAGCGATCAGGTCGCACATCGCATCCCAATGCAGATCGAGGCCGTTGTAATGAGCAATGTAATCGACGAATTCACGCCCGTTTGCGCGTGTGTTGGCGACCAGGTCGCGGTGGTCGACGATCTCATGTGCACCCATCTTGCGGCACCAGTCGGCGCTGTCATCGCGTGAGGCGGTGGCGATCGCCTCGTGCCCAGTCAGTTTGCGCAAAAGCTGCAACGTGATGGAGCCGACGCCACCTGCTCCACCGATGACAAGCACTGAAGCACGGGTCTCGTCCTGCCGGACTTGCAAGCGGTCAAAGAGTACTTCCCACGCGGTCAGCGTAACCAGCGGCAGCGAGGCCGCGGCTGTTGGGCTGACCGAGGTCGGCGCGAGTGATGCAATGCGATGATCCACGGCCTGCAATTCGGCATTAGACCCATCGCGACCGGCATCACCCGCGTACCAGACGCGGTCACCTTTTTTGAAGCCGGTCACATCCGGGCCCACAGCCTCTACGGTTCCCACTGCGTCATAACCAAGGATCATTGGCGCCTCCAACGCCTCGTCTGGCGCGGTGCGGATGCGGCGCTTTGCGTCAGCGGGGTTGACCGAGATCGCCTCCACTGCGACCAGCAGGTCGGCCGGACGTAACTCAGGGTCGGGCAAGTTAAATTCGATCAGGCTGTCGGCATGATCAACGGGCAAGGAATTGAGGAAGCCAACGGCCTTCATGGGTCATTTCTCCGATTGCAAACGGGACCAGAACCCGCGCAGAGCGGCAGTCAGGTCCAGATAAATGTCATAGCGGCGGTCATAGTGCGATTTCATGGCCGGGTTTGGCGCGAGTTTGGCGAACGGGCGGGTCATCAGGGCGATTGCCGCGTCGTAGTTCGCCACATGGCCCGTAGCGATGGCGGCACCCATCGCCGCGCCCAACGCGCCGGTTTCGCGGGCCTCACCCACTGTGATCGGCACAGCCAAGCTGTCTGCAAACATCTGGGGCCAATGCGGACTGCGGGACCCACCACCCGACAGGATCGCGCGATCGAAACTGACGCCGGCGTTTCGCAATGCCTCAATGTGTCGGCGATGTTCGAACATGATGCCTTCGAAGAGGGCGCGAAGAACGTGGCCTTCACCGTGCCATCCCGCAAAGCCATAGAAGCCTGCGCGATGGTCTGCTCCCTGTCCCGAGCCATAGAGGAATGGGTGGAAGAAAGGATCATCGCCGGTGGGTACGACCGCGCCCACTTTGGAATTCACATATCTAAACGGGTCGTCGTGGTGTTGACCGCGTTCGACAAACTCTCGCACGTACCATTCCAGATTGGCTGCAGAGGTTGCAGAGGCTTCAATGTTCACGAAACAGCTTGGCCCGAAAGCTGAGACCATGAAGACACCCGGATCGACCACAGGCGCAGCGGAAAAAACCTGATTGATGCTCCAGCTGCCCGCGATGATGGACGCATCGCCAGGGCGTCCCGCGCCTGAGCCCAACGCAGAGGACACCACGTCGAAGAAGCCTGCAATGACTGGCGTTCCAGCCAGTAGCCCGGTTGCGGCGGCAGCGTCCGCGGTCACATGGCCTGCGATGTCGCACGGCGCCAGCAGGCGCGGCAGCAGAAGTTTCGCGTCGCTGAGGTCGTAAAGTTCGAGGAGTTCGTCGGCATAGACGGCGTCGGGCATGCGGGTCAGGCCGCAGCCAGACATGTCAGAGATGTCGCTGACCCGCTCTCCTGTCAGGTGGTATGTGATGAAATCTTTGCAAAGCAGCAGCGTACCCGCCCTTTTGTAGATTTCGGGTTGGTTTTGTTTGACCCAAGCCAGCAACGTGGGCGTTTGCGACGGCCACGGCTTTTGCAAACACAGCGCATGGAGGTGGCTGCCATGGGCGGCTGTTAAATCGCTGGCCACTCCGGCGGCGCGGCTGTCTAGCGATTGAATGCCCAGCAAGGGAGCACCGGATTTGTCCAGGAGATAGAGCCCGTTGCCGTGACCGGCACAGCCCACGCCCGCAATAAGGACGGCATCGATTCCGGCATCTGCAATACAGCCGCGGATCACCTCCTGCGCGTTGCGCCACAGTTCACCAAGGTCACGTTCCACGTGTCCCGGCGCCGGTGTCGAGGATTGCCCGTCAAGTGCTCGCATCGCCACTTGATGACCCGCGCCGTCGAACAACACCGCCTTTATGACGGTATTGCCTGCGTCTAACCCAAGAAAATAGGTCTTAGACACTGTTATAAATCTCCCACGCTTCCTCACCCCCAGCGCCCTTGTGGATCAACGCCATCAGAGCGGCGACCACCGCACGCGGGTTATCGTGCTGATAGACATTGCGGCCATAGACCATTCCTTGCGCGCCTTGCGCCATGAGTGCCGCGGATTTCATCAAAACGTTTTTCAGATCTTCCTTGCCACCGCCGCGAACAAGGACAGGGACGCGTGCGGCCTCGACCACGCGATGGAAGTCCTCCGCATTTTCTGTGGGGTCGGCCTTGATGATATCGGCGCCCATTTCTGAGGCCAGACGCACCAGTGTCACGATTTTCTCCGCATTACCGTCAACTTGATAACCACCGCGCACATCATTGGATAACATCACCAACGGCTCAATCATCAAAGGCATGCCGTATTTCGAGCAGGCGGCACGGACGCGCGAGATGTTCTCAACGCATTGACGAAAAAGCTCCGGCTCGTCGGGCAGCATGAAAAGGTTCACGACCACAGCCGCAGCATCCATTTCAAGCGCGCCGATAATCGGTTCGTCGGCGTTTTGCAGCATCGACCACATCACCCGGTGGCGCGTGTCATTGTAAGGGTTACCCATGTCGATGCGCATCACCAAAGCGGGTTTGTCTTTCTCGGGGCGCGATTGCAACAGATCCGCCTGTCCGTAGGCACATTGGACCGCGTCGGGTTTGGCATTGATGAGCGTATCCATTACGGCGGCCATGTCTTCGAGCCCCACCATGAAAGAGGGCTCGTTGCAGACACCGTGATCCACCGCCACATCAAGGCAACCGCCATTGGTGAACATCCGGTTCATCCGGGCTTTGGGACTTACGCGCATTCAATACTCCGTTCTTTTTTGTCTTCGGACAGCGTAAGCGCTTGCCCGTGGTAGGTGTTCAGTTCTGCCACCAGCATCGCGCGCTGAGCAGCAATTTCATCGGGGGTAAGATCTTGAGCTTTGGCCAGCACATCTGCCAACGCGTCGATCACCGCATCGGTAAGCGATCCGGTGACCGCCAGAGAAGTGCGGCGCAGGGCAAGGTCAGACAAAGTCTGGACAAATTCGCTGCGCGCCAAACATGCTATTTCGCCACGTGTGTGCGGCAGGCCGGGGAAGAGCGGCGCGTCATCCTCTGGGCAGTTGGCCAGCACCTCTTCTGCCTGTGCTCCGTAGTGGTCCAGCAGATGAGTGGCGCGAGCTTCGCTCACAGGCAGGGAGGCCGTAGGCGAGTACCCGCGCCCACCTCCGATGCTCAGGTCGGAGGTTGTTCCCCTGCGCGTTTGCCCCAGTTCTCTGAGAACCTCATCGGCGGCCTGCTCAGCAAAGGCGCGGAAGGTCGTCCATTTGCCGCCCACCATGCAGAATTGCGGCACCACGCCGTCAAGACGCTGCACGTAATGTCCCCGTGATATACGGCCCGTGAAATCAGCATCACTCTGCGGCAGCGGACGAATGCCAGAATACGAGAATACGATCTGACCTGCATCGATGGTTAAATCCGGGAACACACTGCGCAAGGATCCGAGGATGTAGTCCCGCTCTTCTGGCTCGCACTTGGTGCGAGCGGCGCCATCGACGCGAATATCGGTAGAGCCAACGAGCACGTGGCCCAGATAGGGAAATGCGATACAAACCCTGCCGTCTGCGTTCTCGAAATAAACCATATGCCCGGCAAGCGCCTGCAACAGTGCGTCATTGCGTAGGATCAGGTGCGACCCTTTGGTGCCCGAGATCATTCGCGGGGCATCTGCGCCCAGTGCCTCGCGCGTTTCATCGAGCCATGCGCCGGTGGCATTCACGACCACTTTCGGCGCAACGGGCATCTTCTTCCCACCGCGCAAGTCGGTTAAGTAATAGCATCCATCGACCAACGCCATTTCGGCGTAATTGAGAGCGGCAGCGTCGGGTGCATCGCGCAGGGTGTCGCGGATCATTTCGATGCAAAGCCGCTCGGGGTGACTGATCCAGGCGTCGTGATAGAGCGCGGCGCATCGGGCATCGCGCGTCAGGGCTGGGAAAACGGCACGGGTTTTGGATCTGGACAGGAACCGGTGTTTGGGCGTCTGTCGGCGATGGCGCGTGACAAAATCATAAAGCGTCAGGCCAATCTTGATGGGCAGCGCTCCGCGCCGAGCGGGTTTGCCGGACCACCCAAAGAAGCTGGCCGCTGCATTGAAGAGGCCCGAGGTCAGGCCCGCAATCGGGATTACGGTCGGCAGCGGCCGCACCAAATGCGGTGCATTGCGCAGCAGCGCATCACGTTCCGCGAGTGACTCGCGCACCAGGTCAAACTCACCGTTTTCCAGATAGCGCAGCCCCCCATGTATCATTCGCGACGGCGCAGCCGAACAACCGGAGGCAAAGTCATTCCGCTCCACCAACAGCACCCGCAAGCCTTGCAGGGCGAGGTCTCGCCAGACCCCGATCCCATTCACGCCGCCTCCGATCACCACCGCGTCAAATCGGGGGTTTTCGAGGTGGGCCAGCATATTTTGGCGTTGATTGGGCATAATCCTCTTGTCACCGGAAGATGCCCTCCGGCGTTGTTTGCGGTTAGGGTGATGGCCGGACTTAGCCGTCCAGCTCGGTGAGATGCGTGGCCGCCGCAGCACTGATCGCAGAGAGATTTCCGTCAGTCAGGCGAAGGCGACCCGCCTTGGCATTCTCTGCAGCTTGCACTTCGTCGCGCGCGCCACAGAGAGAGAAAGTGATACCCGGTTGCTGCAGCGTCCAGGCGATTATGATCTGTGCGCGTGTTGCATTGTGCGTTTCCGCAATCGGGTCAATGGCCTTCATCAGCAGCTCGACTTTTTCACGGTTTGCGAGTGAAAAGCGCGGGTTATCTTTGCGCAAATCGTCGCCTTGGAACACGCGATCGGGGCCTACGCGCCCCCCCAGCAGGCCCAAAGCCAGTGAGGAATAAGAAAGAACCGATACGCCTGCATCGCGGCAAAGCGGTAGCATCTCTACCTCCAGATCGCGCTTGATCATGGAGTATTCCTCTTGCACTGCGTCCAACTGTCCAGCTGCAAGATAGGCCCGCACATCGTCAGTGCTGGTGTTCGACGCTCCGATGGAGCGGATTTTGCCTTGGACCTTCAAGGCTTCCAGCGTTTCCATCGTTTCGTCGATCGATGTCGTGGGGTCCTGCCAGTGAGTGATGTAGTGGTCGATCACATCTACATTCAGACGTTTGAGGCTCTGTTCTACTTCATAAATGATCGCGTCACGCCCGAGATATCGGTGAACCGGCCCGCTGTCATAGTCAAAGAAGTGGTTGCCCTTCTGTGTGTGCCACACAAGCCCGCATTTGGTGGCGAGCACCACCTTGTCGCGGCGCCCCTTCAAGGCCTTTCCGACGATCTCCTCTGCCAGCCCCTGCCCATAGGCAGGCGCAGTATCGATGAGGGTGATGCCTTCGTCTATTGCTGCATGAATCGCGCGGATAGACCGCGCCTCGTCCGTGCCGCCCCACATCCAGCCGCCAATAGCCCAGGTGCCAAGACCGATCGCTGTGGCCTCGATGCCCGACTGCCCGATCGGGCGCGTCAACTGCGCGGTGTTGGAATTATCAAGCATTGGCTGTCTCCCTTTGCATTATGGCCGCGGCGGTCACATCGTCGGTGACCAGTGAGTTGAAGTAACCGCCGTTCAGCGCGGCGATGATGGGCTCGACCTTCTCCAGTCCCGAGGCAACGCCGATGGTCACAGGAATATTGAGCAGTCGCTCCGGCGGCAGCGAGACAAGGCGCGAATTCAATGCGTTGTCAGACAGGCGGCCGTCCTCCTGCACAAGGTGCCCGAGAAATTCACTGCGTACGCCCGAAGCATAGAGCGCATTGCGGTCTTCTTCGGATACGGGGTGAGCCTCATAATAGGTGGCGTTTTCGCCGATCACCGCACCAACGCCGACCAGAGCGACAGAAGCCTTGGCGGCTTTTTCCATCACGTGGGAAACGGATTTCATCGCCATGACCATATCCCGTTCTTCTTCGTTGTCTGCATGGAGTGGCGCATGTATCAACGTGGCTCGGCCGCTCAGGCGGTCCGCGAGCGACGTGGCGATGTGGTTGACATCTGTGTAGTGCTGCCCCTGAACACCGCCCGTCATGGGCACGACCGTAACGTCATGGGCCTGTGCTGTCGTTAGGTTTTCGACAATTGCGGAAAGGGTCTTGCCGCCGGAAATCGCAATGGTGTCCCCGTCCCGAACGGTATCCACGAGCAGGTTCGCCGCTGCCCGACCGACCTCATTCAGGGTCGCCTCGGGAGAACCGGTGACCGACGGAACGACAAGGCAGTTGCGCAGACCCCAATGGTCAGAGATTTCGCATTCAAGATCAAAGAGACGTAAGAGCGGACTTTTTATCGTTATGTGAACCATCCCCAACTCGCGGCCCTGTTTGATTAGCCGGTTCACCTTGGCAGTAGACAAGCCCATTTCTTTGGCGATATCTGCCTGCAACTTCCCGCTCTCAAAATGCTGAGTCAGCACTTGCGCGATAAGGCGCATCTGGTCCGGTTTGATGTTGTCGGCGTTCATTTCCGACCCCCTTTTCGGCTGACGAGGTGATTGGTGGCGGCGGCCAATAGTAGCGCAGCGCCGATAACCAGTGTTTGTGTGTAGGCGGGCACAATGGTCAGCATACCGATGGTCAGGCACATGATGATCAGCGCTCCGATGAAAGAACGTTGTACCTTTCCCTCACCTCCTGAAAACGCTGTACCACCAAGCAACACAACGAGGATCGCCGTCAGTTCCATCCCGTCGCCGGAAAGAGGATCGCCCAACGACATGAAAGACGACCGCGCAATTCCTGCCAGCGCTGCGGATATGCCAACCAGAACATAGAGCCCAAAAACCACACGTCCGGTTTTGATACCTGAGAGCTTGGCCGCCGTCGGGTTGCCGCCGGTGGCGGCGGCGTATTTGCCCAACACGCCGCGTTTCTGGATCACGATCAGCGCCAATGTCACAGCAATCGCTACCCAGACCGAAGCTGGCAGATCCAAAAGTGCCCCAGAGCGGCCATAGGAATTAAACCAGCCCGGCATCTTCAAACCGCCTCCAGATTTGATGGCAGAGGTACCATCTTCAACAAGCAGCAGCGCAATGCCTTTGTAAAGACTAAGCGTTATGAGCGTCGCAATGACTGGCGTGATCCGCATGCGCACAACTAGAAAGCCGTTGATCGCGCCCAGTAGCACGCCAACCAGAACTGTCAGGGCAAAAGCGGGCAGAAAGGGCACGCCATTCAGCGCCAGCATCGCGTAAACCACCGCCGAGAGACTCATCGCCGATCCGACCGAAAGATCGATGTATCCCGAGACCATTAGCAGCGTAAAGGCGCCGCAGATGACGAGGATCGGGGCCGAGACGCGAAGAATGTTGATGATGTTGCGTTTGTAGAGGAAGTTACCCCGCTCAAAAAGAGGGAACTGATCCAGATTAGCCGATGCCAGCAACGCCACCAATACGATCAGCACAAGGTAGATGTAATAGTCCTTAAGGAACCCGGTCACCGCAAAACTCTTAGTCATATCCCTCACCGGTTCCTGCGGGCCAGCGCCCAGGTTTGTGCTGTGATGGCAAGAAAGACCGCCACTGCCTTGAGTATGAATTGCCAGTCGGGCGAGAGCACCAAACCCGTCGCGGCAGAAGTGACCACCGCGAGGATGATTGCGCCAAAAAACATCCCGATAACCGAACCAAAACCGCCTGCAATCGCCACCCCGCCCAGAAGTGCAATGACAAGTGCATCGAACTCCATCAGCATGCCTCTGTTCGAGAACCCGGATTTGAACTCGGATGCGAGCAAAATGCCGACCATGCCTGCGATCGCGGCCGAAAAGAGATAGAGCCTCGTCACGTGGCGGCCCCTGTCGATGCCCGAAAGAGTCGCCGCCACCGGGTTCGCACCGACCCAATAGGTGACGCGGCCGATCAGCATGCGGCGCTCGATAAACACGGCGACCAACAACAGCATCCCCATCAGCACCACCGGCAATTTCACCGTACCGAAAAGCGTCAGGTTGCCCAGCGTGCCAAAACCGTCCGGCAGGTTTGTGTTGCGCTGGGAGCCGTGAGTGATGACCTGCGCGAGTCCACGCGCCACCATCATCGTGCCCAGTGTTACAATGATCGACGGCACACCGAGGCGTACTACGAAAAACGCGTTCAATGCCCCGATCGCCAGCGCCCCGGCCATAGCGCCCGCCAAAGCCAGCGGCAGCGGGAAGCCGAGCCCTGTAGAAAGCGTATTTGCGCCACCGGTTGACTGCGCCAGCCAGACCGACAGTACGCCCGCAAGTGCCACATTGCCGCCGACTGACAGATCGAAATTACCCGAGACCAGCAGGAAAGTGACACCTACTCCCAGTGAGATCACCGCCCAGTTATTGGTCACCAAATTGATCATGTTCTGAAGCTGAAAGAAGTTCGGAACCAAGACAGAGGCCAGCAGAAAGAGCAGCACGGCAACCACTGCGACCATCACGGTAATAAAACCTTGGTCGCTTAAGCGACGATGCTTGCGCGCGGTAATCGGGGAGACAGCCAGCGTGGTCATGCCGCGTCCTCCTGCATGCTGCCCCCTGTCACCAGGTCGAGGATTTGGGCCGTGTCTACATTGTCTCCGTTTCGGATTCCTGCGCGCAATTGGCCGTCATAGAGCAGGAAAATGCGATCACATATGCCCAACACTTCTTCGAGTTCCGACGAGAAGATGGCGACCGTGTTATCTTGATCGGCCAGCGACTTGATGATGTCGTATATCTCTGTCTTTGCACCGACGTCGACGCCCCGCGTCGGTTCATCCAGCAAAAGCAGTTCTGCCTGCGAGAACAGGCATTTAGCAAGAACAACCTTTTGCTGATTGCCGCCGGAGAGTTTCTCGGTCTGTTTTTCGATGCTGTCCGTGGCGATGCGCAAGCGAGAAACAAATTCATGAGCCGCGCGCTCTTCCTTGTCGGCGCGGAACACCCCCCCCTTGGACATGCGCGGCAAGTTCATAACAGGGATGTTTTCCCGGATCGACATCGCGGTGAACAAACCCTGCGTTCGCCGCTCTTCTGGCACCAGGGCAATCCCTGCGGCCAGTGCATCTTTAGGGGTATGACCCACAGGTTGGGATTTGAATATGATCTCACCGTCATAGCTGTCAGCGGCAAAAATCGCGCGGGCGATTTCGGTTTTGCCTGCACCCACGAGGCCGTAAAAGCCGACGATCTCGCCTTTGCGAATGTCAAAGCTGACATTTTTCAGCAGGTGGTTGGTCAGGCCTCGCGCTGTCAACACGACGTCACCGGGCGGGTTGGGACGCGGCACATAATTATGAGCCACCGTGCGTCCGATCATCATTTCGATCAGTTCTGGGCGGCCCTCGACCTTTACTAGAGGTTTGGTAGCAATGTGTTTTCCATCCCGCAAAACGGTCACGATGTCACCCAGCGTGAAAATCTCTTCGAGCTTGTGAGATATGTATATGACGGTCACGCCGTTGTCTTTCAGGCGCCGGATCACTTCAAAAAGGCGTTCTACCTCGCGCTCCGATAGCGCGGCGGTGGGTTCATCCATAATGATCACGCTTGCACCCGAAGAGGCGGCGCGGGCGATTTCCACGATCTGTTTCTGCGCGACCGAGAGGCTTGATACGCGGACCGCTGGGTCAATAGAAGGCTCGATCGCCGCCAGCGTTTTGACAACACGGTCGTCGAGATCTGATCGAATGAGAAAGCCGAAGCGCTTAGCCTCCAACCCCAGAGTCAGGTTTTCTCGCACGGTCAATTCGTCGACCACATGCAATTCCTGAAACAGGGTGGCGATACCGTTGTCGCGGGCCTCTTGCGGATTGGTCGGATTGTGCGTCTTACCGTTCACGCGCATCGATCCTGCCGAGGGGGCCAGCGCGCCGGTGATCATCTTGACCAGCGTGGACTTGCCTGCGCCGTTTTCCCCGACCAGGCAATGCACAGTGCCCGGTTCGATTGCGAAGCTGACCGCATCTACCGCGCGTACGCCTGGGTAGTCGCGGGTCAGTTCATCAATTTCGAGCGCTGGGATTTGCGTTGAGCTAGCCATTGTTGTACCGCCTGTCCGCTGACGCGGGTCTCCAAACCTTTGCCCGGAGACCCAGCATTAGATTAGCTGCCTCCGAATTGAGCCGCGAGCCATTTTTCTGCAGCTGCTTCTTCCATGCCCCAGTAGGAGATCGTGTAAGCCTTGTAGAAAAACTCCTCCGCGGTTTCGGAGGTCTTCGCCACTTTGCCGTCGAGCACATCCATGATCAGATCGATGCGCCCCTGCGCTGTTTCGACCGGGGGCAACCCCATGGAAAGCTTCAGGGATGAATTTGGGTCATAGACCATTTCATGTTCCACTGAGTCGAAGTCGACGGAGGCAACAATCTCAGTTACGGGTTTGCCGTCTTCGAATTTACCCCGACCGAGTTGAGCTAGGCCTGCCATAGTGCCGACGGTCAGGTTCGATGCTTCTGAATAGATCAGGTTTACTTCCGGACGCTGGGTCAGCAGGTCGACGATGATTTGCTTGGCAGCTTCCTGACCGGCAGAGCTGTCCAGAGCTCCGAGGTTTTCAGCATTGGGATCAACCGAAAGCACACCTTCGACAAAGGGGCGGGTCCGGCCGGAGTTCACCTCGGTGTGGTTTGGCCAGCCCAACTGCACCATGACAATAGGCTTGTCAGGGTGGGCGTCCTTCCACGCTTTGGCCATCTGTGCACCCATTTCAAAGGATACTGCCGCCTCGTCGCTGCGGGCGGTTGGGATACCTGTGTCTGTGATCGGGCTGAAGAAAGAGGTCATCACTATGCCCTCGTCCAGCGCATCACGCACGCCCGGCGTGGCAGCTTCGGCGTCCCAGATATGCAGCGTGGCGGCGTCAAAACCTCCTGCAACCACCTGGTCTACGTTCTGGGTCATCACAGCAGAATCTGCCTGGCCATCAAAGACCACCACCTCGGCACCGTATTTTTCACTAGCGTAGCGCTGTGCTTCTGCCGCTTGACTTTGGTGAAAGACGTTCGACAGGTCCGAGACGAAAAACGCGATGCGCTCGCCATCGGCCATTGCCGCACCCGTCCAGATTGCTGTTGAGGCGACCAGCCCCGCCACGCGGGATGTAAAAGTCAGGGTTCGCATATGTTGCACTCCTCCGTTGCTTAGGGACCGACCAGGGTTCACTTCCCCGATCCAGTTCACCCCGCAAGCATTCCGATTATCAGATCGTGAATTTTCTTGCAAAGTGTGGAATAAATCTCACATCAGATGCAAAAGCGGTCAACAACTTTTATTTCAGTAAACTGAAATTTATTTCAGAAAAGAGTCTCACTGGGAAATTCAAGAAGTAAGTACTTAGTTTTTATGACACTTATTCGACTGCTAGTCGTTCAGAGAGTGATGAGTAGATCTGCGCCGAGCCCATTCTGGTTAGTCAAATCGACCAATGGCAACAAAATCTTTGGGTCGAAAGTTTCGAATTCTTCAAGGTTGACGAACGTTCAGCGCAAATTGACATTCGTGCATGAATGCTGATTCTTCGCTAGGCCCATTTCTGGCAAAAGTAGCGGGTCAAGGCGAAACGCGTTGCCGGATTTCGCCTGGTCTGACGCATGCAGTGGCGCCCGGGGCTTGCCCTCTGAACCCTGCATTTGAGATCGGGCAGCTTCCGATGAATGGCCAAGCTCAAGCCCAGGCCCATTCGATTTCCAGAGCTCACTGGCTGCTTTGTCCGCCGAACAGACGCTCAGGCTGCATCCCAGCTCCGCTCAGCAGCGAACGACGGCTTTGTCCGCATAGTGGTCATTTGCGATTTTTCGGCCAACGACCGCACCGAGCCCAAACCTGACCTTCTACCCCGCATCTATCGCTCAAGCCTATTGCACCTCACAACGCACCGGTACGAGACGACGTGTCCATGGCCGCTAAGTCTACGGAGTTGTCATAACAGTACGTTTAGCGATACGGAGTTACGTAAACCATTGTGGCTGGGTTCAAATCATCATTCGGGTCCGTCAAGATGCCTTCTGGAAAGGATACTGAGATTGGCCGATCTGTCGTGTCCATGCAAAGCATATGATTGTTGTCTCCGTCACCCAGGTTGGCCAGCGCGATCGGCTTCACTTCACGACGGGTCCCATCGGGCGCCTCGACGGTGATCGTATATTGATCGCGCTCTACCTCACCTGGTTCGCTACCATCTTTCAGCGTCACACCACCCTCCCACGTGACACGGACCGCCTGAACTATACCTTCCGTCGGGCAGAGGCTGCCTCTGACGCGACGCGGACCCAAAGTGCCGACTAATGTCCAGTCCTCCACGACTTCGGCCAAAACGATCGACGGCCCGTCTTCTAAGGGTATCACCGACACACTAGCCCCCCGAAAATCTAGCTTCCCGTCGATCGACCGCAAATGTCCGACAACGTCGACTCTAACCGGTGGGTCACTGTCAGCGGGTCCCAATTGCCCTATCAAAAGAACCGTGCGCAACTCACCAGGGTCTGTGGCAGGCAGCACCGACACGCAGTGCATCGTCCCAGACGCGCCCGACCGGGTTGTGACTTTAAAGTCCCCTGCCTGCATCGTCGAGATGTCTACCTCAGACGAAAAGATCACGGGCATTCCGGTGTTGCCCTCAGACCCTCTGCAAATCACATTGGAGACGCGTGGCAGTGCGTCAAGCCCGTGGAAGGCCGAGAGGAGTTTAGCGGATTTTCCATTAACCTCTCTAGGCAGGCCAGCATCTGCCGTTGAATCAAAGAGGTCGCGATTGGATATGTTGCCAGTCCAAGACCCCGGTCCATACATTATGAACCAAACAACACTGGCGCTGATTGCCGCCGTCACACCTAGCAAGCCGCTGATTTTGGTCCGCTTAGGAATACCCTTGATCATACAAGTTACCTCCGCACATGTGGGTCGCGGATTCAATTCTTACCGTGAGCGTCCTGACCCTAGAAGAACAGTCTGAGTAGAAACCGCAGGAGTATGGCCGCATCGAGCCCAAAGCGGACGCACTATTATTCTAATCCTCGCAATCACAACATTTGACATATCTCTTTATTACTATGAGGCCGTCGTCTTGGCGCACCTTCATTGACGTCAGCTAGCTTTGCGCTTCACAACGAGCGCCGGTCGGTCAAGAAGATGTCGCCAGGCGATCAATCAATTGATTTGCGGGCGCCATTGAGTCAATCAACCGGTCTTTTTGCTGCGCCCCCAGGATCGGGAGGTCCTCACCAATCAGGCCAAGTTGACGAAGAACGGTGGCTTGGTCCCAGTAAATGTGTTCGGACGCGATTAAGCCGTCCTCAAAATGAATGATGCCCACGTGCGACAGGGCAAGACGCAGGCCTGTGGCTTCGACACCGGGGACAAACCAATCCATGCGCCAAGAAAGCACGGCAGCGCTTCAAAAAAACGTCTTTCCCGTGTAGAATAATATGCGGCCAGGAGCGGCGCAAAATATCAAAGAGCATTTCGTGAATACTTCAATTCATTCGATGCCAGCCTCACCGCTGTGATTGATGTGAACGCGTCGGGACCGCTATGGCCACCCGCTGCGCTGTGTGATGGCTGCGCGCGTGGCCATAACCTAAAAACGGCGCTTCTTCCCGACGCGCTATGACCCGGAGTTCGTTGCTCAAGCTGTGCAGAACTGGATCGCGACCGTCGGCGCAAAGACAGCATAATTCGAACCCGGCGGCCCCTGGGAAAACGGAAACAGCGAAAACTTCAACACCAGGTTTAGGGATGAGCTTTTGAATGACGACCCCATAGTGCTCTGGACTATCGCCCACCGGCCCCTGAAGCCGTCGTCCAGTTGGACCAAAGGCCGATCATGCACTAACTATCAAACTGGACTACTCAGGTGGGCTGATCAACGGCTTCGAAAACAAGGTGATGCAGGCTTACACCTGTGACCATCACATTTTGCTTGGTACTTGCGATAACCATAATCGAAATCTTACCGAACTCTAGCCTACCGCCGTGGAAAATGCTTATTGCCGGAGCGCTGATGGGCTATGCGAAATCGAAGGCTTTGTAGGGAACTGAATTTTCAGCAACTGCAATTCCGACCGCCAAACAACTAGGAACCATCTTGTAAATGCGTTGCAAATGGGTTTACCGGTAAGATTCGCCTGTCATCCTGTTTTGCGAAGCTTCTTTGATAATGAAATATTTAGTTGTCATGAAAAAGCTTATTGATCTCTGTTGACGATAACATTTACCCTTTCGCCCGTAGGAAATCAGAATCTCCAACTTCAGCGCTTTGGATGCTGTCCATGCCAAAGGAACGCTTTTGTATAATTTTTTTAAGTCTTTCAAAGCACTCTCTGCCGGAGAGTCACACGGACGTCATTTGATCCGAGATTGGAGTATCGAGGTGTGCCGATCTCGGGACGAACCTGTGATCTTAGACATCGGCGCAGGACGCGGAGAAGATATTTTGGCCGTCCGCGAACAGCTGCCTGGAGCGTGCCTGCAAGCAATCGAATCTTTTCCAGTCTCGATTGAATTCCTGAAGCGCAATGATGTCGGCGTTTCAGAAATCGATATAGAAACATCGGTGTTGCCATTTGAATCTAGGTCGATCGATCTGGTTATCTGCAATCAGGTCTATGAACACTTGAAAGAGATATTTTGGCTGACGTCCGAAATCGAGCGTGTTCTAAAACCTGATGGAGCGTCAATTATCGGCGTACCGAACTTGGGATCACTTCATAACCGCTTGCTCTTGTTAGCGGGTCAGCAACCGGCAGCCATCCACGTGCTTGGGCCGCACGTTAGAGGCTTCACTGTGCCTGGCCTGCGTAGGTTTTTCGAGGCTGCAGGTACTTTGAAGGTAGAACGAGTGGGTGGATCAAACTTCTATCCGTTTGGACGCAAAACTGCTCGCTTGGTCGCGAACATGATGCCGAGATTGGCTGTCAGCAGCTTTTACCTTCTTCGACGTACGAACTCACCGCGGCGATTCTTGGATTTGTTTGATGACCCAATTGGAATGGAGTTAGTCGACACCCCGTTTTATCGAGGTTCCTCCTAAAACACCGATTGCCGAGTTTCACGCGTTTGGAGCGTGAATTGTGCTCGCTGTGAACAACCACAGGCCTTTGGAAAATCAGTAATGAGTTGTTGTTGCGACTGCGGCCTGAATGTTCGAAATTCTGTTGCAGAGTTCTGCGATATCTTTTTTTAAAGTGCGAATAGAAGCTAAGTCGCTATTGGTCCGCATCACATCCGTCGGCTGAATTAATTAATTAATGTATACGTATCAATATGCGTCGGATTGAGCGCTCGCAGAGCTTCCATCCAAGCGCCCCCAGGCGAAAAATCGGCGACAAACCAGGACTAAATAGACAACCGCTATTTTCACGACAGATTCTGACATACATCTAATTTTGTAAATTATGCACTAAACGAGTTGCGTCATTGTTCCCGCTACAAAGGGAAATTGGGCTGAGTTCTGGGACATCAGCCAATCTAATGTGTGATATGGAAAGCGACCAAGCCATGGCTGCTATCCGCCCCTAAGCACTCGTCTGACAGAAAGACTCTGATGACCGCTTCGAGCCCAAAGCAGACAAAACTAGGTGCTGTGCACACGTGATCTTCTGTTGAAGCAGCCACGCCACTCCTCAGGAGGAATGATTCACGTGAATGAAACCGGCCCAATCGCATGCAATCCAGAGAACGATGCCGCGCTTCAGTTTTCGCGCCATTAGATTTTGAAATTGTGTTTCAAAGGATTTGCCTGTGCCGCACTCACAAATAGAAGCGAGGGATCCGTTTAATTCGGTCGATCGGCCAATTGCCTCGGTGCGGGTTCTGCAATGCGGACAGGCAGAACAGCACTGGGAACACCGATACGGCAGTCAACGTCCACAGCTCTTGTGGGTGTTCTTTGGCAGGAGATGGGTGCTCTTGCCCCTTCAGGCCTTCCTGATCGCACATCGCGATGGCTTGGTGCTTTTTGACACGGGCATTGATCCGGCGGTCCAGTTTGACAAAAGCTATATTCGCCAAGCCATCGGCCGCTTTCTCCTCTCTCGCATCTTTCGTCTAGATCTCAAGGAGACTGACCGGGTTGACCATGTGCTGTTAGACGTTGGTGTTGACGTGAAAGACATTCGCAAGGCCGTGATCTCACATCTGCATTTCGACCATGTCGGCGGGATTTCACAAATCCCGCAGGCCGAGCTTTTGGTCAGCGCGCGGGAATGGGCGATTTTGTCGGAACCCCATCCTGAGAAAGAGTGGATTCTGCGCGAGCACATCGAAATTCCGGGCGCAGATTGGCGACAGATTTCCTTTGTCCCGTCAGATGATCCGCTTTTTGCCGATTTCGATGGGGTGCATGATGTGACGGGCGACGGCTCCATGATCTTGCTGCCGACACCGGGGCATACACCGGGCTCTCTTTCGATGCTGATCCGGCAGGACGGTTGGAAACCGGTCCTTTTGGTGGCCGATCTGACGTACGAGGTGGCAATGCTTGAAGCCGATCGAGTGCCGGGTACAGGTGATCCGGACACGTTGCGCGCCTCATTTGCCAAGGTGCGGCGCCTTAGGGACCGCTTGCCGGGACTGGAGGTTGTGCGTCCCATGATTTCGGGGCGAAAGAGGCCATCGCGCGCGCCACAAGAGCATCGGATCTTAGGGACGGGATAACTTGACAGACAGTGATGGATGGGACGCCATTGTCATTGGCTCGGGTAACGGTATCGAGAGTCCGGTTTCATTCGCTTTGTGGCCATCCGACAAAAGTGCTCAGATGACTGCCTCGAGTCCAAAGCGGTCGTTTGATTGGCTATCCGGCGCTACTATGCGGCGAACGACGGCTTCAGGCTAGACTTTTCAATTGGGCGCTCTGCAGGAAAAGCTCTCTTTTTTATTGGGATCGCCCGACCCATCATAGGTGACAACACCAGGATGAGCGCAGATAATACGCTCACCGTCTTTTCCGCGGAACGGCGCCGGCAAAACATCAGGCGCAACCCCGGTTTCAAGCCAGGCATCCATCGCAATGAGGTAGTCAGTCCCGTCGGGACCGGGGCCGCCGTTGCAGTGAGTTACGCCCGGGCGCAGGAACAGGCGGACGTCTTCGCTGGCCGTCGCGTCGAGTGCAAGAACCCGTTCATAGTAATCCAATGTGCCGTACGCCGACATGCTTCCGTCCATCCAGCCGTTGTCGATGATAAGTTTGCCACCTCGCGCTCTGAATTCGGACAGGTCCGGATCATTGGCGTTCAACGTCGGGGCAACCCGGCCCGCGCTGGGGCCAAAATCGGAGAAATCATATCCGGCGTAACTCCAATTCGGATCGTTGTAGATGAAGTAGCTCAAAATGCCGGTTGCGAATGCCCATGATCCGTTCGGCACCGCTGGCGCCCGGAACTCGCCACTGTCAGCCCCCTCATGATACTCGAGGCCCTTATCTAGGGTGTAACCGCCTGTAGCCCAGAGGTTCCATCCAAGCGGGGAGCCCGGCAGCTCGGCACCGATTGGCGTGCCGTGAAGGGTTTGACCATCGATTTCGAATGTATCGTGAATTGCCTTTGCCGCCGCCACTTGTTCTGGCGACAGGCACTCGTTCGGAGACTGTTCGCTGCATGCGAGCTTGGCTACATCGAAGGAGCATTCCCTCGGGTCGTTCAGGATGCCGTCTGCGAGTCCGTCGATGGCGTCGCACTCAGCCATAATGGCGTTTCCTATGAGAGAAAGTGCATCAGGTCCAATCACTGGTTTCGATATTTGTTTGGGATCAGGGTACATAGCTTGCGCACGTACGATCCAGCGCGCGCCCAACTCATGTGTCCAATTGAACGCCGGAGCCATTGCAACAATTCCGTCAAAATCTTCAGGGTGGCGCTGAGCTTCCATCATTGCCTGACCGCCGCCTCTTGAGCATCCGAAGAAAATGCTACGCGATATCTCCTGCCCGTAATGGGCCTCAATGAGCGGTTTAGAAACGACAGCAGTTCTATGTACTGCCTGATGCCCGAAGCTCACAAGACGCTCGAGGTTATTGTAAGCCCAGCTTGCGTCAAGGCTATGGCCTTGATGGCCGGTGTCCGTACCAACCGTTGCCCATCCATTTCCCAGAGCATCCACGAAATCCGTTGCAGCATTCACGACTGACCCGACAAAGCCACCGCCTCCGCCCATCACGAACTTGCCATTCCAATCGTCTGGGAGAAGCAACTCAAAATTGGTCTCTGTGCCGATAACCCCTTCTACTTTGCAGTGCGGCACTGGGGCCGCTTCTGCCGTCACAGAAACAATCTGAACGTCGGGAAGCGTGGGGAACACATCAACTGAGCAATCCGCTGCAAGAACTGGTCCTGTGGCAACAATTAACGCCGACAGAAGGCATGCACACGAAACGGACATTGGCACGCAGCAAAAGATAGGTGACATGCGGCAAATCCTCCGCGTTTAGAAAATTACTACCAGAGCACAGCTAAACGGCACATTGATACAGATCAGTAGAAACCTTTCCTACGGCGGCTTCGTCCGCAACTCGGACATAGGCTTTTAAGACTTCGCCGCAGCCTCGACGAACGTCCGCTTTTTAGGCTGCGATGCAGCGAGTAGTTGGGGCAATTAATTTGCTGCATGAGCGAAGGGCGCGATTTCGCTTCGGCTGCATTGGGCTCAAGGCAGTCACCTGACTGATTTACTCAGATGACCGGTTAGCGGCTTTGAGCGGACGTTCAACCCAGAAAACTCGGGCTTTCGACCAGGAACGACCGCTCTCACCAAAAGCGGTCGCTCTCCCAAATCTTGGCTACGACTAGCTTACGGAAAAAGATGCCGTAGAACTGGGGTTCAAAGTGACTTGTCGGGCAGCAATATGTACTCTGTTCTAAGTATCGTCGCCATTCGAGACGGGCGCAACATATGTGGGAGCAAAGCAAAAAGGAATCTCGACAATCCAATCTGATCGTACGGATCGTGGCAAAAGCGGCTCTATCTGTACGAAGCAAACTGCTGGTCGCGCTTTTGGGGATCACCTTGTTGCTTTTGGGCTTGGCGCTGTTTGCGATGGCGGCCTTACAGGAGTCGAACAAACGTGTCGACGCCATGATCCACGATCAGGAGAGAATTGCATATTTCAACGAAATTCATTTGGCTTTGAGCGAGCTGAACCTGATGAACTTGTCTTTGATCATCGATCAGACGCCCGGAGGCGGTTCAGACGAAATTTTTACATTTTCGTCCGGTGCATTCACTGGTCAGATCGAGAACCTGCAACATCACATCGCGCAAGGGATACGACGTTTCGTGCAAGCGGGTAGCAAAGAAGCCCGAACCATTGATGTAATCCGCACAGAATTGAGCGACATAAAAACAAAGGCAGTCGCCATGCTGCGGTTTCGAAAAGACGGGTACATGCAGAACGTCGTCGAATTGGGACTGGACCAGATCTTTCGCCGCATTCGTTCATTGCAGGACGATGCGTATACTCTCGTGCAGTCCGCTGAAAAAGAAATGAGCAACCGCGCAATCAGGAACACTGAAGTTTATCAGTCGACTCGCAAAATGGTCGTAATTGCGGCAGCAATTGCGATGGGATCAGCTCTCTTTCTTGGCTACGCGATCTCGTCGTCGCTGATCTGGCCAATGCGCCGAATTGGCCAAACACTTAGCGTTGTCGCCAAAGGAGATTTCTCGGCGCGAGTTAATGTGCCCAATCGCGACGAGCTTGGTAAATTGGCAAACGACGTGAATGCTACAAGTGAGCGTCTGGGTAATCTTTATGAGACGGTAGAGGCCCAGCGAGCGGAACTGGAAGCTGAATACATCCGGTCGGAAAAGTTGCTGTACAACCTACTACCAGAAGACATTGCGGCAAGACTAAAGGTCGACCCGAACCAGACCATCGCAGACAAATTGCCAAATGTGGCGATACTTTTCGCAGACGTCGTCGATTTCACACCCCGGGCATCGAATCTGCCACCGGAAGAGGTGGTCGGGTTTCTGAACACGATTTTCCGTGTATTTGACGAGTTGGCAGACAAGCACGGTTTGGAAAAGATCAAGACGATCGGTGACGCCTACATGGTCGCGGCGGGTATGCCTTCACCAGTGGGTGACCCTGTGCGTCGTATTGCCGATATGGCTCTTGACGTGCAACGGGTGGTCGCAGACATGTCAACTGATTTCCCAGATGGGCTCCAAGTCAGAATCGGGCTTCACGCGGGTCCTGCTGTCGCCGGTGTTATTGGTAACCAAAAGTTATTCTACGATGTTTGGGGGGAAACGGTAAATACCGCCAGCCGGATGGAAAGCCACGGTGAACCGGGGAAAATTCAAGTGACCGGTGCTGTAAGGGAGAAGTTACAGGCCGACTACGAATTTGAACCTCGAGCCGTGGTAGAAGTAAAAGGAATTGGTGCCGTGGAGACATGGTTCCTTACCGGCGCCAAAGCCAAAATCTGACCTCTATATAATGACTATTTTGGGCTCGGTGCAGTCATTCACTCACTCGCGGGGGCATGTCAGATTAACTTTGCTTGAGCGGGGCAGGGTGGTTGGGTGGATTTTGCCCACGACCAGACCTGCCTCTTTCAAGTATTTCGAAACCAGTCCTGAGATCACCCGCTTGGCGGTCATTCTGTATATTCGGTTTCCGCTCTTTCTTCGGAATGTGGAAGACCTGCTGCATGAGCGAGGCATCGATGTCAGCCATGAAACCGTCCGCTACTGGTGGATCAGGTTTGGCCCGATGTTTGCCTCTGAGATCCGAAGGAAACGGGTTCAGCAACTCCGAGCCTTTTCAAAATGGAAATGGCACGTGGACGAGTTTTTTGTGAAGGTGAATGGCCAGCGACACTATCTCTGGCGGGACGTAGATCATGAGTGCGAAGTGCTGGAAGCCGTCGTCACAAAGCGCAGAAACAAAGCTGCAGCATTGAAATTCCTCAGGAAATTGATGAAGCGACACGGAAAAGCGAAGCCGTCGTTACAGATCGCTTTGCTTGCTACAAGACTGCGCTCAGAGAATTGGGATCGCTCGAAAAACAAAAGACGGGCAGGTGGCTCAACAACCGCGTTGAGAATTCGCACCTGCCGTTCCAACGACGCGAACGTGCCATGCAACGCTTCAGGCGCATGCGAAGTTTACAGAAAATCGCCGCCGTCCATTCTTCTGTCTATAACCACTTCAACCAGGAAAGATCGATGACCAGCAGAGACACCTTCAAGCTGACGCGCACCGCAACTCTTGCCGAGTGGCGCGAACTTTGTTCCGGATAGATTCACGGTTTCTGCGGCAAACTGAGACTGGTTAGAATTCGTCTGACAGCACCTCTCAATTTACTATTTAAACAGGGCTCCAGATTGGGCGCAGCGCGGACATTCACCGAACAACGCTCTATTTGTACTTAACGAAACGGCTGCGCTTGGCTTTACGTCGCTTCCATTTGATCGTTCAGGTGCTTCCCACCGTGTCCGACGCTTTTCGCTGGTGCGGAAATTCGCCGGCAGCAATGTAGACTTCTTCTGCGGCGGTAGACGTTCGACCAAGAACCGCGTTTCGGTGGGGATGTCTTCCGAAACGCTCAATCACGCCACGCACGGTTTTATTTTGCCCGTTAGCACCATCAGCCAGGGGCGCTAGAGCCTCCGGCCAAATCGGTTCCATTTCGTCTACTAGACGGATGCACAAGTCCATCCGCTCCAAATGGTCGGGGCCTTCGCAATGGCCGATGGAGATGACGTAGAACATCCGTTCCCATGGTACCGGCAATGACTGGTAGTGCCCGTTGCCAATACCCTCCAAACATAGCCGGCAAGCCTTGATATCTTGGCCGAACGCACCGGGTGTATCCCGCCAGAGCGAGCGTGGAAACTGGTCTAGCACCAATATCAGAGCTATTCTGCCGCGAGGTGTCTCGGCCCACGCATCCAACTCTCCGCGAACCCCGGCCTGGGTCAGATCGGCAAACTCGCTGCAGATTACGTTGTCCATGCCGCCCTGCATGCGTTCGTCCCAGAAATTAAGGTGTGCTTGGGCGCTGTTCCAATGCCCGGAATCGGGGAACCATAGGTCAAGCACCTGGGTTGCACGCGGGTCTAGATCGGCCATCTTGTCCTCCAGAAGATTGCCGTCCAAGTATGCCCAAATTTTTGCATCTGAAAAGAAAACTCCGAATTTCGAGCAGGAGAACTCAGGGCGAGTGCATGTCTTCCTAAGCCAATGCCTAACCGCCCCCGCCAAATACGCTTCGGGAATTTACTGCTACAGACTGATGTAGCTAAGCATCACTACAATCAGCCGCTGAAAAAACTTGAAGTCTAATCAATTGCGCGAAGTCGCTTCAGCAACGAAGAGGTATCCCACCGACCGCCCCCGAGTTTCTGAACATCCTTGTAGAATTGATCGACAAGGGCGGTCACCGGCAAACTAGCACCGGTTTCGTTGGCTGTATCAAGGCAGATACCCAGATCCTTTCGCATCCAGTCCACGGCAAATCCGTGATCAAAATGATCGTCCAGCATGGTTTCGTACCTGTTGACCATTTGCCAGCTTCCTGCGGCCCCTTGACTGATGACTTCAACTACCGAGCGTCCATCAAGGCCTGCCTTCTCTGCAAAATGCAAAGCTTCGCTCAGGCCTTGGACCAAACCAGCAATTGCAATCTGGTTACTCATTTTGGTCAACTGACCCGCGCCACTCTCTCCAATTCGGCGGCAGATTTTCGAGTAAACTTTCATGATGGGTTCTGCGGCCGAGTACACGGATTGGTCTCCGCCACACATAATGGAAAGAACCGCGTTCTCAGCACCCGCTTGCCCACCGGATATCGGCGCGTCTAGAAAGCCCACTCCTTGTTCTTTGGCAGCGGAATATAGCTCACGAGTCACCTTCGCGGAAACAGTAGTATGGTCAACGAGCGTTGCGTTTGCTGACATGCCTGCAAAAGCGCCCTCCGGGCCAATGCAAACACTGCGAAGGTCATCGTCATTTCCCACGCATGTCATTACGAAATCTGCACTCACTGCAGCCTCTCGCGGAGTAGCGCGCATGCTGCCGCCATGTTCCGCGACCCATTCTTCAGCCTTTGTCGACGTACGGTTATAAACAGTTACATCGTGCCCTGCCGCCTGGAGATGTCCGGCCATCGGATAGCCCATTACGCCAAGGCCAATAAACGCAAGTTTTGCCATTTGAATTTCCTTTTTAAAGTAGGTCCCGCGGCTTTTTGCCGGCAAAGAAAGCGTCTAGGTTGTCTAGTGCGCGAAAGCCCATAGCGTCCCGAGTTTTTGTAGTGGCACTACCGATATGGGGCAACATGAAGATGTTCTCGTGGTCTGCAAATTTCGGGTTTCCGCCGGGTTCGGTTTTGAAGCAATCAAGTCCCGCCGCGGCCAGTTTTTCACTTTTTATGGCTTGCAACAATGCGTCTTCATCAACAAGCGCGCCTCTGGCGGTATTGACCAGTATTGCTCCGTCTCGCATTGCCGCCATTCGTTCTGCGTTTATCAAATTCGTTGTATCTGAGGTCGCCGGGCAGTGGAGTGACAGGAAATCGGCTACGGGTAAAAGACTTTCAATGCTTTCGTGATACGTTGCGCCAAGTTCCTGATAAGGTGACAGCCGGGTTCGGTTGAAATAGTGGATATCCATATCAAATCCGCGCGCCTTTTCAGCAAAGGCCCGCCCCACTCGCCCCATCCCGACGATTCCAAGACGTGCACCCGTGACCTGCTTGCCGACCATGAAGGACGGACTCCAGCTATCCCATGCACCGGTACGCATCAAGCGGTCGCCTCGGACGGCATGCCGCGCAGCCCCCAGCATAAGCAACATCGCTAGTTCAGCTGTCGCGTCCGAAAGAACATCAGGGGTGTTCGTCACCACAATACCTTTGGCAGCAAGGGCTTGCAGGTCGCAGTGATCCACACCAACAGAATGGTTGGCAACGATTTTCAGACGCGGGTCAAGCCGCGATACAACGTCTGCTGAAAAATGTTCGGAATGGCATGGCATCATCGCGTCGACCTTTGCGCTCATTGCAATGATCTCATCGGGCGTGCCGGGCGTGTCGTCGTCGTTCAGAATAACTTCGTAGTCACGGCACGCACGCTCGACTGTCGCGTCAGAGACGCGCCGCGGCAGCCACAGGACGGGTTTCTCAGTCACGAAGTCAGTCCTTTTTGATGGCATCTTCCCAGAAGTTGTAAAGCGCAAGGGCAATCACAAAGATCGCGATGCACAAGAACGGGAAGCCGCCCCAAAATCCGGCAAACCCAGTCGAGATGCTGTGAGCAAGGCCCAGAACAAAGACCATCATCAGGCCGGTGCCAATAACTCCCATGAGAATGTTTGTCATTCGTGACATGCAATTATTCTCCCTTGTTTTCTAGTGACCTCAGGCGGCGTTGGACCCATGAAGCGGTGCGCAAAAGACGGTCGTCTTCTTCAACTGCGCCAATCAGTTGAACGCCGATCGGCATGTCGTTCTGGCCAACAAGCAGAGGCAGCGTGAGGCACGGCAAACCAGCTAGCGTCCAAGTTAGACAAAATACAGAATCTCCGGTGTGCCCCTCAACAATCGGTACCGCCTCTCCTGTCGCCGCCGGCGCAAGGATTGCATCAAAGTCATTGAAGTACTCTGCGAAAAAGTTTTGAGCAGAACCCATGACCGACAGGGCATCTTTATACTGCGCCTCGCTGATTTCTGCCCCACGGCCGATCGCGGACCGCATCTCAACACTGATTTCAGGCCAATGATTCTCTGAAATTTCAGCCATATTCTGGCGAATCTCATAGTCGTAAATCGTTTTGTGAACATCAACGAGATCGGCCAATTGAGGCGACGCCGAAAAACGTTCAACCCGACCACCGAGGGCGTCAACTACGGCATTTATTCCTTCAACAGTGTCTGCATCCAAACGATCATCGAAGGGAAAATTAAGCCAAGCAATGTTCGGCTCCACTGGCACCTCTGCCTGAGCCCCTTCAAGCATGTTCGCGCGTGGTCGTGCAAAACTGACTGGGTCGTTTTGATCATAGCCGGACACGACATCCGTCAGCAACGCGATGTCTTCAAGCGAGTTAGCAAATCCCCCCACATGATCCAATGACACCGACGTCCGAAAGACCCCACTTCGCGAGATCGTTCCACGGGTCGGCTTAAAACCATAGACCCCGCAGAAAGAAGCAGGTCGTATAACCGACCCGCCAGTCTGCGTGCCAATTGCCAACGGGACGTGTCTGGCTGCGACAGCTGCGGCAGACCCACTCGAAGAACCGCCGGGACTTCGGGCTGGGTCAAAAGGATTGCAGGTGTCAGCCGGGTGCATAAAGGCGAACTCAGTGGTTTTGGTTTTACCCATGATTACCGCACCGGCTTCGCGTAGATGTTCAACTATTCTGGCATCCGAGGCCGGATGACGGCCCGCAAAAATCGGAGTGCCGCACTCCGTGGGCATGTTTCTTGTTTCAACTATATCTTTCAATCCGACGGGTACACCATGCAATGCCCCGGTGGCCCTTCCGGCCTTGCGAATACGATCCAGTTCACGCGCCTGACCAAGCGCTTCACTGGCATCTATGTAAGCCCAGGCACGAATTACTCGGTCCGTTTCTTCGATCCGTTTAAGGCAGGCCTCAACTAAAGCCTCTGAAGAAATTCGCCCAGCTTGAATAGCCTCGGCGGCTTGAACCGCCGAGAAAAGCGACAAGTCGTGCTTTGTCATGGAACCCATACCCCGAACAGGTAATCAGGAAACCAAAGCGCTATGCCTGGAAACTGATACATTAGCACCATGCACAGGATCACGATGGCCAGATAGGGCATCAGACCTTTGAATATCTCCATCAGCTGTATCTGATTTTTTAGAACGCCCTTCAGGTAGTAAGCTGACATTGCCATAGGCGGTGTCAGGAAGGAGGTCTGCAGATTAAGAGCAACCAGCATGGCGAAGAAATATGGGTTCACCCCGAATGTTTCCAACATCGGCAGGAAAATTGGCACAAAAATGATCAGGATCTCCGACCACTCAAGCGGCCAACCCAGCAAGAAGATGATTAACTGAGCAAGGACAAGGAATTGCCAGGGTTGCAGGTTCATTCCAACCACCCAATGCTCGATCACGTCATGGCCGCCAAGGTACGAAAAGATGGAGGCGAAAGTCCAAGAGCCAACGAATAGCCAACACACCATTGCCGTAGCCTTGGCAGTCAGAAAGACGCTCTGTTTGACCTTGTCCCAGGACAATGACCGATAGAGCATCGCCAGAACCAATCCTCCCAAAGCGCCCATTGCGGCCGCTTCAGCAGGCGTCGCCAGGCCGCCAAGGATTGAACCGAGAACCAACATTATCAAAACGGTCAGTGGCACGAAGGAAATTAAAAGATCCATATAGATCTGCCGCCGGGGCGGAATGTCCTCCTCCTGCGGTTTTGGTGCCAACGCCGGATTCAACCAAACGCGCACCATTACATACACGATGTAAAGCCCCGCAAGCATCAGCCCGGGAAAAACCGCCGCAGCGTACAAACGCAGCGGTGATAGTTCGGCAATAGCGGCATAAACGATCAGCATAATCGACGGTGGGATCAAAATTCCCAATGTCCCTCCGGCGCAGATAACACCGGAGGCAAAACTCCGCTGATACCCGGCGTTGGCCATTGCCGGATACGCAAGCAAGCCCATCAGAGTAACAACCGCACCAACTATTCCAGAAGCAGTAGAAAACACAGCGCAGGTTAACAGTGCTGCAATGGCCAACGATCCCGGCAAATTTCGGGCCGCCATGTAAAGCGAAAAGAACAAACGATCGACGATGTTCGCCCTTTCGACCACGTATCCCATAAACAAGAATAACGGAATGGCGACGAGCGTGTCGTTTTCCATCACCGAATAGGTATTCTGGTTCAAGAGATAGAAGATGTTATTGTTGAAGATGTCCGCGATGCTTTCAGGCGCAGCTTGGTAATACGCGTAGTAGCCAAAGCCCACACCCATCGCCAAAAGCGTAAACGCAATTGGAAAACCTAAAAGAACCAGCACAATAAAGAGGCTTAGCATCAAGATGGCGACCTGAGGATCAGTCATCGCTTTGGCCTCCTTGTTTGGTGCCCGTCGTCCGAATCCTGTCAATTGTTTCTTCCATCAACATGTCTTCGGTTTCGCGCACGTCATCCAGTCGCTCTAGCCAAACGCCATTCCTCATCGCCAACCAGCAGCGCGCCATTTCGGCAAGACCTTGCAGCATGAGAAGAAAACCAGCGACCGGGATCAGAGTTTTGAAGAAATAGATTTGAATTCTTGCAGGGCTATTCCAGCTGACTTCTTCATATCGCCAGCTATCCTTGGCTATTTCCCATCCGTACCAGAACAGGGCGAACATGCCCGGGAAGAAAAAGAGGATGTACAGAACGAAATCGACCCGCGCCTGCCAGCGGACAGTGAAAAGCCGGTAAAGTACGTCCCCTCGTACATGGGCGTCTTGGGCCAAGGCATAGGCACCGGCCATCAGAAACAGCGCGCCATACATCTGGACCATCATATCGAACGCCCAGACGGTTGGCTTGTTAAGCACGTACCGGACGAACACTTCGTAAGACACAGAAAGTGTCAGAATAAGGATGCACCATCCAAAGGCCTTGCCTACCCATTGGCTTAGCCCTTCGATCGCGTGGATTGTCTTGATCAAGGTCAGTTCCTCGCCTGTTCCGCCCGGAGTTCAGGAAACCGCGCTACAGCGCGGCTTCCCACTTCTGGTTGCCCCAAGACCTCAGCCGAAATAGTGCTTGTAGGCCAGCTTGTAGTCAGGCTGGTTCAGGTTGAGGTAATTCATTACCGTCTTCGCGTAAGCCTTTTGGCTATCGACAACTTTGGCAAAGAACGGGTCTTCGTTCGAGATACGCTCAACGACCACATCCCAAGCATTTAGCTGCGCTTGCATAACGCTATCAGGAGTACGGTAAACGTTAACGCCCTGCTCCTCTGCCAGCGTTACCAAATCTTCGGAGTAACGCTTGGTATTGTTCCAATAGAAGTTGGAGTTCTCGGCCTCGGACGCGTATTTAAGGATCGCCTGAAGCTCCGGCGCAAGTGCATTATACTTGTCCTTATTGAAGGTAACTTCAAAGAATTCCTGGCTCTGGTGGAACGAAGCAAGGTGGTAGTGTTTGGACACATCTTGCATTCCGAAGTCGCGGTCCGAAGTTGGGTTGTTGAATTCTGCCGCGTCAATAAGGCCAGACTTCATTGCAGGTTGGATTTCACCACCAGGCAATTGAACAACGGACATACCCATTTCCAGCAGAACATCTGCCGCAAGTCCAACCGTACGGTATTTCAAACCGTTCATTTGGTCGGCACTTGTGATCTCTTCTTTAAACCATCCCAATGGCTGAGCGGGCATAGGAGAGTTGAAGAAAGAAACGACATTCAACCCAAGTATTCCCATCAGCTCATCGAACAGTTCCTGTCCGCCGCCATAATTGACCCATCCCAGAACTTCCTGGCTTGACCAGCCAAAGCAAGGCCCGGTGCCAAACAGAGATGCTGTTTTGGACTTAGAGTACCAATATGCAGGAACATAATGCGCCGCATCCAGAACGCCGCGGTGGACAGCGTCCTGCATCTGACTGGTTTTGACAACCGAGTTTACCGGAAGCAGTTCAATAGTCAGCTTGCCACCTGACATCTCGTTAACCCTATTCACATAGGATTGAGCATTTTCCAAAAAGATGCCGCCGCCCCAAGCGGCTTGCATTTTGAGGTTGGTCCCCTCCTGCGCGTGAACTGCAGGTGCGGCGAGTGCGCCGGCGCCAACGACAGCTGACCCGCGCAGAAAACTTCTGCGGTTTAAAGATTTTGTCATGTATCCTCCCTTGACTGGGCCCAACCGATTTCGCATCGGCTCTGGCACCGATCCGCCCTCCAGCGGATACCCACGACGATAAGCCAGAATTCAAAATTTTCAAAATTTTTTGGAAATTCCGTCGATAAGGAAACCGAAAATCTCCTAACCAATTATAATTTAACAAAAATTATTTTTTCATTTTTCCGGCCTAGCAGACGAGCTAGAGTCTGCAGTGTACAACCTGAACATTGGTTACAGCGATTATGAACGAACAAAGCAGCACAACACGTCGAGGAAGACCTCGCCTGAAAGGAAATGAGGTAAAATCCGTAAACTCACCTGTCGTCGCGCTTGATCGTGGTATTCGAGTCCTGGTTTTTCTAGCAGACGCCAAGGCTGCCACTCCGGCTGAAATCGTCAAAGCAACGGAAATCCCGGCACCGACCGTGCACAGAATACTGAACACACTTCGGCAACGCGGCATGGTTGCGCTCGACGAAGAACAAGGTAAGTGGCGGATTGGACCCCAGTCCTACCGGATTGGCAGCACCTTTGAAGAAGGGTCAAGCCTTCTCGAAGCCGCTCCGTCAGTGATGAGGACGCTTGCCAAGGAGACCGGTGAAACTGCGAACCTGGCAGTCCAAGAAAGTGGCAAGCTGCTTTACCTAATCCAAATTGAGTCTGAAAATCCGATCAGAGCCTCGATCAAGAACGGGATGGCGGCCTATTTTCATACATCCGGAGTAGGAAAAGCCATAATGGCATTTATGGAAGAGGCCGAACTAGAAGAGCTGATGGCGCAGCTGACTTTAGTTCGTCAAACATCAAACTCTATTCACGACACCCAGCATTTGAAGGCGGAGCTGTTAAAGTCTCGTCAAAGAGGATGGGCCCTCGACGATGAAGAACGTTTCTTGGGCATGAGATGTATCGCTGCCCCGGTTTTTGACTCGCTTGAAAATGTTGTCGCTGGAGTTTCAATCTCTGGACCCATCACAAGGTTTCCCGACAGCAAACTTGAAGTACTTGCGGGGTCCGTAATCGAAGCTGCGAACAAGATTTCTGAAAGGCTCGGGAACACATCACTGAGAAGTTGAGCATGTGGGGGCCATTTTAAGCTGTGCTTCTTAGTAATTTTCGCCTTTCTGATCATGCTTCCGACTTCGGCAGCTAAGTTCGTCAGCGATGCAATGACTTGCCGGATGTCCTTGTCCGCGCATTCGGTGATAGTTCTGGGTCGTGTAAATGAACAGTAAGGGAAGAAACCGGGCAGCAAACAATGCATCTGGTACATGTCTAGCAAAGTTGTTGTTATCGCGTCTGGCAATGCTCCGGTACCCATGCAATCATTCTTGGGTGACAGGAGCGCTGCGGATGATTACTGAAATTGTGACATTTGAGATGCCAAATGGGATGGGGCGTAATCGCGTTATCGAACTTTTCGAAGAAAGTACAAAAATTTGGCGAGCCCACCAACCTTTCGATATTTCGAAACACCTGTAGTTGTTCAGAACCGGTCCCCAACCGGTTAGGGCGACGGAAACGCTGTTTTCCAAGGGCGCAAGGGCGCGCCAACTTCACTGATAGCTAAGAAACAGAGGCAAGTATGCAAAAGCGAAAGTTAGGCGTGGATGGGCCGGATATTGCTGCCATTGGATACGGTGCGATGTCGTTTTCTGACATGTACGGGCCCACAAATGAAACCGAAAGCCATGCCATACTGGATGCATGCCGCGATCTGGGTGTTACACATCTCGACACGGCGAACGTCTATGGTATGGGCAAGTCGGAAAAAGCCATTGGAACGTACCTTAAAGCCAACCCCAGTGCGCGTGCCGAGTTTGTCATCGCGACAAAAGCATCGATCACAAGGGATGACAAAGGAAACCGGTTCTTCGATAATACTTTCGAACATCTTGAGGCAGAGCTTGATAAATCGCTGCGACGACTCGGCGTGGAATGTTTGGACTTGTTTTATGCTCATCGTCGTGATCCTCGACTGTCACCAGAAGAGACCGCAGCCAACCTTGGTCGATTGGTTGAGAAAGGAAAAACTCGGGCAATTGGTCTATCAGAAGTGGCCCCTTCGACATTGCGCCGCGCAATGAAGGCGTTCCCGATCGCAGCTGTTCAATCTGAATATTCGCTTTCTACCCGATACCCCGAACTAGGATTAGTGCAGGCCTGCGCAGAACTCGGCGTATCAATGGTTGCGTTCTCTCCCGTTGGGAGGTCACTCTTGACCGACAACCCCATTCCACGGGAACGTATCAAAGACCTGCCTTTTCTCGCCGAAAATCCGCGTTTCATTGAGCCCAATCTTTCAGAAAACATGATGTTATTGGAAAAATTTAGAAGTCTCGCTTCAGAAATGGGAACGTCGGCAGCAGCGCTAGCCAATGCATGGTTGCTATCCAGAGGCACTCACGTAATTCCGATACCGGGAACACGCTCTGTCAACCATCTCAAAGAATGTCTGGCCGGCGCTGATTTGAAACTGTCAAAAGGTGATCTTCAGAAAATTGACGCTGTTCTGCCACCAGGATGGGCGCATGGTGACCGCTATTCTAGTTCACAGTGGATCGGACCAGAACGGTATTGCTGAGCCTCAAGCAGAAAAATTCGTGCACCAGTCCACTTCAAGATGGGCAGCCGACCATTCTAATGTGGAACGCTTAATTTACGATGTACCGCCGTGCTGGTGCTTCGGCCATAATGACTTACTATCCATTTATGCAACTCAGTTTGAGGAAAAATAAGCCTTGATAGATCTGTACACGTGGACTACCCCAAACGGCCGCAAAGTTTCGATCATGCTCGAAGAACTTGGCGTGGCTTATAATGCACATCCTATTGATATCTCGAAAGGCGAGCAGTTTGCCCCAGAGTTTCTGAAAATCGCGCCAAACAACCGAATTCCTGCAATCGTGGACCATGAAACAGGTATCAGTATGATGGAGACTGGTGCCATAATGCTTTATCTTGCTGAAAAGTATGAGCGTTTCCTTCCTGAAGGCGACGAGAAGTGGCCAGCTATCGAGTGGTTAATGTGGCAGATGGGTGGCGTGGGACCGATGTTTGGTCAGGTCCATCATTTCGTGAAGTATAACCGTGGCAAGTCAAGCTACGCAGAAGAGCGATACTCGACTGAAGCAAAACGTTTGTATGGTGTTTTGAATACGCGGCTCGAGGGTCGCGATTTCATAGCTGGTGCTGGGCGCGGCGAATACTCGATTGCTGATATGGCCACGTGGCCTTGGGTTTCACGCTTTGAATGGCAAGAGGTCGACCTGAACGACTACCCGAATGTGAAAGAGTGGTACCTTCGCATCGCTGGCCGTCCGGCTGTGCAGCGCGGATACCAAGTTCCAAAATACACAACTGAGGTTCCAATGCCCTAAGTTTTCGAGAAGGAAGGGACTTATTTTAACCGGCGAGTGTGCAACTGCTTGGTGGGACAATATGAGCGAATGCTTCACTTGCACCAACAACCTTACTTCATAGCATCCAAGCGCTCATCCGTTGAGCCAATTGCTAAAATGCCTTAACTCCCTGCAGAAGCTTCGTCCAGATTGCAACCTCTCAGACAGGAACACGCCGAATGATTGCCTATGTCACTGTTGGAGCCGACGATCTCGCACGGGCGGAACGTTTTTACTCAGCTTTCCTTCCGGCACTTGGGTATGTGCTAGAAGAGTATCATGGAGACTTAAGTTACGTGCTACCTATGCAGCCGGATCAGCCTCCTACTCAGCCAGAATTCTACGTAAAATCACCGTTTGATGGCGGTCCGACATCTGCTGGCAACGGGTCAATGGTGGCATTCGAGGCGCGCAGCCAGAGGCAGGTGCGTGACCTTCACGATGCCGCGCTTGCTGCAGGTGGCTCTGATGAAGGCCAGCCCGGCTTTCGCGACTTGTATGGTGCTCATTTCTATGTAGGTTACCTCCGCGACCCTCATGGCAACAAGATTGCGCTTTTCTCCAACGATCCGAATGAACCTGGTAGAGACGAGTAGTCTAACCGCCGAGGCACTCTCTAGCCTTCTTTCAGCGTTTACAAATTAATATATTCACTTTATTGATTGTATATGAGTGGGAATGCCCTTACCCGACGCGCTCTCTTGCGCCACGCCGCATGTCTGGCAACACTTGGCGTACAATCCAAGTTTGTACTCGCAGACATTCAACTCGGGTCATCAGCAATGGTTTCAACGTTATCGGACGGCTATTTATCTTTGCCGCCCGAGATGGTCTTCGGCTCAATGCCGAAAGACCAACTGAAAGAAATCTTGCGTCGCAATCAGGCGAATCTGAACACGTACGAGCCAGAGTGCAATATCGCGCTCTACCGGGACGGGAAAAACACTGTGATATTCGATGTTGGTGCCGGACCAGACTTTATGCCAACATCCGGAAAGCTTTCGGAAACTCTTGATGTCGTTGGATTGTCCCCGGATGAAGTGACACAGGTAGTTTTTACCCATGCTCATCCAGACCACATCTGGGGTGTTTTGGATGACTTCGACGATCCACTTTTTCCCAACGCTACTTATCACTTCGGCCGTAAAGAATGGGACTATTGGTGGGATCCTGCGACTGTGGACTCCATTGGTGCTGATCGCGCTTCTTTCGCTGTGGGCGCAAAACGGAGAATGGAAGCGATCGAAGATCAGGTCGAGTTTTTTGAGGATGGGCAGGAAATCCTACCTAAAATAGCCGCGCGGGCTAGTTTTGGGCATACGCCCGGGCATATGGCGTTTGAAATTCGCGATGGAAATGACGCGATGATGATCGTCGGTGATGCGCTTGGTAACCCGCATGTCGCGTTTGAACGCCCTGATTGGCACAGCGGTACGGATCAAGATCCTGACACAGCTGCGACCGCGCGGAAGTCACTATTGGATCAAGTTTCCCACGAGCAAATGAAGATAATTGGATTTCACTTACCCGACGGTGGGATTGGTCGAGTGGAAAAGACCGGTTCGGCTTATCGGTTTATTGGGGAAACCTCATGATAAGGACTTTAGTAGTTGCCAGCACCGTGGCATTCCCAGTTTACGCCAGCGAAGACATTGCCGACCAATACCCACAAAGCGTGCTTTATTCAAAACCGATCGAGTACATCCCTGGTGTTTATTCTGCCATTGGGGCGACTGCGCCACCGACCTATGAAAACTCGGGCCATAACAACAACTTAACTTTCATCGTTACCGGTGACGGCGTGGTTGTTGTAAACGGCGGGGCCGCTTATGTACTTGCGGAGGCGCTTCATAAAGAAATTCAAGCAGTCACTGATCAGCCGGTGAAACTTGTCTTCAACGAGAATGGTCAAGGGCACGCGATGCTGGGCAACGCCTATTGGTCAGAACTCAGCATTCCAATCGTCGCCCACTCGGATGCGGCTGCTGAATTCGAGGAATACGGCCCCCAGATCCTTGCAGGGATGCAAAACTACAATAAAGACAAGGCAGAAGGAACTTTTTTGGCTGGTCCAACCGAGACCTTCGAAGATGAATACGTGGTTGAGTTGGGCGACTATCGCATTGAGGCAAGGTACCTGGGGCCCGCACACAGTCCCGGAGACATTTCGATTTGGCTACCTAACCAAAGCCTTGTCATTGCGGGCGATATGGCGTTTCACGAACGAATGCTGCCGATCTTTCAGGAAACGTACACTGCTGATTGGCTGGAAACGTGGGACAATGAGTTCGAGGCTTTGAACGCCACTTATGTGATCCCCGGTCACGGTCATCCGACAAACATAGATCAGGTGAGGCGCTACACGCGCGACTACCTGATATACCTGCGCGGCAAGATTCAAGAGCATATGGAATCCGGGGGTGATTTGACAGAGGCTTACTATGTCGATCAGTCCCCCTATGCCCATTTGGATACCTTCGAGGAACTTGCAACAAAAAACGCTGGCCGTGTCTTCGAACAGATGGAATTCGAATAAATCAAGACCGCCGAAAAACAGGCTTTCGCATCATCAGTCTATGCGTTGATCGTCTCGATCCACACATGGAAACTACGAGTCAAACCATCAATGACTAGGTTAAACCGCCGGACAACCCAGAACTCACTACGCAGTCTCCCTCCATCATGGTGACGAACAAATGGCCAACAAGTGCGCCGACAGGGGCCAAAGCACCATTCCCCAAAAATAATCCGTGAGAACTTATCTGGACAGAAATTCTCACCTCTTCGTATGTTGGCCTTGGTCTTTTTCCCAGGTTTTTTACTGTGCCGCGATTGGTTTGCGGGCCAGTTGGCATTGCGTCCAAAGAGCGCCCAGCGCAGACACCAAACGATCTACATCTTCAGGGGAATGCACTGGCGATGGTGTAATACGCAAACGTTCAGTTCCTTTTGGAACGGTTGGGTAGTTGATGGGCTGGATGTAAATCCCATAATCGCGCATCAGAACGTCTGAGATGAAACGGCACTTGACTGGGTCGCCAACCATAACGGGGATAATGTGACTTGGGTTTTTGGTGTGTGGAATTCCCAGAGCATCCAACCTGTCCCTGACCTCACGCACACGTTGCTGATGCAGGTAGCGCTCCTTATCGCTCTGCTTCAGATGACGTATTGATGCTGCGGCGCCTGCAGCGACGGCCGGAGGCAACGCGGTAGTGAAGATAAACCCGCTGGCAAAGGAGCGAATAAAGTCAACAAGGTCGTAGGACGCCGCGATATATCCACCGACGACACCGAACGCTTTGCCCAAGGTGCCTTCGATGACGGTCAGACGCTCCATCAAACCTTCGCGCTCGGCAATGCCGCCACCGCGCGGACCGTAAAGTCCTACTGCATGAACCTCGTCCAGATAGGTCATCGCGCCATACCGATCAGCCAGATCACAAATCTCTGCAATTGGAGCGATGTCTCCATCCATCGAATAGACGCTCTCGAACGCAATGAGTTTTGGAGCGTTTGCCGGCAGGTCCAAAAGTTGTTTTTCTAGGTCTTCAAGATCGTTGTGCTTCCAAATCCGCTTTTGACAGCGACTGTGGCGTATGCCCTCGATCATCGAAGCGTGATTCAATTCATCAGACAGAACTGTGATGCCAGGAATTCGGGACGCCAAGGTTCCCAAAGCAGCCCAATTGGATACATAACCGGAAGTAAACAGCAAAGCCGCTTCTTTTCCGTGCAAATCCGCAAGTTCCCGCTCGAGAAGAACATGCTCGTGTGTGGTTCCCGAGATATTCCGGGTACCACCAGCCCCGGCGCCGCAGTTATCAATCGCCCGATGCATGGCAGCTAGAACATTTGGATTCTGGCCCATTCCAAGATAATCGTTTGAGCACCAAACAGTGACTTTCTCAGGGCCGCTTTCCGCGTGACTAAACGCCGATGGAAACGCGCCGCACTGCCGCTCTAGATCAGCAAAAACACGGTAGTTTCCCTCCTCCCGCAGTTGTTCCAACTGCTCGCGAAAATACTTTGGGTAATTCATTTCAGTTCCCGACCGCCTCTTCAACAATTCCCGAAAGCAGCGTTTCTACCTTCTCCATTGGCCCCTCGGGATAGCTTCGATAACCAACCATTACGCCGCCATCATCCTCGGCCACGAAAATACCGTAGGGACAGAACCCGATATTCATCGGGTCGGCTTCCATTACTTCACGAGAGATTTTTGCAGAGCAGAAGATGAAGATATCTGCTGACGAGAATATCTGTTTGGCGCTACCGACATCAGCACCCGTCCGGTTCAGCATGTCTCCAACGTGGCTGACATAGTCGATAACCAGTCCTTGCCCGACAATCGCGGACTCGACGGCAAACGTCGCATCGTCAAAAGTGCCGTCAAAAGGGACGGTGATGATCTCTTCGGCAAACGATTGACTTGCCAGCACAGCTAAGAACGCGGTCTTGGCGATAAAGTGTTTCATGATCATTCTCCTCCTCCTGAACCGCATCTTCACACGTTGCGTGATGGTGGCTTTGACATCGGTCAAAACCCCCAATTTTTGTTAACCAAACATGTCCGAAGTGATACCCGCGTACCAACCCAGCGACTCTTCGTATGTCGCCTTTCGAAGGTCTGCACCTTCGCCGGTCTGGCTGATAAACCCGTCCACTTTGGCGATTTTTTCGGCCGTCGCCTCGTAGGTAGCACCAACCTTGACGCCGTCATCCGCGTCAATGAGCGACCAACAGGTGTTAGAGAATTTGGCCGGAAATACTTTGGATCCGGTTAACGCACCTCGTACCGCGTTCGCGCAGACTTTCGCCTGACTGTTGGCTGAGAAACCAGATTTAGGCATATCGCCCTGTTGGCTTGCGTCCCCAAGAACATGAATATTCGGATCTGCCTTCGAGGACATGTCAGCGGCGTTTACCGGAGCCCAGTTGCCGTCGGTAACACCTGCCAATTCCGCAATACGCCCGGCTTTCATTGCCGGGATCACATTGCACACGTCGACTTTGGTTTCCTCGCCGTCAATTGTCACGGTCATCGCATCCGGGTTCACTGATACATTGCCACCACCAAAGTCTTCTCCGATCCAGTCTACCATTCCCTCGTAATGGTTGGCCCACCCTTCCTGGAACAAAGCCATTTTCGAGAATTTCGCCTTGGGGTCAGCCACGATGATCTTCGCCGTCGGATTGTTCGCCTTTAGGACGTGTGCCACCATCGAAACCCTTTCATAGGGTCCGGGCGGGCAACGGAATGGATTCGGAGGAGCGACCATTGCAAAGGTACCACCTTCCGGCATTGCCATCACTTGTGCCTTGAGAAGTTCGGTCTGCGAGCCAGCCTTGTATGCGTGGGGCATCTTGTTCTGAGCGGATACGTCCCAACCCTCAACCGCTCCATCCACAAAGTCGATGCCAGGACTCAGGATCAGCTTGTCATAAGGAACAGAGCCACCCCCCGCCAAAGATACTGTCTTAGCGTCCCGATCAACACCCACAGCCCAGTCATGGACGACATTGACACCGTAGTTCGCAGCCAGCGTTCCATAACTGTGCGCGATGTCGGACAGTTCCTGAAATCCACCCAGATACAGGTTCGAAAAGAAACAGGTATAGTAGGTCCGCGTCGGTTCGATCAGAGTGACATCGATCTCGCCTTTGCTGTCTTTAGCGATGTAACGCGCCGCAGTCGCGCCGCCGGCGCCACCACCAACAACTACGACACGTGGTTTACCTTGGGCCAGCACCATTGGCGCGGATAATCCAGCTGCAATTACCCCAGCTGTCCCAAGAAATGTACGTCTATTGAGTGTCATCGCGTTTCCTCCCATTTGGCACTGTCATTCTGGATTCCTGAAGTAGGCTGCCAACGCTGCAATCTCGTCATTGCTCAACCGTGCAGCGATCATTTGCATCACCGGATGTGGCCGCTGTTTGTCTTTGTAAGCGTGCATGGCGATTACAAAGTCCTCGTCCGGCCAGTACACGATAGAGGGAATGCCTTCGTCGCTTCCTTCTATTTGATGGCATGTCGTGCATTCGCTGCTGAGATAAGCACCGTATTCAGGGTCCCCCTGAATCGCCAGTATTTCCGGGTCTACCGAGTGATCGGTTCCTTTGGCCGTCGGATCCGCTTCGGGGATATCTCGCGGATTGTCCGAGAATATACGCAGATAGGCGATCACGTTCGCCCGTTCTTCAGCGTTTTTTAGTCCGGCAAAACTCATCCGTGTTCCAGACGCGAATGCGCGAGGATTTTCAATGTACGCCGAAAGAGTGTCCGCGTGCCATTCAAGGCCGGAATTTCCAGCGCGCACCAGGCTTTTGGAGTACTTAAAATCTTCTAGCGCTGCGGCCTTACGTCCAAATACCCCGTTAAGATGCGGGCCAATTTTGTTCTTGGCTCCCTCTCCAACTTGATGGCAGCCTTTGCATTTGGCGAAAACGATTTTGCCTGCGTCTGCATCGCCGAGGTTCTCTGTTGCGCTGGTCGCAGGTGCGAGAGCACCTAAGGCGGCAGCAAACATCAGTATGGTCGGCCAACGCATTATCAGCCTCCGAATGACTTGAGATAGACGATCACCGCTTGGATATCGTCTTCTTTTTTAAGGCCTGCGAAAGACATTCGCGTTCCTTTCATGTAGGCCTTTGGACTTGCGAGAAATGCAGACATTTCCTCGTCGTTCCAAACGAGGCCTTCGTCTGCAGCCGCCTTCATTGCTTTTGAGTATTTAAAACCTTCAACGGCACCGGCATTGGCTCCGATAATTCCATTCAAAGCCGGTCCAGTGCGGTGCTTGGCGCCTTCACCGACCTGATGGCAGGATTTGCACTTCTTGAAGACTTTCTCGCCGCTTTCAATCATCTCGGGATCAAGCGCAGCTATTTCTTCTGCTGCCGACTCTTCCTTTGCTTCAACTTCAACCTCCGCTGACGCTTCCTGAACCGTTGTCTGAGTCTCGGTTGCGTTTGCTTCAGTCTCTTCCGGCGTTACGTCCAAAACAGCCGCTCGCATAGTGATTTCCACGCTTTCCTTGCAATCCTTCATACAAGGTTCGTCAGTCCAGAAATGCGCCTCTGAAGTGTCGCGGTCATCCACGATAAACCCTTCTGCATTAGGCATTTCAACTTCGAGGAAATTCTCATGCGACAGCGTGAATTCGTCATCCACGATATCATTGGAGTAAAGGATATATGCCACCATCGCATAGACATCATCCGGCTCCAGTGACTGCGCATTTCCAAACGGCATCGAACGGTTCACATAGTCCCAGACCGTTGAAAGATAGGGCCAATAGGAACCTACCGTCTTCAAGGGATCCTTGTCGGCAAGCGTTCCTTCTCCTCCCGCTAATTTGGGCCAATTGTCCACGCCTTCGGCGAAGTCACCGTGGCATATGGCGCATTGCTCGGCAAAGACCTCTTCCCCAGTGAAAACGTCACCTGACCCGTGCGGCAATCCAGTTCCATCAGGGGCGACATCCAGATCCCATGCCGCGATCTCTTCAGGCAAGGCAGGACGCCCAAGGCCAAACTTTTCTGCGTAAGCAGGGAACGCCATGCATAGACCGATCGCCGAAGCGGTAAATAACTTATGATACTTCGACATTTTCCGCCTCTCCACTTTCCTTGATCCACCAGGTCTGGATACAATTGTTGTGGTAAATCGAGTTTTCTCCTCGCACATCTCGCAGCTGAGCTTTGGTTGGCTGGACGTAGCCCGAGGAATCTTTTGCGCGGGCCTGCAAAAGCATCTCCGAACCGTCCCAGTTGTAGTCCAGGTAGAAGCGGGTCAGCGCCTTGTCGGTACCCGGTGCCGCCAAACGCGCCGGCACCCAGTTCTTGCCTCCGTCCACGGATACGTCGACTCCTGTGATCGAGCCTCTACCCGACCAAGCCAACCCCGTAATCACTAGTGGTCCCGGACCATGTGTAATCGGCGCTTGCGGGCTGGGCGACGTGACAACGGACTTAGCGTCCATCACCCAAGACCATTTACGCGACGTGCCGTCTTCGAGTGTATCCGTATACTTGGATGTCTCTTCGCGGCTTTCGATTGCCATCTCGGTTACTTCGACCCTACGTAGCCACTTGACCCACATGTTGCCTTCCCAACCGGGTACCACTAAGCGAACCGGATAGCCGTGCTCCTTACGCAAGGCCTCTCCGTTGGCTTTGAAAGCAACCAGCACGTCGTCCATCGCCTTTTCCAACGGTATCGAGCGACCGTTGGACGATGCATCGGCACCTTCGACATAAATCCATTTTCCTGCGGGTTTAACTCCAGCCTCTTCCAACAATGTACGAAGTGGCACGCCGGAATACTCCATGTTGTGGATCATGCCGTGCGTGAATTGGGCACCGTTCAGTTGCGCTCCCGCCCATTCCATTCCGGTATTCGCGGCGCATTCGCAGAAATAGACCCGGTTTTCACGAGGGAAGCGTTCAAGGTCTTCATAAGTAAAGACCAGCGGCGTATCGACGAGACCGTTAATCATCAAGCGGTAGTCTGGCTTGCTTAGTTCGATAGCGCCGGAATGGTGCCTTTCGAACGCACACCCCTGAGGTGTAATTGTTCCGTCCAACGCGTGGATTGGTGTGAAATTTATTGAGCTGATCGTGTCGGCGGTCAGCCATTCTACATTGCGCCGCACGACGTCCTTTTCGAATTGAATTGGCAACCCATAGGGTGTTGCGTCGACGCCTTCTCCAGTGGCCTGCGCCCATTCCTGAACCTGTGTAATCAGCGGGTCAGGGCTTGCGGCACGGGCCGCCCCGGAGCCAACTGCACCTACTCCAACGGCTGCTGCGCCGCTCAGAAATTGGCGACGGGAAGTTGCCTTTCCTTTGGAGTTGTCACTCATTTGGTTTGCCTCCGTTACTCGATCAGCAAATCTTGTTTCTGATGTTCGTGTTGCAGCGCTGTATCAGGCGCCAATAACCTCGACCGATGTATTAGGCCCAACAGTTACGGTACCTTGGCTGCGAATGTGATCTTCGACGACATCCCAGATTGGGGGGCCTTCGGTGCCTTCGTTAACGCTGGCCCAACCTGCCACAATGTATGTCTTTGCTGGATCAATCGCCTCGCCGGTTTTGAGAAGCGTCATGTCGCTGATCCGCTGTCCCTGCGGCTTGGTCACGTCGATGCGATAACCAAGCCCACCGACACGAACCATGTCGCCGCCCTGCTGGTAGTAGGGATCGGGGTTGAACAGATTGTCGCCGACATCTTCCAATATTACGTGGATGAATTCACCCGTCATTTCAGTACGATAAGCATTTGGGTAGGTCATCGAAGTGACGTTCCAAATGTCTTCCCGCGTGATTTCCTGCCCCGGCAGGATTGACGGCCCCCAGCGAACCCCCGGCGACATAGCAATGTCCGCCTCACGTTCGCTGATCAACGCATCGCAGATCAGGTCATCCCAGGTTCCGTTAAAGTTGCCGCGGCGATAGAGTAAGGAGTCGGTTCTGCCGATCACCTCACTTAACGCCGTGTTGAATGGCGCCCGCTGTTCATCGATGAGAGCGGTGATCGCGGGATCAGGTACGACAACGTCAGAAAAGATTGGAATTAGCTTATGCTTCAATCCCATCATCTGACCATCCCGAACATCCAAGTCGACCCGGCTGACAAATTTGCCATTGGAGCCTGATGCTATGATGTGTGTTTTACCCACCAAAACCGGCTCGGGCAGCGCATCATGGGTATGGCCGCTGAGGATCACATCGATCCCTTGCACCTGCCCCGCCATCTTTTTATCCACATCGAATCCATTATGACTTAGCACGACGACGACATCAGCACCGGCTCCTCGCACTTCGTCCACCATGGCCTGCATGTTTTCGTCGCGGATCCCAAAAGAGTATTCTGGAAACATCCAGCTAGGGTTTGCGATCGGCATGTATGGAAATGCCTGTCCAATGACGGCAATCTTGGAACCTCCGCGATCAAAGAACTTGAAGGGCTGAAACAACTCTGCTGGTTCGTCCCATTCCGCATCAAAAATGTTTTGACCTAGCGATGCAAATGGAAGACCTTCCACTATCTCGTTGACCCGTTCGCTGCCCAACGTGAATTCCCAATGGAACGTCATCGCGTCAGGTTTTAGTGCGTTCATGACATTGACCATGTCTTGGCCAGCGGTTTGATAGCAGGTGTAGGAACCGTGCCAGGTGTCGCCGCCATCCAGCAACAATGCGTCAGGACGTTCAGCCCGAATGGCGCTAATGACTGTTGAAACTCGGTCTAGCCCACCGACCCGGCCATAGGCTTTGGCCAGTGCCGCGAAGTCGTCGTAGGTCAACGCATAGGCCGATGGGCTTCCATCATCTATACCATAAGCCTTGCGGAACGCGGCGCCTGTCACATGCGGCATTTGTCCACGCGCGTTGCCGATACCTAGGTTGACCTCAGGCTCTCGAAAATAGATCGGCTTAAGCTGCGCATGAATATCCGTGACATGGATCAGGCTGACGTTACCAAAAGTTTCAAATTCAAGAAGTTGATCTTGCGTTAAGCTTTGCTGCGCAGCAAGTCTGGACCAGTTGCCAAATCCGGAGGCACCGTATAGCGCCGAAGCCGCCATTGAGACTTGGAGAAAATCACGTCGCGAAATCATCTACTGACTTTCCTCTATCACATCTAAATGTGTGAATGTAAATGTCATCAAAAACCCGCGCCAGATATTTCCAGCGCGGGTGCTTCGTTATTGCCGCACAGCCGGAGTTTCGACCGAAAGCCCGTTGCCACGCGACGCCACGTAGAGTTCTAGCGCGCGGAATTCGTCCGAACCTTCGGCAAAAGTTTCGGCCCTGGTATCACGAATACAACCGCGAAACCGATTATGGCGCGAAATCAATTTGGCTTGTTTCAATCGATAAGTCGGGAAACCGTTGATCATTCCCTGACTCAAGTGATCTGCCCGGATCATGTTACCCCAGTTATCTTCGTGACAATTGGCGCAACTCAATTCCAACTGACCGTAACGGGTATAGTACATCTCTTTACCCTGCTCCCAATAAGGAGCAGCGGGGCCATCAATGGAAACGTTCATGGGCATTCCGCGCGATTGCAAGCCAAGCAATGCGACCATTGCCTGCATGTCTCCACCTGACCACTTCCATGGTTCCGCTTCCATTCGATCCGTCCGACACTTGTTAATCAGATCTTCCATAACAACTAGCTTGCCGCTTTCAGAATCGACCTTGGGCATTGACGCTTGCAGGCCCTGGAAGCTTTCGACGCCGTCGTGGCATGAGGCACAGCTTTCACCGGCCGCCCCGTCAACCGTTTCAAAAAGGTCGGAAGCCTGATCGACAAAAATCATTGCGGGATTGTCAAAATCATCAATCTGCAGTGCTTGGGTTTCATCTGTCCGGAAATGCCAACCTGAATAAATCTTGTCGAAATTTTCGACGTGCTCCGGCGCATCGGTAACCGAGATCATGTCCAGCTCGTCGTTAATCACGAGATTGTCGTCGTCCGGTCCGGCCACCGCCGCTATCGGTAAAGCCAGAAATGCCGCTATCGCCGTCATTGCCTTCATATTCATTGCATTCCTCCCTTGGTGGAGCAGCGCCAGAATTCGCAGCCAGCGCTGACCTGCCGTAGTGGTCGAGCCGTCAGGCGATCTCGATCGATTTTTTGGTGTCATAGACAGATCCGTCGTCGTCGTACCATGTGAAAAGGAATTCCCCTGCTTCAGGCACGGTTGCATCGAACTGGAAGTACGGATTAGTCGAAATTGCCGGTTCCATCGTTACGTCAACAACGAGTTCTCCGTTAAACTCGCAGGTAAATCGATTGATGATCGAGCGAGGAATAACGTTGCCTTCTTTGTCTTTCCGCTGACCGCTTTCCATCTTATGGCTGATCAGTGTTTTGATCGTGATCGTTTCGCCAGCAGCGGCTGTTTTTGGAACTTTGACGCGGGGTTTTACACCGGATGCCATTGGAAAATCTCCTGTTATTCAGGGTGCGTGGCGATCAGCCGCCGCAGCCTCCAATTGTCACTTTTACGGTCGCAGACGTCTTCGCAAAGCTGCCGTCCGCCATCTTGGCCACGGCAATGACATCCTGTGTTCCTGCAAGGCGGATACGGGTTGAAGCTGCTTGTTCAGCGGCCAAAGGGCCGAAATTAAACGTGGCGACGCCCGGTTCTGGGTTGCCAGCCGCAACAATCAGAATCGAAGCAGCCCCAGGTGCGCTGACTTCGATCGGCACTGTGTTCCCATTCTCAGCGATTTCCGGAGCCGTTAGTGTTACACCACCTTCGGTCATTTCCGCGCCACCGGTAAACGCGGCTATCGCATCTTCAGCCGCTGCATTTGCACGGAACGGCACAATTGTCAGGAACGCAGCTCCTAGACCGAGGGCCAGAGTCTCGCGACGAGAAAGATCCATTTTCAAACTCCTTTGAATTCTTGAAGTCTCACGCCAGAAGGCGGGATTATTCCTCTTTCAGTGTCGCTAGGAATGCGACCACGTCCTCAATTTCCTGCGCTGTAAGTATCGACGTCAAAGGTGCAGACGGAGCTTTGCCCGTGTAGGCATCACCTGGACGGATATAGCCATCGTCCTTGTAAAACGCTGGCATAACCGTGCCTTCGAATGTCATCTTTGCGTTTGCGACCAGTCCACGAAGTTCCGCTTCGGTCCAACGATCGCCTGCGCCATCCAACATCGGACCGACTTCGCCGTGAAACGGAATGTCGGCCAGTGCTGTGACCTCATGACAAGCTACGCAATTACCCTTGGATTTTTCACCAACAATGATCGCACCGCTTTCTGCGTCGCCGGCGACCCCGGTAAGCGATTCTTCTATGGCGCCATAGTCGTCATAGCTGACGTCCTTTGGGCCAGTCTCTGCCGCAAAGGCAGCACTGCCTGTTAATAGACAGGCCAAAGTTAAGAGTTTCAGCTTCATGATCCCTCCCATTTGCTACCGCGCCGACGGCGCATTGCGACCCAAAGCCCATGTGCACCGTAGTCCACGGACATGGTCCGTCGCAACATTAAATTCATTATTTTGAATTTTTTTATTTATAAAGAGTGCAGTCAATCTTGCGAAATATTGTTTCGCTCTTGAATGCGGCGTGCATGATAACGCTGAAAATCTTCATCGTTATCAAGTTCATAGCGTTTTTCGTTGACCCATGTAAAAAGATCTATAGTGGTTGCTTTAGAAAACGCCCCCGGCATCACAGCGACTGCAGACTCGATTGCCGTGACGCCCTCGGGTACGTCTTCGGGCAAAAATACAAGAGTTGGCGTGAACAAGATGCCCCATTTGCGCATCAGAGCCCGTTGTTCATTTTCATCACCATCGAAGTCGATGGCCGTAGTGCTTCCGTGCAAATCCAATTGAACTACAAAGAAGTTTTCTTCGATGTAAGAGGCGAGATCAGGCTGAGGGAAAACCTCCTCGTGCATCTTCTTGCAGTAAATACAGCCTTGCTGCTCAATAAATAGTACCAACCGCTTACCTTCACCGGAAGCCTCGTCAAGATCCTCGCGAAGGTCTTTGAAAGTGTCACGCATCCACGGCGTTTTATGCAGACCGTCGTCGCCAAGCTCTGCGGCGGATACTATGGCTGCTAACAGGAATGGTATTAGAGATAGAAAAACTCGTTTCATGACATTCTCCCTAATCAGCCTATGGCTGCCAGCCAAGGCATGTAGTCCAACATCCACTGAGCGATGTAGTTTATGGAATTGGTTGCGATCAGAAGGCCGAAGAGAATCAGAAGTCCGCCCATTGCTTTTTCTACTTTAGGCAGATGTTTTCTGAACCTCGCCATCCATTGCATGAACGGTTTTACCAGAAAGGCGGCAACAACAAAGGGTGCGGTCATTCCAACGCCATAAACGAACAGAAGCCCCGCGCCGCGCCAAGCTGTATCCGTGCCTGCAGCCGTGAACAAAATAGCCGCCAACACTGGTCCAACACATGGAGTCCAGCCAAAGGCGAAAGCGAGCCCAAGAATGTATGCACCAATTGGACTGACACTTGATGTATCGCCAACTTCTGCCCGAAACTGGCGATAAAGAAAACCGACGCGAATGGCCCCCAAGAAGTGCAAGCCCATTGCGATAATGATCGCCGCCGCAATCCATCGCAAAATGTCGAAATACTCACGAACCAACTGTCCAAAAACCGAGGCTGTTGCGCCGAGAGCCATGAAAATCGTAATAATCCCTGCCGCAAATGCAATCGCCAAAAGCGTCGCCTTGCGGCGGATGTCAGAGGAAATGGCTGAATCCGCCGCGATTTGCTCCATTCCGACGCCAGCCAGATAGCTGAGGTAGAAAGGCACAATTGGTAAGATACAGGGTGAAAGAAACGACAATAGCCCTGCGGCCAAAGCTCCTGCAAATGTAATATCGAGCATGGCCAAAATCGTCCTGACGCGTTATTATTCACACATTCAAAATTATAAAGATATAGTCCCGCGGTCAATCGGAGCTTGCAATGCGCCACTTACACTTGCTTTTACTTGCAATCACTTTGCTTGTTGCACCTGTTATCGCACGCGCCCAAATGACGCTACTTATGGCAGAAGAAGAGGGCTGTATGTGGTGTGAACGCTGGGATTCCGAAATTTCCCAGATCTATCCCAAGACACCGGAAGGTAAAGTGGCTCCGCTTCGCCGCATAGATATCCACAGATCCACCCCAGATGATATCGTTCTAGAAAAGCCACTTTTTTACACACCGACCTTTGTTTTGCTGGAAGACGGGCAGGAAATCGGTCGTATCGAAGGATATCCTGGGGAAGACTTTTTTTGGGGTTTGCTTGGTGTTTTACTCCGTGACGGAGGAGTGGCGATTGAGACCTCTGGCTAAATTGAAACAAATTACATAAACTATTTTGAATGCGTTTAGCTATGAAAGCGAGGCGATCGTGTTGGACAAATCTTCGAAACTGCCTGTGTTCTCGAAAGACATGTGCGCCGAAGACCTGGATAGAATGATGGAGAATGCTCAGACGGCTTCAAACTTCCTCAAAGCTATAAGCCATGAGGGACGTCTGATGATCTTGTGTTATTTATCTTCAGGAGAGAAATCCGTCACGCAGATGGAAGAAATGCTGTCGGCACGACAGGCTGCGGTGTCTCAACAATTGTCCCGCTTGCGCTACGAGGGCTTGGTAAAAACACGACGTGAGGGAAAGACGATCTACTACAGGTTGGCCGATGACCGATCAACGCAAATCCTCGAAGTCGTCTACGATCTATTCTGCAGGGAAAAGTAGAAACGGGTTTGAATCGCCGCCAGCTTTGGGAGGAGCCTGGCATGTTCGAAATCTTGGGAGACGCCAATACTGTCGCTCTGATCGGTTTGATTGGCGGAATTGTGTTGGGTTTGGCGGCGCGAATTGGCCGCTTTTGCACGTTGGGTGCGATCGAAGACTACATATATGCAAATGATGACCGGCGTTTGCGCATGTGGGCGGTCGCAATCGGTGTCGCGATTGCAGGCAGCCACTTTGCAATAGCGCTTGGTTGGCTTGACCCGGTTGAAACGGCATATCTCGCTCAATCCTGGAATCCAATTGGTTCGATCGTGGGCGGTCTCATGTTTGGGTACGGCATGGCCATAAGTGGGAACTGTGGCTATGGCGCGTTGGCAAGGCTCGGAGGTGGTGACCTTCGATCATTCGTTATCGTTTTGATAATGGGCCTTTCCGCTTACGTCGTTATGTCAGGACCATTGGCGTATCTAAGGGTTTGGATTTTCCCGGTGGAAATGAACCTGAGCGAGCCGCAAAGCATCAGTTTTCTTGCCGAACGAATGATCGCAATTCCAGCTTGGTTAATCGGCACAACAACTGGTGCAGCCTTAGTGGTTTTCGCATTGCTAAGCGACAGACTTCGCCGCGCCCCTTCGCAGGTCTTTTGGGGCGCTGCAGTTGGATTGGCAATAGTCTCTGGTTGGCTCGGCACAAACTGGGTCGCGGCACACGGATTCGAAGGAGAGACGGTGCAAACCCATACCTTTGCCGCGCCTCTCGGCGATACAATGTTCTACCTCATGACCGCATCCGGCACGACGCTTTCATTCGCTGTTGGATCGGTCACAGGCGTTCTAATAGGTGCCTTCCTGGGGTCTTGGTCCAAGGGTCACTTCCGATGGGAAGCTTGCGAAGACCCGCGGGAACTAAAGCGCCAGATGTTGGGGGCCGCAATCATGGGACCCGGGGCAATCATTGCGGTCGGATGCAGTGTCGGACAGGGTATCTCCGCTTTCTCGCTGCTGGCCTACAGTGCACCAGTAACGTTTTTAGCGATATTCGCTGGGGCTGCTCTTGGATTAAAGCAACTCGTAACTGGACTGTCCTTCATAACTCAGCGTTGAGCTTCCCCAAGGCTAAGGTCTGCCTCGGTTTTGAACGAACTTCACTTCGTCGGTCGTCAAGCAGCGTGGTTGCAAACCACGTGTGAGCATCGCCAATTTTGCCGTCTCTTCCAATTCTTCCATTGCGAAGACCGCGGCCCAAATGTTCCTGGCCGCAACTACTGGGCCATGATTTGCCAGCAATACCGCGCTGCGTTCGCCAGCCAAGCTTCTGACTGCGTAGCCCATCGCTTCGTCTCCTGGCAAATAGAATGGAAGCAGTTTTACCTTGCCCAATCTCATTATCGAATACGGTGTCAGAGGCGGCAAAACGTCGTCCGGATCAATGTCAGGCAGCATCGACAAGGCGACCGAATATGTTGAGTGCAGATGAACCACTGCTCCAGTGCGGTTTCGTGTTTCATAAAACGCCACGTGTAACGGAATTTCTTTAGTCGGGCGATCCCCACTGAGTAGGCGAAAATTTGAGTCCAGATGGCTGATACGGATGGGTTCCAGAAAGCCTAAAGAACTGCCAGTCGGCGTAATCAGAAATGTACCATCAGACAATCGCGCAGAAATATTCCCCGAAGCGCCGCAGGTAAGCCCTCGGTCAAACATTGACTTCGCCAAATTGCAGATATCTTCACGCAGCTTGGCTTCTTCGCTCATGATGATTTCTCCATCTTTGCCAATGCTTCGGCGAAGAAGTTTTCGCCTCCGAAATTTCCGGACTTCAGTGCCAATGCAACTGGGTGTGAACCATGAAAACGAAGCAAAGGAACTCCGGCCGCTAGGCGTGGACCGACTTCAAGCACCTGAGCACCTAGCCCTTTTACAACCGCTCCGGATGTCTCACCTCCGGCTACAACAAATCGAGTTACCCCTCTGCCGAGCAACTGCGCGGACAAATCCGAAAAGAAAGCTTCGACCGCGGTCGCTGCTCGATCCGTTCCAAATTCTGTTTGCGCTTTTCTAACTAAGGCGGGATCTGCAGATGAGTAAATAAGGGGTGGCGTTTCCTGTGCTATTACCCAATCCGCCAATTCCTGTGTATCAACCGCTCCTGTGATAGCATCTGACGCGCGGATTTCGCGATGGGGGAACGTACGCTTATAATTTTCGACTTGACCTCGGGTGGCTCTGCTGCACGAACCGGAAAGTACAACCCCGGAGCCCTGAACCGCGGTCCACGATGGTTTCGCCTGGGTAAAATGGAAATTTTCTGGCAGGCCCAAAGCAATACCTGAACCCCCGCAAAGCAAAGGGGTGCCTTTTGCCGCCTTGCCAATCTCGATCATATCCACATCACGGATTGCGTCCACAATGGCATAACCTGTTGCCGACAACTCAGCGCGAATTTCAGTAGCACCCCGCATCACTGTAAGAGCGCTGACATGATGGATCTGCTTTGGCGTTTGTTGTGCTAATACCCGCCTCAAATCTGAGTCGCGCATTGGGGTAAGTGGGTGATCCTGCATACCGCTTTCATTCAACAACTTATCCTGAACAAACAAATGCCCTTGATAAATACTGCGCCCATTTTCGGGAAATGCCGGACATACTATGACGCCATCGGCATTCAATCGATCGGACAAAGCATCCAAAACCGGACCAATGTTGCCGTCTGCCGTGCTGTCAAAAGTCGAACAGATCTTGAAAACGATCTGTTCTGCTCCTTGAGCCAATAACCAATCACACGCGGCAAGACTGTCCTCAATTGCTTCGTTTAAAGGTGACGTCCGGGATTTTAGGGCGACGACTCCTGCGTCGAGATCATTAGCCGCTGGGAAATCCGGAGTTCCGATGAATTGGCACACTCGCAAACCTCCCTCAGCCAACGTAAGCGCGATGTCTGAGGCTCCTGTGAAGTCATCGGCTATCACGCCTATTTTCATAACTTGATCTCTTTAACAGGACCCGAGTCCAGCCGGTGAATGTGTGGTGCAATCCCTACGGGGAAAACCTCTCGGACAAGCGGATCATGACCGGGTATGATAAGCTTGGGGTGCGACGCCAGTCTTTCCAAAGTTGCAAAGCCGTCCAGCATGTCCTGCAAATCGACCACAATCGGGAAGGCTTTCCGCGCCATAAAGTTCTCGTAGTAGTGTGAGGCGTCCGAGGCCAGTACCATCCACCCGGCGCCAGTTCGCACACGAACACACTGCAACCCGCGCGAGTGGCCGCCTATGCAATGCACTGTCACTCCTTCCGCAATCTCGGCATCACCGTCATGGAAAACAACTTTGCCAGAGTACAAACGCCTTATCGCTTCACATACATGATCGGCGGAAAACGGTGCCCGTAAATGGTCTTCGCACATGCAAGGGCCAGTGGCGAAATTCATTTCAGCTGATTGCATATGCAACTTGGCATTTGGGAACAGATGCAATCCACCAGCATGATCATAGTGAAGATGAGTTACGATGACCTGGCTAACGCTTTCGGGCAAAATTTCCAGCGGCTTCAACGCCTCGCGCGGGTCCACTGCAATGGGGCGCCCACGGGCGGCGCCTTCGTCCGCGTCATAGCCGGTGTCAACAAGAATCACTTCGTCGCCGCGCTTCAAAACCCAAACGAAATAATCCATTGCGTGAGGCGCGTCATGATTGTCGTCAAAAACAAAGCTATCTGCCCGGGTTCTGGCATTACGATCAGCATACTTAACAGCATGGATTTCCCAATCACTCATCGGATAACCTCGGAAAAAAGGACAACAGTTTTGTTGGCAATCATATTCGCCACAGCGGTATCGAAGGATTTAAAATGGGCGCTTTCTAGGTGAGCTTCGAAAGAAGCCGCGTCATCATAAACTTCATAGAGAAACACCGTCTGGGATTCGTCGCCAACACAAACGTCGAATTGACGACACCCCGGCTCGTTGCGCAACGAAGACGCGGCATTTTCAATCATCAACGGTAAGAAAACCTCTCGCACTCCGGGTTTGAGAGTAAAGGTCACAGTAACCGCGAACATCAGACAGACAATCCTTTCAGGCGTGAGAAGACCCGTTTGGCTGCAGGAAATTGACTTACGATCAAGCCAATATTCAACACCAGTAGAATGGCAGCACCCGGGCGCGAAAAAAAGACGGACAAATCCCCGTCCGACAGAAACAGAGAACGGCGGAAGGTCTCGTCAAACAACCCACCCAAAATGACGCCGATCACTAGCGGCGCAATCGGGTATTTCATCAGGTTCATGAAATATGCCACCGCACCGACGGCAAGCATCAGGTAAAGATCGTTAATCCCGCCCCCAACACTGAACGAACCGATAGTAGTCAGCACCATTACGACCGGTAAAAAGACAGTCTGAGGTATTGCAAGTATCTTAATAAAGACTCGCGCCGTAAATAGCCCCATTAGAAACATTGTAAGAGACGCTATCACCAATATCGCCACAACACGCAGGATGATCTCGGGGTCTATAGTCGGTCCAGGGATCACATTGTTAATCTTGAAAGCGCCCATCAGAGCCGCTGCAGGGGGAGAACCTGGTATGCCCAGCACCAGCAAGGGAATTAGCGCTCCGCCTATGCATGCGTTGTTGGCCGTTTCAGAACACAACAGACCGTCCAGGGAACCACGACCGAATTTTTCACCTTCGGACGAAACGGTCTTTCCAACACCGTAGCTGACCCAACCAGCGACATCCTCACCGACACCCGGTAGCGCACCGACACCCGTTCCAATCACCCCTGATCGGCCTATCGTCGGCAGATGTCGCCTTACAGATTTTAGATTAGGCAATATTCGTCCCTTAAGGGCCAGGACTTTACCTGCTTCCACATGACGCAAACCATCTATGATTTGAGGAACAGCAAAGGCACCCATCAGAACCGGGACAACCTGAAACCCACTCAACAAGTATGACCAGCCAAAGGTGTATCGGGGTTCAGACAAAAGAGGGTCAAGCCCAACCATTGACATCGCAAGCCCGACCAATCCTGCAATCCAGCCTTTAATCACCAGGTCTTCGCTCATCAGCGTGCCCGAAAGCAGAATACCAAACAGAGCAAGCAAAGCTTTTTCCGGGCTGGCGATGTTCTTTGACACCATTAGAAGCGCCCAGACAAAAACCAAAAGCGTCAAGGTGCCGATCACCGTACCGATGAAACTAGCTGTTGTCGTAAGCCCCAACGCTTCTCCACCGCGGCCTGCTTTCGCCAGGGGATAGCCGTCCATTGCCGTTGCTGCACTGGCCGCCGTGCCGGGAATGTTCAACAGAATTGATGGATACGACCCACCATAAATCGCACCAACATAAGCTCCGAGCAAAGCGATCAGAGAGTAATCGAGCGGTATTTTGTTGCTGAAGAAGCCGGTGAGTATCGTTACCGCGAGCGTCGCCGTAAGTCCCGGCAGAGCACCGAATGAGATACCTAGGAAAACCGATGTTATCAAATATACATAGGAAAGCGGATCCACGACCAAATTCACGAGAGCCGCGCCAAATCCAGAAAGTTGCGAAACGATGAACTCCATTACGCTAGTCTTTCCACAATGGACGAAGCGATACGTAGTAGTGGTATTCGATCTGTTTGAATATCAGTCCACCGCGCGCGGGAACGTTCTGACGAAAGACAAATGCCATCATGCAAACGAGGATAAGAGGAGCCAATATCGCCACGATTGGCACAACCCGCAAAACGCTTTCGGATCGGGCTTTGATTGCCACTAAGACCGTCAAGCCTGTCCACAGCGCCAAAGTGACCCAATCATCACCGTGTGCGTTCCAATCCGGCTGGGCCGGATTTGTTGCAAATGCGAAAAATCCGGCGGCGACAACTGCAATGCAGGCCACAAGGGCGCGTTGGGAGTGACCGCCGTAGAAACCAAAGATCAAAGCTGTAATTAGCAGACCTGAACACAGGATAAAGTCAACTCTGGGGACCAAACCGACCACGTATGCAAATATTATCAATCCGATGGTTAAGCTACGAAACGCTTCCGCTTTGTCCCAACCGATCCCTGCCGCGTTCAGCGCTTGTCGAGCACCACCCGATCCAATTGAAGTAACGAGCAGAACAACGGACAATACAAGCAACCCACCAAAGATAAATAACGGCACTATTGCCGCCGAGTTGTACCAATCTGAGCCGCTGACTCCTGCGCGGTTTTCACCCCATAGTGGAATATCCAAGGTCTTCCACAAAAAGAACAAAGACGCGGCGATCAGGACCACTGACGCCCAAAAGTCCCGCGCGCGCAAGACCAGTGTTTCGTCGATCTTTTCCATTTCCTGCCTCCGGAAGAAAAGGGACGCAGGCAAAATGCGCCCCCTTCGATCGATCTGCTTTATGGTTTCTGGATACCCAGTGAGGCTGGGTCCACAGTTGCAGCGCCCAAATCCTGAAGTGTGTAGGCAAACGTAGCTTCAAGATTAGCGAACAGTTCCTGAGCTTCTGCCCCATGCTGTCCACCTACATCGTAGTTATTTGCGGCGGCCCACGAGGCGACTGCATCAGAGGCGATCGCCTGCTCGAATGCTTCGCCAAGCGCGGCTTTTACCTCGTCTCCGGCAGAGTTGTGCACGGCAAAACCGATTGCTTGTTTCAGGGGTAGGTATTGGTCAAGGCCGTCATAAATTCCAAATGCGGACGGTACCGTTGTTCCGGCAATTTGCGCGTCTTCCGGTGTTAACATCGCAAGAGGCTTCAACTGCCCACCTTCGATCAATGGTGCCTGCTCGGCCAAGGATGTAACGACCAAAGCTACTTCGCCCGCGATGGCGGCCTCCTGCCCAGGCGCAGAACCTTTGTAGGGTACAAACTTGAACTCCGCACCTGACCCTTTTTCAATGGCCAGTAGATTCAGGTGGTGAATAGACCCCGCGCCGGACGCAGCAGCGGGGATACTACCCGGCGCGGCTTTGGCGGCATCAACCAATTCTTCTAATGAATTGTATGGGCTTCCTGCCGGAACAGAAATCAGATCTGGCGATCCGCCTACGATGAAAGGGTACCAGAAATCGAACTTTTGATCCCACCCGCCTTGCACGGCTGCCGTAACATTTGACTCGGACAATCCAACCAAGGTGTAACCATCGTCAGGTTGGTTCATTACATAAACCATCCCGTTCGAGCCCGCGACACCCCCGGTTTGATTGATCACGTTGATCGAAACAGGCAGGTGCTTTTCCATCTCAGCCATAATCATGCGGTTGATCGTATCGGTGCCGCCCCCGGCGCCCCAAACTACTGCCGTTGTGATGTCGCGATAGGGATAGTCCTGCGCGGTAGCGCCCGTTGCAAACCCGGTTGCCATCAAAGCAGCGAAAGCAAACGGTCTCAGTCTATACTTCATTTCTAATTCCTCTCGAGTCATCAATGCGTTTATTATTGCATTTTTTTATGTATACGTTACAGAATGCACTGTCAACGGGCTGTAGTGAAGGCCGCTATCGCGCTATGAATGCGAAACGGGAAGGAAGTGGGGTCAAAATGGACAAAAGTTACCAAGTTGCAGTTTTCCATGGAGATGGAATTGGCCCAGAAATCATGGTGCCCGCGTTAGAAATTTTACAGCTGCTTTCAGCATGCAATCCCGACTATGACCTGGCATTCACAGATGCCCCGGCGGGTGCGTCGCATTACGCGGCCACGGGTGAAGCATTTCCCGCAAAGTCTTTGGAAACGGCCCGGGACGCCGACGCGATTCTTCTCTCGGCAATGGGTTTGCCGGACGTGCGCTACCCAGATGGCACCGAGATTTCTCCGCAGATTGACCTAAGAAAAAAACTGGGGCTGTTTGCCGGTGTTCGCCCGGTGAAGGTGAGCTCTGGACAAATCACACCATTGGCATTGCCCGAAGGAAAAGAAATCGACTTTGTTTTGATTCGGGAAAGCACAGAAGGATTGTTCTTTACGCAAGGCGCAGGCGATGTAAGCGAAGATGAGGCCCGCGAAACATTGCTTATCACCCGTAACGTTTCCGAAAAACTGTTCCGCTTTGCGTTTCAACTCGCACAGACCCGCAAACAATCAGGCCGCGGCCAAGGTCGGGTCACTTGTGTCGACAAGGCCAATGTTTTCCGCGCGTTTGCTTTCTTTCGTTCGATTTTCGATGCCGAGGCTGCTCGTCATCCTGATCTTCAGGCGGATCACGCTTATGTGGATGCTACCGCGCTTTGGATGGTTCAAAAACCATGGGAATTTGACGTCCTTGTGACCGAAAATATGTTTGGCGACATTCTTTCTGACCTTGGAGCCGGCCTTATGGGTGGCCTCGGATTAGCGCCATCAGCAGATATCGGTCTGGATCACGCCGTTTTTCAACCTTGTCACGGCTCAGCACCGGACATCGCCGGACAAGGTATCGCCAACCCGTTCGCGATGATTTTGTCGGCTGCGATGATGTTGGAATGGCTGGGTTTAACCCACAAAAACCCAGCTTTGTCTCAGGACGGGACACGCCTGAGGGCAGCGGTTGAGCAAGTCTTAGCAGATGGCACAAACTTGACCCGTGATCTTGGCGGCACCGCAGGAACAAAAGACGCAGCTTCATCTGTATTGGAACTGTTGAAGGTATGAACACTAATCAAGACATAAGAGTCGCATGTGTCGGAGCCGGTTACTTCAGTCGTTTCCATTATGAGAGTTGGGTCCGAATGCCGGGCGCCATTCCAGTGGGCTCGTGCAACCGTGATCTTGAAAAAGCGCGGGCCACCGGACTTCCTGCGTATCAGGACATCTTGCAAATGCTGGAGACAGAAGAACCTGATTTGGTAGACATTATTTTGCCGCCGGTGGCTCAGGCAAAAGCAATTCGAACAGCTCTGGATTTCGGTATCAAATGGATGATCTGCCAAAAGCCGTTTTGTCTGTCTTTGGCCGAGGCGAAGGCGGTCACCTCTGAAGCAGAGGCAGCGGGTGCAACTATTATCGTTCACGAAAACTTTCGATTTCAGCCTTGGTATCGTGCCATCAAAAAAGCAATGGACAAGGGTCTTATCGGCAGACCTTTGCAAGCTACATTTCGGCTGAGGCCCGGTGATGGACAGGGACCGAAAGCATACCTGGATCGGCAGCCGTATTTTCAGGAGATGCCACGATTTCTGGTACACGAAACAGCAGTTCATTGGATCGACACTTTTAGGTTTCTATTTGGGATGCCCAGCGCTGTTTATGCCGATCTGCGCAGGGTAAATCCGGTTATTGCCGGCGAAGATGCTGGCTATATCCTGTTCGATCATCCAAACGGTTTGAAAGCTTTGTTCGATGGAAACAGGTGCCTTGACCACCAAGCAGAAAATCTGCGTCAGACCATGGGTGAGGCTCTCATCGAAGGAACCGAGGGATCCCTGGATCTTTGTGGCGACGGCTCAGTGGAACTCCGTGGTTTCGGAAAACAAGAGCGGCAGCAGATTCTACCCCCAAGCAATCACGATGGTTTTGGAGGCGACTGCGTCCACGCCTTGCAAAGTCACGTCATTTCAGGCCTTTTAAGAGGCACGCCGTTCGAGAACACAGCCAGAGATTATCTGGACGTAATCCGCATCGAAGAAGCAATTTACCGCGCGGCTGCAGAGGAACGAAAGATTAACTTGGAGACACCTTGAAGGATCACGACAGCAAAACATTGTCTAATACGCAACGAGCCGCCCGAGATTTGCGGCGTATGATTTTGTCTGGTGAACTACCGGCCGGAACTGACCATCTGGAATCAGAGCTGGCGGAAACCCTTGGCATGTCCCGCACCCCGATCCGCGAGGCTGCTTTAATGCTGGAAAGCAGGGGCTTGCTGGAAATGCGCCCTCGCAAAGGTGTGCGCATTCTTCCTGTTTCCACCGAAGACATGCGCGAGATCTACGACATCCTTACAGAACTGGAAAGCCTTGCCGCGCAACGCGCGGCAGAGGCTGGATACTCTGAAGCAGAACTTGCGTTGCTAGCCACATCAATCACTCAGATGGATCAGGCTATCGCAACGGAAGACCTTGAGGCATGGGCCGAAGCTGACGAGTTATTTCACAAGGAACTCGTTCGTTTAGGAGGCAACAAACGCATCGAAGCAATTGTGGCAATGATGAGTGATCAAGTTCGACGTGCGCGCGCAACGACGCTTTTTATTCGACCTTTGCCAGTCCAATCTAATGAAGATCATCGCGCCGTATTTAAAGCCATATGTGAAGGCCAGCCAGAAGTGGCGCGGGACCGCCATCGTAAGCACCGCTTGCAAGCTAAAAGGATGCTCTGCGAGATATTGGAAAAACATCGGCTCAACAGCCTTTAAATTCCTACAACTTGACGTTGCTACATGAGAGCATGCGAAAGATATTGAACTGCTCAGGCATGGGTCTTTAAAACTCATGTGCTACAATCACGCGGCGATTAAATGGCGGTGATGCCTTCATCGCGGCCAATAGCATATTCGATAGGTCTGAAACCTAATGCGCGGTCAGGTTGGGAATACGCATCTTAAAAACGCCTGATGCTCAGGGCACACACTATTTCGTCAAGCAATTTAAGCACGGTACATTTTACCGAACCTTGATTAGTACGATATCGTATTATATAGTGCGATATCGTACTAATGGAGATTTCTTATGACAAACAGACGAAAGTTCCTGAAAATCATTGGCGGTGGTACGATAATAGCGGCTGCGGGAGCCGCCGGTTTCATGGCGACTCGCACACCGCAAAAGGCACTGGCACCTTGGCAACCCATTCCATACGAGGATCCACGCAAGGCGGCATTATCTTATGCAATTCTCGCCCCCAATCCGCACAATCGCCAGCCTTGGCTGATAGAACTAATCGACGAGGACAGAGCCCGCATTCATCGTGACACAGAACGCGAATTGCCAGAGACCGATCCCAACCATCGTCAGCTTTACATCGGTCTTGGCGCCTTTTTAGAAACCATGGTTCTAGCGGCAAGCGCACAGGGTTTTAACGCAAAACTGACCCTTTTGCCTGAAGGGGATGAAGGACCCGTCGCAGACGCATCGTTTGAAGCCGGCGCAAAGGCCGATCCTCTGGCGGCCCATATTCTCAACAGGCATTCAAACAAAGAGCCTTACAGCGATAGACGCCTGCAGCCTTCTGAAGCTTCTGCCCTGAACGACTATGCGAGCTTGGTTTTGGATGAAGCAAAAGTTGCCCGAATTCGAGAACTCACAAAAAGAGCCTTTGAAATAGAGGTGAAGACACCGCGTACTTTGAAAGAGTCAGTCGATCTGATGCGCATTGGCAAAGCGGAAATCAATTCCAATCCCGACGGTATTGAACTTCGCGATCCGATGCTTGAAGCTTTGCGTCTGACGGGTTTGCTAGGCCAGGACACGTTGATGAATATTGATCACCCCGGCAATAAGGCACAACTGCGTGACTACTATGCCATGCTGGATGCGACGCCCCATTACGCCGTCATTACCACCCGGACAAATAACCGCCGGGATCAACTGGACGCCGGACGTCAGCTAATGCGGTTGTATCTGAAAACGACTGAAATGGGCGTCGGTGTTCATCCTGTAAGTCAGGCTCTGCAGGAATATCCAGAGATGGCTGGCGAATATGCGCTCGCGCACGAGCTTCTTGCTCCGCAGGGGCATACGGTTCAAATGTTGTTGAGATTGGGATATGGACCAGAACCAATACCCACACCACGCTGGCCGCTGGAGACGCGCTTACTGAATGAAGTATAAAGACGAAATCGAAGAAGTTTATCGGTTTTTCACAGAGGTCGGGATCATCAACCAATTGATCTCGACCAAGCTTGAAACACTATTGCCTGATCGTATGACCGCAACTCAGTTCGGCATACTTGGACATCTTGTGCGGCGCCCTGACGGAGAAACTCCGCTCCAACTCTCTAAGGCATTCCAGATTCCAAAGACATCGATGACCCATATGCTTGCGGGGTTAGAAACTAAAGCGCTGATTACCTTAGAACCCAATCCAAGCGATAAGCGTTCAAAAATTGCCCGTTCGACATCGCGAGGTGAGCAATTTTTGAATGAAAGCATGCAGAGAATGTCAAAAGCTTTGCAGCCAGTATTGGATGATCTGGGACACGAACCCTTTGCCAACTCGTTGACTCACCTGACTCGAATTCGTGAAACTCTAGACAAGGAACGGGACTAAGTTCAGTCTGAGTCGCCGCTTTTTAAGGGCCGGATACGGACAACTTTTTACAAGCGGTACGTGGAGGTATGACGTGTCGACAGGGTCCAGTGGATTGCTCTCTTGGAAAATGACTGGCACAATTTGCGCCTCAGCATCCTTGGCGATCCTGCTTGGACGCGAAATAGAACCTTTCGGAGGAGTGGCAGCGGTTGCTGGGTTTTCGGCGGGGCTTCTTGGGTCTGTATTTTCGACACCTGTTGCAACCGCAAGAACTTTGGTCCTCGTGGCTTCATGCATTTTGATCTGCACACTAATTCCTGCGCAATGGACTGCATTCTTGTGCGGCTTTGTCCTTGTGAGCTGGGCCGCTTTTGATGCCCGCATCAGCGGCAGCCTTGCCACAGTTCCCGCATTGAACGGTTTGTTACTTTACTTGCTGATACCTCCTGACCAGCGAACAGCCTCCTTGGTGGCAATGTTCGTGATCGCAGCTGCGGTCGGAGGCGTGGTAAGCACGTGGCTTCGTTTGCTTGGATCTGCAAGACGCAAACCCATGTCCGTGAAAGGGGCAGTATCGATTTGGATTTTTTTGATCTTGGGTCTGGGATTAACGTCGATACTTGCGCAAATGATCGGAAATCAAAAATCCTATTGGCTTTCCTTTCTTTTCGTATTCCGTGTTTTGGCCCCGCTAGAGAAAGTTCCTGACTCAGCGCTTAGGTTCGGGATCGGGGTGGCAATCGGATCGTTGGTCGCAATATGTCTTGAGTCCGTGGGTTTGCCGCATCGGGTTCTCATGCTTCTTGGCATTGCATCCGCTATCGTCGGTGTCCACCGGATAGGTGGGCGGACAATGTGGACCGCGATGTTCTTCACGATTGCGACCCTTCTAATTACTGCTCCTACGGTAGAATTCGCGGTCTTTCGAATTGAAGCGGCTGCAATGGTAGTCGTCTTGGTTGGTGGCCTTGCGTTTCTGATAAGTTGGATCTGGGAGCGTATTGAAAACCGGATTGGCGTTTGATTGAATAGCAAAAGCTATAATTTGGCTGCTTAAAACATCATACAGTCTGCACCCGGAGGCAGTGGAGCAGCGCCCTCAGGTAAAGTGGGTGAATAGTCGAAAGTCACAATTTTTGCGCCACCGTCAAATGCAACGAATAGCTGATTTGACCCCGGCCGGATGGCAATGCCTTCCGGGTCGGCACCGAACTCCAGCAAGCTTACCTGGGCCAAAAGTTGCCCGTTGGATGTGAATTCGTACAGGCTGTTTGATCCTTCCCAATCGTCGACAATCAACATGTGGCCGGTGCGGGGATCAATAGCGATGCCTTGCGCTTCACTTAAAGGCGGGGACAGGTTCATTGTATCTAATCGGAACTTTAAATTTCCATCCATGTCGAACCAAGAAAGCCTTTCTGGATCGTCTTCGACGGTCACAATCTCTCCGCTGGATGTGATAGCGATGCCTTCCGTGTCCGCAAATCCACCCTCCAGCACGAAAGGCGCAGCCAGTGGCATCCCATCTTTCGTCAAACGTTGAAGGCCACCGAATCCGTCGCCGACCAGAAGGTGGTCTCCCTCCACCGCAATCGCTTTGATCCGGTGCAGGTCGCTGCTGACACGGCGCAGTTCGTCGCCTTGAAGAGTAACCAGTACGGCTTCGGTGCTTTCGTTGGCAATCCACAACCCACAGAAAGTAGGATCGTAATCCAAGCTTGCTGGACGGTTTAATTCATAACGGCCAGTCTCTTTTAGTTCCAATGCCGCCGCCGAAATTGGTAGCATACAGCAAAGAAAAACAACCATTCCTTGGTACATCAAACACTCCTAGTTTCTGAAAATTGAAACAGTGTTCTTTCTACTCAGTCCAAATTCACGATACGGGTTTGGGAGCGGTATTTTAACTACCCCCATGGTCCGGTTCCTGGGCCACGTTTTATTTCAGAACCAGCCGGACTCCGACGCTGCCTGTTCGATTGCTCTGCGAGTTTCTGTAATGCCGCTATCCTGTTTGCCTTCGAAGGGTGCGTTGAAAACAGCTTGTCACGTTTATGGGCATGCAACGGGTTGATGATGAACATATGTGCGGTCGCCGGGTTCCGTTCCGCAGTGTCGTTGTCAATTCGAGCAGCGCCGCGCTGAATAAGTTGTAAAGCTGACGCCAAAGCCAAAGGTTGCCCGCAAATTTCAGCACCGACTCTGTCCGCCGAGTACTCTCTTGTCCGACTAATGGCCATTTGCACTAACCCAGCCGCTAAGGGGGCCAAAATCATCAAGGCTATAGTCCCAACCAACCCTATCGCGCTGTCTCTTCTTCCACCAAAAAACAATGCAAAGTTTGCCAGCATTGTAATTGCACCTGCAAATGTCGCTGTGACTGTCATGATCGCGGTATCGTGGTTTTTAATGTGAGCTAGTTCATGCGCAATTACCCCTCCTAACTCTTCGCGCGATAGCGTTTGCAACAACCCCGAAGTTACAGCGACGACGGCGTTGCAGGGATTTCGCCCTGTTGCAAAAGCGTTTGGTTGGGGTGTTTCGATCAGATAGATTTCCGGTGTGGGCAAGTCAGCATTGCCAGCCAGTGTCTCAACCAATTTGGACAAACCCAATCGATCTCCGGTCGAAACTGGTCGTGCATTGTGCATCCTCAGAACTATTTTGTCCGAATTCCACCACGTAAATACGTTCATTCCAGCGGCAACCATCAAAGCAATCAGCATGCCGCCTGTACCCGCAAGAAGATATCCAAAACCCATGAACAAAGCGGTCATTGCGGCCATCAATATCGCTGTTTTCGCATAACCCATCCGAAAGCCCTCGGCGTAATTCCGTGATCAATTCGTCCTGCTTACACAGATTATTGCTTTGACTTGCGACAATTCCAAGAACTCAGGACATTCATCTGGCTTCAATTCGATAGTTCAAAAGTTCAAATATAATATATTTTTCAATATGTTATTGATTGAATTCTGGGTCCATCAAAAATTCTCGTCCTACTGTGACCTACTTAACTTTATAGGAAACGAGCGTTTGGCATTATGTTTGCAAAGGATCAGCTAGTGTCACGAGTAACCAGATGTATTTTTCCACGTTTGACGGACATCGCAGTTCCGTCAATGACATCCAAAAAGACGAATTTGCCCGAAAATTTCCACTGTTGGAAGACGCTGATGTGTACGCGCGCTGGAAAGCAAGTTCTTGGCAGATTACCCGGATCGGCGATATCTGGAAAAGATCAGGGAGGATATTTTCTGTAAATTACGCAGGTTCAAACGTGTATCCCTCGTTCCAGTTTGCCGAGGATGGAACCCCGCTTCCTTTGATGAAAAAAATCCTTGACGCGCTGCCACAGGACATGACGCCGTGGGAACGTGCATTTTGGATGGCTTCGCCCAAAAACGAACTCGAAGGCGAGTGCCCTGTGAAGTGTGTCCGGAGGAATGATGACCGAGTGATCCAAGCCGCGTCAAAAGTTGAGCAGTTTGCCACTCAATAAGTTCAACTATCCAGTGATTTTGCAGAAGCTTTGAATATTGGGGAAAAGCTATGCGATGTTGACCTCTGAATTACACTGGGCAAACTTCGTTTTTGACATCGCTCTCAAAAGAAAACTCCATGACCGAAAACACTCCAAAGTTAGTGCTTGTTTGTGGCAAACCAGCCGCGGGAAAATCGACTCTCGCTCGTCAACTTGGTGAGGCAAAACGTACAGTCGTTATTTCCGAGGATGAGTGGTAGGCGGCATTATATAGAAACGAAATGTCTACAATCTCGGACTATGTTCAGTGCTCAAGACAATTGCGCGGCATCATGGGGCGTCATGTCGTTTCATTGCTGAAGGCAGGGATATCAGTCGTTCTGGATTATCCAGCCAATACACTTGCTGCGCGCTCTTGGATGAACATTGTCGCTAAATCCGCAAACGCGGCAAGTGAGCTTCACTATCTCGATCTGCCCAATGATCTGTGTAAAACAAGATTGCGAGAGCGGAATGAGGCCGGTGAACACCAGTTTCAACTGACTGAGGAACAATTTGATCAGATAGCCAGCCATTTCGTTGCCCCAACCGCCGATGAAGGTTTTGAGCTAGTGGTTCATCGTCTGAAATGAATTGAGACAAGGTATCCCGCGGGGCAACTATCTTTTAACTCAGATTCAGAATTGGCCCATCCAGCAATCTGACGAGTTCTCCAAAGTAACCATTTGATCGCGCAGGACGCGTAGGATCAGATGAAATAGCGACGGCAAGGTTACGGCGTGTGTGAGCCGCAATAATTTGGCCCCCATACCCTCGCGCCAAGGCATAGCCAGAAGGCGTTAGAAACCATCCATAACCGTATTCCAATCCAGAAAAAGCCGATCGGCCATATGGTTTGGTCGACGCTGCAACCCAGCTTTCAGGAACTACCTGACGTCCACCAAAGGCACCCCGATCCCTAAGCAGAACTGCAATTTTCAACATCGATTTTGGAGTAATAGCCATCTCATTTCCGCCCAGATAATATCCTTGCGGATCCCTCGTCCAAGCTGGGATGTCGATACCAAGTGGTGCCCCCAATCTGTCGCGTACTTGGGACAAAAGGCTTTGGTCCGAGGCGATCGAAACGGCCGCACCCAGGACATGAGTCGAGCCGGTGGAATAAAGCATACTCTTTCCGGGTTCAGCGACCATCGGTCGTGTAAGCGCATCGGCAATCCAGTTCGGAGAACTTATCCATTCTCCATAATTTCCGCCGGATGTCCTCTCAAGCCCCGCCCTCAGGGTTACAAAATCTTCCATGGTTATGCTTTCCGAACCGGGCGTAGCATTTGCCGGCAAGAGTCGCGGCGCAACCTCTTGGATTGTGGAATTGACAGATGAAATCTCAGACTTGTCAATTGCTATTCCAAGCAAGAGTGCAACAATGCTCTTGGAACAAGATTTTATATTCGCCAGTCGATCTAATCCTGGCCCCCTGGGTGCCTCAGCAAAAACAATCTCATCTCCACGCTGAACCTGTAGAGATTGCAATTGCGGCAGATTATTTATTCTATCGCTCAGGAAATCATTTCGGGCGCGCGCGATGAACGGCGCGGCCACAGATGCTGCGGAAATCAACAGAAATGAACGACGCGAGGTCATAGGATTTACTTGGCAGCAGAATTCTGAATGTCCAGCCAGAAAGTCAAATTAGGGGTCATTTGACCCAGATTCGGACGGTAACCACAGGACCCAATGAGCATGTGGGACTTGCGGCCACAGTAGAAGGCAAGCGTTTATGGAGTCGACACCTAAACTTGAGCATTTTGTGCTAGGCTGAACATGAGGATGTTCTAGGAGGAGTTTTTACGTTGCTACCGAATTCGCTCCGTCTTGCCGTTGTCGTGATGATCCTGACCGCCTCTACAGGTTCGCTGACTACCCCAGCAGATGCCCGGTCAGTTGATATTCCCGATTGGCTGCAAAAACATGTTGGCACTGGCGATGGTCAGATCGCGCCGATCGTCCTTGATCGAGCACGCGCATTGTATCAAAAGAAGGTTCGTCAGGGTCTTGTTAAAAACCCTTGCTACCTTGCCAAAGATGCAACGCGTCCCAGCACTTCAGCCAGCGGTAAGCCGGGGCGGCGTTTCTATGTAATTTGTGAATCGACCAAATCGTTTCGCGCTGTTTCCTCGGGCTATGGAAATGGTCGAAATCTGCAACGGGCGAACTTTTCGAACGGAAGGCAATGCGCCAGAAACTTCAGCAACGCAGAGGGTTCAAAGCTGACTGCCGGTGGATCTTATGTGACGGCGGAAACACGAACTTCATTCAAAGGGTATTACAATCAATCTGGGATGAGAAAACCCTTTTACCGCACATTTCTGTTGTTTGATGGTGAAGGAGAAACTCGCAACGCCCGAGAGCGCGCTATCGGCGGCCATCAGGCTGTTTTCTTGAAATGGCAATGCCGATTCAAAAACCCGCAAAGCCCACATGCCGACGACGAAGGGTATGTTCCCTATGGAAAGCTGGTGAATTACACAGGCGGTCGCAGCAACGGTTGCACGACTTGGTCGCAATCTGCTTCGAAAGAAATTCTGGCGCTTGTCGAGGGAAGCCCGACAACTCTCTACATTTATCCAGAGTCCAGTGACATTGATGCTGTTGCAAAAGCCTTGAAGAAGGGGAGGTCACTTTCACGTGCCGGGCTTTATTGGAACGCAGCCTGTCTACAGGCGATCGGAACTCCGAAGTTTTGGCCAAAAAGAACACTCCAACCGATCATCAATCAATGGCGGCAGTCATTGCCCAAGCAATCGCCGCTTGTTTTGCCAATCTGTAAGTGAAACCTAAGCTTTCTCAGGAGCGGAGAAATCTAAGTGGGTGAGACACCTTACCTTAGTGGATTCTGTTCGAACCAGATCTCACCCTGTTGCATTCGGTTTCGGTTCCGGACCCAATTGAACTACGTCAAGGTGGTGGCGATCACACTTTTCGTCGCTAACCTTAATGTTTGAGTAGTCCAGTGACAGTCATCGTTCAGATTTGAAACCCAATCGAACAACGCGCTGCTCTGGCCAACCAGTGCGTGGCGATACCCCGCTCTTGCAACCTCTTTCGGCTAATCCGATTCACTGAAATCAATGTGGATGTGGTTGCCGTCAGGATCGGCCAAATGGAATTGGATTATTCCAACTCCAGGAACGTTTGTTTTCTCATACGCGTGCTTTCGATCGACCAGTTTTTGTTCGAAGGACTCCATTCCTTTTGCATTGAACGCAAAATGTTCCAGCTTCAATTTCACCTCAGAGCCAACATTTGGTTGCCCATCGTGGCCTACAAGATGAACGACAGCCTGACCATCCGCATACAACCATGCGCCAGGGACTGGAAAATCGGGACGTGCCCCGGGGGCCAAACCAAGCACCTCTTCGTACCATGCCACCATTTCTGGTAATCTGGTGGTAACGATATTCACATGATCAAGCTGTTCAATTCTCATTTAAAACCCTTCAAGGACAAGCTTGCCCCTTGCTTTGCCGCTTTCGAGAATTGCATGGGCATCCATCAAATTGGCGGCATTGATTTTACCAAGTGTTTCCGTCGCTGTTGACCTGACTTTTCCTGCATCTATCAGGCCGGCAACCTGATTCAGGATATCACTTTGACGGTTCATGTCACCCGTCCCGAACAATGACCGAGTGTACATGAACTCCCAGTGAATTGAGATCGACTTGGATTTGAACGGCATAATGTCGAAACTCGCTGGATCGTCAATCAAACCAAATCGACCTTGGGGGGTCATCACCTCTCCGGCCTGGGCCGCGTAAAGTTGCGATTGATTGGTCGAATATACGAAATCCACGCTCTCGGTACCGAAAGCTTCGAGCTGGGGCCCAAACGGTTCCGCATGATTGACCACATGATGTGCGCCCAACTCCCGAACCCAGTCCTGGGTCTCAGGTCTGGACGCGGTAGCTATGACAGTCAAATCAGTTAGGGCTCTGGCCAGCTGAATGGTGATCGAACCCACACCACCAGCACCACCAATGACCAGCAAAGTATTTGTTCCATTTGGAACACTTTGACCAACCTGCAGCCGATCGAACAGCATCTCATAAGCTGTCAAGGTCGTAAGTGGCATTGCAGCAGCAGCCGAAGCCGGGACGGACTTTGGTGCGGCTCCGACGATGCGTTCATCAACCAGATGAAATTCGGCGTTGGTCCCCGGCCGATCGATTGCCCCGGCATACCAAACAAGGTCTCCCGGATTATAGTTTGTGACTGCTTCGCCGACTGCTTGAACTGTCCCGAATGCATCCCAGCCGAGAATAGCGGGTTGTCCACCTTCAGGTGGGCGCAACTGCCGTATTTTGGTATCAACTGGGTTTACTGAGACTGCCTGTACCTTTACGAGCAGATCGTGCCCATTAGGTGTCGGTTTGTCCGTCTCAAAATCTATCAAGGCGTCTGGCTGATTTATCTTTCCGGCCTTCAGATATCCTACGGCTTTCATGGTTCGTTCCTTGCTTCAAACAGGCATCAACCGATGACCGTCATTTCATTCAGCGTGAATTCGGTGACGGCGCCGTCGGTTGCCGCCATGTAAGCGGCCAAATGTGGGGCCTTCATATGAGCTTGCCAAAGCTCACGGCTTTGCCAGTTTTCATAAAACAGGAAGTGTGCGGGGTTTTCATTATCCTGATGCAGGTCGTAATTGACGCAGCCTTCTTCAGTGCGCGTGACTTCTATGAGCTTGATTAGTTCCGCCTTAACAAGATCAATTTTGCTGGGATTAGCTTTTATATTGGCGACGATTGTCAGCTTGGCCATCTGTGCGGTTCCTTGAAAATAAGAAAGACTCGTCGGATTTACGTCGCCGACAAATCAGGATAAATAGGCAACTTCGGAATATATAATCCGGAATTTTCGCCTAATGCTGCTAGATAATCTTAATTTGTTCCTAACCATCGCTGAAAAAGGCAGTCTTGTTGCCGCCGCGCGAGAGACCGGATTATCGACCACAACGGTATCCGAGCGCTTAGCCGCGCTTGAAGCCCATTATGGCGTAGTGCTGTTCAATCGAACGACCCGGTCCATCAGCTTGACAGAAGAAGGACGACTTTTGATCGATGGTGCCAAGAATGTTCTAGGCGAAGTTTCGGAATTAGACGCCCGTATTCGGTATGGCGCTGAAACCTTGTCTGGGCCAATCCGCGTCAGCGCGCCAATCGACCTTGGACGCAACCTTGTCTCAGAGGTGATTGCAGAGTTCACGGAATTTAACCCTGCTGTTTCAATCGAGCTTTTGCTCTCAGACGGATATGTCGATCTGGTTGGACAGGGGTTTGACTTGGCCATCCGGTTCGGAAACATCTCTGACAGTTCGCTAAGAATTCGCAGTCTTGGAAATTACCAGCGGTTCGTATGCGCGGCCCCAAGCTATGTCATAAAACACGGAACCCCAAAACGACCCGATGACCTTGTACGTCACAACTGCCTGATCATGCGGTTCGGCAATACGCTCGACAACGTGTGGGAGTTTGGCTCAGGCTCAACCAGCCAGCGAGTTCCAGTCAAAGGAAATCGAATTGTTAATGACGGCTCACTCATTCGCGATTGGGCCATTGCCGGTCATGGTATCGTGTTAAAATCCGAACTTGATGTGGGTTCCGATGTGCGGTCCGGAAAATTGGTGTCCTTTTTGGATGAGTACCTTCCACCGCCAAAACCGCTGCAAATGATGTTTCCACCCAACCGCGCACAGCCCCGCCGCGTTGCGGCCTTTGCGAAATTCATTAGTCAAAAAATGGATGAACTCTAAGTAATTGAAACTGCTCAGCTATTATTGGGAATTTGGTCATAGTTCGGCATCCATCGCCCTGGTTCAAGCCGAACAACCTATGCGTAAACCCACAAGTCAGAAAAATTGGCTTTCTGTTAAACTGAGCATGAAGAAATTTTGGCAGTCGAAAGCCCGGTATTCGAAAGGTTCCATAGCTTTCAAAGTAATCAATAAAGGCTTGTTTTCCGTCCCCGACATACGGGTTGTGTTGAGTATATGTTTCGCCAACAAAAATCGATATCGCTTCGGCAGGTCGACAATCGTTGAACATCATCTCGTAAAAAGCGATGACATTTTTCTTATTTTTTTCGAGATCGGGCATGTCGTTACAATATATGCTTTATTTTCAAAATAGTCAGATAAGTACTGATAATGTACGCCTGCTAAAGAAACTTCGATAAGACCCAAGCCTAAATCGTTCAACAGACGCAACTTTTGACTAGGCTTTTTCCCAAAGTTTGACCAAATTTTACACACAAATTTCTTGTGCAGTTGAGGTATAGTAATTGAATGAATGGTGACCTCGAAACAAAAGCAATTCGCATTGCAAACGCGTTGACCGTACCACGCCAAATTTCTGGACTCTCATCTGAGACAGAGCCTCTTTCCTTGGAACAAGCTTATTCAATCGCCAATCGCGTTCGCGCGCTCATGGATCGGCGCCCAGTAGGACGGAAAGTTGGGTTCACTAACCGTGCCATCTGGCCTGTATATGGCGTTTATCAACCGATCTGGGGTGTGGTTCACTCAGAAAGTCTGTTCTCGGCAGTTCAGCCTGTAAAGCTCTCCGATTACGCAGAACCAAGGATCGAACCTGAAATCGTTATTGGCCTAGGAAAAACTCCCAAGAAGGGCATGAGCAAAAGACAATTGGCTGGCTGCGTGGATTGGGTCGCCCCCGGGTTTGAGATTGTCCAATCAATCTATCCGAATTGGAAATTCTCTGTCGCGGACTCGATCGCAGCTCAGGGTTTACATGGATGTCTTGTGATAGGCGAAAAAATACCCGCAACGAATGAGGTTTTAGATGGTTTGGCTTCGGTACCGCTGGAATTACGTCGGGATGAAGAAACAATCGATACTGGAAAAGGGGAAAACGCCTTGGGTGGTCCAATCGAAGTCTTGGCACATCTTGTATCGATTGTTTCAGCAGAAGAAGCCCTTCAGGAAGGCGAGCTCGTAACAACGGGCACGCTTACTGATGCGCAACCAGTTTTCGCCAACGAAACATGGTCCGCATGTTTTGGTGGAGTTATGAGCGAAAAGCTTTCAGTGCGGTTCGTTTGAGTTTTAAAATACAGTTAGGAGTTTCGCGGCAAGACTGCGCAACAGCAAATACTGGCTCGCCGCACCTAAAATTAAACCGCTGGTTAACCGACACATATCGTTCAGTTCACTGCTACGCAAATTCAACTGAAACTCAATGATAGCGGTTAACTTGGCGTTGCATTTGGCTGCAACGACGCAATATCCGTACAAATGGATGGATCACGTTAGTTGCCTGTACGGCCTGAGCTGGGCTGGTTTTCGAAGTTTGGCGAAGCATGATGACCTCCTGTGGCTGAGCCTAGGTTAAACTGCTTTACCGAAGGGTTCAGTGAACTGGGACACAGAGTACTAAAACTTGATTTGAAGAAAGCTGTAAGCGTTGTTTCCTTAGAAACACCGAAGCTGATATCATCATCGATAGGACTTCAACTCACACTTACCAAGTCGAGGTGAAGATGGAACGCAAGCTGGCGGCCATTATGGCAATCGACGTTGTAGGCTTCTCCGGTCTCGTATCGCAGGACGAGGCAGGAACCTTAAAGAAGCTTGAGAACTTGAAGCGTGACGTAATTGGCATGCAAGTCGAGGCAAACAGAGGTAGGGTTTTCAAATCTCTCGGAGATGGCTTTTTGGCAGAATTCTCGAGCACTTTGGAAGCAGTAAATTGCGCAATAGGCATTCAGAGGACATCGACACTCGATGCCCAACAAGCGCATGATACTAAACCACTTTTGCTCCGGATCGGGGTTTCTTTGGGCGACGTTATTGTCAAGGAAGACGATTTAATGGGTGACGGCGTCAACATTGCTGCGCGGTTGGAGGCCCTTTCTGAGCCGGGAGGCATTGCCGTATCCAGCGAAGTTATGAATCAGATTCGCAACAAGGTTGATCTTCCCCTGGAGGATTGCGGGCACAAACGCCTGAAGGAAACGGATGCTCCTATTCACGTTTACATGACGCAATCAAAACCGGGGGCGACCGGTGGATTTTTCGATTTCGATGAAGATGAGCTTGCTAGAACACGTGTAACGGGCGGATGTCTTTGCGGTTCTGTCCGGTATGAAATCAACGCGCCAGCAATCAGTGCAGGTTATTGCCACTGTAGTATTTGCCAAAAATTCACAGGTTCTGCGATGAGCACATGGACGGCTTTCCCTGCATCGTCCTTAAGGTTTTTGAATGAAGAACCCCGTTATTTTGCATCATCGCCAATAGCTGAACGTGGGTTCTGCGCGACATGTGGTTCCAATTTGACTTATAAACTCGTTCAACCACGGATGGCCGCATATATTGTTGTATTCACTCCAAGCCTTGATCGGCCAACCGGCCTTGCCCCGGCAGCACATAACGGTATCGAAAGTCAAATGCCCTGGATTGATATCCTGGATGATTTGCCTCGCACACAGTCGTCCGAGTCGCGCGTGTTACAAGAAGCATGGTCGAGCGTCGGATTGCCGGATCCGGCTACATGGGGTCCTATGGCAAAGCCCCCGAAAGTATTCTGATTCAAAATAATTATGCGCGAGCACACTTGAATTTCATGAATGAAATCAATGACTGGAACGCAACGTTATGCGCGCCTACACGAATATCGACGATTATTCGGATTGCCGCCGCTTCAAGATGCTGCTGCGGCACGAGAATTGGCGAATGTTGTTTCGACATTCTGAGAACAAAGTTTTCACCTGTTGACGTTCGCTTGTTCGTCGCGTGTGAAGCGTCGGAAAACCGAACACAGTGTTTCTGTTAGCTGCTTTTCCCGCCTAAGACCGGTTGCAGCCTAAAGCGGACATTCACAACTACACCTTGCAGGCTCCAAGGCGCGGGCTACGCCGACTTAGATCTGCGGAGGCAGTTCTTTGGCTTGGGCGCGAAACACAATGCTTCAACCAAATCCCAGAAACCATTGAATTATGAATGCGTTCGCTAAGTCGACAAAGAAAGCTGAAACCAATGGTAGAACAATAAACGCCACAGGCGAAGGGCCATAGCGTTGTGTGACTGCTGTCATATTCGCGATGGCTGTCGGTGTCGCACCCAACGAGAACCCAGCAAAACCAGCTGATATGACGGCTGCGAAGTAGTTTTTTCCCATCAGGCGGAACACGATGAAAATTATGAATGCTACGGCCGCGATTGATTGCAAAAGCATGGTTGTGATCAAAACTCCCGCGCTACTGGCGAGCGTCCACAACTCCATACTCATCAACGACATTGCCAGAAATACTGACAGGCTGAATTCGGAGATCACGTTCATCGCAGGAGTGCCAGCAGGCCATTTGAGCTTAGAAAACAAGGGCGGCAGCAAGTTCGACAGTAAGATTCCGCTTAAGAGGCAAGGCACGAACAGGGGCAGTTTCACTCCTGCTGCCTCAAGTGCTTCGAATACGGAATACCCAATCGCGATAGCGATGTGAATCCAGAGCACACAATTCATCAGGTCTACATGAGTAACTGTCGATGGTTGGTCGGTAGTTGGCTCCGCAACCGTTGCAACTTCTTCTTCTGAGTCCTCGACACTCTTGAGATCGTTTTTTTGGATGAGAAAACGAGCAATGGGTCCACCCAGAACGCTGGCCAAGATCAGACCAACGGTCGCTGTGGCTATTCCCAGTTCGGAAGCGCCGACGACTTGATAGCTATTTTCTATGGTTGGACCCCAGGCAATGGCTGTGCCGTGGCCTCCAATCAAGGAAGCGGTTCCCAACAGCACGCCTGCTTGTGACGGCATGCCGAACAAAAGCGCACCAATCATGCCCACCACGTTCTGCACGAGCATAAAGGCAATCGTGAGCCCAAGCATGAGCACTAGAAGTGGTCCACCCTTTAGCAGGTCAGCAAAACGGGCGTTTAGACCAACTGTCGTGAAAAAGTAGACCAACAAAAAGTCTCTGGCGCTTAGTTCGTAGCTGATTGCACGGCCAGTCGCTAAAACCACAAGCAAAGCCAGAATGGCCGCCAGAAGGCCTCCGCTAACTGGCTCTGGAATGCTGTACTTGGACAAGACTGCGTAACGACGGGTCAACCGTGCGCCAAGAAAATAGACCAATATACCGATTGTAACGGCGCCAAAGCTGTCAATTTCTATCGGATCAAGCATTTCCATGGTGTGTTGTGTCCCGGTCCAAGCAAGTGAATTTCTGTCAGTTTTTTAGGATTGGTTTTGTCTTAATTTTTGAATTTGAGAAGTTATATCAGATATCCTTTTTTATTTTGCTCGGTGGTATCCCAGTCCACCCCCTGAACGCGTGCGCGAAGCTTGTCGCGTCAGAGTAGCCAAGCATTTCGGCCACCTGCGTGACACTGTGGTCGCCATCCACCAACAGCTCTTCGGCGCGACGTCGCTTTAGATCTGCTAGTAATTTGCCAAGGGTCGTACCCTCTTTCCTGAGTTTTCGAGCAAGTTGTTGTTCGGATAGTCCGAAAATTTCGGCTGCCTTGTTGTTGCTCAGAAAGCCTGCATCGACGTGCGGTCTAAGCGCTTCGCTGACACTCTCGGCTAGTGATCGAGGCGGTTTGCGTTCACCACTGTCATCTGTCGGGATTTGGAAGTACCCCTCTTTTGAAAACTCTAAGTTCAGCCACTCAGCGGGAAACGCTATGCGATGCCCAAACCTGTCCCCTTTGATTGGTTTGGAACCTTTGAAATCATCCGGCAATGCATTGGGATCGCTTACGGTTATCAGCGTGTTGGCAGCGGACCAACTTCTCCCGACACTCCTCGCGACTATCTCAGAAAACAAACAAGCAAAAAATGCGTCTATCTGAGCAGGAACGAAAGGTGTTTCAAAATACCTTTTTCCGGACATAACCGCAGACTTTCCGTGTATGTCCAGGTGGTGCTCCGTCGAACTTGAATGCTCAGTCGCGGCGATAACGACCGCCGTCAGAAATGAGCCGAGCGTTTTGGCACCTTTGGCAGCGCCGACCAATGGTGGCCAGTTTGAAACCGCCATTTTCGTGCCAAGTTTCCCCAGCAGATGAATGTCGTTTGTGGCCGCAGCTGCCTCTTCGAACAACTGATACATGACGATTGCGTGGATATATGCGTCGGGGTCATCGAACGAGGATCGCGAGATACCCAAGCGCGTTAGCAACTCATCGGTATCCGCATAAACAGCATCCAGCGTGCTCAAGATCGGACTCGCTGTAGACAACCGGATCAAGGGCTGCGCGGGGCCATTCATGTTCGACCCTCTGAATATGCAAGGCTCATTTTCCACCTCGTGACTATGCCATAGAACGGAAACAGCGTTTCGGCTGCCTGATAATTTTCGTCAAAAAACGCAACTTGATGACCAAAACTATCATGTATTGTAGATATTCAGATGTCTAAGTGTTTTGCAGTAAGTCGCTCGTCGAAATGCATTTGAACCAATTCTGTCAGGTGACGATCTATCAGAACTTGTTCAGACAAAGGCTAAAATTACTAGCGTCGATGAGCTTGCTAGCGATGAAGGAGGTGAAATGGCGGACTCTGACCACGAGCTTCAAAGACCGGGATGGATAGTTCCAATCGTCGCGGTATTCATACTGCTGATTTTTGTTTGGTATGTTTTTAGCGACAGGATCACCCCGACAACTAACAACGCTTCAGTGCAGGGTTACACTATTGCGGTTGTTCCCGAAGTATCGGGTTACATCGCTGACATACCGATTAAAAAGAACACGCTCGTTCCAACGGGCACGACGCTGGCATCCCTAGAAAAAACGCGCTTTGAAAATGCAGTTGAAGCGGCTGAAGCAGAGCTGGAGGCCGCCGGACAGACCGTCGGTGCCTCGACTGCTTCCGTTGCCACTGCAACCGCAGCATTGGCAAAAGCTCAGGCGCTTCTGGAAGAAACCCGAGCGCAATCGGCTCGCATATTTACGCTGGAAGAAAAAGGCATTTACGCTCCAGCGCGTGGCGACGAAGCGCGTGCAGCTGTTTCGACCGCAGAAGCCGCCGTTTCCGCGGCTGAATCCGAGTTGGAGCGCGCCCGAGAGCAACTTGGTTCGGCGGGTGACGACAATCCACGCCTCCGATTGGCGGTCGCTAAATTAGCTGATGCCCGCCTTGACCTTGAGAAGACAGATCTTATCGCTCCCGCTGATGTCATTGTGGGTGGCCTGAAAATTGATGAAGGGGCATTTGCAAATGCTGGTGCACCCTTGATGACCCTGATTTCAATCGAGGATCAGTGGGTGGAAGCCTTCATGACCGAAAACAACCTGACGCGACTTGCACCGGGCAATAAAGCCGAAATCGCCTTTGATGCATTTCCTGGACAAGTCTTTGAAGGGAAGGTCAAAAGCACCGCATGGGGTGTCTCGTCAGGTAAGACAGTTGATCTTGGCGATCTTCCAACTGCATCAAAACCAAAGGGGTAGTTGCGCGATCCTCAACGTTTTTCTGTGATTATAGAAACTACGAACTACACACCGGCAGACAGTCTTGATCAGCCCGGTCTCCGTTACAATTCTCAAGCAACAGTGGTGGTTTACACGGGTGACAATCTGTTTTGGAACACTTTGGCCAAGGGTTGGATCAGGTTCGTAAGTTACCTGTCGTATCTTTATTGAAACGGCTCGATCAGAATGTCCGCAGCGCCTCCATCATATGAATCCCGCAATCGAAGAGCGTTTCGACTGGCTTTGGGTGTCACTGTCGTTTTTACGCTTTCGCAGATTTACCAATGGCCCGTCGCGTTATTGGCATCTGCCGGTGCTGTCGCCTTGCTTCAAGATGCCAAGGCGATGCCTTTTTGGTTTGGTTTGCGAACAATCTTAATTGCCATGGCAGCACTCGCCGGTGGGTTTCTAACAGCACTGCTCCTGTCGGGCTATCCGGCAGTCATGGTACTCACCTATGGCTTCTTGTTCATCCTGCTGTTTCGCTTTGTGCTGACGACGGGCGAACACTTGATCATCTTTGTGGGGCTTCTGGTTGGCTGTACGGTAATTCCAGTCCTGGTATTGATCTGGCCCGAGCTCGCATTGGTCGCAACGATTGGTGCGATGACATCGTTCTTCGTTGCGTGGCTGATCTCGACATTTGCGTTCGCAATCATTCGTCCGCCAGCGGATGTTCCACCGGCACACGGACATTCGGATTCAGATCTGGATGTAACACAAATCTCGGTAACGCTCGGATTAATCCTAGCCACTTTGCTGGCAGTCTTTTTGGTCTTTGGCCTGACCGACATTCTGGTCCTGATCTATTCAACGATCTTTGCGCTTTCCTTGACTATTTCTGGCGTCCGAGAGTCGTTCCTTACTTACCTTGTCGCCAATCTTGTGCTGGCCGGGATGGCGACAATTGTTGTCTACGAAATCCTTGTCATGGTCCCTTCGCTGCCAATGATGTCCGCTATGGTGTTCCTGGTCATGTACGTGTTCGCACAACAGACCTTCGGACACTCTCCAATGGCGGCAGCATGGTCGAGCGCATGCTTTGGCTTTGTACTCCTGCTGAGCGGAACACTTCCCAAAGAGGGTGTTATAGCCACCGACAAGGTTTTGGATCGGGTCGCACAAATCGGCACAGGCGCTTTGTATGTCGCTGCCGTGTTTGCCGTAGTCGGGTTTATTAGCCGCGTCAGGGCTTACTCAAATGCCGGAGGCGCAAATGGTTGAACTGCCTTGGCTGAGCTTACACATGATTTGCATCATAGCGGGTCGATCCGGTGGCTGCTCATGATGCGCTTTGACTGGTCCAAAGTTGATCTCAAACTTGGCTTCTGGTTCGCAGTCGTATCGTTCGTTGTAATGAATCTGGCACAGTTTCGGGATGCCGCGTGGATGACGGCAGGTCTGAGCGCTCTCTTGGCCTGGCTTCCACTCCTTCTGACGCAGCATAGGCATGTCCCCAGCGGCATCGTTGCGATATTGGCTTACATGGTTGCAGGATGCGCTCTCTCTTTTATTGGGCATGCATCTCTCTCAAACGAGGTTGGCCGGGTATGGATCGTTGGCGTGATCTCGTTCGTCGCAGTATTGGCGTTGCGGTTCGGGATATTCTGGTATCTCGTCGGCTATGTTCTGGTGTTTTGGTACGTTCTGTCTCCACTGTTTTCAGCGAATCTGGGCTTGTACGACACAATTGAAGGACACGTCGTTGGATGTCTTGGAATTCTGATCTTCTGGGTTTTGCAGGGCCGGCGGATCGACGGCTACAGTTGGGATCGTGACTGGCCAGTTGAAGAACTTACGCCTTTCAGAGTGGTTTTTCCCTATGCCGGAATTCTATCTGCAACGATGATGATCGGAATTGGTGTTGGCGGGCGCATTTTGTCCTCAGACCCCACGATCATGGCCCAAGCTTCTCTGAACATAATCAGCCCGTCTGCGGAACAGACACTCCAAGCGGGAATAGGCAGAATGATATTTGGCATAGGCGGCGCGATAGTAGGTTTTTACATCGGCTTGTTGTTTCCCGGATTGATCGCTTACGAACTTGTTATTGCAGTCTGTTCATTTGTCGCGTTGGCCTTTCTTTGGGTGAACATCGGGTTCTTGGTTGGGGCCTTCGCCGTCATGTTCACCTATCCGATTGGCGCGGTCGGAGAGGCCGGGCACGCCATCGGCAATGAAAAGCTTCTCGCCGAATTTCTTGGAATTTTTGTTGCAGTAATCGCGGTCACGGCAATCGGCCGCGTCTTGGTCAAGGGCGGCGCATGAATGGATAGTGCATCCCGAACGAACCGATTGATCGAAAAAAGCCATTGGCATTGGGGGACGAAATGCAAAAAACACTGACAATAAAAGCTCTCAATACCGTATGTGCCGCAACACTCTGCACGCTGTTTTTAGTGCTTTTGGCCGATCCTGTTCACGCGGCGGCCGCTTCGGGCAATAGCAATTTCCCCCCGAGTTTCGAATCCTACGGTGATGCTGACATGAAAGGTGTCGGAGCCATCCTTGCGCACCGAATTGCCCAAGCCCCATTTAATCTCGTGGCGACACTTTTGTTCTTTGGCGCGATAGTTCACACCTTTATGGCGGCTAAATTCATGGAGAAGAGCGAGCAGCTCCACCACGCACATGCAGAGAAAGTGGCCAGTGGTATACTCGATGAAAAGTCCCGCGACATTCGCGCAGGTATCTACCACTTTTTCGGTGAGGTAGAGGTCATCTTCGGTCTTTGGGTCGTTCCTCTCGTCGTTTCAATCGTGCTTTTTTATGACTGGCCCACCGTCGTCGAATACGTGAACCACGGCGTGAACTTGAACGAAGCGGCCTTCGTCATAGTCATAATGGTCCTCGCTTCGACACGACCAATTCTCAAACTCGCCGAGAGCTTGATGCTGCGTATTGCAAGCGTGATTGGCGGCACGCTCACCGCCTTCTGGATAACGGTAATGACAGTTGGTCCATTGCTTGGATCGTTTATCACGGAACCGGCGGCAATGACTATTTCGGCAGTATTGCTGTCTCAGCGGTTCTATGACCTAGATCCCTCCGACAGGCTCAAATACGCAACCCTGGGACTGTTGTTTGTAACGTGTCAGTTGGTGGAACTCTGACGCACTTTGCAGCCCCTCCTGTGCTTATGGTCGCCGGCCCGTGGGAATGGGGCACTGGCTTTATGTTGAGCAACTTCGGATGGAAAGCCATCATCGGTATATTGATAGCCAACACACTGTATTTCTTCGCATTCCGGTCGGAACTTCGCGATCTTCAAAAAGAATTTTCCATTCGATTACTCAAAGAAGAGATCGCACAAGTCCACGTGCCAAGAGATCTGGTCGAGCGGGAGTGGAAAGAAGCGACAGAATTTGTCGAAGCACGTGAGCATGCCAGCGAACAAATTGAGGAAGGAGTCAGACAGTTCGTAGACGAGGTTCAGAAACGAGCCTCGGCCAAACTGATACCTGAGCTGGAAGCGAAAGGCCTTGACCCAGAGCTTATCCGAGAAGCGTTGGGTAGGCGGTTCGATGAAGTGGCGCTCTACAGATTACGACAACAAATGCCTTCTCTTTTGCCAGTCGATCAACAACCTGAGTTTCACGACCCGGACTGGGACAAAAGGGAGGACTTGGTCCCGGCTTGGATAACAGTGACACACCTGGGCTTTATGGCATGGACGATTGTAAATTCGCACCATGCGGCATTCTTCATTCTTGGTTTCCTTTTCTTCCTGGGCTTCGCCAAGGTGACCGAGGAATATCAGAACGAGATAAAGCTCCAGCCTGCGATGCTAGTCGGTTTCTTCCTCGCAAGCCTTGTTATCCATGGCGGCGTTCAAGGTTGGTGGATTGCGCCGGTACTTCAGAGTTTGAATGCCGTCCAATTGATGCTTGGCGCGACCGTTCTTACAGCATTCAACGACAACGCAGCTATCACACTGCTGGCCACACTGGTCCCCGGCTTCACGGACGAACTGAAATATGCCGTTGTCGCCGGGGCGGTAACCGGAGGCGGCCTCACCGTAATCGCAAATGCCCCCAACCCAGCGGGGCAATCCATTCTGAAGGGCCACTTCGGTAACGCCGTGTCGCCAGCTGGTCTGGTTAAGGCAGCGCTTGTTCCCACAATCATTTGTTGGCTGTGCTTTGCTCTTCTTTAGGAAGAGGCGCCTTTCCTGCAAACAATCGAACTGCTCGTAGGGCTCAGTGTCGCTGTTTTTCGCATCAGTGACTTGAAGAAGACCCAAGCTGACAGGTGGTCTCACAGTCTCAAAGCCGCTTGGCTTTGCAAAGTCCGCTTTCCGCGCATTGCTGCCTTTAGAGCGTGGTATAGACTTTATATTCTGAGCCTAAAGCTGGCGCTGACGGAGTATGCACGACTGGCGACTATTCGGATGCAGCGGATGATCGGCCAGAGCGGCGGCAATCGCTCCACAATCGCGACTTATGTTAAATCCCAACCAGTCTCTGGATCGGGGGCAAAATCCGCAGTTCTTATACCTGAGATTAATTTCGACCTGCAACGGTTGCCCGGTATTCTAAATGAGGATTTGACATGAAAAAAATTGCAACCATCGACCTGCCCCACAAAAACGCCAACGCCTTTGAAGTACTGGCACGCTGCCAGTCCGCAGCCGAAAGCGCCGGAGCCGAGCAAGCCAGAATTCAGACTTTTCTGGAGGACGCCGTCCAGGGTGATTTTGAGTACTTGTTGCGTGTGGTGAAAACCCACATCGAGGTCTCTAGCGCCGGGACCTGACTAGAGAGGGCCTAGAACAGGCCTGATGTGCGATCAGCTATATTTAACAAGTATGGCGACTACATTAGCTACCTTTCGCGAGAGTGTTGGACCGGGCAGATGCGCACTTTCAGGTTGGCGCGCTTCGTGTCACTAAGTCTGGGCAACACCGGAATTTTCCTACTCGCAATTCCAACGCTGGATATCACACAAGCCGTTGTCGGAGACGTTTTTCGGAAACTCTGATGAGTTGGTTGCCTAGTGCTCTGATGTCGGTTCAAGAACAAGTGACCGCGTTGGGCTGGAAGCGGCAGACTTAAAGCTTCACGGGAGCCACGATCATGGCATGGATCCAACTAAAATTTGCACTGTGCACAATTATCTTTGGGTGGCTATTGCACCCAAAGTTTTGGGCCAAAGATGCAAGTCTTTAGGCGAAATGCAAAGCTATGGGCGCACCTACAAAATACTAGAAATCAAGGTTCTCTACACTCAACGCATTCTGCTGTATGAACTCGCGGCGGGGTTCGACGACGTCGCCCATCAATTTGGTGAACAGATCATCGGCCTCGACCATATCGTCCACTCTGACTTGCAACAGAGTACGCGCGTCTGGGTCCAGGGTGGTTTCCCAAAGCTGATCGGGGTTCATTTCGCCCAAGCCCTTGTATCGCTGCAATGACAGCCCTTTTTCACCCTCTTCAAGTATCGCACGCAACAGATCCAGCGGGCCGTGTATAACTTGTGATTTGTCGCGGCGGATCAGAGTGGCTGACGTGCTGTATATCTCTTGCAAGCTTTGGGTGAAGCTGCCAGTTTTGCGCGCCTCGCCCGAGCGGAGCATTGGCCCGTCCAGAGTGCGTACCTCTTCTACTCCACGCAAAATCCGCGCTAGTCGAATTCCATGGTCCTGTGTGATACGACCCTGCCAGCCGCGTTCATATTCCAGCGCGATAAGGTCCAGACGTGCCGCCACTTTGTCAGCTACGCCCTGGAGGTCGGCGTCCACAGCACCGGGTACGAACGCACCAGCAACGGCGGCTTGTTCAAGGATATGGCGAGGATAATGAGTTGGAAAAGCGTCCAAAACGCGTTTCAATTGGCGCGCTTCTTCCACTACACGCGTCAGGTCCTGACCGATGATTTCCTCACCTGAACCGAGCTTAAGCACGGCCCCCTCGACACCTTGGTTGATAAGATAGTCATCAAGTGCTGCCTGATCTTTCAGATAAACTTCGGACTTGCCACGCGACACCTTATACAGCGGAGGCTGAGCGATATAGAGATACCCACCTTCGATAAGTTCCGGCATTTGCCGATAGAAAAAGGTCAGCAGCAATGTTCGTATATGAGCGCCATCCACGTCGGCATCAGTCATTATGACAATCTTGTGGTAACGCAATTTGCTGATATCGAACTCATCACGGCCAATTCCAGTGCCCAGCGCCATAACCAAGTTGCCGATCTCTTGCGACGACAGCATACGGTCAAAGCGCGCGCGCTCCACGTTCAGAATTTTTCCGCGCAGGGGCAGAACGGCCTGAGTAAGACGATCGCGGCCGGTCTGAGCCGATCCGCCAGCCGAGTCGCCCTCAACAAGGAAAACTTCGGTCTTGGAGGGGTCTTTTTCTGAGCAATCTTTCAGCTTACCTGCCAAGTAGTTGACATCCATCGCGGTTTTTCGGCGGGTCAGTTCACGAGCCTTGCGGGCGGCTTCCCGAGCCAGTGCAGCTTCGATAATTTTGCTGACGATGGTCTTTGCCTCGTTCGGGTTTTCTTCGAACCATTCCGCAAGCTTTTCGTTCATCAGACTTTCGACCGCGGGACGAACCTCTGAGCTGACCAACTTGTCCTTGGTCTGAGATGAAAATTTCGGGTCGGGTACTTTAACTGAAAGCACACACGTCAAACCTTCGCGCGCATCGTCTCCTGTAAAGCTTACCTTTTCCCTTTTCGCGATGCCGCTGGATTGAGCGTAGTTGTTGATCGTCCGGGTCAGTGCGCCACGAAAACCGGCCACATGCGTACCGCCATCGCGTTGTGGAATGTTATTGGTAAACGGCAATACCGTTTCGTGATAGCTGTCGTTCCACCACATCGCGATCTCAACACCGATGTCGTCTCGCTCACCCTTGATATAAATCGGTTCGGGCATGGCCGCTGTTTTCGAGCGGTCCAGATATTTGACGAACTCTTTAACCCCGCCTTCATAAAACAGTTCTGTCTCCAACCTTTCTGCAGGGCGTTCATCGATCAGGATAATGCGGACACCTGAATTCAGGAACGCTAGCTCACGCAAGCGTTTTTCCAGCGTTTCAAATGAATATTCGAGATTTGAAAACGTATCGGTTGAAGCAAGAAAACGAACCTCGGTGCCTGTCTGATTACCGCACTCGCCAACAACTTTCAGATGCTCGGCAGTTTCGCCACCCTCGAACTTGGCAAAGTGCTCTTTCCCATCCCGCCATATGCGAAGCTCCAACCAATGTGACAATGCGTTAACAACGGAAACGCCTACCCCGTGCAGGCCGCCGGACACCTTGTAAGAGTTGCTGTCAAATTTACCCCCTGCATGCAGCTGAGTCATGATAACCTCTGCAGCCGAGACACCTTCCTCAGGGTGGATATCCACCGGAATCCCACGACCATTATCGCTCACGGATACGCTGGAATCGGCGTGGATTTTGACGGTGACGTGATCGGCATGACCAGCTAAAGCCTCGTCAATTCCATTATCGACGACCTCGTAAACCATATGATGCAAACCCGATCCATCGTCGGTGTCGCCGATATACATACCGGGTCGCTTGCGAACGGCCTCTAAGCCTTTGAGAACTTTAATGGAATCGGCGCCATATTCTTGAGGTGCCTGTGCGTCTTCGGACATGCCGTTAGTACCTATATTATTTTGGTAAGTTATACGAAACCCGGTGGGGAATGTCACGCGATCCCCCAACATTTTGTGGTCCTTGCGAGTTTTCACGCCTGTTCAGGAACCCGACCGCCCGACGATTAAAGACGGTCAAGATCGGCTGCAATATCTGCTGCAATCAACCCCGCGTCCACATCGGTACGCTCGGCAGATAAACGCAGTCCCAAAAGGTCCGACTGATAACGTGCCGCTAACCTCTCTGGGTCATGATCTTGACCGATTTCTCCGGCCTCTTGGGCACGACGAAAGAGGTTGGTGAAACACGCCTTCATTTCAGTCATGTGTTTGGCGGCTTTCTGCGCCAACACATGTTCTCGCGCCTGCAGTTCCGCATAGGTTTTCGCCAGCATACAGGCCTTTGAGGGCAATTCGGGCGCCTCGATCACAAATGTGGTCTGCGCTTTTAGGGCCGCCTTCGGCCCAAATTTGTCTGCAAACTCCGTCAGTCGGGCTACACCCTCCTGAGTGTAGCGCTCCATAGCCAAAGCAAACAACGCATCTTTTGATCCGAATGCCGCATAAAAACTTCCCGGTTTTAAGTGTAACTCTCGCTCAAGATCTTTTAGCGAGGTTCCCGCCCAGCCATGTCGCCAAAATAAATCTCTGGCCCGGCCAATCAACGCATCCCGGTCGTATTCTGGTTTCCTTGGCATCATCTTCACCAATTTTTGAACGATCACTCAAATATATACTTGAGTGGTTACTCAAGAAAGCCTATTTCTGCGAAGTCGAACCAAAAAAAGGAGTTCAAAATGGCTGACTTTCCCTCTCATGACCTGACAACCGCCCCCGAAGGTTCCAAACCGCTGCTAGAAAAATCTCAAGCCGCCTTTGGCCGTCTCCCCGGCCTGCACAAAGTGATGGCTGAAAGCCCCCAACACCTTGAGGGGTATCAGGTTTTGCATCATCTCTTTCTGCAAACAGATTTCGACAATGACGAGAAAACCGTAGTCTGGCAGACAATTAACGTCGAGAACGAGTGTCACTACTGCGTTCCCGCGCATACTGGCATCGCCAAGATGATGAAAGTTTCAGATGAAATTACAAACGCCTTGCGTGATGAAACGCCGTTACCTAATGCCAAGCTTGAGGCGTTGCGTACTTTTACCCTGCAAATGATGAATACACGCGGCAATGTGACCGACGAACAGCTCCAAACCTTATTTGACGCAGGCTATTCTCATCGCGCGGTTCTGGATGTGGTTCTTGGCTTGGCGCAAAAAACAATGTCAAACTACGTCAATCACATGGCAAAAACGCCTGTTGACGAGGTCATGCGCGGCTTTTTGTGGGAACGCAAAGTTAGCGAGCCAGCTTAATCGGTTACGACAGAGCCGTCGCTACTTTCGGTTACTACTAACGTTTGGGCTCGATCTCCCAACTCCGCAAACAGCTCAGGTCCGGTGCCCGTCATCCAGGCCTGAGCACCTAACGCACAGATTTCATCGTACAAAGCGGCACGCCGATCCGCGTCAAGATGTGCCGCAACTTCATCCAAAAGAACCATCGGTGGCGCACCGATCATCCCGGCCAACGCCCTTGCGTTGGAAAGGATCAAGGATACCAATAAAGCCTTTTGTTCACCCGTCGAGCAATCCTTGGCTGGCACACCCTTGCTTGCATACACACCATATAGATCGGACCGATGCGGACCAATCAAAGTCCTCCCTGCGGCTAAATCCCGAGATCGGTTATCGGCTAAGGCATCAAAAAAGGCCTCTACAGTCTCAGGCATAACCCCGTCGCTTTGAACAAGTTCCAATTCTGCCGAAGGGAAAGCTGTTTCAGCCTGAACTTGTGCAGCACGCAAATGATCCAAAGCCGCCAAACGCGCTAAGTGGATTTGCAGACCCCTTTCAGCCATTTGCGCTTCCAGCGCTGAATACCAATGAGCGTCGTGCACTTGCTCTTTCAAAAGGCGGTTGCGTTCCCTCATTGCCTTTTCATAAACCAAAGAAGCTTCGGCGTGGGACGGATCAAAACTTAGTACAATCCGGTCCAGAAAGCGCCGCCGACCCTCTGCACCTTCGATCCACAACCGGTCCATCGCAGGTATGAGCCATACAACCCGCGCCAACTTGCCAAGGTCAATTTGACTTGCCGCCTTGTCATCAATCCGAACCTGCCGTGCCGCGCCGCCTTGAGACCAGGTTTCTATACGGTAACGCCTCCCTTGGACATCCAACACTCCCTGCAGCTTCCAGCCTATTTCCTCGGGCCGTCTAGCCATGTCCGCAGCGCTGGCCCGGCGCATACCGCGTCCCGGCGAAATGAGCGAAACCGCTTCAAGAATATTGGTTTTGCCAGCCCCATTCGCGCCGTACAATACAATTGGGCGACCATCCAGCGAAAGTTGCGCCAGCTTGTGCGACCGAAAATGGGAAATTGTAAGCTCGGTCAGGGCCAGTCCCATGACCCCTCCCTTCCTGTCCTTAAGTTCACCTCCAACGGAGGCAAAACGCACAAACGGGATCAGACGCGCATTGGCATGACCACGTAAACAGCGCTTTGATCATTGCCTTCGCGCATCAGCGTCGGGTCACCAGCCGAATTGAACATGAATACAGCATTCTCGCGATCAACCTGTGATGCGATTTCAAGCAGGTATTTGGCGTTAAACCCAATCTCCAGCCGCTCATCGCCATAAGCCACTGCTAACTCTTCCTCGGCTGCGCCGCTGTCTGGTGCGTTGACCGACAAAACCAGCTTGTCACTTTCCAACTGCAACTTTACGGCACGAGACCGTTCCGACGAAACTGTCGCTACGCGGTCAACAGCCTGAGCAAATTCCGCAGCATCTACTTCTAGCTTGCGCGTGTTGCCTTGCGGGATAACACGGGTGTAGTCGGGGAAAGTGCCGTCAATCACCTTCGAAGTTAGCGTGATTTCTGGCGTGGCAAAACGAACTTTGGTTTCGCTGACGGACACTGCAATGTCCATCTCATCGTCTTCCAACAGCTTTCGCAGCTCACCCACGGTTTTGCGCGGCACAATGACACCCGGCATGTCTGCAGCGCCATCTGGCAGATCCGCGTCGATACGCGCAAGGCGATGACCATCAGTGGCCACGCAACGCAGAACCTTGCCTCCGTCAAACCCGTCAGCCACATGCATGTAGACGCCATTCAGGTAATACCGCGTCTCTTCTGTCGAGATGGCGAATTTGGACTTGTCGAACAACCTGCGCAACAAGGCGGCAGATGCCGTGAAGTTCGAATGATATTCTGAGGACGCCATCACGGGGAAATCTTCTTTCGGCAATGTCGCCAAAGAAAAGTTCGAACGGCCCGCTTCGACAGTCAGCCGCCCGGCCGCGCTATCTGCGGTAAGGGTCACCAAAGCGCCGTCGGGCAGCTTCCGCACAATTTCATGCAGTGTAGTTGCGGCTACCGTCGTTGCACCGGCTTTTTCAACCTGTGCGGGCGCCTTGTCCACAACCTCGATATCCAGATCGGTGGCCCGAAATTGCACTTGATCGCCTTCGGCCTCGATAAGCACATTAGCAAGGATCGGAATTGTGTTGCGGCGCTCGACAACCGATTGGGCCTGTGAAACGGCCTTGAGTAGGGTGCCACGTTCGATGCTGATCTTCATACCCTCAATTCCTCTGACTTACGTGGTGAACTAGGCGGGACTGGCACGTTAGCGGTTCCACCCTGAGGCACAAGCATTTTTTATGGGTTTCTGGTTTGGAATACGCGATGCGTCAAGGCCCCATGGTCCATTCGCCACAGTTCGTTCATGCTCGTGGACAATTGTTCACAAAAAACGCCCCGGAACAAAAATACCGGGGCGCTGTGAAAATAACCTTGGATTCAGGCTTCCAGGGAACGGCGCAGCATCTCAACGTCTTCAGCAATCTGACCGTCCGTCAGTTTCAACTCTTCGATACGTTTTACACCATGCATGACTGTGGTGTGGTCACGCCCGCCAAACCGTCGACCGATTTCGGGTAAAGAGCGACTGGTCAGTTGCTTACACAAATACATGGCGACTTGGCGCGGACGTGCGTAGGATCGCAGACGTTTGGGACCGATGATGTCGGACATACGGATGTTGTAGTACTCTGACACCTTGCGCTGAATTTCCTCGACCGTGATCTTGCGCTCGGACGCGCGCAGCACATCGGCCAGACAGTCTTGCGTCAATTCCATGTCGATCTCACGTCCCACCAACGAGGCGAATGCGAACAGGCGGGTTAACGCACCTTCGAGAACGCGGACATTGGTTGAGATTCGATGGGCAAGAAACTCAAGAACGCCATCGGCTATGGTCAAGTCGGGATATGTACTGCTGTACTGCTGTACTTTGTTCTGAAGTATGCCAAGCCGCAATTCGTAATCGGTCGGATGAAGATCGACCACCAATCCGCACTGCAAGCGTGATTTCACGCGCTCTTCCAGATCTTTGATCTCGCCCGGTGCTCGGTCAGCTGAGATAATAATTTGCTTGTTCTGGTCAACCAGCGCATTGAATGTATGAAAAAATTCCTCTTGGGTTGAATCTTTTCCCGCAATAAATTGCACGTCGTCAACCATCAAAACGTCGACGGAACGGAACAGATGTTTGAAATCCATCATCCGTCGTTCCCGCAAAGCCTGAACAAACCTGTACATGAACTGCTCAGCCGACAAGTAAAGCACGTTCAGTTCCGGGCGCCGGGTTTTCAGCTCCCAAGCTATGGCGTGCATCAAGTGTGTTTTGCCAAGGCCAACTCCACCATAAAGTACCAAAGGGTTGAAAGTGACCGGTCCGCCTTCGGACACACGACGAGCGGCTGCATGAGCCAGTTCGTTTGGTTTGCCAACCACAAAACTGTCAAAGGTAAAACGCGCATCCAAAGGAGCTGCCTGCAAAGCCTCTAATACATTTGGTGGCGTTTCGGGCGCAGAAACCGCTGCCGTAGTCGTGACTGTCGGCTTCGTCTCAGAAATCTGAACAGGGCGAACCGAAGAATTTGCGGCCGTCTGGAACGCCAGCCGCTGTACGGACTCTCCAGACGTGTTTAGTTCGTAAAGAATCAGATCAGCAAAGTTCTGACTTACGTAGTTGCCCATAAAGTTGGTCGGAACGGAAAAAATGGCCACGCCATCCTGTAACTCTTGGAACTCCAGCGGTTCAATCCAGGTGGTAAAGTTGTTTCGACCGACGGCCTTGAGCAACTTGCTGCGCAGTTGCCCCCATTTCTCTTGTGTCATACGTCGCCTCACGCATCCCATTCTTTATTGGCCTGTCGGCCTTATTAATACGCTCCGGTTTCCCGGTTTCCTGCACAAGGGTACCATTCGCCAAACCGGACCGGTTTGACGGGCAGAGCTCGGATCATCAGCGCAATCAAAACCTGTCCAACCCAACAACGGGCCGGCCTGGAAGCCAGGCTGCGCACCACAATCCAATTTTTCGACAGGGCCTAGAATCGTCGGAATTCCGAGATCCGCAGCAGATCGTCCGTCCGGCAATAGCCGATTTTCGAACATTCGTCCCTGAAACCGCCCTGATGCCCGTCAGATCGATTTTAGAAACAGCCTGTCCCCCCAAGCGAGTGAATCGCTGAATCAGTGGTAGCAAGAGGTCATGGGTCCCGGCAATGAAACTTCGATATTGACTCGGGTCTGAGGCAGAAAGAATCTCTTGGCTTCTGGAAGGCGCGGTATTCCGGCAACAGTAAAAAAGGACGCCGCTACCCGCGACGCCCTTAAAATTAGATCAGCCTTATTGACCTGAGTTGGGTTCAATCCCGTTGGGTTAGCCCAACGCTTTCACACGCGCCGACAGGCGCGACATTTTACGTGATGCGGTATTTTTATGGAAAACACCCTTGGTTACTCCGCGCATCAGCTCTGGCTGGGCCGCACGCAGAGCGGCGGTTGCTGCGTCCTTATCACCGGATGCGATTGCTTCTTCTACTTTACGCAAATAAGTGCGAATGCGCGAACGACGAGCTTTGTTGATTGCAAAACGCTTCTCGTTCTGACGAGCACGCTTCTTTGCCTGGGGCGAATTTGCCATGTGTCTTTGACCTTTTATCGGTACGTTTATTCTGTTTTGCGCGCCACGGAATGTCCGTACCAGGTCATCGATCACGAGTGTGAGTCGGGCCAGAGCGGGCCGCACGCGCATGTATAGCGGCGGTCACTAGCTGACTTTTCGGGGTTTGCCAAGCCGATTCTTACATTAAGGCCGATGATGTTTTGTATGCGGGAACCGCGAGAGGCATTGTTCGCCCTGCCGGATTATTTGTCGCGGAATTGAGCTGTACGTTTTTCCAAAAACGCAGCCATGCCTTCCTTTTGATCTTCAGTCGCAAACATAGAATGGAAAACCCTTCGTTCGAACAGCATCCCTTCGCTCAGCGGCAATTCGTAGCTTCGATTAACCGCTTCCTTAGCGGCGATCGCTGTCAGTTGGGATTTTTCCGCGATCTTTTGGGCCGCGCCAGTCGCCTCTTCGATCAGCTTTTTGGCGGGTACAACGCGGCTGACAAGTCCTGCGCGCTCAGCTTCTTCGGCATCCATGAATCGACCCGTCAGATTCATGTCCATAGCCTTGGACTTGCCAACAAACCGAGTCAGCCGCTGGGTTCCTCCCAAACCGGCGATAACTCCAAGGTTGATCTCAGGCTGTCCGAACTTGGCGGTGTCCGCCGCAATGATAAAGTCGCACAGCATAGCCAATTCGCATCCTCCGCCCAACGCATAGCCGGCCACCGCGGCGATGATCGGTTTGCGGATGGCGGTCACCCGATCATTGGCATCGGCAAACAGGTTCACGTTGAACACATCAACGTAGCTCATGTCCGACATCTCTTTGATGTCAGCGCCGGCGGCAAATGCTTTGTCCGATCCTGTAATAACGATACAGCGCACTTTGTCGTTGCTGTCCGCCTCTTCCAACGCAGTACACAATTCATCCAACAACTGGGTGTTAAGCGCATTCAACGCATCTGGTCGGTTGAGTTTGATAAGGGCGACGTGGTCTTCGATTTCGACGATGATCGTCTCAAAAGCCATGAGGTGTAAGCTTCCGGTTGTTCCGTTCAAATACGATTCCTTACCACGCGAATTCGCCGGATCAAGTCATCTTTGACATTTTGCACAGTAAAAGGACGAGCGACCAGACTGGATGATTCTCTTGATTATTGACCCACATCCTGCCGTCCGGCACAGCTCTCCTTCCCTTCCGTAAACGTCAAAGCTGTGCTGGAAATATCCAAGCTCTCCATCAGCTTGGCGGAAATCGCGCAACGATGAACCACCCGCGTCAATTGCCTCTTGCAGCACTTGGCGAATAACCGGAACCAACGCCGCGACACGAGACGCAGAAATCTGGCCAGCTTTGCGACGTGGCGACACTCCTGAGCGATAAAGAGCCTCACAAACGTAGATATTCCCCAATCCGGCAACGATTCCCTGATCCAGTAGCGCGGATTTAACCGGAGAGTTTTTATCTTTGAAAGCATCTATGAGGTGTTGTTCGTGGAAATCGTTACCCAACGGCTCGGGCCCAAGAACCGACAAAAGTTTGTGCTCTTCAGCTGTCGCCGTGGGAAAGAGGTCCATTGCTCCAAACCGGCGCGGGTCATTGAATGTGACACGAGCACCGTTTGCCATATGAAAGACGACATGGTCGTGCTTTTCGGGCATTGGATGCTCATGCACGAAATGGCCCAGGGGATCGCCAGACACGGTCATTCGTCCTGACATACCCAAATGGATCAGAAGTGTTTCGCCGCTGCTGAGATCGCCAAGAATGTATTTCGACCTCCGTCGCAAGCTATCTATTCGCTGCCCAGCCAGCCGATCGGCCATACGATCGGGAAAAGGCCAGCGCAGATCAGGGCGATTCACCTCTGCCCTTTGGATGACCACACCTTCCATGGCTAGAGTCAGGCCGCGTCTTACAGTCTCGACCTCGGGCAATTCCGGCATTACACGGCTCCTATTCCAAAGGGCCGCATTGTGCCCAGGTTCCAGTGCCCTATAACAGAAACGAAATTCGAAAAACGGCAAGGCTAATGTCCGACAACAGCGACAAGACCACTCATTTCGGGTTCGAAACCGTCCGCGAGGCTGAAAAGTCCGGTCGCGTTCAGGGCGTATTCAACTCTGTGGCGTCAAAATACGATGTAATGAACGACGTCATGTCCATGGGTATCCATCGCGTGTGGAAAGACGCTATGATGGACTGGCTTGCGCCGCGTCCCGGCCAACACCTATTGGACGTTGCCGGAGGCACCGGGGATATTTCGTTCAGGTTCCTGAAACGCGCAGGCCACGGCCACGCCACCGTTCTTGACCTCACCGAACCGATGCTGATCGAGGGTCGCCAACGAGCCGAAGCCGATCAGATGGCTGACAGCCTAAGTTGGGTGGTTGGTGATGCGATGGCACTGCCATTCGAAGACAACTCGTTTGATGTCTACACGATTTCCTTCGGCATCCGAAACGTGACCCGTCCGCAAGACGCGCTGAACGAAGCATTCCGAGTTTTGAAACCCGGTGGTCGACTTATGGTGCTAGAATTCAGCCAATTGCCGAACGACGGGCTTCAGAAACTCTATGACCTCTACAGCTTCAATGTCATTCCACGCATGGGCAAGCTGATCGCCAATGATTACGACAGCTATCAGTATCTAGTGGAATCGATCCGAAATTTCCCGGATCAAGAGACGTTTTTGGAAATGGTCCGAGCCGCCGGATTTGAAAACGCAAAATACCGTAACCTCAGCATGGGCATCGCTGCGCTGCATTCAGGATGGAAAATCTGACGTATGCGTGGACCCCACAACATAATCCGCCTGATCCGGACAGGCGCCACTCTGGAGCGTACAGGCGCGATGAACGTTGTGTTGGACGCATTCGAGGCTCCGAGAGCCGTTCGGTTTATTGCTCACACCCTTGGAAAACCATTTCAATGGCTGGGATACAAGGGCGATCCGGATATGCCGCCCGCAACCCGTGCGTTAACCGCGTTGGGTCCGGCCTATATCAAATTCGGGCAAGTATTGTCCACGCGGCCAGACGTTGTCGGCAACGAACTGGCTGAACAATTACGCGTCCTTCAGGACAAACTCCCCCCATTTTCACAAGCCGAAGCGATGGCCGAAGTTGAAAAAGAACTTGGCCAACCCATTGCCGAGATTTTTAGTGAGTTCAGCGAACCAATCGCTGCGGCCTCTATTGCTCAGGTTCACAAAGCCAAGCTGGTGGCCACCGGCGAAGACGTAGCCGTCAAGGTTCTACGTCCAGGCATCGAGCGGGCTTTTCGCAAGGATGTGGATGCATTCTATTTCGCCGCGCGCATTGTGCAGCTTTTTGCCCCAGGGGCACGCCGCTTGCGTCCTATGGAGGTGATCGAACATTTTGATGGAGTGGTTCGTGGCGAACTGGATCTTAGGCTGGAAAGCTCAGCCGCTTCTGAATATGCAGCCAATACCAAAAACGACTCCGGATTTTGGCTCCCTCCAGTTGTCTGGTCCCTATCCGCGCGCCGTGTGATGACACTCAGTTGGGCAGACGGTATCGCTTTGGGCGAAAACGGCTCATTGGACGCAGCGGGTCATGACCGCCGAGATTTGGCTGAACGCGTTTTGCGCCTGTTCCTGTTGCACGCTCTGCGCGATGGGTATTTTCATGCCGACATGCATCAGGGCAATTTAAAAGTCGCTGCCAACGGCGACATCATCGCCTACGACTTTGGAATCATGGGTCACATCGACGAATATACTCGTCGGGTTTACGCGGAAATACTCTTTGGTTTCATCCGGCGAGACTATAAGCGTGTAGCTGAAGTACATTTCGAAGCAGGCTATGTGCCAGCCAATCAGGATGTAGACGAATTTGCCCGCGCCCTGCGCGCGGTGGGCGAACCGATCTTCGGTATGGACGCATCTCATATCTCCATGGGACGTCTCCTGAATTACCTGTTCGAAGTGACGGAACGCTTTGGTATGGAAACACGGACGGAATTAATACTGTTACAGCGTACCATGGTCGTCGTAGAAGGCGTAGCGCGTTCGCTCGACCCACATATGAACATTTGGGAAGTCGCTCGCCCGGTCGTCGAAGATTATATCAAGCAATCTATTGGCCCTCGCGCTGCAATTCGCGATCTGGGCAAAACAGCAATGGTTCTGGCCCGGTTCGGTCCTCGCTTGCCTGCGTTGGTGGAAAACGCCCTTATCGCGCAGACACAAAAGGATGAAACGCAGCGATCGCAATTGTGGATTGCATGGGTTCCTGCATTGATCGGCGCTATCGCAGGCGCAACGCTTGTGCTGGTACTTAACGCGATCAGTTAAAGATCAAATGGCTGCTACGTTTGAAGCTGAAGAGATCATAGTCTCTCAATGGCGATCGCGATCCCCTGACCGCCACCTATACACATTGTGATCAATCCTTTGGAACCACCTGTACGCTCAAGCTCATACAGTGCTTTCAATGTGATGATTGCTCCGGTCGCCCCTACTGGGTGACCCAATGCAATTGCGCCTCCATTTGGGTTTACCTTACCAGCGTCCAAACCCAGCTCCTGGTTGACGGCCAAGGCCTGAGCCGCAAATGCCTCATTGCTTTCGATTACGTCGAAATCCTCGATGACCAAACCCGTTTTCTTAAGCAGGTTCTGTACTGCGGGAACCGGGCCGATTCCCATAACTTCGGGTCTTACACCGGCATGGGCGTAACCCAGCACGCGTGCCTTGGGTTTCAACCCGGCTTTCTCCGCCGCAACAGCAGTCGCCAAGACAATGGCAGCAGCACCATCATTGATCCCGGATGCATTGCCTGCCGTCACTCGACCGTCTTTCTTAAAGACAGGGCGCAACCCTGCCAATGCCTCGGTCGTCGTCGCTTTTGGGTGTTCATCAACTTTGAATTCCACCATTTCTCGTTTTACCTTGACCTGTACTGGAGCAATTTGACTGTCAAAGTTACCGACCTCGATTGCAGCGGCAGCGCGAGTCTGGCTGGTCAAAGCAAATTCATCCATTTGCTCTCGGCTGATCTGGTGCTCGTCAGCGACATTCTCGGCTGTCACACCCATATGTCCTGTCCCAAACGGACAGTTCAGCGCTCCCAGCATCATATCCAATGAGGTGACATCGCCCATTTTTTCACCCCAACGCGCCTGCGGTACGATATATGGGCTGCGCGACATACTCTCGGCCCCACCAGCAACTGCGAACTCGGCATCACCCATTGTTAAGGACTGAACAGCCGAAACGATCGCCTGCGCGCCGGATCCGCAAAGACGGTTAACATTCATAGCAGGAGTTCCATTCGGAATACCTGCCTGAATTGCCGCGACGCGGGACAGGTACATGTCACGCGGCTCAGTATTGATCACGTGACCAAAGACGACGTGCCCAATCTGACCGCCTTCCACCCCAGACCGCTCCATCGCTGCTTCTGTTGCAACAGTCGCCAAGTCGATTGGCGCAGTCGAAGCCAACGCCCCGCCGAAAGTTCCGATTGCCGTACGGGCACCGTCCAAAATTACGATATCGGTCATGGATCGCTCCTCCTGAAATTGGGTACAGTATGCACTCTGTTCGTGGGCATGTCCTCTGAGACGTGCCGTCACAGGTGGAATTGACATTTGCACCAACAGCGCCCATCAAATTCCGTCATGACGGAGAACTCTGACGATATCCTGACGCGCCTCCCGGCACGCCTGAAAGAAGCGCGCCGAGCCAAAGGCCTGTCTCTGGAAGCGGTTGCTAACCTCAGCGGTGTATCCCGGTCCATGGTCAGCCAGATCGAACGCGGTGAGAGCAGCCCTACGATTTCTACGCTTTGGAATTTGACACGTGCATTACAGGTCGATTTCGCCGGGCTATTAGATGACGCCAAGGCCACCGATCAAATCGAGGTTCTCAGAAAGTCCGAAGTGCCCAGTATTGATAATATGGGGCAGAACTGCTGCATCCGCATATTATCGCCGCCCGAGGAAGCTGGGGGCCATGAGGTCTATGACATCCAGTTCGACGATAACGGAGCTTTGAATAGTCAGCCGCACACACGTGGCGCACAAGAACAGCTGACAGTTTTGGAAGGTTCCGTGCACGTAAGTTCTGGTGCTGCCAACATGGTGCTGCACCAGGGTGATACGGCCCGTTACGCTGCTGATGTGTCCCACTCGATTTCTTCTGCGGGTGGCCCAGCCAGAGTTTTTCTGATCGTCAAAAACGCCTGATGCCGACCAATTTCCGTCTTTACGGATTATTTTCCGTAATTTCGCATTTCTCCTATTTGGGAATTTTCTCCGCTATGTTAGAAACACGACTCAGTAAAAGGAGATCGCCATGGCAGATGCATTCCTGTCCCACATCACGGACACACTCGCGCAAATCCAAGCTGAAGGATTGTACAAACGCGAACGAATGATCACCTCGCCACAGGGCGGCGAAATCACTGTGGGTGGTAAGCAAGTTATCAATTTGTGCGCCAACAACTATCTGGGTCTTGCTGATCATCCCGCGTTGATCGATGCAGCCACGAATGCAATGGGCCCCAAAGGGTTCGGCATGGCCTCAGTCCGGTTTATATGCGGTACGCAGGATATCCACCGTGAGTTGGAGCAGAAGCTGGCAAGTTTCCTGAATAAGGACGACTCGATCCTTTTCGCAGCCTGCTTTGACGCTAATGGCGGGCTATTTGAACCTTTATTAGGCCCCGAAGATGCCATCATATCAGACAGTTTGAACCACGCGTCGATCATCGACGGAATTCGGTTGTGCAAGGCCAAGCGGTATCGGTATCTGAACAACGATATGAACGATCTTGAGGCGTGGCTGAAACAAGCACGGGAAGATGGCGCGCGGCACATAATGATCGCCACCGATGGTGTATTCTCAATGGACGGATACCTGGCGAACCTACCCAAAATCCGAGAACTGGCAGACAAGTACAATGCTATCGTCATGGTCGATGACTGCCATGCAACGGGTTTTATGGGTCCAAACGGAGCGGGTACTCCGGATCACTTTGGCATTGAAGTGGATATACTCTCAGGAACTTTGGGCAAGGCACTAGGAGGAGCGATCGGCGGTTATATCGCCGGGCCGCAGCCAGTCATCGACCTGCTGCGGCAGCGGGCGCGGCCCTATTTGTTTTCCAACTCGCTGCCGCCATCCATCGTCGCCGCTGGGCTTGAGGCTATCCGCCTGGTTCAAGAGGGCGAATTCCTGCGTTCCCAATTGTTTGGAAACGCCAAATATTGGCGCGCCGGGTTGGAAAAATTGGGTTTTGACCTTTTGCCGGGCGAACATCCGATCATTCCAGTAATGTTGGGCGAAGCCAACCTCGCCCAAGAGATGGCGTCGCGACTTTTTGATGAAGGCGTATATGTCTCAGGATTTTTCTTTCCTGTCGTTCCACGAGGGCAGGCGCGGATAAGAACACAGATGAACGCGGCACTCACAAGGGACGAACTGGACCGGGCGTTACGGGCTTTTGGTAAGGTCGGCAAAGAGCTGGGGATAATCTGATGCACGCAAACACGATGAAGGCTTTGGAAAAGTCTCTACCAGCAGAAGGTTTGTGGATGGTGCAGGCTCCGGTCCCCGAGATCGGACCAGACGAAGTGCTGATCCGCGTCAACAAAACTGGGATTTGCGGGACCGATATCCACATCTGGAATTGGGATGAATGGGCAGAGCACACTGTACCGATACCAATGATCACTGGCCATGAATTCGCTGGTGAGATCTTAGAAATTGGGCGCAATGTAACCGGGTTGGAAATTGGTCAACGCTGTTCAGGTGAAGGGCACTTAATTGGCACCGACAGCAGACAAAGTCGCGCAGGTAAATTTCACCTGGACCCTGGCACGCGCGGGATCGGCGTGAATGAACAGGGGGCTTTCGCCGAATATCTCAAGTTGCCCGCGTTTAACGTCGTTCCTCTGCCTGATGATATTTCTGATGATATCGGGGCCATTCTAGACCCGCTTGGAAACGCTGTACACACTGCCCTGAGCTTCGATTTGTTGGGTGAAGATGTTCTGATTACCGGCGCAGGTCCAATCGGTATAATGGCTGCTGCCGTCGCCCGACATGCAGGCGCGCGTCATGTCGTGATAACGGACATTAACCCGGACCGTCTAAAACTTGCGATTTATGTTGTGCCAAACTTACGCACCGTGGATGTTAGCCAAGAAGAACTTGAAGACGTAATTGCAGAACTTGGTATGACCCAAGGCTTCGATGTAGGCTTGGAAATGTCAGGCTCGCAAACAGCGCTGGATCAGATGGTTGAGGCGATGGTCATGGGCGGCAAAATCGCGTTGCTGGGTATTCCGCCGGGCAAATCTCCGGTGGATTGGTCACGTATCGTTTTCAAGGCAATCACTATCAAAGGAGTTTACGGGCGGGAAATGTTCGAGACCTGGTACAAAATGATCGCAATGCTTCAGAATGGGTTGGACGTGTCCCGCGTAATAACCCACCGATTTGCCGTAGACGATTTCGCTAAAGGATTTGAAGCAATGAAGTCCGGGCAATCCGGAAAGGTTGTTCTAGACTGGACTTGATACGTAACCTTAGACAAGCCGAAATTTGAATTCCGACATCTAAGCAGAGAACGTTTGAGACAAGTCTTTAAAAAGCCAAAAACTATTCGGCTTCTCTAATCTGGTTGATCAGATGTGGAATGCGAATTCTCTTAATAGTATTTCGCTTTTTTACCCACGGTCCTTGAGTTGTGCTTTTCTAATGTCTTTAAGGTGTGTGCAATGGAGTCTTGGATTGGGGGGCACACCCAAAATGCTATATCGAGGGTTTTCTAAAGCAGAACTGGACCGGGAATACGCACCGAGTTCGATGATAGGAGGCGATCTGACGCCCTATATCACAAGTTTCGCTGCGCTTAGTGCTCAGGCACGGGTGAATTTGCCCGTTCAGGAAAACCTCGCCTACGGTGAAAAAGCCGAGCAAGTGCTCGATTTTTTTCCTTCGGCGGTCGAGGATGCACCGTTGCATGTCTTCATACACGGGGGTTACTGGCAAGCCCTCAGCCAGCGTGAATCGGCAATGATGGCCCCAGCACTGCATGAAAACGGTCAGGCTTTTGCAGCGCTGAACTATACACTGGCGCCGTTTGCACGCATGGGTCAGATGGTCACGGAATGCCGGGATGCTCTGCTTTGGCTTGCTTCGCAAAGCAAATCTTTGGGTTTTGATCCGGCTAATGTTACCCTGTCCGGCCATAGCGCCGGTGCGCATCTCGTTTCTATGGTCATGGCAACGTCTTCGAACGAATTAGCTCAGGCAGGTTTACGCGTGCGAAATGTAATACTGATCAGTGGTATTTACGATCTGGAACCAATCAGCCTTACGCCAGTTAACGACCCCCTTCAACTGAGCAAGACCGAGGTGCACGACCTATCGCCCTGCCTGAACCTGCCTCTACCGGGTCCACGATACCGGGTAACAGTTGCCGAGCGCGACACATCTGAATTCATTCGACAAAGCCGCGACTATGCCGAGCTTTTGCGCAAAGCAGGCCATGCCGTTAGCTTTGATCTGCAGGATGGCAAAAATCATTTCGACATCGTGCTGCCTTCGTACAGTTTTCTGTCCCATCGGGCCGATTAGACACTTTACCGAAAAAAACAGCGGCCCAAAGGACCGCTGCTCCGACATCTTATCGCGTCGCTCGCTTAGTCGAGCGTGCGAGTTACTTCTTCGCGTTCGAAAATCTCGATGACGTCACCAGCTCGGATATCGTCATAGTTTTCGAATGCCATACCGCATTCCTGACCGGATTGAACTTCCGCCACTTCGTCCTTGAAACGCTTCAGCGTCTTGAGCGTGCCCTCGTGGATTACCACATTGTCGCGCAGTAGGCGTACACCTGCCGACCGGCGTGCCACACCTTCTGTAACCAAACAGCCCGCGACCTTGCCGACACCAGTAACCTTGAAGACCTCTTTGATCTCGGCGTAACCGATGAATTTCTCACGAATCTCTGCGCTTAGCAGACCTGATGCAGCGGCTTTAACATCGTCCACTAGATCATAAATCACCGAGTAGTAACGGATTTCCACACCTTTTTGGTTCGCGGTATTTCGCGCAGAAGCATTGGCACGGACGTTAAAACCAAAGATTGGTGCACCTGAAGCTTCGGCAAGTCCAACATCCGTCTCGGTGATAGCACCGACACCGGAATGCAGGACTCGTACACGCACTTCTTCGTTACCGATTTTCTCCATTGCCTGAACAATGGCTTCGGCAGAACCTTGAACGTCAGCTTTCATCAGAATGGGCAATTCGGTGACGTTTTCGTCTTCTTTGGCTTTCTGCATCAGTTGTTCAAGGGTGGTCGCGGCACCGGCGGCAGCTCGCTTGTCTTTTGCGGCCTGCTCACGATAGGCTGCGATTTCGCGTGCCTGCGCCTCGGTTTCAGTCACATTCAGAACATCACCCGCTTCAGGGGTGCCGTTGAGACCCAAAACTTCAACCGGGACAGAAGGCCCTGCCTCTTTGACGCGCTCTCCCTTATCGTTGATCAAAGCGCGGACCTTACCGTACTGCTCGCCAACAACAAAGATATCGCCCTGACGCAGTGTACCATTCTGAACCAGAACGGTAGCTACGGGGCCACGACCCACGTCCAGTTGCGCCTCGATCACGGCGCCTTGCGCTGCCCGATCTGGATTGGCTTTGAGTTCCAGAATCTCGGCCTGCAGTGCAATAGCTTCCAGCAATTCATCGAGGCCTTGGCCCGTAATCGCTGAAACTTCAACGTCCTGAACCTCACCCGACATCTTTTCGACGATGACCTCGTGTTGCAACAGGTCCGTTCGCACCTTGTCCGGGTTCGCCTCGGGCTTGTCGATCTTGTTGATCGCAACAATCATCGGGACACCAGCCGCTTTGGCATGATTGATCGCCTCGATGGTCTGCGGCATCACCGCGTCATCAGCAGCAACAACCAAAACGACGATATCCGTCACCTGAGCCCCGCGCGAGCGCATCGACGTAAATGCCGCGTGGCCCGGCGTGTCAAGGAATGTCAGTGTGACACCATCATCAGTTTTTACCTGATAGGCACCGATATGCTGCGTGATACCGCCAGCTTCACCAGCCACAACGCGGGCATCGCGGATGGCGTCCAGCAACGAGGTCTTACCATGGTCAACGTGGCCCATGATCGTAATCACAGGCGGACGCGGTTTGAGATCCTTATCTGCGTCTTCAACTTCCTTAATGACGTCTTCGACGTCCGAATCAGAGACGCGGGTGACCTTGTGACCAAACTCTTCGATGATCAGTTCCGCAGTGTCTGCATCGATGGTTTGGTTCTGCGTCACCATCATACCCATCTGCATCAACGACTTAACCACATCGGCGACTCGTTCAGCCATCCGGTTGGCCAACTCGGAAACCATGATCGCCTCAGGCAGCTGAACATCACGGATTACCTTTTCCCGCTCGACCGTACCGCCCATAGCTTTTTGACGAGCGCGCTCCTGCTTTCGCTTCATTGATGCCATGGAACGTTGGCGACTGCCTTCGCCGCCGGTCGCCTGTCCCAGTGTCAGCTTACCCGAGCGGCGGTTGTCGTCTCGGCCTTTACGTGACCCGCGCTGCTCTCGTTCGCGATCTTGCTTGCGCGACGCCGAAGCCGGTGCCGGTTTGCTCGATGGCGCCCTGGCCGCCTTAGGCTCTTCTGGCGGCGGAGCTGCAGCAGCAAGCTTAGCTGCTTCCTCGGCCTCTTTTCGGCTACGCTCTTCCTCTTCGGCCTTTGCCCGAGCGCGCTCTTCAGCTTCACGCTGTTCGCGTTCCTTGGCCTCTTGTTCGGCGCGACGGCGGGCACGTTCTTCCTCGCGCGCTTTTTCCTCGGCCTCACGTGCGGCGACCTCTTCAGCCTCTCTTGCTTTGGCCGCTTGCAGCGCCTTCATGCGGCGTGCCATTTCCGCATCGGAAATTCCCGCAGGTCGACGCGATGGGTCACCCGAAGGTGCGGCGCCAGCACCGGGCTTGGTCGCGCCCGGCTTGGGAACCACGACGCGTTTGCGCTTGGTTTCCACCACGACATTCTTGGTCCGTCCATGGCTGAAACTTTGTTTCACATTTCCGGGACGTGCCCCGCCACGCAGACCCAATGTCTTTTTGCCGTCATTATCGCTCATAAAGCTTCTTACCCTTCCGAGCGGCCGCTGCCGCCGTCATCCTTTTCGCGCAAACCGCGCAAGCGCTGCGCTTCCTCTACAACACGTTTGGCGAGTCCGCCAGAGGCGAGCGCCGCATGAATCACAGTTTGGCGCCCAAATGCCTGCCCTAACTCGTCCGCAGTCAACCAGCCGATGTAATTTCCAAAGTGCGGAGTGCTTAATTTTGACTTTCCGCGCCCCGATCCATCGGCAGCCTGAATCAGCACCTGAGCTTCTTCCCTGTCCAGCCAGGTCTTGACCTTTTCGTATCCTGCGACCGCATCGCCAGACTTTCGGGCGAGGCTCAGCAATTCAATCACCCGACGCAACACTTGACGTTCCACTTCGGCCGTTAGGTCGTTCGGTATGCCGACCTGCGCCTTAAAACCTCGGGCAAACAACTTTTTGCCCACAGCCTTGTCCAAGGCGACCCGGTCAGCGGCTACGTAGACACCACGTCCCGGCAGCTTGGACGCGACATCCGGATAAACCTGACCATCCGGTCCCGTCACAAATCGGATCAACCCATATTTTGGCTGTACCTCGCCAGTCGCAATGCACTTGCGCTCGGGTCCGTCAGACCGATCTTTATGGACGCCGCCGCGACCCATTCGCACCATCCGAGGCCTGAGATCAGGCCTCTGCCTCCTCTTCGACTGCTTCGCCTTCTTCCGCGACCTGCTCCAACTCGGCTGGATCAACCCAACCCAACATGATCCGCGCAGTCATTACCAAATCCTGAGCCTCTTCCAGCGTAACGCCAAAAGGTTCCAAGACACCATCATCCTTGATGCGCTCTCCATCGACAGTTGTCCAACCGCCTGCCAATTCCCAATCCGCGCACGTTGCGAAGTCTTCCAAATTCTTCACATCGTCCTTGGCCAGCGCTTCTACCATCTGGGGTGTCAGCCCTTCGAATTCAATAAGGCTATCCTCGGCACCCAAAGCTCGAGCAGCATCCAAAGCCGCTTTGGCCTGAGCCTCAAGGAATTCACGGGCTCGGGTCTGCAGTTCCTGCGCGGTTCCTTCATCTACACCGTCGATAACCAACAGCTCTTCGATTTCCACATATGCAACTTCTTCAAGATTAGTGAAGCCTTCGGAAACCAACAGTTGGGCAAAGAATTCATCCAAATCCAGGCTGTCCATAAACAATTGGGTACGGGCTTCGAATTCCTTCTGGCGACGCGCCGATTCTTCGGCTTCGGTCATGATGTCGATGTCCAGGCCTGTTAGCTGGCTGGCCAGACGTACGTTTTGACCTCGGCGCCCTATGGCAAGGCTCAACTGTTCCTCGGGGACCACAACCTCGATCTTGCCCGCTTCCTCGTCCAGAACCACTTTGGACACTTCGGCCGGTTGCAGAGCGTTCACCAAGAAGGTTGGCTGATCTTCATTCCAAGGGATGATATCGATCTTTTCGCCCTGAAGTTCATTCACGACCGCCTGAACACGGCTCCCGCGCATACCAACGCAGGCACCGACGGGATCAATGGAACCGTCGTACGAAATAACAGCGATCTTGGCGCGCGATCCGGGATCCCGTGCCACCGCTTTGACTTCGATAATGCCATCATAGATTTCCGGAACTTCCATTTTGAAAAGCTCGGCCATAAACTCTGGCGCTGTACGCGACAGGAAAATCTGGTGCCCTCGGACTTCGCGACGCACTTCTTTTATATAGGCACGTACACGATCATTGGGGCGATAGCTTTCGCGGCCGATCTTGTCATTGCGCCGCAGAACCGCCTCGGCTCCACCAAGGTCAATAATGACATTACCGAATTCTTCGCGTTTGACAGCACCATTGATAATTGTGCCAGCACGATCTTTGAATTCTTCGTACTGGCGATCCCGCTCTGCTTCGCGAACTTTCTGCAGAATGACCTGTTTGGCAGACTGCGCCGCGATCCGCCCCATTTCTACCGGCGGAACTTCCTCGACAAACACATCGCCAACTTCAGGGCTTTCCATATATTGTTTGGCCTGCTCTACAGTGAACTCGGCCTGATAATTTTCAAGCTCGTCGTCCTCAACAACAGTCCGGACCCGAGTAAAGGTTGCTTTACCGGTTTTGCGGTCAATCGATACACGAATGTCCATCTCGGCGCCGTAGCGGCTCTTGGCTGCACGAGCGAGCGATTCCTCCATCGCTTCGACGACCAAACCGGGGTCGATCATCTTTTCGCGTGCCACGGCCTCGGCGGTCTGCAACAGCTCCAGCTGGTTGGCTGACGTAATTGCCATCAGTTCGTCTCCTCTTCGGACCCTTCGGTCTCAATCTCGTCGAAGGCATTTTCGTTCAAGGCGCCGGCGTCCTTGCGCTGGCGCAGCATTTCTTTGATCAGGTCATCGGTCAGGACCAATTTAGCATCGCTGAGCCAATCGAAATTCAGCCCAATAGTGATCACCTCAGACCCTTCCGGGATGTTGATCAGGACTTCTTCCCCTTCGATCCCGGCAAGTTCGCCCTTAAAGCGGCGGCGGCCGTCGATCAGCTCTGAGGTCTCAATCTTGGCCTCATAACCTTCGAACGTCTCAAAATCCTTGAGACGGGTCAGAGGGCGGTCAATGCCGGGGCTGGATACTTCCAGTGTATAAGCGTCAAGTATCGGGTCCTCGACATCCAAAGTCGCGCTTACAGCGTTCGAAATCTCGGCGCAATCGTCCACTTCTATGCCGCCTTCAGGCTTATCGGCCATGATCTGCAAAGTGGTCTGTTTGCCGCTCATCAGGCGAATGCGGACCAGCTCATACCCCAGATCCTCGATCACCGGTGTGATGATCTCGGCCAGTCGCCTATCAATGGCAGCTTTGGCTATCAAGTCGTTAGTCATTTGGTCTTTACCCTTCGGTCGGGCACAAAAAAACGGGCGCGCGGCCCGTCGATCTTTTCCGGTGGAGCCCCGGACCTTAGCCCGACACGCCGCTGTTGAACTTGCATATACGCAGGATAATCCGAGTCTGCAAGGCGAATGTCAGATATTGTTCAACTGCCATCTAATCAGTGTCCGACCACCCTATGTCACGATGCGTTCCATCACAGAAAGGTTTGTTGCCCGATTTGCCACAACGGCACAGAACATATTTGCTTTGACACGCCCCTTTCGCCTGCAAATCGGTAGGCGGCTCGACCCCGAGAACCCAATACGGGCCGTCCTTTTGCACCTCGATCTGGGCACGGGCGGCATGCAGATGCTCTCGGGTTTCATCGTCTCCCAAGGCCAAAGCGCCAGAAGGGCAAGCAGATACTACTAGACGAACTTCTTCGGTGGTTCCGCGGTCTGGTTGAACCCATGGTTTTTGTGAAGGGTTAAAAATGTCGGAGGCCAGACGCCCGCATTCAGCTGCATGCGAGCACAAAAGCGGATTGAAGCTCACGGTCACAGATTCGCCGCGATATCCGATAATCCGGTCGCTGCCAGCTGGGGTTCCTCCACGGCTTTCAAAGCCGACCTTAGAATGTGTACCATCGCAAAAAGGCTTGTTTGCCGAATGCCCGCAACGGCACAAAGCCATGACTTGTTTAACTTCAATCTCGGATCCATCGGAACCACGCATCGAATGAAGGTTTTTTACAATCAGTGGCCCGTTTTCGCGTTCTTCGACAATGGTTTTATCGGACATTTAAACATCCTCCGCTTACCTGATCAGGTTAGTGATACGTACCTTCTTGTCAAATTTTCAGGGCTTAGGTTTTAGGCCAACCACCATCTTTCAGCCAAGCGGCCGTCGTCCAGCGCTCGGCCTTCCCCTACTCGACGTGGCACACCTACGTTGGGCGCAACAGCAAGCGCCGAGTCCGCCTTTGACGGAAAATACCGTAAGCCGCTTACACCGCGCAAATCATTGGGGTCTGGAAAGGCCGCGACGTCCACATAACCGTCGCGCAATGCCTCTGCGCGAACTTGAGCGTCGGGGATTACTATAACCTCAATCGTTTCAGCCCATCCTGCTAAATTGTCTTTGTAGTGCCCCGCAACCCTACGTCCAAGGAAATGGCGCATGTCTTCGGCTCGTTCCACGCTGTAACAACCGGTACCGTTAGCCTCATGCAGTGGCGACACACTTTGACCGCCACGGGTGATGACAAAGCGGCTATCGGCTAGAAGAAACGGTAAGCCTGGATTGGGCTCAACAAGCTCAAGCCGCAAGCTATTGGACGACAAAGCCTCGACTTTCCCAACCTCACTTAACACCACTAAAACATCTTGGATATCCAGAGGTGCGCCGTCGTGAAACAAGACGTCGTCGCGAAGCTGAAAACTCCAAAGCCGCGCCTCGAAGTCAGTTTCCCAACTAGTCGTCAGTTCTCCTCGCAGGGTACCATCGGGGGCGACTTCAGTCAGCGTGTCAAACACAGCACCGCGCGCAACCTGCTCCAGACTGTCATCGCGGGGCACTGCCACACGCAAGGTTCCGCCCTTTTTCGGAATATCCGCAAGTGACGCACCTGTGGCAGCCAGCAAGGCGGCCGCTGCACCGGATGCAAACAACGCTCGGCGATCGATCCGGGTCATGCATCCTCCTCCGCCAAGCGATCCATGATTCGGATCAGTTCAGCACTGATGCCCGGCTCTGAAAGGGCGTGACCTGCATTTCGCACCATTCTCAACTCGGCGTTCGGCCACCGTTCGGAAAGCTTCCAGGCGGCTTTGGGTGGACAGATCATATCATAACGGCCCTGAACTATATGGCCCGGGATATGAGCAATCCGGTCCATGTTCTTTAGGATTTGACCATCAAACTCCATGAAACCGCCGTTGATGAAATAATGGTTCTCGAGTCTGGCAAAGGTCCGCGCGTATTCTCCGGGGCTTTCCCCGACCGACCCGTTGGTGTGAATTGATGCAAGTGCGTTTTCCCAATGAGACCAAGCCCGGGCATACAGAATCTCTGTCGCGCGATCGCCTGAGAACAGGCGTTTGTTGTAAGCCCTAATAGCATCGGACTGTTCCGATTCCGGCAGCAGAGATGTGAATTTGGCCCATTGTTCGGGCCAGAACTTACCCGCTCCACCGCCATAGAACCAATCCAACTCGGCTTGAGTCATCATAAAGACTCCCCTAAGCACCAAGCAGCTGACACGGCCCGGATGGGTTTGCGCATATGCGAGTGCAAGAGTGGCGCCCCAACTGCCGCCGAAGGCTATCCACTTCTCGATCTCGAACAACTTCCGCAATCGCTCTATGTCGGCGACAAGATGCCAGGTCGTGTTGTTTTGTACCGACGCGGTGGGGCGGGATCGTCCGCACCCTCGCTGATCGAACAAAATCACACGATATGCCTGCGGATCGAAATATCGCCGCATCGCGGGGCTGCAACCGCCGCCTGGCCCACCGTGCAGAACAACAACAGGTATACCGTCCGGATTGCCTGATTGCTCGACATATATCCGGTGCCCATCGCCCATATCCACCATTCGCTGATCGAACGGATCGATCGGCGGGTACAAATATTGAACTGCGCGCTTTTGGTCCGAGTACTTGTCCATTATTGGCCTATATAGTCCCTAAGCGTAAAAGAGCATACGGAGACAGGAATGCAAGCGCATCCGAACACAGTGGACCCGTCAGAGATCGCAAAATTCGAGGCTATGGCCGCCGAATGGTGGGACCCGCACGGAAAATTCAAACCGCTGCACATGCTCAACCCTTGTCGGTTGGATTATATCACACAGCAGATCGCGGGAGAATTTGATCGTGATTTGACGACTTTGTCCCCTTTTAAAGGTTTGCGCCTGCTTGACATTGGGTGTGGTGGCGGTTTGCTAAGTGAACCCATGGCACGTCTTGGCGCTGAAGTCGTAGGTGCGGATGCGGCCGAAGGCAACCTGCCTGTCGCACGCATTCACGCCGAAAAATCCGGACTTTCGATCGATTATCGCCACGCCACTGCCGAATCGATGGCAGCAGCAGGCGAACAATTTGACATTGTTCTGAATATGGAAGTTGTCGAACACGTAGCGGACCCGCTGAGTTTTCTGACGGCAACGCAACAACTTTTGAAACCCGGTGGATTGGAAATTTGCTCGACCATCAACCGCAATCCGAAATCTTACGCGATGGCCATCTTTGGAGCCGAAGTGGTAATGCGTTGGCTACCTCGCGGTACGCATGAGTGGAATAAGTTCATCACACCGGACGAACTGTTCGAGCTGCTGAGAAACGCCGGATTGAACCCGGTGGATCGCAAGGGATTTGTGTTCAACCCAATTCGATGGAGCTGGTCCATATCCCACCGCGACCTGAGCGTGAATTACGTAACGGCAAGCGTAAAGCCCGGCTGAGGCTATTCACCTTCCAACTGCATTCTCAAGTCGCGAAGGACAGGAAGTGTTGCGCGCACGCGTTCATGACCCAACTCTTCGACCACTTGGTTGATCAGCGGAGCTATCGACGAAATCGCTTGATCCCTCGCACGACGACCTGCTGGGCTGATCGCTACCATTTTTCTACGCGCATCGTCCCAGTCAGGCCGGATGTGAATGTAACCTGCCCATTCCAGCTTGGCCAAAGTATTGGTCATTGCGCCGCGTGTTACGTGAAACGTATTGGCCAATTGTGCCGGACTGCGCTCGTCCCCAGCGAAGACCAAATGGTTCAGGACCGAAAAGTGAGAAATCTCCATACCTTTTGGCAGTACACGGCTCAGCCGGTTCCGCAATAATTGATCTGCGGTCAGAATCTCGCTGAACAAAGTGACCGCCAGGGCGTTTGTATCTTCAGTCATGGTCCGGTTCTGGATCAAGGTCCGTCGAAAGGACGGCAATGTGAAAGCGAGGGCACACGACGGCGCGCCTCTGTCACAGAACTATCATCCAAATTGAAAATGTGAATGCCCGGATCAGTCCCTGCGTCGATCAGCACCTCTCCCCAAGGGGAAACAACCATGCTGTGACCATGAGTGTGGCGCGTCTTTCCCCGGGTTTTCGGGTGTTCACCCGTTTGCGCAGGTGCAAGTACCCAGCAGCCGTTTTCAATAGCTCGGGCGCGTAACAACGATTCCCAATGTGCCGCGCCGGTCACCGGAGAGAATGCTGACGGAACTGTCAGAATACGCGCACCCGCCTGAGCGAGTGCTGCATAGAGATGCGCAAAACGAATATCGTAGCAGATCGTCAGGCCGATTTTTCCAAACTCTGTCTCTGCGACCACTGCCTTGCGGCCGGGCCTGTAATTCTTGGACTCCCGAAAAATTTCGGCGTCTGAAACTTGCACGTCGAACATGTGGATCTTGTCATATCGGGCCACTATCTGCCCTTGCGGATCGATCAAGAACGACCGATTTGCAAAACGTCCGTCCTTGTCCTGCGTCTTAATGGCAAGAGACCCAATCAGTAGCCAAACCCCCAACTTCGCAGCCTCACTACGCAGACCCGCCAAAGAAATGTCATCTGCCTCATGCTGCAAAACCTCAACTTGACGCGTCGCACTGGTCGAAACGCAATTTGTGACCTCTGGCGTCAGAATGAACTGTGCGCCCATGCCGGCGGCATCGCTCATCATCGACCGAACCATTTCCAAGTTTTCGGCCGGATCGTCAGACGAAGTGATTTGCAGCAGTGCAGTTTTCATCATGCAGCAAGCAAATGGTCCAGCTTGCCCTGACGCTCAAGCTCGTACAAGTCATCGCAACCACCGACGTGCGTCGAGCCAATAAAAATCTGCGGTACCGTTCGTTTGCCACCTGCACGTTCCACCATTTCGGGCTTACGCTTTGGATGCAGCAGCACATCGACTTCTGTGAACTCGACGCCCTTTTGATTCAGCAGTCGTTTGGCCGCGTGGCAATAACCGCACAACGGAGAGGTGTATATTTCAACCAGCTTCATATTCTATACCTTTGGATTTCGCACATTCTTGCGCGAATTAGGCATCCTTGGCAACGCGCGCCAGCACCAGCACGAAAATATTATTGGCCCCTGCTGAAAGACAGGCATTCGCGCAGGCCGAAAGGGTCGAGCCGGAAGTCATCACATCATCAACTAAAAGCACTTTTCGCCTTTGAACCCGTTCCACCCAACGCCGATTGACAGAGACCGATCCTGACATGACTTGGACGCGCTCTGTGGCCGTCTTTCCATCCAAAATCGGTGTTCTTTTTGTCCGCACCAACAGATCCGGACACAAGTCCATTCCGGTTTCCCGCGCCAACTGCTGAGCCAGCAAAGCGGATTGATTGTATCTACGTTTCAACAGTCGCGTCCAATGCAACGGGACAGGCGCTAGGAGCATGTTTCCATAAAAAAGCTCGCGCCCGGCCTGGCACATCCAATGCGCAGCGGGTCGTGCCAGTTCTGGGCGATCTCCGTGTTTCAAAGCGAGAATTAAGGACCGGGCCTTTCCCTGATAAATCAGGGCGGCGCGTCCGTCCTTCCACGGACGCCGTGATTTCAGGCAATCGTCACATTCAATACGATAACCGTCTTTTGCACCGGGCATCGGTATCCCGCAGCTCTCACAAACAGTCCCGCTGATAAACGGTGTTTCCCTCCAGCATTTACCGCAAAGGCCGAAATCTGATTCCGTCAGGTCGCCGCAACCCATGCAACGCGGTGGATAGATTAGCTCAACAGCAGTTTGAATCCGTTGACGAATGCGATACGTGCGGCTCATGAAGTTACCTGCCTCCAACGCACCCTCACTTTTTGATCGTAAGATCCTTGACCTTCACCGCGCCCGGGCGCGCATCGAGGATCTGTTTCTGCATCGCGCAGCGGCCGATGAAGTACATGATCGCCTGAAGTTGGTTAACAAGACATTTACGTCTCCCATAATTGTCAGCCCGTTCCCAAAAGTCTGGACCGAAAGGTTTCCGGAGGCCGACGTTGTTTTGGACGATGACGTACTGGAACTGTCTCCGGCTTCGAATGACCTAGTGATCCACGCCATGGCTCTACACTGGGCCAACGATCCAGTCGGTCAATTAATCCAATGCCACCGGGCGTTGCGCCCAGACGGATTGCTGCTGGCAATCTGTTTGGGCGGCGATACCCTGACCGAATTACGCGCCGCATTGGGTCAAGCTGAGATCGAAATAACCGGCGGGCTAAGCCCACGCGTCGCTCCTATGGGCGAACTGCGTGATTTAGGAGGTTTGCTGCAGAGAGCCGGATTTGCGCTGCCGGTAGCAGACTCCGTGCCGCTGAGTGTGGAATACCGCGATCTGTGGCATCTGATGCATGATCTTCGATCCATGGGAGAAACGAATGCACTTTCAGCGCGTCGAAGAACACTTACCCGTCGAGGGCTGTTCAACGCGGCACAGGCCATTTATTCGGAGAATTTCACATCTCCTTCTGGGCGCCTGACAGCTACATTCGAATTGATTTGCCTGACCGGCTGGTCACCAGATGACAGCCAGCCCAAACCGCTCCGTCCGGGGTCGGCCCAGACGCGGCTGGCTCATGCCCTACGCACAGATGAACGTAAACTGCCTGATTGACGAGCGAGCATTTCCCGTTATCTGAGGTCAGAACAGGAAAATCAGGAAGTCCAAAATGTTTGATGCCATTCGCCCCGCGCACGCACCAGCGGATCACCCAAAAGTCAAAATGGGCCGTGTGGGAATATTATTGGCAAATCTTGGTACACCGGACGATTACACTTATTGGCCGATGCGGCGCTATCTGAACGAGTTTCTGTCAGATCGACGTGTGATCGACTATCCACCATGGAAATGGCAGCCAATTCTGCAAGGCATCATCCTGACAAAACGCCCGTTTAGTTCTGGTGAGGCGTATAAATCGATCTGGAACCACGACAAAGGTGAAAGTCCGTTGATGACGATCACCAAAGACCAGACCGCCAAATTGCAAAAAGCCATGCATGAGCGATACGGTGATAAGGTGCTGGTTGATTTCTGCATGCGATACGGAAATCCGGCCACCAAATCTAAAGTCCGGCATATGGTGGCAGAAGGTTGCGACCGGATCCTGTTTTTTCCTCTTTATCCGCAATACGCCGGTGCAACGACGGCGACGGCCAACGATCAGTTTTTCCGCGCCCTGATGGAGGAGACCTGGCAACCTGCCAGCCGAACCGTTCCCGCTTATTTCAGTGAACCCGCTTATATTGACGCTCTGGCTGGTTCGGTTGAACGCGCTTACGCATTGATGGAAGATAAGCCAGACATATTGGTCTGCTCTTACCACGGAATGCCGGAACGGTATCTAAAACAGGGTGACCCCTATCACTGTCAATGCGTAAAAACCTCAAGACTTTTGAAAGAGCGCCTTGGTTGGAACGATGATCAGATTATTTCGACTTTCCAATCGCGATTCGGACCCGAGGAGTGGTTGAAACCCTACACAGTTGACCACGTTGCCGATCTTGCGCGGCAAGGGAAAAAGAACATCGCCGTAATAGCACCTGCATTTTCCGCGGATTGCATCGAAACGCTGGAAGAGATTAACGAAGAGATAAAAGAAAGCTTTGAAGAGGCTGGCGGTGAAAGTTTCACCTATATTCCCTGCCTCAACGACGACGAATCGCACATTACAGCTTTGGGAAAAATTATTCAGGACAACCTGCTTGGATGGCTGGAGTAACAAAAAAAGGCGGTGGACCAGTCCACCGCCTCTTTAATTGGTAGTGTCTCGTCGACTTAGCTTGCTGCGACAGCCGCGGCTACAACAACCAGCAGGATCAACGGCAGGATGATGCCCTGCGACGAACCCTGAGTTTCTTCGACAACTACAGGTGCTTCAACAACCGGCTCTTCCAGGTTGCCAGCATATGCGGTCGAAGCGGCAGCAGTCAGTGCAGCAGCGAGAACGAGTTTCTTCATAATTAACCTCCAGAATTTGCGCGAATCCATTGATCTGGATCGCGCATCCAAGACTTACCTCGTGAATTTTATTAATCAGCAATGCATGGGGAATGCAATTGCAACTTGCGATCCAAGAGAGTTCGTGCGCCAAAATGTCGTCAAATTAGCAACACTTGCGTGCCAACCCTGGCCATTCCGAACAGCTCAGCGATGTCCTCGTTGAACAATCCAATGCAGCCATTCGAAGACCTACGCCCGATTTTTCGCGTGTCATGGGTTCCATGAATGCGATAATACTTCCAGCTTAGGTACAAAGCGTGCGTTCCCAAAGGGTTATCCGGCCCAGGTGGGATATAATCGGGCCATTCCGGATTTCGCTTCTTCATCGAAGGCGTCGGAGACCAGCTAGGGCCTTCGACCTTGCGGATCACACTTGTTCGACCCCTTCGGGTCAATTCTTCGGTTAGCGGCACCGAAGAAGGGTAAAGTTTGTATACGGTTTGATCATCAGACCAGTAATGCAACGCTCTAGACACTGTATCGACCAAAATCGCACCATTTCTGGTATTCGAGAAATAAGGTCGCCAGTCCAGCGCACGAAAGCCCGACACGTTGCGCCGAACCTCCGGTTCCGGTTCCGGCGCAGGTCGCAGCGGGTCACCCGGGATATATTGAGCGACTGCAGGCGATGCGAGGCTGACCATTGCACCGGCCATGAAACCGCGGCGCGTCGGCTGTAAAATGTTCTTCTTGACCATGATGGGCGGTCCTTCTCTAAGAGAATCTCAAAAAACTAATGTATTCTATTGCTAGAATGCTTCAGTCGCAAATCAAACCGGCAGAATCATGCGGGTTAACACCAATGCGCATTTGCCCCAGGGCTTCATGCAGGCTATTTCCCTTATCGACACAAAATTTGGGCCCAACATGACGCGTATTCTAATTTTTCTTTCGATTTGCCTTGTCGCGCTGACAGCTTGCGATACTTCGCGCACGACCGCCATAGGGGCGGATGGGCGACCATTACCGACGGTTTACAAGATTCGAGGCAACCCGGAAAAGCTGCAATTCCGGATGCTGGACTCGGTCAATGCTTTGCGTCAGGCGCAGGGCCTCCAGCCGGTGCAGCTCAATTCTCGTCTGAATGCTGCTGCGGCAACCCATTCCAAGGATATGGCACGACAGAATCGCCCATGGCACTTTGGTTCTGACGGATCATCACCCATCGATCGCGCCGCTCGGTCGGGGTATTCCGGCAGATTCCTTGGCGAGGCTATCTCCGAGACTTATGAAACTGAAACTGAAACGCTGGCCGCGTGGATGCAAGAGCCCGGCCCAAGGGCTGTCATCATGGACCCCAATGCAACGCAGATGGGATTTGCCTGGCACCAGGAAGGCGGCGGGAAAATCTGGTGGACATTGGAAATGGGCGCTGGTGGCTGACCCAGGTAAGTCAGTTGAAAATTGGGTTCTTAGTCCATTGAAACAGACGCAAGTGTTTCAAATAACAAGCACCATCGTTTGCTAAACTTTCCGAAGATCACGCAGCCTGCATAGACTGCGCCTCGGTCAGAATGGCGTATAACTTCACCGGGTCTGGGTTAGACCTCAGTTTGGCGCAGACTGTCGATTCGCGGAGCGTACGTGAAACAAGTGCAAGTGCCTTTAAATGATCGACGCCGGCTTCCTCCGGTGCAAATAGCGAAAACGCAAGATCTACTGGCTGTCTGTCGACGGATCCGAAATCGAGTGGTTTTTCCAGCAGAATAAACACTCCGGCTACCGCTTCCAGATCGGATAGGCGCGCATGCGGCAGGGCAACGCCATGTCCGACACCGGTTGGACCCAGACTTTCACGCTCCAGCAGGTTGTCGACAATCGACTGCGAATCCAAACCCATCGTTGATGCCGCGACATCTCCGATCTCTTGAAAAAGCCGCTTCTTGCTGGAAGCTGCCGATAAAACACGTACTGCTTCGGGCTTTAGTATGCTCGAAAGCTCCATAATCATGCTCCATGACGGCCTCCTGACCTTGCAGAAGGCGCCCAGTTACCCTTGCCTGTTATGGATCAATCCAGCCTATGTTACCGTCGTCCCGACGATACACGACATTTAATCCATCCTTGCTCTCATTGCGGAACACTAGCACCGGTGCGCCAGCAAGCTCCATCTGCATAACGGCCTCACCTACACTAAGCGATGGAATTTTAGTTTCCATCTCAGCCACGATCATTGGCTGCAGCGATTCCGGTTCGTCGGCCGTCTCCGATTCGTCAGAGGCGAGGATATAAGAGGACGCGCCAAAGAGTTCAACCGGCTCGGACCGATCCTTGTGATGATCCTTTAGGCGACGTTTATAACGACGCAATTGTGTTTCCATCTTGTCACAGCACGCCTCGAACGCCGCATAAATCTCAGTCGCATGTGCTTTGGCTTGCGCCGTCAGGCCAGTGGACAGATGTACAGTAGATTCGCACACATATTCATGCGCTGAACGGGAAAAGACGACGTTGGCATCCGTTGGCCGCTGGGCGTATTTTCCAACGACCTCGCCCAGTTCAGTCTGCACGTGGGTCTGCAGAGCCGCACCAATGTCGATCTGTTTTCCGCTGATTTGGTAACGCATGTGGTCTCCTTCACAATTCACACCCATTATGACGTTGCGTTACGCAACGAGCTTGTTGTTATCGGGTGGGGGGTAACGACGATTTCTGCAGTTTATTTCGCCCCGGCCCTTCCGCGAAGGGAGGTCGAGATCCAAATTGGAACCGATGAAATGCCATACACCAATTGAGGCAAGAGACGGCGGAAGAGTCAATCAAAACAGGCGTGTATATACGCGATTTCCTTTGGGTTCCCGACACCAAAACACGCAAGCTCATGAAATACGGAAGTTTTCACCCAAATACACACGCCGCACGTTTTCGTTTTCCACCACTTCGTCCGGCGTGCCCGACATCAAAACCTGCCCGTCATGCAAGATGTAGGCGCGATCCACGATTTCCAATGTTTCCCGTACGTTATGGTCAGTGATCAACACACCGATGCCGCGTTTTTTCAGATCAGCAACAAGATGACGGATATCCCCGACGCTTATGGGATCGACCCCGGCAAAAGGCTCGTCCAGCAACAGATATTTCGGGTTCGCCGCCAGGCACCGCGCGATTTCCACCCGGCGGCGTTCTCCGCCCGACAGTGCCAATGCAGGCGCGCGACGCAAGTGCTCGATTGAAAAATCAGCGAGCAGTTCTTCCAATCGTTCCTTTCGGCGATGCGCGTGATCAACAGTAATGTCCAACACGGCAGAAATGTTGTCTTCGACGCTCATCCCGCGAAAGATCGACATTTCTTGAGGCAAGTATCCGATTCCCAAACGGGCACGCCGGTACATTGGCAAGGTGGTTACAATCTGCCCATCAATCGTGACTGTACCTGCTTCGGGGAAAACCAGCCCGGCCACTGAATAAAAAGTCGTTGTTTTACCAGAGCCGTTCGGCCCCAACAACGCCACTACCTCTGATCGGTCAAGGGTCATGGAAACGTCGCGGATCACCGTCTTCTTTCGATAAGACTTTCGCAGCTTTTCAATTCTTAGACCTGAAGATCCTGCAGCAATAGAAAGTACTGGATTGTTCATTAGTTTCCGCTCGGCTGAAGAATTGTTTTGACCCGCCCGGTCATCGTGGCCAAACCAGTGGTTAGGTTGGCAATCATTTCGTCACCGCTAATGACGCTTGGCCCCTGCGTGAGCAGAACATTGCCCTTCATTTCGATCACACCCGAGTCTATGGTGTATTCCGCCCAATCCCCCTCTGCCGCATCCGGAGGGCTGACCAACACGACATTCTCGGTGGCTTCCATCCTTTCAATAGCTGATTTTTCTTCGTTGTATATTACCAGAACGCGTTCAGCGGTTAGTCGCATTTCGCCTTGGATCACGATGACATTGCCTAGGAATTCAGCTGATCCGTCTTCCTGATTTACGTTCAGAAGCTCAGACGTGACCTCGACGGGCAAGGTCGGATCCGCATTCGCTGATCCAAACGCTACCTGAGCCTCCTGCGCCGGCGCGGATAAGGCGCACATCGTTAAAACAAAGGAAACAAAGGCTACACGTAATTCAAACACAGGTTATCTTTCAGCTTTTTGGGGTTCATATATCAGCTTCACGCCGTCTGTAAAAAAAATATGAACCGGCCCATTCCTTTTTTCCGTTCCAAATTTCATACGTCCGGCAGTAAAATCGCCGATTGGCCCCGTACCATCAACCTGCCCAGGCGTATCGCCCCGAATTTCTTCCAAAGATGTGTTCAACAAGTCAGTAGTAACTTGAATCCCGTCTGCAGTTGTAATCACCACATCACCCACAAAAGTGGCCGTACCCTTGTCGGGCCGGATTGTTCCTGAGTTGGATACCATGGTGATCTGGCGCCCGTTTCTCAGGTCATATTTTCCTTCGATCTCGGTCGCTTTTGGGTCATCACCCTCCCGACCCTGACTAGCTCGGCGGGCCTCGACCCGCACTTGTTCGCCCTTGCGGGTAACACCCTTATAGTCCGGCAATGTGACCACCTGATCCGACAAACGTTGGTCAATCGCATCGTTCGAGAATGGTCCGGTTACGTTGGTTTCAACGCTGCGAGACAACAAGAAAACCGTAGCCAAAAGAAATATCGCCACCAGCGGAAGCAGAACTTTGAAGAACTGCACCATACGCGAGTAGCGATCCACCTCGGCCCTCCTCATCCCAGACCGGCTCTCAAACAATCGTGGATGTGCAATAGCCCCTGCGCCTGGCCGTGTTCCTCGGGGTCCACAACGAAAAGCGAGGTGATCTTGCGATCATTCATAATCGCGACCGCCTCTTCTGCCATTGCATTCGGCGAGATAGTCAATGGATTGCTCGTCATGACCTTTTCGACATCTTTTTCCAATAGACCATCCATGTTACGGCGCAAATCGCCGTCGGTGACAATGCCCAACAAACGATCTTCGCCATCCACTACGCCTACGACACCAAAACTCTTTTGGCTCATGACAATCAAAGCATCGCTCATAGGCGTTCCTGCAGAAACGATTGGCGTGTCCGCGTGCATCAAATCTCGCACTTTGCTCAGCTGCGCTCCTAACTTTCCACCAGGGTGAAAGTCGCGAAAATTCGCGGGCTGGAAATCGCGGTACTTCATCAAAGCGATGGCCAGCGCATCGCCCATGGCCAAAGTCAATGTAGTCGAAATCGAAGGCACCATGCCATATCCGCAAGCCTCACCCAAAGAAGGGATTAATAGCTGCACATCCGCCTGTTTCATTAGCGTGCTTTCCGGCTTGCTGGACAAGCCGATCAGTGGAATTCCGAAACGTCGCGTAAAAGTCAGCAGGTTCACCAGCTCGGGCGCTTCGCCGGAATTCGAAATGGCCAACACGACGTCGCCTTTCGACACCATCCCAAGATCACCATGGCTGGCTTCGGCGGGATGCACGAAATACGCAGGCGTGCCCGTACTCGCCAATGTGGCCGCAATCTTATGCCCTATATGTCCGGACTTGCCGATACCGCTTACGATGATGCGGCCAGTCGCGCTCAAGATCATCTGCACTGCCTCAGCGAAATTCTCGTCCAAACCATCCGCAAGAACATCCAGGGCGCGCGCCTCGTCTGTGACGACCTGCCGTGCAGTTATCAGAAAGGATTCCGTTTCCGTCATGAGTGCGCAAAAATATCAGTTTCGGGCCAACCTGCGAGGTCTAGCTTCGCACGCATCGGCAGAAATTCAAAACAGGCCTGGGCCATTTCCGATCGCTCTTCGCGAGCAAGCCGCACGTCCAACTCATCACGCAAACGGTGAAGGTACAAAACGTCCGAGGCGGCATAGTCCAGCTGAGCATCAGTCAGGGTTTCTGCACCCCAGTCGCTCATTTGCTGTTGTTTCGAGATATCGACACCAAGAAGCTCCTGACACAAGTTCTTCAAACCATGCCGATCAGTGTATGTGCGCACAAGCCGGCTGGCGATCTTGGTGCAATAAACTGGCGCTGCCAGAGAACCAAAAGTGTGGTACATGGCCGCAATGTCGAAGCGACCGAAGTGGAATAGCTTCAACACATCTGGATCTTCGAGCATTGCAGACAAGTTGGGCGCCGACGTCTGACCCTTTTCCACTTGAATAATATGGCTATCGCCATCTCCGCCCGACATCTGAATAACGCAAAGCCGATCGCGATGGGGATTCAAACCCATTGTTTCGCAATCAATGGCCACAACCGGGCCCAAATCCAAACCGTCAGGTAGGTCGTTTTTGTACAAGTGGTTCGCCACGGAGTTTTCCTTTGTGCCTTGTTGATCCCGAGATAGGGCGTTTGGCGGCTAAACTCAACGCCATCGGCGACACTGTTCCGAATGCAAACGTAAACCGTTGACCCTATCCTATAGGGGGGGATAGGGATATAAAATGCCTGATCATGTACACCAATCCCACCCTGAGATTACAGCGCGTCTGAAACGGGCGAACGGTCACCTGTCAAAGGTCATCGCGATGCTAGAAGGGCAAGAGCCCTGCGTGGATATCGCTCAACAGCTGTTTGCGGTAGAAAAAGCTATTACCAACGCAAAACGCATTTTGATTCACGACCATATCGACCACTGCCTGTCGACTGAATTCAATAACGGAAACTCAAATACAGAAGATTTCAAGACGATCACAAAGTACCTTTGATCCATGCTGAGTGTGTTTCGAAACCGTGTCTACCGGCATCTGTTCGGCGCCCAGATCGTGGCGCTTACAGGAACTGGACTGGCAACTGTGGCGCTGGGTCTACTGGCTTACGATCTGGCCGGTGATCAAGCCGGATTAGTGTTAGGCACTGCCCTAACAATCAAGATGGTTGCCTATGTAGTAATCGCACCATTGGCGGCTGCATTCGCTCAGCAGGCAGACCGACGCAAGATGCTCATTGCGCTGGATCTTTTGCGTGCTGCGGTCGCAATCGGTTTGCCATTTGTCACAGAAGTATGGCAGGTCTACGTCCTTATCTTTTTACTGCAATCAGCTTCGGCAGGTTTCACACCCGCATTTCAAGCTACGATTCCCGACGTTTTAACGGACGAGAGTGATTATACCAAAGCCCTGTCCTTGTCCCGGCTGGCAATGGACATGGAAAGCCTGCTTAGCCCAATGCTGGCCGCTATCCTGTTAATGGTTGTCAGTTTTGAAAGTTTGTTCTGGGGGACCAGCCTGGGATTTTTCGCATCTGCGCTTTTGGTTATTTCCGTTGTCCTGCCTTCACCCAAGCCTGTGGAACGGAGGGGAATCTATGACAGAACCACCCGAGGCATTTTGCTTTATCTGCGAACCCAGCGTTTGCGAGGTCTGCTAGCGTTGAACTGGAACGCGGCAGCACTCAGCTCGATGGTAATTGTCAATACCGTCGTCATAATCCGAGCTGATCTTGGCCTTGGTGACAGGGACGTAGCCATCGCACTCGCTGGATTTGGAGGAGGTTCGATGCTGGCCGCGTTCGCGCTTCCTTCCTTGCTGACTCGATTTATGGATCGAAGCGTTATGCTAACCGGTGCTCTGATAGGCACCATGGCGATGGCTGTCTCGGCTGTTCTGTCAGCAACAATTCCGCTGTCGCTTACGTTGCTAACGTTTTTATGGGCCTGTGTGGGGTTTGGATATTCAGCAACCCTGACACCGTCGGGGCGCCTTCTGACACGCTCCGCTATACCCGAGGATCGACCGGCCCTATTCGCCGCACAATTCACCTTGTCGCATGCGTGTTGGTTAGTTTTGTACCCGTTGGCTGGATGGCTGATGACGGCAAACGGTGCAACGTCTGCCCTGGCGTGGATGACCGTGGCTTCCGTTATGGGGCTGATCTTCGCCTTTTTGTTATGGCCATCGGAGTCGGGCGAAGCGGCAGCGCATTTACGCGCTGACGACCCTTGAGCCTGTGGGTTCTTCTGCACTACACCTAAGCTAACATGGATCAACTTGACCGCCGTATCATCGCCGCCCTGCAACACAATGCCCGGGATTCAACCACGCGCATTGCCGCTACACTCGGCGTCGCCCGGACAACGGTGCACGAACGTATTAACCGCATGCAGGAACGCGGTGTGATCGCAGGTTACTCGGTTATTCTTCGCGATTCGGACGACACTCCAAGAGTTCAGGTCATCGTCATGCTTGAAGTTCAGCAGAAAGAGACCTCGCGCATCATTAAAAGGCTCGAGGCTTATCCAGAGGTAAAACTTTGCTTGTCTATAAATGGTGAGTTTGATCTGCTGCTGTCTGCCGAGGCTCCAAGGATAGAAGATCTCGATATCCTCGTGGACGAACTGGCAAAAATCCCCGGGGTTCTGAGAACCAATACCAGCGTGGTATTTGGTCGCCGTATCGATCGAAACTGAAGCTACGATAACACAATGTAAATAGATCAGTTGCTAGCTTGGACGTGATTTCGGAATCGCGGAAAGGCAGAATGCCCAAGTTTTTACTCGCGCTGTTTATTTTTCTCGCGTCTATTCAAGTCGCGGACGCCATACCTGACCCCGTGGGACAGTGCGATCGAGCAGCACGACGCGCTTCGCGCCTTGAGGGCGTGCCATTGGATGTCCTGAAGGCGATTTCTCGAGTCGAAACCGGCCGCGCAAAAAACGGGCGGTTAGAACCTTGGCCATGGACCGTCAATGTGGAGGGACGAGGTTATTGGTTTGCAACGGAGCCTGCCACCGTTTTCCCGAGTTGGAAGCCAAATTGATATCACCGTTTCAGCGATTGGCGACAGCAAAAGCTTGTTGGGCGGTACATTGATCATGACTCCCTTGAACGCAGCGGATGGTCAGATTTACGCGGTGGCTCAAGGCACTGTACTCGCGGGCGGAGCGGTAGCCGAAGGCGAGGCGGCATCCGTCGTACGTGGCGTACCGACCTCGGGCGTGGTTCCGTCTGGCGCACGGGTAGAACGCGAAATTGACTTTGAACTTTCTGCCCTTACTCAAATGCGACTAGCTTTGCGGGAACCTGATTTCACCACGGCCGGGCGCATCGAAACAGCCATCAATGCGGAATTCAATCGCGCAATCGCGATCATGCGCGACTCCGGGACTGTCGAGATAGACATTGCAGCGACGCAATCGATCTCAACCGCGCATGCCATTGGGCGCATCGAGAACATATTGGTTCAGCCAGAAGCCAAGGCACGCGTTGTTGTGGATCAACGTTCAGGCACCATTGTCATGGGGCGCGATGTCAGAATTTCACGTGTTGCCGTTTCTCAGGGCAACCTGACTTTAACAGTCGAAGAGACGCCCGTCGCAGTTCAGCCCAACCCGTTTGCGCGTGGCGAAACCGTTGTTGTACCAAGAACCGTTGCCGAAATCGAGGAAGAAGAGGGTACTGGCCTTGCCGAGATTCCCGAAGCTGCCACACTTTCTGAGGTTGTTTCAGGACTAAACGCGCTGGGTGTCTCACCACGGGACATGATAGACATACTGAAAACAATAAAGGCTGCAGGTGCCTTACATGCCGAATTTGTCGTGAGGTAAGGCGCAACGCAGAAATGCAATTACCCTTATTCTCACCCACAAGTGATCACTTAGATTTCCATGAATCCAGCCACCTGCGGAAACGGCCTCGTTTTTCCTCAATCGCGTCTCCAGCGGCGTAAAAACCATCCTCAACGCTTTCCAGCATTGGGTCAATCCGTGCCTGCCGAAATCGGCGCCAGCGAACCCAAATCGCCCATATAAATGCGGCAAAAATGATTAGAAAGACAATGTTAAACCAGGGAATAACGCGTACATCGGGGCCTTCGACGTGTTTTATGAAAATCGCGTTGGGAAAGATCGACATAAACTCATTACGCCAGCCATAGTGGGTTACGACAACCCAATCCGGATTATCCTTTGTGGATTTAGCGTCATTAGCCTCTGTGTATAGGTTGGCAGTGTCGAACTTGAAATATGGTGGCCATCCCCATCCCGTGTCTTCGTTTCGATACACGATTGGCTTTCCATTCGCACGCACCGCTTGGATAAACTGAACGTCTCGATTGGAAAGGCTGGTCGATTGATCCTCGGGTTCTGACCAAAAAATTCGGGTCCAATCATTCAGGTCTTGACGCTCTTCATAAGTATTAACGATCCGAACGACATCGTGTTGTGGCAGGGAGTATTGCAGGATAACGGCGACCGTACCCCAAAAAACAATAATGATTGCCCACTTCACATAGGCCATGCAGTAACCCTCACATATAATTCACAATGTAGATTAAGGCGCCAATTGCTAACCACGGCACGATATAGACGCCAAGAATCAATTTTCGGCGGAACGAATTGTCATAGACATGCAATCCGCGCTCGATAAAGGCATCCTTGTTGCCGGTTTTGCCCTTTTCATCCCACCAAGTTTCAAGCTTGCGTCTGCGGACACCGCGCGAGTACAGCGACAGCGCAAAATATGCAATCGTCTGAATAACCAGCAGGATCAGAAACAAACGCATCGCTCCGAACATCTCAATCCTTTCTCAACGCGCCCCAGGGACCGACGCGGGCGATAACAGTGTCATCAACGCGATCTTCACCGCTCATGTCCGGCTCGTGCCCGAACAGTGCCGCTCGGGCTCCCGCTTTATCTACCTGATACTCACGTGCAAGGAAGTCGGCAACAAAGGCCTTTTTGCTCTCGGGCCATTTGGAATAGGTGCCATAGAACAACTCTTTGTGGCAGATGAACATCTGGCGCGGATCCAACGGCGCAAGCTCGGCCAGCAACATGTTAACCAGATCACGGTTTGGCGTGTTTGCGGCACGCAGGGTGTAGAAATATGCTGGATGATCCGACGTGATACGAGGCCACGGTCCGCCATCTTTCGCCCAGCGCAGCAGTTGGGCGAGGCCATGATACGCCTCGGGCAAACGATCGGCGTGATTGCGAGCCAGCCGCCGCATGTCGCCACGGTCCAAACCTGTTAAATCAACGCCAGCATTCGCTGCGGCGTTGACGGTCAGAAAGTCCATCTTTTGTTGCAGGATCGCAGATGAATCCACACCGCGCGCTTCGACGATTGTTTCAACCAGTTCATTGTAGCCTAGGAACTTGGCAATTTGGTTCCGTTGCGTGGGGTCAAAAATATACTTGATCGGCAGATCGTCGGGTTTTTCACCTATGCAGATCGCAGCAGGGTGATCCAGATCCGGGAACAGATAAAGCCCGCCGAAATGCGCCGTCCAGAAGTTACGCTGTTCAAACGCCGTGTGGCGCAGGCGGACCGGGTTGCGAGTCACATCGCCTGTTTCCTTGGCCGTTTCGATCATCTTGGCGATCAACACGTCGTCGAACCAAGCATCCTCTTCGGTTTTGAACCGTTCGACCATGCCCGCCAGTTGCTCGGCTTTGCGCAGTTTGCCACCGACGGTGTCAGCCTCAATCTCGATCTTGCGAATGTTCAGCAAATCGCGCGGGGTTGTCAGTTTTATGACCGAGTTCACCAACTCTCCGGCCACCGCATCGGTGGCGGTCAGAGCGAACAGCTGCGCCTCGTTCATTTCAATGAACTCACGCAGGACATCGCGTGAGGTTGAGAATTTGACGTTCAGCAGCGGCGCACGTTTCTGCTCGGTCGTCAGCAGGATGAACTGCCGGTTGACCCCGTTGGGGTTGAGGTAGAGCTCGTCCTTCAACTCAATCCCCACCTCCGGTGAAAAACCCGAGATATCAACATGGAAATCCGTCAGCGCCGTGGTCTTGCCCGCCAGATGCTGTAACGCGCGGTTATACCGCTCGACCAGAGCCGGGCTGGAGATGTGGACGAGGTTGCCGAACATCAGGCCTTTTTCGATGAGACGAATCATAACACTTTCCATCCCGCGAAACAGTAGCGAGTCACCCGACCCGAGGACGGATGTGGATCGTGCGCGCACTGGTGGGCAGGTATGTGGCGTCGCGACTGCGCTATGAGTATTGACTTATGGAATATGGAGTTCGTCATCTCGAAACTCTACGCCAAAAGCAGTATAGTAATACTATGGTCGCACCCAAAATGCCCCCAATTGTCAAAAAGCTAAAGAACACTTCGCTTGGCGGGTCAGTTACAGAACATGTGCGGATAACATGAAAGTTCTCAAGCGATAACCCATTCCAACCACAAATCGTTACGGTCATTGAAACCGCTGGGATGAAGGCAAATATCGCAACGACAATTACTAACAGTAAAATACTCACCCCTTCCCCTCCAGATACCGCCGCTTGGCCTCTTCCATCCGGCCCATCTCACGCACTGCGTTCTCGATGGCGACCTCGTCGCTTTTGTCGGCATAGCGGAATTCGCTGTCGGCGTAGCGGTTGATCTCTTGCATCACCATCTCGACCGTGATCGGCTGGCGCAGGTCCTCAATCATGGCTTTCTTGGCGTCGTAGTCGCGGAACAGGAATAGGTCGGGGTTTTCCATCCATTCGTCGGGCAGTTCGAAATCCATCGCCCGGACTTTGACCGCGTCGGTGATGTTCTTGATCGCGCGGCCGGTAAAGCGTTCATCCGCCTGTTGGATCGCCTTGAGGTAGGTGCCCAGTTTGGCGATCGTGTCCATCTGGCCAATCTGAGCCGAAACCCGGTCATAGACCTGCAGCAAAGCGTCCTCATGCGGGCGGGAATGGCTTTCGAAACTGGCAGCGACGGCCTTTTTGATTTCCTGCGCGGCATAGGCTTCGTGCTCGCCCAGCGGAATGTCGTGGTTGCGACCCATCAGCAGGTGTAGAATGTCGATGTAATCCTCTCGCGTTTGCGGCCCGTCCACCAGAAACCGCGCGCCTGCCCGCTGGCGCAGGGCGTCATCCACATTTTCAGGGTAGTTCGAGAACATGCCAAAGGTACAGTTGCCGCGCACAACGGTGTTGGCGCCTGCAAAGCTCTCCATCAGCACGGCTGTAATTTCCAATTGCCCGGCGCTGGACTGCCTATCGCCGCGTTTGCCTGCCAGCTGGTCGATGTCGTCGATGGTGCCAAAGCCGATGACCGATGGGTCGACGATCGTGTTAATGAAGGCCTTGGCGTTCTGACCGGATTTGCCCTGATAGCTGTCGATATTGTCTGTACTAAGGTTCTGATAGCGAAACGGATAGCCAGCGTTCTGACAGTACTCGTTGATCAGCCCTGCCATCATCTGGATCAGAGTGGTCTTCCCAGTGCCCGGTTTGCCGTCGCCCATGAAGGTAAAGATGAAACCGCCAAGCTCGGCAAACGGGTTCAGACGTCGGTCAAAGTCATAGGCCATCAGCATTTTGGACAGCTTCATCGCCTGATATTTGGCGATATGATTGCCTACCACCTCGTTCGGTTTTTTGAACGTCATGGTCAGGGTAGTGGACTTGGCTTTAGAAGACGGTTCAAACCCTCGGATCGTCAGATCATCGGCTTCGATGTGCCAAGCGGCATTCTGGAACGGGGCTAGATGACCTGCCGATTGCGCGCGCAACGCGGCCTTGTCCATAAGCTGCTCGGCGTAGGCGCTGGTTGCGGCGATCAGGTGCGCGTCGTCTGCGGCGTATTTCGCAAGTGTCTGGTCCAGCTCCCACAATGCGCCGTGCAAGGCAAGTTGACCATTGTCGGTCAGGATTTCTTCGATCTCGCCAATGTCGACCGTGGTTTCACCCAGATGCGAGGACATCAGGTATGCCAGAGCGTTACCAAATACATGGGACGTAATCAGAGCCTCCGCTGTTAAAAGCTCGGAAAACTCGGTCTTGCGGGCGGCAGGAAGATCCCCAGCCAGATTTGCGCGTTTCAGGTCTGCCAGCGGAGTTTGCTCTGCATATGCCTCTGCCACTGCCAGAGCTGTTGCGATGCTGCGCCGTATCGCCTGCTGTGTCGTCGCCTGAGGTGGTGAAACGAGCCCATCACCGTCATCCGACTCCTCGATCCGGTCGGCCAAATGCACCCCGTCCGCACGCACCGTGCGGCGCGTCACCAACCCCGGCGTTGTTGACCGGAACCTTCGCCCGCTGGAAACTCCCGGAGACCGCTCAGTCGTGACATCAACCGCTTTTGCAATACGCGGCGCGTGTTCGAACCCGTTTAGCAAGGCGGTTGCCGCCGGATAGTGTTTGCGAATATCGGCTTCGCGCAATTCCATCTGATCTGACGTCAAGCTCATTTTACAGTCGCCTCTGCTGCATTCAATATCTCAATACCTGCCCGGTTAAGCTGACAACGAATTTGCGTACATCGCCAAAACCCGGCGGGTTTAGCTCTGCCAATACCTGGAATGGGCGTTGGGGCAGTATGATCGATCTCTGGGTTCGGGTGGCCCCCGTTTCGGCGCCCTGTCCGCCAAAGGGGTCCAACGCGAAAACCTCGCGTTCGACTGACGAAAACCATCCTGCTCGTTCCTCGATAACCTCTTCGCTTTCCAGTTCTTCAGTGGTCCAGGCCAATGCCCAGTCTTGTCCCTCGGGTGCTTGCGCGTCTTCCAGGACTTGCCGCAAAGGGCCGGATTGCTCGGTATAGGCCGACGAATACATGGGCCCCACGTGAATTCGACGCAGATGTTTAGGGTGCAGGTTATCGAAGTCCTGATCGAAACCCTTTGCGATAGTCACTAACTTTAACCCGCCAAGCGATTGCGCCATCAAATGCGCCTGCACCTCGGGCCAGCGGCGTTGATCCTTGGGTAAGGCAATTTTGCCACTGTCTTCAAGAAGCATAAGATAGATTACTGGCAGATTGATCTGGCCGTCATATACAGCCCAATGGATCAAGAAACGCCTGCGGTCGCCCATCTGCTCGATCCAATGGCACTCGGGATCGTTTCGCGCCCAGAATAGCTGCCCTTTCAGTAATTCCTCGTAATAGAGCCTTTGGGACAGTGCGAATTGCAGTTTGGTAGGGATTTCCTGATCGCCGATGATTGCGCGCACCATGTCGGTTTTCAGATCATCTTCCGAGGGCATGTTTTCCAGATGGACTTTTGCCTGTTGCGCGTCGTTGGCCATGGTCAACAACTCGGCCGCCACCGGAAACCCACTGTCGCGTTTGTCCATGGCGAGGCTGCCAAAGAAACGGCCCGTATCGCGCCCGACCAGCAGGTACTTCATGCTGAGCGCGCGGAAGGTGTAGAGCAGCCCCGAAAGGTAACGCGACACGATCCGCACCTCTTGCTTGCTGATCGCGCCCTCAGCCTCCATCGTCGCGGCCACGCGCAGGAGGTGGACGGTGATCACCTCGAATTTGCGGAAATAGCGGCGCGAGGCGAAGGTGTCGGTCAGGCCGACATGGTCTTGGGTGGGGTTAGTCATTGGCAGATTTATTACACCCGTTTGTGCGGCATTGATGAAGCCGCCAAGGCAAAAGAAAAACTTCCGAGACTAGATACAATCCGAAAATGATCAGCCCGAAGATTATGCTCCCAGGCCCAATGTAAACGGCTAGGAAACCTAACAGTTTATATACTCCACCTTCCGCATTCATTCTGTCGAAAAAAAGAGTGAGGCCATATATCGGGATCGGCCAAATCACGAGAAAGAGGCCAATCCCAAGCAACTTACGGTCTTTTCGGTTGAACCACCTCATCCGCCATACAAATTCTTATCATGCTTCTCGACAATCGAGGCAAAGCGCCGAGCGAACCGTTCATCTGCCTTGGCCTTTTTCTCCAGCACGTCGCGGGCAAAGACCATGTGGTCCTCATGCGCTTCCAACATGTCAGCCATCTTCTGGTTGGTTGCGGTGCCGATGGCGGCCATGGCGGTTTGCGCTTCTTGGTCGGTCTGCACGCCGATCTCGTTGATGCGGTGGGCCACGTCCTGTTGCTGTGCCGTTTTTAAAGATTTGCTAAGCGCGTCGTAGAGCACCACACGCTGCTGGGTATCTGTCTGCAGTTTGTTGATCAGAACCATCTGCGTTGCCGCCTGGTTCTGTAGCGAATCAACCCAGGTCTTGCCTTTTTCGATATACCGTTCGAGCGTCTGAGATTTGGCCAGTTTGACCTGTTCTTCCTGAACCTTGGCGTTGTATTGTGTGTTCAACTCGGCCAATTCGGTTTCCAATTGGGTGCGCGCGGCGGCGTCCTGTTCGACGCTGATCTTGTTTTCCAGCGTGATAATCGTCGGATCCATGCCCTGAATCTCAGCGCGCAGCGCTTCTAGCTCTGCCACCGTTGCTTCCCGGTCGTCCAGAGTGCCAGTCAGATTTCCCTCGACCTTCACACGTTGCTCTTCCAAAACGGCCAACTGCCCTTCCAGCAGCTTTACAATCACGTCTGATTTGGCGATCAGGTCTTGCAACTTGTCGTCGATGTTGGCAGTGCGCATACGCTCTTGTCGCATCGAGTCAGATTTTCCCTTCGAGAAAACTCCGACAAAAGACTCCCATCCTGTCTTCGAGCGCATTTCGTCGAAATCCTTCGAGAAAGCATTGGTGACGTCATCCAAACCCATAATCAGCTCGGCGATATTGGCATTCATCACCTCTGTGTGGGCATGAACATCTTCCAGCGTAGCATTTTCGATGTCGATGTCTGCCTCGGCAGTACCAATCTTGGCGCGCGCAGCTTCGATACGTGAGGTCAATCCTTCAATCTGCGATTGGCTTTCGCGTACCTTCTGCTGTGTTTCCTGAATCAACGCTTCGAATTGATCGTTCGACATCTGTTCTATCCCTATTTTTTCTTATTCATCCAATAAGATAGGCAATGTTACACGTTTTTACATCCCCTTGGATGCTAAATTCCCGCAAAGATTGGCAAATTCCGGAAAGAAAAGATAGATGGGACAACTCTAGCGCGAGATTTTTGCCCGCGTTCGGTTCGGTGATTAGACCCGCTTGCCAATCTTGTCATCAAACTGATTCAAAACCGTCACAAGCCCGCAATAAACCCCGTTCATCCCACTTGCGTCCAAGTGAGAGAGGATCCCACCTATGCTATTGCGCTTTGTCTGCCTGACATCTGCCCTGGCCCTGACCACAGGTCAGGCCTGGGCCGAGATGAACTTCAATCGAATTGCATCCTTCCCTGTGGTCAAGAACATGGCCGAAGGTGCCGACACTGACCGCGAAACGTCACCTGAGATCATAGCGGCAACCGCTGATGGTATGACGCTGGTTTATACTGACAGCCCGCTTGGTGTGATCGGTATGGTAGACATCACCGACCCGGCCAACCCAGCCCCTTTAGGCAGCATGGAAGTTGGCGGCGAGCCCACGTCAGTTGGCATCATTGGCGGTACAGGCTTTGTGGGTGTGAACACCTCGGAAAGCTACGTGGCGCCGTCTGGTAAGCTGATCTCGGTCGATATCGCCGAAAAAACTGAAACCGGTGCATGTGACCTGGGCGGTCAACCCGACAGCGTCGCAATTGCTCCCGATGGGAGTTTTGTGGCCATTGCGATCGAAAATGAGCGCGACGAGGACCTGAACGATGGCGTGATTCCACAGTTGCCTGCCGGCAACCTGGCTCTGGTCCCGGTAATTGACGGTGCGCTGGATTGTGCCGGAATGAAAATTGCAGATTTGACAGGTCTTGCCGAGGTCGCACCGAGCGACCCCGAGCCCGAGTTCGTCGACATCAATAATCTTGGTGAAACCGTCGTCACCTTGCAGGAAAACAACCACATCGCGGTTGTCGGCAAGAACGGCAACGTGGTCAGCCATTTCTCGGCAGGCAGCGTGGACCTTGAAGGCATTGACGCGACCGATGAGCGCGGCGCGCTGATCTTCACTGAAAGCCAGCCGGGTCGCCTGCGTGAGCCTGACGCGGTCAAATGGATCGACGACGATCACTTCGCAACCGCCAATGAAGGTGACTACGAAGGTGGTTCTCGCGGTTGGACCATTTTCAACAAGGACGGCACCGTTGTTTACGAAAACGGCACCGAATTCGAAAAGGCCATCATCCAGATCGGTCATTATCCGGACAAGCGCTCGGACAGTAAGGGTGTTGAACCTGAAAGCGTGACCGCTGCGACCTTTGGCGGCATGCCAATGATCTTCGTTGGGGCCGAGCGCGCTTCGGTCGTCGGAGTATATGATGCAACCGACCCGGCCAATCCGGTTCTGAAGCAATTGTTGCCTTCGGGAGTGGGTCCGGAAGGCTATGTCGCAATCCCCGAACGCAACCTGCTGATTTCGGCCAACGAAAAAGATCTTATCGAAGATGGTGGCCCACGCGCGCATGTCTCGATCTTTGAATATCAAGACGCCCCCGCATCTTATCCGCATCTGACGTCAGAAGGTACGGACGAGTTGATCGGATGGGGTGCTCTATCCGGTCTGGTCGCCGATGAGGACGGCATGATCTATGCGGTCAATGACAGCTTTTATGGCTTCCAACCGTCGATCTTCAAGATTGACCCGAGCCAGACACCGGCCCGTATCGTCGATGTGATCCGCATCCATCGTCAGGACGGCAACCCGGCTCAGAAACTAGACCTTGAAGGCATCACTCTGGACGGAGAGGGTGGCTTTTACGTGGCATCCGAAGGCCGCACCGACCGAGTTATCCCGCACGCGATCTATCACGTGTCATCAAAAGGCGAAATCAAAGACCGAAAGGGTGAAATAGGCTTGCCGCCCGAACTGATGGCTGTTGAAAAGCGCTTTGGTTTCGAAGGCATCACCAAGGTAGGTGACACCCTATGGATGGCCGTTCAGCGAGAGTGGAAAGACGATCCTGAAAACCATGTGAAACTTGTGGCCTATAATCTGGACAGCAAGGAATGGGGCGCTGTGCACTATCCTAAGGCCGAACCAGAAAAGGGCTGGGTCGGCCTTTCCGAAATCGTTGCACACGGTGACCATGTTTACGTAATTGAACGCGACAACCAGCATGACCATCGGGCAGTTACCAAGAAAGTCTATCGTATCCCGCTTGCTGATATGACCCCTGCCCCACTGGGTGGTGAGCTGCCCGTAGTCAGCAAACAAGAAGTCCGCGACCTGTTGCCGGATCTGACTTCGACCGGAGGGTACGTTTTGGACAAGATCGAAGGTCTGGCCATACTACCCTCGGGCGAGGCGTTCGTTATGACCGATAATGACGGTGTCGACGATGCATCGGGCGAAACGATGTTCTGGTCAATCGGGGCCGTGACGGCTGGAAACTGAATATCCCAAACCCATGACAAGGCCCCGCGTTCATTTACGCGGGGCTTTTTGCACCGCTACTTAACGCAAAAAACATTTGGAAAAACACGCCACCTTCTGTGTAGTTGCTTCATGAGAAAGCAGGAGGGCTGATGGCTGAACCGCATCGTCGAACCAAAAAAAGAGGCGGTCGCGAAACGCGATTAGCGAAACGTGCGGCTAAGCCAGAGGTTAACCCATGCCCACCCGGTCAGACCGGAGGTATGTATCAGCCTCTGTCGCACAAAGACATAACGGCAATTTACGAAACTGCGCTGAAACTCCTTGAACATCTTGGCATGGGCGAAGTCCCCGAGCGCTTGGCTGCAGATCTGAAAAACGTCGGAGCGAAGGATCGGGGCGACGGACGCATCTTGCTACCCTCTGCGCTTGTCGAGGAGTCCATCGGCAACGCGGCAAAGACATTTACGCTGCATGGAAAAGATAGGACGCGATCGATAGAGGTGGGAGGAGAACGCGTTTACTTTGGAACTGGCGGCGCCGCAGTTCAAACTTTGGATTTGAACACGGGACTGTACCGCCCTTCAACCCTTACAGATCTTCATGACTTTACACGCCTGCAGGATACGCTTGCCAATGTGGCGTGGTTCACCAGATGCTGCATCGCGACCGATGTACCAGACACTTACGATTTAGACGTCAACACGATCTATGCCCTCTTGAAGAACACGACCAAACCTATCGGGACCGCTTTTACGCATGCCACTCATGTCGCTCCTATCATGGGGATGCTGGACATTTCCGCTGGTGGACTTTCAACATTTGAAGAAAAGCCTTTTATGAAGGCGCATATAAGCCCAGTGATTTCTCCAATGCGGTTCGGGGCGGACGCGGTAGATGTGGTATATGAGTGTATTGCCCACAATATCCCCGTATCCTGCATCACCGCAGCGCAAGCTGGGGCAACTGCGCCTGCGACATTGGCTGGATTTCTCGCACAGTCGCTGGCAGAGACGCTGGCAAGTTTAGTTATGGTCAATGTAATACGACCCGGCTTTCCAATGATATTTTCCAATTGGCCTTTTGTAATCGACCTGCGAACCGGTGCATTTTCTGGCGGGAGTGGCGAAACGGCACTCCTCAATGCTGCATCGGCACAACTGTCAAACTGGCTTGGTTTACCTTCCGGAGTCGCAAGCTCGATGACCGACGCCAAGGCGATTGACGCGCAATATGGCAGCGAAAAAGGCGTGACTGCACTGGCTGCGGCATTGGCCGGAGGGAACCTGATATATGAAAGTTCAGGTATGACGGCCTCGTTGCTTGGAGCCAGCTTCGAAGCTTTCATCCTTGACGATGAAATGCATTCCGGAATTTATCGTGCTCTTCGAGGTGTCGAGGTCACAGAGAACAATCTGGGATTCGACGCAATTGTCGAGGCGGTACTTGGCGATGGTCACTTTCTTGGAGGCCCTCAAACCCTCGCCGCGATGGAGCGGGATTATTTTTATCCTTCAATTGCGGATCGAAGCGAACCCCGGGTCTGGGCTGATAGCGGAGCACCAGACACATGGGCCGCTGCTAATAATCGTGCGCGTGAAATTCTAAAAGAGTATCACCCAAACTATCTTGACGCACAGCAAGAGGATGCGATCCGCGCACGGTTCAACATAATACATTGAGTTAAATTAGGCTCCGCGCCTGCAGTTTCGACGAACATGTCTTTAACAACACAGCCCCGCGCCTGGAGGAACGCGGGGCGTATTGTGCGATAGTTCTTATAGGCTGGACTATCGCAAGGTGGTCTATGGCCTTAGTTAACGGCTTTGGCGTCGACCACGTCCTTTTCGATTGCATTTGCCGAGGAAATCTCGATCCGACGCGGCTTAAGCGCCTCTGGAACTTCGCGCTTAAGGTCGATGTTCAGCATTCCGTTCTCATGGCTTGCTCCGGTGACGCGCACATGATCGGCCAATGCAAAGCGTCTCTGGAACCCGCGGGTCGCAATACCACGGTGTAGATAGCTGCGCTCTTTGTCGTCAGCGGCTTTTTTGCCAGCCACGATCAAGGCATTTTCCTTTACCTCGACTGACAAGTCGCTTTCGGCGAAGCCTGCGACAGCAATCGAAATCCGATATGTGTCGGCGTCTGTTTTTTCAATGTTGTAAGGCGGGTAGCTGGGTTGTGCCACGTCATTGGTCAATACCCGATCCATCATATCCGCGATCTGGTCAAACCCAACAGTCGCACGGTGAAGCGGTGCAAAATCAAAACTACGCATGTGTCGTTATCCTCATCTTTGAGCGATTTACGATTTCTTGCCCTCCTATCGGACGAGCAAAGGTGAATTACGGATCCCTTTCAGGCGATCCGATACAGTTCACATGGGTAGGCAATTGGCGCAGTTCAAGACCCATCAGAGCTGATGAATTTCGCGCCAGACGTGGACCTGTTCGATCCTGGTTGTATTCTTCGGATCGTAACCGCCGGACGTGGGGCGTCTCTGTGCAAGATTGCCTTCAGTTCGGGCACAATTTCGGACAATTCCATCCCGTAGCCAACTTTCCTACGCCCGTCAGACCCGACTGCGGACACGACTGAAAGAATTTGCCAACGCGGACCGCTTTTAGCAAGGATGGCCGACCCGGACGATCCAAGAGTAACATCGCAGTTAAAACTGATTATTCCCTGCCCACGTTGCAGGATGCGGCAGGAACGTTGGCGCGTAATAGCCTCTGTCCGACCGCGCCCATAAGACGCGACACTTATCTCAGTTCCCGACAGCCGCCCACTGTGCAGGGCAAAAGGATTGGCGATTGAATAAGGTATCGGCTCTTCCAACCGCATCAGTGCAACATCACGGCGGACGCGACGAGCGGAAACCGGGTTATTAGCGACAAAGTCGGAGGGGGCAGCGATCTGAACAACCTTGCGATCAGCAAGCGATCTGCCATCGCTTAGCCCTGCGCGAAATGTTAACACACCGGGCGCATACGGCTCGCCTGTAGATTTGTCCAAGGCGCAATGTGCTGCAGTGAGCACCAAATCTTGCGCTATCAATGTTCCCGTGCAGAACCCCTGTTCACCAATGTCTAATCTCCCGACTGCCTCCCAACCGTAAAGGTCATCGCGATCCGTCAAACGACGTTGGTTGCCAGTCTGTGCTTGAACAATTGACGCCGTAACTACCAGGCAAATTGCTGTTTTTAATAGAAGCCGTTTCACGGTTTCAAGAATCTCGCGCCTACGTTTTTCCCTGTACTTCCGGCACCGGATGCGGATGTATGCCCGCGACCTTCAGTTAATTCGACCTGCAATATTTCCAGTGACTCTTCCAACGCCGCGCCCAATGCCACACGGCTTCCTTCCAACTCGGCCTTGGCCGAGACCACGGAAACGATCCGGGGTTGATCCCCCTCAAATGAAAAGATTGGCGCGCCCGAAGCTCCAAAATCGACGTTGCAGGACATAACCAAAACGCCTGACTGTCGCGCCACAACGGAACACACTTCTTGCAAGGACGGTGCTTCTGCACGGTCATGAGCGTAAGACACGACACCTACATCTTCGCCGCGGGACGGTCTGCTGCCAGTTTCGAATGGTATCACCGAGGTGTTCCGGATTGGCTGCCAAAGCTCGATCAAAGCGATGTCATGACGGACTCGATCAGCCGTGGCGTCAGAGTCGTATTGATAGCGGGGGTGAATGACAATCTGTCGCGCGGCGCGATAGGCAGAAGCATAGCCAAGCCGCCATCCCGCCAGAAATTCGATCCGCGCTGGATCTATGCGTTTACGCGTGGATTTGTCGTACAGGCAATGGGCTGCAGTTAGTACCAGAGTAGGAGATATCAACGCCCCCGTGCAAAACCCTGTTCCATCGATGTCCAGTCGACCGACGGCCATCCATTGCCGTCCGGCGTCCGTAGTTTTCAGGCTTTTGAGCCCGGAATCCTGTGCAGCTGTCGCTGCAGGCAGAATGCCCATTACTAAGACAACTATCCAATTTCGCACGCTTTACTCCGGTCTTGTGTCCGACCAAAGGTCATACGCGCCGCGTAAGGCGAAAATAGGGCAATCACTGCACCCAGAGTTTCGGCTGAATACTGATGCGAGAATAACGCATGTTAATTTAGCGCAACATTGGTACGGATGCTGCGGCTGCGGAACCCGCGTGCAATTTTCGCGGAATGGGACCACCAGTCGCCCAATCCAATAGTTCAATCGTATGAACGACAGGCACTTCTGTCCCTGATCCGATCTGCATCATGCATCCGATATTTCCAGCGGCGATGACGTCTGGCTTCGTAGCCTCCAGCGTGCGGACTTTGCGGTCCTTCAATTTTGCGGAAATCACGGGTTGCATCAGGTTGTAAGTTCCTGCTGACCCGCAACAAAGATGGCTGTCAGCAGGCTCTAACACAGTGAATCCTGCTGTTTGCAGCAACTCTTTTGGAAACGACTTGATCTTTTGTCCGTGCTGTAGGGAGCACGCTGCATGATAAGCCACCGAAATAGGTTTGGCGTCACACTCCGGCAGGTCAAGTTGAGTCAGCACCTCACTCACGTCCATCGCAATTCTTGATACGCGCTCAGCGTCTTGAGCTAGCGCGTCGTTGCGGAACATGTGGGTGTAATCCTTAACCGTAGTCCCGCAGCCAGACGTATTGATGACAATAGCGTCCAAACCCTTGTCATCCATTTCGCGCACCCAGGCACGAATATTGGCTGCCGCCGAAGCATGGCTTTCTTTTGACTTACCCATGTGATGGGTCAGAGCACCACAGCATCCCGCACCTTCAGCGATCACGACTTCGCAACCCAACCGGGTCAACAATCGGATCGTGGCGTCGTTTATATCTGTGTTCAATGCTTTCTGTGCGCATCCGGTCATCAAGGCGACACGTTTTTTACGGTCCCCCGTTGGTTGAAAACTTTGCGGGTCGTCATTGCGGCTGACTGGTGGAATGTGCTTGGGGGCCATATCCAGCATCGCGCGCAGCCGGGCATCAGGCATTAGAAACCTAAATGGTCGCCCCAGTTTGGCGCCGATCAGCGCCCAACGAAACCGCATTGGGTATGGCAAAATTCGCGACAGAACCCATCGCAAAGCACGATCCGTTATGGGACGCTTGTACTTTTTTTCAATGTACTCACGCGCATGATCGACCAGATGCATATAATGCACGCCGGATGGACAGGTCGTCATGCAAGCAAGGCAAGATAGACACCGATCGATATGCTTGACGGTCTTTTCGTCTGGCACACGCTCATTTTCCAGCATGTCCTTTATCAGGTAGATGCGCCCGCGAGGGCTGTCCAGCTCGTCCCCCAAAACTTGATATGTTGGACAGGTCGCAGTGCAAAATCCACAATGCACACAATTGCGCAGTATTTCATTGGACCGCTGAATGGCCGGATCCTGCAACTGTTTTTCGGTGAAATGCGTCTGCATCGCGTTATCCCATCATCCCCGGATTGAATATACCCCGCGGATCGAATTTCTTCCTAATTCCTTTAGTTAGAGCCGAAATTGCAGCATTTTCCGACTGAAAACGACCAAGGGAGTCGAACGTATCTAAATTAGCGCGCACCAGTGTTGCGTGACCCTGAAATCGATCCAGGCGAGCACGTATATCTGCTCCGCTTGGGACCAACGCCCAGATCAAACCGCCGCCCCAATCAAGCAGAGTTTTTCTCGCCGCCAGTTTTGCCACTATCTGCGGCGCGTCGCTGGGTTTAACTGATATGCGCCACACGTCGCCTTCCATTCCCCCGAACGTGTTTGCATCCCGAATTTCAGTCCAAAGCGCTTCTGAATTGCTGTTATCCGAGATATCGCCGAATTCGGCCAGCTCCACGCGTAGTTTTTCGCTCCGATAATCTACCGATTCACTAAAACCTTCAATTCTCAGGTATACTTGCCCCTGCTCCGGATCGTAGGCGGCACCACTTACTTCGAACGGAGAGCGCAAGGCCTTTGACATTGCCTGAATCGCCAAGTCCAAGTCGTTAGTTTGAATTGAAAGAGTAGCTGTTGTTTCAGGTTTTGGCAGAACTTTTAGCGATACTTCAGACAATACACCCAATGTCCCCCACGATCCTGCCATCAGTTTCACCAGATCATACCCGGTGACATTTTTCATCACTCTTCCGCCGTTTTTTATAACCATTCCTTGTCCATCGACGAAACGGACACCAAGCAGAAAGTCCCGGCACGCTCCAGATTGTATTCTACGTGGTCCAGACACATTCGCTGCGACAACGCCGCCAATGGTCGGCTCCCCGGTTGTGCTCAATAATTCGCGATAATCTGCCGGTTCGAACGCAAGGTGCTGACCCTCTGCTGCGAGTTGTTTTTCGATCTGCGCGACCGGGGTTCCGGCCTGTGCTACCAAAGTCAGTGCACCGGGTTCGTAAAGTGTGATGCCGGACAGCCCTGTGGTACTCAATTCTGCATCGGGTTCAAGGATGCCACCTGTACCACCACCCACAATACGAACCGGTTCTTTGAGCCTGGACACGATTTCCGCCAGTTCGGCTTCAGTTTCAGGTTTCATAGCAAATCTTCTTTGTTAGAGCCTGTTATTCTGCCGCAATCTGTGCTTCGCGGCGGGACTCGGAGACGCTCAAAGGGAACACTTTTGCCGGGTTGAGCAACCAACTTGGGTCAAACACGTCCTTGACCTGCATTTGGGCTTCCAGATCTTGCGGTGAATATTGATGGGTCATCAAGTCGCGTTTCTCGATGCCGACTCCGTGCTCACCGGTCAGGCACCCTCCTGCATCAACACATAGCTTCAGTATTTCCGCACCGAATGCCTCGCATTTCTCTAGATCACCGGGTTTGTTGGCATCAAAAAGGATCAACGGGTGCATATTGCCGTCGCCAGCATGAAACACGTTGCCGACGTCCAATCCATATTCCTCGCTCAGTTCCCCAATGCGGCGCAGCACATAAGGAAGGGAAGACACCGGAATTGTCCCATCCAGGCACATGTAATCATTGATCTGCCCCATAGCCCCAAAGGCAGACTTGCGACCGAGCCAAATCCGAGCACTTTCGTCCTCGGATTGGCTTTGGCGCAGCTCCACCGGGTCATGGCGCTTTGCGATTTCCATGATCTTGGAAAGCTGGCTGTCTATCTCGGCCTCTGACCCTTCGACTTCGACAATCAACAGTGACTCGCATTCAGGATAACCAGCCTTTGCGAAGTTCTCACAAGCCTCAATGCAAAGGCGATCCATGAATTCGATCGCGACGGGCAGGATTCCGGACTTAATAATATCCGAAACGCACTGCCCAGCGACCTCGTTGTCGCTAAAGCCCATCAACACAGGTCGGGCGCCTTCGGGTTTGCGCAGTATCCTTAGTGTCGCCTCGGTTACCACACCCAACTGCCCTTCCGAACCGCAAATCAAACCCAACAGGTCCAATCCGCCTGCATCCAGAAATGCGCCCCCGAATTCGACAACACTACCGTCCATCATAACCATGGTTACGCCCAACAGATTATTGGTCGTGACACCGTATTTCAGGCAATGCGCCCCGCCGGAGTTCATCGCAATATTTCCTGCTATAGCGCACGCCAATTGCGATGAGGGATCGGGCGCGTAGAAAAAGTCTTCTGCTTCAACTGCACCCGTTACGCTCAGATTTGTTCGCCCAGTCTGAACCCGGATAAATCGGTTGTCATAGTCGGTTTCAAGAACCTCGTTCATCCGAGCGACCCCAAGGATAACGCAATCAGCCGTCGGCAATGCCCCACCAGCCAAAGAGGTCCCTGCTCCGCGAGGTACAACTGGTACTCCTTCTTGATGGCAAATGCGCAATACATCCGAAACTTCCTGAGTGTTCGACGGCAGTACTGCCAGCATTGGTGGGCACTTGTAGGCCGTTAAGGCATCGCATTCATAAGCGCGGGTTTCAGCCTCGTCGTGAATAATGGCGTCGGACGGTAAAACCTGTCGCAATCGCGCAAGAACCGTGTTCTTTCGCATCAGGATTTCAGGGTTTGGTTGAGGCATTTCCATGGCGATCCCTCCATTTGGTAAAATAATATTACCAATTTGAGTGACTGGCAAGTTACGATTTCCGGACGTACTGTCGCGGGTATGACTTGGATAGACAGGGCAATTTTGTTTTCCCCTTTGGACTATGCCGCCATTCTGTTTTTGCTGGGCGCTTGGTTGTGGATAGGCTGGAGGATCGAGCATCCTGCAGCGCATAAGCCATCCGTTTCGATGATGATGGATGATTTCCGTCGGAAGTGGATGCGGGAAATGGTAACGCGGCAACCCAGAATGTTTGACGCGCAAGTCGTCGGAACGATGCGGCAGGGCAGCACATTTTTCGCATCGACCACCATGATCGCCATCGGCGGCGGAGTTGCTTTGATGGGTAATACCGAACGCCTGGCAGGCGTCGCCAAAGATTTGGCAATCGGTAGTGCGCCGGCAGTGGTATGGGAAGTCAAGATATTGATCGTAATCCTTTTTTTGGCGAACGCATTTCTGAAATATGTGTGGGCACATCGTTTGTTTGGATACTGCGCCGTTCTGATGGCAGCCGTGCCGAACGATCCTGACGATCCCGAGGCCTACCCACGCGCGGCGCAGGCGGCCGAGATCTGCGTCACCGCCGCAAGAAGTTTCAATCGAGGTCTTCGTGTGACTTATTTTGCCCTAGGTGCATTAGCGTGGATACTTGGGCCGGTTGCGTTGATCGTCAGTTCTCTCATTACACTGGGCGTGTTGTATCGGCGTGAGTTCGTGTCGCATTCCCGGACTGTGTTAATGACCCGGCCCCCAAACACAGAGACGTGATTTCAACAGGCCCCGACAGGCCCTAAGGTTCGATCATGCGATATCTGATTCTCAGCCTTCTAATGACCGGTTCAGCTTTGGCCGATCCACCAACAATCGAGAACGTCTCGGCCGATCGCGACGGCGACACCTGGAGTTTCGACGTCGCGATCAGGCATCCTGACACAGGCTGGGACCATTATGCCGATGGCTGGCGAATACTTGACATGCAAGGAAATGAGCTTGGTATTCGCGTGTTGCATCACCCGCATGAGAATGAACAGCCGTTCACCCGTTCGCTCGGCGGTGTCGTCATTCCGGATGGCGTTTCGCAGGTGCAAGTACAGGCACGATGCAATGTTGATGGTTGGGGCGATGAAACCGTATTGGTGGCACTGAATTAAACTCAGAATACCCCCATGCTTAAGCCGGCTGCTAACGCTGCCCCGATTTCGCGGCATTGCTCCAATTCATGCTCTGGAATTACCTTTTCGGCCTGTATGTCCTCGGGCGTTTGGGCATGGGTGCACAGGATCAAGGTTGGTTGGACTTGTTTCAGCCTCCAGCCTGTCGCAATCCTAGCCATTTGGCGGGCCGCGTTTTCACCATCCGAACCCGCGCAAATCATCTGGGCATAAGGCCGCCCCTCGATTCGACCCAAAACAGGGTAATAACAGCGGTCAAAGAATTCTTTCATCAAACCTGAAATCGCCGCCAGATTCTCAGGCGCACAAAAGATATAACCATCGGATTGCAACAGATCGTCTGGCCCTGCTTGATCCGCTGATTTCAAAATGGTCTCGGTCTCTGCACGCGCGGCTTCTGCGGCAGCTTCAGCCATTTGACGGCTGCCACCCGTGCGAGAATGGAAAACGATCAGCAGCTTCGCCATTTCAGATCCGGTGGTAAGGACCACCCGACAATATGTTGGCGGCCCTGTATAGTTGTTCGGATAACATCACACGGACCAACATATGTGGCCAGACCATCGACCCGAAAGATATCGAAAAATCCGCTTCATCCCGCAGATTAGAGTCTATTCCGTCAGCTCCGCCTATGATCAGCGCCAAATCCTGTCGACCAGCATCGCGCCAAGCACCTAGCTTCTTTGCAAATTCGGGTGATGATATCGTTTTGCCCCGTTCATCCAGCGTGCATAAAACCGCGTCCCTGGGAAGCGCCTTACGCAACAGTGCGGCTTCTGCGCCCACACCGGCATTCTTTTTGTCCTCAACTTCGACCACTCGCACCGGGCCCAAACCCAATGCGCGACCGGTTCGTTCAAAACGGGTCAGGTAGTCGTCAAGCAGTGCCTTTTCCGGTCCGGCACGCAAACGACCGACCGCAATAATGCTAATGCGCATCTTTCTCTCGCCGCCAGCCTCTTAATACAGGCCGGGATGGCGCCTCAGTTAGCCGAGGCGCTGCCGCTCTGGGGCAGCCACATCTTTTCCAGCTGATAGAATTCTCGTACCTCCGGGCGAAAGATATGGACAATCACATCGCCAGTATCGATCAGTACCCAATCGCCGGTATCTTTGCCTTCAACTTTGGATGTAAAACCGAATTCCTGCTTGATGCGATCCGTCAACTTTCCCGCAATAGCCGAAACCTGTCGGGTCGACCGCCCTGACGCGACCACCATGTGATCGGCCACAGATGACTTGCCTTGCAGGTTTATCTGCACGACGTCTTCGGCTTTGTCATCGGAAAGTGAGGATAGAATACGTTCAAGCAGCTTGTCGCTGATTGACTGAGAGTGGGCCATTACGCTGGCCCCTTCATCGGCGGGCAAACCCGCCTGAGTATGTAGAGACAGGACATTGTCCTCCTTTGCTACGCGCCTGCAAGCCCCGGCGCTGGGGTAGGTATAAGGTAACAAGCACCTTGTGACATTTCAATGAAGGCCCCTGAAAACTCGCAGAATTGTGCCTCAATAGCATCTTCAAGTGTGTGCTAAGACCTTGATAGACTCAGACAGTATCTATATCTGACCGATTATGAGACCTCATAAGGCCCCCAATATCGACCTGCAAGACCGTGCGCGTCTGCGTGAACGGTTCTTTGGGGCTGCCCGCACAGTTCTGGCCCGCCTATAGTCGCGCAGCCACTCGCCAGCTATTTCTCATTCAATACGGGAGAGGACCAATGTCCCCCAAAACACTCTATGATAAGATCTGGGACGCTCACGTCGCGCACGAGGCCGATGATGGCACCAGCCTTCTTTATATCGACCGCCACCTGGTGCACGAAGTCACCAGCCCACAAGCATTCGAGGGCCTGCGCATGGCCGGGCGAAAGGTACGCGCACCGGAAAAGACCATCGCCGTGCCGGACCACAATGTGCCAACCACGCCGGATCGAGCGAACGGGATCGAAAACCCAGAGTCCCGCATACAAGTCGAAGCGCTTGACAAAAACGCCAAGGATTTCGGCATTCATTACTATCCGGTACATGACGTCCGTCAGGGCATTGTCCACATAGTCGGCCCCGAGCAAGGATGGACTCTGCCGGGCATGACCGTTGTTTGCGGTGATAGCCATACCGCAACCCACGGTGCGTTCGGCGCACTGGCCCACGGCATCGGAACGTCTGAGGTAGAACATGTTCTGGCCACGCAGACTCTGATCCAGAAGAAGTCCAAGAACATGAAGGTAGAAATCACCGGCAAATTGCAGCCGGGCGTGACCGCCAAAGACATAACTCTGGCCGTGATTGGCGAGACTGGCACCGCTGGCGGCACAGGCTATGTCATCGAATACTGCGGCGAAGCAATCCGCGATCTGTCTATGGAAGGCCGAATGACTGTCTGCAACATGGCGATCGAAGGCGGTGCACGGGCCGGTCTGATTGCCCCGGATGAAACAACCTTTGAATACGTAAAAGGCCGCCCACATGCTCCTAAGGGCGCGCAGTGGGAAGCTGCGATGGACTGGTGGAAGACGCTTTATACAGACGAAGGCGCGCATTTCGACAAGGTTGTTATGCTTCGCGGCGAAGACATCGCGCCCGTCGTCACATGGGGAACCAGCCCAGAGGATGTATTGCCGATCACCGCAACTGTACCGCACCCGGAGGACTTTGAAGGCGGTAAGGTTGATGCCGCCCGTCGTTCAATTGAATACATGGGTCTGGAAGCCGGTCAGAAACTGTGCGACGTGGAAATCGACACCGTCTTCATCGGGTCTTGTACCAATGGCAGGATCGAAGACCTTCGCGCCGCTGCTGAGATCCTTAAGGGCAAGAAGATCAAAGACGGGATGCGTGCAATGGTCGTACCGGGTTCGGGTCTTGTTCGCGCTCAGGCCGAAGAAGAAGGTCTGGCAGAAATTTTCAAAGAGGCCGGTTTCGAATGGCGTCTCGCCGGATGTTCAATGTGTCTGGCCATGAACCCGGACCAGTTGCAACCGGGCGAACGTTGCGCGGCAACCTCGAACCGCAACTTTGAGGGACGTCAAGGTCGTGGCGGACGCACACACTTGCTGAGCCCTGCGATGGCTGCCGCCGCAGCAATCACAGGACGGCTGACAGACGTTCGCGAATTGATGTAAGCTACCCTCATATCTAGATTTTTGAGGGAGAGACTGAAATGAGTGATTGGGTCAAATGGCTCTTGCTAGGGCTGCTATCCATAGTGTTCGGCATCTTTGTGCTGGGTGCCCCGTATGTCGCATCCATAACCGTAACTTTGGTTACCGGTATTCTTTTGCTGGTATCCGGCGCACTTCAGGTTGTCGGAGGGTTCACGGTAGAAGGGGCAGGTAATAAAATCCTGTCTTTTGTCATGGGTGCCGTCATGCTGTTTCTCGGGTGGTCGTTTCTGGACAACCCACTAGAAGGTACGCTGACATTAGCCACCGTAGTTCTGATACTTTTCATGGCGGGTGGCATAGCGCGGATCATTCTCTCATTTCAGATGCGAGGAACCCAGTTCTTCTGGCCAACACTGATCTCAGGCATCTTGTCGATCATACTTGCAGGTATCATCTGGTCTTATGCAGCAGCGGAACCGACTGTTCTATTGCGCCTGCTGGGCATTCTGCTGGGCATCGAGATGCTGTTTAACGGTTTCGGCTTGGTCTTCATGGCGCTCTTCGTTAAGGGCGCACCCAACGAAACAACAGAAGCGAAAGAAGCTTAAACGCGGGGCACGGGGTCGGCCCTTTCCCGCAGGAGTGTGAAAATGGAAAAGTTTGACAAAGTCCACGGCGTGGCCGCCCCAATGCCACTGATCAATATCGACACAGATATGATCATTCCGAAAGTGCATCTAAAAACTATCAAACGGTCCGGCTTGGGAGTCGTCCTGTTTGACGAAATGCGGTACCACGACAACGGGCAGGAGAACGAAGATTTCGTTCTAAACAAACCCGCTTACCGTGAATCCGAAATCCTGGTTGCAGGCGATAACTTCGGCTGCGGGTCATCTCGCGAACATGCGCCTTGGGCAATCAAAGACTTTGGCATCAAGGTTGTGATTTCGACCAGCTTTGCCGACATCTTCTTTAACAACTGCTTCAAGAACGGCATTCTTCCAATTGTTGTCGGGGAAGAGCATCATGCGATCCTGATGGAAGACGCGCATAAGGGTGAAAACGCTCGCATGACCGTTCACCTGGAAGATCAACAGATCACCACATCGGACGGTGTGGTCATCGAGTTTGAAGTCGACCCACATCGCAAGCATTGCCTGCTGAACGGACTGGACGATATCGGCCTGACGATGGAAAAAGACCACCACATCGATAAGTTCGAAGATCATGCAAGTCAGGCGCGTCCCTGGGTCTGACGCTGAAGACGATTCTGTGGATACTCAACCTATCGGGGTCGCTTTCGCGACCCCGTTCGCATTCTTGGGGTCGGCTGGCAAGCAACCACAACATGTAGAGAACGAATGTTAATACACGTCGGATTTGCGTCAGAAATGATGCAAAGCCGCACCAGTTTTGCCATCTTTTTGCCCGAATGACAGTGTTTCCTGCCCCTTGGCTTGAGCAGATTGTTCATTGTCGCCACTGTTGACGGAAATGAGGCATCCGTCGGAAAAAAGAGCGGCGGTCACAAGTTGGAATTAAGTCGGCGTAGAATCGACTGATCCGGTTTGGAAGGGGTTCGGATAGTGATTGCACGCACAACGGGGGCGGCGATACGTGGGCTATTGGTGGCACTGCTGGTGCTCACTCCCGCGTTGTACCTCCCTGCATCTACACAAAACGGGACCGAGATCATCGTTTTTCTAGCGATTCTCGCGTTTATCCTGACTTTCTCGGAATATAATTCGGCGTTTCCAAGTCTAATCGAATTCCGCGATGCTCCGCCTATTAACAGGCTACGTTTTGTTGGCTTAATGACGATGGTGTTGTTCCTGACGCTGATCTGCAAGAATGCCTACACTCCGACCACGGTAACCAGTATTTTCTATTCGGTTGGGCTAATGGTCGCCGATGTCGCTGACTTCCCCTACTCGCCGGTACGTCTTGTTGTACTGATGCTTCCATCTGACGCGACCGCACCATTGGTAGAGCTTGTGCGTATTTCGGCAGGTGTCGCCTATGTCGCAGCATTGGTAACAATCGCCAGCTTCGCATATGCTGTGAAACTGCGCGGTTGGCCAACTGGCAATGGCGCATTCAATGTCTGGACAAATCTGCCACTATTCGACCCCACCAAGGGAGGCGACGTTGTTACACGATTGCAGCGGGACGGACGCCTGAACATTTCAATAGGAATTTTGCTTCCTTTCCTGATCCCCGCATTGATCAAATTGATGGCAGAATTCATCAACCCAATTGCCCTTAACAACCCTCAAACATTGATCTGGACGCTCAGCGCCTGGGCATTTTTACCTGCCAGCATGATCATGCGCGGCATGGCAACCCTGCGTATTGCCGGGTTGATCGTTGAAAAGCGCCGCGCCTACACCACCGCCGAGACAACTCAGACTGCATGATCCGTACACTTATTCTGTTGCTGCTTCCAGTTGCTGCACAGGCAGAAACTATACGGGTTGCTACCTATAACACTGAACTAAGTCGGGATGGACCCGGATTATTGTTGCGAGACATTCAGCGGGACAATCCGCAGGTCACGGCCGTTGTAGAGGTATTGTCGCAAACACGACCCGACATCATTGCCCTTCAAGGAATTGATTGGGATCTGGATGAACTCGCCCTTTCGAATCTGGCCGGTGCGCTGGCCAAAGTCGGAATGGACTATCCTTATCAATTCTCTGAACAACCCAATTCCGGGCTTGAAACAGCTTTTGATCTGGATGGTGACGGCTTGACCCACGGGCCCCGCGACGCACAGGGGTGGGGTCGGTTCACCGGTCAGGGTGGGTTAGCCGTGTTGTCAAGGTATCCGATCGATTTAGCCGCAACCAAAACTTATTCAGACCTTTTGTGGCGGGAATTACCGGACGCGATCCTGCCCAATGTCGATGGATCCCCATTTCCCTCACTCCAGGCGCAAACGGTTCAGAGGCTGTCTTCAACTGGGCATTGGGTGGTGCCGATCCTGACGCCTGGTGGTCCTTTGTCCCTAATGACCTTCCATGCAACGCCTCCGGTTTTCGATGGTCCAGAGGATCGCAACGGTTTGCGAAACCGGGATGAAATTCGGTTCTGGTCCCTTTTGTTGGACGGTGAATTTGGATCGGGACCCACAAACCGCTTTGTAATCGCGGGGGATGCCAATTTGGATCCAAACCTCGGCGACGGACACAAAACAGCAATTCAAGAATTGCTGTCTAACCCGCGAATTCAGGACCCTCAACCGGTCGATCAGCAAGGGTCATCGACTACGGTTTTCTGGGAAGGAATTGGTGAAAGACGCGTCGATTACGTCCTGCCATCGGCGGATTGGACTGTAGCGGACTCTGGTGTTTACTGGCCCGGGGCGGGACAAGGCAAGGCAGCGAGAACCGCGAGCCGACATCGGCTCGTCTGGGTTGATCTAAGTATTGACTAAGCTTCTGGTCAGTAGGTTTGGCCAGTTTACCCATGTTACCTTAGATTTTCCTTGGCATTGGCCTGAAGGTCTCATTGACCCATTGCCGTTCAAGCGCTAGGGCCATTGCGACGAAACGCAAGGAGACCCTCGATGTCCAACCCCTCGCTCCTCATCCTGCCCGGAGACGGAATTGGCCCCGAAGTTATGGCTGAAGTGCGCAAGATCATTGATTGGTTCGGCGCCAATCGCGGCCTGCAATTTGACGTCAACGAGGACTTAGTCGGCGGCGCAGCCTACGATGTCCATGGTAAGCCGTTGTCGGATGAAACAATGGCCAAGGCACAAGAAGTAGACGCGGTCTTACTTGGTGCCGTAGGCGGCCCTAAATATGACGACCTGGATTTTTCGGTCAAACCCGAGCGCGGCCTTCTTCGCCTGCGCAAAGAGATGGACTTATATTCCAACCTCCGCCCTGCACAGTGCTTTGACGCGTTGGCGGACTTTTCGTCGCTGAAAAAAGACGTGGTCGCGGGCTTGGATATCATGATCGTGCGCGAGTTGACTTCGGGTGTCTATTTTGGCGAGCCACGCGGTATATTCGAAGAAGGTAACGAGCGCGTAGGCATCAACACTCAGCGTTACACTGAGTCCGAGATCGAGCGGGCCGCGCGATCTGCGTTTGAACTGGCAATGCGCCGGAACAAAAAACTTTGCTCGATGGAAAAAGCCAACGTTATGGAGTCAGGTATTTTGTGGCGCGAGGTCGTGAACCGCGTGGCCAACGACTATCCCGAGGTCGAGCTGACTCATATGTATGCCGATAACGGCGCCATGCAGCTGGTGCGCGCGCCAAAACAGTTCGACGTCATCCTGACGGATAACCTGTTCGGTGACATCCTTTCTGACTGTGCCGCGATGCTGACGGGGTCATTAGGGATGCTACCGTCAGCCAGCCTTGGCGCTCCGATGGCGAACGGTCGGCCCAAAGCGCTTTATGAACCGGTTCACGGGTCAGCGCCGGATATCGCCGGTGAAGGCAAAGCTAACCCCATAGCATGTATCCTGAGCTTTGCCATGGCGCTTCGATACAGCTTTGATCAGGGCGCAGAGGCTGACCGACTGGAAGCTGCGGTTGAAAAAGTCCTTGCTGACGGCGTTCGCACGGGCGATCTGTTGGCCGACGAGGGGGTTCAGCCTGTTTCGACCACCGAAATGGGCGATGCCATCGTCAACTCACTGGACGAAAGCCTCTGAGACGGGCTTCAGGCGACACCTCGCATGTCGCCTGACCCTTTGGCGAAGGTCAGTTCCCACCGAAAATACTGTTCAGCAGGTTGTTGATGTCCTGCGCAAAGCCGCCCTGCTTTTTGCGTCGCGGTTGCTGAGGCTGCGCCGTGCGCACTGGTGCGTCAGGTTCCATCATGGGCAAGGGAGTGGGTGTCATCCCCTCGGTGACTCGCAACATGGTTTCTTTCCAAATCTCTGCAGGAAGACCTCCACCAGTGACGCCCGACAGAGGCGTGTTGTCGTCGTAGCCCATCCAAACACCCGCAACGTAATCTGCTGTGAACCCGATAAACCAGGCATCCCGTGCAGCCTGTGTCGTTCCCGTTTTTCCTGCGACCTGCCAACCCGGTAGTTTGGCGCGTTGCCCGGTACCCTCAGACACAACGCGCTCCATCATCCACGTCAGTTGCTTTGCTGCCTTGTCGTTGATGACCCGCTCGCCAATTCCCGTTGTTGTAACCATGACGGGGGATTCGTCGCCAAGTAGTTTCAATTCGGTCAATCCATAGGGTTCAACCGCCGAACCTCCGTTCAGAATCCCCGCATAGGCTCCAGTCATCTCGATCAGCGTACTTTCTGATGCGCCCAGCGCCAACGCTGGCCCTTGCGCCAGATCGCTGGCAATGCCGAATTCACTGGCGACTGTGCGGACGTTTTCGAGACCCGATATCTCCGCGACTTTCACCGCTGGAATATTCAACGAGTTCTTCAGCGCATCCGCCAAAGTAACCCTGCCGTAAAACTTATTGGTGTAGTTTTTTGGGCACCACTGACCTGATCCGGGAATGTTCACGCAATAAGGTTCGTCCACCACTGTATCCAACGGGGAATACCCCAACTCAAGGGCAGTGGCATATACAAACGGTTTGAACGATGACCCTGTTTGACGCAGCGCCTGAGTAGCACGGTTGAACGCTCCGGAAATCCTTGTCTTTCGGCCACCAACCATTGCACGTACGGCGCCATCCGCGGACATGACGACAATTGCGGCTTGGGCTTCTGACCCGTCGCGCACCTTCTCCTGAAAAATGAACTGCAAAGCTTCTTCGGCTGACTGTTGCAGGCGCTGATCCAACGTAGTTCGGATTACAACATCTTCGGTAGTGTTTCGCGTAAAGAATTCGGGCCCACTAGCCATGACCCAATCAGCAAAATATCCGCCCGCGCGCGCCGCCGCTGCCTCGGACAGTTCCGCAGGTCTGCTGCGGGCCTCGCTGGCCTGAGCGGACGTCAAATAGCCCTGAGCTTCCATCAGGCCGACGACAAGTCGCGCCCGATCCTGCGAACGTTTCAAACTGTTTGTTGGTGCATACCGCGTGGGGGCAACCAAAAGGCCCGCCAACATCGCCGCTTCGGCAGGACTCACTTCGGCGGCCGATTTTCCAAAGTATCGCTGGCCGGCAGCTTCGAAACCGCGGGCGCCAGCGCCCAGAAACGCGCGGTTCAGATAAATGGTCAGAATTTCGTCTTTGGAATATTTTACCTCCATGGCCATAGCGTAAATTGCCTCTTTGGCCTTTCGCCACAGAGATCCCCTCCGGCAATCAGCCTCATACGCAGCTTCGGATTCCCAATCTTCGGGCGTATATGGTACGCCAAGGCACAACAATTTGGCGGTCTGTTGCGTGATGGTTGAACCGCCATGTCCTGACAGTGGCCCTCGACCTTCGCTCAGGTTGATACGTACCGCACTGGCTATACCACGCGGGCTTACGCCCAAATGGCGGTAGAAGCGCTTATCCTCGGTCGCGATCACAGCATTTTTTAGATGCGGAGAGACGGTGTCCGCTGTAATCACCCCACCAAATTGGTCCCCGCGCCATGCAAAGACATTACCGTCGCGATCCAGCAGCGTGACCGACCCTCTGGCACGCCCGTCGAACAATTCATCGACGTCTGGAAGTGTTGAGTAGACCACACCTACTGCGAGAGCCAGCAACAAGGCAGCGATAGCGCCGACTCGCCAAGTCAAACCCCAGATTAGACGTAGCATCCAGCGGAACAGTCGGCGAAAAATACCACCGCCTTTCCCACCCGAACCTTTCCGCTTTGTCTTACGAGCGGTCTTGCGCGTCGCGGTTTTGCGCGCAGTCGATTTTTTCCCCGCCGGCTTTGCAGACCGCTTCGCCGACGCGGGTTTGCGCCCTTTCGATGGGTACCTTCTGTCCGCAACCAATGGTTTCTTTCGGCGCTTGGACTCAGTCATGCTCAAACTCTGCCCGATATTGCTTTTGCGCCACCTTACCTTGGTGACGCAGCTATGTAGAGGTCAGAATTTCGGGATTTTTCTCTTCCTATTTCGCCTAATTTTTAATCAAATATTACAATTTGTGCAAAAATTGTGCGTCTTCTGATGGAATCCCTCAGTCTTAACTCCCCGAAATCGTTCCTATAGGCGCGTTGTCACGCTCTTTTTCTGCAGGTGCAAACAAACCGGTCCTACCGGAAGCAGAGGGGAAAGACGTGAAACTCATCATTGCGACAATCAAGCCGTTCAAGCTCGAGGAGGTGCGAGAAGCACTGACCGAGGCGGGGGTGCGCGGCATGATGGTGACCGAAATTAAGGGCTTCGGCTCGCAATCGGGTCACACCGAAATTTACCGCGGGGCCGAATATGCCGTGAACTTCGTTCCGAAGATCAAACTGGAGCTCGTGGTTCCCGCAACCATGGCTGACCAGATTGTCGAGACAATCACCAACACCGCAAAAACCGGAAAGATCGGAGACGGCAAGATTTTCGTCCTCGATGTCGAGCAGGCACTGCGCGTGCGGACCGGGGAAACCAACGAGGACGCGCTGTAAGCCGCGCCAATCCGTAAAAGGACAGAGAACAGATGAAACTGAACCGAATTCTACCTACAGCTGCCGTGCTGATAGCTTTTCCCGCGGCCGCATTTGCCAATGATCCGCCATCTTCTATGGAGGATGTTGGCTATATCTTTACCACTCTGCTGTTCCTGATGGCCGGCTTTTTGGTATTCTTTATGGCTGCAGGCTTTGCCATGCTCGAAGGCGGGCTGGTACGCTCTAAGAATGTTGCCATGCAGATGATCAAAAACGTGGCGCTGTTTTCTTTCGCAGCGATCATGTACTGGCTCATCGGCTTTAATCTGATGTATCCCGGCGACGGCTGGACAATTTCCGGGTGGCTCGGCCCATTCTTTTCGACGACGACACTTGATCCCGTTGGCGTCGGTCCGGATGCAGCAGCGCTGGATTATGCATCAATCGGATCAGATTTCTTCTTCCAGCTGGTCTTTGTAGCTGCAACCGCATCGATCGTATCTGGTGCCGTCGCTGAAAGAATTAAGCTTTGGCCTTTCCTGGTCTTTGTCATCATTCTAACTGGCGTTCTGTATCCGATTTCGGGATCCTGGCAGTGGGGTGGCGGCTGGTTGTCCGAAGCCGGTTTCTCAGACTTTGCAGGGTCTACAGTCGTGCACTCGGTAGGCGGCTGGGCAGCTTTGGCAGGCGTCATCGTTCTCGGCCCACGGATTGGCAAGTACAAGGACGGCAAGGTTCACCCGATTCCTGGCTCAAACCTCGCGCTGGCCACTTTGGGCACGTTCATTTTGTGGCTGGGTTGGTTCGGCTTTAACGGCGGTTCTCAGCTGGCAATGGGTACTGTAGGCGATGTCTCAGACGTCTCGCGTATTTTTGCCAACACCAATATGGCCGCAGCAGCTGGTGCAGTTGCAGCCCTTATCCTGTCGCAAGTAATGTACAAAAAGCCTGACCTTACCATGGTGCTGAACGGCGCACTGGCCGGTCTGGTTTCAATCACCGCAGAACCATTGGCCCCAACCCTGTTCGGAGCACTTTGGATCGGCGCAGTTGGCGGAATCATCGTTGTACTCACCATTCCAATGCTGGATAAGTTTCAGTTGGACGACGTTGTGGGTGCGATCCCGGTTCACCTGTTTGCCGGTATCTGGGGCACCATCGCCGTAATCTTCTACGGTGACGCAAGCCTCGGAACGCAGCTTATGGGCATCATTGCCTACGGTGTCTTCACCTTCGTCGGAGCGCTGATCCTGTGGAGCATTCTAAAAGCCACAATGGGCATCCGAATCAGTGAAGAAGATGAGATCAACGGTCTCGATATGGCTGAACTTGGTATGGAAGCCTATCCGGAATTCTCCAAAGGCTAAGCCGCAATTCAATAGCCTAACGAAGCCGGGCGTTCGCGCCCGGTTTTCTTTTGGGTCCTGCCTTGCGCCTGATCGGTTGACTCGGAGATAACACTTTTATCAGTCTTCAAAGAAGACTGTGCAGGTTTCAGCGAGTGCACCATGAAGACAATTGGAATTCTCGGAGGTATGTCCGCCGCTTCGACTCAAATCTACTACCAAACCCTCTGCGACCTAACGCGACAACGCCTTGGCGGGTTACACTCGCCTGAGTTGCTGATCCGGTCTCTTGATTTCGCCGTTATCGAAGCTTTGCAAGCAGGTGGCGATTGGGAGGTCGCCGGGCGAGTCCTCAATCGCGAAGCTATAGCACTGGAACAAGGTGGCGCTGACTTTCTTATTCTTGCAACCAATACGATGCATAAGTTGGCCGAGCAAATGATGACAGGTGTCTCAATTCCCCTGTTGCATATCGCCGACGCGACAGCTCGAGCCATACAATCTGAGGGTCTGAAATTTCCTGGTTTGATGGCTACTTCGTTCACCATGCAGCAACACTTCTACACCGATCGCCTGATCGCAGGTGGTTTAGCGCCCATTCTGCCTAATCCCCAGGACCAGGAAACAACCCACCGCATCATCTACGATGAGCTTTGCAAAGGCATCGTGACAGACGATAGCCGAGAGATCTTCATAAGTATTGCTCAACGGCTGCATAATGCGGGAGCTGATTGTCTAATCCTCGGTTGCACCGAAGTGGGCATGTTGTTGGACACCAGCAACGTGCCTTGCCCCTTGTTCGACACGACGCAAATCCATTGCGAATTAGCATTGGAATTGGCGCTGAACTGAGGCTCAGACTCCAACTTCGACGATTGCCTTGGCCAAAATTGGAACTGTCGCAGCGTTAAGGCCAGCAATGTTCAGACGGCTGTCACCAACCATATATATGCCGTGATCTTTCCTGAGCTTCTCAACCAGTTCCGGCGCAGCCCCCAGACGTGAGAACATGCCCCGATGCTGGGCGATGAACCCAAAGCGATCAGACCCGCTAAAGCGCTGCAGTTCGTCAGCAAGTTGCCGACGCAAACCAAGCATGGAAAGGCGAACGTCTTCTAGCTCGGCGAACCAGTCTGCTCGCAAGGTTTCATCATTCAGTATCGTTGTTACCACACGCGCACCGTGATCCGGTGGGAACGAATAATTCTGCCGATTCAAAAACGCCAATGTCGCCTGATTCAAAGCTGTCTGAGCTGGGTCGTCACTGACCGCCATTAACAGACCGGTACGTTCGCGGTAGATACCGAAGTTTTTCGAGCAGGACGCAGCAATCAAGCAACGCTTGACCGAAGAGGCCACCAGGCGTGTCGCTTGCGCGTCCTCTTCCAGACCATCGCCAAACCCTTGATACGCAATATCTATCATCGCAACCAGGCCGAGGTCATTGATGACGTTTACAACCTCCTGCCATTGCACCAAGTTCAGGTTTGCTCCAGTCGGATTGTGACAACAACCGTGTAGCAGAACCACGTCGCCTGCTTTTGCAGTCTTGAGGTCTGTGATCATACCATCAAAGTCGACGCCACGTGTTGCGTCGTCGAAATAGCGGTAAGGTACAACTTCAATTCCCAGATAGCTCAGAATCGAAAGGTGGTTTGGCCAGGTCGGGTCAGATACGAAAACGCGGGCAGAAGGGTTGGCCATACGGATCATTTCGAACGCCTGGCGGCAAGCGCCGGTCCCACCAGGCGTAGCGACCGCAGCGATGTTTCCACGGGGAACGGAGGACCCCAAAATCAAATCGATCATCACATCTGCATAGGCCGGATCACCCGCGAGACCGGTATAGGCCTTTGTCTCTTGTTCTTCCAAAATTCGCCGTTCGGCTGCCTTTACAGCCCTCATGACTGGTGTGATGCCCTCAGCGTTCTTGTACACGCCTACACCCAGGTCGATCTTATGATCGCGTGGGTCCTCGCGGTACATTTGCATCAACGCCAGAATCTTATCGGCAGGCTGTGGTTTGAGGTTCTCGAACATCACTTCTCTCCGGTTGCGACGGGCAGGGTCGGGAATGCGCCCCATTCGGCCCACGAGCCGTCATATAAAGAGTGGTCTTTCTTACCCATGCGCTCCAGCGCAAGGCTAAGGATCGCGGCGGTTACACCCGACCCGCAGGATGTGATTGCCGGTTTAGAAAGATCTACGCCAGCAGCCTCGAATACCGCTCGGCATTCGTCCGGGGATTTCATTGTGCCGTCCTTGTTCAGCAGGTTGCCAAAGGGCACGTTGCGCGAACCGGGTATGTGACCAGAACGCAAGCCTTCGCGCGGCTCTGTCCCTGTTCCGGCAAACCTGTCAGCGGAACGCGCGTCTATGATTTCGTGATCGTCCAACTTCGCCGCAGCAGATACCTGCGTCACGTCGCGCACAAGATGGTTTTGAACCCTCACTGTCATGTGCCGGTCACGAATGACCGGCGGCAAGTCTTCAACCTCACGTCCCTCGGCCAGCCATTTGGGCAGACCTCCATCCAACACTGCGATATTTTCTTGGCCCATCAGACGGAACAACCACCAAACCCGCGCAGCAGACATCAGCCCGAACCCGTCGTAGACCACTACTTGATGTCCATCGCCCACGCCCATTGCACGCAAGCGAGACATGAATTTTTCCACCGGCGGCGCCATGTGAGGCAGATCGGAACGGTGGTCAGAAATTTCGTCAATGTCAAAAAAACGCGCACCGGGAATATGCCCTGCGTCATATTCAGCTTTCGCGTCCCTCTGCTGTTTAGGCAGATACCACGAACCGTCCAGGATTCTAAGATCCGGGTCTTTCATGTGGGTGGCAAGCCATTCCGTAGAAACGAGGGTTTTCGGATCGTCCTGCATCAAAGCCTCCCTTAACGCGCAGAGTTTCCCTATACGCGGCAGGTTAAGGGTTCAAGGCTGGAAGCGTCTATTCTGCCCTTTGACGCAACCTGAAATGCTGGATTATCCCAATCAAACTGATGATGATCCAGAACCCTTCGATAAGCATCGACGCAAGGTTGAAGTTGTACAGCAGCGAATAAACAATCAACCCGGACCCCAAAAGGTTGACTACGGGGAAAATAAGGTCCTCGGAATTCAATAGCCGAACTTGGGTTGCAAAATACGCAGCAACAACGACCAACGCACCGATTGAGCCGATCGCGTCTGCCAGAGTAAGCGCTTCAAGGAGTGCTTCCATTACAATTACCGCCAGTTTTTTTGCTTGAGTTAACTAACCGAAGCCAACACAGCTGGCTGGGCATAGTGGTGCATATTCAGAAATGTGGTGCCGTCTTCGCCCGCTCGATATCCGTGAGGCAGGTCTGCAGGAAACCGCAGGCCCTCACCTGCATGCAGTGGCACCCATTCACCGTCGCGCAAAACTTCAAGCATTCCTTCCAGCACAAACACTTCTTCTGTCACTCCTAGGGCATGAGCCGGTGACTCGTGACACTGGTTGGGCGAAAGCGCGACATGAAAGGTTTCGGCGCCAAGTTCAGGATCAAAAGGAAAAACGATCTTAACTTTGATGCTGCCTGGAAATGTCACTGTGCGAAACACACTGTCATCTGTCGGATCACGAGAAGCTGTTGTTCCGATCAGCGCGCTCAGTGGCAGTTGAAATCCCTTTGCGATCTTCCACAAGGTGGCAATGGTCGGGCTGGATTCACCTCGTTCGATCTGACCAAGCATCGCCTTGCTGACCCCGGTCAGGTCGGCTGCTTTCGAAAGGCTTAGACCTGACGCCGCTCGCACATCCCTAAGTTTAAGGGTGATTTCATCCGATTCCATTTCAGCGCCTTGCGATTTCACTTGTGCGTTATAACGCACATGTGGTACGTGCGCTATAACATACAATCTCAGATACCGCATGCAGGGCAAAAGGGAAACAGTATCATGCCATTGTACCGATCCAGAACTTCTACCCATGGCCGCAATATGGCCGGCGCGCGCGGTCTATGGCGTGCGACTGGTATGGGAGACGACGATTTCGGCAAACCGATCATCGCCATCGTGAATTCGTTCACCCAGTTCGTGCCGGGTCACGTCCATCTGAAGGATCTGGGCCAGATGGTTGCGCGCGAAGTCGAAGCCGCTGGCGGGGTCGCGAAAGAGTTCAACACTATCGCTGTCGATGACGGTATCGCGATGGGTCACGATGGAATGCTGTATTCGCTGCCTTCTCGAGAAGTTATCGCGGACAGCGTCGAATACATGGTCAATGCCCATTGCGCGGACGCGATGGTCTGTATCTCGAACTGTGACAAGATCACTCCGGGCATGCTTATGGCAGCAATGCGACTTAACATTCCAGCGATCTTCGTTTCGGGTGGTCCGATGGAAGCCGGTAAGATCGACATCGCCGATCTGGACGTCAAGAAGATTGACCTCGTCGATGCAATGGTTGCCGCTGCGGATGATAAGTACACCGATGAAGAGGTGAAACATATCGAGGAAAACGCATGCCCTACTTGCGGCTCATGCTCCGGAATGTTTACCGCCAACTCGATGAACTGTCTGGCCGAAGCATTGGGTCTGGCCCTACCGGGCAACGGTTCGACACTTGCCACACATGCTGACCGAAAGAACCTCTTCCTTGAGGCCGGACGTCGGATCGTTGAAATCACCAAGCGGCATTATGAGCTTGACGAGAAAGGGTTTCTGCCCCGCGAGATCGCCACTTTCAAAGCATTCGAAAATGCGATGAGTCTTGATATCGCCATGGGTGGTTCAACGAATACCGTTCTGCACCTATTGGCAATTGCGCACGAGGGCGAAGTCCACTTCACCATGAGCGACATGGACCATCTCAGCCGCAAAGTGCCTTGTCTGTGTAAGGTCGCACCGAACACTGAAAACGTTCACATGGAAGACGTTCACCGTGCGGGCGGAATATTCTCAATCCTAGGAGAACTCAGCCGAGCAGGATTGATTCACGAAGAATGCAGCACGGTCCACTCTGCGACGATGGGCGAAGCGATTGCCAACTGGGACATCAAGATTGCCAACAACCCTAAGGCGCAAGAGTTGTTCAAAGCCGCGCCCGGAGGCGTACGCACGACACAGGCTTTCAGCCAATCAAACCGCTATAAGGAGTTGGATGTTGACCGCGAGAACGGAGTAATCCGATCCAAAGAACACGCGTTCAGCCAAGACGGCGGTCTGGCAGTCCTTTTCGGCAATATCGCCCGCGAAGGGTGTATCGTTAAAACAGCAGGCGTCGACAAACACATTTTGAAATTCACAGGCACGGCCTACGTTTGCGAAAGTCAGGATCAGGCGGTCAATGACATCTTAACAGGCAAGGTCAAGGAGGGTGACGTGGTCGTCATCCGTTACGAAGGACCGCGTGGCGGGCCTGGAATGCAGGAGATGCTCTACCCGACCTCATACCTGAAATCCAAGGGCTTGGGCAAAGCCTGCGCATTGCTCACCGACGGGCGTTTCTCGGGAGGTACCTCGGGGCTTTCCATCGGGCATGTATCGCCCGAAGCTGCAGAAGGCGGTGAAATCGGACTCGTCAACAACGGTGACACGATCGAAATTGATATCCCCAATCGAACTATTCATCTGGCAGTTTCTGACGAAGAGCTAGCAGAACGCCGGGAAGCTCAGGAAGAACTGGGATGGCGGCCTGCGGAGCCACGCAAGCGTAAGGTTTCGACTGCATTGAAAGCGTACGCAAAGCTAACGACCAGCGCAGCGAAAGGTGCTGTGCGCCAGGTTTGATCGCGGCTGAAAGCAAAACCCGTCATCAGCTGTTGGTCACGACAATGGCACACCTGATTAAAGGAATGGTTCGGCGCGATTCAGAGTGCCGGACCAAAAAGTAGCTTGTAGTAAAAGGAATGCGCAGGACGAGCGTAGTGCGTCTTTCAATCGCCCAATTTGGCGTGGACCTCGTCCAAATCAATCTCAGATACCGGCATCTTATTGCTCGGGTTCTCAAAATCATATTTGAATAATTCAAAATCCTGTTTGTAGATTTCATAGACAAGGTGCATCGATAAATCGTCAAAGTAGTCTTCGACCGGATGTGCCCGTTTGGGGCCGTGACCCTCGGATTCGTTAAAACGCGGAATCTCGGACAGCGTCACTTGATGCTTCGTTTCCAGGTGGTTGAGAACATCCTGCATGCCGTCGTTGAATTTCTCGGTCCAAAATATGCGATCATATCGGCCTCCATTTGCTATTAGGGTCGAGACGTGCCCTGACATGGCAGACCAATGAATATCAGGATCCATCGGTCGGCGCCAAAGGATCGTATCTCGAGCAAAGAGTAGAAACCTGCGAAAGCTGGCAATTTGATCGAAATCTCCTTTGCCGTCCTCACCACCAACTTCGATCCCGTAGTTGTAGATCAACGTTGGAACCAGATTACCGCGGTAACGTTTCCCGTTTCGCTGAATGCCGCAAATCTTGTCAAAAAATGAACTCAGGATGCGGGTATATGGGTTTCGAACGCAAGTGAACGTATACGAACCGTGAGACCGTACGTTTCGGGTGATCAAACCCTTGCTTTCGTCAAAGGCCCATTTGTGTAATCCGCTCGTCGCATCGTGTATATCGCCTTCAAAGAATTTGCCGTGATCCGAATAAAACATGATCTGGCCAATCGTCGAGCAGGCGCATTTAGGCACAACTCGGTAGACCATACTTTGGCTCTCGGTCATCCATGTTCCGGGAAAACCCATCGACTGCGCCTCCTCTGCCGGTCGCGTCTTAGAACGACACCCCCGCATTTGAAATCAAAGAACCAAAAATATTCTGTTTATTCAATCGTTCATCATAAGTATCACGGTTGCAAACAGGCAGAAACGGAATTTGCGGAAGTCCAATGGCAAAGATTGCCTTCATCCTTTTGTGCCATAAAAACCCCGATGCGATCATCGCGCAGGCCAATCAACTGACTGCCGCCGGCGATTGCATGGCAATCCACTTCGACGCGCGCTCGGGGCAAGCGGAGTATGAACGCCTGTTTGCTGCCTTGGCCGACAACCCAAACGTCACCTTCGCCGCAAAACGGGTTAAATGCGGTTGGGGGGCGTGGTCGCTGGTTCAGGCGACATTGAATGCTTTGCAGGCGGCGACCGAAGCATTCCCACGTGCCACGCATTTTTACATGCTGTCTGGTGACTGCATGGCGATCAAAACCGCCGAATACGCGCATCGCTTTTTGGATGATAATGATGCGGACTTCATTGAAAGCCACGATTTCTTTGAGAGCAATTGGATCAAGACCGGTATGAAAAAGGACCGGTTGATCTATCGGCATTACTTTAATGAGCGAACTCAGGCGGGACGGTTTTATGCAAGTTACGAGTTCCAGAAAAAGCTGGGCCTAACTCGCGATATCCCCCGAGATATTCAAGTTATGATCGGCAGTCAGTGGTGGTGCCTGCGTCGCCGGACGGTGGAGATGATCCAAAAGTTTCTGAACGACCGTCGCGACGTAGTCCGGTTCTTCTCCACAACGTGGATACCGGATGAAACCTTTTTTCAAACTTTGGTTCGCCACCTTATCCCAAAGGAAGAAATCGAAAACCGTACGCTGACATTTCTGATGTTTTCGGATTATGGGATGCCTGTCACATTTTATAACGACCATTATGACTTGCTGCTTCGTCAGGACTATTTGTTCGCCCGCAAGGTCAGCCCTCATGCCCAAGAACTAAAAGACCGATTGGGACAGCTGTACGCCGGCAAGGACGTAACATTTCAAATTTCGGATGAAGGTCGAAGTTTGCACCGCTTTCTGACCAATCGCGGACGCGTAGGTCGCCGATTTACCCAACGCTTTTGGGAAACGTCAAATACACTTGGGCCGGATCGGGATCTATATTTAGTTACTTGCAAAAAATGGCACGTGGCCAAGCGACTTGTGGATCAGATCAAGACAGAAACCGACCTTCCCTGCCTTCACTACGTATTCAACGAAGAGAACACTCCATTACCGGATCTGGGCGGGATTGAAACCACATTGGCGAAACGGTCCCGACACCGCCGTGCAGTTGTAAACATGCTTTACGACCATTTTCGGCGCGACAGGCTGGTATTGTGCGTCGACCCCGGCAGTATTGAGATCATCCGAGATTTCTGCGCCGACCAAGTCAAGCTGCACGTACTAAACATCGCCTGCGAGTTTTCCAACGACTACCTTGCGGGGCATGCCCTTCGGGTCGGCCTGATTGGCGAAAGCAGCCCAGTTGAGTCCGTGCAGCGGATTTTGCCGACTCTTCGCAACGAACTGTCTCACGAAGTCGAACAGATCCGATCAGCATCTAAGGAAGAGTATTTTCGTATCTCAGAATCACAGAACCGGGCCAACAGCGTCGCTGAGTTGGCCCGATTCTTGACAGTTTCTAATAAGAAAGCCGAAGCTATTTTGAGTTTGGACTACCTGTTCAGCGACTGAATGAAGAAATCAAATGTCGAATTTGACCCCTTGTGCCAAGGGTAACTCAGCAGAGTAGTTAACAGTGTTTGTCTGACGGCGCATATAGGCTTTCCATGCGTCGGAACCACTTTCTCGACCTCCTCCGGTTTCCTTTTCTCCGCCAAACGCTCCACCAATTTCAGCCCCTGACGGGCCGATGTTTACGTTTGCGATACCACAGTCAGATCCTGCCGCAGTCAGAAACTGCTCGGCCTCGCGCATGTTCAGGGTAAACACACAGGAGGACAGCCCCTGCGGGACATCATTTTGGAGATCGATGGCCTCAGAGAACTCATGGTAGCCCATAACGTAAAGGATCGGGGCAAAGGTTTCAGTTTTGACCGTCCGAGTTTGGCCTGGCATCTCGACAATTGCGGGTTCCATATAAACGCCAGCGGGTACACCCTCTGTCACGCGTTTACCCCCGAACACGATGCCGCCTTCGGCCTCGGCGGCGCTTAGAGCGGCTGTCATCGCAGCACCGGAGGCTTCGTCCACCAATGGCCCGACCAGTGTTCCTTCGCTCAGCGGATCGCCGATCGGCAGGCCGGAATATGCTTTCTTCAACCGAGCGACCAACTCATCTTTTATCGAGTTGTGAGCAATTAAACGGCGGAGCGAGGTACAACGTTGCCCAGCTGTGCCAACAGCAGAAAACACGACCGCCCGAACCGCCATTTCAAGATCGGCGGAAGGTCCGACGATCATAGCGTTATTTCCGCCCAACTCCAAAATGCATTTGCCGAACCGTTGAGCCACAACCGGCGCAACAGCGCGACCCATACGGGTGGATCCAGTGGCGGAAATAATCGGAACATCTTCGCTTGCGACCAGAGTTTCCCCTAAATCTGTTCCACCAATTACCGTTTGCAGCAGGCCGTCAGGCGCGTCGCCAAACCGAGCCAGCGCACGCTCGAAAACCCTCTGGCAGGCCATGGCGGTAAGTGGGGTTTTTTCAGACGGCTTCCAAATCACCGGGTTCCCGCAGACAAGGGCAATTGCGGCATTCCATGACCAAACGGCCACCGGAAAATTGAAGGCAGAGATGACACCAACCGGGCCAACCGGATGCCAAGTTTCCATCATTCGATGTCCGGGGCGTTCCGAAGCAATGGTCAGGCCGTACAATTGGCGCGACAAACCAACGGCAAAGTCGCAGATGTCGATCATCTCCTGCACCTCACCCTGCCCTTCAGAAGTAATCTTACCGACCTCCCAACTGACCAAGGCACCCAGATCGTTTTTAGCTGCACGCAGTTCCTCACCCAGCAGCCGTATCAACTCACCCCTTCGTGGAGCAGGTACAACGCGCCAATCACGAAAAGCTGCCTTTGAACGAGCAATGATAGCGCCCATCTCAGCCTTGGAGGTCTCGTTCACCGTGGCCAGCTGCCTTCCATCGATTGGGGAAGTCACACGCAAGGTTCCACCGCTTAAGTCAGCGGCCGTCAGATCCAGATTCGCCAAAACAGTGTCTACAGTCATCATGACATCTTTCATTTCTCAGGCAGCCTTGTCTTGTTGAGTTACGTTGCCAGCGCGGTACAGCCGGCCAAATTCTGTATTCAGAAACTCGGGTAACTTGACTTGTTCCTGTCGAATAAATCCTTGCGACGGCAGCACACCCGTCCGCATCAAATCCACAACGCCCAGCACTCCCGCAGCGGTTGTTACTTGAATTGCACTCCAAACCCGCCGGTCTATGGTGCGCGCGAAGGATTTGTTGATCAGAGATTTCTCGCGCAGCGATCCATCGATCGTGCCACGTGCAGTGCAAAAAACCAAAACCACATCTTGATCCGTGCGTGGCAACGCATTCTCGAAAATGTTTTTAAGAAGGTCCTTGCGCTGTCCCAGCCCTAGGTCATTTAACAGCAAACGCAAAATATCCCGGTGTCCTGGATAGCGAATTGATCGATATGACACAGCCTGCGCTTTGCCTTCCAGGGTTTCGGGCAATGTTCCAAGCCCTCCCGAGGTGTTAAAGCATTCGTATTCGACCCCGTCATGGCCAAAGATTTCATAATCCTCCAACGGGGCAGTTTTGACGCATTGGCCATTTACGATTGCATCGCAGGGATTGCAGTATTCGTTGATCAAACCGTCAGTCGACCACGTCAGATTATATTTCAGAGCATTGGTTGGATACAAAGGCAGGGCGCCCACTCTCATATGCAGGCTGTCGATCTCGTCGAACTCTGCCGCCAGGGCCGCGCCGGCGATTCCGACAAAACCAGGTGCAAGGCCGCATTGCGGCATCATTGCGGTTTGGCTCTTACTTGCCAGCTCGCGCACTGCCTGCGTTGCCGAAACATCCTCGGTAAGATCAAAGTAATGAGCACCGACCGTGCATGCGGCTTTGGCGATTGCCGGAGTCAGAAAAAACGGGGCTGCGGAAATTACTGCATCAAATCCCTGCAACCCATGTATTAGATTGTCATCATCAGACGCATCAATCTGCCGTGTCGAAACACCCATCTTATTTAGTGCTGACAACGCAGCAAGATCATGATCAGCTATTGTTACTGAATAGTTCGCCGATGTTTTCAGCAAGGTGGCGATCATCTGCCCGATCTTACCCGCGCCGACAATGCAAATGCTCCAAGTCACGAAATGCCTCCATTTTTTGTTTCTTTTGATTATGAAAGGCAATTTGTTCGTTTCGCAGGGGTAATCATGACGAAATTCACGCCAGTGTCGGCGTTTTGACGAAAACTTCGGCAATATGCTGGCTGGCGAGACTGGAATCGATGGGTGCCATGACTTTCTCTACCTAAGGTAGCCGGGCTGAGATCAAGCCCCTCAAGCCAAACGTTTGACCCATTAGTACTGAAAAACTGGATACGATGTTGATCGCGAAAACCACCAGATTTGGCCGGATATTATGTGTCCAAGGGGTATTTGAATGCCCGTATTTGGAGACAAAAATTACTTCTTTCTCTTTTCAGGCGGTTTTGTGCTATGGTCTCAAGATAGTTTATACATTTAAAATTCTGGAGAATGTGAGTCCTTTGTCGGAAGCCCAAATTAGGAACTACAGGCTGCGCCCTCTGGAGAAGGTGGACCTGGAAACGGTAGTGCGTTGGTTTCAAGACGTTGAGGATTTGTCGCTTTTTGACCGGACCTCGCGCGTCCCGTTGAACCATTGGCAGACCGAAGACGCATGGAAGGACGTGATCGACGGATCTCATGCCGGATGCAAGTGTTGGTTTGTTGTCGAGACCGCCGAAGGACTGCCCTTGGGTTTGACAGGTTTAGAAGCAATTTCAAACATTAACCGCGATGCCGTTATTCCGCTGTTCGTAGATAAGTCAGCCCGTCGTATGGGTATTGGAATTCGCGCGGCAGCATTGACTCTGGACTTTGCATTTCGACAACTAGGGCTTCATCGGATCACGTCCTATTACCGCGCAGACAACCACAGCACACGGGACCTTGTTAGTCGGTTGGGTTGTCAGGTCGAGGGGAATATGCGGCAAGCGTGGTTCGCAGACGGGCGGTATCATGACATGGTCGTGGTGGGAATACTTCAACAGGAGTGGAGCAAACGGCGAGAGGAGTTGGCCAAAGAGCTGTCCAACAACATAACTATTAGCTTTGGTGACGGCGCATCAGATAGCTGGTGCTGGCCGCCGAGAGGTGCCAAGCTTGACTAGGACATTAAGATTCGCAACGCTCTTTCAAAACAAAATTCTGCTATATCTTATTCGTCAGTATCGCCGAAAAATTTTAGCTGAGTGCCCACTGTGAACAGTACACATTCTCAAACAACGATCAGGCAAAAGCTGGGCGCCGTCGTTTTCGCGGATGTTGTTAGCTATTCGCGGCTAATGAGCGAGAATGAGATGGCTACGTATAACGCGTTGAAGTCTCTGCTATCGCAGTTGGAACAAGTCTGCGAGCAACATCAAGGCCGGGTAATCGAGGTCCGTGGCGACGGAATTCTGGCGCTTTTTGAAACTGCCACCAGCGCAGTCGAATTCAGCGTGGAATTACACCGGATAGCAAGCCAGCACAACCAGGCGCGAGATGACGATCAACAGATCAAGTTTCGAGCAGGGGTTCATTTGGGCGAGGTCCTGATGGACGAGCGGGGCATTCACGGCGACAACGTCAACATAGCCGCACGATTGCAGGAAATTGCCGAACCCGAAAGAGTTTACGTCAGTTCGGCAGTCTACGATCAGATCCGAAACCGGCTGCGATATGGATATGAGTTCCTTGGACCCAAGCAACTTAAGAACATCCTGTCGCCGGTCGCAACCTATTGCGTACGCAGCGAGATTGAAGGCGCAACCATGGCTGCAACTCTGCGACCCGAAATGCAGCTCGAGGTGTTAGAACGTCCAGACATCCCATCTGTGGCAGTGTTGCCTTTTGCAAGCCAGGGCAGCGATGAGGACGATCATTGGGTCGCTGAGGGGCTGACCGACGACATTATCATGAACTTGTCCAAGTTCCGGAACCTATTCATAATCGCGCGGAATTCGTCGTTCTTCTTCAAGACACAGTCGATGCCTCCACAAGAAGCAGCGCGACGGCTGAATGTCCGCTACGTGGCTCGCGGTAGTGTACGCAGGTCGTCCAGCCGAATCCGCATCACAGCCGAGCTAATTGACGCCAATTCTGAACGAACGATTTGGGGAGAACGTTTCGACCGCAAAATCGACGACATATTCGACATTCTGGACGAAGTTACAGAATGTATCGTAGCGGCCACTGCAGTTATGATCGAAAGCCACGAAAAGCAGCGAATGGTCCAGTCTGTACCGTCCGACCTGCAGGCCTATGGATCGGTACTACAGGGGCAGCACCATATCCTGAAGTACACGCGGAACGATAACCGCAGGGCCCAGCACTGTTATGAGTCTGCACTCCAGCGCGACGGCGGTTATGCGCGGGCAGCGGCGGCGTTGTCGCGGACGCTAAATATCGATTGGCGGTATTCATGGACAGAAGACCCAAACAGCGCCTTGGACAAAGCCTTAAAGCTCGCACAACGGGCAGTCGAATTAGACCCGACTGACGCTCGCGGATTTGGCGAACTCGGTTATGTTCAGCTTTATCGTAAAGAACATGACTCAGCTATCGAGTCTTATAAACGTGCATTGCAACTTAATCCCAATGACGCAGATATGCATTCTGATTATGCTGACGCTCTGGCACATTGGGGTGACAACGAAGCTGCAATAAAACATATCCAACAGGCGATGCGACTGAATCCGTATTTTCCTGACCAATACCTCTGGCACTTGGGCGGCGCCTATTACAATCTGAAACGCTATGACGACGTAATTTCAGCGGTCAACAAGATGAATAACCCGACAGAAGGTCAGCGGGTTTTGGCCGCCAGCTACGCTCAATTGGGCAAAATGGATATGGCGAGGCAGATCGCCGACAAGCACCGCGCGGCTCATCCCAACTTTTCCCTTTCTCGCTGGGCGGAAGTTCAACCCGATCGTCTGGCGGACGATACCCAACATTTTGTTGAAGGTTTGGAAAAGGCAGGGTTCTGAACGTGAAAAAGGGCGCACGTCAAATGCGCCCCTTGCCTTATTTTAAGAGTGATTATTCGCCGCGAGCCTTTGCACCGCTGACTTTTGCACCACTCACTTTCGCTCCGCTAACCTTTGCACCGCTGACTTTCGCGCCGCTGACTTTCGCACCGCTCACCTTGGCTCCGCTGACTTTGGCGCCGCTCATCATAGGCGCATCATATTCGAAATAGACGTCCAGAAGGACTTCTTCGATCTGACCAGCGGCAATGTCCATACGGATCGTGTAATCAGCTTGATCATAGTTCCAGACACGGATGTCATTGGCCATCTGGTAATCCGCTGCCGCAACACCAGAAACCGAAGGATCCAGAGGCGCACGTGCCGTTTGCCGGGTTGTATCGGGGCCACCAGTGTTTTCCAGATTGAAGCCGCGCGGAAGGTTGCCCCCAGTGGCGCTTTCTCCATGTCCATGCACCAAGAATATCGTTGGCTCCGGCAGTTCGTAATAAGTTCCATCATATGCAAAGCCATAAATCCGGGCCAGGCGAGCATCGCCTCCGAACTGATCTCCGATGAAATTATTCACTCCACGACCGCGCCTGCGATCATCCTGTTCGATGAACAATTGTCTATTGTGAGTGTTGGAATCCTGTAACCAGAACGTATGTTTAAATTGGCGACCGCGCCGCACATAAACGTAAGATTGATATTGGGCTTTCTTCCGCTTGTCCAGGTTGAACGCACCAGCACCATCATCCACAACTTTGTAGATCCCAGATTCGGTATTGGCAGTGTCACCCTTTTGAACCAGAACCCTGTCGTCCAACCGGACTGTCACCCCATCAATAGTTGTGAACCCTGTGGGCAGAGAACCCGCCGCCGGAATTTCAACCGCTAGGCGAACGGATTTCTGTTTTAGTTTTAGATCGCTTAACTCTCTTCCAAACAATAATACTTCTGAAAAACTGAGTAAGGACTCAGACATATCAATTTCTCCCTATGGTAAGAAAGATGACGTCGTAGACCCCATCCACCCCTCTAACGCATCAATGCGCGCTCAGTCTCAAATATCATCCCTTGCGCACAAGTTGCCACAAAACGCGGCCAAAAACAAAGACTTTCAGGTCGTTCTACTCTGGTTTCAATGTTCGAACTGAAGATGCGTGACTGGTCCCATCCGGTTTGCTCAGACGCGGGCCAGGTCTCGTAAGCCCAATTTCGCGCATTCTAAAGTTGCCTTCAATGATCCTGCGAAAAGCACCTCCGGTGATCTCCTGATCAACGACCAACAGCGCACGCTCAACTCCAAAATAACTGAGCATGTCCGCATCCAGCATCTCCCACGCGTCGGCGAGATATGAACCCAAAAGATCCCTGGCCTCGACCAATGCAATTCTGAAACCCTCTGGATTTTCCGCGTAATGCTCGTCGAACAAATCCTGCATTATCTCGTTATATTCCGGGGTACCCTCAAGTTCATCCGACAAGTCCTCCATCTCGGGATCAATCACGTCGTGCGCCACCAACCTTTCGTGATAGATATCCACCAAGATGTCGAACATCGCGCCGGTCAAAGGTTCCGATAGCGCATGTTCACTGGACCACCCGTGTGAAAACTCGGACAGAACCCGGTCGTTGGCAGCGATCCTAATCTGCGCATTTTGAGAAAGTTCGGCAAACCGACTGAGGCGGTTATAGGTGTATAGGTTTCCCCTCGTGTTTCTAAGCAAGTCTTCGACAACCGACCCGAAATGCAGCGATGCAAGCAAGGCCACCATGTCCGCTGCGGATTCATGGAATCCGTAGTACTCGCCCGTTGCGTCTCCGTCGGACGGCAAACCGATGACGCTGTATATTATTGCATGTCCAATTTCATGCGCCACCACATCAAAATTCAAGCTATATGGCCGGTATTCTTCCCCATGCTCAGTTGTGCCACCGGTTTCCAGAAAGCCCCATCCGATATGCGCGTTGTCGAGGCTTGGCAGTAAAGACAATTCCAGCCGATCAAAGTCCTGTTCGAAATGCCACGGTATAGGCCGCCCGAAATACCCCTCCCAAACATCCATTGTGAAATGCGCGGACCCAAACAAATGCGCGGCTTCAAAAGCCGGATCAGACGGATCTATGTGAATGAAATTGCCGAACTCATCCGGTTCAGGCGGCGGAAGAATGTATCCGTCCCAAGCTGGAAGGTACATCTGCGGCCCGTCAGGTCCCGGGATCATCGCCCCATATGGCGTCGTCTTGCCAATCGGGTTCATTGCGTACATCCGAGGCCCAGAAGGGCCTGGGCCGATAGAGCCTTGCGGCGCAGAGATTTCAACCATCTCGGGTTTCATGCCCGGTTCCAGAAATGGCGATTGCGGATACAAAAGGAACCGGGTGCCCGGCATCTCTTCTTCAGCAGTCACGGACCAGTCCATCTATCTCCCCCTAGGATTTCCCAAGCGGTGCGGCACCGATTAAATCACAATGACCGCCTTAAGCCTGGGACCTGTCAAAATGACAAAACAAGTATTCGGCTTCAATCAATTCAATCAACTCTTCACGCCCTTCCAGACCAAGCGCAGTTGCATAGGATTCAAGATCATCAGGTACGTCGCGGTCAAGACATGTTTCAAAATACCACATCAGGATCCGGGTCCGATTGGTCGGGTCTCTTGTCTTGACTGCATCAGTCTGATCTTGCACTACCAACGATTTTCGGTGTGCTCGGTCCTTCAAATCCGAATAAACTCCATCGCGCCGCAGCTCATCTATTATGGCAACATTCAACGTGTGATTACGCTCGGCGATTGCCGCATCGGTGTGGCACTGATCAGCAAGCAGTGTCTCGTATTGCTGCAAAGTCAGATCATTGTCTTCCAGCCACGACATCAGATCCGAGCGTCGTGGCAGACCCGCTTCAAAGCGGTGGCGCGACATTTGCTGAACCAAATCGTTGCGCTCCAATTGGCGTTCAGCTCGGCGTGCTTCTTCTCTCGACAACAGGGCAAGAGCCGCTCTGTCCCGTAGGCGCGCGTAATGCGTCGGGGTAAGCCTTAATTCGTCTACCAAAGCAGCGTCACCTTCGATTCCCAAGGGGCGTTCGGCGTCAACGCGATCGCAAAGCTCGCGCCAAGCCAGCGTCCGTTCGACCCGAGCAGGTTCACCAGCAAGCTGCGCAGTTCCGCCAAGGTGTTGGGCCATCATTGACAGCATCTCGCGAGCGTCGTCGGCCTTTACGTCAACGCCACCCTGCGGCAGCCAATCAAGGAAAGCTTCTATTCCAGCAAGTCCGGCGGCGGAGCCTGTGATCCTGTCCCAACCTCGGTCGCGATAATTCAGTTCCTTCGTCAATCGCACCAGTTCAACAGCTGTATCAGGAGGCAAAACGCCTTCTTCCCGCGCCTTTGTTACAGTTGCACGGACCGAGACCATAGGCTCGCTCAAAGGTTTGAACCCAAGTTCCGCAGGGCCGTGAATAACAGCAACTTCATCGTCGTCGAGGATTGTGCCACTCAAGTAATCCTGGAACACGCGGCCCACACCGATCATACCAAAGTCTGCCAATTCGGCGGCACGTAATGCACCCATGCTTGCGCTGCCGTAGACCGGAATACCCTGTTCCATCGCCCACAGAATTTCCTTATGCCAAACGGATGGAACCCCATCAAAATACCCATCGATAATTCCGATGGCTTTGGGATTGCTTTTGACTGCACGATAAACGTCACCCTGTTGCACCGGAGGCAGAATAGTCGCATCAAGAATTTCCGAAACACTGTTGGCCGAAAGTGTTGGCCCTACAAACACAATTACATTCATGCGTGCACTTTCGCGGCCTGTCTCGCACGTGGCCCTGCCACGAAATCCGGGTCGTCATGCGGTGCCTCAAGACCCGGGATTACAGCCCGAACAACCGAGATGTCAATTTCAGGTCGCGAAAGGTCTACGATCACAATCTGCGGTATTCCAACAACGGAAAGCTGGGTCTTAATAAGAGCCAAATCTTCATCAAATGAGTCAGTCATATGTGTCGGGCACATCCTGAAATCCTCGCTCGCCGCGGAGTTTTGGATCAGATCCTGAATGTACTGTCCACGCCAGGATCGAGATGAACTTGAGAATTCGTCTGGATCCAGATCGTCTCTTGCACCAGATATGTAAGTCAGTCGGGTTTGCGCAGCTTCGGTTAACGCCCGCAACAGCGCGATGGATCGGTCCGGGTGACATCCATCCCCAATACCGATATGGCCGGATACGGCACCCAATTCGCAGATAACGCAACGGAAACTCGCAATCCCAATATCCGAGGTTGTGTTCCAAATACCAAGGTCCAAGCCCGCTGCAGCGATCCTTTCCATCGCTTGCCGGCACCTTTGATCCTCAATTGTCCCGGGATCGATGCGCGCCTGAGGACCTCGGAAATGCCAAAGCGTTGTTGCGTCCCGCTCGATCAGTTCACAAATTGCATGGCAAGTTGCCTCTGTCAGATCATTCCCTGAAGCCAATCCATTGGTTGTTCTAGGAAAGGCCCGGCGGCCACTGACTGGCGATGAGGTGTAATCTGTGTCGACCATCTCATAGGGAACCCAGCAAGGGCGTCCCTTCGTCAAATCCTGCCCCTTGACCCATAGGATACTGGCATGCGGGACGAAACGACCGCCGGTGACCTCAGGCAGTTTGTCAACCTCAACGACATACTCAGTCTCAACAAGGTCGGAATAGCTGGCGAGGCGTAGACCCAACTCGATCCGTTCGGCATGCCAGGATTCAATCGCTTCCATTACCCCCGAGGCTTGGGCCGCACTCAAAGAGAGCCCCTTGCCCAGTGAGACCGCAACCGAACGCGAATTGGGTCTTGTGACCATGACGGTGGGCAAGCCGATGCGGTCCAATCCGGTAATGTTAGCGATGCGGGTTATGCCCATATCCTTGAGAAATGGCTGTACAACGGCCAGAGTTTGTTCCGGATCCCGCAGTCTGTGGGTGTCGTGCATATACGTCTTCTGAGAATTTCCAGGCATACGCTAACCTTGCCATTCCATTGAAAAAGAACCCGAAACCCCGACAAAACAATACCCGAGGTCCGTAACGGTTCGGGTTAGGATGCTGAATCAGACAGCGTGGGTCAACAGCGCCGGTTTTTCAGGTATGTTTTTATTGAATGATTGATCCCCCTTGCACGGACTGGTCTCTACAGTTAAATCGGCCTTCGCATAGCCTCAATAGCTCAACCGTTAGAGCAGATCCTTCATAACCAGCGGGTTCATTCGCAATTGACGCTCGAGGCCAGTAGGTTAGAGAAGGCGCGCAGTAACGAGTAGGGCCAAAGTAGGGCCGCGGAAAAAGAAGGAGGCCGCTGTAGCTCAGCTGGTAGAGCACGTCATTCGTAATGATGGGGTCGGGGGTTCGAGTCCCTTCAGCGGCACCATTCTTCTTCGGAAACACTCCAAATTTAACACTGGAATCAACACCTTCGACAAGTTCGCAAAGTGACGTTTGCGCTTTCGGTTTTCAGACATCCGGGCTAGGCTGCGCTCAGGAATGGCAGATAGAGCCAGTCTCGGGGCGTATTAACCCCTCCGGTAACGGTCAGTGTCGATCGTAATGACACCTCCTCGAACCCTAAGCGTATCTATTTTCAACAGCGCGTTGCTGTGAAAGGGAACGCTTCGGTTTCGCGGATAGCCGCGCAGCCCTTCGCAACAGTTGGCAAGCAGGCGGCCGCTGCGATGTAATATTGGGCCACGAGATCAAATGCTCTTTGAACATACGGTTCAAACTCATCTCTTGGCGTTTTATAGCTCATCGCACTATTTTTTTTGATAATTTTTCCAAAAACACCGGCGCGCAATGATACCGCCCAATTTCTTCTATAATTGCAAATACTCACTTTAGCACTTCAGACTGTCGCACCTTTCAGACGAATGGCTGTGCCAATACTGCCGGCGCAGACGCCCACTACGATGGCAATCACCAATTCGAGTGTTTCGACATGGGCTAGTTGCCAGCCAGCGAAGATTAGTGTCTCGATCACGCCGACCACACCGCCCATTAACGCACCCAACCAAAGTTTGCGCGTCATCATGCCCAGCGCCAACCCGAGAATACCGGGCAGGCTAAGGACATTGCCACCGATGGTTCCGAGAATATCCAGCATTGTTGCGCTACCTTCAGTCTGTGGAATTTTGCAGGAATGAACGAATATCGTCGCCAGCGGCTGCGTGTTTCTCAAGCGGTTCCGCTGCTTGGGCACTCAGCTCTTCTGTAACCTTTTGATACTCTTCGAGATAATCGGGCGGCAAACTATGAGCGATACCCTGATGGCAATCAATACAGGTCATATTGTTGTCAATGGCGCGTTGATGCTCCGAGGCTGCACGTGCCTCCTGAATGGTGAAGTCCATATAGGCAAAGTTATGACAATTCCGACACTCACGACTGTCGGATTCCTTCATTTTTTTCCAAACAGCCGATGCCATGCTCAACCGATGTGCCTCGTACTTCTCGGACGTGCCAATGGTACCAACCAACTCGTGATAGACATCCTTGACCGCCATGACCTTGGCTTTGATCTTATGGTTCCATTCATGAGGGACATGACAGTCCGAGCAGATCGCGCGGACGCCGGAATGGTTGTTGTAATGGATCGTCTGCCGATACTCACCAAGATTGGTTTCCATCGAGTGGCATGAGGTACAAAACTCTTCTGTATTGGTCAGTTCAAGCGTCCAGTGAAATCCACCCCAGAAAAGGATGCCTGCCAAAAACCCGGCGATCAAAGTAAATCCGACGCTGAGTACGGGTATCGGGCTCCAGAACCAGTCCCATATGCGACGGATACGGCCTCGGTTGTCTTCTGCCATCTTGCGCGCTCCTTATGCGATCCGTTTCGATCAGTTGCCGTAGGACGGCACAAAGACGTTTTCGACCAGCGGTTCAGTGTCGGCCTGTGGCACATGGCATTGATTGCAGAAATACCGTGTGCCCGCGATGTGATCCAGTTCGTTTCCTTCGCGATCAAGGTAATGGGTCATAGATAGGGTAGGTGCATTGCGTTCCCCCGCCTTGGTCCAGTCATGGCAAGACAGGCATTGATTGGTTCTCAGGTCGATCTGATACTGGGTAATCGAATGCGGGATGAGAGGTGGCTGCTGACGGTAGTTCCTGACCATGCGCCCCTCGCGCCCTTCCCACTGAAGGCTCATATTGACAACGCTTGGTGCATCCGGCGGCGTACCGCGCAGGTCCTGAAGCTCCTGAGCCAGAGAAATGCTGCCAACCACAACTAACAGGGCAGCGACTATAGCGACTATCTTTTTCATCTTGCATGTTCCTTATATTTGGCTGGACGGCTGTTTGTTGATTGCCATCGCTGCTTTAGGCACGCTCGACTTTGCAGGCGCATTTTTTGAAATCTGTCTGCTTGGAAAGCGGACAGGTCGCATCAAGTGTCAGTTTGTTTGTAAGTTGCCCTTCATCAAACCAAGGCATGAAAACCAATCCGCGTGGCACCTTGTTTCGACCTTTGGTCATGATCCGGCTAGTCACTTCGCCCCGGCGGGTCTTGATCTTGATTTCCTGACCGTGCCGCAATCCGCGATCCGCGACATCGTCCGGATGCATATAGAGAACCGCCAACGGGAACGACCTGTGCAACTCGGGGACCCGGCGCGTCATCGACCCAGAATGCCAATGTTCCAGAACGCGGCCAGTGCAGAACCACAGATCATATTCCTCATCCGGGACTTCCGGCGGCGCTTCGTAAGGTGCGAATATAATCTTGGCTTTCTTGTCGGGGAACCCATAGAATTGCAGCTCCGAACCCGCCTCAACATACGGATCATGGCCCTCACGATAACGCCAGCGTGTCTCTTTGCCATCGACAACCGGCCAGCGAAGACCGCGTTCTTCGTGATATCGTTCAAAAGGCGCGAGATCGTGGCCATGGCCACGACCAAATTCGGCGTATTCTTCAAACAGGCCCTTTTGTACGTAAAAGCCAAAGTGGTTGGCGTCGTCATTAGGATGGCCGTGTTGGATTTCGCTCAGCGGGAACTTATCGACATTGCCGTTGTTGAAAAGGATTTCATACAAAGTTTTCCCGGCCATTTCGGGCGTAGTAGCAACAAAGTCTGCGCCCCACGCTTCCTCAACGGTAAAACGTTTTGAGAATTCCATAAGTTGCCAGAGATCAGATTTGGCATCGCCCGGGGCGTGCACTTGCTGGCGCCACATTTGGGTCCTTCGTTCCGCGTTTCCGTAGCACCCTTCTTTCTCGACCCACATCGCTGTTGGCAGAATAAGATCTGCCGACATTGCCGTGACCGTTGGATACGGATCTGAAACAGTCACGAAATTGTCCGGGTTGCGATAACCTGGCCAGCCTTCCTCATTCATGTTCGGTGCGGCCTGCATATTGTTGTTACACTGCACCCAATAAGCGTTCAGCACCCCATCGTTCAGCATGCGGTTTTGCAAAACAGCATGGAAGCCCACTTTATCCGGAATTGTACCCTCGGGAAGCTTCCAGATTTTTTCTGCTTTGGCGCGATGTTCAGGGTTAGTAACAACGTAATCGGCAGGCAACCGATGGGCAAAAGTGCCGACTTCCCGGGCTGTACCACATGCCGACGGCTGCCCTGTTAACGAAAATGGAGAGTTGCCGGGTTCAGAGATTTTGCCTGTCAACAAGTGTACATTGTACATCAACGAATTCACCCATGAACCACGGGTGTGTTGGTTAAAGCCCATTGTCCAAAGGCTCATAACCTTACGATCGGGATCGGCATACTGCTGGGCAAGGCGTTCAAGTTTTTCAGCGGGCACACCGGACAATTCAGCTGTGTATTCCAAAGTGTAAGGCTTAACCGACTCAGCATACTCATCAAAACTAATCGCGGTAAGTTCGCCGGAATTCGGGTTGGCGGCGGCCAACTGAAGCGGGTTTTCATCTCGCAAGCCGTAGCCGATGTCCGTGGCGGTTTTAGTGATGTTAACGTGTTTGGACAGGAACTCTTCATCCACCGCCCCGGTCTGGATAATGTGATTGGCAATGTAGTTAAGTATTGCCAGGTCGGTCTGCGGCGTGAAAACCATCCCGTTGTCGGCAAGTTCGAATGAGCGGTGTTCAAAAGTAGAAAGCACATGAACCTGACAGTCTGCCTTTGTCAGGCGCGTGTCAGTAAGACGCGACCACAGGATAGGGTGCATCTCGGCCATGTTCGAACCCCACAAAACAAATGTGTCCGCGGCCTCCAGATCGTCATAGCATCCCATAGGTTCGTCCACGCCGAAGGTGCGCATAAAGCCTACGACGGCTGACGCCATGCAGTGCCGTGCATTAGGGTCAATGTTGTTGGACCGAAACCCTGCCTTCATTAGTTTTGACGCAGCGTACCCTTCCCACACGGTCCATTGGCCAGAACCGAACATGCCGACCCCTTCGGGACCCTTGCTTTTTAGAGTCTCTTTCCACTTCTCGGCCATAATGTCGAAAGCCTGATCCCATGAGACAGGCTCGAACTCTCCGTCCTTGGCGTACTCACCGTCCCTCATGCGCAACAAAGGTTGGGTCAGCCGATCTTTCCCGTACATGATTTTGGACAAGAAATAGCCTTTGACGCAATTGAGGCCCCGATTAACCTCGGCTTGCGGGTCGCCCTGTGTCGCGACAACACGGCCATCCTTCGTTCCCACCAGAACGGTGCATCCGGTCCCGCAAAACCGGCAAGGTGCCTTATCCCATTTGATATCCGGGACACCGACCTGTGCATTGGCTTTGCCTGTGGTCAGCGTCAAACCCGCTGTTGAGGCCGTGGCAGCGGCAGCAGTCGCTTTCAGAAAGGTCCGACGGGATTCAGAGATGGTCATATCGGGGTCTCCGGTGTTAAATTTGATGAGAAGCGATATTCTGCGGATGAGTATCCGCTGGATCTTCGAAATGGTGATAGGTTAGGGACAAAGAAATTACGCCCGGCACATGGTGCAGATCCATAATCGTCTCTGATGCAAGGCGGTTTGGCGTGTCCTCGACGACCACGACAAGGCGGCCGTCCTCGGTAGCTGCGTGAACTTCGGCACCCTCCACGCTTTCAATTCTATCCCGGGCAGCCTTCAGTGAATCAGGCGACACATGAACAAGGCAGCCACATATGTTCATTGGCTTACCTCCAAAATTGGATTGTCGTTGCGCTTCAATGTGACTGCACCAGCGGGACACGCACCGACGCATGCGCCACAACCCGTGCATGTTTCGGCGTCCAATTCAGGCACATACAACCCACCAAGCTGGGGGCGAAAACGCAGAGCGTTTTCCGCGCACGCGTCCTGACAAACTCGGCAGCTGACACCATTCAACGCCAAGCAGGACTCAGCAATTTTTGCAAGCCAAGGCCAATCCTTAATCCTTGTTTTTTCCAACGCACCGGTTGGGCAAGCTTCGGCACAAGCGGTGCAAAAAGTGCAGCTCCCCGAATCGAAACTAAGGGCGGGCCATCCCTGACCATCGATGGAAATAATATTTTCCGGGCAGGCCGGAACACAGTCATTGCATTCCTGGCACAGGTTATAAAACTCGTCACCAATTGCACCTGGCGGCCGGATGGCTTGGCGATCTGGTCGCAGCGCTTTGCCGGTCATAAATGCGCGCCGGCTTGCTTGCTTGTTCATTAGCTTGCCACCTCCGGTTCAACAGGCCACACGCTAAATGTGCCCGTACCAGAGCTAGCCTAGCACGTAGTTTGAAAATTTGACCCACTTGATTTCGGATGTGATAATTTTTTAATCTAATATTTGAATTTATTAAATCTTTTCCCAGATCGGACTGGTTTTAAGTAGAAAGGAACTCGACTCTAATCGGGTCAGATCGATAGTTCAAGCCCGTTTTTCTCCGATTGAAGTCACTCCCAGAACTGAAAGAACCTTTTCTTCAATATGTTCTGCGTTCATCCCTGCAGCCGCATACATATCTGCCGGATTGGCTTGATCTATGAAAGTGTCGGGAAAGACCATGGACCGGTACTTCAACCCTTCATCAAATACACATTCATCGGCAAGCAATTGTGCCACATGGCTGCCAAACCCGCCAATGGCACCTTCTTCTACCGTTATCAAAGCCTCGTGTTCCTTTGCTAGTTCAAGAATCAGGTCGCGATCCAAAGGTTTGGCAAAGCGCGCATCCGCTACGGTGGGTGTGACCCCACGCGCAGTCAGCGCCTCGGCAGCCTTTTGAACCTCGGTCAACCTTGCACCAAAAGACAACAAGGCGACCCGCGCCCCTTTCTGGATCAGACGGCCCTTGCCGATTTCGATGACCTCGCCCCGTTCGGGAAGCTCCACCCCAACACCTTCGCCACGCGGATACCTGAACGCGATGGGCCCCTCGTCATGCGCCGCGGCGGTCGCGACCATGTGTACAAGCTCAGCCTCATCGGCTGCGGCCATGACAACCATGCCGGGCAGGTTGGACAGGTAGGCGATATCAAATGATCCTGCGTGAGTCGCTCCGTCCGCGCCGACCAAACCTGCGCGGTCAATTGCAAATCGAACGGGCAACCTTTGGATAGCAACATCATGCACAACCTGATCATAGCCTCGCTGCAAAAAGGTTGAATACATTGCACAGAACGGCTTCATTCCACCAGCCGCCAAAGCGGCTGAAAATGTGACCCCGTGCTGCTCAGCTATCGCCACGTCGAAACAACGGGAAGGATAGCGCTCGGCAAATAGGTTCAAACCTGTTCCGTCCGGCATCGCTGCTGTTACGGCAACAATTCTGTCGTCCCTTGCTGCTTCATCCACCAGGGATTTTCCAAACACCGACGTATAGGACGGCGCGTTCGAGGGCGTCTTTTTCTGCTCGCCTGTAACAACATCAAACTTGGCAGTAGCATGCCCTTTGTCGCGGGCCCGTTCGGCAGGGGCGTAGCCCTTGCCCTTTTTAGTAAGAATGTGAATCAGCGTAGGCCCGGTCGCACGCGCTTTGACTGCGCGAAGAACAGGAAGCAACTGGTCCATGTCGTGCCCATCGATAGGACCGATATAGGAAAAGCCTAGCTCTTCAAACAGCGTTCCCCCAACGGCCATACCTTTAAGCATTTCTTTCGCGCGTTTCGCCCCCTCGCGAAAAGGTTCGGGCAACAAGGACACTGCGCCTTTGGCCGCCGCCTTGAGATCATGGAACGGTTCTTCGGCATAGATGCGCGACAGGTATGTCGAAAGGGCACCGACTGGCGGAGCGATGCTCATCTCATTGTCGTTCAGGATAACGATCAGACGCTTTTTCAGATGCCCCGCGTTGTTCATCGCCTCAAACGCCATGCCTGCTGACATTGAGCCGTCACCGATGACAGCAATTGCATCACCCAGACCTTCAGGAGTCACGCCAGCCAGATCACGCGCAACTGCAAAGCCCAGTGCAGCGCTGATCGAGGTCGAACTATGGGCCGCTCCAAACGGGTCGTATGGGCTTTCACTCCGTTTAGTGAAGCCGCTAAGGCCGTCTTTTTGACGAAGCGTTCGAATGCGATCACGCCGCTCAGTGAGTATTTTGTGAGGGTAACATTGATGCCCCACATCCCAGACGATTTTATCGCGCGGTGTGTCAAACACGGAGTGCAGGGCTGTTGTAAGTTCAACGACCCCCAGGCCAGCGCCCAAGTGCCCACCCGTTGTGGAAACCGCGGAAATCGTCTCGGCCCGCAGTTCATCCGCCACTTGCTTTAACTGAATATCTGACATCTGCCTGAGATCCGCAGGGCGGTTCACAAGGTCCAGCAGCGGTGTGTGCGGGCGTTCAGACGTCATCGTTGTAGCGTTCCTTGCGGCTTAGCTGTCCCGGGCAATAACGAAGCGGGCGGCTGCGTTCAAGGTTTCAGCGCCAGAACCGTACCCTTCTAGCGCCGCGCAAGCCTGATCAACCAGATCTGCAGCGCGGGATTTGGCACCATCTAGTCCAAGAAGCGAGACGAACGTAGCCTTGCCAGCTTCGACATCCTTTTGCAGACGCTTTCCGGCCTTTTCGGCGTCACCCTCCACATCCAAGATGTCGTCGGCAATTTGAAAGGCAAGGCCAAGGGCGTGGGCATATCGGCGCAGGGGTTCTGGATCAGTCTGAGCCAGCCTGGCACCTGCACATGCCGACCATTCGATCAACGCGCCAGTCTTACCAGTCTGCAATCTCGTGATATCATCCAAGGTCAGCGGATCCTGTGCTGTTTCCGCTGCAATATCCAATGCTTGGCCTAATACCATCCCTTCGGCACCGCTCGCCTTTGCCAGCGTCAGAGCCAGTTCCGCCCGAATTTCAGGATTTCCAACTTCTGGACGCGTGCATAATTCGAACGCCAGCGTCTGCAGGGCATCGCCTGCCAGAACAGCCGCGCCCTCATTCCACTTAACGTGTAGTGTCGGTCGCCCACGTCGCAAATCGTCGTCGTCCATACACGGTAAATCGTCATGAACTAGCGAGTAGGCGTGAAGTGCTTCGATCCCGGTTGCGGGCCAAATTGCCTGCACAGGGTCAACAGCGTGCAGTCGGGCGCTCTCCATAACCAAAAAACCCCGCAGTCGCTTACCACCCTTTGTGGCGTAAGCCATCGCCCGGGTCACATCTAAGTCGTCCAGAGCACCCAACACCAGATCGAAATGCTCTTGAATGCGCGCTGCATCCTGCGCCAGTCTTTCGCGAAACATTCACTGACTTTCGACAGGTGTTGTTCCGGTTGGTTGGCCGTCAGCATCCAGAGTAATCGCAGCTACTTTTTCCTCGGCCCGCTTCAACTCGTCTTCGCAGCGCTTCTTCAGTTGCGCCCCGCGTTCGTAGAGAGCAATGGACTGATCCAAAGCCACGTCACCGCGTTCCAACTGACCCACCACAGTTTCAAGCTCTTTCATCGCCTGTTCGAAAGTCATCTGATCAACTGGGGTATCGGTCATCGTGCTGCCTTCATTAATTCTTCCACGTGGGCGCGTGTTGCCTCGGACAGTGCGTTCAGATCATACCCGCCTTCCAGAGTCGAGACGATACGACCATCACACATTTCATTTGCGATTTTGCACAATTCAGCTGTGATCCACGCGAAATCGCTGGTCGTCCAATTCAAACTTGCTAAAGGATCATCCTGATGAGCGTCGAAACCAGCAGAAATGATGATCAACTCCGGTCTAAAGGCGCGTAGGCGAGGGAATGCCTGGGCCTCGTAAGCTGATCGCATCTCTGTTCCACCCGAACCAGGCGGCAGTGGAATATTCAGCACTGTTTCATAAGCGCCAGTTTCGTCTGGACGCCCAGAGCCGGGCCACAATGGCATCTGCTGACTAGTTATTACCAGTGCGCGCCTTTCATCCCACAGGAGTTCTTGCGTTCCATTTCCGTGATGCACGTCAAAATCACATACTGCCACCCTGGACAACCCATGGTGATCGAGCGCGTGTTTGGCCGCAAGTGCGGCGTTTCCAAACAGACAAAATCCCATGGCGGTCTCTGTTTCGGCATGGTGCCCGGGTGGTCGAACAGCGCAAAACGCATTCGAGACCTCACCGCGCACAACCATATCAACCGCTCGTACCGCCGCGCCAGCCGCGCGGTAGGCAGCATCGACCGATCCCGGAGACATGAACGTATCACCATCGATTTGCTTGAACCCTTTGATTGGCCGACTGTCGCGGATATCGGCGATGTAGTTGGCAGGATGCACCCTTAGAAGGTCGTCGTCGGCAGCCAATGGCGCGGTTACCCGCTTCAGATCTAGCGGTTCCAATGCGTGCAAGATATGTTCCAACCTCGCCACTCGTTCCGGATGCCCATTTGGAGTCACGTGATCAAGACAATCGGCGTGGGTCAGAAGAGCCGTCGCCATCAAATATCCCCCTCTATAAGGCGGAATACGCCATTCGGTAACATCAGTCCAGAGCCAACATGTAACCCGCACCTCTGACGGTTTGCAGATAGCGGGGTTGTTTTGGATCCTGTTCGATCTTACGACGCAAGCGTGTAATCTGTACGTCGACCGCACGCTCCTGCGCCTGCCCTTTGTCACGACCAAGATCTTCGACCAACTTGGCTCGACTAATCGGCTCACCCGGCTGTGCTGAGAAAATTTTCATCAACTGGCTCTCTGTCGCGGTCAGTCGCACCGGGTCTTCGCCCTTCCACATTTCGCCACGCTCAATGTCGTACCGGATCGGCCCCAGATGCAGAATTTTGGCTATGGCATCCTGGGCGGTCGTTTCCGGCATACGCCGCAGAATCGCGTTGATCCGCAAAAGCAGCTCCTTGGGCTCGAACGGCTTTGCCAGATAGTCATCAGCGCCAGCCTCCAACCCGGCAATTCGGTGTTCGGTTTCGCCCTTGGCCGTCAACAGCAAAATCGGTGTCGTGTGAGTCTCGCGTAGAACGCGGGTCAGGCTGACACCGTCTTCTCCGGGCATCATCACGTCCAGAACGATCAAATCGAAATCAAGCCCAGAAAGAACCCTGCGCGCATGAGCTGCGTCACGGGCCGAAGTCACCAGAAACCCGCTGCGCATCAGGAATTTCTTGAGCAGGTCCCGAATACGCTCGTCATCATCGACAATCAGAAGATGGGCGTCCATATCGCTCATGAAGTTGTATCCCGCAGTTTTGTGTACGCGTGACGCATATCAGCATCCATCATTGCCTCAAGCACCTTGCGAAATCCAGCCACGGCTTCGGGGCCAGCATCTTTGTAAGCCGCCCGCATGCGCGACCGCTGCGCATCTGACAATCTGGTTTCAAGCGCTTCACCATTTTCCGTTAAAAAAAGATGCCTCTCTCGTTTGTCAATCGTCCCCACGCGGCTTTCGACCAAACCGTCCTCGATCAAAGTGCGCAACACACGATTCAGAGACTGCTTCGTGACACCTAAAATCGCGAGCAGATTGTTAACGGTCGTTCCAGGTGCGCGGTTGATAAAATGGATCGCCCTGTGATGAGCGCGGCCATATGCCATTTGCGCCAGAATACGATCAGGATCCGCTGTGAAACCGCGATATGCAAAGAACATTGCCTCAATCCCTTGCCGCAGTTGCTCGTCCGTCAAAAACAGCAAGCTTTCGCCCCCAAAGACCGGAGCAGGCCGGATCTCAGACATATCACGCCTCATTCGTTACACGGTTTGACTTTATGTCAGCGTTATTGACATTCCAAGGGTGGGCAGGTATCGAATCGCAATTTTTGAGCAACTTTATGTCCGATCCGGACTTAAATAGCGCAACAATCGCAAAATTGGCGATATTCAGGAGGTTGGCATGGCGGGATATGATGACCGTGACGGTTTCATTTGGATGGATGGAAAAATGGTGCCTTGGCGGGATGCCAATGTCCACATCCTTACGCATGCGATGCACTATGCCTCATCTGTTTTTGAGGGCGAACGCGCTTATAACGGCAAAATTTTCAAAAGCCGGGAACATTCTGAGCGGCTCGTTGCTTCTGCCGAAGCGCTCGATATGCCCATGCCATATTCAGTCGATCAGATTGAGGCTGCGAAGGAAGAAGCCTTGAAGACCAGCGGCCTGCAGGACGCATACGTTCGAGCACTGGTTTGGCGCGGTTCCGGTGAAGACATGGGTGTGGCATCGGCTAAAAACCCGGTGCGAATGGCGATCGCAGTCTGGCCTTGGGGTGCCTATTATGGCGACGCCAAAATGAAGGGTGCCAAGTTAGACATCGCCGAATGGAAACGCCCCAGTCCTGAGACAATACCGGTTCACGCCAAGGCTGCAGGCCTTTACATGATTTGTACAATCTCCAAGCATAAGGCCGAAGCAAAGGGATGCTCGGACGCGTTATTCATGGATTGGCGCGGTTATGTAGCCGAGGCGACAGGGGCAAATGTTTTCTTCGTCAAAGATGGCGAGGTTCACACGCCATTAGCCGATTGTTTTCTTAACGGGATCACCCGTCAAACGGTAATCCAAATGTTGAAAGACAAGGGCATAACTGTACATGAGCGCCGCATCGAACCCGAAGAGATGGCTGACTTTGAGCAATGTTGGTTAACCGGAACTGCGGCTGAAGTCACACCAGTGGGTCAAATCGGTGATTACACTTTCGAAGTTGGAGATCTAACCCGCGAGATCGCCGAGGATTACGAAAAGCTGGTCCGCTCCTGATCCCGACGAACATAGCATCTCACTAAGGCAGAGTTAGCGCTTTGTAAGCGAACCAAAATTCATGGTATTATGCAGGCAGGCGGGAAAAGGTTGGAAAATGATCGATCCGTTTGGCGAAATCCTAGCAAGGCATGACGCTGCTTCTGCCTGCGGATGCACAGGATGCGACGACGACTATTGCGCTTATGTCGAGCATCCAAATTGCATGATCCAAGCAGAAAACCGATGGGGCACAAACCAGACCCTCGGTGTTGCTCGACAACGCAAATCAATTCGTTATTTGTTTGAATCGCAGATGTCAGTGCAAACACCTGACGACCTTTAAAGCAGCGTCGAAGTAGATGCCTAAGCGCTTGGGATTTTAGAAATCAACACCACGTTGCGCTTTGATACCGGCTTGGAACGGGTGCTTTTCTTCGGTCATTTCAGTCACCAAATCGGCGTATTCGCGCAGTGCCTGTGGTGCATCACGGCCAGTCAGGAAAACGGTCGTCTTGTCTGACCTTTGTTCAACCCCTTCAATTACTTGATCTGAAGACAAATACTCGTATCGCAACGCAATATTGATCTCATCGAGAACAACCAGATCGTATTCGCCGCTTGCCATTAATGCACGCGCTTTGTCGAAGGCTGCATTTGCCGCTGCGATATCACGTTCGCGGTCCTGCGTATCCCAAGTAAACCCCTCACCCATAGTGTGCCACGTCACAAGATCACGCTCTTCAAAGAAACGGCGTTCTCCGGTTTTCCATTTACCCTTGATGAATTGTACCACTGCGACCTTCTGGCCCCAGCCCAAGGCGCGGACCACGACACCAAATGCTGCAGAGGATTTACCTTTACCCTTGCCAGTATTTACCAGAACCAAACCGCGCTCAGGATCTACTGCCTTGGATACTTTCTTGCGGTGCTTGGCCTGCACCTTTTGCATCTTTTCCTTGTGATCCTGCGCGTCGCTCATTGGGGTACCTCGCTATTTGTCTGGGCCAACGTAGGGGAAGTTGGCAAAAGGTAAAGTCATGGTTTGTGATCGGACAAAGACCTTGCGTTGCCGCGCTCCAGCCCCAGTTGGTGCTCTCGCCAAATCACTACCACATTGCCAACTATGACAAGTGCAGCGCCGATCAAGATCGCAAAGGTCGGCAATTCATCAAACCAAACGTAGCCGATGAAAATTGCAAACAACATTGTGGTGTAGTCATAGGGTGCCAGCATTGAAGCCTGCCCAAACCGGTAAGAAGAGGTAACTAGGATTTGCGCCACGCCTCCGATCAAGCCCATTGCGATCAGGATGGCGGCCTGTTCCCATGTTGGCATGGTCCAACCCCAAAAAGCAGTCAGACCTGATAGAAGAGTCGCCGTCATCGAGAAATAAAACACGATTGCCGCTGGATGATCGACCTGAACCAGTTGGCGGATGTGAATTTGCACAAAAGCACGGGCAAATGTCGCCCCCAAAACGCACATCGCGCCAATCGTCGCAGCCAGTTCCATCTCGCTGCTACCGAGACGAGGCCATATCATTATCAGCACACCCAATAACCCGATGGCAACCGCCCCGATCCGGATCATTCGAATTCGTTCACCCAGCATCACAGCGGCCAGGATAAGAGTGAATATTGGAGTGGCATACCCGATAGCCGTGACTTCGGGCAGTGGGAGTAGACTGAGGCCTGTAAAAGTGAGACCCATCGCAGCCGTACCCAATACACCGCGCCAAAAATGTCCCATCGGTTTCCTGACCACAAAACCCTGGATGAGTTCGCCGCGCGCTACCAACCAAATGACGATAACGGGAATAGCAAAAAGTGACCGGAAGAAGACCAGCTCGCCAGGTGGAAAGTCTTCGGACAAGGCTTTGACCAACGCCGACATTGACGTGAACAAAAACAGGGCACTTAGTTTTAGCGCCACGGCAAGAATCGGTCGATGCGATGTTAAGGGTTTTGCCATCGGCGCGACCCTGCGCCTTTGCAGCGCAAAGATCAACGGCCGTTGTTTAGCTGTCGAGGTTTGTCCATCCTATTGGCAAGGGCTCACCAATTTCGTCGGCTAAATCCTGCAAATATAGAACCATTTTTCTAACGCGGTCTTCTGCGAGTCTCTGCCCGGACACAGTCAACATGTCTTGCGGAAGTTGAAGCAGCTTTACCTTCCAATGGTCCAGTGAAAACGTCAGATCGTCCAAACGGCGCGTTTCTGCAAACGGGTCAAGCGGATCATACAGGGTCCGCCCCAATGCTCCGGATACTGTAAAGGTTCGCGCAATACCAATTGCTCCCAATGCGTCTAACCGATCTGCGTCTCGCAGAATGCGTGCCTCATTCGTTTCCGGTTGTACTTTGGCCGAGAAGCTATGCGCTGCAATTGCATGCTGAGTCGCACGGATTTGGGCAGCGTCAAACCCAAGTTCGCTCAAGATAGGCTCTGACTCCTCGGCAGATCGACGGGAAGCCTGACCACGATCAGGATCGTCTTTGGGAAGATTTACAAGATCGTGCAGGTAACAGGCCGCCAGTAAAACCTGCATGTCCACCTTATCATCGCAAATGGCCTGAGCATTTTTCCAGACCCGATCCAAATGGGCCAGATCGTGCGCGGGATCGGTCTGCATACGGTGCAAAACGACGCGACGAAGTCTGTCGCGCAGTTCAGCCAATCCTGCCACGGTTCTCACCAATCTGGCCACGATGCAGTAACAGGTGATCAAGGATCACGCAGGCCATCATTGCCTCGCCCACCGGTACCGCGCGAATTCCAACGCAGGGGTCGTGACGACCTTTTGTAATGATCTCGGTTTCCTCGCCAGATTTTGTGATAGTCTTTCGGGTGGTCAAAATCGAAGAGGTTGGTTTGACCGCAAATCGTACTACCAAGTCTTGGCCCGTCGAAATACCGCCCAGAATACCACCAGCATGGTTTGAGCTGAATTGCGGTCCGTTCTGGCCCATGAATATCTCGTCGGCATTGGCAACACCGGTCAGTTCAGCGGCGGCCATGCCTTCACCAATTTCTACGCCTTTGACGGCGTTTATAGACATCATCGCAGCGGCCAAATCAGTATCTAATTTACCGTAGACAGGAGCGCCAATCCCCGCGGGTACGCCGCGGGCCACAACTTCGATCACAGCTCCAACTGAATTTCCAGACTTACGCAGATCATCCAATATGATTGCCCATTCCTTGGCAGCCTGAGCGTCGGGAGTCCAAAACGGGTTCTGTTCGATCTGCGACCAATCAAACCTTTCCCGCTCGATTTTGTGCGGGCCGATCTGGGTCATATACCCGGTAATTTGCACATTCGGGGCGATCTGTTTGATTGCCTCGCGCGCCAAACCCCCAGCCGCCACCCGCGCTGCCGTTTCCCGAGCCGAGCTGCGCCCGCCCCCACGATAGTCGCGGATTCCGTATTTCTGCCAATAGGTGATATCTGCATGACCCGGCCGGAACTTGTCTATGATATCGCCGTAGTCTTTTGAACGCTGATCAGTGTTCTCGATCATCAATTGGACTGGGGTGCCGGTGGTTTGTCCCTCGAAAACACCGGACAGGATTTTCACTTGATCAGGTTCACGTCGCTGAGTCGTGAATTTATTCTGCCCGGGCTTACGTCTGTCCAACCAGTGTTGGATCATTTGTTCGTCGATCGCGACTCCCGGTGGACACCCATCTACAGTTGCACCCAACGCCGGCCCATGGCTTTCACCCCAGGTTGTGACACGAAAGAGATGGCCAAAGCTGTTCATTGACATATGGAGTGCTCCTTTGGGGATCGTGATTAGCGGTCAAGTGCTTTGGCCTCAAGCGGATTTGCAGCTGGGGCGCCGCGGCCCCAACCCAACTCTCTTTACGCAGCGGCAGCCAACCCGGCGCGGGTCTTTGCTATTTTTAGTGCTGCATGGGCCGCTTCGCGACCCTTTTGAACAAAATGATCACGATAGATGGCATTGTGATGGTCTGTTTCCTGATATTGGTGAGGGGTTAGAGAAACCGACAAGACAGGGACCCCGGAATCCATACCTGCACGCATCAAACCGTCAACCACAGCCTGCGCCACGAAATCGTGCCGGTAAATACCACCGTCGACCACAAAGGCCGCGCAAGCAACCGCGGTGTAGCGACCTGTCTGGGCCAAATCTCGGGCAAGCAGCGGCATCTCGAACGCACCAGGTACGTCGTATACATCGACTTGTTCGGCGGGTATCAGCTCTAGAAATCCTTCTAGCGCGCGATCTACGATATCGGAATGCCAGTTGGCCTTAACAAAAGCGTAGCGGGTGTGTGTCATCTTGATCTCCTTTCGCAACAGACACGTCACCCAAGGCGATCACGAGCAGACACACCGCATCACCGGTACGCTGCACGTTCTCTTTCATCCGGACTGTAACCGTCGGCTCTGGCCTCTCACCAGATCTGCTGGACACCTCAAAAATCGAGGCCGCTCGCGGGCTTACGGGACATCGCCCGCATACCGCCGGTGGGGAATTCCGCCCCGCCCTGAGAACAATGCAGACCTTGCCAAGGACTGCGGCGTACTGCAAGAGCTATAAGCAGGAGAATACGCATGCACCCCAACCCATCTTTTCATGCCGATGATCGGAGCCGAGATATTGCTTTTGCAAGGGATCGAGCGTTTGGCACTCTGGCTGTTTCGACCGATGACTCGCCGTTACTAAGCCATATTCCATTTCTGATGGACGAAGACGGAAACACAGCCGAACTTCATCTTTTGCGTTCCAATCCAATCGCGCGGGCACTTAATAAACCGCAGCCAGCGCGAATCGCGGTGCTGGGTCCGGATGGTTACATTTCGCCTGATTGGTATGGAATCGACGATCAAGTGCCTACCTGGAATTACTTGGCGGTTCATTTGATCGGAGTGCTGGAGTTGCTGCCTCAGAGAAAATTATTGGATTTGCTGGACCGGCAGTCAGCGTTTTACGAAAATCGGTTACTACCAAAACCTCCGTGGGCAACAGGAAAAATGACGGATGAGACGTTGCAAAGGATGATGCGCATGATTGTGCCTTGCCGATTGCAAATCGACGACATTCAGGGCACATGGAAGCTAAGCCAGAACAAATCCGACACTGTCCGGTTGTCTGCCGCCGATGGCGTCGCGATGGGCGGAATTGGTTCCGAGCTTGATGCATTGCAGGCGCTTATGCGCGACGCTGCCGAAGGCGCGACCTGAAACCAATTTTGCTCTCAAATTTCACAACCAAGTCCCATTCCGGAGAAAAACATGCAGTTGTATCATAGTTCGACCTCGCCCTACGTCCGTAAAGTAATGGTAGTGCTTCACGAGACCAATCAGTTGGCAGATGTCGAATTAAAGACAGTGGCGACTACTCCTGTATCTCCGGCCGATCCACTTTTTGGCAAAGCACCGCTGACCAAAGTGCCGGCCTTGGAACGCCCTGATGGCCCGACATTGTTCGACAGTAGGGTGATTTGTTCATATCTGGATAGCTGTGCGCAAGCCGGGCTGTATTCCGACGGTTCCCGATATTGGGATATCCGGACTCTGGAGGCACTGGCGGATGGTATGTTGGATGCCGCTCTTCTGATTACGTATGAGGAGCGCCTCCGACCTGAAGAAAAACAATGGAATGAGTGGGCCGACGCACAATGGGGCAAAGTTGAACGCGCCTGTACTGCGCTGAACCAGCATTGGATGGCGCATTTGTCTGAACCGCTCGACATGGGGCAAATCGCAGTTGGTTGCGCGCTGGGCTACCTTGACCTGCGGCATGACGCTCGTGCTTGGCGCCGCGGAAACGATGCACTGGCCAATTGGTTTGCGGAATTCGGCGAACGACCAAGCATGGTTGCAACGCGCCCGCCCAGTTAAACAGTTCGCAATAGGTCTAAATCAGTCCGACATTCCTCGACCAAACTCCGCCGATTGGTCACGAAAAGCATTTGGAGCGCAGCATTCTAAGCGCCATTACGACTCAGCGGGTCCAAGAACAGCCGAATCGCCGCAGGTTGATTCGGCTGTTCAGAAAAACCTGACGCGGAGAATCACTAAAAAAGCCTGCTGCTAAGCAACAAATTTCCCAGATGCGGCGTATTGCGCGTTTATGACCGCTAGACGAACACTATTCTCCCCGATAGACAGCGCGGTTAAGACGCCGCATTCGTGCGGTGCGCGAGCTATTTGCCCGTACGCGGGCGCCAGACAATCGGAGATTACCTCGTGTCCCACGCAGAAGACCACGAAGGCACCCGCAGAGACTTTCTGTATTACGTCGCTGGCGGCGCAGGTGTCGTTGCGACAGGTGCAGCAGTATGGCCCCTGATCAATCAAATGAACCCTTCGGCAGATGTTCAGGCTCTGTCCTCGATCCGGGTAGATGTCAGCGGGGTCGAGCCGGGTACGCAATTGACCGTCAAGTGGTTGGGCAAGCCCGTCTTTATCCGTCACCGGACCGGAGCAGAAATCGCGGAAGCCCAGGAACAAGATGCTGAAGGAACTGGCGCGCTGCCGGATCCGCTGGCCCGAAATGCAAACCTGAACGCGGATGCACCGGCAACGGACGCCAACCGCGTCATGCCGTCGCCGGAAGGTGAAGCACCAGGTGCCTGGATCGTTCAGATGGGCGTTTGCACACATTTAGGTTGTGTGCCTTTGGGCGATGCCGGCGATTTCGGAGGCTGGTTCTGCCCCTGCCACGGATCACACTATGATCTGGCCGGCAGGATCCGCAAAGGACCCGCGCCTGAAAACCTTCCTGTTCCGCCCGCGGAATGGACCGACAACAGCACAATCAGACTCGGCTAAGGGAGAGCCAAGATGTCAGGAATTCCCCACGATCATTATGAGCCGAAGACCGACGGAGAAAAGTGGCTGAACAGCCGACTCCCGATCGTAGGCTTGTTGTACGATACACTCATGATCCCAACGCCTAAAAACCTGAACTGGATGTGGATTTGGGGCATCGTCCTGACTTTCTGTCTGGCGTTGCAGATCATAACCGGAATTGTTCTGGTGATGCATTACACTCCGCATGTCGATCTGGCCTTTGCCAGCGTCGAGCACATCATGCGCAATGTGAATGGTGGCTACTTTATCCGCTACTTGCACATGAACGGCGCATCGTTGTTCTTTGTTGCGGTTTACATTCATATTTTTCGCGGCCTGTACTACGGGTCCTACAAATCTCCGCGCGAGATTACGTGGATCATCGGGATGCTGATCTATCTGATGATGATGGGCACGGCTTTCATGGGATACGTCCTGCCTTGGGGCCAGATGTCTTTCTGGGGCGCGACTGTGATAACCGGCCTGTTTGGTGCGATTCCGTTTGTGGGCGATGCGATCCAAACCTGGCTATTGGGCGGTCCTGCGGTGGACAACGCTACGCTGAATCGCTTTTTCTCACTGCACTATTTGTTGCCATTTATCATCGCGGCTCTGGTTGTCGTGCATATCTGGGCTTTCCACACCACTGGCAACAACAATCCGACCGGTGTAGACGTTCGTCGCACGTCTAAAGCTGACGCCGAAAAAGATACTCTTCCTTTCTGGCCATACTTTGTGATCAAAGACTTGTTCGCGCTTGCGGTCATTTTGGTGGTGTTCTGGGCCATCGTCGGCTTTATGCCGAATTATCTGGGCCACCCGGACAACTACATCGAAGCCAACCCGCTGGTAACTCCTGCGCACATCGTTCCAGAATGGTACTTCCTGCCGTTTTACGCGATCCTGCGCGCATTTACTGGTGAGGTCTGGGTTGTACAAATCGCCAGCTTCATCACAGGCGGCATCATCGATGCGAAGTTCTTTGGCGTTCTGGCCATGTTCGGAGCAATCCTCGCGATGGCACTGGCTCCGTGGCTGGACACATCAAGCGTGCGTTCTGGGAAATACCGACCGATGTTCAAATGGTGGTTCTACCTCTTGGTCATCGATTTCTTTGCGCTGATGTGGCTGGGCGCTATGCCTGCAGAGGAGCCTTACGCAACTTTCTCGCTGATCGCGTCTGCGTATTGGTTTGCTTACTTCTTCGTAATCCTGCCGATCCTTGGGGTAATTGAGAAACCACAGGCTCCGCCAGAAACCATCGAAGAAGACTTCAACGCGCATTATGGCAAGGCTGACGCCGATGCCACGCCGGCAGAGTAAGAAGAGGGACCGGAAACATGTTCAAGAAACTTGCAATCGGTGCCGCGCTTGCTCTGGCCGTTGCTCCTGTAGCTTCAAATGCTGCAGGTGGTGGTGAACAGCACGTCGAGGATTTTCATTTCTCTTTCGAAGGTCCGTTTGGCACTTATGATGAAAGCCAGTTGCAGCGTGGTCTTCAGGTCTACACCGAGGTCTGCGCGGCTTGCCACGGCCTAAGATACGTTCCCCTTCGCGACCTAGAAGCTCTGGGTTATTCAGAAGAACAGGTCATCGCTTACGCGGCGGGCAATTTCGAAGTGTTCGATCCCGAACTGGATGATTTCCGTCCGGCGATCCCAACAGACCACTTCCCTGAAAACAACGGGGTTGGTGCGCCAGACCTCAGCTTGATGGCAAAAGCCCGAGCTGGGTTCCACGGTCCATATGGCCTGGGGATCAATCAGTTGTTCAAAGGTATGGGCGGTGCCGAGTACATCGCTTCGTTACTGGATGGGTATACTGGTAAAGAAAAGGAAGAGGCTGGTTCGGTTCTGTATGAGAATACTGCTTTCCCCGGTGGTTGGATTTCCATGGCGCCTCCGCTGGCGGATGACCAAGTCGAATATGCAGATGGCCATGCCGCGACCGTTGAAGAGATGTCAAAGGATGTCTCGGCATTCCTGATGTGGGCCGCAGAACCCAAGATGATGGATCGCAAGAACGCAGGTTTTGTCGGCGTTTTGTTCCTGACCATTTTGTCGGTGATTTTGTACCTGGTGAACAAACGCCTGTGGGCGCCTGTTAAGGGCAAAAGGCACTAGAGCCATCCTATAGGCTGAATTTGAAAACCCCCGCTCCTGCTGGAAGCGGGGGTTTTTTTCGGAATCGTGGGACTTACCTTGGAACAGGCATCCTCCCGTTTGTCGACGGACTAATTTATCCCCATAAACTCATCAAGCTATTAGCTGTGTCAAAGAATGCCCAGTAATCGTCGCGTTAACAATCTTCCCTTCTTGCTGTGGAGCTTGGAACGTGACTTCGGTGAACTGCTCTGTGCGTCCCATGCAAGGATTTTCCATTAAGATGCGATGAGATTTTCCGATCTGGGCGGCCAAGTGTTTTGCAACCTGACTTTCACCTGCTTTGCGCAGGCGCGCGGCTCTGTCCTTGATCACCTTTCCATTCACTTGTTGCGGAATCCTCGCCGCGGGGGTGCCGACGCGTTTGGAATAGGGGAAGACATGCAACCATGTCAGATCGCACTCAGCAACAAGTCGCAAGGAATTTTCGAAATGTGTTTCTGACTCGGTCGGAAATCCAGCAATTATATCCGCGCCGAAAGTAATGTCAGGGCGAAGCTTTCGAGCCTCTTCCGTAAACCGGATGGCATCATCGCGCAGGTGGCGGCGTTTCATACGCTTGAGGATCAGGTCGTCTCCATGCTGCAATGATAAATGCAGATGCGGCATCAGGCGCGGTTCAGTTGCAATGGCTCGCATAAGGTTTTCGTCAACTTCGATTGAATCGATCGAGCTGATCCGCAGACGCGGAAGGTCAGGGACCAACTTTAGTATACGCATCACCAGATCGCCCAGCTTGGGCTGCGCGGGCAGGTCGGCGCCCCAAGACGTCAAATCCACCCCTGTCAAAACGACCTCGTTGTAACCTTTGTCGACGAGGCGCTTGATTTGATCCACCACGACGCCCGCAGCAACGCTTCGGGAATTTCCACGCCCGTAGGGTATGATGCAAAAAGTGCAGCGGTGATCGCAGCCATTCTGAACCTGCACATATGCGCGTGAGCGGGTGCCGAACCCGTCAATCAGATGCCTTGCCGTTTCTGTGACAGACATGATGTCGTCAACTTGCACCGCCTCGGTCTCACCAATGAAGTCTGCCGCCATGCTCTTCCATGTCTCGGGCCGCATTTTTTCACTGTTCCCAAGTACTGCGTCGACCTCATCCATCTGGACAAATGTCTCTGGCTCGGTCTGCGCGGCACATCCAGTGACAATCAGGCGGGCCTCTGGATTTTCCCGCCGAAGTCTGCGAATTTCCTGACGGGCTTTCCTAACAGCCTCGGCAGTAACGGCGCATGTGTTAACGATTACGGAGCCCCTCAAGCCTGCCTGTTGCGACAGCTCTTTCATAGCCTCAGTCTCGTATGCATTCAGGCGACAACCCAATGTTGTGAATATCGGGGCGCTCATGCCAGAGACCTCAGAAACTCAGGTGTCAGCGTGCCAGAAAACACGTGGCACGTTGGGCCTGTCATCCAGACCCCATCGTCGCGCCAATTGATCCAGATCCTACCGCCATCCAGTTCAATCTGCACTGTGCGCCTGGTCAATCCACGCCGCGCTGCTGCAACAGCAGTCGCGCAAGAGGACGATCCGGATGCCAGCGTTATTCCAACACCTCGTTCCCAAACCCGCATCCGCAATTGATCGGGTCCGGTGACTTGAGCAACCTGAACATTGGTGCGTTCCGGATAAAGAGGATGATGTTCATACCTCGCTCCAAACTCTTCCAATGATACAGCTTCGGCATTTTCGACAAAGAACGTGCAGTGCGGATTGCCCATACCCGTCGCGGTCGGCCCACCTTCGATTGGCAACTCCAATGTGTCCAGTTCTTCGGCCAGTGGAACCTCATTCCAGTTCAGTTGAGGTTGACCCATGTTCACCGAGGTCAGGCCGTCTCCGGCATCGCGGGCCAAGAGGTAACCCCGCGCGGTTTTCAAAGTCAGTTCCGACTTACCGGATTCTTCCATAAGGAAACGGGCAATACATCGTGTGGCGTTTCCGCAAGCCGCTGATGTCGATCCATCGGCATTATAAAATACCAAGTTCGCATCGACGTCCCCTGCCTCAATGACAGCGAGTTGATCAAATCCAACACCGAACTGGCGGTGCCCAATTCCTCTTGCCAACGCGGGCGTGACCGCGACCGCCTGTGCGCGGGCGTCTACAATGACGAAGTCATTTCCCAGCCCATGCATTTTCATGAAGGGCAAACCGATGTCATTTGTATGTCGCATGGAGGCCATATAACGATGGTCAGGAAATGATTCCACCCTCTCGGGAAGATTCATGAAAAAAGGGGTTGACCCCTTCGCCCCACCTGCCTAATTAGGCCGCCTATCGGGGCGCCGGACACAAGTTTTATGTCGGCGGTAATGGGTGCAAATTAAGGTCTTGAACCCGATCAGGAAAATACCTTAGAGAGCACCACGGGTCGATTAGATCCAAGAAAGAGTGGGCCGTTAGCTCAGTTGGTAGAGCAACTGACTTTTAATCAGTGGGTCACAGGTTCGAATCCTGTACGGCTCACCACTTTTTCAAATTGTCTGACGCGGAATTGCCAAGTTCTCTATTGGTTACCCTCCTCGGGTTTAAGATTCGACTAAAAGCAATTTGCCTAAACAGGCATCTTTGTATTCAGTCCCAGACTGAATTTCTAATGCCGCCGATTTAAACCAAGGCAGGTCTAGCCCTGTTGTATACCGGTCAACCCTTGGAAATTAGTCCATCTGGCCACAGCTTGGAAAATCCATCGTTTCCAAGTGGAACTCGGTCAGCTTTCACAGCTGGTTCAATACTGTTTGCAACGACAGCAGAGGATACTATGAACTTTCCCGGCAAGGGATGACAGTTTCAAAAAGTTCTCCACCACGACGCATTCGCACTTTGCAAACCTGGTTTTCCGTGACCGTCAGAAGATTGGAGATTTCTGCATCGCCGACTAGCAGTTGAGCAATCTGTACAGCTTGTTGCGCACGCTCCTGTGAGCTTATTTTTCCTGATAGAACGATCGTTCCTCCGAGATCGTGGACACTGACCAGTTCGTCGGGAAGAAGTTCGCGGATCTGTGCCTCAACTTCAGCTGGATCAACGATTTCGACTGCAGGTTCTGGCTCGACCTTCTCCGGCTTTGGCTCTGGCATTGGAGGTGCCTCTTGGATGCGCACATTCAGTAGGTTCGATATTTTCCCTTGCGCGTAATGTCCCGCCACCTCAAGTGCCCTGCTGACCACCTCTGGGCCTGACACAGATCCGGTAAGAACGAAGCCGTCGTTCGCTGAAAGGACTTTAATCTCTTCATCTGGCAAAACTTCTGACAGACGGCGCTGTAATTCCGTTGTGTCCGGTGAAACACGTATGTCGATCGAAGAAATTATGCTGCTGTCATCCCGAGTCAGCATCAGGGTCGTGCGACCCGGATTCTTACCCAAGATGTAAAGGGAAGTACCTGTTATCGACGAAATATCAGCGATGTCCGCGTTCGCGATGAAAACTTCGCTAAATGGCTCCGCGCTTTCTATGGCAACCGCACCATCAGCGACAACCTCGACAGTTTGCGTCGCCGCGTTCGCCTCAATCTTTATAGTGGCGCCGGCGAATGCAGGCGCGCCAATCAACGTAACGGTAGCGACCGCTATGTAGACTATCCAGCTCAGTCCGTTTTTCATAATCGAAGACCTCAACATTAGCACTTTTTTGGGCAGATTAGTCGTCCTGCCGGAAAAAGTGTGGCTGAAAAAGAAGTCGAAATCGGGAGCAAAATTTAGAAAACTATGTGACCACAAAATGTCATATTTTGCTGTCCGCATTGGGCTCAATCTGGGCAGTTGCTTAGGACCGTGGCCGAAAAGATCATCCGTCCGCGTGTGTCACAGCCCGTTGATAAAGATGCCACGTGGTGTGGCCAAGGATCGGCAGCGTGAAGACAAGACCCAGAAAAGCTGGAACCAAAGACAGTAGCATAGTTACCGAAATGATCGCCGCCCAGGTGAGCATGACCGCTGGGTTTTCTGTGACGACGTGAATGGACGTCAGCATGGCGGAAACGAAATCAGTTTCCTGATCAAGCAACATGGGCATAGACACGACAGTTAATGAGAACAACGCAAGCGACAAAAATGCGCCCACGCAGGTGCCAATTGCAAGGAAAGTCCAACCCTGTGGAGTAAAGAACAAGGTGTTCAAAAATCCGTCAAAATCCGAGAAAGACGCATCCTTCAGGATGATCGCCAGCCATAGCCGAACCTGGTAAATCCACACCCAAAAAATGAACAGGGTGACAAAGGCCATCCAGCCCATTTCTCGTTTGTGTTGATTAGCCATGACAGAAAGTATTTCAGACCAACCGAAATTCTCTCCCTTCTGTAGTCGGCGGGACATCTCATAAAGCCCGGCCGCGGCGAAAGGTGCGACTAGCGGGAAGCCGACCGCGGCGGGAATGATCATCCAAATCTTTCCCAGCCAGACAAGGCACCAAACAAACAGGATTCCGAAAGCTGCATAAAATAGGCCAAAAAAAACGCTCATCAAAGGACGAGCCAGAAAGTCGGAAAATCCAGCTTTAAGCGAGGACGTGATATCACCTGCAGTCACCTTGTTGACCCTTGGCATCGCCCGCTGCTGTGGCGTCACATTGTCCGGTGGTATGGGACCCGTGGTTTTGGATGTCATGACAAACCCCTCCCAAAGCATAAAGACGCGTTGGCCTATTTGCCAACGGACCCCGTGGTGAAACAGGCATCCCTCCGCTGAATATGAATCTGCATCAGCTGACGCATAAGGGCAAGGGGACAGAAAGGCGGTCGGCGCCAACCGATACGTTCCTTGCTCCCCTGCGTCAGTTCCCAGAGCCAATCGGACATTCGACTTTCGCCGCCAGATCGTGTTTCCGCAGAAAGCTCATCTGAAGTGCATTGTTGGTCGAGTTTTTGTTGAAGATCTGAGTTTGTGATATTGTGGAGTTTAATTGTTGATCGGAATTTGTTTTGTTTAGATACGTCTCGACATGGCTGGCTGCGAGTTTTTGCGTATTCATCGCCTCGGATGTTGTCGCCGAGGAAACTCGAGTAGCCCTTGTTATCGGAAACTCGGATTACGATCACGTTGCCAATCTGCCAAACCCTGAAAACGATGCCCAGGACATCGCTGCAGCGCTAAAGAGGCTGGATTTCGAGGTCACAGTTGGAACCAATCTGGATTACCGTGAAATGCGCCTTGCCCTTCGTGATTTTGCCGATGCCTCCCGCACCGCTGACAAGGTCATGATCTATTATGCCGGGCACGGCATCGAAATCGAAAACAATAACTATCTCATCCCGATAAACGCTGAACTGCGCAGCGACATAGATGTCGACTTTGAGGCCATACGCCTGGATACTGTAGTGAACTCAATCGCCCAATCTCCCGGATTGAAAATCGTGCTTGTTGACGCGTGCCGTAACAACCCGTTTGTGACTGACATGATCAGAACAAGTTCTACGCGCAGCATTGGACAAGGATTGGCCCGAATTGATCCGGGCGGTGTTCTTGTCGGATACTCGGCACGGGGCGGGACGCTGGCCCTCGATGGTGACGGTCGTAACAGCCCTTACGCCTCCGCCTTGCTAACGCATCTCGAAGAACCCGGGCTTGAAGTGGGCAAGATGTTCCGCAAAGTGCGAGACAGTGTGTTCCAGGCGACCGAAGGGTATCAAGAGCCTTTCACATACGGATCGCTACCGGGATCTGATCTCTTCCTGAAGGAACCTCTGCCACCCGACCCGAAAAAGCAGATGTCGGAGGCTGAAATCGCCATGGCAGCAGCGCAGATTAATAACGAACTTGCCTCGGATTATACCCAGGCTGAAAGCCGCGGAACAGTTTATTCCTGGAAAAAATTCCTGGAAAAATACGAGGCGCACTCAGAGCACTACCTTGTTGCTTTTGCGAAGGACAAGCTGGAAGTGCTGCAATCCGAAGCCGAAGCGAAACGAAGAAAGCGAAACAGAGAGCCTTGGCTGAAAGCGAGCTTTCCGGACGGCAAGCTCGAAGCTGATCTGACGCTGGAACAACGAAAACTGGTGCAAGAAGCATTGAACATGATGGGGCAGAACGTCGGCAGCGTGGACGGCGCCTTCGGTCCCAGAACCCGCAATGCGATCTCTACGGTTCGGGTTGCCAACGGTCTTTATCCGGGAACCCGAGTCGATATTGCATTCTTGCGCTTGCTGCCGGACGTACCCGCGATCAAGGCGCTTCAGAGCGACACCGCGCGTGCTTATAAGCAGGAAGAGATGCCGGAGGCCATGGAGGAAAGGTTACAGAGGGCACTCAAAATCCTTGGTCGCAGCGAAGTCGTTTTTGGATATTTCGAAGGGCACCTGTACCTGGCAGTGCGGTCGTCCAGAAAGGATTTTTTTACTTCAAGCGAGTTCGCAAATGAGATGGGAGGACACTTGGCAACAATCGGCAACGCCAGAGAAAACCAGTTCATTTACAACCTTATTAAGAATGATAAACGCTATTTTCGCAAAGGTAGCAGTGGAAATATACAGGGCCCAGCTTTCGGGCTTTATCAACTACCTGGCAGCAACGAGCCATCTGGCGGTTGGGTTTGGATAACAGGTGAACCACTGACATATACGCGGTGGTCAAAGGGCGAACCCAACAATTACAAAGGCAACGAAGGATATGCCCACTTTTTCGGCGTTCCCGAGCACACACGCGACCCAAATTATTGGAACGATGGTCGCGGCTCCCACACCGCATTCATTGTCGAGATTGAATAGAATGCGACATCAGGTCCGACTTGGGCTAAACGCGGTCATCTGAGTGATTTTGTCAGATGCCCGCAAAGGATCAGATAGCAGACCCAACGTTGCAATGCGCTAAGGTCTGCTACAGGCTCGCAATGCCTTCGGCATCACAGCATGGTGGGGTTAAGTGCCATGAATTGATAATGGACTTACCGAAAGCCTAGGCGTCCGTCTTTGGTGCGGTGTCCAACAACAATTGGAACCGAGGATGACTGCGAAGAGAGAGGAAATCTGGATCATTTCGCATCCAGTCTCGTTGAACGGGGCCAAGACTCGGATAAACCTTCTCAAGGCAATCTAATGCTTCTTCGGTTTCACCGATCAAAGCATAAACGCAGGCCACGTTGTATCCATCTGTCGAATAGCTGTGGGATTCCATTGAAAGAGCTCGACTCAACCACGCGCGTGCCTCATCAATCCTTCCAAGGCTAGCCAAAACGGACGCTGATAATTCGAGTGGATCAGGGTTGTCGGGATTTCGTTCTACCGCTTCTTCAGCCCGTTTAAGACCCATGTTGAGGTAAAGGTCACGTTCGTCGAACCGTCCGAGTTCGGTGAGGTCGGCAAGAAGTAGAAGTGGTGACCGATAATCGTCAGGCTTGATTTCAAGGGCTCGTGTAAAATGATAGGCGCTCTGCTTATGATCCAGTTGACCGCGATGATAGCGGGCAAAATTATGGTGCGCATCATAACAAAGTGGATCAAGCGACAGCGCCCTGCGATAGGCTGTGACCGCGGCCTCATTCTTTCCGACAATCTGCGAAGCCAGTCCGAGGGAGGCGTGTGCTTCTGCCAAGTTTGGATCTAGCTTAATGGCGCGTTGAGCCATGCTGACAATATCTTCAGAGGGGAAATTCGTGCCGTGCCAATCGTTGAGCCTTGCTTCGCATTCAGCCAACCCCACGTAAGCGCGGGCGTAGTCAGGGTCGTGCTGCACTGCTTCAAGAAAAAGCGTACGTGCCTTTTCAAGATAATTTCTGGCACGCATATGAAAGTAGCGTCGCCCCTTTAAATAAAGATTGTAGGCATCCACACTTTCCGTAGGTGCACTTTCAGCGATATCAGAGTCAAAAAGCCGAACCTGCAATTGATCAATTATTATATTTGTTATCTCGTCCTGTAGGGCAAAAATGTCAGATAGGTCACGGTCATAGCGTTCTGCCCAAAGGTGCCCGCCAGTTACACCGTCGATTAATTGCGCTGTAATGCGGAGGCGGTTACCAGATTTTCGAACACTGCCTTCAAGAATATTGCGTACGCCCAAGTCTCGAGCGACATCCTGCAGTTTCGACGGTCGGCCTTTGTATACAAAAGCTGAGTTTCGACTAACTACAAAGAGACCCGAAAGCTTTGAAAGATCCGTGATCAAATCTTCAGTGATACCGTCAGCAAAATACTCTTGTTCGAGGTCACCACTCATGTTCTCAAAGGGAAGAACCGCGATTGTGGGATGGCTAGAAGCACTTACTATTGCAGGCTGAACATCACCAGTTTGAGGGCGAACGTGAAAAACTGGAACTGCGTTATCGATGTTCTTCAGCAGCTGTTCGCCTGCGGCATCAAAAGTGATACCGATCTTGTTACCTACCTGATCGCGAACGATCCCAGAAACGGCAATGCAGCCGGGTTGAGCCAGCGCTTCGATGCGGGCCGCGATATTGACGCCGTCGCCGAATATATCTCCGCCCTCAAAGAGCACGTCGCCCATGTTGATGCCGATACGGAAATGGATCTGCCGATCTTCTGGAACGCCTATGTTTCTTTTGGCCATTGCCTCTTGAATGACGAGCGCGGATTCCAACGCGCTTACAACGCTTGCGAACTCCGCAAGAATGCCGTCCCCCATAAGCTTTACGATGCGGCCGCCAGCTTTGTCGATTTCTTCATCGAATACTTTGGCGAGAATTTCTTGCATCTCAGCCAAGGTGGCGACTTCGTTTGCGCCCATCAAACGGCTGTAGCCGACTACGTCCGCGGCGAGTATGGCAGCTAGGCGTCTTTCCATTGGTTCTCTTCATCTCCGATTAATTCGAGCTTATCACCGAAATGATCACGGACAGCGCCCAGAAACGCATTCGGAGTGCTATTATTCACTTTGAAACACGTTGTTTCCACCGATACCGGCTATTTATCTTAAGGCCCAACGCCGACATTGGCTTCAGCCGAACGCAACGTTCGCTGAAGGTTACGACAGTTACACCCATATCCAAAGTTTGTTTGAACGTCCGCTTTGGGCTCGATGCAGTCATTCGCTGAAATGCCGCGAGCGACCGCAATGCGGACTAAGCGGTCGTCCCACTTTCGCGCGAAAGACGCCTAAAACTGCGCAGTCAGTGTCTGCCGATTTAGGGAGGAATAGTCCAGTAATCAAAGAGTGATATACGCTGGCGTTATTCGACAACTTCTGCGATTTGCAGTAATTCGATAGGAGGGTACATACCCAGCTTTTTTGCAACGTCCATATTCACCACGTATGCAAAGTCGGTCACGCGTGCGATTGGCAGATCCCCCGGCTCTTTGCCATCCCTCAGGATTTTCAATGCCTGTTGCGCTGCAAGTGCTCCGACATCTGCCGCTCGCGCAGCCACAGAAAGAAGCGCATCCTGCTCCCTGACGACTTCCTCATAGGGGCTGAGGATTGGCAATCCGTTTTGAACGGCGGCGCCTGTGAACACATCTGCATTCAGCCTGAGGAAAGAACTCGACCCAAGATAAATGAAATCCACGCCAGCGTCGGCCAGTTCGGCCACCTTGCCTGGGATCAGAGCCGAGTCAGGGACATTCTGATTTCCCGGATCAATTTCAAGTGCTGTCAATTCGAAACCCATTTCTTTTGACAGCTCCTCCATTTCCTTAACCTTTAATGCAGAGTTCCTCTCGTTCATGTTAAAGAGTATTCCAAGATGGTCAAAGTCGGGTTGAATCGTTCGAATAGTTTTGATGTTTACTGCTTCGGGAACGCGATTAAATGTTCCGGCTACATGAGGTCGACCGCTGCCTTCAAAACTTTCAGCGATGCCGCTCCCAAAAGGGTCTGAAACGTACATGAAAACAAGCGGACGCTTTGATATGAAATTTTCTGGTTCGCTATTGTTGATGTGACCGGCCACACCCAAGGTAACGCTGGTCCCGTATGTAAGGACCAGATCAGCATCTATTTCGCGGGCTTCAATAATGAACTCGGGTAGTTTGTCACGATCTTGCATTGCATCCCTGATCAAAACTTTAGCATCAAATTCACTGTCTTTTATTGTGTCGATAAATCCCTGGCAGCCGTGCTCGCAACCCTCCCAGAAAATTCCGAATATTGTTTTTTCGCCGGCTTGCACCCAACCACAGGCCAACAACGATACAGCAAGGGCGGATGCAAAATAGTGGAGTTTTTTCATTTCAGCCTCATCGCCAGAGTCCATTTGGACTGGTTGCCTCAATCAATTTATTCAGAGACGTGTTCCGGTGTTTTCCTGTGACTAGTTCCGCCACCAAGCATGAATAGCGTACCACATAACATCAGCCCGCCAATGCCGCCGATGATGGTCAAATACCCGAGCCGGGGTATCAAGATTACACTCGCAATCAAACCTGTGATTGCCGCCAAACGTTCAATCAGACGCAAGGCACCTAAGGCTTTTTCACCCCCACCGGCTCCACAGGTCTGTTCGCCAATTTGGATGGCTTGGGCATATTGGGTCGCGTCGCACATCGCATACCCCAAGCCGAACAGCGTCACGACAATAATCATGGGCATAATCCCGGACCAGAAGTATAGGGATGAGATCGCAACACCGGAAATAAAGATGCCAAAGATCAAAAACGGCACCTGCCCAACTTTCCCGTCGGCAAACCTCGCTACGGTTGGGCCCAAAAGAAGTTGGGCAAGATAGTACAACATCACGATCCGGCCAATGTCAGCCACTCCGACACCTTGGCCCTCAAGAACAACCGGTGTTAGATACCAGATGAAGACGGACATACCGATATTGATTGGTACGGACACACCAAGCGTCAACGCAAAAAACCTGCGATTGGTAAGCACTGTCCAAATGCTCTTGTCTGATTGCGTGGTTGTAACTTCCTGATCCAAGGAAACGTGGCCAGAAATAACCCTCGCACCAATTAGTCCTGACAACACCGCCAAACCTGCTCCAAAGAAAAAGGTTCCCGAAGCTCCGATGCGGTCCGCAAGAACACCGCCGAGTGCAGACCCACAGAATGCTCCGCCGATGATTACGAACAAGAATCCACCGATTGCTTGGGTGAGTTCGTCCCTAGGAGCGGTCTTGATCGCGTATTCCTGACACGAAATCGTCGCTAAGGCATAAACGATGGCCATAAAACCGTGCCAAAACGCAATTACCAAAGCGTTCTGCCCCAAACCAACTCCAACCATGGTCAAAGCCGTAACAGGAATAGCTGACAAGAAAAGGCGTTGTGGGCTAAAACGACGCGCAATCGCTCCACCGAAAGGGGCCATCAAAGCCATCGCAACAAGATAGGCAATTAGTGGTGCAGTTGCCGCCATTTCCGAGGTCAGCCAATCCGGTCCACCAGCATCCCGCGCATAGAGCGGAAGAAATGCGCCGCTGATTTCTGTGGCAGTTGAAAAGATAAACACCGGCAATCGGATATCCACGAAATAGGCTTGCGGCAAAGCTGAAAGCTTATCCTGAGCTCCTCTAAGCCTCGCAACGTGCAATGCGCGATCAGATAACCTCCTCGCAACTCTGCGTAACTCACCAGCATCCCGTGCCGGCAAAACATGCCGAAAGCTTGCTGCCGCCTGTTCATCCATCAGTGTAAATATCCGATCCAATGGCTTCCCGAGCATATTTGCCGAAACGAGCAGCACGATTTCAAATGCTAATAGGATTGCAACCAGTCCGACGACGATAATGTCTAGCATTACTTCCTGAAGCCTTGATCTGACAAAACGAGGGTCTGCTTCGATTGTAAGCTCACCGACGATGGTGTTTCGTCGAAGAATAGATAGCGTAACAGTATTCGGTGAAGTGTTAATTTCATTGGGTGCATCTGTACCCGTTGAATCGCCCCTGCTGCTTGAGGCTATCAATCTCCCCGAATTGGACCGCAACATGATTTTTTCCAGCTCTGGAAACTCTTTCAAGAGTTCATCCAGATACTCAGATGCGCCTCCGATGGCTTCCAGCGGAACACCGAAGTCAATCGCTCGTTCAATCTCTTCTCGAACCGTAGCCGCTATCAGTGCAGTCCGCTTGTTCATTTCCGGTTCAAGCGAGGCCTCAAATGTGCGCACAGCCGCAAAGGCCATCAGCGTCAACGACAACAATACAATTGCCGCGACCCATCCCACGACTCTACCTGCAGCCAGTCTTCCGTGTTGTTTTTGCGTGTTCAAGAGTCGCCCCCTTTATCCGAGGGGCAGACACTCTTTCGTTCCGACTCGTACATCCGCTCGGATTTCCACAGCTGATCCCAAAAGTAAGCGCTGGAGATTCCAAGCCCATCTACGTCTTTTGGCTTGTCCGTGTCAGGGTTGGATGCCCGCCAGAATGATCGCTCGAACAGATTGTAGGCTGCTAGTATGCCATCGATAATTCGAACGTGCTCAGCCAATGCAAGACGTAGAACCAACGCTCCAATCAAGATTGTCACTATCATAAGCAACCCGGCCACAAACGATAGTTTTGCTACCATAGCCCGCATCTGATCCATCGCCTGCGCGTTAGAGTACTTAATTGCTAGCCGAGCTGAGGGTGCACTTAGCTCGCCTACGTCTATTCCGGTCACAAAGCTTGCCCGTTCATCAATCTGAAAGACGCCTCCGGCCTCTGGATCGCTTACGGCGGAAACCCATGCAATTGGAACAACCTGAGTGTTTTGATCGGATGTGGAGTGGACGATTTCACCACCCAATGAAAACAGGGTTATGTCGTCAATTGCTGGGTCGCTTTGTTTGGCGGCTTCCAATACAGCAAGCGCGTTTCGAACAGACGAGACAGGCAACCCCAAATCTACGACAGAGTTGAACGGAACAGCTGTGCGCGTTGCCAAAACGACCAAACGTTCCCGCACCATATTGGAAAGTATGGCCTCAAACTGCAGGGTTGCCAGACCGACAAATACGAACAGGACAACCAGGTTCGCGGAAGCGACAACCGTCAGTATTCTACCCACTAGCCCCATGCGATTTGCTCCAAGAACCCTGCGGCCGAACCGATCACAAAAAAATGATGATAGCACAACCAATTAACGACAATTGAAGCGCAGTAATCAAGTCTACCAGAAACTCATTCCTCCCAACCGGCGAAATCCGTCGCAGCAGGCCGTTCGAACCCGGTCAACCGAGTTCACTGCAAACCGGAAAAAATACAAACAGATGAGATACTTGCGGGTTGCAAATCCGAGGGCATCGCGAGGAAACTTGATAACCGGTTTGGGCTCGGAGCGGACGTTAGACCCGTTCCGCAGAACGACCGCTGGGCGGACTAAACCGTCATTCTGAGTGCTTGCGTTACTCAGCTGCCATCTCTCTACGGACCTCGCCAACTTGACGAGTGATCTGACCAATATGTCGACCATCAGTACCGCAACACCCGCCCCAGACGTTTACATGTAGAAAGCGTCGTGCCAGATCAGCCATTTGGCCGCCAAGTTCTTCAGGGTCGCCGTCTTCAAGATGGCCGAGCTTGCATAAGTCAAGTGTTTCCATCGCGACGGCATTAGGCATGAAACCACCCAACCGGCGGGTCCAGTTCCCGTCCGTCAATCCCGGCGTAAACTCGGTCGGGTGCGTGCAATTGATCATGTAGTAAGCTGGCGCGAATTCGGTTGCGGCATCGACGGCGGTGATTGCCTGTTCCAGTGTCTCTCCGCCTTTGAGCTTGCCACCTCTCGCCACAAAGAACGAAATTACTACCGGTATGTCTGCCGATTTCGCGGCTCTGGCAATGCCTGTCGCCTCCTCGATGCTCGAAAACGTTGCTGCGGTTACGACATCGGCTCCCGCTTTCTTGAAAGTTAAGATTTGTTCGGAGTGGTACTCCTCGGCTTCGACCGCATCTGGCGTAAGACCTACATTATAGGCGTCACCGCGCGGGCCAATCACGCCGCCGACAATCATAGGCGTTTCCGGGCTTTCGTACTCTTTCGCAAAATCCTTGTAGAACTCGATTCCACGGATATTGATTTCTTCTAACGCTTCTTTGGAAAAACCGATCAGCTCTCCCCAATCTCGGCTGGCGCGATAGTGTAGGCCTTCGTTGATTACACCAAAGCCGTTCTCTACAGCCGCCTCAACCAACTTACGGTGATAGTCAGTCAGGCACGAAACACCTCGTTTATCATTTAAGAGTTCGAATGCGCAGAAGTGCCTGAGCGTGAAACCATCGACATACTGAAGCCAAGTCTCAAATCCACCGCCACAGGTCATATTTCGACCTTGCAGTTGTGGAAGTATTTCGTTTGCAGCCATCAAAACCCTCCTGACCCAATAACCGCCAATCTAACAAAGAACTTAAAATTTGTCGCGCACGGAGAAATGGGGGTTCAGCTACGAAGCGATCAACCGCACTGGGCTCGAAACCGTATTTCGCTGCGCATAGCATGAACAGCCGCTTGCGGTGAAAACTGCCTCCAGCTGCTCACATCGTCATCGAGCGCTGTGCAGATGGTGTGGATGGCTCCTGCTCCATCGGCGTCGCGATGCGCCATAGTGCAGGTGATGTCATCAGCGAGAGAGGAGCCACCCCATGCAAGTTACCACCATTGGCCTGGATCTGGCCAAGAATGTCTTTCAGGTTCACGGCGTCACTGAGGTGGGCGAGATCGTCTTCAACCGTTCGCTTCGGCGCGCGCAAATGCATCGTTTCTTTGAGAGCCTGCCGCCTTGCCTGGTCGGAATCGAAGCGTGTGGGACGAGCCATTACTGGGCGCGGGAGATTGCAACGCTCGGACACGAGGTGCGCCTGATCCCGCCGGCCTATGTGAAGCCCTATGTGAAGCGTGGCAAGTCGGATGCGATCGATGCCGCAGCGATCTGCGAGGCGGTGACACGGCCGTCTATGCGGTTCGTGGCGATCAAGACGCCGGACCAGCAAGCGGTCCTCGCGCTGCACCGTGTACGGGACCTGATTGTCCGTCAGCGGACGCAGATCGTGAACATGCTCCGCGGTGTGCTGGCCGAATTTGGGATTGTTGTTCGGCAAGGCGCCGGCCACGCCATAGCCTTTGCGAAGCATTGTTTTGAAGGCGTTGAACAGGACTTGCCGGACCCGGCCCGGGATATCGTGACCAATCTCAGCCACCAGCTCGTGGCTCTGCACCGCCGGGTACTCTGGTACGGTCGTCAGTTGAACCGGGCTGCACCCCTTGATGCGCGCGTCGCCCGCCTGCGGACGATCCCCGGCGTCGGACCGATCACCGCCTCCGCCATCGTCGCCTCGATCGGGGACGGGCGTCAGTTCTCAAACGGGCGCAGCCTCGCGGCCTGGCTCGGCCTCACACCGCTCAACCGATCGAGTGGCGGTAAGGAACGTTTGGGACGCATCTCGAAGATGGGAGACCGCTACATCCGCCGATTGTTGGTGCTCGGCATGACGTCCCGGATCAAGCAGATCAGACACCGACCTGATCAATTCGATCCTTGGTTCTCCGAAATCCTTGAACGTAAGCCCGCAAAGCTGGCAGCCGTCGCAATGGCCAACAAAACGGCGCGGATCATCAGGGCGGTGCTGACGCGCGAGCAGGACTACAAGGTCAGAACCGCGTAACGACTGAAAGGATCAACCAAATAACAAGACGCAGGATGTGATGGACATGGTCAGCCCAACGATCAAGACACACCGTGCCTTGTCCCGGACCTCACGTGTCCGCTCTGCAGAATGGGACCCTGTCTGCGGAACCCATCAGGGCCAGCGGTCAGACGCAGCGCGCAAACAGGCCGGACACAAGGCCGCTTCTGACCAAACACCCCTCACGGAAAAAGTCTTGCTTTGCAGGAGCCATCCACACAGGACAGAGCGGGCATCAAAAATGCTCAAACTAGCGATCTCTCATCATCGGGCCGCCTGGTCCAAGGTAGACCGCCGAATTCCATACCTCTTCCGTTACTCTACAGTTGTCGAATGTTCTTTCTTGTTCACCTGCTCGGCTGAGTCCCGTTGTGGCAGGCTTCCTTGCAAAGATCTGCCATTGACTGCCGTTGAATAGCTCCCAAACTGCGTTCATCTTCACTTAAACCTCCTGTGGGTTGGGGACGCTTGCAGAATGCGCGACACTTTTCGTTGGGCGTGAGTGGCAGAGAGGTTAAAAAGGGGGCAAATTCACCAATTCTGGATTTTTTGGCGATGCCAGTGTCAGTTCATATCGTTGCTACTCCAGAAACCAGCGCGTCCAGCGTGTTTGGTTTGTATGACACTTTGGTGGCTGCAGGACGGGACTGGGAACACTTGGTGAGCGGCGATGAGCCCGAGCCAGTGTTCAAAGTCAGCCTCATTGGCCCGGAAATTGAGGGATATCGTTGCGGAAGTGGCGTTTGGATCGCGCCGGACCAAACATTTGATGACGCCGACGATGCCGATATTGTTGTTGTACCGGGATTGACGATTTCACCGCACGACCGCCCTGATCCCGAGCAACACCCTTGTTTGACCTGGCTCGCCAATCGCGATCTGTCCAAGACCCGGATAGTGTCAGCCTGTACGGGTGCGGTCTATTTGGCGGAACTTGGTATTTTGGATGGGGTCGAAGCGACGACGCATTGGGCTTGGGAAGGCCTGTTTCAAAGGTTTTATCCAAAAGTGCGGCTTCGCACCGACCGAGGCCTTTGCTTTGCTGATGCGTCTCGCGGACCTGTTACGTCGGGCGGGACAACTGGGTGGCAGGAACTCGCCACGTTCTTGATTGCGCACTACGGCGGTACGCAAAGGGCGGTGCGGGCGGCAAAAATCTGGCTTATGGCCAACCGCGGAGAACTTCAGTCACCCTTCAGCTCAATGATCACCACGACACCTCATGCTGACGCGGTTATTGCGCAGGCTCAGGTGTGGATTGCCCAAAATTATGCCATCGATAACCCGGTGGCTGATATGACAAAACGTTCCGGGTTGCCGCCAACTACGTTTGCACGACGGTTCCGCAAAGCCACGAGCAAGTCACCGCAAGCCTACATTTTGGCGCTTCGGATTGAAGAGGCCCGGCAATTGCTTGAAACTACCGAGTGCTCGGTTGCGGAGGTCGGAGAAGCTGTTGGCTATGTTGATACCCCGTCGTTCAGGAGATTGTTCAAGCGAAAGACCGGACTGACACCAGTTGAACACCGCAAAATGTTCGGCCAGTCCAGGTTCGCTAAATTTTCCTGATAGACGTTGGCTCGGATCAGCAATCCCACTGACCGTTTCGGGCTCAAGGCAGTCATCTGAGTCTTTTCGTCAGACGACGGCTTAGGAACGGATAGCGGTCATTGTTGGTGGTCATTCCGAGAAATTTCGCCTGAAGGTCTGCATTGAACGGCAGAGTCGCGGACAAAGTTGCCATTAGCTGCACCGCGGCGCCAAAAGACCATTTGAACGTCTGGTCTGCGGGCGGAGCGGTCGTCTGCCTCGGGTGAGTTTATAACCGCAGTTAGTCGGAAGCGGACGTGACCAACGGGAATTTCCGTTTGAGGGAGCGTAGGCAGGTTAGCCGGAGAGCGGTCGCTCGGGGCGCAATTCATAGACAGTCGGTGTGCGGATGAAAACGCAATCAAAGTGACTGACCGCAATTCATTATTCCGGTTCACGGGAAGCTTCTACCTGAAAATGGCAGCATAGCGGGGCGCGAAGAACTTCGCGAAGGCCTTTACTTCGGGGCGACGATAAGCCTCTGGCGCAATCAGCATCAAATGCTCCGAGTTCATCTCCTCGAGCGGCGCAAAGCATTGAATGAGCGTGTCATCGCTTTCGGCAAGTTTCACGTTTATGATGCCAAGGCCATGACCCGACCGGATGGCGGCATGCATCAGATCCAGCTCGGAATAGGTTTGCCTGATCTGATCAGGTTCCGCATAGCGGATCAGCCAATCGTGAAAGGCTGACGGCACGCCTTCACGTAGGAAGCTGACAAACGTATGGTTGAACAAATCTTCGACCGAGGTCGGCAACCCGTGTTTTTCGGCGTATGAATGGGATCCGAAAAGCGCGTAACGCGCGGTGCTGATCTTGCGGCAGATGAGGTCTGGATGGGGAGGGCTTCTTGTCACGCGCATTGCTATATCCGCTTCGCCAGCCGATAGATCCAGGACTTCGACGCTGGGCAGGAATTCGAATCTGACATCGGGGCGGAGCAAAGAGAACTCGTTGAAGATCGTTGCGACCCGGGGTGAGAAGTTGCCGGAATAGGCCGTGATCCGGATCGGCCTGGTGCTGCGCAACGTTTCGACTGTCTCGGCCAGACAGATCGCCGCCGCTTCGATTTCTTCCGCCTTCTGCAGGATCGCTCGTGCTGTTTCGGTCGGCCGGAAGCCGCGCGTGTCCCGCTCGAACAAGGTTACGCCAAGCTCATGCTCAAGCGCCTCAATGCGGCGCGCAACAGTTGGCTGGGCCATGCCGAGCTGGGGCGAGGCAGCCAAGGTGGACCCCGCGCGCACGACGGCAAGAAAGACCCTAATTTCTGACCAGCTCCGGAATGCGCTCTTCATTTTTGTAGAATAGCACATCGCCGCGGCCGATACCCGAAAATCCCGCATCCACTACAGTGGGAGAACCTTCGCAGCAGCAGAAAAGGCCCGAGAGATGAACGCATTCATGACCAGCGCCCGCACAGTCCCGCCGCTTCAAAAGGCTCTTGGCTTCATCCAGCGTGTATTCAACTTCGCACCGCGCCCCCGCTCTGAGGAAACACAGCCCGATGACGCCCGGGCCCGGCGGGAATTCATCTGGGAGGTTCTTTCCCGCAACCCGGACGCCTTCTCCAGCGATGCCGATGTCCAAAGTATGATGAGTATGTATCCCGGCAGGTACTGACTAGTTCGGGCCCGACCTTGAGCGTAAATATCAGACGGTGTCGTGCCAATGGTTGGGGCGTTCCGGATCACACGGTAGCAAGGTCGGCAATACGGACAAAGTGGGTGTTCAAGGAACCTTTTAAAGTGCCTTTTCAATGAACTTTGAAAAAAGCTCACCCTGCGAATTGATCCTAAGTTTCGCGTAAATGTTGCGTCTGTGGATGCGGACTGTGCCTGGAGAGATGCCGAGAATTGTGCCGACAGCTTCTGCCGAATGGCCCTTCAACGTGAACTCAACGACTTCTCTTTCTCGTGGCGTCAGAACGCCATCGCCAAATGCCTGGAAAGCAAGATCGACGCGACGACTAACGCCATTCGCTGCGGCGCCGCGGGTCATCGTTGGAAAGTCACTCCAATGTTTGCAACAGGCTGCCCGAACGAGCGGCCATAGAGCGTGCAAATCACGAATTTCCTTGGCTGAAAAAGGCTTCACTGATCGCATAAGCGAGACCACAACCATCCCAGTGCTTGGGATATCGATAAAGTAGCCAATCTCCTCTGCTAACCCAGTCCTTTTGTAATAGCTGCGATAGTATTCGCCCTGATAGAACCTGTCTGGTGCGATATCGCGCATGCGGTACAGACTCGGTGTTATCGGTTTTGTCGCGGCCAAAAAAAACGGATCAAGTACGTAGGGCCCTGCTTGGTAATCCTCAACAAAAATACGCCGTTTGCTTTTGGGAAAATCGTCGTGAAGGTCTATAGGTGCTTCGGTTCCGACATGGCCAAACACCACTGTAAAATCGAATGGTGCGACCTGCCGCAAGCCATCTGCCAAAGCACATGGAAATTCTTGGGTTCCGATCTTCTCCACGACCCTGCCGGCCTCTTCCATCCAATCGTACACACGCTGCTCCAGATTTTCGAAAAGCAGCTCTATACCCCAATTGTGGTATATACAGCTAATCGGAGCTATTGTTACTTTTTCCCTGTTTGAGTGGTATGCCAGTAAATGCCAAAAAATCAAGCAAAAGGAAAAAGGCAGTATATGAGCTTTGACATGAGCGTCACCATGCAGACGATTGCGGAACTCCGCGGAGTGACTAAGACCTTCGGGAATGTGGTCGCTGCCAAAGACCTGAATCTTTCCATTGGGAAAGGAGAGTTCCTGTCGTTCTTAGGCCCATCTGGTTGCGGCAAAACCACTGCACTTAGGATGCTGGCGGGTTTCGAGAAACCAACCGAAGGTCAGGTGTTGCTCGATGGCGAAGTCGTCAACGACTTGGATGCGCACCATCGCCCAGTCAACATGGTGTTTCAGCACTACGCTCTTTTTCCTCACCTGAGCGTGTTCGACAACATCGCGTACGGCCTGCGCCAACAACGACCACGCGTAGACAAACAAACAATCGTGACAAAGGTTAAGCAGGCGCTGGAAACTGTCCGTCTTGGTGGGTTTGGCCCACGTCGCATCTGGGAGATGTCTGGTGGTCAGCAGCAACGCGTAGCTTTGGCGCGTGCGATCGTAAATGAGCCCAAGCTTTTGCTGCTCGATGAACCAATGGCTGCTCTGGATCGAAAGCTTCGAAAAGAAATGCAGTTTGAACTGCAGAACCTGCAACGACAACTGGGAATAACTTTTGTCCTCGTCACGCACGACCAAGAAGAAGCGCTTTCAATGTCCGACCGAATTTGTGTGATGGAAGGCGGCAGTATTGTGCAGGTAGGCAGCCCACGCGAACTCTATGACATGCCCCGCAGCCGTTACGTAGCTGGATTTGTAGGCACCTCGAATTTCTTTGATGCAACTGTAACTGACGCAGTAGCCGACCAAATCACTGTGCGTTTAGCGAGTGGCCAAAAGGTGCACGGAACTCCGGAGATTCCAATAGATGCAGGGCAGGAAGTGTGCGTCAGTATCCGTCCTGAACAGATCACGCTGACCCGCGCGCTGCCCGCAGCTGAAATTGCTCTGCCAGTTACCATTCAAAATCGGATCTTCCTTGGGGAGCACACAGAATACCTTGCGCGCAACGAAGCACTGGGTGATTTCCACGTACTTGTGCCAAGGCAAGCGGAATTGAACGAGGGGACGTTCAATGCAGGAGAACAGGCCTTTGTTTCATGGGGCGAAGGCGCACTGCTGATCCTGGAAAATTAACAAATCCCGCAGTCCAACAACAGAGAGGTTCACAATGACCAAGGATAATGGGACTATTTCCAAGCAAAAGTTCATGGAAGAGCTTCGCCGGTACCAAAAGGGTTCGGTCACACGGCGACATTTTTTGGGCGTGACAGGTCTTGGGATGGCAACGGCCGTTCTGGGCACGGCTATGCCTGGGTTGCGTCCACGCCCGGCATTTGCTGCCGGAGACATTGGCGACCGAGTGATCCTCGCCACGTGGCCGAACTACCATGACGAGATGAACTTCGAAGCCTTCACGGAAGCCACTGGCGCGTACGTTCAGGTCAATGTTTTTGGCTCGAACGAAGAGATGTTGGCAAAACTGCAAGCCGGAGGGTCTGGCTGGGACGTGTTCGTTCCAACCAATTACACGATCACTACGTATGTGGGCGAAGATCTGATCATCCCGCTCGATACGTCCAAACTGCCAAACTACGACGCAGGTTCATTCGAACAGCGCTTTTCAGATGCCGGCTCTGTCGATGGCCAGCTTTACGCGGTGCCGAAAAACTGGGGCACGACCGGCTTTGCAGTGAATACTAGTAAGCTTGACGGCGCTCCGACTCCAACCACATGGAAAGAGTTCTGGGACCTTACTATGGAAGGTTACTCAGGTCGGACAATGGTGCATGATTACCAACTCACCACCATCGGTAATGCCCTGAAATACTTCGGCTACTCCTTCAACTCGGTCGATGAGAAGGAACTGGCGGATGCCGAGAAATTGTTGCTGGATGCTAAACCGCATCTGTTTGCAATCTCGTCGGATTATCAGCCACCGATGCGTAACGGTGACGCGTGGATGACGATGTGCTGGACAGGTGACGGCAAGCAGATGAATGTCGACATGCCTGAAATCGCCTACGTTCTGGGAGCCGAGGGCGGTGAACTCTGGTCCGACTACTACGCTATTCCTAAGGGCGCACCTCATATGGATGCCGCTTATGCCTTGATCGACTTCCTGCTGAACCCGGAAGTTAATGCGAAAGAAGTTCTCGCTCATGGCTATCCATCGGCTGATGCTCGCACCAATGCGTTGCTGCCGAAGGAATTGCTGGAAGATCCGATCCTTTATCCGGCAGCTGACCTTCTGAATGCGCTCGAGTTTGGCGCGGCGGCTACGCTAACCGATCCAAACCGTGCCGAGTTGCTCGCCCGCTTCAAGTCGGCCTAAGCGGCAAGGCCGCAATATCGGAAAAGACGAGGACAATATGACCGAACGAGGCAGAAAAGCACTGTTGCTGGCACCGGCAGGAATATGGCTTTTGGTAATGCTTGCACTTCCACTACTGGTCGTCTTCGTCTTTTCCTTTGGCGAACGGGGTGCCGCCGGAGGCTATGTTCCAGCGTTCACTTTGGAACAATATGCCAACCTTCCTGCGCGATGGACGGCGTTTAAGAACACCTTGATCCTTGCACCTCTGGGGACTATCGCTGCGTTGGTAATTGCCTACCCGCTCGCCTACTTTCTTGCGGTGCGTTGTTCACCAAAGTGGAAAACTTCGCTGTTGATCCTGGTGATCGTGCCGTTCTGGACATCGATCCTGATCCGGTCATACGCATGGATTTTCATCCTTGGGGGGCGTGGCTTGCCCGCTTTACTGGAGTCGATCGGCATCGATGATGTCCGCCTGATAAATACGCCGTTCGCTGTGCTTGTGGGGATTGTCTATGGGTATCTACCTTTGATGGTTTTCCCAATTTTTGTAAGCTTGGACAAACTGGATAAACGCCTTCTGGAAGCCTCAGCGGATCTCGGCTCTACTCCGTGGCGTACGTTCCGTCAGGTAACACTTCCTCTGTCGGTACCAGGTATCGCAACTGGCTGCATGCTGGTCTTCATCCTACTCATGGGCGAATTTCTGATCCCAGCGATCTTAGGTGGCGGAAAAGTGTTTTTCGTCGGAAATGCGCTGGTGGACCTGTTCTTGCAGTCTCGAAACTGGGCGTACGGATCGGCGGTCGCAATGACGCTGGTTGTCGTAATGCTTGTCACTGTCTCAATTTACATGAAATTCATCTCGCGCCTGGGTGGCCAGCGCGAAGATGTCTCGCTGATGTGAGGGTCCGATGCGCTTATACGCGATTTGCGTCTACCTTTTTCTCTATATTCCAATCGGCATCATCGCGCTTTTCAGCTTCAATGCCGGACGACACGCAAGCCAGTTCATGGGGTTCTCGACCCAATGGTATGGCAAAGCGCTCAACAACCCATTTGTTATGGACGCGCTCGAGACCAGTCTGCTTGCGGCATTCATAACTGCTTGCCTCGCATCCACACTCGGAACCATGGCGGCCATCGCTTTACAAGGGGTTAAGGGATGGCTCCGAACTTTGTTCGATGCGATGATTTATATTGCGATAATGATACCAGGTATCGTCATCGGTATCGCGACACTCATTGCCTTGGTCACCGTATTCGGCTGGCTAAACCCGCTTCTTGCGAGCCTATGGCCCGATGGAGCAAATCCCCCGCAACTTTCCATGGGGATGCCCACGCTCGTCGCCGCACACACCATGTTCACAATGTCGCTGGTCATAATCATCGTACGTGCAAGGCTATCGGGTATGGACCGTGCCCTCATGGAAGCTTCGGCTGACCTCTTTGCGACGCCCTGGGGCACCTTTCGGCAGGTGACCCTGCCGTTGATAGCACCGGCAATTTTGGCGGGCTTCCTGCTCAGCTTCACTTTCTCATTTGATGATTTCATCATAGCGTTCTTCGTAGCTGGCTCAGAAACAACCCTGCCTATCTACATATTCTCATCCATCCGGCGCGGCGTAACGCCCGAGATCAATGCCATCGGCACTATGGTTATGGGCGCGTCGCTCTTGTTGCTCGTTGCAGCGCAACTGCTTTTGCGCCGAGGCGCCTCAAAATCGAATAGTTAAATAAAGGAGCCAAGTGAAATGCGGCTTGCAGGTAAAGTCGCGCTCGTGACGGGCGCGGGATCAGGAATTGGTCGGGCGGGTTCAATGGCAATGGCACAAGAGGGTGCGCATGTTGTGGTAACGGATCGCGATGCAACACTTGCTGAAGCCACTGTGGCCGCGATCGTTGCGCAGGGGGATCAAGCATCTGCCATACAGCTTGATGTGACCGATGACGATGCCCTTACCAAAGCCATAGACGAAGCAGTAAAAAACTTCGGTCGGCTTGACGTGTTGCACTCTCATGCTGGGTTGCAGATCGAAGGAACGCTGGAAGAAGTGGAACCAGATGGAATGGATGCTTCTTGGGCATTGAATGTCCGCGCTCACTTCATTGCCGCGCGCGCAGCCGTCCCCCATATGAAATCACAAGGTGGAGGCAGCGTGATCGTCACGGCCTCCAATTCTGGGGTTCAATACGACCGGGGTATGATCGCCTATGCGACTACAAAGCACGCAGCTGTTGCGATGGTCCGGCAGATGGCAGCCGACTACGCTGTCCATGCAATCCGTTTCAATGCCCTTTGTCCAGGATTTGTAGACACCCCTTTCAATGCAGGCTTCGAAAAGCAGATGGGTGGCCGTGCCAAACTGGAAAGCTACATCGAGCAGGCGATCCCTATGAGTCGGTGGGCGACAGTTGAAGAGATTGGCCATGGGATCGTCTATTTAGCTTCAGATGAATCCGCTTTTATGACGGGGCAAGCCTTGGTTATCGATGGCGGTGAATGCATTTAGTGATGGGTTAGACCGCTCAAGAGAATATCTATCGCCGCACTTCATTTTTGGCGAGCACATTTCAGTCCGCTTTGGGCTCAAAGCGGTCATACGCTGCACTTGTCATGAATGACTGCTATGCGGACAAAGTTGTCATTAGTTTCGAACGGGTGTGCCGGAGTAGGTCCTGCCCACTTAGAAACCTGGGTGATTGGTGTCGAGTTCGAATTGGTAAATATCTCAATCGAAATATAAGTTACGGTATATTCATCAAAACAAGCGGGACTACGGAATGGCCAGGCAATTCGTTGATCTTTCTGTTCAATTAGAAGTAGGCGTTACGTCAGATCCGCCAATGATGCTACCTGACATCGAGTATTTGAATCATCACCAAACTGCAGAGCAAGTTATGCAGTTTTTTCCCGGCCTTACCAAGGAAGACCTCCCGGGTGGCGAGGGTTGGGCGTTAGAGCGGCTTCAAGTGGCGACGCACAACGGCACCCATGTTGATGCGCCGTACCATTACCATTCCACGATGAACAACGGGAAGCGAGCAATAACCATTGATGAAGTTCCTCTTGAGTGGTGTTTTGGTAACGGCGTAAAACTCGACTTCCGAACCTTGTCGGACGGATATGTTGTAAATCCAGACGATATTAAAAAGGAGCTGGCTCGAATTGGGCATACATTAAAGCCTTTGGATATTGTCTTGGTAAATACGTCGGCAGGATCCCGTTACGGCAAAGAAGATTATCTCGAGAAGGGATGCGGAATTGGCCGAGCTGCTACAAACTTTCTGACCGAACAGGGTGTGCGAATGGTTGGTACGGACGCCTGGAGCTGGGACGCGCCGTTTACCTACACAGCGAAGGAGTTTTCAAGAACGGGAGATCCTTCCATTATTTGGGAAGGACATCGGGCGGGAATGGATCAAGGATATTGCCAGATTGAGAAAATGACCAACTTGGAGTTGTTGCCTAGTAATGGTTTCTTGATTTCGGCCTTTCCTTTCAAAATCAAGTCGGCGTCGGCGGGTTTTACGCGCGCAGTGGCTATTTTGGAGACCTAGGCTCTACTGTTTTGACCCATTGCAGCAAACTGAATGCAGAGCGTCAGCGCTGGCGGATCATCACGGGGCTTATCTAGGTGTGCTCGGCCGGGTCGTTCTTACTGTTCGCCAAGACTAAGGTCGGCCACCGCGCACCTAATTCAGATTTCTCGGACATGCTATCAAACAGAGTCCCTCTTCTTCGCGAGGACAAAATCAAACTCAACATCCCAGTAGAATGAACCGGTGAACTCCAACTCGTTTAGTTTTTGGGGATCGTCGATTTTTCTAAAATCTGCAATTAGGCTTTCTTTGACCCCGAAAACCGAGTCACTGTCGATGTAAGGGTCATTGGGATCAAAGATATGGGTCGTTACGTCATCGAACCCGTCTTTCGAAAGAATGTAATGCAGATGAGCTGGTCGGTAAGGGTGTCGGCCAAGGTCTTCTAGCAGCTTACCGACCGGACCGTCCGTGGGGATGGAGTAATGCTTTGGCTTAACCGCCTTAAACCAGTAACTTCCGTCTGAACCAGTGCGGAAAACACCCCTGAGGTTGAAGTCCGGTTGAATACCCTTTTGCTGAACGTCGTAAAACCCTTCGTCGTTGGCTTGCCAAACGTCGATCTTCACACCTTCCAGCGGATTGCCTTCTGTATCAAATACGCGTCCCCGAACAACAAGGTCTTCTCCTTTACCATCGAGGCAAATGTTAGTTCCCATTTCGTATTCAGGCGTTCCGCCAATATGAAATGGCCCGAGTACCGTGTTTTCTGACGCTCCAACAGGCCGTCTTGAATTGATTGCATCAACCAACATTGAAACGCCGAGAATGTCTGACAAAAGTATGTACTCCTGCCGCCAGTCATCGCACATCTGACCAGTCTTTGTCAGGAATTCAATGGCTTGCATCCACTCTTCCTGGGTTGGCTCAATTTCTTTTACAGCTGCATGCAGATGTCGCGTTATTGACCCCATAACCTCTTCAAGACGCTTGTTCTTTGCGTGGATGTTCTGGCCCGTGACAACGTCCGCCGAGTTCGCCTCTGTGAAGTAGGCCTTTGGTTTTTTGAAGCTCATTTTCTTCCTACCTCGCGAGGATTGATTTCAATACCCGGGCAAGCTCTCCCTTGGGGTCGGCGGCCAATTCTTCGATCCGCCACGCCACGTGTTGATCAGGGCGAACCAGAATGCAGCCCGTGTCCGAGATCTCCGATACTCTCGCCCAGTCCCCGACATGGTCGACGTAGTTTTGCCTTGGTCCTATTACGTGGGTTTTGATTTCTATTCCCAGTTCACTTTCAACTTCCCTGGCTGCGTCCCCCCAAGGTTCACCCCCAATACCGGATAGAATGGTGAACCGCCCCTGTCCGCACAAGTCCAGCGTCGAGACCTGCGCGCCGGAATCGTGGTCGAAAACCCAAACGTGGGGAAGACGTGCACCGGGCCAAGTCGTGGGCTGATAGTGAAGTTCAGCGTCCAAGTCGAATGCCGGTTCCATCTGGCCGTCAGTTACGATGGCATCTGATCTGTAGCGCTGGTTCATCTCCACGCCGTGCGCGTCAAACTCATACTTCTTGAATGCAATGGCTTGCCGTAGTGCCTCGCGCTGCTTTTCCCCGGCATCCCCCGGGTCTGTGCGCGCATCCATACTGGCTTTTATTTTCTCGACATCGTCGCCACCAGTCATACCCAGAGCCTCAAAGATCGGACCAAATTCGCCGATTGATTTGTTAGCGCGCGTCACTATTTGCTTGGCAACCGGCGCGCGCTCGACAGAGTAAGTATCCAAAAGCTGTGTGCCTGCTTGTCCCTTTAGAACTGCCGCCAATTTCCAAGCTAGGTTAAAAGAGTCTTGAATCGACGTATTCGAACCTAAGCCGTTTGATGGAGGGTGACGATGAGCCGCGTCTCCCATAATAAAGACGCGCCCCTTCTGCATATGCGTGGCGTAGGCGTCATTGACTGTCCAAATGTTGGCTGAGGTCAGTTCAATTTCAAGTTCCGGATCGCCTACAAGTTGTCGGGCTACATTTGTCGCGAATTCTTCGTCTACCACCGGGGCTGGCTCGTTAATGTCGTAACCCCAGACGATCAGCCACTCGTTCCAGGGGCGTATCATTCGCACTAGCCCCATCCCAATGCCACCCACGTCGGCGCCGGGCTGCATGACCCAATAAAGTACCGAAGGCCGATGAGCGACGTATTTGCTCAAATCTGCTTTGAACAAAATGTTCATCGATCCACCAACGCCCATTTTTCCTTCTATCGGCGCGTCGATGTGTTCAGCCACTAGTGAATTCCCTCCGTCAGCACCAACAAGATACTTCGACCGCACCTGAAACTCGCGCCCAGACAGTCGATCGCGGAGCGTAGTCGTTACGCCGTCGGCATCCTGCAAGTGCGACAAGTATTCTGTCGACATCCGCCCTTGTGTGCCGCGTTTGCACGCTGTGGAATAAAGCAGAGGCTCCATAAATGTCTGAGGAAGATCGTTCATGAGGCTGGGGGAGGACAGCATATGTTCTGCCCGCGAAAGTGGGTGCTTACCCCACGATTTCATTCGCCCAATTTCTTCGCCTGCAAGGCTTTCACAAAACACATTCTCACCCATCAAATCCTGCTCGGTTGCGTGCATGTACGCTTCGGCCTCGACGTCATGACCAAGGTCTCTGAGAACCTCCATCGTACGTTGGTTCGTAATGTGCGCGCGCGGTGTGTTAGCCAACCAGCGGTAACGGTTGACCACCATGTTCTCGATCCCATAGGTCGCCAAAAGTGCCGCCGTCGCAGAGCCGGCCGGCCCAGTGCCAATAATTAGAACATCAGTAGAGATTTCGGCCATGTTTGATCCTTCCTCAGATTGTCGGGGCATTTCCAGCCCACGCGTTCTGCAGGAGCGCACGAATGCCTTCGCGCGTTACCTCGCGAGGATTCCAATAGGGGTTCTGAACTGCAATTTCAGCGGCGTGATCGAGGTCAGCTTCGCGTAGTCCCAAACCCTTTAGTGTCATCGGTGCACCCAAATGTCGCGCAAATTTCCAAATTGCTTGCCCGGCATGGTCACCGCCCAGGGCGTACCGAACCGGCGCCAACTGCTCGGCGACTACAATTTCGTTAAACGTTACTGAGTGGGGCAATACTATTGAATGGGTTTCAGCGTGCGGCAGCCCGAAGGAGCCGCCAAGCGTGTGGCAAAGTTTATGATGAAGGGCCATCCCGACTGACCCTAAAATCGCGCCGCAAGCCCAAGAAGCCTTAAGAGTCGTCTCACGCGCCTCAAGATCGTTTGGATTGGAAACGACCAACGGCAAGGCTTTCGAGAATGCCTCTAAACCCTGCCATGCCAACTGCGTTGTTTGCGGTGTTTTGTCTTTTGCATAGAGCCCTTCAACGGCGTGCGCCATTGCGTTCAAGCCAGACGTGATGGAAACTAGTTCCGGCAACGAGACCGCTAGTTCCGGGTCGTAAAGAACGACTTCCGGAAGAACTTTGGGGTCTGTGAGCGTTTCCTTTCGACCTTCCTTCGTCTGGCCCAATATCGGAGTCGCTTCGCTACCGGAGTAGGTTGTGGGCAAGACGAGTTGTGGGCATTTCGTGCGCAGAGCCAAAGCCTTGCTCAACCCAATCGTCGAGCCTCCACCGATCGCCACAAAGCAATCCGCCTCAATCAATCTAGCATATGATAGAACGTCCTCGGTGACCTCCACAGGCGTATGCATCGTAGCGCTAGAGCAAACGCCAGCAGCGAGTCCCCCTAGTGTTGATGCGACATCTAGCGCAAGTTGAGCCTGCCCCGGTGTAGAGAGAATAAGCGCCCGCGCACACCCCATATTAATGAGTTCGTCGCACAACTCGTGTCGAATGCCACGTCCGACGCGGACTCTCTGATTTGATATCGATGTGTCAAATGCGTTCAATTTGTTTTACCGCCTCGGCCCGAATTTAGCAGAACAAGACAGCAACTTGATCGAATCTCGCGGCTATTGCATAACCTAATGATATGAAGATAGATCCTCGGCATCTTGAGATTATTGCGGCGGTAGTCGATCAAGGAGGGCTCACCGAGGGTGCTACATTGCTTGGAAAGTCCCAGCCTAGTGTATCGCGATCGCTTTCCATGCTGGAGCGGCGTTTGGGTATAAACCTATTCCAGCCAGGCCGGCGTCCACTTCAGCCCACTCAAACCTGCCTGCTTTTAGCCCACGAGGGGCGAAAAATTCTTCAGGCCGGTGAAGCTGCGTCCGGAGTTGTTCTACACTATCAGCGCGGAACGAATGGAGCGGTTCGGCTGGCTGGGCCTCCAATTTTTATGGAAGGAGTGGTCTCGGGTATGCTGGCTTCCTTTCAAAGTAGCTTTCCGGACATCCGAATTGATCAAAGCTACTGCTACGCCGCAGAAGTTTTTGCCCGAATTGAAAGTGATGCACTCGACTTGGGGATTGTTCCTGTTCGTGCTTCAGAGGTGCCGGACAGTTTGATCGCTAAACAAATCCTTAAGGGAAGAAATGTCGTTGCTTGCCGGGTTGGGCATCCAATCGCACGCAAGCAAGCAGTGCGGTTGGCGGAAATTGCGCAGTTTCCTTGGATTGCGCCGCCAGCGGATAGTCCGCTTTTTCACGATCTGCGAACGGCACTGGAAAGTATTGGCGTCAGTGACATCAAGGTTGGCTTCACAGGCGCTTCATTGAGTGCAGTCATCAACATACTTGAGGGATCGGACGCCTTGACGGTATTGCCTTACTCTGTCGTCTTTATGCTTCGGAGAAAAAAGACGGTTGATGCTTTGTCAATTCGAATAGGTGATCCCGATCGCCACTTGTGCATAGTCTCCAGGCGAAACGAGGTCCCGTCGCCCGCGACCCGCCGATTGGCCAGTTTCGTTGAATCCGAGTTCGCTTCCTTCAACCTTTTGATCGACCGCCACGAGCAAAACGTTGTTTGGAGGTCATGATCTTATCCAGCGGCATCAAAACCCACTTTGCTTTTGATGCGCCTCAAGTGTTTTGGTCAGTGCGCCGTGAATGCGCGCAAAACGGGAAGATGGGACCGGTACCGAAACTGCGTAGATTTCGCCAGCGGGATCGGAAATAGCAAAACCCAGTGCGCTGACCCCCTCGGTATGTTCGTTATCGTCCCTTGCTAGAGCACCGCCTTGGATACCCTCAAGTTCAACCAACAGGTCGGGAAGAGGGCGTGCGAAGTCTGGCCAGTCTTCGAACTCGTTGATAATCAATTTTGTCGCTTCGGTAACGGGCAAAGATGCCAGAGCCGCCTTGCCGTTGGCTGTATTGGTCAATGGGAACGTATCGCCAATGCGTGAAACCGTACGGAGGCGCTGACCGCCTACAATTTGATCAATGAATCTCATCCGATTGCCTTCCAAGATTGCAAGATCTACCGTCTCTCCGGTTTCTTTGGAAATTGACTTCATCATCGGACGAATCCGGTCTTTAAAACCCGCTGTCACAGCTTGCGCAAGAGACTGAATTTCCGGTCCCAACATGATTCCTCCACTACTTCCGTTAGTGGAAATAAACCCTTCGGTTATTAGAGCGGCAACAATTCTCTGTACCGTAGAGCGGGGCAGTTTTACCTGTTTGGAAATCTGCCCCAGACTCTGTCCGTCTGAGTTCTCGGCCAGAGCGCGCATGATTTCTGCTGCGCGTGAAATAACTTGAATGCTATGATTTTGAGGCATTTTTTTGATCCTCTGCACTTCGTTTTCAGTGTCGTGTAGCACGTGGGCGATTTGTATCTAATCTAAATAGACGCACAAATTCAATCAAGTTCTTGACCGAAATACAGTACAATCGCACCATAATACGGAACATATGATTCCATAGGGAGGAATAAATGAGCGTCACGATCCGCGGCATCGAATTTCAAGCGAACGACAACAACGCAATGGGTCTTGAGTTCGTGAATCTCAGTCACCGCTACGGGTTTCAATGCCCGAACTGGCCGTACTTCAAGGATGTTCAGATCGACCGCAAGCATTACATGGCCAAGTCCGGCGTGCTAAGCCAGACCATCACGACGACGATGCACGTGACCACGCATATCGACGCGCCGGCACACGTGGTACAGGGCACTCCATTTATCGATGAGGTTCCTCTGCCGCACTTCTTTGGGTCAGGCATCTGCGTCTCAATACCCAAGGAAAAGTGGGAACAGATTACTGCGGACGATCTGGAAAAGGCTTGCGGTCATGCGATCCGTCCACATGATGTGTTGATCATAAATACAGGTTGGCACAAGAAGTATGAGGACGGCGATTACTTTGCGTATTGCCCGGGCTTGGTGCCTTCCGCAGCAGAATGGATGGTCGACAAGCAAGTGAAGGTCGTTGGGCACGATACCCAAGCAAACGATCACCCTCTTGCCACCGCAATCGGCCCACAGCGTAACGGACCGATTCTACCGCACCTCGAAAAGGAGTATCTGGAATGGTCGGGAGGGACACCTTGGGAAGTGGATTTCCCTGAGTGGGAGCCGGTGCACAACACACTTTTCTCTAACGGTATCCTTGGAATAGAAAACGTCGGTGGCGATTTGGACCGGATCACGGGTAAACGGGTGACGTTCGCCTTCTTCCCATGGAACTGGGATCGCGGAGATGGATGCATCATTCGCCTGGTCGCAATGATGGATCAGTCTCAGAACTATCGCATCGAGGCCGGTGAGAACTTCTGATGCTGATCAAGCGTTTTAATGAAGCAGAAGTTTACGAGGCGCCCAATCATTGGGGAGTCACCGGTCTCCGGCTACAAGGATTCGAAGAAGGTGGGCCAGAAAACCAATGGGTTGGTTTCTCTCAATTCCTTCCCGGAGGCGGGGCGGGACCGGATTCCACACCATTTGAGAAGGTGTACGTAGTTCTTGAGGGTGAAATGACTATAGAATGGGATGGTCAAACCGCAGTCATTGGCCCAATGGACAGTTGCACTGTTCCCCCGGACCAAGTGCGGCGCATCGAGAATAAATCGAACCACGTTTGCAAAATGCTCGTTGTCATTCCTTACCCGGAAGGAGGTCGTCCCAAATGAGCCTGTCGGACCCAATTTCGTTGTTTGATGTGAAGGGGAAAGTCGCATTAATCACCGGCGCTTCAGGTGCGTTTGGCACTGTCGCGGCCGAAAGCCTTGCAGCTGCAGGCTGCAAGGTTGCCCTTGCTGGGGGCAATTCCAAGGCCGTCAGTGAAGTGGCCGGTCGATGCAATACGGAGACAATTCAGATTACGGGTCGCCCGGACAGCGAACAGGCCTGTAACGATTTGGTCGCCAAAACGGTCGATGCATTTGGAAGGCTGGACATTCTTGTTGTTGCATCAGGAATGAACAAAGTCGCCAAGATCGACGATATGGAACCCGCTACGTTCGAAGCCGTAATGAATGCGAATGTCACCCAAAGCTGGATGATGTCTCGCGCGGCGATTCGTCAAATGAAGTCGCAAGGTGACGGCGGAAAAGTCGTCCTGATGTCCTCGGCTAGAGGTCTGCTTGGCCACCCAGCGGGTTACACGGCATACTGTGCATCAAAAGCAGCTGTTGACGGCATTACCAAAGCTCTGGGATGTGAGCTTGGCCCAACCGGTATCACTGTCAACGCAATCGCGCCGACTGTATTCCGTTCTCCACTAACGGCCTGGATGTTCGAAGATACCGCGGAGGCCGAGACTGTCCGAACCGGATTTCTAACTCGCGTGCCGAAGGGCCGATTGGGTGAACCGGAAGATCTCGCCGGACCTTTGCTTTTCTTGGCGTCGCGCGCGTCGGATTTCTATACTGGACATATCCTTTACGCCGACGGCGGATACACTGCGGGCTAACGGATGGTCGAAAGTTTGAACATATCGGTTATCGGTGCGGGCCTTATGGGGCATGGGATTGCTCTGACGTTCGTGCGCGTCGGGCACAGGGTGTCGATATACGACCCGGACGGCCCCACCCTTGCAGACACGCCAAACCGCGTCGCAAACAGTATGAGGCTGCTCGGCGCGCACGACGCTGAAGTTGATTCCGCCCTTGCCAACCTGAAACTGCATGACGATGTCAAGAATACCGTAACTAGCGCGGATTTTGTTATTGAAGCGGCACCCGAGAAGCTTGATCTCAAGAGAAGTATATTCTCAGAGGTGGAGAGCCACGCGCCTGCAGACGCGATATTGGCATCAAATACGTCCGTTATTCCGATCACGAAAATCACATCTCACTTGAAGCGCAGAGAGCGAGCGTTGGGCACGCACTGGTGGAACCCACCGCACATGATCCCCCTTGTCGAAGTCGTGAAAACAGAGCGAACCAATTCCGACGTGGCTGAGAAGATGTTCGCTTTGTTGGAGGCTTCGGGAAAAGACCCGGTGATGGTCGAAAAAGATGTGCCCGGGTTCATTGGTAACCGACTCCAGCATGCATTGTGGCGCGAGGCGATATCGCTGGTCGCCAACGGGATATGCTCAGCCGAAGGCGTCGATAACGTCGTGAAGGCAAGTTTTGGTCGTAGACTTGCTGTCTTGGGGCCACTTGAAAACGCGGACTTGGTCGGAATTGAACTGACGCAGGATATACATCGGCAAGTGCTGTTTGACCTCGAGGCGTCTCCGGAGCCGTCACCTTATCTGCAGGAACTGCAAGACAAGGGTCGCACAGGAATGGCGGCAGGCAGAGGATTTCGCGAATGGGCGAAAGAAGATCTGGAGTCAACAAAGGCGCGAGTATCTGAGCATCTCGCAAAGTTGGAGCGCATTCTGCCACGATGAAGACAAACGCAAATCAGCTTTGGAAAGTTAATCCAATGTATAACCCAATGTTATGTGAGTGGAGCATTTTGAGATATTAGCAAAACTCACAACGACTACACTGGCTTCAACGCTAGAAGCTAATCTATTTCGAAGGGAGGAGATCTATGAAACTCAGAACGAACCGCCGCCAAGTGCTGGGTGGGCTGGCAGCTTCCGTCGCCGCTCCGGGAATTCTGACAGCAACCCGAGCATATGCGCAAAACCCGACGATCAAAGTCGGCTTCGTGACGCCTTCAACAGGTCCATTGGCCGGATTTGCCGAACCCGACGACTATGTCATTGAAGGCTTGCAGGCTGCGCTCGCAGGTGTTGAAAACAATGGCAAAACATACGCGATTGAGATCATCAAAAAGGATAGTCAGTCAAATCCGAACCGAGCGGCAGAAGTTGCCGCTCAGTTGATCCTCGATGATGAAGTCGATTTCATAACGGCAGCCGGGACGCCGGATACAACAAATCCTGTGGCTGACCAAGCTGAAATCAACGAAATACCTTGCGTCACGTCAGATGCGCCTTGGCAACCTTATTTCTTTGGCCGCAACGGCAATCCCGCCGAGGGTTTCCAGTATACCTATCACTTCTTCTGGGGTCTCGAAGACGTCATTGCGAACTTCACTAACATCTGGAACGATAGCGGTGTGCCGAAGAAAGTTGGAGGACTCTTCCCCAACGACTCCGATGGAAACGCTTGGGGCCACCCCGAACTAGGCTTGCCGACTCCGCTTGCCGCGCAAGGCTTTGAGCTGACTGATCCCGGCAGATATCAACCTCTGAACGACGATTTTTCTAACTATATTGCCGCGTTCAAAGAAGCTGGTTGCGAGATTTTGACTGGAGTGATGATCCCGCCAGATTTTGGGACATTCTGGTCGCAAGCTGCACAGCAGGGCTTCCAGCCAAAGATTGCGACCGTGGGCAAAGCGCTGCTGTTCCCGTCCGTGGTTGAGTCATTGGGTCCCCGCGGGGTTGGATTGACGACAGAGGTTTGGTGGTCAGCCAGTCATCCATTTTCATCGTCGCTTACTGGTCAATCCGCTGGTGATCTGGCCAACGGTTACACAACGGCAACAGGGCGCCCGTGGACACAACCCATCGGGTTCAAGCACGCTTTGTCAGAGGTCATCGCAGACGTCGTTCGTCGGTCGGAAGACATCGAAGATGCCGAAGCCAATGTTGCTGCAATCCGAGCGACCAATTTGTCGACGATTGTTGGTGATGTGAATTGGTCAAATGGCCCTGTTCCTAACGTCTCAAAGACGCCGCTCGTCGGTGGCCAATGGCAAGACAACGGCAATGGTCTCGAGCTTGTCATAACCAACAACAAACACGCGCCGCAAATTCCGACCGGCGGTGAAACCTTCCTCCTCGGATAGGGCAAGACTGTTGTCTGCATTGCTAAAGGTTGACGGTCTCAGCAAATCGTTCGGCGCAATTGTCGTTGCCGATAAGACTAGCTTTGAGGTTAACGAGGGTGCCGCGATCGGCATCCTCGGACCCAACGGGGCAGGCAAGACTTCACTTTTCAATTTGATCACTGGAGTGCTTCGTTCAGATGCTGGAAGTATTCATTTCGACGGGCAGGAGATCACGAGCGTAGGAGCAGCAGGACGATGCAAACTCGGCATTGCGCGCAGCTATCAAGTTCCTCATCCGTTTGTTGGTATGACCGTTTTCGAGAATGCGCTTGTAGCAGCCACAGAAGGTGCCAGTTTGCGCGGTCACGATGCCGAAAACCACGTTATTGGCGTACTTGAGCAGACGGGGCTTCTACCAAAAGCTAACGTCAGAGCAGGTGCATTGACGCTATTGGAGCGAAAAAGGTTAGAGATGGCTCGGGCACTGGCGGCAAAGCCAAAACTGCTTTTGTTGGACGAGATTGCCGGTGGGCTTACAGAGGCCGAATGCGGCGAACTGATCCAGACAATTCAGGCAGTAAATGAAAGCGGTACAACGATTGTTTGGATTGAGCACGTTGTTCACGCTCTGTTAGCGGTGGTCGACCATCTCATCGTTATCGACTTCGGTAAGAAAATATCTGAAGGCGAACCCAAGAAGATCATGGAGAGCGCTGAAGTAAAAGAAATCTATCTCGGGGTCGATCCAGATGTCTGACGCTCTTTTGTCCATTAATTCGCTGGACGCGTTTTACGACGACTTTCAAGCCCTCTACGATATCGACATGTCACTAGAGCTGGGCGAAGTCATTGCTATTATTGGCGCGAATGGAGCCGGCAAATCGACATTAATGCGCTCGATCTCCGGACTGTTGAGAAACGAATCCGGACAGATTGCTTTTAAAGGTGCCTCGATCGGTTCAAAAAGGGCTGATCAAGTCGCTTATATGGGCATCGCTTTAGTCCCTGAAGGCAGGCAGTTATTCCCATCACTGTCTGTAGAGGAGAACCTCCTCCTCGGCGGTACTGTTGGGCGAAGCGGACCATGGAGCTTGAAAAGGATTTACGAGTTATTTCCAGTTCTGTCGGATAGGCGCAACCAGCCGTCAACTTCGCTTTCCGGCGGTCAACAGCAAATGGCGGCCATTGGACGTGCCCTGATGTCGAACCCGGAACTAATCCTGTTCGACGAGATCAGCTTGGGACTGGCACCAATTGTAATCAAGGGCATCTACGAGGCGCTGCCGAACATCGTTGGCGAAGGGATGACCGCAATGATTGTTGAGCAGGACATATCCAAAGCGCTGGAGGTTTCTTCCAGGGTCTATTGTCTGCAAGAGGGGCGGGTTTCTTTGACCGGCAAAGTTGGCGAGGTCAGCCGGGAAGACATAACCGCTGCCTACTTCGGAGTTGCTGCATGATCGAATGGGTTAATTCAATTGTACAAGGGATATTGCTTGGCGGTCTTTATGCGCTGTTTGCAGCAGGGCTTAGTTTGATCTTTGGCGTTATGAGGCTGGTAAATATTGCGCACGGTGATCTGATCATACTAGCGGCTTATATGGGTCTTACAACGATTGTGATGCTGGGCGTGCATCCATTTGTGGCGCTTCTTATCGTGATCCCGCTGATGGCAGGTTTTGGCTACGTGCTTCAACGTGGGCTTCTCAACCAAACGCTCGGCGACGACATTCTACCGCCACTTTTGGTGACCTTCGGTCTGTCGGTAATTATCCAAAATGCGCTGCTGGAGATATATACAGCCGACCCACAAAAGTTAAACGGCGGGTTGATCGAGACGGCTTCGATCCCAGTCGGCGGCCTAGCTATTGGCATTCTTCCTTTGGTAACCTTTGCAATAGCGATTGTCGTGATAGCGGGGTTGCAATGGGTTTTTTACGCAACCGCGATTGGACGCGGGTTTCGCGCAGTGTCCGACAATCAGGACATCGCGCAATTAATGGGGCTGAACAAGGCGCATGTTTATGGGCTCGCTATGGCCTTGGCGCTTGGCGTCGTTGCAATTGCTGGAATCCTTCTCGGTATGCGGACGAGTTTTGATCCGTCAATCGGTGCTGGCCGTCTCATATTTGGATTTGAAGCCGTGATAATTGGCGGATTGGGAAATCTTTGGGGGACGTTGGCCGGCGGCGTTATTTTAGGAGTGGCACAAACGATCGGCGCAAAGATAGACCCCGGTTGGCAGCTTCTCGCGGGGCACATCGCGTTTCTTGTTGTTTTGGCGCTGCGCCCCAACGGGCTTTTCCCGAGGGTAGAACATTGAGCATGCCTTCAGTAACTCGAGCGACCCCGGCTTCCCGAGCGGCACTTTTCATCGGTTTGGTCGTCCTCGTCGTCCTTGCGCTTGGTCCTTATTGGGCAGGCCGCGCGGACATGCGGCTCATGTCCGAAATTTTCCTCTACCTTGCGTTGGCGTGTATTTGGAACTTGATGGCTGGTTACGCGGGCCTTGTTAGCGTTGGCCAACAGGCTTTCGTCGGTTTTGGCGGTTATATGCTGTTTGCGCTAACGATATTCGGCGGACTTCATCCGGTGCCGGCCATTATTGTCGGTGGCTTCTTGGCCGCTGCTTTGTCCATCCCGATCGCAACCCTGATATTCCGTCTGAAAGGCGCCTATTTCGCCATCGGCACCTGGGTCGTGGCCGAAGTTTTCCGGCTTTCATTCGCGCAAATTCAGTCTCTCGGGGGCGGTTCAGGATCGTCGCTGCCAGTAGCGATTGTCAAAGAAATTGGGGCCAAGAAAGCAACTCGCGAAGCAAACTCTTACTGGCTCGCACTTGGTGCGGCGGTCATTGTCTTGTTGGCCGTGTATTTTTTCCTTCGATCTCGCCGCGGTCTTGCGTTAACGGCAATTCGGGACAGTGAAGTTGCTGCATCAGGCCTCGGCATTGATATATGGCGCACCAAGCTGGAAGTTTATGTTATCGCCTCAGCATTCACAGCAATAATTGGCGGACTCATCTTCTTACAAAAGCTTCGCATTTCTCCAGACGCCGCGTTCAGCGTCAACGATTGGACCGCCTTCGTAATATTCATCGTCGTGATTGGCGGAATTGGGACTCTGGAAGGCCCAATCATTGGTACGCTGGTATTTTTCGCGCTGCGTGAGACTCTGGCGGACTTCGGAACATTTTACCTGATGGTGCTGGGTTTGGTGGCCATTGTAGTCATGTTGAAGGCGCCCAAGGGTTTGTGGGGATTAGTCCGAGACCGTTTCGACCTTGAGCTTTTTCCACTCAGCTATCGGGTCAGGTTCCCAAAAGACGAAGAAGGATCTTAGCGATGTCGCGCCAGCAAAAGACCATAATCACGTGCGCCATCACCGGCGCGATCCATACACCGACAATGTCCGACGCGCTGCCTTACACCTACGACGACATCGCGCGAGAAGCGATAGAGGCGTCACAGGCAGGGGCTTCGATATTGCACTTGCACGCCAGGAATCCGAAAGATGGTTCTCCATCGGTCGACCCGGACGACTTCTCTCCATTCTTATCTCGGATCAAGCAGGCTACTGATGCGGTCGTGAACATCTCTACGGGTGGTTCATTAACGCTTTCAATCCAGGATAGAATTAAGCCAGCGGCTACTTTCAGCGCCGAGATGTGTTCGATGAATATGGGTTCGATGAACTTTTCATTTCACCCACTCGCCAAGCGCTACGCCGATTGGAAATACGACTGGGAGAAGGATTACGTTTCGAACTCGGACGGCAATATCTTTCGCAATACATTTCGCGATATTGAAGAAGCAGCAAAGTCGCTTGCACCACATGACATCAAATTCGAGCATGAATGTTACGACGTGGGTCACCTGTATAACTTGAAGTTCTGCATGGATATTGGGTTGTTCAAAACGCCTGTGTTTATCCAATTCGTAATGGGCATTCTAGGCGGAATAGGCGCGGATATTGATAACCTTGTCTTTATGAAAAAGACGGCGGACAAGCTCTTTGGGGACAGTTACCGCTGGTCGATTTTGGCGGCTGGCGCCGCACAGATTCCAATGGCGACAACCGCCAGCCAAATGGGTGGCAATGTTCGTGTTGGTTTGGAGGACAGTCTTTTTATTAAACGGGGTGAATTGGCCGTGTCGAACGCGCAGCAAGTGGGAAAAATCCGGCGAATAGTCGAGGAGTTGGGGTCCCAGGTTGCCAGCCCGGACGAAGCACGAGAAATCTTGGATTTGAAGGGTGGAGATCGCGTCGCATTTTGACAATATGCGCCCTGCATTTCCGGCAATACTGCTTACCACATGCGTCATCGCTTTCAAAAATGATCCCTAATGCGGAATTGGCAGTTATTACTCCAAAATTTGATGATGTAGACCTATATCGAGAGGATTTTCGAAAAAACCTCTCACGCTTTTTGGGCGGCCTAAACAAAGATAATTCATAGTTATCGCGGTTGGAGCTCTATTTGGTAGTAGGGATTTTTAAATGTCTGTTTTGGGCTCAGAGCGGTCGTTCGCTGTGAACGACTGATTTGCGGACAATGCCGCCCTTGGGCCCAGACGACCTATCCGCGTCCGCTCACACTCGCCTGGTAGGTCTCCAGCGAGCCCGTGAGGGCAAGGCCGCAAGGGGCGTCGTGCCTTTCGCAGAATTCCTGCCAGACCATTCCATAGGGCAGGTCCTTGAGCGGTGCTGTCAGACGAATTCGAACTCGTCTCTGTTAGGCCAGTGACGCTGTCCTTTATCCCGCGCCAAGTTCGCGCCACTCGGCAAGAGCAGCGGTGCGTGTCAGCTTGAAGGTATCTCTGCTTGCGAGCGATCTTTCCTGATTGAAGTGGTTGTATACGGAAGAATGGACGGAGGCGAATTTCTGTAAACTTCGTATTCGCCTGAACCGCAGCATGGCGCGTTCTCGTCGTCGGAATGGCAGGTGCGAGTTCTCTACGCGATTGTTGAGCCACCTGCCGGTCCTTTGTTTTTCGAGCGATCCCATTTCTCTAAGTGCAGCCTTGTAGGAAGCGAAGCGATCCGTCACGATCTCTTCCGCACAGCCACGGCGCTTCATCAATTTCCTGAGGAATTTCAATGCTGCAGCTTTGTTTCGGCGCTTTTTGACAACGGCTTCGAGTACTTCGCACTCATGATCTACGTCCCGCCACAGATAGTGTCGCTGGCCATTCACCCTCACAAAGACCTCGTCCACATGCCATTTCCATTTTGAGAAGGCTCGAAGTTGCTGGACCCGTTTGCGTCTAATCTCAGAAGCAAACATTGGGCCGAACCTGTTCTACCAATAGCGAACAGTTTCATGGCTGACATCGATCCCGCGTTCGTGCAACAGATCTTCGACATTCTGCAGCGACAGCGGAAATCGGATGTACAGCATCACCGACAGGCGGATGATCTATGGGCTAGTTTTGAAGTACTTGAAGGAGGAAGGTTTGGTCATTCCTAAACGCTATGCAATCGACCTGCTCTGCTCAAGCAAAGTTCTACTGACAAGACTCTTTGAACCGCCGTAGGTTATGCGACACGTTTTCCCCAAAGCTGTCGTGCAATGCAGCCAAAACCAATACCCCAATTAATCGTATGTGCAGCCGGTTACAGTTGTCGTTGCTTCAGACGAAGCGGCGAAATATCCCTCGGTATGGCCTAATAATCACCTCTGAGCCCAACAAAGAGTGAGAGGTTTGTCCAACGTTTCCGACAATAGAAGTTCCCCTTCCCCAATCTCATCGCACCTTGAAGCGAACTCGTTCTAAGAGTTTTTTGTCTGCTCGGCGTTGGTCGTCAAAATGTTCTTGTGTTCAGTTCAAATTGGCGATGTACCTAGAACGGAACGGGCCCTTGGAGAGACCCTGGAGATTTCAAAATGGAATTGATTGCAGAACAACTTCGCACCTTCCCGATCATGGCTCTGTTTCTTTGTCTTGGCCTGGGGTACGGTGTCGGAAAATTCCGGATCGGAAAGTTCGAATTGGGGGGCATCGCCGGCACCTTGTTGGTCGCGGTTTTTGTCGGCCAAATCGGAGGTATCAACCTCAGCACCGACGTTCAGAATGTTTTCTTTTCCCTCTTCATATTCATGGTTGGATACAATGGCGGCCCGCAATTTTTTGCTGCCTTAAATCGAACTGCCCTGACGAAGTTGCTAGCCGCATTTATGATGACCCTCTGGGGTCTGTTCTTTGTCATTGTGGTCGCTCGGTTGGCTGGGTTGGATAAAGGTTTGGCAGCTGGACTGGCAGCTGGAGGGCTGACACAATCCGCTATAATTGGGACCGCAGGAAACGCCATTGATCTGCTGGGCCTGGCCGCAGATGAGGCGGAAAAGTTGAAAACCAACATCGCCGTAGGATACTCGGTGACTTACATTTTCGGCTCGATTGGCCCAATATTGGCGGTTAGCGTTATTCCAATCATTCTGCGCGTCGACTTGCGGCAAGAGGCAATCAAGCTTGCTCAAAAACTCAGCGGTGGCGGTCGCAATCTGGAAGAAGGCGAGTTTCTTCCAATGAACCGTTTTGACGCCCGCGCTTACCAGGTAAATGCTGATGCCTCGATTGCAGGCAAATCGGTTAAAGCCATAGAAGACGGCTATAATGGTGATCTGATCGTGGAAAAACTGCTGCACGGAGGTGTTCCAGTGAATCCGATACCTGATACGATTGTCAATTCGGGGGACGTAATTGTCGTATCCGGCATAGTCACGACCCTTACCCAGTTTGAGGGCACTGCTAGCGGAGAGATTGGCGAATACCCACCCGAACTGACCGTTGTTGAAGAACGCCGCAATGTCGTTATCACCAACCGTAAACTGACAGGCAAAACCCTTGCCGAGCTGCGTGACGCGTTGACGGCAGATCAGCGACGCGGTGTTCACATCTCAAAGATAACCCGTATGGGTCACGACGTGCCTGTGCTGCACAATACCGAGATCCACGCAGGTGACGAGGTAAGTATTGTTGGCCATAAAAACGACCTAAACCGGGTCGCGAAGGTGGCGGGATATGTCCCGCCCTCGGCTTCCATCACGAATTTCATTGCGCTGGGTATAGGTGTGGCAATTGGTTATCTGATAGGCGAAATCAGTTTTGTGATTGCTGGGACAAAAGTGGCGCTTGGCTCCGGCTTGGGTTGCCTGGTTACCGGGTTGATCATCGGGTATCTGCGTATTCGACGGCCCAAAATTGGCGGTATCAACCGTGGTGCGGCGAACTTTCTGCAAAGCTTTGGTCTGGCAGTTTTCGTCGGGGTAGTCGGCCTGAATGCTGGAAAGCCTGCGCTCGAGGCAATTCAACAGTATGGTGTTACTCTGCTACTGCTGGGCGTCGTGGTCACACTGATGCCGATGATCGTACAATTCCCGATCAATTATTACGCCTTAAGGATCAAAAACCCGATAGAGGCTTGCGCGGTTGTGACCGGTTCTCGCTCAGGCAACCCCGGTTTTGCGACGCTGCTGGAAAAGGCCGGAAACTCGACCCCTACACCAGCGTTCACCATGACTTACGCAGTTGCGAACATCTTCCTTACGCTCTGGGGGCCGTTGGTTGTAGCGTTCGTGCCTTAGGCCAAAACAGAAAGATCCCGATGACTGAGCCTAACAGAACCAGCGACAAGTTTTCTACGGCATAGTCTGCAGCATCGATAATCAGCAAGACTAAGGCAGGATTGGAGACGAAGTTCACCCCTATCAACTCTATGGTGAGCGCCGCTCAACGAGCCCAAATTTAACCGTGCAGCGGTAAACCTTTAGAGGCGCGATAGGCCTGAACATAACCCACCGCAACCGCCCTCACAGCGCGGCCGATCTGGCGATAGGCGCCGTCATCCAAATTGGCGAAAGATACCCGAGCCGACCAATTGGGCGCATCAAAGCCAGACCCGTTAAGTAGCACGATGCCATGATCCTGTGCCAGTTTGAAGGATATATCCAGCGGGTGAACATTTTCCTTGATCCAATCGACAACTTCTTCGCCTACGTACTTACGCAGCCAGAACTCAAAATCTATGATACCGTAATATTTGTCGAACAGAGGGTTGTCTGCCACTTCGATCCCCAACCCTTCGACCAGTTCGTCGAAACGATGTTTAAGGATGCCCCAGCAGAACTTCTGATAGCCTTTTGTTTCGTCCATCAACTCAACTAACGAGAAAAGCGTCATCATCACCTGCTGCGGCACAGACAGACCGGCAGTATGGTTAAGCGCAACATCGCGGCTATCGGCGACGATCCGGTCGATGAACTTGAACGAGGACGGATCAGGGGTCAACGACTCATAACGCGCGTTGACCACGGCTTTGGTCTCTTCCGGCGCATTAGCAATCATCTTATCGAAGATATTGTTTTCGGCCACCAGTATTGCACCCAGGCGCCAGCCGGTGCAGCCAAAGTATTTTGAATAAGAATAGACCCCGATCGTGTTCTCAGGCAGGTGTCCCATAACCGACTGAAAGTTTGGAACGAAGGTACCATAGACATCATCTGTCAGGATGATCAGGTCAGGGCGGCGTGTCTTTACGAATTCGACTAGCCGGGTCATTACTTGGGGACTAATGGCGACAGAGGACGGATTTCCCGGGTTGACCAAGAATAGCGCTTTGACTTTTGGATCGGCGAGTTTTTCGAAATCTTCGTCGTTTAGTTGAAAATGGTCTTCCTCTTCCGAGGAAACGTCCACAGTGCTCAACCCATAGTCTTCCAGCACTGGCATTTCCAGATAGGGCGTAAAAATCGGTGTACCCAGAGCGATTGTGTCTCCTGCATTAAGCAACCGCTGGTTTTTGAGCGCTTTGAATATGTAACACATCGCGGCAGTACCACCTTCAACCGCGTAAATTTCGAACTTTGCATCAGGCCGATGCCCAGCGCACATGGCCCACATTACGTATTCATGGACGATGACTTCATTGTGCTTCAGACACCTATCCGGCATCGGATAATGATCGCCAATAATGCCGTCAGTCAATTCGAGTACGAATTCGTCAGGCGTGAACCCAAATCTCTCAATCGCGTAGTCCACCACTGTAATCAAAGTATCGGCCCCCTGAGGGCCGGTTTTCTCAACTGAGTTCGCACAATAAGCCTTGAGCCGGTCATAGCAGCCCGGTCCTTGTGGCATCCCGGCTAACCCAACTTTCGGTTCATAACGATGGCGCTGCGCTTCGGTCATCGCGAACTGACCCAAAAGAAAGAACGCCTCGCGAGCTTTGGTGGCGATCCAGTTTGGGTTACCGCGCCCCGCATTCAGATAGGGCAGCGCCATCTGGCGGGACTCTCTCTGCGCCAGCTTGATAAGTTCGTCTTTGATCTGGAAAGGACTGAGGTTTTCGAATTTATGCAGGTTCAGTGTTTCTGACATGGCATCAAACCCTTGCGTTAAAGTGATTGGAAGAATTCAACCGGATCGTATGCAAGGATTTGCGTCAATGTAAACAAGGCTAATAAAAGGGGACGACCGACAAACGAGTATCATCAAGTAGCGGATCATACTTTTGATCTAACACTTGAGGTGGGCCGGTTATTATAAATCTTACGTCCGGTTTGGGCTCCGAGCAGTCCTTCGCTGCGGTGTCCATCAATGTCCGCTTACAAGAAAATCAGGTGCAAAAATCGTCAGCTGTCACCCAAATTGTCACCCAGAACAGGGAAACATCGCTACTAGTGATGCCAGAATGCATCCAGTGTTCTGATATTGTTAAGGGAATTTGGTAGCGGAGGAGGGACTTGAACCCCCGACACGCGGATTATGATTCCGCTGCTCTAACCACCTGAGCTACTCCGCCACGAGTGAATGGCGATTTAAGCGAGGGGCAAGGGAGGGTCAAGAGGAAAAAACCGCTCCGTCTGGGTTTGTTGTTGTCGGGTATCCTTGACTGATGTCATTTGGAGGCGGCCTCAGCGACGGAGCGAATGAAGCCGGCACATTCTTTAGGTGCTGTGATTAAGATCATGTGACCACGTCTGTCCATTTCTTGATAATTCAGACCAAAAGCCGTCATGGGTGCTCCATGAACATGTGCAGAAAGAACCGGGTCTTCTGCGCCGAATAGCACGCCTCCCGCAACAGTGAGATCAGCATATCTTTGGCTGAGCAAACCTATGCTGGATTCTGCGCCCACTACGTCTTGCGAGGCGGTAATAAAGGCCGACGGGCGCAGCCCCAATGCGCCCCCGGCGCGATCTAGAAAGTCTGTTGGAGCGGGCTCGGGCGCAAACACATCATTCAGCACAAATGGGGCCGCTTTGCGTGCCAGTGGAACAGCGAAAGTGTGCCCGATCAGGTTGCGCAACCACGCGGTTCGAATTTCTAAAGGTTTGAATACCGGAGGTGTGTCGGGCATTTCGTGGGTAAACGGCGAAAGCAGGGCCAGTGCTTTTGTAGCCTGAGGAAATTCAAGCGCCATTGACAGGGAAACGGCACCACCCAGCGAATGTCCGACCAAAACGGCGTTTTCTATGTTTTGGCTTTGCAGGAATTCTTGGATCATACGTCCCTGCTGGGGCAGAGATGCGAGCCGTGGGTCGTCACGAGTGGAATAGCCGCAACCTGGCCGGTCCACGGCCAAGACGTGAAAGTCGTTCGATAGCTCATCTACTAATGCGTACGTAAAGTGCTGAAGTTGACCCGAAAGTCCATGTATCATGACGATGGTCTGATTGTTGGGATCTCCGCGCTCAACAAAATGGATGCTTCCTCCAGAAACAGTTATAATTTTACCAAGTTGTGGAACAGTTTTTAACCCTTCCTTAGTTAGGCGACGTGTCCAGAGGTTCATCATCACGAGTAAAAGGATGAGAAGAAGGACAACTGTAAGCAAAGCCGTCATCTCAAATCTCTCCCGTTTGGCCAGACTCGGCAAAGCCTGTAAGCTAAATTCCAGTTTCCATATTGACCAAAGATGGCGTTCATGCGTCAAAAACCTTGGGTCGGTAGGCCAGTTAAGTTAGTTTTTCAAGCAATGTAGTAGTTCAATTGGGTGCATTTTTTCTTTTAGACCTCGGGCAGGGTGGCAAGCTTTCGATCGAGCATTCCTTGTAACCGGATAAGATATTCTATCAGGGTTCTTCGGTTTCGTTTAGGGTGTCCAAAGTGGGGCGAGGCAGCCCTTCGAGCAATTGAAACACTGCCCTCCTGCACTCAGCGCCTGCCCAGTCGGGTGGGAAAAACTCTGGTGGTAGATCTGGTTGGCGTAATACCACCCGCCGCCACCGATGTACCAAAAGTAATCTCAAAGTGGCGCTTTCTGTTGGTGTGGGTCGCCACGCCGCTGGCCTGGCGCGCGCCGTACGCTGCGCGGAGACCATTAATTCGCGGCAGGAACTGCGAAGATCTGTTGAGCAAAGACTCTGCTGAACCCATTCGGGCACTGAGCGGGCGGTAACCTCAAAGGCCAGCAATCCATCCGTTCGTTCCGGTACTGGACCGGGACCCAGAGCAACAGTGCGACTGATCGGAGTGTATTCATGGCTGAGCATCATATCTTCCAGCAAAGGAGTTCCGGAACCTTCCTCGGCTATCAGCAAATGCCAATGACTGATGGGCTTTGGGTTTTGGGCGTAGATTCTGGGCGACACTGCAATTGACTGCGTACGCCCAAAGTCGGTCAGGAAATGCCGCGAAACCCGCCCGATGCGGTCACTTTTGATCCAGCCGTCCTTTCGCAAACGGTGCAGCGCTACCCTAATTGCTTCGGGTTTGACGCCAATTGGCTCGATAATACGCGTTAAGGCACCGCCAGAAATCTGAGAGCCGGGTTCTTGGGCAAGATCACCAAACAGGGATACGATTATAGACCAAACCCGCTGATTTTGCGGGTCTGTCAATTCGGCGACTGCGGATTGGAACCACGTGTCTTTACTGACCATGAAAACAGTTTAACTTATTCGGAGAAATAAGAAAAACACATTCCCCATAATGCAGGATCAATCGGCGCACATGGTCAACAACTCGTATTCCGCGACCGCTTCGTCGTCTTGATTTGCGACCGTTACATGCCAGCGAACTTCGCCATAATCTTCGTTGCGGGGTGTTTTCTGTTTGACAGTTAGGCGAACCTTGATCGCATCCCCAGGTGATACCGGCTTCATAAAACGCAAGCCGTCCAGTCCGTAATTCGCAAGAACAGGGCCTTCACTCGGCTCTACGAAAAGGCCCGCAGCAAAACTTAGCACTAAATAGCCGTGGGCGACCCGCCCCGGGAAGAAAGGATTTCGCTCTGCCGCGGCTTCGTCCATGTGGGCATAGAACGTATCGCCAGTGAAATTGGCGAAATGCTCGATGTCTTCGAGAGTTATCGTTCGGGCTTCTGTGTGCAATGTCTGACCTATGCACAACTCGCTGAATTTGTAGGTAAACGGGTGATGAGGCTTTTGGATTTCAGTTGCGCCTGGAACCCATTTCTGCCCAATTTGGGTCAGCATATCTGGCGAGCCTTGAATGGCGGTTCGTTGCATATAGTGTTTGACCGCGCGGACACCGCCCAGTTCCTCGCCCCCGCCCGCGCGTCCGGGCCCACCGTGCACCATATGCGGCAACGGAGACCCGTGCCCAGTCGATTCACCCATCGAAGTGCGGTCATTAATGTAGATGCGTCCGTTGAAGGCCGCTGCGCCGATCACAACCTCACGCGCGACGTTGGTGTCGTGTGTGATCAGCGATGTCACAAGTGAACCGCCGCCCCGATTAGCAAGTGCAATAGCGTGGTCCACGTCTCTATAGCCCATTATCGTTGATACAGGCCCAAAGGCTTCGGTTTCGTGAACATGTGTTGCTGTGTCCGGAACACCGCAATAAAACAGCATTGGAGGAACAAAGGCTCCGTTTGAAACACCCTCGCCTTGAAGCTCGAATGCATCGGGTTCGCCGAAAACCTTTTCACTCTCCGTAGCGATTAAGTCAGCTTTGGCCATGACGTCGGCCTTTTGCGCGCCAGAGATCAAGGGGCCCATCTGAGTGTCGTCAATTCGGGGATCACCTATTGTCACGCGCGCCAGACGTTTCGTCAGGGCCTCGATCAATGCCGAGACCTGTACTTCGGGTGCGATAATGCGGCGAATGGCAGTACATTTCTGCCCTGCCTTTACAGTCATCTCGCGGCTGACCTCTTTAACAAAAAGATCAAATTCCGGCGTTCCGGCGACGGCATCTGGACCAAGGATCGAGGCATTCAAACTGTCCTGTTCAGCGACGAAACGGACAGAATTCCGGATGAGCGCATGAGTTTGGCGTAATTCCAGTGCCGTTTTAGCTGACCCCGTGAAACTTACTACGTCCTGACAATCAAGCCGATTCAGCATGTCGCCAAGGCCGCCCGACACCAGCTGCAACGCGCCTGCCGGTAAGAGGCCGCTTTCTAGCATTATGCGAACTGCCAACTCGGCAACATAACAGCTATTCGTCGCTGGCTTTACGATAGCGGGAACTCCCGCCAGCAAGGTGGGCGCCAGTTTTTCCAGCATGCCCCAAACTGGAAAATTGAATGCGTTGATATGGATCGCCGCCCCCAGTAAAGGAGAGCAGATGTGCTGACCCAGAAATGTTCCCTCCCGAGAAAGCCGCTCAACCTCGCCATCAAGATAGACTTGTGTATCGGGCATTTCGCGTCGGCCCTTCGATGCGAAGACGAACATCGTACCGATGCCGCCGTCGATGTCGATGAGATGATCCTTCTGCGTCGCGCCGGTCTGAAAACTCAGGTCATACAAAGCTTGTTTGTGTTTAGACAGCTCTTGCGCCAAGGCCTTGAGCATCCGTGCTCGTTGATGAAAGGTCATTTTCCGAAGGGCCGGACCGCCAGTTTCCCGCGCATAATCCAGCATGGCCTGCATATCCAGATCGCTACTTCCAGCTGTTGCGAAAGGTTCACCTGTAATGGCTGATGCTACCACTCGTGCTCCGCTTCCGGGTTTTATCCAAGAACCCGCAGCGAAACTGGAGATTTGATGCAGGGACATATATATTCTCCTGTTTTTTGAGTTTCAGCCGGATGTTGTTGAACGCACGAGTGCGAACCTTAAGGTCGCAGGCTTGCAGGGCTCCATAATTTATTGACCAACCGTTCGGTTTATGCAAGAATTTTGTTGGGTCACTTGTAAGGCGAACAGGAAATGTCCTATACAGTTCTTTCGCGAAACCATGGTCAATGGGTTGAAATCACACTGAATCGGCCTGATCGTCTGAACAGTTTCACCGACGAAATGCATCTCGCCCTGCGTACGGCACTTGAGGTTGCCCGCGACGGTGGGGCAAGGGCAATTTTGCTCACTGGCGCAGGGCGTGGATTTTGTGCCGGGCAGGATTTAGCGGATCGAAACCCTGCTAAGATGGATGGGCCACCGGATCTGGGAAGCACGGTTCGAACTTACTATGCGCCATTGGTTCGCCTGATCCGGTCTTTGAATTTTCCCGTTGTTTGCGCAGTAAACGGTGTCGCGGCGGGTGCAGGAGCTAACGTCGCTCTAGCTTGTGACGTTGTGCTGGCCGCGGAGACAGCGAAATTCATTCAGTCTTTCTCGAAGGTCGGCTTAATCCCCGATACCGGTGGCAGTTGGCACCTAACGCGATTGTTGGGTGAGGCTCGTGCAAAGGGTCTGGCTCTTACTGGGCAACCCTTGATGGCGTCTCAGGCGGAAGACTGGGGATTGATTTGGAAAGCTGTGCCGGACGACGTACTGATGTCAGAAGCCCGCGCGTTGACTGCAGATCTGGCTTCTGGGCCGACCCTCGGCCTTGCTATGACAAAACAAGTAATTCAGACGGCAGCGACAAACAATCTATCCCAACATCTAGAAGTTGAGGCCGACGCAATGCGCGTTTGCGGTCGAAGCGCCGATTACGCAGAGGGTGTCACGGCATTCCTTGAAAAGCGTGCCCCGGTTTTCCGAGGTGAATGAGATGACGCCAAAAATACGTGCTGAAAAATCGGCAGCTGCTATGTGGAGCCGGGACCAAGCCTCGCAATGGGTTGGAATGGAACTCGTCGAAATCGACGAGGGGACCGCAACGCTCGCTTTGCTGGTCGAGGGCCATCACTGTAACGGGCACGGGATTTGCCATGGTGGTGTCACGTTCATGCTGGCCGACAGTGCTTTCGCCTTTGCCTGCAACAGTCGCAACAGCTCGACCGTCGCGCAACATAACGTTATCAGTTATGTCGCGCCAGCAAGAGCTGGCGATCGTTTGACAGCCCATGCTGTGGAGCTGAACCTTACAGGGCGAAGCGGCATTTACGATGTGACGGTCATCAATCAAGACAACCTAAAAATTGCCGAGTTTCGTGGATTTTCCCGCGCACTCGGTAACCCGGTATTCGAGGAGACCTGAGATGAGGTGGATTGGATGAAAGATTTGACACCGAACAAGGCGGACCTTGAACCAATCGAAATCGCATCAATTGATGAAATCCGCGGGTTGCAGTTGGATCGCCTGAAATGGTCACTTAGACACGCGTATGAAAATGTTCCCATGTATCGCAAAAGGTTTGAAGATGCAGGGGTTCATCCGGGCGATCTGAAGACGCTCGGAGATCTTGGCCGATTCCCGTTTACGTACAAAAGTGACTTGCGCGACAATTACCCTTTCGGTCTTTTTGCCGTGCCGCGCGAACAAATCATACGCATCCACGCGTCGTCGGGAACGACCGGCAAGCCGACTGTCGTTGGTTACACGCAAGGCGATATCGATACTTGGGCCGATTTGGTCGCCCGGTCCTTGCGTGCCAGCGGGTTGCGACAGGGGAACATCATCCACTGCGCCTATGGTTATGGTCTGTTTACCGGCGGGTTGGGCGCGCATTATGGAATTGAACGCCTGGGCGCCACAGTCATCCCAATGAGCGGGGGCCAAACCGCCAAACAAGTCGACCTGATAAACGACTTTAAGCCAGACGGGATAATGGTGACGCCGTCTTATATGCTCAACATTCTTGAGCAATTCCATAAGGTCGGTTTGGATCCTCGGCAAAGCTCGCTGGCCGTGGGAGTATTTGGGGCAGAGCCGTGGACGGATTCGATGCGAGCCGAAGTCGAGCAAGCCTTCGATATGCATGCGGTCGACATATATGGACTGTCCGAGATCATGGGGCCGGGCGTTGCCAATGAGTGCGTTGAAACTAAGGACGGGCCGGTGATTTGGGAGGATCACTTCTACCCAGAGATCATCGATCCAGAGACTGGAGAGGTATTGCCGGATGGTGAAATGGGAGAGCTTGTCTTTACGACGCTTACGAAAGAAGGGCTGCCCATGGTCCGCTATCGTACGCGCGATCTGACACGGCTGCTTCCGGGGACGGCACGCTCAATGAGACGTATGGAAAAAATCACAGGGCGTTCGGATGATATGATCATCCTGCGTGGCGTAAATGTGTTCCCCAGTCAGATCGAAGAGCAGGTGTTGGCAACAGTCGGTCTTGCGCCTTATTACCAAATCGAACTTTTTCGCGCCGGGCACATGGACGCGATGCGCGTTCACGTCGAAGCCATGCTTTCTGTTTCTGATGAGGCTAGCCGGAAAGAGGCATCCCAAAAGCTGGAACGCCGAATAAAAGACGTCGTTGGACTTTCGACTGAAATCCATGTCGGGGAACCAGGCACTGTTGAGCGAAGCCAGGGCAAGGCCCGACGTGTCATCGACAACCGGAACAACTGACCTTTTTCTGGAGATAACAGATTGGCCCGCACGATCGCCAAAGACCACGACCACAAACGCACCCGTATTCTTAAATCTGCGGCGCATGTTTTCGCGCGCGAAGGGTTCGATCGGGCCTCGATGACGCAACTTGCCGCCGAATGCGGAATATCAAAAGCCAATATCTACCATTATTACGAAAGCAAAGACGCAATCTTGTTCGATATGCTGGACACCTATCTGCGGCAGTTGCGCGATGGAATTTTAGGATTGGATATGCGGGGCCTGTCCGCGTCCGACACGCTGCGCAAGGCAGTGCGGGAAATCCTACTGGCGTATCAAGGTGTGGATGACGAACACCGGGTTCAAACCAGCGGCATGTCTGCGTTGCCTCCAGATCAACAAAAGCTTCTAAAAAGTTACCAGCGGGAGTTGGTGCAGTTTCTGAGCGACATCATTGGCGACATTGCTCCTGATGTTTTCCGGGGCAACCCGGCCAAATTGCGGGCTACTACGATGTCGATATTTGGGATGCTGAACTGGTTTTATATGTGGAATACCAACGCGGACGCCGAAGCGCGGACGGAATATGCCCAGTTGGTTTGCGATCTGGCGCTAGAGGGTGTGCGCGGACTCTAAATCTTGGCTCGCAAGCGTTTGATTGGGCCCCCAAGCAATTAAGTGCTAATTGAACTCAGGAGGACCGCAATGAATGACCCCGAACGATTTGAAAAGTTCTACTTTGCCAAAGTCGGACTGGGCGAGGCATGTGGCTGCGCTGAAAAAATAATCGATGTTTTTGAATTCAATCGCCAAGGCGGTTCTTCGGCCAAGTTGGGTTTGAAATCGTTAAAATCCCGGCGAAAATCGCTAAGGTCGTTTGCCTTGAAATACGGCCTAATTAGCCGAAAGCGCCTCAGTTAACTCTTTACGGTTTCGTCAGGCCCAGTTGATCCAGAAGGTCTGACGCCTTTTTTGTCCAACTACGTTTAAGTTCGGGGCCAGATTTATGGCGAAGGCCCATTTTTCTCAGGTTTTCGGTTTTTTCTACGTTCCCCGAACCAAAGCTGGCCGCCACGTGCGGCCACCAATAGTCTACCGAGTTTTGCATTGTCTCGGTTTCCCCTTGTGCAACCAACTTGATGGCACCTTCCAAAGCAAGTTCACCGTGGTGCTCTTCAATAGGTGCAATCTCGCGGAATGCCTCGGCCAACGGTTGATAAGAGATTGATGAGAACTCGGCCAGTTGTTCGACCACCGCGTTACTCATCAATAGGTTCATTACGACAGCGTCAGTCCAACCTTGAATCGGGTAGTTGAATACAGCCAAGCGCATATCGTGTTCGCTGCGCACGGCGCCAATATCAGCACCGCGGGCCAAACGTGCCGTCCAAGGGTGATGCGTGGCGTATCTGTCGGTATCTACTCCGAATTCCCCCATTATCCTCAGGACGCGCTCGGCGCTGTCCGTTTTTTCCAGAACGATACGCGCGGCGGCGATCCGTTCCTTGATCCCCGGGCCAAGATTGATTGCGTCCGCAAAACCCGCCGCACCGGCCAGTTCACTGTCAACAAATGTGGCCATCAGTTTCATCAACTCAGCGCGATATCTGGGTGGGACATTGGTGGGGTTCGTCAAAACGCCACCTGCGGCGAGATAGCTGTCGATGGACATGGCGTCTGACATTGGCTTTTTCCCTCTATTGGTCGTAGTCGACGACGACACGGTCAGTCAGGGGATAGGCCTGACAGCTCAGAACATAGCCTTTCTCGACCTCGTAATCCTCAAGCGCGTGGTTCGACATCATCTCGACCTCGCCTTCGATCACCTTGCATCGACATGTGGAACAGACACCTGCCTTGCAAGCAAAAGGTGCATCCATGGCGTTTTCTAAGGCTCCATCCAGAATGGATTGATCCTTGAGCAACGATATTGTTTGAGTCGATCCATCCAGAGTGATTGACGCCTGTGTCTGATTGGCCTGAGTTCGATTATTCGCTGCGTCTAACTTGCGCTTGACGCGTCCCGGTTGGGCGCTGGCAAAAAGCTCGAACTTGATTTGGCTTTCATCCAATCCATGATCGCGCAAGGCGGCCGCGATACCCAGCATCATTGGCTCGGGCCCGCAGATAAAGGCTGTGTCGACGTTGTCGACGTCTATCCAGTGCTCAAACAACTGAGCACATTTTTCCCGCGTCACCAAACCAGTAAAAAGGTCAATTTCCTGCGTATCGGTTTCCAGAACATGGATTACGTTCATTCGACCGATGTAGAGGTTCTTGAGATCCTCTAGCTCCTCGCGGAACATGATCGTATTCACGCCTTTGTTTGCGTAGATGAGTGTGAAACGTGATTTTGGCTCACGGGCTAGAGTTGTGCGTAAGATCGATAGAACCGGGGTTATGCCAGACCCACCCGCAAAGCCTAGGTAATGCCGTTCAGAGGCCGGATCCAAGGGCGTGTGAAAGCTGCCCATGGGCGCCATTGCCTGCACAATGTCACCAACTTTCAAGCCTGAGTTTGCCCAACTTGAAAAAGCGCCGCCGTCCACACGCTTGATCCCTACCTGCAACACGCCATCATCTTTGCCCGCACAAATTGAATAGGACCGCCGCAGCTCTTCTCCGTCAAATTCCTGTCGGAAAGTCAGATACTGTCCGGCAGCAAAGTCGAACATTTCTGCATCTTCGTTCACAGGTTCCAAAGTCACGACAACCGCATCGCGGATGGTATTGTAGATGTCAGTGACTTTCAGATCGTGAAAGCGAGCCATGCCGTGCTCCTCCTCAGATGCACTTGAAATAATCAAAAGGTTCCATGCACTCAGTACAACGCCAATGGGCCTTGCAGGGTGTTGACCCAAACTGACTTACCTTTTGAACGGCCTTGCTGCCGCAATGTGGGCACCGCTGTGGCCCGCCCGCAGGTTGCGGCGGGGCGATGCCATACTTTTCCAGCTTTGCCCGGCCTTGTTCGCTCAACCACTCTGTCGTCCATGGCGGCGAAATGCTGGTCTCTATTTTCAGATGCTCAACGCCGTGGTCTCGCAGCGCGGTTTCAATATCCATATTGATAACCGAGGTCGCGGGACATCCGGAATAGGTCGGTGTCACGATGACTTTTAACGTTTCTGCATCCCACCGCACGTCCCGTACAATGCCCAAATCCACAACTGAGATCACTGGGATTTCGGGATCTGGAACAGCTTCCAACCATTCCCAAACCTGATCGGTTGAGACGCGCATTGGTCTTACCAGCTTGCGCCGGGATAGGCGCGTTGCAACCATTGCATCTGTGTCAGCAAGTGACCCAGATGCTCTGTATGCATCCGTCCGTCGCGACCACCCTTGTGCGCAAATCTGTTTTCTGGGATGGTGAGCGTCGCTTTGGTCATAACCTTTTCGATCAACGCGTCATATTGCGCGCGCAAATCAAATGGGTTCGGAGCGACGCCTGCATCAGTCATTATCGCATCAACTTCGTCGACAGCAAACATCTCTCCTACGTATGGCCAAAGATAATCCAGCGCCCCTTGCATACGGCTATGGCTTTCCTCTGTTCCGTCGCCAAGACCCACCACAGTGTCTCGTGAACGTTCGAGATGATATGCAACCTCCTTGCGTGCTTTGGCAGCGATGGCTGCAACGCGGTCATCCGCAGACGATTGCAGCTGTTCCAAAACGATTGAATGCCAAGCGTCGAAAAGGAATTGTCGCATTATGGTCCGGCCAAAATCACCGTTAGGAACTTCGACCAGCAGGACATTGCGAAAATCCCACGCGTCACGCAGAAAAGCCAAGTCATCCGCGCTTTGTCCGCCCTGAATCTGGCCCGCAAGCCCAAGCCACATCTGTGTCTGACCAATCAAATCCAGCGCAATATTAGCAAGCGCAATGTCCTCCTCAAGCACGGGTGCATGGCCGCACCATTCACTAACACGGTGCCCAAGGATCAAGGTGTTGTCGCCCATCCGCAGCAGAAACTGTGCCAATGCTTCGTCGTGGGTCATTACATTGCGCCTACGTCGTCTGGAATGTCGTAGAAAGTTGGGTGGCGGTAGACCTTGCTTTCGCTGGGTTCGAACATCGGCCCTTTGTCACCAGGTGATGACGCCGAAATGTTATTCGCCTCCACTACCCAAATCGAAACGCCCTCGTTTCGCCGTGTATAAACATCCCTCGCATTCTTGATCGCCGTTTCAGAATCGGGGGCGTGCAGCGAACCGACGTGGCGGTGGCTCATCCCATGTTGACCGCGAATGAAGATTTCCCATAGTGGCCATTCGTTTTTCATGCTGCTGTCTCCTTTTCTCGAAGATAAAGAAGGGTGAGTACTGCGGCCAAAGCCGCAAAACTAACTGTTTGCAACCAATAGAGAAGAGTGCCTTGGTTTTCTAAAACAGTACTTAGCGCTGAAGACAGGTTTACGGCGGAAAGTCCCAAAACAGTTCCCCAAATCGAAATCAGCGCGTAGGGCACTACGATCAGATGGCGCGATGCCGCAAAGAACAAGGATGCGTAGGTGATCAAAGTGAATGAGATGATCTTGTCCTGATAGGCGTAGTAAGGCGTATCAAAGTAAACAAACAGAACCGGCCATTTGAGGCCGCTGAAATGCGCCAGCCCCATGCAAAGAAAAAAAGCGACACTAATCAGCAGCAAAATGCGAAGTAGCGATGAAGGAGGCTTCATATGGTCACTCCGCAGCCAGATTTCTTGCACGTTTCTTTCCGGCATGTGCCAATAGCCCCTCGCGCACCCATTTGCCGTCGTCCCACGCCTTGTTACGTGCTGCAAGCCGATCGACATTGCATGGGCCGTTGCCCTTGATGACGTCAAAGAACTCGGACCAGTCAGGTTCCGAGAAATCGTAATGTCCGCGCTCATCGTTCCATTTCAAATTTGGGTCAGGAATTGTCAGTCCGAGGTAATCGGCTTGTGGCACTGTTTGATCCACGAATTTCTGACGCAGTTCGTCATTGGTATTGATCTTGATTTTCCAAGCCATCGATTGCGCCGAGTGCACCGACTCTTTGTCGGAAGGTCCAAACATCATCAAAGACGGGAACCAGAAGCGGTTTAATGCATCCTGCGCCATTTTACGCTGTTGGGGCGTACCTTCTGCCATCTTGCGGATCGCGTCATATCCCTGTCGCTGGTGAAAGCTTTCTTCCTTACAAATTCGGATCATGGCGCGCGAATAGGGTCCATAGGACGTGCGTTGAAGCGGTACCTGGTTCATGATCGCTGCGCCATCTACTAACCACCCGACTGCTCCGATATCTGCCCAATTGAGTGTCGGATAGTTGAAGATCGACGAATATTTCATTCGACCGTCCAGCAGCATTTCGGTTAACTCATCGCGGCTGACGCCTAGTGTCTCAGCCGCGCAATACAGGTAGAGACCGTGCCCAGCCTCGTCCTGTACCTTGGCCAGCAGAATTGCTTTTCGCTCAAGCGTAGGGGCGCGGGTTATCCAGTTACCCTCAGGCAGTTGTCCAACGATTTCGGAATGAGCATGCTGACTAATTTGCCGGATCAGGGTCGCACGGTAATCATCGGGCATCCAGTCCTTGGGTTCGATCTTGATATCTGCGTCGATCTTTTCCTGAAACTTACGTTCCTGTTCCGTCATTTCTTCACGGGACTTTACGCCGGTTCCAGCCGTCTTGATCATCTGAGCGTACATGCGGGCTCTCCTCCCTTAGACGCGTTCGAGAATTATTGCTGCGCCTTGGCCGACTCCGACGCACATAGCGCAAAGCGCATATTGGCCTCCGGCGCGACGCAATTGAAATGCTGCGGTCATCACTAACCTGGCACCAGACATGCCCAGCGGGTGGCCGATGGAAATTGCTCCGCCATTTGGGTTCACATGTGCCGCGTCGTCAGGAATGCCCAGCTCTCTCAGGGTGGCCAGACCTTGTGCAGCAAAAGCCTCGTTCAATTCTATCACATCCATCTGGTTGATGCTCAATCCGGCGCGGGCCAGCACTTTTCGAGTGGCGGGAACAGGGCCAATCCCCATAACACGAGGCTCTACCCCGGCGACCGACATGCCGACGACGCGTGCTATCGGGGTTAGCCCATTGCGCGTTGCAGTCTGTTCATTGGCCAGCAATATTGCAGCGGCACCGTCGTTGACACCCGAGGAATTCCCGGCTGTCACGGTTTTTTCAGGTCCGTTGATCCCCTTTAACGTAGAAAGTTTTTGCGCGTTCGTACCTGGACGAGGATGTTCGTCGGTATCGAATACAATCGGTTCACCCTTGCGCTGAGGGATTGTGACCGGGGTGATCTCCTCCTCAAACACCCCGGTCTGGTGCGCCGCGGCCCAACGGGCCTGGCTGCGTTCAGCAAAGGCATCCTGATCTTCGCGGCTGATGCCATATGTTTCCGCAACGTTATCCGCTGTTTGAGGCATCGAGTCGATACCAAACTTCTGCTGCATCTTCGGGTTCACAAACCGCCAACCGATAGTCGTGTCATAAACTGCATTGTCGCGGGTGAAGGGTGAAGTTGCTTTTGGCATAACGAAAGGAGCGCGAGTCATGCTTTCAACGCCCCCGGCGATGACCAGGTCATAGTCACCAGAGCGTAGTGCCCGCGCCGCCATACCCACCGCGTCCATGCCGCTGGCGCACAATCTGTTGACAGTCGTACCGGGGACATCGACAGGCAGTCCTGCTAAAAGGGCTGCCATCCGAGCGACATTGCGATTGCTTTCCCCGGCCTGGTTTGCATCGCCGTAGATCACATCATCCACGCTGGCCCAATCGGTTTCTGGGTTTCGCGCAATCAATGCGGAAAGTGGAATGGCGGCCAGATCGTCGGTGCGCACCTGGCTTAAACTTCCGCCATACCGCCCGATGGGGGTACGTTGTGCATCACAGATAAATGCTTCCATTTAAAGGGCTTCTCCGAAACCGTGGTAATTTGATTAGGTGACCGTTGGGTCGGTTAATATTCGCCCAGTCGATTCGTGACAAGAAAAATGTAACACGAAAATCCAAATTGACAAAAATCGGTAACATAAAAAGTGAAATCAACTCGTCAGACTGCAAGCTTCAGGTTGGGGGATTTCGACACCTTCTTCTGGTGGGCGGAACATTCGAGATCAGATCACACTGGGTATTACCATTCGAAGGATGGCTTGACGCTGAAGACCCTGCGCAGCAATTTCCGCTTCAGACATGTCCCAATAAGCCTGAACTTTCTGGGCTTTGGTGTGTACCTTCTCGAACTTAGTCAGCGCTTTGGCGGCGCTCTTTTAAAGATCGTAGCCACCTGCGGACAAGGCATTGAACTTGGTACCGACCTTCATTGAAGGTTGCATATTCGATGTCTCTTTTTGATTAGGATTTTTTCGCCTTGAAACGTAATCGATAACTACCCGTTCAGGCGGGTTAGGCTGTACATAAACGATATGCGCGGACAGAATTTCTGAAGTTTCGGAACTACAAACCAGATGCATCCGGTTTTTTGGGTTCAGCGTAGTAGAACACCCCCAGCTATATATTTTGGGATAATCGAGTGCCACTAACACGAAGTTTTTTTCACTTCTTCGAGGGGTCAATTCTTGTTTTCAAAATGACAAACTGGAAATTAGGGTTGAACAGCTCGTCAGCTCGCGCCAGTCTTTTGTCGATTTCAGAAAATTTCAGGTTTTCACGGGAGACTAAGTGGGATGTCGCAAGCAATAGAGTATGAGAAGATAGGTGATGTTGCCGTCCTTGCTGCCAACAATCCTCCGGTCAACGCGCTCGGCTTAGAAATACGTAAGGGGATTATCAACGGTTTAGAGAGCGCCGAGGTGGATGGAGCAAAGGCAGTATTGATCTATGGCAAGGGCCGTACGTATTTTTCCGGCGCAGACATACGTGAATTCGGTAAGCCACCAGTTCGGCCATTTCTGCCGGATGTGTGCGACCGCATTGAATCCTCACCGTTGCTGGTGGTATCCGCCCTGCACGGCGCAGCGCTGGGCGGGGGGCTTGAAGTTGCGCTATCCAGCCACTACCGCATAGCCATTCCCACAACCAGAATTGGTTTCCCCGAAGTCAATTTGGGGCTTATCCCAGGTGCAGGTGGCAGTCAGCGCCTACCGCGTATCTCAGGTGTCAGCGCTGCGTTGGAAATCATTACATCCGGACGCCACGTACTTGCGCCCGAAGCATTAGAATTGGGTATTTTGGACGAAGTTCAGGATGGTGATCCTTGCGAGATCGGTCTGAGTTACGTGCAGGCCCTTTTGCAAAGATCAGCGCCGCGTCGGCCAATTTCGGAGCTGCCTTCGCCTGCCGGGATCGACTTTGACGCAGCCTACGAAGCAATGCTGAAAAAAGGTCGGGGGCAGTTATCCGGGGCGGTGGCCGTGCGGGCGGTGCAAGCCGCTTGCGAAGCCGATAGTTTTGCGGCGGGGCTGGCACGCGAGCGCGAGCTGTTTCTGGAGCTTATGGGCACAGACCAGCGCAAGGGTCTGATCCACGCCTTTTTTGCCGAGCGAGCAGTTGCCAAGCTACCCGAATTGAAAGGTGTCGAACCGCGGATCCTGCATCAGGTTGGTGTTGTCGGCGGCGGCACGATGGGGGCCGGAATTGCATCTGCGGTACTATTGGCAGGCTTACCAGTTGTGATGCTTGAGATGTCGCACGAAGCGGCCCACGCTGCAAAGAACCGAATTGCCTCCAACCTAAACGGCGCGGTTAAACGAGGTAAGCTGAGCCAAAGCGATTTTGACGAAATTCTCCAAGACCGGCTTGTTCTGGCTATAGACTATGGTGCACTCAGCAACGTCGATCTGGTGGTCGAGGCCGTTTTCGAGGACATGGAGGTAAAGAAGCAAGTGTTCTCGTCATTGGATGCGGTTTGTAAGCCAGGTGCGGTTTTGGCGACAAACACGTCCTATCTGGATATTAACGAGATAGGGGCGACCACTTCACGGCCCCAAGATGTAATTGGGTTGCATTTCTTTTCCCCCGCCCACGTGATGAAGTTGCTTGAGGTCGTTGTGGCGGATGAGACGTCTTCGGAGGTTATGGCCACTGGGTTTGCTTTGGGGCGTCGATTAGGCAAAGTTTCCGTTCGCGCAGGCGTTTGCGACGGTTTCATTGGGAACCGCATTCTCAATACCTACAGAGCTTGTGCCGATCATATGGTTTTGGATGGGGCGACCCCTTATCAGATTGACAAGGCGCTGACTGATTTCGGTTTTGCCATGGGACCATTTGCTGTGTCCGACCTTTCTGGTCTGGATATCGGTTGGGCGATGCGCAAAAGGAAAAGAGCAGAAGGGCTGAACCCTCAAGCCCGCGACAGCTCATATGCCGACAAGCTGTGCGAGGCAGGGCATTTCGGTCAAAAGACGGGCAGGGGGTATTACGTCTACGAACCAGGTAAACGGACTGGCACGCCAAATCCTGACGTCATGTCTTTGGTTGAGGCAGATCGTGATGCACGGGGTATCGTTGCGCGCTCATTTTCAGACGAAGAGATTTTACGCCGTTACATGGCCTCGATGGTTAACGAAGCCGCCAAAGTCGTTGGCGAAGGCATCGCAAGTCGTCCGCTGGATGTCGACGTAACATTGCTGTTTGGCTACGGTTTTCCGCGTTTTTTTGGGGGGCCATTGAAATGGGCGGACTTGCAGGGTTTGCCCGGAATACTAGAAGACATTCGGAAATGGTCGAACGAAGACTCGTTTTCCTGGCAACCAGCGCCGTTGCTGGAACAACTCGTATCTGAAGGGAAAACCTTCGAGGATCTGAACGCGCATAACTGAAACTTGCTACGAGCGATAAGTTTCTACTATCAACCCATCTGAAAATTCAGTTTTCACGGGGCTGCAGATAGAAAGAAGTGCACTTTATGACAATGCGCGTTCCGCTGCGGTTCGGATGGCTTGGATATTCTCTCCGTAGATATTCGGGTTTTCTACTGATCCACCTTTGAATACTGCCGATCCCGCAACAAGCACATCAGCACCTGCCTCTGCGACCAGAGGTGCGGTACTAGGATCGACGCCGCCGTCAATTTCGATGTGTATTGGCCGATCCCCAATCATTTCGCGCAGACGGCGCACTTTGTCGGTCATGTCGATGAATTTCTGGCCACCAAAACCGGGGTTTACTGTCATCACGCAAACCAAATCCGCCAAATCCAGCAGGTGTTCTACGGATTCCGCCGACGTGCCAGGGTTCAGCGCAACGCCTGCTTTCATTCCCGCCGCCCGGATCGCCTGCAATGTACGATGAATGTGCGGGCCAGCTTCGATGTGCGCCGTCAGGATGTCCGCTCCTGCATCAGCATAGGCCTGAATGTATGGATCGACCGGCGTGATCATTAGGTGTACGTCCATTACCGTTTTCACATGCGGACGAAATGCTTTGACTGCCGGGGGTCCAAAAGTGAGATTGGGAACGAAATGACCGTCCATGACATCAACATGAACCCAATCTGCCCCCTGTGCTTCGATGGCCTGAATTTCCTGCCCAAAATTTGCGAAATCGGCAGAAAGGATCGAAGGGGCGATCTTGATCTTACGGTCAAAGCTCATTTTGGCCTCATGCAATACATGGATTTATCAGCGCGTATATCCGCGATTTTTAACAAAGTGTAGAGCTTGCGGCGCAATACCGGCATTTACAAAACTTTCATCAAACCGACACATATTCGTTGGCCGCCGTCTATAGCTGACCTCCAAAGTCAATTGGGGGTGGCACGTGCTGCGGATCGAGAAACTGACCAAACGCTTTGGCGGCAATATCGCCGTAGATTCTGCAACGCTGGACGTCGACAAGCCCTGCATGATTGGAATTATCGGTCGGTCAGGCGCAGGGAAATCAACGCTTCTGCGGATGGTCAATCGACTTACGGATGCCAGCGATGGCAAAATTGTTTTTGAAGGCCGCGATGTTACAACATTGAAGGGCCGCGAAAAAAGGGCATGGCAAGCCGATTGCGCAATGATCTTCCAGCAGTTCAATCTGGTTCCGCGCATGGACGTCGTGTCAAACGTGCTGCATGGAACGCTGAATCGGCACTCGACGCTGGCGACAATGTTCAATCTATTTCCTATGGAGGAAATTCATCGGGCAATCGATATTCTTGATCGTCTTGGTATTGCCGAGCACGCGCCGAAAAGGGCCGAAGCCCTTTCGGGAGGTCAGCAACAAAGGGTCGCCATTGCCCGCGCCCTGATGCAGGACCCGAGGATTATTCTGGCAGATGAGCCCATTGCCTCGTTGGACCCAATGAACGCTCAGGTCGTGATGCAGGCGCTGCGTCGTATCCACGAGGAAGACGGTCGCACTGTAATTGCCAATCTGCACACACTGGATACCGCGCGTCGGTATTGTGATCGCGTCGTTGGAATGCGGGATGGTCGCATAGTATTCGACGGGTTGCCTGAGCAGCTCACGACAGGAGTCGCACGCGAAATCTACGGTGCCGATACAAGCTTTTCAGAAGAAGCGACATCAACCGAGATCGATACGCTCGACGCCACGCAAAAGGCTCTTATGGAAGCTGAAGCAACCATTTAAGCCGACAAAAACCTTTCATCACCTGGTCTGATGAGAGGCCGGGGACATCAACCTGGAGAGAGACAGATGAAAAAAATAGTTGCTGCCCTTGTTGCGACCACGGTTATGGCCACACCGGCCATTGCTCAGGAAATCAGCGAGTTTCGCATCGGCCTTTTGGGCGGCGAAAACGCGCAGGATCGCCTAAACAACAATGAGTGTTTGCGTAAGTACACCGAAGAAGAGCTGGGCGTTGAAACCAAACTGTTCGCCCCTGCGGACTATGATGGTGTCATTCAGGGTTTGCTGGGTGGTACAATCGACATGGCATGGCTTGGCGCGTCGGGCTATGCAAAGACGTATCTGAGCGATCCCGAAGCGGTCGAGCCGGTACTGGTTAAAGTCAATGTCGATGGCGGCTATGGTTATTATTCGATCGGTTTTGCCCGTAAGGATAGCGGCATAACCTCGCTGGAAGACATGAAGGGCAAGACCTTTGGTTTCGGTGACCCGAACTCGACATCCGGTTATTTGATCCCGTCGATTGAAATCCCTCAAGCCACTGGCGCGACCATGGACTCTGGTGACTACTTTGGTGAAGTTAAATTCACAGGAGGACACGAGCAGACCATCGTTGCCGTCAACAATGGGGACGTTGATGGCGGCGTGACCTGGGCCGATGGTCTGGGCGATTGGGAAGACGGCTTTAACTCGGGCGCATTGCGTCGCGCGGTTGATGCGGGCTTGGTCGATATGAACGACATGGTCATGATCTGGCAATCAAAGCCGATCCCAGAAGGCCCGATTGTTCTGCGTACGGCCCTTCCAGCTGACGTCAAAGAGAAAATGACAACCCTGATGGCGGGGCTGGCCGTGAAAGATCGTGATTGCTTTTACGGCGTAGCGGCAGGTGAAGCCAAAGCGTTCGAGCCGATCACACATGATGCTTATGAAATCATAATCGAAGCACGCAAGCTGAAGTCAAACTAAGCTAGCAGTTCAATATATTGGGGTCTGGTGTCTCATCAGGCCCCGATTTCCGCGCGGGAGCATTCCATGACAGACCAGACCGCTGGGTTCCTCAGCGTTTCGCAAATCCGCGATGAATATACTTCACTGACGCGACGCAAACGGGTCTATGGTGGCATTCTTCTGATAGTCTTCATAGCCGTTATGGCTTCGGGGTTTCGTATTGCCGACAATCGAAATGCCGGGAGCTTTTTCGATGGCTGGCATCGGATATTAGATTATCCAACTGTGGTGCTCTCAGAAGCATGGGAGAAAATCGCTGAGATGCCTTCGCATCTTGTAGCCTTTTTCCCCGCTTTGGTAGAGACCATCAACATAGCCGCAGCCTCAACTTTGATCGGAACCATCGCAGGTACATTTCTGGCGCTGATGTCAACGCGTGGAATGGCGCTTTGGCCATCTCTGATCCCGCTTTTCAGACGTATCTCGGACATCTGCCGCGCAATACCCGAGATCGTTATCGCCTTGGTTTTGATCTTTGTTCTTGGTGGGGGTCCTGTTCCGGCAATGATTGCAATTGCCATACACACTGCGGGTGCATTGGGAAAATTGTTTTCCGAAGTAAACGAAAACGCGTCACTTAAGCCGGTCGAAGGGTTGCATTCCGTCGGAGCCAATTGGTCTCAGCGGATGTATTTGGGCGTGATTCCTCAGGTGGGCCCGAACTACGTGAGTTATGCTCTGCTGCGGTTTGAGATCAACATTCGAGCTTCGGCCATTCTTGGATTCGTCGGTGCAGGTGGACTTGGTTATGAACTGCGCAACGCGATGTCCTGGGGGCAGGGTCGCTATGACGAAGCTGCGGCAATCTTCATTTTGCTATTCGTGACTATCGTAGTCGTAGATCAACTCTCGGGTTTGCTGCGGGAACGACTGACTCATGGTTCCAATAAAGGGGCACGGGCATGAGCACTTTTGCAACCGATCTGAGCGTCGATGACCTGAAGAACGAAGCGAGCCGATTATTCAATCGCAAGCGCCTGACAAATTTCGGCCTGCCTGCACTGTTGCTTGCTTACCTGACATATGTGTTCTTTGCGTTCGATGTGCCTGGCCTTACCTCACGCGCTGATTGGGAAAACGGTAAAACTCTGGTTTCTGACAGCTACAGCTACAAAACGCACGTTGAAAGGGATAACCGCAACGCCGAGATCGCGATAGCGATCGAGGGCGAACGCAAGGGCACCTATCCGGAAGGAATGACACCTGATTGGGTTACATTGGGCGAAACGACTGTGATCGATCTTGAGGACGGCCACGTCGTACGTTTCGGCCCTGAGACGGTCGAGTATGACATTCCAGGCTATGGAACGGTTCGTGCAACGCCGACGCGGACAGCAGGGGTACAAGCCGAACTGCCTGACGGAGAAATTCCAGAGTGGATAAATTTGTCCAAAAACCGTTTGGCCGTAACAACAGATGCCGGGCGATTAACCGTAACACGAAACAGGTCCGAAGTTTTTCGTTATTTCACCGGATGGGAGCTGTTCTGGTTCACGCTGGATAGCCCTTATTATGGTCAATCCTTTACCGAGCTTGCCGGGCGGGCCGTATCCGGTGAAGCAGGCGAGATATTTAGCGATTTCTGGACAAACAAGATGTGGCGGCATCAGGACGTCGCCTGGGCAATTTTCGAAACAATTCTCATGGCCTTTTTAGGCACATTTGGTGCGGCGATGGTCGCGCTTCCGTTGGCCTTTCTGGCAACGCGTAACTTTAACCCGCTAAAATCAGTACGTTTTTTTACGCGCCGGGTTTTTGATTTCGTGCGTGGGGTGGATGCCTTGATCTGGACAGTAGTGCTGGCCCGCGCTTTTGGTCCGGGACCGCTGACCGGCGCGTTGGCGATATTGATTACGGACACTGGAACCTTCGGAAAAATCTTTTCGGAAGCGTTGGAGAACGTTGATCAAAAACAGATTGAAGGTGTGCAATCCACAGGGGCAAATGCGCCCCAGCGGTACAGGTTCGGCGTGATCCCTCAGGTAACTCCGGTTCTACTCAGTCAGCTACTTTATTTTCTGGAATCCAATACCCGCAGTGCCACGGTAATTGGTGCAATTACGGGCGGCGGCATTGGCTTGCTGTTGACGCAGGCAATCATCACGCAAAAAGATTGGGAGGAAGTAGCATACTACATAATGCTTATTATCCTGATGGTGATGTTGATGGACTGGTTTTCGGGTTGGCTGCGTAAACGCCTGATCCAAGGTAAGACGTAACAAAGCATTAACCGCAAAAACGAAAACGCGGCTGGCGACAGCTAGTTCGCGTTCAGATATCAGAATTGAAAAACAGACAATGACACGCCTCCGTTCCGACAAACCTTTCCTCCATCCCGATTGCCAGATTTCCAACAGTAGTTTTGGGGCTTTTGTAGAAATCGGAGCCGGGACACGGGTCGTAAATTCGGAGTTCGGGGACTATTCGTACTGTGACCGAACTTGTGATATCGCGAATACGAGGATTGGCAAGTTCTCGAATATCGCCAGCTTCACGCGAATAGGTGCAACTGATCATCCCATGGACAAGGCCTCGTTGCACCACTTTCATTATCGGTCGACCAGCTATTGGGACGATGCAGAAGATGATGCGGAGTGGTTTGAATACCGCGCGAGCCGAAGGACCGAAATTGGGCACGACACCTGGATCGGACATGCTGCGATAATCAAGCCCGAAGTCACTATCGGTCACGGGGCAGTTGTCGCATCCGGAGCAATAGTCACCAAGGACGTAGCACCATATACAATCGTTGCAGGCGTCACGGCCGAACCTATACGTCGGCGTTTTTCAATGGATATTTCCGAGCGTATGACAGCGTTGGCTTGGTGGGATTGGAGCCATGACCGCCTTAGAGAAGCTTTATCGGATTTCCGAACTCTGAAAGCCGAGGCATTTCTGGAAAAGTATGAATGAAGCCCCAAAACACATCATCAGACTAGCGCTTTCGTCTAAATCGAGCCTGTGGTTCAGTCCTTGCTTTACCTTCTCAATGATGATCGAAGTGCTCAGCCGTTGCCTGTCTTCATTCCTCGCTCAGCGTTAACGTCACGCGCTCGCCAGCAAAAACTGTCTTGCCGAACTCTACTGGTTGTCCGCTGGAATCCGCGTTGATGCCTAGTGAATGAAGAACCGGGGCGCCTTCGGGTAACTTCAGGTGTAACCCTTGCGTTGCGCTGGCTGCTCTGGCCGTCAATCGCGTCGACACTCGAGTGTAGTCGTCCACGCCGCAGAGCTGTAGTGCGCGCGTGACTGAACCCGTCTGTGTTAGGGCATCCAGAATGCCGGGCAGGCGCTCTGCCGGAAAAAGGCTTTGAAACATAGCGATTGGTTGACCATCGGCTAAGGACAACCCATCGTATACATGCACCGCGTCCCCAGCGGTAAGATTCAGTGCATCAGCTTCAGTTTCGTCAGCAGCTCGAGTAGTCAGTGCAAGGATCTTTTTCCCGGGAATTTTGCCGCTAGCGGAAATACTTTTGTGATACCGGACGCGCTTTCCGATTGGGTAGTCCGTGGGTCGCGCGGCGACAAAAACTCCCGCACCTCGTCGAGGGTGGACCAATCCCTGTTCGGCCAAATCCGAAAGCGCGCGTCTTACGGTGTGTCGATTGACCCCGTGCTTGGCTGCTAATTGCGCTTCGGTCGGCAGGCGGTCTCCGGTTCCGTAACGGCCCTCTGCAATGTCAGAGGTCAGATTCAGGGCGATGCTTTTCCAAATCGGCGTTTTTTTCATGTCACCAAAAATTCACACGGTAGAGGATTGCGCGCACGAAAGCGCAACTGTATTATTTGTCTAGTTGTATAGTATAGGCAGACAACCTGGCCAAGAGGCTTTGATGGCGGAAAATTCGGATATTTCAGCAGAGGCGCGTCGTACGTGGATGGGGCTTTTGGCCCGCGTGCCCCACGATGCGTTAGAGGATGCTTGGACAAAAGCTGCGCTAAGCCCAAAGTTTGAGTGGCTGCGCAGACCCGAGGTGGGCGGTGTTATGATCCAAGGGCGCACAGGAGGCACGGGTGCGCCGTTCAACCTAGGTGAAATGACGGTCACTCGATGTTCGCTGGCGTTGCAGAGCGGACCGATTGGTCATGGATACGTTCAGGGCCGATCGAAGTCCGCAGCTGAAATAGCGGCGCTTGTTGATGCTCTCATGCAAACGGGATCGGCGGATCAGGTGAAAGATCGGGTGATCGATCCGTTAATGCGGCAAATGAATGACACTAAATCTGCCCGAGCAGCAAAGGCCGCTGCCACCAAAGTCGAGTTTTTCACGATGGTGCGTGGAGAAGACACATGACCCAACACGCACAATTTTCTGGCGGATTTCAAAACGCGCCGGTCGACGCCGCCCATGCGTTTCGCGCCGCCATGACCGTCATGGCGCGCCCGGGAAAAATTCGGGAGTTGAAGGGGGTCTTGCCTCCTGGGCCGTTGTCGGTCGCCACAGGCACTTTGCTGCTGACGCTTTGCGATCAGGAAACATCAGTTCACTTAGCAGGCCGAATAAACACGTCGGAAGTTCGGAATTGGCTTGTTTTTCATACGGGTGCCCCGATCACCTCAGCGGCAGAAGCGGATTTTGCGGTGGGAACTTGGGATGAGTTGATGCCCTTAGGTTCATACCGGATTGGAACTCCGGAATACCCTGATCGATCGGCGACACTGATAGTGGAATGCGACGAATTGCTTCCGCAAGGAAGCACTCTGCGTGGACCTGGCATCAAACAAGCCAGTCACCTTTCACTGCCGGACGTCGGGGTGCTGCAGGATAATGCTCGGCTTTACCCACTTGGATGCGACTTTTTCTTTACCAGCAAAGATAAGATCGCGGCGCTGCCGCGAAGCACACAGATTGGGGCGGGGGATTAGACAATGTATGTTGCCGTAAAAGGTGGCGAGAAAGCCATCGAAAATGCCCATGCCTGGTTGGCCGAAGAAAGGCGCGGGGCGATCGATGTAGCTGAGCTGAGTCTGGCACAGATACGCGAGCAACTTAGCCTGGCCGTCAATCGAGTTATGGCCGAGGGATCACTGTTTGACCCTGATCTCGCAGCATTAGCAATCAAGCAGGCTCGGGGTGATTTGATAGAAGCGATCTTTCTGATCCGCGCCTATCGCACGACGCTGCCGCGCTTTGGATACTCAGTTCCGGTAGAGACCGGTAAGATGGCTTGTGACCGACGAATATCGGCAACATTCAAGGACGCCCCAGGTGGGCAGGTTCTTGGCCCAACATTCGACTATACGCACCGATTGTTGGACTTCAAACTGGCAGCTGAGGGCGAGGTTGCTTCGGCGCCAGAGGCCTTACCTAGAACAAATCCAACGCCGCATATTACCGAGTTTCTGACGGGCGAAGGTATCATTCAGGACGAACCGCCAAGCGATGCTACACCCGGTGACCTGACACGCGAGCCAATGGAGTTTCCGTCAAACCGTCCGCTTCGTTTGCAATCCTTGACGCGCGGGGATGAGGGGTTTGTGCTGGGTATGGCCTATTCGACCCAGCGCGGTTACGCACGCAACCATGCGTTTGTCGGTGAGTTGCGGATCGGCAAGGTCGAGGTCCAGATGGACATTCCCGAACTTGGATTTGCAATTGATATTGGGGAAATCGAACTGACTGAATGCGAGACGGTAAATCAGTTCAAAGGCTCAAAAACGGAACCTCCCCAATTCACGCGGGGCTATGGGCTGGTATTCGGGCAATCAGAGAGAAAATCTATTGCAATGGCTCTGGTGGACCGCGCCTTGCGTTGGAAAGAACTAGGCGAGGACAATATGGGCGCTCCTGCGCAGGACGAGGAGTTTGTGCTTAGCCATGCGGACAATATTCAGGCGACCGGCTTTCTAGAGCACATCAAACTCCCGCATTACGTTGATTTTCAATCTGAACTGGAACTGGTGCGCAAACTGCGCCGAGAGGCTGAAGAACGGGTTACAATGAAGGAGGCGGCAGAATGAGGGCAGTCGTCTTCGATATCGGCGGTGTTTTGATAGATTGGCAACCGCATTTGGCATGGACCGAGATCCTTGGTTCAGAAGATGCTGCGCGTGCATTCCTTGAAAGGACTGATTTCAAGGTCCTCAATGCACGTGGAGACAACGGGGAAAGCTTTGTCGATCTGGCACAGGAAATAGACGATCCGCAGGACAGTAACCTGTTCGCTGAATACGTCGCGCTATACACGCGAACTGTTGAAAATCCGATACAAGGAACATGGGACCTTTTGGGCCGGCTCAAAGAGGTGGGAACGCCAGTTCATGCTATAACCAACTGGTCAGCGGAGACTTGGCCCGAGGGATTGAAGGTTCATCCACGATTGGCTGAGGTGTTCGGTACCGTCATTGTTTCCGGACAAGAAGGCGTCATGAAGCCAGACGCGCGAATTTTCCAGCTGCTTTGCGAAAGGGCAGGAATTGCCCCTGAGGACTGCACCTTTGTCGATGATGGGTTGCACAATGTCGAAGGCGCTCGTGCCGTCGGCATGGATGGCATCCATTTCACAACACCGAAGGCGTTGGAGATCGCGTTGATCGAAAGAGGTTTCCTATGAGCGAGTACAATTTTGCATACTTAGATGAGCAGACCAAGCGCATGATACGTCGCGCGATCCTCAAAGGTTTGGCAGTACCGGGTTATCAGGTGCCTTTTGCCAGTCGAGAGATGCCGATGCCCTATGGCTGGGGCACAGGAGGCGTGCAAGTCTCGGCCGCGACGCTCACCCCGGATGACACTTTAAAGGTTATCGATCAGGGCGCTGATGACACGACGAATGCGGTATCAATCCGCAAGTTTTTTGAAAAAACAGCCGGTGTCGAAACGACCGAAGAGACGGAAAAAGCAACGATCATTCAAACCCGTCATCGAATTCCGGAAGCGGCTTTGCGAGAAGATCAGATTCTTGTTTACCAGGTGCCGATCCCTGAACCTTTGCGTTTTCTAGAGCCCCGAGAGACCGAGACGCGCAAGATGCACAGCCTAGAGGAATACGGGCTGATGCATGTGAAATTATATGAGGATATCAGCCAGCACGGCGCTATTTCGACCTCTTACGCTTACCCGGTAAAGGTGTCGGAACGGTATGTGATGGATCCATCGCCTATCCCAAAATTCGATAATCCCAAGTTGGAAATGGACGCGATACAGCTTTTTGGTGCCGGGCGTGAACAACGAATTTACGCTGTGCCGCCGCATACCAAAGCCGTCAGTCTAGACTTTGAGGACTATCCGTTCGAAGCGACCAAGGCTGATCATCCATGTGATTTGTGCGGTGCGGAGAACAGTTATCTGGACGAGGTAATTACAGATGATGCAGGCAACCGCATGTTTGTCTGCTCGGACACAGATTATTGCCGGTCCCGGCGTGAGGCGGGTCACGCAGGCCGATTAGCTAAGGAGGACGCGGCGTGACCCCCCTGTTGCAGGTGAAAGGCATCGAGAAGCGTTATGGAACCCGGATCGGATGCGCTGAAGTGAGTTTTGACCTCTACCCGGGCGAGGTTATGGGCATTGTAGGCGAGAGCGGTTCGGGCAAGTCGACGTTGCTGAACTGCTTGGCAGGCCATCTGGAACCTGATGCAGGGCAGGTGGTCTTTGATACAAAAACCGATGGCCCGATGGACACAGTTACCATGTCCGAACCTGAACGCCGGATGCTGGGGCGGACCGACTGGGCATTTGTGCATCAACATGCGCGCGATGGGTTGCGCATGTCGGTAAGCGCCGGAGGCAATATCGGTGAGCGGCTTATGGCAGTCGGCGAGCGCCACTACGGTAATATCCGCACCAAAGCAATTGACTGGTTGGGCCGGGTCGAAATTGATGAAACCCGTTTAGATGATCGCCCAACTTCTTTCTCTGGCGGTATGCAACAGCGATTGCAGATTGCGCGAAACCTAGTGACCGGACCCCGATTGGTGTTCATGGACGAACCAACAGGTGGGCTGGATGTTTCGGTTCAGGCGAGGCTGCTGGATCTGTTGCGCGGACTGGTGCGTGAGATGGGGCTGAGCGCCATCATCGTCACCCATGATCTGGCCGTTGTGCGACTGCTGGCAGACAGATTGATGGTGATGAAGGATGGCCACGTGGTCGAGGCCGGGCTGACTGATCAGGTACTGGACGATCCGCAGCATGCCTACACACAGCTACTCGTCTCGAGCGTTTTGCAGGTCTGAGGTGGCCAACAATGATTGAACTCAAAAACGTAAGTAAGAGTTTTACGCTGCATAATCAGGGCAGTGTAACGATCCCGGTAATGGAGCGTGCTTCGCTGAAAGTAGAGCCGGGTGAATGTGTTGCGTTAACCGGGGCCTCGGGCGCGGGTAAATCCACTTTGATGCGGGTGATCTACGGAAACTATCTGGCCGGGTTGGGACAGGTCTTGGTCGCCGGGTTGGATGTGGCAAAGGCTGAACCGCGCGAAATTCTAAAGTTAAGGCGTGAAACGCTGGGCTATGTCAGTCAATTCCTTCGCGTTGTTCCAAGGGTGCCGACACTTGAGGTTGTGGCTGAACCATTGCTTGCCACAGGCAGTGATAAGCAAAAGGCTCTTGAAAAGGCTGCGAGTTTGCTAACCCGGCTTAGTATTCCTGATCGGCTTTGGCCGCTCAGTCCGACGACCTTCTCAGGTGGTGAACAGCAACGTGTGAATATCGCTCGGGGATTTGCTCACGACTACCCGGCGATGTTGTTGGACGAACCAACGGCAAGCTTGGATGTAAAGAACCGCGAAACAGTTCTGACACTGATCAAAGAGGCAAAAGCACGAGGAGCTGCCATTGTTGGAATATTCCATGACATTGAAGCCCGCGAAACAGTATGCGACCGAGAGGTCAATGTCTCGGAATTCACACCGGAGATGGTTGCATGAGTCTGGCACCTGTAATCGCGATTGTGGGTCCCTCTGGGGTGGGCAAGGACAGCGTAATTGAAGCTTTAGAGACCCGTTTCCTTGGATATCGGCGCGTAAGGCGAGTAATTACACGGCCCGAAGGAGAGGAAGGCGAAGACTTTGATCGGGTTTCACCCGAGGCATTCGCACAAATGGTTTTGGACGGTGTATTCGCTTTGAATTGGGTGGCCCACGGCTTGAGCTATGGCATACCCAAAGACGTCGAAGCGCAGCGGCAAAACAGTGACGCTGTTTTGGTCAATCTTTCCCGTTCGGTATTGTTAGAAGCACAGCAAACGTTCGGCAATCTGATCGTAATTTCATTGACTGCGGATGCCGAAGTACTGGCGCAACGGCTTTTGAGGCGAGGACGGGAAAGCAACGAAGAACAAAAGCGGCGACTGCGGCAGGCCAAAGCACCATTACCCCAGGGGTTGAAACAAGTTTTTGTCGTCGACAATTCAGGAACTCTCGTCGAAACAGTGGACAAAATCTTGGACCGCCTTCAGTCGGTGAGAGCGTAACGGTGAATCAAATGAAAGCGCCCGTCTTCTGCTTCACCAACCAATGTCAGGTCATTGATCTGAAATGGCACCGGCAACATCGGCGCCAGATCGCGGTCCAGTGTCGTTTTTACGATTTGCAGTATCGACTTGTCCAGCTTGCCGCTAAGGGTGATGTGAAATCGAAACTCGTCCAAGACGTAAGGATATCCCCACTTCAACAGGTTTTGATCCTGTTTGGGGGTCAAGCCGGCAGCGCGGCGTCGATCCAGTTCGCTGGCAGAAGGTGGATGGCGAAACTCGTCAAGCTCTTGGACGCATGCTGCAGCCAAATTGTTCAGTTCGCTCAAATCGCCGATCGGACGCAAGGCAACAAATCGACCAAGGCGGGCAACTTCGAGGCCGTCCAGCCTGATCGGGGTCAGGCGGCTCGCCAGAACCTCACACGCACTTTGCAATTCCGAAAGTGTTTGCCCTTGGCGCAGGTGGAAGGGTGGTTTCATCGTCGCATGAAGACCGTACTTTCGCGGAACGTCCGTGACAGCAGAGACATCGATGCCCTCTGCGACCGGATGCGTGACTTCGACGCCGCGCGCCATGTCCCAACCCAGCCAGCTGGTCGCGAACTGCGCCCACGGAGCATCCGTTGGTGGCGAAAAATAGATAGCGTATCGCGTGAATGTCACATTGGCCTCCTATTGCGTGGCCGTTCCTTAGCTCAAACATTGTGAAGTTCAGATGACAGAAGAATTGATCCTTGCCAATGCGTCGGTTGTATTGACCGACGAGACCATTACCGGCAGCGTTCGAGTCGTTGGTGAAACCATAACCGACATCGCAACCGGATCTGCGATACCAAAGGGCGGAATAGACTGCGAAGGTGATTACATCAGTCCTGGTTTGGTAGAGCTGCACACGGATAACCTGGAACGTCATATCCAACCTCGGCCACAAGTCGATTGGCCGCATGCCGCGGCAATAATCGCGCACGATTCGGAATTAGCGAGCACAGGGATCACGACAGTTTTCGATGCAATGCGGGTTGGATCCATCCCCTCAGGTGCCCGCAGGTATCTGAAATACGCGCGGGGCCTGTCACAGGAGCTGTGGCAGCTGCGAGAGGCAGATGCGTTGAAGATCAGCCATTTCCTGCATCTGCGCGCCGAAGTGTGCTCGGAAACCCTAGTTGATGAGTTGGATGAATTTGGCCCAGATGACCGCGTTGGTCTTGTGTCGATAATGGACCATACTCCGGGACAGCGGCAGTTTCGGGATATTGGTAAGCTGGAAGCCTACATGAAGGGCAAATACGCGATGGATGACGATACATTCATCCAGCATGTATCGCACCTAAAAACATTACGTGATCGGCACGGCGACCAACATGAAATTGAAACCGTCAAAGCCGCGCGCCGCTTTGGGGCCGTTTTAGCCAGTCATGACGATACGACCGAGGAACAGGTCAAAGTATCCGCAGGCCACGGTATTCGTCTTGCCGAGTTCCCGACAACCATTGAAGCGGCACGGGCCTGCCATGATCATGGCATCAAGGTCATGATGGGTGCGCCGAACATCATTCGCGGTGGATCTCATTCCGGGAACGTTGCTGCGCAGGATCTCGCTGAACTTGGTTATTTGGACATAATGTCTTCGGATTACGTGCCTTCCTCACTGTTGCTTTCGGCGGTACAACTGGGGGATATCTGGGGCGGTTTAGCCCGCGGAATCAGAACAGTGACGCAGGCACCTGCGCAAGCCGCCGGATTGAAAGATCGTGGAGAGTTGAGACCTGGGCTGCGTGCCGATTTGATCCGGTTTCGGATACGCGCCGGTGTACCAGCATTGAAAGCTGTCTGGTCACGTGGGCAGCGTGTCGCCTGATCCAGCGCGATAGAACAAATATCGGTCCGGAGCGATTGTTTCCGGGCCTTTAATCTGATCAAGACCCACCAAAGGCTGCCCTGAGATCAATAAACCATCAGGCAGCATTACCTTTGAAATCAAAGGGCTTAGGCGGGCGGCCTCGGCAACGTCTTCGGCCTTGATGCCTCGCCCGAAATCGTAGTGTGCCAAAATAATTCTGCGACCCATACTGGCGAGCTTTTGCAGCATCGGTTCTGCCTCGCCCTGTAGAAAGTCTTGGGCCGGAGGCACACAAGACGGATGACATTGCAGCGCGCGGTCCATTACCCAAATTCGCCGATCTGGCAGAATTTCTCTCAGATGATCATACGTGCGACCATTTCCAAGCCCCATATCCAAAACATCGCCCTCACGGCCGGCAATTTGATTGGCGGCCCAGTTCAGACCATCCCTTTGAGCGGTAAGGCGGCGCAGCATGGAATCCAATCGGCTCATCCATGGTCTCCTTGGTTATTCAGTGTTTCGAGATCGGCCCAGACAGTTGCGGGACCTTCAAGAAGCCTAACTATCAGTTCCCGGGTAAATGCCCAGACAGCTTGATCGTGGACAAGGTGATGCGTCAGCACACCTAAGGGTTCAGAGTTGTCTGCCAGCCCTTCGCGGCGATCGCGCAGCAGGCTCACTACGTCGCCGACAATGATGTCCGGTTCGATCAAACTTCGAGTTCCATGCCAATCAATCGGGTCGATGTGGGTATTTATCTGTTCAAGCCCGGGCGCAATAAATCTGGTTTCGCGTGGCGTGGCAGTCGACAGGAATCGAAAGCCCAGAATAGGCAATTGTTGAACGGTTTCTGCAGCAATTCGGTTCCAAGGTGGGACAAACATGGGGCACAGACGGTCACCAAACAAATTCCCCAATTTGTTTATTCCATTTTTAATTTCAGCTACCATTTCCGCCATTGGCCGATGCAAGCGAAACTCGGATTTCTTTTCAACGTCAGGGGCATGATTCTGATGCGCCCAACCGTGTACAACCGGGATCAGAAAGGGACTGTCGGCACAAAAATCAACCAGCGAAGTTCTAGCTTCCTGAGGAATTACCGCTAGGTGAACGGGTAATTCAAGCGACTCTGAGATTGCCGTAAGAGTTTTAAGTTGATCCGTAACAGAAATTGCGTCGTCGTCCCGCCACCAAAGCGGAAACTCTAAATCATCTGCTTGCCAATGTCGCAGTTCGTTCCGCAAAGGAGTCCAGTCGACGCTCATTGTTTGGCTTTCCAAATTTCTTCTGAAATTTCGACTGATTTATTTGCCCCATCGACTCCATGAGTCATTTTGGCTCGCCTTTTGTTTGACAGCACCGTTTTTACGGCCTTGGCAAGGGTTTGAGCATTCAGGTCGGAGTTGGCGACCGTGGCAAATCCAGATTGATGCGCCAGGCTGCGCGCGCGCAATGTTTGTTCGACCTCGTTACCATCGTCGAATGGGATCAAAACGGCAGGAACACCGGTTTGAAGCAAGTCCATCGCGGTGTTGTAACCGCACATGCTGACCGAAGCGGCTGCCAAAGGCAGCATCTGTCGAAAGTCGGGCCGCACCGATTCAATGGTAACTGGCGCGCCTTCCGCCAATTCCGTCAGATGTGCTATGCGGGCCGGAGCGTCTTGACCGCCAACCAGAAGTCGCCAGCGATGGCCCTGCATTTTCCGAGCGGCCTCGATCGCCGCGTGAAAAATCGGCTGTCCGACCGAACCTCCGCCAGCACTGACCAAAATCTCTCCGGTCCCCAAGCCATCAGGGTGAGGCTCAGGGGAATTTGGAGCAACAAATCCTGTATAACGTAACCGTCGGGCCAGTAAGTCTGATACCGGCCAACTGACGCTTAACTGGGTAATCGAAGGTTCAGAATGTACCAGAACGGCATCATAGAACTGCCCTATAATTTCATCCGTCCTCTCAGCCTTTGATGGCTTGGAAGGTGGCGCCAGAATGTCACGGATCGATGCAAGAATGATCGGTGGTTTTGTCAGAGCGCGAGCTGCTGACAAAACATTGAGAAACTCGGCAGTAAGTGCTCGCCGTCCAAATGGGAAAAGTTCCGTTATTAATACGTCTGGCTGAAACGAAATTAAAGCTTTCTCCAAGGCTTCGGTTCTGGCGTCCATGTAGTTGAGGTCAGCGACCTCACTGTACTGATCTAATAATCGCGTGAAGTGAGTGCCGTCTGACCGGAGAGGCGGCAACCCAAACAATGTTAATCCTGTCGTGTCCAACTGCGGTGCTGGCATTCCACCTGAGACTACAAAAACTTGATGCTGTTTTTGTGAAAATGCCCGGCCCAAGGTCAGCGCCCGGCTCAGGTGCCCTGTGCCCAACAGATGTGTCACGACGATCATGACTTTCATCCGGATACCTCGTGCCTTGGCAAACGGAGCGGGTCAGGCTCGGCCCGCATGGTATCGAGATGTACTATGTACAAACGGTTTCTCTTGATTTTGAAAGGTGCGGGACCTTGAAACTCCCACCCGGATGCCTTCGCAAGAATGACCCGCATTATACCTATGTGACAGACAGCCAAATTTTCACCTTGCAGCATTTGAAGCCAAGGTTTCAATCGCGCCCACAGCTCGGCCGGGCTTTCGCCTTGCGGAGGGCGGTAGTCCCAGCCCCAGTCCTCAATATGACGAAAGGTGCTGTCTGGTTCTGCGATCAAATCCTGACCGCGTTGCCCCTCCCAATGCCCCCAGTCCATTTCGGTAAGAGCATCTGAAATGCGCGGAGAGCGACCCGCAACCAATTGAGCAGTTTCTTTGGCTCGTTCAAGCGGACTTGACCACAACACCGCGCTATTCCAAGGGGCCGGCAGGCTATAGCCGGACAACTCGGAACGAGCCTCGGCATCCAGCGGGATGTCGGTGCGGCCCTGAATTTTGCCAGCGCGGTTCCATTGCGTATGTCCGTGACGCAGCAGTGCAAGACGGTTCATGATCGTGCCTCCAATAATGGTCGAACTGCGGTCCAAAACCGCTTGGTTGCTTTAGGCAAAAGGTGACGTTCTGCCACATACTTCCGCGCACGCGCGCCCTCAGAACGGCGCAAGGAAAGATCGGCCAAAAAATTCTGGATTTGGTCGGCAAGACCCCGGGGTCCGTCTTCGATTCCAGGATAAGAGGACGGCATAAGAACATCGCGTACTCCGGGTCGATCTTGCGCTGAAACTGGCAGCCCTGCCGCCTGCGCTTCAAGATAGACCATGCCATAGGCCTCATTCACGCCCGGCCAGACAAGTATAGACGCACTTTCGTATTCGCGTTGCAATTGGATCCGGTCCAATTGCCCCAAAAATTGAACCTTTTTCCCAAAGGGCTCCATCAACGATAGAACGTCGTGTCGGGCAGGCCCATCGCCAGCAATATTCAGTTTCCAATCACCGGTCAAAAGATTCAGCGTTTCTGCCAGAATTCGGTACGAAGCCAGTTTGTCCCCGCTTCGCATCATCCCCACGGCCAGCATTGGACCGTCATTCAAGGACGCATTGGGCAATTCGTCGATTGGCAGAAAAGGCGGCATTTCAACTAACACCTGACTTTTGAAACGTTCACGTTCCAACGCAATCAGGTCATTTGCGGTGAGATAAAAAATCAGGTCTGCCGCATCGCATGCTTCATGCGCTGCTCGGGCAAAACTTGCCCATGGCCCTGTTAGGCGACTAAGCGCTCTGGTACTTTCAAGCTGAACGTAAGGGATCTCACGAGCTTTGCAGACTTTTGGTCCCAATAGGTCGGGGGCCTTGTAGTAGTTGTGGTAGTTTACCCAAATCTCGGTGTCCCGCGGAAGCTCGTGAATCAGGCGATTTGCCTCAATTTGTGCCCGTTCCAGCAGTTCCGCTTGCGTAGCTGGGTTGCCTAACTTGTCGTAGATTCGCAGTTCCGACGCTAAATCCACCCGATCTCCTTGAGCTTTGATTGCCGCCATCAGGTTTCGGGCCATTTCCCGATCTCCGGACGGTTTTGAACTGTTCGGAGATTTCATAGGCGCGTAAAAAGCAACCCTTGCCATCAGATGAGACCCGCACACATTTCATTTAACCGTTTTGACAACCGGGCAATGCCGGGGGCCATTCGAAATTCGGCAAGCAGACGTGTGTATGCAGCGTCCGCCATGTGTGCGGCGTTTTCGGGGTTTTCTGCGACTTCAATGATCGCGTCCGCCAAAGCCGTTGGTTCGTCCCGGGACAGAATACCATGCGTGCCGTTTTGAATGAATTCGGGAATGGCCGAGACTGGCGTCGAAAGGATTGGTAGACGCTGAGAAGCAGCCTCCATCAGAACATTTGGCAGACCGTCGCGGTCACCATCCGTTGCTATGCGACTGGGTAGTACGAATAGGTCCGACTGGCGCATTTCTGCGACGACCTCGGGTTGATCACAGGCACCTTTCCAAGTGATGCGATCCGACAATCCTCTTGAGCTTGCATAAGAGCGCAGTTCCCGATCCAGCGCGCCGCCACCGATATGCGTCCAAAACCAATCCAGCGATGAAGGAAGAAGGGCGAAAGCGTCCAAGAGCCTGTCAAACCCCTTTTTTTCGACTAATCTACCGACCGAGAGCATACGGAAAGGGCTATTGTTCGCGCGTTCGGTTCTATCTGGCGGCTCCGGAAAACGGCTCAGGTCAAGGCCATGGTAAATCAGATCCACCCGGTCGGGGTCGTCTGCCAGACCTCTCAGGTGGTCGGCACCGATAGCCGTGCAGGTCGCTCCAAACGTGGCTCCGTAAGTGACCGCTTGTAATTTTTCCCGCTTCTCCCAGTCCGGAGATGTCCAAATGTCCTTGGCATGAGCCGAGAAACTCCAAGGTAGATCGCGCATAATGGCGGCGTACCGCGCAACTGAAGAGGGCGTGTGCAGGAAATGTGCGTAAAGCGCCCGTGTTCCCGCGGGTAACTCGGCGGCCAATACGCAAGCCTGCCCGAATCGACGAATACGATTGTGGGTTGGGTCGCGACGCAAATCCTTACGAAAAATCCGGTAGGCGGCTTCATATCCGGGAAGGTGAACCGCAATTCCCCGCGCAGCGTCCAATCGATTTGGTTCGTCGTAAAGATACTCGGGCAGGTAGTGCACCTGCCCACGGAACTTGTCGTGCAGTGGATGGCGTTTGGTGTCCGTTGGATGGCGAAGAGACCAAATATCGAACGAGTGGCCTGCATTCTGCAGCGCAACAAGTTCCTGAGCGATGAAGGTCTCGGATAGGCGCGGCCAGCCTTTGACCAGCACCGCCAGATTGGGGCCTTTAGCGTTCATCCCGTCGCGCGCTCTTGGTCCGGTTCCAGTAATACGTCGATACGGTTTGCTACATAATCGAGCCCGTCCAGCAATCCGCTTTCTATGGCCTCGGATGGTAGCGGTTGGTTCGGCAAATCTCGAATAGCGCGGATCATGGCCTCTGGCGTCAGCCCGTCGCGTTTTTCGTCCAACATCCGGACAAGTCCCAGATCCTCGGCCCGAGAGGCGCGAATCCATTGCTCCAGCCGTGGTGTAGTGCGTGGAACAATGACGGCTCGTTTGTCAAAAGACAGAACCTCGCAGAACGTGTTGTAGCCACCCATACAGACGACACCAGCCGCGCCAGCAAACAGAGTTTCGATCTGGGATTCAAATCCAACCGCCGTGACGCGGCCATTCAATGCGGCAACGCGTGCCTCGAATTCGTCGCGCAGCTCACCTGACAGGAAAGGGCCGTAAACCAGTATTGCGCGCGGCGAAAGATTCTCGTCTTTTTCGTAAGCCGAGAGCACTAGATTCACCATCGCTTTTCCGTCACCACCACCGCCGGGCGTAATTAATATATAGGGCTGTTCGGGCGCTTCACCGATTGGCCCCAAATCGCGTCGCAGATAACCTGTCCAATGAATGCGGGCTTGTGCAGCAGGGCTGAGCGGCAAGCCGATGGTCGGATCGTAGACAGAGCGAAGCCCATACACCCAGATTTCGTCGTAATACCTTTCGGTCGCGATTAGCGCCTCTTTCCGCTCCCATTCAGCGGCCAAAACTTCGGGTTCGTCCAGAACATCACGAAGCCCTAACACCAGCCGTGTGCTGCATGAGTTTTCCAGATATTCAAGCGTCGGCAGCAATTCACCGCGGAAGCCGGTGGGTTCTTTGTCAACGATCAGCACGTCAGGATCAAAATGCTGGACGGCCGTCTTGATAAGATTCGATCGCAACTCGGTCACTTCATCTATGCCCATACCAATGGTCTGCGACGCATATGATCCGTCGGCTCTTTTGGTGACTCCGGGCAATCGCACGTGATCGACACGTTGCGGAAAGGTGAAGCGACCGGCAACTGGCGAACCGGTCAGAATCAGAGCCGATGCGCTGGGATCTGCCTGTGTCAACGCAGAAGCCAAAGCGCGAGAGCGCCGTAAATGGCCCAGACCGAACGTATCGTGACTGTAAAATAGGATGCGCGGTGCGCGGCCTTTATTTTCGTTTGTTTTGCCTAGGCTCATGCCTTTGCCTGCTTCAGGTTTCGATGCAACTCCGCGCGTTTGCACCCTTTATCGTACATCTTCTGCCGCCACTTGCAAAAGAGGCAAATCGCCACTTGTCAATACGCCAGACACTTCGAGTAGGAAAATGCGATCCTTTTGTTTGTCTGACCTATTTATCCGTCGTAGCGCAACATATGACCCCTGCACTCGGCAAGAGCCGGCCACTAATGCCCTTTACTGGCGGTCATATTCAAATTTCATTGGCTTGAAAACCGTTTATGCCAAGCATAGCGTTCGGAACACGGACAAAACACGAATTCGGGAAGCCTTAGCACAAGGTTTGAACCACACCGAAAGCTTATGTACTCTATCCGTCAACTTTGAACTGGATGAAAAAACTATGAAACTGAAACTCTTGGCCGCGTTGGTCTGGGTACTTTGGTCCGTAACACTGGGTCTGCCCACCGAGGCCACAGCGCAGAGTTCTTTGATCCCAGGCTATACTTCTGGAACGAGTGAGGATGCAGCGCCTGAAGGTGATTTGGCCGGAGCGATCCGAGCCGCAACAGAAGCAGGTGCCAGCGTAATAGTTATCGACAGTACGGGACAAGTTGTTTCGGCGACTGGAAATAGTAAACCCGGCGATGAATCATCGTCCGACCCCATGGCGGCCGGTTCACAGTTGATGAAGGCGCAAGAGCGGTTCTCGAAATTCCGTGCGGCTTTGGAGTCCCGGCTTGAGGCGCTGCCTTACTCGATATTCGAGGTGCAATATATCCTGCGCAACACGAGCCCGGATGGCCGTATCCAGTTCTACGTCGAGCTTTTGGGCTGGAACATTCTGTTCCTGCTGGTGGGGCGATGGCTGTCCATCGAAATTTACGGCAAGCGAATTGCCCGTCGCTATGTTGTGTCGCGGATTAAGGAAAACCCGATCGGCTATCGCGAGAAAATGCCGTTTCTGGTGATGCGTTTTTTAACAGGGATCGGGGCGACAATTTTTGCCATGCTCTTTGCCCTTGTGGCTGGTTTTCTGGTTTTTGGCAGAACCGAAGATATTTCGGTTCAGTTTACGGTTACAGCCATTTTTACGGCATATTTTCTGTCGCGCACGGTTTCAGATCTGTGGCGAATGGTATTGTCACCTTATCTAAGCCAGTATCGTTTGCCGCCATTCTCGGACCGGCACGCAAAGAGGCTTTATTTTTGGGCTTCGGGCTTGGCTACTTTTGACATCATCGTGGTGATGTTTTCCACATGGGTGGCGGATTTCGGGCTGAACTATAATGTTTATGCAATGGTATATGGCATCCTGACATTGGTGGGTGCCTTTGGGAACATCCTTATGATCCTGTTCAACGCCCGCGCCATTTCTCATGCAATACGAGGTGGGCGAGCTGCAGACCAGGTTTCTTGGTTGCTGCGGTTTGTGTCTTTTGCCTGGGCACCTGCTTTGATTGTCTATATTGTGTTCAGCTGGTTCAGACTTGCGGTGGATCTGGCGCTGGAAAATCCGATTCCGCTACCGTTAATCGCCAGCACATATCTGATCTTTATGTCCGTGGTCATAGCTTATGGGGCAATGAACTATCTGCTGGAAAGGTACTTCGATCGTTCCCGTATGATCGAAGAGTTGAACTCCGAAACTCCCGAAGGTGAAAGCGAAGTTCTCGAAACTGAAGAAGCTGAATTGCGAAAGCACTATCTTCTGACCTACGAAGACCTTGCCCGGCGTGTGGCAGGAATCCTTGCCTTTGTAGTAGGCGCGTATGCACTGGTGGTGATCTGGTACCCGGATGCCGATTGGAGCCAAGACCTGCCGATCGAACGGGCTCTGGATGTGATGGTGATCCTGTTTATAGGTTATATCCTTTTTCACTTTTTCCGTATTTGGATCGACACGAAAATCGCAGAAGAGTCCGATGACGGCGGTGTCGAAGCAGAGCTGGGCGACGAAGGCGGTGAAGGCGGACAGAGCCGACTGGCCACGCTGCTTCCACTGTTCCGTGGGGCCATTCTGGCGGTTGTTGTCGTCACAATCGCGCTGATCATCCTGATGGAACTAGGCATCAACGTCAGCCCATTGTTTGCAGGTGCAGGTGTGGTCGGTTTAGCCGTGGGTTTCGGTTCGCAAACGCTGGTGCGTGATATCTTTTCGGGTGCGTTTTTCTTGATGGATGATGCTTTCCGCAAAGGAGAATATATTGATATCGGCGACGTAAAAGGCACGGTCGAGAAGATTTCGGTGCGATCGTTTCAGTTGCGCCACCATTTGGGAGCGCTCAACACCATTCCTTTCGGCGAAATCAAAGTGCTGACGAATTACTCTCGCGACTGGGTTATTATGAAGTTGCCGCTGCGTGTGACCTATGACACTGACGTGGAAAAGGTTCGAAAGCTGATTAAGAAGCTTGGTCAAGAGTTGTTGAGCGACCCCGTAATCGGAGAAAACTTTATCCAGCCATTGAAATCGCAGGGTGTGATTGAAATGCAGGATTCAGCCATGATTATCCGCGTAAAATTCATGACCAAACCCGGCGATCAGTGGTTGGTGAGGAAAAAAGTCTACCAGGAAATTCGCGAACTCTTTGCACGAGAAGGTATCCGGTTCGCCCACCGCGAGGTAACGGTTCGACTGGCTGATGAAAAGGAAGCTCAGGATTTGTCACCCAAGCAGCGCGAGGCAGTGACTGGTGCGGTGCAGGCCGCCATCGATGAAGATTACCTTGATGACATTGGCCCTGGTGGAGATGATCGCTAGGGAGTGTCCAAGACGCCTTGGCATCCTTCGTCAATAAAGCTTTTGCTGTTTTGGTGTTTCGGGATTACTTGGCCCAGCGCACAATTCAATCGCCGAGTGAAGCCCATTCCGGGGCAGAAGTGCCCAGCCGACCAGCAGGCAGATTCCAACGCATGTTTGCGGGCCCAACGGTTAAAGCGGGCTTTAGGCGGCGACCGGGCCCCCATCCTGTATCTTCCGGCGTTTGAGAGTAATCCTCAATTGAAGCGGTGGTAATGTTTCCCTCAGTGCCGGTCTTGGCTAAGCTGGCCAACAGTTCGGCAGTCCTAGCCAAGGAAAGGCGTGCTGTCATGACTGTGTGTCCAGACGCAGCTTCGGCCATTGCGGACAGCGCTGCCGCCGCCATCAAATAGCCCGTCGCATGATCCAATGCCTGCACTGGTAGCGGAGTAGGTTTATCAGCGTTAGCCCATTCCATTCCGGCGTGCGCAATGCCTGAGCTCATTTGCACCAAACTATCAAAGCCGCGTCTGTTGGCCCAAGGTCCCTGCCAACCGTAAGCGTCCAGAGTAACTTCGATTCTGTTCGGAGCCAAACCGTCACGTTCGGCTTTAGTCAGGCCGAGCGAATCCAGGGCGCCGGGGCGATAACCGTGAATAAATACATCTGCTTGGGCAAGAAGCTCTCTCAGGCGATCCAGCCCTGATTGCGATTTCAAATCCAGATAGGCACAACGTTTACCCAAAGAAACACCTGTTATGACCCCCGGTTCGTCCCAGCCAGGTGGATCAATACGCAAAACATCTGCTCCGAAACCGGCAAGTGTTCGGGTCGACACAGGCCCGGCCAAAATGCGTGTCATGTCCAAAACCCTTAACCCAGCCAAGGGTCGGCTTACGGATGCTTGTGGTCGATCACGAAGCTTGACGCCTCTTGGAGACTGCCAGCCTATGAGCGGGTCGCGAGAAATTGCCCGGCCCTGAGGATGGTCCTGCCACTCAGCCCGGCTTCGCATGGCGGCGGCGACGCCACCTTCGGCAACGATCGCGCTTTCAAGATCGGCAACGGTCCATCGGCGAATAGCCCTAGCCACAGATTCCCGATCTACTTCGGCTTTAAGAACCCCCAGCGCGGCCGCCCTGTGGTGAGGAAGGTTGGTGTGCAATCTGATCCAGCCGTCCGCTGCACGGTAATCCCCTGCAACGGCGTCCCACAAGCTTGGCATCTGCCAGCCGTCAGGTTTAAAGGATTCGCCGAACCATAGCGAGGCAAGACGATGGTCAACTGACACCGACTGACTATTCGCGGTCAGGTTTGTTACTGTCATCAGACGGGAAAGTTCTTGCCCCACAGCGGCGCAACTCAATGTCGCCAGTTCTGACACAGCAAACGCGCTGGGCAGGTCGCCTGTGCCCGCAGACTCAAAAGTACCGGGGGCCGGGAGAGAGGCAAGAAGGCTCATTGTTGGTACGGATCCAAACTGTCGCGCAGGCCGTCACCAAGGAAGTTGAATGCCAAAACAACAACGATGATTGGCAACATTGGGATTGCAGTCCAAGGGTAAATTTCGATCGACGCTAGGTTCTGCGCGTCGTTCAGCATCACACCCCAACTTACTGCTGGGGCACGCAGACCGAGGCCAAGAAAACTGAGTGCCGTTTCACCTAGGATCATCGCGGGGATAGAAAGCGTGGCCGAGGCGATAAGATGAGACATGAAATTCGGCAGCAAATGTTTTCGGATCACCCGACCCGAACTTGCCCCCATCATCTCGGCGGCACGTACGTATTCTTCTTCTCGCAGCGACAGAAACTTGGCACGAACGGATCGGGCGAGCCCAGGCCAGTCGAGGATGCCCAGAATAATCGATATTATGAAGAACACCGCCACAGGACTCCAGTTCGATGGAACAGCAGCGGATAAAGCGAGCCACAAAGGTAATTCGGGCAATGAGCGGAGGATTTCAATAACACGGTTGATAACCCAGTCGATCTTGCCGCCAAAATACCCGGCCATAGATCCGAAAAGAATGCCTAGAAAGAACGACACCGAAATTCCGATTAGGCCAACTGTCAACGATAGCTGAGCGCCGTATAAAATTCGGCTAAATACATCACGACCAAGGCGATCTGATCCCCAAAGGAACAAAGTCGCACCTTCAGGCGCACAGAAAAGATGGGTGTTCGTCTTGATCAGCCCTGCTAGTTTGTATTCCGATCCTTCGCAAAAAAACCGAACTGGGCGTGGATCTTCGGTATCAGGAACAAACTTCCATTGAAAAGTTTCAAGATCAGCCTCGGCTACAATGGGATAAACAAATGGGCCTACAAATTCCCCTTCGTGGAACCAGTTGACGGATTGCGGCGGTGCATAAAGATGTTCCCCGTTCCGGTCATTGGGCCCATAGGGTGCAATGAACCCTGCAAAGGGCAACATCAGATAGCAAAACAACAGGAATATGCCTGAGATCAAGCCAAGTTTGTGGGTTTTAAACTTCCGCCAAACCAGAACCCAGTTCGGGGCATCAAGATCCGCGCGCTCCAATTGCTGTATGGATGCGTTTGGGTCGAACGGGGCATCGTCTACGAAACGGTCGTCTGGTCTGTCGGTCATGCTTCACGCCCCTCATATCGAATGCGTGGGTCCAGCATGACAAGAAGAATATCCGATATCATTGTGCCGATAAGTGTTAGCAGTGCCACGAACATCAGAATAAACGCTGATAAGAATTGGTCTTGCGTCTTAAGAGCCGTCAATAGGGTCGGACCAATGGTCTGAAGACCAAGGACAACCGAAACCAGAACCGAACCTGAGACCATTGACGGCAAGAGGTTGCCGATGTCCGCGACGAATGGGTTGAAGGCCACACGCAGTGGGTACTTTGTAAGCATCCGCGACGGGGACATGCCCTTTGCAATAGCAGTTTCCACATAAGGCTTACCGAGTTCGTCCAACATGTTTGCCCGCAGGCGTTGCATCATTGCCGACGCGCCAGAAGTGCCAATTACAAATGTCGGGACGATCAAGTGAACCAGAATGGATTTCAGCTTATCCCAACTCATCGGTTGGCCTTCGTATATTGGATCCATCAAGCCACCGATTGGTAGGTTGAAATACCGGTGCCCGTAATAGAACAAGATAAGAGCCAACAAAAAGTTGGGTGTTGCCAGTCCAAGATACCCCACGAAAGCAGAGGTATAATCGATCCACGTTCTGGACCGAGCAGCGGCCAAGACACCAAGAGGAAGCGCAACAGCGTATACAAACAGAATCGCTGCCAGATTAACCACCACGGTTAGCCAAAGCGTGTCGCCTACAATCTCGGACACGGGCCTGTCAAATTCAAACGACCAACCGTAATTTCCCTGCAATAAGCCTTCGAAACCATGCGGTCCCTGCCAGAAACCCATCCAGATCAAATATTGCTCCCACATTGGACGGTCCAGAGCATATTCCTTTCTTAGGAACTCTGCCTTAGCCACACCGGCAGACTGGCCCGAGGCCTGCAATTCCGCGATCTGATTGCTGAGGTAGTCGCCTGGTGGAAGATTGATAATTACGAATATCAGGACCGAGACCACCAACAACGTCAGCAGCATCGTGAAAAAGCGATACACTGCGTAGCGCAGCATGACCATATGGCTGCTCCTGACTCAGTCGGCGAAGAAGAATTCGTCTGGGCGGTGGATGCCAAAATGCGCACCCGGCTCCCATGCCCACATGGCTTGCTCGGGTACGTTGCGCAGTCGGTTCGAAACGACTATGGGCTGCGGAGCCCCATTTAAGATGCCGATCGCGTACAACTGATCCGCGTGAATATCCAGCATTTCACGCCAAGCCGCCGTGCGTTCTTCGTCTGTCGCCGCAATTTCCCAATCGTGTGCAAGTGTCATCAAACGCTCAGCTTCGGGCAAATCTGGCGGTTCACCGGCATCGCCACCTGTTTGGTAGAATTGCCCCCATTTCGGCCAAGCAAGAAAGACTTGATCGGTCGGTGCCAAGTATGCAGGAGACGTGTGCACCTGTGGAATACCATCGTCCCATCCAAACCAGACCGATGCCATCGTATTGCCTGAAAAAACCCGGTTTCGCAGAATGTCCCGATCCAGCGGGCGCATGACCAGTTTGACCCCGACGTCTCGCCAGTTGTCGGTAACAATCTGCAAGGCGTTTTCTACCTCTTGCCGTTCCCCGGCCGTTTCGATCACCAGCTCCATTGGGCGACCATCAGGCAGTTTCCGAATGCCGTTGCCGTCGCGTTGGTCCAATCCAGCCTCATCCAACAGAGCGTTGGCTTGCTCGGGGTCAAATTGGGCCCATGACTGTGCGTTTTCCTCGCTATAGAAAGGCGAGGCTGGCAGAACTGACATCGCCCCGGGTTTGGCCAGTTTGAAATAGAGAGCTTGATTGATTGTCTCCCTGTCAATTGCCAGAGATAGAGCTCGCCTTACGCGGACATCGCGCAGCACATCGCGCCATGCATCGTCTGAGAAATTCAGGTTCGGATATATAGCGATCTGAGAAGCCACCCCGGTTTTCCACAATAGGGTAGTGTAACCGCCCTCTGCCTCGCCTTTCTTGAGGATCGAGGCATCTCGGAATGCGAGACCGCGCCCCTGCAAGTCCGATTCGCCGGCGTTTGTTTTGGCAGCCACCAATCCGGGGGCGACAATCTCCATTTCGACAACGTCGATATACGGCAGTTGCACACCATTCGTATCGATCCTGTGATAATAGGGATTTCGTACAAAGTTGTGCCGGATTTTCTTTCCCGAGCTTGCATTCAGCCATGGCTGCAAAGTCGGTAGTTCGTGATTGTCGAATTTGTAGAGGTTATCCAGCTTGTTGTGCAAAGCCGCCCAGCTTTTTACGCGCGCGTCATCAACAGCAAAAGCCAACTCCTCACTATCAGCGAATTTCTCATGGTATTTTTTCAGGAATTCCGAAGGTCGATAAATAAACGGTGGGCGAGCTTGGGCTAAAGACTGCAAGAAACTCGGGTTGGGGTTTTCCCACTCATAGACAATAGTTCTTTCGTCGGGGAAACTCACCGTCGGAGACTGACCTTCGACAAGCAGAAAATCTGGTGGGCCAGAAGGACTGAGCAGTTCGTTGTTCGCAACGTCCTCCCACCAATAGCGGAAATCTTCCGACGTGAATGGTGAGCCGTCAGACCATTTATGCCCTTCGCGCAACTTGAGTGTAAATTTGCGGTTATCTTCGTTTTCGAACGATGCAAGAATATCGGGAACCAGTTCGTAGTTGTTGTCAAAACCTACTAGGCGGGCATAGCCGTAAACGACCATCTGGCGAATGTCTTTGGATCGCGTGACCATAGTACGCAATGTGCCGCCCGGCGTGCCCAGTTCGCGCCCTTTCTTGGTGAGGTCCACTACTAGTGGTTCGGAAGGAATGCGATCCTGAACCGGCGGCAGGTCGCCACTGTCGACTTCGGATTTCCAGAACGCGCTTTCCTGCAATTCCGAATTGGAAAATGCGTTCGTGGGCAGCATACCCAGCAAGGTCAGCGAAGCGGCAAAAAACGTATCACGGGTAGTCTTAAACATGGCAACGTACCTTATGGCCAGGCTCCATCTCTATTAGTGAGGGTATCATGGAGTCGGAGAAACGGAAGGCATCTTCCCAACTGTCGGGCGAACCTGCGCCTAAAGCAACCAGTTTAAGGTCGATCGGCCTGTTTATGTCAGGTTCTGGTTGCGCTGCGATCAGCGCTTTGGTGTAGGGATGCCGGGGGTTATAAAACAAAGTTTCTGGTGGGGCCTGCTCCACGACCAGCCCCTGCCGCATAACAGCTACTTCGTCGGCAATGCGTGCCACGACAGCTAGATCGTGCGAGATGAACAAATACGACAGGTTCAAGCTGTCCTGCAGATGCTCCAAGAGCGTGAGGATTTGCTCTTGAACAGAAACGTCGAGCGCCGAAGTCGGCTCGTCGCAGACGATCAAGGCAGGGTCCAACATCATTGCTCGGGCAATCGAAAGACGTTGGCGTTGGCCGCCTGAGAATGCATGGGGATAGCGTTTCAGCATGTCTGCATTCAACCCAACCCGCGTGAGCATTTCCGCAGCTTTGTCTTTTTGTTCTGCCACAGTACCCAATTTATGGATCTCAAGCGGTTCAGTCATGGCATCCTGGATACGCATTCGCGGGCTGAGCGAACTATAGGGATCTTGAAAGACCATTTGTGCCTTGCGCTGGAACGCATTTCGTTCTGCTCGCGACATCTGATTTACCGTTGTTGGGTTGGCCTCTTCAGATGAACGGAACAGGACTTGTCCGCCGGGGTCGGGAAGTTCCGCCCCCAAAGCGATTCGCGCAGCAGTCGTCTTGCCCGAGCCGCTTTCGCCTACGATAGCCAGAGTTTTGCCACGCGCCAGTTTCAAATCTACGCCCCGGCAAGCATGGATAAGCTTATCGGCCTTCCATGCTTTGCTGGAACGCATGGTATAAGTCTTTGACACATCGATCATTTCGAGGATCAGATCCTCGCTTGGCATTGGCAGGCCCACGGCGTCTTGTTCCGGGATAGCCGGAGCGGCGTCAAAAAGCTGTTTTGTATAGGGGTGAGCAGGTGCACTGAGTATGGGGCCGGCGGGGCCTGACTCCATAACGCGGCCCTTGTGCATGACCACTACTTGCTCTGCCATATTTGCGACAACTCCCAGATCATGCGTTACAAGGATCAAGGCCATGCCAGTTTCACGCTGCAGTTCTTTTATAAGGCCAAGAACTTGTGCCTGAGTGGTCACGTCCAGCGCTGTAGTCGGCTCGTCCGCAATCAGGAGTTCAGGTTTTGACACCATGGCCATCGCGATCATCGCGCGTTGACGCATTCCGCCAGACAATTCAAATGGGTAAGAATTATAGGCCCGTTCCGGGTCGGGGAAACCGACCCGTTCGAATTGGGTCAGCACTTTTTTGCGGGCTTCCGCTTCTGATGTTCTGTGATGCAGCCACAAAACCTCGCTGACTTGATTGCCTATCTTGTGTAGCGGGGATAGCGACCGCATGGGTTCTTGAAAAATCATAGAAACCCGGTCGCCTCGGATGTCGCGCATTTGACGTTCGCTAGTGGCGATAAGATCAGCAGTTCCTTTTGAATAGTTCAGGGTGATGGAACCGCTGCGTATCTGCGCCGTGCGTGGCAAAATGCGCAGCGCAGCCCGGCACGATATTGTCTTTCCGGATCCGGATTCACCCACAAGAGCAAGCGTTTGACCAGGCTCGACTTCAAAGCTGACGTTTTGGACCACGGACGGACCCGCGCCAAACCCGATGCTAAGATCCTGTACGGACAGCAGCGCGGTCATTCGGGTTTTCCACCCGGTTGGCCGTGGATCAACATCTGCTTTGTGAACTCCCTGACTTTTTGAAGCACTTTCGCGCGGTTGGGGCGCGGTAGTCAAACACCTTCTTTGGCAGAATTGTCGCGGAATTGCTAAATAATGGCATGTTTGCCTACACAATAGGTTGAGATTTTGTAATCAACGGCTCGGTCGGCCCTGCTTTGTCGTGGGCCTGGAAAAAAGAAAGAGGTCTCTTGTGTCCGACAATCAAAGCCGTCTGGATCTGTTTATTGATCGAATGGTGTCGCAACGCGCCTGTCTGGATTTTGCCATTTCTGAAACGTCGGATCTTCCCGGCCCGGTTATCGAGTTGGGTTTGGGCAACGGTCGGACGTACCACCACATGAAAAAACATATTCTGGACCGCCCCATTTACGTGTTCGAACGCGCAGTGGCTTCTCACCCCGATTCTACGCCTCCCGAAAATCGGGTGATTCTAGGCGACGTGCGCGAAACCCTGCCGGCTTCGGTTGATCGTTTCGGCGCTGCGGCCAGTTTGATTCATGCAGATCTTGGCGGCCACAGCCGCGAAAAGAATGATGCCTTTGCCAAGCTGGTTTCGCCACTTGTCCAACCATTGCTGGCTCCGGGTGGATTGATGGTTTCAAGTGACAGAATGTATTTCGACGGTCTGCAGGAACTGCCTCTGCCGCCGGGCGCTGTCGCAGGGCGGTGTTTTATTTACAGACGATGAGCTGCGTTTTAATCACGAATTGAACCTTCTCTTTACGGCCAAAACCAGCGCTCTAAATTCCTGAAATCTGACTCTACTGGGAAACTGGCGATGCTTTTTTATGATTGTTCGACGGCACCAAATCCTCGACGCGCGAGAATGTTCATCGCGGAAAAAGGGCTCGATATCGAAACCCGCGAAATTTCGATTGCGCGCGCAGAACAGCGCGATGCGGCCTTTCTTGCTGTGAATCCCAGGGCCACCGTTCCAGTATTAGTTACCGATCTCGGAACGACGCTAACCGAAAACCTCGGTATAGCAGCCTATTTGGAGGCCAGTTTCCCCGAACCGCCACTTATGGGGAGAACTCCGGACGAAAAGGGAGCGGTCCTGATGTGGAATGCGATTGTCGAACAACAGGGTGGCGCGCCAATAGCCGACGCTCTTCGAAATTCGCATCCGGCGTTTGATGGCCGGGCAATCCCAGGGCGCGTAAACTACGCGCAGATACCAGAATTGGCAGAACGCGGGAAGAACCGTGTGGCGGCATTTTTTGAACTATTGGAGGAAAGATTACAAAACAGCGTCTATGTGGCCAGTAGCGATTTTACTCTGGCGGACATTTCGGCATTCGTCTTTGTGGATTTCGCAAGAGTTATAAGGATGCGTATTCCAACTGAAAACAGTGCCACATTGGCTTGGTTTAAGTCTATTCAAAGCCGACCCAGCGCAAATCTATGATTTTCGCGCGGGTGTAGGTAATCCAACGTTTTACGAACTAGACAGAAATGTCTAGACAGAATTGAACAGTACCACTAGCGTACGCCTCAACATCATCCAGGGGAGGTCGGGATGAAATCCCAATATCGCGTAGTGGTCATTGGTGGTGGCGTGGTGGGCGCCTCGGTTCTGTACCATCTTGCTAAATTTGGCTGGTCGGACGTTGTAATGCTCGAACGACGGCGGCTTGCATCAGGGTCTTCCTGGCATGCAGCAGGCGGCATTCATGCGCTTAACGCCGACCCCAATATGGCGTCTCTGCAAGCCTACACTATCGACCTATTAAGTGAGATCGAAAGAGAATCCGGTCAGAACATCGGGCTTCACATGACTGGCGGGTTGACGCTGGCCGGAACCCCCGAACGATGGGAGTGGTTGCAGGCCAACTATCGAATTTTTCAATCCATCGGCATTGACGATTGCGAACTTCTTAGCCCGGAAGAAGCGCAAAAGCGTTGTCCGATAATGTCCACTGAGGGTGTCTTGGGTGCCATGTGGGCTGATCGCGAAGGGTATATCGACACGACCGGCACGGTTCAGGCTTATGCCACGGCTGCAAGGAAACGCGGCGCAGAATACTACGAGGAAACCAAGGTCGACGAGTTGATCCAGACAGCAGACGGGTGGCAGGTCGTGACCGACAAAGGCACGATAACCTGCGAACATGTTGTCAACGCCGCAGGTCTTTGGGCCAAGCAAGTCGGACGTATGGCCGGGGTCGAGCTGCCGGTTTCACCCCTGAAGCATCATTACTTGATAACGGATACGGTGCCCGAAGTGGCGGAAGCAGACTTCGAAATGCCAATGACCGTGGACCTCGAAGGGTTCACCTATATGCGGCAGGACCAAAAGGGTGTGCTGGTCGGCATTTATGAGGTCGATCACGAACACTGGGCTATGGATGGTGCGCCCTGGAATTATGGAGAGGAGCTGTTTCAGGAACAGCTTGACCGGATTGAGAATGAACTGACACTTGGTTTTGAACGTTACCCCTCGATTCAGAATGTTGGCATCAAAACATGGGTCAACGGTGCCTTTACCTTCTCACCCGACGGCAACCCTTTGGTAGGCCCGGTACCCGGCAAACGTGGTTACTGGTCGGCGTGTGCGGTCATGGCGGGCTTTCTTCAAGGCGGCGGTGTCGGCAAGACACTTGCCGAGTGGATGATCCACGGTGAACCGGAAGCTGACGCATGGCCGATGGACGTGGCTCGTTATGGGGACTTCGCGCAAAACAAACGTTATATCCGAGAAACCACGGGTCAGTTTTATTCGCGCCGTTTCGTGATGACTTATCCAAACGAACAACTGCCCGCTGGTCGTCCGCTCAAAATGGCCCCGGCTCACGATGCGATGACCGAAGTTGGGTGCAAGTGGGGCGTAAGCTGGGATCTTGAAGTTCCTCTGTATTTTGCTCCCAAAGGGTTTGAAGAAACGCCAACTCTAAAACGGTCAAATGCGCATGATATCGTGGCCGAAGAGTGCCGAGTGATCCGCGAAGGCGTGGGTTTAATGGATATCTCGGGCTTTTCTCGCTTTGAAGTCGCGGGGGCGAATGCCCAGGTGTGGCTTGATAAAGTCATGGCTTCGAAGTTGCCTGCGCCGGGAAGGGCAAAGCTGGCGCCCATGCTTGGTGAGAACGGGCGGCTCAAGGGCGATTTAACCGTCCTCAACTGGGGCGATGGGACATGGTGGATCATGGGCAGTTACTACCTTCGCGCCTGGCATATGCGTTGGTTTGACGATCACATGATCGAGGGAGTGAATATTCGTGACCTGGGTGAGGAATATTGCGGATTCGCCGTTGTCGGCCCCAAATCACAACAGGTTGTCGAACGATTGGCCGAACAGGATATCTCGGGCCTGAAGTTCATGGGCTGCGGAGATTTCGACATCGGCCTTGTACGTGCCCGGGTCGCGCGCATGTCTGTCACAGGCGAAAAAGGGTACGAGATCAATTGCCGCTATGGTGATCATATCAAGTTGCGTCGAATGTTGCTGGAAGCCGGGGCTGGCGAAGGTATTCGCGAATGCGGGTTCAATTCGATGCTGTCTACCCGGCTTGAAAAAAGCTTTGGCATCTGGTCGGCCGAGTTCACGCAGCTTTATACGCCAGGTATGACCGGAATGGATCGTTGGATCGATTGGGATAAAGACTTCGTCGGCAAAGATGCGGCAGTTGCCGAGCGCGAAGGCAACGGCCCATCTCAGGTTCAGGTTACCTTGGAAGTGGATGCGATGGATGCGGACGCCAGCGGGTACGAACCGGTTTGGGCCGGAGAAGAACGTGTCGGGTTTGTGACGTCAGGCGGTTACGGCCACTATACCGGCAAGTCGCTGGCGATGGCGCTGGTGGATCGCGACAAAGCGGAACCGGGAACGGAATTGACCGTGCATGTAGTCGGTGTTGAACGGCCTGCCAAAGTAATCGCACCGTCACCTTATGACCCTCAAGGTAAGGTAATGAGAGCGTGAGCACGACGTCTCAATCCCTTTCGCGTGGCAGGCGGCGACGTGGGCGAGGGCCCGATGCATCACCCGCCGTCATTCGAGATGTAAATTACCGCCAGCTGAGAAACCCATTTCCTCTGATGGAGGTGTTCCCGGCCGATCAAATCGCTGACATGCACGAAACAGCGCTTCGAATGCTGGAGGAATTGGGGATCAAAGTTCTGCTGCCCGAGGCGCGGCGTCTTTATGCAAAGGCGGGGGCAAGGGTGGATGAGGACAGCGAAATGGTCTTTATCGGGCGCGACATAGTTGAAACGGCTGTGGCGTCGGCTCCTAAGTCCATCTCATGCCGCGCTGGTGCGCGACATCGAGACTTCACTTTGGAACTTGGCTCGCTGGTCTTTCAGCCGGGTGCAGGGGCGCCGAATGCAACCGATCTCGTTCGGGGTCGTCGGCCCGCGTCTGGTCAGGACTACTTGGAGTTTCTGAAACTTACCCATCACTTCGATGTGTTCCAGATGATTTCGCCACAGGTCGAACCACAGGACGTTCCGACCCATCTCAGGCATTACTTTACAACCAAGGCGCAGATGGAGCTTACGGACAAGTTCCCGTTCTTCTTTTCGCGTGGCACTCCGCAGGTGTCGGACTGTTTCCAAATGCTGGCAATGGCGCGTGGGTTGTCTGACGAGGAGTTTGCCAGCAACGCGTATTGCTACACGATAATTAATACCAATAGCCCTCGTACACTGGACATCCCGATGGCTCAGGGGCTGATTGATTTCGCCCGCTATGGTCAAATGTCTATAATCACACCTTTCACGTTGATGGGCGCTATGGCACCGATCACGGTCGCGGGCGCAATTACGTTGTCTCACGCCGAAGCGATGGCGGCTCTCGCGCTTACGCAGATTGCCAATCCGGGCGCACCCGTTTGCTATGGCACGTTTACCAGCAATGTAGACATGAAATCGGGAGCGCCAGCATTTGGAACGCCCTCGCATTTTCAAGCATCTTTGGCAGCAGGGCAGTTGGCCCGGCATTTGGGTTTGCCTTGGCGGTCAGCGGCGGGGTCGGCAGCAAATATCAACGATGTCCAAGCCGCGAATGAGAACCAGTTCGGCCTGTGGGGTTGCCTGATGGCTGGGGCGACGGTCATCATTCACTCGGCTGGCTGGCTGGAAGGCGGCCTGACAGTGTCATTTGAAAAGATGATCTGTGACGCCGAAGTTTTGAACATGATCGCGGAGTTGTGTGCCGGTGCGCAGGCAGGAACCTCTGAAATAGGTTTTGATACCGCCCTCAGCGAAGTTGAACCCAGTGGTCACTTCTTTGCCTCCAGCCAGACGATGGAACGTTACAACACAGAATTTTACGAGCCTCATTTGCATGACTACGCCAATTTCGGAACATGGACAGAGCGCGGCTCGGTCGATGCCAACCAGCGTGCGACAGGGGTGTGGAGAGGTATTCTGAACGATTTCAAGGCTCCGCCCAGCAACAGCGATCATATCGGTGCGTTGCATGATTTCATCGCGCGCAGAACCGAAGAAGGCGGAGCGCCACCGGAGAGCTAAATGAATACGAAGCCTATTCTGCACCGCGATGATCCCGAAGCCGAACCGTTGGTTGGCAACGTAAAAGTAACACGAGACGATTGGTTGAACGTGGCGATGGACGTTCTGATCTCGGACGGTGTGGACCAGATCAAGGTCTTGAACCTGGCAGAGAGGATGGCTGTTTCGCGGTCGTCTTTTTATTGGTATTTCAAGTCTCGGCAGGAGTTGCTCGACGCCCTTTTGGCTCGTTGGCAGGCTACAAATACCGCAGGTCTGATTAGGCAAGCCGAAGCTCCGGCAGATACGATTACTGCAGCGGTTTGTAATGTACATCGGTGCGTCGTTAATACATCGCTGTTCGACACCGCGCTGGATTTTGCGGTAAGAGACTGGGCCAGAAAATCAGGAAAAGTTCGCCGAATTCTAGACCAATCCGATGCAAAACGGCTGAAGGCTTTGCACGCCATGTTCGCAAGGTATGGCTATCCGGAGATTGAGGCCGAAACACGGGCACGGGTACTTTACTACATGCAGATAGGATACGATCTGGCGCAATTGAACGAGCCGATGGAAACACGGTTATCGATGGTTCCCCATTACCTTTACGTATTTACCGGGGTCGAACCGAAACCCGAAGAAGTGCAAGAGTTTGGAGCCTATTCGCAGCGCCATTGGCAGGGGGACAAGTCATGAGCCAACCGGATGCAATCATAATCGGAACCGGAGTTATTGGCGCCGCAATCGCGTTTGAACTGGCCAAGAAAGGTTGGAAGACCCTTTCGTTGGACCGGAATTCACAGGTTGGGCATGGGTCAACGGCCGGATCTTGCGCAATTATCAGGATGCACTATTCGACTTTTGACGGGACGGCCTTTGCTTGGGAAGGTTACCATTACTGGCGCGATTGGAGCGAGTACCTGGGGTTGCCGGACGACACGCAGTTGGCGCAGTTCCGCGAAACCGGTTGTCTTGTGATGAAGACAGAAGCCAACGGCCTTCTGGACAAGCACAAAGAGTATAGCGCGCAACTTGATTGCCCGTTCGAGGATTGGTCTCCCCAACAGATAAAATCGCGGCTGCCGATTTATGCGTTGGACAGTTATGCTCCGGCGCGACGTATGGACGACCCTGAGTTTGGCCATCCAAATGGCAATCAGATGAATGGCGCGGTTTTTTGGCCAAAGGCAGGTTATGTTACTGACCCGGCACTTTCAGCTCAAAACCTGATGGACGCGGGAAAACAACACGGCGCACAAGTTCGGACTGCATCCGAAGTATCGGAAATATTGACCCAAGATGGTCGGGTGTCCGGCGTCCTTTTGACCTCTGGCGAAGAAATCAAGGCTGGGGTCGTGATAAATGTAGCGGGGCCGGGGTCATCTATCATAAACGGAATGGCGGGTGTTCTGGATGACATGACCATTGAAACGCGTCCTTTGCGACAGGAAGTCGTGCACGTACCTGCGCCAGAAGGATTTGATTTTGAAAACCAAGGTACAATCGTCTCGGATAGTGACATTTCGCTTTATTGCCGGCCTGAACACGGGAACCACATACTGATCGGATCCGAGGATCCCGAATGTGACCTGCATCAATGGTGTGAGGACGACCAGAACTATAATCGAGATTTTACAGATCAATGGACAACTCAGGCGATGCGTTATGCGCAGCGAGTTCCAAGCCTTGGTATTCCGTCCAAAACGCGCGGAGTCGTCGACCTATACGATGCCTCAACCGATTGGATTCCGATCTATGACAAGTCCAGTTTGCCAGGGTTTTATATGGCCTGTGGCACCAGTGGGAACCAATACAAGAACGCGCCCATTGCTGGAAAGATGATGGCAAACCTAATCGAATACTGTGAGGGTGGAGCGGATCACGACTCGCAGCCGATGCAATTCGAATTGCCCTATATCAAGCGGACAATTGACGTTAGTTTTTACTCTCGCAAACGTCCTATCAACGAGGACAGCAGTTTTTCGGTTCTGGGCTAGATTCCTCGTCCGAACGGATTAAGTTTCCCGGAAAAGCGGATGAGAAAAAACTCGTGATGGAACAAAAAAAACCTCATGTACTGATCCTTGGCAGCGCACCAACCGCGCTGACGGCAAGAGGTTGGCCAAGCCATAGCTTCACGCACATCGTCGCGATTAACAACGCGTGGCGCATTAGGGCTGATTGGGATTTCCTTATTCACCCCGAGGATTTTCCAACCGATAACCTGCCTGACCACGTCGGCCCGAACCAGCGTGTTATTACGGCAGAGGATTATGTGCCACTGCAGAACGAATTAGGTGGATTTGTCTATGCGGGCGGGACGATGGCCTTTACTGCAGGGTATTGGGCCTTGGCCGCGTTGAAGCCATCGGTGATGGCCTTTTTAGGATGCGACATGGTCTATCCCCGGTCTGGAAATACGCATTTTTATGGCAATGGGGCAGCCGATCCGTTGCGGCCAGATATTACCTTGCGTTCTCTTGAGGCAAAGTCCGCGCGGCTGGCTTTGTTTGGTGCTACCCAAAATTGCAGTGTTGTCCGTCTTTCCGAGGGGGAAAGTAGGCTGGTGTTTCCTACTGTTTCTCAGAATAATTTGGATTCGGCGCCGCTGCCCAGCTTCAAAGGGATGACACAGGCTCTCAAACGAGAAGCAGAGATGGGCTATTTCGTGCCATCCGGTCGGTATTGGGAATGCCAAAGTCGTTTTGACCCAGTCAAAATAGACGAACTGGATAATCTGTGGCTCAAGACTTACCGGGACTCAATTCTGGCTCATGTGCTCTGATGCGGTAGACCGTTCAATAAGTTGTCTACCTTTGCGCGGGCTAAGGTTGCGGCTCGGCTTCTGACCGGGCCATAACCACGAATTTCATCTGCACACCCGAGAGCTTTGATCCAAACTTCGTGCGTGCTTTCATCGTACTCAGCAATCAGTTTCGCTAGCAATTTTTTGTACCAATCCAGAAGATCCCGGTGCAAACGCGCTTCGGAGTGATAAGCGAATGGGTTCAGGGGCGAACCACGCAAACCCTTCATGTGGGCAAGACCAAATAATATCGGCCGTATCCAAACCCCTAGTTCCCATTTCATCGGGCGTCCCTGTTCATCTTTGCGCCAACTCATCAAAGGCGGCGCCATGTGGTAGGACAGCTTCAAATCCCCTTCGAACTGGTCTGACAGCTCATTTGCAAAGTCGTTGCTGGTCATCAGGCGCGCGACCTCAAACTCGTCTTTATAAGACATGAATCGAAAAAGATTTCGCGCGACGGACCGAACCAACTCTTCATCAGCGTTGGGCAAAGCGTTTCGAATGGCGGAGATCCGGTTTGTATAGTCCTCGCCGTATCTAGTGTTTTGGTAGTGCTTCAAAAATTCAGCCCGGCGGTCGACCATCTTATCCAAAGGTTCTTGATAAGACGGCTGGCTAAGATCAATTTCCAATCGATCAGGATGTTCAGCAAGCACGCGACCAATGGCAAACGCAAGCCGATTTTTTTCAACCGCAGTGCCGTTAAGCAAAAAGGCCTGAGACAGTGCGGTTCCCGAAACTGGAACCAAACCCTTCTGCCACGCGTATCCCAATAATATTACGTTTGCGAATACGGCGTCTCCCAGCAGCTTTTCGGCGGCAGCGTTGGCATCCACGCCCCAAAGATTTTTTGCCCCCACAACTTGCTGGATCGCTTTTTCACGACTTGCGATATTCAGTTTCGCGTCTCGGTGCAGAACCAGGTCACCGGTTGGCATTTCGGCACGGTTCAGAATAACGCGTGTTTTGGTGCTGTAGTGAACGGATGCCTTGGGCCCTGAACTGACTACGGCATCACAGCCGATAACCGCATCGGCGGATCCGCGGTCAATGCGAACCTGGTTCAAAGCTTGCGGCTCGGACCCAAGCCGGATGTAGCTTAGGACAGTTCCGAATTTTTGAGCGAAACCGGTGAAGTCCAAAACCGAAGCGCCTTTGCCCTCAAGATGAGCGGCCATGGTGATCAAAGCTCCTACAGTAACGACACCGGTGCCGCCGACTCCGGTCACGAGCAGGTCAAAGGGTTTGTCCAAGGACGGCAATTTCGGCACTGGCAGCGCTGCCTCTAAGTCACACGGGTTCAGCGCAATTTCTCGTGTACGCCGTTTTGCGCCGGTGACTGTTACAAAACTGGGGCAAAACCCGCTGAGGCAGGAAAAGTCTTTGTTACAAGAGCTCAAATTTATCTTTCGCTTACGGCCAAGCGATGTTTCTCGAGGCTCTACGCTCAAGCAATTTGAAGTGACCGAACAATCCCCACAGCCTTCACACACAAGATGGTTGATCCAGACAAACCTATCGGGGTCTTGCATGCTGCCACGCTTACGTCGGCGGCGTTTTTCCGTAGCGCACGTCTGTTCGTAGATCAAAACAGTCACGCCGGGAACACCGCGTAACTCACGCTGCAGGGCGTCCATTTCGCTGCGGTCGTGAAAGCTGGTTCGATTGGGGAAGTCGGAGTAGTTAAATTTCTTGATGTTATCAGAAACCAACGCGATCCTTTCGACTCCTTCTGCCCTGCATGTCTGGGCGATGCCGGGGACGCTGACAGGGCCGTCTACAGGTTGGCCCCCCGTCATTGCAACCGCGTCATTATATAGAATCTTGTAGGTAATATTCGTGCCAGCCGCGACGGCCTGCCGTATCGCGAGCGAACCAGAGTGATACCATGTTCCTTCGCCCAGATTCTGGAAGATGTGTTTGCCGCCATTGAATTGAGAAGACACCACATGGGGTACACCCTCGCCGCCCATCTGCGCATAACCCACGGTCTGACGGTCCATCCAAGATGCCATTACGTGGCAACCAATCCCGCTGGCTGCGGTCGAACCTTCGGGGATTTTTGTCGAACTATTGTGTGGGCAGCCCGAGCAGAAATATGGTGTTCGAGTAGCTCCGGGCACGTTGAGCAATTGAGGCGGTGTGTCGGTCAGCGCACTAGCTTTCGCAGGCAGGTTTTCTTCTGGAAAGAACGTGTTAAGCCGTTGGGCAATTATGGGGACGAGCATCAATGGGCTGAGTTCACCGGTCCATGGGATCAAAGGCTCGCCATGACTGTCGTATTTTCCCACCATCTTATGCGGCTTTTCACCGGGCCAGTCGTAGAAGTATTCCTTGAATTGGCTTTCAATGATCCCGCGCTTTTCTTCGACAACCAATGCTTCTGACTTACCTTTGACAAAGCGCAGCGCATTGCGCCGGGCGAGTGGCCAGACCATTCCCACTTTGTAGATATCAATCCCCAGACGTCGACAAGCGGCTTCATCAAGGCCAAGCAGTCGCAGTGCTTCCATTAAGTCCAGATGCCCCTTGCCTGTGGTAACAAAGCCAAACTTAGCGTTATCGATATCGTATATCCGCCGATCAATTGGGTTGGCTTCTGCAAAAGCACGCACGGCTCGCAACTTGTGTTGAATGCGCGTTTCAATTTCTGGAGATGGCAAATCAGCTGACCGTACATGCAGGCCATTTTCAGGCAGTTCGATTTGTGGCAGCGAGAAGTTTCGATCTGGCCTTAGTTCAATTGATTGGGCGCTTTCTACTGTCTCTGAAATTGCCTTGAATCCAATCCACGCTCCCGAAAAGCGGGAAAGCGCAATCCCGTATTCTCCGAACTCCAGATACTCGTCCACCGATGCCGGGTTCAGCGTTGGCATAAACCAAGACATAAAGGCCACGTCAGATTGATGGGGCATTGACGAGCTAACGCAACCATGATCGTCGCCTGCCACCACCAGTACTCCGCCCATTGGGGCCGAACCGTAGGCGTTACCGTGTTTTAAGGCGTCACCTGACCGGTCCACGCCGGGTCCTTTGCCATACCACATGGAAAAGATCCCTTCGACCTCGCAATTCGGATCAAGCGAAGCTTGTTGCGCCCCCAAAATCGCCGTTGCAGCCAAATCTTCGTTAACAGCGGGCATAAACTTAATTTGGTTGTCTTTGAGCCTTTTTTGGGCGCGCCAAAGTTCCAAGTCCAATCCGCCCAGCGGGGATCCGCGATACCCCGAGACGAATCCGGCCGTGTTCAGTCCGGCTTTCTTATCGCGACGGGCCTGATCCAACATGATCCGCGCCAAGGCCTGTGTGCCAGTCAGGAAAACCCTGCCGGCTGTCATGTCGTAACGGTCTTGTAACTTGTATGTCCGGGGTGAGGGTTCGTGGTGGCTCATGCTGTCGTCCGAAGTCTGCCAGATTTCTTGGTTATTTTACTCGGATAATCGTGGAAATGCGTACCTTTTTATCAGCCCAAGGAGCATCTAGTCGAAAAATTTGGTCGATTATTGTCAAATATTGACTATTTTATTCGATATGACTTTCATCGAAGAAAAAGATCATCGGATACTGAAGCTGCTGCAGGAAGACAGTCAAATGTCTAATGCGGAACTGGCCGAGGCGGTGGGAATGTCGCCGTCAGCTCTTTGGCGACGAGTGCGCGCGCTTGAGGATGCCGGGATTATTCGGCGCTACGGAGCGGTTGTCGATCCATCTGCTATGGGACTGCATTTCGAAGCGATTGTTCATGTTCACCTTACACGGCACGACCCGGAAAGAATCGTCGAATTCATTCGTGCGGTTGAGCTGAATTCGGACGTTCAAGAGTGTTACGCGACCACCGGTCAGGCAGACTATCATCTGCGTGTTTTGTGCAAGGATTTGGCAGGGTACAACGTATTTCTCGAGGAATTTCTCTTCCGCCTTCCGGCCGTCGCGAGCGCGCAAACCAACGTGGTTTTACGCACGATCAAAAGAAATCGGCCAATTGTTCCTTAGAAACTAGGCCGCGAAAGAAACCCATGCCCAGGCCATCGCGATGTAGGTCAGGTTGTGCAAACACTGATCCAACCCTGCCGCGCGCCAAAATGCCGCCTGATTTGGTTGTAGGCGTTTCTTGTCGGAGTAGCTTGCCTTTGCAAAGTCGATATGAAAGTGAACAATCCATTCCAGAGCCGCGACAATTAGAATGAATTCCACTGGCGCGCGGAACAGAGCAAATATAATCACTGACCCCAAAACATGCACAGCGGCATGCTGGGCCCGCCCGAGATGAAAGTATGTGCCACGCCCCGAAAGCATTTTGGGCGTTTGCAAGTAATAGTCGGCAAACATGTGCTTTATCTGCAGTAGACAGAGCAAAAGCAGCACGGTGCCTATCGTCGCAGGCAAATGAATCCTCCCGATATCGTCCCCGTTAGAAGATTAGGGTGGAAATCCGTGAGGTGCAAATGAACTTGTTCGCACAACGCGAAATTGTCTCGAATCGGAAATTCATTTGCGTATTCGGATATGAATGCGGTAAATTCTTCGTATTGTATTCACGTTCAAATCAATGATTTGACTGACGGATCAGCAGTGGGGCGGGTTCCATAGAACGAACGATTTTTCAGTTCATCTGGAAATACTCCAAACGCGATCAGTTGACCTTGCTGGCCGTGACAGCGACTTTGTTCCCTTTGCTATACCTCACGCTTGAATTGCCCAAGCGCATTATCAATGACGCGATTGGTGCTTCAAGTTCGATCATAAATGTGTTGGGTTTCGATCTGCCACAGACAACGTTCCTGATCATTCTATGCATCGCATTTTTATTCGCGGTCTTGGCCCACGGTCTAATGAAAATGCGCATCAACACCATGAAGGGCATTCTGAGCGAACGGATGTTGCGTCGTTTTCGCTATCAATTGATCAATCGGGCACTCAGGTTCCCACAGCCATATTTTGAGCGGGTCAGCCAAGGCGAAATGGTTTCGATGATCACCGCTGAAAGCGAACCAATGGGCGGGTTGATGGGTGACGCGATCAGTCAGCCTGTCTTGCAAGCTGGTCAGATGATAACCATCCTGTCCTTTCTGTTCCTTCAGAGCTTCTGGTTCGGGCTGGCAGCTATTGCATTGATACCGCTGCAAGCTTGGCTCATTCCTAAGCTTCAACGGCAAATCAACCTGTTGAACAAAACTCGTATTCAAGAGGTTCGTGTTCTGGCTGCGCAAATCGGTGAAAATGCTGCAGGTGCCGCCACTCTGAGGGCCAACGGCGGCTGGCGGTACCGTCGCTCCATGATTTCAGATCAGCTGAGCAGGCTTTTTGCAATTCGTTTCGAGATCTATCAAAAAAAGTTTTTCATGAAGTTTATCAATAACTTCATCTCGCAACTGACACCATTCCTGTTTTATCTGGTTGGCGGATTATTGGTTTTACAAGGGTCCGTTTCGTTAGGGGCATTGGTGGCTGCGCTTGCGGCTTACAAGGACTTAAGCTCTCCGTGGAAAGAGCTTTTGACATATTACAACCAGACCCAAGATATGTCGCTTCGATGGGACGTGGTAATCGAGCGGTTTGCCCCCACTGGAATGCAGGACGAAGCTTTGTTCGAAGGGGAGCCGGAAGATCGGCCGTATTTGAACGGGGACATTGTTTTGGACAGAGTTTCTGTGCGCGACATGGACGGAAATCAGGTGTTGGACGATCTGAACCTTAAGTTTCCCGCCGGAAAAACAATTGGAATAGCGGCCCCAAGCGAAGAAGACCGGCGGGCAATGGCCGAGCTTTTGACGCGTGAAATCCTGCCCGGTTCGGGGCATGTCAAGATTGGCGATCATGATCTTGCATCGTTGCATCAAGCAGTCGTGGCCGCACGGATCGGTTATGCGACCTCGAGACCTGTAATGTTCCAAGGTTCCCTGGGCGATAATGTGATGATGCCGATGCGGTATAGACCTGTTTCGATACCAGAGGCGGATTCGGAGTTTGCCGAAACTCTGCGTGCAGGCAATAGTGACGATCCCTTCCGCGCCGATTGGCTTGACCCCTCGTTGGCGGGATTAAAAAGTCCCGAAGAACTGCGCGATTGGTGGTTGAAGTTAATCGACGGGATGGGGTCGGGGGCAGCATTATTCCAGCGAGGAGCAGACCAAGTCTTTGATCCCGAAGAACATCCAGCGTTGGCCCGAAAGTTGGTTGAACTGCGGCCCATTGTGCAACAGGCAGTGCGACGGGCCGAACTTGACCAACAAGCGTTGATTTTTGATCAAAAGGTTTACAACCCCGCATTGCCTGTCGCAGAGAACCTTTTGTTTGCAACGCCGCGCGTTCCCGTCACCCAAGAGTTGTTGGCCCAGCAGACTGTTTTTCTGGGTCAATTACGGGAATTGGGGTTGGATGAGACTTTGATTGGATTGACCCGTGACGTCATCGATATGCTGCGTCAGATCTTTGGCTTGGACGGTACGGATCACCCGCTGTTTCGCAAACTCGGCCTTCAGGCACAGACTTACGAAGCCGCCGTCGAACTCGTAGAACGCACTCGGCAAGAAGGGGCTTCTGGGTTGGATGACGAGCAACTGGCCAATTTGCTTGCTGTTCCCTTCGTTATATCTGCAGAACAGATTGGCCCCGCATTTACCGATGAATTGAAGAACCGCATATTGGAATTACGAGCCAGTCATTCTGATAAGTTAATGGAGCGTTTGCAGGATGTGTTCGTGCCGCTGAATCAAGCGGAATTTGCTCCTGGGCTCACGGTCATGGAGAATGCGCTATTCGGAAAAGTCAGTCAGATTGGGGGAGGTCGGTCTGACGAGGTTCGCAAACTGATTGCTGACGTTCTTTCGGAAAATGGAGCACGATCACTTGTGGTGGCTCTAATTTACGACATTCCAGTCGCGCTTGGCGGTCAGAACCTGCCCGCCGTCTTTGCCGAGCCGCTCGCATTTACCCGGGCAACAATAAAAAAACCCGACATCCTTATTCTGGAAAATGCGTTGGCTAGCTATGACATGGAAACGCAAGTGGCCGTATATAAAAACTTGCGTGAGTTGCTGCCCGAAACAACGGTCATCTACCTCAATGATCAGTTTCAGAATCCAAATGTGTTCGACATGTACGTTGAAATCCGCCAAGGTCGTGTTGTGACAGACGAAAAACCAGAGGACGTGGAAGAAGACAGTGCCTCTTCTGCTGACCTTGCGCGTAAGCTGCGAGCACTGGAACAGACACCGCTGTTTTCGGGTCTGGACAGGAGGCAGTTACGGCTGCTTGCGTTTGGTGCGCGTTGGTTCAACGCGTCTGCTGGTGAAGTCATTTTTCTTAAGGACGATCAACCAACCGACGGTGCATATGTGGTTCTTGAGGGCGAGGCAGGTTTGTATCTGCCACAACCTGACGGGCCGGATAAACTGATCTTGACTGTTGGCTCGGGGGCTTTGGTAGGTGAACTTGGCTTGATCCGAAAAGAACCCCGCGCGCTTAGCATGATCGCGGAGACAGATCTTGCTTGTTTGCGCATTGGGGAAGAGGAATTCCTGGCCGTGGTCGAAAATGACGCCGCCACCGCATTCAAGCTAATGCAGGTTATTGCTGGATATGTCTCGAACTAATCGGGTTGTGTCGTCGGAACGCAAAACAAACTGTACAGCAGCTCGATAGTCTGCGCAGTCTTCCCGTCACTTAATGCATAGTAGATCGTTTTCCCATCCCGACGGGTTGTGACCATCCCCTCTTCGCGAAGACGGGCAAGCATTTGGCTGACTGTCGCCTGACGCATGTCCAGAAGCTTCTCTAACTCCCCAACAGAGTACTCACCGGCGCTAAGATGGCAAAGGATCATCAAGCGCCCTTCATGGCCAAGCGCCTTGAGGAACGCAGCCGCATTGGCCGCGCTTTCCTTCATGTTGTGCGGCGTCTCGGGGGGTAGTACGTTGGGTCCAGGGTGATGGGCGTTCACGGGAGGTCCAGTCGACAGATTGGAGTTGGCACAATATGCCTTATTCAAGCCAAGTTTGTCACCCCTCTGTCGCGGGTGCGCCGCCCTGAAACGCGTTTCCGTTGACGTAATCACATGGATCTTCCTGCATCTGCAAATGTAGCCCATCCCCAGAATATGGGTGCGCGCGCGCCAACTCCTCGTCGACTTCGATCCCAAGGCCGGGCGCGGTGGCAGGGACCACAAAACCGTCCTGAACCTTGATCGTCCCCTTAATCAATTGATCGTGGAAAGGTGTTTCGATGGTTTCCAGCAACAACAGGTTCGGTATCGACGCTGCCAGGTGAATGTTAGCGGCCCATTCAACTGGCCCCGCGTACAGGTGCGGTGCCATTTGCACGTTAAACACTTCAGCCATGGCGGCCACTTTTTTCATTTCCCATATCCCGCCAGCGCGGCCCAAAGCAGGTTGCAAAATTTCAGCCGCGCCAGCGCGCATAACAGCCCCGAATTCTGCCTTGGTGGTCATCCGCTCGCCTGTCGCCACGGGAATACGTACATTCCGGGCGACACGAGCCATATCCTCAATCATGTCAGGTGGCGTCGGTTCCTCATACCAGAGAGGTGAATAAGGCTCTAATGCCTGGCCAAGACGAATAGCACCGGCTGTATTGAACTGTCCGTGAGTCCCAAATAACAAATCTGCCTGATCCCCGACCGCTTCGCGAATAGCTTTGCAAAATGCGACCGACATTGAGATGTCGGACATTGCAGGCATATGCCCACCCCGGATTGTGTATGGGCCAGCCGGGTCGAACTTGACTGCAGTAAACCCTTTTCGCACCATTTCAGCGGCGCATTCACCGGCCTGTTCCGGAGAAGTCCAAAAGTCGGTCAGGTTATGGTGAGGCAGTGGATAAAGATATGTATAAGCTCTGATTTTTTCATTCATTCGCCCGCCCAACAGCGCATATACAGGACGGCTACGATCCTTACCCAGGATATCCCAACAAGCGATTTCCAAGCCGGAAAATGCGCCCATTACTGTCAGGTCAGGCCGCTGCGTGAAACCGCTTGAATAGACTCGGCGGAACATCAGCTCAATGTTTTCAGGGTTTTCATCGGCCATGTGTCGGTCGAACACGTCGCGGATCACGTGTTGCATGGCTTCGGGCCCGATTGACGATGCATAACACTCGCCCCAACCGGTAATACCTGTGTCAGTAGTTACTTTTACTAGTATCCAATACCGTCCGCCCCACCCTGGGGCTGGCGGGGCAGTGACAATGATATCGAGATCCTGCAGTTTCATTCGCTGTCCTTTCAGGGACTCAATCTTTGCCGAACATGATCACGTTGCGCTTTGCCGAACCAGTTTTTGTGTCTTCGATCGCCTCGTTGATCTGGCTTAGAGACCAACGGCCCGAAATCAATTCATCCAACTTCAACCGCCCTTGTTCATAAAGATCGACCATCCATGGGATATCACGTTGAATGACTACATCGCCCATTTTTGATCCAACCATACCTTGCGCAACCGCGGCCAAAATTACAGGCTCATAGCTGGCTTGCGCTCCGGAATGGGGCATGCCGATCATAACGGCCTTGCCACCGCGTCCAAGGTATCGCGGAGCCTGATCGTAGGCCGGAATCGCGCCAACGGTGATCAGAACGGCATCCGCGCCTCGCCCACCAAAAGCCTTGTAAGCGGCCTTCCACGGCTCGCTCAGAGTCGCTAGGACGCCATGAGTCGCTCCGAACTCTTTAGCGATATCCAGCTTCTCTTCTGTCATGTCTACGGCGACGATGCGACGTGCGCCGGCAATGCGCGCACCCTGAATTGCGTTCAGACCGACACCGCCAGCACCGATCACCACAACATCTTGACCTGGGCGCAGGGCCGCCGCGTTAACGGCTGCTCCAACCCCGGTAATAACGCCGCAGGACAAAAGACTGGCGACGTCCTTGGGCATCGATTGAGGTATTTTTACGATCTGGCGATGGCTAACCACGACTTTTTCAGCAAAGGCACCGCAAGCCATAGCTTGTTCCAGTGGCTCGCCATCAGCCGTACGCAGCGGCCCTTTGACGGTGTCATAAGGCGTTTCGCAAATGGTCGGCTTTCCGCCAGCGCAAGACGGGCAGGTGCCGCAAGCACGGATGAGTGTCACGACCACAGGGTCGCCGACATTGAATTCTCCGGCACCTTCACCCAATGCCGTGATTACACCAGCGGCTTCGTGGCCGTACACTGCGGGTAAAAACCCACCCCAGGCACCACTGGCATATGAAATATCGGAATGGCAAATTGCTACGGCTTCCAACGTGACTTCGACTTCGCCCATACCGGGCGGCGCGATCAGAATATCCTCGATGACCAATGGGTCGCCAAAAGCATGGCAAACTGCGGCTTTGATGGTTTGCATATTTGTCCCCGTTCACTTGTGACGCCACGGTGGACTGTCACGATGCGAGCTGCAAGGCAGTTTCCGTCAAACGCGTGTCGTTTACGTCGCGTTGGTCGTACTTGTCTAATTAACTATAGTCTTGCGGGCATCAGAAAGACGGTCAATAACAAGGCGCGACGGGTATGAAGGGCAGGGTTTGCTGACTGACTAATTTCTCAACGGCATTCTGCAACCGGCGACGCGACTACCGAACGCGCGTTTCGTGCAACCAATCCTTTTTATGCCCTTTGAAAACAGCGGACTGACTACATCTTCCGAGCGGCAAGGGTGATAAACTCAGCCAATTTTTTCGGGTGTGAGAAAAAAGGTGAATGGGAACTGTCGATGGTCAGTTGAAGTTCCGGTTCAGCGCACAGACTCATCTCGGCTTGATATTCTGTTGGTACCGTTTGGTCATTGGTCGTGCGGATATATACTTTGGGAACTTTCGCAAAATTAGATCCAGTTTTGAGCGGCGTTTCCTGTGGCCGGATTGCCTGCGGGCACAATCTGGCTTGGGCATAGCTAACCACCTCGGGCGGACAATCGTGATAAAACAGAGATTGCACCCGGCCAGGTAGCATCCTGTACGAAAGCCCGTCCGCAGATTTTTCAATTGCATCTGCGATCAATTGCCGTGGGGCACGTTTGCGCATTTCGGCCATCGACAGCCCGTCTTTTGGAACATATGCGCAAAGGTAAATTAACCCACGCAGCCCTTTTGGGTCGGCCTCCGCCGCGGCGCTGATTGGAAAACCGCCCCATGAATGTCCTACGATAATTGTTTCCGGGCTTGAGGCATCAAGTATTGCGTCGCGACACAAATCCAAGGAAACATCCGCGATAGGCGTCGGATCAGACCCATGGCTGGGCATATCTATTGCGCGCGCGGAATGACCCATCCCAGTTAGTTCGGGAATAAGGTCGCGCCAGCACCAGGCACCGTGACATGAACCATGGATCAATAAAAAATCTGTCACAGAAGGCTCCTTTAAATGTGACCGATCCGGGTCATGAAATCGCCAAGAATAGTCGCGTATTCCTTGGGACGTTCGACGCAAGGTAAATGACCGGCTCGTCTGATTAGCTCGAATTGGGAACCGGGTACCAGATCAACCGTTTCGCGGACCAGATCGGGTGGGGTCGAGCCGTCCTCACTGCCGGCGATGCCGAGCGTTGGCAAGCGTAACCCGCTAGTGGGTGTGTAGAAATCTGTTCCCGAAATGGCCGCGCAACATCCCAAATAACCATCAACCGGCTGTCGTGTCATCATGTTACGCCAAAGGTTCATTTCCGGTTTTGCGCGAAAATCACGGGAAAACCAACGTTCCATAGTCGCGTCTGCAATTGCTTCGATTCCACCGGATTGCACAGCATTGATGCGATCCTGCCAGATCGAAGGAGTACCGATCTTGGCAGCGGTGTTTGACAAAACTAGCGCTCGTACCGTGTCCATACGTTTGACGGCCAGTCCCTGACCGATCAACCCGCCAACGGAAAGGCCGACAAATACGCAATCTTTGATTTCGAGATAATCTAAGAGCCTTTCTGCATCATGCACTAATGCACCCATGGAATATGGCCCCGGTGGTTCTGACGAAAGTCCGTGTCCGCGCTTGTCGTAGCGAATGACTTTCAATCCATTGGGTAAGAACGGCAACATGAGGTCCCATAGACGCAAATCTGTTCCCAGCGAGTTCACCAGAACCAAAGGGGCGCCATGCGGATCGCCATCAATTCGGCAATGCAACTGTACATCCCCGAGGTCGACAATGTTCATGGTAAATATCCCATCCTGCCTGTTTCCGCCAAACGGACCCGATCTATCAAATATGCACCCCGCACTGCGGGTTGTCAGGTCAGGAAATCCAATGCTTGCGCAAAAACCTGCGGGTCGGCGTTTCCGCCTGAGGCGACGACTATAACCGTTTCGCCCTTGATTTCATCCGCCCGGAACAACGCTGCAGCCAGTGAAACTGCGCCACCTGGTTCCAAAACGATCTTTAACCTAAGAAAAGCCTGCGCCATTGCGCGAAGTGCTTCTGTCTCTGAGACGGCAAGTCCTGGACCGCAAAGCCGCTTCAGGATCGGAAATGTGACATCTCCCGGCTGCGGTGTCAGGATCGCATCGCAGATATTGCCTGAGACGGCATTGTTACTTTGGATGTGTCCTGTCAGCAATGAACGTTTCACATCGTCAAAACCCTCAGGTTCGCATGGGCGGGGCCGCAATCCTGGGGAATGGCCCTCTAGCGCCAGCGAAATACCGGCAGTCAGGCCGCCACCTCCACAGCAGATCAACACATCGGCTTCGGTGACACCCGCATCGCCTGCCTGACGCGCTAATTCCAGACCAACCGTGCCTTGGCCCGCGATGACAAGTGGTTCGTCATAAGGTCGGATCAATGACAATCCACGCTTTGCGGCAAGGGATTCGCCAATTTCTTCGCGGCTTTCATTGGCGCGATCATACAATACGACCTCGGCACCCAAGGCGCGCGTGTTATCGATTTTAAGTTGCGGTGCATCGGATGGCATAACGATGACTGACGCCACCCCATGTTGCGCAGCAGCGTATGCCACTCCTTGCGCATGGTTACCCGACGAGTAGGCAATCACTCCGCATTGGCGCGAAACCTCGGTCAAGGCAGAGATGGCAGACCAAGCGCCGCGAAACTTGAAACTGCCTGTATGTTGCAGGCACTCCGGTTTCACCAGAACCTTACGACCAGCGATTTCATCCAAAAAGGGCGAGGACAGCAAGGGCGTCTCGCGAACATGTCCATTCAACCGTTGAGCCGCGGCTTCGATCATTTCCATCGTGCTCATGATGCGTCCAATACTTTGCGGATGATGGCCAGTGATTGTGGTTCATTCAGAAATGGCACGTGCCCACGATCTGGCACTTCGACCGAGATCAGACCAGGATGCCTCTCATGCATTTTTTGCACTGTATCAACCCCCAAAACGTCCGAGTTTTCTCCCCGGATCACACCGGTCGGGATGTTTCGCAAGGCTTCGAAAAATAGCCACAGGTCAGGAGTTGCGCCAGCCGCGGCTTGTTCAAGCAGCGCTTTTCGTAACGCGCCATCATACCGCAATTCCAATCCACTTTTCGACTTGGCATACTGGATCTCAGCCTGTTGCCTCCAGACTTCCAAAGGGACGCCCGGAAATTTTGGCTCCATTTCTTGTTGGATAAGGGCGGCGGCTTGGTCATAAGTGGCTGCGACTGGTTCTTTGCCGACATAATCCATGATTTTTGCTATACCCACCGGTTCAATGACCGGTCCGACATCGTTCAGAATAACACCAGCCAGACGATCAGGATTGCTTGCCGCTAACGCCATCGCGATTAAGCCACCACGAGATGTGCCCAGTATCGTCACCTTATCAAGGTTCAAATGATCCAATAATTCGATGGCGTCATGTGCTTCTCTAAGTACGTTATAGTTCATGAAATCGGGGTCATAGTCTGATTTTCCCCGCCCCCGATAATCCATCGTGATCATGCGCAAGTCGTTGGCGTGTGGCGCAAAAAACGAGAAATCACGACTGTTTCGGGTCAATCCTGCGAGGCACAACAGAGGCTTGCCCGTGCCACTGTCCTCGTAGTGGATTCGCAGACCATCGGATGTCGTAAAGAACGCCATTAAAGACCTGCCAAAGCTGGGATCGTCGATAGGTTGGGCAGAACATGCGCTGGCGTCCAGGGTAGTCGATCCATAGGTTCATTTGCGCGGTTGACCCACGCAGTAATAAAACCATATCCACTTGCGCCAGCGGCATCCCACCCGTTCGAACTGACGAAAAGCACTTCGTCTCGGTCGCAACCAAACCTTTTTTGCACCAGATCGTAGACACGAGAGTGAGGTTTGAAGACTCCTACGGCTTCAACCGACAGCACATCGTCAAGTAATTCTTCGATCCCCGCCGACTGTACCGCTCCGTCCAACATCGGTGGCGACCCGTTGGAAAGAATGGCCGTTTGCAGGCCTCCGGCCTTTAGAGCCGCCAACATTTCTGGAACCTCAGGGTATGCTTGTAACTCCCAGTACAGGTCCAACAGTCTTTGCCTTAGCCTGTCGTCACCTTGCAGCCCAGTGGCCTCCAGTGACCAGTCAAGGCCGTCCTGTGTCACATCCCAGAAATCTGCGTGGGCATTCGCAACTGCACGCAGCCATGTATATTGCAATTGTTTCAGACGCCAGTGAGCTGCCAATTCAGGCCATTTGTCACGAAGCGCTTCGAACTCTGGCTCGGCAGATGCTTGACGGGCGGCTGCGGTCACATCGAATAGTGTGCCATAGGCGTCAAAAATACAGGTTGTAATAGCCATCGGTTCCTCCCGCGATCGCGCGCAAGGTGACACAAGAATATGAGGCTTTAAAGTGCTTAGGGAATTCTATTCCATTATGTCGGGCCATGCTCTAGTTTAGGCCGCTCATGCCCTGAGGCTGGAGGCCGAATTGACCACTATCAAACAAGGCGACACTGTTCGCATTCATTACACGGGAACACTTTTGGACGGCAAAGTTTTCGACAGTTCCGACGGACGTGATCCTTTGAAGTTCGCGGTTGGTTCAGGCCAAATCATTCCTGGCCTCGACGCCGCCCTTCCGGGAATGGCAATCGGTGAAAAAAAACGTGTCGAAGTTCCCTGCACGGAAGCTTATGGTCCGATCAATCCGGGTATGAGGCAGCAAATTCCAAGAGAGGGGATACCAGACGATATCCCGCTTGATCCAGGCAGTCAGTTGCAGATGCAGACGCCTGATGGGCAAGCTGTACCTGTTACCGTTGTAGATAGTGATGAGGCGACGGTCACCTTGGATGCAAATCATCCGCTGGCCGGTCAGGATCTGATTTTCGACATTGAGATTGTCTCGATAAACTGATCCAGACTTTCAAAGATCGGCAAACCCGTGCAGAAGCGATTCAAAGGCAGAAACGACCTGAGGCTGCGTAAAAAACAAAAACGCGGTCAGTAGGCCAACTAAGGTTACCAGCAAGAGACGCGCGCGACCATTGCGAATCCCGGGTTTCTTCTGAGACGCGAGGGTACGACCATTGCTTGCAAGTATCTGATCAAGTTTGCTCATGCCGCAATCCCTGCATCGGAAACGTGGTGAAATCTTGACACCAACAGGGAAAGATAAGGTCACATTGCGTCTGGTTGCGGCATGCCAAGAATGTGAAATCCGCCATCGACGCGAATAATTTCTCCCGAAGTATACATCCCGGCATCCGAAGCCAGGTAAACAGCAGTGCCGCCTACTGCCTCGAGCGTTGCGTTTGAACGCATCGGCGCATTCTGGTCGCAAAACTTATAGGTCTTGCGCGCACCACCAATAGCGGCACCTGCCAGTGTTTTCATAGGGCCAGGGGAAATCGCGTTTACACGAATACCTTCAGGGCCGAGATCATTGGCCAGATACCGAGTCGCGGATTCCAATGCAGCCTTAGCAACACCCATGACGTTATAATTCGGCACCACCTTGTTCGACCCCTGATAAGTCAAAGTTAGTAGAGTTCCGCCGTTGTCTTTCATCAGCGGATAAGCCCGACGGGCGATCTCGATAAATGAATACGCTGACACATCGAGCGAGTGTTTGAAATTGGCCCTGGTAGTGTTGAGAAACCGTCCGGTCAGCTCTGATTTGTCAGAATAAGCGATAGCGTGAACCACAAAATCGATCGTTGGCCAACGGGCAGCCAATTCTTGAAAGGCGTGATCTAATGAGGCATCGTCAGTGACGTCTGCATCCACCATGAAATCGCTGCCAAGGCTTTCGGCCAATGGTGCAAGGCGCTTTCCGAATGCGTCGCCCTGATAGGTGAACGCAAGCTCGGCGTCTGCCTCATGCATGGCCTTGGCGATGCCCCAGGCAATAGAGCGATCATTGGCCACGCCCATGATCAGGCCGCGTTTACCCTTGAGAAGATCCGACATGTTATTCACCCGTTATATTTTGACAGAACCATGGATCCATTTGTGCCGCCAAAGCCAAAGCTGTTGGTCATGACACTATCCAAGCCTGCGTTTTCAACGACTTGAGTCGCAATTTCACCGGGCTGAATGCCTTCGGCAAGCGTTTCCACGTTGATCGATGGAGTAATGAAGTCGTGGTGCAACATCAAAAGACAGAAAATCGCCTCAAGCGCGCCAGCTGCGCCCTGCGCATGGCCCGTCATTGATTTGGTTGACGAGATCGGTGGAACATTGCCTTCGCCAAAAATACGGCGCACCGCCTCCACCTCACCCACGTCTCCGACCGGGGTCGAGGTGCCGTGAGCGTTGATATATCCGACAGTTCGACCTTCGGGCAGGGTCGACAAAGCCAAACGCATTGCGCGCTCGCCACCTTCGCCAGATGGGGCCACCATATCGTGACCATCCGATGTTGCCGCATAGCCGGTGACCTCGGCGTAGATCTTGGCGCCACGTGCCAACGCGTGCCCGAGTTCTTCGAGAACCACAATGCCGCCTCCACCGGAAATCACGAACCCATCGCGGTTCTGATCAAAAGCCCGCGACGCTTTTTCCGGGGTGTCATTGAACTTCGATGACATTGCACCCATTGCATCAAAAAGACAGGACAGGGTCCAATCCAGTTCTTCGCCGCCACCGGCAAACATAACATCTTGCTTACCCATCATGATTTGCTCGGCAGCATTTCCGATGCAATGCAGAGAAGTCGAACAGGCCGAAGTGATCGAGTAATTGATTCCCTTGATTTTGAAGGCCGTGGCTAAGTTGGCTGAAATAGTCGAGCACATGCACTTGGGTACAGCAAAGGGACCAATGCGCTTGGTCGCGCCGTTTTTCAGAACCGTCTGGTGGGCGGTCAACATCGCGCTGGTCGATGGCCCGCCGGATCCAGCGACAAGTCCAGTACGGGGATTCACGACCTGTTCCAGGCTCAGACCCGAGTCCTCGATTGCCTGATTCATGGCAATGTGTGCGTAAGCGGCGCCTGGACCCATAAAACGAAGAGTGCGCTTGTCCACATGCTCGGTTACATCGATCTTTAGAGTCCCGGCGATCTGGCTACGAAAGCCATGTTCAACCATCTGCTCATTCGCTTCGATCCCGGATTTGCCCGCTTTGAGCGAGGTCAAAACCTCTTCGGCATTGTTTCCGATTGAGGACACAACCCCCAGACCGGTGACGACGACGCGACGCATAAGCGTACTCCTGTGTTCCGTTTAGTGCAATGTATCCGACAGCTGGGGTCAGCTCTCGGATAATGCAACCTTCATGTCCTTGACCTGATAGATCAATTCGCCATCAGCTTCGACTCGGCCATTTGCTACGCCCATGGTCAGGCGACGTGTCTGCACGGCCTTTGTAAAATCCACGTAATACGTCAACATCTTGCGGTCGGGACGCACCATACCAGTCAGCTTGACCTCGCCGACACCCAGCGCATAACCGCGCCCCTGCCAGCCACGCCAGCCAAGGTTGAAGCCAGTTAATTGCCAAAGCCCGTCCAAGCCCAAGCAGCCAGGCATGATTGGGTTGCCCGGAAAGTGACAGTCAAAAAACCAAAGATCGGGAGTGATGTCGAATTCGGCAACGACATGTCCCTTGTTATACTCTCCGCCGTCCTCTGAAACATCAGTTATCCGATCCATCATCAGCATTGGCGGGGCAGGCAATTGCGCGTTGCCTGGGCCGAATAGTTCGCCGCGGGCGCACTTCAGCAGATCGTCCTTGTCAAAACTGCTCGGGAATTGGGCCATTCTGCCGCCTCTCCTGCCAGGGTCCGTTCGTAATATCTGGCCTCGTCTAGCACCCGTATGCAAGGTCCTGCAAGAGTGGCGCGCCACATCATGCTGTGGTTACGACAATCTTTGCGATTGAATTTCATTTGAAATTGCGGGTCGAGAGCACTTATATATGAGTTTAGCGAAAATGGGTATCGGACACATGACACCTCAGAGCCGTGACATAGCGACAGATTGGCTGGTCAATGCCGGGTTGCGACCAACGCGTCAGCGGGTTGCTTTGGCAGAGCTACTGGTTGGCGATGGCCGACACAGACATGTCACTGCCGAAAGTCTGTTCGAGTCTGCAAAAAATAATGGTGACCCGGTGTCGTTGGCTACGGTTTACAACACTTTGCGAGCATTTTGTGACGCGGGCGTTCTGCAAGAGATCACGGTTGACGGTTCGAAAAGTTATTTTGATACCAACACTCATGATCACCCGCACTTTTTCTGGGAAGAACAAGGCCGATTAAGCGATGCGCCGTCTGATGAGTTGGTGATCCAACGGCTCCCGGAAGCGCCCGAGGGCGTTGAGATAGCGTCCGTAGACGTCGTCATTCGTCTTCGAAAGAAATCCTGAAATTGATCTGAATTTCCTTGAGTGCGGAAAATTTTCTGCGGCTCAGATTCATTAAGACGTCGTGTCGCAATTGGAATTGATGGCACGATTCAAATATGAACAGATCAATCGAACGATTTTCCGGAGCCTTTAATGCCTCACAGACTTGTAACCCAGGAAATGATCGACACCTACCAGATGGATGGAGTCGTTTTGGTCAAGGGTTTGTTTGCTGATCATGTGAACGAATTACGTGAGGGTGTTGCCGCGAACATGGCCGCACCCGGGCCTTATGCCTCGGAAAACAAGAAATCCGGAGAGACAGGGCGATTCTTTGACGATTACTGCAACTGGTCACGAATTCCACAATTCCGGGCTGTGATTGAAACTTCGCCTGCAGCAGAAGTGGCTGCCGATCTGATGCAGTCACAATCAGTTCAGATGTTCCACGATCACGTTCTGGTAAAAGACCCAGGTACTTCGATGGCTACGCCTTGGCATCAGGACGGGCCTTATTATTTTGTCGAAGGCCAGCAAACTATCAGTTTTTGGTCGCCGCTCGATCCGGTTAGCCAGGCTACGCTACGTTGCGTGGCGGGATCTCACCGTTGGGAAAAAGAAGTGCTTCCGACGCGGTGGGTATCGGAAGAAGGTTTTTTTGCGGATGAAGGGCAATATATCCCGGTGCCTGACCCAGATGTCGAAGGCATGAGGATCGTCGAATTCGAAATGGAACCTGGCGACGCAGTAGCGTTCAATTTTCGTACATTACACGGCGCACGCGGCAATCAATCTGATATCAGCCGCCGGGCCTTCTCGCTAAGGCTGGTGGGCGACGATGCCCGCTATGTTCAGCGCCCGGGTCGTACTTCACCGCCATTTCCGGGACACGACATGGTGCCTGGCCAACGCCTGCGGGAGGATTGGTTTCCGATGTTGTTGCAACACTGAGTCTGCTTAGAACCACTGCCCAGGTTCCATCAGTCCCAAATCCATCAGTTGTTCCGATTTCCATTCGAACGGAACCGACTTGCACCATCGAAAACTTGGAATGTCAAATGTCGATCCTGAATTGGACTTGAGCGCCTTCGCCGCGCGGAAAGAGCACACAGCGGCGGATAGATTGTGGTGCCAAGGACAGGAGTACGTGTTGTACTCCGGCTCGTTGAAAGTATGGTCCGGCTGCAGCAATAACCCTTTTCGAGCCCTGAACAGAGCGACCCGATCGATGCGTCGGCGCTCGTAAGGAATTTGATCTTCAAATCGCCACCGCAGTCCACCTGACATGTCCAGTTGCCGCTCCAGCGGCTGTCCTTCAGAGTCGTGTCGCGCATGCGCGTAGTAACCTGTACTGTCCAGCATCGCGTGATTTGGCGCTACCCCGTTAGGAAAGACGTCCAAATCATCTGCGTACAAGTCGACAACATGAGCCATCATTGAGTCGCGTCTTTCCTCGGAGTGAAAGGCGAGCAACTCTTCTACGCTTCGTGTCTCGCAAAAGGGGTAAAACAGATATTCGGCATTGTATCCGTAGTAAAACCAAACACCGGGCGCGGCCTTTATGACGCGATTGACCGTGTCAAAGACTACATCGCGTGGCGCGCAGTTTAATGTTATACGATGAATCTTGGCTTCAAGCTCAGCTTCCAAAGCGAACTGATCAGGCAGAAAGACAATAACTGACTTGAAACCAAGCCTCAGATGATGGCGCAGGGTACTGTCCAACTCAACATCATCTTCAGCAAACAACAACGCCACGGGGCCCTGGGCTAAGGTTGATGGTGCCCATTTCTGAAAATGCTCGAGAGAGTCATACCGCACTGTCTGTACCGGTCCCGCTTTGCTGGAAGTTTTCGTCAAACTCGGGTAAATGCGCGGCCATTGCAAGCGGCGTTCGTTGCGTATAGACGACGTCGACCCAGCGAGCGCAAAGGCCTTTCTCATGTCCGAACCCAAAAAGCTGTATATTAAGACCTATGGCTGCCAGATGAATGTCTATGACAGCGAGCGCATGGCCGAGGCAATGGGCGGGCAGGGCTACGTTGAAACGAAGTCCCCGGACGATGCGGACATGATCTTGTTGAACACATGTCACATTCGTGAAAAAGCCGCCGAAAAGGTTTATTCCGAGCTTGGGCGCTTTAAGGGTTTAAAGGCCGAAAAACCGGATTTAAAGATCGGTGTGGCAGGTTGTGTGGCCCAGGCCGAAGGGCAAGAGATTATGCGCCGCCAGCCGTTGGTCGATTTGGTGGTAGGTCCGCAAAGTTACCACCGTTTGCCCGAAATGGAGGCCAAAACGCGGGAAGGCAAAAAGGCGCTGGATACCGATTTTCCTGAAGAGGATAAATTCGAAAAGCTAAAGAACAGACCAAAAGCCAAACGTGGACCAACAGCTTTTCTGACAGTACAGGAAGGGTGCGACAAGTTCTGCGCGTTTTGCGTGGTCCCATATACACGTGGGGCCGAGGTCAGTCGGCCAGCCGATAGAATCCTGCACGAGGCTCGCGATCTGGTTGAACGCGGTGTGCGCGAAATCACATTGTTGGGGCAAAACGTCAACGCCTATCATGGTGCCGGACCGAATGGCGACATGACGCTGGCTGGTTTGATATGGGAACTGAACAAAGTAGATGGTTTAGAGCGCATCCGCTTTACCACATCTCACCCCAATGACATGACCGATGATCTGATCGAAGCACACGGTACATGTGACAGGCTGATGCCATACCTGCACCTACCGGTACAGTCTGGATCTGACCGAATTCTAAAGCGCATGAACCGTAGCCACACTGCGGATAGTTATCTGCGATTGATAGAGCGTATTCGCGAAGCCCGCCCTGACATCTTGATGTCAGGAGATTTTATTGTCGGTTTCCCGGAAGAGACGGATGAAGACTTTAAGGCCACCTTGGATTTGGTGGAGCAGGTTAGATACGGCTATGCCTATTCTTTCAAATATTCAACGCGGCCAGGCACACCTGCGGCAGAACGGCCACAGGTGGACCCGGAAAAGGCGGACAGCCGCTTACAAGAATTACAGGCCGTTATCACTCGGCACCAGCGCGAAATTCAGGACTCAATGGTTGGACGAAAACTACGTGTCCTGTTTGAAAAGCCGGGTCGGCAAAGTGGGCAAATGGTGGGAAAATCCGAGTATCTGCACGCAGTTCACGTCTCTGACGCAAGTTTGAAGGTCGGCGAGCTGCGAGATGTCAGAGTAGTTTCGTCAGGCGCGAACTCGTTGGCCGCAGAACTACTCTAACCTGTGCAACTCGTTCAAATATGACGATTCTAATGAAAAATTAACCCTTGATTTAAGGGTGGAATGTATGGTCCGAGGTATCCCAGTTTTTTCAAGGGTCATGTATTTCCCTTGGCTGTTCGAGTTGCAAGTTGACTAGTTGCTTGAAAAACGCACTGGAGGGTACGAGTAGTGAGCCGAATAGGTCGTCAACGAATGAAACTGAAAGGTTTCCTTTCGGCGACTTTCCCGTTCTTTCTTTCCGCTCTGTTCTCAACATCTTTATATGCCAGTGGCAAAGACGGCGAAGTGGCTGAACCCGATGTTCTTTCGCCTCAGACCGAAGCAAGTGACGTCAGTGCATTTTATCTTGGCGTGAGTGCTGGTTACGGAGCAGGTGGTACCGACCGCTTTGGGCTCGCGGTACCCGGTGACAGAATAAACATTGGAGACCTTGAACCCTCGGGCGGTTATGGAGGCATTCGCGGCGGTTGGCGTGGGATAGTCCCAACCACCGGCGGACGCGACTATGTCTATGGTGTAGAATTAACTTATGATTTTGGCACGTTGGACGACACCGCCTCGTCATTGGTCGGTGGGACGACGGTCGACGCCCAATCTGCTATTTCAGATGTTTTTTCGATCCGATTTCGAAACGGAATCACAAACCGCAGCCGGAGCGTTCTGTACTTTTTTTCCGTAGGTTACGCCCGGGGGGAAGTTACAACTTCGTCCACTCTTACAGGAGAAGATTTGCTGCTTAATTTGGAAGACACCGGCAACCGAAACGGTTTTTCAGCCAGTCTGGGTGCTGAACATCGGTTGAACAAGAATTGGTCAATCACCGGTGAAATCGAATATTTCCAGTTTGAGTCGGAAGAAGTCGACCTAGGGTCGGGTTTTTCCACCAAATCAACTCCGAACTTCGGCGGATTGCGTGTCGGCCTGAACTACACCTTCTAGTTGGCTCGCGCATCAGATTGCGGTATTTCTTAAATTTCACAATGTTTTTTCAAATGACTGTAAAAGGTTAATCCTTTTCATCGCGAATTTATGAAACTCCAGCTTGCGTCTGGCCCAAGATGTTGTCTACGCTCAGGGTGAAACGCCAAGACAGGAGAACGGATTGGCCATCGGTGCCCTGAACCCACCGCAAAGTGACATGCCCCAGCGCGAGGCTTTTGTTGAATTTCCAGACAACCGGTTGTTGATAGATTTATGCGGGGAATACGACCGCAATCTTGCAAGCATTGAGCAGAAGCTGTCGGTTCAAATCGTACGCCGAGGCAATCAATTGGCTGTAATGGGCGACGAAGACGCCCAAAAGCAAGCCATTGATGTTTTGCAGGCTTTGTATACCCGTCTTGAAGGCGGTCGCGAGGTTGAAGCAGCCGATGTGGACCGAGAGCTGAGAATGGGCAATTCTGAGGCGGAAACCGGAGCACGCGACGGCGACCAATTGGAGATGTTCAAAGGCGGCGCGGTTGAAATCAAAACACGCAAGAAACTGGTCGAGCCTCGTACAGATGCTCAGAAGGCCTATGTCCAGTCGTTATTCAACAATGAATTGGCTTTTGGGATTGGACCGGCCGGTACGGGCAAAACATATCTGGCCGTAGCTGTCGGGGTATCAATGTTCATAGGCGGGCATGTGGACCGCATCATCCTCAGCCGTCCTGCAGTCGAGGCTGGTGAAAAGCTGGGGTACCTTCCGGGCGACATGAAGGACAAGGTCGACCCTTACATGCAACCACTTTACGACGCTCTGAACGATTTTCTACCTGGTAAGCAACTGGCAAAGTTGATTGAGGAAAAAAGGATAGAGATTGCGCCGCTTGCCTTTATGCGCGGGCGAACACTAGCGAACGCATTTGTTGTTTTGGACGAGGCGCAGAATGCCACGACTATGCAGATGAAGATGTTCCTAACACGGCTGGGTGAGGGTAGCCGCATGGTGATTACTGGCGACCGATCGCAGGTTGATCTGCCGCGCGGTGTACCATCGGGTCTTGCAGATGCCGAGCGGTTGTTAAAGACTATTCCAAACATCAGCTTCAACTACTTCACCTCGAAGGATGTGGTGCGACATCCGCTTGTCGCCGCCATAATCGAGGCCTATGAAGCTGATGCAGGTCGCGAAACAGGTTAAAAACACACGGCGCGGTCGGGAATGCAGCCTTAGATCATTTTCATGAACCTTGAAATTACCATCGAAGACCTCCGTTGGCATGAGATAGAGCCGCTCATACTTCGCGCTGTCGAAGCCACGCTGGATTATAGGGGAGTCGAGAAAGATAACTGTGAAATCAGTTTTTTATGCTGTGATGACGCCCGGATCGCGGAATTGAATTCTGAATTCAGAGAAAAGCCGACTCCAACAAATGTTCTGAGTTGGCCCACAGCGGAGTTATCTTCTGAAATTCCTGGCGAAATTCCTTCAATGCCTGAAATGGATTTCACCGGCGAGATAGCTTTGGGTGATGTTGCAATTTCCTATGACACCTGCATGCGAGAGGCAATTGAAGCGGGTAAAAATGTGGAAGATCACGTGACACATCTAATCGTTCACGGTGTTTTGCATTTACTGGGGTATGACCACATTCGTGACCCCGACGCCACTCTGATGGAGGGCGTGGAGGTTAAGATACTTGGCAAATTGGGTGTGGATAACCCATATAATACATGAAGTGGGCACTGACCCGATCATTTGGAACAGGAAAATGGGCGATATAGACGGCAGTTCTAGGGCGGCGCAAAGCGCGCGATCCGAGAGCACCAGTAATCTCAACAACGAAAAAAGCGGGTTATTTTCCCGACTTGTCGAAGTGTTCTCTTCAAAAGACGATGAACCTGGTCGGATAAACGGAACTCCTGCAAGCCCTCCCCAATCGCGTGGTATGATGAACCTGCGGCGCATGCGGGTCGAGGATGTGGCGATCCCAACTGCAGAAATCGTGTCGGTTCCATTGACGACGACTAAGGAAGAACTGGCGCAGATTTTCCGAGAAAGCGGTCTGTCTCGAATACCGGTTTATGACGGTACTCTGGATACGCCACTTGGATTTGTGCACCTAAAGGATTTTGCGCTGACCCACGGTTTTAACGGAAATTCGGCGAAGTTTGACTTGAAATCTATGTTGCGGACACTGTTGTTCGTCCCGCCCTCCATGCCAATAGGTGTTTTGTTAACCAAAATGCAGACCGAACGACGGCACATGGCCCTTGTGATCGACGAATATGGCGGGGTCGATGGGCTGCTAACTATCGAAGATCTCATTGAACAGGTCGTCGGGGAGATTGCCGACGAGCATGACGCCGATGAAGATCAGCTGTGGGTTCAAGAAAAACCTGGGTGCTATATCGTCAAAGCGCGCGTTCCATTGGAAGAGTTCGAAGCTGAAATCGGTCGTTCGCTGACCAGTCATGAGGATGTGGACGAGGAAGAGATCGACACACTTGGTGGCTTAGTCTTTATGTTGTCCGGTCGCGTGCCGACGCGAGGAGAAGTTGTTCAACACCCCGAAGGTCCGGAGTTCGAAGTGATCGAAGCCGATCCGCGACGGATTAAGCGTTTACGGGTAATGTTGCCGGACATCGCTCAATGATGCCCATTCAAGGCTGGCCGTTTTGGTTAAGACTTGCACTAGCCGGAATATTGGGGGCATTCGCAGCATTTGGTTTGGCACCTTGGGGATACTGGTTGGCGACGCTGGTCGGACTGGTTTTTATCACGCCATTGTTTTTGGCCTGCGAAACGCCGCGCCGCGCCGCTTGGCTAGGTTGGGTATTTGCCACAGGGTATTTTGCCAACGCCCTTAGCTGGATAACCGAGCCATTTCTGGTCGATGCAGAACGTCATGCTTGGATGGCGCCATTTGCGCTGGTGTTCTTGGCTGGTGGACTAGCCTTATTCTGGTCCTTTGCATTTTGGACAACACGGCGGATCGGTGGATCACCTTTAAAACAGGGTTTGCTGCTGTCGATTTCTCTGACTTTGGTTGAATTCGCCCGAGGATATGTCTTGACCGGATTTCCTTGGGCAGGAGTTGCGCAAGTCTGGGTCGACACGCCAATAGCGCAACTTTTGTCACTTGTAGGACCTTATGGCTTGGCGGCACTGACCTTTGTATCGACGCTGCCGCTTGGTGCGTATCTCTACGGACCTGGGAAACCGAGTTATTTATTAATCCCCGCGTTTTTGACCCTTGGGTCTATGGTCTTGTCCTTAGGTTATGCAACATTTCGCCCCGAGGTGCAGTTCAAGCAGCAAGTCGTGCGCCTGATACAGCCGAACGCGCTGCAACATCAAAAATGGGATCCGGACTTTGCGCCTGTGTTTTTTGCGCGGCAAATTGAATTCACCGCGGCTGAACCCCGACCTGATTTGATCGTTTGGCCAGAAACCTCTGTACCGGCATGGCTCGACAACGCACAACCTTATTTGGAGTCGATAACAAAGGCGGCGCAAGGCACCCCTGTCGTTCTGGGCATTCAAAGGGGGGAAGGACCGCGTATTTTCAACTCGATGATCTATCTTGGGCCAGAGGGTCGACAAGACGGACTTTATGACAAGCACCATCTGGCCCCATTTGGCGAATATGTACCTTTCGGCGATCTAATGGCGCGTTTCGGAATATACGGTATGGCGGCGACCACCGGCAGCGGATTCAGCGCGGGGCCAGGGGCGGCGCTGCTCGATGCTGGGCCTCTGGGCAAGGCGTTGCCGCTAATTTGCTACGAAGCAGTTTTCACGCAAGATGTTCTTTCTGCGCCTGGGCGCGCCGACTTTTTGTTACAGATTACAAACGATGCCTGGTTTGGTACGCGTTCCGGACCGTTTCAGCATTTGGCACAGGCGCGGATGCGTGCGATCGAGCAGGGTTTGCCGATGATGCGGTCGGCGAACACGGGCGTAACAGCGATGATAGATCCGCTGGGTGCAGTTACCCAGTCTTTGGACTTGGGACAATCTGGTTATATCGACGCCGTCCTGCCCATCCCCTTGGCAAAGACGGTTTATGCACGGATTGGGGATATTTGGGTCTTGGCGGCTTTATTGATGCTATTTGTGCTGGTTTGGCGCAACGTTGGGACGCCTCGGGTGCAAATACCAATTGACCCTTCGCCTTAGCACGCGTATTCCCTGGCAAGTTCGTCACAACGGCTTCCTGGCGTGGCGGGGAAATCTTAATGGAGCGCTTTTATGTCCCGACAGAATTACGTTTTTACCTCGGAGTCCGTTTCCGAGGGGCACCCGGATAAGGTTTGTGACCGTATTTCGGATGCTGTGCTTGACGCATTTTTGCGTGAAGAACCCGAAGCACGTGTGGCGTGCGAAACCTTTGCAACAACGAACCGCGTGGTTATCGGAGGTGAAGTTGGGCTGTCTGATCAAGACAAGCTGCATGACTACATGGGGCGTATAGACGAGATCGCGCGCGCCTGTGTAAAGGACATTGGTTATGAGCAGGATAAGTTCCATCACGAAACTATTGAGGTGACGAACCTGCTGCATGAACAATCTGCCCATATCGCGCAAGGTGTAGATGCGTCCCATAATAAGGACGAAGGCGCCGGCGATCAGGGTATTATGTTTGGTTATGCGACAACCGAAACGCCTGAGTTAATGCCGGCACCGATCCAGTACTCGCACGCGATCCTGCGCCGTCTGGCTGAAGTGCGGAAAAACGGTACTGAACCTGCACTGGGACCTGACGCTAAATCACAGCTTTCGGTCGTCTATCGAGACGGCAAGCCAGTAGGGGTGAGTTCGGTTGTTTTATCGACCCAGCATTTGGATGAGTCGCTCACTTCGGACGACATTCGCCTGATCGTTGAGCCTTATATTCGCCAAGTCCTACCTTACGGTTGGTTGTCTTCGGAAACCGCATGGCACGTAAATCCGACAGGTAAGTTTGTTATCGGAGGACCAGACGGTGACGCTGGTTTGACCGGGCGCAAGATTATCGTGGATACATACGGGGGCGCGGCGCCGCACGGCGGTGGGGCATTCTCTGGCAAAGACCCAACAAAGGTGGATCGTTCGGCGGCTTATGCAGCACGCTATCTGGCCAAAAACGTCGTGGCGGCAGGGATGGCCGAGCGCTGTACCATTCAGTTGAGCTACGCGATTGGCGTATCCAAACCTCTATCGATTTATGCTGACACACATAGCACTGGCCAAGTTCCAGATGCTGATATCGAAAAAGCAGTGGGGCAAGTCATGGACCTCACGCCACGCGGTATCCGAGAGCATCTTGCGCTGAACAAACCAATCTATCAACGTACTGCGGCCTACGGCCACTTTGGTCGCCAGCCAGATGAAGATGGTGGTTTCAGTTGGGAGCGCACAGATCTGGTTGACGCACTGAAACAAGCGGTTTGATCCAACGGAAAAAGCGCACCGAAGACGGTGCATTTTTTACATTGGCCGTTGAGTCTTCGCCCTTGAAACGCTTGAACTGCAGCAGTATGGCCACCGCTATGAGCAATCAGCTTTCGCAACGTCCGCACCGGAATTTTTATGGCCGTCTCAAGGGCAAAGCCCTCAAGCCCAGTCAAAAGGCCTATTTGAGCGAGGATTTGACCGCACTTTCCCCCGGTGCGGTCGATTGGCATACTAATCCTGAACGCGTTCCGTTGGATCTTGCGGGTCTGTTCGACAATCGCCCTGTTTGGCTAGAGATTGGGTTCGGAGGAGGCGAGCATCTGGTGCATCAGGCGAAAAGCAATCCGGATATCGGTATTATTGGGGCAGAGCCATACATCAACGGTGTTGCAATGTTATTGGGTAAGATCCGGAAAGCCGGGGTCGAAAACTTGGCAGTTCATCCTGGTGACGCGCGTGATCTGTTCGATGTTTTACCAGAAGCCAGCATCTCGCGTGCATTCCTTCTTTATCCCGATCCATGGCCCAAAAAGCGTCATCACCGCCGCAGGTTCGTCACGCCTGAACATTTGGAGCCGCTTGCTAGGGCGTTGAAGCCCGGATCTGTTTTTCGTGTGGCTACAGACATCCCTGATTACGTGCGCCAAACAATGGAAGAAGTGCCGCGTGCCGGGTTCGAATGGTTGGCCGAAGGCCCCAAAGACTGGCGCGAGCCTTGGGGTGATTGGATTTCCACCCGTTACGAACAGAAAGCTCTGCGTGAGTGCCGCACGCCGCACTACCTGACCTTCCGCCGCAAAGATTGATTGCTGCTGGACCAATTGGTGCCAATTCGCTAATCGGCCATGGATTGACAGCGCATAAGGAGCCCCCATGTCCGGACAAGGCACGCCCATACCGATGACTTCGCATCCCTGCGGACCGCTGAACGGCACAGCCGAAGTACCCGGGGACAAGTCGATTTCGCACAGATCGCTGATTTTAGGTGCTATGGCAGTGGGCGAAACCCGGATATCTGGATTGTTGGAGGGCGAGGATGTTCTGGATACCGCTAAGGCGATGCGAGCTTTCGGGGCTGAGGTAACGGATCTCGGCGGTGGTGAATGGACGGTTCATGGTGTTGGTGTAGGCGGCTTTGCCGAACCGGATCAGGTGATTGATTGTGGCAACTCTGGAACTGGAGTGCGTCTGATCATGGGTGCTATGGCCACCTCGCCAATTACGGCAACCTTTACTGGTGACGCGAGTTTGAATAAGCGTCCAATGGCGCGTGTTACCGATCCACTAGCGCTGTTCGGGGCGCAATCTGTCGGGCGTTCTGCTGGACGGTTGCCGATGACTATCGTTGGTGCCAATGATCCGATCCCAGTTCGATACGAGGTTCCAGTGCCGTCGGCTCAAGTCAAATCAGCCGTTTTGCTGGCGGGTTTGAATGCGCCTGGTAAAACCGTCGTAATCGAAAAAGAAGCCACTCGTGATCATTCAGAGCGGATGTTAGCCGGGTTTGGGGCAGAAATCACGGTAGAGGACACAGACCAAGGCCATGTGATTACCTTGACTGGCCAGCCAGAACTTAAGCCGCAGATCATCGCGGTACCACGTGATCCGTCCAGTGCAGCCTTCCCGGTTTGTGCTGCGTTGATCACGCCCGGTTCAGATGTTTTGGTTCCAGGTATTGGCTTGAACCCAACGCGAGCCGGCTTGTTTACTACTTTGCGCGAAATGGGCGCTGATTTGACCTATGAAAATGAACGCGAAGAAGGCGGCGAACCCGTCGCCGACCTCAGAGCCCGGTATTCACCTGAAATGAAGGGTATCAAAGTACCGCCTGAACGTGCTGCGTCGATGATAGATGAGTACCCCGTGCTGTCCGTGGTCGCTGCAAACGCCGTCGGAACCACGCTCATGGGCGGGGTGCGAGAGTTGCGGGTCAAAGAAAGTGACCGAATCGACGCTATGGCGCGCGGTTTGCGTGCTAATGGTGTCGCAGTAGAGGAAGGTGAAGATTGGTGGTCGGTCGAAGGGTTGGGTATTGGTGGTGTGCCAGGCGGCGGTGTATGCGAGAGTTTCCTTGATCATCGCATAGCCATGTCCTTTATGGTGCTGGGTATGGGTGCGAAAGTTGAAGTTTCGGTGGATGACGGTGGGCCAATTGCCACCTCATTTCCGATTTTTGAGCCTCTGATGGCAGGTTTGGGTGCCAGGGTCGAACGCACATGAGGTTCACTGTCGCGATCGACGGTCCAGCTGCAGCCGGCAAGGGGACAATATCAAAGGGCATAGCGGAGCGCTTTGGGTTTTCACATCTGGACACAGGGTTGCTGTATCGCGCAGTTGGAAGGCGTACTCTTGATGGCACACCAGCCGCCGAGGCCGCCAAAGCTCTGAAAGCCGAAGAACTTGAACAAGGGGATCTGCGCACAGCTGAAATAGCACAAGCAGCATCGAAGGTGGCAGTCATACCAGAAGTTCGGTCCGCACTGGTTGATTTTCAACGCGCATTTGCCTGCAGGGCAGGTGGGGCTGTGTTGGATGGACGCGACATCGGAACGGTAATTTGTCCCAAAGCCGAGGTTAAATTGTTTGTGACTGCCAGCGCCAAGGTCCGCGCCGAACGGCGTTTTCTTGAACTTAAAGCCAAAGGTGCAGACGTGACGCGCGATCAGGTGCTGACCGACGTCAAGGAACGTGATGCGCGTGACGCCCAACGCAGTACCGCTCCGATGAAGCCAGCCAAGGACGCAAGTATGCTTGATACTTCGAGTTTGAGTATTGAAGAGGCGCTTGCGCAAGCTGTGGCAATCGTAGAACGAAAGCTACCAACAGTTCGGTAACCTCGGGCCTTGCTGTTCACCAAGCTTTGTTTGGCCTTTGTTTCACCCGTATTTTATGGTCGAGGCAACGTCTTCAGGAGATTGACCATGATCCGGTACGCACTGGCGCTTATTCTTTTGGCTGGCAGTACACTTGCTCAGGAAGCTGAACCTCCGATGGATTATAAACGGCTGGGTGAGATCATATTTGCGTTGGACCCCGACGCCCAACCAGTTGGGCCGGGGTTTGAGTTATTGGTGTCGGACCAGACGGTGCTAGTGATCACTGACGTCACCGCAGACAGGATGCGAGCGATGGTATCGATTGGCAGCGCCGCGGATTTATCAACCGCGGATTTGCAGCGAATGATGCAAGCAAATTTCGACAGCACGCTGGACGCGCGTTACGCGATCGCCAATGGTATCTTGTGGGCTGTTTACATACACCCGTTGTCTGCTCTGAAAAAAGAGCAGTTTATCTCGGGGCTGGCCCAGACCGTAAACATCTCCAAAACCTACGGTACACTTTATTCAGGCGGCGCTGCGGAATTCGGCGGGGGCGATAGCCTTGATCTGCAGCGCGCCCTGATTGAAGAGCTTCTTAAGAAAGGCGAGGAAATCTAAGCCTCGTCCCGAGTTTATGCCGAAGCTGATGTGAGGCAGACTCAAGAAATCCAATATAGTCTAGAATATACGCGGCGGGGCTCGCATCAGGCGCCCTAGGGTTATTTGCAGACCCGAGGTTACAGGGTTCGTACCCGAGGGCCAAAGATCCCTATGGTTGGCAGAGCATGTAGGCCGGGCGCCACAGTCCTTGGTTCGATGCAGGATAGCGGCAATTCTTCCCCTCGGACCCAAAAAGAATTCTGCTATACAGTCTAAAAACAAAATATGGGAATGTTTGTACATCTCCCCAATAATCAACAGGGACTGAACCAAATGAATAATCGCTTGAGCAAAATCACCATCGTTGGGGGTGGCACTGCAGGTTGGATGAGTGCGCTGATCCTCGACATGGTGTTTTCTCGCACTTCTGCACCCAAAGACCGTCCGCGCATCTGTCTGATCGAAAGCCCTAATATTGCGACTGTTGGTGTTGGTGAGGCCACGGTGCCGCGCATGCCAGTTACACTCCGCCAAGCGGGTATTTCAGAGCAGGATTTTTTTCGTGAAACCAATGCGTCGTTCAAGCTAGGTGTAAAGTTCTGTAATTGGAACAAAGACCCAAAGGGAAACCGAATTGATTATGTAAACCCTTTTGCACACGGACAGCTGTTAGAGGGGTTGGAGGCCGCCGAGTATTTTTTGCGCTTTGGCAACGGAGATCGGGACTTCACTCAGTCGATCTCTCCGCATGACGATCTGGCCCGCCTATGCAAAGGGGCGCGGCAGTTGGGGCAGCCTGAATTCGAACAGCGGTTCGGCTACGCATATCATTTAGACGCTGTAAAATTTGCCGGCATGCTCACCAAAGTCTGCACTAAGCGCGGTGTTGAGCACATCCAGGACGAAGTACAATCAGTCGAACTTGATGAACAAGGCAACGTCAGCCATTTGATGCTGGAGCGTAAGGGTCGCCATGACATTGAAATGGTCATCGATTGCACAGGATTCCGCGGATTGATAATCAATCAAGCTCTGGGCGAACCGTTTATGGATTACTCGGACTATCTGCCAAACGACCGCGCCATGGCGCTGCAGATCGAGCACCCAGATCCAGAGAAGATCGAAAGCGTCACTCGGTCTACCGCACTAGGGGCAGGTTGGACTTGGCGAGTACCGCTCTACAACCGGGTTGGCACGGGTTATGTGTTCTCATCTGCACATCGCACGGATGATCAGGCGGCAGACGAATACCTCGAATGGTTGGGTGACAGCGGCAAGGGTGCAACCCCGCGTGTGATCCCAATGCGTATCGGGCGCGTACGTAACGCATGGGTCAAGAATTGCGTCGCGATAGGTCTGTCCGGCGGATTTATCGAGCCGCTAGAGAGTACAGCGATCCACATGATTGACCACGCGATACGCTGGTTCGCCGAGCACTTGCCCACACGCGATATCGAGCCGTCCCTGCGAACCAGATATAATAGGCAGATGAATAAGCTTTATGACGAGGTTCTGGATTTCATCTGTCTGCACTATCGATTGGGCAACCGTACGGATGATCAATATTGGATCGACGCGCGCACGGAAATGAAGTTACCGGATCGGTTGGCCGAAAACCTAGAGTTATGGCAGCACCGTTTGCCGGTAGAGCATGATATCGAGTTTGCAACGCTATTCAATTTTCGCGTTTATCAGACCGTTCTTTTAGGCAAGCAGGTCTATGATACTGGCTATGGTACCGGCATCCGTGATCGTGTGCGGCCATTGAAGAAGCCGATTTGGTTCCATTGGTGGAAGGGCGCGAAAGTGGATCTTGCGCAGATACTCAAAACGATGCCGGATCACAAAACGCTGCTGCGAGATATCCGGGGTGAGCTGGAACGACCAGCTGTTGGAAAGGCTGCTGCTATGAAACCGGCCGCCGCAATGCCGGGCACCGCACCAGCACCGTTAGCGGTCCTGAATATGCCGAATCTTGCTGAGATCCAAAGCGGCGCGAAGGATTTGCAACTGTTCTAGAAACTCTCTGAGTTGCCGATACCGGGTGTTGCTGAGGTAAGTACGAAGGCTGGAGTGTTGACGCTTAGCCTTCGATACTACGTATGGCGAAACGCTCGATTCCCATTGCACCTCTTGATAAGATATGTAATGTCATCACATTACGAAAATTCTGGAATTAAGCGGTGCTGATTCACGATGTCGCGCAACCTTCGCAGTGAGCTGAAACGTCGTCGTAGGCAGGCGTCACCGATGCAAGCCTATGATGCGCTACCGCAGCCCTTACGGCAGTGGTTGACGCAAGCCTGTCTGCCCTGGAGTCCAGCTTCGGCTTTGAAAATCTGGAGGCAGACTGGCGGCAGCCGCAATCCCGCCGCTGCGATTGGTCGTCTTAATGCGGTCGAGCAGGCGATGTTGCAACAGGACACCAAGGTTTGGGCTCCAAAGAGTTGAGGATGACCCAGTGGCAATATCCGGCCGGGCTTTGGAAATATGGGCTTGGCCCTTGCGCTAGAAGAAAAATCCGCCTATACGCGCGCTGTCGATACAAGGGCGGTTAACGTCCGGGTGACGTTTCTGAGCAGGGCCGGGTTACCTCGGCCCTTTGTGTTTGTTTGTTCAGAGGCGTTCCGGAACACGCTTTAAGGCATCATGAAACAAGACCGGCGGAGACAACCGCTCGGCCAGATAAAACGTATTGTAAAGGAAAACAACGCCACATGGCTAACGCATCCATGGAGGAATTCGAAGCCCTCCTGAATGAAAGCTTCGAAATGGACACGCCCGAAGAGGGTTCTGTTGTCAAAGGCAAGGTTCTGGCAATCGAAGCCGGCCAAGCCATCATCGACGTAGGCTATAAAATGGAAGGCCGCGTTGATCTTAAAGAATTCGCAAATCCCGGCGAAGCCCCTGAAATCGCAGTCGGTGACGAGGTCGAAGTTTACCTGCGCGCTGCTGAAAATGCCAAAGGCGAAGCTGTCATCTCGCGTGAGATGGCCCGCCGTGAAGAGGCATGGGACCGCCTTGAAAAAGCATATGCCGATGACCAGCGCGTCGAAGGTGCAATCTTTGGTCGGGTCAAGGGCGGCTTCACTGTCGATCTGGGCGGTGCCGTTGCATTCCTGCCGGGTTCGCAGGTTGACGTGCGCCCTGTTCGTGACGCAGGACCTTTGATGGGACTGAAACAGCCGTTCCAGATCCTTAAAATGGATCGCCGTCGCGGCAATATCGTTGTATCGCGCCGCGCAATCCTTGAAGAATCCCGTGCCGAACAGCGTGCCGAAGTTATTGGTAACCTGACAGAGGGTCAGACCGTAGAAGGTGTCGTCAAGAACATCACCGAATACGGCGCATTTGTTGACTTGGGCGGCGTTGATGGGTTGTTGCACGTAACCGACATGGCGTGGCGCCGTGTGAACCATCCTTCCGAAATCCTGACGATCGGCGAAACCATCAAGGTTCAGGTCATCAAGATCAACAAAGACACCCATCGCATCAGCCTTGGAATGAAGCAGCTTCAGGAAGATCCATGGGATCTGGTTGCTGCTAAATATCCGCTGGGATCGGTACATCAGGGTCGCGTGACCAACATCACAGACTATGGTGCGTTCGTCGAGCTGGAAGCTGGAGTCGAAGGTCTGGTTCACGTGTCTGAGATGTCTTGGACCAAGAAAAACGTGCACCCCGGCAAGATCGTTTCTACGAGCCAGGAAGTAGATGTCATGGTTCTGGAAATCGACGGTACAAAGCGTCGTGTTTCTCTGGGCCTCAAACAGACCCAGCGCAACCCGTGGGAAGTGTTTGCAGAAACACACCCCGAGGGAACTCAGGTCGAAGGCGAAGTCAAGAACATCACCGAATTCGGGCTGTTCATCGGCCTGGAAGGCGACATCGACGGTATGGTTCACCTTTCGGACTTGTCTTGGGACGAGCGTGGCGAGGATGCAATCCAGAATTACCGCAAAGGCGACGTAGTTCAGGCGGTTGTGTCTGAGGTGGACGTAGAGAAAGAACGCATCTCTCTGTCGATCAAAGCCCTTGGTGGTGACAAGTTTGCCGAAGCCGTGGGCGGCGTTAAGCGTGGCTCAATCGTGACCGTAGAAGTCACTGCAATCGAAGAAGGTGGCATTGAGGTTGAGTATGAGGGCATGAAGTCCTTCATTCGTCGCTCAGACCTGTCACGTGACCGTGCAGAACAGCGCCCCGAGCGTTTCTCGGTTGGCGACAAGGTCGACGTACGTGTCACCAATGTTGACAGCAAAACCCGCCGACTGGGTCTGTCGATCAAGGCGCGCGAGATCGCCGAAGAGAAAGAGGCCGTGGAACAGTACGGTTCTTCCGACTCGGGAGCGTCTTTGGGCGACATTTTGGGAGCAGCTCTGAAGTCAGGCGACTGATCTCAGATTCCCAATAGGAAGCGAATTTCGACCCCGTGCAACCGCGCGGGGTCGTTTTTGTTGCGAATCAACACCTTCTAATTTGCACGCTTAGTTTGCGTCTTGTTCACCCAATAAGTGTGCAAATCGACCTGGCAGGCGAAAAATCGAGCGAGATTGCCTGAATTTTCTACCACATTGGCAAGAGTCTAAGTTCCCCCGAACAGGGTTTTTTCCTATACTGGCCAGAGCAATAGGCTTGGTAAACCAGTCGCCTGGGAGGGTAACACGCATGATCCGTTCAGAATTGATTCAAAAAATCGCCGACGAAAATCCGCATCTCTACCAACGCGACGTCGAACGGATTGTGAATACTGTGTTCGAAGAAGTGACGGATGCAATGTCGCGTGGCGACCGTGTGGAACTGCGAGGTTTTGGCGCCTTTTCCGTCAAGAAACGTGACGCTCGGGTAGGCCGCAATCCAAGAACTGGCGAGACTGTGCAGGTCGAAGAGAAATGTGTTCCGTTTTTTAAAACTGGCAAGTTGCTACGGGATCGATTGAACGGTAAAGCCTGACTTTATGATGCGCTACATTCGCTATGCTTTTCTCGCGATCCTTGGGATCGTGCTGGTTTCGATCTCGCTGGCCAATCGGCAAAATGTCGAACTGAAACTGCTGCCAGATGCCATTTCAGAACTTCTGGGCTTTAACTTGTCCACATCCTTGCCGCTGTTTCTTGTGGTCCTTGGTGGGGTTGTTGCCGGATTGATTATTGGGTTTCTTTGGGAATGGCTGCGCGAGCATAAGCACCGTCGCGATGCAACTGTGAAGAAAAGCGAAGTGCGAAAGCTGGAGCGCGAGGTTAAGAAGCTCAAGAAAAAGCAACATGAAGGTCAGGATGATGTTTTGGCATTGCTTGATGAAGCAAGCTGAGCGCGTATCATGGCAAGCGATATCCGCGTAAAAATCTGCGGTTTGACTGCATCTGAACATGTGAATGCAGCGGTGTTGGCAGGTGCGCGCTATGTTGGGTTTGTATTTTTCCCCAAATCCCCCCGGCATCTAGAGCTTTCTACTGCTGCGGAACTTGCCCATCTGGTGCCAGCGGGCATCGCCAAAGTCGCCCTTACCGTTAATGCGACAGATGAAGAACTAGACCGTATCGCCGCTTCGGTACCTCTGGACATGTGGCAACTGCACGGAACGGAAACGCCCCAGCGGGTTTCTGAGGTTCGAGACAGTTTTGGCCTGCCCGTAATGAAAGCTATTGGGATAGCCGAAGCTGAAGATCTGGCTGCAATTGACCGGTATTCCGAGGTGGCGGACCAACTGTTAATCGACGCAAAACCACCGCGAAGTTCTGAGCTTCCTGGTGGCAACGGATTGTCATTTGACTGGCGTCTGTTGGCCGGGCGGAAATACTGGCAGCTTCCGTGGATGCTGGCCGGGGGATTGACGCCTGACAATGTTGCCGAAGCAATCCGAATGACCGGGGCGCAGCAGGTTGATGTATCTTCCGGAGTGGAACGCGCGCCAGGCGTCAAGGATTCCGGGAAAATTAAAGATTTTATTGCGGCAACAAGGTGATCTGACAGACACATGGTTGCGTATCCTAAGGACATTCGTTTGAATTGGAATGCAACATGCTGGCAGCGATTGGCGGGCTTACCTTAAGAAACTGGTATAACGCGCCTGAATTTTTTTGGAGAGCGAGGCAGGCCTTAAATCAGGCGAAAGGCGATCCTCTTTGCCTGCACGCATCTGTCTTTTCACATGGCGGTCTCTATTTTTCGTTTAGTGTCTGGCATGATATTGAGGCGATGTTGACTTTCGCACAATCCGGTCCGCACCGTCGCGTTCTTGCTGTGTCGGAACGGTTGGCAATCTCACACGGGTTTCACAACTTTCCCTGCATCGCAGTGCCCACCCAGCAGCAGGCGTTGCTGATGTGGAAAGAGCATAGCGGGGCGTCAAATTGATGCGTTTTGCGATGGCAAATCTTGCCGCCACCACCTATTAACGACGGGTACGACGAGGGAGACATCCATGGCCAATGATTTATTCAATTCCTTCATGTCCGGACCGGATGAGCGGGGACGCTTTGGCATTTTCGGTGGTCGTTTCGTCAGTGAAACGCTGATGCCGCTTATCCTGTCGCTGGAAGAGGAATACGAAAAGGCGAAGGATGATCCTTCCTTCTGGGCCGAGATGGATGATCTGTGGGCCAACTACGTTGGTCGCCCGTCTCCGCTGTATTTCGCGGAACGTTTGACCGAGCATTTAGGTGGCGCCAAGATTTATCTGAAACGTGACGAGCTGAACCACACTGGTGCGCATAAGATCAACAATGTGCTCGGCCAAATTATTCTAGCCCGTCGCATGGGCAAGACACGGATCATTGCCGAAACGGGGGCAGGGCAGCACGGCGTAGCAACGGCAACTGTATGTGCCAAATTCGGCCTGAAATGCGTGGTTTATATGGGTGCGCATGACGTCCAACGACAGGCTCCAAACGTATTCCGTATGCGCCTGCTTGGTGCCGAGGTGATTCCAGTAACCAGTGGTCGAGGGACGCTTAAGGACGCTATGAACGACGCGCTCCGCGATTGGGTGACCAATGTACGTGACACCTTTTATTGCATTGGAACAGTTGCAGGCCCACATCCTTATCCGGCGATGGTGCGAGATTTCCAGTCAATAATTGGCAAGGAAGCCAAAGAACAGATGCAAAAGGCCGAGGGTCGTCTGCCGGATACAATCATCGCCGCCATCGGCGGTGGGTCGAACGCAATGGGGCTTTTTTATCCGTTCTTGGATGACAAGTCGGTGGAAATCATCGGCGTGGAAGCGGGTGGTAAAGGCGTAAACGAAAAGATGGAGCATTGCGCTTCGCTGACAGGCGGGCGCCCCGGCGTGCTGCACGGTAACCGGACATACCTATTGCAGGACGAGGATGGACAAATTCTTGAGGGTTACTCGATTTCCGCCGGCTTGGATTACCCGGGAATTGGCCCTGAGCACTCCTGGCTACATGACGTTGGGCGCGCGCAATACGTTTCAATTACGGACAAAGAGGCGCTGGACGCATTCCAGCTTTGCTGCTCGACGGAAGGTATCATTCCCGCGCTTGAACCCTGCCATGCACTGGCCCACGTGATGAAAATTGCGCCCGATCTACCCAAAGATCACCTGATTTGTATGAACATGTGCGGACGGGGCGACAAGGATGTTCAAACCGTTGCAAAATATCTGAACTTTGACATGTCTGATACCGAGGGACGCACGGCGGATTAAATCTGAAAGAAAAGGCAGAGGTAATAATTTGAAGTCTGGCTAACAGGCTTCGATGACTCAGCCTTACTTGTTGGGCCCCGTCAGTTACCACCGCGTACCGATGGAATTTAATTCTCGGCCCGATGCAAGGTCAGGATATCCAACGAGACAACTTCTAGCGCACCTTGATGCGTGGCCTCCAAGTTTACTTTGGGCGCACAGCCTTCGTCATGGGCCTGCAGAAAGCGGCCAGCGCACAGACACCAATTATCACCAGGTTTCAGGCCGGGAAAATCAAACTCTGGCCTCGGTGTGCTCAAGTCATTGCCGACGTATTTTGAAAAGGCCAAAAACTCGGCCGTCATCACTGCGCAGACTGTGTGGCTTCCCTGATCCTCGGGGCAAGTGTTGCAGGCACCGTCGCGAAAGAAACCGGTTAATGGATCGCGTGAACATGGAGCCAGAACATTGCCCAAAACATTAATGCTATCCTGTTTCTGCATAAGGGTATCTTACAGTGTTTGTGCAATCTTGCGGAACATTTCTATGTTCTGGTCGTTGATACCCGGATCGCGGAACTTGCGATCCGCCCCTGTCGTGACGATCAGCACTCCGCGAGGTTGGTCGAAATAGATGTACTGACCGTAGATACCCCGCGCTAAAAATTCACCTTCATGGGCGTTTTTGGGGATCCACCACTGATATCCATATCCTATTTTCCCGGGCTCAGTCGGTGCGCTGGGCCAAGTTGACTCGGCAATCCAATTTTCCGGAACCAGTTGTTTCCCATTCCAAAATCCGTTTTGCAGGATCATCTGGCCAAAGCGGGCAAAATCGCGCGTGGTAAAGTTGAGGCCACCCAGAACAAAGGCAACGCCCGCTCCGTCTGTAATGTAGTACCCGTCATATTCCAGGCCTAGTGGCTCGATTATTCGTTCCGTAAGCAACTCCGTCACGCTGCGTCCGGATGCCCCTCGAACGACCATGCCGATCACGTGTGTATCAATTGACACGTACTGCCAGGTCTCTCCCGGTGCGATAAAGCTGTCCTGCAAAGATGCTGCAAAGTCGTCCAACTCTTGGCCCAACGCCACCACGCGTCCCATCCGGTTGATGTCTGAGTTATAGTCCAAATAATCTTCGTCGAATGTGACGCCGCTGGCCATGTTCAGGACATTGCGGATCGTGGCGCCATCGTAGGCCGTTCCCTTAAGTTTTGGCGAATACTTTACGACCAAGTCATCCAGCGATTCGATCGAGCCTTCGGCCAGGAGGATACCGAGCAAAGCGGATAAATAACTTTTGGCGACCGACCAAGATATCCGGCGGTCATCCGGGCCGGTTTCAAGGTAATATTCTTCAAAACGGATCTGCCCGTTCTGCATCACGACTAAAGAGGTAACCGCACGATCCTCGACCCAATTATCAGTTCCTTCTGGTAATTCGAAACTGGGTCCGTAAGGCAGCTCATGCGTCGGGCCGGTCCCTCTTGGCAGGTTCACAGTAAGAAATGCTTCGTTCATGTGCGAAAAATTATGAACGATTTTCTCTTTGGAAAACAGAGAGTTCACGGCCAAAAGTCGTTGGATTTCTTCGCGTTTCCAAAGGCCTACAATCAGTGCGGCCAAGGCCAGCGTCAACACGATACGCAACAACCATCTAAGCGCAATTCTCATGTGTTTCCTTTCTGTCGCTCAAAATAGGAACAAGAGTTGATGTGTTTCGTATTCCGGAATCGATCAATTCTGTTCATTTACCGGAATTTATCCAATAATTTTTGCATGGGTGAACGATCGTCGGTCGCAGGTTCAGGGCTTTTGGCAGGGGCCTTTTCGGAAGCGGCAGGCTCCGTTTTTTTGGATGAACGTGGCGGAGCGGAGCGCAGGGCAACTGCATTCATGAACTTGCCACCTTCATCCTTGGCTAAATAAGCAGCCCCATCTGAGACGCCACGCAACACCTCCTCCAACCATTCGCTATCGGCTTTGGCGAAATCGCTCAGGACGTAGGGTGAGACTAGTTCTTTCCGACCAGGATGGCCGATGCCCAAGCGCACCCGATCATAGGCTGGACTTATATGTTCGTGGATCGATCGCAATCCGTTGTGGCCCGCGTGCCCGCCACCTGCCTTTACCCGAACCTTACCCGGTGCGAGGTCCAGTTCGTCGTGAAAAACTGTCACATCGGTCGAGTCAAGTTTGTAAAACCGCATCGTTTCACCCACGGCTTGACCAGAGCGATTCATGAAGGTCTGCGGTTTAATCAGCAGCACTCTCTCATCACTCAAACGTCCTTCGGCAATCTCAGCCTGAAACTTGGATTTCCATGGGCTGAATCCGTGATCCGCAGCGATCCGGTCCACGGCCATAAAGCCGATGTTGTGTCGGTTTCGGGCGTATTTTGATCCGGGGTTTCCCAACCCGACAAACAGTTTCATGGCCTCGTCCTCGTGCTGTGCGACATGCGCAATCGGTTGATGGCACGGATCGGCATCCGTTTTCCAGCCCAAGTGCACCAAAAGAAAACGGGGCCCCGTTGGAGCCCCGTCAAAAAGTCCGAAAAACGTTAGTTCGGTTTATTCTTCAGCTTCTTCCTGGCCAACGACTTCAACCTCGTCCGCGGCCACTTCTTCTTCTTCGCCTTCCTCGTCTTCGCTGGTCGACAAGCCTGTTGGCGCCGACACGTTCGCGATCACAAAATCACGGTCGATTGTGGGTTTTGTACCACCGGGCAGGTCGACTGAGGAAATGGTCGCAACATCGTTGATCTCCATGCCGGTCAGATCAACTGTAATCTTCTCGGGAATTTCACCTGCGGTGCACAACAGTTCAACTTCCGGGCGGACAACGGTCAAAACGCCACCCTTCTTGATGCCGGGGGCCGCGTCTTCATTGATGAATTCAACGGGAATGAACAACGCGATTTTGGTTGTCCGGCGCAGACGCATCAGATCCAAATGGGTAGGAAGGTCTTTGACGACGTCGCGCTGCACGTCGCGGCAGATGACACGTACGTCTTCGTGGCCTTCCACCTTCAGGTTCCACAGTGTTGACTTGAACCGGCCAGCTTTCAGACGCTTGAGCAGTTCATTGAACGGAATTTGGATCGGCAGCGGATCTTTGTCGCCACCAAAAACAATGCCCGGAACCATGCCGTCGCGGCGTGCCTGACGAGCGGCGCCCTTGCCTGTCCCCGTCCGTTCCAGAGCTTCGAGATCAGGAATCTCACCAGCCATGATAAATCTCCAATGTTAGGGCGGGCATCCTCCAAGGCTGTATACCCGCGTGAAGCCGCGTCCATAGACCGAATCTGTCGAATTGAAAAGCACCTTTTTGGGTCTTCAATCGTTTCTGCTATTTGTTGATTGAATTGGGCGCATACTATTCCCGCTTGGGCAATTCGTCGTCCACGTCTACTACACGGTTAGCATAGTGAAAGTGGCTGATAGAACTGAGTTCCTCTGGAAGAACTCCGCCGTTGCGCTTGGCGATCAGGTGCTGGGACACCACTTTCCAACCTAGACCATTTGTATTGTACAGAACTTCACCGCAATCCCGGCAAAAGATCTTTTTCATAGACAGGGTTGGATGTTGGAATTCCGAGATTGAATCTTCGCCTTTATCGACTGAGATCTGCTCGGGGTTCCATGCTGTGACGGAGTGGTAAGGGGTGTTGAGAAGTATCCGACAGGCGTTGCAATGACAGTGTCCTCGCACCCTTGGTTCACCCGACAAAGTCAATTGTGTCTTACCGCAGTCGCAACCGATGGAATATTTGGATGGCATTCTACTCTCCTGCGCTGAATTGAAGTTCTGGTACCAAGATCAATCCTCTTGTGACATGATCAGCCCTGCCAGCGGCCTCCAAAATCTTCGGGAACCAGCAGATTGTGCGGTCCTAAGTTTTTAACATTCCGCTCACCGCACAGGGCCATTGTTGTGTCCAGCTCTTTATGAATGACCTCTAACGCGGTTGACACGCCCTGCTGACCCATCGCACCTAACCCATAGATAAAGGCCCGACCAATAAAGGTGCCCGTGGCGCCCAGCGCCAATGCTTTCAACACGTCCTGACCCGAGCGGATACCGCTATCCAAATGCACCTCTATTTCTCCGCCGACTGCTTCCATTATTTCGGGCAACACCCGGATCGAGCTAAGTGCGCCATCCAATTGACGCCCTCCGTGGTTGGAAACCACGATAGCATCAGCCCCTAACTTTGCGGCCATTCTGGCATCGTCGGCATCCAGAATGCCTTTGAGTATTACCTTGCCACCCCATTGCTCCATCAACTTTTCAACTTTGTTCCAGTCGAGACTGGGGTCGAATTGCTCGGCTGTCCAAGTTCCCAGCGAAGACGTGTCGGTGATGGTGTCGACGTGACCAACGATATTGCCGAACTCGCGCCTTTTGGCTCCTAACATTTCGATGCCCCAGGCCCATTTCGTCATGAGATTGGCAATTGTCCTGGGCGTTAGCTTTGGCGGCGCGGACAAACCGTTCTTTATGTCTTTGTGACGCTGCCCAAGAATCTGCAAGTCCAACGTTATGACCAGCGCCGAGCATTTGGCATCCTTCGCGCGTTGGATCAGGCGGCTGACATAATCTTCGTCCTTCATCGTATATAGTTGGAACCAAAAAGGTTTGGTGGTCGCTTCGGCTACGTCTTCGATCGAGTTAATCGACATTGTAGACAACGTAAAAGGTATGCCGAACGCCTCGGCAGCTTTGGCCGCCTTGATTTCCCCGTCGGCGTGTTGCATCCCGGTCAATCCTACGGGGGCCAGTGCCACAGGCATTGAAACATCTTCTCCAATCATCTGGGATGCGGTCGAGCGTCCTGACATATCCACTGCAACCCGTTGACGAAGGCGGATTTTCTCGAAATCCGACGTATTTTCGCGAAATGTCTGCTCGGTCCAGCTGCCGCTTTCTGTATAGTCGAAAAACATACGCGGCACGCGGCGTTCATAAATCCGCTTAAGGTCTTCAATATTTGTAATGGTAGGCATGGCGCAGCCCTTCGCATGATTGGTTAGGATTTCTTACCAATTTTCCGAACCTGGGGCAACGATACAAAATGCGGTCCGTTGCCACGTTCGATATGAAAACAGCCGCAACGGAAGTTTGTCTATTGCGGCGTTCAAGGCTGTTACTTGGTATTTTAAAGGATCAGGTGGAATGAGCCCCGTCCGCAAGTGTTTTCACAAAGTCTAAGACATCGTGCACTGGTTTGCCTGCGCCTATCTGGCTGACTATCGCCGATCCCACAACTGCGCCATCAGCAACCGATGCAATGGCCCGAGATTTTTCAGGGGTATTAATGCCAAAACCAACAATAACCGGTAGGTCGGTGGCGGATTTGATACGAGATACTTCCGGGCCAACGTCAGTGGCCTGAGCCTCTGCAGCGCCTGTAATTCCAGTGATCGAAACATAGTAAACAAAGCCTGACGTGTTCTGAAGAACTCTCGGCAATCTGGCGTCGTCCGTAGTTGGCGTCGCAAGGCGGATAAAATTCAGGCCAGCTGTTTGCGCAGGCAAACAAAGTTCCTCGTCTTCTTCTGGTGGAAGGTCGACAACGATCAGCCCGTCGATCCCAGCCGCCTTGGCATCAATTAGAAATTTATCGACGCCCCTGTTGTAGATCGGGTTGTAGTATCCCATCAAAACAATCGGAGTGGTATCGTCGGTTTCACGAAACGCCCCCGCCAGGTCCAACGTACGTTGCAGGGTCATGCCACCATCCAAAGCCCGCTGCCCAGCGGCCTGAATAGTAGGGCCGTCTGCCATTGGATCGGTAAAGGGTAGTCCCAATTCGATTACATCAACACCCGCACCGGGTAGACCTTTTATCACCTCGAGTGAGGTGTCATAATCCGGGTCTCCGGCCATGACATAGGCGACGAAAGCCTTTTTCCCCTGATCTCTCAGAGCTGCAAATTTGGCGTCGATACGGGTCATTTTCGGTCCTTGTGTAAAGGTTTCGATCTGATGTGCAAAAACTTTGCCTGAAAATCAATCCCGGTTATGTCGCCAACACTAGAACGCGCATAAGCATAGAAGCAGTTACGAGTGAAATCTTTACTAAGATTGTTGGACGCTAACGAGGGATTTGAACCTTCAATCGTCGCGGGCTGGAATTCCGACGGGATTGCCTAGTCCTTCATTTAGTTTACTAGCAACGCAGCAAATAAACACATCGTAGTATTAAAGGATTGCGAGGTCGTTCTCTGATAACTCGTGCGACCATTAACTTGCGCATTCCCCTCGACCTGCATAGAAGCTTCGCTCGAATGGCATCAGGAGACCGTCATGGGTTTTAAAATGGGAATAGTAGGCTTGCCTAATGTCGGCAAATCGACCCTGTTCAATGCGCTGACAAAAACCGCTGCTGCGCAAGCGGCGAATTTCCCGTTCTGTACTATCGAACCCAATGTCGGTGATGTGGCGGTGCCAGATGACAGGCTGGACAAACTGGCGGCGATTGCCAGCTCGAAGCAGATTATTCCCACCCGAATGACATTCGTCGACATTGCGGGGCTGGTTAAAGGTGCATCCAAAGGTGAGGGGTTGGGAAACCAGTTTCTTGCCAACATTCGAGAAACAGACGCCATTGCACACGTTCTACGATGTTTCGAAGACGGGGATGTGACCCACGTGGATGGACGCGTGGATCCCGTGGCAGATGCCGATACGATCGAAACAGAATTGATGCTGGCTGATCTTGAAAGTATTGAGAAACGTCGGGCCAATCTGGTACGTAAGCTTAAAGGCAACGACAAAGAAGCTAAGCAACAAGATCGCCTTCTTGCTGCCGCGCAAGAGGTCCTGGAAAGCGGCAAACCAGCTCGATTAGTCGAAGTGTCTGACGAGGATGCCAAAGCTTGGAAAACACTACAGCTTTTGACGACAAAACCGGTTCTATACGTTTGTAACGTATCCGAGGAAGAAGCTGCCGAAGGCAACGAATACTCGGCTCGCGTGGCCGAAATGGCCGCGGCACAGGGCAACGCCCACGTCATCATCAGCGCCAAGATCGAAGAAGAAATCAGTCTTCTGGAACCTGACGAAGCTCAGATGTTCCTAGAGGAAATGGGGCTTGAGGAGCCAGGCCTCGACCGATTGATCCGCGCTGGATATGATCTGCTGAAACTGGAAACCTATTTCACTGTGGGTCCCAAGGAGGCCCGGGCCTGGACAATCCGAACCGGTACCGCTGCACCGCAGGCGGCAGGAGTTATCCACGGCGACTTTGAAAAGGGTTTTATTCGCGCTGAAACTATTTCTTATAGCGATTACATTGCGGCAAATGGCGAGCAAGGCGCCAAGGAAGCGGGCAAGATGCGGGCCGAAGGCAAAGGATACATCGTCAAAGATGGCGATGTGATGCACTTTCTGTTCAACACGTGACGACTTTGGGTCTTTTCCTGCGGGATGAGCGAGTTATCCTGTCGCATCTGCAGCACCGAGGCTTAAAGTGATCGAAATCCGTGACCTTCAGTTGCTCAGCGCCTTGGCGCGGCATCGCCATTTTGCCAAAGCCGCCGAAGAATGCGGGATTTCTCAACCTGCGTTTTCCATGCGTATTCGTAACCTGGAAGACCGGCTAGGCGTTTCGATTGTAAGGCGCGCAAACCGGTTTCAGGGTCTGACCGAAGAAGGTGAGATGATCGTGCAGCGCGCGCGGCGCATCCTTGACGACACCAAGGCATTGGAACAACAGGTTTTGGCGACAAGGGGGGAAATCACCGGAACCCTGATTTTGGGTGTGATTCCCACTGCGATAGCCTTTACCGGTCGCCTTACAAAGCGTCTCAGGCAGGCGCATCCACGAATTATCACACGTATCGAAACGATGTCGGCCACCGCTATTCAGCATCGCCTGGACGAGGGTAGCCTGGACGCAGGGGTAACTTACGGTGACAGCATCGGTACCGATCTTCGCCGGGTCGAACCCCTGTATGAAGAGACGTATGTACTGTTGGTCCCAGAACATATGACTGACGAAACCGGACCTGTATCTTGGGCTCGTGTGTCGGAGTTCCCCATAAGTCTGCTCGAACCTCAAATGCAAAATCGTCGTATTCTGGACCGTATTTTTACTGAGCAGGGGTTACATCCGGATATTGTCGCCGAGACTAGCGGCTTCACCGCGTCTATGGTCATGGCACGCGAAGGTTTGGCCGCCACAGTTGTTCCTCGGATTTTGGTACGTGCGCTGGGCGAGCTTGAGGGTACCCGTGTGCTGCCACTTGTTGATCCCGTTGTTAGTAAGCCGATTTGTCTGGCGACCCTGACGCGGGATCCAGAGCTTCCAACTGTCGAGGCATTGCGGGCGGTCGTGACGTCTTTTCGGTGATAATCTGTCGTTATCGTGCGATTGCAATTAGCGATTTGACGATATGTTATTCTGATGAGACACGACACCTCAATCGGAGGGTACCATGGCACCATTAGACACCAAGCCATCAGGCGCACCAAAGGGCGTCTGGAAGTCAGGTAAAGGCAAAGGAAGGCATACGCCCAAAGGCCGCCAATTCACAGATGAGGCCCAGGCCGATATTGCTGGCTTGCTGGGCGATCGCCCGCGTCGGCGCGACTTGCTGATCGAGTTTCTGCATCTAATTCAAGATAAACACGGTCACATTAGTGCCGACCACATCGCAGCTTTGGCAGTTGAGATGCGGATTGGTCAGGCCGAGATATATGAGACGGCCACCTTTTACGCCCACTTCGACGTAATCAAAGAGGATGAAACACCTCCACCAGCCCTCACGATTCGAGTTTGTGATTCCTTATCCTGCGAAATGGCTGGAGCACAACAGTTGCAGCAAGCATTGGAAGACGGGCTGGATCCGGCTCAGGTTCGTGTGGTGCGTGCGCCCTGCATGGGTCGTTGTGACACCGCCCCGGTACTGGAAATAGGTCACAACCACATCGATCACGCGACCCCTGAAAAAGTTCAGGCGGCGATCGCAGCCGATGATACTCATGTTCATCTTCCCGAATACGAAACTTACGCCTCATATGCCGATAATGGCGGCTACACCAAGCTAGAAGAGCTGCGCGAGGGTGGTGACTGGGAGAAAGTTCAAGAAGACATCCTTTCCTCGGGGCTGCGCGGATTGGGCGGTGCAGGCTTCCCGTCGGGTAAAAAGTGGGGCTTTGTTCGAATGAACGAAGGCCCGCGCTATCTGGCCGTGAATGGTGATGAGGGCGAACCCGGTACGTTTAAGGACCGCTACTATTTGGAGCGTACACCGCACGTCTTCCTCGAAGGCATGTTGATCGCTGCTTGGGCGGTGGAAGCCGAGACCTGCTTTATTTATATGCGCGACGAATATCCGGCGGTGCTCGAAATCCTACGCCGGGAAATTGCTGCACTGGAAGAGGCCGGGGTCGTAGCCAAGGGTTACATTGACCTTCGCCGAGGCGCAGGTGCCTATATCTGCGGTGAAGAATCCGCAATGATCGAATCAATCGAGGGAAAGCGCGGAATGCCGCGACACCGTCCTCCGTTTGTTGCACAAGTTGGAGTCTTTAACCGCCCAACATTGGTGCACAATGTCGAGACACTCTATTGGGTGTCAAAGATCTGCCGCGAGGGGCCGCAGATTCTAAACTCAGTTGAAAAGAATGGTCGTAAGGGCCTGCGCAGCTATTCGGTTTCAGGCCGCGTGGCAAAACCGGGCGTGTACCTGTTGCCCGCAGGATCGACCATTCTTGATGTGATTGATGCCGCCGGCGGCATGGCCGAGGGTCATGTTTTCAAGGCGTATCAACCGGGCGGGCCGTCGTCAGGTCTTCTCCCCTCAAGCATAGACGACGTCCCGCTCGACTTTGACACCCTGCAGCCACTCGGTACCTTTATCGGGTCCGCTGCTGTTGTGGTTCTTTCTAATCAAGATGCCGCCCGCGATGCAGCTTTGAACATGCTTCGCTTTTTCGAGGATGAAAGCTGTGGCCAGTGCACTCCGTGCCGCGCGGGATGTGAAAAGGCTGTGAAACTGATGCAGGCAGAAACTTGGGACACTGATCTGCTTGAGGACCTTTGTCAGGTCATGGGCGATGCGTCAATCTGCGGTCTGGGGCAGGCGGCGCCGAACCCGATCCGTTTGGTCATAAAACATTTCGCTGACGAAATCTGAGGGAGACTGAGATGCTTGACGCAAGCCCAACCAAAAATGTCACCTTCAACCTGAATGGAGACGACGTCACTGTGCCCGAGGGCACGACAATCTGGGAAGCGGCCAACGGTCGCGGCCTGGTCATTCCACATCTGTGCCACAAACCACAACCGGGCTATCGCCCAGACGGAAATTGCCGCGCCTGCATGGTGGAAGTGGAGGGAGAGCGCACACTGGTCGCCTCATGTGTTCGTCCTGCGGCAGAAGGTATGGTGGTCAAAACCGACACTGATCGCGCCGAAAAATCCCGTGCGATGGTGATGGAACTTTTGGTCTCTGACCAGCCAGAGGTCACCCACGACAAATCCAGCCACTTTTGGGACATGGCCGAATTGACGGATGTCAGCGAAAGCCGGTTCCCGGCGAAAGAACCAGAGATAATCCCGCTGTTGGATGACAGTCATGTGGCAATGCGCGTGAATCTTGACGCCTGCATCAACTGTAACCTTTGTGTCCGTGCGTGCCGGGAAGTGCAAGTGAACGATGTGATCGGCATGGCTGGCCGCGGTCATACTTCGCAGGTGGTGTTCGACCAGAATGACCCAATGGGCGACTCGACCTGCGTGGCGTGCGGTGAATGTGTGCAAGCCTGTCCGACTGGCGCGCTGATGCCTGCAACTGTGCTGGATGAGAAACAAGAGGGCGATAGCAAAGACTATGACAGCGAAACTGAAAGTGTCTGCCCGTTTTGCGGCGTGGGATGCAAGGTCTCGTTGAAGGTCAAAGACGGCAAGGTAAAATATGTTGAGGGCATTAATGGGCCTGCTAACGAAGGCCGCCTGTGCGTCAAAGGTCGCTTTGGTTTTGATTATATCCATCACCCACATCGTCTGACCAAGCCACTAATCCGGCGCGAAGACGCGCCGGCCAAGGGGCTAAACGTTGATCCGGGTGATCTGTCGACCCATTTCCGCGAAGCGACCTGGGAAGAAGCGATGGATTTGGCTGCTAGCAAGCTGATGGCCCTGCGTGACGAAGATCCGCGCAGCGTTGCGGGCTTTGGCTCCGCCAAATGCACCAACGAAGAAGCCTATTTGTTTCAAAAGTTGATCCGCCAGGGTTTCGGCCACAACAACGTGGACCATTGTACCCGCTTGTGTCACGCCTCTTCGGTCGCGGCACTAATTGAAAACGTGGGTTCGGGCGCAGTAACAGCGACCTTTAATGAAATCGAAAACGCAGATGTGGCGATAATCATCGGGGCCAATCCCATCGAGAACCACCCGGTCGCCGCCACCTATTTCAAACAGTTTGCCAAACGCGGCGGCAAACTGATCGTGATGGACCCACGCGGAGTTGGTATGCGTAAATTCGCGACAGAAATGCTGCAATTCCGTCCGGGTGCAGACGTTTCGATGCTCAACGCTATCATGAACGTGATCGTTGAGGAGGAGTTGTACGACAGCCAATACATCCATCGTTGGACCGAGAACTGGGAGGCAGAAAAAGAACATCTGCGCCAGTTTACGCCAGAGGCCATGTCGCAGATCTGTGGTATCGAACCCGATCAACTGCGCCGTGTTGCCCGCACTTTTGCTCAGGCCAAGGCGGGGCTGATTTTCTGGGGGATGGGAGTCAGCCAGCACATACATGGCACAGACAACTCGCGCTGCCTGATCAGCCTTGCACTTATGACCGGTAATGTGGGCAAGTCTGGCGCTGGGTTGCACCCGCTACGCGGTCAGAACAACGTTCAGGGGGCGTCGGATGCGGGGCTTATCCCGATGTTTCTGCCAGATTACAAAACAGTAACAGACGACAATATCCGGGCTCAGTTTACCAAAGTCTGGGGCTCCGATGACTTCTCGAACGAAAAGGGTTTGACTGTCACGGAAATCATCGACCAGATTTACGCGCGGAATATCAAAGGCATGTATATTCTGGGTGAAAATCCGGCAATGTCCGATCCGGATGTGAATCATGCCCGCGAAGCGTTGGCCAAGCTGGACTTGATGATTGTGCAGGACATCTTCCTGACCGAAACGGCGAACTATGCCGATATCATTCTACCTGCCTCGGCGCTTTATGAGAAAAACGGCACCGTTTCGAACACAAACCGCCAGGTGCAGCGGGTGCGCCCCGCTGTCACTCCTCCGGGTGAGGCGCGCGAGGATTGGAAGATCACAGTCGAACTTGCCCAACGGATTGGGTTGAAATGGGATTACTCAGACGTGTCTCAGGTCTTTGCCGAGATGAAGCTGACGATGGGGTCACTCGACAACATAACTTGGGAACGTTTGGAGTCCGAGACGATTACGTACCCGTCACTGAGTGAAACCGATCCGGGGCAGTCAATTGTTTTCGGCGATGGTTTCCCGCGCGCTGACGGCAGGGCGAAATTCACCCCAGCCAGTGTTATCCCACCCGATGAAGCACCGGATGACGAATATCCGATGATCGCAACCACCGGTCGTCAATTGGAGCATTGGCATACTGGGTCGATGACCCGTCGCGCCAAGGTTTTGGACGCTGTAGAGCCCGAAGCCAACTGCTCAATGAACCCGCGTACGCTCAAGCTGATGGAGATCGAGCCCGGTGAAATGATCCGCCTTACCACACGTCGCGGTTCCATCGAGATCATGGTGCGAGCAGACCGAGCGATTGCCGAAAATATGGTGTTTATCCCGTTTGCATATGTAGAAGCGGCAGCGAACATCCTGACAAATTCGGCAACCGATCCATATGCGAAAATACCCGAGTTCAAGTTCTCTGCGATCCGGGTAGAGAAAGCCGGGGAAGCTATCGCAGCTGAGTGACGCGAATCTAATTACGAATCAATCTGAAGGCGATTCAATTTGAATCGCCTTTTTTCGATTCTTTCCCAAGAATAATTCAAATTTTTCGAAAAATGAGGAGAGGCTGAAAATGATTTAATGCCATGACAATAAACGATAAAACTACAAATTTCGTATGCTATAGGTACGAAAAAAATTCTTTCAATAGGCAGAGGAAATTAAATTCAATTGGGGTTAAAAAGTGTGACTTTTGGACAGCAATTTCGAATTTAAATACTCGCATAAGTAATTTAAGAATCTACTTGAGAAAATCATCATTAATTCACAATTTGGATTACATTAATTCGAAAAATAGCCTTAAATATAAGTGTCAATGAGAGCATTAAAAAACACATTCAATTAAACTCTCGGTCGTAGAATTGAAAAACGAAGCGCTTGAAACACGTTGTCAGCGCCTATTCTTCGTGACGTACAAATTTTCAATTACAAACGATTGAGGCGGTTGCCTTGTAGGTGAAACAAAATTGGTCGAAGAGAGCGTGAGCCGAATTAGTGGCTCACTCATTCACACACTTACGGACTAAAGACATGAAAAATGTTCTCCTCGCAACAACAGCACTGATTGCGACAGCAAGCGTTGCGGCAGCAGAAGTTAAACTCAGCGGTTATGCCCGCTTTGGTATCGGTTACGCGGAAGACCGCTCGACTACCAATGATAATATTGACGATACCATTCTGGTTTCGCGGTTTCGCCTGAACATTGACGCCAACGCCGAAACCGACGCTGGTGTAAAATTCTCGGCACGCGTTCGACTGGAGGCTAATGAAGACGAAACAAACGGCAATGCCAAGAAAGCAGAGCTGAGCGGCGCGCGTTTCTCGGTAATCTACGGTGGTCTGCGTGTTGACGCTGGCAACGTATCAGGCGCAATCGACAACCTGGCAGATTATGCCGGTAACGAACCTGGCCTTGAAGCATTCATTTCGCAGAATGCAGGCGTTGATTATAAGATCCTAGCTTTTGACTCGACTAAAGCAGGCTCAAACGCTGCATTCTTTCAGTACGCAGTAGGAGATTTGGCGTTCGGTGCGTCTTACGACACCGATCCGGACAACGGTGCAGACCGCTGGGATGTCAGCGCGACCTATACCTTCAACAACGTCACCGCTGCTCTGGCCTATGGTGAAACCGAGGCAGGGGACACAGCTGGTGCTGAAGACGAAAGCTTGGCAGTTCTGACTTTGGGAGCCGAATTTGGCGACCTGTCGGGCACTCTGTTCCTGGCTGACGATGATGTTGCAAATGACGACCGGGATGGCACCGCTTACGGTTTCTCGCTGGCTTACAACATCGGCGCTGCAACCACTATCACCGCAGCGTACGGTGACGGCTCGGCTGACGATGACGAACAGCAGTACGGTGTTGGCTTCATCTATGATCTGGGAAGCGGTGCCTCGCTGCAGGGCGGTGTCGCGCATTCAGAGCGCGGTGATGAAGACGGCCGAATCCTTGCTGACTTTGGTGCACGTTTCAACTTCTAAGTTGGTCTGAGCGCTAACGATAGGGCCGGTCACAGAACCGGCCCTTTTCAGTTTAAACCAGCGCGCAGTTCAGTAGTCGCGTTCAAAAAAGACGCCAATCCCGGTCTCGCCGCGACCATCTACGGTACCGCGCACTGTGAAACTATCAGTGACGTCCAAGTTGAGATTCACCTCGGTATCCCCTTCGGTGTTTACCGTGAAATCGGTGTACAGGTTATCGCTTAGGTAAGCGCCTGCACCCAGTCGCCCTGCGCCTTCTTCTGTTGTCCCAACATCGACCGTATCAACGCCGGTGGCATCGCGCACACCCTTGGTCGCATCACCGCCAGCACCGCTAAGTTGTGCGAGTGAAGCAGCCATCTGGGCAATGACAAACGGTGAAAGCTCGGAAAACCGGTTTCCGAATAGAAGCATTGCCAGCGCCTCTTCCGTTGGGCGCTCTGGGTCGGAAAACACGTCAACCTGTGGAGAATCCAGCGGCCCGGCGATTTCGATTGTGGCTGTTCCGTCAGATGTGCTGGTTGAGGATTCAAACTCGATATATGGAGTCAGGTCGCCTTGCAACGTGACCAATCCTTTGGTCAAAGCTAAACGACGGCCAAGAATGTCAATATTTCCGCGGATCAACTCGATCTGACCAGATGGTACCACCGAAGCGGTCGTGCCGCCGATTTGAATGCGCCCACCCAGTTCCGCGTTCACGCCACGGCCCCGTACGAACACTGCCTTGGGCGCTAGTAACCCGATGTCCAGTGAAATGCGCGACGTGCTTTTGCTGGCTTTTTCGGTGACCACCAACTGCGCTCTTTCTCGGGTAACAAAGCTGGCATTGCTTTCGTTTACGTGTTCAATGTCTGGTATTGGAGCTGCTCCAACGGCTCCTGCTGCGGCTGCAAGGTTAATGTTCGTCTCACCGAAATTGATTTGGCCGGCTATCGAGCTGTTACCCGCCAACGCGCCGTTCATAACAATCTGACCGTTGAGGGTGGTTTCGTAAAGAAGCTTGTCAGTCAAAACCAGTTCGTTGATTGCGGTTGTGATCTGTGCATTGAACGGAGGTGTCAGGTTGACTGGGCCATTGACTGTAAACCCTCCTCCGGCACGAACGCCACCTTGCATCGCTATAGTAGCGCGGCTTTGATCAAGAGTGACTGAACCTCCTATCCCAGTAATTGTTTGTCCGACACCGGGTAATGCCATCGCTGTTCCCGAGGTGGTTACGGTTCCACTCAGCGCATCCAAAGCGGGGGGACCTTTGAGCGTGAGATCAAAGCTGGCGGTCCCTTCGATGGTGTTGGGTTCGATAAAACGGTTTGCGATCCCGATATTAACGCCACCTTGCATGGTCAGGTCCGCTTCGCCGCTGGCTTCATCAAAGGTTCCAGCAACGGTGCTGTTGATCTGGGCGGGGCCGTCGGCCTTGGCGTCAATAGTCCAAACGCCCGAGGCGCGACGCGCATTGCCCGTGGCGGAAATAGTACCCGGAAACTCGGGCGCAAATCGTTCGATTCTGTTCAGTTGCGCCTCAAAATCTAAATCCGCAGCACCGTCTGTTGTTACAGTCCCTTGCAGATCGGCATATGAACTTTCTGGGCCTTGCAGACGCAGGCTGCCCTCTAATCCTGAACTGGTCGGGGCGACGTTGCCGTCCAGTTTTAGCTGCCCAGAAACAATTGGCGAAACGCGCCCGATGTCATCCAAAGCTGCCGAAAAATCCAATCCCCCTGCGGTTCGATCAAGCTTGCCTGAGGCAGTTGCGGTCAGTGCAGTACCGTTCAATTTAAATGTACGGATGTCTAGACCTTGATCGTCGTTCACGGCATCTACATTCAAAGTTGTTCGCCCTTGAATAAGCGCGTCCACATTGTCGATACCTGTCTTGATGTCATCGGCCGTCACCGTGCCTTGAACGTCGAATGTTCTATCAGATTGGGCTGCTCGCCCCTGAACGTCCGCACGGACCGAACCGCTCAAATCGCGTTTGGCTAGGCCCGAGAACACAGATAGATCAGGGATGTCCACTTGGGCCTTGCCGTCAGCCGAGATATAGTTCGTTGGGTCGTCAATCGTTGCTGCGACCTGCGCCGTCAGCGCGCTTCCATTGACCGTCGCGTTGCGGATAACGACTTGGTCTTTGGTGCGCGCGCCGTCCAGTTCGATTGTAGTCCTGCCGGTCAGCAAAGGATCGATTTCTGCCAAGCCGGTTCGGACGTCATTCGAAACCGCATTCGCAGTGCCGTCAAATTCAAGTGTCTTAACCGTTCCTTTGCCGTCCACCTGAAGCTGCACAGATCCGCCTAAGTCTCGTTTGGCAAGTCCTGAAAACAAAGACAGGTTGGGGATGTCTAACTGGGCCTGGCCATCGGCAGATATATTATTGGTTAAGTCATCGATCGTGGCCGCGACTTGTGCGTTCAACGCATTCCCTTTGACCGTTGCATTACGGATAACGACTTGGTCTTTGGTGCGCGCGCCGTCCAGTTCGATTGTTGTTCTGCCGGTCAGTAAAGGATCGATTTCGGTCATCCCGGTTCGGATGTCATTCGAAACGATATTTGCGGTACCGTCGAACTCAAGCGTCTGTACCGTTCCTTTACCCTCCATCTTAACCTGCACGGATCCGCTTAGATTGCGTTTGGCAAGGCCCGAGAATATTGACAAGTCGTCCGCATTGACGTCGGCACTGCCATCAATTGTAAGGTTTCCAGCGGTTGTCGTAACAACGCCGTCAGCCTTCGCATCCAAAGTCTCGGAAGAGATTGTGAAACTGCGAATTGTTATTCCGTCCGAAGCTCTCTTGGCATCCAGAAAAATGTCAGTTTCGCCAGAGATTACCGGATCGATATCGTCCCGACCTGTGGAAAGGTTTCGACCTCCCACAGTGACTTTGCCATCAAAACTGCGCTCCAGAGGCGAACCAGCTCCTTCAACACTGATCGAGGCCATTCCGCCGAGGTCCAGTTTGGCTATTTGCGAAAACCGCGAAAGGTCATCAGCAAGTACAGTGGCAGCTCCTTCAACTTTCAAACCCGTCGACAATCCGCTGACAATTGCATCAGTTTCCAAAGAATAATCGCGGCCCAAAAGTTCAAAGCCGGATAATTTGACGGTCTGGTCGCTGCCGTAATCGAATTGCCCGTCAAGCGTAATTCGATTTCCAACCGCCGCGTTAAGTGCGGGATCAGACATATCGATCCCATCTAGCGCAACCTGAATATCCCCGTCGGCAGTCAGGCCGCCGTCTTGGGTCAGGGTTCCCTGACCAGCAATTTGCGCTCGTTGCAAATCCAATTGGGCCGCCAGCACGTCATCCGCCGTTAGGCTCAAATCCCAGAGATTACCGTTTTTAACATCGTACAACGCCGACAAGTGTGCCGCACCGACTGAAGTTTCGCCGCCACTGATTGGGAGCACTACGCGATCCCCGTCTGGTGGGGTAATTCGCCCTTGTACAGCAACCATCTGCAAGGCACCGCCTGACGCAAGACTGAACTGCCCTTCGAGCTTTAGCGCCTGTGAGGTAATTTCGATGTCGGAAATGTCCAACGCGCCGTCAGAATGGGTTCTCCCATCTACATACAGTTTTGTGTCTGTTCCGAAGAACGTATCCATCTCCTCGGCGAGAAACGGTGTGAGATCTCCTCCCAGATCGGCAGTAAACGCAATGCCGTCAGCATCGTCGTCGCTCTCCGAAGTGGCCGATCGCAACCGCACTTGACCTCCCAGGCGTTCAACACTGTCGCTGCTCAATCCGATGTCTGCGGTGAAATCGGTTAGGGGGCCGGAACCTTTGGCGGTAAGCCCCAACGGTGGGCTCCCCGGAATTCCCAACGCAGTCGAAATCAAACCGCCAGAAGCTTCTGCAACTGTCAGGTCTAGATCGATCTGGCGGGTGGAGTTCTCAAATCCAGCGACCAAGTCCACAGTGTCTCCGGCCCGGTCAAGTCGATCAATATCCAAAGTGGTGTCCAGTGCCCCGTCCGAAAGGGACAGATCGCCGTTGACTGCTAGATCTGCCGCAACTCCAATGAGCGGTTGACCTAACGAAAGCTGGTCGATGCGCAGCTCGCCGATTTCAATGGAGACGGGCAACTCCGGCAGTTGAAACGGTTCAGTCTCAGCGGATGGAGGCGGTTTTTCTTTCGTTGTGGTTCCAGGCGCTCGGGCAATATCGATTTCCTGCGCCGTAAGTGCGTTGACAGAAAAGCGGCCTCGGATCAATGCCAGCCGGTTCCAGTCCAATACCGCATTCTTGATGGTCAGCCAAACACCTTCATCGTCGGCAACGGTGATTTCCTGAATTCTAGCGCGCGAACTCAGCGCGCCTTCAAGCCCGATAACCCGAACGTTCTGATCTTCGCCGGACAAAGTATCCTGCAAAAAGCGTTCGATCATGCTGCCGCCGTCTTCATCCTGTGCCATCGACGGGATCGGTGCCGTAACAGCGACCATGCAAAGCAGCAGGGGATATCCAACGCGGCGCATCAAAACGCTTGTCCGATCCCAATGTAGAATTGCAGGCCGTCGCCGGTGTCGCCCTGAACTGGAACGGCTAGATCCACACGAAGTGGGCCAAAACCACCCAGATCATAACGGACCCCGAGACCCGCTCCAGAGTGAAACTCGGCGTCTGTACCCACAAACGAAGATGTATCAACCGCACCGTAGTCGTAAAAACCGACCAATGAAATCGCGTCGGTGATTTTTCCGCGAACCTCACCGGAAAAGCCAAGGAATGACTTTCCACCAGCCACCTCGTCCCCGATGGGGATGCCCAGGCTTTCATAAGGTTGGCCGCGAACAGTTCCGGCGCCACCTGAAAAGAACAGGAAATCTGGGGTGACACCATCGGCTGAAGGCCCAATCACCGATCCTATTTGCACGCGGCCGGCCAGTACCAAATTGCCACCTGTTCCAAAACTAGTGTAAGCGCGCCCATCAAAAGTCATCTGAAGCCCTGACTCGGTGCCTGACAATCCGGCAAAAGGCATAACCCGCGAATCCAGATAGAACCCGCGTGTCGCGCTGACTTTGCTGTCGCGTTCGTCCCACTCCGACCGGAATGGAATGATGAAATATCTGAATTTGCGCCCGTCACCGTAGGCGTCGTCAGCATCCGACCATTGAAATCCAGCCGAGGCCTCAGCATACAGGCGATCTGAAAATGTGCGTCTCGCACCGTAGGCAAGCGCCGCGATAGTAACATTGTAATTTTCTGTATTACGTCGTTCCAGAAGGGCGTTCCAAAAAGTGTTGTCGTCCGGTCCTAGCCGGTCGGGTTGATCCAGGCGTAGCCCGATGCGGCCGTCCAAATCTTCAGCCCCGCCGATATTGCGAATAGCGAATTCAAACCTCAACCGTTCGGCCCTTCGAAAAACATTCCGATGGGTCCATGTGGCCGTCAGATCCAAGCCGTCGCGCGAAGCGAGCTCGGCCCCAAAAGTTATCCGGCGAGGCGGGAGGTCCTCGAACTCGGCGTCAAAATCCAAAGTGCCATCCGGATTTGGCTCCTCGCGCTCTTTGATCGAAACAACACTGAACGTACCAGTGCGCCGCAGCCTTGTGCCCACTTTCTGAATTTCTGCTGGGGAATACACTTCACCGGTCGGAAAGCCGGCAATCTTTTCAATTGATCTGCGTCGGACTTTGGTGTCGCCCTTTATGTACATTTTCCCAAATGTCAGTCTTGGCCCCGGCGAGAGACCAATATCAGAATCCAAACGGGCCTGAGCGTGCCGGGCAATGACTCTTTCGCTTGCAACTTCGGCTTTTGCGTGGCCAACGTCCCGCCATGCCTGCACTCCAGCGGATGCAGCCTGCTGAATTGCGCCAGTGGTTGCTGTCTTGCCGGTTGCGTATTCCGCGGGTAACTCGGTTCCGGGCGTAACCGGCTCAACAACAGCTGTACCAAAGGTATAAAGAGGGCCGGGCGTAACAGTAATCGTGGCCCGATTGAACTGCGCTGGTGCCTCTAACGAGTTTATCTCGGCGGCTTCCTGACCGTCTAACTTGATGCTGACAACAGGGGCGAAATAACCCTCGTCATACATGATTTGAACAATCGTGCGATAATCGGACAAGGCGGCCGAGAGAATCTCGAGCGAGGTGTCCAGCCCGCGTGATTCAGCAGTGAAAACTGAAGACGTTTCTTCCAGCCTTGTTACCAGCGTTTCGGGGGCACCAGTTGCCGTCAGGCTGATTTCCAGCGCTGACACAACATTAGGTGCAACAGCCGCCAATGTGGCGACAAGCCAGCTTTTCAGAACGCGCCGCGGACTGCTCCCTGTAATCATCTGGCCCTGACTGCCCCAACTCGAAATCGTTATCGCCGCAGGAACTCAGGTTTTGCGGCTCGTTAAATTCAACTTAGAGCATCTGAATGCCAATAGGGAAAGGATTTATGTTCTTTAGGCAGCCGTTTTGGTCGACCCTGTGATCAGATTGTTTCGGGATTACAACCCAGCATTGCGAACCCAGCGAACAATGGCTTCGCGGTCTTCTTCTTCCATGTAGGTTACGTTGGCCGGCGGCATCGCGTGAGTAACACCCGCTTGCAGGTAAATTTGCTGTGCATTGCGGGCGATGTCAGCCTTCGTTTCAAGCAAAACACCCTTCGGAGCCCAAAGAATGCCTTCCCAAACCGGTTCTCTTGCGTGACACATCGAACATCGACCCAAAACAACGTCGTGTGCCTCATCAAATCCGTCCGCAGCAGCGAAGCGCTGTTCAAAAGGTGTGAGCGGAGTGGCCTCGGCCTCTTCCAATGGTTCATACATCGGGGCGGTCGACAGCCACATAATAGCAATGAACAGCAGTGCGGTTACAAGCCAGGTCCATGTTGGATTGCCGGATCGGGCATGACGCGTATTGAAGTAATGCCGGATTGTAACACCCATCAAGAACACCAATGCGGCAATAATCCAATTGTATTCAGTCGCGAATGCCAACGGATAATGGTTCGAAAGCATCAGGAATACGACCGGCAGGGTCAGGTAGTTGTTGTGAGTTGAGCGCAGTTTTGCGATCTTGCCGTATTTCGGATCGGGTGTGCGACCGTTTTTTAGATCGTCTACTACAATCCGTTGGTTCGGCATGATGATAAAGAATACATTTGCGGTCATGATCGTCGCCGTAAATGCACCCAGATGCAGCATCATCGCCCGACCGGTAAAAATCTGGTTATAACCCCAACCCATCGCCACCAGCAGCGCGAAAAGCAGCAGCATCAGCAGGGTCGGCCGTTCGCCCAAGCCGGATTTGCACAAGTTGTCATAGACCAGCCAACCTACAGTTAGAGAGGCTGCGGAAATAAAAATGCCTTGCCACAGGGCCAGATCAGCCTTTTGGGCATCTATCAAATAAAGCTCTCCACCTAACCAATAGACGATCATCAAAAGGGCCGCGCCGCTTAGCCATGTTGCGTAGCTTTCCCATTTGAACCAGGTGAGGTGCTCTGGCATCTTGTCAGGTGCGACTAGGTATTTCTGGATATGGTAGAAACCGCCCCCGTGTACTTGCCACTCCTCACCATCCGCCGGGCCGTTGATGTCGCGGTTAAGACCGAGGTCCAGCGCAATAAAGTAGAATGATGATCCGATCCAGGCGATGGCGGTGATGACGTGCAGCCAGCGCACACCGAACGCCATCCAGTCCCAGAAAACGGCGAAGTCGTACATGAATGAGGTCTCCGATTACTTGCAGCCACACTAGGCAAGCGGGCTTTTCTTCGGTATTCCCGCATATTGTCAAACTGTATCAAAAAAAAACGAAAAGATGTCCTATCTCGATAATATCCGCACATTTGTCAGGGTCTACGATTTGGGCAGCATGTCTGCTGCCGGGCGCGACATGCGAATTTCCCCAGCCGTTACCTCGGCGCGGATTTCTCAACTGGAAGAGCATTTGGGCGTTCGATTGTTTCAGCGCACCACACGAAACCTCACCCCTACGGAACAGGGGCGCGCCTTTTACCCCGGTGCTGTTGCAGTATTGGACGCTGTGGATGAAGCCGAAGCGCAGGTCATCCACCTGACCGAGTCACCACGTGGATCATTGTTTGTCGCAGCACCTTTGGGGGTGGGCCGTCGGCTGATAGCGCCCCATGTGCCTGACTTTCTGTCAGAATATCCGGAAATCGATGTTCGGTTACGATTGACAGATCGATCAGTCGATCTCACAACCGAAGGTCTGGACCTGGCATTTTTCATCGGTCAACCCGAAGATAGCACGCTACGTATTCGCAAAATTGCCGATTGCCAGCGACTTTTGTGCGCGGCGCCCGAGTACGTAAAGAAGCACGGAATGCCTAATTCGGGTGATGATTTGATTTCAGACAAACACGAATGTCTGAACCTGAGATTCCCCGGCGCTACAGAATTCCAATGGCTGCTGGAAACGCCAGAGGGTCCAAAAAAATTTGCTGTGACCGGGCGTTTCGAGTGTGACGATGGCGACGTTCTAACGGACTGGGCATTATCCGGGCAAGGCATTGCAATGAAACCGGCATTTGAGGTGGCCGAGCACCTCAAGGCAGGGCGGTTGGTTCCAGTGGCTTCAAAGACGCCGCCAGTGCCGGTGCAAATGGCATGCCTTTACACGCATCGCCGTCATCAGGATCCCAAGGCGCGTCTGTTCATGGACTTTATGATTGAAAGGATCAGCAAAGTTGTGCGCCAGTACGAGGATTGATGTGTTAGCTACCGCGATAGGTAGAATATCCATGGGCGGACAATAGCAGAGGGACGTGGTAATGCGACTCTGGATCGGACATGCCGAAACGGATGGGTATTTGATCGAGAAACAGCAGATCCTCGCTAACTTGGTGCGTATCGCGTAAATAGTCGCCGGCAAAAAAGATCAGTTCGTACGTTCCTGTTTTAAAGTGATCCATAGGCAGTATTGGACTGTCCGTACGCCCATCCGTGTTGGTTTGCATTTCCACCAGCTTGCTATGTGAGTTTCCGGACACTTTATACAGAGCGATTTTTAGCCCTTCTGCCGGACAGCCGCGTGCCGTATCAAGTACATGGGTCGTCAGATAACCTGCCACAGGCCTCTCCCTTTAAATTACCTTTTTGTTGGGTCCAGTTTGGAACAAACTTCAAATAATAGGAAATGCCAAAATGGACGGAAGCTGCGTTCGGTTTGATTTGATAATCGTTGTAGCTTTTATGCGGTATGGCAGTACTCAATAGATGAAAGACGGGATGGAAAACACAATGCAGGTACCGCGCTACCCTCGTGATATGATCGGATATGGAGCTAATCCGCCGGATGCGCAATGGCCAGGGGGCGCAAAATTGGCCGTTCAAATCGTGTTGAACTACGAAGAAGGCGGTGAAAACTGTATTCTGCACGGTGATGCCGCGTCTGAGGCTTTTTTGTCCGAGATTGTGGGTGCCGCGCAATGGCCGGGACAGCGCCATTGGAACATGGAGTCGATATACGAATACGGATCGCGGGCAGGTTTTTGGCGGCTGCACCGATTGATGAAGGACCTGCCGATCACAGTCTACGGTGTCGCCACGGCGCTCGCTCGATCACCGGATCAAGTGGCTGCGATGAAATCTGCTGGTTGGGAAATTGCCAGCCATGGGCTGAAATGGGTCGAACACAAGGATATGTCGGAGGAGGAAGAGCGCACACAGATCGCAGAGGCGATACAGTTGCATACCGAAGTTGTCGGGGAACGTCCGCGCGGATGGTATACCGGTCGCTGCTCTGAAAATACCGTGCGTTTGGTGGCGGAAGAAGGTGGATTTGACTATGTCGCCGACGCATACGCCGACGACTTGCCTTATTGGCTGCAAATAGCAGAGGGGCAGGATCAGCTGATTGTGCCTTACACGCTTGATTGCAACGACATGCGTTTTGCTACGCCGCAAGGATTCAATTCCGGTGACCAGTTTCTTTCTTACCTTAAAGATAGCTTTGATGCGCTTTACGAAGAAGGTGAAGCAGGGTCTCCCAAAATGCTTTCAATAGGATTGCACTGCCGCCTCATTGGACGTCCCGGTCGGGTGATGGCGCTAAAACGGTTTCTCGATTACGCGCGCGGGTATTCAGACGTTTGGTTTGCAACGCGGCAACAGATTGCGCAGCACTGGGCCAGATTACACCCACCGCACAAAGCATCGAGACCGTCACAAATGGAAAAAGCAGCATTCATGACGGCGTTCGGAGGTATTTTTGAGCACTCGGACTGGATCGCCGAGCGTGCATTCGAACTGGAGCTGGGCCCGGCACATGACACCGCGGGTGGTTTGCACAATGCGCTGTCGCGGATATTCCGCTCTGCGACCCAAGAAGAACGGCTGGGTGTTTTATTGGCGCATCCAGACCTGGCGGGCAAGCTGGCGCAAGCAAAACGGTTGACCTTGGAAAGTACTTCCGAACAGGCCTCTGCCGGATTGGACGCATTGACTGATGAGGAAAGAGCAAACTTTACCGATCTTAACCAAAAATATTCCACGAAATTTGGGTTTCCATTCATCATTGCAGTGCGGGACCACGATAAAGCCTCGATAATGCAAGCATTCTTGCGCCGAATTGAACATGATCGTGGGACGGAATTTGCCGAAGCATGTCGCCAGGTGGAGCGGATTGCCGAGTTTCGGTTAAGGGATGTCTTGCCATCATGAATTGTCAGATCGAAATTGAACCAATTACGGTTCAAGCTTTTGCGCCATTTGGCGACCTGATTGATCACGCAGGTCAACCAGATAAGATTATCAATCAAGGGCTATGCGGTCGTTATCATGACCGCGCGATATTGGATTTCGCTGATGGGCGCCCGGGGATTAGCTTGTTTAACGCCATTCCCCGTGAATTGCCTTACAAGCTCGAAATGGTTGAGCGTCATCCTGATGGGAGCCAAGCGTTTATCCCAATGACCGAAAACCCTTTTCTAGTAATTGTTGCCCCGGACGAAGATGGTAAGCCCGGGCGTCCCCACGCTTTTTTGACGAACCCGGGGCAGGTCGTGAATTATCATCGGGGTACATGGCACGGTGTGCTTACCCCGCTGCATGAACCGGGCTTGTTCGCAGTGATGGATCGCATCGGCAAGGGTGACAATCTGGAAGAACACTGGTTTGCTTCGCCGTACGAGGTGGTGCAGGCTTGAACTATACCGCTTTTGTCGGGTCCAATCTGTCCACGTGGTCGCGAGATGTTGGTTCAATCCAAAGTCAGCTTGCTGCCATCAGTCGGGCGACGTCCAGCATACGCGCGGAAAATCCCCATTCGTTGTCGTACCAACCGAATAACCTTATTTGATGCTCACCAACCATCCGCGTTTCAGGTCCAGCCAAAACAAGCGATTCCGGTCTTGTTCGCAAGTCCGACGAAACCAATGGCATATCTGTCCAGCCGAGAACTGAAGAGTCTTGAACTCTTTGTTGTAAGGCGGCGATGAACTCATTGAAACTCATAGCGCGTTCCAAAGACACGACCAGATCCACTGCGGAAACGCTGGCTGTTGGAACGCGGACTGCCGCTCCTGAAATGCGGCCTTTCAGATGCGGCAGGACGACATTGATAAGATCTGTCGCGCTGGAGGTTGTGGGAACCATGGAAAGCGCTCCGGCACGGGAGCGTGCGAGATCACCCCGCGGCGCGTCGACCATTGGCTGACTATTCGTATAACAGTGAATCGTCGTCATATGCGCCGTTGAAACGCCTCCGATCGTATCCAGCAATTTGACCAGAGGTGCCAGCCCATTGGTGGTGCAGGAAGCGTTGGACACTATGCGCGCTGTCCCCAGCTGATCTTCATTGGCACCCAAAACGATCGTCACTTCTGCAGCGGGAGAGGGGCCAGAAATCAATACCTTACCCGCCCCAGCACTCAACCCGCGTCGAGCCACATCCGAAGTGCGAGCGATACCGGTACAGTCCAGTAGAACGTCGACACCACTTAGGTCCACATTCGCCAAATCGGTGCTGTGTGTCATGGGGATTGACTGCCCGTCCACGTGCAGATTGCTATCTTTGTGCACTACGTTTCCGGGGTAGGGGCCAAATGTACTGTCGTATTTGAATAGATAGGAGCAGGTTTCAATTGGGGCGATATCGTTTATTAAAACCAGTTCGATATCGGTGTTCTGCGGCTTGGTAAGTACCTGCCGCAAAATCGTGCGGCCGATACGGCCGAATCCATTGATCGCGAGTTTCATTCGCAAGCTATGGCAGGCGGATCAAGGGACCTCAATGCCTGAAGATTGCGATTTTAGCTGCAGCTTACCTGTGAGAAGAATTGACCAGACATATTCTGATACATGCTGGAGTAAATCACCTTGCAGCCGGTTGCTTGTTGGATTGCCGCCATAGCCTGAATAGTACGAAGACGCGGAGGAGGCCCGAACGGGTTAAGGTTATTATTATCGCGGGTAGCGCGATAAATTACCGGCTCTTCCGACACCTGAGTAACCGCCCAAGTGCGGCTCATAACAAACACCGATTTGGTTTCTTCCTTGGCTGCAACCGGAGTTGCGTCGAGGGCAGTAAGGCCAACAAAACCCACAATGGCCAAAATCGTTCCGCGCAGTAACATGGAAATTCTCCAGTGCTGAAATTCTGGTCGTATTTCAACAGATTCAGCAGCTTCTGTGAAGCCCTAAGCTGGAGCAAGGCAGTGCGCTTTCAGCGATTGGATAACTTCAGTGGCATATGTCGGTTCACATCCTTGTAAAGCAGATAACGAAACCGACCGGGTCCTCCGACATAGCAAGCTTGCGGGCAGAACGCGCGCAACCACATATAATCACCCGCTTCGACCTCGACCCAATCCTGATTAAGGCGGTAAACTGCTTTTCCTTCAAGCACATACAGGCCGTGTTCCATCACATGGGTTTCGGCAAATGGGATAACACCACCGGGTTCGAAATTTACGATATTTACATGCATGTCATGTCGCAAATCCAGTGGGTCAGCGAAACGGGTTGTGGACCAGCGCCCATCAGTATCAGGCATTTCATTGGGAGTTATGTCATTCTCGTTCGTAATGATTGCCTCGGGAGACGGTAGGCCAGGAACGGCTTCGTACGCCTTGCGCACCCAATGAAAACGAGCAACCGTGTCGCCGGAATTGCGCAGGGTCCATTCGGATTCTGGAGGGATATAGGCGTAGCCTCCGGTTTCCAGTACGTGCATTTGCCCAGATAGCGTCAGTGTTACCGAACCTTCGACAACAAACAATACAGCTTGTGCGCTAGGGTCAGTCTCAGGGTGATTGCTCCCACCGCCCGGCTGAACTTCCATGATATATTGGGAAAAGCTCTCGGCGAACCCGCTGAGAGGGCGGGAGAGAACCCAAAGTCGCGTTTGATCCCAAAAAGGCAGATGGCTGGTGACGATGTCCCGCATGGTCCCTTTTGGGATCACTGCATAAGCCTCTGTAAACATGGCGCGATCAGTCAAAAGTTGATCTTGGCCCGGATGCCCGCCAGTTGGCGCGAAGTAGTTTGATTTTGCCATCAGATGCCTCTGGTTGGTGGTTCGGGCACTATGCGAAGAAAGACCTCATAGTCCTAGCGTTGGCCTTCCAATAGGAATGTTCTGAAAATTTTGAAGATATGGCGGCGGGTATTGGCCCAGTGCGAGACGAGGTATAGTGTTGATCCCAATGATTTTCAGCTTTGCGAGGCTATCATGAAGGCTTTTGGTTCTATTGCTTTGGCTGCTGCCGTCACTTTGGGACTAGGAGGAGTTGTTTTGGCAAAACCGCTTTCCCGCATAATTTCAGAGACGGGTTTGAGTCCAGAGGACTTCGAAGTGCTAAGCGCAACATCTGATTCGATGTTAGCCAGTGGTACGCCCAGAGCAGGAAAGGAACGTGAATGGATCAACGAAAGCACTGGTTCAAAGGGCACAATTCGCGTCCTCGAAGTGCGCGACAATTGTGCGAGCCTTCAGCACTTCATTCGCCCCGCAGGAGTGAGCCAAACTAGGCAGATCAGAACCCGCAGATGCCGTGATGCAAACGGCAACTGGATTCTCACCCCGTAAAGCTCTTTTTCTTTAATATCCTCTTTCTCGATCGACTTCGTGCAATATTGGTTTGCCGGAACTCAACCGTTGAAAGTTTTCTGCCACATCAGCCAGTGCCTCGCCGAGATGCCAGCCTGATACATGCGGTGTTATTGTAACGTTGGGATGTCGCCAAAGCGGGCTTGAAGCAGGCAGTGGCTCTTCGCTTGTGACATCCAGAACGGCGTGGCTCAAATTTCCGTTGTTTAATGCGGTCACAAGGGCGATCTCATCAATCAGGTCACCCCGGCCTGCATTCAGCAATTGGCTGCCGGGATTTATCTTCGACAGCATTTCTTCATCGAACAAACCGCTGGTCAGAGGGGTGGACGGCAGGATCGCGCAGATGTGGTCGCATTGGCCCAATAACACAGTCAGCGCATTTTCACCGTGAAGACATACGACACCTTCGATGGATTTTGGTGAACGGCTCCAGCCGATGACCTGAAAGCCAACGGCGCGAAGCATTTCCGCCGTACGCGCGCCTATGTGACCTAATCCCAGCACTCCGACCTTTGTTTCGGGTGAAAAAAGCGGCGCTTTGGGGATCCATTCTGACCGACGCTGCGCGGACTCATGAAAAGCCATGTGTCGTTGTCTGCGTAGGATATAGGCCAGAAACCATTCTGCGATACCTTGGGCAGGAGCGTCAGGCTTTAGTCGTGCAATACGAACATTCGAAGGAAGGATTGGGTTGCTTACAATCGTTTCGACCCCAGCGCCAAGTTTTTGTACCAGCTGCAAGTTCGGTAATCGGCTAGGGTGATCATCCTTTAAAGCGACCAGAGCTATCATAGTGATTTCCGACGCATCGCCAATCGTGTCAGGTGTTCTGACATCTGCGTTAGGCGCCAGACTTCGAATTTCCTCGGCGATTTCGTCATCGCTCATCCAGTCGGACAGTCCGGTTTCAATCAATAGCGCCACTATTTTGTTCCCACGCAATTAGTTTGCAATTTACGTCCCGTCACGCGGCTGGACATAGTCACGGCAGCTAAGTCATTCTCGAACCCAAGGTAAAGACCGGTTCCCTGAGCTGAGGAGAGAAGTTCATGAATATGTCGTTCGGGTTACGCGATGAAAACCGTGATCTGCTGAACCGTGTGGCGGAAATGGTCCGAGACGAAATCATGCCTTTGGAGGAAGAATATCAAGCCGAAATTAACAAAGGCGACCGTTGGCAGTACACGGAACGTCAATCAGAGATTTTGGAAAGTTTGAAAGCCAAGGCCAAAGCTGCCGGTTTGTGGAACTTTTGGCTGACTGACAGCGATAAGGGATTGGGCCTGACGACAGTAGAATACGCCTACTTTGCCGAGGAAATGGGGAAAACCCCATTGGGTGCTGAAGTGTTCAATTGCTCTGCCCCCGATACGGGAAACATGGAGGTGTTTGAGCGTTATGGAACCGAAGCCATGAAGGAAAAGTGGCTGAGACCACTTCTCAATGGTGAGATACGCTCGGCCTATCTCATGACAGAGCCGGATGTTGCTTCATCTGATGCCACCAATATCTCGATGTCCTGTGTGTGGGACGGCGAAGCTTACGTGCTGAATGGTGAGAAATGGTGGTCGTCTGGCGCGGGCGACCCACGCTGCAAAGTCTATATCGTCATGGTGAAAACCGCTGGCGAAGACCAACCCAAACACAAGCGTCAATCGATGATTGTGGTACCTGCCGACGCCCCCGGGATCGAAATTTTGCGTCCAATGGAAGTGTACGGCCACGACGATGCTCCGCACGGCCATATGCATATCAGGTTCACAGATGTAAGGGTGCCCGCTGAAAACATTCTTCTGGGTGAGGGTCGCGGGTTCGAGATAGCCCAAGGTCGCCTTGGGCCCGGACGCATTCATCATTGCATGCGGGCCATTGGGCAAGCTGAGGCGGCACTAGAACTGATGTGCAAACGTTCCCTTCAACGCGAGGCGTTTGGCAAAAAGCTGGCACAACTCGGAGCGAATTTTGACATTATCGCTGAATGCCGCATGGAAATCGAAATGGCCCGATTACTTTGCCTCAAAGCCGCATGGTACATGGATCAAGGCGATGCGCGCGCAGCTGCCCCATGGATTAGCCAGATCAAGGTCGTCGCGCCACGCGTTGCGTTAAAAGTAATTGACGAGTCAGTGCAAATGTTCGGGGCGCAAGGCATCAGTCAGGACACTTCTTTGGCTGCTGCCTGGACGCATGTGCGGACACTTAGATTGGCAGACGGCCCAGATGCCGTTCACCGCCGGCAGGTGGCCAGGGCAGAGTTAAAGAAACACACTCAGGAAAAGGTCTGAGAACGCTTCCATGAAAATCGATTCCAAACCGGCTTTTTTTCATGTCGGAGCCGATGGCGCTTTTGTGGGAAACGATCCAGCCCGCGGACCTTGGTCAGCAGAGCATTGTCATGCGGGACCCGTTTCCAGCCTGATTGCGCGGGCAGCCGAGACAGAAGTCGGGCCAGGTAAAATTTTGACCCGGTTAACAGTTGACCTGCTGCGCCCGTTACCACTGACAGGTCTTCGAGTTGTTGCAGAAACAACCCGCCACACAAAGACTTTGGCGACGACACGAGTGACAGTACATGATCTGAACGACACATTGTGCGCGACTGCGTCTACAATGCATCTTCAGAGCAGAGACTTGGGTCCGGTGCCGGACGCTCCTAACGATCCGATTCTGTTCGAAGATCTGGTCGACGGCCCGTTTCCGATTGGTGAGATGCGCCATGGTCTACCTTGTTTTGCGCACTATGCGGATGTGCAGTATCCGAAAGGAGGCAATCAGGGGGCGGGTCCAAAAACAATCTGGATGCATACCCCGGCTATTCTTGATGGCGAAACCCCTTCGCCCGTTCAGGCGCTATGCCCCCTGGCGGATTGCGGGAATGGTATTTCGTGGAACGCGCCGACAAGCGAAATGGGCTTTATGAACACGGATCTGACGGTTCAAATCCACCGTGAGCCTGTTCCGGGCTGGTTTGCATCGCAGTCTGTTTCGCATTGGCAACCGACAGGTATAGGTATGTCACAATCTGTTTTGTACGATATTAAAGGACCTGTCGGCACCGCTTTGCAAACCTTAGTGTTATTTCCGCCCGGCTAGCGTCAGTTTGCTTGTTTCTGTGTTTGCTAACGAAACGGCATTGCCGTTGGTGTGCTGGCAACCTATCTTTGCCAAATGCGTTGGTTGGCTATTACACTAACTTTCTGTTTGCCTGTTCCGGCAATGGCTCACCCTCATGTCTTTATCGACACGGGTTTGGAATTTATCGTCGATGAAACTGGTGCTCTCACTCATGTCAGGGTCACTTGGGCCTACGATGAGTTTTATTCGTTGTTGGTATTGGAAGATCTGAAGTTGGATCAGGACGCTGACGGAGTACTGAGCAAAGACGAAGAGAAGTTTTTGGCTGGCTTTGATGCGCAATGGGTAGAGGGATACAATGGTGATCTGGTGGTTCGCTCAGCCGGGCAGCCGGTGCTGCTGTCTGGCCCGCAGCAGGCCACAGCCACTACTGAGGATGGGCGGATTGTAACCACCCACCTGCGAACTGTGGAAAGCGGAAGGATTCCAGCGAATTCCCTGTCTGCTAAGGCATTTGACGAAACCTATTATACCGCTTACGAGGTTACCCGGCCTGTTGTAATATCGGGTCCTGTTTCTTGTGCTATTGAGCGCATCGAACCTGATATCGACGGGCAGCTGGCTCAGATGCAGGCATTTTTGAAAACGCTGGATGCCGATTATGATCTGGAGGAGAACGATATCCCTCTGATCGGTGAAAACTTTGCGACAGAGATTTTCGTTTCATGTCCAGATACCTGATTTTTCCGGTTGCGTTGGCCTGCGGCCTGCTGATTTGGTTCTGGGGAAGCGGTGGTTTTGATCACCTGGCAGCTTGGGCAGCGGGCGAGCAACGAGAGTTTCAGAACCAGATTGCACGATCCTTGCGGGCCGCGCGGGCCGAGCAACCACAAGCAGTCGCGACTCTGCTTACCGTGTGTTTCGCGTACGGATTTTTTCACGCGATCGGTCCTGGTCACGGCAAGGTTTTGATTGGCGGTTATGGTCTTGGCCGCCAAGTTGCTTTTTGGCGTCTGTCGGCGATCAGTGTATTGTCTAGTTTGGGGCAGGCGGTAACGGCCGTTGTGTTGGTTTATGCGGGGGTTCTAGTTTTTCAGATGTCCCGAGAAAGCCTTGTCGGCACCACTGAACAGATTATGGCGCCGATAAGTTACGGTGCCATAGCGATAATTGGCCTCTGGTTGGTAGTCCGCGCGTTGCGCAGTTTTGCCAAACGGCATCGAAGCGTGTCTGCGCACGAGGATCACCACGATCACGACCATCACCATAACCACGACCACCATGATCACGATGCTTGCTCAGAATGCGGCCATCGGCACGGCCCAAGCGTTGAAGAGGTGGCCAATGTCGGCAGCATACGCGAGGCTTTGATCCTGATCGCGGGTATCGCCGCGCGCCCCTGCACCGGTGCATTGTTCGTTCTGATCCTTACATGGCAGATGGGTATTGCGTTGGTCGGAATAGCTGGCGCGTTCGCGATGGCACTGGGGACAGCAACCGTAACAACCTTGGTTGGTTGGACTTCTTTCGGACTGCGCGGAGGGCTTTTAACGTCGGCTTCAGCCACGAGGTTTGCAGCGGTTCTTGCGCCTACTATCGAGTTGGTAGCAGGGCTTTTGATTGCGGTTATAGCTGGCGGCTTATTGCTGCGGACGTTTTGAACTACTCGAAAACTGGATCAGGATATCTGACTGCTGCAAGGTACAACCCTTGGGGCGGACAAACAGGCCCGCAAGCGGCGCGATTTTCTGCCTCAAGCGCGTCCTTTACATCCTGTGGTGACCAAGCGCCTGCTCCGACCCTTTCCAAAGTACCGACAAAGCTGCGAACTTGATTGTGCAGAAACGATCTGGCGCGAACATGGAAATGAACTTCGGGGCCAGAAAACCCCTGAACCTCTTCCACCCTTAACTCATCCAAAGTTTTTGTAGGACTGGCAGCCTGACAAATGGATGAACGGAAGGTTGTAAAGTCGTGCCGCCCAATCAGCATATCCGCTCCGGCCTGCATTGCAGCGACGTCCAGCTGGTGGTTGATCTGCCAGACCTGACCTTTGTCATGCGTCGCTGGCGCGCGCCGCATCAGGATTCGAAATAGATACTGCCGCTCAACCGCGGTAAATCTTGCGTGCCAGTCGTCAGCGACATGAACGGCTTTCAAGATGGCGACCGGATGAGGCTTTAGATGATGGTTCAATGCTTCGGATAGGCGAAACGGGTCCCAATCTTTGTTTAGATCGCAATGCGCCACCTGCCCCAATGCGTGAACACCTGCGTCGGTACGTCCAGCCGCCGCAATTGTATGTTGGCCCGGTTGAATTCGGGACAAAGCCTGTTCGATCGCGCCTTGAACAGATGGAAGCTCTTTTTGCCGCTGCCATCCGGCAAACGGTTCTCCGTTGTATTCGATTTTCAAAGCGTACCTAGGCATAAGCCGCTCGTATCGCGCGACGCGCGAGCGGGCAAGAGGCTGTAAAATCTCTGGCAAGTGCGCGATCTGCTACCTATCTTGGATGAAACGATAAATGCGGGGCGACAGCTTGGTCATTTCATCACTGGCAGACGGTCTTGTCCGAGGCGTGGAATCCATCGGCGATACCGTGTCCGAGACTTTTTTTGAGCCGGTCATCCGACTGGGGGTCACAGGTTTGGCGCGCTCGGGCAAAACAGTGTTTATCACATCCCTTGTGGCAAACCTGTTGGACCGGGGTCGAATGACGGCGCTTGCTGCCCAACAAGAAGGTCGGATCACAGCCGCATATTTGCAGCCCCAACCAGATGACACGGTGCCACGGTTTGATTACGAGTCTCATTTATCCGCGCTGACAGGGGCAAAACCATACTGGCCGGAAAGCACCCGCTCAGTGTCAGAGCTGCGTCTTTCGCTTAAGGTGCGGCCAGCCGGTCTTTTGTCAGGGTTGCAGGGGCCACGCAAGATTCACTTGGATATTGTCGATTACCCTGGCGAGTGGCTGCTGGACCTTGCGCTGTTGGAAAAATCCTATGCGGATTGGTCGAATGAAACCTGGCTACGTATCGAAAGGCGTCCGGAAGCGTCGGAATATGTTGCTGCCGCTTGCGCGTCGGATTCTGCAGCGGTCCATGACGAACCAACCGCACTAAATCTGGCCCGAAGCTTTACTGACTATCTAAACGCAGCGCGGGATTTAGGGTTTTACGACTGCACGCCAGGGCGTTTTCTTTTACCCGGTGACCTGGCCGGGTCGCCGGTTTTAACGTTCGCACCGCTACCGATTTCGGGTGTGCTGCGCCGGGGTTCTTTGGGCCGTGAGATGGAACGTAGATACGAAGCCTATAAATCGCAGGTGGTTAAACCGTTTTTTCGCGATCATTTTGCGCGGATAGATCGTCAGGTGGTATTAGTTGACGCATTGGGTGCCATACATAAGGGGCCACAGGCGGTCGAAGATATGCGTCGCGCGATGGTTGACACACTGTCTGCGTTCCGCCCCGGCCGAAATGCATGGCTCAGCAAATTACTGCTGGGTAAGCGTGTGGAGCGTATTCTATTCGCGGCTACGAAAGCTGATCATTTGCATCACCTGCAACATCCTCGTTTGACTGCGATCATTGAGGCTCTCACACGGGACGCGCGCGACAAGGCCAATTTCGCAGGGGCCGAAACGGCGGCCCTGTCCTTGGCCGCATTGCGCGCAACAACTGAGGAGATGCGCAGTCATAACGGGGTTGAGTTGCCCTGCATACGCGGGACCTTACTGGATAGCGGCAAGCAGGCGGCTTTCTATCCCGGCGAATTGCCACTAGACTCATCCCATTTGCTAGGTCTGGCGCGGGATGGTGCGAAAAACTGGTTGGGCGCAGAATATGAATTTATGAACTTTGCGCCGTCCTGTCTGTCCCTGCGTCCCGGAGATGGACCGCCCCATATCCGGCTCGACCGCGCCATGCAGTTTCTGATCGGAGACCGATTGTGACCGTTTTTCTTCGTTCTGCCCGCAGTACAGACGCAGGTGCCACCGGGGAAATATTGTACGATTTTTCCGACGAGCATGATTGGATGCCCAAATTGCATTCAGGCGCTGAAACCATCGCGTTTTGTGGAAGCATGATCGATAGGGATTGGGTGACCGTGGCTGAAAATGATAACAGGGTTGTCGGATTCCTGGCCCGTTGTGGGGTCGAAATCCACTCTCTTTATATCGAGCAAGCATTTCGCGGACAGGGGATTGGTCGCTACCTTCTTGATCACGCGAAATTGGAGCAAACGGAACTGTCGCTGTTTGCGTTTCAAGCCAATGCAGGCGCATGCCGGTTTTACGAGCGCAATGGGTTTTCAGAAGCTGCCCGAAGCGACGGGGCAGAAAATGACGAAAACCTTCCGGATGTAAAGTACGTTTGGCATAGCGGTGAGGCTAAGGATGTCTAAAGGCCCTGTACTGATCAACTTGGAGCAAGACGAACAGATTGCGGATGTCGCACAGGCTCCGCCCGTTCCCGATCTTGTGCAGCCGCAGGGACAGGCGATGCAGAGAGCAGCTCGATTAGCCGCAAGTGGCCCCTCAGTTCTGTCACGCTGGTTCTGGGGCTTGGCGCTTGCAGTAATTGGCGCGGTGGTTTCGGTTTCAGCTTGGGACTTCGCGACTTCTTTGTTGACGCGTGCCCCTGTTCTGGGCGGGATCATTTCCGTTTTGATGGGCGCACTTGTTTTGGTAGCAATTATCATTGCCTTGCGCGAACTGGCTGCGATCGCTCGGTTGTCGAAAGTAGATGAATTGCGCCGTGCCGCAGATGCGGCCATCGCCGAAGATGACTTGGCAAAGGCGCGCGAGGTCACGAACAGGTTGATCAACTTTTATAAGGGGCGTGAAGAAACTCGCTGGGGTCGCGATCGCACACAGGAACGCGTTGGCGATCAGTTCGAAGCATCTACTCTGCTGGGATTAGCCGAAGACGAAATACTTGCCCCCTTAGATGCCGCCGCCAGCAAAGAAGTTGAAGCCGCTGCGCGCCAAGTCGCTACGGTTACCGCGCTTGTACCATTGGCCCTAGCAGATGTTTTTACAGCTCTGGCCGCGTCGCTTCGAATGATCAGACGAATTGCCGAAGTCTATGGTGGAAGAGCAGGTTTTCTGGGTAGCTGGCGCCTGACACGCGCTGTTTTTGTTCATCTGGTAGCCACTGGCGCTGTTGCGGTTGGCGACGATTTGCTCGAACCTATTCTTGGCGGCTCGGTTCTAAGCAAATTGTCCCGCCGCTTTGGTGAAGGGCTTGTCAACGGTGCCCTTAGTGCGAGGGTCGGCGTCGCGGCGATGGAGGTCTGCCGCCCTTTGCCTTTCTCGGCGCGACACAGACCCTCGACTAGCGGCATAGTCAAGCGGGCGTTAAGCGGGCTGTTCTCAAAAACTTGATCCAACGCGCAATGATGGTCTAGCGTTTCCTATGTAAACAGGGCGGAGCCAGCCATGACCGATCACGGCCACAGCGAGCAGGAAATCACCGCCCGCATTAACGCACCGCCGGGGCGCGGAGTGTTGCGCGACGTGGTTTACGGTGGAATAGACGGTTCAGTCACCACCTTCGCCATAGTTGCAGGCGTGGCGGGTGCGGGTCTGTCACCATTCGTGATTGTCGCATTGGGTTTGGCCAATGTCCTGGCGGACGGGTTTTCAATGGCGGCAGGTAACTATTCAGGAACGAAGGCCGAATTGGATAACATTCGCCGCCTTCGCGCCGTTGAAGCAAGACACATCCAGCTTTATCCCGAAGGTGAACGGCGCGAAGTTCGCGAAATTCTTTCGCAAAAGGGCCTGACCGGAAGCGTTCTGGAAGACGCGACAGATGCTATTACAGCCAACCACGAAAACTGGATCGATCTGATGATCGAGGGAGAATACGGGCTTAGTGGCGTCGATCCACATCCGATGAAGGCTGCGATGGCGACCTTCTTTGCCTTTCTTGTCGCAGGAATGATCCCCTTGTTGCCTTTTTTGGCTTCGGTCGAAAACGCATTTACCGTCTCTGTCTGGATGACCATGGGAGTGTTCTTTTTTATAGGCGCCTTAAAAAGCCGCTGGTCATTAGCTCCTTGGTGGCGTTCAGGGCTCGAAACCACCCTGATCGGAGGTGCTGCAGCGTCGATCGCCTATCTGGTGGGGTCACTTTTTCATCCCTGACCCCTTTTCGCTTGATGTCCGTCGCAATAAATGACTTGCACAAAACATTGAAATAATAAGACAATCTGAAACAATCCCGCACATGTGCTGGGGTAACCTAGAGCAACTTAAACTTGGAGGTTTTACTTGGAAACGCTGGTTGCTCTTGTTGTTTTTGCTATTCTGGTCGCCATACCTGTGTCGATTGTCGTCCTGCTGGTCAAGCAAATACGCATGCGTCGCAGGCTGGATGATCTGGAACGCACTGTTGCGCAACTTCGTGGCGCAGATACCGAATTGCCACCGGCATCTTTACAAAAACCCGCGGAACCTCTCAAAGGACCTTGGAACCAGTCTAAAGCCAAGGAAAAACCCGCTAAAATCGAGCCAACCAAGACTCAGCGGCCCGTCAAACCGCCTAAGGAAAAATCCGAACAGAGCAATTGGCTCAGCAGATTTGGTGCTTGGCTTCGTGAAAACTGGTTTTATGCAGTTTCAGCGTTGTCGCTGGCATTGGCGGGCATATTCCTGGTCCAGTATGGGGTAGAAACCGGCTTGTTACCTCCGGCGGCGCGGGTGGTCGCAGCGCTGACCTTCGGCGCTGCGCTAATTTTGTTTGGCGAGGTCGTCCGCCGCCGATTTGGCGACGATGAAAAGTTTGCTTCCGCGTATATCCCGTCGGTGTTTTCCGGGGCTGGCTTGGTTACGCTTTTCGGAGGCGTGTTGGCCGCGCGCCAGCTTTACGATCTCATCGGTGCGGAATCCGCCCTGTTTGCGATGATAGTTGTCGCTCTGATTGGTCTGCTGCTTGGCTGGTTTCATGGTCCATTGCTGGCAGCCGTAAGCCTGATCGGTGCCTATGCAGCGCCCTTTGTTGTGGGTGGAACTTCGGAAGATCCGACATGGCTATTGGGTTACTTTCTCGCTGTTGCTGTTCTGGGTCTCGGGATCGACACGGTAAGGCGATGGGCCTGGATTTCGATCTTATCGCTAGTTGGCGCATATGGATCTGGCGCGATGTTGGTGTTGTCCGCGCCAACGACTGAATCTGGATATCTGATATTTGTTACGGTGATAGCCTTGGTTTCTATTGCGATACCTGTGCGGCGCATTTGGCCTGATCACTCTGGTCCAATGACGTTTGAAATCTTCGAACGAAAGGATGGAGATGCTTGGCCAGCGTTTCCAACGCTTTTGGGTTTCGGCACGGTGGCAGTAACATCTGGGATTTTGTCCTTTAACGGGGCGGATTCAATCGCCGAGTTTTGGCTCAGCGTGTTTCTATTATCTGGCCTCACCCTGTCTCTGACCCTTTGGGCACGAAACGCAAGGGCGCTGCAGGATGCAACCTTGCTGCCTGCTTTAGGGCTGGTTTGGTTTGTCTTAGCGCACGGCCTAGATGGTGGCTTGGCTGCGCGAGACTTTGCGATAACGTATGCTCAGACAGCTGAGGCGGATTTTCCATGGGTTGCGACTATTCTTGTCGCTTTAGGAGCCATTATTTCGGTTTGCGCTGCGTTACGATCGTTCGCTTCCAGGCGCTATTCCGTGGTCTGGGCCGGTGCAGCGGCGGTATTTGCTCCGCTTTTAGGGATAGCGCTTGAAATCGGCTGGCTTCCAGCTGTGGTAATCGGAGCCTATACGTGGGCACTGCATGCAGTCGCACTTGCAGTTTTGATGGTTGTCCTTGCCGAAAGATTTGCCCGTGTTGACGGAGAAGAGCGGATTAGAACCGCCCTGTTCACGCTGTCTGCCTTATCTTGCATGACCTTTGCCTGTGTCATTGTTCTTAGCTCAGCCGCGCTTACTATCGCAATTGTGGTTGCTACCATAGTCGCAGCCGCGCTGGACAGAGCGTTCAAGCTGCCACCGATGAGTTGGTTCATTTGGGCCGGGGTATTTTCTGTCACTGTACGCCTTGTGCTGGACCCTGGTCTTGACTGGGCGAATTCTGCTCCGTTGCTCGAAATGACGCTGGTTTACGGAGGCGCGGCGGTCGGGTTTGTAGTTGCCTGGATTGTGCTTAAACCGCTTGATCGCCCGGTTGCAAAGTTGCTTTTGGAAAGCGCGGCGTGGGCGACTGCAGGTATCCTGCTATCGTTGTTGCTGCTGCGCTGGTTGGAAGGCTTTGGGGAAGGCGGGGCGCAGGACAGTCATTGGGGGCTTGGTCTTCTTTCGGTGATTTGGCTGTTGCTGGCGTATGCGCAGGTGCAAAGGTTCGAAATTGGTGGAAAACTGACAGAATTTCGCTACTTGCTCGCTGTATTCTTTGCAGGTCACGCGGCTTATCGGCTTGGGCAGGCGCTGACCGACGCCAATCCACTTTTGGTCCCGGATGCTGACCCGGTTATGGGTCTGCCTGTTTTCAATACGTTGGCCGTTGCATATCTGCTGCCGGGACTTGCTATGCTATTTTCTGCATTGCGCATCAAGCCGATGCCCAAACTGTTACGTCAAGTCAGTTATGGTCTTGCGGTCCTATTGGGTTCTGTATGGCTCGGGTTGATGGTTCGACATTTTTGGCAGGGTGCGGCTGGAATGTATGCGGACAATGGAGTGTCTCAGCCGGAACTTTATACATATACGGTGGTGCTTTTGATTATTGGGGCAGTGTTGTTTTATCAGTCACTTGCCCGTCAATCTGGCCTGATGCGAAAGGCAGGTTTGGCAGTGATCGGTTTGGCTGTCGGCAAAGTTTTCCTAATCGATATCGCGGGATTGGGCGGTTTAATCAGGGTGTTTTCGCTTTTGGTATTGGGCTTGTCTTTAGCAGGTCTTGCGTGGCTAAACCGCTGGGCCAAACTTCGTCAGTCGCCCCAATCACCGGAACCACTGGACCATTAGCCACTGGCGTCTTATAAGCCCCGCATGTTTGACCGGATGGCCATCATTATTCGAATTATATCCCCGGCGCTCTGATATCGCGAGACGCCGGGCAAAGGTGCTTGAGAATTCGCACTGACCGCTTCGACCCATATACGACAAGATCATCCAAGGGACGCCTCCAATGTGCGCCGACATGACCCAGACACCTGACTACAAAGATACGCTGAACCTGCCCAAAACCGATTTTCCGATGCGAGCTGGATTACCCAAGCGCGAGCCTAACTGGTTGGAGCATTGGGAGAAAATCGGGGTATATGATCGATTGCGTGAAAAAGAAGGGCGCAAACCTTTTACCCTACATGACGGTCCCCCCTATGCGAACGGTCACTTGCACATTGGTCATGCGCTGAACAAGACAATCAAGGATATGATAGTGCGCAGCCATCAAATGATGGGTTTTGACGCGCGGTATGTTCCAGGCTGGGATTGTCACGGCTTGCCGATCGAATGGAAGATCGAAGAGCAATACCGAAAGAAGGGCAAGAACAAAGACGAAGTAAACGTTGTCGATTTCCGGCAGGAATGCCGCAAATTCGCTGACGGCTGGATCGATATCCAGCGTGAAGAGTTCAAGCGCTTGGGCATCACCGGCAACTGGGCCGATCCCTACATCACTATGGATTATCACGCCGAGGCCGTGATTGCCGATGAGTTCATGAAGTTTCTGATGAACGGCACGCTTTATCAGGGTTCAAAGCCTGTGATGTGGTCGCCCATCGAAAAAACCGCGCTGGCCGAGGCTGAAGTCGAGTATCACGACAAGGAGAGCTTTACCGTCTGGGTGAAGTTCAAAGTCGTTAATACGGGCGACGTGACGCTGGATAACAGCTATGTGGTCATTTGGACCACCACTCCGTGGACCATGCCGTCGAACAAGGCTGTGGTCTATGGCGAAGACATTTCTTATGGCCTTTACGAAGTCATCGGTCGCCCAGAGGAATGCTGGGCGAGGATTGGCGAGCGTTATCTGCTGGCTGATGATCGTGCTGCGGATGTTTTTGCGCGCGCGCGTCTGGATGACTCAATGTACCGCCGCGTTTGCGATGTTTCGCAGGAGGATTTAGCCAAGATCCAATTGACCCACCCGCTGGCCGGGGCCGAGGGCGGAAACGGCGAATGGGATGACATCCGTGATTTCCGCGCCGCGGACTTTGTGACCGATACTGAAGGTACCGGCTTTGTCCACTGCGCCCCTTCGCATGGTATGGAAGAATTCGAACTCTACCGCGACTTGGGCATGCTTGAGCAGGTCATCACTTATAATGTGATGGACGACGGCTCGTTCCGCGCCGACCTGCCGTTCTTTGGAGGCAAGTACATCCTGTCTCGCAAGGGTGGCGAAGGCGACGCAAACAAGGCGGTCATCGACAAACTTGCAGAAGTTGGCGGACTGCTGGCAAGAGGCAAGATCAAGCACAGCTATCCGCATTCATGGCGCTCGAAAGCGCCGATTATATACCGTAATACGCCGCAGTGGTTTGCGTCAGTCGACCGTAAGTTGAACGATGGCATGGGTGAGATGGGTGACACCATCCGCGAACGTGCTTTGCGGTCAATCGACGAGCTGGTGAAGTGGACGCCGCAGACTGGCCGCAACCGCTTGTATTCGATGATCGAAGCGCGACCGGATTGGGTTCTGTCGCGCCAGCGTGCTTGGGGCGTGCCGCTGACTTGCTTCACTAAGAAAGGCGCGCTGCCGACAGACCCGGATTTCCTTCTGCGTAGCGAAGAACTGAACGCACGCATCAAGGCTGCGTTCGAGAAAAGCGGTGCAGACATCTGGTACACAGACGGTTTCAAAGAGCTAATGTTGGATGGCATCGCCAACCCGGATGAGTACGAACAAGTCTTTGATGTGTTGGACGTTTGGTTTGACTCGGGCTCCACCCACGCTTTCGTCTTGCGCGATCGCGAGGACGGAACAGAGGACGGTATCGCAGACGTCTATATGGAGGGCACCGACCAGCACCGCGGTTGGTTTCACTCCTCGATGCTGCAGGCCTGTGGCACCAAAGGCCGTGCGCCTTACCGCAACGTAGTTACCCATGGTTTCACGCTGGACGCCAAGGGTAACAAGATGTCCAAGTCGCTGGGCAATACGATCGTTCCGGAGGAAGTTGTCAAGCAATACGGCGCGGATATCCTGCGCCTGTGGGTCGCGCAGACTGATTACACCGCTGATCAGCGTATCGGCCCGGAAATTCTGAAAGGCACCGCCGACAGTTACCGCCGATTGCGTAACACTATGCGTTTCATGCTCGGTTCTCTGGCTGACTTTACCGAAGCGGACCGGGTTGACCCAAGTGAAATGCCGCGCATGGAACGCTGGGTGCTCAGCCGTCTAGCCGATCTTGATGAACAGGTGCGCAAAGGCTACGCCGCATTTGATTTCCAAGGCGTGTTCAGCGCAGTGTTCACTTTTGCAACGGTAGACCTGTCATCGTTCTATTTCGACGTTCGCAAAGATGCGCTGTATTGCGACGGTGACAGTGCTCGTCGTCGCGCATCCCGCACCGTTTTGGACATCTTGTTCCATCGTCTTACGACGTGGCTTGCCCCGATCCTTGTTTTCACGATGGAAGAGGTTTGGTTGGAACGTTTCTCTGGCGACGAAAGCTCTGTCCATTTGGTCGATTTTCCGGATACGCCTGCGGAGTGGCGTGATAAAGAGCTTGAGGCTAACATGGCCAAGGTTCGCCGCGTTCGCCGTGCGGTCACTTCAGCCCTTGAAGTTCAGCGACAAGACAAAGTAATTGGCTCAAGCCTTGAAGCTGCGCCCATTGTTCATGTCGAAGATGCTGAAACACGCGCGCTTCTGTCCACGTTTGACGTTGACGACATGTGCATCACATCAGGCCTGATCGTGTCGGGTGATCCTTCACCTGCCGAGGCGTTCCGTGTACCCGAAATCGAAGGGATCGGAGTGGTGTTTGAAAAGGCAGATGGTGAAAAATGTCAAAGGTGCTGGAAGATTCTGCCAGATGTCGGACGCCATTCCCACTCGGGAGTTTGTGGCCGCTGTAACGATGCGCTTGGATAAAATTTTGGGTCTCCGCCGAACACTAGGGCGGAGACATTGCTTGCGCGGCTTGCGAGGGTCACGTCGATCTGCGAGCCTGAAAATATGGCGATGATAGCAGTCAATACGCAGTTCGGGCGGTTAGGGGTTGAGGAAAAAGACGGTGTTGTAACCCGCCTGATATGGGGGGGTGTCGAAGAAGGCGAAGCAACGCCGCTTCTGCAAGAAGCAGCTGCTCAATTGCGCGCATACGACATGGGTCGACTTCATCGGTTTGACCTTCCGATGAAAGTTAGCGGTTCAAAATTTCAACAGCGTGTCTGCGAAGTCATGTCGAACATTCCGTTCGGGGAAACTTTGACTTATGGCGATATAGCACGAGAATTGGACCAGCCGGCGCAACCAGTTGGCCAAGCTTGCGGGGCTAACCCAATTCCTGTGATTATCCCGTGTCACCGCGTTTTGGCCGCGAATGGTCTTGGTGGATTTTCAGGGCAGGGCGGTATTGAAACCAAAGTTGCCTTGTTACGCCACGAGGGGGCTGCCGGTCTGTTGATATGAAATGCGGAATACGGTTGCATTCTAACAGTTTGCGGCCCAACTTATACAGAATGTTGAATTTGAAGGACCGCATTCCATGAACGCCCAGACCGATCCGGCTACGCGAAAGAAGGCTATCATAGATCACCTCATGTCGCTTGAAGCGCAGGAGCTGGCGACCGCGCAGGCCCATTACGATGCTTTTCTAAAAGACTCGCAATTGGATGATCGCGAGGTGCACGACAAAGATGACATTGCGGCTTCGCGTGAAAATGCGGATTTGGCCGCAGCCTTTGACGCGCCGGTACACGCACATCATGCCAAAATCGACGTGATCGAGAACACCGATTTCAGCCTGACTGATACCGTGCAGCCCGGCGCAGTCATCAAGTTCAATAACCGCCGTTTCGTTGTCTGCGTTTCGACCACTCGGTTTGAAGTAGACGGCCATACTTATATGGGTATTTCAACCCAAAGCCCGATTTATTTGGCGATGGCAGGGCTGCGTCAGGGTGATGTTTTCACCCATAACGGCACCGAGTTTGAAGTGCAGGAAATCCTGTAGGCAAACTTCATGCTTCAACTTTTTTACGCACTGGGACAATCTGCTGGGCGATCCCGGCGGAAACCAGATAAATACTGGTGACTACCAACCCCCAATGCGCCCAGCTTTCGGGGTGAAAGTCGACCCAAGCAGACCAACCAGCGAAGAATGTCCAGGCAAAGGCCATGGGCAGGGACAAATTTCGCCAACGTTCAGTACGTATGGGGTGAATGAATTTTAGTGGCAGAAACATAGCAATCGAAAACAGCGTGACCAACATCAGGATGACCCAAAAATTCGGCTCCAAGGCAAAGACAACAATAACGAACATGTTCCAACAGCCCGGAAATCCTGAAAAAGAGTTATCTTTCGTTTTCATGCGTGTGTCCGCGAAATACATCGCGCTGGCAAACGTAATAACAATGATCGCGAACCAACCGGTCCACCCGTCCATCAAACCGGATTTGAACAAGGCAAAAGCCGGAATAAAGACATAGGTCAAATAATCGATGATAAGATCCAGCAGGACCCCGTCAAATTCCGGCGCATTTTTCTTTACGTGATAGTGACGCGCCAGCGGCCCATCGATTCCGTCCACGATGAATGAAACCACTAGCCACAAATACATAAGGCTCCATTTTTCTTCGACGGCGGCAAGCATTGCCAGCATCGCAAAAACGGCACCTGTTGCGGTAAACAAATGAACGGAAAGAGCTTTGAATCTGATTGTCATGCTGGTGTCATGTACGAACTCATCCAAAGATGCAAAGCAAAAAACCAAAGGCGGACGACCCAGAAATTCAATAATTTATTTGCTGTCAGGCCTTTGGATGCGCTCGATTATAAACCTCCATTAATCGGGCGGTATCGACCGCCGTATAGGTTTGTGTTGTCGACAATGAGGCGTGCCCAAGCAATTCTTGAATTGAACGCAAGTCACCCCCCGCAGACAGCAAATGCGTGGCAAAGCTATGGCGCATTGCGTGCGGGGTGGCTGTCGCTGGCAAGCCAAGTTGCATACGTGCCTTCGCCATGACGCCTTGAATAGCGCGCGGGTTCAAAGCACCGCCTCGAACTCCTCGAAACAACGGGGCGTCGGGCGATTGCGGGTGGGGGCAAAGCCTGAGATATCGATCGACGGCAGCGCGTGCCGCTGGAAGGACCGGTACGATCCGTTCTTTGTCGCCTTTGCCAAGGATACGTATCGTGTCTGGCAAAGGTGCGTCTGCGCCCGTCAGAGAAAGTGCCTCGGATATTCGTAGACCACACCCATAAAGCAAGGTGACAACCGCAACATCACGTGCGGCAACCCAATCTGACGGCGATTGTATCTCGACGGTTTCGATCATCGCGCGCGCTGCGTCCTCGGCCAGCGGGCGGGGTAGTTTCTTTGTGAATTTTGGTGCACGGGTGGACAAAACGGCGGTGGGCTCAAAGCCTTCTCGTTCAGCCAGCCAACGATAGAAGCTTTTTACAGCTGACAGCTTTCGCGCCAGTGATCTGGAGCCGACGCCGGCACTACGCTGTTCGGCCATCCACGCCCGCATATCGGATACTGTAACCCGCTCCAACGCAGACAATCCCTGGCGTTCACTGTGATGCAGTGTAACAAAGGAAAGGAACTCGGTCACATCGCCACGATATGCTGCAAGAGTGTTTTCGGAACGTCCGGCGAGAGCCCCAAGACCATCCAGCCAATGCTGCAAAGCGTCGCGACAGGCTGGAGAGATCAGGCTCACGACAGCCAGTGGCGCATCGAACGCTCGAACACACCGGCAAAGAACGCAAGTAAGTCAGTCCCAAGCTGTGGTGAGAAATGACGAGGATCAACGGCGCCCATTACAATCATTCCGGGCAGTCGACCTTCGCCTAGTTCCAGTTTTAAGCAAGCTTCCGACCGCAGATGCGAGGCTTTTTCACCGTAAATATTTGGGCAAGGATGCTGAATTTCACGTAAAACAACCTCACGCGGCGGGCCATTTCTGTCTCCGGCCATATACCTGTCGACCGAGCCGGGTTCAGCAACTGTAAGGATGCCGCCGAGTTTGTTAACAGCAGGATCTTCTTTGATCACAGTCGTTTCCAGAAGCAAGGTGATGTGATCGACACGTAATATTTCGGCCACATCGTTACCTAAGGCGTAAAGAAAATCTTCAAATTCAACAGGTTCTAACAGACACAGAATGGCACGATGAATCTGATTGGTACCCGCCAAATTCTCGTAAGCCGCGGCGATAACGGATCGGTGCGTATCTTCTAGCCGATCAAGCCTCGCCTCGAGCCGTTGCATCGCTATGCCACGCAGGTCAATGACGTTGTCGCCGCGTGCTTGTTCGTTGGCTGCCACTAGCGCCTGCATCAGATCCTTGTCATCTAATACAACGTCGGGTTCGGCTAATATCGCCGCACGCAAATTGTCTTTAAGTTTAGGGTTGCTGCTCATGTCCTGTCCGGTCTTTTTTTGTTGAGCGGACTTATAACATGCCTCGTTTGATTTGCCTTGAGAAAAATTCCGGTGAAAAAGGATTTACGGTCTGCCTGTGGCCTAAACTTTGCCAACTGTCAGAACCTGATTACTGTTCAGGCCCTGACAGCTTCATCTGGCGCCGATTCTGTCTTTCTATAAGCGTTACTAATTTCAGAGAATTTTTTGCCCTGTCTTCGCCCAGTCGGCTAGGAAAGCTTCCAGACCTTTGTCCGTTAGTGGGTGGTCGGCAAGCTTCTTAATCACGGCAGGAGGTGCGGTGATAACGTCCGCACCGATGCGCGCGCTGTCTGTCACGTGGTTTACCGTGCGGATTGACGCCGCCAGAATTTCGGTCTCAAAGCCGTAATTATCATAGACCTGCCGAATATCCGCAATCAGATCCATACCATCAAGATTGATGTCATCCAAACGCCCTATGAATGGTGAAATGAATGTCGCACCAGCCTTTGCTGCCAGGATCGCCTGATTGGTTGAAAAGCACAGCGTTACGTTGACCATCTGGCCTTCGTCGCTAAGCGTTTTGCAGGTTTTTAAACCGGCCCATGTCAGTGGGACTTTGACCGCGATATTAGATGCAATTTTGGCAAGCTTGCGACCTTCGGCGATCATCTCATCCGCCTCGGTAGCGACAACTTCGGCCGAAACTGGTCCGTCAACCAAGTCGCAAATCTCCTTGGTTACTTCCAAAATGTCGCGTCCTGATTTCAGGATCAAAGAAGGGTTGGTGGTCACGCCGTCCACCATTCCCAAATCGTTCAGTTCGGCGATGGCATCAATCTCGGCTGAGTCTACGAAGAATTTCATTGGGCAGTCCTTTGAAGGGTTGGCGTTGGTCGCGGATGGCTTTACCTCAAAGAGACCCGTGCTGAAACCCCTGCCGAGGATGCATTAGCCTTGAGCGCCCAAGAATTTTTCGAAGAAGGTGAGTTGGTGGCCGTTTTAACCACTCAGCCTCTTGATCGGACTTTGGATTACAAAGCACCCGAAGGAGGGTGTTTTCTTGGTGCTTTCGTCGAAGTGCCACTAGGACCACGTAAGGTGTTGGGAGTGGTTTGGGGGCCAGGGAAAGGTGATTTCGATCGCAGCAAGGTTCGTTCAGTGATCCGAAAACTCGAAGTGCCGCCAATGCGCGAAGAAATGCGGGTCTTTCTTGGACGCGTCGCCGATTATACGCTGACACCAATGCCTTCGATGCTGCGTTTGGCCACACGGGCGCCGGGTCTGGGCGACCCGCCATCGATGCGCAAGATATACCGCTTGGGTGACAGGCAGCCAGATCGAATAACCGATGCGCGCACTCGGGTGCTGGAAGTATTGCGCGAATACGGTGGTCTGGCTTTTACACTAAAGGAACTGGCCGAACAGGCTGGTGTTACTTCGTCGGTAGTAAAAGGACTAGTGAAACAGCGTGTGGTGCGAGAAGAGGACAGTCCGCGTGATTTGCCATACCCGCATCTCGATCCGGATTTACCGGGCAAGGAATTGACTGAGGATCAGCAAGATGCAGTCAATAAGTTGCAAGAGGGAGTACGTACAGAAGATTATGGCACGACATTACTGAAAGGTGTCACCGGTTCGGGCAAAACTGAGGTTTATCTTGAAGCAATAGCAGAGGTTTTGCGAAAAGGTCGTCAGGCGCTGGTTATGCTGCCTGAAATTGCCCTTACAGCAGAATTCCTAACCCGAGTCGAGGCGCGGTTTGGAGCCAGACCAGCAGAGTGGCACTCGGGCGCGACGATGACCGAGCGCCGCAGGGTTTGGCGTATGGTTGGGCAGGGTAATGCGCAGCTTGTTGTCGGAGCAAGATCAGCTCTGTATTTGCCCTTTCGCAATCTGGGCTTAGTGGTCGTCGATGAAGAACATGACACGTCTTACAAGCAGGAAGACGGTGTACATTACAGCGCCCGTGACATGGCGGTTTTGCGTGCAGCCATCTGCGGAGCGCGAGTAATTCTGGCAAGCGCGACGCCATCGCTTGAAAGCTGGGCAAACGCTCAGGCGGGCAAGTACGGTCGATTGGACCTGACTTCGCGTTTCGGAGACGCAGTTTTGCCAGAAATGAAGCCAATCGACATGCGTGCCGAACAGATGCAGCCAGGGACGTGGATTTCCCCTTCGTTGCGGCAGGCCGTTCACCAGCGGATCGAAAGGGGCGAGCAGTCGCTTTTGTTCATAAACCGACGCGGATATGCGCCTGTGACCTTGTGCCGGGCGTGCGGCGAACAAATTGCATGTGATCACTGCGATGCGCGGATGGTCGAGCACCGTTTCCTTAAGCGCTTAATGTGCCATCAATGCGGTGAGACCAAACCGATGCCAGAGGCCTGCCCATCCTGTGGCGTCGAAGGTAAACTGGCCCCGGTCGGACCAGGAATTGAGCGATTAGCCGAAGAAGCTGAGGCGACATTCCCTGATGCCGAAATAGAGATGCTCAGTTCTGACTTGTTCGGTTCGGCCCGTTCGCTGAAAGCCAAAATCGAGGAAATTTCGGAAGGAAACGCAGATATCGTCATCGGTACCCAACTTGTGGCCAAGGGGCATAATTTTCCAAAGTTGACCTTGGTCGGTGTAATCGATGCGGACCTCAGCTTGCATGGTGCGGACCTTCGGGCAGCTGAGCGGACATTTCAATTGATGCGGCAGGTGGCTGGACGGGCAGGGCGGGCCGACAGGCCGGGTCAGGCTCTTTTGCAGACGTTTCAGCCAGAGCACCCTGTCATTCGCGCAATACTTTCGGGGGATGAAGAGGGATTCTGGCGAACGGAGGCGGCGGAAAGGCAGGCGGCGGGTGTGCCCCCGTATGGTCGAATGGCTGGAATTGTATTATCTGGTCCGGAAGCCGCGCTTGTCTTTGACATTGGCAACGCGATGGCACGCAACGACGCGCCACTACGCGAAATCGGCGCCCAAGTTTTCGGGCCAGCCCCGGCACCCATCGCCCGTATTCGCGGACGGCACCGGGTAAGATTACTTGTCAAAGCACCTAAAGCTGCACCGATTCAGGATGCCATCGCCCGTTGGATTGCGCCCCTTCAGTTGAAAGGCGACATTCGTCTGACTGTCGATATCGATCCGCAAAGCTTTTACTAAGGTCTGCATCTATGCAGATCCACTGTGCCCTTGCGCTTTCTCTCTCGCCAAGCCGCTTAAATGGGCGTACAGGGCACTCATGCTGAAACTCATGCCGCTTTCCGAAGCGCGGAGCCTTCCGTTCTGGCGCCGACCCGTCACGTTGCTGTTCGCGATGGCAATTATTATGCCGATCGCATTCAACGCGTGGAGCGCCCTGCTGAACAACTTTGTGATTGAGGTAGCGAATTTCGACGGTGCAGATATCGGGCTTCTGCACACGGTGCGCGAAATTCCCGGGTTTCTTGCTGTCGGCGTGATCGCGGTAATCTTGTTTATACGAGAGCAGGTTCTGGCGATGATTTCGCTGATGTTGCTCGGCGTGGCGACTGCAGTAACGGCGTGGTTTCCCAGTCTAGGTGGCCTATTGTTTGTTACATTATTCAGCTCCATTGGGTTCCATTACTACGAAACAGTCAACCAGTCTCTGCAATTGCAATGGCTACCTATAGACCGCGCCCCTCAGGTGTTGGGATGGCTTGTGGCGATGGGTTCCGCCGCGACCATGGTCGTCTACGGCGTGATCGTACTGACTTGGGATCGTTTTGATCTGTCCTATAACGCGGTATTTATGGCTGCGGGTGGGCTTGCCGCAGTATTGGCGCTGTTTTGTTTAGTCGCTTACCCGCAATTCGATTCACCTACAGCGCAGACCAAAAAGCTGGTTCTTCGCCGCAGATATTGGTTGTATTATGCATTGCAGTTCATGGCCGGTGCGCGAAGGCAGATTTTCGTGGTTTTTGCAGGCTTCATGATGGTCGAGAAATTCGGTTTTGAGGTTCATGAATTAACCAGCCTCTACCTGATAAACTTGGCGATCAACATGATGGCAGCCCCGTTGCTGGGTAAAGCGGTATCCAGGTTCGGAGAACGCCGCACATTGATTTTTGAGTATACGGGTCTTGCCATTGTGTTTGCGGCCTACGGCGGAATCTATTGGTTTGGATGGGGTGTGCTGTTGGCCGCGATCCTTTATGTAGCTGACCATGTGCTGTTCGCATTGGCGCTGGCGCTGAAGACATACTTTCAAAAGATAGCCGACCCGGCGGACATTGCACCAACGGCTGCCGTGGCCTTTACAATCAATCATATCGCGGCTGTCTTCCTGCCAGCGCTTTTGGGATTGTTGTGGGTCGTCTCACCCGGTGCAGTCTTCGCTATGGCGGCAATGATGGCGCTTGTTTCATTGGGCCTGTCTCTGCTGATCCCGCGCCACCCGGAACCAGGAAACGAAACCGTCCTTTCCAAATATGCTCCGGCACCGGCTGAATAAGCGGAAGCTTGACCTTGACTGTCTGTGGCCCTAGGCGCTGGGTTATCTTAGACAGGAGGTCGTTATGCCTACATTCACAGCCTTGACGACTCTTTCGGGCAAAGCCCTTGCCGAAAGTCTTGGCGACGCAATGGAACGCTTATTTCCTGAACCAACGGGGGTTGGAGTATTCGAAGTAGAAGACGGTTCAGGTCTGTGGGAAGTTGGGGGTTACTTTACCGAAACTCCCGACGAAACTGCATTGGCTGTTTTGGCGGCAGCTTTTCAAGCCAGACCTTTTGTCGTTTCCGAACTTCCGGAAACGGATTGGGTCGCACATGTCCGCCGTGAATTGGCCCCGGTCGAGGCAGGCAGGTTTTTTGTTTATGGCAGCCATGATGCCGATAAGTTGCCAGACGGATGCATCCCACTTTTGATCGAGGCTGCGATGGCCTTTGGCACTGGGCACCACGGGACGACCTTGGGTTGCCTTAAAGCGCTGGATCGATTGATCGAAAAGGGTTTCAAAGCCTCCAAGGTGGCCGACATCGGTTGCGGTACCGCCGTGCTTGCAATGGCGGCAGCAAGAGTTTGGGATGGTGAGATCATTGCCAGCGACATAGATCCTGTAGCCGTGGAAGTGGCGGAGGCTAACTTGAAAGCAAATGAAATGCTCAGCGCAGTGAAATGTGTTGAAGCTGCCGGGTTTGACCATCCCGACCTGAAGGCAAACGCGCCATACGACTTGATTTTCGCGAATATTCTAAAGGGGCCATTGATTGCATTGGCGCCTGATATTTTGAGCAATTTGAGGATTGGAGGGTATGCGATTCTATCGGGAATTCTAAATGAGCAGGCAGAAGATGTTCTAAAAGTTTATTCCCAAATCGGCTTCAATCAGTCTCAAAAACAAGAGATTGGTGACTGGACAACTCTAATCTTAACAAATCAGGGCTAAAATTAGACCATTTACAGGAGTTTTTTAGAGTTTCGCCACGGATTCGGCGCATTCTGTTTTTACCGTAAAATGGTGGAAACGGGGGGCGGTTTTCGGAGGCTGCCATGACTGGAAAACAACTTGACTTTGGTCAGCGCGTAACGCGTCTGAACAAAAAACATGAAAAACTAAGTCGGGGGTATCGAGCAACGATGCGGCCTGACGGCTTGGTTGTAATGAAGCCGCAGCGCGTCAAGTCGGCGATCCCGGCCAGGGTTTTGCTGCTGTGTCTGCTTGCTTTTTTCGGGTTCAAGGCGTTGTTGCTGTTCCATCTGGGTGAACCCGCTTACAGCGAACGCGTCGAAATTCTGAGCCAGGGTACGAATGTAGAAGTTGCGGGCGCTTGGATCATGCAGATCGAACCCGTTTCGCAATTCTTTTCGGACCAGATCGCCAAGGTCCTTAACTAAAAGTTTTGATTGAGGCGGTCCTAAAAGAAACACCGCTTGCGTTTTTGCAAGCGGTGTCTGGTTGCCCTTTCATTCAGAAAAGGCTTTTGGGTTGCGAAAATTCACACCTCAGAGGCGGCCCTCGGCGACCACGTCGATATCTCCCCGGCACAACCCGATATCATCCAGTTCGCGGTCAGTTAATTCGTTAAGCGCGTTGCGTGTAACGCGAGCGTCATTCCATTCAACAACGGCGTTAGCGGCCAATGCGAAAAATGCGCCGATACGGCCAACGAGGCCGAATGAGCCAGAGGCGATGCGGGTGTTATCCAGTGCAGCCATATCCTGTTTCCTTCTTGATTGCGTTTTTGCTCGGTCGTGTATTTCAAGCGGCATCTAGTGCTGCAAATTGGATGGTACAAGAACATTTTTTGCATGGGTCGTATGCATTTATTGCAATGCTCAAAATTCCTAAAACGCCTTTAAATCATTGGTTAAATTCAGTTTAGAAACTGGTCGGTTTCAGGATATCTGCTGTCGTAAACTGGTCGCCGTGTCGTGCGCGGAACAGGCTTGTCGTTTTTAGATGTCTGTTCAATTCTCTTGGAAAATGTTCACGCTTCGTGCTAATCAGTAAGAAAGATCACAAAATCCCAAGCAGGCTGTGGCAAATCATGCGAATTCTGGGCATTGATCCAGGGCTTAGAACCCTAGGATGGGGCGTCATCGAATCGCATGGCAGCCGCCTGAGTCACGTTGCCAATGGATTGTGCAAATCAGATGGGGACGATCTTGGAGAACGGCTATTATCGCTGCACAACCAGATTGTCGAAGTGATCGCCGAACATCGGCCGGATCAGGCTGCCATTGAGCAAACGTTTGTAAACAAAGATGGGGCTGGAACGCTCAAACTGGGTCAGGCGCGTGGCGTTGCTTTGCTGACATTGGCGCAAGCTGGTCTACAGATTGGAGAATACGCGCCGAACCGGGTGAAAAAGACCGTCGTCGGTGTTGGGCATGCAGAAAAGGAACAAGTGTTGCACATGGTAAAGTTGCAGCTGCCCGGTTGCAGTCCAAAGGGAGCAGACGCGGCGGACGCGCTGGCGATTGCAATCTGTCACGCCTATTACGGAAAGTCGCAACAGGTGCAAGTCAAAGAGGTGCGGGCATGATCGGCAAGTTGGCGGGTCGGCTGGATTATCGCGCAACGGATCATATCCTGATCGACGTGCGCGGTGTAGGCTATATCGTTTATTGCTCGGATAGAACGATGGCCGCGTTACCTGTGGTGGGCGAGGCGGTCGCACTGTACACTGACATGGTCGTGCGTGAAGACCTGATGCAGCTTTATGGTTTTCCGTCGCTGATAGAGAAAGAATGGCACCGGTTGCTGTGTTCCGTGCAGGGCGTTGGAGCAAAGGTTTCACTAGCCATTTTAGGCGCTTTGGGTCCGGACGGAGTGAGCCGGGCAATTGCGTTGGGTGACTGGGGTGCGGTCAAGGCAGCCAAAGGCGTCGGGCCTAAAACGGCACAGCGAATTGTGCTGGATCTTAAGGACAAAGCGCCGGGTGTCATGGCAATGGGGGCAACGGTAACTGATGCTATCGACGGACCGGAAATTGATGTTGTGGATGTTGGCGAGCCTTTGCCTGTATTAACCAGGCCTACTGCGAAGGTATCTTCGGGTTCTGCGGCGGCCTCGGCCGGCGCGTTGTCTGCGCTTTCCAACCTAGGGTATGGCCCTTCAGATGCTGCATCCGCTGTTGCTGAAGCGGCAGCCAACGTACCGGACTCGAGCGAAGCTGAACTGATCAAGGCCGCGTTGAAACTGCTGGCCCCGAAAGGCTGACGATATGGTAGATGCCGATCCCGCCCTGCGTCCGGAACCTTTGCCCGAAGACAATGATCGCGCCTTGCGCCCACAGGGTCTGGGCGAATTTATCGGGCAGGTGGAAGCGCGGGCCAATTTGGGGATTTTCATTCAATCGGCACGACAAAGGGGTGAAGCAATGGACCATACATTGTTTCATGGTCCACCCGGCTTGGGCAAAACAACGTTGGCGCAGATCATGGCGCGGGAATTGGGCGTGAATTTCCGTATGACTTCGGGACCCGTACTAGCAAAGGCAGGGGACCTTGCTGCGATCCTTACCAATCTTGAGTCGCGGGATGTTCTGTTCATCGACGAAATTCACCGTCTGAATCCGGCGGTGGAAGAGGTTCTTTATCCTGCAATGGAAGACTTCGAGCTGGATCTCGTGATCGGAGAAGGTCCGGCTGCGCGTACAGTTCGTATCGAACTGCAGCCTTTTACTCTGGTCGGAGCAACGACACGCCTGGGGTTGTTAACCACGCCACTGCGCGACCGCTTCGGTATCCCAACGCGTCTTCAATTCTACACCGTGGACGAGTTGCACGAGATCGTTACGCGAAACGCACGTAAATTAGGCGCACCCGCAGACGAAGACGGTGCGAGAGAGATTGCCCGCCGCTCGCGTGGAACGCCACGGATTGCGGGGCGTTTGCTACGTCGAGTGGTTGACTTTGCCATTGTTGAAGGTGACGGAAGCATTACGCGCGAACTGGCAGATAGTTCACTGACCAGACTTGGCGTCGATAATTTGGGCCTTGATGGTGCCGATAGGCGGTACCTGAACTTGATCGCGGAAAACTATGCAGGTGGCCCTGTGGGGATCGAAACACTGTCAGCAGCGCTTTCAGAAAGTCGGGACTCGTTGGAAGAAGTGATTGAGCCGTATTTGTTACAACAGGGTTTGATTCAACGAACGCCTAGAGGGCGCATGCTGGCTCAGAAGGCATGGACACATCTGGGATTGGCGGCCCCCAAAAGTCAAAACGATCTGTTCGGATGACCGAAGCAATTTAGAATTTGGTTGGCGCAAGAGTAATTTTGGAAAGATGAAGGGCAACGCGTGACCCCGGACGAAATCGAAGAACTGTTTACACGTGAAAGTGGGGAGTATTTGTTCGCTCGTTGGGGGCGACCAATCGTTCCTATTGTTTTTGGTGTCGAAGAGGAAACTCTGCGAACAATAAAGGGCGCTTTCGAAGCTGTTGTGACGCTGGCAGGGCACAAGATGGCCGAGACCGATCCTGAACTGGGTGCCAACTGCATGGTGTTCTTTTTTCGGGAGTGGCAAGAATTACTGGAGGTTCCCGACCTTGACCGTCTGATCCCAGATCTTTCACCTCTGGTTGAACGGCTTTTGGCCGCAGATGCCAATCAGTACCGCATTTTCCGGTTTGATGAGGACGGAGCCATTCGTGCATCGTTTATTTTCCTGAAAATGGATAAGGAATTGTCAAAAGTTCCAGCCGAGACGTTGGCATTGAGCCAGGTTGTACAAACAATTGTTCTTTGGTCGGATAGTGCTTTTCGCAGCCAATCTCCGCTGGCATTAGCGGGCGAAAAAACAATCCTGCGACCTGAGATTGCGGCGATAATCCGTGCTGCATATGATCCTGTCTTGCCAGGGGCTGCGCAGGATCCATCTCATGCGTTGCGCCTTTTTGCCCGTTTGGAGCTGCCGCAATGACCCATACTTTTCCCGTGCGAGTGTATTACGAAGACACAGACATGGGCGGTGTCGTCTATCATGCGAATTATCTGAAGTTCATTGAGCGTGCGCGTTCAGACTATGTTCGCGCGCTTGGAAATGACCAGAACGCTATGCGAGACGCTGGGGTGGTCTGGGTCGTGCGGCGGATTGAGGCGGACTATTTGGCCCCCGCGAAATTTGATGATGTCTTGGAGGTTGAGACGAAAGTCATATCAATGTCCGGAGTTCGTTTGACCATGGCGCAGGTTGTTAAGCGTGATGAAACCGACCTGTTTCGCGCTACGGTTACAGCGGTTTGTATCAACAAAGACGGCAAACCGATCCGGCTGCCGGCAGAGATTCGCGCATTAATGTAATAAAACACACCTTTGTGGTGGTTGTGTTGGCATTTCGAACCCAACTGCGTTAGCGTCTGACAAAACAAGGCCAAGAAAATGGCTATCAGGCAAAACAAAGAGCAGGTTCATGGAAGCTGAAACGCTGGCGCTGGCGCAGGAGATCGACTTCTCCATGTGGGGGCTATTTGCCCGTGCAACATTTATTGTGAAACTTGTGATGCTGATCCTTGTGGTCGCGTCATTCTGGTCGTGGGCAATTATCATACAGAAGCTGATAAACTATCGGTCCGCCCGGAAAGAAGCGCAGGTGTTCGATGAATCCTTTTGGTCGGGGAACCCTCTGGACGAACTTTTCGAACAAATTGGAACCCAGCCCAACGGCAGCTCTGAAAAGATATTCGCTGCGGGAATGATTGAATGGCGAAGGTCGCACCGCACCGATGGGGGCTTGATTGCCGGGGCCACAGCGAGAATCGACCGATCAATGGATGTGGCCATCGCCAAAGAGGCCGAAACACTGCAGAAAGGCCTGTCGATTTTGGCGACGGTCGGTTCCACCGCGCCGTTCATCGGGCTCTTTGGCACCGTCTGGGGAATCATGAACGCCTTTATCGAAATTGCAGAGCAGCAAAACACCAATCTTGCTGTCGTGGCGCCTGGTATTGCCGAGGCATTGCTTGCGACTGGTCTTGGCTTGTTAGCTGCGATTCCGGCGGTGATTTTTTACAACAAGCTGAGCGCAGACAGTGACAGAATCGTTGGCGGCTATGAAGCCTTTGCTGACGAATTCGCGACAATATTATCAAGACAGTTGGACAGCTGACATGGGTGCGGCGGTTCAGCAACCCTCGGGCGGTAACGGTCGCAGGCGCGGGCGGCGCCGCGGACGTGCGCAACCAATGGCTGAAATCAACGTCACACCATTCGTTGACGTAATGTTGGTTTTGCTGATCATCTTCATGGTGGCCGCTCCTTTGTTGACTGTTGGTGTGCCCGTGGATCTTCCCAAGACGGCTGCAAGCGCTTTGCCGGGCGATAACGAAGAACCCTTGACGGTGACTCTGACTGCTGATGGCCGGGTGCAGATTCAAACTACCGATGTATTGCGCGACGAGTTGATTGGCAAATTGCGCGCGATAGCGGCAGAACGGAGCAGTGACCGTGTATTCCTGCGCGCTGATGGTTCCATTCCCTACGCTCAGGTGATGGAAGTAATGGGAGCGTTGAACGCGGGCGGTTTTTCCAATGTGGGTTTGGTAACAGATACCGGTGGGCCAACCCTGGACGACGGTTAAGAGTGAGGTCGCGCGGTGGATACCGGCACCAAGATTTCAGCGATTGCTCATGTCAGCCTTATTAGCTGGGCATTGTTCGGTGGCACGTTTAGGTCCGAACCGTTGCCAATGGCTGTTCAGGAAGTGTCACTTATATCAGCTGAACAATTCGCGGCGATGACTGTGCAAAAGGACGCGCCCGAGGTGCCGACAACGCCCGTTGATCTAGAACAGCCAGATGCGTCCTCACAAGATACAAACACTCCGGAGCCCACGACAGAGGAACAACCGAATCCAGAACCGATCATTCCTTCGGAACCCGAAGCGGAATCGGAACCGGAAACAGTTGAAGTTCCTTCCGAACCTGAAGTGACCGAACAACCGCCGGTGCTGGAAGAGCCGAATACCGAAACCGTCGCGTTGCCGGTGCCGCCTGGACCCGAAGCTCAGCCAAGCCCTGCTGAAAAGATTGCGCCGGAACCGATTGCGCCTCCTCCGCCAGAAGCCAAGCCGGATGACGTCGAAACTCCGCCTGTATCATTAGATGACGGTGCAGAAATTCAACAGGAACAGCAGGATCAGACCGCGCCTGAAGAAGCTGCGCCCGAAATAGTAACCGAGGCGGAAGAGGCTGACGATCCTGCGCCCAAGACGTCTCCGCGTCCGCGGGTCCGACCAAACCGCCCGGCTCCTCCGACAGAGCCCGAAGTGGCGGAAACGCCCGACCCCGAACCGACCGAGCCGTCTACCAGCGATCAAACAGCCATAAATGATGCACTGGCCGAAGCATTAGACAGCGACGCAGAGCCGTCCGGCCCGCCCCTTACAAGCGGAGAAAAGGATGCAATGCGACTGGCTGTTTCACGGTGCTGGAATGTCGGTTCGTTGTCTACAGACGCGCTGAACGTCGTTGTCGTTGTTGGTTTTTCTTTGACACCCGACGGAAAAGTCGTTGGTGGCAGCTTGCAACTGCTCGATAGCACCGGCGGTTCTTCCGGAGCTGCGAAACAGGCATATGAGGCCGCGCGGCGGGCAATTCTGCGCTGTGGGGCCAAAGGATACGATTTGCCTGCAGACAAATACGCTCAATGGCAGGATATTGAGATCACATTCAATCCCGAGAGGATGCGGATCAAATGATGAAACTTCTGATCAGTCTCTTTGTTGGCCTGACCCTAATGTCGGCGCCGGTTCATGCGCAAAGCGGGCCTCTGCGTCTGGAACTCGACCAAGGTATCATCGAACCTTTACCATTTGCTGTGCCAAGTTTCGTCCCCGACGGACCTGCAGCATCGCAATACGCTGCGGATATCTCGCGCGTAGTCGCCGCGGACCTTACAGGGACGGGATTATTCCGCGAAATCTCTTCTGATGCTTTCATCAGTCGCGTCAGCAGCTTTGATGCCCCAGTTCAATTTGCCGACTGGAAGGCAATTAATGCAGAAGCGCTGGTAACCGGTGCAGTAAATGTTTCGGGCAATCGGTTGACGGTGCGGTTCCGGGTTTGGGACGTGTTCTCGGGACAGGAGCTGGGGAACGGCTTGCAATTTGCGGGAACTACCGAAGGTTGGCGCAGAATGGCCCACAAAGTGTCTGACCAAGTGTATAGCCGGATCACCGGCGAGGGGGCATATTTCGACAGTCGCGTTGCATTTGTATCGGAAAGCGGCCCTAAGGATCAGCGCCGAAAGCGACTGGCGATAATGGATTACGATGGTGCGAACGTACAGTACCTGACGGACAGTGCGGCAATCGTTCTGGCGCCTCGGTTTTCGCCAAATGGTGAACAATTGCTGTACACAAGCTACGAGACCGGCCAACCGAGAATCTACGTTCTGGACGTAGGCCGGGTAAAGCGGCAGGAACTAAACACACAGGAAGGCACAATGAGTTTCTCGCCGCGGTTCTCGCCGGACGGAAGATCCATCGTCTACTCTTTGACCCAAGGTGGAAATACGGATTTGTGGAAAATGGATTTGGCCTCGGGTCAGAGTGTGAGGTTGACAAACACGCCAGCGATCGAAACTGCCCCCAGCTATTCGCCGGACGGATCGAGGATCGTTTTCGAAAGTGATCGTTCAGGCACGCCGCAGCTTTACATAATGCCTGCCAATGGTGGCGAGGCCACTCGGATCAGTTTTGGACAAGGGCGATATGGAACGCCGGTCTGGTCTCCTCGCGGCGATCTGATTGCGTTTACCAAGCAGAACAAGGGACGTTTTCACATTGGCGTAATGCGTACAGACGGCAGTGAAGAGAGACTGCTGACCGCATCATTTTTGGACGAGGGGCCCACGTGGTCTCCTAACGGACGGGTTATCATGTTTACCCGTGAAACACAGGGGGCGAGCGGAAGATCGACGCTGTATTCCGTCGATATCTCTGGGCGGAACCTTCGGCCCGTGCGGACACCGGACGGGGGTAGTGATCCATCTTGGGGACCACTGCAGAATTGATCGCGGGCCTGTCCGGGTGACGTTCACAACAAGCCTGGGCTGTGCTAAACATATGATAATAAACATACGGAACACGAGGCACTTAAAATGAACCTTTTGAGCAAAGCTGCGGCGCTGGGCATGATTGCCCTTATGGCCGCATGTACAAACAATGATCCTTCTGCGTTTGGCGCCGGGCAGGGCGGCAACGGTGCGTTGGTGCCGGGTTCGCCAAGCGATCCGCGTTCACCTGCCTACTTCCAGCAAACGGTTGGTGACCGGGTATTATTCGAAGTGGATCAGTCTACTTTGACACCGGCTGCTCAGACAGTTCTTCAAGGCCAGGCGGATTGGTTATTGGCCAATACCGACTTTATAGCGACGATCGAAGGCCATGCGGATGAACAGGGAACGCGCGAATACAACTTAGCCCTTGGCGCTCGTCGGGCCAATGCAGCCAGAGAGTTTTTGATCTCGCGTGGTGTCGCAGGCAATCGCTTGGAAACGGTCAGTTATGGCAAAGAGCGTCCGATCGAGATTTGCAGTATTGAGGAATGCTATTCCAAGAACCGCCGCGCGGTTACGGTGCTGACGGGTTCAACCACGGGGTAAAATGATGCGACTTGCGGGTTTGGTTGTGGCGGCGGTTGTGGCCGTCGCAGGTGTGGCACAGGCACAAGATCAGCAAACACTGGCGGATATTCGTCAGGAACTGACCGTGCTGCATGTCGAGCTTCAACGCCTCAAGCGCGAGTTCTCGACAACAGGCTCGCCATCCCCAAACCTGTCCGGAGACTCGGTGCTTGAGCGGGTGGATGCGATTGAAGCGGAGTTGCAGCGCCTGACCCGGCAAACTGAACAGCTGAACCAACGTGTCCAAAGCATTGTTACCGATGGCACCAACAGGATAGGCGACCTTGAGTTTCGGCTTGTAGAACTGGAAGGCGGAGACCTGAGCACATTAGGTGAAACAACCACTTTAGGTGGTGACAATCACGGCACGGTCGTCGCGGCACAGCCTGTCACAACGAAACCAGAAACAGAGCAAGGCGAGCTGGCTGTAGGCGAGCAGGCAGATTTCGACGCAGCGGCGCAGGCGTTAGCTGACGGAGATTACAATACAGCTGTGGATTTGTTTTCTCAGTTCGATTTGGCATATCCCGGCAGCCCCTTTGCGTCGGAAGCCAACCTGAGACGCGGTCAGGCGCTGGAAAATTTGGGCGATACCCGTGAGGCTGCGCGAGCGTTTCTGGCAAGTTTTACCGGCGATTCCGAAGGACCACTGGCGCCAGAGGCCTTGTTTGAACTAGGAGCAGCACTTGGCCGGCTCGGACAGACTGATCAGGCATGCATTACATTGGGCGAGGTCGGAGTGCGTTTTCCGGCATCAGCTCCAGCCGCATCGGCAACACGGGAAATGGCATCGCTGGGGTGTTCTTGAACGCGAACGCCCAAAACCTTCTTGAAAAGATTGAGGCTTTGTTGCCTGATCCGCTGCCTCGCCGATTAGGGGTGGCGGTGTCGGGCGGAAGTGACTCAACCGCGCTTTTGCGTCTTTTGTCTAAAATTGCGCCAACTAAGGGGATCGAACTCTTTGCTGCCACCGTAGACCACGGTCTCCGAAAGGAATCTGCCGACGAAGCTGCATTGGTGGGGGAATTTGCACAGCGATGGGGCGTTCCACATACTATCTTAAAGTGGCAGGGCTGGGACGGTAGCGGAAATCTGCAAGATCAAGCTCGGCGTGCACGATACGGATTGCTGTTGCAATGGGCGCAAGAAAGAGGGCTTGGGGCGATCGCATTGGGCCATAATGCGGATGATCAGGCCGAAACAGTTCTGATGAGATTGGCTCGTGCTGCTGGCGTGTCGGGATTGTCGGCGATGGCCGCCGTTCGCCGCGAAGGCGATATCGATATATTACGCCCTTTATTGTCGGTTACCCGGACGCAACTGCGAGATTATTTGAACACCGAAGGTATCGATTGGATCGATGACCCCTCGAATCAAGATCCACGTTTTGATCGTATTAAGGTTCGAGAAGCACTTACCCAACTTGATGAGATTGGATTGACTGCGGAAACGTTGACACGTGTGGCAGAGAATTTAGCGCGCGCCCGAGAAGCGCTGCAACAATACACACAAGATTCGGCACGAAAAGTGGTGCACGAGATAGATGGGGTTCTGTGCCTGGACCAAGATGACTTTCAGTCGCTGCCCGACGAAATTCGCCGGCGGATTATTGTTGCCGCTGTTGGTTGGATTGCAGGTCAGGGGTACCCTCCGCGCCAAACCGCCATCGATCAGACGATGAAAGCAATCTCAGCTGGAAAATCAGCAACTTTGGGCGGATGCTTGCTGACCCCGGAAGGCAAAAAAATATGGATTAGCAGAGAGCTAAGGGCTGTCAGGGACCAAGTCGCAGACCCCGGTGACCTCTGGGACAACCGCTGGATTGTAACCGGCCCCCAAGATGCCGGAGCGGAAATTCGCGCTTTGGGCGAAGAAGGCGTTGCACAGTTGGAAAATTGGCGGGACCTAGGAAGGCCAAAAGCTACTTTGCTGTCGTCTCCGGCGGTATGGTCCGGCGACACTATCTTGTCTGCACCGCTGGCTGGCCATGCAAGCGGATGGCACATTCAAATGGCAGCTAACAGGCCAGAGTTTTATGCATCAATTTTATCTCATTGAACCTGCTTGAATCATCTCTATTTTATAGAGCAACCTCGGCAGGTCCCCATCCGCCGAAATCTTTTGGGAGAATTTCCTTGGGCAACGCTCGTAACATCGCCTTCTGGGTCGTCCTGTTCTTGTTGATCCTTGCACTGTTCAATTTGTTCAGTGGGTCAGGTGGCACGCTTCAGAATAATGAAAGAACCTATTCCGAATTCGTCAGTGCTGTAGATTCAGGAGATGTCACCAATGTGACACTGGATGGTGAACAGATCCGTTATCGCACAAGCGATAACCGTGACTATGTAACCATCAAACCCACCGACGCCGAGGTGACGAAACTGCTGATCGACAAGAACATCCCTGTTCGGGCCGAAAAACAGCAGCAATCCGGGTTTCAGTCGTTTCTTATAACTCTGCTGCCGTTCCTGTTGCTGATTGGCGTCTGGGTATATTTCATGAACCGGATGCAAGGCGGTGGCAAAGGCGGCGCGATGGGTTTTGGCAAGTCCAAGGCTAAAATGCTGACGGAAAAGCACGGTCGCGTGACTTTCGATGACGTTGCTGGCATCGACGAAGCCAAGGAAGAACTGGAAGAGATTGTCGAGTTCCTGCGAAATCCGCAGAAGTTCTCGCGCCTTGGTGGCAAGATTCCCAAGGGCGCGCTGCTTGTTGGGCCTCCGGGCACAGGCAAGACTTTGCTGGCCCGCGCTATTGCTGGTGAAGCTGGAGTCCCGTTTTTCACCATCTCGGGGTCGGACTTTGTTGAAATGTTCGTAGGTGTCGGTGCATCCCGCGTACGCGACATGTTCGAACAAGCTAAGAAGAACGCGCCATGCATTGTCTTCATCGACGAGATTGACGCTGTTGGTCGGCATCGTGGTGCTGGATATGGCGGGGGCAACGACGAACGCGAACAAACGCTTAACCAATTGTTGGTTGAGATGGACGGCTTCGAAGCCAACGAGGGCGTGATCATCCTTGCGGCTACCAACCGCAAAGATGTTCTGGACCCTGCCTTGCTGCGTCCAGGTCGATTTGACCGTAACGTGACCGTTGGTAATCCCGACATTAAAGGCCGTGAGAAGATCTTGGGCGTACATGCTCGTAAGACACCTTTGGGACCGGACGTAGATTTACGCATTATCGCAAGAGGCACGCCGGGCTTTTCAGGCGCTGATTTGGCAAACCTTGTTAACGAGGCTGCTCTGATGGCCGCGCGAGTTGGCCGTCGCTTTGTGACGATGGAAGACTTTGAGAACGCCAAAGACAAGGTGATGATGGGGGCCGAGCGCCGATCGATGGTGCTTACCCAGGATCAGAAAGAGAAAACGGCATATCATGAGGCTGGCCACGCGGTCGTGGGTATGACCCTGCCGTTATGCGATCCGGTTTACAAAGCGACGATCATCCCGCGAGGAGGAGCGCTGGGAATGGTCGTCAGCTTGCCAGAGATGGATCAACTAAATTACCACCGCGATGAGTGTGAGCAAAAGCTGGCAATGACAATGGCGGGTAAAGCTGCCGAAGTCATACGCTACGGCGAAGATCACGTTTCCAACGGGCCAGCGGGCGATATTATGCAGGCCAGCCAATTAGCTCGCGCCATGGTTATGCGCTGGGGTATGAGCGACAAGGTCGGCAATATCGATTATGCAGAGGCTCACGAAGGTTACTCAGGCAATACAGCGGGTTTCTCGGTATCAGCCCATACCAAAGAGTTGATCGAGGAAGAGGTTAAGCGTCTTATCCAGCAGGGTTATGAGCGCGCGCACGGCATCCTTACCGAAAGAAACGAGGAATGGGAGCGTTTGGCGCAGGGCTTGTTGGAGTACGAAACTCTGACTGGAGATGAGATCAAGCGTGTGATGAATGGTGAGTCACCCAGTGACAGCGATGACGAGGGTGACAGCCCGGATGAGGGCAACGCACCAAGCGTCACCGCCATTCCAAAGACCAAGTCAAAGAAGACTCCGCCCGAGGGTGGTATGGAGCCTGAACCTTCAACGTGACGCTTTAGACCCGGGAATTTCCCGGGTCTTTTTCTGTCGCCGCTAGTGACCTAAATTCAATCGACTTCCTGAACAAAATGGTGCGTCTATGCCAGTATTGCGTGAAACGGAATTCTTGGCCGAAATCGTTTGGCTTGGGCATGTTCCGGCCGGAGAGTCTTTGCGAGCCGAAGCCGTAGACAGCTTGGATCTGGATTTTTCAGGTGATCGCGGGGCACGACACGAAGGAAATAACCGTCCTTCCTGCGTAAGGGTCAAAAACCTGTATCCGCGAGGAACGGAAATCCGAAATGTGCGACAGCTTTCGGTGTTGTCGGCCGAGGAAATAGATGCGATTGCCACGGAAATCGGCTTGGACAGGCTGGACCCGACCTTCTTAGGCGCAAGTATCGTATTGCGCGGAATACCTGATTTTACGCACGTTCCGCCATCGTCCCGCCTACAGATCGAGGGAGGATTGACGATAACGATAGATATGGAAAATCGGCCTTGCGTCCTTCCCGGCCGGGAAATCGAAGCTGACTTGCCCGGTTACGGTGCTGCTTTCAAACCGGCGGCCAAGGGGCGACGCGGTGTTACAGCTTGGGTCGAAAGGCCTGGAATTGCGAAGATGGGCGATAAGATGCGGCTGTTTGTGCCAGACCAACGAAATTGGGCGCCTTAGAGGGCGAGAGTTTCCGATTGTAGCCAGGCTAAGCCGTGCCACGCCGCTTCGTGGCCTGATTATGTCGGAATCCATATCTATTGCCAGTGTACACAATTGTATGGATTGAGCAGCGCCGACGCTTTGCGTTGGTATTGCACGGAATTCAATCAGGGACTCTGGCCGATGAGCTATAAATCCGACATCGAAATCGCTCGCGAGGCGAACAAGAAGCCGATTCAGGAAATCGGTGCCAAGCTGGGCATTTCCAGCGACGATCTGCTGCCCTATGGCCATGACAAAGCAAAAGTCAGCCAGGACTTCATCAACTCGGTGCAAGACCGACAGGACGGCAAGTTGATCCTTGTGACGGCGATCAACCCGACCCCAGCTGGTGAAGGCAAAACCACCACAACCGTGGGGCTTGGCGACGGTCTGAACCGTATCGGCAAGAATGCGATGATCTGCATCCGCGAGGCGTCGCTTGGCCCGAACTTCGGTATGAAGGGCGGCGCTGCTGGCGGCGGCTTTGCGCAGGTTGTTCCAATGGAGGAAATGAACCTGCACTTTACCGGGGATTTTCACGCAATCACTTCGGCCCACTCTCTGTTGTCGGCGATGATCGACAATCACATCTACTGGGGCAACGAATGCGAAATCGACACTCGTCGGGTTGCTTGGCGTCGAGTTGTAGACATGAACGATCGTGCGCTGCGTCAAATTACAGCTTCATTGGGCGGCGTCTCAAACGGTTTCCCGCGCGAAGCCGGTTTCGACATCACTGTGGCGTCCGAGGTCATGGCAATTCTATGCCTGGCGACTGACTTGAAAGATCTGGAAAAGCGTCTGGGTGACATCATTGTTGCCTATCGTCGCGACAGAACGCCAGTCTACTGCCGCGACATCAAAGCCGAAGGCGCGATGACTGTTCTTTTGAAAGACGCGATGCAGCCCAACCTTGTCCAGACACTGGAAAACAACCCTGCGTTTGTCCACGGCGGCCCGTTCGCCAACATAGCGCACGGTTGTAACTCGGTCATCGCCACCAAAACGGCGCTGAAAGTTGCGGACTATGTCGTGACCGAAGCAGGCTTTGGCGCAGACTTGGGTGCTGAGAAGTTCATGAACATCAAATGTCGTAAAGCCGGTATCGCTCCTTCGGCAGTTGTTCTGGTTGCCACTGTTCGCGCAATGAAAATGAACGGCGGTGTGGCCAAGGCTGATCTGGGCGCAGAGAATGTAGATGCAGTAAAATCAGGTTGCGCGAACTTGGGACGTCATATCGAAAACGTTAAATCTTTCGGTGTTCCTGTTGTTGTTGCGATTAATCATTTCGTTACGGACACCGACGAAGAGGTTCAGGCTGTAAGAGACTACTGCGGTGAACACGGTGTGGAGGCGATCCTCTCGCGTCACTGGGAGTTGGGTTCGGAGGGGTCCGCGCCACTGGCAGAAAAGGTTGTTGAAATCGTCGAAGGTGGTACCGCAAATTTTGCGCCGATCTACCCCGATGAAATGCCTCTTTTCGAGAAAATCGAAACAATCGCGAAAAGAATTTATCGCGCGGACGAGGTTCTGGCCGACAACAAAATCCGTAACCAATTGCGGGAATGGGAAGATGCCGGATATGGAAATTTACCGGTATGCATGGCAAAGACGCAGTATTCGTTCTCAACTGATCCAACTCTGCGCGGCGCTCCTACGGGTCATTCGGTTCCAGTGCGTGAAGTTCGTCTGTCTGCCGGCGCAGGGTTCATCGTGGTCGTCTGTGGTGAAATCATGACCATGCCCGGTCTGCCGCGGAAACCTGCGGCTGAGACCATCTGTCTCAACGAAGAAGGTCAGATCGAAGGCTTGTTCTAAGCCACCGAAAAGTAAATCTCGTGGTCCAAAAAACTTGGGCCACGAGGAGATTTTGACGCACTCTCGGAAACCGCTGCGCGATTGTTATTTCCTGCGTGATCTGCAGAGGCAGTTCCGCGAACTTGACCGCCAATTGATCGAGATGTTGATGAAGCGCATAAGTTACATCGACAGAGCGTTCGAGTAAAAACCGGCATTAGGTTTACCGGAACGAGCTCCGGACAGGGTGGAGGAAGTGGAGCAGTGTGTGCGTGCGGGTTCCGAAGATTTGGGGAAGGATCCAGATTTGGCCGAGAAGCTTTGGCGCATTTTGATTGACTGGTTGATCGCACGTGAGGAACTTGCGTTAGGCAATGACAGAGCAGGCGGGGGCGACTGCGCCCTATCGTTTTTGAAGAAAGGAAACTTAGGATGGTAGCACAGGTTATCGATGGCAAGGCCTTTGCGGCTAGAGTGCGCGCACAGGTTGCCGACCAGGTTGCCAGGCTGAAAGAGGAAAACGGTATTATCCCAGGATTAGCCGTCGTTCTGGTGGGCGAAGACCCGGCAAGCCAAGTTTATGTACGGTCAAAGGGCAAGCAAACCGTCGAAGTGGGGATGAACTCGTACGAGCATAAGTTGGATGCCGATACCTCCGAAGAGGATTTGCTGACACTGATTGACAAATTGAACAAGGATCCCGCGGTACACGGAATTCTGGTTCAGCTTCCCCTTCCAAAGCATTTAAACGAAGATCTTGTGATCAACTCAATTGATCCGGCCAAGGATGTTGACGGGTTCCATATTTCCAATGTGGGGCTTTTGGGCACCGGACAGAAATCGATGGTACCTTGTACGCCATTGGGATGTTTGATGATGCTGCGTGATTATCATGGGTCACTGTCCGGCATGAATGCGGTTGTAATCGGTCGATCGAATATTGTCGGTAAACCGATGGCTCAATTGCTTCTTGGGGATAGTTGCACCGTCACAATCGCGCATAGCCGCACTAAGGACCTGCCTGACGTGGTGCGTCGCGCCGATATTGTCGTGGCCGCTGTGGGCCGCCTCGAGATGGTTCCTGGCGATTGGATCAAAGAGGGAGCAACGGTAATTGACGTTGGGATCAACCGGATTGAACGCGATGGTAAGAACAAGTTGGTTGGTGATGTAGATTACGCAAGCGCAGTTGAACGGGCAGGGGCGATCACTCCTGTGCCGGGCGGTGTTGGACCAATGACGATTGCATGCCTTCTGGCCAACACTCTGACCGCTTGTTGCCGCGCTAATGGCTTGCCCGAACCCGAAGGGCTTACGGCATAATTCGTTCGGAATATTCGGCGCTAAGCGTCACACAACAGTTCAAAAAGGGTCGAAGAGCGCGTTCGTTTTTCGACCCTTTTGCCGTGTATTGACTTCTTCTTTGTGGAGCCATTTTAGCTGTAAGGGGCTTCTTGGTTGGCCGCTGCGAAGACTGTTTGAATTTTAAGGCAAAGAATCTGTCAGGATTTGCTCCCCAGCTGAAAAGGCTGGATTAATCTGAGACCTGATTATCTCGGCATTGGCAAAATATATGGTTGCGCGCCGGTCAGAATAGCGCGCGCATCCGCCGCCATGACATCTGCCAAAGCTGTATCTGAACAGTGCAAACCGCCTGTGTAAGTACCGTAGGCTGGCAGGATCAACCGGGCGTAATCGACCAGAAACGCCGGACGAGTGACTGTGCGCCCTTTAGCCCTCAAACGAGCCTTTGGATGGTAATGTCCTGACACTTCACCCACCTCACCCGGCTGAGCAATATGACGGAATTTCAGTGGCCCACATGACCATTCCACCAAGTGGGTACCGCCCAGTTCGACAGGACCGGGGTCGTGATTTCCTTCGATCCAAATCCAGTGACGCCCGGCTTGTAATGAAATAAGTTGAAGGCGATCAGTTGAGACAAATGCATCGGATGCTTCCAAGTCATCGAAACTGTCGCCCAGGCAGACTACTGTAGTCGCCCTGCTAAGTTCCAAATCTGTTGCCAGTCGGGACAGGGTATCGCGGCCCTCGTAGGGCGGAAGAATTTGACCGCTGCGCCGGGCAACTCTTTCAGATTTACCTAGGTGCATGTCAGACACGCACAGCAATTTCTGATCGGGCCACCACAAGGCGCCACTGCCCAAGGCTGCCAACCTTTGTCCTGAAAATTCAAATTCCAGCGCGTTCATGATACGTTCTTTTCGCGGCTTTTCGATGTTGTTGCAAGAGGAGATCACAATGTATTCAAACCTGCCTCCTGAAGCAGGCGTGCGCTTTCCTCCGCCAATAGGCGTTCTTCGGCCTCTCCCTTAACTGGAATTTTCCCAACCTCCAGGAAAAGCGGCGCGGCAAGCGGTGAAACACGTTCCAGCCGCAACATATCGATCCGTCCGTCTATACGGGAAAGCATTTCCTCAATACGTCCAAAATCGACCAACCCGCGCATTGCTTCTTCACGTGTGATTTGCATTAATAAATGGTCAGGGTCGTATCGCATGAGCGTGTCGTAAAGTATGTCAGAGGAAAATGTTGCTTGACGACCGCTTTTTCGCTGGCCACCTGTGTTCCGTTCTATGAGGCCAGCAATCGTGGCAGACGCGCGAAAGGTCCGCTTCATCACGGCGTTGCCAGCCAGCCAATTCTCCAACCCATCTCTCAAAGCACTCGGATCGAAAAGAGGGCGGGGGTCGGTCACTGCATCTAAACCCCAAATCAAAGTGGCGTAGTCCGTCGCCACAAAGCCCAAAGGTGCTAGGCCTGTCTCCTCCATCCGTTTGGTCATTAACAAGCCAAGCGTCTGCTGCGCATTCCGACCCGCAAAGCCGTAGACACAAAGATGTTCCCGTCCGTCGCTTGGAAAGCTTTCAATCAATAGTCGGTCTCTCTGCGGTAAACGTGAAATATCGCGCTGCAGCGCTAACCATTCGGCGGTGTGTTGTGGCAATTGAGGCCATTCCCGTTGCGCAAACATTCGCAAGATCCGGTCGCTCAATTGGGTCGAGGTGGCAAATTTCGTGCCAGAAAATGTTGCGATCTTGGGTTTTCGATCAGCTCGACGGCTGACTTCGACGACCATTTCCCGCAGCCCCTCGTAACGGACAATCTGTCCGCCGATCAAAAATGTATCCCCGGGAGTTAACGAAGCGGCGAACGCTTCTTCCACCTCACCTAATGGCTTTCCGCCCCGATTTCGCTTCAATCGAACTTTGAGCGTGTCAGTATCTTGAATTGTACCCAGGTTCATTCGGATCCGTTGCGCCGTGCGCGGGTCGCGCAATTGCCAAAAACCATCGGGCCGTTGCTGCAGCCGTTGCCAGCGGTCATAAGCACGTAGGGCATACCCCCCTGTTGCGCAGAAATTCAGACAAGCGTCAAATGCGTTGCGGGTTAATTCAGCGAAAGGTCCGGCTGTCGTCATTTCGTCATACAGCGCGTCGGGATCAAAAGGCCCAGCAGCTGCGGCTATTAGAATATGCTGGCACAAGACATCTCGTGGGCCGGAACCGCGCGGTTCCCCATCCAAGTCATGTGCCTTCACTGCTTCGAGTGCGGCAACGCATTCGACCACTTCGAACCGGTTGGCTGGTACAAGCAGGGCCTTAGAAGGTGCATTGTAGCGGTGATTGGCGCGACCAATTCGTTGCACCAGCCGTTTGACATTTTTCGGAGCTCCTATCTGGATCACCAGATCAACATCGCCCCAGTCAATGCCGAGATCTAAACTACCTGTACAGACGATTGCTCGAAGGTCGCCCCGTACCATTGCTGCTTCGACCCGTTCGCGCTGTTGTCGGTCCAGACTTCCGTGATGGACACCGATCGGCAAGGCATCATCATTGGCAAGCCACAGATTATGAAAGAAAATTTCAGCTTGGGCGCGTGTGTTGTGGAATATCAAAGTCGTCTTGTGTCTTTTGATCTGATCCAGAACAGCCGGAACCGCATAGGCAGCACCACCGCCAGACCACGGTGGCTTCTCGTGAGTTTGCAGCATTGAAATGTCGGGATCTGGGCCGGGGTCGGCCTGTATGATGCGACACGGATCTGGGTGTCGTGCCAAAAAACGAGCGATGGCGTCGGGGTCCTCGACCGTTGCCGATAGTCCGACACGACGCAAACCTGGGCAGAGGCTTTGAAGGCGTGCCAATGCCAACATTAACTGGTCGCCGCGTTTGCTTTCTTCCAACGCGTGGATTTCATCCACGATCACCCTTTGCACACCGTCAAACATGCGGGGCGCATCCTCGTAAGATGTCAGAAGTGCCAGGCTTTCAGGAGTCGTCAGAAGGATATGCGGCGGGTCAGCGCGTTGCCTTTTCTTTTGTGTGGCTGAGGTGTCGCCTGTCCTGTCTTCGATCCTGATGGGTAATCCGATTTCACCAACGGGGACACGTAGATTGCGACGGATGTCTGATGCCAAGGCCTTGAGAGGCGAGACATAAATCGTGTGCAAGCCGCCATGGAAACCATCGGCCAATTCCGCCAGCGAAGGCAAAAAACCGGCCATGGTCTTTCCACCGCCTGTCGGTGCTATCAGCAGAGTTGCAGGGTCGCGTGCCCGGTCGAACATCTCTTGCTGATGCGGATGGATGGACCAGTTTTTCGATGTAAACCAATTTGTTATCCGGGCGGGAATCTGCGTCATGTTCGCAGATTACCCGCCCTAATACAGATTGGTATGGGAAAGACGTCTTTAGTGAACGATTTGTTCTTCTTTAACAAACATATTCGCCCAAGCTCGATCGATCAGATCGGGGCTCATCTGATAAGGTATGCCTTCGAATTCGCAGATTGAAATCATCTGATCGATTAAAAAGATCGGTTGGTAGTTGGCGTAGATGTTGTTGATCGTCGGATATTTTACTTTTAACAGATGCACCAGCGCCGCCTCGTCCAATGGCATGCCGCGTTTGCGGGCGACCATTGCAAAGATTTTCAGGAAGTTTTCCTGATTTGGGCCGTCGATTTTGATTTTGAAGAAGATCCGGCGCAGAGCAGCTTGGTCGAAAATCTCGTTCGGGTGAAAGTTGGTCGAAAAGATCACCAACGTGTCAAAGGGAACTTCAAACTTTTCACCAGATTGTAGACCAAGGATGTCTTTGCTTTCTTCCAATGGAACAATCCATCGGTTGATAAGTGCCTGAGGTGGTTCCGCCTGACGACCAAGGTCGTCAACAATAAATATACCGCCTGTAGATTTGAGCTGAAGCGGAGCCTGATAGGTTCGCGCCGTAGGATTATAGACCAAGTCCAGCATATTGAGTGACAATTCACCACCAGTCACAACAGTCGGGCGCTCACATTGCACGTAGCGGGTATCAAATCGCTTTCGGCGGCGCAGGCTGTTTGGATCATCAGCCTCTTGTTCGATCGCCGTGTGCACAATCGGGTCATAGACCGTAATCACCTGACCAGCATATTCGATAGCGCGCGGGACGTAGACGTTATCCCCCAGCGCATCTCTGATGCCGTTAGAAATCGAGGACTTACCGTTACCCGGGGGACCATACATCAGTATCGAACGGCCGGCACTGACTGCTGGACCCAGATGGTCCAAAAGGCTGTCAGGCAACACCAGATGTCCCATCGCCCCAGTCAATTGGTCGCGAGTAACCTGAATGTTGCGAATGGACTGGCGTTTAACCTGCTCGCTGTAGACCTCCAGCGGCACAGGCATGGCACCAAAATATTCCGACTGACTTAGAGCATCCAGAGCGCGCGCTTTCCCGGCATCCGTTAGTTGGTACCCCATTTCATTGCCGCTGTTGGCATTAAGAGTTCCTGTCGCCTCAAGCAGTTTTTGTTCGCGCGCAATATCAATTAACTCCTGCGTAACAGAACTTGGTAAACAGATCGCCTGGGCGACTTCCGTTACCGTGTCAACGTTCTTGCGGAAAATTGTTTTAAGAAGAATATCTCGCATCATCACCAGCGGAAGGCGCATTTCACCCAAGCCCTTAGGGGCAGGCGGGGCAATAACGGAATTGGTCTGCATATTCATCAGCGTTGCTCGTTTATCTACTTGTCACGACAAATGCCCGATACCGGGCCGCTTGCAAAAATTTGACCAAGATTTGTGGCAGTACCAAGGCACAGGCGTGGCGTACAGAAGATTGTTTACGAGCCGTAAATAATGCCCAATATCAAATACATGATAAGAGAACCAGCAAGCGCTAACCCCATCGGGAATTGTTTCCCTCGATCCCAGCTTTCCCAATGGGGCGCAATCTGGCGCAACGGGGTATATTTTGCCAACCGATGTGATGCAACCGCACCAAGCGTGGTTGACATAAGAATGACCATTACAACCATAAAATCCGCAGTCCATATAAAGGCGGAAGCGGCCGCGCAGAACTTGGCATCACCTGCACCCATGGCACCTGCAGCGTTGAGCACGATGCCCACAAGCAGAACAAAAGGTATGTGAAGAAGCTGCCAGGCATAAACGGGCAAGGACAAGGACAGTGGCCCGACGCTGCCGGTGGACCACCCTGCTGACCATGGCCGCAACGCAAGTAAACCAATAATGACAAAAACGATTGCTAAGGCTGCAACCGCATGGTTCTTGATGCGCATCTCACGCATGTCGGTGAACGCAACGTAAACGCATATCGGCAGCACAAAAGGTAAAAACCAAGCGGCCGCCGACGCAGGAATCGTCATGTACTAGGCGTCCTCTAACGCGCGCAATGATCTGACGGCTTCGTCGAAATGCTGTGGATGCGTTGCGATCGCTTCACGGAACAGATTTTTGGCCGTATTGATATCACCCTGTTTCACCGCCGAAATACCCATCGTGTTCAGCAGCCGGGCCCGCTCGATCTGGGTCATCGGCACGACCGGCATCCCATAGTTTCCTTGCGCGCTACGCGCTAGAACCAGGTTGTTTTTCGCCGTGAACAGAGTTTTGTCCTGTTGAATGGCTTCGGCAAACAATCGCTCTGCTTCGGCATATTGTCCGCGGGTCATTTTGGAGTAGCCCCAATTGTTCATAACACTCGCGGGGCGTGTGGTCAGGCCAACGGCAGTTTCATAATAATGGTCCGCGCTTTTCCAGTCATTTCTGGAATCTGCGACCAAGGCCTCAAGACGGTAACGCTGAAACGTCTCGTAAGTCGGGGGAATTTTATCCAGTGTGGCTTTGGCTTTGTCCCAATTTCCGCTGCGGACCAAGGCGTCAGCGTATTCAACCCGGTCAGCGTTATTGGCACCGCTCATTTCAGTGACACGTTTCCACGCTGCTGCAGCCTCTGTGCTGCGCTTGGCCCTCGTCAGGCTGATTGCGAGTCCGCGTTGCAAGTCAATCCGGTCGGGATTTTTTAGTGCTGCACCTTGGAAATAGGTGACCGCTTCGTTGGGATCGGCAGCGGTAAGCAATACGTCGTTCAGGTTTGTTTCGTCGATGACGTTGACTTCCTGAAAGGTGCGTTCCACTTTTTCTTCTTCGGATTCTTTGGCGCAGGCGGATAGAACCAGTCCAAACATTATGACAGTCGGAATCAAAAAGGGTTGGCGCATTTTTGCGTCCTTTACTGCTCTTAACCTCGTTTACTGGATTTTGCGCAAAACGAATTCTCCGTCGCCGCGCCTTTCCAGTTCAAATTCTTGTTCTTGAGTGTCATTATTAGCAGGATTTTCCATTTTTGCGAGTGCTAACCGCAGATTGTCGCGGATTGCGTCACTTTCGCCATCGTCCAATGCGTAAGCGCGCCGGAATACCTGTGCTGCCTCTGCATATTCTCCAGATTCCATGAGATAAACACCCAGGTTGTTCCATGCTACAGGCCATTCCGGGTCTTCTTTGACAGCTCGACGCAGCAAAGGCCCTGCCTGACCAACGCGCCGCAGTCCGAGATTTGCCGTTCCCAACGATGTTAGAATCTCTGAAGTCATGCCTTCTTGCAAAGCTGCGCGCGTAAAAGCCTCAAGAGCCAATTCGTATTCGCCTGCAGCCATCAGTCGATTTCCAACCGTGACTTCATTAACCGACGCTCCGTCAGGATCCACGCCCGGTGCAAACGGATCGTCAGACAGACCCGTTTCTGTGCAAGAAGCCACCATGGCTAGAACCGCGGTGGCTTTAAAAATTTTGCAAAGCCCTTTGCGGGCTCTGCGAAACACTGAATCCATCAGGTTATCCGCCGACACCCGGCCCGTTACCTCTTCCGAATTCCATAATGCCTTTGGCCGATGGGCCGACTAGGATGAGCAGAAGCGGAGGAACCGTCAGCATCATAGTGGCAAGTGTCATTTTAGTTGGCAACTTGTTAGCGGCCTCTTCAGCACGCATCACCCGTTTATCGCGCATTTCATCAGCGTAAACCCGCAAAGCTTCGGCTATAGATGTACCGAATGTTGCCGATTGGATCATCACCGTCACAAAGGCACTAACGTCTTGGACACCGCAGCGAGTTGCGAAATCGCGAAGCACAACGTCCTTTTCTTTACCGGCCTTCATTTCGTACGCCACAACTTCGAATTCTGTGGCGATTTCGGGGTAAGATGCCTTCATTTCCGCCGCCACTCGGACAATAGCCTGATCCAGCGATTGGCCAGCTTCAACGCAGACCAGCATCAGGTCTAATGTATCTGGGAAACCTGCAGTAATCGCTTCCTGACGCTCGGCAACACGGCGAGTGATCCAGTACTTTGGGATAAAGTACCCGATTGCTCCGGGCACCAACAAGCGAATGCCAATTTGGGTGGAATCAAATTCCTGATCACCAGCAAAAACAGTAACCAACAACACACCAACCATGATGCCAACCATCCCAAGTGCAAACTGCGCAAAATGGAAAAACCGAACTGCATCCTTGGACTGGTAACCAGCCTGGCGCAACTTAAGCTGGACAGCAGAGTATTCCTCTTGGTTTTTAGGTTCCAGAAAAGTCGCAAACTTTTCAAGCTGTTCGTTCTGGCCCGAATTTCTGAGCCGATCTTTTTTGTCTTTTTTGTTCTTTTTCGGCGGAGCCGTCGAACGTTGCAATTTCTTCAGCGGATCTTCCGGTTGATTCAGCATCAGTGGTATCGTTATCAGGACCATGAACAGTCCCAATACACCGACCAGAATCAATGGGCCGAATTCACCCAGGTTTTCTTTCAAAAATTCGTTGACGAAGGTCAGGAATTCCATGGCAGTGTCCTCAGACCTTAATGTTGGTTAGAATTTTCATAACGATGATGTTCAGCGTCAGCATTATGCCAACAAAGAAACAGGCCGGAATGAAGTACGGTTCGTCTAAAACGGTGTCGTAGTAGTTGGGGTCTTTAACTAAAATGAACACCAAACAAGCCACAGGAAAACCGGATAGGAATTTTCCTGACCACTGAGCTTCGGCCGTGATTGCCTTTACGCGCCGGAATAGGCGGAAGCGTGCTCGGATCACCTTGGCCAAACCCGCCAGAATCTCGGCGAGATTACCGCCGGACTGCTGTTGGATCGAAACCGCGACTGCAAGGAATCGCAAGTCCTGCATGCCTAGGCGTTCGGCCATGTCTTTCAATGCTTCGCCAACGTCTCTACCGTAAGCTACTTCATCTGAAATCACACCGAATTCGGTGGCTAATGGGTCCTCGACCTCTGTCGCAACGATTTGGATCGAAGACACAAAAGGGTTGCCGACACGCAGTGAACGCACCATCAGCTCGACTGCATCGGGCAATTGTTCTTCGATCAAACTCGTGCGTTTCTTAGCTTTGTGGTTGACCCAGGCATAAACCGCGCCGATCCCGATCGCTCCGGATAGTGCAGCGCGCAAAACTGTTTCAGAGGCCGTAGCTATGCTAAGAGCCATAAAGGCAAGGCCGGACACCAATGCCATGACCATGATCAGTTGTTTTGGGCTGAACGCGATTGCGGCCTTTTGCGCTTTGTCTGCCAGTAGGGAATAGAGCGGAATACTCTGTGTTTTCATATGCTGCTGCATTTCCTTGCGCAGCTGTTCCAACACTTCTTCGCGGCCTGCGCCCTTGTCTATCATGTCCAAACGCCGATTCACGCGGCTGTTCAGACTGATCGATTTTCCAAAGGCGACCAGATAAATACCCTCGACCAAGAGGAGGACTCCCACGAAAATCACGACATATATAAGGGCCTCGAAAGGCAAGGTCATAACTTATGTCTCCTACATTGTCGTTGGATCGTAAATCGACGATGGCAAGTCAAAGCCCCACAGACGGAAGCGTTCGGAGAAGTGGCTGCGCACGCCCGTTGCAGTGAAGTGACCAATGATTTTGTTGTCAGGCGTCAGTCCAACACGTTGAAACCTAAAGATTTCCTGCATTGATATCACGTCGCCTTCCATGCCGGTGATCTCAGTGATTGATGTCATCCGACGCGAACCATCCTGTAGACGGCTGGCCTGAACAATTAGGTTCACAGCAGATGCAATCTGACTGCGGACGGCCTTGATCGGCATCTCAATCCCCGCCATTGCAATCATGTTTTCCAGACGACTGATACCGTCACGGGCCGAGTTGGCGTGGATTGTAGTCATCGATCCGTCGTGGCCTGTGTTCATTGCCTGTAGCATGTCGATGACTTCTGCGCCGCGTGTCTCGCCAACGATAATGCGGTCGGGACGCATACGCAGGGCGTTTTTCAGGCAATCGCGTGGGCTGACTTCACCCTTGCCTTCGACGTTCGGTGGGCGGCTTTCCATTCTGCCCACATGGGTCTGCTGCAGTTGAAGTTCTGCAGTATCCTCGATGGTCAGAATGCGTTCGGCATCATCAATAAAACTGGACAGAGCGTTCAAGGTCGTCGTCTTACCGGAACCAGTACCACCCGATACAATGATATTCAGGCGAGTGGACACCGCAGCTTGCAGATATGCGGCCATTTCTTCGGTAAACGCTCCGAAGTTGACCAAATCGTCGATACCAAGCTTGTCCTTTTTAAACTTACGAATGGATACTAACGATCCATCAACGGCAATAGGCGGTACCATTGCGTTGAAACGCGATCCGTCCGCCAAACGGGCGTCAACGTAAGGGTTGGATTCATCCACGCGACGACCCACGGCGGATACGATCTTATCGATGATCCGCATCAAGTGCTTTTCGTCTTTGAATGTGATGTCGCTGAGTTCCAGCTTGCCAGCGCGTTCTACAAAGATTTGTTGGGGGCCATTAACCAGAATATCGTTTACTGTGTCGTCTTGCAGAAGAGTTTCCAGCGGACCGAGGCCTGTTACCTCGTCGTACAACTCTTTGTTTAGTTGCGATCGATCTTCGCGGTTCAGAACTATGTTGCGAGATTCCAGAATTTCGCCGGCAATTGCGCTGATTTCGCTGCGAAGTTCTGCTTCGGCCGCCTTTTCCAAAGCCGCCAGGTTCAAGTTTTCGAGCAGCTCCCGGTGTAGTTCTTGCTTGATCTCGCCCAGGCGTTCCTTGCGTTTGCGATCACGATCGTTGCCGACAACTTCTGCCGCTTTTTTCTGCACTGGTTTGCGCGCTACCGCAGTAGATGCCGAAGGTTCAGCCGCAGATGCGGCCGGAGCGGCCTTTGGCGCCTGTTTCTCAACCGGTTGCGCGTCAGACTGCTTTTTGTATCTTGAAAACACGGCGGTTCTCCCTCGGATTACGCGGCTTCGGCGTTGCTGGAGCCAAGGCTATGAAGCGACTGCGCAAGTTTGGCGATTTCTTTGCGTAGCGGGTTCTTGGCGGCAGAGCTTGCCAACGGCAAACCGTGATCCCCGCTTTGCATGACGGGCTTGCCGCCATCCGGCAGGTGCAAGTCAATGGATATACCCAGGCTTTCGCCCATGCGTTTTACCCTGCTCTTGCCGCTAAGATCCGTGAATTTCGGGGCACGGTTCATTGCAAAGCGTAGCTTGTTGAATGGAAGTTCCTCGGCCTGCAACGCACGCTTAAGCCGCAATGCGTTCTGGGCCGACCGCATGTCCAGTTCGATCAATGCAAAATAGACGTGTGCGGCTTGGAGTACAGTTTCGGACCAATGAACTAGCGTCGAGGGCATGTCTACAACCACATAGTCAAAATGATTGCGGGCCGTGTCTATTACCCTTTGGATATCCTCAGGCGTGATGATGTCTAATGGCACCATGTCAGATGGCGCAGTCAAAACCTGCAGCTTGTCTTCAAATGTCTGCAGCGCCTGACCGAAGGATTCTTCGTCCATCGATGCCGTATCTGAAAGCATTTCGAAAACAGCTTCGTGACGAGGAAGATCCAGATAGGTCGAAACCGTGCCGAACTGCATGTCCAGATCGATAAGGCAAACTTTGGGTCCATCTTTGTTGGACACTGTTGCAAGTTCCCAGGCAAGATTTACAGCCAACGTTGTGGAACCGACACCGCCCGCAAGACCGTGAACGACAAATAGAGCGCCCTCTTTTGCCTCTCCATGCGTTATCGCCACGCCAGGCTGCGGGGCAACAACCGGATCAGGCTTGTTCATGCGATTGATGGCTTCCTGAAGTTCGTTTTCCGGAAGCGGGTAGGGGACAAATTCGTCCGCGCCTTTACGCAACAGCTGATGCAAGGAAGCGGGCGTGACATCTTCGGCGATCAGAACAACTTTAATGCCTTTTTCCTTGGCATGAGTGATGATTTCGCCCATCAGTGTCAGGTTGTCTTCGTCTTCGCCGTCCAGTGCAAGCGCGACAAACTGCAACGACTCAGCTTCTGGTTGGCTAAAGAAGGCCAGCGCCTCAGCAAAGCCTAAATCACCCCAACGCTCGCCCAGGACGGCTTCCATATCTTCAATCAAAAGATCAAAGTTTTGGACATCCCGACTAATGGTGCAGGCCTGTATCGCTGTATTATCGTTTTGCGGCGTTGCGCTCGTCATAAACTCAATCCTCGTCGAGAGGGCTGAGCAAACCGTACGAACTTTAGGGGTCTGTTCTGATTTGCTGTCGCCCTGTGCGGTCAGTTGTGGCCGCAAGTCACCCTATTTTTTGCAAGGTCGCTTGGAAGTTGGGCAAGAATTGGGCGCAAAAGAACCAATTGTAGGGAATTGGGCGACGATGCCGCCCAATTTGTCGCTATTGTTCGAAACCCTAACGAACAAAGCTCATTCAGTGGGGTTCGTTGAACCGACGGCCGTTTCGCTACGCAAAGTCGACTCTACGCGCGCACTTTGAACGTATTCGCGGTAAATGACCTCGGCGTACTTGCCGTCCAAAATATTTGGATGTCTGTCAACAAATCCAGACACTTCCGTCACGGTGCGACGGTTACGGCGGTCTCTGTTCTGCGTCGCGATCAGAGGCCGCGTTTTGCCAAACGAAACCACTGCCTCGAGCCGCGAACGGGAAATGCCCTGACGTGTAAGGAACGAAACTGCTGCGTTTGCCCGGCGAAGACCCAGCTGCTGGTTGTAAGCGGCTGAGCCTACAGCATCAGTGTGGCCGTAGACCCGGAACCGGGCCTCGGGGAATTGCTTGATCCAAGCAGCCTGCTGCAACAAAATCCGTTGGGCCGAAGCGTCAAGTTGTGCGCTGTCGAACGCAAAGTTGATTTGGCTTGGGACCTCGGCTGCAAAACGCTGCGCGAGTATCTGACCGTAAGTCAGTTCGCCGTTCATGATCTGAACATTGTTCAGAGTAGCGTTACCGAATGTGCCCTGGTCCAGTTCAAAGCCAGCTTCACGAGTACAGCCTGCAACAGCAACCGAAAGGCCTAGTGTTATAAACCACTTATGCATTGGTTCTATCCTTTCCATCAATCCAGGACGTAGCCGTAGGAATTGCCAAAGTCTTGTCTGGCCACTTCCGAAGCTGCACCGTTTCCAGCACGTTCAGTGTGAGCAATCTTGCCGTTAATGAACAGGTCGAATTCGCTGGGTGGTTTGACCCGATCTGTTGGCAGGGCCAAGGCCTCGCCGCGTGTCGGAGACACCAGATGGGCGGTGATGATAATGACAAGCTCGCTTTGATCGCGCTGGTATTCTGCGCTGCGGAACAAGGCACCAAGAACCGGGACGTCTCCAAGCCAAGGTATCTGGTTGTTCAGGTCGGTGAAGTCGTCCTGAATCAGGCCCGCAATCGCAAAGCTTTCGCCGTCGCGCAGCTCAACAGTTGTGCTGGTCTGACGGACGACAAAACTGGGAACGGTGTCACCATTGATTGTGAAGTTCGTATTTGGATCGATGCTAGAAACAGAAGTTGCCATTTCCAGATTGATCAGGTCGCCGTCGACTACGCGTGGGACAAAGTCGATCTCGACACCGAAAGACTTGTATTCGATGGCAACCACACCGTCATCCTGTGGGACAGGGATAGGAACCTCACCGCCAGCGAGGAAAGTCGCTTCCTGACCAGACAGTGCAGACAAGTTCGGCTCGGCCAATGTACGAGCTAACCCTTTACTTTCGAGGGCTTCAAGCAACAAACGGACTTGGGTAGATCCGGCGCCAAACCCGAATAGGATCGCGCCTGTATTGGTCTGTGCAAACGGGATGTTGTTCGCCAAGGCGTTGTTCAATCGACCTTGGCTGTTCAACGAATTGAAGCCGCCTGTCACGTCGCTGCCGCCAAAACCTAACGACGTCGAGAGGCTCTTGGCCACCTGCCGTCTCATCTCGGCAAAGCGCACTTTCAGCATAACTTGCTGTACGCCACCAACGTTCATCAGGTTCGATACCCGTTCAGGCGCGTAGCGTTCTGCCAGCTCAAGTGCTCGCGCCAAGCGGGCGCTGCTTGAGACAGTGCCCGACAGAACGATGCCATCGTTGGCGGTACGTACTTCGATCGGCTCGTTCGGCAGGATCTGCCGCAGCCTCTCTTTAAATTCGGACACGTCCGGCGAAACACGAACGCGGACATTTGTGATAAGATTACCTGCGCCGTCAAACATCGTCAGGGTCGTGGTCCCTGGCGCGCGGCCCAATATATATATTGTACGGTCCGAGAGCGTTGAGATATCCGCGATGCCAGCATTGGCAATGCTGATATCCGCGAAAGGTTGTTCGCTTTCGACCACAATAGCGCGGTTAATCGGGACATTTAGCGTCTCAGCCGTACCCTTCTTAACCACACGAAGATTTTCAGCCCAAGCGGCACCGCCGATTGGACCCATAACGAGCGTCAACCCCATAAGGGTTGCGCCTATCCAGGAACGTATTGTCATGTGACCTGCCTCTCCGATCACCACTCTATTTTTATGGGTCTAATGCCCTATGCCTTTGAACCCTGCTCTAAATCCGGATTTATTGCAATAATCAATGGTTTCCGGAATTTTCCTTATGTGGATAATACGCAACAATAGATTCGAATTGAATGGACAAGAACGACCAAGGCCGCGCCATCGGCGCGACCTTGTTTTCATTAACAGGCTGAAATTCGGTCAGTTTGTGCAGGGAATCTGCGTGACTACCATTTCGCCGCCTCGGCGCGTTTTTATGGTGCAAACCTCTTCTTCTTCAATCATTTGCACCGGCGCGGCTTCTTGGATGCCCAGCAGCTTGCGTTGGTCAACTTCTATTGCACTAGCTACAGTTTCGTCCTGAACGCCGACAAGAGCCAATGACAGCCGACCAGTGTTTTGCGCCTGTGCCAAAGCGGCAATCTGTTCGGGTGTCGCCGCTACTGTGACGGTTCGCGCAATCGTCGCGCCAGTTATGTCGGAACCGGCGGTTTGGTCGACGGCAATAAGTTCAATATTGGTTTGGATCAGCCGCGTTATTTCGCCGGCTGCGCCATCAACGGCGCCTCTTAGGGATCCAGTCCAGTAAACGTCGACACTGTCGCCGGGGCGCAAGAATCCAGACACCCCCGAAGCGACATCAACGCTGATTGCGAATGCGCGCATACCCTTTTTCAACTGTGACGTAAGACCGGCAGACTGGCCCGGCGCTGTAACCTTAACAGCCATCAAAGCTTCGTCTTTTTCCATAGCGCGCAAAACGAATCGTTCATTGTCCCCGGTTTCCGGGAAAAGAACGGTCATATCAAGGAACGAGCCTTCTGGTATGGCATTTTCGGGCCATTGTACCGTGCGCACGTCTTCAGGAATTAGCTTTTCCCCATATCTCAGAGCGCGATTCGAAACGATTACGTCTACAGTGGGAACAACTTCGACTTTCGCATTGGCCAGAGCTTCCTCACGTAGTTGTCGCTCGAGCGCTAATTTAGCCTGATTCTCGGTGATGTATTCACGCGCCATGTAGACGGCTCCGCCTGCCAGTGCGACCCCGATGATCAGGACAAGTCCAAAAACAGCCCGCATTTGTCCCTCGTTTAATTTTGGTTCCAAAGATTATGAGACGCGTCGCGTCACATTGGTTCAGTGTCAACGTTAATTTGGAATTGTGTCGAAAAGTGGGACAATCGCAGATGATATTCTGAAATTCTAATTTTTTTCAGAGGGCGTTGAGCAGCGAGCAGAGATTTATCTTTTTTATTCAAACGAAATAGGTTCGACCACGACGCTCGCAAGGACTTGTCCGCTTTGCTCATCCACATGTCGTAGTGGCTCGTGCATGTAATAATACATCAGAGCACCCAGACCAACGACCCCTGCCGTTATCACAACCCAGTCAGCGGTAATTGCACCGCCCTCGTCATTCGCGAAATTCATGAATTTTTTCAACATTACACTAAACCAGGTTTCTTGGAGCTAAAAGAAAAGGGCCATGCCTTTAAGCAAAGGCAAGGCCCCCATCATGTTTTGAAACTCACGACCGAATTAGTTGCCAAAGGTCGGAGTTGTAACGGTCGCGCTGGTCAGAGCGGACTGAACGTCGCCTGCCAGATCGCTGGCACCGGTGCGAACTTGGTTATAAGCAATTGCGGCCAGAGCAACTACGGCTGCGGTCAGAACGACCCAGTCAACTGTTACGGCGCCGTCTTCGTCTTTACGGAAGTTCTTGATGAACTTGATCATGTTGCGTCCCTCCTAAAGGATCAAACAGTTAATTAACCTCGGCGTCTTACAGAGCTTTCTCTCTCGGTCCGCTCCCGATCGTCTCGGCATGGGGATAGTTTTGCCTGTTGTGCGTGGCAGGAATTGGGCCAAACACATTTTTTTTTGTGAAAAGCTTAATTTTTTGACGGCAAAATTTTTAACACTTTGAAATTAAACAAAAAATGTTGCAATCTTTTTTAACCATACCAGTTTAGGCGATGCAATTTTACGGCAAATGAGGCGAAATCGCCCTATTTCGCTTTGTTTTTCTGGCTTTGAGGGCCGTTTCAATGTTCAAAATGATCCAAAAGAATAGATGAGGCAGGCAAAATGAATTTCCGGGACGCATTTTCATGTGTCAGCGTTGCGGTGTTTCTTCTGGTTAGTGTGACACCATTGTCCGCAACCGAGCAAGAACCGCGCGGTGTTTACAAACGTATCAAGGCGCCAGCGCCCGGTACGCGCGCGCGGGTTATGATTCAAATTACACCCGAGCAGCACGCGAATTCTCCATCGGCCCCTAGCACGGGAAACGACCTGGACGTTCCCGCAATCATCGCCCGGGCTGAGCCGCCCGCTTCGGCGGCTCCACCAGTAGGAGACGTAGCCAAGCCTGTTGGATCTTACAAAGCGTTTTGGAACCGCGTGTCGCCTGAGATGGCTCATGCAAGCTCTGGACGGCTCCGGGATGCTTTTAAGGCCTTGTCTTCGATTGGAGTCGCGGCGCCGAGATTGCAGACATTGCAAAACATAGCCGAACAGAGGGGTGTCGACATTTTGCGCTCGACAGTTGGTACAGACGTGTCTCCGGCACTTGTTCTTGCAGTTATTTCAGTAGAATCTGCTGGGCGTGTGGATGCCGTCAGCTCGGCCGGTGCGCAGGGACTGATGCAGTTGATGCCTGCGACTGCTGCCCGGTTCGGTGTTAAGGATAGCCTCAAACCCGAACAAAACATCTCGGGTGGTGTAAAGTACCTTGATTGGTTGATGGACGAGTTCGGTGACGACCCAATCTTGGTTTTGGCAGGATATAACGCAGGTGAGGGCGCTGTTCGCAAGCACGGTGGCGTTCCGCCTTACGCAGAAACTCGTGACTATGTTCCAAAAGTGTTAGCGGCGTTTCAAGTGGCCCGTGCCCTGTGCACGTCGCCGCCCGAGTTCTTTTCGGACGGCTGCGTGTTTCAAACCATGAATTAAAAGAGGCCAGTTAATCAGCGGTCCTCTTCAGTTGCCGTCGGATCAATTGACGATTTTTGCCTCGGTAGCACCACGGATTTCGTCTTCTGTGACACCATCGGCAATTTCGACGATCTTGAGACCACCGTCCACCACATCGAGAACCCCAAGGTTGGTAATAATGCGATCCACCACCTTTTTGCCGGTCAACGGCAGGGTACATTTCTGCAGCAGCTTGGATTTGCCGTGCTTGTTTGTGTGATCCATCACAACGATCACCCGACCGACGCCCGCGACCAGATCCATGGCTCCGCCCATGCCCTTGACCAAAACCCCCGGAATCATCCAGTTCGCCAGATCACCTTCCTCGTCTACTTCCATTGCACCCAGAACCGCAGCAGCGATCTTGCCGCCCCGAATCATTGCAAATGACGTGGCACTGTCGAAATAAGCCGTGCGGGAAAGTTCTGTGATCGTCTGTTTACCTGCGTTGATCAGGTCAGGATCCTCGTCACCTTCGAAGGGGAAGGGGCCCATCCCCAACATGCCGTTTTCAGACTGCAGAGTAATATCTTTGTCGCCCACATAGTTAGCCACCAGCGTCGGGATTCCGATGCCCAGGTTTACGTACATTCCGTCTTCTAGTTCTTGCGCCGCCCGCGCGGCCATCTGATTGCGGTCCCAGGGCATTATGCCTCCTCCTTCTTGCGGGTGGTGCGTTGTTCGATGCGCTTTTCATGCTCGCCCTGAATCAAACGATGAACATAGATTCCGGGAAGATGAATCGAGTCGGGGTCTAATGAACCGCGCGGAACAATTTCTTCCACTTCGGCGATACAAATCTTACCGCAAGTTGCTGCGGGCACGTTGAAATTTCGCGCTGTTTTGCGGAACACCAGGTTCCCAGTGTCATCAGCTTTCCAAGCCTTCACGATAGCGAGATCGGCAAATATTCCTTCTTCGAGAATATAAGTCTCACCATCGAAATCTTTATGCTCTTTGCCTTCGGCAATAACTGTTCCGACACCAGTTTTTGTATAAAAACCGGGAATTCCTGCACCTCCTGCCCGCATTCTTTCGGCCAGCGTGCCCTGTGGGTTGAATTCCAATTCCAGCTCGCCACTCAGGTACTGACGCATGAATTCTGCGTTTTCACCGACGTAAGAGCTGATCATCTTTTTGACCTGCTTAGTTTGCAACAGGATGCCGATCCCGAAATCGTCGACGCCAGCGTTGTTCGACGCGAAAGTCAGGTTCTGCGCACCTGAGTTTTTGATGGCCTCAAGCAGCAGCTCAGGAATCCCGCACAGGCCAAATCCGCCTGCGGCGATCATCATGCCGTCTGAGATCACTCCGTCGAGCGCCTCATTGGCATTGGCATAGACTTTGTTCATGGAAAACTCCCCCAATGACATGGTGACGAAGCAGGTTGTGCCGTCGCGTCATTGGGAAGTCAATGAAACCAAAGGGACAGTGGTATTTCTACCTAACTCGCCGCCTTCCTAGTAGAAGCCTTTTTCTTTGGCGCGGCTTTCTTTCGACCGCCCTTTTTTGCTGCTTTTTCATTTGCAAGCTCGACTGCCATTTCCAGAGTAACGTCTTCGGGTTTTATATCTTTGGGCAGGGTTGCATTGACCTTTTGCCATTTTACATATGGGCCGTAGCGACCATCCAGCACCTGAATGGCACCGCCGTCTGGATGTTCGCCTAACTCTTTCAAAGGCTTTGCTGCTGCCTGCCCGCGCCGTCCAGGGTTGGCGCGTTTTTCAGCTAAAAGTTCGACGGCCCGGTTCATGCCGATCTCGAACACGTCATTGGGGTCCTTGAGGTTGGCGTAAACTGGTTTGGCCTCTTCCTGCAGCTGATGCATCAAATACGGTCCAAACCGCCCGAAATTTGAAGTTATCATGCCACCTTCCGGATGCTCCCCGATTTGGCGGGGAAGGCTAAGTAAGGTCAGCGCCTTGCTTAGGTCCATATCATCCTTATTCCATCCACGGGGCAGTGAAGCGCGCGGTGGCTTTTTGTTTTCAGGTGTCGGTTCACCGCGCTGGACATACGGGCCAAATCGACCGGATTTCAACCAGATTTCATCGCCGCCGTCCTCGCCCAACAGTCGTTCGTCGCCCTCTGCGCCATCGCCGGCTATCGGACGGGTATAGGTGCATTCCGGATAGTTGCCGCAACCAACGAAACCACCAGTTCGCGAAGTTTTGAGGTGCAGCTGTCCAACCCCGCATTTCGGGCAGATACGTGGGTCAGACCCGTCTTCACGCGGAGGATAGAGTTGGGGTGCCAGAACCTCGTCCAGCTTGTCCAGAACTTCGGAAATCCGCAGTTCAGAAGTCTCACCAATAGCGGCCGAGAAATCGCGCCAGAATTTGCCAAGCAGGTCCTTGAAATCGCGATCACCTGCGCTGACGTCGTCTAGTTGCTCTTCCAGATTGGCCGTAAATTCATAACCAACATATTGACGAAAGAAATTCAGCAGGAAAATTGTGACGATCCGGCCTTTTTCCTCGGGAATCAAGCGGTTCTTTTCCTTGCGTACGTATTCTCGATCTTGAATTGTTGTGACAATCGAAGCATAGGTGGACGGTCGACCTATCCCCAGCTCCTCCATTCGTTTGACCAGGGTAGCTTCGGTGTAGCGGGGTGGGGGCTGCGTATGGTGTTGCAACGCCAGCACCGCTTCGTTTTCGGACAAAATCGCCTCTTTCCCCGGCTTTTCGGCGCTGTCCGTCGTTGCCTTGGTGAATTGATCCCGTAACGAGGATTTAGCAAAACGCGCAACATCGCCTTGCATTATTTGAGGCAGGCGTTTTTCGTCATCGTCGGCTACATCGTCGCGACCTTCTTCGTAGACTCGCATGAAACCGTCAAAAAGTACGACCTGACCTGTAGCGCGCAGGCCAACTTGCCCATCATCACTGCCGATTTCGACTGTTGTGCGCTCCAGCCTTGCAGCAGCCATTTGGCAGGCAATTGTGCGTTTCCAGATGAGGTCATACAGCTTACGTTGATCTTCATCCGTAACTTTCAGGGCCTTGGTGTCCCGCGACATGTCCGTCGGGCGAATGCACTCGTGTGCCTCCTGAGCGTTCTTAGCTTTGTTTTTGTACATGCGCGGGCTGGTTGGCACGTATTCAGCACCGTAACGGTCAGAAATTGCGTTCCTTGCGTCAGCGACAGCCTCGGGTGCCATGTCGATGCCATCGGTCCGCATGTAAGTAATGTAGCCGGCTTCGTACAGGCGTTGGGCAACCTGCATGGCGTGTCGCGCTCCCATACCGAATTTTCGACTGGCCTCTTGCTGCAAAGTCGATGTCATAAATGGCGCGCTTGGATTGCGGGCCGCTGGCTTGGCCTCAACCGAAGTTACGCTCAACGCGCGGCTTGTGATCGCCTGAACCGCCAATTCGGCCTGCGTGGCGTTGGCAAGATCATGTTTTTCCAGCTTTTTGCCGGCCAAAGTAACAAGGCGAGCTTCAAAAGTTTGACTGCGTGGCGTTTCGAACAACGCTTTTACCGACCAGTATTCGACCGGTTTGAATGCCTCGATCTCCATTTCACGCTCGACGATCAGGCGCAAACAAACAGATTGCACTCTGCCTGCGGATTTCGCGCCCGGGAGCTTTCGCCAAAGCACAGGCGACAAGTTGAACCCCACGAGATAGTCCAGCGCTCGTCGGGCCAAATAAGCCTCGACAAGAGGCATATCGACCTCGCGCGGGTGCTGCATCGCTTCGGTCACTGCATCTTTGGTAATCGCATTAAAGGTTACGCGGCTGACTGCAGTGTCCTTTTTGATCGAGCGACGTTTGGTCAAAGCTTCCTGCAGGTGCCAACTGATCGCTTCGCCTTCGCGATCGGGGTCAGTGGCCAGAATCAGGGCGTTGTCGTCTTTCAATGCGTCTGCAATGGCTTTGACGTGTTTACGGCTGTCATTTCCGACTTCCCATTTCATGGCAAATTCATGCTCGGGGTCGACGGAACCATCCTTGGGCGGCAAGTCGCGCACATGGCCGTAGGACGCCAAAACCGTGTAGTCAGGGCCAAGATATTTGTTGATTGTTTTAGCTTTGGCCGGGGATTCTACAACAACTACAGGCATTTAAGGGAAAACCTCGCTCGACGAATTTGACGCCTTATATGGTCGTGCAAAATGTGAGGGGCAAGACGGAATTGTCAATGCGTTCCTTGAATTGCCTTAAAAACACTGCCTTTTCAAACGACTAGGAAAACAGTTAGGGGTTTGGGTTCGGCACTTTGGTGCTTAAACCCAGTAGTCAGGCGCTCAAAGATACCAATCCACCTGGTTGCCTTTGGATTCGCCCCTCAAGCTCCAAATCCACCAGGGCGGGGCCGATTTCCTTTGCCGGAGCGCAAATGTCGCGAATTAGTTGATCTTCTGCGATTGGAGAGGGGCCAAGGCATGCCAGGATCGCTTGGTGCAGGTTTTGAACAGGCGCAGTGCTGTTTTCGTTCAGCGCAGGTTCGTTGTTTGACAAAACCGCGGATGTTTGCCTTGGGGGTAAAGCTTGGATCACATCTTGGGCAGATCGTACGAGCGCGGCACCTTCAAGGATCAAAGTATTGCATCCGGCAGCGCGTGCGTCGAATGGGTGTCCGGGTACCGCTAGAACTTCGCGTCCTTGGTCCAATGCGTCGCGTGCGGTAATTAGGCTGCCAGACTTAGCGGCCGCTTCGACCACGACGACTGCTTGTGCAAGGCCCGAGATAATGCGGTTGCGGCGTGGAAAATGCCTGGCTTGCGGCGAAATGCCCATAGGTTGTTCCGACAATCGCAGTCCGTGTTCGGCGATCTTTTCCGCAAGTTCAGTGTTTTCGGCAGGGTAAATCACATCCACCCCACCAGCCATTACTGCGATAGTCCCAGTTTTGAGCGCTGCCTGATGAGCCGAAGTATCGATTCCACGGGCCAGGCCAGATGCTATGACAAACCCCAACTCGCCCAATTCCTTAGCCAAACCCCGGGCCATCCGAGATCCCAGGGAAGAGCAATTTCTCGCACCAACAAGCGCCACTGTCGGCTTGTCCAATAGTGAGACATCGCCGATTGCCCAGAGCATTGGAGGGGCATCGGAAAGATTGGTCAGAGCAGTTGGAAAGGTGGCGGCCCCAAGGCACAGAAGCCGCGCTTCGCGGGCCTTTGCAGCCTTGAGTTCCGCCTCAATTACGCCGGGAGGGCAAATTTCATACCCGTCTATTCCGGCGGCGCGTGCCACTTCGGGCAGCGCGGCAAGCGCGTTCTGCGCTGAGCCATGTTCCCGCAACAGCCGCCGGAACGTAGCCGGACCAACCTTGCGGGATCGCATCAGACGGAGCCAGGAAAACTGATCCTCTTCCGTGGTGGGTGGGAGTGGGGGGTGATTGGAAGAAAACTGCTCTTCAGTCATCCGATGCTCCGCCTGATTGCAGAACTGGTTTACGAGAGTTTAGGTTAACAGCTTGTAAATCTTGGGAAATTTTTTACTACCTTACGAAAACCTGTATTTTTCTTGGGTTAAGTGCATGTAAAATAACAAAAAATCTTTTTGACTTGTTTTTTAAAAGTTGCGGTCCACCCAAATGTTCTAAAATGGATGGCGCTTTTTTAACCTTGTGGTGCGAAATCTGGCTTGGGTCGCCTCAGGTTGCTGACCCACCCACCGTCAATCCATCCATCAATACAGTTGGTTGGCCAACGCCCACAGGTACCCACTGGCCATCTTTACCGCAAGTACCCATACCCGGGTCCAACTCCATATCGTGGCCCAAACCACGGATACGTTTCAGAGCTGATGGTCCGTCACCGATCAGTGTGGCACCTTTCACCGGAGCGCCAATTTCACCGTTCTCGACACGGTAAGCCTCGGTACATGAGAAAACGAATTTGCCGTTGGTTATGTCAACCTGACCACCGCCAAATCCTACCGCCCAAATACCGTCCTTGATGTCAGCGACCAGCGAAGCGGGGTCGGCGTCGCCACCCAACATAATCGTATTCGTCATGCGTGGCATTGGTTTGTGCGCATAGCTTTGTCGCCGGCCATTACCGGTAGGGGCAACACCCATAAGGCGCGCATTTTGGCGATCTTGCATATACCCCGTTAAAACTCCGTCTTCTATCAGAACGGTACGAGAACTGGGTGTGCCCTCGTCATCGACGGTTATTGAGCCGCGCCGGTCTGCAATGGTACCATCATCGACCACAGTAACACCTTTTGAGGCGATTTGTTGTCCCATCAATCCAGCAAATGCAGAGCTGCCCTTTCGGTTGAAATCGCCTTCCAGCCCATGACCTATGGCCTCATGCAGCAGGATACCGGGCCAACCAGGACCCAAAGCTACTTCCATGACCCCAGCAGGGGCCGGTATCGCGTCCAAGTTGACCAATGCGATACGCAACGCCTCACGCGCCTTGTCTTGCCAGTCGGCAGGATCGATTAACCCATTAAGTCCTACGCGGCCGCCGCCTCCTGCCGAACCGCTTTCCCTTCGTCCGTTTTGCTCGACGATCACTGAAACGTTCACACGGGTCATCGGGCGTACGTCACGGATTAGCACGCCATCCGGGCGCAAAATCTCAACCTCTTGTACGGCGGCGGCGATCGTCGCACTTACTTGAACAACACGAGGATCCAGATCGCGAGAAAAGGCATCAATTTCACGCAAGGTTTCTATCTTCACTGGAAAACTGGCCGTTTCGATCGGGTCTTCGTCGGTGTAAAGGCGAGCGTTGGTGGCCCGTGGGGCCTCGGCCAAAGTGCCGCCGCCGTCGCCGACCGCAAGACGTGCCGTTTCGGCTGCCCGCTTCAACGCTGGGATTGAAACATCTGTTGAATGGGCATAGCCCGCCACCTCGCCCTGAACAGCCCGCAGCCCAAATCCTTCGGAAGCGTCGTATGATGCAGTTCGCAGGCGACCGTCATCAAACACCAGGGATTCGGATTTTCGCCTTTCAACGAACAGTTCCCCATCCTCGGCGCCTGCGGTTGCAGACTGCAGAACTGCAAGGGCTTCGTCCTGCGGAAGGGGGCCTTCAAACGGGCGAAATGGGTCGTTGGACATCAGGTGGAACCTTTCCAGATTGATCCAGATCAAGAATAGCGTCTGTTTGACGCAAGCATTTTGCTTTATCTACCCGACGGAATATGGTTTTTAACGCGGCCAAAGACAACGGGTGAGGTGTGACCGATTCACACCTTTTCGCCTGGGACGCAAAGATCAAACGATCAGGACAGAACATGAAGAATGCTTTGATGCTTTCGGGGTTTGTAACAGCCCTCTCCAGCCTTCCCGCCATGGCTCAGGAGCTTGAGATTATTGGTAAGCCGGTTGATGGCGGTGTCGGGTTCCAGCCCTCAGCCACTAGCCTGGCCGATGGAATCCAGCGTCTGGACAATATGATTCTGGTGATCATCACTGTAATATGCCTGCTCGTTGCAGGCCTTCTGTTGTACTGCATTGTGCGTTACAACCAGCGCGCCAATCCAACGCCCGCGCGGTTTTCGCATTATACCCCCGTTGAGGTCGCTTGGACGTTGGGTCCGATCCTGATTCTGGTTTTCATTGGGGCTTTCTCACTGCCGGTGCTTTTCAAACAGCAGGAAATTCCCGAGGGTGACGTGGTTATCAAGGTTGTCGGCAACCAATGGTACTGGACTTACGAGTACGTGGATCATGATTTTGCCTTCGACAGCTACTTGCTGGGGCACCCTGCAACGCTGGACGAAGGGGCGCGTCCGGCCGATGCGGACGTGACGCCGTTCGTGCTTGACGATGCAATGCGGGCCAAGCTGTCGGATGCGGGATACAGCGAAGATGAATGGCTGTTGGCCACCGATACCGCAGTTGTCGTACCGGTGAACAAAGTTATTGTGATGCAAGTCACTGCGTCCGATGTTATCCATTCGTGGACTATTCCATCTTTCGGCGTAAAGCAGGACGGCGTGCCCGGACGATTGGCCGAACTGTGGTTCGAGGCAACCAAGGAAGGTGTCTATTTTGGGCAGTGTTCCGAGCTTTGCGGCAAGGACCATGCGTATATGCCGATTACGGTGAAAGTGGTTAGTCAAGAGGCCTACGATCAGTGGTTGACCAAGGCGCTTGAGGAATATGCAGGGAAACCCTCGACCTATCAGGTGGCCGCAAACTAAGCTCGTCTGGGGCTGAGGCCCTTGGCATCGAACGTGGCGTGAGCGGCGCGGTAAACGTACCGCTTTGGCCTTAAGGGAACGGATATGAGCGACGCAAGCTTTAACGCCAGCACCGTGAACGCGCAGAGGCGCGTGGACGAGGCCAGTTTTGGCGACTATTTCGCCTTGCTGAAGCCGCGCGTGATGTCCCTCGTCGTGTTTACTGCATTGGTCGGTATGCTCGCTGCGCCTGTACCTGTGCATCCGTTTGTTGGATTCTGCGCTATCCTTTTCATAGCCATTGGCGGTGGGGCATCAGGTGCCCTGAACATGTGGTGGGACGCTGATATCGACAAGGTTATGAAGCGGACAAAAGGCCGTCCGATCCCTTCTGGCAAAGTTGAAGAAGGTGAGGCGCTGGCTATCGGTCTGGCGCTATCCGGTCTGTCTGTGATCATGCTGGGGCTGGCGACCAATTGGTTTGCAGGAGCGTTTCTGGCCTTCACGATATTTTTCTACGTTGTGATCTACACGATGTGGCTGAAACGATCGACACCGCAGAACATTGTGATCGGCGGAGCCGCCGGAGCGTTCCCGCCTGTCATAGGTTGGGTTGCGGCGACGGGTTCCGTGACACTAGAGCCATGGTTGATGTTCGCTTTGACTTTCATGTGGACACCGCCGCATTTCTGGGCTTTGGCCCTGTTCATGAGATCCGACTATGACGACGCAGGCGTGCCGATGCTGACCGTTACGCACGGACGCCGCGCGACCCGAGTGCACATTCTGATTTACACCGGGTTGTTGGCTGTACTGGCCGTTGGAACCGCATTTTCGGGTATAGGGGGGCCAATCTACCTAACGGTCGCTTTGGTTTTGAACGCGCTCTTCCTGCATGGAGCGTGGGGCATCTCGCGTAGAACCGAAGACGACTCTGAGGCCGATAATTTCAAAGTTGAACGCCGCTTCTTCAAACTTTCGCTGCTCTACCTGTTTTTGCATTTTGGTGCGATTTTGATTGAGGCGCTGGTTAAACCGTTTGGATGGGGTGGCTGGTCATGAGTCTGCGCAAGCCCCACGAATTGCATCAGCGCCGCTTTGGCCGCAACCTAGGGGTGGGGCTGACATTAGCGGCGTTTATCGTGATCATTTTCGGCTTAACGATCGTGAAGGTGTCCGGGACGGATTTCGGCATGGCAACGCAAGAGGTGCAGGACTGATGGCGTTGAAAGGTCCTCAGAAAACAGTGGTGCAAACCGTCGGTTTGGTTGTCCTGATGGGTAGCTTGGCTTGGGCGGCCGTTCCATTTTATGACTGGTTCTGCCGGGTCACTGGTTTTGGCGGAACCACGGGTGTATCCGAGCAGGCGCCAGAAGATATCCTTGATAGGGTTGTCACGGTCCGTTTCGATGCCTCGAAGGCTAAAGGCATGGCTTGGGAGTTCAAACCGGTTGAGCGTGAGATGGATGTGCGCATTGGTGAAACTGGGTTAGCATTTTATGAGGCTTATAACCCGACCGACCGACCCATTGCCGGGCAGGCCTCGTACAACGTCGCGCCATATTCTGCCGGGGGCTATTTCCAGAAAATCGCCTGTTTCTGCTTTGAGGAACAGGTCTTGCAACCCGGCGAACGGGTTCAGATGCCGGTTACGTTCTTTGTTGATCCCGAAATGGTTGAGGATCTCGAAGCGAAATATGTTCATACGATCACGTTGTCGTATACATTCTACGAAATTGACCTGCCTGAAGGCTTTGCAGCCTTCGACCAGCAGGCAAAAACAAACACGAACTAACGCCTGTAGGTGAGGGACGCTGATGGCACACGCTAAAAACCACGACTACCACATTTTGGCCCCATCGATCTGGCCGCTGATCGGCGCGGTCAGTGGTTTTGTTATGCTTTTCGGAGCGGTTCTTTGGATGCACGGTATAACACCGTGGATCTTTTGGATGGGACTAGTAGGTGTCCTGTACACAATGTTTGCCTGGTGGACCGACGTCGTCGTAGAAAGCCGGCAGGGTGATCACACTCCGGTGGTTCGTATTGGTTTGCGCTACGGGTTCATCTTGTTTGTGATGTCCGAGGTGATGTTCTTTTTTGCTTGGTTCTGGTCGTTCTTCAAACATCGGATGTACCCGATGTATGACTATGCCGGGACCGAGTACATCCAACCTGATATTCACGCGGTTGACCCTTTCCACCTGCCACTGATCAACACCTTGGTTCTTCTGTTGTCTGGCTGCGCGATTACGTGGGCGCACCATGCTCTTGCTCATGACAACGATCGCAAGGCGCTGATCAATGGTTTGGCAATCGGTATTGCGCTGGGGATCGCTTTTACTGCGTTGCAGGGTTTTGAGTATTACGAACTACTTGCTCACGAGGGTTGGCAATTTGGTGGCGATCAGTTCTACTCGAACTTCTTCATGGCCACGGGTTTTCATGGCGCGCATGTGATAATCGGCACTATATTCCTTTCGGTTTGCTTGATCCGGGCTCTTAAGGGTGACTTCACACCAGAGAAGCATGTCGGCTTTGAAGCGGCGGCCTGGTACTGGCACTTTGTCGACGTTGTTTGGCTGTTTCTGTTTTTCGCAGTTTACATTTGGGGTCAGGCACCGCTGATGTAAAAACAGCCAGATTTGCAGACGAAAAAGCCGCCCTCAAAGGGCGGCTTTTTACCATCCGAGATGCTATATTGCGCCCCATACAATTGAGTGGTTGCAATCGTACGGGCGCAACCCTTAACAAGGCGCGGGTTCCTAAAAGGAGCCATTGAGCAACGAAACATGGTTCTGAAATGCGTCGCATCCTTTTCCCACTGATATTTGGTGTTGCCGGTTTGGCGATCCTAGTATCGCTGGGTATTTGGCAGTTGCAGCGTCTGGCCTGGAAAGAGAGCATTCTGGCTGATATCGAAAGCCGAATTGCGGCCCAGCCAGTTGCTTTACCGGAAGCGGTTTCCCAAGACGAAGACAAGTATTTGCCCGTTACTATTTCGGGCGAAATGGAAACCGGTGAAATCCACGTATTGGTCTCGGTCAAACAAGTTGGCGCAGGCTACCGGATCATTCAGCCCTTCAGCGTCGACGACAGACGGATATTGGTAGATCGCGGTTTTGTTCCCACGACGGCCAAGTCGGACGCAAGGCAAACAGGCGCAATGCAGGTGACAGGTAATCTGCATTGGCCGGATGAAATCGACGGTTTCACACCCGAACCAGACGTTGATGGCAACATCTGGTTTGCTCGGGACGTTCCCAATTTATCGACAGTTCTCAAAACTGAGCCGGTTCTGCTGGTTGCGCGTTCAAATACTGATCCCGATGTTACTCCACTGCCAGTGGATACGGCGGGCATACCCAACGATCACTTGCAGTACGCAATAACTTGGTTTGGTCTGGCTTTGGTTTGGGCTGCGATGACCGGATACTTCCTATGGCGCAGCCGCGCCCCCTCTGAGAGTGACCAGCAATGAAATACATCTCGACCCGTGGGCAGGCGCCCGAACTGACATTTGAAGAAGCGATGCTGACCGGATTAGCTCGCGACGGTGGTTTGTATCTGCCTGCCGAGATTCCGGTCATGCCGCAAGACCAGATTGCCGGGTTGGCCGGACTTACCTATGAAGAGATCGCGTTCAAGGTGATGTGGCCCTTTGTCGAAGGCTCATTTGCCGAAGACGAATTCAGAGAGATCATTGAGCACGCTTATGCGGGCTTTGATCATGCTGCGCGGGCTCCGTTAAAGCAATTGAACGAGAACCACTTTTTGCTTGAGCTGTTCCACGGACCAACGCTGGCATTCAAGGATTTTGCCATGCAACTGATTGGTCAGCTGTTTCAGGTAGCCCTGAAAAGACGAGGAGATCGCGTGACCATCGTGGGTGCAACCAGCGGTGACACCGGTTCGGCTGCAATCGAGGCTTTCCGCGGCCTTGACGCAGTTGACGTATTCATACTTTTCCCTGATGGCCGCGTTTCTGAGGTACAGCGCCGCCAGATGACGACGCCTGCGGATAGCAACGTGCACGCATTGGCGGTGGCTGGCGATTTCGATGATTGCCAGTCAGCACTTAAGGACATGTTCAACGATTTTGACTTCCGTGACAGTGTCAAACTTGCCGGGGTGAATTCAATCAATTTTGCCCGGGTGCTGGCTCAGATTGTTTATTACTTCTCAGCCGCAGTTAGCCTTGGCGCCCCGCATCGCAAAGTTAGTTTCACCGTGCCGACCGGAAATTTCGGAGATATTTTCGCAGGCTACCTTGCGAAACGCATGGGTTTACCCATTGATCGCTTAGTGGTGGCAACCAATCAAAACGATATCCTGCACCGTTGCCTGACAGGTGAGGGGTATTTCAAAGGTGACACCATCCCATCGATCAGCCCGTCTATGGACATCCAGGTCAGCTCAAACTTTGAACGCGCGCTTTTCTATGCGTATGGCGAGGACGCTGGTGCAGTGTCTCAGCTGATGGAAGAACTAAAAAATGGTGGCTTCAAAGTCAGCCAAGGAGCAATGGAGTCCCTCCGCGAGAATTTTGACTCGGGCCGCGTTTCCGAAGACGAAACGTTGCAGACGATCCAGTCCACACTTGCGCACAGTGCTGAACTTGTCTGCCCGCATACAGCCGTAGGTATCAAAGTGGCCGAAGATCACCGCGCGGAGAACGTACCAATGATCACTCTGGCCACAGCACACCCAGCGAAGTTTCCGGCCGCGGTTGAGAAGGCGAGTGATGTGCATCCGCCTCTTCCCTCTCGCATGTCTGATCTGTATGAACGTCCGGAACGGGTGACCCGTATTGCCAATAATTTGGGCGCTATCGAGAAATTTATCAAAGGGCAAATTGCCGAGTGACTGTCAGACAAGATCAACTGAAGAACGGCTTTCGTATCGTCACTGAACATATGCCGGGGCTGCAATCGGCGGCCATCGGCATTTGGGTGACCGCCGGAGGGCGGCATGAACGAATTGAGCAGAACGGTATCGCGCATTTTCTTGAGCATATGGCATTCAAGGGAACCGAGCGTCGAACAGCACTGCAGATTGCAGAAGCGATCGAGGATGTGGGCGGTTACATCAACGCCTACACATCACGCGAGGTAACTGCATATTACGCGCGCGTTTTAAAGGACGACGTTGCGCTGGCGATGGATGTGATCGGAGATATTGTCCTTAACCCGGTTTTCGATCCGCGCGAGATTGAAGTCGAGAGGGGCGTAATTCTTCAAGAAATCGGTCAAGCATTCGATACGCCAGATGATGTCATTTTTGATTGGCTGCAAGAGCAGAGTTATCACAATCAACCGTTGGGGCGCACTATTCTGGGCCCTTCGGAGAGGGTAAGCACGTTTTCACGCGACGATTTGTCTGGCTTTGTGGCTGAGCATTATGGACCTGACCAAATGATCCTTTCCGCAGCCGGGGCAGTTGATCATGATGCGTTAATGGAAATGGCCGAACAGATGTTTGGTCACCTGAAACCCCGTAAAGGCTTGGTCGCCGACCCGGCCCGTTTCACCGGAGGTGAAGCGCGGCAGGAGAAAGAACTGGAACAGGCCCATTTTGCCCTTGCGCTGGAAAGCCCGGGCTATCGCGATGATGAGATTTATACCGCACAAATCTATTCGACGGCCTTGGGCGGCGGCATGTCTTCACGCTTGTTTCAAGAAGTGCGGGAAACGCGGGGGTTGTGCTACACAATTTTCGCGCAAACGGGTGCATATGCCGACACAGGTACAACCACGATCTACGCTGGAACTTCTTCTGATCAGGTCAGCGAACTGGCAAGCATAACAATCGACGAAATGAAGCGCGCGGCAGAGGAGATGACGCCTGAAGAAGTGGCCCGCGCCCGCGCTCAAATGAAGGCCGGAATGCTGATGGGGTTGGAAAGCCCTTCTAATCGGGCGGAACGTTTGGCCCGGTTGGTGCAGATTTGGGGCAGGGTGCCTTCGCTTGCGGACACTGTCGCAAAGATCGACGCTGTCAGCACCAAGGACGTGCGCAAATTTGCTGAGCAGATGGCCGTCCATGCGCCCGCAGCATTGGCACTGTATGGGCCTGTTTCTAGGGCGCCGACATTGGCTGAATTGCAGGAGAGGCGTGCGGCGTGATGCTGTTGGGCAGACGCAAGCTGAAACTCGAAACCGAGCGGTTGAGCTTGCGCCCTCCCGTTCATTCGGATTTTAACGATTGGGCAGCATTAAGGCGAGCATCCAAAGACTATCTTACACCTTGGGAACCGATTTGGGCTGACGATCACCTTAGCCGCAAGTCGTTTACAAACAGGGTTTATTGGGCACAACGATCCGTCGCCAGCGGAACTGCGATTCCATTATTTCTGTTCCGGCGCGAGGACGACTTTTTGCTGGGGGCAATAACGCTGGACAACATACGACGCGGACCCGCCCAAGCCGGAACACTTGGATATTGGACTGGTCAGGTTTTCGCGCGTCAAGGATACATGCGCGAGGCAATCGGTGCGGTTGTGCATTACGCTTTCACCCGCCTTGATCTGAGCCGAATCGAAGCGGCCTGTTTGCCCGAGAACAAAGCTTCTCGCGGATTGTTGGAAAGTTCAGGCTTCAAATACGAGGGCGTCGCCCAATCCTATCTGCAGATCAGTGGACGCTGGAGAACCCACGTTTTGTACGCAAGTTTACGCTCGGACCGGCGCGGCAAGACAGATGCAGGTTAAACACGCCTGATAAAACACCCATCGCGACGTGATCCAACGATCAAATGGGTGACTTGTCGCCCAGTTGCGCTACACTTGGTGGATGTGGCGCTTTTTACTGGCATTGCTGGTTGTTTCGGGCGGAGCTGCGGCGCAAGAGCGGCGGCCAAGCCATTGTATCGCGATTGCCGACGCAGCCCCTGGGATCGAATATCTACACAAGGTCGCATGGCAAGATCCTTTGCCAGAGTTTTCAGTCCGAATAAGCTATGTCGCGCACGCTTCGTTTCTGATCCAGACCAAAGGTGGCTTAAACGCAGTGACTGACTTCACCGGCTTCATCGGTGGTGCTGATCTGATACCGGATGTTGTAACGATGAACCACGCCCACAGCACCCACTGGACGGCACATCCCGACCCGGCAATTCCGCATGTTCTGCCGGGATGGGGCGAGTTTGGTCAAGGCATCGACCACTACCTCGATCTTGGCGAGATGCTTGTACGGAATGTTTCTACGGATATCCGGTCGGTCTATGGCGGTGTTGAAGAGCGCGGGAATTCGATCTTTGTGTTCGAAGTCGAAGGCCTGTGCATTGGTCACCTGGGTCACTTGCACCATGTTCCATCCGACGAACAGTTTGCCGCCCTGGGACGGTTGGACGTGGTCATGGCCGCTGTCGACGGTGGTACCACGATGCCTCTGCCCGAGATGATTACTGTACTTAAACGGCTCAAGAGTTCGATTATTATACCGATGCATTGGTTTTCAGGTTTTTCGCTGGAGCGTTTCTTAGTTGATATCCGGGACGAGTTCCCAGTGGAACGCGATGGTGTGTCCGAAATCGTGGTATCATTACGAACGCTTCCCGACCGACCCACCGTTGTTGTGCTTGAACCGCAATACCTTATTGATTTGGAATAGCACTTGCCGCTGTGAGCCACTTGGGGCAAGGAATGGGCATGACACTTGTCCCCGCCGATAACAGTTTTGCCGAGTTAATATGCGCGCAGTTGGGCGGCGATGTTTTGCGCCCGGTGACCCCACAATATCTGGAAGAGCCGCGTCGCCGATTTACCGGGCAAGTTGGCCTGCTAGCCCTGCCGCGATCGGTTCAAGAGGTCGCGATATTGGTGCGATTAGCTTTCGATTTAGGCGTCGCAGTTATCCCCTACGGTGGTGGCACAGGACTAGTGTGTGGGCAGGTTTCGCCCGACGGTCCCGCGCCGTTGCTGGTTTCTCTCGAACGGATGAACGAAATCCGAGCGATCTTTCCATCTGAAAATGTCATGGTAGTCGAGGCGGGTGCGGTCTTGTCCGACGTCCAGGCCGCCGCCGACTCGGTGGATCGTATGTTTCCCTTATCTCTTGCCGCGCAGGGATCTTGTCGGATTGGAGGAAATTTGGCGACGAATGCCGGAGGGGTAAACGTTCTGCGCTACGGCAATGCGCGAGATTTGTGCCTGGGGCTAGAGGCCGTCTTACCAAACGGCGATGTCTGGAATGGTCTCAGCCGGTTACGTAAGGACAATACCGGGTATGATCTGCGCAATCTGCTGATCGGGTCAGAAGGAACATTGGGGATTATCACAGCTGCTACACTGAAGTTGTTTCCCAAGCCGGCACGGGTTGGAACAGCCATGTTTCAGGTCCCGTCTCCCCAAGCGGCGATAAGTATGCTTTCACTAGCCAGAGATTTGGTCGGCGACGGAGTCAGCACCTTTGAACTGATCCATCGGCAAGGTTTGCAATTCCTGTCCGAGGTTCTTCCGAACGTCCGGCAACCATTCGAAGCCCCCCCTGAATGGAGTGTACTTATCGAATTAGGTCTTTCCGACGGTCAAAGTCCATCTGAGATGTTGGAAACTCTATACTCCAAAGCTGACGAACACGAGTTGGTGACAGATGGTGTAATTGCCCAAAACGGAACACAGCGGGAGCAATTGTGGTCTGTGCGTGAAAATATCCCCGAGGCAAATCGTCTGATCGGCTCGGTTTCAAGCCATGATATTTCCGTGCCGATTTCAGATATTCCCGAGTTTATCCGACAGGGAAACAAAACGATAATGGACTTGGGGGACTTTCGGATAAATTGTTTCGGCCACCTGGGTGATGGCAACCTGCACTACAACGTTTTTCCGGCTAAGGGTCGCGACCGAAGTGAATATGATGGCGTCCGCGAAGCAGTAAAGTTTGCAGTTCACGAGCTTGTTCATACGTTTTCCGGATCAGTCAGCGCGGAACACGGAGTAGGTCGTCTGAAAGTGCATGACCTTGAACGCTATGGCGATCCAACAAAGCTTGGGGTTATGAGAAAAATAAAAGAAGCTTTGGATCCAAAGGGAATAATGAACCCTGGGGCGGTTATCCGGCCTGAACACGGCCCGGCAGCGCCGGGCCGTATTGCCTCAGGCTGATTTACGAAGCTGGCAGGATAACTTTGTCAATCACGTGGATTACGCCATTTTCCGTTTCAATGTCGGCTTGAACTACATTTGCGTCGTTAACCATTACGCCGTTGTCCAGATCAATCGTGACGTCGCCGCCCTGTACTGTTGCGGCTGTCATGTCGTCTGACAGATCACCTGACATCACTTTGCCGGGTACAACGTGGTAGGTAAGAATTGCGACAAGCTGGTCTTTGTTTTCTGGCTTCAACAGGTTTTCCACTGTGCCTTCGGGAAGGGCTGCGAACGCTTCATCCGTTGGAGCAAATACAGTAAACGGGCCTTCACCTTTTAGGGTGTCGACAAGTTCAGCTGCTTGAACTGCGGCTACCAGAGTGTCAAAGCTGCCAGCAGCAACCGCCGTGTCTACAATGTCTTTTCCATGACCGTCGGCCATTGCGGATGAGGAGAGTACGATGGTTGCAACACTGGCTACAGCGATTTTGCGAAACATGGTTGAATATCCCTTTTTGAGAATGCCTCATGTGGCATCGTCAAACACTACGTGGATGCCTAAAAAGGGGATCACCGAAGATGATCGCAAAGTGCTGTTGAAATGCCAAAACTGCGCCCTAAGCTGCCGAAGGCACAATTGTCCATTCACACTAATGTGATCAATTTCGCGCTATAGACCCTCGAATTCGCATAGCACGTGAACATCCATTCCCATGTCTTCAAGCGCTTTGCGGCCTCCGAGCTCTGGCAAGTCGATAATAAATGCGCATGAAACGATTTCACCGCCCAATCGTTCGATCAGCTTGATGCCTGCGGCTGCTGTGCCACCGGTAGCCAGCAAGTCGTCCACGACAAGGATTTTCTCACCCGGCAGGATAGCGTCATCATGTATTTCGACAATCGCTTCACCGTATTCCAGCTTGTAATCTTGGCTGATCGTGGTTCCCGGCAGTTTGCCCTTTTTTCTGATAGGAACAAAACCCACGCTTAATTGATGCGCGATGGCGCCACCAAGAATGAAACCTCGCGCCTCAAGCCCGACAACTTTGTCGATGCGCTCGCCTGCATATGGGTGAAGCATTTGGTCGATGGCAATGCGGAACCCGCGGGGATCGGCAAAAAGGGTAGTTACATCGCGGAACATTATTCCTTCGTGTGGGAAATCAACGATGGTCCGGATGTAATCCTTAACGGTTTTATTTCTGGACATAGGGCAACCCTTTCGCGTCAAAACACGCGGGGGTGTTTGGCCCATTCAAGTCAGTCTTGCAAGGAGAGTTTCCTGAAAATTGCCTATTTATGACGTGGCTTGATTGTGTCAGGCAGCCCATAGTACCGATACAGCGCAGCCGGTAGCCAGGATAGGTGAGGTTTGCGCCAATTGCGTTGATCTCGCAATAGAAATGCTTGTGCAGTATGAAGGTTCATTGCCAATTTCCGTTTTTTATTGTTAGGTGCCCGATAAAGACAAGTTCTATGCTATGTATATACAATGCATCGCGATATGAATCAAGTTTTACGTAGGAATGAGACGCGTGGCGAAGAAAGACAGTAAACGGACGAATAAGAAGAATAGTCAGTTGGTTCTTCGTCTGGACAAAGATGAACGCGACGCTTTTGTCGAGCTATGCAAAGAATTGGATACCTCGGCAGCCCGAGAAATTCGGCGTTTTATTCGGGGTTTCATGAAAGAAAATGCCGAAGACTGATCGTATCAGGTAGGCCGCCGTAGGATTGCTGTGGCTACACCCATTCCGATCAACGTCAGTCCACCGAACCTTGTCATCCCGGTAAGTATCGCGGGACGGCGGATCACTTTTCGCAGCCGATCTGCCAATAAAGCGTAGGCCAGCGCATTCAACCCCGCCAAGCCGACAAAAGTCGCAATAAGAATTATAAACTGGGGACCAAGCGGTTCAGTGGGACGCAGGAATTGCGGAACAAAGGCTATGAAGAATGCAATTGATTTTGGGTTGAGCGCCGTGACCGCCGCCGCGTGACCGAATACGCTGCGGGCGGTTATGTCTTGACGTGTTTCGATAGGGTGTAAACCTCCGGACGGCGCGCTGCGCAGCAGCTTTAGACCCAACCACACCAGATAGGCCGCCCCGACCCACTTCAGAACCGAGAATAGGGTTGCCGATGCCAAAACCAATGCGCCTAGGCCCAGTAATGACGCTGTCATTGCAATCAAATCCCCTAGGGCCACCCCTGTCGCAGACGCAACTGCGACGCTGCGACCCTTGGACAATGCATAACTTAGCACCAAAAGCACTGTAGGACCGGGGATGAGTAAAAGGGCTGTTGAAGCGGCAACAAAGGCCAGCCAAAGATCTAATGACATGAGTCACCTGCAAATTTTGCTGTACAGAACGCCTTTTAAGTGTTCCTCGTCAAGTTCTTTGATGGCTCGGTCAAAAGACGCATCAAAGCTTCTAATGGTCCTTGTTTGAATTTTCGGCTACACAGAAGGGCAAAAACCGAGGAAACAGTGCAGAAAGTTACGGCGTAAAAAAATACCTGCGGTGCGCTTAGGCTTCCATTCAAACGGCCAGTGGCCTCAAGAAGTCCCATTCCGAGTAAAATATGTGACATGTATAGCGTAAGGCTCTGCCGTCCTGGCGCACTTAACACTGCTCCTATACGAAGCCTATCTATTGTGGGCCAAAGCTTCAGAAGAATTCCGATCACGATGCAAGCCGTCCCCGTTCCAGCCAGAACATAAAAGGGACCGGGCGGAAGCGACTGCGCGCCTAAAACGGCAACCAAGTCCGGATCAGTGACAAGTCTTGCGGGAAAAGTGGCGAAAATTGCAGCGCCAAAGCCCCAAATGATCAACCTGTTTTGAACACCTGGCCGATGCAACTGGGTGCGGGCGATTGCCATTCCAATAAGCAGAAACGCCGCCCAAGGAAAAACAGGATGCCAGCCGTTAAAGAGCAGGTTGCGAATAAAGCCGGGAAAGCTCCACAAATCACAATAATTCAGCGTGTCCCAGTTCCAACCGCGATCATAGTCTACAACCAAATGTGCAGCGGTTGAAATGAAGATGACTCCAATCGCACCAATACACAGCGCGCGGCGCTCTGCAGTCAGAAACATTGTTCCGACCATGAAATACAAAGCATAGAAATGTAATATGTCCGCTTCGAACTCGATCATGTTCAACAGACCGAGTGCGAACAAAAATGCGGCCCGTCGCATTAAAACGTGAGCAGAAATTTTTGAAAGTCCGATACCAATTCCAGCCAAAACTACGAACAATGCGGCAGCGCGCCCTTCCAGCGCGTTTATCAAAACCGAAGCCCAGTCTGTGCCCTCAGCAACTTGCGCAGCAATTCGGAAGTTCACCAGAACCATACCGCAATATGCAAGGAACCGGGCGGCGTCCAACGCTTCAAGGCGTTTCATTGATTGCCTGCCAGTGACTTTTGAACGCATTCAAAGTTAAATAACTATCTGTTTGAAATAACTATTTGAAACTTAGATGGTTAGTACTCCACACATTTCAACCAAGGTTTGACCGGATTTTCGCATCTTAGCCTGAGAACGACGTTCTAAAGATTGGATTAAGTTTTGTTCTGCGGCCTTGAATATGTGCTTGGTTGCCAAGACTTAATCCAACAAACGTATGCTCGGAGCGATCCATGTCACAGGCACAAAGCGAAAATAAGGATGTGACCCTCAGGACTTTGCGATCAATCGCGGAAAAACTGAAAGGCCCGTTAGTCCTTTTGGCTTTGTTTGTTGCGGCAATTTACGCGGCCATCGTTGGATACATGTATTTCAACCAAAGGTCTCTGCTTTTCAAACCTGACGGATTATTACCGGAACCCAGGGCTGTGGGCTTGGCTGATGTTGAAGTGATTACTTTGCCCATGTCTGACAAAACGGTTTTGACGGCTTGGGCTGCACCTCCTGCAATCGAAGGCGCGACCACGGTTTTGTTCTTCCATGGTCAAACCGGCAATTTGGGCGATAGGGCAGACCGCATGCGCGAGATACTAAATAGCGGCTTTGGGTTGCTGGCCCCCAGTTATCGTGGCTATCCGGGTAGCGAAGGACAGCCGTCTGAATTGGCTTTGATTTCTGACGGCTTACAGTTGTTCGATGGGGTTGCCAGTGAAGGTTCAGCCGTTCTGTTGCATGGTCAAAGCCTTGGTACAGCGATCGCGGCGGCAGTTGCTGAACAACGTCCGCAGGCTCAATTGCTGGTGCTTGAGGCTCCGTTCACTGCAACTGTCGACGTTGCATCGGAAAGATACCCTTGGATCCCAGTCTCTGCACTGATGAAAGATCAATTCGCGACCCGTGACTTGATCGCAAATATCACGGTCCCGACCCTGATCTTTCACGGCACTCATGACGAAACAGTTCCTATGCACCATAGCCAGACCTTGGCGGATTTGGCCGGAGAGAATGCGCAGTTTCACGTAATAACCGACGGCGCGCACAATGACCTTTGGTCCCATGGGTTGTGGGACGATGTGCAAAATGCCCTTCAAAAAAACTAGATATTTTTGGGTCAAAGAACGCGACCAGCCACCGCATCCAACTTTGCCATCAAACACGGATCACGTTTTTCAGGTGCGGTCAAAATGGCGTACTCAAGGGCGCGATCACAACCGTTGGGGCAGGGCTCCCGTTCCGGACCCAACAAAGCAGGCAGGGCTTTCACCAATGAGCGACCCTTATCAGCGTTGCTTGTTAACGTCGCGATGATGGCGCTTACATCCACTTCACCGTGATCTGGGTGCCAGCTATCGTAATCTGTCACCATAGCGATCGAAGCATAACAAAGCTCGGCTTCGCGGGCGAGTTTCGCTTCGGGCATGTTGGTCATTCCGATTACGTCACAGCCCCATTGCTCACGATACATTTTCGATTCCGCCAATGTGGAAAACTGGGGTCCTTCCATCGCAAGATAAGTGCCGCCACGGTGAATTGTGATGCCGACCGATCGCCCCGCGGTCTCGCACGCACCTGAAAGGCGCGGGCAAGTTGGATTTGCGACGCTTACATGAGCAACGCAACCCTTTCCGAAAAAGCTTTTGTCGCGGGCAAACGTGCGGTCAACAAATTGATCAACGATCACAAAATCCCCAGGCGCCAGTTCCTCACGAAACGAGCCGCATGCAGAAACTGAGATCACATCTGTTATGCCAAGTCTTTTAAGCGCATCAATATTGGCACGGTAAGGCACGCTTGTCGGCGAATGCACATGGCCACGGCCGTGACGAGGCAAGAACGCCATTTCAACGCCGTCAAGATTGCCTGTCAAAATCTGATCCGAAGGTGTTCCCCATGGCGATTCAACTGTGACCCACTTTGCGTTCTCCAAGCCGCCAACGTCGTAAATTCCGGATCCACCGATGACGGCGATTTTCGTTTGGGTCACTTTAACTCTCCGAATGGAACTCCTGTGGCAAGCTTTCTGCGGGCCCATAGGGGTTTTGGCAAGGGGCTTCGGCTTTGCCATTGCAGTCATGCACCAAACGCATAGCCGAGTCCCGCGGGGCGCGGTACCTCATTCCCAGATTGACAGCTACAAGGCCACCTTCGCGCGAACAATTGAACCCACAGGATCGCCCAATGCCACGAGCCTTGCTGCCGAGCTTTGCCAATCGCCTAGCCATTCCCGACTTGCGTTGGATGCCTGACGAAAGGCTTTCCGTCTCTCGTTTGAGGATCGAACTTCTCTCCGGCCTGACCGTGGCATTGGCTTTGGTGCCCGAGGCAGTCGCCTTTGCATTTGTCGCAGGTGTTCATCCGCTTGTTGGTCTCTATGCCGCATTTTTAGTGGGTTTGGTTACGGCGTTGATCGGCGGTCGCCCCGGAATGATCTCAGGCGCGACAGGTGCGCTAGCTGTCGTCATGGTGGCGCTGGTTGCACAGCATGGAGTCGAATACCTGTTCGCGACGGTGGTATTGATGGGGATCTTGCAGGTCATAGCGGGTGCAATGCACTGGGGCCGTTTTATTAGACTTGTGCCTCATCCTGTAATGCTTGGCTTCGTTAATGGGTTGGCAATCGTGATTTTTCTGGCCCAGTTAGGCCAGTTCAAAGTACCAGGAACAACGGAAAACACCGGCCACGGAGTAGGTGGCGGTGAATGGTTGTCTGGTATTCAGCTTTACACAATGCTTGGTCTTGTGGTGCTGACCATGGCGGTGATCTGGGTCATGCCAAGAGTCACCCGCATAATCCCAGCTCCATTGGCAGGTATAGTCGTTGTTGCAGCTTTAGTAATCGGTTTGGGTCTTGATGTTCCCCGAGTTGGAGATTTGGCTTCTATCGAGGGCGGATTGCCGTCGTTGCATGTACCGATGGTGCCACTTACACTCGAAACTTTAGAGATCATTTTACCCTATGCTGTAATTCTGGCCGCAATTGGTTTAATCGAGTCGCTGCTGACACTAAACTTGGTTGGTGAGATCACTGGCAAGCGTGGTGGCGCATCTCAGGAATGCATTGCACAGGGTACGGCCAACATTGTGACCGGCTTTTTTGGCGGCATGGGTGGCTGTGCAATGATCGGTCAGTCCATGATAAATGTAAAATCAGGCGGCCGGACTAGAGTGGCAGGTATCGCTGCAGCGTTGTTCTTGCTGGCTTTCATCCTTTATGCTGCGCCCTTGATAGAACAGATCCCATTGGCCGCTTTGATAGGCGTGATGTTTATGGTGGTGATCGGAACTTTCGCGTGGAATTCGTTCAAAATCATGCGACGAGTGCCGCGTATGGATGCTTTTGTCATTGTTCTGGTGACCATAGTGACCGTTATGGAGGACCTTGCAGTCGCAGTCGTTGTCGGTGTGATTGTTTCCGCTCTGGCCTACGCATGGAACAACGCAAAACGAATCCACGCACAAACGCGGGAGTCTGTTACTGAAGAAGGTGCCAAGGTTTACGAAATCAAAGGCCCGCTGTTTTTTGGTTCTTCCGAAGGATTTATCGAATTGTTCGATGTTTCCAATGACCCAAGCACCGTTATCGTCGACTTCGCCGAAAGCCGGGTTGTGGATCAGTCGGCCTTGCAAGCCATTGAAAACGTTGCGGCGAAATACGAAACCGCGGGTAAACGTGTGATGCTTAGACATCTAAGCCGTGACTGCCACAAGCTTTTGAACAAGGCGGGGCATCTTATGATCGACAGCGACGACGATCCGGATTACGGCCTTGCCGTAGATTACTCGGTCCGAACCGGTATTCTAGGAGGTCATTAAAGCATTGTCGCAGTGTGCTTTGCTTTCTTAGAAAATTGATATCAGACCATAATTGAGGTGGTTTAACTCTCTGGACAAGAACAACTCCGAAGGGGCGCAGACCCTGGAAACGAAAGTTTTGCTTCGCTCAATCGTCCGGACGGCTGAGCGAAAACAAGTCTTTAACGACGGAATAGTCCCGATATCCCAACCGCGCGAGGGGTCGAAACGAAGTCACATCGAATTTCCCGTCGACGATATGGTCGTCGTGAAGGTGAACTCCTGTGACTTCTCCAAACACCACGCGGTTTGCCTCTCCCGGAAGTGTCACGATTTGTGTGAGTTTGCACTCCAGAGCGGCTGGCGCGCCGTCGATGCGCGCGCACGGTATCGTTTCGCATTCGACCGGGTTTAAACCAGCATGTTCAAATTCATCTATGTGTTTTGGAAGGCTCGCAGAACTGGCATTCATTGCGTCACGATGCATGTGGCCAACGATGTTTACACAGAACACCCCTGTCGCTTCGATATTGGCCAAACTGTCCTTAGTTCCGTTTTGATCGCTTTTGGTTCCCGTCGAAGCAAACATCACCTGCGGAGGTGTATAAGCCACGCCATTGAAGAATGAATATGGCGCCAAATTGTTGATGCCATTTGCGTCGCGGGTCGATATCCAGCCAATCGGACGCGGCGTGATAATCGCGTTGAATGGATTGTGCGGCAATCCGTGGCCATCTTCGGGTCGGTAGAACATCTGAACTCCAAGCGTTTGCTCAAGCCGTAACGAAGTGTTAGGGCGAATTCCAGAAGGGAAAAGAGGGCCGGGTTGCAGCAGTTCGAAATCAGGTCGGAAAAACCGGACGATTGGTGGGAGGTTGAGGCCCTGTACGACCTGTGCTTTGCACCGGGGCGCGAAGCACTGTCGTCATATCGTTTGCGCGATGATGTGTCGCCAGTTGCCGGGTTGTCGTTGATCGCGCGTGACAGTTCGGGCGTTATGGCTGGCGCGATCCGATTTTGGCCCGTTCATGTTGGCAACTATGACGCGCTTTTGCTTGGGCCAGTTGCTGTTCACCCAACACATCAGGGCGAAGGATTAGGCGGTTTTCTAATTCATGAAGGCGTCAGCGCCGGCCACAATAAAGGTTGGGAACGCGTCATGTTGGTTGGCGACGAACCCTATTACAAGCGTTTTGGTTTCCGCCGTTTGACGGGAGTGGAAATGCCGCCGCCGACCAACCCAGAACGGGTTTTGGGGTTGGGTCTTTTACCGGAAGCCTGGCGGGGTGTCGCGGGGCAAGTATCCCGTTGGACACGCTGATTCATTGAAAATCGTCGTTAAAATGCCAATCTTTGAGACATAGGAGGGCATGAATGAGCGATGTGGTTCTAATTGAAAAGGTTGATACCGAGGCTGAGCTTGACCGGTTGGCACGACACTACAAGTCTGCCGGAGGTGCAGGGGTAAAGTTGCTGAATCGACTTGGAGGTACGGCCGAATCGTTGTTGGATCAGTTGCCTGAGCCTATAAGGGAAGGCCTGACAGAGGCGACAGAGCAGGCACTTTGGATAGCCATGCGTGCTGCCCAGGGCTCACGGAGGGCTGTCGCAGACCAAAGCCCATGGGTGAATACAGCTGTGGCAACCGCCATGGGAGCTGCCGGTGGTATTGGAGGAGTGACCTCGGCGTTGGTGGAACTTCCGGCAACTACGGCGATGTTGTTGCGATCAATTCAAGGTGCCGCAGTCCGCGAAGGCTTTGATCCAGAGGAAGAAAATGTAAAGTTCGACTCAATTCGCGTTCTGTCTACTGCGGGTCCGTTGAGTGAGGATGATGGGGCGGATTTGGGTTTCCTTTCTGCTCGCCTGACACTGGCGGGCCCCACAATGCAACGCATGATCGCTGCAATCGCACCGCGTTTGTCCGTTGTCTTGGGTCAGAAGCTGGCGGCCCAATCGGTGCCAGTTCTGGGGGCGTTGGCAGGAGGCAGTACCAATTTTATTTACACACGTTATTACCAACAGATCGCGCAGGTCCATTTCGGGCTACGCAGACTGGCTATAGACGCCGACATACCCCACGACGAACTCGTGCGTAAATTGTCGCACCGCATGGTGAATTGAAGCTGCCTCAGTCGCTCTCATTTGGCACTATTCCCTTTATGTGGTAGAGTGGTTTTCGAACAGTACAAGATAGGCCGTTTAACAAGGTTTTTGTTTTGAGACAGGCCACATCCGTTGATGGATATTGAACGAACGATACAAGCAAGTGCAAAGGTCGCTAACCTTCCGGTTTTCGAGCAATCCGCAGCATTGTGTTATCGGTTTACAAAAGGGAAGCCGGAAATCCTGTTGATCACGACACGCAGGTCGGGGAAATGGATTATACCAAAAGGATGGCCAACCAAAGGTTTGACAAGCGGCCAATCTGCTGCGCTTGAGGCTTGGGAGGAGGCTGGCGTTTCTGGAATGTGCGCCAATGCACCGCTCGGCCAGTTTAGTTACGTCAAGACACGCTCTGGGGTGGGGCCAGCGCAGTTTGTTGTTGATGTTTTTCCTCTGCATGTGCGTAGGCTCTCGGCAAAATATCCAGAAAATGACGTACGTAGACGCAAGTGGTATTCGCCCAAAAAAGCATCGCACCGTGTAATTTTACCCGGACTGGCGGTGTTGCTTCAGGGATTTGCGCCTAAACTTAACTGAACGACTACCGGAAAGACTTGATCTTGCTCATCGGCTCAGTATCTATTCGCCAACCAAGGGTTTGGACCGAATTATGATTCAATACGCACTTAAATGTAACTCTGGACACAGCTTTGACAGTTGGTTTCAGTCTGCAGAGGCCTTTGACAAGCTTGCCTCTGCAGGAATGGTGAGTTGTGTCGTTTGCGGTAGCACGCGGGTTGAAAAGGCGATTATGACTCCTCGGGTAAGACCGGCACGGCAGGCTGTTCAGGTTGCTGACAAAACTGATGTGAATTCGGTCGATGAGGCAACGGCTAAACCTGACGTCGAAAGTGCCTTGACCGAGTTGCGTCGGAAGGTCGAGGAAAACTCGGATTACGTCGGCAAAGCGTTTGCCAGTGAAGCGCGCAAAATGCACCTGGGCGATGCGCCCGAGCGTGCAATATACGGTGAAGCAAAACCGGAAGAGGCAAAGGCGTTGATCGAAGATGGCGTCCCTATAGCGCCTTTACCTTTCGTTCCGACTAGAAAAACCAACTAGGTCGTGCATGTCGTCATAACTGGGGCTAACCGCGGGATCGGTAAAGCTTTGGCAGACGTCCTAAGAAAGCAGGATCATCAAATTACAGGTACGGCTAGGGACGGCAGCGCGGAAGTCACGTTGGATGTAACCGACGCAGCGCAACATGTTGCAATGGCCGAGAAACTTGAAAGCCGACCGGTTGATCTGCTGATTTGTAACGCTGGGGTATATTTGGACAAGGGGCAAAAGGCTGATGGCTACCTTTCTGAGATTTGGGCCCAAAGTTTCGCGACAAATGTAACCGGTGTTTTTTTGACTATTCAGGCATTGCTGCCCAACTTGAAAAAGGCTCGTGGAAAAGTGGCGATACTGTCGTCTCAAATGGCGTCGCACACGCGAGCTCCAGGCGGCAGTTATATTTATCGCGCCTCAAAGGCCGCAGTCTTAAACTTAGGCCGGAATTTGGCTACGGATTTGCGACCGGATGGTGTTGCGGTTGGGATTTATCACCCAGGTTGGGTTCAAACTGACATGGGGGGGCGCGCTGCTGATGTTTCAGTCAATCAGGCTGCAAACGGCTTGATGGAACGATTTAACGAGTTATCCCTCGAAAATTCGGGGTGTTTTGAGACCTGGGAAGGTCACAAGCATCCTTATTGAGAATTCAGCGCAGCCTTTGGAATTTCGTATACTTCACCGGGTTCGATGAAAATAACCATAATATCACCAGGTGTCTCATAAGACAGTTTTGACGTCGAACTGCTTGAATCCGGTATGCCGTTAGTAAAATAGATATTGCGAACTTCGCCGGTTGGCAAAAGCACTGCCAGTGTGGCCGTCCCGTCATCACGGCGACGCAACTCAGCATTGCAGCTCTGCAAGGATGCTCCTGCTGTCGCAGCACATGGGACAGTGCCCAAAGCGTTCTTTCCATCTGTTCCGGACTGAGTCGCAACCTGCGCGATGACAGGAGATGAGAGCAGTGAAAAAGCCAAGGCAAAACGCAGCATGGGAATCCTCATGATCTAAGCGGTCGTTTCTACGCTGACACCGCCCGTCCGTCTTGTAAAGGTGCGCTATCATTACAACAAAGCCCACTTGCCCTTGCTGCCCCCCTCGCATAATAGGCACGGGAACTGAATTCAAAGGCGCGGAGACACCAGCCCCCATGCCCGTACTCGTTATGAAATTCGGCGGCACTTCGGTTGCCAATCTTGACCGGATCCGCCGCGCGGCAAAGCGCGTTGGCGTAGAGGTGTCCAAGGGATACGACGTTATCGTCATCGTCTCAGCAATGTCGGGAAAGACTAATGAGCTTGTGGGATGGGTCGACGAAACATCACCGCTGTACGATGCCCGGGAATATGACGCGGTTGTATCATCTGGGGAGAATGTCACCGCCGGCCTGATGGCCCTTACATTACAAGAAATGGATGTACCCGCACGCAGCTGGCAAGGCTGGCAGGTTCCGCTGCTGACGAATAGTGCGCACAGCCAGGCTCGGATCGAGGAAATACCGACCGACAACATAACGCAAAAGTTTGGTGAAGGTATGAAAGTCGCGGTGGTGGCTGGCTTTCAAGGTCTCAGTCCCGAAGGTCGGATAACCACGCTGGGTCGCGGAGGTTCTGACACCACAGCTGTTGCCTTTGCCGCAGCGTTCGACGCAGAACGATGTGACATCTATACCGATGTAGACGGCGTCTACACCACCGATCCGCGCATTTGCGAAAAGGCTCGTAAGCTTGACAAGATAGCATTTGAGGAAATGCTTGAACTGGCATCCTTGGGTGCCAAAGTTCTGCAGACCCGTTCGGTAGAATTGGCAATGCGTAACAAAGTAAAACTGCGCGTTCTTTCGAGCTTTGAAGAACAATCCGACGAGGCCGGTACTTTGGTCTGCGACGAGGAGGATATCATGGAATCCAATGTTGTGGCCGGTGTGGCCTATTCCCGCGACGAAGCCAAAATGACGGTCGTTTCAGTTGCCGACCGTCCCGGCATCGCGTCGATCATATTCTCTGCGCTTAGTGATGAGGGCATCAATGTCGACATGATCGTCCAGAACATCTCGGATGAAGGGCGTACGGACATGACTTTCTCCTGTCCTACCGATCAAGTGGCGCGAGCGGAAAAAGCGCTTCTTGCGATCAAGGAAAAAGGTGAACTGAACTACGCCGAACTGGTCGCAGATACCGATGTTTGCAAGGTCTCGGTGGTAGGTATCGGTATGCGGTCGCAATCTGGTGTGGCGGCGAAAATGTTCAAGGTGCTCTCGGATGAAGGGATCAATATCAAGGTCATCACAACCTCTGAGATCAAAATTTCCGTTCTAATCGACAGGAAATACATGGAACTTGCGGTTCAGGCACTGCATGATGCCTTTGAACTGGACAAGGCGGCCTGAGTATTTCGACCTGCGGGTGCGCCTGATACCATAGAGCAAAGAGCGATGGCGGACGGCACCGAAACTGAGTCCCGCAAGCTGCTGAGACGGCTGCGTGAAGAGATGGCAAGCGAAGCCGCCGGTCAGGAACGCCTTGACCGGATTACGCACCTAATTGCAGATAGCATTCGCAGCGAAGTTTGCTCGATTTATTTGTTTCGAGATCAAGACACGCTTGAGCTTTGCGCTACCGAAGGCTTGTCTCCTGAGGCGGTCCACAAAACACGCATGCGGATGGGCGAAGGCTTGGTTGGTCGCGTTGCCAAAAGCGGGAAGGTTGTAAACACAGCCAATGCGCCTTCGGCCAAGGGGTTCCGCTATATGCCGGAAACGGGCGAAGAGCGGTTCTCGTCGTTTCTTGGTGTTCCGGTGCAGCGTTTGGGGGAAACTCTGGGTGTGCTGGTCGTTCAGTCGCGTGAAGCACGGGAATTTACAGCTGACGAAGTGTATGCTCTGGAAGTGGTCGCAATGGTTCTGGCCGAGATGGCTGAGCTGGGCGCATTTGTTGGAGAAGGCGCGGCGCTTTCTCCTTTGCACCAACAATCGGTGCAACTCAGTGGCGGACCTGCTCAGGAGGGCTCGGCTGAGGGTCATGTGTGGCTCCACGAACCGCGCGTTGTAGTTACGAATCCAATCGCCGAAGATCCGCATAGAGAACGTGAGCGACTGAGCGATGCCGTTGAGGAATTGCGTGTGGGCGTCGATAAGATGCTGGAAATCTCACAGGGCGGTGACAAAGAGCAGCTTCAGGTACTCGAAGCCTATCGCATGTTCGCCAATTCCAAAGGCTGGATGCGCCGGATGGAAGAGGATATTGCGCTTGGCCTAAGCGCCGAGGCAGCGGTCGAGAAGGAACAATCTCAGGCTCGTGCCCGCATGGGGCAGGTCACAGATCCGTACTTAAGGGAACGGTTGGCAGATCTGGATGATCTCTCGAACCGGTTGCTGAGAATTCTGACAGGGCAGGGCGGGACCAATGGCAAGGATCTTCCTCCCGATCCGATCCTGATTGCCCGCAATATCGGGCCCGGCGACCTTCTGGAGTATGGTCGGTCCTTGAAGGGGATTGTGCTGGAAGAAGGATCGGTTGGTAGCCATGCAACGATTGTTGCCCGGGCGCTGGCGATACCGTTGGTTGTTCATGTGGGGCGGATAACAACCGAAGCTTTGAACGGAGACCATATTCTGGTCGACGGCGATAACGGGGTTGTTCATCTGCGGCCGGAAGACACTGTTGTCACAGCCTTCCGGGACAAGGTCGCAATGCACGCAAAGGCGCAGGAACGCTATGCGTCGATCCGTGAAACGCCCACAGTAACTCAGGATGGTGCGCGCATTAGCCTTGTTATGAATGCGGGTTTGATGGCCGACTTGCCGTCGCTTGGGACGTCGGGCGCTGAAGGCGTTGGGCTTTTCCGGACCGAGTTGCAATTCCTGGTACGGAATCAAATGCCGAAACGATCCGAACTTGTAATGCAATATCAGAGAGTTCTGGATGCAGCTGGCGAGAAACGAGTCGTTTTCCGTACTTTGGATATCGGGTCAGACAAGGTTCTGCCGTACATGAAGCATGTGGACGAACCGAATCCTGCGCTGGGCTGGCGTGCGATCCGTGTCGGATTGGACAAGCGCGGCGTGATGCGGATGCAATTGCAGGCCCTGTTGCGGGCAGCAAATGGTCGTCCATTGACAATCATGTTCCCGTTTGTTGCACAGGCCGATGAATTTCGCGAAGCGCGTTGGGAGGTCAATAAAACTATCGAGCGTGAGAAAAAATTGGGCCACGTGCTACCCGAAAAGCTGGAAGTCGGGGCAATGCTCGAGACACCTTCGCTTGGCTTTGCGCCACAGAAGTTTTTTGAAGAGGTGGACTTTATTTCAATCGGTGGAAACGACCTGAAACAGTTCTTCTTTGCAGCAGACCGCGAGAATGAGTTGGTGCGCCGTCGGTATGATACTCTGAATGTCAGTTTCCTCAGTTTCATCGAGCGTATTGTTGAACGGTGTGAAATTTCGAAAACGCCTCTCAGTTTCTGTGGTGAAGATGCAGGCCGACCGGTAGAGGCGTTATGCCTTGCGGCTATGGGAATGCGCACTCTGTCCATGCGCCCGGCGTCGATTGGCCCGGTCAAAAGTCTGTTGCTGCGCTCAAATCTGCAGGATGTGCGCAAGATCATCGCTGATTCCCGCCACAGAGGTGAACAGTCCGTCCGCCCGGCTGTAATGGACTGGCTGCGCCATCAGGTCTAAGCTTGAAAATCGTGCATTTTCCCGATTTCCAGCTTGCTTTTTGCGTGTCACCTTTCTATTCATTCGGTGAATGTTAGCGATAACAATTGGCGGTGGAGATGCTAAAATGCACTCCATCCGGTTCATGCTTACGTAATATGTCGCGTTAAGCTGAATACACGAACTCGAAGAGGAGCCTGAAATGGTTTCACGCGTAATTCCAGTGGATCCGTTTGACCTGGTATTATTCGGCGCGACAGGTGATTTGGCGCAACGCAAAATCTTGCCGGGGCTTTACCATCGTTTCGAAGTCGGCCAGATGCCTGAGGACGCTCGAATAATCGGATCTGCGCGTTCCGATATGGACAGCGATGGTTTCCGGGAATTGGTGCGGAGGTCTATGCAAGATTTCGCCCCTGAATTCAAAAAAGAAACTTTGGATCAGTTTTTGAACCGCGTGGAATATGTTCCGGTAGACGCATTAGGTGAAGCTGGCTGGGCGGAGCTGACCAAAACCTTGCGTCCGAAAGTCGTGCGTGCATTTTACCTTTCAGTCGGGCCCAGCTTATTTTCGGGCATCGCCCAAAGTCTGAACGACCATGGCCTGGCCACTAAGGACAGCCGCATTGTGGTTGAAAAACCCTTTGGCCACGATCTGGCATCAGCTCAAGCGTTGAATCAGGGGCTGCGCGCTTGTTTCGAAGAACATCAGATTTATCGCATTGACCATTATCTGGGTAAGGAAACCGTCCAGAACCTAATGGCTTTGCGATTTGCAAACTCTCTGTTCGAGCCGCTTTGGAACGCGACCCACATAGACCATGTTCAAATCACAGTGGCAGAAACGGTCGGTGTCGAGGGGCGTGGGGCTTACTATGATCAGTCCGGTGCCATGCGTGACATGATTCAGAACCATTTAGTTCAGCTGCTCTGCCTGACCGCGATGGAACCTCCCTCTAAGTTTGCACCTAACTCCGTGCGTGATGAAAAGGTCAAAGTTATTGAGGCGCTGGAACCCGTCGCGCAAACCGATATAGCACGCGGTCAGTATCGAGCGGAAAAAGGTGAAGGCGGCTATGTCGATCACGTCGGCAACCCGTCCAGCCGTACCGAGAGCTTCATAGCGCTCAAAGTGCATGTTGGGAACTGGCGCTGGGCCGGGGTTCCTTTCTATTTAAGAACTGGCAAGCGATTGCGTGCTCGTGAGTCTGAGATTGCCGTGTTCTTTCGCGACCCGCCACATACGATTTTCCCGAATGTTGGTCCCTTGCAGGGCAACGTGCTTGTGATCCGCCTGCAACCAGACGAGGGCATCACATTGCGCACTACAATCAAAGACCCCGGACCGGGAGGTTTCCGCCTTTCTGACGTAGCTCTGGACATGAGTTTCGCTGACGCACTGGGTGACGAGGCCCGGGCGCCTGACGCCTATGAGAGGTTGGTGATGGACGTGATCCGCGGTGACCAGACATTGTTTATGCGTGGGGACGAGGCTGAGGCTGCATGGGCCTGGGTGGACCCGATCATTCGTGGGTGGGAAGAACGCGGCGATCGGCCTTCGCGTTATGATCAGGGAAGTTCCGGGCCAGAAGAGGCGTTGATGCTGATGCATCGGGACGGACGCCGCTGGCGTCAAATCGGAGGTTAGGAATGGTTCATTCAGTCATTGCCGATGTAACCCAACGGATCATTGATCGCAGCGCGCCATTGCGTGGTCCGCACCTGGAACGGATGGAGCAAGCGAAGTCCAAGGGCCCCGCCCGAGGACATTTGTCCTGCAGCGGTCAAGCCCACGCTTATGCCGGGGCCGGCGAAGATCAACAAGCCATGGCAACGGGCACTGCGGGCAATCTGGGCATTGTAACCGCCTACAATGACATGCTTTCTGCGCATCAACCGTTCGAACGTTATCCTGAACTTATTCGCCAGGCTATCCGTGTTGCAGGTGGTACAGCGCAGGTGGCCGGTGGTGTCCCGGCGATGTGTGATGGCGTCACACAGGGCGAGGCAGGAATGGAATTATCCCTTTTTTCCCGCGATGTGATTGCTTTGGCGACAGGAGTTGCGCTCAGCCACAACACCTATGACGCTGCCGTTTTTCTGGGGGTGTGTGACAAGATTGTACCGGGACTGGTGATCGGTGCGCAGGCATTTGGCCATCTTCCTGCTGTATTTTTGCCTGCGGGTCCAATGACCAGCGGCTTACCGAATGATGAAAAAGCCAAGGTTCGCCAGAAATTCGCTGCAGGCGAAGTTGGCCGCGAAGAACTCATGAAGGCCGAAATGGCCGCCTATCACGGACCGGGTACTTGTACCTTCTACGGAACCGCCAACACCAACCAAATGCTGATGGAGTTCATGGGTCTGCACCTGCCAGGCTCGAGCTTTGTTAATCCTAACACACCCTTGCGTGACGCGTTGACCGAGGAAGGCGCCAGGCGCGCATTGTCTCTCAGCGCGCTGGGCAATCATTACACGCCTGTCTGTCAGATTCTCGATGAACGCGCTTTCGTGAACGGGATTGTTGGCTTAATGGCCACCGGAGGGTCAACGAACCTGCTTATCCACTTGATTGCGATGGCGCGGGCAGGGGGTATCGTTCTGGATTGGCATGATTTTTCTGAAATTTCTGCCGTTGTACCATTGGTCGCGCGTGTTTATCCAAACGGGTTGGCCGATGTGAATCATTTCCACGCGGCAGGAGGTTTGGGTTTCACGATCGGCACCTTATTGGATGATGGCCTGTTGCACCCTGACACACTTACCGTGGCGGGGCAGGGTCTGCATCGTTATACGCAAGAACCCAAGCTGATCGACGGAGAGCTTGCTTGGCAAGACGGCGCGGGCCACAGTTTGAACGAAAAGATCGTCCGCCCGGCATCGGACCCGTTTCAACCCACCGGTGGTCTGTCACGCTTGACCGGCAATCTCGGCACCGGTGTTATGAAAGTCTCGGCTGTTGCCCCTGAACATCAAGTTGTTGAGGCGCCCGTGCGTGTGTTTCATGATCAGGACGATGTCAAAGCCGCATTCAAAGCCGGAGAATTCACCGATGACGTCATTGTCGTTGTTCGCTTTCAGGGGCCAAAGGCAAATGGAATGCCCGAGCTGCACTCGTTAACGCCAATCCTTTCGATACTGCAGGGGCGTGGACAAAAGGTGGCTCTGGTCACCGATGGCCGCATGTCGGGGGCGTCCGGAAAGGTTCCCGCGGCGATCCATGTCTGCCCCGAAGCGCTGGATGGCGGAGCTATAGCTCGCCTATGCGACGGTGATGTTCTGCGCGTGGATGCCGTTAAGGGAGAGCTGGAGATTTTGACGCCCGGTGTTCTCGACCGCGCCTCGGCGACGACTGACTTGTCGGCCAACCAACACGGGGTGGGTCGAGACCTTTTTGGAGCATTCCGTAACGCCGTCGGTTCTGCCGACGCCGGTGCCAGTATTTTTGGAGCCTGACAAATGACATCAAAGACAGATCGCACCCGCGAAATTTGCTCGCTTGCCCCGATCGTCCCGGTTTTGGTTGTCGAGGATGCTGCACAGGCCAGTCCGCTGGCCGAGGCATTGGTCGCTGGCGGGTTGCCGGCCCTTGAGGTTACTTTGCGCACCCCCGCAGCACTGGATGTAATCCGTGCGATGGCCCAAGTGCCAGGCGGTGTGGTAGGCGCCGGGACCCTGATTACCCCCGAAGATGTACGCAACGCTAAAGAGGCAGGGGCTCAGTTCGGTGTTTCGCCCGGCGCTACGGACGCGTTAATCGCTGCGTGTGAGGCAGAAGGCCTGCCGCTATTGCCCGGCGCAGCCACGTGCAGCGAGGCAATGCATCTTTTGGAGCAGGGATACGACGTGCTTAAGTTTTTCCCGGCCGAGGCCTCCGGAGGGGTGCCCGCGCTGAAAGCCATCGGCGCGCCGTTACCACAAATTAGCTTTTGTCCCACCGGCGGCGTTTCCACCGCGAACGCAAAGGACTATTTATCCCTCCCCAATGTGGTTTGTGCCGGCGGTAGCTGGGTGGCGCCCAAACAGATGGTTATTGACGGCGATTGGTCTGGAATTGAGGCGCTTGCCCAAGAGGCATCAAAGCTGATGGATTGACGCCGCTGGAACCTTCGTTAGGGTTAGCGTCAATTCAAACAGGTTGATCCCATGAAAAATCCCATCTCTCTCGCGCAGGGACGCGAGTATTTGGCCATTCCCGGCCCCTCAGTCATGCCTGACGTTGTTTTGCAGGCCATGCACCGCGCGTCGCCTAACATTTATGAAGGCGAACTGATCGACATGATGCCTGATCTGACCCGTGATCTTTGCGGCGTTGCGCGCACTGACCACCAAGTCGCGATCTATATTGCCAACGGTCACGGTACATGGGAGGCAGCGCTTTCCAATGTTATAGCTCCGGGCGACATTGTACTGGCCCCGGCATCGGGATTATTTGCTCACGGATGGGCCGAAATGGCGGCGGGAATTGGGGCGCAAGTCAAACTCATCGACTTTGGCACGTCGTCACCTTGGGAATTTGACCAGATTGCAGAAACACTGCGTGAGGATTCTGCGCATGATATCAAGGCTGTATTGGCGGTGCATGTGGACACTTCCAGCTCGATCCGAAACGACATTCACGCGTTGCGAGATTTATTGGACGAGTTGGATCACCCTGCCTTGTTGATGGCAGATTGCATAGCGTCATTATGCTGCGATCGGTTTGAAATGGATGCCTGGGGCGTCGACGTGATGGTGACTGCCTGTCAGAAGGGGCTGATGACACCTGCCGGGGTTGGTTTTGTTTTTTTCAACGACAAAGCGCAGGGTAGACGCGCACAGATGCCCCGTGTTTCGAAATACTGGGACTGGCAACCGCGCGCAAACCCTGATCAGTTTTATCAGTTTTTTAATGGAACGGCGCCGACGCAACACCTGTACGGTTTGCGTGCCGCTTTGGACTTGATACACGGCGAAGGGATAGAACACATTTGGGCTCGTCACCGGCAATTGGCAAAGGCTGTTTGGGCTGCGTGTGAACGTTGGTCCGAGGGTGGCGCACTTCAAATTAATGTTGATGAGCCGACGCATCGCAGCCACGCAGTAACTGCATTGCGCCTGACCGAAGGGCGAGGCACGGCATTGCGAAACTATTGCAAGGATCAATTAGGCCTGACCCTTGGCATTGGCCTTGGCATGGAGGACAAGGAGTCTTGCTTTCGTCTTGGACACATGGGTCATGTTAACGGTCAAATGATCCTGGCGATGCTTGCAAGTATCGAGACGGGCATGGCCGCGCTGGACATACCAAGAGGTTCGGGAGCTGTCGAAGCTGCTGCCTTGGTATTAGCGAAACAGAGTTAACGAGCGTTCGGGAAGTCGGCCGTGATCTAGTTTGGTCTGTTTCAAGTGTTCAGACTCGACGCTGCGGCAAGCGCCAGAGGCAAAGCTTTGGCAAAGGCATCCATGTCCGACTGTTCACCGCAACTAACACGGATACAGCGGTTTTGTGGCGAGGCGAAAGGCATTCGGACGAAGATTCCCTGTTTCACAAGCTCATCCAGAACTGTCTTGGCAAAGGCGCCATCACGTCCGCAATCGATGGCCACAAAATTTGTGGCCGAAGGCAATGGCTTCAGACCGTTAGAACGGGCTATTTTGTCTATCTGATCTCGCGCTCTTGCGATGTGACCTTGCACTTCAGTCAGCCAAGTTTGGTCCCGCAATGCCGCCAAAGCACCCACCTGAGCGACTCGGTTCATTCCAAAATGATTTCGAACTTTGTTGAAGGCTTCGATCAACTCCGGTGCGCCGATAGCATATCCAACCCGCGCGCCAGCCATGCCGTAGACCTTTGAAAAAGTACGCAACCGTATAACACGCGTATCGTCTTTTGCGATCTTTGCGGCAGTGCCCGGCGGCGCGCATTCTACATAGGCCTCATCCAATACCAACAGACAGCCGTCGGGTAACGCGTCCAATGCGGCCATGACGTCCGAACCGGAATGCCAGCTTCCCATAGGGTTGTCGGGGTTTGCCAGGTAAACCAGCTTGGCATCCACCTCTGACGCTTTGGCAAACAACTTGTTCGGGTCTTCGCGGTCATCTGAATAAGGCACTTTGTGGATGTCGCCACCGTACCCGGCAACGTGGTAGTTGAATGTCGGATAAGCACCGTCAGATGTAACAACCGTATCACCGGGAGCAATCATCAACCGCACCAGATAGCCCAGCAATCCATCGATGCCTTCACCCACAACGATGTTTTCGGGTTCCACTTCGTGAAATTCGGCCAGCGCATGGCGCAAATCATAATTTTCTGGATCGCCGTACATCCAAATATCGGCAGTTGCCTGCTGCATCGCTTGAACCGCCCGAGGCGAAGGGCCAAAAACGCTTTCGTTTGCGCCCAACCGCGCAACAAACGGGGCGCCTCGTCGACGTTCTTGTGCCTCTGGGCCAACGAATGGCACGGTTGCTGGAAGGGATTCGGCAAGAGATGTATAACGCGGATTGTTCATGCAGGCAGATAAACGCAAGGTAGCGTTCCCGGCAACCTTGCATGCTGCATTGATGAGCTACAATCTGTAAGCAACTTAGCAGGAGGGCCGTATGTGCGGGTTGTATTCGGCTTATTGATAATCGGAGTAATGTATTTGTTCCTCTGGCCGGTTCCGGTGGCTCCCATCGCCTATGAATTTCCAGATCCACCCGGCTTTTCAGGTGATTATGCAGAAAACGCAGCATTGGATAAATTGGAACTGGTCAACTTGCCGCCAGGCGAAGTCGGCCCCGAAGATATAGCGGTTCTGCCGGACGGCGCTGTCTATACCACCAGCCTTTCAGGGAACTTGTATCGGATTGACGGTAACTCGTTGGTAGAAATTGACAATCTGGGTGGGCGTCCCCTTGGTCTTCATGCTGGACCAGGTGGAGCACTTTACATAGCTGACAGTTTTCGCGGTGTGATGCGATGGGACGGACCGGGCACATTGCGAAATGTCGTCTCCGAAATTGATGGGAACCCAGTAATATACGCAAACCAGTTGGCGGTGGCCAAGGATGGCACCATCTACTTTTCGAACTCATCTGACCGGTTCGACCCGGAAACCATGGGCGGCACGAAACAAACGTCAGTCCTGACGATATGGGAGCAATCCGAAAGCGGCTACGTAGCACGCCATGATCCCGGCGGGACCACAGTAAAAATTGCAGAAGGTTTCGTTTACACCAACGGCGTCGCCCTTTCCCCGGAAGAGGATTTCCTGTTGATTGCCGAAACGGGGAGAGCCCGGCTCCATAAACACTGGCTGAAAGGGCCCAAAGAGGGGACAACCGAGGTTTTGCTGGATAACCTTCCCGGCTATCCTGACAACATCGAGGCGCAGGGCGATGGTACCTATTGGATGGCCTTTGCCAGCCCCCGAGTACCGTCCGAGGTTCTGATGCCATATCCATTTTTGCGCAAAGTGGTTTGGAGATTGGGTCCAATGGTTCGACCCGCACCAATTCATCGCGGTATGTTGGTGCACTTTGACGGCGATGGTAAAATATTGCGAACCCTGCAGGACCCTGATGGACGGTTGGGTATCACCACAGGTGGCAAAATCGTCGGCGATCAGTTCTATGTCATGACACTGGACTCTCCGTGGTTCGGCCGGATGCCAGTATCGCAGATGCCCTGACGTCGCAGTGGAATCGCGCCGAACTTTCAGGGCAAGGTGCAAGAAATACGGTTTAGGAGTTTCTGATGGCGCGCGTTTCTGTTGAATACAAAGATCACATCGCGGTTGTAACGCTGACCCGCGGCGACAAGATGAATGCGCTGGATGATGCGATGATAAAAGCGATCTTGTCTGCAGGGCAGGAGGTTGCGGCCTCAGAGGCCCGAGCCGTTGTTTTGTCAGGTGAGGGCAAAAGCTTCTGCGCGGGGCTGGATATGGCCAGTTTCGCAAGCATGGCGCATACCGATCCCACCGAATGGCTGATGACGCGCAGTCATGGTGACACCAATGAGATGCAGGAACTTGCTATGGTTTGGCGCCGCGTACCTGTGCCGGTAATTTGTGCCATAAAGGGCGTGGCCTATGGCGGTGGGTTGCAGATCGCGCTTGGTGCAGATGTACGAATTGCCCACCCCGACGCCAAGTTGGCCTTGATGGAAATGAAATGGGGCATCATCCCTGATATGGGCGGCATGGTGTTGTTGCCCCAGCTTGTTCGATCTGACGTTTTACGACTGCTCACCTATACTGCGCGCCCAATAGGAGCGTCGCAGGCGGCAGAATGGGGGCTGATCACCAAGCTGTCAGATGATCCCATGACCGAAGCGCTTGCGTTGTCCGAAGACATTGCAGGTAAGAGCCCTTCTGCTATTCGGGCGGCTAAACGTTTAGTCGAGATTGCAGAAAGCAAATCCCGAGCTGAAGTTTTACTGGAGGAATCTGCGGAACAAGTTGAATTAATCGGAAAACCTGATCAAATCGAGGTCGTTTCAGCGCACATGCAAGGCCGCAAACCAGAGTTCAAATGACTATCGCAAAAATGCGCGTCTAGCGTCCCTGGCCATGTGATACCGCATCTCAAGATCAGCAATTTTCGCCATCGCGGTCTTTCGAGCATCTGGATCGGTTATTTTTGGGTAACCTTTTCGGGCAGCGTCCAATTCTTTTTTGATCTCGAATTCCTCGGGCAAAACACCGGCTTGCGCCATGATCCGATGGCCTGCGGCAATCGCGGGATCTGACAGCGCTTCGGGTGAGCGATCTGGTAAAGGCTTACCTTCGCCTTCCAGTCCCTTTAGCTGACCTTCGGCCTGTGCTTTCTTGATCTGGCGTTCCACCAGCTTTCCTAATGATCCAAGCATAATCAAATAATACCTGACAGTCGGTCAGGGTAAAAGCACTCAACGAACTCGGTTGGTCACAAGGTATGCGGCGCCACCTGCTAAAAGACCCACGACAGCAGCGCCAAGCCCGAAGACAGTGATACCCGACGCGGTAATCGCAAAAGTCAGAATAGCTGCTTCGCGCTCGGCGGGGACTTCAAGTGCCGCAAAGATCGAATTGGCCATTACGCCAATTAGCGCGACGCCTGTCAGGGTGCCCATCAGTAAGGGATCTGCGTGCGCCGCGAATCCAGTAATGGCAACCGCGAAGACACCAAATAGGCAATAAAAAACACCGGCCATAAACGCTGACCAATAGCGCTGGGTTGGATTTGGATGGCTATCCTCATTGGAACACATCGCAGCGGTTATAGCGGCCAGACAGGTGGCAGGGGCACCGAAAGGACCAGACAGAATGCTCGCGCCACCGACAGCCGAAAACAGTTTGCCCGGGTTGGGAGCATAGCCGAAGCTTCGCATTACCGCGATGCCAGGGATGTTTTGTGTGGCCATTGTGACGATAAACAGGGGAAGGCCTATCCCAATGGCGGAAGCTACCGAAAAGGTCGGCATCGTCCAAACGGGAACAGCCGCCAGCTGTTCAGGGCTGACTGAATTGTTCCCGGCGCTGAGGACCACGACGATTGCGGCCGCTATCACAGCTGACGGAACTGCAATTAACCTGTTGATCCGCCCGGCGACGAACCATGTTACGATGACGGGTAACGCCTGCCACGGCATTTCGACTGCCGCTTTAAAGGGCACTATGCATAATGGCAGCAACACACCGCCCAACATTGCTTGCGCCAAAGTTGTCGGTATCGCTGCTGCCAAACGACCAAGTGGGCGCCATAATCCAGCGACAAATGTTAGCGCACCTGCGCATAAAAATGCGCCGACCGCCCCCGAAAAGCCCGCGGCAGGGGTGGCGGAAACAGCCAGAAGAGCGGCCCCCGGCGTGGACCAAGCGACGCTAATCGGTTCTTTGCACCAAAGGCTGAGAATGATCGCCGTCAACCCCATCGCCACTGCTGCCATTGATAGGCCAGAGGCAGCTTGGGAAGATGATGCGCCCATAGCGTCAAGACCTTGCAGAACAATCGGAAACGAGCTGAAGAAACCGACAACGGCCACCACCAGTCCGGTCGAAATGGTTTGTATCGGGGGAAGAGATAGCGCCATCTTGACCTCGGGAGTTGTCACTGGCTTGTGCTATCAATCGCAAGCAGGGGTGAACAGGGGTAAATGATTGGTTGAAATGAAAGCCCCGCCGAAGCTTGTCCGGCGGGGTTGTATAGATTTCTGAACTACGAATACAAAATATCAGGCGATTTCGGCCAGACGCGCAAGCGCCTCGTTCAACTTCGCCTCTTCTTCTTCACGGGCCGCGAGGTTGGCTTTGGCTTCCTCAACCACTTCCTCCGGTGCCGAAGCCACGAATTTGGGATTATTCAGGCGCCCACGCAATCCGCCCAGTTCTTTGGCAAGCTTGCCCTTTGCTTTCTCTAAACGTTCTTTTTCCGCGCCGATGTCGATGATATCCGCCAACGGTAGGCCGAAAGAAGCGCCGGGTGCTGCGATTGAGATCGTGCCTTTGGGTAGTTCATCCGACTTAGTCAAGCTGTCGATCCGCGCCAGTCGTTTAATCAGCGTCTCATTGCGGTCCCAAGCGACCTGGCCGTTCGCATCGATCTCGGTCACCAGCATCGGCACGTATAGGCCAGCAGGTACCCGCATCTGCGCGCGGGCCGAGCGGGTGTTTTCGATCAATGAGATGACCCAGTTCATCTCTTGATCCGCATCAGCGTCAATCAGGTCGGCGGCGACATAGGTCGGCCAGTCAGCGTGGACAACCAATTTGGCACGGTTGCCGGTCAGGCCCCAAAGCTCTTCGGTAATGAAGGGCATGATCGGGTGCAGCAGGACCATGCACTGATCAAGTACCCAACGCATGGTGGCGCGAGTTTCGGCCTGCGCCGCGGTGTCGTCTCCTTGCAGCAGCGGTTTGGACAGCTCCACATACCAGTCACAGACCTTACCCCAGACGAAGGCGTAAAGTCCATTTGCCGCATCGTTGAAACGGTAGCTGTCCAGCGCTGCGTCAACTTCTTCACGTACACGGGCGGTTTCACCGATAATCCAGCGGTTTACGGCTGCCTTAGGTTTCAGGTCGGTTACATCCAGCTGCGGAACGGCGTCGGTAAAGACTTCGTTCATCTCGGCAAAACGGACGGCATTCCAAAGCTTGGTACCGAAATTGCGATAGCCGGTGATGCGTTCGCGGGACAGTTTCAGCACGCCGCCAATCGCCGCCATCGATGCATTGGTAAAGCGCAGAGCGTCGGCGCCGAATTCGTCTACGATCTCTAGCGGGTCGATGACGTTGCCGGTGGTTTTGGACATCTTCTTGCCCTTCTCGTCGCGGACTAGCTGGTGCAAGTAAACGGTGTGGAATGGGACTTCGTGTACCACGGCCAACTGCATCATCATCATCCGGGCAACCCAGAAGAACAGTATGTCGAACCCAGTGACCAAAACATCAGTCGGGAAGTAACGCTGCAGTTCCTCCGTCTGCTCTGGCCAGCCAAGTGTGCCGATAGGCCAGAGACCGGAGGAGAACCATGTGTCAAGGACGTCAGGGTCGCGCCAAACCGGGAAAATCAGTTTGGTTGGGTCTTGCCCAACTGCGTATTGAGCCAGGCTTTCAGCGAATTGATGAATCGCCTCGTGCTTGTCCGCGACTTCAATAACGGTGGCGTGGCTTAGCGGACTGGGAATATCAGCGTTGTCGTCAGTGAACTTTTCAATCACTGCATCGAAACTGGGCGCGCATTCCATAACATTGCCACGGTGCAGCATGCCGCCTTCGCTTAACAAACGACCCAGTTCGACTAGATCCAGGTTGCCGTCGTTCTCGTCATCGATGAAATCTTCCGCCGACAGGTCCAGGCCATACCAAACAGGAATTTGGTGCCCCCACCAAAGTTGGCGCGAGATGCACCAGGGTTCGATATTTTCCAGCCAGTGGTAATAGGTTTTTTCGCCGGACTCGGGTATGATTTTGACAGTGCCGTCCATGACCGCGTCGAGCGCGGGGCCAACGACCTTGGCGGCGTCGACAAACCACTGGTCGGTGAACATTGGTTCTATGACTACTTTCGAACGGTCGCCGAAGGGCTGCATGATCGGTTTGCTTTCGACCAACGGAACCAGCTTGTCCGCGCCTTCGTGATCAGGTTTCAAAGCGGTTGATCCCAAGCGCGGATCATCCGCGCGGGTCATCACGGCCAGACCGTCAGCAGTGATCTCTTCGACCACCTTCGCACGCGCCTCGAACCGGTCGAGGCCGCGCAGGTGATCGGGGATCAGGTTGATCGCGTCGATTTCGTTCTCGGTGAAGTCCCGCCCACGCGCATATTCCTGCGCCTTATCGGCCTCCTCGGCGTAAGGCGCACCATCGGCCCGCATCGCGCCTTTGGTGTCCATCAGGCGGTACATCGGAATACCGCCGCGCTTGGCGACCATGTTATCGTTGAAGTCATGCGCGCCCGTGATCTTCACCGCGCCGGAGCCAAAATCAGGATCCGGATATTCATCGGTAATGATGGGAATCTGGCGGCGGTGTTCCTTTGGGCCAACCGGAATTTCGCATAGTTTTCCAATAATTGGAGCGTAACGCTCATCTTTGAGATGAACCGCTACAGCGCCGTCGCCCAGCATTGTTTCGGGGCGTGTCGTGGCGATGGAAATGTAGTCGCGCTCTTCCTCCAGCACGATATTCCCGTCCTCGTCCTTTTCGACATAGGTATAAGTCTCTCCACCCGCCAGTGGATATTTAAAGTGCCACATGTGGCCCGCGACTTCGATATTTTCAACCTCAAGATCCGAAATCGCGGTTTCAAAATGAGGGTCCCAATTGACGAGGCGCTTGCCGCGATAGATCAGGCCTTTTTCGTACATGTCGACGAATACCTTTATAACGGCATCGTGGAAATTGGCCGAATTCTCATGCCCCGTGCGCGGGTCACCCGCCGCCCCCGCCATAGTAAACGCATTGCGCGACCAGTCGCACGAGGAACCGAGGCGTTTTAGTTGTTCTATGATCGTGCCGCCGTACTCGCCCTTCCATTCCCAGACTTTCTCAAGGAATTTCTCACGTCCCAACTCGCGTCGCCCGGGCTGTTGAGTAGCGGCAAGCATTTTTTCGACCTGCATCTGTGTTGCGATACCGGCATGGTCCTGTCCAGGCTGCCACAAAGTATCGAACCCACGCATGCGGTGCCATCGGACCAGTATGTCTTGCAATGTGTTGTTGAATGCATGACCCACATGCAGCGCGCCTGTCACGTTCGGCGGCGGGATCATGATGGTAAAGCTTTCGTCGCGTGATTTGTTTGCGCCAGCCTTGAAGGCTCCAGCCTGTTCCCAAGCCTTGTATATCCGGGCCTCGGCCTCGGCCGCATTGAATGTCTTTTCCATCGCCATCGGGTGCGTCCTGCGTCAACGAATTTGGGTCAGCGCCTGCAATAACGAATGGACGCAAAAAGGGGAAGGGGCCGCGCGCAACCTCCCGCTTTGAACTACGGGTTTGAAAAACTCAGGCTTTGGCTGATGCTTCAGATCCGTAAAGCTGTAGGTTTTTTGACGCGCCTTGCGCCATGGCTTTGGCTTGATCCAAGCGGATTTGTGCATGCAGGTTCAGAGCATCGGCAGAAAACAATTCAGTGGGTGCCGGAATTTGGATGAAATTCCCTACTTTATCGCGGCCTCTTGCCAGCATTGCATAATCGCGGTCGGCAATTTTCTGTTGCGCGTTTGGGTTTAAATACCGGATTGCCAAACCGATCCTGCGGTCGTTTGAAACGTTGGGACCTGATCCGTGAATCGTCAGCCCATGGTGCAAAGACATTTGCCCCGGTCGCAATTCGATATGAGTTTTATCTTCTTCTGCAACGTCCACGGCCACTTCCTGACCGCGCGACAGCAAGTTGTTGTCCGAGAAAGTGTCGTTGTGGGGAAGGATAGGGTTTCTGTGGCTGCCTTTGACGAAATCCATACAACCACTTTCAACAGTCGCTGGCGACAGCGCGATCCACGCGGTTAGTTGGTCTGGCGTTTCTCCCATACCCCAATAGGTCAGGTCCTGATGCATTCCGACGACCTGGGTGGTTCGAGGTTCTTTGATGAATAACTCCGCCGACCAAAGCAGAATATCTGGCCCCAAGACACCTTGAACAACATCCAAAACGCGGGGATCAAGTGCTATACGAGCTACTGACGGCATGACCACATGGGCGTTGACACGTTTGTACATATTCAATGGCAGCGGAAGGTCAGCTTCGCGCCAACTGTCTTCAATTTCTTCCAGCTCGTCACGAAGTCGCGGTTTCCGCCTCCGAAAACACAGTTATTGGAAAAACGAAGCCGTTTTCCCAGTAATCTGAGACCGCTTGATGGGTTAATTGACCATTTGAAAGTGGAACAGAAGCAGGCATGGGCCCTCCGACATACCGGTTTAGGCTCATGCTATGAGAAGGATTGTACAGCGCCACGTCAAATTCAGACAAGCGTGTCGCAATCAGGCTATCTGGCGATAATTTTTGTAGGCCGCTGGACAAGAGAAAACCACGCGCTAGGGTCGCAGCCAAAAGTCAGGCATAGGATTGCTCCATGGAAAAGTTTGGAAAAAGCCAACCCGTCAAACGTACCGAAGATCTGCGTTTCTTGACTGGGCAGGGCACCTATATGGATGACTCTGTTCCTGAAAATGCTCTGTTTGCGGCATTCTTTCGCAGCCCGGTCGCACATGCAAAAATCACATCGCTAGATCTTGAAGCTGCACGCGCGTCAGAAGGTGTGCATTTGGTGATGGCATGGGAAGATTTGGTTTCCACCGGTATCGATACTGTAATGAGTGCAACGACGGTGGCCAATCGGGACGGGTCGCAAGCTGCGGCACCCGAACGGCACATGCTGGCCAAAGGGCGTGTTCGGTTTGTTGGCGAGCCGGTTGCTGTCGTCGTTGCCGATACGCCGATACAGGCACGAGACGCGGTCGAACAAATCTGGATGGAGACGGACGATCTTCCGGCGAAGATGGACGTTGCGGCCGGAGGCGAGGTCTTGCATCCCGAGGCGCCAGACAATCGTGCGTTTGATTGGGGGCTTGGAGACGAAGCCGCGACAGAGGCCGCATTTCAAAGTGCCGCATATACTGTTTCCTTGGACGTCCACGACAACCGCGTCATCGTAAATTCGATCGAGCCGCGTGGCTGTCAGGCCACTTGGTTCGAAGAGCGCCTGCATTTTGCCTATGGTGGACAAGGTGTCTGGGGCATGAAGGCGCAACTTGCCAATAAGCTAAAACTGGAACCAGACTCGATCCGTGTGACAACTCCAGATGTCGGTGGCGGATTTGGCATGAAGGCGATGCCCTATCCCGAGTATTTCTTGATCGCGGTTGCCGCCATGCAGCTAAAGCAGACTGTTCACTGGATGTCTGACCGATCCGAAGCGATTCTGTCGGACCACCATGGTCGTGATCTGACTTCACTGGCAGAATTGGCATTTGACCAAAACTACAAGATCACTGCTTATCGGGTACACTCCAGATGCAACTTGGGCGCATATAACAGTCATTTCGCGCAAGCCATCCAAACCAACCTTTTCAGCCGTGTTTTAATGGGCGTTTATGATGTGCAAACAACCTATTTGCGAGTTGAGGGGTTTTACACCAATACGACTCAAGTTGATGCCTATCGTGGCGCTGGTCGGCCCGAAGCGATCTACGTACTTGAACGGGTTATTGATAGGGCCGCGCGTGAACTGAGTATTGACCCGTGGGAGTTGAGGCGGAGGAATTTCATCCGCCCAGATGCATTTCCTTACGAATCTGCCACTGGTGAGACTTATGACGTGGGCGAATTTGACATGGTCCTGTCGCGCGCGAACTCTCAGTCCGAAGGTTTTGCCCAACGCAAGGCGGCAGACGCCCAGCGAGGCCTGATCCGCGGACAAGGTTTATGTTATTACATCGAAAGCATTCTGGGCGACCCCAACGAAGGCGCCAAAGTCGAGTTTTGCGAAAATGGAACTGTAAACCTTTATGTCGGCACCCAATCGAACGGGCAGGGGCATGAAACGGTCTACGCTCAGTTCCTTTCAGACCAGACCGGAATTCCGGCTGAGCGGATCAATGTCGTGCAGGGCGATAGCGATAGGTTGGCGCAGGGTGGTGGCACCGGCGGTTCCCGTTCGGTGACAACGCAAAGTAATGCTACTTTGGTCACGATTGACACGATGATTGCCGCATTCACGCCTTATCTTGCGGATAAAATGGGCGTTGAGGAAAGCATTTTGACATTCGATCATGAAACATTTCGCGCGCCTGGTTCTAACCTGACGCCCACGCTGATCGAGGCCGCAGAAATGGCTCGGGCTGACGGGCGAAGTGACCTGTTACAGCATGAGGCCCGCGCCAGATTGGAGGCGCGTAGCTATCCAAACGGAGCGCATGTTGCCGAAGTTGTGATCGATCCCAAAACCGGGGAGTCTCGGGTAGAGCGGTACATAGTAGTCGATGATTTTGGAAATCTTATCAACCCTTTGCTGGCCGAGGGGCAAGTCCACGGTGGTGTTGTGCAGGGAATTGGACAGGCCTTGAATGAGCATGTTGTGCATGATGCTCAAGGGCAACTGCTCACGGCTTCGTTCATGGACTACGCCTTGCCCCGCGCCGCTGACGTACCCATGATTAAGTTCACCTCGGCGCCCGTTCCATCAACTGCAAACCCCATGGGTATGAAAGGCTGTGGCGAAGCGGGGACCGTAGGCGCATTAGCGGCCGTGGCGAACGCGGTTCAAGATGCGCTCTGGGATTTTGGGGTGCGGCAAGCGGATATGCCATTCACTCCTCATAAGGTATGGGAATTGCTGAACGATGGTTCTGTCGCGGCTAAGTAGAAAGGTTCTGGGGTGGCTCGGGAGGCCTTTGCGGTCTGAGCATTCTGCAGAAACACGCCACCGAGAACCTGTCAGCCACGTCATCATCCTTGACGGTACGATGTCGACCCTGGACCCGGGTTTTGAAACTCACGCCGGTCAAACCCTGCGTTTGTGTCGCGAAATGGGCAGTAAAGTTTCAGTTTTCTACGAGGCAGGCGTGCAATGGGAAAGCTGGAAATCCTCGCTGGATGTGATGATGGGACGCGGTATCAATCGACAGATTCGGCGTGCTTACGGTTATCTTGCCTCTCGCTACAAGCCGGGCGACAAGATTTTCTTCATCGGGTACTCGCGCGGTGCTTACGGTGTGCGCAGTTTGGCGGGTGTAATTGATATGATTGGCTTGCTGAAGGCGGAGCACGCGACGGAACGAAATATCCTGCAGGCCTATCGTCACTATGAATGCAACTCCAATGGCGAAGCTGCGGCAACTTTTAGCAAAGCTTTCTGCCATGAGAATATCTCTATCGAAATGGTTGGCGTCTGGGATACGGTCAAGGCGCTTGGTTTGCGCCTGCCATTGCTTTGGCGCTGGGCCGAAGAACGCCACTCGTTCCACAACCACCAGCTTGGCCCGGCAACGCGTCACGGATATCACGCCATCGCTTTGGACGAGACTCGAGAAGTTTTTGAACCGGTGTTGTGGCAATGTACCCCAGACTTTAAGGGCCACGTTGAACAGGTTTGGTTTCGGGGAACTCATGGAGATGTAGGCGGTCAGTTGAACGGTTTTGAGGAGGCCCGTCCGCTGAGCAACATCTCACTTATATGGATGCTGGATAAGACCGAACTGCATGGACTGCCACTGCCCGACGGTTGGCGAGACCGTTTCCCAACAGACCCTGCCGCGCCATCCGTGGGAACCTGGAGGGGCTGGGGAAAGATATTCCTACTTCGCAAGCACCGGAAAGTGGGAAGGGATCAGTCTGAACGCTTGCACGTCTCGGTTTCACCCGACGAACTGCCCAAATGGGTACCTATCCCGGATTTACCATCACATCCCGCGCAGTAGATTGATCGAAAAATACCTTGGCTCAACTTGATTTTGCCTAAAAAGCTTTCCCTAAAAGAGTAGCGTTTCCCCAAATTAGAGAATACATGAACTGGGCATTCGCCCTGACGCCAATTCGCCTCTTGCCGAATAAGCAGCCATAGTGTTCCGCCCGGTTAGTTCCTTGGTTGTTGATGGCTTCTCAGGCGCCAGCCCCTACCTCCGGCGGTCGCGGCGTGAACTCATTGGTTGGAACGCAACGCCTACATGTGCTTCGCAATATGGCTTGCCGGCCTCGACTGGCAGGCCACAAAACCAGAAGTCTTCGGTCGCAGGGTCGCCGACTGGCCACTTGCAGGTCTTTTCTGTCAGTTCCATCAGCGAGAGTTTCTTCGCCTTCTTTTCCACTTCGTTGACCTTGGCCAATGCTTCTGGGCTGATCTCGTTAGCCGAAGGTTGTGGCGGTAACGGTTGACCGGCCGGGATAATCTGACGACGGGCTGGAACGGCGGGTTTAGCTTCAGCCGCAGGGGAAGGAGAGGGACGTGCCGGTTCGGTCTTGGGTGCGGGCTTTGGCTTAGCCTCTGCTTTAGGCGCTGGGGCTGGTTTTTCCTTGGTTTCGGATTTAGCCGGCGATGCGCCTGTTGCACGGTTCGACAGGCCCAGACGGTGCACCTTACCGATCACGGCGTTGCGGGTGACACCGCCCAGTTCCTTGGCGATCTGGCTAGCCGACTGGCCTTCGCCCCACATTTTTTTGAGCTGTTCTACGCGCTCGTCAGTCCAGGACATGGGTTGCCTTTCAAAAAGCGGGAAAGCGGCCCCGGATTCGGGCCGCCTTCGGAATTCGTATCAGCCACCTATTGTAAACACTGCGTCCCGAGTTACAAGCAGTCTTCGAATCACTTTGGGGCCGGATAATGCAGATTCCTGCAAAACAAACTCCGCGCAGTTTTGGTAGAGTTAACTGGATGGGGCTTTCCACGCTAGCTAAACGGGAAACCCTGCGATTTCTCGTGGTTTGGACCCAGACGCTTCTGGCGCCATTGGTTACTGCTGGTTTGTTTCTGCTCATCTTCACAATAGCTATAGGTCCCGGTAGGCCCGATGTGATGGGAGTGCCCTTTCTTATTTTTCTGGCACCGGGAATAATGATGATGACGGTGATCCAGAACGCTTTCGCAAACACTTCGTCGTCGATGGTCATTGCCAAGGTGCAGGGCAATATCGTCGACACGTTGATGCCACCCCTATCGCCGCTCGAGATTCTTTTGGGATATCTGGCCGGAGCCATTTCACGTGGTGTTATGATCGCCCTTATCGTTGCGGTCGCCTTGGCTGTCGTTTTGGGCCTTGTCCCTCAGAACCCGCTTTTTTCCTTTGTATTTGTTATCCTTGGCGGCGCTTTCATGGGAGCGCTTGGGCTTTTTGCCGGAATATTCGCGAACAAGTTCGACCAGATGGCGGCCATAACCAATTTCATTGTAACTCCATTGGCTTTCCTGTCTGGGACGTTCTATTCGGTACAGGCTCTACCACCCGTTTTGAACAGAATTAGCCACGTGAATCCTGTGTTTTATCTGATCGACGGGCTTCGATATGGAATGATCGGCGTGTCTGACAGTTCACCATACCTGGGAACCGCTATCTGCATTTTTGCAACGTTTTTGGTGTGTGGAATCACCTGGCAGATGCTTCGCACTGGTTACCGGCTCAAGGCCTGACGCAATCTTGCCTCGCGCCAGACGAGTATGAAAGCTCCTGTCATGATGATGGCGGACCCAACCAGAGTAACCGGGTCGGGAATCACACCGAAGACTGTGAAATCATAACAAGCTGCAAAAATCAGAGTCGCATAGCTGATAGGTGCTACAAAAGATGCATCCGCCCGCGCCATCCCGTTGACGAAACAAGCCTGAGCGCAAGCCATCAAGAATCCAATTCCCGCCAACGCAATCCATTGTGCAGTTGTCGGCATCTGAAATACGAAACTCACCGCGACCGTGGCGATTGTCAGCCCCATCGCGTTGTTAATAAACAATATCTGGATCGGAATTTCGCGCCCCGAAAGCTTTTTGATGAAAATTAATTCCATTCCGATAACAGCAGCTGCTGCCAGAGCCAGCAGAGCGGCTGGCTGAAAACTGTCAGGTGTTGGTCGCAGCAGAATTAGTGCGCCGGAAAGCGCGACGGCGGCTGCCAGCCATCGCCAAGGGCCGACACCTTCTTTGAGCAACGGAATGGCGAGAACCATAGCGAAAATCGGGTTCAGAAATGAAATTGCGGTGGCGTCCGCGATTGGGATGAATGCGACCGATGCGAACATCAAGGTAATCCCTACCCAACCAAAACTCGTTCGTCCGATATGCAGACCCCAATGCGGGCGGCGCAATTCTGGCCGCAATAAAGCAACTGCAGTTACAATTACGAAAAACGCAAACAAAAAACGCCCGTGGCTAATTTGAAATGGATGCAAAGCCGGACCCAGAGCGTCAGTGCCGAGCGCCTTTGCTAACAACGTCGTTCCCGCAATAAATGCACTTGCAGCGAGAATCAGCAAAGCTGCTAAGGGTGGGTTTTGCGGCTTAGTTACAAACATGAGGTATCCGGTGCGTTAGCCTGTGGAAAATGGCAAGAGGGAATGTCACCTTGCTGATCGAATTTCGATCAACGTAATTTTCAGGGTTTTCACAGTGATCTGTTCTCGCTATACGGCGCGTCATGATCAAACACGCAAATATCCTGCTCCTTCGACGCCGACGCTTTGTTGCTTAATCGGCCCGTTTGATCTTTGTGTGCCATCAGAATATGGCACATTCCCAACCAAATCTGTTGACGAACCCGGCCTTTGTGTTTCACTCACAAGGCTTATCTTACCCGAAAGGATGATCCGATGATCCCGTCCGTTCTGCCTACTTACAATCGTGCGCCTCTAACATTCGTGAAGGGCGAGGGCGCTTGGCTGACCGAGGCAGATGGCCGACGTTTTCTGGATCTCGGCGCCGGCATTGCCGTCAACGCGCTGGGCCACGCCCATCCTGCCTTGGTGAATGCTTTGACAGAACAGGCGCATGCTCTTTGGCATGTATCGAATCTGTATCATATCCCCCAGCAAAAGATGCTGGCAGACAAGTTGGTAGAACACACATTCGCCGATACAGTGTTTTTCACCAATTCGGGTACGGAATCTTGCGAGCTGGCCGTCAAGATGGCTCGAAAGTTTTTTTATGACAAAAGCCAAACTGAACGTGTCGAGATTATCACGTTCGATGGTTCGTTCCACGGTCGGTCCTCGGCCGGGATAGCTGCAGCCGGTTCAGAGAAAATGACCAAGGGCTTCGGCCCGCTGCTGCCTGGTTTTGTTCATATCGCTTTCGGCGACTTGGACGGTGTCACAAACGCAATTACGGAAAAAACTGCGGCTATTATGATCGAGCCGATTCAAGGTGAAGGCGGAGTCCGTCCCGTTCCCGATAGAGAACTCAAAGCTCTGCGCCAGATTTGTGACGACAACGGTTTGCTGTTGATCCTTGATGAGGTCCAATGCGGCGTCGGTCGTACAGGCAAACTTTTTGCCCATGAATGGGCAGGTGTCACGCCGGACATCATGATGATCGCCAAGGGAATTGGTGGCGGGTTTCCCTTGGGCGCGGTATTGGCCACCGAAGACGCGGCCAGCGGTATGACTGCCGGAACGCATGGCTCGACCTATGGTGGCAATCCGTTAGGTTGTGCTGTGGGCTGCGCGGTAATCGATCAGGTTGCCACTCCGGCGTTTTTGGATGGCGTTAACCGCAAGGCAGGGCTGCTGCGGCAAAAACTGGAAGGCCTTATTGCCGATCATCCAGATGTGTTCGAAGAAGTGCGCGGCTCTGGCCTGATGCTGGGTTTGAAATGCAAGCCTAACAATCTTGATGTGGTCAACGCAGGATACGACAATGAGGTAATTACGGTGCCTGCAGCTGATAACGTGATCCGCCTCTTGCCGCCACTGACCTTGACCGAAGACGACATTGCGCAAGCGATGATACGCCTTGAAAAAGCAGCCAAGCAGATCGAATCCAGCCTGGCCACGGCCTGATCTTTTTCCTTTCTAAACTAAAATGTGAGATCGGATTATTGCCGTCCGCCAACAGTAAAAAGCGAAACGAAATGAATCACTTCCTAGATATTCACAAGACCGATGCAGCGGATTTGCGGTCAATGATCAATCAGGCAAGCACAATGAAACAGGCTCGTCTGGGACGGCCGAAGGCGGCACTTGATGACGATCAGCCGCTAAAGGACCGCATGGTGGCGTTAATATTCGAAAAGCCTTCGACACGGACCCGCGTTTCCTTCGACGTCGGTGTTCGTCAGATGGGCGGTCAGACAATGATGTTGTCGGGCAAGGACATGCAGTTGGGTCATGGCGAAAACATTGCCGACACTGCCCGGGTCTTGTCGCGCTATGTTGACATGATCATGATCCGAACATTTGACGAATCCATTCTTACGGAAATGGCGGAATACGCGGATGTGCCAGTTATCAACGGGCTGACGGACCGAACCCATCCTTGCCAGATAATGGCAGATGTTTTGACCTTTGAAGAGCATCGAGGTCCGATCGCGGGAAAGAAAGTTGTTTGGACCGGGGACGGTAACAATGTATGTGCCTCTTTTCTACATGCTGCTGGCCAATTCGGTTTTGACCTTACCTTCACCGGACCGGCTCAGTTTGACCCCGAAGAGGACTTCATGGGATTTGCACGGCAAAAGGGATCAAAAATCGTGATTGAGCGCGATCCCTATAAAGCCGTTGAAGGCGCAGATCTTGTCGTCGCGGACACTTGGGTTTCGATGCATGATTCTCAGTCTGCAAAGGAACGGCGGCACAATCTGCTAAGGCCATATCAGGTTAACGCGGATCTCATGTCCCATGCCAAATCTGATGCCCTGTTCATGCATTGCCTGCCTGCGCACCGCGAAGAAGAAGTGACGTCCGAGGTGATGGACGGGCCCAACTCGGTCATATTTGACGAGGCTGAAAACCGACTGCATGCGCAAAAGGCGGTAATGCGGTGGTGTCTTGGCGTTTGAAGAGGATCACTTCCCTCAACGCGACCAGATCATCCAAACACGCAGATCAGCGAGTGTTTTTACGCTGGCCACTAAGACCAATATGCAAAGCACAGTTTTGGTCATAATCTCCATCGTTCCCTCGATCAACATGGCGTGAACAATACCTCCAACCACGGTTACAGATGCCAGAAATGTATGAGCCAAACGCCACGTTTTGAAACGTATGCGCAAACGCCGACGCGCCAATGCAAGCGTGCCAGCCGCGAATATCGCCCACATCGCAATAACGCCCCAAGCTGAGAACGGAGTTGGGGATACGAACAGCAGCGCGTCGATTACATCTGGTGGGCTTGTGATCCACAGCCCTGTAACATGAATAACGACTGCCAGTACCAGAGCCACTCCAACCCATTTGTGCGTGGTTCGGCTGCGCTTCGGCGAAAGACCTGGCAATTTACCGCTGGCCAGTAAGGGCTGAAAAAGCAGCAGGACCATCCCAACGACCCCGGCAAATCCGGCCGTGATATAGATTGGTTGTCTCCAAGCTAGCAGCGGACTATTCGCAGCGGCGGCAATTGGCAGAATTGCTACTATTACCAACGCCGACCATGTTATGATCACGCGCATGCGTCGCATCTCTGATTATCCGTTGAAGTCAGATGGGTTGCAGGACGAAATGGGCAATCAGGGATTTGTCCTTGGCGCTGGGCATAATCGGCCGCAGGAAAACAGTCTCAAACTCACCACTGTCATAGGCAAGGTGTCCATGAGGTTGGCCAAACGCGGGGACAATCTGCGGCATCTCTAGACGAAACTCACCCTTGGCGTCAGTTAGCGTCGCGCCATGACTATGTGGATCTCGCTCATGACCTTCCGTCGTGTGGGCCCATATTTGAATGCGTTGCCCTGGTAGCGGGGCCCCATCTCCTGCGCGGCGGACGGTACCAGTCATCCAAAATCCTCCGCCTCCTATGCGATCCACAATGGGGGCACCGGGCCGGTAATTGTTGGATCCGCCGCGCATTGATGGCGTCGGGGCAAGACTGTTTGCCCTGGCAGGAACAAAAAACGAAGATGCTCCGGCTGTCAGCACAGCACCACCGGCGACCATGAAAGAACGACGAGTGAAAGGCGTATCAGTCATCAATAGGTCTCCTGCAATTCGCAAAATTTTAGCTCGGGTTGGCACGAGCCGCCGTCATCATGTTCTAAACATAGCACGCCCGAAACCAATTCCGAGCATCACCGGCAGAGAATTGCGCAATCGTTTGGCCGCGTGGAAGTCTGGCTTCGGCTTACATTTTCGAAAGTCTTTGACCCCCCGCAAGAGGGGATGCAAACCTCGGCTTTGTAAAACGTGATTGGAAAGGTCTTGAATTGAATACAGCTAGTCTTGTCTCACCCGAGGAAGTTGCAGCCTTTCAAAGAGACGGGGCCGTCGTTTTACGGTCGAAATTTTCTGCAGACTGGCTTTCTTTGCTACGCGAAGGCATAGACGCTGACCTGAAAACACCAACCGAAAATTTTACACGTCACACAAAGGACCCTTCTGCTCCCGCATATTTTGAGGACTACTGGGCTTGGAACAAGTTTTCGCAGTTTGAAAAATTTGTCCGGAATTCTCCTTGTGCAGCAATTGCGGCTGAATTGCTTAAGGCTGAATCTGTAAACCTTGTTATGGACAATTGGTTTCTGCGAGAGGCCGGATCAACGTCGCGCCCACCATTTCATCAGGATCTGTCTTATTTTGACTTCGAGGGCACGATGTGTGTCCTTTGGTTGCCGTTGGAACCGGTAACGAAGGAAAACGGGATTGCCTTCGTGCAAGGATCACATTTGTGGGACAAGCTTTTTATGCGAGTCCGGTTCGCGGATGGGCACCCAAGTTACGAACAAACCGAAGTCGCAGGTAAAACCTATTACGCGCCACCGGATATTAACGATAATCCAGACGCATATAATTTGCTGCAATGGGATATGGAGCTGGGGGATTGCATATTTTTCGATATGCGAACGCTTCACGGTGGTCTTTCTTCCACCACGCCTACCGAAACGGTACGTCGCTACACCTTAAGAATGACCGCGCCGGATGGTGTCATTCGATACCGCGGGGACTGGGCCAAGGATGAGCGTAAACAATTTGAAGCCGCTGGTTACCGCGAAGGAGACAGGATTTCAGGTCCATTTTTCCCTCAGCTTTGGCCCAAATAGAAGACCTAAGCCGGGATAAAGGAAACACGGAACTTCGATCAAGCCTCTTTGACTTCACTAACGCCGTCATGTGTTGCACCCAATCTGTGCATTGACGCACTTTTCAAGTGTTAAGAGTGACATATATCCTCGAATAGCGAACATTGAGCCAAATACTGCGCGGCTCCGACCAAGGGAGAAAAGGTATGAGTTGGAACCCGACCCACAACCCGGAATGTGTAAACGACAGTTCGGCGCTTGAAACACTGATTATCCCGCGCGCACGTGATTTGGGCGGGTTCGAGGTGCGGCGAGCGTTACCATCGGTTGATCGTCAATTAGTTGGTCCATTCATCTTTTTTGATCAGATGGGTCCCGCCGAATTCATAACCGAAGGTGGCCTTGACGTGCGCCCGCACCCGCATATTGGGCTGGGTACGGTAACCTATCTTTACAACGGAGAGTTCGAGCATCGCGACAGCCTTGGCACTCATCAGATGATCTACCCAGGTGAAGTCAATTGGATGGTCGCGGGTCGCGGGGTCACACATTCAGAACGCACCAGTGATGAAACGCGCGGTCATCGCCACAGTCTTTTTGGCATTCAAACTTGGATCGCACTGCCCGAGGCACACGAAGACATGGCCCCTGATTTTGAACACCACAAACAAGGCGCTTTGCCCAACATTCAGGATGCAGGTGTCAGCGCGCGGTTGATCCTTGGATCGGCTTATGGCGAAACCAGCCCAGTGACCATGATGTCAGAGACATTTTATCTTGATGTTCAGATGGAGCCGGACGCATCTTTTCCTTTGCCGGATGATCATGAAGATCGCGGAGTTTACGTCACCGAAGGGTCGGTGGAGATCGCCGGAGATATTTTTGAGGCCGGTCGCATGATGGTATTCCGCCCCGGGGATCGCCTGTCGGTCAAAGCCGGACCGGCCGGGGCGCGGTTAATGCTGTTAGGCGGGGCAACTATGAATGAGGACCGATATATCTGGTGGAACTTCGTTTCTTCTTCAAAGGAAAAAATCGAAACGGCAACACGGGAATGGAAAAAGGCCGATTGGGCAGCAGGAGCCTTTCAGCTTCCGCCGGGTGATGATCAGGAATTTATTCCGATCACAGAGGAACTCGAGCGCACCAAACCGCGACGAGCACGCTAAAGGCGATTTCGAAAACCCGCTTGCCCGACTGACCAAATTTGGCGACCCTCCAAACCAACGGGAGTGTCGCCATGAAGATTGTCATCGCCGGCGCGGGCAGCATCGGGTGTTATTGCGGTGGATTGCTGGCTGAAGTTGGGCACGAAGTCGCTCTATTGGGTCGTGCCAGAGTTCTTGACCCTATTCGGCAACACGGCCTGACAGTCACTGATTATTCAGGTCTGTATCGTCACATTTCACCTAAGGATTTGACACTGACTGAAGACGCCGTTTGTTTGCAGAGCGCAGAAATCGTTATTGTGACGGTAAAAACTGGCGCGACTGCGGAAATGGCTTCTTTGATCGTACAAAACGTGGCTGATCATGCACCAATACTTTCGTGGCAGAATGGTATGGAAAGCAGCCGCATTTTAAGACGTGAACTGCCTGATCATGATGTTCGGGCTGGTATGGTGCCTTTTAACGTCGTACCAGTCGACCCAGCCACATACCATCGCGCCTCCTCTGGCGAGATCATAATCCAAAGCGGTCCGGGCGAATTAGGAAAGTTGCTTGGCAGTGAATTGCAGCAAATTATTGAAAGCAACGACATAGAAGCCGTTCAATGGGGTAAGCTTCTGATCAATCTCAACAACGCACTGAACGCTTTATCCGGCCTAACGCTTCGGGAGCAGCTATTGAGCCGTCAGTGGCGACGCTTGTTGGCGGATCAAATGGTCGAAGCACTTACAGTACTTAAAGCCTCAGGAATCAAGGCGGCTTCGACAACACCATTGCCAGTTTGGGTCACGCCTTACATTCTTCGTCTTCCGACCCCGGTTTTTTCCCGCATAGCTGCGCGCATGTTGACAATCGATCCAACCGCGCGAACTTCGATGGCTCATGATTTCACGGCTTCACGTTCTACAGAAATCGACAGCTTGCAAGGAGAGGTAATTCGCCTTGGGGAAAAGGTCGGAGTCTCAACGCCGATTTGCCAGCGTGTCGCTGATCTAATTAAGAAAGGAAACTGCGAACCGATGAACCCGGATCAAGTTGTGCGAGATGATCCGGTTGTTTGAATTCACACTCGAAAGCGACTTCGCACCCGGTGCTCACATCGCATCCAATAGCTTGTAAAAAAATCCCCATCGGCCGATGGCAACACCATTGCGTTTCACACCTTGAGCTGAAGGACAGAATATAAGCTCAGACACTCAGCAAAAGGTCGCGCAGTTCCGGTTCCCGCACACGTTCGGCGGCAATCTTTGGTGATACCCAGGCGCGTTTCCTTTGAGCCATCTCGGGGAATTTGTCCGACAGCTTATCTACACTGATGTGGTAGACGCTGGTCAGAATTGGCTGAGAAGTGCCGTCGTTGAGGACTTTGTCATAAGTGAATTGACCAATTGGATCGGGATCAACTGTCTTTGCGCGCACTCCAGCCTCTTCCCAAGCTTCCTGTTGCGCGGTACCAGCCCCATCCAACCCATCAATCGGCCAACCTTTGGGTATTACCCAACGACCGGTGTCTCTGCTTGTAATAAGCAAAACCTCGGGCTGATTATTTGTGGTTCGCGTGCACAGGGCTGCGAACTGCACCTTTGGGGGGCGCAGGGAAAACGGTCTAGCAACCTTTTTCCATAGATTTCGCAGCCATTTAGACATTTTGATCCCTTCTTCGACGAAAGCGTCGTGGCCAGTCGTCGATAAATAGGCGTTTAAGGCCGGGTTCTCAACGATTATTTCGCATTGATTGTAAATTCTTATTATTATTTGGAAATTCGAAAAAATTTATTAACGGGTTGGCGAACATGTTCATTTAGTTCTTACGTGCTTTAGCACGCAGTGTCGGATCCGCTTGCGTCGGATCTTCGGGCCAGGGGTGTTTTGGATACTGGGCACGCATGTCTTTACGGACTTCCGCATAAGATCCGGTCCAAAACCCCGGCAAGTCACGGGTGATCTGGATCGGCCTTTGCGCAGGCGATAACAAAGTGATCTTTAAAGGTGTCCCGCCTACGATCGGATGCTTAGTAACTCCAAAGACTTCTTGCAGGCGAACCGCGATCTCAGGTGTCTCGCTGCCGTAATCTATCGGCACCTTCCGTCCCAATGGCGTTTCAAATGAACCCGGAGCGCGTCGGTCAAGCTCCTGAGTTTGACTCCAGTCCAGGCGCGACCTGAGCGCTGGCAAAAGGTCGAACCGCTTCCAGTCGTCAGCGTTCCTCACTCCGGACAGCATGGGTAAAAGCCAATCTTCAAGTGAGGCCATTAGCCCTTCGAGGGAAAAGTCAGGTAAGTCCACACCATCAGCGCGGACCAGTTCGACGCGTGCAGCCAACCGTGCCGCTGCACCGTTGAACCTCAATCCAAGGTCACGGACACCATCGAGCATCGCTTTTGCAACGATTTCTGGCGGTACATCTTTCCAAACACGTTCCTCCAGAGATATTGCACCAAACCGTTCTTTTCGACGGGCAATGACGCGACGCTCTCGTTTTGACCATTCACAACTGTTCGTCCACTCAATTTGATCCGCAAACAAGTCCCTGATCTCACCTTCAGAAATTCTGACGGCCATGCGAATTTTGGCTTCCCGTGGGTTTCCGTCTGTATCGACTGCCAGAATAAACGGAGCAGACGCCAACGGGTCGCTGGCGTCCAACACGGCGCCCTTGCCACCGGACAGGATATATCTTGGCATGTCGCCTTTGCGCCTTTGCCCGATACGATCAGGGTAGGCCATAGCTGCCATAGCTGCCGGAGACAATTTTTTGGTGCCCTTTTTTGAATGGGTTTCAAGGCGTCTGGTTTCTGCCTTTATTCGATCCAAAACGCCTTTGTTCGCAGGCCAGGGCCGGTTTTGTTGAAAAGTTTGCCGATTACGCAGCGCCTCAAGGCGCAACAAAAGGTCTGCCGGGGCACCTTTGAGCGGGTCCCTTTCGGCCAACAGGGCCGCTAACTGTGCAGCTTGGGTACCTGCACGCACCAGCATATGACCCAAACGCGGATGAAGCGGAAATGCCGCCAAAGCACGGCCATGATCCGTTATCCATCCCTTACCATCCAATGCACCCAACATCGTGAGCAGTGAACGAGACTCGGCCATTGCTCCTTCGGGTGGTTGCGTCAGAAATGAAAGCTCACTTGGTTCGGCTCCCCAGAGTGACAATTCAAGAACCAGTCCAGTTAGATCGGTTGCTTCGATTTCGGCGGGGGGAAAGGTAGCCAAAGCGCCTTCTTCTCCTTTCGACCATAGTCTATAGCAAATGCCCGAGGCCACCCGTCCCGCACGTCCCGCGCGTTGCGTTGCTTCGGCCCTTGTGACCCTTTCTGTGACCAGTCGCGACATGCCAGAGCCGGGATTGAACCGGGATCGACGCGCCTGGCCCATATCGACCACGACACGAACATCAGGAATGGTTAACGAGGTTTCAGCAATCGAAGTCGCCAAAACTACTTTTCTTCCATTTATCGAAGGGGAAATCGCCTTGCGTTGGTCCGCGAACGGCATTGCACCAAAAAGCGGGAAGACATCGCACTGAGCTGGCAATTGACTGCTCAACGCTGCTTCAGCTTGCCGTATTTCCCTTTCGCCCGGTAGGAAGGCCAAAATACTACCACCGGTCGCGCGCGTATTACGCTCCGCTTGAACGATCAGATCTGTAAACGCTTCCAACCGCCGTGCGCCTACGCCCAGAGGGTGGTTTAACCAACGAATATCTACTGGAAAGCTGCGGCCTTCGGATGTCACCAGCGGTGCGTTCATCAATTGCCCAACTGGTTCAGTGTCCAATGTTGCCGACATTACCAGCAGCATCAAATCTTCGCGCAAAGCGCCTGCAACTTCGAGGCAAAGAGCCAGCCCCAAATCAGCATTCAGGGATCGTTCGTGAAATTCATCGAAGATTACAGCGCCTACTCCGGGTAAATCAGGGTTAGATTGCAGCATCTGGGTCAGAATGCCCTCGGTAACAACTTCGATACGTGTTCCCTTGGAAACTTTTGACTCACCGCGTACCCTGTAGCCGACGGTTTTACCCATGGGTTCCCCAAGTGTTTCTGCCATACGCTCGGCAGCGGCTCGGGCGGCCAGGCGGCGCGGTTCAAGCATGACAATCCTGCCCTGGCAAAGGTCAGCCTGAAGCATAGCAAGGGGCACACGCGTAGTTTTACCAGCACCGGGCGGGGCCTGCAAAACGGCGCGACCGCGGGATTTCAGTGCCGATATCAATTCGGGCAGGACTTCATCGATCGGTAGGGTCGTCATGTCGGCTTTATCCGCCAACTGCAGCCATAGGTCCAGTTCCTGCTATTGGCTCAAATTCAAGGCCGTTTCACATAGCATACTCGTCTCAAACAATGACCGAACGTGCTCGCCAACCCTTTCGCCAGCAAATGAACGGAGACTGCGGATCCGGGTCGTAAAGGAAGCCACTGCCATTTCCCCCAGTTTGCCCCTAATCCTGTGCAGAACAATTTCAGGCCTCTATGGTCTGGACAAACGCCCCAGTGCAACGGCAATTAGTGATGTCGCAGGACATCGGGATTGACATGGACACAAAAAGCCTGAGTGACAGGATATTGAATCACGACCGCCGAGCGTTGGCTCGCGGCATAACGTTGGTCGAAAGTGCACGCGCTGATCACAGGTCGCAAGCCTCGGAATTGCTGGCCCGCTTGGCCGGGGCTGGTCGCCAGTCGTTGCGCATAGGTTTGTCAGGTACTCCGGGGGTGGGCAAATCCACCTTTATTGAAAGCTTTGGCATGATGTTGATTGGTCAGGGTCTTAAGGTCGCTGTGTTGGCGGTTGATCCGAGCTCTGCCAGATCGGGCGGCTCGATATTGGGCGACAAAACGCGCATGGAGCGGTTAAGCCGCGAGAAAAATGCGTTTATCCGACCCTCGCCAAGCCAAAGCCATTTGGGCGGCGTCGCCCGCCGCACCCGGGAAGCCATCGCTCTTTGCGAGGCTGCGGGTTACGACGTGGTGTTGATCGAAACTGTCGGTGTTGGTCAGTCTGAAACTGTCGTATCGGAGATGTCCGACTTGTTCCTTTTGCTTCTTGCACCCGCAGGTGGGGACGAATTGCAAGGCGTCAAGCGCGGCATCATGGAAATGGCCGACATGATTCTTGTGAATAAGGCAGACGGAGACCTTAAAGCGGCCGCCACACGTACCTGCGCAGATTATGCAGGAGCTTTACGGCTACTGCGCAAGCGCCCGCAAGACCCCGAGGACTTTCCTAAAGCAATGACCGTTTCGGCCGTGGAACAACACGGGTTAGACGCGGCATGGAAAGAGATGCAATCCCTTGTTCAGTGGCGTCGCGATAACGGCCATTGGCAGGCAAACCGAGCCGCGCAAGCCAAATATTGGTTCGATCAGGAAGTCCGCCATACCCTGTTGGCCCGCCTGGACACGGCAAAGGCCAAGGCTGACATGGATCGGTTGAAGGACGAAGTGGCGAGCGGTCGGCTTAGTCCGACAACTGCTGCAGAAAAGATGTTGGCGATGCTGAATTGATCAAACAAAAGTTCTATTTCCAAATGAATACAGGCGAACCATTCGCGTGAAGTGCCGACACCAAACATTGCCGGAAAGCAAACTTAAAGAATTCGCACTGTCTGTCTTGACCCTTTCGGCGATTCCCACTACACGCATCCAACCAGTTTTCGGGCGCGACTTCGGGTTGTGCCCCTTGTGATTTGGCCGAGGGTCTTGAGCCTGGCCTTCAGATACAAAGGAAGAAACAATGTCGCGCCGCTGCGAACTGACCGGAAAAGGCCCGATGACTGGCAACAATGTCAGCCACGCCAAAAACAGAACTCGTCGTCGTTTTTTGCCAAATTTAAACGATGTTACACTGCAATCTGAAACCCTCGGACGCGGTGTTAAACTGCGTATATCGGCGGCTGCCCTGCGCTCGGTTGACCACCGTGGCGGGTTGGACGCTTTCCTAGCCAAGGCCAAAGACGAAGAATTGTCGGATAACGCGCTTAAAGTGAAGAAGGAAATCGCTAAGGCGCAAGCGTCGGCCTGATCACCGATCTTACCGGATTTAGTGAGCCCTGTACCGTTCGGTGCAGGGTTTCTTTTTTATTTAGAAAGCTGATGATTTCGAACAGACAAAAATTCCCTAAAACGTGATGTTCTTCACATAAAGATCCCTCGAATTGAGTTATGTTTGTGGTTATTCCAATGGCGGAGACACATCGATGCCCAGAAAGTCGTTTCAATTTCTTCTGCTTGTACCGGCGTTTTTCAGCAAAGCTATCAGCACCTGCAGCCGAATGCAGCGGCGTGTTAACCGCCAGCATATCAGCCTGACCGTCGAATTAGATAAACGTCCCGGAACAGACGGTTGACGCAATGCCGCGGAGGGGTCATTCACGCTTGAAGGCCGGGGTTTCCCCGGCCTATATCCAACGCCAATATGATGGCTCTGCGACACATATTTCTACCTATTGCCCTGTCCGTTCTAATTGGACTAGCAGGCGTTGCCATGGCGATGTCACGTGGGCTGGATCGGACGGCGGCGCAGATTGTTCTGTGTACCGGAACAGGGCCTGTGGTTGTTTATGTAGACGATCAGGGCCAACCAACGCGACCTCCGCACTACTGTCCTGATTACTCCCTTACCCTTTTAGCGGCTCTTTTCGCTGAGTTTCCTTTGTTGCCGGGACCACCAGCCCGATCCGGTGGCGAGCCGGAGCGGGGTGTGTCCAGTTTGATTGCATCGGCCATACCGCTTCGACCGGCGAGGGCGCCTCCTAATTTCTTGTGACGAACGATCTCTGGAACAAACTATGGAATTTTAGGAGAGCTTTTATGTCGCTCAAATCTAACTTGCTGACTGCGATGATCTTTTCTGCACTTGGATCAATCGCCGTTGCCGACAGTTCAATCAAAGTAGATGATGCCTATGCCCGATCATCAAACAAACACGCCAAAGCCGGGGCAGCTTTTATGATGATAATAAATACCGGCGAGGAAGATGATCGTTTGATTGGTGCGATCTCTGACGCGGCCGACCGAGTCGAATTGCATACTCACAAAGTTGACGAAAACGGCGTAGCCAAGATGTTTCATGTCAAGGAAGGCTTCGTCATTCCTGCTGGTGAGACGTATGTTTTGCGGCGGGGAGGTGATCACGTGATGTTCATGGGGTTGACCAAGCCTTTTGAGCAGGATGCGACTGTTCCTGTCACACTTGTTTTCGAGCAGGCAGGAGAAGTCGAAATCGAAGTGCCTGTCGACCTGAACCGAAAGGGTAATGGTGCCAATTCGCATTGAACTGCGACTGAACTAAGCCCGTTTCGCGGCTATAATCCTTGCTTAAGACCGGAGTTGCCCGGTCTTAAGCACTTGAGTTGTTGTTTACCGGTTTATTGTACGCATCGACAGGCGGTCCCCTGCGCGTTTGAAGTGTGCTGTCAACCAGAACATAACCGCCGCTACTGCGAGCGCAGAAAAGGCGATGACCCAACCCAAAGCGAACAAGCCGATTCCTGGAGAGAAAATTAGCACAAGACCAATAGCGAGCGCGACAAACCCTGAATTTCGCATCGCATTCCGTTGGGGATCGCGCTCATGCATCTGCCGCCACGCGGCCAAAGACCCGATGCCTACAATCAGAGCCCACGCACCAAGCAGGAAAAAGGCGAGTTTCGCTGTCCCTTCCGGCCAGACCAGTAGGATCACACCAATCAGCATCGCACCTATTCCGACCCCGCCGACCAACCCACGACGGCCAAATCCAAGCAGCGTCAGCCCGCCATCGAAGATTAAAAGTATTCCGACCAGACGCAAAAGCAAAGAGATGCTCCCGCTTGGCCAAAATAGCGCGGCAATGCCAACACAAGCGGCCAACACGCCGCGGATCAGGAAAGTCCACCAAAGGTCGGCGAGCTGTTTACTAAGTTTATCACGTCGGTCGAGCTCAATATCATCGAGAACTTCGCCGGTTTTTGGATCCTGATCTGTCATCCTTCATCCTTATGTAGATGCTGATACAGCATAACCGAGATTTTTGGGTCTTGTCGCGCGGCAATACGATCAGCGTCGTTTCAGCAAATCATCCACCCATTTGGGAACTGTTTGAGTGGCTGGACCTGTCAATATATTATCAAAGTGTAAAACCCCCGTAGAAGGCTCGAGGTTAAGCTCAAAGGTTTTTGCGCCCGCAGCAATGGCTTCATGCACAAAAGCTGCTGCCGGATAGACCTGACCAGATGTTCCTATGGCTGCAAAGATTCGCGCGCCGGATAAATGATCATAAATCTCATCCATGAAATATGGCATCTCTCCAAACCAAACGACATCTGGCCGCACAGTTGGGCGACCACATCTGGAGCAAGGATCGGCTGGTGTCATTTGTTCGGCAGACTTCCAGCGATGACTACAACTGGAACAAAGTGCTCCAGCCAAAGTTCCATGCATATGAATTACATCTTGTGATCCACCTGCCTCGTGCAGGCCGTCGACATTCTGTGTGACGACTATCACCTCGTCAGGCCAATCGCGTTGCAGCCGGGCCAATGCTTGATGTGCCGCATTGGGCTGTGCCTTAGCGGCCTGCACTCGGCGCACGTTATAAAAATTGTGAACCAGCGCCGGATTACGTGCAAAGCCTTCGGGGGTAGCGACGTCTTCGATCCTGTGCTGTGCCCACAGACCGCCTTCGTCCCGGAAAGTCCCAAGCCCGCTTTCAGCGGATATTCCAGCCCCGGTCAGGATGACGATCTTTTCCATGTCCTCTCCATATATTAGAACCGGTGCTATGACACGCCGTATTCTATTTGTCTGTTTGGGCAACATTTGCCGTTCTCCTGCGGCCCAAGGTGTATTTCGTACTATTGTGCCGACACATACCGTCGACAGCGCCGGAACTTCTGGATGGCATATCGGTCGTCCGCCATACGCTCCTATGCAAGAGGCTGCATTGGCCCGGGGAATTGATCTGAGCGACTTACGGGCCAGGCAATTCTTGGCCAGCGACTTTGAGCTTTTTGATCTGATCATTGGCATGGATCGGGATAACATTGCCGATATCGAAGCGTTACGGCCACCGGGTATGGGCACTCCGGTCAGGTTGCTTACGGATTTCTCACCGCATATCGGGAAAGATCATATCCCCGACCCTTACTACACAGGTGATTTCGAAGGAGCGTTTTACTTGATCGAAACGGCAACAAAAGGGTTGCACGATCATTTGACATCTTAATTGTCGATAACAACCAGTTTATCAGCCAACCAAGGGACCTGCGTTACCGCTGGGTCGATAATTTGACGTTTCATCAACCTTCGGATCATATCAGCCACATCGTTTGGAACCTGATCCGACCAATCCGATCTCGTAAAAAGGGAAATAGTACGAGAAACTTCCCCAAACGGGGCAGGGTGGACCTCTAGTCCGTCGTGGAATCTTGCCGCGCGCATATATCCCAGTGGGGTTGTTACAGCCCAACCCAGCCCACGGGCGACCATTGCCATCAAAGCCATGTGCGAACCTATCTCGAACCGTTCTTCGAACTCCATGGCGTGCCGGGCCAACTGGCCCTCTATTTGACGGCTGATCAGTTGTTCGCGCGCGTATCGCAAAAATGGCAGGTCTTTTAACACTGCTTCGGCACCGCCCGATCCTTTAGGCGCAACAAGGATAAAGGGGTCGCGGACCAAAGGGTATTCGATCACGCCTTCAAGCACTTCGCCACTGTGGGCGGAAACGGCAAGGTGCAGGCGTTGGGATTCAAGTTCCTCGAATATCTCCAGACTGGGCAGAGTTATTAGTTTGAATTTGGAGCGGGTTAAACTGTCAGCCAGCAAGGTAGCCAGACGCGGGGTCAGGTCGTTGTCAAAGTCGTCGATAAGCCCGATGGACAATGTGGTAAGATGTCCCAAGTCCATAACTGTCAGCTCGCTTTGAGCCATTTGAAGTTCCGCGAGTATGGCTTCTGCGCGCGCAAGAAAACTGCGCCCTGCCTGCGTCAGGCGCATAGGGCGGCGCCCATGATCCACCAGATCGGTGCCCAACGCCTTTTCCAGGTTGCGAAGTTGCTGGGAAACCGAAGGCTGGCTAAGCCCTGTGATCTCGGCAGCTTGCGCCACAGATCCCGTTCTTGCCAGTGCCTCGAATACCTCGAGTCCACGCAGGGTCAGCCCTTTCATCACCATGCATAATCCTTTTCGCTGCGCCTTTTCTGAGGGGCAGCGTGGATCAGGTCAAGCTTTCCCGCCAGGGATCAGCCGCACACAGCCTGCGCCATCTGGCCGAAGTTTTGATACCGATCCCACAGCGCATCGTCTTGCGCAGATTGCGACATCTTGAGTTCCTGAGCCTGATGGGGGTCGGTGAACCACTTGGCTACGGTCTTCTGGTCACTACTAGTCAGCGCCTGATTGGCCACTCGCTGGATGCAATTGCACCTGTCCCGCGTTGCAGCGGCCCGGTCCGATGCCAAACACGCTCGCTTGATTTGCGCAGCTTCCGTCAGTGTCGGGGATACCGCCGTCAGCGAAGTCGCACAGAATGCGATTAAGAGAAACTGTTTCATGCCCTTGCCTCGTCTTTGCCTGACCGGAGAGTTCTATCGACCCTCTCGGCTTGCGCGCAATTATGAATCAAACTGGATTCCGGATCAATAAATAACCCTCTGTAAAGTGAAAACGTTCTCAAAACACTGAGTGGGTACTTATAATCCCTGCCGTTTTTCGCTCGATTTGAGTTTTAAACATTTACAAAAACGCTGTGAATGTTGCCGCTTGCCTATTTCTTTAGCACAAAATCGAGCATTAAATTCTTCTGGAATTGTTAGTTGTCAGCGGGTTCAGTTCGAGCAAAAAGATGGAATGGCAGCGAAAACTGCGCCTACGTTTAGGAGACTTAATTTGACGGTTGCTGATACGTACCTTTTAATTCCCTCATTTCGGGTGAATTTCTGTCGGTCCAAACAGGTCGATTTGACTTTTTAGTCAACGTTTCACTGCTTGACGAGGCCCCAAACTACGGACATATCCCACTCCATGACAGACCTCGCTCATATCCGCAATTTCTCCATCGTCGCGCATATCGACCATGGCAAATCCACTCTTGCCGACCGGCTCATACAAGAGACGGGAACGGTCAAGGATCGCGATATGAAGGAACAGCTACTCGATAGCATGGATATCGAGCGTGAGCGGGGCATCACCATCAAGGCCAACACGGTCCGCATCGACTATACCGCTGATAATGGCGAGGCATACGTGCTGAACCTGATCGACACCCCCGGCCACGTGGACTTTGCCTACGAGGTTTCTCGGTCCATGCGCGCTGTCGAGGGATCTCTGCTGGTCGTGGATTCGACCCAAGGGGTCGAGGCGCAAACGCTGGCAAATGTGTATCAAGCCATCGACGCTGATCATGAGATCGTGCCGGTCCTGAACAAGATCGACTTGCCGGCGTCCGATTGCGACCGCGTTGCTGAACAGATCGAGGATGTGATTGGTATTGACGCCACCGACGCCATTCAGGTTTCGGCAAAGACGGGGCAGGGTATCCATGAAACGCTTGAGGCTATTGTTCACCAGCTGCCCGCGCCACAGGGAACCGTAGACGCGCCGCTCAAGGCGATGCTGGTGGATTCATGGTACGACGCCTACCTCGGCGTTATCGTTCTGGTACGTATCATGGACGGCACGCTGAAAAAGGGAATGCGGGTTAAGTTCATGTCGAACGGCACCCTGCACCACGTTGACCGCATCGGTGTTTTTCGGCCTGAGATGGAGATGGTAGACTCCTTGGGCCCCGGTGAGATCGGCTTCCTGACCGCCTCGATCAAACAGGTCCGCGACACCCGCGTCGGAGATACCATCACCAACGACCGCAATGGTGCTGAAGACGCTCTGCCCGGCTTCAAACCTGCGCAGCCTGTGGTTTTCTGCGGCCTCTTCCCGGTGGATTCTGCCGAATTCGAAGACCTGCGCGACGCGATTGAAAAACTGGCTCTGAACGACGCCTCGTTCTCATACGAAATGGAAACTTCGGCCGCGCTGGGCTTTGGCTTCCGCTGCGGCTTTCTCGGCCTGCTGCATCTTGAGGTTATCCGCGACCGCATCGAACGCGAATATGATATCGAGCTCATCACCACTGCACCAAGCGTGATCTACCACGTCTTTATGAAAGACGGCGAGATGATCGAGCTTCACAACCCCGCCGACATGCCTGACCTGTCCAAGGTCGACCACCTTGAAGAACCGCGCATCAAGGCGACCATTCTGGTGCCTGACGAATACCTCGGCGACGTGCTGAAACTCTGCCAGGACCGCCGCGGTATCCAGCTGGACCTGACTTATGCGGGCAGCCGGGCCATGGTCGTATATGACCTGCCGCTGAACGAGGTCGTCTTCGACTTCTATGATCGTCTGAAATCGGTGACCAAGGGCTATGCGTCCTTCGACTACCAAATGACCGGCTACACAGAGGATAATCTGGTCAAAATGTCGATCCTTGTGAATGATGAGCCAGTGGACGCGCTGTCGACCATGGTTCACCGCGACCGGGCCGAGATGCGGGGCCGGGCGATGTGCGAAAAGCTCAAAGACCTGATCCCGCGCCACATGTTCAAAATCCCGATCCAGGCCGCCATCGGAGGCAAGGTCATCGCGCGCGAGACCCTCTCGGCCCTGCGCAAGGACGTGACCGCGAAGTGTTACGGAGGCGACGCCACGCGGAAACGCAAACTGCTGGACAAGCAGAAAGCGGGGAAAAAGAAGATGCGTCAGTTCGGGAAAGTTGATATTCCGCAGGAGGCGTTTATTTCCGCACTTAAAATGGACTCTTAGTCCATTTTAGGTGCGAGTGCGCGAAGGCGTTTGGCAAAGCCAAATGCGTGCGGCACCCGGTGGTGGTTTGGAAGCAGATGGACAGCTAGTAGCTAGTCATTTTTACGGCGGGTGGCCGAACGCGGTTGGCGTAGCCAGCTGCGTTTCTATAATGGTGGTCGTTGAAGATGAGTAGATATGAATGAGTGTAATTTCTCTTGTTCTGAACAAAGCTAATGGTGATTTAGCATTTTGGGCGGATTGCCTGATAACTTCTGATGAAGCGGACGAGGGTCCCCGGTTGGAAACTCCGGTTTCATTCGGAAGTCGGCAAGAACCGTTAGATACGCTAGGCCATATCCAAACACGTTTGCAGTCAAAGATCATACAGCTTGGTGACGGAAGTCGATTGCTCTGGAGCGGAGAGCTATCGTTAGCTCGGACTTGCGCTAATGAAATCGAAACAATTATGGAGACGTATAAAGGACCCTTAGCCTTAGAACGCATAGCAAGAAATTTTGAATCATATGAAGATTCTTCATTCATATTGGTGCTACATTGGGAGTCGGGGATTTCAATAATTCACCACCGATGCAACGTGTACCAATTTCATGGGTTTGAAGTTGTCTTTGCCGGTTCGGGATCTGGGCTGTTAGATGATCCAATCAAATTTGTGCGTGAACCAAGTGCGGCTTCCGTTGACGTCTCCAGCGCTGCCCATCTCTCCATGAGTTTCATTACGTTCGGAATTTTGAACGAAAGGACCTATCGCGCGCATCCCACTTGGAGATACGGGGGCTGGTACGAGCTAATTGAAGCTAGAGAAGGTAAGTTTATTCCTAAGTATTTTGTTCTGAACAATTTTTCTGTGACCGAGGAACTCGAGATTTGTCACAACACAAGCTGTGTTCCTTTCTCGTCAGAACATGGCGAAACCGTTTTTAGATTTGCTGCAGAGCAAGATTCTTTTGACTTCCAAGGGAACTTTTGGATTGCCGAAAGTGTCAACAGACCGCTCTTGCTGAACGAAATTAATGGTGAGATCAAGCCGGAACTGTTTTGGGCATTTGCGCGCGACTATTCAATAAATTTATTCGCAGTTGGAAGGAGAATCGAGGTGCGCTGGTGTCCTGAGCCGTACCCCATGATCGAATTCAAGGAAGGTGGGTTTTTGAAATTTCCGGGACCTCTGGTGAAGAAGCAATTCAACGATCTATTGGATGAGATCAAGAAAGACAGACCAGCGTTCTTCGAAAGAACAAATTAAGGACTTGGCAGTTTAGGAATTGCGTTTGCTGTCATTTGACATACCCTCACCCGCCCGGCGGCATCGCCGGGCCGCGCCGACCCGTCCCCATGGGGCGGCGCGTTTGCGCCTCCCCTCGGGTCGGCACTGCCCTCGGTTTTATTGATCAGTTGTTGCAAACGCGTTTGCTCCTCAGGGTTCCACACGTTCAGTCCTAAAACGCTCCGAATTAACTAAAATTTCATCGATATGGAACTTGTGGCGTCGGGTAAGACTGTTAGCGTTTATTAACTTGCAGTTTTTTATGGAAAATAGGATTTTCAAATGCGACATTTGTTTCTGGCGACGGTCTTTGCATCGCTGACCGCAACCACGGCTTTTGCCCACGGTGGAGGCTGTAGAAGTGATTCACCTCCGGGCCAGTGCTGTCACGCGGGCTCAAAGCCCTATCACTGTCACTAACCGAGTTGGGGTGGGCTGGTTCCCGCCAAGTAAAAGCCATTTATGAAACACTGTAGCGCGAACTAAAGCCCGCATTACGGGTCAAAATGGCCATAAAACATGCCGCCAGTTAACGCTAATCTAAACCAATTATGAAGTTTCCCTTAGGTAAGTTGTAACCCGCCAGCTCTCTCCCAATCTGTTCAAAAGGCCAGCAACGGCCCCATGAGATGGAGAGAGCCAATGACCAGATACATGACTGCCGGAGCAGCCGCTCTGGCCACAACCCTCGCCCTTGGCACGGTGGCTGCCGCTGATACCACGCCCGACCTTCGCGGCACTTGGACGGCCAGCCAAACGACGGTGTCGCCTTCGAATTCAGCCACCGGGGATGCACCGCGTTTTAACCAATCGGAATGGGTGCTCGACATCCAGACGCAACAGGACAACGTGTTCTGGGGGCCCAGCATGTGGCGGCGCAATGCCATGGATGACTGGACACTCTACGAGGCCACGGGCTCGATCAGTCAGGATGGTTCAGGCAAGATCGGCATCGTCGAAAGCTCGTCCGAACCCGCGGTCGGGGTGAACGCTCTGATTGATGCGCGGTACGAGGGCGGCAGGATCTATGCAGATTTCCGTAGCCTGCGGACCGGAACGACCTACAGCACCGTTCTGGAACGCCAGGTGAACTGAAGCGTTTTCGGCCCGTCCCGGATTATGGGTAATTTTAGCAGTTGGAACCAGATTGCGGCATTGCGTGTCAAATAACGCGGACGGGTCGAGGCGCTTTGGGAAACAGCCAGGTCTCCACAGGGAGGAAGGCGGGCCGGATGACCGAGGCATTCGTTTCGGTAATGGGTCGGACCAGAAAGTGGTATTCCCCGCCGCGGCTTGGTTTGATCCTCGCGAAACTTTGGCGCGGTGCCTGCGGTGCGAAAACGGTCGTCCGGCCCAAGCGGTTCTTTGTTGACGTGTCTGGCGCATAACACGCCTGCCACCCGTGCCGCACGTCAAATGTGTGGAACCGGCCACTTCAAAGCAATCGAATCTGATGCTGTCCAGATCGGATGTTTAGTGATTCTGCTGCGCAGGTATTGGGGACTCGCTGCCGAGTCGCTTCAAAACGCCTTTGCAGTTGCAGAAACCGCCTGGAAACCGGGCTATCAAACAAGTTTTTACTTTTCCACTTTCAAACCCGCGCAAAGACGACAGTATCAGAGTTATCCACATCGTTCTCCCGGCGGATATCAACAGTTTATCCCCGTCTAATTTTCATGCTGCAGTGCTATTTTCTTGTCCGATCAGGACGGTGATGTAAGAGTCTCATTACCGCAGCGGATCTTCGGAAAAGCGGCGGGACGCAAAGGCCAAGGGGGCTGCGGCGTCAGAAACAGTCTTAGGATTTGTTTCTTGATGCAATAGCTTACCGGTGGTGGATCAGTTGATCTGGATTTCGCATTCGGATTGGGTGATTGGCCTCTTACAAGGTCGATGTGTAGCTGCGAAACGACATAGCGCGTTACGTAGCAGCCAGAGCCCCTTAGGGGGTGAGGCAACTGGATCGAGAAGCTTTAGGGTGGATCGAACCGGCAAGGCGTCAGGGGTGTCCGAAAGGATGCATGCAAAGACCGCGTCTGAGCACCTGACGCCTTTTCCTATTTCAGAACCAAAGGTTCGTACAGGCTACCGCATACCGCCAATATGGATACGGGGTTCTTTGGCATAGGCCGAAGAACCCCGTAGAAGTGTCAGAAATGCAGTGCCGCGTCTATGCACCTGTGTTCGCTACCTTAGACAACTTACGTATGGCAAGCAACTACATATCGCAGAAAAGCGTTGCAACAGCGCAACATGATGAGCAATTATAGACTTTGCTGAACATCCGTCGCTGCGTTCTGAATGGCGTCGCCTGCTTTCTCAATGTCTTTACCCGCCCCTTTCGCTGTCTCACAACCGGTCAGGGAAAAAAGGGCCAGCCCAATCAGAATTGCGCGGATCATCAGCATCTCCATAATTACATGCAACAGTGGGGTTAGCAGCTTTCACATAGTGGAGCCACAAGTTTGTAATGTATGTAAACCGAGGTCCACCGGTTTCAGATCAGAAATAGCGCTATTGAGTGATGATGGGTAACGAGCATTGGAATAACTTTCCGTTTTCCGGATCGCCATGCCTTTGATACGACCGCTGATTGACTACGCTGTATGCGCGTTGTCATCCCCATTTCAGCAAAACAATTCATGAACGACTTTGAGTAAACGACTTGGACGTTCGTCGGCAAGGCGATAAAATATTGCCTTACCTTCACGACGCGGAGTAACAAGGCCCTCCAACCTCAGGCGGGACAATTGTTGTGACACCGCTGCCTGACGCGCCGATAGCAACTCTTCCAACTCTGTCACTGATTTTTCACCCGAGGCAAGATGACAGAGGATCATAAGGCGGCCTTCGTGGCTGATTGCTTTTAGAAAATTTGAAGCCCGCGCCGCGTTAGCAACTAAATCAACCAAATCTTGAGAGGGCAACTCTTGTGAAAGCTGGGGAAGAGCCATTGTTTTCGATTCCTTAACTTGCTCGATATCGCATAAGTTGATCGCACTTGTGCAACTTCAGTATTAAGTTGTCCACACCATTCGAAGTATAGAAGTCAAATATTTCCATATGTCGGGCTCAAATCGGCGCGAAATTTAAAGAAATTTGATAAATGTCATGCCTGTCATGGGCCTGTCCACTTTTGAGTTCTTACCGGGTTCGATCTTTTTCGCCATGCATACGGTGAGAGTGGAAGTGTTAAGTTTCCGATCAATCGATCAAAACGGACCGCAAGGCGTCAGGCGACCCGCCGATCCGCTTAGCCCCCCTTGCAGCCCCCCGGCGGCGGCACTAAGACTCGGGTAACACATTTACGGGTAGTGTCCCGATCCACAGCAAAGCAGGCAGGTTCCGAATGTTCGATCCAGTAGATACCTATATGAATACGCTTGTTCCGATGGTTGTCGAGCAGACCAGCCGGGGTGAGCGCGCCTATGACATTTTTTCTCGTTTGCTGAAAGAACGGATCATCTTTATCAATGGTCCCATCCACGATGGGATGAGCCATCTTGTGGTGGCTCAGTTGCTGCATCTTGAGGCAGAAAATCCGAACAAAGAGATATCGATCTACATCAACTCGCCTGGTGGAGTTGTGACAAGCGGGCTGTCGATTTACGATACAATGCAATACATTAAGCCAAAATGTTCGACTTTGGTAATCGGTCAGGCGGCGTCGATGGGATCGGTTTTGCTGGCCGGTGGCGAAAAGGGCATGCGATTTTCGCTGCCCAACAGCCGGATTATGGTGCACCAACCCAGTGGCGGATACCAGGGCCAGGCAAGCGACATCATGATCCATGCGGCAGAGACGCAGAAACTTAAGGATCGCCTGTATGACATATATGTCCGTCATACCGGGCAGACAAAAAAGGCCGTTGAAAAGGCTTTGGACCGCGACAATTTCATGAGCCCTGAAGAAGCCAAAGAGTGGGGCCATATCGATGAGATTGTGGAAAACCGTGCCAAAATGGATGAGGACGAATCCTGAATTCTAAATCCCGCAGTCATTCGTAAAGTGTGATTTTGAGATTGTAGCCGCTACAACGCTGGCCTAAGCTACAACAACAGGCGGAAAGCGCGGCCCGGTCAGGGCCGCAGGGACGGAGCCCGAAAGGTACAAAATGGCGACGAATTCAGGCGGTGACGGTAAAAACACGCTCTACTGTAGTTTCTGCGGTAAAAGCCAGCATGAGGTACGTAAGCTGATCGCGGGGCCAACCGTTTTCATCTGCGATGAATGCGTTGAATTGTGCATGGATATTATCCGTGAGGAAACCAAAGCCAGCGGATTGAAGTCGTCGGATGGGGTGCCTACGCCCAAGGATATTTGCGAGGTTCTGGACGACTATGTGATTGGTCAGGCAACTGCCAAGAGGGTCTTGTCTGTAGCGGTGCACAATCACTACAAACGTCTGAATCACGCTCAAAAAGCCGGCAGTGATATTGAGCTGGCGAAGTCAAATATTCTGTTAATCGGCCCGACTGGGTGCGGTAAAACCTTGCTGGCCCAAACGCTCGCGAGGATTTTGGATGTGCCGTTTACGATGGCGGATGCGACTACCCTGACCGAAGCCGGTTATGTGGGAGAGGATGTCGAAAACATCATTCTCAAGTTGTTGCAGGCCAGCGAGTACAATGTTGAACGTGCACAACGCGGTATCGTCTATATTGACGAGGTCGACAAAATTACACGTAAGTCAGAAAACCCATCGATCACACGCGATGTATCGGGTGAGGGCGTTCAACAGGCTTTGCTTAAATTGATGGAAGGTACCGTTGCAAGCGTCCCGCCACAGGGCGGCCGTAAACATCCGCAACAGGAATTCCTGCAAGTTGACACGACCAACATCCTTTTCATCTGCGGTGGTGCCTTTGCCGGATTGGACAAGATCATTGCTCAACGGGGCAAGGGATCTGCAATGGGTTTTGGCGCAGATGTCCGTGACAATGACGAGCGTGGTGTGGGCGAAATCTTTAAAGAACTTGAGCCAGAAGATTTGTTGAAGTTCGGCCTGATCCCTGAATTTGTTGGCAGACTACCCGTTCTGGCCACATTGGAAGATCTTGATGAAGACGCTTTGGTTACGATCCTCACCAAGCCTAAGAATGCTTTGGTAAAGCAGTACCAACGTCTATTCGAACTGGAAGACTCCGAGCTGGCGTTTACGGACGACGCACTCAAAGCGATTGCCAAAAAGGCAATTGAACGAAAGACCGGTGCGCGCGGCCTAAGATCGATCCTCGAGGATATACTGCTGGACACAATGTTTGAATTGCCTGGGCTAAAGAACGTCGCTGAAGTTGTAGTAAATCTCGAGGCCGTGACTTCGGACGCTCAACCTTTGATTATATATGCTGATTCAGCGCAGGAATCCGCTTCGGCAGGTTAAAAACTAAACGATTTGATAGCTTCGGCGCGGTACATCCCGCGCCGTTTTTATGTGAGGGTAAATTGACGATTCAAAGAATATCTTCTGGCGGTGAATTCGAGGTCAAAGTCGGGTATTGTCGCGCCGTAGTTGCTGGCGGCTTTATTCACGTTTCTGGTACCGTCGGCCAGGGGGACGATGTTGTAGGGCAGTGTCTGTCTGCATTGGAAATTATCGAAGGTGCTCTTGCGAAAGCTGGCGCAAGCTTCGCTGATGTAGTGCGCGTGACATACATGCTGCCCGACAGAAAAGAGTTTGAACCTTGCTGGCCTGTTCTTGCGAAAACATTTGGCGACAACCCGCCTGCGGCTACAATGATTGAGTGCGGTTTGATCGATCCGAAATACCGCATCGAAATCGAAGTGACGGCGTTTCTACCGGAACAGAAGGCAACCTCGACGTGACACTGGACCTCCGCCCGCCTTTGGTTCATATCTGCAGGAACAAAATTGTCGGAGGTTACCGATGGGAATCCTGAACACTCTTTTGCGGGCCGTGACCTGGTGGAATGGGGCAACCTTGAACACTCAGATTTACACCGCACGCAAGGGCGTCAAGGTAGGCGAAGACGACGAAGGAAATGTGTTCTATCGCACGGCGGACGATAGCAAGCGCTGGGTCATATTCAATGGTGAAGCCGAGGCAAGCCGCATTGACCCTGATTGGCACGGATGGCTACATCGCACTTGGGATGAACCCCCGACAGATAAGCCACTGCCACATAAGTCCTGGGAAAAACCACATCAAGAAAACCTAACGGGTACAGCGTTAGCTTATACCCCAGCAGGTTCCTTGCGCCGCGTAGACCCTGTCGAACGCAAAGACTACGAGGCGTGGAGCCCGGAATAAGCGAGGCGAGCAATGTCGACTTACAATTTAACCGAAATTCTTGTCGGTGGGGTCGTTTTAGCAGGTGCCGTGGCGTTCGGTGTCTATGCTAGCCAGTCGACTGGTTTTTCGCAGAACCGAACTGGTTACGAGCTTGGGGCGTCGTTCCGGTCTTTGGAAGGTGTAGGCGTGGGTACCGATGTTCGTTTGGCCGGTGTCAAGATCGGCACGGTTACAAATGTTTCCCTGAACCCTGATACCTATCGCGCCGATACCAATTTTTCCGTGGCCGAAGGTGTTCTTATTCCGGACGACAGCGCTATAATCATCTCATCCGAAGGGCTTTTGGGCGGGAATTTTGTAGAAGTTATGCCCGGCGGATCACCATTCTACTTTGAAGCCGGGGATGAGATTGAGGATACGCAAGGTGCGGTAAGCCTGATCTCACTCTTGGTCAAGTTTGTGGCCGGAGACGATAGCGAATGACACGCGCATTGGCGGTATTATTCGCGTTAGCCGTGACGGGCGCATTTGCCCAGCAAAGGGCAGAATCTGGCCCTGGGGCTGCTATGCGAGGCTTGGACAAGGTAAGCGGCCAAACAATGGATTTTGAAATCCGGACCGGCGAAACGAAGGCCGTTTTCGGATTGGACGTGGCGTTAGGGGATTGTCGCTATCCGGCTGATAACCCAACCGGGGATGCGTTTGCTTATCTGACGATTTGGGAACAGGACAAGGCCGAGCAGCTGTTCGATGGATGGATGATTGCCACGTCCCCTGCGCTGAACGCACTGGATCACGCACGTTACGATGTTTGGGTAATCCGCTGTATCACTCCTTGAGGCGTCTGGGACAGCTGGGCAGTGAAGTCTGCACTCAGATCAAGGGCTTGCTTTAGTTCCGACTGATAAACGGCCCGTGAAATTTCGATCGCTCCGAGGGAGGCGAGATGAGCAGTCAGGAACTGAGCGTCGAATAATGTGAATCCTGTTCGGCGCAATCGATCCACCATGTATGCTAACGCAATTTTTGATGCGTCCTTGCGAAGGGAGAACATACTTTCGCCGAAAAATGCCGCCCCGAGGGCAACGCCGAAGACGCCTCCGACCAATTCTTCATCCTCCCAAACCTCCAAAGAATGCGCATGCCCGGAATGGTGCAGTGAGCGGTACAATCTGCGCAATTCGGGATTGATCCAAGTGTCGCTGCGATCGGCACAACCATCCACCACACCGTCAAAATTCTGATTGATCGTTATTGTATAGCCACACTTGCGAATGCGCCGGGCAAGGCTGCGTGAAATGTGAAAGCCATCCAAGGGGAAAACACCACGAAATTTAGGGTCGACCCAAAATAGCTCGGGATCGTCGCGGTGTTCGGCCATCGGAAAAATCCCAATGGAATAGCCATGCAAAAGAAGTTCAGGAGAAAGACTCATGTCGGGCGACCTGAAACCGGGGGGATTGCTCCCCCCGATCCGATTTTCTTACTGGGCCATATGCTCCGCAAGCCAGCGCTCCAGCCAGTGGATGTTATAATTACCGCTATGAATGTCTGGTTCCTGAAGCAAAGCGTGAAACAGCGGAACGGTGGTATCAATGCCATCCACAATCAGTTCGCCCAATGCGCGTTCAAGACGGGCTAATGCTTCGGCCCGGTCACGTCCCTGAACGATCAGTTTCGCGATCAATGAATCGTAGTAAGGTGGGATCGAGTAGCCGTCATAAAGTGCTGAATCCATTCGCACTCCCAGACCGCCGGGTGCATGATATGCTGTGATTTTACCTGGGCAGGGTGAAAAATTCGGAAGCTTTTCAGCATTGATCCGTACTTCGATGGCATGACCGTTGATTTCCAGATCGTCCTGACCGAACGACATCGGCTCGCCAGCGGCAACGCGAATTTGTTCGCGAACCAGATCAACGCCAAAAATGCCTTCGGTCACTGGGTGTTCCACTTGCAGACGGGTGTTCATCTCAATGAAGTAAAATTCACCATTTTCGTACAGGAACTCGATGGTTCCTGCGCCAATGTAATTTATTTTGGCAACTGCATCCGCGCAAACCTTACCGATTTTGGCGCGTTCCTCCGGGGTGATGCAGGGTCCGGGGGCCTCTTCAAACACCTTCTGATGGCGGCGCTGCAGAGAGCAATCGCGCTCGCCCAGATGCACGGCGTTACCTTTTCCATCACCGAAGACCTGGATTTCAATGTGGCGCGGTGTGGTCAGGTATTTCTCGATATACACTTCATCGTTGCCAAAGGCAGCTTTACCCTCGGCTCGGGCGGTCATGAATGCGCTTTCCATTTCGTCAGCACTCATGGCGACTTTCATACCGCGACCGCCGCCGCCTGCTGTGGCTTTAATTATAACGGGATAACCAAATTCCTCGCCGATTTTCCGTGCCGTTGCGAGGTCAGGCACACCACCGTCCGAACCCGGAACGCATGGAACACCAAGTTCTTTCATCGTATCCTTGGCAGTAATCTTGTCCCCCATGACGCGAATATGTTCGGCAGTCGGGCCAATAAAGGTGATGTCGTGGTCTTCGACGATCTGCACGAACTCGGCATTCTCGGACAAGAAGCCATAGCCGGGGTGGATTGCCTGCGCACCTGTTATTTCACAAGCTGAAATGATCGCAGGTACAGAAAGATAACTTTGCGGGCTGGGCGGAGGACCAATACAAACAGATTCGTCCGCCATGCGTACATGCATCGCGTCGCTGTCGGCGGTAGAGTGGACGGCGACCGTCTTAATCCCCATCTCGCGCGCGGCGCGTATCACACGCAGGGCGATCTCGCCTCGATTGGCAATCAGGATTTTGTCGAACATTGGCCCGCCTTACTCAACGATCACAAGAGGAGTGCCGAATTCCACGGCGTCGCCATCTGAGACAAGAATGCGTTTGACAGTACCGGACTTGGGCGCGTGAATATGGTTCATCGTTTTCATGGCTTCGACGATCAACAATGTGTCGCCTTCGGAAACGGAAGCACCGACAGTGATGAAGGCGGGTGCCCCTGGTTCAGGCTGCATGTAAACGGTGCCGACCATGGGTGAAGTCACTGCACCAGGGTGGCTGGCGGGATCTTCCGAAGCCACAGGAGCTTCGACCACGGCAGGTGCTGCCGCCGGGGCGGCGACCGGTGCGGCAGGGACTGCGCTTGGCACTGAAACCTGAACCGGAGCGGCTGGCGCTGTTTGCGATAGGCGGCTTACGCGGACATTAAGGCTGTCCTCCTCTCCGTATTCCCGTTTTACCTGCAGTTCAGTCAGATCGTTTTCGCGCAACAGTTCGGCCAGTGCCTTGATGAACGCTACATCCGCTTCGTGTTTGGTATCTGTCATGAGTGTCCTCGAAGGTTCCCCTTTGGCCCGTTTGTTTTGCCCAGGCTTTGATTTGATTACGCAGCGTTATAAGCGAAGCAGTTGGTCAAGAAAAGCGTCGTCTGACCCTGAAAAGCAGGGGCTTTCCCACAAATTTCTGCGCAAGTTTCGTTTATAAGGGCATTCCTGACAACTTGGCCACCAGCTCTGGCAGTTTTCGCGCGCCGAATTTTTCTAGCAGGCGGGCTCTGTACGCCTCGATTGTGCGATAACTCAACCCTAATTCCGCGCCGATTTCCTTTGCGGACAAACCTCTGCACGACAGGATCGCTACCTCGCGTTCACGGGTCGTCAACTCCACAAGCGGCCGCTCTTCGGAGATGTCGGAAAAGCTCCAGATTCCATGGCGGAAGGGGTCGTCCGGAGTCAGCGACCTCCCCCTGGCGCGGCACCAAAACAAATTGCCATTGCGCCGTCGCATCACACGTTCGTCCGAGTAATAGCCTGTGTCCCGCATTACCTCTAAACTGCGGGCACCGATCCGTTCCCAATCGGCGACGGACGGATAAAGGTGCAGCAACGGCATGTTGCGGTATTCCGCTTCTTCGCCACCGAAGGTCCGCGCAAACTGTAGGTTGCATCGACGGATGATACGGTTTTCCAACTCGACAAGGCCGATGGGGGCATATTCGAAAGCAGGGTCGCTCATATACGTATGGTGACTGGTATTTACTGCAATGAGAAGGGGTAGCTTGCGTTTAGGTAACTCAGCTGCTGCCTCATTTCTGTCAACGGTGTAAAGATATGTTGGAAACACCGGGGTAAAATTTTATAATTAATAAGAAAAACTGAAAACTTCTCTGAAATTACCGGTTTTTCACTTTAGGAAGTTTGATCATGCGGGACACACTGACAGGCAGCAGAATACGCGAACGGCGGCAGATTTCGGGTCTGCGCCAAGCAGAACTGGCGCGTCAAGTGGGGATTTCTGCATCGTATTTGAACCTGATCGAACACAACCGTCGCAGGATTGGCGGAAAATTGTTGATGGATATAGCCGGAGCGCTGTCGGTTGAGCCTTCTTTGCTGACCCAGGGTATCGAAGAAACGTTGATCTCGGCGCTTCGCGAAGCTGCCGCAGACGCAGTTGGTCAACAGCCTGAACTTGACGGAATGGAAGAATTCGCAGGGCGTTTTCCCGGATGGTCAGCTGTTCTGGCGCAAATGCACCGTCGGGTTGTATCCTTGGAGCGCACGGTTGAAACATTATCTGATCGCCTTACGAATGATCCGCATCTGGCGGCATCAATGCACGAGGTTTTGTCGACGGCTGCGGCCATTCGCTCGACTGCCGCCATTTTAGCCGAGCCAGGTGAGATAGATGCGGCTTGGCGGGATCGTTTCCATCGAAACCTGCACCAGGATGCCGAACGGCTGGCGGAAAGTTCTAAGGCATTGGTGACATATCTGGACGATAGCGAAGGGCAGGGGGAATTACGCGTTGCCCCGCTAGACGCGGTCGAAGCGTTTTTCAATAAGATCGGCTTCCATTTCCCCGATCTAGAAGTCGATAGTGATATCATCAGCGTTCCACTGGAAGATCTTGATACGGCGGCTGCTCGTACGATCGCGTCTGATGTCCTCGATCTTTATGTTAGAGATGCACGGGCCTTGCCGCTTAGTGAATTGGCGGAAGTGTTTGATCCAGCAAACCCGGATCCGCTGGCTCTTGCCCAAATGTTTTCGGTAGATCTTCCGACAGTATTGCGTCGGATTGCCACTTTGCCCGAAAAAATGATGTCACAACCAGCAGGTTTGGTGATCTGCGACGCTTCTGGCAGCGTTTTGTTTTACAAGCCGACACCCGGTTTTGCCATGCCTCGACATGGCGAGGCGTGCCCACTTTGGCCAGTATTTGCGGCACTAAACCGCCCACTCGTGCCGATCCGAAAGCGTGTTGTGCAACTTGGGAGAAATGCAGCAGAATTCGACTGTTACGCGGTTGCTTGGCCGCAACCTGCCTCGGCCTTTGGGACGGATCCCGTTTATCGCTCGGTAATGTTGGTTCTACCGGTTGATGACAGTCCTCAATCAGGGTTAGCACCTTTGCAAGTCGGAACCAGCTGTCGGATTTGTCCAAAAACTGAATGCTCTTCGCGTCGCGAACCATCAATTCTGAGCGAAGGCTTTTGACAGTTTCCTGACAGAGCGCTTAATCTATCCCTGACGGGCGGTCCTGTGCGCCACCGGTCATGGGGAGGGATTGCAAATATGAGCCGTAAGGTTCTGTTGATTGAGGATGAGCCCAACATTACCGAGGCGATCCGATTTCTGCTAACTCGTGAAGGTTGGCAGGTTGAAACGCACGCTGAAGGCACAGACGCTGTTCAGGTGATCAAGGCAGCCGAACCGGATTTGGTTATTCTGGATGTAATGCTGCCGGGCAAAAGCGGTATGGAGATCCTTCGCGATCTGCGCGAGCACCAGGATATGCAGCGATTGCCTGTTCTGATGCTGACTGCGCGGGGACAATCACGGGATCGGGAAATGGCGGAAAAAGCCGGTGTTAGCCGGTTCATGACCAAGCCGTTTTCGAATGCCGAAGTTTTGACTGCCGTGCGTGACCTTCATGCTCAGGCTTCGCGGTTATGACCCCAGAGGAACAGGGCGAGCACCGACGACCGTCTTTGTTTCTGGAAAGGCAAAGCTATCGTCGGCGCCGTTTGATGGACGCGGCGCGCTTGTTGCCGTTCCTTGGTGCTGCATTACTTGCCGTTCCGTTACTTTGGCCGGATGAAAGTGATGGGACCGGCGCAGTGCCGCTATCCGCGGCGATTTTCTATATTTTCGCCTGCTGGGCTGTTTTGATCCTGATCAATGTCGTCTTTGGCTTTGCGGCAAGGAGGCTTGCTGCGCGTGAAAAAGGTGATGCGGAGGCGGACACATGGCAACGCTGAATGTCCTGATACTTGTGTGTCTGGGCTATGTGGTGCTGTTATTCGGTGTTGCCTTTGCCGCTGATCGGCTAGCGGCAGCAGGGCGGGGTAAATGGTTACGCTCGCCACTGATTTATACATTGTCTTTGTCGATTTATTGTACAGCTTGGACATTTTATGGTGCGGTCGGAAACGCAGCCCGCTCGGGGTTGGAGTTCGTTACCATCTACTTGGGCCCAACCTTGGTAATGGTCGGTTGGTGGTGGGGTCTTCGAAAGCTGGTAAGGGTTGGGCGCAGCCAGCGCGTCACATCTATCGCGGACTTGATTTCTTCCAGGTACGGTAAGTCCAACACCTTGGCTATCTGCGTGACGACATTGGCGGTAGTGGGCGGAACACCCTATATCGCGCTGCAATTACAGTCGATTACGTTGTCTTTCTCGATTTTTGCCGAGGCAGACCCAACGGGTCTGTATCGAGAGGGATCCAGCGTGTTTTGGGTGGCCGCAGGCCTGGCGGTTTTTGCCATTCTGTTCGGAACACGAAACTTGGATGTGAATGAACGACATCATGGCGTAGTCACCGCGATCGCGTTGGAATCTGTTGTGAAATTGTTTGCGTTGCTGGCGGTTGGGATCTTCGTCGTTTGGGGTATTGCCGGTGGATTGGCTCCGATGATGGAACGCATAGACGCGTCGGAGATCGGCAAATGGAATGTAGATGCAAGCCGCTGGGCCACATTTACTTTCTTATCGGCAGCTGCATTTATCTGCCTGCCGCGAATGTTTCAGGTCATGGTCGTAGAAAATGATGATGAAAGCCATCTAAGAACGGCTGCTTGGGCTTTCCCACTGTACTTACTGCTGATGAGCCTGTTTGTCGTTCCGATAGCGGTAATTGGGTTGGACCTTATGCCCAAAGGGTCAAACCCGGATTTATTCGTGCTGACAGTGCCGCTGTCTCAGGGCAATGACTGGCTTGCAATGCTTTCGTTTATCGGCGGTTTTTCTTCTGCCACATCGATGGTTATCGTAACGGCAATGGCCTTGTCGACTATGGTTTCGAACCACGTGGTGATGCCGATCTGGTTAAGCACACATGAAGGGTCAGCCTCCGTTTCGGGTGATGTTCGGACGATCGTGTTGATGGCGCGCAGGGTCTCCATCGCAGTTATTATGGCGCTGGGTTACTTCTATTATCGCGTGTCGGGTGGGGGGGCCGCGCTGGCCTCAATCGGGCTGGTGGCCTTTGCCGGAATTTCCCAAATTCTTCCCGCGTTGGTGGGCGGACTGTTTTGGCGAGGCGCCACCCGAACCGGTGCGCTGGTTGGGCTGAGCATTGGATTTATCTTGTGGATATATACTCTGTTACTACCGGGAATGGGCGGTGGGATTATTCCGATCTCGGTCATTGAAAACGGGCCTTTTGGGTGGGGTTGGCTAAGGCCACAAGCCCTGTTCGGGATTGAAGGAATCGATCCTATGGTCCATTCCGTGATGTGGTCCCTATCTTTGAATACAATCGGGTTCTGTGTTGCTTCGCTGTTAAGTTTTCCCAGTCCGTTGGAACGTTTGCAGGGTGCGCAATTCGTGAATGTTTTCGACCATTCTGTTGCACCGCAAGGCTGGACCGGATCGGTAGCCCAAAGCGAAGATCTGATGATCATGACACAGCGAATTCTTGGGGTAGTTCCGGCCCAGGAGTTCTTTCAAGCGGAAGCCGAAAGGCAAAACGGCCGTACAGGTCGACTGCCCGAACCCACCCCCGGCTTTTTGCAGCGGCTTGAACGTGAATTGAGCGGTTCTGTCGGTGCGGCGACAGCACACGCGATGATCGGTCAGATTGTTGGCGGGGCTTCGGTATCTGTCGAAGACCTGCTGGCCGTTGCAGACGAATCCGCGCAGTTGTTGGAATATTCCAGTCAGCTTGAAGCCAAATCAAACGAGCTGAGTCGGACTGCCCTGAAACTGCGCGAAGCAAACACCAAGCTGACCCAGGTATCAAAGCAGAAGGACGCCTTTCTGAGCCAAGTGAGCCATGAGCTGCGCACTCCGATGACATCAATCCGCGCATTTTCCGAAATCTTGCGAGACACTGACGGTTTAAGCGCAGAAGAGCAAACACGATATGCAGCCATCATCCATGACGAGGCTTTACGCTTAACGAGGCTATTGGACGACCTGTTGGATCTCAGCGTGTTGGAGAGTGGTCAAGTCAGCTTGAATACCGGCGACGGAAGTCTGAGTGCGGTTCTGGATCGTGCCATTTCCGGCGCGTTGGCGGGCGGCGACGGAAAGCTGAGCGTTCGGCGGGTTCGCGCGAGCGAACGCATCCAACTGCACACTGACCTTGACCGGCTAGGACAGGTATTCATCAATCTAATTTCCAATGCACAGAAATATTGCGATGCAGCTTTGCCAGAATTGACCATATCGACCCATGATGTCGGTGGACAAGTCGTGATCGATTTCGTCGATAATGGCAGCGGTATTCCAGCCGAGGCTCAGGCATTGGTGTTCGAGAAATTTGCACGGGTCGGCTCGGACAAAGCGGGTGGTGCAGGCCTGGGACTTGCGATCTGCCGTGAGATCATGCAGCGCCTTGGGGGCGACATTGCGTACTTACCGGGGCAGGGCGGAGCGGCGTTCCGGGTGAGTCTGCCGGTGGCCTATCAACAGGCTGCACAATAAATTGGTCATAAATACATTTGTAACCGTCTGCAGAGTACACTGGGTAACGGATCAATATTTTACGGCGACTCGATGCCATGACGGAAAAGGTCAACGCAGCCTTAGTGCGCAAGCTTTCGACTGGGCAAGACAATGCCGCGAGAGGCAATCGTTCGGTATTGCGGGCGCTTCGCTTAGCATGCGCGCGCGAGGCCGAAGACAAGTTCAACTTGTCACTCACTGTGATTGGCGCGAAACAAGCCACACGCATGCCGTCCGAACTGTGTAAATCTGTTCAGGACGATTGGTTATTGTTGCTGGTAGACTCAGATAACACAGGACCTGCGGCTTTTTGTCTGGACCCAGGTTGCGTTTCGGCAATACTGCAAAAACAGACGATTGGAGAGGTTTTGGCGAATCCGCCTCAGTCGCGTGTATTTACGGATACTGATGCCGCAATGACGTCTCCTCTGGCCGAAGGAGTGTTGCGACGCGCCAAAGAATTGGTGGACGCGCCAACGGATATATCAAGCCTGTCAGGACTGGAATTTTCCGCACGCGCAAAAGATTTGCGCTCGCTAACTCTGGCCCTGATTGATGCCTCATACCGCGTATTTGACCTGACTGTGGAGTTGGCGGGAGGTGCTCGGCAGGGTCACGTGTGCGTCGTTTTGCCGGAAAAACCGGTAACCGAAGATGCCGAGGCTGTGGAATCAGTCGACAATGGCCCAAATCTGGATCAGGCCGCCGGAGTGATTCGGGCCGAACTGCAATCTGTGATTTGCCGCATGTCATTACCACTGGCGGAGTTATCAAACCTGCAGATTGGTGATGTAGTGCCGTTGAACGGGGTCCGTCTGGATAATACCGAAATCACAACAATTGACAGGACGCGAATAGCTGTGGGGCGTTTAGGTCAAAGCGGTGGTATGCGCGCAATTCGTATCAATGAACAGGTGCGCGAGCCGGCGCTTTTGGCCTCTGATCAAAGCCTGCATGTGCAAAGCGGCCTGGCGCCCGAACCCCGAGACTGGCAAGCCGTAGAACCGACCCGTGAAGTCATCAAGCCTGTTGAGATGGACTCGACCGAACTGATCGTACCGGACCGTCAACAAGTGACATATGCGACACCGGAGCATAACTTGACCGATATCAGGCAATTCGCCGGTTCAAATGAAACCGACGAGCAGGAGCCCGTGGGATAAAATCAATTCAACTTTGCGACTTTTCCATCTGTTCCAAAGCCGGGCGCAGTCCTTCCAAAGCGTATCCAGCCTTGCTTGTCGCTTCCAAAATTTCTTCGGTACTCATGCAGTCGCACTGCCCAAGCGCCCATACGACCGAGCATCGGGTCCCGGAAGCGCAATAGGCGAGTACTGGGCCTTCACAGCTTTCGGCCAAACTCTTTTGGCGGGCGACGTTTTCCGGAGTCATCGTCTGATGTGTCAACTCCAGAACTTCGTATTCCATCCCCGCAGCGCGAACAGCCTCTCCGATCGCATCTGAATGCATTTCGGTTGGAACTTCTGTGTTTGGACGGTTGCATATCACCTTGACAAAACCAGCCTCTGCGATGGCTGGCACGTCATCAACAGTGATTTGCGGTGAAACGGCATAGCGGTGTGTTATTCGACGAATCTCCATGGCAGTTGATTAGGACGCGTTTGCGAGCCTGTCCAGTTGTCTGCCCAGAGGTGGCGCCGCCAACATGCCGGCAATCATTGCGATGAGAAACAAAACCCCGTTGATTCCGCCGTAGCTGAGCGATGCCATCGCCGGACCGGGGCACAACCCCGCCAAGGCCCAACCCATCCCAAATAAAACAGATCCCACAACGAGACGACGATCGATTTCCATACTTGGCTTGGCCGGGAATTGGCCGCCGACTAAAGGCGTTCTGCCGCGGGTCAAGCGCCAAGCCAGCAACATCGGTATGATCGCCCCCGCCATTACAAAGGCCAACGTAGGGTCCCAATTACCAAAAATGTCCAACCAACCCTGAACCTTGCGCGTATTAGTCATCCCCGAGATCAATAGCCCGGTTCCAAAAAGTGATCCGGCGACAAAAGCAAACAAACCGCGCATCATATCAACCCCAAAACATTTCGGAACAACGCCAGAGTCAGAGCACCGGCCAGAATATAAATCACCGTCGCAACGATCCCGCGCAAAGAGAACCGGGAAATACCGCAAACACCGTGTCCTGAAGTGCAGCCGTTAGCGACACGAGTTCCAACCCCCACCAATAGTCCAGCAAGAATAACGATCGAGATGTTGCTTGTCAGATGCGTTTGAGCGGCAGGTGCAATCAGCGGGCGCAGCAAAAGGGGCATCCCAATCAACCCTACGACAAAAATCAGACGTTCCATCTTTTTGTCCAGCGGCCCACGCTCGACCAAATTACCCAAAATACCGCTGGCGCCCATGATGCGCCCGTTGCAAAGCAGGTACACTGCCGCACCAAGCCCGATTAGCAATCCACCAATCAGGCCCCATATCCATTCAACGTACATTTTGCTTCCCCTGACGCCCCTTAGGCCGATTCAAAGTTTATTTACCGGCAGCTTCATCATCACGTCGCCATGTTCGTCAGGTGGCGGCATTTGTCCCGCGCGCATATTTACTTGCAGCGACGGCAGGATAAGGCGCGGCATGGCTAGCGTCGCATCGCGTGCATCACGCATTTCGACGAATTCCTCAATACTGCGACCCTGGCCGATGTGAATGTTTAATGCCTTCTGTTCACCCACGGTCGTTTCCCACGCATATTCATCGCGACCCGGCGCTTTGTAGTCATGGCCAACGAAAATCCGCGTTTCGTCTGGCAGCGACAGAATCTTTTGAATTGAATCATACAGGGTTGCTGACGATCCGCCCGGAAAATCGCAGCGAGCCGTACCGAAATCCGGCATGAACAACGTGTCGCCGACAAAAGCCGCGTCGCCAATAACATAGGTCAAGCACGCTGGTGTATGCCCCGGCGTGTGCAGAACGTCCCCTCGCATTTGCCCTATATGAAAGCTGTCGCCTTCCGAAAAGAGGGCATCAAACTGGCTTCCGTCGCGCTGAAATTCAGTGCCTTCGTTGAATACTTTTCCAAATGTATCCTGAACAACGACTATGTTTTTCCCAATGCCAATTTTACCGCCCAACTCCTGTTGAAGGTAAGGCGCCGCTGACAAATGATCGGCATGAACATGGCTTTCCAAAATCCACTGAACCTTGAGTCCGTTGTCTTTGACATATTCAATGATCTGATCCGCGGCCTGAGTTCCCGTGCGCCCCGAAGCGTGGTCGAAATCCAGTACACTGTCGATAATCGCGCAGGCGGTACCTGCTGGTTCCTGCACGACGTAGGACACTGTGAACGTCTGCTGGTCGAAGAAAGCTTTCACTTTTGGGGTCATGGTGTCCTCCATCAGAATGCTATCATATAGAAATAGTGGAATATGATAGGTTATTCAATTCACGATTTGATGTCAGTCAAAGCATCACGGGTAAATTTCGCACAAGAGTTAACCGTGCGGCATACAATCGGCAGGATTTTGCACCAATCGGCAAGAAATTGCGAGACGTTCATCAAGTCTCATGTTGGTCTTAATGTTGTTACCTATATCAAGCACAGTCGCATCACATGGGAGGAAGCAGATGACAGCTCAGGATCTCTACTACGAGGCGGAACAGCTCGAAAAAATGCTGCATGGTGCTTGTCTGGACACACGATTGGAATTGCAGCCAAGTGTCAGCAAGGTGCTTGACAGAATGCGTGCCCAGCGCGTTCAGATACCGTCCCGGCTACGGCGTCTGGATGCCGCACTGTGTGAAGACGCAATCGAAGCGCAATTCGATAACATTCCTGTCTGACCAACTTGGTTATCCGAAGGAAATCCCGAGGATGACCAGCATAAGACCCAAAACGGACAGAAATAACGATGCAAGGTTCCAGGGTAACACGCCCTGAACGGTTGCACGCAACTCTTCGTCTGAAAGACCGGCCTTGCGTGCTTTCATTACCCGAAAGATGCACCAGACAAGACCAAATAAGCCGGCAAGTGACAGGGCGGCTCCGCCCCAAACGATAATGTCGAACATGGATTCTCGTGTTTGCCAGTACAACTACGTCTGCGCTTAACGGATCGACGCCTTTGGCACAAGGCCGAGGCCTGGATTGTGCGCTTGCGCCTTGCGCTGTAGCGATGTATCCGGCGTGTTGCCCGATTATCTTGCATCACATATCAGTTCAGGGAGAGACGCAAATGGAAGACGTCACCGAAGATCAATCTGCAGTTAACTACCGGGTGACCGCAGGCGAGTTGCGTCAGTTCGTTGAACGATTTGAGCGCCTTGAGGCTGAAAAAAAAGACATAGCGGATCAACAAAAGGAAGTCATGGCCGAAGCAAAGGCGCGCGGTTATGATACGAAGGTGATGCGCAAGGTAATTGCCCTGCGTAAGCGGGATAAAGATGATATTGCCGAAGAAGAAGCGGTACTGGAAATGTACAAAGAAGCTTTGGGAATGTGAATCTATTCGCAAAGCGTTTTGCCACGCCTCCTGATCCTGTATCGCGTTTAACCGAGGACTTCGATCACTATCGACTGTTTCGAAGAGACAGGCCATCGTGAAACAAGTGCACTTTGGCCGGGTCAGCGTTAAGTTTGACGTTTTGCCCACGCAGGTTCTTTTCGATCCCGGGAAATTTTGCGACTATGTCCTCGGCACCTGGGCGACTGGCGAAGTACAACAGAGTAACCTCGCCTAAGGCTTCGATGAAATCGACGTTCCCTTCAAGAAACGTGGATTTGTCGTCAGGGAAAAAATCCTCGGGTCGTACGCCAACATTTACACGCAATCCCATTTGGTCAGATTTTGTAGCGATCGAAGATACAGCCACCCCGCCTGAGTCGAGAGTGATCGAGGTCATATCGCCCGTTTCAGAAATTACGCCTGGCAGCAAATTCATCGCAGGGGAACCAATGAATTGCGCTACGAATTCATTATCAGGGGTTTCATATAGTTCCAGAGGCGTACCGACCTGAGCAATCCCTTTGTTTGCCAGAACGACGATCCGGCTGGCCAACGTCATCGCCTCAACCTGATCATGGGTAACGTAGATCATAGTACTCTCAGGCATCGCCTCTTTAAGACGTGCGATTTCAATTCGGGTGGCAACACGCAAGGCAGCGTCCAGGTTCGAAAGCGGTTCGTCGAAAAGATAGACTTTTGGGTCGCGCACGATCGCCCGTCCGATAGCAACCCGTTGGCGCTGCCCGCCTGAAAGTGCCTTGGGTAACCGATCGAGAAAAGGTTCCAACTGTAAGATTTGGGCTGCGCGCTCGACTGCGGAATTTATCTCGGCGTTTGGCATTTTTGCGATTTTCAGTGCGAAAGCCATGTTCTCGCGTACCGTCATATGTGGGTATAAGGCATAGGACTGAAACACCATGGCGATGCCACGCTGTGCGGGCGGGACATCGTTCATAACTTGCCCTTCGATTTCAAGCATGCCGCCTGAGATCTTCTCCAACCCCGCAATCATACGTAGCAAAGTGGATTTCCCACATCCCGATGGACCGACGAAAACGATAAGCTCGCCTGTTTCAATGTCGAGGTTAATATGCTTCAGAACATCGACAGAACCGTAGGTTTTGGCCACATCTGTTAGCTTGAGTTCCGACATGGCTTACCTCGTTTCCCTGACCAGAAGACAGAATTGAGCGGCGTCCAATTTGACGGTTCCAATCCCATAAACACTTCCCAATTCCCCGCCGATCGAACGCCATTCACCTTGGGGGAGTGAGGCTTCGATAGCGCTTGAGCCTAGATTAAAGGCGCAAAATATCTGTTCAGCATCGTCTTCGCGGAAAAACGACAGAACCGAGCCATTCTGCGTCATTTCGGTCTGCGTGCCGGACCTCAACGCAGAGTGTGCGTGGCGCAGGGCGATCGCACGGCGATAGTGATGCAGCATTGAATTTGGGTCGCGTTCAGATTGGTCGACGGCGCGTTCTGCTTGCGCAGTGCTCACCGGCAACCATGGGCTACTGGTACTGAAACCCGACTGTTCGTCTTGTGCCATCCAAACCATTGGCGTGCGGCAGCCATCCCGACCTTTGAATTCGGGCCAGAATTCAATGCCATAAGGGTCCTGCAAGTTTTCAAACGGCACATCGGCTTCAGGCAGTCCAAGCTCCTCGCCCTGATACAAACAGGCCGAGCCGCGCAAACACATCATCAGGACCGCGTGTTGACGAAGGGCCGTCTCATCCAAATTCCAACGCGAAGCGTGGCGTTGGACATCGTGGTTGGAAAAGGCCCAACAAGGCCATGCGTCGCCAGCTTTTTCTTCCAGTTGATCAAACACGTGCTTTGTATAAGCAGCGGTTAGGGCGCGTTTTTCAAGAAATTCAAAGGCATAACACATGTGCATTCTTTTATCGCCGGTAGTGTAATCCCCCATAATCTCTAACCCGCGTTGCGCATCACCGATCTCGCCCAAACAGGCACGGTCCGGGTATTCGTCTGTCAGCGCGCGTAGCCGTTCTAGGAATGCGATGTTTTCTGGCTGGCTTTTTGAATGCAAATGATCCTGATGGTTATAGGGGTTGACCTGCGGCGCAATTGAGGAATTCCGCTGATCCATCGGCAATGCCGGGTTATCTCGCAACTGCTTGTCGTGGAAATAGAAATTGATTGTGTCCAATCGAAACCCATCGACACCCAGATCCAGCCAAAATCGCGCCACATCCAGCAATGCATCTTGCACATCGGAACAGTGAAAGTTCAGGTCAGGCTGTGAGCTAAGAAAATTGTGTAGGTAGTATTGTTGGCGACGCGAATCCCACTGCCAAGCAGAGCCGCCAAAGATCGACAGCCAATTGTTCGGCGCTGTGCCGTCCGATTTGGCATCGGCCCAAACGTACCAATCGGCTTTTGGATTTTCCTGACTTGCCCGACTTTCACTGAACCAGGGATGCTGATCAGAAGTGTGTGAGAGAACCAAATCGATCATTACCTTCAGGCCCTGTTCGTGCGCCTGACCAAGTAAGGTTTGAAAGTCCTCCATCGTGCCAAACATTGGATCAACGGCTCGATAATCACTGACATCATAGCCGAAGTCTTTCATCGGTGATTTGAAGAAAGGAGAGATCCAAATTGCATCCACGCCCAAGGATGCGATGTAGCCCAGGCGCTCAGTAATACCGTTCAGGTCTCCGATCCCATCGCCATTACTGTCCTGAAAACTGCGGGGGTAAATCTGGTAGATCACACCGCCGCGCCACCAATAGGACGAGACTTGCAAGGATCTGTTGAGTGTTGCGTTATTCTGCACGTTCATATCACGCCTTTATTTTACGGACCCGGCCAACAAACCGCGGACCAGATATTTCTGCATTGCAAAGAAGACAATCAGTGGAACGACGATCGATACGAATGCCGCCGTTGCAAGTATTTCCCAATTGCCGCCGCGCGTACCAAGCAACTCGACAATGCTGTTGGTCATAACGGTCGTCTGACCTGATGCGTCGATCAGAAATACTTTGGCGACCAGCAAGTCGTTCCAAGTCCACAAGAATTGCAGGATCGCAAAGGACGCCAACGCAGGAAAGCTAAGCGGGAGTATGAGTTTCGTAAAGATTTGGAACTCGGTTGCGCCATCCACCCGTGCGTTTTCGATCAGATCGCGCGGAAGGCCGGCCATGTAGTTTCGCAGCAGGTAAATCGCCAACGGCATCCCAAAGCCCGTGTGGGCCATCCATACACCGAGGTAGCCTTTGCCTATCCCGATCCCCAGATGAAATTTCAACAATGGGATAAGGGCCAGTTGAAGTGGAACAACCAACAGGCCAACAACTGCAGCGATCAGCAAGGCACGACCCGGGAACTCCATCCATGCCAGCGCGTAGGCCGCGAACGCGGCGACTAGAATTGGGATGATAGTGGCGGGAACCGTTACTGTCAGCGTGTTGAAGAATGCCCGTGTCATGCTGTCCGTGCTATCTTCTGCCAACAGTACTTTGTGATAGTTATCCAGCGTGAACTCTGGTGGAAGTTCCGCGGTAACGAATACACGTGCGCCCCGAGCGCCGGTGAATTCTTCTGCGTTTTCCATCCTGTAGTTGCCGCTGGCATCCACTGTGATGGTTCCACCTCTGCGCAATTCGGCTGTCTGTCCCGGCTCAAATGCGTCCACCGCACGTGAACTAACGCCCCATTTCGAAATTGTAGCTTTTTGACTAGCATCAAAAAGGTTGCCTTCGATCACATACATTCCGTCTTCGAGCACTTGGTTTTCTGCCGCAGCAGAACGCAAGGTCAGGTTCTGTTCAGACGGGAACAGAGATTTCCACCATCCGCTGGTCGCAATCTGATCGGCGGTACGGAAAGACGAGATAAACAACCCCAGAGTCGGCACCACCCACAGCACCACTAGAAAAATAACGGAGAGATGGACGACCCAACGCAGGGCGGGCTTGGTTCCTGCAATATCACTCATGTCAGGCTCCTACTTCATCTCATTGCGTGCATTACGCACATTCCAGACAAGGATCGGGGTAACCAGCAGCATTATGACCATCGCCGAGGCTGAGCCTACGCCCCAGTCATTGGCCCGAAACAGCTTGTCATACATGTAGTTGGCAAGAACCTGTGTCTCCCACTGGCCATTCGTCATCGCGAACACAATGTCGAAGACTTTGAGAACCAGGATGGTAATCGTGGTCCAGACGACAAGGATAGTCGTCTTGATTTGCGGTACCTTGATCTTGAAAAAAATCTGAAATGGGTTCGCGCCATCCAAAATTGCGGCTTCTACAGTTTCTTCCGGGATACCACGAAGCGCCGCCGACAGAATGACCATGGCAAAACCGGTTTGTATCCAGATCAAAACAACCATCAGGAAAAAGCTGTTCCAGAAGGGTATGGTCAACCATGTTTGAGGTTCGGTTCCGCCAAAGAACATGTATAGGGCGTTCAGTATCCCGATTTGATCCTGTTCAACCGGACGGGTGTCATAAACCAACTTCCAGATCACCGATGCACCTACGAAAGAGATCGCCATCGGCATGAAAATCATGGCCTTGGCGACGTTTCCCCAACGTATGCGGTCGGTTAGCTGAGCAACGAGCAAGCCGAAAAACGTCGACAAAGCCGGAACCACAATAAGCCACAGCATATTGTTTCGCATCGCTTCCCAAAACTTCGGTTCGGCCACCATCTGTTTGTAGTTTTCCAGGCCGACCCATTCATACCCGCCACCAGGTACACGATCAGTCAGCGACAACCGCATGGTTTCGATGACTGGGTAAGCCAGATAAAGACCCAGCGCCGCGACTGCGGGAAAAAGAAACAGCCATGGCCGAATTATGTTCGCCCGGTTTATGTTGCGGCCAGCATTTGGTCCGCGCGGTGGGAACAAAACTTTGTCCAGAAACTGGTTGGATAAGTAAAAATAACCCACACAACCTGACACGCCGATGGCAATGGTCAGCAGGCCCTGAAATGCCGGATGCATGACGCTCTCCGTTGCGAAAAGGGAAGGCGGCCAAAACCAGAAGGCCGCCCTTGTTCAATTGCGATTAGTCCAATGCATCCCATGAGGATTGGATCTCGTCGGCAACCTCTTGCGCGGGTTTGCCACCGGTGTAGTCGACCATGCCGGTCCAAAATGTCCCTGCGCCGACACCTCCGGGCATTAGGTCAGAGCCATCAAAGCGGAATGTCGTTGCGCCAAGAAGAATCTCGTTCATCTTTTTCAGAGTAGGATCCGAGAAGACAGAAGTATCGACGCCCTTATGAGGTGTCAGAAAACCCGTCAGAGCCATCCAAATTTCATGCGCTTCAGGCGTCTGAAGGTAAGCGATTAAATCATGTGCGGCTGGGCTGTCATTAGTGATGGCCCAAAGAGTTCCTGCACCAAGTACCGGGCTACCCAAATCCTTGCTTTCATAAGCCGGAAAGTAAAAGAAATCTGCGTCTTCGCCAACCACGGTACCATCCGGGAAGAAGGCCGGAATAAACGACGCTTGGCGGTGCATGTAACATTGCGGAGGTGAACTGAACATCCCCTTGGGGCTATCGCGAAAGTCTGTTGTCGCAACCGCTCCAGCCCCACCTGCGACAAAGTCGTCATTAAGGGCAAATGCGCCAAATTCCTCGATCGCGGCGATCACCTTGGGGTCGTTGAACTTCATTTCATTCGAAACCCAGGCATCGTAGTCTTCTGGTGATTGAGTGCGGAGCATCATGTCCTCGACCCAGTCAGTGGCCGGCCAGCCGGTCGCACCTCCGGAACCCAATCCGATGCACCATGGCGTTTCACCGTCAGCCACGATTTGTTCTGTCAGCGCCTTCAACTCCTCCATGGTGGTTGGCACTTCGTAGCCTGCGTCTTCAAAGTTTTCGGGCACGTACCAAACAAGCGATTTTACATCGACCTTGTAAAAGAACCCGTAAAGATTGTCCTGCCCGTCCGGACCCGAGTAAGTGCCCAAGTCTACCCAAGACTGACCAGCTGCGTAATTGTCTCGAATCCAATCCGCAGTGCCATCGTTAAGCGGTGTCAGAAACCCGGATTTGGCCATATCTGCTGCTAATCCCGGTTGTGGAAAGACGGAAACATTTGCTGCAGAACCTGCCTCGGCATCAATCCGAATTTGTTGTTCGAAGCTGTCTGAGCCGACATAAGCATATTCATGCCCGGTAGCAGCGGCAAAACCGTCCAGGACCTTTTGGACGTTCTCTTGATCAGGTCCCAGCCACGGGCCAAAGACGGTGACTTTCTCGGCCTGCGCGGTGCCCGCCATCAGGGCGAACATGGCCGCGCCTGCGTAAAGCGAGTGTTTCATGGATTTTCCTCCCAACAGTATCTTGCGCCTTTTTGAATTTAAATTTTCAAAGCGCTTTGAATGATACGGTTTATCCGTCAATGATGCATTTCTGTCAATATTTCGTTTGCTAAATCTCAAAATATTAATAAAAAATGCCATAAATCAAAAACGAGTTGACTGAAGTGGCAAACCCAATAAATACAAGTTTTGCGAAAATTTGAAGGCGCTTTGAGGCCCATGAACCTAAAGAAACTCTCTGAAATCCTTGGCTTGTCGCAGACAACTGTCAGTCGCGCACTCAACGGGTATCCCGAGGTGAACGAGGAAACGAGAATTCGGGTCCAGGCCGCTGCTGCAAAGCACGGTTACCGCCCCAACAGTCGGGCAAAGGGGTTGGCGACAGGGCGGTCATTGGTGATAGGGCACGTAATTCCAACTTCTTCTCAGCACGAAATGGTTAATCCAATTTTCGGTGATTTTGTTGCCGGTGCTGCCCGTGCGTATGCTCAGCATAACTATGACATGATGTTCACGCACGCGCCCGACACATCAATAGAGGAATCTTATCGCAGCCTTTTTAACCGCGGTGTCGTTGACGGAATTGTCTTGCAGGGTCCCAAGGTGAATGAGCCGCGAATCCCTGTCCTGTCGCGATTGGGCGTGCCGTTCATTGTGCATGGTCGCTCGACCGGTACGCAGGTGCCCTATGACTGGATTGACGTCAACAACCAAAGGTCATTCGAACGGGCGACGCAGTTTTTGATCGATCTGGGGCACCGTCGCATCGCACTGATAAATGGTTTAGAAGAGATGGACTTCGCGTGGCGCCGCAGGAATGGCTACTTAACTGCGCTCAAAAAAGCAGAATTAACCCCTGATCCCGCATTGCTGCGCAGCGCAGAAATGACCGAAATCTACGGGTATCAAACTGCATGCGACATACTGAAATTGGATGATCCACCAACGGCAATTTTGGCTTCTTCGATAATCTCTGCGATTGGCGTCCGTCGCGCGTTGGAAGAGAGCGGTTTGAAAATGGGGCGCGACATCTCTGTCATTGCCCATGATGATGAACTGTCATACATGCGTAACGGTCAAGATGTACCGATCTTTACCGCCACTCGTTCTTCGGTAAGACATGCGGGTGAGCTTGCCGCAGAGATGCTGATAGAACGGATCAACGCCCCCGACGATCCCCCGAAATCGTGTTTGTTAGAAGCGGAGCTTGTGGTCGGAAACTCAACTGGTCCCGTTCGGCAAAGGTCTTGAAATGAAACACAAACGAAGCGACTTTCCGCAGGATTTCCTATTTGGAGTCGCGACCTCCGCCTATCAGATTGAAGGCCACGCCCAGGGCGGCGCGGGAAAGACACATTGGGATAGTTTCGCCGCTACTCCCGGTAATGTCGTAAACGCCGAAAACGGAGATCTTGCCTGCGACCATCTCAACCGGTTTGAGCAAGACCTGGACTTGATCCAGGAAGCCGGATTCGACTGTTACCGTTTCTCGACGAGTTGGGCACGCGTGTTGCCAGAGGGCCGAGGGGCGGTAAATCAAGCGGGTTTGGATTTTTACGATCGGTTGACTGACGGACTGTTAGAACGCGGCATCCGCCCGTGCGCTACGCTCTATCACTGGGAGTTGCCATCGCCGCTTGCAGATCTCGGGGGATGGCGTAACCGGGATATAGCAGGTTGGTTTGCTGATTTTACCGAGGTCATCATGGGTCGGATCGGTGATCGGATGTTCAGTGTCGCACCTATCAATGAACCGTGGTGCGTGAGTTGGCTAAGTCATTTTGACGGCCATCATGCCCCGGGTCTTCGTGATATACGTGCCACGGCACGCGCTATGCATCATGTTTTACTGGCTCATGGGCGCTCGATCGAGGCAATGCGCGGGTTAGGGATGTCTAATTTGGGTGCCGTGTTCAATTTGGAATGGGCTGAACCTGCCGATGACAGCGCGCAGTCAGAAAACGCTGCGGCGCTTTATGACGGGATTTACAATCGTTTCTTTCTTGGAGGCGTTTTCAAGAAATCCTATCCGGAAAACGTGCTGGATGGATTGGCGCCACATTTGCCGGCGGACTGGGAGGATGACTTCGAAACCATTGGCGCTCCGGTTGATTGGTGTGGACTGAACTATTACACGCGTAAGCTGATCTCTCACACGGATGCCCCTTGGCCCAGTTTAAAAGAGGTGCAAGGACCTTTACCAAAAACGCAGATGGGGTGGGAAATCGATCCTGACGCACTGTCCCGCTTCTTGATCCGTACAGCCCGTGAATATACAGGGGAATTGCCGATCTTTGTAACCGAGAACGGAATGGCCAGTTCCGAACGCCAGCAAGACAATGATCGCATCGATTACCTGGACCTGCACCTTTCCGCGTTGCAAGAAGCGCTGAACCAAGGTGTGCCGATAAATGGCTATTTTGTCTGGTCACTACTCGATAACTATGAATGGGCCTTGGGGTATGAAAAACGCTTTGGCCTTGTCGATGTGGATTTCAAGACATTGAAGCGAACACCCAAAGCGTCATACCATGCCATAAAATCGGCCCTGGCCTCTATTTAGCCCTAGGAAATTTTTGTGAGCTTTGGGATGGGAGGCCGTCTATGGCCTTAAAAACTTGATATCTGGCATGGCTTCTAACATTGCCAGATCCTGTTCGTACAATTCGGTGAAAGCCGAGACTATTTCGTCGCTCCAACCCTCCAGGTCAAGTTCTTCTTCTATGGCATCGGGCATGGCGTATTCATCAAAAATTCGACTTAGTTCCGAGCGAAGCGAAGGTTCGCAAGGCGCGGATTTCTGCTGCATTAAGTTCTGAATTTCTTGTTTGCCAGTTCCTGACACCAGTGATGATAACAGCGAATACTCTTCGGACAGCACAGCGTTTTCGGGTAAGCCAGCCATCGCCCGAGCAATGTCTCCCCAGACGAGTGGCGTATCTTCGTTGCTCCATACCGTGAAATTCACGTTAGGTGCGAGATCTCGAATGTTGTCGATCATGGCTAGCCAACTCAAGCAACTCAGGTCGGTTTGGCGAAGGATACGTTGTCGCTGTGACTCTGGTTGGCTCATTAACGCCCGGGGGATAAAACTGCCCGGGTTTCGCAGCCCAATGAACAGTTCGACTTCAAACCCCTCAAAAATTTCCACCAGACACGCGATGCGTTGTCCTGCAAGGGGATAGAACTGCCCGTCCATAATCGCTGTTTCAATTTCTCCAATGAATCGTGGGGTCGACAAGATTAGCCGATCAAAATTTCCATAATTTGGTATTTGTTTAAGAAATTCTTCTCGTGCCCGCTGAATGGACTGTCGATTTTCGAACGAGTCGAGAGCGGTTCGAAAGTAGTTCTTGTAGGTACTAAAACCCCGATAAGCCACATTCCACTGGCCAAGCACTTGGGTGTTGGCCTTCAGGAGATCGAGCAGCCGACCATCGTCGGAATGAGCAACGCCTGCGTGAACGACGACTTTCATGGTTATTTGTTCGCCTTCATTTTCAAAGCGTCTCAACTGGGTTACATCCTATGGAAATGACAGTCAAATCCGCGGATCGCTTCAAATTGCACCTACAAACACAAGATAATTTGCTTAAGGTGGATGATAGATGAAATTTCATACTTGCAGTCACTGTTCTGAAGCATTAATCGACTGTCCAAGCCCCTATAGCTCAGCTGGTAGAGCAACTGATTTGTAATCAGTAGGTCCGCGGTTCGAGTCCGTGTGGGGGCACCACTAAATCATGATAGATCTTTAAAAATCATAGATTTAGGTATTCCTATCGGAAATCTATCCACCCATCTGTCCACCTATGATGTTTTGCACTTTGACTGACGGAGCCAGCGTTCGGTCCAATCAATTTGTTTTGGCGCGAGTCGGTCGCCAAAGCGGACGTTCGAACGAATGGGCACCAACGACGGGTGTGCGGACAAAGTTGCCGTAGGCTCAATTGTTGCTGATGACCGGTCTCAGCCCAAAGAAGACATTCAAACGTAGACTTTGCAAATTCCTAGATGCCGACGAAGTTGCGTCTCGTCTTTCATAGACAGCGCCTCTGAATGACATTGCCTGACGTCATTCCCCGGTGCCAATGACACGTTCGAGGAACTCGGTAATCCGTCCTTCCACGGACATGCTCACTGCATCGCCGCCCAAACTGGCTGCACCAGCAGGATAGAAATGGCCAAAGCCCGGCACCCAGGCAAACTCGTGATCCACACCGACTTCTTAGTAGTGAGCGACAAGGAGGGGAACTGAAGACAACGCGCCCGGCAGATCATACTGACCCATGAACATGAGGATAGGCGGTCTGTCTGATGAAGCTGTAACCGCCTTGTTCACGTCAAACCCGGCGTCAGTTCCGGACAGGAGAAATACACCAGAGACCGGGACTCCCATGCCATGTGCAACATTCCAAGACGTCACTGCGCCTGCGGAAAACCCGCCAAGCACAATACGGTTCGGGTCGATATTGTAAGTGGCAGCGGATCCCCGGATATGCAGCACCGCTTCGCGCAAGTCTTCGGCAGCTGAGATCACGCCATCAACCATTGTCTTCTCTTGTTCGGGGATGCTGAAATCAAGCGGCGGCAGGTCCATAGTGCCCCGAATATGGTTGGCTTGGGGCAATAGTGGCAACAGACTTTCAGGTGCGATCCAATCTGCATGATAACCTTCCCCTGATGGCACAGGCCCTTCGGGTGTCAGCCGATAATCGATTGCAAAGCACGTATAGCCCCGCGCGGCAAACCGACGGCAATAATTGCCCATCGAGGTATCCTGAGCACCACCCGATTGAAACGTAAGCCGCGGACTGCCGCGATGGAATGCGCCGCCGAAGGTGAGGACTACAGCGGGCCGCGGCGTGGTTGTGGCTTCAGTCGGATGATAGATGTCCATCCACAAGTCGCGCGAAACCTCCTTACCCTCTTTCGTCACGACCCCCCGTCCATAAACCACGCCTGCTTCCAGCGAATAGGTCACTGGAGCTGCCTCTTGCGCATCAAGAGGGGCAGCAATCAGTGCATGTGAGAGGAAAGCAGCTGCCAGAACGCCTACGTTGATTTTGCTAAACTTTTGCAAATCGGAACCTCGCGGAAGTGTTGAGACAAGATTTTATGCAGAAGGATCATGTGATTACATTATAAGTGACATAAAGCGTAACCGCTCAATTGGAGAAAACTCAACCCCTCTAGTGATGGGCGAATTTATCTTCTGCCGTAAGATGGCAAAGTTTGCCGTTTGCACTTCCGCTCTGGGCTCGTGTTACATTTCTCTGCGACTTGCATGATGGGCCGCTCGCAGCCCAAACCGGAAATTCGCTCTAGACTGTGCAGTTTGGTAGAGCGCAACCTACCTGCCGTTCAACGGCCTTGCGTCAATGAAAGCAAGGTAACTGGAAACCGTCACAGTTCTGAACGACTCATAAGCTTAGTACAGGCCATCAATATCCCGAGCCGACTATTCGTCTTTCGGACTGAACGTCCTCTTTCAGCTCGGTTTTGTCCTAGTTTGCAAAGAGTAAAGGCACCTAGTTTTCCCGCTGCTTTTTTAGGTCACTCGGTGCCTTACCTGTCCAGCCACGAAAGGCATGAGCGAAACTGGTTGCGTCGGAATACCCTAGCACCTCTGCGACTTCTGCTACGCTGGCCTTCTGCTGGGAAAGAAGCATTTCTGCATGTTCACATTTCAATTCAGCAATCAACTTGCCCAAGCTTGTGCCTTCTTTGCGAAGTTTACGTGACAGTTGCTGCTCTGAAAGACCACAGATACCTGCGGCAATTTCATTGTTCATAGGCTGCACGCCAATGTGTGGTTTGAGAGCTTCTCGAACACTGACAATTACTCGCTTCGGAGGTAGCGACGTACCAGATCGTTCACTTGGCCCTTTGAAAAAGTCATCGGAAGAAAATGGCTCCGTTAGCCAGATTGCTGGAAAAGCAACGCGATGCCCACGTCGATCTCCAGCCAAAACCGAACATCCAAGAAATTCGGACGGAAGTGCGTTGGGGTCGCTTATAGTGACCATCACGTCATCGGGATTCCATTTTTCGCCGATGGATCGCTTAATAATTTCTCCGAACATCGCCGCAAAGAACCCATCTATCTGAGCTGGTACGAACGGTGTGTCGTAGTATCTGCGACCAAACAGGAAGCCTGATTTTCCGCTCACATCCAAGTGATGCTCGGTGGAACTCGAATGATCAGTTGCCACCACAACCAGTTTGGTGAGGAAAGATCCCAACGTAACAGCGCAGTCTGCGGCCTCGACTAAAGGGGGCCATTTCGATCCCGCTATCATTTTACCAATCCTTGCCAAAAAGAATGGGTCGTCAGCTGCGGAAGCTGCCTCCTCAAAGAACTGGTACATGACGATTGCATGAACGAAAATTTCAGGATCATCGAAGGACTCTCGGGCCAATCCAATCCGTGTGAGTAATTCGTCAGAGCGATCATAAACGGCATCCAGCGCGGAAAGCGCTGGCTTACCCGTTGAGAGCCGGATCAGGGGTTGCGTTGGGCCGCTCATGCCTGATCCTCGAAATATGCGAGGTCCATGATCCACATAGCCATTATGACATCGGAATGTGATGTATTGTCGCCGCCCTGACGATTTCCGTCAATAATCGCATCGCCTTGATTGGAATCGTCAGACTGAAAACGATCAGAACTGTCAGAGTGAACCCCATAAAATGTCTCGTTGCGGCTAACGCCAGCAACCCATTCCGACACTGCGTTATTCGCCAAATGGAGGGCTCACTGTGACCGAGAATCCCAACAACGCCAGCGACAAAAAAGTTCGCTTCCAAGAAATCAATGAGACCCCCGACGCGGATATTCGACCAGACGATGGGGCACCAAGTTCGCTCATCCGGCGCGATATTCTTAAGGCAGGAAGCGCCGCTGCGCTAGCTGCTGGGTTTGTCGCCGCTACCCGTGACGCTCAAGCACAAGCGCTCTATACCCCAGACCCACCGGCAGAGGCACCCGACTGGTACACCACCCCATCCGAACAATTGTCGCCACCGGCAGAACGTACGAGTGACTACTATGTTCCAGAGTTCACCGCTGGCAAAGACGCCAATATTGACTGGTGGTTCGGCAGGAATGTAGGGGGTGTAACAATCGGCCTTATTCAGGCACGAGCGTATTTGCCGATGGCGCCGGGCAACATGGGCAATGCAACAACATTCGATTTTCCGATGCTGTACCGGGAAGCCGTTCCCCCAAATGTCTATGACATTCTTGCCCCCGTACCGACCGAGTCTTTTACTGCTGAAATGGTTAAGGCCGCGAAGTGGCTGGAGCTTCAAGGCGTTCGTGCGATCATGGCGAACTGTGGGTTCTACGGAACTTACCAACAAGCAATCGCCGAGCAAATCGATACGCCTCTTTTCTCCTCCAGCCTACTCCAACTGCCTGCCATGATTGCGAGTTTACCGCCACGTTCAAAAGTTGGCATCGTGACTGCAAATGGCGAGGCTCTTGCTGCTTCACCGGCGATTGAGAACTGTGGCGTCACCCCCCAGCAGAAAGCGGAGCGGCTCGTTATCCAAGGGCTGGAAAATGGTCCAGAAATGCAAAACGTTCTGCAACTCACCGGTAGTTACAACATGCTAGCACTTGAGAACGAGATCGTGGAAGGCGCAAAGGCCCTGGTTGCCAGTAACCCGGAAGTTAAGTGTATCCTTTTGGAATGCACTGAACTGCCGCCTGCTGCTTATAAGGTTCAGGACGCAGTGCGCATGCCTGTCTGGGATTACACGACACTAACTAAGTGGGTCTACGAGGGTACGCTGCGCAAGCCTTTCCTCGGAATCATCTGATCAAAAAAATGCCCCCGGCGGTCGATTTGGTCGTTGGGTACAAAAGCAGGTATCTGATCGTGACCGAACTATTACGTACCCAAGAGCCAAATTCGGAAAGTGCAAGTGTGGCATCCTCGCGCATTTTCACACTTCTAACTCTGTTCACACTTACTCTGTTAGCTTCACCTTTTGAATTGAGAGCGCAGGATGCTGGAAACACCACCGATTCAGCACCGGTAATTCCAACTGCTCCGACCTCGGTAGAGGGAACGCTGGAGGAACTTGAAGCAGCCAGAGAGGCCGAATTCGATTTCCCTGCAATCGATAATGCGCTGAAACCGTGGTTGGATTGGAAAGCCCGTCTGGCCGAACGTTACGGCTTCAATCTAGGTTTCGATTACAGCTTCAACACGCAGTGGTCCGACAATTCTGTAGGTGACACTCACGCAACTGGTGGGATTTTCCGGGCTTTCTTTTCGTGGGACCTGTTAAACCGACACGATCCCTCCAGAAAAGGCACTTTGGACTTCAGAGCTGAAAACCGCCATCGGATTAGTACGGCCTTGCCGCCGGAGGCGCTGGCAGCCAACTTTGGTTGGGTCGGAACAAGCGCACCAGATTGGTCTAATCAACAATGGGGTATCACGGTTTTGAAATGGCGACAGCGATTAGACGCTGGCGATGCACCAATTGAGGTCAATGTCGGCTACATGAGCGCCTTCTCACAGTTCGACATTACGCCATACTCCGACAATCTTACGTCATTCCAGAACAACAGTATTATTTTGAACCCTACTATTGGCTATCCGTCAGCCGGTTCGTTTGGAATCTCTGGGTACATCGGTATTCCACGCACCAATTTCTATGTTCTCGGCATGGTCATGGATGCCAATGGACAATACGATAGCTTGAGCTTTGATACTCTTGATGACGGCGATTACTTCAAAGCACTTGAGTTTGGTTGGACCGATCAAAGCGTGTCCGATGCTTCGTTTTTGTTCAACAACGTTCACGTGGCTCTTTGGCACACCGACGATGACAACTACGGTGTGGGCCTAACAGGCAGCTATACGTTCGAAAATTCGCGCATTGGAACTTTTGCCCGACTTGCATGGGCAAACGAAGATGCCAGCACACCGTACCAAAGATACGCAGCCGCCGGTATTACGAAGGGCGTTTTCCGAGCGAGTGAAGTGGGGCTTGGTGCCAGTTGGGGCCGCCCACCGAATTCAGATGAAGACCAAGTCGCCGTCGAAGCTTTCTATCGCTGGCAGGGCGCTCAGAACTTCGCAATTACGCCAAGCATACAATACCTGGATAATCCGGCGTTCAACTCAAGCGACGGTGCAGTGACAGTTCTTGGGTTGCGAGCGCGACTGACATTTTGAATTGGCGAAGGCGCTGCATTCGGTAGTATGGCCTCGGAAATTCCGAATGCACTCGCTGCATCCAGCTCTCAAGGCTACTGTAGCTCGGGACGAGTTTTGCCAATGCCGTTCAGTGAATGATAGTCTGCTCTCGGGAAACGACTTGAACTTTGCAAAGTCCGCTTCCTGCGCATTGCTGTCATTGGGGCATCGAGCAGCATCGGTTGGTTTGGGCTCGAAGAAGTCATTCGCTGCGTTTTGTGTGAACGTCCGGGTAGCCTTTTCTACATGATATTTCCAATAGGGCTTGCCCTAGTGAGACAGGAGCGATCTGTAAAAAGGATGTCTCATTAGGGTGGGTATTGATTTTCGAGACAGTGTGTCCCATATTGCTTAAGAGCCATATGAGACAGGAATGCCAAAATGCTTATCGGCTATGCCCGAACTTCGACACTGGACCAAAAAGCCGGTCTGGAGCCACGGAGATAGCCAAAAGACTTGGGATCGGGCGCGCCTCAGTCTATCGCATTCTATCCACGAAAACCGGTGCCGAGCCCGTCTAGCGAGCGACTTGACGTAGCAACGCTTTCACTTGGGTGCGACAGGAGGCGTGGGGCTTTTTGAGGAGTGTCGTTTAACAAACCGGTGCGCGTTTTCGACAGTTTCAGGAAATCGAATGTTTCTTCCGCGGATGCCTTGAAGGACGATGTGTGCAATATCACTATTAGAATATTGTCCGGGTCATCTGGACTTGGATGTGTATCGAACACCCCGCCCGGTAGCGCGGCGATGCTGCCGTTTTCCAGATCACGATAGATGCTGGAACGGGACCGTCCCCCCAGCTTCTCGCTGAGTTGGTCCAGCGTGATGTAGCGGTTTGGTGCAAGATGCATTTGGTGGCTCCTGGGTCGATTTGGACCAAAGAAGCACACGAAAGGACAAAAGCATAAGCATCAAAACCCTATATTAACACGCACAAAAACGGTGAACTTGAGTGCACCGGACAGGATAGTGAAACAAAAAGGCCAATTATGAGTGATTGTTTCGGATGTCACGCCTTTGGTGAACGCTTGGCGAGCAGAGATGCGATTTGCGGCTCTAGTTGATCTGTCTTCGGCCCGAATATGCCTTTCGGTCCCCGCAGGCCGAGTTTTGCTTCCGCCTCTTCGCGCCCCCACATCATTGGAAATGGAAAAAGATATGCGGCTCTTCTTACGGTCGATGCATTGGCGAGGTATTCAGTGCTGTGCAGACTTGTGCTGGCCAATCGCGCCGCGTCACTAGCTTTCCGATATGACTGCCAAAGTGTTGGTTCTTTGCGCCATTGTTCGAATGTCTGAATTGGCAGATCATAGTAGCGGTGAGGGTCGTTCTGCCACGCACGGACATAGTGATATGCAGATGCTCGCACAGTTCGAACAAGGCACTTACGCAAACTCCCAAATGCAGAATTGCCTTTACCCTTGCTCCCACGCCTCTGCGTAAGAACTCCGACCATCGTATCCTCCAGCGGTTTAAGCACCCAATCCGGAGCATTGATACCGGTCTCTTGGACGAATTGTTCAGCTTGGATCAGTGCAATTATGTCCCCGGCGTCCAACGCTTTTCTGAGCGCCTCTATATGGGCGGCGGTATCGTCTGGAGGAGACATGGAAGGTATCGAATTCGTTTTAACCATCGTCGTGCTCGGCGTCGGGGTTGCTGGCAGCTACGAACCGGCTCCAGCGCTCCATTATCTCACGCCGCTGTTCGAGATAATCCGTCCGTCGATAGGCGCGTTCGACTTGGCTGCCAGTGGAATGGGCCAGACACGCTTCTGCTATCTCGTGCGGTGTGTCGGTCCGATCTGCGAGCCAATCGCGGAGGCTGGAACGGAAACCGTGCGGGCGATAATCCAGCCCTGTCTTTTTCATGTGCTGGCTCATGGTCATGTCGGAAATGACGCCCTTGCGGAGACCTGGGAAGAGAAAGCCATCGCGGTTGAAGGGTCTGCTAAGGTCTACGACATGCAAGGCTTCACTCGACAGCGGTACGCGGAAGTCAGATGTTTGGCCTAGTCGGCCTTTCATCTGATCTGCCGGAATGGTCCAGACATCGCCTTCAATCTGATCGTAATGCATGAAGCGCAGGGGACCTGAACGAACCGCAGTCAAGATCAGTATCCGAAGGGCCAGATTGCTTGTCGTCGGCACCTCCAGCGTTCGGTAGAATTCTGGAACCTCGATCCACGGCATGGCGGCAATGTGCTGAGGCTTGTGCCTGGACTTACCGAGCAACGCTTTCGCTTTCTCGGTCGCCTGCAAATCAACGTCAAGCCCGAGGGCCGCAGCGTGCTTGAGGACGATGCTGAGGCGATTGAGGGCTTTTCGGGCCGTTTCCCCTTTAGAATGCCAGATGGGCTTCAGAGCATCGCGTATGTCGATCTGATCAATATCTGAGACGGGAACTTTGCCCAGCTTCGGCAAGACGTGAAGTTCGAGCGGTGAAAACCACCGACCGGCCTTGCCGTCGCCTTTCAGTTCCGCTTTGCGGCTTTCAAATGCATCCGTGGCCACGTCCGCCAGACAGTTAAGATTGCGCTCGGCTTCTCGGCGTTCTTTCTCACGCTCCTTGATTGGGTCTTTGCCCTGCCGCGCATAACTACGCCATTGCTCAGCAGACTGGCGCGCTTCTTTCAGAGAAACCTCCGATGCCGAGCCAAGACCCATCTCTCTGCGGCGACCGTGCACGGTAACACGTAGGAACCACTGTGCCCCGCCATCATCTCGGCGATGCAGCCATAAACCGGCCCCGTCATTATATTTCCCGGGCGGCAATGTTTTGATTTGCATTGCCGTCAGCTTGTGCTGGCCTCGTCCCAAGCGTCCACCCCTCTATCCACCTTTTCTTATGCGATAGAGTGGCACATGGTGCTACATCATGGAACAGGTAAGACATTATTAAGGCGCGCTATTTCGGCCTAGGTGATGCGTCATGGGGTATAGTGATGCAGGGTTCAAATGCCGTGTGGGGGCACCACTAAAACACCAGCTGAACACTAGTGAAACAAGAATTGTCCTCAATTACTTGAGGTGCTTACGCGTTTCTCGGTTGGGTTTGATATGAGCTAGGCGTAACATGAGCATATTATCGCAGCGGCCATTACAAGGATAGCACCCCGCCACATATCAAGTTCACAGGTACGGTTCTCAAGACGTTGTTGGCGACAAGACGACGTAGTTCACGGAGCTGAATTTCAAAGGATTGCGACTTTGCGTCACCAAGGGCGGGGTCAAGACATAGTGCGTGACGAAATGTGCCACCGATCTGTCAGCTGCTTCCAAGTTGATGACAGCATTTTGACCTCGGCTGTTCGCTGCGGCACGAAGGAACTCGGTCCGGGTCTCTACGAACAATGTGAGGCCAGAGAACGAGGTAGCACGTGGATAGCACTTTCAAAAAAGCGCGGCGGCTGCAGGTATTAAGTCATTGATATTATTAAATCCCGCCTAGGGAGGTGTGACAAAATCAATAAATGCGTGGCTTAAAGTACTGCGGTTGGCGAATGCCAATAGAATCGAAATGCGCCAAGGGCAGCTTCAGAGTGACAAGCAGACTTCCAGCAAAGTAGCTCCGGCGATCGTTCTAAGCCCGAAGCTGGCGGTTCCTCGAACTCCGGCAGAAAAGTGTTTACAGTTTGATTGCGGGGCTGGATTTTCTATTTTCGAAGCAAGTTTGAGGATAGGAGTGACGTTATGCGGTCGTTCTTTGGTGGCAGGAAAAGGTTCACCGATCTTTCTGAAAGCGAGATATTGGGATTGGCAATTTCTTCGGAAGAAGACGATGCCCAAATCTACCGAGGCTTCGCCGAGCGGCTGAGGTCCGATTATCCTGCTACGGCCAAGGTTTTTGATGGGATGTCCGTCGAAGAAGACGATCACCGACGCCGCCTGATTGATCTGCATAAGTCCAGGTTCGGTGAAACGGTGCCATTAATCAGACGCGAGCATGTATCAGGTTTTTACGCAAGGCGGCCGGTATGGTTGTCCGAGCACCTACCGCTGGAACGGATTAGACAGATTGCCGAAGACATGGAGATCCAGGCGCAAAATTTCTACCTTGCAGCGGCGAAACGAGCGAAGGACGCGGACACGCGGAAACTGCTAGGTGACCTCGCGGCGGCAGAAGCAGCGCATGAGACCAGCGCAGCCGCGCTCGCCGAAGCTCATCTTACCCCTCAGGCCCTTGATGAGGAAAATTTTAGAGCGAAACGACAATTCATTCTGACTTGGGTGCAACCGGGGCTTGCTGGCCTGATGGACGGATCAGTTTCGACGCTGGCGCCGATCTTCGCCACAGCATTTGCCACAAAGGACCCCTGGACCACCTTTCTCGTTGGAGTTGCTGCCAGTATCGGCGCTGGGATCTCTATGGGCTTTACAGAAGCCGCTTCGGATGATGGTCAGCTATCGGGTCGTGGGAGCCCGATCAAACGAGGGGTTGCGTCCGGCGTTATGACCGCAGTTGGTGGACTTGGGCATGCCTTGCCGTATCTTATCCCAGACTTCTGGACAGCGACTACGATCGCAATCATTGTGGTTTTTCTTGAGCTCTGGGCAATCGCTTGGATACAAAACCGGTTTATGGATACTCCATTCTGGCGCGCGACGTTACAAGTGGTTGTGGGAGGCGGACTGGTTCTTGGTGCGGGTATTCTGATAGGATCTGGCTGAAACTATCTCGATCAACCAGCACCATCGCGTATTTACCCGCTTCAAGCGCAGTGCCGTAATTCCATCAGCGTCTATGAAAGTTCCAATTCTCTGCGGCCACGATACAGTCTTGTCGGAAGAACTTGTGTTGAGGCGGGCAGGGGGCTTTTGAAGCTTAAACCGACGAACGAAACGATCACCCTTCAATTGCTTCGAAACCAGTTCCGGGAACATTCGCCTGGCTGCGATGCTGCACGTCGGGTTCTCACTATTGCTTCGAATTTTAGAGGACCTGGTGAAAGAACGTGGCATCGAAGTTTGCCATGAAACCGTCCGGTATTGATGAAACTGGTTCGGCCCGATGTTTGAGTCGGGAACCCGCAATTGCATGCCATCTACTCTTCTCGCCAGTCGTATTTGCTCTGATTGCGAGAAGAACGCCCTTTTCGCATGTTAGTCAGCCAAAAAACTTTTTTAATGACGCATCTTGTTGGCACGACCATTAATGGAAATGCTATCAATCGTCGTAAAGACGATATTTTTCATTGTCATCGAACCACTTCGTAACTTGTTCCAATGAATAATCGCGCCCCGTATGATCGACATTGGCTTCCGCATATGTTGGCAATCCGTCAATTGGCACCGCCTTTTCGGGAACCCACAACGCCGCCCGAATTATTGCCTTACCGCAGTGATAAAAGGCTTCTTCCACGCTTACGAGAACCGCCAGTTCCGGTACTCGGCCATTGATTGCCATACTTTCTAATAAAGGCTGATCCCGTACCACTTGTGCAGTGCCATTCACACGAACTGTTTCATTGCGGTTTGGAACGAAAAAGATGAGTCCAACGCGACCGGTTTGCATAATATTGATGAACCCATCAAAGCGGCGGTTGCCGGGGCGATCCGGGATCGCGAGAGTTTTTTCGTCGATAACCTTAACAAAGCCAGCCGGGTCGCCTTTAGGCGAACAATCGAGCCGACCTGTCGAGTCCGATGTTGCTAAAACAAGAAACGGTGATCGTTCGATCCAGACTCGGCAGTGCTTGTCTATATGGTCAATTATTTTGACGTCCTGCGTTCCACTAGGCGGGTTGGGCACGATTGTTCGCAGTTCTTCTTCGGTCGTTACTACGTCTTGAGGTTCGTAGGGCATGTTTGCTCTCCGCTTTATCATTTGATTGTGCCCTTCGGCCGCGCAAATCTCAAACAAACAAAGCCCAGACAGTTCTGAAGCGTGGACTTGTCCGACCTGGACGTGGCTGCCAAACTTGCCTCCGGGACCATGAGTCAGCGAAAGTAAGGGTCAAAAGTCGGTGTTTACGCTAGGCGACCGTTCGCGCGGACCAAGCATGAAGTGGTGCAACCGACGGCGGCTATGTTCGCAAAACAGATGCTATCGATGTTTGGATGAATGTCCGGCTTAGACTCACAGCGGCCTCATTAATCTACTTTCTCTTTGTTGGAAGGCAGCGAAAGCTCAATTTTTAGATACGCCGGATCGGTTGTTGGTCGACTTAGATTGCTACGAACTTTGTTCGCAGTCTCGTGCGAGATTGATCTTTTTGATTTCAATCGGTTATCCTTGTAGCAGATCATTAAGAAACATGAGGTTCAAATGAACAGCTCTATTTCTGATGAGGCGATTGCAGCGCTGCCATTTTGGGTAACACCTCCGGGCGAGACCGACGGGTTTCTGATCGTTGTCGGCGTGTTGCTCGTTTTAATACTGCTGGGTTTCGGCGCGCTCTATTTTACCGTTCAGGCAATTCCCGACCGTATGGCAGCAGGTGCCCACAAGGTTCAAATGCAGCTTGTAGGTGTGCTAGGCTTAATCTCCCTGTTCACTCTGAACAATGCTTTTTGGATCGCAGCAATTTTAATTGCGGCGGTGCCTTTGCATGAGATTTTCCCACTCAAGACCGAAATCGACCTCTCGGAGAATGACGATGCTTGAGTTGGTGTTCTCTGCGCTAATCACAATTGTCCCTGATTACCTTTACAGGCGTTACAAACAGGGCAAGAGGTGGGGTCACGAAATAACTCTTTTCAACGTGTGGTATGAATTACGATGGGGTTTGACCGCTTGTGCTATTTTGGCCGTCACGTTGATAACTGTGATCTTTTATTTCCACCCGTCTACTCGAAACGTTTCAGCCGCGTTTCGTACTGTAACTATTCTCTCCGACCGTGGAGGCCGCGTCTCGGAAGTTTACGTGGCCAATAACGCGGCAGTCAAAGCCGGTGATCCCATTTTCAGATTGGATACCACACGGCAAGAGGCGGCAGCAGTAACCGCTCAACGTCGTATCGAAGAGGTTGAGGCAGCCTTGGGTTTAGCCGCAACGGAAGTAGCGGGCGCTGCGGCACTTGTCGAGGCGACCGAGGCAGATCTAGCTCAGGCCGAAAATGACTTGGAGCGACGTCTTGAACTCGCAGAGCGCAACGACACCGTCGTAAGCGAGCAGGAATTGGAACGACTGCAAACAGCCGTTTCAGGCGCGCAAAGCCAGCGTGCGGCCGCATTTGCGGCGCTCGACGGTGCCAAACTGCGCCAGACAACACTCCTTCCAGCGCAGCTTGAAAGCGCGCGTGCTGCTCTTAGTGAGGCAGAGAACGAAATATCAAAGTCAACTGTTTTCGCAGAGGTAGATGGGACTGTCACTCAATTTCTCTTGAAGTCAGGCGACATTGTTAACCCAATTTTACGTCCTGCTGGCATTTTGGTGCCCGAGGTCACGGGACAAGGGCGTTTTATTGCGGCCTTTGGTCAAATTTCAGCAAGCGTACTCAGACCCGGAATGTTGGTTGAAATTACTTGTGCTTCCAAGCCCCTGACCATAATCCCTATGGTGGTGGACGAAGTGCAAAGCGCGATTGCTGCTGGGCAATTTCGACCTGGGGACGCGCTGCTGGATCAACAGGATCGAGCTCGTCCCGGGACAGTAACGGCCTTCCTGGCGCCAATTTTCCCAAAACATTTAGAAGATATCCCACCAGGCAGTGCTTGTGTCGGCTTTGCCTATACTAGCCGCGCGAAAGAAATCGAGGCCGGCGAAATCACTGGGCTATCAGCTTTCGTCGCACGGATCGTCGACGGAATGGGAATTGCAAATGCAATTGTCTTGCGCGCCCAGGCCATATTACTGCCGGTAAAAGCATTGGTCTTCAATTAGGCCGCGCCTCGCGGAGAAAACATGTTCGCTGCGTTTATCGAAGCATCACCAATCGCTGTTGGCATTGTTCTTGCGACGCTGCCGCTGATAAGCGTGTCGCTGTTCCTGATACGCAGGCCAGAACGCAGCGCACACAATGCGTTTCTTGGAGGTTGGGCAGTAGGAGCGGTGTTCGTTGGGTCATTAGCCATAGCGATATCGGATATCAGCACCCCAAACCGGCAACCTCCCGCGCCGTGGGTGGTTTGGTGTCGTCTTTTACTTGGTCTATGCCTCGTCGCACTGGCCGCACGAAAGTTCGTTAGCCTCAGTTCATCAAAAGAAAATGGGCCACCGGAATGGATGGCCGCATTGGAAAGCTTGCAACCAGTAAAGGCGTTTGCGCTTGGAGCAGGTCTTGCGACCCTCAACCCTAAGAATGCAGCACTTTTTGTTTCGGGTGCATTGACGATTGCTGCCGCAACTTATGCCCCAGTGTCACAGCTGGTTGCGCTGGCATTTTTCGTCGCCGTTTCGAGCCTTGGTTTGGCAATGCCTTTGGTTTTTTCTTTGACGCTTGGGGAGCGTGCGGAGCGAATTTTTCTTGGGTTGAGCGAGTTGATGGAAAAATACAGTAAATTGATAGTTGCAATTGTGCTGGCGGTCTTGGGGGTAATGGTATTTGCAAACGCTGTCACTGATCTCTAATCGGGTCTTGTTATTGCAAAACCTCGCCCATTTAACCCAGCAGTCGGACCCTTCATCGCAACGGCATTGACCAGCGCCCAATGTCGTCATTGCCTGCGATAGGGAAACTCTAGCGTTGTCCACCCAGTCGCTCCAGATTACGTTTTCGCTATCTGACGGAAATCTCAAGCTCAAGGACTTCGTTCTTTGGTGATGCCGGCTGACAAACATCTTTCAAACTGCGAAGTGGTGTGGCAACGTTTAGCTATCCTGCGAAGCTGCGAGCGACTGTACAAACTTCCACCATGAATCTCATTAGGAGAAGACATGCTAATTAAACTTCTTGCGTCTGCATTTTTCTTGATTTTACCAGCCCTCAGTTTTGCTCAAACAGCTGAGCGCAGCGTGACCATCGAAGCTGATGCGACAGTTAAGTCGGTCGATCCAGACACTCGGCTCATCGTGCTGCAAAACGCAGAGACAGGCGAAGAAGAGACCATTCTTGCAGGTCCGGAAGTCGTAAACTTCGACCAAATTGAAGAAGGCGATACCGTCAAAGCGGTGTACACACTGGGTATAGCTGCAAGCATGGCATTCCCTGGCGAGGTTGACAGTATGGTTGAATTGGAAGGCCGGGCTTCAGAGGGATCAACACCGGGCGTGGCTGCCGGAACGATGGTCACCTTAATTCTGACTTTTGTTTCCTTCGATGAGGCGAGCTCTGTTGCCACTGTGACGGACAGCAGCGGCACAGAACAAATGATCGAGGTTGAAACGGAAGTTGGTCGAGAGTTTGTCGAACAACTTAGCGCGGGAGACAGAGTAGCCCTGAGCTTCACGGAAGGTCTTGCTGTAGGAATTGTCGAAGAATAGGCGCCGGATATTGGTGCTATGCATCGCCTATTGGATCCGCAAGAGGATCAATTCTCGTGTTGATTATTGCAATGGCGCGGAACTCTCGCTCAAGGTCTGCTACGGACTAAACGAGGTCATTCGCGGAAACGCGTCACGGGACCACTCTGCGGGACTTTGCTGCGATACGTTTTAGTTTCAATTTTGGCATTTCCTGCCAAACTGCTAATCCTTTTCAAAGGAGGAGCAAATTGCCACGCCGCTACCAAGATATATATCCTTCGTTACCCTTGCTTAACAGTGACGAACTGGAACATGTGTCTGCTGCTGGCTTGATGTCCTTGCGTTATTTTCAGGCTGCGCCGGATAGAATGCCTGAGAATGTTTACACCGAGCACCATGTTCTCTTGAACCTGCAGTCACGCCCGCATCGAGTTCAGAACACTCGAGATGGCATTCTCCATGACTTTGTTTTCCATAAAAACGAGATCGTTGTAACGCCCGCCGGCATGCGATCGGGTTGGCGTTGGTTCGATAAGTCAGATGTGATTGTTGTCACTTTGGACCCAGTCAAAGTGGAACGCTTTGCGCACACCGAGTTATCGATGTTACTGGACCCGCAACAGTTTCAGGACACGCCACTTTTTAAAGACGCCGATCTGTGCACAGCAGGGGTTATCCTGCGCGATGCGTTGGAAAACGATGACATAACATCAGGCGTTATGTATGAAGCAATGAGCCGTGTTCTTCTCGTAAAGCTTTTACAACGCTATGGAAAACGTCGCCACGAAGCGGTCGCGCTGAGTGCCCGTTTCACTTCTTCTCACTATAATCGTGTTTTACGCTTCATCCGCGAACGGCTTGACCAAACGATCGTACTGGATGAACTTGCACGCGAGGTGGGGATGTCGCCATCTCATTTTAGCCGTGTGTTCAAGGAAACCGTGGGCACAACGCCAATGCAATATGTACTGGCCTATAGAGTGGAGCAGGCGATCAAGATGATGGACGACACCGAACGTCCTCTTGGTAGTATCGCACTAGATTGCGGCTTTGCCGATCAGTCGCATTTCTCGCGAAGCTTTAAACAAGTGACAGGTCAGTCCCCTCGTGTTTATCGGGCAGCGCGCGTCGCTTGAGAGATACCGTACTAAAAACAAGAATCTTCAAAAACTGAGCAAGACCTTTCAAGAACGCTGACTTCTGTTGAGATATTTCTCAATTCATCGGGAAAACCCCACAAAGATGAAAAGCAGGAGAAAATGCCATGAAGATGTTCGCAACAACAACGGCAGCGGCGTTGATGGCCTCAACATCTGCCATTGCACAGATTGAAACCCGCAGTGTGACGTTCACTAATGAGGGCCAGACGCTTACCGGAACTCTGTATCTTCCGGAAGGGTATGAAGGTTCATCGTTACCCATGGTCGTTGTCACCGGCGCATGGACATCGGTCGAGGAACAAATGCCTCGTGTGTATGCCAAAGAAATGGTAGAGCGCGGCTTTGCCGCCTTTACCTTTGATTTTCGGGGCTGGGGTAAATCGGGTGATCTTCCTAATAATGTCCGATTTGTCGAAAACCCATCGGCCAAGTCCTCAGATATTCGGGCTGCTTTTGAATTTGTTGCGTCCTTACCGGAAGTAGACGCCACCCGAATAAACGGCCTGGGTATCTGCGCGTCTGCGGGTTACATGGTTGATGCGGTCTCCGGCAATGATTTGGTACAACGCATCGGTCTTGTCGCACCGTGGCTTCAGAACAAAGAAATCGTAGAAGCTGTCTATGGCGGTGCCGCAGGTGTCGCTGGATTGATAGAAGTAAGCCGTGCTGCTGACTCCGCTGGGGGTCAGATTATACCGGCAGCCGGGCCTGAAGGCGCGGAAGGCGTTTTAATGCCTATTGGTGGTTACTACTATGAAGAAGATCGTGGTGCGATCCCTGCCTATGACAATAAGTGGAACAATTCGGGCTGGGAAGATTGGTTGACATATTATCCCGCCGATCACGCAACCGGTTTGACTCAACCTCTTGCAGTCGTTCACTCGGAAGCCGCAGCGATCCCTCAAGGAGTACAGACTTTCCTGCAGTCGTATTTAGGCGACGCGACCCTGGAAATGTTGGAGAACGTCACCCAGTTCGACTTTTATGATAATCCGGAGGACGTCACTCGCGCTGCAGACGTGATGGCCGAACATTTCAATATCACAGACAATAACGACAGATAAGCAAGTAGGATCCGGCGTTGTCGCGCCGGACGCCCTTTCGCAATCATTTTCCTAAGGAAAGAAAAAATGAAACGCATGCTGACCAACGCTGCTATTGCCACGACAATGTCCTTATCCGCCGCGCAAGCAGAACAAGATCCCGCTGGAAAGGTCGACCCTGATACGGCTCAAATTATCACTTTGGTTTCGTCCATTCCACTGGCTGTAGACAGAGCCGCATACGAATTAGCCGAAGCTGCATTCGCACCTTTGGTCACTATCGATTACACCAGTCTGTGGGGCGGTGAACCGGCAAAGATGACGCCGAAGGATCTCATGGCCGCGTGGCGCGGCATTGTTCCTGGATTTGACGCCACATGGCATGAGCTTGGCCAGGTGACTGTCGAAATCTCCGGCACATCTGCGACTGCGACTGCATCAGTTGATGGTCGACACTGGATAGGGAATGAGATTTGGCGACCAATCGGACAATATCACTGGGATGTAGAAGAACTAGAAGGAGAATGGCGGGTAACGCGAATGGTTTTTGAAATGACCGAGGAACTCGGGGACAGAAATCTAGCTGCAAGAGCAATGGAGAAAGCCGCGGCTTCGAACTGATTCAATCTTGAGCTAAAGTGTCTAGTCACGGCTTAATCATCCGTCAGCCATGTTGAACAATAACGGATTCGATCTTCTGTTAGTTTTTTAACTTGCATTAGCCCTTACAGGTCGAGACCAGGCCTACTTCGGGTTTAGTGGGAACATTCGACTAACTTATTAAGATGGCTGTATTGACCCCAAAGCGGATTTTCTGCGGATTGTCCGAATGACCGGTTTAAGGCTACGCAGCCAATAAATCCGAGATACTTTCGTCAAGCATTCTTTGGAAATAGGCGTCGTTGCCTGGGTTGGCGGCACAATGCCCGAAGTCCGATGTCACGGGCCGTAGATCTGCACGCGGGATCAGCTCGGCCTCGATCGCGTTGTCCTCCGGTGGGAAATAAAGGTCCTGGTTACATGGCATCAATATCGTGCGCGCACGGATCGAACCAAGCGCTGCCTTTAAGTCGCCCTTGAATTCTGGTCCGGCGCTGACGTCACCAAACTGCCACGTCGCGAGTTTGCAAAGAAGGTCGTTTGCGTCCCAGTTCGTTGCATGGTCTTCCGCCCAATCGTCCAGCAATTTACCTATGCTTTCGTAGCCGATATCTCGGTAGAGTCCGTTGCGATAAAAAGCTTGGGAAAATGCCCAACCTGCGTAGACGCGCCCAAAAGCCTTTAAACCTTCAGTAGGTTGTTCCGTATAACGCCCCTTGTTCCAAACCGGATCAGCGCAAAGCGCCGCCTTGACGCCTTCGAGAAACACAAAATTATGAGGCGAAGTTTTTGCAGAAGCACAGAAGGGCAAAATCGCGCGCACCATGTCCGGATACTGCACTGCCCAGTGGTAAGCTTGGCATCCCGCCATGGACCACCCTAGGACCAAAGCGATCTGCTTTATGCCCAATTCCTGCGTCAGCAAGATATGCTGAGCACGGATGTTGTCCTGAAACGAGACTGCCGGGAAAGCTGCGCCTTGCTGTGCGGACGAATTGCTGGGCGATGTTGATAGTCCCCCGCCGAACAGATTGATAGAGATAATATAATGTCGCGCTGGGTCTAGTGCGCGCTCTGCACCGAAGAAACCTTCGTTGCGCTTGTGGGAACCGGTGTAGAAGGTCGGCATTACAATCACGTTGTCGCCTTTGGGCGAAAGCTCACCATACGTTTGATAGGCAAGCTGAGCATCACGCAGAGTGCCACTTCCCGTCAGTGGCAGGTCGCCCAAATGGAACGTCTTGTGACCCATTTTAGTAAAGGCGCAGGTATTCCTGCACCTCCCAATCCGTCACGGCCTGATGATATCTCTCCCATTCGTCGTTTTTATACTCGATGTAAGATTTTCGCATGACTGGACCCATAACTCGCTCAGCGATCTTATCTGTCTTGAGTGCCTCAATCGCATTGAACAGCGTGCGTGGCAGACGTCGAATGCCAAGGTCGGCGAGTTCAGATTCCGTTTTGTCATAGAGATCGAAATCGGTAGGGGCCCCTGGATCGATTTTTCCTTTGATCCCCTCGACTGCACAAGACAACGTCATCGCCATTGCCAAGTAAACGTTCATTGTCATGTCAGCGGCGCGGTTCTCAATGCAGTGGCGGCTTTGTGGCAGGCGGAATTGGGCAGAGCGATTGTTATAGCCGTAAGTAATGTTCGTAGGTGCCCAGGTTACGGTGCCACCTTCGAAACCACCAACCCGCGGCACCAGTCCATTATAGGAATTGACAGTTGGACAGGTGATCGCTGTTAGCGCCTCGGCGTGGGCCATTAGCCCCCCGACGGCCCAGCGGCTTTCGTTGGTCCAGTCGCTGCCGTCTTCGGTCTCGAAAATGTTCTGACCCGGGCGGCTTTCGTGTTGCATGGACATATTGATATGTGCACCTGAGCGCCAATCGCCCACGGTGGGCTTCGGCATGAAGGTAACAAACATTCCGTGCTGCTTGGCGATCTCCTTTAATACAATACGCAAGAAGACGAGCCTGTCGGACATCTCGAGCATGTTAGTGTAGTGGAAATCAAGTTCGAATTGGGAGTACGCACCCTCAGCCACGACGTCGTGCAGGTTCCATCCGAGGCCTTCGATGATATCGATCATCTCTTTGAGAAATGGCATTGAATCGATGGAATACTCGACATCATAGCCAAACGCTTGTCGGCGTGGTCGAACGCCGACGGCCGGATCGTCGTCGAAAGCTTTCACCGGTCGCCCCTCTTCGTCATAGGCCATGACGATGAATTCAGGTTCAACACCGGCAAATCCTGAGTACCCTTCTGTCGCGGCTTCTTGCATCGCGCGTTTCAGCGCTTGACGGGGACAGACATTATAGGGCGCGTCTTCCCAGTACAAATCGGCAAATATGATTGCGGTTTCTTTGTCCCATGGGCAGATATACACGGCATCGAGATCGGGCACGACGACCTGGTCACTGTCTGCCGGGCTAAGTTCGGGAACGTAAGAAATCGAATGCACCGCGAATTGCGGCCCCTTGCCGAGGCAGAGTGGTTCGAAATCGCTCATCGGCACAGGCTTGGTCTTCGGAATGCCGTGCAGGTCGATCCATGCGGCCATCACGTATTTGACGCCTGCGTTTTCTAGTTCTTGCTTTACCTCGGCAATGCGCGGTCGATTGCGGTCCACTGCCTCGGCGAAACTTTCAAAATAGATCTTGCCCATATTTTCTTTCCCTTTGCTGAATCAGCCCGGCACGAAGTCATCGGGGTCAATACCCGGGACATGGGTGAGGCCCGCCAGTTGTTTCCAGTTGTGAGGATAGGCGGCATAGAAAATCACGCAGCGGTCATCAGCCTCGTAGGAGATGTGGTTGTCTTTCGGAACGAAGAGTACATCGCCTCGGTTGCAGATGTACTCCTCGCCACCGCAGACCAGGCGAAAAGTACCTTCGAGGCAGTAGATAATCTCATCGCAGGTCAGATCCCACGGCACTTTGATATTCTTCAGGACATTGATGCCGCCACACATGCTTTTGGAAAACGCGCTTGTGACCATTGGCTTAATGTAGGTGTCACTTTCCTTGTCGCCGATTTGGTTGTAGCGGTCTTCGACCATATCCCATTTCATCAACTGTGGTTTGTCGCCCATCAAGTTACCTCCGCAGCCAGATGTTTTGTAATGCTTTCATTGAGTTCAACCTTGTAACCATCAGGATCTTCACAGAATGCAATGACTCGAGTGCCGTTCTTCATCGGCCCTGGTGGACGAGTGATCTTTACCCCTGCCGCCGCAAGGTCATCGCAAGCCTTGTAGACGTCTGGTGTCTCAATGCAGATGTGGCCCCAGCCGTTGCCCTTTTCGTAAGGCTCGATCTGGTCCCAATTGCAGGTGAGTTCCAAACAGGGAAACTCTGCTTCCGGACCATATCCGATGAAGGTATTGGTGAACTTTCCCTCGAGGTAATCGGTGCGTCGTTGCACCTTCATACCCAGTATGCCGCAGTAGAACTCAAGCGATTTATCGGTATTCATGACCCGCAGCATTGTATGTGCAAGACGAAAGCCGCTAGTGATTCCGGTCAATTGTCACGCTCCTTTTGATTTCGTGACATCGGCCACGATCATTTCTTGAAACGCGCGAACGCTGTCTTCCCAGACCGGCGATAGAACTCCACCGTCAGCAGCAAAATCCGAAGCGCGTCCGCGCCACATGCGCTCAACCATTTCGTGATCTTCTTTGTGAACATCCCACCAGAGGTTTTTCAGGCTATCTACTTCATCCTCCGACAGGTTTTGCCCCTCGGTTGTATACAGGTACCGTTTTTGCATCATCTGATTGGGTCCAATGGGGATGTTCAGATAGACGCCCATTTGGTCAGGGAAGTAACGACCAAGAATGAAGTTGGGATAAAGTGTTAGGTAGCGCGAACTGACGCCAAGCGATCCTGAAGTGCCCGATTCCTCTGCCAAGTCTACCGCGCTGCCAAGGCAATTGCCGTCTACGATAGTGTAGTGATCTTTCAACGGCTGATCGGTGGTCGAGGAATGGACGAACTGCACATGGTAGGGCTCAATAAAGTTCTCCATGATCAGTTTCCAATTGGTGTCGATCACTCCGAAATCGAGGGTGCCAATATGCGTGAGTTTACAGAAATCAATTCCTTCCAGCCGTGCTATCAGGGACGCAGCGTAATCTTCAAAGTCTGGTGCATCGCCGCTGAGATTCACGAAAACCCAATCCTGCCAAACCCGCGTTCGTACTGGAACGAGACCATTTTGCGATTTGTCGAAACCATTGGTTTCGTGGGTGTCTGTGCCACCGAAATGGGGTGACGCTTTTAGGCGCCCGTCCAGATCATAGGCCCACGCATGGTATGGGCAGCGGATCAGCTTGCCTACATTCTGCGGCTTTTCGACAAGCATCATGCAACGGTGGCGGCATACGTTATGGAAAGCGGCGATTTCGTTCTGTCGGTTTCGCACCAAAATCAAAGGTTGCTCGGCCAGTACAACAGGTACCACGTCTCCTGGAAACTTGAGCTCGTGTGCGGCCGCGACGCAAACCCAGTTTCTAAATAGGACGGTTTTGCGCTCCTTCTTCCAGAAAGCCTTGCTGCGATAGGCAGAAGGCGGCAACCCATGTGCGGGACGCGAACCGTCCTGAAAATATGCCAGCGTCTTGTTTAGCTTACCCATTTTCAGGCCTCCAGTCCCGTTTGAGCAAGAATTGATTTTTGAAGTTTTTCATCCCCATCATCACCTCAACATGGGAGATATCTGAAGCCGAATGGATTTCGTCCTCCAGAAATCGCTGCAGGGCGTCCGCATCGTCGCTGACGATTTCCAAGATCAGATCAAAACTGCCTGCGACCCAGAGCGCAAATACGACACGCTGGTCGTGCTGAAAGCGATCGGCGACCTGAGCCGGAGCAACCCCGGGCGCAACCTTCAATCCAAGGATCGCGTCGGTCCTATATTCGCGCGCGACCGGGTCAGCGATGGCAACAATGCGCAGCATGTTTGCATCGCGTAGCGCGCTGACACGGTTGCGAATGGTACCTTCAGAGACCCCTAGCGTATGCGCGATTTCAGAAAATGGCGTGCGTCCGTCTTCTTCAAGGATCGCGATGATTTTGCTGTTCAGTGTGTCAGAAGGCGAGCGAATGCCGCCATTTTCTGCCATCAATTCAAACTTGGTCTCACCCACTGACTTCTCCGAATCGCAAGTTTTTTAGGAGTTAACTGCGTATTTCGCATTTCATGCAAGGAAAACTTAAAACTATCTGAGAATTTCGAAGAAAATTAAATCGAAATACGTACTCCCCAACCAAGCCTGCGATCTCGTGGAGTTCAAGCGTAAAGAAGAACACAGGTGACACTTGGGGCGCCTTGAGATGCGACAGGGAATTCCGCCCCGAGGTTTAAAAAATCCGAAAAATGAGACGTTCAAAATATCGAACAACTAGTCCGCTTGGTCCTCATAGTGGTTGTTAGGCTCTCTCTTGGGCAATTTCCGTTGTCACCAGAAGCAGCCATTCAAAAAATGTTGAACGTCCCGTCTGTGGGGCTAACCGCTGCTCGATAAATCTCCAGCGACAGAATTGCAGGTGCGTGATAGCTAATACGCATGACCACTAGATCGATGCAAACACCCTCATCCATTCCTTATACGCTGGCGATTTTTGGCGTTCTTTTTGCATCAATCTGTTTCGGATTGGTTCCATACTTTAGCAGGGGGCTGACCGAACAGGGTGTCGCTCCCTATGCAGTCGCATTTTATCGCTACGTTGTAGCAGCAACGCTGCTTCTGCCCGCACTCATTTCGCAAAAAGAATCTTGGCGAGAGATTGCTTGGGGCCTTTCGGCTGGAGCGGTAATGGGACTTGGTTGGATTGGTTATGTGAAGGCGCTGGAGACATTGCCCGCTTCGACCGTGGGAGTCCTCTATATGACATATCCGGTTTTCACGCTGGCCATTGCATGGGCATTGTTTGCTGATGCGCCCACGCGGCGCTCGCTGCTAGCCTCCAGTTTGATTGTGTTGGCAGCGGTCATAGCTGGTTCGCCTGCGTCTATTCCCATTCAGCATTTACCCACACTGTTGATCGCCCTAGCGGCTCCGTTGGGCTTCGGCTTTGGGATTTGCGTGTTGGTGCATAGATTATCCCGTATCACGCCGCTTGCGCGTATGGCTGCAGTTTCCCTTGGGGCCGTTCTCGGTCTTGCACCGCTGGTTTTGACTGCAGACGCAGCTGAATTACTCCCGCAGGATCGCTCTGACTGGCTTTTGATCGTAGGAATTGGCCTTGTAACGGCACTAGTTCCTCAGCTCATCTACACGGTTTGCGCGCCGGTGATCGGTGCTTCTCAATCTGCAGTGGTTGGTAGTATTGAGTTACCAACCATGTTTGCCGTTGGCTTTCTCGCTTTTGGCGAGGCAATCACAGCCCCGCAGGCCATTGCCTGCGCTATTGTCATGGGCGCGATTGCGATCAATAGAAGTCGCAAAACTCGCAATGTCCCAACCGTGCTAGCGAAAAGTCCGGAACGATAGGTCAGGTCAAATAACACGCATACAGTATTCAGTTGGAGATTAGCGACAAAGGCGAGCGTTCAGAGCATTCCGCCTGATTACGAAAAACAGGACCTTTGTTACCGGTCGCTGCCAGAACCAACACCGCCGGCCAACATGGCCGCTTCGCGCAAGCGCCGAAATTCCTCAGGTGTTACGGTCCCGTCACTGACATTTATCCCGCTGGGAATACGTGTTCTTTTGTACCCCACAGCCCGAACACTACCAGCTGGATTTATTTCCAGGCAGCCAGAGTTGTAGCAGGTCAACCCACTGGTGTTGATTTGGATAACAGTTTGACCGTCTGCGTCAGTGACTAAAGGAGCCTGCGGAGCAGTGCCGCAAGCTGAAACCAACACTGCAACACCAAAATACGCCCATTTCTTCATTGGCTATTCCTTCGGATCATATCGCTTTCTAGCTCCGCAGTGTAGGTTTTTAGTTCAGTGAAATTGTTCCCGCGTTACCAAGTTCTTGGTTTAAATTAATCAGGAAGTGGCTGAGAGAATTTGGTCTTCAAATTACTGTTTGTGATCTTCTGCCTACTATAGGACATCTGGATGCTTGTTTGAACAGCGCATGCAAAAATTCTGTTAGTTGTAAAGTTTGAGAACGTTACGGGCCGAACTCACGCAATGATAAAGAAAGTACGCAGTATTCGGTTCTATCCGATTTAATCGGGTGAGTTGCAGTTAGTGTCGACCTTGCAAACTGGACCCGTCCTTCGATGATTTTCCAAGCCATTGGTTTTGAGTTCGAGTAATCATCAATTCATTGAAGGTCCCACCGCAATCCAAAAATAAGCCTCTCTTCTTTCACGTAGTCGCATTTCTATAATCTAGTGAGGGGACACAATTATTCGATCTCCAGAATTATTGTCGGAGGTAGATTGGATGTCGTCGCCCAGCCTATGCGTTCCACTCTGGTGTTGTTGCCTCCTGTACGTTCTAAAGGAACCAAACGACCATAGCTTTCGTCCAAAGGCGAGGCTTCAAGCACCCGCTCCGGCTGCTCTGGCGCCCAATTCGTATACTCCAACTCGCGCCCCGACCGCCAAAGCCAATTTCCTTGCTTTTGCTGCAAACCAATTGCGGGTCCTTTGTTGTTACGGATCGAGGTCGTGCCCCAAAGTTTCTGGTCGAATCTAACCAATTCGCGAATGAATTCTTCTTCCTCGCGGCTATCAATTTCTATCAGGGATCCTTCTGTTTTCTCTTCCAAAACCCTCAAATCAGATGACCCTATCGTTGTTCCAAGATTTGTTGCGACATACAGCCGACCTTGGAAATAGCCATAAATAATCTCTCGACCCGGAAACACTGACAAAACTCGGTCCAACCGGTGGTCTTGCTCTAGCAGGGCAACTGCTTGGGGGTCCAAAACTCGCGCCAACGGTCCGGATGTAGGAAAAATCGACGCATCATACTCAAGTCGACCGCTTGACCCCCATCCACCGGTTTGCGTCAACGCATAAAGGGTTGCCCGGGTGGGTAGTCCGCTTACCGGAAGCGATCTGCGTTCTTGAAATTTCTCTATTCCATTGCGCGTTTTCGGCCCGTATTTTCCGTCAATACCAACAAAGCCAATTCTTCCATATGTCAGCGCATTTTGTATGCGCGTTACTTGCCCTTCATCTAAATCGATCATTTCCATCGCGGTTTGGCGCATTTCTTGGGTTAAGGCATTACCGCCATTTAAATTGCGATAGCGACCCCAAACCCGGTCCCGCAGGGCATTCAAAAAACTCACATTCTCTTGAAGTTTTGCACTCTTGGCCATGGCGCCATTAGGATAACGATCAAAGTAGAGTGCCCACGCACGAGGGAAGTCCAGGCTTTCGGCGGCAGCAAACAACGTCAACTCGTCAGTTAAGGCATTCGGGCGGCGATTGTCGTTGGTATTACGCGCATCAAGTTGGGAAAGCGCCGCTTGCCGAAGCTTCCCGAGCTCATAAAGCGGATGATCATGTTCGTTGGCAAAACGTTCCAGAAAGATGTTCCAATCCGCCAGTGATTGAGAGCGATCTGCTTTTGCGAAAGCCTCCGCCAAAAGATCAGCGTTTTGTTTCGAGGCAATCGCAGGAACAAGAAAAATGTCTTCGCTTGGCAGAGACCCATAGGTGAACGGTTCCTGGTAACCTTCTGTAAGTTCGAAAACCGTATCTCGAACCTTTCGAAACATTTTACCAAGTTCCAGCCCCGGCTCTTCAATGTGTTGAAGTAAAGCTTCCGCATAAGGGCTATTTCTACCCTCTCCATCTAAAGCCAAGGTTCCGCCCTTAGCGGCGTAACTGACCAGAACTCCACTCGGATCAATGCGCCCCAATCCGCTGCCGATCGAACGCGTGCTGTTTGTTCTGGTCATAGTGCTCAAGAATGGATTGTTACGGCATGCGTCTACCAACACGATCTTGAGGCCCTCAGATGAGGAAAGCGAAGTGACTACGGTGTCCAATCGAATTGCTTCAAAACTAACATCCTTGTCGCTTTGCAGCTCTGCATTCACAGGGATTATGAAGTTTACACCGTCTATTTCTATTCCGTGCCCGGCAAAATAAATCAGCGCAATGTCAGCGTTTTCAGCTCTTTTCGCAAAGTCTCTGAGGGCAACCCGCATTCCTCGGAAATCTAGGTCAAGGCTATAATCAACGTCGAAACCAATCCTAGAGAGAGCAGAAGAGATGTCGCTCGCATCGTTTTGTGCATTGGGTAAATTCGCTACGTGGTTATAATTTCCATTGCCAATGACAAGCGCGACTCGTTCAGGCTCCGATCTTGCGGAATTTGCAATAATGAACCAGAGCGCGATTGTAGCAAATATTAATGTTGTGCGGCGAAACCTGATAAAGGTCATTACAACGTCTAACCAAACACTTTCATGTTATTCGTGGTGCAGTGTAACACAATCAACAAAGAAAAGCGTAACTGGACTATTAGGTGCCTCAGATTCTTAAACTAGCTCACGCGATGTTCAAATAAGCCAGACCCGTGGGATCTCCGGTTTGTTTTCAATACAGACGCTTGCAAGAATTTGTTGAATGACAGCCTCGCGCGCAAAGCGGACCCTCTTGCAGGTCCAAAATGTTTCAGCCGCACTGTCTGGACCAAATAGTTGGTCAAGGCGATCGCGGCTAACCTTCTGAGTTGCGCCATCTTGGTATCAAACAGAATGAAGTTTCTCAGGGAAACCCATACGCTACGTGACGGTCTGCAATAATTGCTGACAACGTAGTGGCGACCTCTTCGCAATAGGCGGCACAGGGTGGGCTGTCCGTGCTAGGAAGCGGCGGGAATGCCGTGGATGCGTGGCTTGACACCGCGATTACTTTAACCCTTTTCGAGCCGACAGAAAATGGTAATGGATCGATGCTTTAACCATCATTTGAGACGAAAAAAAGCTCAATAGACTCAAAGCTTCGGGAAAATTTCGTTCTGCCTGGGAACTGTTGTGCGGGTTGCTTTGCGGATGTTCAAGCGCGATGCAGTTGCTTTGAAAGCTTTGAATGCTCGAAGATGACGGATGTTCCTCATACGGTGTTTGTTTATCCAATACCTATGTGCTGCATAGCTTTTCATGGCATCATACAACCCCCATATCTTGGTAAATATTAGGCTGAAATATTATAGCGGAGACAATCAAATGGCTGATCTCAGAGTGGCCCTGATGACCGGAACTGGCCAGGGCATTGGAAAAGGGTGCGCCATCGAGATGGCAAAAGCGGGCTACAAGGTCTCGCTGATGTCCCCGTCGACGCGATCCAAGGAATTGGCGAAGGAATTGGGCAGGATTGGACACCAAGGTTCGGTCCTCGACACCGCCGATTTACAAGCAATGGTAGACGCCACACTCAAGGAGTACGGGAGGATAGATGCAGTCGTTAGCAATATGGGCCATGGTGGCAGCGTACCAGAAGCCATCAAAACGGTCGGCTATGATCCGGATTTTGATGGACCATTGTTGGAGTTGCCGGATGAGCTATGGCACGAAAGCCTCGACATGTATGTTCTAAACGTCGTCAAGCTGGCACGTATCGTGACCCCGATCATGATTGAGCAAGGCGGTGGTTCATTTGTGAACATCTCGTCCATGAACACAGTTGAGCCGCGCGCGCCCTATCCGATGAGCATGCTTCGAGGCGCTCTGCACAGTTTTGCCAAGCTATTCGGCGATCGATACGCCCGCCACAACATCAATATGAACAACCTGATGCCAGGCTTTTGCGAGAACGTGAATTTGTCGGACCTGGCAAGACGATCTATCCCTGCTCAACGCCCGGCAACGTTCGCCGAGATTGGCCAAGCTTGCGTCTTCCTTGCTTAGGAAGGAGCGCGGTATATTAACGGGCAGAACATCCTGTCAGATGGAGGCATGAATCGTGCGGTTCGGTGACTTAAAAAAGGTAAATGCATGATCGTAAGATCTCTTGAGGATGTCGTTGGTACAGAGCGGGACGTCGCTGGCCCGGGATGGAAAAGCAGACGGCTATTGCTGGCGTCTGACGGCCTGGGATTTTCGATGACTGACACAATTATCGAAAAAGATGCCGTACTTGAACTTGAATACATCCATCACTTGGAAGCTTGTTACTGCATCCAAGGCAGGGGCCAAATTAGGCGGTTTGACGAAGAGAAATGGTACTCGCTGGAGCGCTTCACACTATACGCATTGGATCAAAACGACAGACATTTGGTACAAGCCTTAGACGCAGACCTTAGGCTAATCTGCGTTTTCAATCCGCCCCTCACAGGCAGAGAGGTTCACCGCAAAGACGGTAGTTACGCTCCAGACGAGACCTGATTGATGTGGCGGCCTATTTGCGGAACTCGTTGACATCTAGAGAACGTCCGCCTTGGGCTGAATGCGGTTACACGCCAAAACATCTTGGTTGAGCGCTCTACGGGCTTTCCAACCATTGGCGGTCAGGAAAGGTTGTAGATCTGGAAGAGACACGAAATGCGAAACAATGCAGCCTTCAGCCGGACACGGATTTGGTTTAACCGCGAGCGTCCTCCCCACATTTCGGATCCTACACTTGAAATCTGTTAGTTGCGATTTGAATATACCGTATATTGCGTTACTCTACACTTGAAAAGCAATATATAGGTGACGTCGTAGGAGGTGATGGTGGGATACATTTGTTCTGTGGCCGCAAGTGCGCTAACCGCGATACTGATTTTGTGTCCCAGCTTTAGTTCTGCGGACCAAGTTTCCGAACAGATTGCAGCGCTTCTAGGAAAGGGTTTGGATTCAAGTGACACGCTGCCAGACAGCAAAAGCTTGGATGCCGCGGTTCTTGTGCCGCGTTTCTATGAAGAAAGGGACTTTACCCCTGCGTGGACACGCGACGAATTGGTAGACGAACTCTTTACCGAGCTGGACGGAGCGGTGGACCAGGGCTTCAGACCAGATGACTTTGAACTCGAAGAGCTTCGAGTCGCATTTAAAGCCACCAAAGGTGGCGACGCCTACGATCAAGCTGTATTCGACATTATCGCAACAGATGCTGCTGTTAAACTTGTCCATCATTTGGTGTTCGGAAAAGTCGACCCAAACGCATTGGACGATGATTGGAACTTTTCCAAACCGGTTATCCAAAAAGATCCGGCCGTCGTTTTGAGTCAATTCCTTCAAGGGGATGGATTTAGCGCCCTAATCGAACGCATAGACATCGACAACGCGCAGTATGAAATGCTTGTTGAGGCACTAAGCAAATACAAAGCAATAGCAATGCAGGGCGGTTGGGCGATTGTTCCCGATGAAAAAGTTTTGAAGCCAGGAATGGTGGACCCAGCTGTTGCAAAATTGCGCGAAAGACTACGGGCAGAGGGTTACGACGGAGCAAACGAGGTTTCGAAACTTAGCCAAGGTAGCTCAAACCCGGCATGGGTTTACGACGATAACCTGCTGCAACAGGTCAGAACATTTCAAAACCGACACGGGTTGGAAGCAGATGGGGTTATTGGCGGCAAAACATTTACCTCCCTCAACAAACCTGTGGAAGATCGCATTAACAAGCTGCGCCTGAGCCTTGAGAGAGGTCGTTGGCTTATGCGGGAGCTCAACGATGATTTCGTTCTGGTTAATATTGCGGGGGCCCGTACTTACTTAGTCAAGTCTGATGGGACGCTTTGGACCACCAGATCAATCACAGGGTCAGCGTACCGAAAGACACCGGTATTCCGAGATGAAATTGAATACATGGAGTTCAATCCGACCTGGACCGTTCCCGCCTCGATATTTCGGAAAGATAAACTTTCTCGCATTCGCAAGGATCCAGCGTATCTGGCACGCAACAACTATGTGGTTCGAAACAAGGACGGGCAAACAATTCCAGTCAACGCAGTAAACTGGGCGGCGAAAAACCCCAGCGTCACACTTGTCCAACAACCGGGCCCAAACAATGCGTTGGGTTTGGTAAAGTTCATGTTTCCCAACAAATACGCGGTGTACTTACATGATACGAACGACCGTAGTCTGTTTGACCGAAACGAAAGGAACCTCAGTTCCGGCTGCGTTCGCTTGGAGTATCCCTTCGAATTCGCTAGCCTTCTGATGGAGGGAGAACCCGGCTGGAACCGAAAAAAGATGCAATCCATTTTGGATAGTGGAAAGACGACGCGCGTTAACCTCCCAAAACCAATGCCAGTTCTTTTGACATATTGGACCGCTTGGGTCGAAGACGGGGTTGTTCATTTTCGCGAGGACCCATACGAACGCGATGCTCGCATATTGGCCGCATTGGATCGATGAAAACGACTTGTTTGGGGCGAGGCAGGTTTTTGTGTGCGTTAAGTTAGCTTGATTCAATGGCGATCTGCACGAGGATTGGCCGACTTAAGCAGCAACAGGGAAAATCAATTGGTTTGGAAGATGTGCAAAGATGGACATCAGTTGTGCAGCATTGGGTCTAACGAATTGAAATCTTAGCACACAAATTACTGCGGAAAGGAGTAAGCTCATGCTTGATACTTACAATATCCGCACAGCAGACATGCCGGGCGAGTTGCAGTTCTTGCTCGACAAGTATCCCCGCGACAGCTGGGAATCTCATCCTGGGTTCAAGGAAAAAACTCGTCACTGGCTAGGAGCCCATCAGATGTTCAGGCGCCTTGCCGAGTTGGTGCGGGTCGATGCAGAAAGCTATCTTGAAAAAGACGTGCCACCCGATGAGTACGCAGCGCGCCTGTCATACTATGGCAACGCTCTTGTCGGAAACTTGCATGGACATCATGGCTGGGAAGATAGAAATTACTTCCCCGAGCTTGCTGCTGCTGATCCTCGGTTTGACGCTGGGTTAGAAGTGCTGGAAAAGGACCATGCAGATCTCGATCTCGTTCTTGAAGAGTACACACGGATGGCCAATCGTGCAATAAAGCTTATCCATCTGGACGAGGCTCAGGCTCGTTCAGAGGTTGGAGCATTGCATCGCACTTCTGAGGTCATCGAAGCCTTTCTTCAGCGTCACTTGAGCGATGAGGAAGAACTTGCTGTTCCAATCATCTTACATCACCGCCTAAGAGGGTAAGGCAATTCAAATTACCGACCATCCCAAACAGGAAGATCGGTCAGTCGTAAAGATACGCCGTTCACGAGTTGACTTCGTGAGCGGCGTTTTACGGATTCCGATCATGACCACAAGCTTGAGTATGTTGATTATTGTGTTCATTTGCGGCCATTCGCCTTGCAGCGCTCCGAAGCAAATGACCGCTTTGAACCCGAGATAGACGCACAGATTAGCTGAGCTCTTACATTGCGGAAAAAATTGTCTGATACGCACACAGTAAATTTTCCGGCTAACCAATCACGTAAAATAATCAATTTTTGGCGGGGCAATTCCAGTCGGTTCGAATTCCTCTGACAGTTTGGAGATTTTTTGCTAGGCTAGCTTATTGTCACGGCACTCGACTTTACGTGGAGGCGTTGGTCTATTGAAAAATCTGATTATAACAGCAGCAGTTATTTCAAGTGCATTCTGCACGCTTGGTGCGGATGGTGTTGCAGCGCAAACCGCAGAAGAAATTGAGACAGGCAACCGACTTGCGGCTGTGTTACGAGCCGGCAGAAGTGTGGTGTCGAACAGCCAAGAATTAATCAACGATCCTAATGTCACAGACAAAGGGCTTTCCGGTGACGTGTTTTACGAGAAAGTTATCCAGGCCTACTTGAACGCTAATGGCGAACAACCGCTGCATGATGGATTGGACCCATTGGAGCGTAAACTTACCGAGACGCAGCTTAACGCTATGGTCACGGTAATCGACGCAAACCAAGAGCTGATAAATGCCGAGGGAGTGGCTTTCAAAGGATTTATTCCAGCGGTTTTTGCGCGGTTGGTAAATGAACAGTTCGCAGGTGAGATTGGCACGTCTGCTATGGTTAAGGTAACGGCGCCCTCAGAACTTGTCCGCAATCGCATGGCTCGCCCCGACACTTGGGAAAACTCAGTGATCGAAGAAAAGTTCAAGGATTCTTCTTGGGCCGAAGGGCAACCGTTTTTCGAAGAAACTGAAGTTTCTGGGAAGCCCGCGTTCCGTATGCTTATCCCAGAATACTACTCCCAGTCTTGTCTCTCATGCCACGGATCGCCAGCGGGCGAAACGGATGTGACCGGTTTTCCCAAGGAAGGTGGACAACTTGGCGATCTTGCCGGCGCAATTAGTATAACGCTTTTTAAATGAAACAAAAATCTGGTGTGAGCGACGGTTGGGGGTGGGTGTCCAAAAACACTATTCCGGTGCGCATTGGTTCATTGTCTGCGTTATTGTTGGCTGCATTGGTTGTTAGCACCATCGTAATGGTCTACGACCTAGCGCTTAATCAAGCCCGCATACAAGACGCCAACATTGAGTTTCACCGACTGGAAGTAGCTGGCCAGGCAGACCGTCATTTTGGGGAAATGAGGTACTGGTTAACTGACCTTTCTGTCAGTTTGCTGACCCTGTCGGAACGTCGCGCCAATTAAGCAAGCACGAAGCTCAAAAGCAGCCTCGAACAACTTGCCGCTTTTGCGCCAGGTTCCGCGGCAAACGTCCAAGAGCAGGCAAATTCCTATTACGAAACTTCCATGCAGGCGGCCGATGCTTATACCGATGGCAACAGAGTGCTGGGAAATACTTTACTTGCACAAGCCCGAGTGGCTAGTGATGAAGTCGACAAAACGCTGACGCAACTGGTCGAAGACCTATCTGAAAGTGCCGACCGGACCAGAAACGAAGCAACTGTCGCCGCCAAGGCTGCGATGAACCGAGCGATCATGGCGTGTATTGCCATTGTGATTATGGGAGCACTCCTTACCTGGCGTGCTCTAAGGTCGATCGTTGTGCCTCTGAATGCAATCAACGTTGCGATTTCAGGCTTGATCCGGGGTGAAAGAGATGTGGACCTGCCACCTGAAGGCCCTGATGAGCTAGGTCGGATGTCCCAGGCTCTGAGGGCGCTGCGCGACAGTCAGGAAAAGCGACGCGCATTAGAAGAAGAGGCACGTGCGCAGCGCAATACAATCCTGACGGCAATTGAAACAATTCCAGATGGATTTGCGCTGTTTGACAATGAAGACCAGCTCGTGCTCTTCAATGATCGGTTCCGTAGCATTTTCGCACATGTGGACGACATTCTTGTGCCGGGCACTCGGTTCGAAGACATCTTGCGGCTACAACTAAAACGAAAATCGGTTGATACCGACGGTGTACCTGATGAAGAGTGGGTTCACCAGCGGATTGCACGACATCGCCGTCCAGATGGCGATCGCCAGGAAGTATTACTGGGTGGCGCTTGGATTCAGGTGTCGAAACGCCGGACACCCGACCGAGGTACAGTCGCCGTCTATAGCGACATATCCGACCTAAAGTCCAAACAGGAACAACTTGAAGAGGCCAATGCACAGGCTGTCGCTGCCAGCTCAGCAAAAAGCCAGTTTCTAGCTTCCATGAGCCATGAGCTGCGCACACCATTGAACGCAATCATCGGCTACAGCGAAATGTTGTCCGAAGACGCACAAGATATGGGGTTCCAGACAGCGACTGATGATCTGGAGAAGATAATGGCTTCTGGGCGACACCTACTCTCGCTCATCAACGACGTTCTTGATCTATCCAAGATCGAAGCCGGTAAAATGGATATGTACCCGGAACGTTTTGCTCTCCGACCCTTGTTGGACGAAGTCGCTTCTACCGTGGTGCCCTTGGTGAGCAAGAACAGCAATGAACTGGTTCTCTCTATAGATCTTGAAGATAATGACGAGATTGAAACCGACAAAACTAAGCTTCGGCAGAACCTCTTCAACCTGTTGTCCAACGCGGCAAAGTTCACCGAAAGCGGTAAGATTGAGCTTCTTGTCTCCAAAACCCGGAAAAACGACACGGATTTCTTTCGGTTTTCGGTGCGAGACGAAGGTATCGGAATGACTCCAGAGCAAAGCGACAAGCTTTTCCAAGCGTTCGTACAAGCTGATCAGTCTACTACGCGGAATTTCGGAGGCACCGGACTCGGTCTCGCGATTGCACAGGAATTTACGCGTATGATGGGTGGACACATTACAGTTAGCAGCAAAGAGGGTGTTGGATCGACCTTCTCTTTTGAAATCCCGGCGCGCTACGAGACCGTTTCCACCTTGGTTGACGATCACAGCGAAGCCTCATCCGAAACAGCTTTGGGCCGAGTGCTGATCGTGGACGATGAAGAAGACGCAAGGAACGCAGTTGCCCAAATCGTTCGTGAGGAAGGTTATGAAGTTTTGACGGCCCCGAACGCAACAGCGGGCATGGAAGTCGCGCGAATGCAACGGCCTGACGTCATTATACTGGATGTTATCATGCCTGAACGCGACGGTTGGTCCATGTTGAAGGAACTCAAGGCGGACTCGAAGCTTTGCGAGATTCCAGTTGTTCTAGCCACGATTGTCGCGGATCGCGACATGGGCCTTGCCTTTGGCGCTATCGAGCATTTGATTAAACCGATAGATCCAACGCGTCTGATTGCAGCGCTGGAAGCAATCGCCTCGGGGCGCGACAAGGATGTGCTGATTGTTGACGACGATATGTCAACGCGAAACCTGTTTCGCCGTATTTTAACGCGCAATGGTTGGACAGTACGCGAAGCGGCGGACGGTCAGGGCGCGCTTAGCCAATTGAAATCTAAAAGGCCGACTTTGATGGTATTGGACATTATGATGCCCAATGTGGACGGTTTCGATGTACTCAAGACAGTTCGCTCTACTGACGGACTTGCAGATTTACCGGTGATTGTAGCGACGTCTAAGGACCTGACGCGGGATGAACTGGATTGGTTAAAAGCCCATTCCGGGGAAGTCATCCGAAAAGGCGATACGGGTCGAGGTGATCTGCTTGCTGCACTGAAGCGCCAGCTACAAGTTTATTCATGAGTCGGAAAGATTAAGGCGATGGCAAAGATACTTATTGTTGAAGATAACGATATGAACCTCGATATGCTGTCGCGCCGCCTGCAGAGAAAAGGCTATCAAACTGTATCGGCCCGCGATGGCCGGGCCGGCGTTGAACAAGCTCTATCGGACAAACCGGATCTAATATTAATGGACATGAGCCTGCCGGTAATTGACGGGTGGGAGGCGACAAGAAAGATAAAAGCTAACCCGGATACCAAAACTATCCCAGTTGTCGCATTGACTGCGCACGCGATGCAGAGTGATCGCGACAAGGCCATGGATGCAGGTTGCGATGATTTCTATACCAAGCCGATTGAACTTCCTGGTTTGCTGGAAATAATCGAAAAACTGCTGGACAGGTAGCGAGGCATGGTTGCAAAAAACCGAAAGGACAAGTTGGCACTGGCCACAAGCATTTCCCAGAACCTCAAGGGGCCATCGGAGGCGATCGTAGGGTTTCATAACCTGCTGATCGAAGAAGTGCGTAGAACTGGTCCAGAAGCCGCGCTGGAGGATTTGCAAAAGATCGGAATCGCAGCAAGCAATCTTGTTCAGATGGTCGAGGTTTTGGGGAAAGGTATGCACCAAATTTCTGCCGACAAAGACGCTCAGGCGAAATTACGGCATGATTTCCGCTCGCCGATCAATGCGATAATTGGCTATTCGGAAATGGTGCTGGATGATTTCGAGGTAGATCTCGAACCTTCCGCTTGTAGAGACATAAACGCTATCCTGAACGAAGCGCGTAGGCTGGCACTCCAGATCGACGTGACCATTAATGGGTCAGACATTCAGAATAACGCAGAGGGGAGCAACAAGGACGAGGAAATTGCAGCCAGTCTTGAACGCAGTCTTACGGCCCCGGAAGTCGGTCGCGAAATCCTGACTGGGCACATCTTGGTGATTGATGACGAGGCGGCCAATCGCGAAATTCTGACCCGGTTGTTGGAACGTCGAGGACACAGTGTGCGGTCGGTCGGGTCTGCTAGGGAAACTTACAAGTCCCTGAAGCGCGAAGGATTCGACCTTGTTTTGTTGGATATTCTTATGCCTGAGGTGAATGGCATCGACGTCCTCGAAAGAATGAAAGAGGATCCGTCTTGGCGGGAAATACCCGTGGTTATGGTTTCAGGTCTCAACGAGACTGACGCTATCGCCAAATGCATCAGTGTCGGCGCAGAGGACTATTTGCCAAAACCTATCGACCCAGTTTTGCTGCACGCGCGCGTGGACGCATGCTTGGAACGTAGTCGCTGGCGCGCTAAAGAATTAGCGTTTACTAATGAGATCAAATACGAACGTGACAGGGCAGACAAGTTGCTACACTCGATGCTGCCCGCGCCCGTTATTAAACGACTAAACGATGGCGAAACAAACATCGCAGATCGCTTCGTCGGAGCAACCATAATATTCGCAGATATTGTAGAATTTACGCCGCTGGTGGCCCGCATGGACGCCGGCGATTTAATTCTGGAATTGTCTAGATTGTTTACTGCTTTTGATGATCTCGCCACCATGCACGGTATCGAAAAGATTAAGACAATTGGGGATGCCTACATGGCGGCGTCGGGTATTCCTTTGCATCGTAAGGACCACGCGCACGCGGCCATAAGCTTTGCACGTGACATTCTCAGGACAATGTCTGACAGCACAATAAGCAGCGCGGGGCTGCAAATCCGCATAGGCGTCCATTCCGGGCCAGTTATTGCCGGTCTTATTGGGCGAAAGCGTTCAATTTATGATGTTTGGGGCGAAACCGTGAACCTTGCGAGCCGTCTCGAGGCCACAGGAAGGTCGGGGCACATCCACATCTCAGCACAAACCAAAGATGCGCTGGGCGACCATCTGCCAAATGCGGAAGCGCAAACTCATTTTGTCAAAGGAGTGGGAGAAATAACGTCCTACTTTGTAGCCTGAGGCTTGTGCCGTGCATTGTACAATAATCAGATCGCTTGACAACTAAAGGCGCTGATTTTGATCGTGTCGCAAAAGCCAGGTCATGTTGCTAAAAGTGAATGAATGCGTTCCAGAGCCCGGCGGTGTCCGCATTGGGTTCGATGCAGCCATTCCCGAAATATTCGTCTGCGCCCGCTCTGCTGATAATGCAGCTTTAAAAAAACCAGCAAATTTCGAAGTGGCGGTAATTAGCTTGTTCGACGACTTCGATGAGAACTGGTTTTACTGTATTTCGAAAATGTTCAGAATAACTAACATTGTTCAATCTGATTTAATGGGAGGTACAAATGAAACTAGTTCCATTCACAGCAGTTACCTTTATTGCGGCGGCTACCTTCGCCGTACCGGCTTTTGCATCGGATCCTATTCCCGGCGCTGAGGATGGCTTTGCGCCGTACGGCGATCCCGTCGAAGGTTGGAATGTTTTCATCGATGCAGAGCGTCAGGCTTGCTTGATTGAGCGTACAGATGACTTTGGCAACGCGGTCCAGATCGGCCTTACCAAGAATAAAAAGCACGCCTACATTGGAGTATTCACTTTGGCGGATGTTGACATCAAAAACAAACAAAAGGTCGAAATTGACGTCAACGGGTTTGTGTTCGACGGCAAAGCCCGTGGGATGAAAAGCAAAGACCTGCGTGGCGACTACAAAGGCGCCTACTTTGTTATCAAAGACGACAACATGGTGAATGCCATTATGCAGGAAGGGACACTGACGGCCTTCCCAAAGAAAACCAACCAACCGGTCAAAGTAGACCTGACTGGCGTTAGTGCGGCGGTCGAAGCTGCGCGCACGTGTACCGACGGTATTTCCAGTTAAATCTGAGCGCTTCAATTTGCACTAGCACTTGGTGCTAGTGCAAATATCTCGTGTGAGACGGAGATTGATTCCGACGGAACGCTATCAAACGCCGGTGGCGAGGCAGTGGATCGCAGAGAGTTCTGCGGGCGGTACGAAACCAAGTATTACTCAATAATGGTCAAAACCACAGCTATTCGAGGGAATTCATCGGATGACAGTTTAAGCTGCGCAATGTGGAAGCTTCAAATATACTTATGATCCCCGTTATTCATGCGTGAAGTCTGCTATTTTTACAAGTGAATTTATCGTTAGCATAGCAACGTAACCATTTGTCAAAAATAAATTTTTTCACATTTTTGATGACCCAATAACTGTCTGGAAAAATTGAACTGGTAACTTTGTTCGTAAAGAAGCTCGTCCCATAACTCGAAACAAAAAAGTATGTTGGATTGAACAAACCTGATCGCAAATGAGACTAGGTCGTGGATGATTAAACGGTAGGCCGCGATCCGGTTGCAGAGCAGCGGCAAATGTATTCTTCGTGTCCGCTTGAACAAATGATGCGACATTTAAATGGGTGCCCGCTCGTCTGGCAAGTAAGGCGACGAGGATAAAATCTTTATATTTGAGATTTTATATATTTCTAGACAGATCAAATCTTGTCCAATACCAATTTCCTCGCACGGGCTATGCTAGAACTTTACCAATCCAAGGTGATCGTGAGACCGTACACAAGCTATGAGCAAACAATAAAATGAAGTGCTCGTAAGGGAGGAAAACATGAAAAGACTATTTGGGGTGACTTTTTTTGTCGCCACGCTTGCTGCTGGTGGTACAGCGTTTGCGTTCGAATGCAAGCGCAGTGAAGCTACGATGGAAAAACCGGGCGGTTTCCCAGAGCGCGCTCTGACCATGGTTGTACCATACGGCCCCGCAGGTGGTTCAGGCCAGGTTGCCGCGGCTATGGCCGAGGCAGTAACAGAACTGACTGGTGTCCCTATCAATCGCGACCACAAACCAGGGGGATCGGGCACTGTTGGCATGACCGCCTATATGGCGTCGCCTGCAGACGGATACAATGTTTTGGAGCATATCGACGACGCGTCGTCAGCCCATGCCCTCGACTCGTCTGTGCCGAACCCCGCAGTGGACCTAATCCCATTGGTAACCAGCCAGGTTACGTTCTCGCAGGTTTATATCCGCGCAGACGAAACGCGCTTTACCGATTGGCCCTCCTTTGTTGAGTGGGTTAAGGCGCAGGACGGTAAGGCCACGATCGCCAACGTTTCCAAAGAAGGTTCCATGGAACGAGTGACGATGAAATTCATCACTGATGCCACTGGAATGTCGATCCAACAGATTTCTTTCGACAAAGGTGCGCCGCGCTACGGGGCTTTGCTTGGTGGTCAGGTTGACGCACTTTTTGAGCAACCAGGCGACGTGCGCAACTTTCTGGATGCAGGTCAGTTCAAGCCGATACTGACAATCTTTGATGAGCGTCCAGAGGTCTTTGCAGACGTACCCACACATCGCGAGATGGGGATGGATTTTGATCCTTTGCTGCGCTTCCGTGGCTTCTATGTCCACGCGGATGCTCCTGCAGAGAACGTGGAATGGCTTCAGTGGGCGTTCCAACGCGCTTATTGCGAGGACAGCTATCAGGCCTTCAACGAGAGCAAATTCATGACTGTGATCGATAGCTATCGCGATACAGAAGGCTCTGAACAGTTGATCACGCGCTCAATTGATCAATATCGCGACGTCTACAAGGCCATGGGCCTGGATGTGAAGTAAGTCGCATATAATACTAATGGCGTGGTGCCTATGGGTGCCGCGCCTTTTCACGCGAATTAGGGGTAGGAACATTGGGACGTTTGACGCGCACCCACGTGATAGAGGCGGTAATTTTTCTGCTGGTTGTCGTGATTTTTTATGCCTTTTCCTTCGAATTCAATCAGCCGATTGAGATTTATCGTTTTGGAGCTACCGCTTGGCCACGCGTAGTAATCGGGCTTTTGCTGATCGCGACGTTGGGCAATATCTGGTTTCAGTACAAGAACGGCTCGGCCGCGCAAGGTACGATCGGTCAAAGTGACGACGAGGCTGACTTCAGCGAACCGGGCACAATCCTTCGCATGTTTGCCGTTCTATTGACTCCCTTCCTCTTTGCCTGGCTTTTGAAGCCGGTGGGCATATATTTCAGCGCACCTTTCTTTATTGCGGCCATTATCTGGCTTTTCGGAGAGCGTAGATGGAAAGCCATCTTGGTAATGACTTTTGTTATCTATGTCCTTTTCATTGGACTGTTTCTGGTGATCCTTAACGCGCCCTTACCGCAAGGCAACACTTCGCCCTTCTATGATTTCAGTGCATGGGTCCTCACAATGAACGCCAAGCTACAGGGGCTGTGACCAGACAATGATCGAGAACTTTCTGGCCGGAACCTCAGCGCTTTTTGGTGACCCGTTTACCATTGGTATCTTCGTCTTCGGTGTCATCGGAGGTATGCTTTTTGGCGCCATCCCGGGCGTCAGCATGCTTACCTTGGCGGCTATCCTTCTACCTTTCACGGCGGGGCTTGAGCCAGCTCAAGGGGTGATGCTTTTTGCCGTTATCTACTGCACCGGGACCTATGGCGGCGCTATCACTGCAATACTTTTCAACATTCCCGGTGCACCGGAGAATGCGCCGACCGCCTTTGACGGCTATCCCATGACCCAAAAAGGACAATCTGGGAAAGCGGTTGGTGCCGCTGTGCTTTGTTCTGCCATCGGTGGGGTTGCTTCAGCCTTGGTTATGATGGCGGCTACGGAGCCGCTTGCGAACTGGGCGATCCGCAATATCGGCCCGCCAGAGATCTTCGCGCTGGTCTTTTTCGGTCTGGCTGTCGCTTCTTCGGTTGGTGCGCGCACCATTTGGAAGGGTTGGATGTCGGTCCTAATCGGACTTTTGATAGCCACAATCGGACAAGATCCAGTGGGTGGCATCAATCGCTATAATTTTGGTCTGACAGATTTGGCTGCCGGCATTGCCTTCGTGCCTGCAATATTGGGGTTTTTCGCTGTCTCCGAGATTTTTGTGCAGGCGGAAAAGAAGGCAAGCGGCAAGTACAAGGCGCCAAAGGTCAGCATGTCTTTTCCGTCGTTTCTTGAGCTTTGGATGCACAAGATTGCAGTATTACGATCAATTGTTGTTGGCTTTTTCTGCGGAATCTTGCCTGGCATCGGTGCAACTTTGGCGGCCTTCATGAGCTATGGCGAAGCTGTGCGATGGTCGAAAAACCAAGAAGAGTTCGGCAAAGGAAAGCTAGAAGGCGTTATTTCGGCGGAAACGGCGAACAACGCAGCAACGGGCGCAGCAATGATCCCGCTTCTGGCGTTGGGTCTTCCGGGCGGAGCGCTTACTGCGATGATGGTCGCGGTTTTCCAGATGCACGACCTTCAGCCAGGACCTTTAGTGTTCATGATGTCGCCGGACCTAATCTGGATCGTTTTCGCAGCCATGTTCTATGCCAATCTTTCGATCTTGATAATTGGGCTGGTCGAGACAAAGACGATTCTCAACCTTTTGAAAATTCCATTTCAGTTCCTGGCTCCGTTGATATTGATCCTGGCAACTGTCGGCGCCTACATCAGCCGTGGACTGGTTTTGGACGTAATGGTGATGTTTCTTGCTGGTATCATTGGATATTTGCTTCGCCGGTCAGGGTTTTCTATCCCCGGAATCGTATTGGGGCTGATCCTTGGCAAGATCGGCGAACAGAACTTTGCGCAAGGTTTGCAGATGGTGCATTACGATTTGGGCACTTATTTCTCGCGTCCGATCTGCGCTGTCTTGATCTTCGCTGGAGTTTTAACGTTGGCCACCAGTATCTACCGTGCTTTTACAACGACACAAAAGTCAGTGTAAGTCGCTTGTAAGCCCTAGGAGGACGCAGGCATGAGCGAAAGCCTTGTTGAAACCATCGTAAAGCGGTCACGCAATGCTCAGGCGCGATATGAGGCAAATGGCTCTCAGGAACGTTATGATCGAGCCGCGCAAGCCGCTGCATGGGCAATCATGGAACCGACGCGGAATCGAGAGCTTGCCGAACTGGCGGTAAAAACCACGGGCCTTGGCAATGTGCCGGACAAGATCACCAAAAACCACCGTAAGACCCTTGGGCTCATGCGAGACATCCAAGGGGCGGTTACTTATGGAGTCATGTCGGATGATCCTTCGACGGGGATTACCAAAATAGCCCGGGCCAAGGGTGTTGTCGGTGCGATCGTACCTTCAACCAACCCTGCAGCCACACCTGCCAATAACATTATTAACGCGTTGAAATGCGGCAATTCGATTGTCGTAGCGCCGTCACCCAAAGGTGTCGCCTGCGCGGAACGGTTGATCCAATATGTCCACGCTGAATTCAACAAAATCGGTGAAGACCCGGATCTTGTGCAAATGATCCCTGCGCCTGGATCCAAGGAAAAAACCCAAACTTTAATGGAACTTTGCGACATGATTGTCGCGACAGGCAGCCAGAACAACGTGCATCGCGCCCAGACGGCCGGAACCCCGGCAGTTGCAGTAGGCGCAGGCAATGTCACCGTAATAGTTGATGAGACGGCAGACCTCGCTGATGCTGCCGAGAAAATCCGCGCGTCCAAATGCTTTGACAACGCTACATCCTGTTCATCCGAGAATGCCGTCGTCGTCGTGGACGCGGTCTATGACGAATTTATCTCCGCTATGGCTAGGGCAGGCGGAACACTTGTGGATGACGAAAAAGGAATCGTCGAAAAACTATGGCCCGGTGGGCATCTGAACAGGTCTGTAATCGCGCAAGATGCGGACAAGATGATCGCTGCGTTGAATTTGGATGTTCCCGAGGGGACAGAATACATCGTCGTTCCAACATCCGGCATCGGCCCCGATCATCCTTTGTCTGGAGAAAAGCTAAGCCGAGTACTGGCGCTTTACCGCGCGCCAGATTTCGAAACCGCTGTCGAGGTCACGCGCACCATTCAGATGTATCAGGGCGCGGGCCATTCAGTCGGCCTTCACTCGGCAGAGGACAGTCGAGCTGCGATACTGGCCAATGCAATTCCCACAAGCCGCGTTATTGTCAATCAGGCGCACACTTTTGCGACGGGCGGATCATTCACCAACGGCATGCCGTTTTCGCTCAGCATGGGGTGTGGGACATGGGGCGGGAACTCGGTGAATGAAAACGTCAACTATCGCCACTTTCTGCAATCAACGAAAATCATTCGCGAAATTCCGGCGCACGAGCCAAGTCTGGAGGAGATTTTCGAAGAGTATTGGAATGCAGCAGGACAATGAAGTTCGACAGGAATACCCCGCCAGCCGGATCCGTACGCGACTGGCTTGATGCGCGCGCCGAGGCAGGCGGCACTGCTTTCATATTTCCCGAAACTGACGAAGTTTTGCACTGGCCCGCGTTAAGGGAGCATGCGGCAAAGGTCGCGGGTGATCTGACCGCGCAGGGTATAGCCAAGGGTGAGAGCGTTGCTGTGATGCACCCAAATGGGTTGGAAGGTGTAAAGGCGCTATATGCGGCTCTCTATGGTGGGTTTCGCGCGACCATGCTCAATCTCGCGGCGGGTCCCGACGCGTTGGGTTATGCGATGGAACATTCCGAAGCCCGGGTGGCTTTCGTGCATGATAGCCAGATTGAAATGTACAGAAAGGTGCGTCCTGACAATTTGCATCGTTATACGCCTAGCGATGCCAGTGAAGCGTTGCATGAAGTTGAGGCATCCGATGATGCACTTTTGATGTACACCTCTGGCACTACGGGTCGTCCTAAGGGAGTCGTACATACACAATCCAGCTTGTTGGCAGGGGGATGGACCGTGAGCGTGGCCCATGAGTTAACCTCTCAGGATCGCGGTATGGGCGTCCTGCCATTTTATCACATCAATGGGTTGTGCGTGTCGGTTATCGGCAGTCTGGTTTCCGGAGGATCGCTCGCCATGGTGTCGCGGTTTTCGGCCAGCAAATTTTGGAACCAGGCCGAGACTGGTGGTATCACTTGGTTCTCAGTTGTTCCCACGATCATCAGCCATCTGCTACATGGCCAAGCCGAACCTAGTCCGGCGCTCAAGAGGCGGCTCCGTTTTGCCCGCTCGGCCTCCTCCGCGCTTGCTGTTGAAACCCAGCGCGGATTTCAGAACCGTTTCGGCCTTGCAATCGTGGAGTCTTTGGGTCTGACCGAAACCGCTGCGCAATGCCTTGTTAATCCGCTGGATCCCCATCTTCACAAAATCGGTTCTGCAGGTAAGGCTATCAGTAATGAGGCACGGATAGCCGATGATGTCGGCACCGAATGTGCGCGCGGCGCCGAAGGCGAAATCCAAATCCGCGGCCCCAATGTTATGAAGGAATATCTCAAGAACCCCGAAGCCACCAAAGCCGCGTTTCACGGGGATTGGCTTCGCACAGGTGACTTAGGACGCATGGACGCCGATGGGTATGTGTTTGTTACAGGGCGTTTGAAAGAGCTGATCATCAAAGGGGGCGAAAACATTGCACCGCGTGAAATAGACGAGGCGTTGTATGAGCACCCTGATGTGGTCGAAGCCGCTGCGTTCGCGCGACCGTGTGCCCAGTATGGCGAACGCGTCGAAGCAGCGGTGCGTCTAAGCGAGGCTTCCACTGCCACGGGTGAAGAACTGCGATTACTTTGCGAAGAACGAGTCGGTAAGTTCAAGGCACCTGAACAAGTGCATATTCTGGATGAACTGCCCAAGGGCCCATCCGGCAAAATTCAGCGGCTTTATCTGAACGATTTGCTTTACGGACCTTAACTAAGACCGTTTGCGATTAGCCTTAGTCCCATTAACAAAAAGGCCGTGAGAACCGCCTTGCGAAACAGTTCTTGGCTGACCCGGTCGCGTAACATCTCACCAATTCGAAAGCCAACTAGGACTACACAGAGGGCGAGTGCTGATTTCAGCAACATCGGAAAAGTGAGGATACCGGCAACCACTTGTCCGGCACCCAGTGGCAGCACGCCAGCCAAAAATAAAAAGCCAGTCGTACCGATGAACCGTTCTTTGGATACGTCACGCGCCACCAGATACATCGCTACAGTCGGTGACCAGATCGAGCTTATACCGCCCAGTGTTCCTGACAGCACGCCAAAGCCCAGGTGCCAGCCGCGCCCTGGGCCGATCCTTAATTTTATCCCAAGCAACAGGTTTAGCGAGAAAAGGACCATGGCAACGCCAATAGCGACCGTCAGAAGGCTGGTGGGGTAATCCGAAATAAACATTGAAGTCACAAAGATACAAACCATGATCGCCAAAGCGAAAAGCCAGTATTCTCTTGCAATGTCCCATTTGTTAGGCGCGCGCGCGAACTGCAGGGAGTTTGTTGCGAGAATAGACAACCAAAGCAGCGGAATCGCCTCGGTTGGGGGCATGACAAGTGTCAGAAAGGCCATTGACGCAGCAGGCAGCCCAATACCCAAGAAACCTTTCACGATTGCCGCGAATAGAAAAATTGCGATCAGTTGCGCGGATTGCACCAGATCGAAATTCTGGATGAGATCGGCAATGGCTGCCATCATCGGGTTAAAGCCTGATCCAGAACAACAGCAAGACTGTTTGCATTACGGTGTGTCACATCTCTGATCTGGCAGCGGCAGGAAAATCCGTCAGCGACAATTAGCGATTTTTCCGAGGACGCGCGGATCGCCGGAGCGAGTGACAACTCAGCCATTTGACGGGATACCTCTTCTGTTTCCGTCTGATACCCAAAAGGCCCGGCCATGCCGCAACACGAACTGTCAATCATCTGTGCTTGTGCGCCTTCAATAGCGTTTAATACGTCTACAGTTTCTTGTGCAACACCGAATGCTTTTTGATGACAATGCCCATGCACAAATATCTGCAAGCCCGGCAATTCAAGTCCTACCGGCGGGTTCTGTTTTACATACTCGGCAAAGGTCAAAATCTGCGCACCCATTTCTTCGGTCCAGTTCGGAATAAGGTTCACCGCCTCATCGCGAAACGTCAGGGTGCACGATGGTTCCAGCCCCACAATGGTTTTTCCCTTTTCCAACGCGGCGCGAAAAACTTCCGTCGTGCGGTTCAATTCAGCTATCGCTTTGTCGGTCAGACCTGCTGAAAGGTAGGTGCGCCCGCAACATAGCCTTCGTCCTGGGGCAGACAGAACACCGACGCTGCGCCCCGAACGCTCGATTACGCGTTGCGCGGCGTGCAAGGTCTCAGGATCGAAGTGGCAATTGAATGTATCCGAGAACAGCAGGACGTCACCGTCCGATTTTCCTTTGAAGGGAGCGTGAAACTTGGGCAGTTGGCTGGTTCTGCTAAAGCCTGCAAAACTTGCAAACCTACTGAAATTGTTTGCAATTGGTCTTGTCTTTGCCGCAAACGGAGCCAAACGCGGCAAATAGGCGATGATACGGTCGCGTAACCTGAGCCCGTGTTGGGCAATGCGCGCTGCTTGCACCTCGGTTTTCATTTTGGCCATGTCAACCGACATCGGACATTCAGATTTGCAGGCTTTGCAACCTACACACAATTGCATGGAGTCCGCCATCTGATCTGATGCAAAAGCGTCAGGCCCAAGTTGCCCCGTCAACGCCAAACGCAATACGTTTGCGCGGCCTCGCGTAAGGTCTTTTTCAAGTCCTGTAACCCGAAATGACGGGCACATGACCCCGCCCGTGCTTTTGCGGCAGGCCCCATTGTTGTTACACATTTCGGCAGCACCGCTCAGCCCACCAGGCCAATCTGACCAGTCAAATACCGTGGTCGGGCTTTGTTGTGCGTAGCCTTCGGGCCAACGCATCAAGCTGCGGTCATCCATCTTGGGCGCTCGAACAATCTTGCCAGGGTTCAGCATCCCGTCTGGGTCAAATCTATCCTTGATTTGCTCAAATATGCGCACCATACGCGGCCCGTACATTCGCTCGTGAAATTCAGACCTTACAATGCCGTCTCCGTGCTCACCCGAGTGCGATCCCTTATAAGCGGCCACAAGATCAAACGCTTCTTCGGCAATAGCGCGCAACTGGCGAAGGCCCAAGTCTTGCCGCAGGTTCAGGACAGGCCGAACATGCAAAAGCCCGACCGAAGCATGGGCGTACCAAGTCCCATCTGTACCGTGTTTGTGGAACACATCCGTCAGCCGACTTGTGAAATCTGCCAGATGGTCCAGCGGGACAGCGCAATCTTCTACGAAGGACACCGGTTTTCCCTCGCTCCGCATAGACATCATGATGTTCAATCCCTGCGTGCGCACACCCCAGATGCGCGCCTGAAATGCCGGATCCTCTGCCTCTATGACTCCGCCTTCATGTTTACCCGGATCGTCCCACCGATAGCCCAGTTCAGCCATCAGATCGCCCAATGCCGTTAGGCGGCGGCGGTTTTCCTCCGGTGTTTCGGCAAACTCGACAAGTAGGATAGCTTGGGGTTCTCCGCGAACGAAACTGTCGACGATGGGACGGAATTGCGCGATATCCCGGCCCAGTCGGATCATATTGTGATCGACTAACTCGACGGCCACGGGACCAAGTTTGACAATGTGTTGGGCCGCATCCATTGCCGCATGAAATGTCGGGAAATGGCACACGCCCAGCGTTTTGGTCCTCAAGATTGGAGATAGCCTCAGATCAAGTGATTTGGTGATCGCAAGCGTGCCTTCCGAGCCAACCAAGAGCTGCGCCATATCCGGATTGTCACCCAAAAGCGCATCGATATTGTAACCGCCCACACGTCTGAGGACTGACGGAAAACGTTCTTTAATTTCAGCCTGTTCGCGCGCAGCCAGTGCCAGCATTTCGGTGTCGAGAGGTTGGTCAGGTCGCGCGTTTTCAAATCGACGTAGATCGCCGTTAGCAAGCATTGCCTCCAAGCTCAGGACATTATCTTGCATCTTTCCGAAACGGATAGAACGGGAGCCACAGGAGTTGTTTGCCGCCATACCGCCAAGGGTGGCGCGAGAAGCGGTGGATACGTCGACCGGATACCACCAACCGTCCGCCTTTAATCGACGGTTCAGATCGTCGAGGACCAGCCCGGGCTGTACCTTTATCCGGCCGGCCTCTGGGTCATAACTCAGAACTTTTTTGAGATGTCGACTGAAATCGATCACAAGCGCGTCATTCACAGTTTGCCCTGATTGCGATGTCCCGCCACCGCGCGGCAACATGGCAATGCCTTCTGACTTTGCAAAGTCCAGTGCCGCTTCGACATCCCCCCATGTCTTTGGCACGAGTATTGCGCGCGGCATGATCTGGTAGATCGACGCATCTGTGGCATAGCGCCCGCGATCAAAACGAGAGGTCAGAACCTGACCTTCAACTCTACTTTTCAATCTGTTGTAATCTGGCATTCAAACTTGACCTTCACCGACCTCACCCTCACCCTTGTAGAAAGCAAGCGCAACTTTTAAAGGCACAGCACATGCGAGCAGGACGTCATTTTCTTCAAATTCCTGGGCCAACTAATACCCCAGACCGTGTTCTGCGAGCGATGCATCGGGCTGTCATAGATCACCGCGGTCCTGAATTCGCAGAGCTTGGTCTTAGTCTGCTTGACGACCTGAAAACCGTATTCAAAACGCGCAACCGAGTAGTGATTTATCCCGCCTCGGGGACAGGCGCCTGGGAAGCCGCGCTGGTCAATGTTCTGGCGCCCGGCGATAAGGTTTTGATGTATGAAACCGGCCAATTTGCAACTTTATGGAAGAACATGGCCGCAAAGCTGGGATTTGATCCAGTGTTCATGCAAGGAGATTGGCGGACGGGTGCAAATGCTGATGCAATTGGTGCTCAACTTGTTGCAGATAGCCGACACCAGATCAAAGCTGTGTGCGTGGTTCATAATGATACGGCTACTGGTATTACGTCAGACATCGTGGCGGTGCGGGCTGCGATTGACGCGGCAAGTCATCCAGCTTTGCTGATGGTTGATACGATTTCCTCACTCGGCTCTATTGATTTTCAAACGGATGCCTGGGGCGTTGATGTTGTAGTGGCGGGTTCGCAGAAAGGATTAATGTTACCCCCAGGACTGTCTTTCAATGCCATTTCAGACAAGGCTTGGGCCGCGTGCAAAGCAGGCGGTGACCGCAGGTCGTATTGGGACTGGAGGGATATGGCCGGACCCAATGAGAAGGGCTTTTTCCCTTATACGCCAGCAACGACCCTCCTGTACGGCTTACGCGAGGCGCTGGATATGTTGGCAGAGGAGGGATTGGAAACCGTTTTTTCCCGTCATGCTCGACACGCCAAGTCAACTCGACTGGCGGTAGAAACATGGGGGCTGGAGATACTTGCCGTCAACGCAGAAGAACGTTCAAACAGTCTGACGGCCGTTCTCATGCCGAACAACAAAGGCGCTGACAAACTGCGAGCGGAAATACTGGACAGTTTCGACATGTCTTTGGGCACAGGTCTAAACAAAATAGCAGACCGCGTATTTCGAATCGGGCATCTTGGGGATTTCAACGATCTAATGCTTATGGGTACTTTGTGTGGTGTCGAGATGGGTTTGATGCGCGCCGGAGTGGCGCACAAGAAGGGCGGCGCTCAGGCCGCGATGGAGTATCTTGCCGAGCATATTTCTTGAACTTTCGGCTGGGCACGCCGCGGCGATCCTCGCAACCTATGTGTTTGCCGCTACGGCGAAAGGCATTACTGGGCTCGGGTTTTCGACAACTTGCCTACCTATTCTTGCACTTGTCGTCGGATTGAAAGACGCACTTCCGTTGGTCATTATCCCATCGGTATGCTCCAACCTTGTAGTGATGAGACAAGCGGGTCATTTTCGGGAAACTGTTCGGCGATTTTGGCCGATGCTGATTGCGCTTTTCCCAGGTCTGGGCGCGGGACTATGGGCTTTGTCATGGATTGAAGGGGTACAAGCAGGAGCGATCTTGGGGATTGTCCTTCTGTTGTGGTGTGCCTTCACGTTTGCCAAACCCGATCTGCGTCTTCCTGCCGGGTTTGAGCGTCCGTTGGCGCCTTTATCTGGTTGTCTGACGGGTCTTATCAACGGCGTAACAGGCTCGCAGGTAATGCCAGTTGTTCCATTTCTGATGATGCTGCACCTTGAACGGAATTTGTTTATTCAAGCGCTCAACTGTTCGTTCACATTGTCCAGTTTTGTTATGGCAATAGGCCTTGGGCAATTGGGCCTGTTTTCGCAGGATGACTTTTTGATCTCGGTCCTCGGGTTGGGTTTTGTGTTCATTGGGTTAACTATCGGTGGCAAGATACGTCATCGCCTGTCTGAAACTTTGTTTCGTAGTGCAATCATTGCGATGTTGTCAGTGATGGGAGTGAGCTTGGTTTTGCCAGCTTTGCCGTAAAACTAGATCAAGTGATTATTCGTCAATCGCCGCGCCTCGAATTGAGTTGCTGTTCGATTGTACCCGAATACTCTGACTAGAATCCAATGACAGGCACATCGCGCCTTGCCTTGCGGATCGAACTTGATGGAGGATGTCATCAAGCGAAAATAAGCTAGCGTGCCGCATTCCGCGCGATTGAGGCGAGGAGAACAAGTTATGACCAAAACATTTAAGGCTGCTCTGGCATCATGGTTGGTTACGGTAGCGCCAGCCTATACGCAAGATGCCCCACGTTTGGTCTTGCAGCTAACCGTTGATGCTCTGCGCGGAGATCTTCCTACTCGGTACGTTGGAAATCTTGGTGAAGGTGGTCTTAAGTATCTGCTTGAAAATGGCCTGCACTATGTCGATGCCCACCACTGTCACGCAAATACCGAGACAGTAGTAGGCCACGCTACGTTAGCCACTGGCGCTACGCCGGCCGTACATGGAATGGTCGGTAATATCTGGTTCGACAGAACCTTGGATCGCGTTGTCTACAACGTCGAGGACCAAACGGCACCGCTGTTGGGAGAAGGTGCTGGTGTCAATGACGAAATCGAGATCGACCCGACACAGGCGGCGGCAGGTACAGATGGGCGGTCGCCCCGTGCGTTGCTTGTGACCACGTTTTCAGATGAGTTGAGCGCATCGACTGCTGGCGCGGCCAAAGTCTTTGGCGTTTCGATCAAGGATCGAGGGGCAATCACAATGGCGGGGCAAAGTGGCAAAGCCTTTTGGTTCTCAAAATCCGCTAATCGTTTTGTTACCAGTTCTTACTATTACGACGCATATCCAGATTGGGTGTTAGCCTGGAATGATGCGACCCCGAGTGCATCATTTGAAGGAGCCTCCTGGGAGTTGATGCACCCGAAGGAGACATACCTCTTTGCTGAACGCGATGACCAACCTTGGGAAACCGACGTCGCTGGGTTCGGAAACACTTTTCCCCATCGTTATTCCTCGTCACAAAACGCATTTGACCCGCTGGAAAACCCATACTTCACGACTTTTCTCACTCTCAGCCCTGCTGGTGACGATCTGACGGCACAATTTGCAAAACGGTTGATCGAGGCTGAGGCGCTCGGGCAGGATGCGGTGACGGATTATTTGGCAATCAGCTTCTCGTCGGTCGACTACGTCAACCATGTCTTTGGTCCATCCAGCCTCGAGGCGGAAGACACGATTTACCGCCTTGACCAGACTCTTTCGAACCTCTTCTCCTTCATTGATGAACGCATAGGGTTGGAGCATGTTCTGATCGTTCTTTCGGCGGATCACGGCACGACTGATGCTCCGGGCTATTTAGATAGTGTTGGCATCCAAACAGGTCTTGTGGTGCCAGACAGCTGGGACCCAACCGAGCAGATTGCAAGGCTAAAAGAACGCTTTGGTATTACAGGTCAACTGCTGGCAGGGTATAATCATCCCTATCTGAATATCGCACCCGAGGTTCTGGCGCAGAGCGACATTGATCTGCCTGCGTTGGAAGCGGCTATCGCGGAAGAGCTGCTGTCTTTTCCCGATGTAGCCTTCGCCATCCCCAGCACGGCGATTGAAGCCAACCTTTTGCCCGACACTGAGATAATGCGCCTGATACGAAACAACTATCACCCGGCGCGCTCTGGCAACATTTATGTCGTCTTCAAACCGGGTTGGTTCATCGCCGATTTTGACGGTCTCTCGGTCACCTCAACACACGGGTCACCTTGGCGCGGCGACACACACGTGCCAATCCTATTTGCAGGCCGTGATATAGCGCAGCAACAAATTGCACGCCGAGTCTGTACGACTGCCATTGCATCCACATTGTCGGCCCTAGTTGGCACAGCGCGTCCTAACGGTGCAAGCGGTGAGGTGCTTCAGGAAGTCTTGGAATAGAGTACGACGCTGACATATTGTGACAGCGAACCATGTTTAACACACTGTTGGTATTAGCGTTGGTTTTAGATCACCGAATGTACAATTGCGCCGTGCCTCAGCCAATTTCGTTGGATCGACATCGCTTTGCGTCAACGCCAGTGGGACACATTTGGCACAAGTTGTGATTACGGCCTTGTGTTTAGCCGCCGATTGCCAGTGGTCCCTGTCATGAAGCCCGATGGAATTGACACAGTCGACAGTACAAGCCACGCTTCGACAAAGTGGGAGGAAGAAATGACCGAAGTACTTTCTAACGAGCAAGTCGCCTCATATCGTGAAAACGGATACCTCTTACTAGAAAATCACCTGCCGGAAAGCATCCTGATCGAAATACGCAATGAAATCCGTCGCTTCGAGGAGGAAGCCAAGGGAATGACAGAGTCTAACGACAGACTAGATCTGGAGGACTCACATACACCCGAAGATCCGCGGCTAAGGCGAATAAAACTGCCTCATAAAATCAGCGAAATAATGCGCGACCTGATGTATTCGGACCTTATTCTCGCGCCTGCACGAGATCTGATCGGCCCGAACCTGCGGTTGCATACAACGAAACTCAACATGAAGTCTGCAGGCTATGGCGCAGCGGTAGAGTGGCACCAAGACTATGCGTTTTATCCCCATACTAACGACGACATTCTCGCGATCGGTGTGATCATTGACGATATGGAAAGTCAGAATGGCCCCCTAATGGTCTATCCAGGCAGCCACAAGGGACCTGTTTATGACCACCACGTCGAAGGTGTTTTTGCGGGCGCTTTTGTACCGGAAGACGTAGGCCTAAATCCTGCAGACGCTGTCGAGCTTAAAGGACCAGCCGGATCGATTTCCATCCACCACGGCCGGATTGTTCACGGCTCATCGCTGAACACCTCCGAAAGTGCACGGCGCATTCTGTTCTATGAGATGATGGCCGCGGACGCGTTTCCGATTATGGGTTCGATGACGAGATGGGACGGGATCGAGGACTACAACACTCGCATGTTGTGCGGTGAACCTACAATTGCGCCTCGCTTAAAAGATATTCCAATCCGTATTCCCCAACCTCAACCTGACGTGCCAATTTCAATCTACGAAATACAAAAGGGTATGAGGTCACGTTCATTCCGTACCATTGGAAAAAAAGCGTAGGGCCAAGTCTTCGAGCAATTATTACATAACAAGCCTTTAGGTCTACGCGTCGATTAGAATTGGGCGCGCAACCCAAGGTGACATGGGCCCTGAGACTATATGCTCAAGGCCCAACGAGTTCCGATAAAGCTATTTATTAGGGAGTAAGGTCCATTGCTGCCACGACCTTTTCATAGGGTAGTCCTGCTGTATCGTTTAATCGACGAACCTGATCAGCAGTTTCGCCATCAAACAGGCACATGCAGCGGCCATCGTCCGGGGCAAATGTGGATCGGACATAGCTGATAGTGTCCCCGTCATCGGTCATCTTCTTGGCCGTTGCGATTGCCGCTTTCTGAGCGGCCGCCAAGTCGTCCATGCTGATACCCTTAAGGTTTCTTTCGACCATAAAAACAGACATCGTGTTCCCTTTCTGAAGATTGAAAAGCAATACCGCTATTGGATCACGATGCCTTTGGTGAGGGAACTATCGATGCTTTATCGGTTAATAACTCCAGGTTTGGATAAAATAGTGTATCCTGGGACTGACTGAATTAAGTGATCAGTAATCAGAGAGGCCCCAAAAATGGAGATGTCTCAAATCAGATATGTTTTGTCGGCTGCAAAGCATCTGAATTTCACTAAGGCTGCTGCAGAGTGCAATGTGAGCCAACCAGCCCTTACTAAGGGAGTAAAATCGCTTGAGACCGAGCTAGGTGCGCAGGTGTTTCATCGCGAAGGTCGAAAAATTCTTGTGAGCGATTTTGGAAAAACAATGCTTCCGCACCTGCAACATATCGTCGATGAAGCAGCCGCGACGCAAGCGCTAGCGCAGAATTTTCGACTTCTTGAAAAGGTACCGCTGCGTTTGGGTGTTCTTTCAACAATCGGGCACGTTCGCCTAGCCAGGTTTCTGGCGCAGTTTGAGAAAAGCCATAGCGGATTGGAATTGTCGGTCAATGAAGCAAGCACTTCAGATCTAAGAGAAAAATTGGAAGAGGGCGAAATTGATGTCGCCTTCATGACACTTACTGACGAGTTGGAGGAAGAATTCAGGAGTCATCCACTATACGCAGAACGATATGTCGTTGTGTTTCCGCCTGAACATCGTCTTGGGCAACTGAATTCAGTAACCCTGCAAGAACTGTCACGCGAACACTACGTTGACCGATTGGCCTGTGAATTGCGCGAAATGGTAATGTCAGTTTGCCAATCAAAGGGTGTGGAGTTGTACGCACGCTTTCGCTCAGAACGGGAAGACTGGGTACAGGCGATGGTGGCGGCAGGGATAGGTTTCGCATTCATGCCCGAGTATTCGGTGACTTTACCCGGGTTGTTGCAGCGTCCGCTTATAGAGCCAGAGGTTTCGCGAACAATCGCAGCCTTCACTGTTCCCGGTAGAAGGCACTCGCCCGCGCTCGATGCTCTTATGAGGGCATCGCAAACTTTTTCATGGCCCGGATGATTATTGTCGATTTGGGCGGGAGGCCGCAGCACTTTACGAGGTGGCTCTTCAAGGACAATCAAATGTTGTCCAGTAGAACTATTTTGTCGTTTTACCTGATTAGAAGGACACCCGGTATTCTGTCGGAACATTCAGATCCAAAGGTCCAATTTCCAGATAATTAAATACGTTAATCGTCCAAAATCAATTCATTGCCAGGTAGCTGGGCAGATGAAAAACAAGCTTCGACCAAAGCCATCGTCTCATAGGCATCGTCGGTTGATGTGTATAGCTTTTCGTCTTCGCCTGAATCAAACCTTTGCAGATTGCGCATTGGTCCCATGAAGCTCTCGACGAACCAGTTGCCTATGAGTGGTATCTGCTGCCAATCCGATCCGTTTTGGCAAAACCAGAGCTCGTCCGGCTCACCATTCGGGTAATCATAAAGCACGCCCAGCTTCGCCATCATCGCACCTTTGGTTCCTTCAAATCTGGTCCATGCGGATTGGAACTTTCTGCCGCCCTGGTGATTGTGGTTAATCGAAATGACGCCCCGAAGGCGGTCGCCATAATCCAATATCACGGAAGATCTCGTCTGGGCGAGTTGCGGGGCTCGCGGATCGGGCATAGTCCGTGCGAATACCCCATTTGGATTGCCTGCAATTGCACGAATAGTGTCTAGGTAGTGGATAGAATGTACGGCAAACTCGACCCGCTCCATCGGGATCAGAAACGGGAAAATATGCCAAGGCGTGTAAATGTTTAGGTGAACCTCAATCTCCAGCAACTCGCCCAAACGACCGTTTTCGACTGCATCTTTGACGGCCAGCATCATAGGTGAATACCTGAGTTGAAAATTTATTGCAGATTTCAGGCGCTTTTGCCGACAAAGGTCTCTGATTTCTCGGGCATGCGCCAGATCGCTACCCATAGGTTTTTGGATCAATACAGCGGCAAGATCCGGCAACACCGGAAGAATATCAGTAATTGCATGAGGCGGAACCGCAACGTCATAAACGACATCTGTTCCGCATTGTGCAACGACTTCGGCAACGCTTGAATAGGTCCCTGGTATATTGAAATCGTCGGCAAGTGACTTTGAGCGCGCAGGCACCAGATCAGTAACGCCCCGAACCGGGATATCGGCCAATTTGTAGGCGGGAAGGTGCGCGTCGCGAACGATCCCACCTGCGCCGACAATAACCACAGGTTTTGGGTTGATCGGTGCAGGCCAGTTTTGCTTGAGATCCAATTCCATAGCGCGTCACCCTTTTGAGTTAACTCTATTCGGTGTAGCAATTTAGGACATTAAGCAAAAATTGACTAATGTGGTTTTGGCTGGCGGGAGGACACGATGAATTTCATCGATACACATCAGCATGTTATCTATCGCGATGACTTCGGCTACGCTTGGACGAAAGATATCCCCGAGCTATCAGCTGGCAACTTTACTTTCGAGGACTACGACGCACTGACAGATGGAGCCGGTGTTGTGGGAACAATCTTCATGGAAACCGGCGTGGATGATGCAGATCATCAAGCTGAGGCACGATTTGTTGGCCAACGCGTCGGTACAAACAACCTTCTCGGACAAATCGCGTCCTGCCGACCCGAGGAAGAGGCTGGATTTGATGACTGGTTGGAGGAGGGACGGAATCTAGGCGTTGTGGGCTATCGCCGCATCCTTCACGTGGTGTCGGATGAGGTATCGCAATCCGAAACGTTTCGCAAAAACCTCCGCAAGATCGGCAGGGATGGCCTACCGTTCGATATGTGTTTTTTGGCGCGCCAATTGCCGATTGCGCAGGCGCTCGCGCGTGCCTGCGATGATCAAATTCTGGTTCTGGACCATTGCGGTGTTCCCGATATTGCCGCCAGTGCATTCGAAAGCTGGGCTGAAGGAATAAGCAAAATTGCTGAGATGGATCATGTGGTCGTCAAGCTTTCTGGGATCACGGCTTATTGCGCACCGAGAGATTACGGGGTCGACGTTCTGCGCCCATGGGTCGATCACATTCTTGGTGCCTTTGGTCCAAGCCGCATTGTCTGGGGCAGCGATTGGCCTGTTGTTAACACAGGTTCCGGCCTACCTGTTTGGATCGAGACGACACGTCAGTTGCTGGCACATCTTTCGCCAGATGAAACGTCTGCGATCACCGAAAAAAATGCGCTCCGGGTATATGGATTGGAGTAAACAAGAAGGAATGACCAAATGAGTCTGGGCGGGAAGTATGCGGCGCGTCTGAACGCTTTCAAAAAGAATGGCGGTTCATGCGGTTGCGAAATTGTGCAGATGATTCAAGCTGCAGGAAAGGTGGGTGGGCTGAATGCAGCTGATCTAAATTTTCCGGATCACTTCAAGGACATGAATGGGCCAGAGATTTCTGAACTTCTGAACGACAGCGGGATGGCGCTGAACGGTCTCGCAATGCGTTATTACACTGACCCAGCTTTCGCGCTTGGTGCCTTTACGAACCCGGACCCGAATGTACGGCAGGCAGCCATTGATTTAACCAAAAAAGGGATCGATACAGTCGCGCTGATGGGCGGTCAGCTTATGACGCTTTGGATGGGTCAGGACGGCTTTGACTATGCGATGCAGTGCGACTATCGCGCGATGTGGGATAGTACAATCGCTGCGCTACAAGAGGTCGCAGATCATAATCCCGAAATTGATATCGCGTTGGAATACAAGCCCAACGAACCCCGCGCCTATGCACTAATGCCCGACGTCGGCACAACGTTGTTGGGTGTTTTAGAGGCGGATCGCCCCAATATTGGCGTAACGCTTGATTTCGCGCATGTTCTTTACGCCGATGAAATGCCAGCACATTCGGCCAATTTAATCGGGCGGCACGCGCAACTTATGGGTGTGCACCTGAATGACGGAAATGCCAAACGCGACGATGGTTTAATGGTCGGAACAGTTCATCCCGTGGCAACGGTCGAGCTTTTCTGTGAGTTAGACAGAATGGGTTATGACGGCGTGATCTATTTCGACACGTTCCCAGATCATTCTGGCCTGGATCCGATTGAAGAGGCCCGCACCAATATCGCAATAACCGAACGCCTTAGAGCTGTGGCCAAGGAACTGGCTGGAAACAATGAACTAACGGCAGCAATTTCACGTCAGGACGCGACGCAAAGCCAACGGATCGTTGCCAATGCTCTTTATGGAAATTCAGCGTGATGAACGACGTTTTCATTGTGGGCGCTTTGCATCTGGATGTGGTCGTTGACGCGCCTCGGCTGCCCGCCTTGGACGAGACGCTGATGGGCAAGCGTGTTTCCTACCGTTTCGGGGGCAAAGGCGGAAATCAGGCTTTGGCCGCCGCAAGGGTTGGGGCAAAGGTCGCTATCGCGGGTCGCGTCGGACTGGATGAATTCGGAGCTAAGATTCTTGAAGCGCTCCGAAATTCGCGCGTGGACCATTCTCAGGTTCTGCAGGTGCCCGGTGCAACTGGTATGAGTGTTGCGATAGTTGAAGAAGGCGGCGAATACGGCGCGGTAGTTGTCTCGGGCGTCAACCAGACCATCGATCCATTGGATATCGATCCCGGCGCATCCAACGTCATATTGCTGCAAAACGAAATCCCCGAGACCATCAATTTGGCCGTGGCTAAAAGCAAACGGCCCGACACGAAACTTGTACTGAACGCAGCGCCTGCCCGGCAATGTTCTACTGAACTTTTGGATTCCGTCGATCTTTTGGTGGTAAACCGGGTCGAGGCGGCACAGATGACAGGAAAACCAGAGACCACTCCCGAAGACGCCGCCGCAGCGCTTGCATCGCTTGGACCGAAAGCTGTTGTCGTAACGGTCGGCCGAGAAGGTGCAGTGATTTTTGAGAGAGGTTCCGTAAAGAAGATTGTACCGCCAATCCAAGCTAACGGTTCCGCGCACGGGGCAGGTGACGCATTTGTCGGAGTATTGGTTAGCGAACTTGCAAAACGCTGGAATTTGATTTCTGCCGCAACTTTTGCGTCCGCCGCAGCAGCTCATTTTGTTCATACTCCGCCAAACGCTCGTGAATCCATTAATCGAAGCGCGCTCGATAACTGGATCGCAGGGCTATAGATCGTCGTTGGAGGAATGATTTACCCGAGTATGGGGGCCTCTTCGGCGATCAGACCTTGCGATTTCAATTCGCGCCACAAATCGGAAGGAATATCCGCTTTGGCCGCTTGCAGGTTGGACTCCATTTCACCCACGGTTTGCCCACCGGGAATAACTGAAAGAACTGCCGGGTGGCAGAGAGGAAACTGAAATGCCGCGTCGATCATACGGACATTGTGCGTTGAGCATATCGCCTCAATCCTGGCCACGCGATTAAGAACTTCCTGAGGCGCCGGATCGTAGTTGTAGAAAGCCCCGGGGCGCGGGCCGGTTGCGAGTATGCCTGAATTATAAGGGCCGCCAATTACAATTCCGACGCCGCGGCGTTCGCACATAGGCAGGAAAGATTTCAACGCTTCCTGTTCCAAAAGGGTATACCGACCGGCCAGCAAAATGATGTCTGGGTCACCATGCTCGACTATCCATTGGGCGGGCTGCCATTCGTTCACCCCCAACCCAAAGGCGCTGATCGTGCCTTGTTCCCTCAGTTCAACCAGGGCCTTGTGGCCGCCCTCAAGAAACTCATGCAATTTGGCATCCAATACAGCCTGGGACCCATGGTTGAAGACGTCCAAATCGTGTCCGTAGAGGATGTCGATGCGATCAACGCCAAGCCGTTCCAAAGAAAACTCGATAGAACGCATCACGCCATCGTACGTGTAGTCATATATTTCGCGACGCGCTGGCACCTCGAACCATTTTCCAAAGCCGTCCCGTTTTTCTGGATGGGTCACTTCCAGCAAACGCCCGACTTTGGTGGATAAAACAAAGTCATCTCGGGACTTGCTACGGAGTAGTGTGTTCAGCCGGGTTTCAGACAAACCAAATCCGTAAAGTGGCGCGGTGTCATAGTACCGAATACCCTCATTCCAACTAAGGTTCAGAATCGCTTGCGCGGCTTCATCACTTATAGCGCGATAGAGGTTTCCAAGTGGGGCAGCGCCAAACCCAAGTTCGGTAAATGTCAACCCACCTGTTCCATGCCTGTCCCAATGACGTTTTCGTAATTCCATATCCAAAACCTCCTGGCGCCTAGGTTAAAATGAAACCACTTGGGGGCAAGCCTTTTCCAGAGTAAGCTGGCGGGAACGAAAAGTTGGAGGGTGGATTGTCCAAATTTCTCAACGCTTTCGGAGTCGCGAAACCGGTAATTGGTATGGTGCACCTTGGTGCTTTGCCGGGCGCGCCCTTGTTCGATGCAGAACGCGGTCTGGATGGGCTGGTAGACGACGCACGCGCAGATTTGACTGCACTTCAGGTAGCTGGGTTCGATGCTGTTATGTTCGGCAACGAAAACGATCGACCATATGAATTTGAAGTAGACCGTGCCTCAACAGCTGCAATGGCGTATGTCATCGGTCAATTGAAGAATGAAATCTCTGTTCCCTTTGGCGTTAACGTACTTTGGGACCCGATCAGTTCCATTGCTTTAGCTGCCGGGACGGGCGCGGCGTTTGTACGTGAGATTTTTACCGGCACCTATGCCTCGGATATGGGGCCGTGGACCCCCGATGCAGGCGCGGCTATGCGCTATCGAAACGCATTAGGACGTAAAGATCTGGCGATGCTGTACAACGTGTCTGCCGAATTTGCCGATAGTCTGGACCGCCGTTCCTTGGCTGATCGGGCTAGAAGCGCTGTTTTCAGTTCTGTCCCAGACGCAGTTTTGGTGTCCGGTCAAATCACTGGCGAAGCGGCCGCAATGACCGATCTTGAGGCCGTGAAAGCTGTCCTGCCGGACACCCCGGTGCTCGCCAACACCGGGGTCAAACACAATACAGTCTCAGATGTCATGGCCATTGCAGATGGGTGTGTGGTGGGTTCAGCGCTGAAGATCGACGGCAACACGTGGAATGCCATCGACCCTCAAAGGGCGAGTGACTTTATGGTGCGCGCAAGGGCGGCGCGTGGGTCATGATTGATCGACTACGCAAAGATCTTATCAACTTGATGAGAATTCCTGGGCTTAGTGGCCACGAGGATCGCGTTCGTCATGCCATCGCTGATCTTTTGATGGCCGAGGGAGTCGAAAGCCGATCCGATCGCATGGGCAATCTGATTACCACATTCGAAGGTGAAGCGAATGGCCCGTCTGTGATGCTGTTTACGCATATGGATCAACTCGGGTTCATAGTGCGGAAAATCGAAGACAATGGTTTGATCCGCGTCGAACGTTTGGGCGGCGTTCCAGAACGCGCCTTGGCCAGCCAAGCTGTGACCCTTTGTGTAGGGACGGGTAAGGATGTCGATGGCGTACTGTATAACAAAAGCCATCATGCGACGGCGCCGGATGAAAAGTACCAAGTTTTAAAAGCCGGTGACGTGTTGATCGATACGGGCCATGGTAGCCGGGATGAAGTCGAAGCCGCCGGTGTACGCATTGGCACACCCGGCGTATATCGCCCTAATGTCTTGCCTTTGGCGGAAAATAGGATCGCCGGAACAAGTGTTGACGACCGTGCTGGATGTGCGGTTCTGCTGGAAGTTGCTCGACGCCTGAAGTCCCGCGAGAACGGTCCGACGGTTCATTTGGTTTTTTCGGTTCAGGAAGAATTCAACTTGCGCGGTGCAGTGGTGGCCGCACAGAGCTTGAAGCCGGACATGGCCATCCAGGTCGATCTGATGTTGGCAACGGACACGCCAGAGATGGCGGATCGTGGCGACATGCTGCTTGGCGGTGGACCAGGAATTTCGCTCTACTCGTTCCACGGGCGCGGTACGTTGAATGGCGTAATTCCACATCCTTCGCTTGTGCGTTTGATGGAGGAAACCGCTGAAAATGAGTCTATTCCGTTGCAGCGCAGCGCCCAGGTTGGGGTGCTAACTGACTTAAGCTATGTGCAGCTGGTAGGGGAGGGGGTCGCGTCAATCGATGTCGGTTTTCCAATGCGCTATTCCCATTCCAGCCTTGAGGTTTGTGATTTGAATGACCTTGAAGCCTTATCGCGACTTCTGATCGCAGCGCTTCAAAGCATTGATGCGGGCTTTCCTTTGACCCGCGATGGTCAAGCCTGATGGCATACACTCTTGGCATAGATATCGGCACTTTCGAATCCAAAGGAGTTTTGGTTGACGGCGAAGGAAAAATTGTCGCCACCGCTGCACGACCGCACGAAATGCTGGTCCCTCAGCCCGGTTGGGCAGAGCATCGCGCCGACGAGGATTGGTGGGGTGACTTTGTTTTTATCACGCGTGAGCTTTTGGGGACGTCCAACGTTTCCTCTAACGACATCAAAGCCATAGCAACCAGCGCAATTGGGCCTTGCATGTTGCCTGTAGATCCAGATGGTCAGCCATTAATGAACGGTGTGCTCTATGGCGTCGATACCCGGTCCGAGCGTGAAATCGCGGAACTAACCAATCAAATAGGCGAAAACCGCATAATGAAGGTGTGCGGCAACGCTTTGACCAGCCAATCCGTTGGGCCAAAAATTCTATGGCTGCAGAGGAACAGACCTGAGATTTGGGCGCAAACGGCGCGTATCCTTACGTCGACCAGTTATTTGACGTTCAAGCTTACAGGCGAATACGTAATTGATCACTATACTGCCGCAAACTTCAGCCCAATCTACGATGTGAACCAGCTGAACTGGACGGACGAACTAACAGCAGAAATTGCTGGGCCGAACATGTTGCCGCGACTGATGTGGTCTACCGAGATCGCTGGCCATGTGACGCCAGAAGCCGCTGTAGAAACAGGTTTGGCGGTTGGGACGCCGGTGACCTGCGGCACGATCGATGCAGCGGCAGAGGCAGTTAGCGTGGGAACTCAGGCCGCTGGTGACATGATGATGATGTATGGTTCGACCATTTTCATCATTCAGGTCACGGATTCTCCGGTTCGCGATCCGCGTTTATGGTACGCACCTTGGCTGTTTCCGGGTAGCCATGCCTCGATGGCTGGTCTGGCAACCAGTGGAACACTTACCCATTGGTTTCGCGATCACTTCGCTAAGGAGTTAACCCGCGAGAATGCCTTTCCGATTTTGGCAAAGGAAGCCGCCGCTTCCGCGCTGGGATCAAACGGGCTTTTGTTCCTGCCGTATTTTTCAGGCGAACGTACGCCAATCCATGATCCAAAGGCTAAAGGAACATTCTTTGGTCTGGACCTGACGCATACCCGCGGCGATCTTTACCGGGCGGTCCTGGAAGGCATCGCCAATGGTACGGCCCATGTTGTTGAAACTTATCGAGATGTTGGTCATCCACCTGTACGTGTATTGGCTGTCGGAGGCGGGACAAAAAACGAGATCTGGTTGCAAGCCACCTCTGACATAGCGCAAGTTCCTCAAGTCGTTTGCGAAAAAACTATTGGTGCCTCGTTCGGTGACGCTTTTTTGGCTGCTTGCGCTGTGGGAATGGCACGATCAAAGGATATTGATCGTTGGAACCCAATTGATCGGCTGGTTCAGCCACAAAAGCATGCAGTTTATGAAAGACAGTATCTGCTGTTCAAAGATCTCTACCAATCAACGCGCCACATCGCGTCAGCGCTTGGGAGAGCATGACGGAGGCGTTCGATAGAGCGATCTCAGAACTTGCGAGTGTTGCTCGTGAGATCGACCACGACGCAATTGAAACCGCGTGTCGCATGATCTGCGAGGCCCGCAGAGTCGTACTGTACGGTTGCGGGCGCGAGGGGTTGCAGATGAAAGGATTCGCAATGCGTCTGTTCCACCTGGGATTTGACGTTTCAGTGCAGGGCAGTATGACGACACCCCCGGTCGGCGTAGGCGACTTATTCTTGGTCTCTGACGGACCCGGCCGGCTAGCGACCGTCAACGCTCTGACAGATATCGCCCGTTCCGCCGGAACCAAGGTGGTGTTGTTCACCGCAGAACCAGATACCAAGATTGCCTCCAAGTCAGATTGCACCGTTGCAATTCGTGCTCAAACCATGGCCAGCGACCAAGGCTCGGATAAATCACTTTTGCCTATGGGTTCGGTTTATGAAGGGGCACTGTTTTTGCTCTTCGAAATCATGGTGCTGCGTCTTTGCGACCTTACCCAAGCGGATTCGACCGACATTCGGGCCCGACATACCAATCTGGAGTGAGCGGATGCGATTTGAACTAATGCTTCCACACCAAATCCGAGATGCCATTGAACGCAACCTTCCAGTCTTGTTGCCTTTGGGTGTTCTTGAATATCACGGTGAACACATGGCTGTGGGCATGGACATGCTTGCTGTAACCCGGATTTTGGATCGGTTAGAGCAAGAATTGGACATTGTGATCTTGCCGCAATTTGCCTACGGCGCGGCCAGCTACGCGGTTGAACGGCCCGAAGGAGCCGGATCAGTACACGTTGGCGCCGACAAAATTTTGTCGATTGCCGAAGAGATTTTTTTCAGCCTTTTGCGTGTTGGTTTTCGCAACATTCACGGGTTCATTCATCACCAGACCGAGAACTTTACCGCTGGAATGCCAACCGATCTGGCGTTCAAACTAGCAGGGCGGCAGGCAATTTTCAGATTCTTGGAAACTCAGTATGGTGAGGGTTGGTGGGGTAGCGACAGAATGCGCGATTACTACACTCAGCACGACGAAGGCATCGACCCTTTCAATTGGATTTGCGTTCATCCTTTGATGGATGAGGAAATTACCCAAAAATATCCTTTTGACCACGCCGGGATGGGGGAAACGTCACTAATGATGGCGCTTGCTCCTGAAGTCGTCGACCGCGACCGGTTTGGTGATAATTCAGGTTGGTACACTGAAAGCGCAAAAGATGCATCGGCTGAACTTGGCGAAATGGGCGTCGGTCTCATATTGGATCGTTTGAAGGAGTTGCTCGTTCGCGACGCTACTTGACCGCCCCTGCCGCCATGCCTTTGATTATGAAACGTTCCAGCGCGATGCCGATCACGATCAAAGGAAGGATCGCAGCAAAACTCAAGGCAGCCATGGACCACCAGGAAATACCTTGCGATCCAGTTTGACTGGCCACCATGACCGGCAAGGTTTTTGCATGACTGGAAGTTAACAGCGCGGCAAAGAAGTATTCGTTCCAGGTTAGAACCAAAGACAAAATAAACGATGCGACCATACCCGGCGCGGCAATGGGCAGAATGATTGTCAGAAACGCCCCCCAAATCGAAAGCCCGTCAACTAGGGCCGCTTCTTCCAGTTCTGTCGGGATTGACCCGAACTGGTCGCGCATGATCCAAATCACAATCGGGAGCACGGTCAACGTGTATAAAAGTATCAGCCCGATACGCGTATCAAGCATCGCCAGGGACTTGTACAAAACCAGAAAGGGCAGCGCCAAGACCACTGGTGGTAATATCAACTGGCTAAGAAAAAAGAATGAAATGTCAGAGTTGCGCATAAAGCCAAAGCGATAGTTGAACCGGCTGAGCCCATAGGCTGCCATGCTGCCAAGCGCGACGGCTAAGGTTGAAGCTGACAAAGCCACAACCGTTGAATTCCAGAACCTCTTCAAAAATTCCTCGCGCACCGTGCTTTCGTTCCCGATCGTGTCCGGGGAAAGCCCCAGTGACCGCCAACCAAGCCATTTGGGTGTAAAGTCCCACCACGGTACCACATTGCCCTTCATCACATCCGGCGCGGTTTTGAAACTGGTTGTGATGGTCCAGAAAATTGGGAAGATCGCAATAATGGCCCACAGGATAAGGATGCCGTAGATAATGAGGCGGCCCGAAATGCGTCGCGCTCGGTAGGCGCGGTCGGTATCACTGTCATGAAAAATCTGGCTGCTCATCGTCAATACCTTGGGCGCATCCAGCGTTCAGCCGCTTTCATCAGGATGGTCATCGCGATGACGATCAGGATCAAATAGAAAATTGCCAGCAACGTGCCGTAGCCCACATTGGAGCGGTCGCGATATTCTCGAAAAATGAAAGATGTTACGCTGTCTGTCGCTCCGCCCGGGCCACCAGAAGTGACGTTGATGATGATATCAGCAAGCTTTAGTTTGAAAATAATCCGGATCAGAATAGCCGTGATGCTGACCGGCAGCATCAACGGGAACGTGACCTCCCAGAACCGCCGCCAGGCGCTGGCGCCGTCGACCTCAGCCGCTTCATTCAATTCACGCGGGATCGCCTGAAGACCGGCCAGTATCATGATCATCATGAACGGTATATAGGTCCAGGCGTCCATTAGCATGATCATCAGACGTGCCACCTCGGGCGACGAAAAGAATGAAGGGTTATCAACACCCAGTTCCCGAAGCATCCGGGAAATTGGGCCAAAACGATTTTCGAGCATCGACTTGCCGATCATCCAACTGACGGCCACAGGTGACAGCATCAACGGCAAAAGAAACGCGACCCTGAAGAATTTTCGTGCGCGAATTTCCGCGTTTAGCAAGATGGCCAAGCCAAAAGCAATCCCGTATTCCACGATGATCGCCAGCGTGTAATAGACCATATTTTTCAGAGCGTTCCAGTAAAACGGGTCGCTCCACATTTGGCGGGCGTTATCCCAGCCATTAAATTGACGTCCATCCGGGCTGGAAAGGTTCCAATCCGAAAACGCGATCACCAAGCCGAATAGCAGTGGAAAAACGACCATGGAGACGACAAAAAGCGTGGCAGGCAAAACAAAGAGTGATCGCTTTCCATGTTCCCCGCGCGCGATGACCTGTCCTGCACACAGACAAATGCCCCAAAGGACATAGGCATAGAGTGTCGGACGCCAGTTTTGAAAACCGATGTCTATCCAGCCATTCTGATCCGCTGTTTGAAGGAAGGCGACAAGGAACATCAGGCCAGCAGAACCCCAGACAATAGTCTTGCCAAACCGCCTGCGCCGGTCGGAAATTTCGTCTGCCGTTACGACATGTAAAAGATCGCCTTCAGAGCTCATTTCCGATTTGTTCTGCCTTGCTTTGTCGTGTACGGGCCGACAATTGATTTGCCGGCCCGAAGATTTTTACATACCAAGTGACGCTTTGTAGAGCGCAATCTGGCTTTCTCGGCCGATCTGATCAGTGATCTTTTCCCAGGCTGCCGCGATCGCGTCAGCGGTCTCCTGAGCCGATCCGTACTGGCCAGCGTACCCCTTCGCAAGTTCGTCCTCAGCAACAGAATAGTATTGGAAAATGCCAGGGATGCGGGGTTCGATTGCCGCGTTCGGGTGGTTGTAACTGTCGGCGTTGGACCCGAGATAATCCTCGACGAACGCGCGATCATAACCTGCGGCCTCCCATTCATCGAACTGGAAATGAGAGTTCCGATAGGGCTGGAAACCCGACGGATAGGCCGACATCCAAAGCGAAATGTCTTTACCGCCCAAGTGCGCTGCGGCGCTCCAGGCTGCTTTGCGCTTCTTCTCGTCGCCCGATACGCGTTTGGTCACGTATACTCCCCAACCAAGGTAAGCCATGTTGGGTGCTTCGTTGTAGTTATCTTCCCATTCTCCGGTCTGACTATTGTAAACGCGGTCCGAGCCAGGATTGATACCAAATCCTACAACGTCGCCAACTACGGACGTGTCTGATGTTCTGGCGTTAGAGCCAATGTCACCCCACCACATCAACATCGAACCGGAACCAGCAAGGAATTGTTGGAAACCTGTCGTGCCGGGGTCGGCGTTGATTTGGTCTGCCGGGTAAGCGCCAGCTTCGATCAGATCCAGCACATCCTGAATTGCCTGAACCCATGCAGGGTTGTTTACCCGAGGTTTCATCGTGTCAGGATCAAATAGCCACGCCGGATCGCCGGGATGTTTAGCGTAAGCTGCGGCGCGGTTTTCAAGGAAATAGAACCCAAAGCCGCCCCAACCTTTGAGCGGATCAAGATATCCGTGTGCGGGAAGGCCAGTTAGCGGATCCTCTTTTCCGATCAGGTCCTTTGAAACGGCATTGACCTGCTGCCAGGTGCGCGGCACTTCGGCTCCGCCGATGGCGCCTTCACCGAAATAATCGGTTCTATAGGCAAAGGTGTGGCAGTCGCCGTCAATTGTGATGCGATATTTTTTTCCGTCCCATGTACCAACCGGTGGCTTTAAGTAACCCACAAGATCGTCTTCCTCGATCTGCTCACCGACCCAGTCCGGCATTTCATCCAAAAGACCCTTGCCGGCTGTGTCACCTTCAAATGGTGCGCCCATTTCGATGATGTCGAAATCGACTGTACCAGTCGCAATCGCTTGCTGAAGACGCGGGTTATAGTCGGCCTGCGCAAGGTCAACCCAGTTGATCTTGGCACCCGTATAAGCCTCCCACGGTTTCAGGAATCCTCGGAAAAGGAAGTTGTGAAGGTTTTGGTTGTTGAGCCCCATAAAGGTAAGTTCAACACCTTCAAACTCGCCCTCGGCTACGCGTTCCTTTGTGGGCCCAAGCGTCATTTCACCGACCTTCTGCCAATCGGCATCCGTGGGCGAACCCTGGCCAACACCAGGAATTTTCAAGATTTCGGCTCTTAGGTCAGCATGACCATCGGCAAGCGCCGCAACTGGCACTGTGCCCCCTACAGCGGCCAGAGCGCTAACGCTTGCGGCCCCTTTAAGCATTCTGCGGCGGCTCATCTGAGCGCGCACAATTGCGTTGTAATGTTCGACTTTCACGTGTTCCTCCCTTTCAATGCGAGGGTGGCCCCCCAGATTTCTCGACGATCCTCCTAAGTTCAAATGCCTAAGCTGATGACACTTGCAAATTGATTTTTCTAACAGCCTGGCAGATCGAAAAACAATCTCAGCCAATCTGCAAGCTGTCAAGTTTACCAATTGGTTAAAAGTAGACACCCCGGAAACGAGCGGTTAATCGTTTAGGGATTGCCGCATGGATAGGGTGAAATGGCAGACGTCAAAGTACGCGGATTGAGAAAGTCGTTTGGATCAACAGAAGTCCTGCACGGGCTGGATTTGGACATCAAAGATGGGCAGTTCGTGGTGCTGGTTGGACCATCCGGTTGCGGAAAGTCCACACTGCTGAGAATGATTGCCGGACTGGAGAGTATCAGTGAAGGCGAAATCGCGATCAATGACCGTTTAGTCAACAACTTGCCACCGGCCGAGCGCGACATCGCAATGGTGTTTCAGAATTACGCGCTTTACCCGCACAAAACTGTCGCGGCGAACATGGCATTTCCGCTTCGGATGCGAAAAATGGAAAGCTCTGTGATCGAGGACCGGGTATCACGCGCGGCTGAAGTATTAGGGCTGACAGAGTATCTTGGGCGATACCCTAGGGCGCTTTCGGGCGGCCAAAGGCAACGTGTAGCTATGGGCCGAGCCATTGTGCGCGATCCGCAAGTTTTCTTGTTCGACGAGCCGTTATCGAACCTTGACGCGAAGCTCAGAATTCAAATGCGGGCGGAAATTCGTGAGCTACATCAACGCCTTGCCACAACTACTATTTATGTTACCCATGACCAGATCGAAGCCATGACGATGGCCGACCAGATCGTCGTTATGAATTCAGGAAATATCGAACAAATTGGCGCGCCTTTGGAACTTTATGACCGCCCGGCAAATACTTTTGTTGCGGGATTCATCGGTGCGCCATCGATGAACTTTTTAGAAGCCGTCGTGTCAAAAAATGGATCAGCCGCAGTTGCGAACGTTCTAGGAGCAGGCCTGCCGATACAAGAGCCGGACGGGTTGGTTGATGGGCAAAAAATCACATTGGGTATTAGGCCCGAGGACACAACCCTTTCCGGTGACGGCGTACAGGGCGAAATCATGGTGGTTGAACCGACCGGGTCCGAAACACATTTGGTTATCCGGTCTGATGGACGCGACTATGTTTCCATCGTGCGCGAACGACAGGCGTTTTCACCGGGACAGAGTGTTTCAATTTCCGCCGACCCATCGAAAATTCACTTATTCGAAAGCGACACGGGGCAGCGCATCAACTGAAAGACCCAAGGAGGATAGACAAGTGCTCAAAGGGATTGACCCAAGGCTAAACGCCGATGTTTTGTACGTCTTACGCGCCATGGGGCATGGGGATATGCTGATCGTTGCAGACACCAATTTCCCCTCCGAGTCTATAAGCCGCGCAACTGTTTACGGTGAGCTGTTGCGTATGGAAAACCTCACTGCCGCCGAGTCAATTGAGGCGGTTCTCTCGGTCTATCCACTTGACACATTCGTTGATGATTTTGCCGGTCGTATGGAGGTGGTCGGTGAGCCCAACACCGTGCCGCCGGTTCAACAGGAAGTTCAGGAAAAAATCGACGCAGCGGAAGGGGCCCACCGCCCAATGGTGGGCATTGAACGCTTTGATTTTTATGATCTTGCCCGCGAAAGTTATGCAGTGATCCAAACGGGCGAACGTCGATTCTATGGATGTTTCATGCTGCGTAAAGGCGTAATTCCGCCAGAAAGTTGAGGTGAATAATGGCGGGAATAATTGCAATCCTGGGCGTTTTTGTTGCCGACACCGCTTATCGCGCAGAGCGCGCCCCTCGCATGGGCGAAACGATCCTGGGAAACAAGTTTGCACTTGGCCCCGGTGGAAAAGGTTCGAACCAAGCGGTCGCAGCGGCCCGCGCGGGCGGCGAAGTTCATTTTATTTCGCGGCTGGGTCAGGATGATTTTGCTGATATGGCCCTGAAAACATGGGCAGAGGCTGGCGTTACAGCCGCGGTTACCCAAGACCCAGACAGTTTCACTGGCGCAGCATACATCTTTATTGAAGAAGCCTCGGGCGACAACGCGATTATCATATGTCCCGGAGCAGCTGGCGATATCTCGGTCACAGACATAGAAGCCCGACGTGATCTTATCGAAAGTGCCGCGGTATTCGTTACTCAGCTGGAACAGCCCATGGCAGCGGCGGAACGTGGTTTGAGCATTGCACGAGCGGCTGGGGTCAAGACTATTCTGAATCCTGCGCCTGCCGCTGAGATCCCCGCCACTATGCTGGCGCTTTGCGATTTTGTGACACCCAATGAGTCCGAAGCAGAAGGTATCACCGGCGTCGCTGTACACTCCATCTCGGATGCCGAGAATGCTGCGGACGTAATGCTATCCAAAGGTGTCGGCGCGGCTTTGGTCACACTTGGAGAACAAGGTGTTCTTTTCAAAGACCGCGAAAACTGCACCCATATACCAGCGATGGTCGCAGGTCCCGTTTTGGAAACTACCGGTGCAGGCGATGCCTTCAACGGAGGATTTGCTGCGGCATTGGCCGAAGGAAAGGACCCGGTCAGCGCAGCGCGCTTTGGATGCGCCGTCGCGGGGATATCGGTTACCCGTGCCGGGACTGCCCCATCCATGCCGACGCGGGATGAAGTGGATGCGCTGTTGGCTGCAAATCCAATAATCTAATTGGATGTCGATGATGACGACGAGTGCTGGTCGTTCAAAGGTTCCCCGATCCGTCGTCGTATTGGATGTCGGCGCAACCAACGTCGACGTTGTCCAATTTAGCTCTGAATTTCAGATAATAGATAAATGCAGTACAACTTCCTTACGCATTCCCGCGCCACCTTACCTTAGTTTAGACGCGGAAAGTGTTATTAATTTTGCGCTGCAATCTATCCAAACGTTTGACCAGAATGTGCCGGTTGACGCGATTGTGCCATGCACCCACGGTTCCGCTGTTGCCCTTTTGGATGGCAAGGGGGAATTGGCCTTACCTGTGATGAGCTACCTTTCCCCAGTCCCCGATCATGTTGCAGTTGCCTACAAAGAATTCGAGCCACCGTTTTCGGAAGTCTTTGCTCCAACAAATCCTGGCGCACTCACGGTGGCACGCCAGCTTTTTTGGCAGGAACATGAGTTTCCGGCAGATTTCGCACGCGTGCGTACGATTATGCCTTACCCACAATACATTGCTTTTCGCCTGTGCGGCGAGCGAAGCAGCGACATTAGTTCGCTCGGTGCTCAAACACATCTTTGGGCACCTCGTGACCGCAGTTTCAGTAGTCTTGCTAGAAATCGCGGCTGGTCCACGCTGATTGAACCATTGCGATCGGCAGGCGACGCACTTGGGCCACTGCGTGGTATCGATCTAAAAGGCGAAGGGATCGTGTTTTGCGGTATTCACGACAGCAGCGCCAGTTTTCTGCAAGTTGCGCAGCTGGAACCTGCGGTGCTGCTTTCCACTGGGACGTGGATCATTGGCTTTGACACTGAGGCGGAATTGACTTCCCTTGACCCGCTTCGCGACCAGGTTGCTAACGTCCGTCCCGACGGACGACCCATCGCCAGCGCACGGTTTATGGGGGGCGAGGAATTTTCAATGATCGCCAAAGTTTCCGGCGATGCGCAGCCGAGCTTAGCAGCGGTCCAAGACCTGATAGACGGCGGCACTATGGCTTTACCCTCATTCACGGACAGTGGTGGCCCAATTCCGGGGACGGGAGGGCGTGGAGTAATCATTGGCCCTCAACCTGAAACCGAAGAGGGCTTGGTCAGCTTGGCCACACTATACGTCGCGCTTATGACGACCCAGCTTCTCGAGGGCCTCGGATCGACGAAACTTGTCCTGGTCGATGGAGTGTTCGCGGAAAGCAAAACATTCATGGCATTACTCGCTCGCCTTTTGCCAGATCGGGAAGTTTTCTCAATCCAAAGGACCGCTGGCAGCGCACACGGAGCAGCCAGTCTTGTGTTACAGGATCGCGCACCCAGGTTGAAGCTGAAGGAAATCGCTGCGGCGACACTTAGGGGGCTGGATGACTACCGGGAAGTCTGGGTTGAGAAAGCAAAGAAAAGTCAAAAAAACGGGGTTCGCCAATGACCGAGCACAACATACGGCAAGAAATCATCGACGCTTGCTTGCAAATGAATTCCAGCGGACTGAATCAGGGCACGTCAGGGAATATTTCGGTGCGCGTGGGCCACTCAATGCTGATTACTCCTACTTCTGTCCCATACGAACGAACAACGCCCGACATGATCGCTAAAATCGATCTTTCCAAAGAGATGACAGGCGCATGGGAGGGTAACGCGCCGCCATCCTCAGAATGGCGGTTTCATTGGAAGATACTGAAAAACCGTCCTGAATTCAGCGCCATAGTGCACGCCCATCCACCCTATTGCACCACCCTTGCGATCCTGCGCAAACGCATTCCCGCGTGTCACTACATGGTGGCTGCGTTTGGGGGCGATGACGTGAAATGCTCTGGATACAGCGCCTATGGCACCGAGGAACTTGCTGTGATGGCCATGTCTGCAATGGAAGGGCGGAGTGCTTGTCTATTGGCCAACCACGGCATGATTGCGGCTGGGGCCGATTTGGAAAAAGCGATGTGGCGGGCCGTCGAACTTGAAACACTTGCACGGCAGTATTGGCAAGCGCTTCAGGCCGGCGACCCGATTATTTTAGACCAGAAAGAAATTGAAGAGACGCTCCGCCGGTTTCAAGGCTATGGAGTAGGTTAAGCTTGCGACGAGCTTTCAAAATCAGCAACTGACAGGCTCCTCAATTATCTCAACGGGGATATTTCGAAACAATGAAAGGCACAGCGTTTTGTCCTCGAAAAGGATGTTGTGCAAAATTCTGCGAAGGCCCAAATAAATATCAAAAAACACTTTAGTTTTGGATCGTTTGGGCGGCATTCGGCTGTTACACAACCCAAGCTGTTAACTACCCTTGCCGATAAAAAAGAGAGTTATTGCTAACCAAGGTGGGTAACTGGGCCAACGTTTGCGTATCTTGATAAGTTAGGGTGTTTTTTGTCGAACCATCACTTCGCCCGTAGTTTGATACATTCGGCTGTGACTAATTTCGAGAGGGTACAGTCGAGTTTTGCAAAAAATTCTGTTATTCTCCATACCGGAGGTGCGACATGGAGCGAAGGATTGCAGCTATTCTCGCCGCCGATATGGTTGGTTATTCGCGCCTAATGGAGGCCGACGAGACTGGTACGCTTGAACGGCAAAAGCGACACCGGATTGAACTAATCGATCCCAAAATTGACGCACACCACGGCCATATCATCAAACTGACAGGCGATGGGATGATCGCCGAATTCCCTAGTGTAGTGGAAGCGGTGCATTGTGCGGTTTCTATCCAGGAAGCTATGGAAGCACGCGAGGAAGATGTCTCCGATGATCGAAAGATCCGATATCGGGTTGCGGTCAACCTCGGCGACGTGATCTTTGACGAAGGCGATATTTACGGGGATGGAGTTAACATCGCCGCACGACTGGAAGAACTTGCGCCTGCGGGTGGTGTGGTCGTGTCTGGCACTGCCTATGATCACCTGAAAGCAAACGTGGAAGTTGGTTATGAGGATCTGGGCGAAAAGAGAGTAAAAAACATCTCAACCCCCGTCAGGGTCTATCGAGTAGTTCCGGGTGGGCAGCCTATGGTTTCCAGCGCCAGAACGTTTCCGTTTAAAGCCGGGATATCGGTAGCGGCGATTGTTCTGTTGGCGGCATTATTGATTTGGCGACCATGGGAACCCGAGTTTGCTCCTGCCTCGGTAGATCAAATGTCCCATCCTTTGCCCGACAAGCCATCACTCGTTGTTCTACCATTCGAGGATTTTAGCCACAATCCTGAACATGCCTTCTTTGCTGATGGCATCACCGAAGATCTGATTACGGATTTAAGCAAGTTGTCGGGCATATTCGTGATTTCACGAAACTCCAGCTGGACATACAAAGACAGAGCCGTCAAATCTCAGGAGGTCGCCGAAGAACTGGGTGTGCAATACATCCTCGAAGGAAGTCTGCGTCGGGCAGGTGATCAGGTTCGCGTGAATGCTCAGTTGATAGACGCTCTAAGCGGTCACCACATTTGGGCCGACCGCTATGATAGTAGCGTTCAGCAGGTCTTTGAACTTCAAGATCAAGTTTTGCAGGAAATAACGTCCGCTCTTGCGGTTCAACTAACGGCTAAAGAAAGGCAAGGGCTTGGCGCGACAGAAACCGAACATCCTGAAGCTTATGACGCGGTATTGTACGGCCTCGAACTCTTGCGCAGCGGCAACTCGGATGACACTTTGATTGCTATCTCCAAGTTTGAAGACGCAATCGCAATCGACCCGGATTATCACAGGGCTTATGCGGCCTTGGCTGCCGCACATTGGCGAATTGTGCAAAGTGTATGGTTTCTTGCGATGGGTGGTGGATTTGAACGGTCGTGGAAAGAGGTGGAAAGAAGCCTGGAAAAGGCGATGGAGGCGCCTTCAGCTCTGGCATATTCGGTTCAAGCTGAAATACTTGTAGAACAGGGTCGCCACGCCGAGGCGTACAATGAAATCGACAAGGCGCTCGCTTTATCGCCTAATGACCCAGACATTCACCTCGTAAAAGCCAAGGTTCTGAACGCGACAGGACGCGCGCACGAGGCGGAAGCTGCGGTCAGGTATGCGTTACGTTATGACCCGCTTGAACCAACGCGCTATTTGCGCGAATTGGGCGTGTCTCAGCTTCATCAAAAGAATTACCAAGACGCTGTGAGTACGATGCGCAGGGTGCTCAAGCGCAACTCTGATATCGTAGCAGATATAACGACTTTGACGTCCGCACTTGGCCACCTTGGTCAACTTGACGATGTGCCCGAGCTGATTGAACAGTACGACGCACTTGCAGTTCCGTCGTATTATGATCCCTTTACTGCCGAAGAAAGTCTTATCTGGTGGTATGGTGATATGTACGGATATGATCCGGATTATCGCCGACACCTATATGATGGCGTTGTGAAGGCGGGCGTGCCGGCCAGTGCCGGAAGTGATCTTGATTACGATGAAGTTGCTGACCTGATCAAACGGGACGAAGGCTTATATTACCCTGAGAGTATCCCACGGATTAATACAGAAGAAGCACACGCACTTTGGGAAAAAGGTGAGGCACAGTTTGTAGATGTGCGCGCATTGCTGGATTTTAATGCGGGGCACATACCCAATTCTGTCAATTACTCTCTTATGGTCGAGCTGTCACGAGAAGCCCTGCTGGAAATCGCAAACCTTGATGACACACTGGTATTCAGCTGTCATGGGCCACATTGCCCATATTCAGCATATGCAGCAGTCAAGGCGCAACTTTGGGGGTTCCGGGACGCGCGATATTATTCGGGTGGCTTTCCCGATTGGGTCGAGCAAGGTCTTCCGACGGCCACGATCGAACAGAATTAATCCGGTTTTGCTGGAAACTGCGCTAAAATCGTAGTCGCCGACTCTCTCAACCTAGGCTTAGTCGCTACTCGCAAGTTCTTTTTTGATTTCCTCGTCGAGGTTGGGAACCTCGTCGTCCGATGAGTCACTGACTTCACTGTCGTCATCATCTGCTTCGTCGTCGACGGAATACTCTTGATCCTCTGCCGAGTTGTCGAGCGCTGCTTTAACCGCCTCGTCGTCAGGATTGGAGGTTCGTACGGCGTCAAGGACGTGGTCTTGCTGTTCCGCTGCGACCAAGTCGTCGTCAGAGAAATCGCCTTTATAATGATCTAAAAGGTTTGCTTCTGTTTCGTGCACTGCCTCGGCAGCTGCCAATTGCTCCTCTGTCGGACGATCAATCGTGTTCCCTTCGTCATCTGTAGTGAGGTCATAGGCTTCTTTGACAGATTGCGCGGTCGCCCATTCTGCTGATTCCGTCAATTCAGGATCGGCCAAAATATCCTCTGCTTCTTCCAGAGTCATTGGGGGCGCATCCAAAAGATCAAATGCCGCGGCAATGTCCTTAACGTCTTCAGCGCTCAACGAGTTTTCTTCACCCATGAGGTGATTGAAATTGGCGTCTGCCACAGCAAGGGCTGCTGCAAGGCTTACGGGCCCTTTACCTTTCGCATATTGATCGTTCGCAATATGCGCGAGCTTTGCATTTATGCTGGAGTTGATTGCGCCATTAAGTTTGCCGAGGTTGCTTGGGTGAAGTGTGAAATCGTCGACAAGACTTGCTTTTCTGCTTGGCGGTTTCACAGACTGTTTGACAGAGGTGCTTTTTGTACGAGTTGCGGTAACCTGCGATTTGCTACCTTTGAAAAGACCCTTGATGCCGTTTTTTTGCAGGTTGCGGCCCAAAGTTTGAAAATCTTCTTTGACAGCACGCCCAATTCTGCCTTCTTTTTTGGGCTTACCGCCTCTGCTCGCCGATTTCGTATTTTTTCCATTCAGCTTTTTGTCTGAACCCCAGCCTTTGTTTGCACCTGATTTCCCGGCGTTGTCGCCTTTCCCACCGTTGTTGTTTCCGCCATTTCCACCTTTGCCTCCGCTGTTGCCGTTACCATTTTTCGCGTAGGCGTAATCGGCAGTCAAAACCGTTGCGACAGGGACGGTCACGAAAGCAGACAGAGCAAGCGCGGACACACTTATTTTTAGAAAGTTCAACACGGTAGAAATCCTTTCTACTTCGGGGGTCTCGGGTCATCGCGAATTGAAATATACCGTCATTTATTGTGATGCCTGAATAAGGTCAGATTACGGCAGCTTTCGGGCCATGCGGTGCGCTTGTCTTCCAAAAATTGCTCTCAACCAAACCCGGTCAGTTTGAAAGAAACCAATCAGTCAAGACTTGGTGAGCTTCTGTTTAGAGGCTTTATCCTCGGCTCATAGTGCTTTTTGAAAAAGGCTGTATTGAAACGATTGTTCTAGATCCCAGGGCGTAAGGTGGAGATGAAAACGATGTGTAACTAGTGTGAATCTTTCACCCAAAACTTCGTTCAGGCTTTCGGGGCTATATCTTACGACATCGAGTCCGCTGCACTTTGTTGGTCCATCAGGCGCGAAAGTCGCTATTACGGCATGCCCATCCAGGGCCAAACTGTCGGAGAGCCGATCTATGTAAGCAGCCCTGTCCGCTGGATTGACAAGGAAGTGGAACACTGCGCGATCATGCCAGATGTCAAAGACCCGTGTGGTCTTCCACGTCGTTACATCAGCCACAATCCAATTAACTTTCTTACCACGGTCGCCTAGCCGGCGACGTGCCGACTTGATTGCGCAATCGGAAAGGTCAAGAACCGAGATATCGCAAAGCCCAAGCTCAAGAAGACGATCCACGACACGTGATGTTCCCGCGCCGATGTCGACGACTGCAGACTTTGATGTCAGACCTGCTTGCAACATCAATTCCAGCGAAACAGTCGGATCATCCTGATGCCAGCTCAGGTCTGCTTCGACCTTCGCGCCATATATTCTGTCCCAGTGATCTTTTTTGCTCATGCCAGTTCCCTGAGTATCGCTTTGAAGCATACAAGGAAAAGGAGTTTTTTGCAGCGGCCCAAATTGTCGAATTTGGAGCAACTTAAGCCATTGCTCCAAAGCCGACGAAATCCGGCCGACAACCTAATTTGAGCTTCAGATACCTATGTATTTTTCGGTAATCTCATGTGTCAAACTAGTCATTTTGCCGGACCAAACTGTTCTACCGCGTTCGAGTATTATTGCTCTTTCCGAAATGGCGGAAAGTTCTTTTAGCGACTTGTCGATTAACAAAATTGCGACGCTGGTTTCCTGTTTTAGTTGCCGAATGGCGGCCCAGATCTCTTGCCTGATAATTGGCGCCAGACCTTCTGTCGCCTCATCCAAAATCAGCAGGCGGGGGTTTGTCATCAATGCTCGGCCAATGGCAAGCATTTGTTGTTCGCCCCCGGAAAGTGATCCCGCTCGCTGGCCTTTTCGTTCGTCTAACCTTGGGAACAGTTTGGTTACTTCGTTAAGATCCCATTCTCCGGGACGAGCTGTCGCTATCAGGTTTTCACGCACCGTCAGATCGGAAAAGCAGCGTCTTCCCTCAGGAACAAGGCCGACTCCCTCGCGGGACACCTTGTAGCTGGGAAGATTCTGCAGGTTTAACCCATCCAAAGTGATAGTGCCTTTTGAGCGGATCATTTGGCAAATTGACTTTACGGTGGTCGACTTTCCCATTCCGTTCCGTCCCAGCAACGCGGTAACTTCGCCTTTTGCTACGGTCAAATCAACGCCGAACAAGGCTTGGCTAACTCCGTATGAAGCCGTGAGGTTCCGGACCGTCAGAAAACTCATACAGCATCCCCCAGATAGGCTTCCCGCACTTCCTTTCTGTTTCTTATTTCGTTTGGTGTCCCGGTTGCGATGACTTTGCCGTAGACCATTACGCTGATCCTGTCTGCCAGCGCAAAGACAGCATCCATGTCGTGTTCCACCAACAAAATAGGAGCTTCTTTCCGTAGCCCATCAAGGAAACTTGTCATTTGCTTTGAACCCTCTACGCCTAACCCGGCCATTGGTTCATCCATAATGAATGCGCGGGGCGAAAGTGTAAGCGCAACGGCGACTTCCAATTGGCGACGCTGTCCATGGCTGAGATTGGCACAACGCGTGTAACGCTCTTCGATCAATCCAACGCGCTCTAAAGCTCGCTCTGCCCGTTCGCACAGATCCCTTGTTTTCAAAGCGCTTTTCCAAAAACGCCATACAGCGCCTTCGGCACCCAAACTCCCTAACACAACATTTTCCACTACGGTGTCTTCCCTGCAAAGATCAGACACCTGAAATGTTCGGCCGAGGCCAGCTCGGGCCCGCGCAAATGTGGACAATTTCGAAACATCTTGTCCGTCGAGCGTTACGCGTCCGCTATCCGGTTGCATTTCACCGCAAATCTGTTTGATAAGCGTTGATTTCCCTGCGCCGTTCGGCCCAATGATCGCATGGATTTCTTTGCTATTAAGATCTATTGACACATCTCGTGTTGCGTTCAGCGCTCCAAAACTTTTGGTAAGACCATGGGTCGCGAGTATCGGCCTATACATGCGCGCCCTCCTTGCCGGTGATAAGACCGATAAGACCACCACGTCCGAACAAAACTATACAAAGCAGGATTATTCCAAGAGAAACATGCCAGAAATCAGTTATTTCGCCAAGAAAATGCTCGAGCGCCACGAATACGCATGCCCCAATAACTGGTCCCATCAATCGACCCACACCACCGATGATAATCAGCACGATCAATTCACCAGACAATTGCCAGCTAAACATTGTTGGAGAGACAAAGCGGTTCAAATCTGCAAACAACGCTCCTGCTAACCCGGTAACAGCGCCAGACAAGACAAATGCCAGCAGTTTCACACGAGTGGGGTTAAGGCCGACGGCCGCCACCCTTGATTTACTCTGACGGGCCGCATTCAACGCCAATCCGAACGGCGAAGATTGAAGGCGGGCGAATAGAACGAGAGTTACGCAAAGAAGAACAAAACAGATGCCGAAGAACTCGATCGGAACAAGCGTGTTTAGGCCCGGAAATCCGTTGCGCACGTAGATCGATAGCCCGTCTTCGCCCCCATACTGCGCCCACGAAATTGCGAAATAATAGAACATTTGGCCGAAAGCGAGCGTTATCATGATGAAGTAAACGCCAGACGTTCGTAACGATAGCAGACCAATGACAAAAGCAACGGCGCCCGAAAGAAGCATTGCAACCAGCCAGATGACCGGCATGGAATTTGTCCCGCCTGTCTCAAACAAACCAAGACTCAATGTCGTATAGGTCTGAGCGTGATAAGCAAGTATACCCATAGCGTAGCCACCGATCCCAAAGAAGACGGCGTGACCAAAGCTGACCATCCCCCCAATGCCCAGCGCGAGGTTCAGCCCAACTGCGGCCAAAGCAAGGATCACCGCCCGCGTCGCCAGGGTGATCGTAAAAGGCTCATCCATCGCTTGCGCCCAAATCGGTAGCAAAAGAAGCCCGACCAAAACGAAAAGGTTGAGATAGCGTTCCTCAAACTTCATGCGCGAGCTCCGAACAACCCAGTTGGACGCCAGATCAAAACAAGTCCCATCAGGATGTAAATTCCCATCGATGCGATAGCCGATCCGCTCTTTTGCGCGGCGCCTGAATCCATAAACAGCTTGAACAGTTCGGGTAGAAACACGCCGCCCAGCGTGTCGGTCAGACCAACCAAAAGTGCCCCGATGAAAGCCCCACGGATCGACCCGATACCACCAATGACGATAACGACAAACGCCAGAATAAGGACCGGTTCACCCATACCGACCTGAACCGATTGAATTGCGCCCACAAGCGCACCAGCGAGACCAGCAAGCGCCGCCCCCAAAGCGAAGACCAGTGTGTAAAGTTTAGAGATATCAACGCCTAACGCGGCGATCATCTCTCGATCATTTTCCCCGGCGCGTATCTGAATTCCGATGCGGGTGCGTTCGATTAGCAACCAAAGCCCACCCGCGATCGCTATTCCCATCAAAATAAGGAACAAGCGATAAAGAGGATATTCGATCCCACCTGGCAAGCTCACCGGGCCGGACAGCCCTTGCGGAATGTTAAGAAAAAGTGGGAAAGAACCGAATACCCACCTTGTGCCCTCTGAAAAGATCAGGATCAGGGCAAAGGTGGCCAAGACCTGATCTAAGTGCGGGGCGTCATAAAGCCTCCGTATTATACCGATTTCGATAATCGCGCCTGCCAACGCCGCAGCTGCAAGCGCGGCCACGAGCCCCGCAAAGAATGAGCCCGTTGCCCCCGCGACGGCAGCTGCGGCAAACGCACCGACCATGTACAGCGAGCCGTGGGCGAGGTTGATCAACCCCATCACGCCGAAAATCAGCGTCAGCCCAGCAGCCATCAAAAAGAGCATGACGCCGAATTGCAGCCCGTTAAGGATCTGCTCGAAAATTAAGATCGAAGACATGAAAACTCCGAATGCCTGCCTGCCTAAATTTGAAGGCAGGCAGGATTTGATCACATTTTGCAGTCGGCAGCGTAAGCGTCGGAGTGATTTTCCAGAGCTGGACCGATGATCTTGTTTGTGAATACATCACCTTCTTTGACCACTTCACGAGCGTAGATCGTTTGCACCGGATGGTGGTTCTGCCCGAAAGCAAATTCTCCACGCGTGCTGTCAAAATCAGCCGCACGCAGGGCTTCACGGAATGCATCTGCATCAGATGGATCAGCCTTCTCAAGTGCTGACAGAAGCAGGTTCGCCGTATCGAACCCCTGGCTTGCATAAAGCGACGGCAAGCGGCCGTATTCGGCTTGGAAGCTTTCGACAAAAGCTGCGTTAGTCGGATTGTCGATATCCTTGTTCCACTGCGAAGTGTTCACGACGCCCAGCGCGGCATCGCCAACTGCCTGAAGGATGCCTTGATCAAAGCTGAACGCTGGACCGACAACCGGAAGATCTATACCGCTGTCCGCATATTGCTTTAGGAAAGAAATCCCCATCCCACCAGGAAGGAAGAAAAAAACGCTGTCGGCATCACTTGCCCTGATCTGGGCGATCTCGGCTGCATAATCTGTTTGACCAAGCTCTGTATAGACCTCACCAGCCAAATCACCGCTAAAGAAGCGTTTGTAGCCAGTTAGCGCGTCAGTGCCCGCTGGATAGTTCGGGGCCATTATGAAGGTATTCTTATAGCCGGCGTTATTAGCATAAGCCCCCGCCGCCTCATGCAAGTTGTCGTTCTGCCAGGCAACATTGAAGTAATTTTGGTGACAACCCTGACCCGCAAGCGCAGAAGGTCCAGCGTTTGGTGACAGATAGAAAACATTTTGGTTTACCGCTGCAGGCACGACAGCCATTGCCAGATTTGACCAGATAATGCCCGTCATTACATCAACACGCTCGGACTGAATCATCTTGTCGGAAAGCTGCACAGCGATGTCCGGCTTTCGTTGATCATCCTCAATCACAACCTCAATGTTGTCTCGACCGGATTGCGCGATTGCAAGCATAAATCCATCGCGCACATCAATTCCCAAGCCCGCTCCGCCGCCTGAAAGCGTTGTTATCATCCCTACTTTGACTTCAGCCAAAGCACCCGTTGCGAAAAGCGCCGCTGCTGTCGCAGCCAAAAAACACTTCTTCATTTACTTCTCCCTTATGGTCATTCTTTGTTCATACAAAATTCGAACCCTATGAACACCTAGGTCAGAAAATTTCTTTTTGTTTCAACAGAACCTGTCGATCGCGTGAATCCCAGGCGCAAGTTGCAGTAAAGGAAACTGCTGAACCGTTTATAGACAGGCTGTTGTTGCGCACCTAAGGCTTTAAGCTACTGAACGGTTGTTACTTCTAAAAAGTTCTGATTTCTCAGGGTTCTTCGATCAACATTTCCTCGACTGGCGTACCTGAAAGTTGCGTTCTGTTTTGACATTGGCCTTTTTGTAGATGGATGTGTTCTGCGACTTGATCGCGTCCCCGTTGGTTATTCTCAACTCAGCGAATTCGCCAACAGAAAGCGGCACAGGATGCTGTACTCCACGTTTCGCGAAGGTTTCTCAGTAGGTCGATCCGGAGGAGTTTAGACTAAAGTTGTTTGGATGCATGAACGAAAATCCTCTCTGCGGTAACAACTCCCCTCATACTCGCCCCAGAGTGGCCACTGGTCAGGTGTTTATTTTGCTTCGCAGCCAAAGATCGAAGAAGGATCCTCTGGTATGATCCAGTTTCTTGATCTCAGGAATGAGCTACCACATTTCCGGATATCGGTGTCGAGCGCTTTTCGAAGCAAAATCCCTGCGTCTGGTGCAGGTGAAATGATCGTAATGCCGTCTTACTTGATCCATTTGGTCCATCCGAACCACGGCAAAGACAGCCGGGCTATTGTTGGAACCAGCGCGAGCTTTGGCTGGCCAAGGTCATATCAGGCCGATTAGCCTCTCGGTTTCGGCCTTTAGCGCACCTAATTCTGTCGAAATGTGGCGAATCGGAAAAGACCTAAATGGTTTGCAAGGCAGGTGCTGACATCCTGCAGCACACAAAATCACCCGCAGTTCAGGTTTGGGATTCGACTCGTGATGTATTGCGGCAACAGGTCAAGTTCCAAAGAGCTTGGGCGTGCCACTCGTGGGAAACCTGAACGGTATTCTGGGCGAATATGTGCCGTCGCGAGGCAAGTTTCCGCTGCGTAAATGCGCATGCTCTTTGCGACCTGCCAGAGTTCCTCTATCTCGAGCGGAAAGTTCTGCTAAGGGGCGATGCGAGCAAATGAAACTATCTGCACTGGAGGTCTGCTGTATACTCCTTGCGGCTGCGGTAGCGGCGGCTGGGTTTGTAGGGGCTGCAAGCACATTGCTTTCGGTCATTTGAGGCTGATAATTCAAATTTTGCCAGGTTATTTCCATCCAACCACACTAGGTGCGGATCGAATTTTTCTATTCTATTCAAAACAGTGCCGGGATTCCTGATGTCTCGATTGGGACAAAGGTGTGAGTTGACGGTGTTTGACAACTTTTAGCACCCATACGGTAGCGTGTTGCAATCAGTGAGCGATTAAAAGCTCATGCTGCACGCACATTGCATTCGCCTTAGTATTGCCATGTTTTGGCTTAAGCTGACCATGCGTAAGGCATTTTCAGCTACTACAGTGAGCAACACCAAGATGGGCCCAAACGTCGAGCAGATACCTGTACCCCAGAACCTTGTCGGTACAAATGCGGCAGTTTTTTTCTTGTTGAACAAGATTGAGCAACAAAGAGCGCAAAGTAGGAGTGTCACTCTAAGTTCGAATTCCCGAGTGAAACCTGAAGTTCCGGTAGAACAAAAGGTGGCAAGCACTCAGCCTTTGATCCTCACGGATGAGTTTTTGTTCACATAAAATGATTTCGGTTGGCATTCAGTGACTGTCGCGAACATCGCGTCTCACGAAATGCTATTTCAACGAAATTGAGACCACCTTCTGTTCCCTCGGTAGTTCTCTGGCTCGGTAGACTGCCAAAATCGATCCACTCCAATTATCTTTGAGGCCTCGGTCAACATTGCTGATTGCTTGAAGGCGCTCGAATTAATGACAGCTTTAAGTAATCGAAAGGCTAGTTGGCGATAGAAGGATCATCTCTGAACGAGATTCACTGTCCCAAACCTCAACTAACCCCATCACGGTGGGGTTTTCTTTTGCAGTAAGCAAAACCGACCTCCCGATCAGACTCGCGGCCAGCACTGGAAGGCGGGATATCAAATAAGCCATGATTAAGAAGATAAGTGAACTTGGAAGTCATATCTTTGCCCAAAAGTACCTATTGGCAAAACACAGATGGCTATACCTGCAGGCGCCAAGATGAGGTTGTCAGGCGCCCAGACAGCAAAGGCATCATTGGAGCAGGAAGTCAGAAGTTACCCCTTCACAGTGACATCGCAGGTGTATTTTAACCCGCCAGGTACGTGCGAAACCAAGCGATCATACGCTCTTCCGCCAGTTTTGCCGCCGCTTGGTCGTATCGAGGTGTCGTGTCGTTGTGAAATCCGTGATTCACGCCGGGATAGATGTAAACTTGGTAGCGCTTGTCATTTTCGACAAGTGCTTTTTGAAACTCCGGCCACATCGCATTTATCCGTTGATCCAGCGCAGCAAGCTGTATCATCAGGGGGGCTTCGATAAGACCGACCTTGGCGTTGTCTGGCGCGGCTCCGTAAAATGGAACACCAGCTGCCATTTCTGGGTAGGCCACTGCCAATTTGTTCACGACGCCTCCGCCGTAACAAAATCCGGTTGCTCCCACTTTTCCATTCGTACCGTCCAACGCTTGAAGAAACTCAAAACCTGCAAAAAAGTCGTTTAGGAGAAGTTCGCGATCTAGGCTTCGCTGCATTTCGCGACCTTCATCGTCATTTCCCGGATACCCACCAAGCGATGAAAGCCCGTCTGGACCCATCGCGACAAAACCAGCCTTGGCAACGCGACGCACAACGTCTCGAATGTAAGGATTGAGGCCGCGGTTTTCATGTACAACCAGAACTGCCGCAGGCGGTCGATCGGGGTCAATCTGGGTTGGACGCACGAGATAGGCCGACACATCACCGGTTCCGTCCGGGCTACTATAGGTGATTTCTTCGGCCTGAATCTCCGGGTCGTCTTCTGCGACCTGTTGAGCCAATGCGTAATTGGGTGAAAGGGTGCTTAGTATTGCCGCTGCGGTTAATCCACCTACAGCCCATTTTCCAGCGCGATCGAGGAATTCCCGCTTTGAAATCCTCCCATGCGCATAGTAATCGTACAAATCGAGAAGTTCTTGGTCGAAATCTGCTGCGGTGAGACGTTGGGTTCGGGTTTGATCGTTCATTGAGAGTCCTCCATAGTCTCGATGGAATTATCTGTAGCACAACCTTGCCAGCAGCCTGACTGTCCATTTCGTTTCAGAAAAGCTTTTTCGCCCAGATTGCGGTGACAAGTGGGGCAGAACTGTGCGCTGTGCCTAAGGTTTAGACGACTGGTTTGGTGCAAGACATGAAATCAATCCATCCATTTGCCGTGGCTCAGCCCAGTTTAAGTGCAGAACTCAGGTCATCGATCTCGCTAGCGATCACTATCTTTTTAGGTAAGACAAGCCGCGACAATGGCCTTTGTCTCGTCGGGATTTAAGTCGTAAAAACCCGAGGGATGATAGCCTTCTAGTTAAAGGCACGCAGCTTTTCACTTTGGCCAGCCGCCCAAGCACAACTAAAAGTAAACTATTAGCGGGTCATGTAAAAACCGGACGACCACTAGCGTAAACACAAATAACTTAGGAAATATCAAAGGAAAAAATTATTGCACCTTTCAGCAAAGATCCTGAAATAAATCCGTCTAAAGAAGGAGTTTTATTTCTATTTATACAACAAAAACTAAAACACTTAAATTTATTAGCACTTTAAAAGTGAACAACCTAAAATTGCTTTAAATAATTGCAAACATCTTTATATTGTGTTATTGAGTTGAGATTGCCAAGCTTATTTGATCAGGAGTTTCCCATGGACAAACTTAGTGTGCTCGGCGTTCTCAAAGACAACCTTGCTCCAAATTTGCTAAGAGAAATCGAAGCTTCCCTGCCGGACGACTTCGCCCTATCAGACAATCAGAACCAGAACCAAGGCAGCCTTGAGGAGATTTCGCGCATGAAGCCCGAGATCCTTCGCGAAGTCGGTATTGGGTCGGTGGGCGGTGGCGAAGAAGTCATGGACAACCAAAATCAAAACCAGGGAAAAATGGAAGAATTGTTGGCCATGAAGCCGGCTGCGCTTCAAAACCTGAAGACGGTTCTTATGGGTGGCGGCGAAGAGGTAATGGACAATCAAAATCAGAATCAGGGATCTTCGGACATGCTTGCCGAAGGGTCTTCCAAGCCTCGTCGATTGCGAAAGTAGGCCATTTAGTTCGAATGTTTGCGATCTAAAGGTCGCGAGCATTTGACGAGTGGTCGAATTCACGTTTGGTTTTCTGACTGCCGTCTCTCTGCGGGGAATAAGATTATGGAAAATTTAGATATTCATCTCATTTTTCCACCGCAATGGTCGCCGTTTCAGCCGTTCCTCAGCACGCCAGCGCTCAAAGCCTTTTTGGTAGAAAGGGGGTTCGCAGTAAAGCAATCTGATTGGAATGTGGAGTTTTACGACTACTTCATTTCGCGGCAGCGTTTGCGAGTGGCCATTGACAGGTTGGACCGTTATGTAAAAGACCTTGGTCCAGAACATGACAGCTATCGTAACCAAGCTTTGCTGGCATTGGGTATACTCAGCGATTTTGATCGTAAGTCTCAACAAGCTAAAGGCTTGAAAAGCGAACGCTGCCTGCGGACGATTGACGAATTTTATACTGCTGTGACAGCGTTCAAGCGTTTACTTTTTGCTTTCTCTACCGCTGAACCAGTTGTCGAGGTCGGTACTTCAAGCTTGTCGACTTCAGATGTTCTATCTTCTATTCCCAGCATTGACGAGTTTTGTTCGAACCCTGAGATAAATCCTTTCCTATCCTTCTTTCGAGAAAAGGTCAGGGCGGTCAAAAGTGAGCCACGTTACTTTGGCTTGTCGGTGATTGGTCAGGAACAGATCTTGGCGGGTTTGACACTTTCGCGAGTATTGAAGGAGGTCTTTCCGGATGTACCAATCGTAATAGGTGGCAGTGTCTTCTCGCGTCTTGTCGACAAGACTAATATGATTTCTCATTTTTTCAAAAAATACTTCGATTTCGTTTTAAGGTACGAGGGTGAATCACCGTTGGTTGAGTTGCTCGAATGTTCAGATCCGTTTGCAACTCCAAGCAGTAACCTTTGCCTGTTGAAAAACGGGAAGCTCGTTAAGACCAAACTGGCGCCTCAGGTCACGTTGGAACAGATACCGGTGCCGGATTTTAGCGATTTGGATCTTAACAGCTATTACTCGCCCGAAACAGTTCTTCCAATGCTGACAACACGCGGCTGCTATTGGGACAAGTGTGCGTTCTGCTACCACGGGATGATCTATGGGGATCGATATAGAATGTTGCAGCCCCAAACTTTCGCGGAAACTATTGAGGAATTGAGCGAGAAATACGGTGTGAAACACTTCGCTCTAAATGACGAAGCCATTCCGCCGAAACTATTTACGCATCTTCCAAAAACCGTTGCGCCTTGAAAGTTCTATTTCACCGGGCTTTATAAATTTGAAAAGTACTTTAAGCCTGAACACTACAGGGGCATGTACGACATTGGCTTTCGCTCTTTGTATATCGGCTTGGAGTCGGCAAATGAGCGTATTCAGCGGCACATGAAGAAGGACAATACTCAGGACGTAATGCTGGCGAACCTGCAAGATGCGCATGACGCTGGAATTTGGAACCACACATTCAACTTTTTTGGTTTCCCTACCGAAACGCGCAAAGAAGCCATGGAAACTGCCCAGTTTCTAGTTGATCACGCGGATATCATCCATTCTGAGGGAACTGGAGTATTCAGCTACGAGCATAATGCACCAATCTCCAAGGACCCAAAGAGCTATGGCGTCTCTGAAGTGGTGCAAAAACCTGGGAATGTACTTGAACTGTATTACGACTACGAAGTGACCGATGGGCTATCTCAGGAAGAAGCGGCGGATTTGGTCGACGAATTTGGCCAGATGAAAAAGTCTGCGGGGGTCTATTCGTATGGCGGATGGATTCCACGCGAACATCTGCTTTTGTTGTTGTCTCGCTATAGTCGCGAGGTGTTGCTTCGAAAATTGGAAGTTTTGGACCGAGGTGTACATGAAGGGGTGAGTTGGGCCGAAAATGTGAATTGGTTCACTCTTAACGCATCTGGCCATCAGCCTCGGCATTTCGTCGTCAACACTCAGGCTGGCAAGGTTCTTGAAACGAACCGAGATGCAGTAGTTGTCTTGGAGTTTTTGCCTAAGGACATTCCAACCGAGACTGTTGTGCAACATTTCCCGGTGCTGGAACAAGTGATGGCGAACTGAAGGGATTTGTTAAAATCCTATGTTGAAAGTGTTGATCGACGAAAACTTCGCAGATTAAATGCCGCGTTTTCTGGCGATCAAGATTGAACGCAAACTCATAGGACTGGGGTGATTGGTCCTTTTCTCGCGCAGAATACCTTACTTGGCGTCGGTGCTCCTCTTACGGCCATAAAATTCGGCTTTTAGTTAATTCCGGTCATTTTTTAGTTGCCGAAACCGGTTTCGGAGCGACTAAATGAAAGAATGATGACGAATCCCACTGCGCAAAAAGGCGAATCCCAGCTTCGTGCGGCGTCCGCAACAGGGCGGGTGAAGCTTGATGAGCTGGCTTATCACTTAGGGCTTTCGAAAAGCACCGTGTCGCGCGCGCTGAACGGTTATTCGGATATTTCGGACGCGACGCGAAAAAGGGTTGAGGTCACAGCGCGCAAGATGGGTTATCGCCCGCTCAGCCACGCGCAGGCTATCCGGACAGGTAAGGTCCGGGCAATTGCGATGGTTATTAATGGCGAAGAACCCGACAGGCACAATCCGTTTTTGCAGGATTTTCTTTCCGGAGCTTGTGAAGCAGCCAGTTCGTTTGACTGGACCATGACTATTTCCACGGCGAAGTCAGAAAAGGACATGCTCAAGGTCCTGGGCAGGCTTGTTGAAGAACGCAAGGCCGACGGGTTTATTCTGCCGCGAACGGAAGTTGAAGATGCCCGAGTTGAATACCTAAGGGAGCTGAAGGTACCGTTTATCCTTTATGGGCGGACTGGATACGGTCAAGCCGCAGCAATGGAAAATACCTCTTGGTTCGATATTTCCGGCGAAACGGCGATCAGAAACGCGGTCATTCGTTTGGCCGAATTCGGACACAGCAGCATTGGTTACGTCGGTAGTGATCCGAAGTTCAATTACAGTCACCTGCGCCGCGACGGATATGTTGACGGTCTGAAAGCCGCGGGCTTGGAATTTGATCCTGAATTAATCCGGGATGGCGCGCGCACGCGCGAAGAAGGAGCTTTGGAAGCGCGGGCTTTGATGAACCTGAAAAACCCGCCGACGGCTATCGTTTTTGCGACCGACTTGGCTGCTTTAGGCTGTTATTCTGTTTGTAGGGATTTGGATCTGGAAATCGGACGCGATGTTTCCGTCATTGGGTACGACGGCATCCCGGAGTGCCAATATGTCAGTCCGGGGCTCACGACGTTCAGTGTGGACTCGCATCGGGCAGGGGAGCGGCTTGCAACATTGCTGATCCGCCAGACGCGGGGCGAGCAACCTAAAGACTTACGCGAACTCAGCGAAGCTGTTCTTATAGAACGACAATCCGATGGGCCGCCGCGGCTGAAGTCCGAGGATCTGGCGCTAAAAATTGTAAATCTCAATGATCATAACCGGGGAGGAGACCGACTATGAAACTTACACCCAAGGCATCCAGGCTGATGCTTGGATCATCGCTTGCGTTGATACTGGCAGCGGTATCTGCGCACGCGGACACGATCCGTTTTTGGACGACGGAAGAGCAACCCGAACGGTTGGCAAAGCAGCAGGAAATGGCTGATCAATTCAAGGCTGAAACCGGAACTACTGTCGAAGTCATCCCGGTGACCGAAACCGATCTGGGAACACGTGCCACAGCCGCATTTGCAGCAGGCGATCTGCCGGACGTTGTTTATCATCCGTTGCAGTATGCTCTGCCTTGGGCTGAAGCGGGTATTCTGGACACGGAAGCGGCAACAGAAGTGGTTGAGGAGCTAGGCGCAGATACTTTCGCTCCGGGAGCTCTTGCAATGGCTGCGTTCAACGGCGAAACGGCATCCGTGCCGGTCGACGGCTGGACCCAAATGGTTGTGTACCGCAAAGATTTGTTTGACGAAAAAGGGTTAGACGCGCCGAGTTCTTATGCTGCGGTCGAGGCTGCCTTGGAAGCTCTGCATAGTCCGCCGGACATGTATGGATTCGTTGCAGCCACCAAGGTGGACGAAAACTTCATGAGCCAAGTGTTGGAACATGTTTTCCTGGCAAACGGAGTTAGCCCAGTTGGTCCGGACGGTTTCCAGCCGTTGGACGAGGCCAAAACAACAGAGGTACTGGACTTTTACAAAGCCATTTCCAAAGCTTCGCCTCCGGGGGAACTGTATTGGAAGCAGTCGCGCGAACTTTACTTTGATGGCAAGGCGGCAATGATCATCTGGTCGCCGTTTATTCTGGACGAATTGGCCGGCCTTCGCGACAGCGCTCCGCCCACCATCAACGATGATCCGACCTCTCGCGATTTGGCCAGCAAGACTGGAATTGTCACCAACTTTTCGGGCCCGTCCAATCCGGACGGAGCTGCATGGGGCGATGTTCGGTATTTCGGCATCACCAATGATGCGGATACCGATGCCGCCATGGAATTTGTGAAATACGCAATGGATCAGGGCTATACCCAGACATTGGCTATTGCGCCCGAAGGTAAATTCCCCGTCCGACGTGGAAATGCTGACAACCCAACAGCGTTCTCAGAAGCGTGGGCAGAGTTACCGGTCGGCGTAGATCGCAAGGCACCTTTGGGTGAACTTTACGACCAGGCCATGATCGATGAAATTGTCGGAGGTTTGGATGTCGCTCAGCGTTGGGGAGTCACCGAAGGTCAGCTCTCGCTGGCATCGAAAATGATTAACAGCCAGGCGATCAACCGTATTGTCCGTCAGTATATCGACGATGAGCTCGATGCTGCGGCCGCTGTTGCCGCTATGAACGAAGAACTCGCTAAAGTTCAATAAGTTCCGCTTGTTAATACCGCAGCGACGTTCGCGTCGCTGCACATAACCCATCGAGGTATCCCATGTCTTCGGCTGTCCCTCCGACCGGCACGGGAGCGCTTGCGAAACGCGAGGCGCGTTTGGCATGGGCGCTTCTGGCCCCGACACTGATCAGCGTCTCACTGGTTGTGATCTTGCCTCTGCTGGCCATTATCTGGATCAGTTTCAAACCTTTCACCCTATCTGACCTTCGCCCACCTGCGCCAGTGGTGCGCGAGAGTCTGCGCGGTTCCGGTGAGGACCTGCGGATCGAGTACCGTCTACGCAATTCCAGCCAGGAGATTGCAGTCGCGGGAGTGACGATCAGTGACACTCTCCCTGAGGGCATGACTCCGACATCAGAGATCACTGCTCCATGCCAATTAGAAGGGCGCGATCTATTCTGTGATTTTGGCACACTCGAGGGCGGTCAGCGCGAGCGTATCCGAATTCCGGTCGCAATTGATGGCGAAGCGGAATCTTTCGAAAATTTGGTGGAAGGATCTGTACCAATTTTGACCGGAAGCGGCCCGAATATTCTGACCAATTTTGAGTTCAGCCTTGAAAACTTTGCCAGGGTCTTTGACGGTTCAGAATTTTGGGGCGTTTTGTGGGTGACCCTTTTTTATACTGTTTTCGGTACCATCGGCGCCTTGGTTATGGGCCTTTTCGCGGCCCTTTTGCTGAACAAAAGTTTTCGGGGTCAGGGCTTTATCCGGGGCCTTTACTTGTTCCCTTATGTCGCGCCAGTCATCGCCGTCGCATTTACCTGGGTCACTTTGTTCGACCCATTTTCAGGCTCGGCCAATGCGTTGTTGGTGCAGATGGGCCTTAGTGAGGATCCGATCAACTTTTTTGGTGAACGTCCGCTCGCTTTGATCATGGTTACGGTGTTCGAGATCTGGCGTTATTTCCCTTTGTCTTTCCTGTTCATTCTAGCCCGGATGCAGTCAATCGACTCCAGCATGTACGAGGCCGCAGATATGGATGGTGCCTCTCCGTTTCAGAAGTTTTGGTTGCTGAGTATCCCTCAATTATTGGGCATTCTATCGGTGCTGTTCCTTTTGCGGTTCATTTGGACATTCAACAAGTTCGACGACATCTTTTTGTTGACCGGTGGCAATGCAGGTACGCGCACCCTGACCGTGAATGTCTACGAGCAGGCTTTTGCGATCTCTAACATTGGGGCTGGCGCTGCAGTCGCGGTTGTAATCCTGATGTGTTTACTTGCGTTCAGCTTTGTCTTCTTCCGATTTATCAGCCGAGAGGAGGGCTTGTGATGCGCAATGGATTTGTAACCGGCCCTCTCCTTGGCGCACTTTGGTTGGTCGTTATTGCGACAACCGTAGCGGTGACCATGTCCTTTGCCACTGGTGCTGCATTTCGTCCGCAGGTTCTGTTCAGCGTGATTTGGGGCGCGGTTGCCGGGTTGATCTATGTCCGCTTTCCGGTCCGGCATGCGACTGCACGTTTGGGAGTCGCGTTGTTTTTGGGTTTGTCTTGCCTGACAGGGATCGGACCTGTTCTGATTGGGTCTGGAACCACACTTTTGGCGTTGTTGATCACCGTGGGGTCAATCGCCTTGGTGATGCATTTGTCGATGGCAGAAATCCTAAAGGAACTGCCATTTGGAGAGCTAACTCGTCATGAATACGAAGATGCGGTGATCCGCTTTTGTACCGGTTTCGGATATATATTCTTCACGGCAATCGTTGTCATACCCTTCTACGTGATGGTTATGACGAGTTTGAAGTCGCAACAGGCGCTACTTCAGAACCCCTTGGATTTTTCACTGGATCTTAGTCAAGGTACCGCGCTGTTCCGCAGCTATACCGAACTGTTCCGCGACTTCAATTTCGGTACCTATCTTTGGACGTCATTCTATGTCTCGGTGCTGACGGTGTTCATCACTTTGTTGTTCAGCGTACCAGGTGCCTATGCGGTGGCGCGGTTTCGGTTCAAAGGACAAAAGGCTTTCTCGCGCTCGATCTTGTTGATTTACATGGTGCCGATGATCGTTCTGGCGTTGCCGATCTATATCGCCTTCTCACTAACAGGTCTGCGCAATTCGATACTTGGCATCGTTATGATTTATCCGGTTACAACGATCCCGGTCGCACTTTATATGCTGCAGGGTTATTTCCGCGGCTTACCGACAGAAGTTGAAGAGGCGGGTCTAATGGATGGGCTTTCGCGCATTTCGGTAATCTGGAAAATTACACTTCCGCTTAGCTTACCTGCGCTGGCTTCGGTGTCTCTATACGTCTTTATGATTGCTTGGAACGAATTCCTGTTGGCTTTCATGCTTTTGGATGACCCGTCCAAATTCACACTTACCCGAGGGGTCACAATGTTGAATTCCTCAGAAATTCCACGACAGCACCTGATGGCCGGTGCGGTGATTGCCACCGTTCCGATTATGGCGCTGTTTTTAGGACTCGAACGTTTCATGACCAAGGGCCTGACTGCGGGGTCCGTCAAAGGATGACACTGATGAATCAACATACTAACCCTGATCGCGAGGCGCGAAACATCCTGATTTCAAATGACCGCGGTGGGTACACGATCCCGACCGAGGGTCTCTATCCATATCAATGGAATTGGGACAGCGCGATTGCCGCGCTGGGCTTTGCCCAGTTTGATATTGACCGAGCCTGGATCGAAATCGAGACGTTGTTCACAGGCCAATGGACCGACGGAATGGTTCCTCATATCTTGTTTCATCAACAAGATGACGGATACTTCCCCGGTCCTGATGTGTGGGGGTGCGACGGACCGATACCTTCCTCTGGAATCATTCAACCACCCCTCGCAGCAACGATGGCCCGGAAAATCTGGGAACAAGACGCCGACGCCGGAGAAACGCGCATTCGCGAGCTTTTCCCCAAAATGCTGGCTTGGCATCGGTGGATTATGAAGTGGCGCCTGGATGATCATGGCGCTGTTTGCACGACCCATCCCTGGGAAGCCGGACGTGACAATGCACCCGACTGGGACAAAGCGATGGCGCGCATAGATGCCTCGGATGTCGGTGAATACCAGCGTCGTGACACGAGTCATGTAAACAGCGAGGATCGACCCACCAAATTCGACTATGACCGTTACATAAAACTGGTTCAAATCGGTCGTCAGGCTGGATGGGACCAGCAAGCCCTGTTAACGCAAAATCCGTTTCGTGTTGCAGATCCGACAATGACATTCACGACATTGCGGGCGGCGAGGGACTTGTTGGCCATTAGTGAACAACTGGGATTGGACGCCGAAGGTCTGGGCGCGGATATCGCTGACTTGGAAGTAGGTGCAAGCTCACTTTGGAACGAAGATCTGGGCGTTTTTGACTCGCGTGATGCAAGGACCAAAGAATGGTCAGGCAGCATTTCGAACGCTTCGTACCTTTGTTGGTACGCAGGGATTGAATCAGAAAAAATGTTGGATCGATTGAAGGCGGTATTGGCGTCGGTACCTTTTCCCGTTCCAAGCTATGATACGTCCATGCCGAACTTTGATGCGCGACGATATTGGCGCGGTCCGACATGGGCGTTCATGAACATGATGATCGGGTTCGGTTTGGCGGAAATGGGTCATGAACAACGGGCGGAAGAACTGCGTGTAAAGACTAAAGAATTAATCTCTACATATGGGTTTGCAGAGTATTTCGACCCGATTTCTGGCAGCCCGGCGGGCGGCAATGCGTTCACGTGGACAGCAGCTGTTTGGCTTCACTGGGCAGGGAGGGACTAATGGGTAGCATCGAACTAAAGTCGGTCGAAAAATGGTTTGGTTCCGCGCAGGTTATCAAAGGTGTTGACCTGAAAATCGAAGAAGGGGAATTCATCGTCTTCGTTGGTCCATCTGGCTGTGGCAAGTCGACTTTGCTTCGCATGATAGGTGGGCTCGAAGATATTTCGCGGGGGTCACTATTAATAGATGATAGCGACGTAACAGACCACCCCCCGTCCAAGCGTGGCCTGACAATGGTCTTTCAATCTTATGCTCTGTATCCGCATCTGACAGTTGCAGAAAACATGGGTTTCTCCCTCAAGGTTGCTGGTGTCCAGAAAGCAGAAATAGATAGGCAGGTTAGCAAAGCGGCCGACGTTCTAAAACTTGGTCCATTTCTGGAAAGACGCCCCAAAGACCTTTCCGGAGGGCAGCGACAGCGGGTTGCAATTGGCCGATCCATTGTGCGTGATCCCACAGCATTTTTGTTTGATGAACCACTTTCGAACCTTGATGCGGCTTTGCGGGTCGAAATGCGTTATGAGATCGCCAAACTTCATCAAAATCTCAAACGCACAATGATTTATGTGACGCACGATCAGGTCGAGGCGATGACTCTGGCCGATCGGATTGTCGTTCTAGAATACGGTACAATTGCTCAGGTGGGTTCACCACGCGAACTTTACGAACGTCCGGCAAATCTGTTTGTGGCTCAGTTCATCGGCAGCCCAAAGATGAATATTCTACCATGCAAGACGCGGAACGGTCGTTACGAACTGGAGCAAGGCGGAAGTGGTGAATTCACGCTGTCCGGCGAGGCCATTAAGCTGGGTATCCGACCCGAACACATAAGTGTGGTCGCACCAGGTGATGGGCAAAGTGACGGGGTCATTGAGGTAATTGAATATCTTGGTGCGGACACATTTTTAATTATCGATTGCGGGGCGGAAGAAAAAGTGACTGTTCGGTTAAACGGGGATACAGACCTGAAACCCGGAACGAAGGTTGGCCTGCATTTTCCGCAGGAAAGCCTGCATTTCTTTGATGAAAGCGGTCAGGCTTTGGGAGCAAAATAGCAGAAGTTACTTTGGGCAAGGTGAAAACAGATCAAGGTTATGGTGACCTGCTCCAGAATGTCTCTGGCCAATGCTTTTGACGCTTGGTTGCAATACCTGGTAAGGTAATCGGCCCAATTTGAAGAATCAAAACCCGGTTAGCGCAAAGCTGCCTTAATACATTCAGAAGACGTTTCACCTGATCTGATAGAAAAAAGACAGCTTTCGACTGACGCCCCCTGGTGGCCGTGGAAAAGGTGCTGCGCTGCGCACTTGTTCTTTTGCCGCGCGTTCGACATCAGGCGCACCCGAGCTGTCGACAACGTCTACCCATGCCAAGGTACCGTCAGGGTTAATCTCAAAAAAAACCTGAGCAAACCCGCGGGTTGCAACATAAACGAGCGGTGCGCGGTTCAGATGCACCAACACCTGGCCGGCATAGTTTGTTCTGTCCGAATTCCCAGGACCAAGACCGCCTGATCGGTTTCCGCCGCGATCTTGTCTGAATGTGTCAAGTCCTTCACGGCGATACACGGTGAGAGGCGAGTCAATGGTTTGGTCCGGAAAGCGCAAGTTGTCAAAATTCCTTGATGGGTCCAAAGCGCTTGGTGATGTCTGACGAGGTCTGCGGTCTGGAAGGCGCGGCCTTAATGAAGATACAACTGCCTGCTCGGACTCTGCATCTTCTTCGGATCCTTCGGTGTCTTCGGGTGTTATTGGGGCGATGGGCACGTCCGGTGTTTCAGTAACGACCGTCTGGTTTTCAACAGGAACTGTAAGAGGTTGCGGCGGGGGCAGGGCCGCAAATTCTTCTGGCTCTTTTGCAGTTGGTAACTCAGCAACGGGCTCGGCAACCGGTGCTGCTGCTTCGGTAGCTTCAACCGGCGCTTCTGCTGAAGTATCGGGAGTGACGGGCGCGGACGCGACGGGTTCGGCAGTTTCTGCCTCGTTGTCATCTGCCTGACCCTGCGTATCGGTAACGGGCGATTGGGGAGCCTCCGGTTGAATGATTGTCGAAGTCCCTGTGTCGGGGGACGAGACATCTTGCGGTTCTGGCGAGGCGACAAGTACGTCACTTGTTGGAACTTCGGCTGGTTCTGGTTCTGCTGTGGAGTCAACCGACGGTTCCGGCACCTCCGCCTGTTCTGGTTGAACCTGCTCTGGTGGAGCATCGACGAATTCTTCAAACGCAGTGCTCAATTCAAGGCTATTAGCCCGGCTTTCAATGACTTTTTTTTCTGTAAGTCTAGGCGCGGTTAGGCTCAAACCCAACAGGTGTAACATTAGCGAAAGCGTAATCGCCATTGCAGCGACGAAAACGGAGGTTCTGATCATTCCAGAGCCTGACGTGTTACAAGAAACACAGAAGGTGCGCCCAACCGACGAAGTGCTCCGGTAACTTCGATCAGACGTTGCCCAGACACGTTCTTGTCGGGAACAATTCGGACCGGTCCCGCGCTATTCCGCGACAGATAAGACTCGGGGTCAGTCGGTAGCCCACGAAAACTCAGAGACCCGTCCGAATGCAGGATTATAGCATCAGGTGGATCGCGCCCCTCGAGCTCGGCCGTGTCTATCAGTTCAAGATCGGGGTCCAACGGCGGGGCCAGCGTACCAGCCAATAGGAAATAGATCAGCATCAGGAAAACGACATTGATCAGCGGAATTGTTGAGTCGCGTTTGATGCGTGGGCGTGTTGCACGGATCATGGTTTTATTCCAGTACCGTAACGGTAAGCCCATCTTGTCCGCGCAATCGAACAAGAAGATCTACCAGTCGTTGGGCCGATGTATCGGTGTCCAAACTGACCAGCACTTGCCCGGTTCCGATCTGACTGGCCACTTCATCCAATGTCGTGACAGTGCCGTTCAGAATCAGTCGTTGTGAACCCAGTTGCAGAAAGACCCTGTCGGCGGGTTCGGGCACGTCTGCAACACCTGCTGTCGCGTTGATCAATTCGATCTCGGCGAAGCGGGAAAACGTTGAAGACAACATGAAAAACAGTAAAAGCAAGAAAATAACGTCGATGAGCGGTGTCATCGACATTCGTCGCCGAACAAATGGGGCGGTCCTACGCATGTTCCGGAGCTGCTATCGGCGCGCTCGCCCCGTCCACTGGCTGTATCGACTGACCCGGCACCAATATTGTGCGAAGGGCTTTGTCTGCAAACACTCTTTCTCGCGCTGTACGGCTCTCAAACCATGAAAGTACCATTGAGGTGGGCATTGCTACTGCAAGCCCAACTGCAGTGGTGACCAGCGCAACCCAAATTCCACCCGCCAACAGTGACGGATCGACGGCTGAGCCAGCGCTCTGAAGGCTCTGGAACGCGTTGATCATGCCAAGCACCGTGCCAAAAAGCCCAAGCAGCGGTGCAAGCTGCGCTACAGTATCCAGCAGTCGGAACCCGCGTTCCAGGCGGGCAAGCGCCAACCCTGCTTCGGCGTCAAGTCGATCTTCGATACCGGGCACGTTCCGTGCATCCATCGCTGCACTAACAATGGGTGCCAGGTAACTACTGCTTTCATTCAATCGAGATCGCGCAGCGCCTGGATCCCCTGCATCCCACGCCTGAAGCGCCTTGGACAAAACCCGGTGCCGCCCAACTCCGCAAGCCGCGAACTGCCAGAGTTTGTAAATCGTCACAGCCAGCGTCAGAACAGACATTACAAGCAGGATCGCTACGACTGGGCCGCCCAGGTTAAGGATTTCACGCAAAGCTGCTACCGGGCTCATCCCAAAAGCTCCATTTTAACACGGCTGTTCAGCTTCAGCGCGTTTCGACATATGTCACTTTCCGATCCGCCGACAACACAAGTATTGGCACCATTTATCAGCACTTGCCCCACTGAACTGCAGGCTCTTGTGGGCAGATCGAATTGACGCACTCTGGGTCTATCGGCTGGCAGTTCGCGGAAATCGAACAGAGAAAGGCTGACAACCTGCCCATTTGTGTCAAAAATAACCGTTTCAAATACTGCTTTTTCTATAACGGACTCGGTTTCATTCATTATCAAAAAAGTCAGTCTGCAGGCGTCGGTAACGTCCTGAACGGCATTCAGCTCAACCAGCAACCCTGATTGGGACTTTTCCTTGGGCTGTGCGACGGCGCTGAAAGTAAATGCAGCGGTGAACAGAGCCACGAACGCAAGGCATCGAAACAACATGGACGGGCTCCGAATTGTTTTTTTTTGAACGTGAAGATATGTAGTGCTCTTCGCGTATGATGCCACTCTATCCGAGACGGATATTTGGCGAAAGAGCGACCTGACGCAGCTGTCAGTACGATCCATCAAAACTTTGCAGAATCTTTTTTCGTGCATTTGCTGCGCGACGAATTGGATGGAATTCAAAGGTACTTTCTCGACAGCTAAAAACGGGATTACGCCCTTTATTGGCTTTGTATAGACCGAAACGACAACTTCGGACTTCATCGCCTTGGGGCCGGCGTATCTCGCAATTATCCACAAGTGGCATTTCTAGCTTATCTGTCTCTTTTCAATCCGGAAACGAGGATGTAAGAGTCGCCAGAGCTAAGATGACTGCTCCTTTATGGCGGCACTTTCAAGGCGCGGGCGTGATGGAATGGTAGACATATCGGACTTAAAATCCGAAGGCCTTAGTGCCGTGTGGGTTCGAGTCCCACCGCCCGCACCACAAAGTATCATTAATTGATTGTAAAATAACAATAAAAATTGCTCTTACCCAAGCAAGCCCCCAATCTTCGTTGGCCAAGCCGCCTTTGCTTCGATTGGATTCTCGCGTTTCTATACGAATATTTTGCGCACGTGATTACCCATCATGACTTAAACTCGCAAAGTTTAGACAGTATACGCAGCGAGAAATGGCGGGTAACTCTCAGGTTTACCCGCCGCGCTGTCACGTCATTTGTGGATACGCAGTGACCTTGGTTTACTGCGACTTAGTCATTGCTGTTCGCAACAGCTCCGGACGGTCGGATTGGGACGGCAGGAAAACAGCCTGTGATCCTGCATCCAGTGCGGAAAGGCTCGCATCATACCACTGCATCGCAAGATCACGGCGTTCTTGCACACCGAAACCTTCGCGAAGGTGGTGCCCAATCAGTTCGCCATAAGCAGGCTCGCCCATTGCGACCAGCATCAGCGCAGATCCAATTGCGCTGTCCATGTTGTCCTGGCGGTAACCGATCGCAAGGCAGACCTTGCTTGTTGCCACCAGATCCTCGGGATCAAGCCCCGTATCCAAAGCAAACGTGCGCATCTGAGATTCTGCTTCGGCTTTTGAACTTAAAGAAAGTGCAACGACTTGCGGCTCCAAAGTTTCCCCGAAAGCGCTGCACTGCGCGGCCACTTGGTCAGGCGTCAGCCCTTGGACGTCTTCCATAAGCTCTTCACCGGTCGCCATTGCGTAGCTTCGGGCGAGGCAAAACTGTTCGCTCAATGCGAAATTTGGGTCGGACATATTCGACAGGGTCGTGTAGCCACCATTTGTCGACGTTTGCAGCATAACCGCGCTGCAGCGGTTGGCGAGCGACGGCCCCCCTGTGCCGCCCGAGAATAGGCTTGGTAGGCTCGAATTCGTTTCTTCAGAACTGTCGGTCGCTGAAGCGTCTTCTTGGGGTGCAACAGCTGGTGTAGCCTGTGCTGCGGCCTGAGGGGCGACCGCCAGAGCAGTTTCGCTTTGCAACTGTTGGCGATACGCCATCAGAAGTGGCTGGCCCGAAAGTTGAGTGGCGGCTTGTCCGCCGCTTGTCCCCCAGTAGTATGCCTGCATCAAAAAGTCATACTGATACGGTTGGAAGTCATAGCCATTGACAGGATAGCCCATTGAAGCTTGATAGCGTTCTATGGCTGCCCGGGTTCCACTGCCGACCTGTCCATCAACCCTACCGGCATTGTAGCCGAAATAGTTGAGCGCCGTCTGGGTTTGCGCACCCTGTGTAGTTGATGGAATTCCTGACCGATAGGTCCGAGTTGTTGTCTGAGCCTTTTTCTTTTGCTGGTCCTTACCAATCGCGTAACCCAAAACCCCGCCTACGACAGCGCCGCCAATAAAGTCGCCCGCGTCGGCCCGCGCAATCTGAGGAGCAGCCATCGCGAATGAGAGCGCGATGCCGAGCGTTGATATCAATCGAATAATCATGACTTACCTCCACAACAAAGCGTCTATTTGAAACCAGTATAGCACAACCGGTACCTACCGTGGGTATAGATGCGATCTCGATGCAGAATTCTTGCGCGTATAACGGCCGATAAGCAAAGTTTTCCCGGACTGAGCTTTTATCGCAGGCGGGTTTTTACGCACAATGCGTTAGCGTTGCGCTTTTTTGAAACGGCTAGTTTCCAACTCGAAACAGGCGCAACAATCCAACGGGGATCGTTCAAAGGTCGTTTTTGTATATCGCACCGTTAAGCATGATCAGGTCAATGGTTTCGATCGGCTTCCATTCTTCGGGCGCATCAAACCACTGTTCCTGACCGCCAATTGCCCGGATGTCTTCCAGTGGGTTGCCGTCCACCAGCAGGAGGTCGGCGTACGCGCCTGGCTCGATCACGCCCAGTTTACCTTCTTTGTAAGGGTTGCGTTCGCCGGACATTGCCAGAACCTCTCCAGCGACAGAAGTCATCTGTTTAAGGACCTCAAAGTTAGAGTCGAACGTCTGAGTGCGCCACCAGATTTCGTAACGGCGCGCTCTTTCAGCGTCAGCGTTCACACCGACATAGTCAGAAGCGAATACGACTTTCACCCCATTTTTTACTAGGTTGCGTCCAAAATCAGCGTATTCCTTTCCCAATTCCTGAACCAAAGGAATTTTCGCCGGAGGCATCAAAGGATTCTTGGCAAGATCGGGGGAGATCCCCCACATTTGCGGAACCACATACGCGCCTTCGGCTGCTATCCTCTGCATGGTTTCTTCTGAGATGAAAAAGGTGTGTTCGAACGTTCTGACACCGCAGTCTAGTAATCGATTGACGGCGCGATCAGTGAATACATGAGCCGCAACATAGGTTCCCCAGTCCTTTGTCGTTTCGACAATCGCGCAAGTTTCTTCCTTGGAAAACTGGGTTGTATCGATCGGATCAAATCGCGAAGAGCCGCCGCCGCCCGCCATGATTTTGATTTGAGTGGCACCATTTCGAAGGTTTAATCGAGTAGCTTTTAATGCTTCTGGGACACCATCCGCTACGGTGCCGATCCCCATACGCTCAAAATTCGATAAATCTCCTGCGTCTGCGTAACTAAAGCCAGGGTCGGCCCTGTCGCGGAAGTCGCCGTGGCCCGACGTCTGAGAAATAAATGCGCCCGATGGGTACAATCGCGGCCCGATCAGGAGACCGCTGTTTACTGCCCTGGCCAAACCAAAAGCAGGCCCCCCCATATCACGAACAGAGGTGAAACCGTCCATCAAGAACCGCTCCATAACAATAACGGCGTTGTAAGACAGGTCAGTGATGTCACTATCGCGTTCGATGACACCATAATCATTGTTGATCATAACATGAGCGTGGCCATCGATCAGGCCGGGCATCAGAGTCCGACCATCCCCGTCAATTACAATGGCATTTGGAGCATCAATTTCATCTGTAGACACTTCTTTGATTAGTTTGCCTTCGACAAGAACGCTGGCACCCTGCATCAGCGTCTCGTTGACCCCGTCAAAGATGTTTACGTTGTTTATCAGGGTTTGTTCCGGTTTTTCTGTATGTAGTCGCATGGCGCCTAGCTCACCGGGGGAGTATATGCTTGAGAAGTCTTGATTTTGACCGAGCGCCGGAACTGCAGTTGAGCACGCGAAAGCTAAAGCTACAGGCAAAGAACGAAAACTTTTGATCATGAATTACTCCTCCCGTCGAGTAATCACGATATCTCATTTGTTCAAATATCCAAATGATGGAATATTCAAGTTTGGACTTAAGAAGGAGAGTTGCGGACGACGGTGCCATTCGACGAAATCGATGTTTACGTGTGCGGCGTCTGGCTACTTTCCGCTGCGGGATCCGCCGCGTCCTCTGGTTGAATTTGGCTCAACCCATCTGCCGCTTCGAATTGCTCGCAGGGAATTAAAGTAGCGTAAGCGACGGTCTGACTGACCTAGCAGAATTCCAAACCGTCGGTTTTCTTCTTTCCCCTATACGCGACCGCAAGTGCATGAAGCTGGCGCATGTTCTGATCCGCGATACCAAGTTCATCAAGATGTCGCACCAGAGAGTCCAGGTATTCGAAATTTGGTCCATGCCCGCCTTCGGCGAAAGCAATCATTCTGGCCGCTTCGTCTTCCGGAAGGTTTGGCATGTATCGCCTGTTGCTACGGTCCATCACAAATGTCAGTGCTTCCACCGAACCCTGAGGGGTCGCAATGTCGAAGAATACTGGGCGATAGGATCCCGAAAACATTTCCCGCCGCCACATGAATTGGGTTTCCCTGTCAACTAGTTCCGCCGGTATGCGAAAAACAACCCCATTGCATTGACCGCCTTCATCGAGCGCAGCCATCAATCCCGGCTGATCATGGGTACCGCGCCCGCCTTCGAGCCGCATGCAAAAGCTTCGATGCCAACCCATCAAGTTCCCGTAACGGTATTCTTCCACGTGGACTGCAGGGTCCCAAATTAGCGAGCCATAAGCGAAAACCCACAAGCCGCGATCCAACCGTTCGGAAAGCACGGCGTTTCGGTTGGCTTCTCGCGCGTCGTGCTCCATCCGCCAACCGGGTGGCCATCCTTCAACCTTGGCTTGTGCGTCTAACTCATCGAAGCGATCCAACCCAAACCGCATTTCGGAGACATCCGGCGGTGTGATCCGGTCTCGAAGCGCTGGGGTGTGGCGGAAAACATCGTCAGGAAAAGGCATAGTGTGATCTAAACCATATCCTCAAACATGCGCCAGCAAATAAAAGCGTTTCAGACACTTAAAGCCGCCTTATCCAATGAATTTTCGATGGATGGTCGTTGGTTTTCGTGTGCGCTCGTCCAAACGAAGTCTGGGTTTACTATTTCATCAGATATGATCATGCGCTTGAAAAGTGATTCTCTCAAACGATCGCCGCACACGCTTATCAGTTACCGCAAGAGATGTAATTGGTTGACGGCCTTGGGGTAAACTATCCCGCCCACGCGGGGATTTAGACACCAAAAAGACAGAAAACGTGGGCATGCAGGCATAGCCGGAAGAGCCGACTGTCTGGATGAATTCAAGGACTCATGTGTGGTCATCGCGAGACTTCCTTGGAACGGAGTTTGTGTAGTCATCGCGCTTCGTCGAATGCCCGTACTGAAAAAAACCGAAATCACTTGATCACTGCGGTATCACCTTAGAACGGTAAACAATCACAACGCAGCGAGTATCATTGTGCCGATATTCGTTCAAAATTTTTGGCAAAAGCACTGAAATTTGGGCGATAGCATCCAGTTTAAACGCGAAGTGATAAAATCACCCGGTAGTATGTTGTGAGTCGAAAATGGTTAAACAAAGTAAAAAAGATCTCCTTCCGCCATTGGTTGGCGCTGAAGAAATCAGAAGTACTCCGAATGAAAATGGCTCTGTAAATGCCCTAATGGAAGTTATTAAATTAATTACACCAATCTTTGTTTTTCTACTGGCTTACAGCATTGTAATAGCGTCTGCCGCCAGTTTTGTCTCGGTCCAGATGTGATAATTGTGGGCGGGATGAGCAGGTAGAGCCTACAACTTTTATTGAAACGATCAGTGCTTTCCCAAGGCGCCAAAATCGCTGATTGCTCAAGTCCTGTAAATTACGATCGATTGCGTGAGCCAAGGAAGCAGCTGTTCACAAACTCCATATTGGGCGTTTCTAACACACAAAAACCCGCTTTTAGCCGTACTTTGCACAAACTATCGGGCGAGCTTGACGAAAAGGACATTGCGGCGCGGCTCGCCAAGCTTGAGGCGCTCAAAGTACACCCAAGAGATGAGCAAGAGAACGTCGCTGTCAAAGCTCGATTGGAGCGATGTTATGTGATGGCCTTGGGCGAAGATCGCGCCGAAATATCTTACCTTTTGGCCGAGTTTGAATCGGCCCTGACCAAACAGGATCAGAGTTTTATTGCAATCGTAAGGGCGCGAGTAACGACCATACTGGATGATTTCGAGGCCAACTATGTCCGTTTCTGAGGCTGGTTGGCCCTTTGATGTCTTGGGGCTGCCAGATGGAGTTACTGACAAAAAGACCATACGCCGGGGGTACGCCCGTGTCTTAAAGAGCATCGATCAAGAGAGGGACGCCGAGGCATTTCAGGAGCTGCGCCACGCTTATGAGGCAGCGCTGCAAATGGCCGAGGAATTGAGGTTTCATTTCAATGAGGCGCTTGAACACAACGTCCGATTTGAAGACAACACCACACCAGAAGAAAATGATCTTGCCGCTGCACCGCGCGGCGGTGAGGGCGACACTGGGCAGGCAAACCCGCCGACCAATATCCAAGCTGAGGTATCGGCAACTCTGCCAGAAGACACTGCAGTACAAGAAGAGAATGATCTCCTCCATAAGTCATACAGTGATGCGGACGTCGTGGCGCAGACAAATCCTCCGCACAATATTGAGCCGGAAGTTTTAGAAAAACCGCCTGAAAAATTCGGCCATGAAATTTTTGTTTTCGACACCGATTGGGATCACGTTTCAACATTGTGTGCCGAGATACTCAAACCGGAAATGGGCGAGGCGTCAGAAACGCGATTGCGTCGGCTTTGGGAAGACCCTGTGTTTCTGGACCCGGAAGCAGCCGAGTATTTCGAAGATCAGCTTTATTCGCGCATCCGTGGGAAGCTTACATACAACTCCGGTCTTCCTACGCTCCCTGATGAAGTGTCTATTGAATACCTTGCCTTTCTGGACGAAGCTTTTCACTGGTTTTCAGATAGCGTGCGTTTTCAATCGCGTTTCAGCGGCGCTCATGAGATCGTGCTTGCTGCAAGTCGGCTGGCCGAAGGGCAGGGGGTGTTTGAAACCCCGCCAAGCCCCAAAAGCTGGCGAGATTTCACCCGACAAGGTGGTCTCTCACTTCGGAGTCCTTCAAACATTATTTTGACAATCGCGATTGTAGCACTCGTCGCCTATTTTTATTCTCGCCAACCTGATGCGAACCCGGAATTGGTCGGTTTCATTGCATTATACGGCTTCGTGGCGGTACATCCTCTTCAAATTCCGTTCCTGGCGCTGAGCTATTGGCTTCCCGTCGAAAAGGTCGCGCAGGCGCTAACAATTGTTGGAGAGTACACGTTTACAATGCGCGCATGGTTTATGTGGCTGGCGTGTGCAGTGGCTGTCTATTTCGCGTCCCCCCACATTCCGCCAATCTTGAGCCATATCTTGGTCTACCCAGTGGCAGCTTTTCCACTCGTATCCATTGGAACAGCGATACTGACGATTTCTCTCGCGTTACTTTTGGGTATCGGAAGCTTTTTCCTTTCGCTTAAGCTTGCCATCGACTGTTATGTTCATGGCCTGAGCATTTGGATTATGAGGAAGATATTGCGATACAAACGCAAGTCTGGCTGATTGGCATTCTTCTAGCCCGGCGTATTCATTTCCCGATTCCGCGATTGCATTCAGTGGTCCTCTGCAGGCGCCATGTTACGGCATTGCTCAGTGCTGACGCCTCGCTACGGGATTTCTCCGTCTGTGTGTTTACAGCAATATCAGTCGGTGAGCAGCACAGTCACCAATCATCTCATCTTAGACCAAATAGCGCCTCAATTGCGTCACAAACAGGAAAGAGTACACGCAGAAATTCGGTGAAAAGAAAGACTGGAGATCAACTTTTGCGTGTATCACTAAATTGCGCGGCGATTGTCTCAACCTTGTTGCTCACGGCTTGCACGGCTCCTTCGCTGCCAGTCTCAGGGCCTCCGGTAACGGCAACCCTTTTGAAGGATTCAAATACTACCCCCAATGGCGGCTCCAGCGACCTTCTCGTTCGGACCTTTGTGGGAAACAACGGAACAATGACTGAAGTTGCCGGTGCACGGTGTAAAGTTCAATCAAAACAGTTGCGTGCAACAGTTGTAACGCCGCAGATTGTACGTGTTCCCAAATTTAAACAAACTGGCAGTTTGCCTAATCGTGGCCGACCTGAAAACTTGTTGATTTCATGTAATCTTGATAACAAAAAAGGTAGCACGGATGTGTTTGCATCGCGCCATCCATCCGAAGCCTATGCCATGTATGCAGGTGAATCTAGCAGTGATGCCGACACAGCCGGGCCGAACGGGGGCGTCGCAGTCGAGATTGGCACATTTATTGGAAACGCGATCAATAGACAGCTGTTTTTGGCTTTCGCATGGACCTATCTTTATTCCGGCGGCGACGTAGCCTTGGAGTAGTGGCAGCGTGCTTTTCGTTCAGCAAACCTATTCGGGAACTTTGAAATTCAAGAGGAATTCACTCCTACTCAATCTCCAAAAGAAACTCATCGTACAGCTTTTGGTTGTTAGACTTGTACAGGGTATTAGGTGCATTGTTATGGCGGCTTGTCTATGTCTCTGCGCTTCCGCCGTTGCAAAGGACATTCAACCAAAAAGCGGACTTTGGAAGTATTCATACGAATTGTTGTCTCAAGACGGCTGCCCAGCCGAATACGTGGAATATATATCCATGGGAGGCGAAGTATCACTTTCGTTCACTTTACCTTTCAATGCCAAAGACCGCTTAGAGAATGAATACATAGCGGAACGAGTTGGTGAAAATGAATGGTGGGGGTTCGCTTACGAAATACGTGAAGACGAAACTGGCATTGCCACTCTTTATTCCGATGTTTTCCTGAATGTAGTGTCCGAAACCGAGATCCATGAGCGTGTTACATTCCGAGCAACCGCAACCGGATCACGCAAGCGCGAGATTGGGATAACTGGTGGCGTTTGCGTGGGGCAATGGGAAGTGAGATTGCAAAGGGTCGGTGACTGAAACGCTGAAGTTTACCTTCAAGTGCCGTTGCCAGCGTTTTGCCGCTTACAAAAGTGAATAGATTTGGGTTTTGGTGTTTAAAGCAGATTGCTTGCACCAACAGCAAATTTGGGAAGCAAAGCAATTAGGGCGATCACTCTTCGCGTAGAAATCCCGTTGCGATTGCCGCTGCTGCGACCATCGCAGTCGCGGTACCCAGCATTAACGGCAAACCACCCAACTGGTAAGTCAGCCCAGAAAGCAGTGTTCCCATCAATCGTCCCCCGGCATTGGCCATGTAGTAGAAGCCGACATCCATTGTCACGCGCTCAGCTTGAGTAAAAGCCAGGATAAGATAGGAATGCAGCGCCGAATTGATCGCGAAAATTGCTCCGAACACAAATAACCCTGAGATTAGGATTATCGTTAGCCAGATTTGTGGTTCTTCCGAAACCAAAGCAGCAGCGGTAAGGGCCGCAGGTACCACGGTAAGCAACCAAGCCCATTTCCGAGCAGCCTTGATAAGATCACTTTCGGGTCGCTTCGCCGCGTGCAACAAGCGAGGCGCAGAGGCTTGAACAAATCCGTAAAGGATGATCCATACAGCCATAAAACTGCCGATCATGAAAAAAGCAGCTCTGTTTCCGGCTTCACTTCCATCTGACAGAACGGCATAAAAATAAATTGGAATTCCCACAACAAACCAGACGTCTCGTGCGCCAAACAGAAAAACTCGCGCCACAGAGAGCCAGTTGATGTTGGCCGATTTGGAGAAAACCTCGGAGAATTTCGCTCCTTTCCGGCCTTTGGGTAATCCTGGCGGCATTGCGATTAGGACGGCAACAAGGATTACAGCCAGGATCGCGGCCATACCCAACACAGCTGACGAAAAACCAAATGTTGCCAACAAAGCCGCGCCCAAAAGAAAACCGAACCCCTTTACCGCATTCTTTGATCCTGTAAGCAAAGCCACCCAGCGGAACAGGCCGTTGCCCTCGGACGGAGCGAGCAGTTTGACCGCAGATTTTGAGGACATTTTTGCAAGGTCTTTTGCGATCCCGCTCGCCCCTTGCACTATCATTACATAGACCACGGACAATCCGATCGCCCAATTCGTATCAAGTTGAGCGAGCGCTATAAGCGCCAGAATTTGAATACCAAAGCCTGCATACAGGGTAGATGTAAGTCCAAACCGCGCCGCAATCCAACCGGCGCATAAGTTTGTCACCATTCCTGCGACTTCGTACAGCACGAACAGATAGGCCAATTGAACCGGCGTGAAGCCGAGGGTATGGAAATGCAGCAGCACGAGCATTCGCAATGCGCCATCAGTGAGCATGAATGCCCAATAAGCCGCTGTAACGGCAACATAGGCCGACAACCCCTCGGGCCGCGCAGAGGCATTTGTCACGCCGAGCCTCCGACCATAAATGCCACATCTACCAAGCGGTGGGCATAGCCCATTTCGTTGTCATACCAGGCGTAGATTTTAACTTGGGTGCCGTTGACCACCATCGTCGACAATGCATCCACGATACTGGAACGTTGATCGTTGGTGTAATCGGTTGAAACAAGCGGGCGCTCTTCGTAGCCCAGAATGCCCTTTAGTTCGCTTTGCGATGCGGCTTTGAAAAGCGAGTTGACTTCTTCAACCGTTGTTTCACGCTCAACTTCGAATACGCAGTCCGTGAGCGAGGCATTGAGCAAGGGCACGCGAACGGCATGACCGTTCAATCGTCCTTTGAGTTCAGGGTAGATCAAGGTGATTGCTGTTGCGCTTCCGGTTGTTGTCGGGATCAGCGAGTTCAGGGCCGAACGTGCGCGACGCAGGTCTTTGGCCGGTCGGTCCACTATGGTTTGTGTATTCGTAACATCATGAATTGTTGTCATCGAGCCATGTTTTATGCCTAGATTTTCGTGAATGACTTTCACCACCGGCGCCAGGCAATTTGTAGTACAACTAGCGGCGGTCACAATTCGGTGGCGGTCAGCTTCGAATATTTTGTGGTTTACGCCGTAAACAATATTGGCTGCATCGCCATCCTTAACCGGAGCCGAAACAACCACTTTCTTTACTCCTGCCTCAAAGTACGGTTCGATTTTGGCTTCGGTTTTGAAAACACCTGTGCAGTCAATCACGACGTCGACCTCACCTAAAGGCAAGTCAGCGATATCTGTAACCCCCACAAAAGGCAGGCGCGTGCCATCGATTGTTATGGCATCGGCATCATGCAAAATCTCAGCGTCCCAACGACCGTGCACTGTATCGAATTCCAGCAGATGAGCGTGCATTTGCGGGTCTCCGACTGCGTCGTTGATCCAGGCGATTTTTGCGCCTCGCTCAAGCAGGGGTTTCAGGGCCAGTTTTCCGATCCGTCCAAGACCGTTCAATGCATAGGTAGTCACGCAGAAGCTCCCTCATTCGTCTTTGCTACGTCGTCAACAGCCCTCTGCAGTGCGACGCGATCCGGGCGTCGCCTGCAGAGCAGTCGAAACAGAGCCAATCTTTGTGGATGGTCCAGAGTGGCGAGTCGATCAGTGTTTATTATTTCCATAATTCCGGAAGTATTGAATTAAATACGAAAGTGCAAAGGAAAAGTCTGCCATGTACTATTTATCACTTGGTATTTCCTGCCCACTGGTCCTGTAGTGCCGGAATTCCACCCTTCATTTAGGCGGGCGAGACCGAAAATATGCCGAACTATGAATTCAACGCATCTGATATTTGAAAAAACTGGGCGGGTTTCCCTGATTGCCTTCGACACTTCAGTAAAACGTTCAATTTATGCTATATATGGCATTTATTGTGTAATGATTGGTTGCCTTGCATGTTTTTTGATTTCAGCCGTTTGGTCAAGGTTCTGGGTCTTTCTTTCTTTTGTCTTGCGGCAACGGATACTTTTGCCAGCGAAAAACGAATGGCACTCGTCATTGGAAATTCGGATTATTCTCATGTTTCGGTATTGCCCAACGCGACCAACGACGCGAATGACTTGGCCGACGCTTTAACGCGCATAGGATTCGATGTCACAAATGCAGCCAATCTAAGTTATCGGGAAATGCGTTTGGCAATCCGCGATTTTGCCGATGTTGCATCTGATGCGAACGTGGTGTTGGTGTATTTCGCAGGTCACGGCATAGAAATTGACAATACCAACTACCTAATTCCGGTGAACGCAGCACTTCAAAGCGATCGCGACATAGAGTTCGAGGCGATCCGACTGGATGCGATCGTGAACGCGGTTTCCGTGGCAAATGGGTTAAAAGTGGTTTTAGTCGATGCCTGTCGAAATAATCCGTTTTTGACGAACATGGCGCGGACTTCTGCGACCCGATCCATTGGTCGCGGTCTTGGGCGGGTGGATCCGGGCGGTGTTCTGGTAGGCTATGCGGCGCGTGCGGGGACGCTTGCGTTGGATGGAGATGGCCGGAACAGCCCATACGCCCAAGCCTTGCTGACTCACATAGAAGAACCGGGCCTCGAAATAGGACGGTTGTTTCGCAAAGTCCGAGCCTCGGTTCTTGAATTAACCGGCGGATACCAAGAGCCTTTTACGTACGGTTCATTGCCCGACAGGGAAATCTATTTGGTTCCAGCAGCATTAACAGCCCAGCCTAAAGAAACAGCGGTCTCGGTGCCAACGGAAGTTGACAGCCCGTTGGTCCTGGCATGTGATCGGCTTGCGTCAGATCCTGATGACACGACTAAGCCAGTGCAATACACGGGTGTAAGCGATGATGAGATTGATCTAAACGCAGCATTGCCTGCCTGCACAATCGCCGTTGCTGGCCACCCAAATCATGCGCGCAGTTTGTACAACCTCGCACGGGCAGAAAAGCTTTCGGATGAGATTAATGCCAGTCTGGTCCATTACAGAAAAGCATCGGATCTTGGCCATGCTTTGGCTAAAACAAAGCTTGGTGAACTCCTCCTCCAAAGTGGGAAAGACTCGCTCGTTTCGGAAGGCATTGAGTTGTTTGATGCTGAGGCGCAAGGGGGTAATTCGGTATTTGCCAAAATACTTGGTGACCATTTCAGCGGCACCACGGGTTCTTCTCGACAGAACCTTGAAAAGGCATTGCTGTATTACGAAATCGCCGCCAACGCCGGTGATCCTGATGCGATGTTTCAGGTCGGTCATCGACTGTATTCAAACTCTCAATCTACCAAAGATCAAAAGGCGCAGGGTTTGGAGTTTCTGGAGCGTTCCGCTCAGGCAGGGTACGTCCCCGCCCAAATCCGATTGGCTACTGAGTATCTTGCTGAAAATAGGTCTGAACTTCGGGCTCCAGCGCTTCAACTTTTGGAAGCCGCGGCGACTTCGGGCGACACATATGCACAACGCCGTCTAGTGGAAATATATTATGGGAAAGACGGGTTTGAAAAGGACACCCAACGCTATGCTTTCTGGGTTTTGGCGCTCGCGGATAGCGGCGAAAAAGGTTTCAATGTCGAAGCGGGGTGGAATTACGAGGTTGGCCGAGGCGTCGATAGAAATGCGGAACTTGCAGCAAAGTATTATTATGCCGCGCTCAGCACAGGAGAAGAGCTTCCACTTGAACGCGCCACCAGAGATTGGGACAGCAACACAGCAAAGGAAATGCAAAAACTGCTGAGCTTCTATTGGGAAGCGCGTTATGCCGGGCCGATAGACGGTGTGATCGGAAGAGATACTTTGAAAGCCATGCAGCGGGCATGCGGCTGCAGTCCACAGTCGCGATCGGTAGTCTTTTCAAATCTGTTTGCGCAATAAATGCAGTCACGACTAAAATTTAGCCGTCCTATCAAGTGGACAGATGCGTCGTTCAAACCTTAGCGTGGATGAATATCGATTTCGCGTGCTTGCTCTGCGTCGGGAACCACGACTGACGCCTTTATCAAGTCTAAAGTAACTACTGAAGTTTCTTAGACTGGGAAGTCGAGCCGTCTGATCAGATTCCATATGTCGCGGTTGGCTGCTGACAGCCTATCGACCACTTCCTCGATTTCTTTCATGGCCTGATCATCTACAGTGTCCTCGCGACCCATTTTAATGTCTGTCTTACGATCAGAGATGCGCATCAGAATTGTCTTGGGGTTTCCGCTTTCCGGATCAAACGAATAGATACAGTGGTTGAATTTGTTGCGTATTGACGAAAGGCGCAGCAGGCGTTGGGTGTGCTCTAAAATCGGGTCTCTAACTTCCGGTGCGCGACCGTCCATTTTTGCAAGACGCTCGACCAGATCGATGCGCGCCCGTGTTGTATTGAGGGTCAGGAAAATGATTACCGCCACGTCTTTGCTGGTATCGCTTAACCCCGCGATCAGATGTATCAGCAGGCTTTCAGTGTTGGTCCACATGTAGTTGAGACGCCCGACCAGAAGGATCAAGCGGTCGAACCTGGTTTCAAACTGTTCGGTCAATACGTATGGCGCACGTCCTTGGGTGCGACCTCAAAATAGAAATGTGCAGCGGCTGTTCGGTTGCTGACCCCGATTTTTCCCGACATATTGTGCATATGTAATTTGACAGTGTGTTCGGTAATACCAAGGCTCGCAGCGATAGTTTTGTTGCTTTTCCCTTGGGCTACAAGACGCAAAACTTCCTTCTCGCGCTTCGTTAACTTGGCATACAACGGCATTTTCCCAGACTGCCCGGACGGGGTCGCTGTTTCTTGATGTGCATCCTGAACAACACCAGCGCGTGCCAGGGGCACGCAATCGGCCACGAAACTAGGCAGATGTAGTTCTTCGTGCATAAGAAGCCGCAGGATTGCGCGCCATGCATCCGGAGCTACGTTCATTGGAAGATACCCAATATCTCCATACTTGGCCCGGTCCCAATGTTCGAAAAGAAATCGGGCCGAGCTTTCCTTGCGATAAGCAAAGGCCAGACAACCGACATCCGCAGCTTTAACATAATCGAATGGGCGGGTCAGAAGGTCGTCAAGCAACATCTGATCGACTACAACTATGTGCCCTGCAGGATTTGCGCTTACTGCGCTATCAAGAAAGTGGTTCAGGTTATCATAACGCATCGCCTGAACACCAAATTCGTTATGCACACTTCTTAGTGTTTGGTTTGAAAAAAAAAGTTCTTTTCCAATGAAGATTATTGATAATTCATTTGGATAATTTGTTTCTTCTTGGACATCGCCATTCAATGAGAAGCTCACTGACCTACCCTCACCCACACCTACGCCACCAGTCAAAACGTGATTTAAATTAGTGCTAAATTTGGCAGCGCAATACGATAACAGACTATTTCAAAACTACACCGAAGATAGCTTAAAGTTCATATTTCAGCAACAGACCGTTACTGGCTTAATGGCGCGGTCTAGAACTTTCGATCAGGTTTAAAGACGCTACTTTTCGTTAAAATATTGAAAAGTGGGTGTAAAAAAATCTACTGCCTATTTTTCCACTGAACATCCTAAAAGAGCGCTCAATTGGGCGGCTCCAAAAAAAACTCGTTTCTTCTCATGTCTTTGCCGGAACTAATGCTTTCGGGCAGCTATTCTTCTCAGTCCGCCACTGCGACCATGATCCTGCTTTAATAGTCAAAGCAACCTTGATCCAGACGTGCCACGTCCAGCGCAATTTCGCGAATCTCTGGTGGTTACGTTGTCGGCTTGGCCGAGAAAGGGGGTGTCGGACTGAACAAAACATAACCGCATCGCGCAGGCGGTTGTTTCGCCGTTTGTCGTGAAAAATTCTTGTTTAATCGCACTGATCACCGCTTTGTAGATGAATGGCGGTTGGGTGCTTCAGTATAAGTGGATACTTGTAATGGTAGAACGTAGAATAGCTCCGATTGCTCCCGGTGATGATGGTCCTATTGATGATCTGGACCCTGTTGTAGACGAACCACAATCCGAAGAATTGGTTCTTGATGTTGAAGATTTAAACGCCCAGCAGCAGCAACAGCAGCAAGGCGACGACAGCAACACCAATGGTGGCGACGACAGCAACACCAATGGTGGCGACGACAGCAACACCAATGGTGGCAACGACAGCAACACCAACGGTGGTAACGACAGCAACACCAACGGTGGCGATGATAGCAACTCGCAAAGACAAACTAATGGTGGCAGCGACGACAACACCAACACAAACACGGCCACAGTTGACATCGACTTTGGTGGCGGTGAGTGGATTCCACGCGATGACGACAACGTCGACGTAGATATCACGGATATCGAAGGCGATGTCGGAGATGTCATCACTGCCGGTAATAATCTGGATTACGATCCCGGCGATGACCTGAACCTGGACATTTCGTTGGATGGCGAAGGTAATGACTTCTCGGCGATCAACCACCAGATGGCGAGCCTGGAAGACAACGACACGCTGGAAAACGCATCTGTAACTAATGAAGGTGAATTCTCGCAAAGTGGCGACGCCATGGGTGGCGAAGCGACTGCCGAGGATGGCATCGACGTAAGCTCTGATGGTGGCGATTCTGGAGAAGGCGGCGAAGCCATCGGCGGCAATGCCGACGGCGACACAAGTGGAAGCGCCTCGTTTGCGTTGGGTGGCCACTCCGGTAATGCCGACGCAGCGGCAACGGGTGGCAGTGGCGCATCGTCCGGTAGTGCCAGCAATGGCAGCCTTGGCCTTGGCTTATCCGGTGCGAGCGCTGACGGCGACAGCACTGGTGGAGACGGTGGAGACGCCGACAATGACTCTGGTGCGGTCAACCTTGGTGTAGCGGGTGCAAGCGCTGAGTCGACCGGTGGTGAAGGCGGGAACGCTGGATCAATCGGGTTGGGTCTCGGAGTGGGCTTGTCAGGTTCGAGTGCCGACGGTGACGCAGACGGTGGTGACAATACTTCCGGAGCGCTTGCTGCTGGTCTGGGGCTGGCTGGAAATGATTCCTCGAATGGGGACTCCGACGGTGGCGACGGTAGTGCGGATACCAGCGGTGATGCGGACAACACTAGCGAAGGCACCAACGAAGCAAATGAGTCTTCTAGCGGTGGAAACATCGGCCTAGGTCTTGCAGGTGCAGGCGCGCTAGGTGCGACTGACGGATCCGGTGGCGACGGTAGCGGCGGCCAAGGCGACGGCGGCCAAGGCGATGGCGGTGACGGTTCCGGTGGTTCCGGCGACGGCGGCCAAAGCGACGCCGGTGACGGATCTGGTGGTGACGGCACGGGTGGAAACACCGGCGTGATTGAAGAAGAAACCGTTCCGTTCTTTGCGGTTTCCCCGCTGGTGGTAGAAGAGCCCGATGAAGAAGAGGAAGAAGAGGACGAAGAGGAAGCGGCGGTCGCAGGAATCTCCACAGGTGATGCGAATGGCGTCGGTGGACAAGGCGATGGCGGCGATGGATTCGGCGGCGCTGGCGACGGTGGCGACGGACCTGGCGGTGCCGGCGATGGCGGCGATGGATCCGGTGGTTCTGGTGATGGCGGCGAAGGCAGCGGCACTGCTGAGGCAGACGCCGACGCAAGCGGTGTTGGCGACCAAACTGCCGAAGGCCCAGAAATCGATCAGAGCCCTGGCGATATCGATGGATCATCGACCAATACGCAGACTCCAGACGGATCTGGTGGTGCCGGTGGAACCAGCACGACCAATGGTTCAGCTGACGCCAGCGGTGATGGCGAAGCAACTGCTGAAGGTGCAGGTGGTGCAGGTGGAACTGCCAATCCGACATCTGAGTCAGATGCAAGCGGTGAAGGCGCCGTGGATGCGACTAATGAAGCCGGAAACGGCGGCGCCGCAGACTCATGGGCCGATGCTGCCAATGACGGTTACGCCGAAAGTCTGGCCGAGGCGATTGCCGGATATGGTGGAGACGCCACGTCCGACAACGATGCCACCTCAACAGGCGCTGGCAGCGCGACAGGCACCGCGTATTCAGGTGCAGGCGGAGCAGGTGCAGCCGGAACGGCAACCGGCGGAACCAGCGGCGCAGTTACCGGCTCTTCGACCGGTGGTGAAACCAACGGTTCGATGAACACCGGTGGTGAAGCGTCTGGTGCCTACTCCGGTGCTGGCGGTGCTGGTGGTGACGGCGGTACCTGGGGTTCGGACAACGGTGGCGACGGCATCGTCAACGGCGAGTCCTACGCCTCGGCAGCAGCCGTGGTAGACACGTCTGCCTTCAACCAGTCGATCGTCATGGGCGCCAACGTGCTCGGCAACACGGTCGACACGACCATGGTCGGTGGTTCTATGACTTCGACTTATACGAGCGACGACACCGACGTTTAATATGAGTTTTCGGGGGCCGTATATCGGCCCCCGTTTTAACGAAATTGCCGTGGCCACACGGTGTGGCCACGGCCGATAAGCCAAACCGGAAATTTGTATCGGTGAGGTAGTTAAGGATCATTGACATGTCTTTCGACAGTGTTACCGAAAAGATCGCACACTTTATTGGAACCTTTGACCTTACAATTGAGCAAGCCCGACTAAGGGATCAATATGAAGAGTTCACGGCGTTGCGGCGCAAGTTTGAACTGGAAGAATTGGAAGATCCCACAATCATCACAATTAGGGCCGAACTGAGCCCGGAAGAGGGTGCTTACAAACCCCTTCCTTACAAGTTTTTCACACCCCCTATTGACCCAACGCCGTCTACATACTCTGGCGCTCCATTTGAGGAAACCGTGATCAATGTAGGCCAGCCCTTTGTGGCGGGGCCGCTATTTTCCGAAAATTTGCCGATCGGCTCTACGGAAGTTAAATTCAATGTGGTCCCCGTGCAGCCCGAAATCGAGGCCGAACAACCGATAGGTTCGGCAGTCACCTATACTTTCCAAAGCCTAGTGCTAAGCGACAACGATACGATCGGCGAGGGTGATTTCCGCGATGCCGATGAATTGATTGCTGAGGCAGAAGAAGCGACGCAGGTGGCGACATCGTTGCACGCTGTGTCCGCGCCGTCTTATTCGATTGCCGATTACCTTTCGATAGACTACGTCAAAGCCTTGGCGCAGGAAATGCTGTCGCCGTCAATTTCGAACCTCGAAGGAGTGACGGTACACCAATTCCACGGTGCAGACGCTTTGGGCATCATAGTCAACGGTGAGTATGTTGATGAAGCCCCGGAATGGGACGAACTTCTGCCTTCATTCCACAAGAAAGAGCAAGTTGACGAAGAAACCTCGCCCGATCCGTTTCCTGCGGAGTGGGATCGTGATGACGAAGACGAGTTCAATGATGGACACTCGGTCGTCACTGGCGGAAATCTGGCCATCAATGAGGTATCGGCGACAGTGGCGTGGATCGACGCGCCTTATATTGCCGTTGGCGGCCAGTCGGTTAGTTTGACCATGATTAGTCAGGTGGCTGTTGTCTCTGACATGGATGTTGGAGCACCCGCAAACAAATCCGGCACCAATGTTGTCCAAACTTCGCATATCAGCGTTGAAGAAAACCCGGCCTACTGGATAGATGACAGCGCGGAAAACGAAGGTCAGCCAGAGTGGATCACGATTGACTGGATTAACGGCGACCTAATCGTATCGAATTTCGTTAAACAAGAAACTGACGCAACTGACATTGACCATATCGGGACGGAAATCTCGGCGTCGACCACCCTTTATGCGTTGGGCGACAATGAGATGGTTAATGTAAGTAACATCATACAATTGGGGTCCTACTACGACTTGGTGATGGTCGGCGGAGATATGATCTCAATCGACATACTGATGCAGACGCTGGTCCTGATGGACGACGATGTGGTTTCTGGCGGTATGGCGGGTGTCGAGGATGGCGCCGATGAGAACCTGCTGATGAATATGGCTTCGGTCAACACGACTGGCAGGGATGTTCATGAAGAACTTAACGACGACCTGAGCGCCGCGATGGATTTGACCGAGTCAGACATTGATGCACTACATGATGCATTGTTGAATGACCCAACCTTTGCCGGGATGGAGCAGCTGCGCGTTCTTAACATCGAGGGTAATCTGTTACAGGTTAACGTCTTCGAACAGGTGACCGTGCTTGCAGATCAGGACGATGTGCACTTGCATGGTCCAAATGCACACGCAACAGAAGTCGTTGCAGGTAGCAATGCGATGCTCAACGCAGCAAATATTGTCAAATCTGGTGTTGACTCGACTGTGATGGCCGCCGAGGGTGAATACTCAGACTTGCTATTACATCAGGCAAGCCTGATTGACGTTCCGTCGCACGAAGAGGTCGAGGAAATCGCGAACGAAGCGATTGCGCTGATCATGGACGAAATGAATGTCCCGGGCGATGAAACTGGGATCGGGCCGAAAGGAAATGATCTTACGCCGGGTGAAATGGCCGAAACTACCGATGGCCTTCAGACCTTGCTGGCTTGACTTTTCTGTAAGTTACGAGTGACTAAAAGGTTTATTTATGTCGATCGTTTTTTCGTCGCGTCGCACCCGTTACGCCAGCCCATTGGACCGGCACGGAGGTGGTGCGCCTTTGACCCTGAAACCCAGTGACCGGGTCTTGGGGTCAAAACCGGTTGATCCGGCAGGCTTTGTCTCTCAGCTCCTCCTGACCAAGGACATGCGTGTGGCAGACGTCCAAGCCGGTTCTGCAGTTGCTGGCCCGACAGGGTCTCAGACACCAACTAATGGGCCGCCGCAAGTCGGGCCTGACGAGTCCGACGCCAGCGTCTCAAATCTGAAATTTGTCAATCAACCGGAAGAACAGGCACAGAAAGAGCCTGAGAATTCGCGCGCCGATACTCCCCATCGTCGTGCACAGTCGCAGCCTGAGAAACAGAAAGACCCTGTGGGTTGCGACAATGGGGTGGCCGATTCCAAAAGCCCCGATCGTGAAAAAGCGCGACCCGATAATGCGCGCATGACCCCCTCTGCGCCAACGGGTGACAAAGAGCGCATAGGCACGACGATTGAAGCTAAGGCAAATGAGCCGCTCGTCCGCTCCACTTCAACTGGCGGAGGAGACGGCAAAGGGCCACCCCAAACCTTTCACAAAAGAACCCCGCCCGAAGACTTTCAGAAAACGCTTCGAACTTCGCTGAGAGCGATCTGGCGCAATTTGTCTTTCGTGCTTTTGCTAACTTGCGCGACAAACGTTCTTATTCTTGCTATACCAATCTACTTGTTTCAAATCAGCGATCGCGTTCTGACCAGCCGTTCGATTGACACGTTGATAATGCTTACAGCTATTGTTGCCGGGGCTGTGATATTTCAATCGGCTTTCGACGCAGTCAGGCGATTCATGCTGATGCGAACCGCTGTCGAAGTGGCCGCAAGGCTTGGTGCACCGGTTCTAAGTGCGGCGGCACACGCCTCGTTACATGGTAACGGGCGAGAATATCAAACCTTAGGAGATTTACAGCAAGTGCGTGGATTTCTGGTTTCTGGGACGCTGATCTCATTTCTCGATGTACCCTTCGCACCGCTTTTCATATTGATGATTTTCTTGGTTCATCCGCAACTGGGTATGATCGTGGTCGTGACCGCGCTGCTGTTGATGACGATTGCGCTGATCAACCAGAAAATGACGGCCAAACCCTTTGCAAAGGCCAATCAGGCACAGTCTCTGGCCAACCAGCACCTGGACTCGATGGCGCGAAACAGCCAGATCATCAATGCTCTTGCAATGATCCCAGAGGCAGTGCGCATTTGGGGTCGCGATACAGCCCAGTCATTAACATGGCAGGTGCGAGCGCAGGACCGAAACGTGATATTTGCTGCGATATCGCGCGCGGTTCGCCTGTTGACCCAAATCGGAATTCTAGGCTGGGGCGCTTTCCTTGCGCTGCAGGGCGAAATCACCGGAGGTATGGTTATCGCTGCGTCGATAATCGCTGGTCGTGCTTTTGCGCCGATCGAAGGTTCAATCGAAGGTTGGAATACCTTCCTGCTTACCCGCGGTTCGTTTGGGCGGATCAAGGCGCTCTTGTCAAATTCTGCTTTGCAGTTTGAGAAACTCCGTCTGCCACGTCCAGAAGGACGCGTGGATGTGGAGCGCCTGCTGTACGTGCCTGGTGGCACCAAGCGCGTTGTCCTAAATGGAATCTCTTTCTCGCTGAACCCGGGTGAAACGCTGGCCATCATTGGCAATTCGGGCGCTGGTAAAACCACGCTTGGTAAAACACTTGTCGGGTCGATCCTGCCGACATCGGGCAGCGTCCGACTGGACCTGATGGATATTCGCAACTGGGATCCGCGACAGTTTGGCGAAAGCATTGGCTACCTTCCGCAGGACGTACAGCTTTTCCCCGGAACAATTAAGGATAACATTGGCCGCATGCGCGCGGATGCGACAGACGAACAGATCCACGACGCCGCAGTGCTGGCCGACGTGCACAATATGATTGCGACCCTCCCGCAGGGCTATGAGACAGTTGTTGCGGCAGACGGTTCACCCCTGTCCGGTGGACAGAAACAGCGTATTGCACTCGCGCGCGCATTTTTTGGAAATCCGCGCATGGTTGTATTGGACGAGCCGAACTCTAATCTGGATGTGGCAGGGGATAAAGCACTGGCGCGGGCAATAGGACAAGCCAAGGAAAGCAAGATCACCGTTGTGGTAATCACGCAGAAACCCACACTTTTGAACGTTGTAGACAAAATTATGCTTTTGACAGATGGGCGCGTCGCTTTGTTCGGTCAGCGCGAGCAAGTGCTGGAACAACTTAACGGATCACGTCCAAAACCCGAGTTGCAGGGCAAGGGGGGATAATCGATGAGCGATTTGGTTAAAGTCGAAGAGCCAGCCTATTGGTATTCCGAAGTTCCGCGTTCGATCAACAAACAGATCGTGCTTGGATTGATTATGTTGGTGGTGTGCTTTGGCGGTTTTGGTATTTGGTCGTTTCGGGCGCCTCTTGCAGCAGCTGTAATCGCACAAGGCAGTTTCGTTGCAACGGGACGAAACAAAATCGTTCAGCACCTAGAAGGTGGCATTATCGAAGATATTCTTGTGTCCGAAGGCGAGGCAGTCGAAGCGGGGCAAATCCTGATGACCCTTGACCAGACTTCTGCCGAGGCAAACGAACGTGAATTGTTCATTCGCAAAATCCGACTTCAGGCAATGACCGAAAGGCTATTGGCCGAGCACAGTGAAAGAGAACGCTTAGTCTTTTCCGCCAACCTGATTGAAGCTTCCGATGATGTGGAAGTGATGACCATCCTCGACAGTCAAAAGCTGAGCTTTGATGTTTCGCGCAAGACACTCATGAATGACATTGCATTGCTTGAACGTAATATGGAGGCATTGCGCATCCGGGCTACGGGGTTTGAGGCCCAATTGAGCAGTCTTCAGCGCCGCTCTGATATCCTGAAGGAAGAGTATGATACGAAAGCGTCATTGTTCGAAAAAGGATTGGTGCGCAAGGGTGATCTGAACACGATCCGACGTGTCCAAGCCGAGGCCGAAGGGCAACTGGCCAGGCTTAACGCCGAAACAGCAGAAGTTAACCAGATGCTGCTGAAATACGAAGAGCAGATCTTGAGAACCCGATCAGCATATCGTGAAGCGGCTTTGGACGAACTCGGCGTGATCGAAGCAGACCTTGAAAGCGTTCGGGAAAAAGCAAGGCAGGCACGCAGCATACTGGACCGCGCTGTCGTACGGGCCCCGGTTACGGGAACCGTTGTGCGGCTCCATCACCATACCCCTGGCGGCGTCATTGAAACCGGTGAACCAATTGCCGAAATTCTACCCGCCGATGCGCCACTGATCATCGAGGCCCAGATACCGCGAACCGAGATCGACAGCGTGGCAACCGGCCAGATAGCTTCGGTGCGCCTTGTGGCCCTGAACCAGAGGACGACGCCTGTTTTGTACGGCGAGGTCTTCTATGTCTCGGCTGACTCGTTGCTTGAAGACGCGGCAGGCATCCCGCAAGAAGTTTACCTTGCACGGATTTCACTGACCCCTGACGAAATGGGTCGAGTAAATGGTTTCGTGCCCACTCCGGGTATGCCAGCCGAAATTATGATCCAAACCGAAGAGCGGACATTCGCGGCCTACATTGCCAAACCGGTGACAGATAGTATGTCCCGGGCATTTCGGGAGCATTAAAGTTATGGCTTGCGCGCTGCGCTGGCTACTTCTTCTGAAAATTGCATGCTAGCATCCAGTGGAATTTGCACAGGAGACTTGTACATGCCATTGACGGTCAAAGCCATGATGGAGGCCGCAAATGCCGTGGTCGAGAGGATCGACGCACAGCGCGCCAAAGACTTGATTGAGCAGGGGGCTTTGCTGCTCGACATCAGAGATGCGCCTGAGTTGGAACGGACTGGTCGCGCCGCAGGATCGCATCATATTTCGCGAGGCATGCTGGAATTTCGCGCCGACCCGGATATGCCTTCGCACGATCCGGAATTACAGCTGGATCGACCGATTGTGCTGCACTGCGCGTCAGGTGGCCGCGCGGCCTTGGCGGGCAAGCTGCTAAAGGACATGGGTTACGAACAAGTCTATAACCTGGGCGGGTTCTCAGATTGGGTAAACGGCGGCGGCGCGGTTGCAGACCAAAAATAGTCAGGCGTTCAAAAAGGTTCTGACGGCGGCCTCGAACTCACGGGGCCTGTCGGCATGAAGCCAGTGACCTGCGCCGGGTATTTTCGCAAAACGGACTTTTGGAAATAATGCCCGTATTCCAGAGCGATACTCTGGTAGCACATAATCGGATGCCGCGCCGGTTAAGAACAGAGCGGATCCGCCCCATGAGCTGTCTGTTTTGGGAAAGCTCATGATTTTTGACATTTCGGCACCTAGAACATCCAGATTCAATCGCCAGCGTTTCTGTTCGAGGTCCAGCGACTGCGTAAAAAAACTCTGTAGGGATTTTTCAACCCCAAGTTCTGCCAGTTGCGTTTCAGCGTCTGAACGGCGGGTGATACCCGCCAAATCGATGGCGCGCATCGCCTCGATAAACTGAATCTGGCTGTGGGAATACGTGACCGGCGCGATGTCGGCAACAACCAGTTTGCGAACCAAAGCGCCGTGTTCCAGTGCCAAAACCATCGATGCCTTGCCACCCATGGAGTGTCCAAGCACGTCTGCACGCCCACCAACCGAGTCGATAACTTCGGCTAAATCTTGCGCCAAACTGGGATAGTCATGATGTTCATCCCAAAAACTGTAGGCATGATTGCGCATATCCACCGCCACAACTTGTCTTTCATCTGATAGCCTGCGGGCGATAACGCCCCAGTTTCGCGCTGAACCATAAAGGCCATGGGCAATCAGCAGCGGTGGTTGGTCTGATGGGGCACCGTGGAGGATCGTGTTAAGCATAAAGTCGTGATACCCGCCACTGCGGGGAACAACCACCCCCATTGTCGCTGGTTTCGAGGGGCGTTACATTACTGCGCAGGAGGAACCGATGTCGCATGAAGCAAACATTCAGTCTCAGATCGCTGAAACGGTTCTGTTGCTGCAAAAAAAACTAGGTTTGCGCGACAAGACTTTGTCTGAGTCTGTAAAGCGCGCCAAGCGGCGGTTGCCGCGTCGGGTTTACAAACAGGCGTTAGTTTTGGCGAATGCTGAAAAATTGGCCGAACACCCAAGGTTGAGGTTGATCCTAGACACACCCGCGCTTGAAAAAGCGTCGGAGGAGGTTCAGGAGCATCTGAATGCGATCAATTTGGCTGATCGCCGCTGGGGTTGGTTTCTTAGCTACCTAGGTTCTGTTGCTTTGGGTTTCTTAGTACTGTCAGTTGCAGTTTTGGTGGTTCTCAACTGGCGTGGGTTTATTTAACCGTTTCGGAGTTGCCGTGAGACCCAAAAAAACGGCGCCAACTTAAGGCGCCGTTTCCCTGTAAAGCCTTACTTACAGGTTGGGATAGATCGGGAAGCGGGCGCAAAGTTCAGTAACTTCTGCTTTGACTTTTGATTCGATCTCACCATTTCCATCCTCGCCGTTGGCGGCCAAACCATCGACCACCTCGATGATCCAGTCCGCTATTTGGCGGAACTCAGTTTCGCCAAAACCACGCGTCGTTCCCGCGGGTGAGCCCAAACGGATGCCACTGGTAATAGTCGGTTTTTCCGGATCAAATGGCACACCGTTTTTGTTACAGGTGATATGTGCCCGACCCAAAGCGTTCTCGGTGGCGTTGCCTTTGACACCTTTGGGGCGCAGGTCGACTAACACAACATGTGTGTCGGTACCGTGAGTGACAGTATCCAAACCGCCCTTGATTAGTTGATCCGAAAGCGCCTGTGCGTTCACCACAACCTGCCTGATATAGTCTTTGAAAGCTGGCTGAAGGGCCTCGCCTAAGGCAACGGCTTTACCTGCAATCACGTGCATAAGCGGGCCGCCTTGAATACCGGGAAAGATCGCGGAATTCACTTTCTTGGCGATTTCTTCGTCATTGGTCAGGATCATGCCGCCACGCGGACCACGCAGTGTCTTGTGCGTTGTTGTTGTGGCCACGTGGGCGTGAGGAAACGGCGAGGGGTGTTCGCCCGCCGCCACCAGACCAGCGAAATGCGCCATGTCTACATGCAGATAGGCGCCGACCATATCGGCGATTTCGCGCATGCGGGCAAAGTCGATTTGGCGTGGAATCGCAGATCCTCCTGCGATGATCAACTTCGGCTGGTGCTCCTTCGCCAACGCTTCTACCTGGTCATAGTCCAACATGTTGTCTTGCTTGCGTACACCGTATTGCACGGCATTGAACCATTTGCCGGATTGGTTCGGGCGGGCACCATGGGTTAAGTGGCCGCCAGCATCCAGACTCATTCCTAAGATAGTGTCGCCAGGTTTGATCAAAGCCTGAAAAACACCTTGGTTCGCCTGTGAACCAGAGTTCGGCTGAACGTTTGCGAATTGACATCCAAACAACTGCTTGGCGCGGTCTATTGCCAGGTTTTCAGCAATGTCGACGAATTGGCATCCGCCGTAATACCGGCGTCCAGGATACCCTTCGGCATATTTGTTGGTCATGACCGAACCCTGCGCCTCCATCACAGCTGCAGAGACGATGTTTTCGCTGGCGATCAGCTCGATCTCGTCGCGCTGACGGCCCAACTCGGATTTGATCGAACCGAACAGCTCTGGGTCGCGGTCGGCGAGGGACTGGGTGAAAAAACCGGTGTCACGAAGATTGGCGTTCATGGAGGCTCCACATGGCTGGGGGAAACTTGCGGATTTCCTATCGGAAACACTCCTCGTGCAAAAGACATAAAGCGACGATTCAGCCCGCTGCGGCGTCAAGTCTGGTCTATCTTGGAAAGGTATGTTTGTTTCGGAACCAAATGTGCAATACCGGAAACCGGATCAGATGACTAAAAGAATCGCCTTTCTCGCCAGCGACGTCGATGTTGCCCAGTCCGCTAGGGAAGCATTGGTGGCTCGTTATGGCAATGTGTCCCCCCGCGACGCAGACGTCGTGGTCGCGCTGGGCGGCGACGGATTTATGTTACGGACCCTCCACAGCACCCAGCACTTGGACAAGCCGGTCTATGGCATGAATCGCGGGACCATCGGATTTCTGATGAACGAATATGGCGAAACCGATCTTTTGTCCCGGCTGTCTGAAGCTGAGGAAGAAGTCATCAATCCGCTTTTTATGAAGGCTATGGACCAGTCCGGCGCAATGCATGAGGCGCTGGCAATAAACGAGGTGTCCCTATTGCGTGCGGGCCCCCAGGCGGCGCGTCTAAAGATTAGTGTAGATGGCCGTGAGCGTTTGGAAGAACTTGTTTGTGACGGGGCTCTATTGTCCACGCCAGCCGGCTCGACAGCTTACAACTACTCAGCCCATGGACCGATTCTTCCTATCGGAGCGGACGTTTTGGCTCTTACAGCAATTGCTGCGTTTCGGCCAAGGCGATGGCGTGGGGCGTTATTACCGAAGACCGCTCAGGTTCGGTTTGATGTAATCGAAGCGGACAAACGGCCTGTCATGGCCGATGCAGATTCTATCTCAATCTCCGACATCGACTGGGTCGAGATTCGATCAGAACCGAAAGTGCAGCACCGAATATTATTCGATCCCGGTCACGGCTTAGAAGAGCGCTTGATTTCCGAACAGTTCACCTGAATCAGACCGTGTGAAGGTATTTCCAGCGGCTTGTGTGAACCAGTTCACAGGAAAGCTATTAACCCTCTGGTAATCTGATTCTGCTCGGAGAACACGCTAGGATGGAAGTGAGTGGCCATCCAACGGTGTTTTCGAATGATAGCGCAGTTTTCGCGCTGGCGTGGGTAGGTGGTGCTACGCTCGTCATCAGTATTCCGGGCATATTTTAGCACGAGGACCCCGGGCATATTGACCCGGGGTCTATTTTTTGTGGCACACAAGCCTTGCTTTCAGACAGAGGTTTCCAGTTTGTCCCAAAGGATGGGGGCCATTGGGCCGACCCGTGCTTCGATTGCGGCGGCAGCGTCCACAGCCAGATCTTCGCGCCAGCGTCTGGCGGCGATTTGCACGTTGATCGGTTGCGGTCCGTTGGGCAAATCAGCCAGACGGGCTGGTACGCAAGCCGCTGGAAGACCCAAAAAGTTCATTGCATAGGAATAAACCGCACATCCAAGAACTTCATGCACGCCTTCAGCACCTTCGGTATCCCGGTTAGGTTTGAAAAACGGCTGGGGCAAAAAAGGTGACAGGACCAAATGGTAGTCCTGTAAAAACAGCGACCATTCTCGGGCGTAGTATGTCCGTTTGGCCAGCATTCTTACCAACTCAGTTTCAACGATCGGCGGGAATTCCTGAAAGTAGACGCCAAAGATGTCTTTGATTGTCTGAGAACCCGCAGCTGTAATATCGCCCTGCAGAAGAGTCATAACTTCGCCCATAAGCGCCCGATATCCGGCGCGACCACATTCGAAGACGTCAGGTGGGTCTACTTCTTTGATATCGTAACCGGCGTCAGTCAGTGCGTCGCGAGCGATATCGAGAGCCTTTTCAACTTCTGGGTGCAATGCATAACCAAAAGTGTTCTTTGTTAAGGCGACTTTGATCGTGCCTTCGGGATCTGAACCGCGCCATTGCATTGGCACGTGAAACGGGTCTCTGGGGTCTGTTTCGATTAAGCTGGGCATAGCCAGATGGAGATCAGCGGCCGAGCGTGTAATCAGCCCTTGCACTGACATAGACTGGGCAAGAAGACCGCGTTCAGCGGTTTGGCTGGGGTTCCACGCTGGGACACGACCAAGGCCCGGTTTTACCGTCACCGCACCATTGGCTGCCGCAGGAAAACGCAGGCTGCCGCCAATATCGTTGCCGTGTGCCAAGGCACCAATTCCGGCCATGACCGCTGCTCCCGCGCCGCCCGACGATCCTCCGGGAGAGATATGCCGCCCCCACGGGTTATGCGTCCGACCGTAAAGTTGGTTGTCCGTATCGGCACGGAACGAAAACTCTGGTGTGTTCGTTCTGCCGATCACAACCGCTCCGGCGTTTTGCAAGTTGGTCACGACTGGCGCATCATCCGGCGCAATTAAATTCTTAAGCGCAACGACGCCATTTGTCGTTGCGTGGCCTTTCTGATCTACATTCACCTTGATGGTGACGGGCACCCCATGCAACGGTCCCGGCGCGATACCTTTCGAACGGGCGTGGTCAAGGCTTCTGGCACGCTCCAGCGCTTCGGCGCTTAGATCCTCAACTACCGCGTTCAGATCAGGGTTCGCCTGATGCATTCTTTCGATAGCGCTTCGAACAGAATCTTCGGCGCTTACGTCCCCGGATCGCGTCAGCGCGGTCAGGTCGGTGGCGTTCAGCCGCCAGAGTTCAGAGTTTGTCATATGCCCTCACTGTCTTGGATTGACAGTAAAAGGCCCGCGGTAGGTTGCAAGAAAAACAGATCATATGGGCGGCAGTAGGACAGCCCGAAAAAGATTTACTTTGCGTAGCCGATAGTTTTCAACGCGGACGTGATCTCGTCCAATATGACAGGATCGTCTATTGTAGCGGGCATCTTGTATTCTTTGCCATCTGCTATCGACACCATTGTACCACGCAAAATCTTGCCCGAGCGTGTCTTGGGCAACCGATCAACTACAACCGCTGTTTTAAAGGCAGCAACCGGGCCAATCTTTTCGCGAACCATGTTAACGACATCCTGTACAACGTCGTCGTGATTTCGATCCGAGCCTGCATTCAAGCACAAAAAGCCAACTGGCATCTGTCCTTTCAGTTGATCGGATACACCTATCACCGCGCACTCCGCCACATCCGGGTGGGCGGCCAAAACCTCTTCCATGCCGCCAGTCGACAATCTGTGACCAGCCACGTTGATGACATCGTCAGTGCGCGCCATGATATAGAGGTATCCATCCTCGTCGATCATACCCGCATCACCCGTTTCGTAGTAGCCGGGAAAATGTTCCAGGTATGATTTTCTGAACCGTGCTTCGGCATTCCAAAGAGTAGGCAGTGTTCCCGGTGGCAAGGGTAGTTTTACTGCAATTGCACCCAGTTCTCCGGGTTTTACAGGATGACCACCTTCGTCAAGAATCTGAACGTCATAGCCGGGCATCGGTTTGGCTGGGGAACCAAGTTTTGTCGGCAGTTCCTCGATTCCCAAAGGGTTGCCGGCAATCGTCCACCCGGTTTCGGTTTGCCACCAATGGTCGATCACTGGCACTTTCAATGCATTTTGCGCCCAGATAATTGTGTCGGGGTCCGCCCGTTCGCCCGCCAGAAACAGCGCACCCAAACTCGACAGATCATACTGAGCCATCAATTCGGCCTTTGGGTCCTCGCGTTTGACAGCCCGGATCGCGGTCGGCGCGGTAAAGAAACTCTTGACCTTATGTTCCGAAATCACCCGCCAGAAAGTACCGGCATCTGGCGTGCCCACAGGCTTTCCCTCGAATACGATGGTCGTGTTCCCATGTATGAGAGGCGCATAGCAAATATAGGAATGCCCCACGACCCAGCCCACGTCAGAGGCAGCCCAGAACACGTCTCCGGGGTCGACATTGTATATGTTTTTCATCGACCAGTTCAGCGCCACAAGGTGCCCAGCGGTGGGACGAACGACGCCCTTGGGTGAACCGGTCGTACCAGAGGTATAGAGGATATAAGCGGGATCATTTCCATCGACTGGCACACATTCGGCAGGTTCAACGCCATATTGAAACCCGTGCCAATTGAAATCGCGGCCCTCGATCAGATTCGCAACCTCTTGTTCGCGCTGGAAGATTACGCAAAAATCAGGTTTGTGGGTGGCCAAGTCAATTGCGCCGTCCAACAAAGGTTTGTAGTGAACGACACGGCCAGGCTCCATCCCGCAGGACGCCGCAATTATCGCCTTGGGTTTAGCATCGTCTATTCGCACGGCCAGTTCGTTGCTGGCAAAGCCGCCGAAAACAACTGAGTGTATCGCTCCAAGGCGCGCGCAGGCCAACATAGCTTCCAGCGCTTCAGGGATCATCGGCATGTAGATGATGACCCGATCGCCTTTTTCGATGCCCTTGGCCCGCAAAGCACCGGCTAGTGTTGCTACGCGATTACGCAGTTCCACATAAGAAATCTCTCGTTTTGCGTGCGCAATCGGGCTGTCGTAAATAATGGCTGTTTGTTCGCCACGGCCATTTTCGACATGTCGGTCTACTGCGTTCCAGCAGGTATTGACCTGAGCATCGCTGAACCACTCATACAGAGGCGCATTGTCGTCAAACAAGGCTTTGCTTGGCGTACGCACCCAGTCGATGCCTTTTGCGGCCTCCATCCAGAATGCCTCGGGGTCGGATTTCCAGCCGTCGTAAACATCCTGATACGCCATGTTGATCTCCTCCGTGAATCCTCTTGCAATGTGTTAGGCACCGTCGTTTCAGTGAACAAGCCGCTCAAATGACGGCGCGTCAGTTTATCGCGATTGATTTGCAGATTTTGTAGACTTCTTCTGCAAATTTTTGCAAATCCTTTAGGTAAATCGGTGATTTTGATACCAGAATGGCGTGTTTGCAAATGTGCAAACTTCAGCCGACCCACACCGATAGCGCCAACAGAATCAACCTTATTCCCCGATAGACACCAAAAGGCGCGTGCGTAACTTTCCCTCGTCCCAACTAGCCATAATGGGCCACCGGGGTCCCGGCAATCGCGGCCATGTTCAGCAATCCTCGTGCTGTGATTGAAGGTGTTACGATATGTGCTTTGTTGCCCATCCCCATTAGGATCGGGCCGACTTCAAGACCATCAGCCTTCATTTTTAGGATATTTCGCACACCGCTGGCTGCATCAGCATGCGCGAAAATCAGAACGTTTGCGGCCCCTTCCAAACGAGAATTGGGAAAGATGCGGTCCCGCAATTCAGGATCCAAAGCCAAATCAAGGTTCATTTCACCTTCGTAAACAAAGTCGCGCGGTGCGGCATCTAGAATTTTTATTGCTTCCCGAAGACGCTTTCCCGAGCCTTCAGTCTGGTTTCCGAATTGCGATTGCGAGCAGAACGCGATCTTGGGTTTGATGCCAAATCGACGGACGTGTCTGGCGGCACCGATTGTGATTTCGGCTAGTTCTTCTGGGCTTGGCAGCTGTCGCACATGTGTGTCGGCAATGAACAAGGGGCCATCCTCAAGGATCATTAACGAAAGTGCGCCGTGTGGATACAGGTTTGCATTACCCAGCACTTGTTCGACGTAGTTCAGATGCCAGCGGTATTCTCCGAAAGTTCCACAGATCAAACTGTCAGCTTCGCCACGATGAACCATGATTGCTCCAATGGCCGTGTTGTTCGTTCGCAGGATCGCTTTTGCCAAGTCAGGAGTCACGCCCCGACGCTGCATAATTTGGTGATAGGAACTCCAATAGTCGTAGTATCGCGGGTCGTCATGAGGGTTTACGATTTGAAAGTCCTGACCTGGCCGCACCGTTAACCCAAGTCGTTCGCAACGCGCATCTATCACGTCCGGTCGCCCAATGAGGATTGGTGTTTCGGTAGTTTCCTCCAAAATGGCTTGAGCAGCACGCAGAACCCGTTCGTCTTCACCTTCGGCAAATACGATCCGGCGCGACGCAACAGCTGCTGCTTCAAATACCGGACGCATTAGAAAGGCAGACTTGAACACACTTTGGTTCAATCGCTCTTTATAGGCTTCGATATCTGCAATAGGGCGTTTTGCGACACCGCTGTCCATCGCGGCTTGGGCAACCGATGAAGAAACCACCCCCACCAGACGCGGATCAAACGGTTTTGGGATCAGGTAATCCGGGCCAAATGTCAGTTGCTCTCCTTTGTAGGCCGCCGCCGCCTCGGCGCTGGTTGTCGCGCGTGCCATTTCTGCAATTCCGTCGACGCAAGCAATTTGCATTGCGTCGTTGATTTCGGTTGCGCCTACATCCAAAGCTCCGCGGAAAATGAAAGGAAAACAAAGAACGTTGTTGACTTGATTGGGAAAATCGCTTCGGCCCGTGGCGATTATGGCATCAGGCGCGACTTCCCGAGCAGTCTTTGGCAGGATTTCCGGCGTTGGGTTTGCCAAGGCAAAAATGATGGGCTGGTTTGCCATCTTCTTAACCATGTCGGGCTTCAGAACATTCGGACCACTCAGACCAAGGAAAAGGTCTGCACTGTCAATCACATCGTCCAAAGAGCGTAAATCCGAATCCTGGGCAAATTGATCCTTGTGCGGGTTCATGTCTTCGGTCCGGCCATTGTAGACCAATCCGTGAATGTCACACAGCCAGATATTCTCTCGCTTGACGCCGAGTTTTACCAACATGTTCAGGCAGGCAATACCCGCAGCACCTCCGCCGGTTGAAACGACCTTAATGTCCTCGAACGCCTTGCCTGCAACGTGCAAAGCGTTTTTGGCTGCGGCCCCGACCACAATGGCGGTGCCGTGTTGATCGTCGTGAAAGACAGGAATGTTCATTCTTTCCCGACAAAGTTTTTCAACTATAAAGCAATCCGGCGCTTTTATGTCTTCGAGATTGATGGCTCCGAATGTCGGTTCCAACGCGCATACGATATCGGCTAATTTCTCAGGGTCGTGCTGGTCCACTTCGATGTCGAAACAGTCGATTCCGGCGAACTTTTTGAACAGGACCGCTTTGCCCTCCATTACAGGTTTTGATGCCAATGCACCGATGTCGCCCAGACCCAGAACCGCAGTCCCGTTCGACACCACAGCGACAAGGTTACCGCGAGCCGTGTATTTTTCCGCATTTGTTGCGTCAGCCTTTATTTCCAAACTGGCCTCAGCGACACCGGGCGAGTATGCACGGGCCAGGTCACGGCCGTTGGCCATTGGTTTCGTGGCCTTGATCTCAAGCTTGCCGGGTTTTGGAAAAGCATGATATTCAAGCGCGGCCTGCCGCAGGCTGGGTGTTTCAGACATCGGCGATTCAGCTCCCTAAGAAATTTGATTTAAGGCTAAATTATTTGTGTTGGCTTGGCTACGCTCGGTCGTTTTGCAACACTTTTGTAACGCTTGATTTCTGCTGGTTGAAAAATGTCGTCAAATTCTTACATTTCGCCAACTTCGAATAAATAACATCGTCGAGCACCGAAAGACCTCTATGAGCTATAAAGACGAATTTACGGTCAAGCCGGCGATTTCGGCTGGTCCAATGCCATTTGTTCCCGCTCGAATCGTGGCTTTTGCAGTATTGTTGTTTGTAATTGTTTTTTTGACGGCCATTAGCATTTGGCCACATCAGGCTTCGACCTTGAATCAGGAAGGCGGATTGATCGAGACCGCCTCTGCGGCTGCACTTTTAGCGGCTGGGTTTGCGGCGCTTTGGAGATATCCCGGATTGGGCCGTCTTTACATAGGGCTGGTTTGCCTTCTGTTGGCTGAACGCGAATTGGAAGCGGACATTTACGCTCATGACAGTCTGGCTTTCTGGGCACTTAGTGGATTGGACAATCTACTTGATTTAACCATTATCCGTCTGGCGTTAGCCGTGATCGTGATCGGCGGTCTGTTCTGGCACGGGTTGCCGAACGCATGGCGCGCATTCAAGCAAAAAGCTCCTTTTCTGATTATCTTTGTATTGGCGGGCTCAGCGGCGGTCGTCGCACAGCTTATCGAAGAAATGTCAGGTATGTTGAGCGCGGGCCTGTCAGAAACCATGCTTGTTCGCCTTTTTGTTCTGGAAGAAACGCTTGAGATGTTCTTTTCAATTGGCATTTTGGCCGCCGTTCTGATCGGATGGCCAAAAACCGAAATTGACGAGACATCATATGACATCGCGCCAGAACCACAGTCAGACTAAAGCGGAAATACGCCTTCCAACGCAGGAATTGCGAGACGACATTCCCTTTTTCACCAAGGTTTTGGGCATGCGGATGGATATGATCTATCCGGCTGATGATCCGCGGGTTGCGGTGTTTTCCGGGCACGGGCTGCGCGTGCGAATTGAAAAGGATGCCCCAGAGCCACCTGGCACCCTGCGTATTCTCACCGATCGTCCGGATGAATTTGCCGATGGCCAACGCGCTTTGGTCGCGCCTAATGGCACAAGGGTGGAAATTGAAGAACTCGATCCACCCATGGTTATGCCGGAAACAGTGCATTCCTTTGTCGTGCGACGACTTAAGGATCAGGCTCCCTGGATAATTGGGCGGGCAGGCATGCACTATCGTGACCTTGTTCCAGATAGGCTGGGCGGGTCTATCATTGCCAGCCACATTCGCATTCCAGATGGCGGACCGGTGCCTGACATGGTTCATTTCCACAAAGTCGGGTTTCAGCTGATCTTTTGCATCAACGGATGGGTTGATGTTGTGTATGAGGATCAAGGCAACAAGCTGCGGTTGACAACGGGCGACTGTTTTATCCAACCACCCGAGATCCGCCATCGTGTTCTTGAGGCCTCAGACAATGTGCAGGTCATCGAAATCGGTGTGCCTGCTGAACATGTCACTGAAATCGATCATGAGATGAGATTGCCAACGCCGCACTTCCGGCCTGAACGGGAGTGGCAGGGGCAGCGGTTTGTGTATAATCAAGCCAAAGACGCCGTCTGGCAGCAATTTCGTTTGCCGGGGTATATATGCCGCGATACGACAATTGCAGAGAACACCAAAGGCGTTGCGGGGGTTCAGGTTGTTCGCAGGGGTCAAGGCGATCCAGTTTGGACCAGCCACGACACCGACATTCATTTCACATTTGTCATGAACGGAGAGGTGACGCTCAAGGGTGAGGGGCGGGACCCTTTCAGGCTGGAACAGGGTGATGCCTTTGTCATACCACCGGGGATGTTCACGAAGCTTGACGAACCCACGGATGATGTTGAACTGCTTGAGGTGACTTTGCCGGGAACGTTTGAAACCACGTTAAAATAGCTGCAAATCTGGTAGGAATGTAGCTGTCTGGGCCTTAACTCCTCCAATTCTTTCTACTAGGTTGAAATTTTCTGACCATATGATCAAAAAATGGGGAATCGTCATGTCGCTTAAAGAAGCTGCCTTGTCTGTCCGCGAAAAGGCCTATGCGCCATATTCGAATTTCAAGGTTGGCGCGGCTTTGCGGTCGACCTCTGGTGAAATTTTTTCAGGCTGCAATGTTGAAAACGTGGCCTATCCAGAAGGCACTTGCGCAGAGGCAGGCGCAATTGCTGCAATGGTCGCAGCCGGTGAGCAAAAGCTGGCCGAAGTTTACGTGGTCGCCTCAAGCCCTCAACCGGTACCGCCTTGCGGGGGATGCAGACAAAAGCTGGCCGAGTTTGGTAACCGGGATGTCAAAGTGACTCTGGCAACTGTCGAAGGCGATGAGTTTGAAACTACGATCGGCCAGCTTTTACCGGGAGCATTCGACGCTTCGCATATGGAGGATAGCTGACGCAATGGACGCGCGTTCGATCATCGCAAAGCTGCGTCGTGAAGAAGTACCCAGCAGCGAGGAACTTTATTGGTTTGCGCAAGGGCTGGCTGATGGCAGCGTCAGCGATGCGCAAGCCGGGGCATTTGCAATGGCAGTTTGCATGGGTGGGTTGGGGTCTAAAGGGCGTGCCGATCTGACCATTGCGATGCGCGACAGCGGCGATGTTCTAAGCTGGGACGTGGATGGCCCTGTAATCGACAAACATTCGACCGGTGGAGTTGGTGATTGTGTCAGCCTTTTACTAGCTCCGGCTTTGGCCGAATGCGGTGCATATGTTCCGATGATCTCGGGCAGGGGTTTGGGTCACACAGGCGGTACGCTTGATAAGCTGGAAGCAATCCCCGGTGTAAGCACCCAAATTGGACAGGATCGACTGCAGCAAGTGTTGCGTGACACTGGCGCGGCAATTGTAGGTGCAACTGGCCAAATAGCCCCAGCAGATAGGCGATTGTACGCAGTGCGCGATGTAACTGCCACGGTTGAGAGCCTGGATTTAATCACGGCATCCATTTTGTCAAAAAAACTAGCGGTCAGCCCTGACGCTCTTGTACTGGATGTCAAGGCAGGCAGCGGCGCTTTTATGAAAACCGTTGAGGCCGCCCGCGATCTCGCCAAAGCGTTGACCGAGACTGCCAATGCCGCGGGATGTCGAACCAGCGCTGTTATAACAGATATGTCGCAGCCTCTTGCTCCAGCTTTGGGTAACGCGCTGGAAGTGGCCGAAGTTATGAAAGTTCTCACTAGCGGCAATATTTCACCTTTGGTTGAGATTTCAGCCGAACTTGGCGGCGTACTGCTAGTGGATGCAGGCCTGTGTGACACATTGGAAGAAGGTCGCACACGAATTGCCAAAATCATACGCGACGGTAAGGCCGCTGAGCGATTTGGCCGCATGATGGCTGCGGTGGGTGGCCCTGTCCAGTTTGTCGACAACTGGGCCCGCTTTTTACCCGAAGCGAATGTGATCCAAGAGGTTTCTGCGCCTTGTGGTGGATACATTGCGGCGTTTGACGGCGAAGCTCTGGGTCTCACCGTTGTTTCGTTGGGCGGAGGACGTCAGGTTGAAAGTGATATCATAGACCCAGCAGTTGGGATATCGGGACTGCTTCGACTCGGATGCCGGGTGGCCAAGGGCGAACCCATTGCCGTCGTCCACGCCGCCCGCGAGGATGTAGCCCGTCGGGCAGAAGCAGGTATTTTAGCTTCCGTTACAATATCTGACACTCCTGTTGAGGTACCCGATCTTGTCCATGAAAGGATTACTGCATGACACGTGCATTCCTTTTGGTCATGGACTCGGTTGGGATTGGTGGCGCAGAGGATGCCGACGTTTTTTTTAACGGTGAAATCCCAGACGCAGGCGCCAACACCGTAGCCCATATTGCCCAGGCTTGCGCGGACGGTCACGCCGAAGACGGACGCTCTGGTCCGCTCTTCCTTCCCAATCTTGACGGGTTGGGGCTGGGCGCGGCTGTGCGATTGGCCTCAAACGCGTCCACGCCGGGGTTGAACGGTAAACCTATCGGAAAATGGGGATGCGCGCGCGAGCATTCTCGGGGCAAGGACACGCCTTCTGGTCACTGGGAACTTGCGGGGTTGCCGGTGCCGTGGGATTGGCATTACTTCCCTGACACCGTCCCGGCATTTCCTGCTGATCTAAGCCAAGCGGCCGCGTCGGCGGCCGGTGCGGACGGTATCTTGGGCAATTGCCATGCCTCAGGTACGGCAATCATTGCCGAACTGGGGGCCGAACACATGCAGTCGGGACGGCCGATCTGTTATACATCAGCAGACAGTGTTTTTCAGATTGCTGCGCATGAAGAGACATTTGGACTAGATCGGTTGCTGGAGATGTGTCGTACGCTTGCTCCACGCCTGCACGAAATGAAAGTCGGACGTGTTATCGCACGTCCCTTTGTCGGAACTCCCGATTTGGGGTTTACGCGCACCACGAACCGGAAGGATTTCGCGATATTGCCTCCTGCGCCTGTTCTTACAAACTGGGTGCAGGATGCGGGACGGCACGTCTACGCATTAGGTAAGATTGGCGATATCTTTTCGATGCAAGGGATTGATGAGCTTTACAAAGGTTCAGACGCTGAATTGATGCAGCATTTGTCCAAGCTGACAGATGAAGCTGCGGAAGGGAGCCTGACTTTTGCAAACTTTGTTGAGTTTGACAGCTTATATGGTCACCGCCGCGATATCAGCGGATATGCACGTGCGTTGGAGTGGTTTGATCGCGAAATTGGATTGATCCTAAACAAGCTTTACCCAAATGACCTGTTGCTGTTGACTGCGGACCATGGCAATGACCCAAGCTGGACTGGCACCGACCATACCCGGGAACAGGTACCTGTATTGATAGCCGGGCAGGGGGGCGGCGAGATCGGGCAGGTAAATTTTGCTGACATCGCAGCCAGTGTCGCGCACCATCTGAACATCCCGGCACAGGGTCCGGGTAGGACTTTTTTATGAATGTAGCCGAGCTGCCCAAAATTGAATTGCACCTGCATCACGAGGGTGCGGCCCCGCCGGCGTTCATACGTCAGCTTGCCCATGAAAAACGTGTCGACTTGAGTGGGATATTCAAGTCAAACGGATCGTACGACTTTCGCGATTTTTCCCATTTCCTCAACGTTTACGAGGCGGCGTGCCAAGTCCTTAATTCGCCTGAGGATTTTCGCCGTCTTACTTTGGCTATATTAGAGGAAAGCGCTGAAAACGGAGTGATTTACTCGGAAACTTTCCTAAGCCCGGATTTCTGTGGCGGCGGCGACTTGTCCGCGTGGAAAGATTATTTAAGCGCCATTCAGGACGCGGCAGAAGAGGCGGAGCGTAAGTTTGAAATTACTTTGCGCGGCGTGGTGACCTGCGTTCGCCATTTCGGGCCAGAGCAATCAAAGCGCAGCGCGAATTGCGCAGCCGAAACTGCCGGAGATTGGATTACTGGTTTCGGCATGGGCGGGAACGAGTCTGTTGGTGCACAAGCAGATTACAAGTGGGCCTTTGACTGTGCACGCGAAGCTGGCCTGCAATTGACAACACACGCTGGTGAGTTTGGCGGACCAGAAAGTGTTCGGGACGCGATCCGGCATCTGGGTGTTGAACGGATTGGCCACGGTGTTCGAGCTATTGAAGATCCGGACCTGGTGCACGAGTTGATTGATCGCGGAATCACGCTCGAAGTCTGTCCAGGCTCGAACGTGGTGCTTGGGCTGTATCCCGAGTTCGACTCGCACCCAATTGCGAAGTTGCGCGATGCCGGAGTAAAGGTAACCGTTTCAACAGACGACCCGCCGTTTTTTCACACCACAATGCGGCGTGAATATGAGATGTTGCACCAAACCTTTGGCTGGGACACTGAAGATTTCGCTGCGTTGAATAATACCGCATTGGAAGCGGCATTTTGCGATGATGCAACCCGCGAGAAAGTAAAAAAGAGACTGGAGAAACAATGAGCGACCATCTGACTGTCGTAAATCACCCGCTGGTACAGCACAAACTGACGCTCATGCGGGACAAAGGCACTTCGACAGCGGTTTTCCGGCAATTGCTGCGTGAGATAACTTTGCTACTGGCTTATGAAGTCACACGTGAGATGCAGCTGACCACACGCCACATCGAAACGCCGATGGAAGAGATGGATGCGCCTATTCTAGCGGGTAAAAAACTGGCTCTTGTATCGATATTGCGCGCCGGAAACGGTATGCTGGATGGGGTTCTGGAATTGATCCCATCTGCCCGCGTGGGTTTCGTCGGACTATATCGCGATGAAGAGACGCTGAAACCTGTTCAATATTATTTCAAGGCCCCGGAAGGTTTAAAGGACCGTTTAGTAATCGCCGTTGATCCGATGCTGGCGACTGGCAACAGCTCTGCCGCCGCCGTCGACCTGCTGAAGGAAGCAGGTGCGGTCGACATCCGCTTTTTATGCTTGCTTGCCGCTCCGGAAGGAGTCGAAAGGATGAAAGAGGCGCATCCGGACGTGAAGATCGTCACTGCAGCGGTTGATCGCGAATTAAACTCGAAGGGTTACATCATGCCAGGGCTTGGCGATGCTGGTGACCGTATGTTCGGTACCAAATAGCGCTGATCACTGACCGCAGATGTTCTGCAGTTGGATCCAATCACGATCCGGCAATACCTGTTCCAACTCTCTGCCAGCCATCGGGTCGGCTTCAATCAAGCCAAGCACAGATTCTCCGGTAACGTCACGTGCGTAGGCATATGGAGTGGAAGGCATGGCAGCCTGTGCGAACATCGCCAGAAGATCAGTATCTGAAACGTTTGGGATCGGTTCGGTCAGGACCTGCTCGGTATAACTGTCTATGATGTCGGATGTTAACTCGCCCGTGGTCAGCAGGCGGAACGCGGCAATAGGCCCAGTACGATCCAGCAATTCGTCCAGCGGATTCTGTGCTGCCGCTTGTGCGCGGGCTGCAAGGACGTATCCAGCAGCAACAGCGGGGTCTTCGTGGTCTTCAACCAAAGCGCGGTTTAAAACCACAGTTCCGCCAGGTAAGCTAAGGGCGTCGGGCACACCGGCAGGCACAATCACAATTTGTTTGACACCCGTCCTGTTCGCCAGTTTCTGCAACGATACCATCGCTTCCCTTGAGGTGCAGGCTTTTCCCGATACACGCTCGATCCTTTTCAGGACAGCAGCGGCTATTTCTTGGTGTTTGATTTCCGGAACAACTGAAACAACATGATTTTGCAAAGCGTGAGGCAACCACAAGAACAATACAGCCAAAACGGCGAACACAACCCCGCCAACCGAAGCCCAGCGCAGGCGGCCCGGATGAGGCCGGGACCGGTCGATCGCGCGTTGTAGTCGATCGATGGCTTCCAGCATCGTGGTCTCTGACTTTGGCAGTTCAAGCGTCTCGTCCGGATCGCCATCTGGGTTGAAAATTGCCGGGAAGGAGCCCGGATTTTGGCGAACCAAGGCAGCTAGTGACCAGTGTGTCAGTGCGCGGTCGTTAAAATCCGAGATTGTCAGCGTTGCCTCGCCGATCGAAACGACGACCTCGCGTCGTTGCTCTTCGGGTGAAGAGCGCCACAAACCCGTGGCTTCGATCCGCTGGAATTGTTTAAGGGCGGTCATGTTGAAATGCTGCTCGAATTATTTTTTTCAATTCTAGCATGTTGCAATCCCTCGGCGCAAACTTGTTGCGACCGGAATAGCCCATGGGCTGGAACAACTAAGCGCGCATTGGCCAGCTGTTTAGTCAAGAACCCGACGAAGAATATGCTCTTGCACAATAAGCCGCTGGAACAGAATGAATGATTGCTTCAAATCGACTCAGAATCGGAAAATGCGGGAAATCCATTCTAGGCTTTCGTTTCCAAAAGCGGCCCAAAGTATGGGTTGAGATCAATTTTGTTTGCTAAGAAAGGTGATATTGCGCCGATTTAGGCCGTATGCCGGCTCAAATGTGGCCAAAAGAAGTCTCGCTCTCCGTTTTCATGCTAGCACTGTTTGGTCGTTATGAAGGTGCCACTAAAGGGAGCCGGCACGTGTTAAAAGTAGTGAGTTTACCTGATTCTTCTGTTCAATCGGTCAGTATTCAGCGGGCGGTCAGCCAGCGCGCAGTTTCCGCGAGACGTGGCGGATTTGTGCATGGGACTAAGATAGCAACGCCAGAAGGCTGGAAGTCGGTGGAGCACATGGCGCCGGGAGATCTTGTCCGAACATTGAACGACGGTGTACGGGAAATACGCCGGATTTCTACAGATACGGTTGCAATTCCTTCAGGTGAAACAAGAGCCGAGTGTCTGCCGGTTCATGTGCCATCTCAGGCTGTCGGCAACAAGCGGCCGGTCTGGCTTCTGCCAGAACAAGGCGTGGCAATGAAACTTAAAAAGCTTGATTCTTCCATGAGTGGCCTGTCTATCGTTCCCGCCAGATTGCTTGGCGGCAAAGGCGAACTGCGATCGCATGCTCCCGCGACAATGTTTGAAGTCACAACTTTGTTTTTCGATCAAGCTGAAGTGATAATCATCGAAGGCGGTTTGCTGGCATATTGCACGGCCTGCCGATTTCGCCGGCAAGCTGCAGTGGGACAGCCAACCTACGAGGTTCTGGGTGATGACGCCGCCGCAGAATACATTGAAGCGATGGCAAGCAATGGCAATTTTTCGGCAATTACAGACCCCTCGGTCGCACCACCGAAGGTCATCCACAAAAATTCAGTTTCCCCTATGCGCCCGACGCTAGGGGTTCGACGTTCAGGTCGCCCGGGTCGCCCAAGTGCAACTGTTCTGGTCATGCGTGCAAGACAGCAGAATTGATGGAATGTTAAGGATGCAGGCAGGTGGCTTCACACGCCTGCATCAATTTGTCAGGCAGCCTTTGTTTCTGGGTTGAACCGACCGTAAAAGCTCTGACCGTTTTCAGCCATTTCACGCAGCAACGGTGGGCAAGCGAAACGTTCACCGAATTTTTCGGTCAACTGGTCGCAGCGCTCGGCCGCATATGGGGTGCCTATAATGTCCAGCCAGCTCAGCGGTCCACCCGACCATGGGGCAAAACCCCAGCCGAGGATAGCGCCAACATCCCCTTCACGGATATCTTCCAGAACGCCTTCTTCAAGAGCGCGGACAGCTTCGAGAACCTGAGCGAACATTAAACGTTCCTGCACTTCAATCAGGTCAGGCTGGTTGTCGGCATGCGGGTACTTCGCCTGCAATCCTTTCCAGTATTCAGTGCGTTTGCCCTTGTCGTCATAGTCAAAAAAGCCGGCATTTGCCTTTCGACCAAGACGGCCTTCTGCCTCCATCCAGAAAATTAGGTCATCGGCTGGGCTTTCTTGGTATGCGTCCCCCATTGCAGCCTTGGTAGCGCGCGCAATCTTGGCCCCCAGATCAATGGAAGTTTCGTCATTCAGTTGAATTGGACCAACTGGGAAGCCAAGTTGACGCGCGGCATTGTCGACCAATACCGGGCTGACCCCTTCGGTGATCATCCGCAACCCTTCGTTGATGTAAGGAATGATGCAGCGGTTCGCATAGAAGAAACGCGCATCGTTAACGACGATTGGGGTTTTGCGGATTTGTCGCACGTAATCCAATGCCTTGGCGACCGCCCGATCCCCTGTTTCCTTGCCTTTGATGATCTCAACAAGAAACATCTTTTCAACTGGCGAGAAGAAGTGGATGCCGATGAACTGGTCCGGTCGAACGGATGCCTTAGCCAGATCGGTGATCGGCAGAGTAGAGGTGTTCGAGGCAAAGATACAATCCTCTGGTATGATCGCTTCGACCTTCTTTGTCATTTCTGCTTTAACGCCCGGATCCTCGAACACGGCTTCAATGATCAGGTCGCAGCCCTTTAGTATATCCAGATCGTGTGTTGCAGTAATGCGGGCCAACATGCCTTCTTTTTTCTCAGCTGTGGTCTTGCCGCGTTTTATGCCCTTGTCCAGGTAGTCCTCGGTATAAGCTTTGCCCTTGTCGGCGGCTTCTTGGTCGCGATCGATCAGAACGACTTCCATCCCAGCCTGCGCCGAAACCAAAGCGATACCTGCACCCATCATTCCCGCACCCAGGACACCGATCTTCTTAACCGATTGGTCTGGAACGCCCACTGGACGTACAGCACCCTTCTCCAATGCTTCTTTGTTTAAAAAGAGCGAGCGGATCATTGCACCCGATGACGGATTCATCAGCACCGAGGTGAACCATCGTGCTTCGATCTTAAGTGCGGTGTCAAAATCAACCAGCGCTCCTTCATAGACCGCGCTCAGCAATGCCTTGGCTGCTGGGAATGCTCCTTGGGTTTTACCGTTCACCATTGCGGAAGCGCCGACGAAGTTCATAAAACCTGCAGGATGGTATGGCGCACCGCCGGGCATTTTATAGCCTTTTGCATCCCAAGGTTTTACCAAATCGGCATCCTTGGCGTTCAGCACCCACTCCTTTGCGGCTGCAACCGGATCTTCTGCGATGTCATCAACGTAACCTGCACCTTTTGCCTTTTTAACATCCAACATCTTGCCTTCCAGCAACAAGGGCGCCGCTGCAATGGGGCCTACTTTGCGGACCATTCGGGTTGTTCCACCCGCGCCGGGGAAAATGCCGACCATTATCTCGGGTAGCCCATATTTTGCCTTCGGGTTTTCAGCGGCAAAGATGCGGTGCGTAGATAAAGGCAGCTCCATTCCAATGCCAGCCGCCGTACCGGGCAGGGCAGTCGCGATCGGTTTGCCACCCTTCTTTGTCTTGGGATCCATGCCCGCCAATTCAATCTTACGCAGCAGGGCGTGCATTTGCATTGTGCCTTCAAACAGTCCTTTGGCTGGGTCGTCGCCTGCCTGTTCCTTCATAACGGCCAAAAGGTTCAGGTCCATCCCGCCAGCGAACGATCCTTCCTTGCCAGAAGTGATGACGACGCCCTTTACTTCGTCATCGGCCAACGCCTGGTCGATTAGGTCACTCAACTGCGCCAAGCCGTCAAACGACATCACATTCATAGTTTTCCCCGGCACATCCCAGGTGATCAGGGCGACGCCGTCGCCGTCTTTCGTCAGAGTGAAATCAGTCATTGTCATCTCCAATCTGGTCAGCCGTCAGCGGGCTGCCGTCTTTCCGCGTGAAAGAGAATCCGTTTTCGTCATCCTTCACCATCATATCTATGTCGCTGTAATAGCCGGTCTCGGTCGGGGTCCGCGTTCCGACCACAAGAAAGGTCGCGGGCACATCGGTCTTGTTCACAAGGTGGTGGCCGTTCGGTTCCCCTGCGGGCCAAGCAGCGCAGTCACCGGGTTGCATCTGGTGTTCACCATTATCGTCAACCAGTACGCAGGTGCCGCTGAGCATGATTGCGAATTCGTCCTGCTCCATGTGGTAGTGGCGCAGTGAGGACATACCCTGCGGCTCCAAACGCACGATGTTGGCACCGTACTGAGTCAGCCCGCCCGCATCACCGACGCGCTGCACGAAACGACCAGCAGTCGCCTCGGCCAACTTGCCGGGATAGGACGAGCCGCCCTTGAAAGGGATTCGAGAAAGGTCAAGCTTTGGCATCAGACGCGCTCAATAATAGTTGCGGCGCCCATACCCGACGCGATGCACAGAGTTGCCAGACCAGTTTCCTTGTCCTGACGCTCCAGCTCATCCAATAGCGTGCCGATGATCATCGCACCGGTTGCACCCAGCGGGTGGCCCATGGCAATTGAGCCACCGTTGACGTTGACCAACTCAGGATCAACATCGAACGCCTGCTGAAAGCGTAAAACGACCGAGGCAAAGGCCTCGTTGACTTCGAAAAGGTCCAGATCGCTGATCTGCATGCCGTTATCCGCAAGGATTTTCTCGGTCACCGGAACCGGGCCGGTCAGCATGATGGTCGGGTCGGTGCCGATTTTGGCAGTCGCCTTGATACGGGCCCGGGGCTTCAGACCATATTTTTCGCCAAATTCCTTGTTGCCTATCAGGACTGCAGCTGCGCCGTCGACAATGCCAGAGCTATTACCTGCATGGTGGATGTGGTTGATCTTTTCCAGATGCGGGTACTTCAACATAGCCACCTTATCAAAGCCCGGCATTTGCTCTCCCATCATTGCGAATGAGGGATTTAATGCGCCAAGGCTTTGCATATCGGTGCCAGGGCGCATGTATTCATCGCGGTCCAAAATGGTCAGACCGTTTTGATCCTTGATGGTAATCACCGACTTTTCGAAACGGTTCTCTTCCCAAGCCTTCGCCGCGCGTTTTTGTGACTCGACCGCCAAGGCATCGGCCTGATCACGATCAAAGCCGTACTCGGTGGCGATGATATCAGCCGATATTCCCTGCGGAACGAAATATGTTTCCATCGCCAGTGAGGGGTCAACAGCGATTGCGGCTCCATCGCTACCCATGGCGACGCGCCCCATCATTTCAACTCCACCGGCAATATAGGCCTCTCCGGCGCCACCTTTGACTTGGTTTGCCGCCAGGTTCACTGCTTCCATGCCCGAAGCACAAAACCGATTGATCGCCAGGCCAGGAATGGACTGGTCCAGATCTGATGCCAGAACCGCCGAACGCGCCAGGCAGCCGCCTTGTTCCATCACTTGTGTGACGTTACCCCAGATCACGTCCTCGACAGCGTGACCTCCTAAATTATTGCGCTCTTTCATAGCGTTAAGGGTTTGTGCGGACAGGCGCACCGAAGTTACTTCGTGCAGGCTGCCATCTTTCCGACCCTTGCCGCGTGGGGTACGCAGGGCGTCATATATATATGCTTCGGTCATGGGTGTCTCCTTAAGCGCGATCCGACGGGTTGCCGGGCATCAGGTCATAGGGGTGTTTCCAGCCGGGTTGCTCAGACAATCGAGTCAACCAAGCGTCGATATTTGGCCAGTCGGCGCGATCAAAGCCGAATGGTTCGGGGTAATACAGGTATCCGCAGCAACTAAGATCCGCGTTGGTTACGCCATCGCCAACGATCCAGTCGCGGCCATCGAGGTGGGAGTCCAAAATCTGATAAGCAGCCTTCAGACGCCCTTGATTGAAGGCGATCACATCCGGGTTACGGTGTTCTTCCGGTAGAAAATTTACCAAGAATCTAGTCATTCCTGCCATCGAGCTAAGTTTGTGGTTATCCCACAGCACCCAGCGAAGTACCTCGTAGCTCTCTTCGCGGGAAGCAACGCCGAATTTTCCTGATTTCTCGGTTACGTAAGCCTGTATGGCGCCGGATTGGCTGGTTCGAAAATCGCCATCAATGAGGAAAGGTGCCTCTCCCATCTCGTTTATACTGTCTCGGAATTCCTGCTTACGTGTTTCGCCGTTGAAAAAGTCGACAAATACCGGCTCCCACTCCAATCCGGACATTTCCAGCGCCAACGCTGCCTTGTAGGAGTTTCCGCTTTCTCCGAAACAGTGCAATTTGATGGTCATGCAATCGCCCCTCCCGTGGCGCTATTTGTCTTTTACTCCGCTCACCTGATGGCGAGCGAGCTTGAGGATCAACGCTTTCGCGATTCCAGTTCGGAATTGAAGATACGTAACCTGTGGGTCAGGTTGTCTTCATCAATCACGCTGTTGAAATTCTCGAAAAGAAACGAAAGGGCCTCGCCTTCGTCCAAACCCGCTTCGCGCGAAAAACTTTTTAGTTTGCGATACCCGTCTTCGGTCATCGCAACGGGAAAGCGTCTGGTAAGGCGAAAGCGTTTCGGCATTTGGTGCCCTTCGGTGAGCCGGGTCCGGGCACGTTTGCCGGGACCCGAGGTTGAGGTCAAAAGTTTGCTGCGTCCAGCGCCATCACCGTGTCTGCACCGGTCTGAATCCGCGCCAAATGCATTGCCGTAGCGGGCAATCTGCGAGCCATGTAATAGCGACCGGTACTGATCTTGGTCTCGTAGAAATTCTTATCTGACGCGCCAGCTTCCAGAGCATCTCCGGCGGCCTTGGCCATCTTTGCCCACATCAGGCCCAAACAGACATGGCCGAACATATGCATGAAATCATAGGAACCGGAAAGAGCGTTGTTCGGGTTCTTCATACCCTCTTGCATGAAATACATTCCAGCGGCCTGCAGGTCTTTCGACGCGGATTTCAGAGGTTCAATGAAGTCCTTGTCGTAAGCTTCGTCTTTGCCGCCGTTTTCTTTGCAAAAGTTCTTGACCATTTCGAAAAAGGCCATGACGTGCTTGCCACCATCCTGCGCCAGCTTTCGGCCGACAAGATCCAGCGCCTGAACACCGTTTGCGCCTTCGTAGATCATCGCGATGCGCGCATCGCGAGTGTATTGCGACATGCCCCATTCTTCGATGTAGCCGTGACCACCATAGACCTGCTGCGCCTTAACGGTCATGTCATAGCCTTCATCGGTTAGAAAGCCTTTGATCACCGGTGTCAGCAAAGAGATCAAGCCGTCCGCGTCCTTATCGCTTGAACGATGCGCTTTATCGATCATAGTGGCGCCCCAAAGAATGAATGCACGTGCGCCCTCGGTAAAGCTTTTCTGGTCCATCAAACTGCGGCGGATATCTGGGTGTACGATCAGCGGATCGGCGGGACCGTCGGGGTTTTTTGGACCTGTCACGTCTCGACCCTGCAGGCGATCCTTGGCGTATTCCAGCGCGTTCTGAAACGCGGCCTCGGCCTGAGACAGACCCTGCATACCAACGCCCAGTCGTGCCTCGTTCATCATTGTGAACATGGCGCGCATGCCTTTGTGCTCGTCGCCCAGCAGCCAGCCGGTCGCTTCGTCATAGTTCATGACACAGGTCGAATTGCCGTGGATGCCCATCTTTTCTTCGATTTTGCCGACCGAAACACCGTTCCGCTCACCCAGCGAGCCGTCCTCGTTTACGACGAACTTGGGCACGATGAACAGAGACACGCCCTTGATGCCCTCGGGGCCACCGGGAATCTTGGCCAATACTAAGTGTATTATGTTGTCGGCCATGTCGTGATCACCCGCCGAGATGAAAATCTTCTGACCGGAAATCTTGTATGAACCGTCATCTTGCTGCTCTGCCTTGGTTCGCATCAGGCCCAGATCGGTGCCGCAATGGGGTTCGGTAAGGTTCATGGTGCCTGTCCATTCACAGCTGACCATGCTGGGCAAGTACTTGTCTTTTTGCGCATCGGACCCGTGCGCCAAAATTGCCGAAGCCGCGCCGTGGGTCAGGCCTTGGTACATCACGAACGCCTGGTTTGCGCCAGAAAACATCTCGCCCACTGCGGTGCCTATGACATAAGGCATATTCTGCCCGCCATATTCCTCTGGCATGTCAAGGCCAGTCCAGCCACCTTCCTTCATTTGCTCAAATGCATCCTTAAAGCCGGTGGGGGTGTAGACGATGCCATTTTCTAAACGACAGCCTTCGGTGTCACCCACCGTGTTCAGCGGGTGAAGAACGTTTGAGGCTACTTTTCCAGCCTCCTCCAGAACTGCGGCGGTAAAATCTGCCTCCAACTCGTCATAGCCCGGAATGTCAGATTCCGAAACTTTGAGAACATCATGCAGAATGAACTGAGTGTCCTTTGTCGGCGCGTTATATACGGGCATTTGAAGCTCCCTTAATTCAGATGTTCGGGTGGCAGGCTGGCGAGAGGATCACTCGGCCGCCTTCTTTTCCTGTTTCATCGAGGCGATAACTTTTTCGCCCCACCGCAACTGCTCTTTCAGATCGTCGATGGCCTGAGTCAGTTCTTCGCGTCGTAATTCCATGTCTGCCAGTCGCTCGCATGCTATTTCATAGGTGCGGGACATCTGGGTCAGTTGCTGATCACCTACGTGATACAAGTCCAGAAGCTGGCGAATTTCTTCTAGGCTGAAGCCAAAACGCTTGCCGCGCAGGATCAATTTCAGCCGTGCGTGGTCGCGTTTGGTGAACAGACGTTTTTGGCCTTCACGGATTGGAAATAAAAGTTCCTTGGCCTCGTAGAACCGTAAGGTGCGTGGCGTGACGTCGTATGTCGCGCACATTTCTCGGATTGTCATCAGTTCTTCGGTCATTTTTCAAACTCTCATCACTGGCGTCTGTGTCTGAATTGCGCAGTCGATGGAGAACATACAACACTTAGATGACGTTTACGTAATGCAAACGCTACGTCACTTTTGAGTTGACGTAACATCAGGTCACGTCAACCCGCGTTTTGGGTAAGATTATTCCTCTGTGTAGAGGTCGGCATTGGCGTGGGACCGATGTCAAGACCAGGCGCTTTAGAAGTGTTCGGGCGTTTCAGCGTATCGAGTTTGCGGTCTGGTCGCGTAATTCCTGCAACGCGTCCATTGCCTCGTCCAATTGTTGCCGTTGCTTTCTCAGCTCTTCCATCTGACGATCAGCCATTTCAACAAAGGTTGCCATTTGCGCTTCGTTCCCTTGATCTTCATAGATCAGTAACCACTGGCGAATTTCTTCCAGCTGAAAGCCAAATTTCCGACCGCGCATGATCAGTTTCATGCGTGCACATTCTCGTGGCCCGTAGAACCGTGATCGCCCTTCGCGATCCGGTTGCAGCAGTTCAATATACTCGTAGTAACGCAGGGTGCGTGGAGTCACTTCGAACTCTGCACACATTTCTTTGAATGACAAACGGTCGTCGGACATCCCTGGTCTCCTCCGCAGCAAACCTAGGGCGTCGTGGCTTCAAGCGCAACAGGTGGGCTTGCCCTTTGCCGGACCTGCGGCTCATAAAGGGCGTGCACAGTACGGGACGCAACACTATGGTCAATAAGACAGAATTAGCGCGCCAATTTATCGAGGCCATTCCCCATGCCAAAGCGCTGGGCCTAGATTTAACCCATATCGGCGAAGGCGAGGCTGAGATTTCCATGCCTTATAATGAACAATTGATCGGAGACCCGCGAACAGGTGTCATTCATGGCGGGGCAGTTTCGACCATGCTGGATACATGTTGCGGTGCAGCAGTCATGAGCCACCCATCGACCCCGGGTGGCACGGCTACGATTGACTTGCGCATTGACTACATGCGCGCGGCGACGCCGGGGCAGAGCATTCGGACGCGTGCAACTTGCTATCACATTACCCGCAACGTTGCTTTTGTGCGGGCAACCGCAACCGACGATGACGCTGACCGACCTGTTGCTACCGCATCGGGCGCCTTTACCGTGGAGGGTCGGTGAATGGCGCGTCCTCGTCCCGAACCCATTCAAGTGGTCAAACAACGCCGTGATGCCGCGTTAACGGCGCTGGTCGAAGGCGTGCCGTATATTCGTTTCCTCAACATCGGTTTTGACCGGCGCGGGGACGAACTGACCGGCATTTTGAATTACGATGAGAAGTTGATCGGAAATCCGTTTTTGCCTGCCTTGCATGGCGGCGTTACAGCGGCATTTCTCGAGGTGACAGCTGTAATCACCCTGAGCTGGGAAAACATGTTTCCCAAAATCGAAACTGGTGAAATCGACGCTAATGACATTGTGACTGATGAGAGGATCCGGTTTCCCAAAACAATTGATTTCACAGTTGATTACTTACGTTCGGGCTTACCGCGCGATGCGTATGCGCGGGCCTTTATCAATCGGTCTGGGCGCAGATATGCATCGGTCCGGGTCGAGGCGTGGCAGGACAACCATGCCAAGTTGTTTGCGCAGGGAACAGGACATTTCCTGATGCCGCAGGACCCAGAGACCCAGCCCCGGTGATGGAGGACGCAGCAGCGCCTATTACGCATCGGCGGGTGTTAAAGATCGCGGCGCCGATTGTTCTGTCCAACGCCACGGTTCCAATACTAGGGGCGGTTGACACAGGCGTGGTGGGACAGATGGGGCAGGCCGCGCCGATCGGAGCCGTGGGTATGGGCGCAGTAATCCTGGCGTCGATATACTGGATATTCGGTTTTTTGCGCATGGGCACGACGGGTCTGGCCGCGCAAGCCAGAGGCGCGGGTGATACTGCGGAAACCGGAGCCTTGCTGATGCGCGGCCTTCTGTTGGGTGGAGTTGCAGGTTTTTTCTTTATCATCATTCAGGTTTGGGTGTTTTTGGGCGCGTTTGCCTTATCTCCGGCCAGCCCAGAGGTGGAGATACTGACCCGTGATTACTTGCAGATACGAATCTGGGGGGCGCCGGCAACTATCGCGCTGTATGCAATTACCGGATGGTTGATCGCCATTGAGCGGACTCGGGGCGTGTTCTTACTGCAAGTCTGGATGAATGGTCTGAACATTCTTTTGGACCTTTGGTTCGTCCTTGGATTGGGTTGGGGTGTTGAAGGGGTCGCAGTTGCCACCCTGATTGCGGAATGGACAGGGCTGGCCCTCGGGCTTTGGCTTTGCGGTGACGCTTTCGGCGGTAACCAATGGCGAGATTGGCCGCGTATATTTGACGCCTCACGCCTGCGCCGCATGATGCAAGTCAATGGAGACATAATGGTGCGATCGGTGTTGTTGACCGGTGCATTCACTACGTTTTTGTTCGTTGGGTCTGATCTGGGAGACGTGAATCTCGCCGCAAATCAAGTTCTGCTTCAATTTCTTGAAATCACAGCGTTTGCATTGGACGGCTTCGCTTTTTCTGCTGAGGCGTTGGTTGGTGGAGCGGTTGGCGCAGGTGATCGCGCACGCGTCCGACAGGCGTCAATGATGGCTTCTCAGTGGGGTTTGGGTGGCGCGGTTGTCTTGGGGCTGGTGTTCTTTCTGGCCGGGCCTGCCCTGATCGATCTTATGGCGACATCTCCAGAAGTACGTGAAACGGGTCGCGAATTTCTGTTTTGGGCGGCCCTTGCACCGATCATCGGTGTGGCCAGTTGGATGTTCGATGGCATTTACATCGGCGCGACTTGGACGCGCGAGATGCGAAACGCTATGATCCAATCGGTTTCCGTTTATGTGATTGCCTTGGCGATCTTGGTTCCGGCATTTGGAAACCATGGCCTTTGGGCGGCACTTATGGTTCTGAACATTGTGCGCGGTGTTACATTGGGCTGGCGCTATCCGCGGCTTGAGGCGCAGATCGGCTAAAGCAGAGCCAGCAAGTTTTCAGGAGGGCGTCCGATGACTGCTGTATCTCCGGAAATTCCTACTGGGCGTTCGATCAAGATTGGGTTGTCAACCATGGCTCGGATCAGCTCTGCATCCGTCGTAGTTTTAGCTAGCCCGACCTCTTTAAACAGTCTTTCACCGGTGCGGACCATTCTGATGACAGGTAGGTCGAGTTTTTCTTGAACATCTCGCAACTCGTCTTCGGTCGGCGTATCTTCGAGATATTTACGAATGTTGAGGACTGCGCCTTTCTCCTCCAACAATGCCAATCCGATGCGTGACTTAGAGCAGCGCGGGTTGTGCCAATATTCGATCAAAGCCAATCCTTTCTTTTTGTTCCAACCGCATACTCCACGTTTTCAAAGCCGTCACGTTCCAACAACTTATCCAGGCCGATCGCAATTTCTGCAGCCAGTGAAATTCCGCCGAATACCATCGCAGTGTAGAACTGCACAGCCGACGCGCCCGCACATATTTTGTCGTAGGCTTGTTGTGCAGTGCTGATGCCGCCGACGCCGATCAGAGGGATATTCCCCTCAGTCAGTTCACTTAGTCTAGCCAGGACGCGGGTGGATTTTTCGAACAAAGGTGCGCCTGACAGGCCGCCGGCCTGATGTTTGTGTGCACTTTGCAACCCGTCTCGCGACAGGGTGGTGTTGGTGGCGATCACTGCGTCTACACCGGTTTCCTGGGCAACGTCCGCGATGTCTTGCAGCTCGTTATCGGTAAGGTCTGGTGCAATTTTCAGAAATATCGGCAAGGCGCGAGGCAGTTCGTCACGCGTTTCTATTACGTTATTCAGCAAGGCGCTGAGTGCGGCTTTGCCTTGCAGGTCGCGCAGTTTCTCTGTGTTAGGCGAAGACACGTTTACTGTAGCGAAATCAAGATGTTTTGCGCAATGCAACAGCACTTTGGAAAAGTCTGCGGGCCTGTCATCGCTATCCTTGTTTGCGCCTAGGTTCAAACCGATCACGGCATCTGACGGACGGTTGGCCAAACGCTGCGATATGATCTCCATCCCCTCGTTGTTGAAGCCAAATCGATTGATGGCCGCCGCATCCTCGGTCAACCGGAAAAGACGCGGTTTGGGGTTGCCTGGTTGGGGGCGGGGAGTGGCTGCCCCGACCTCGATAAATCCGAATCCCACGCGCGAAAGTGGGCCTAATGCCTCGGCATTTTTGTCAAATCCGGCGGCCAGACCCACTGGGTTGGGAAGGTCCAAGCCCGCAACCCGTGTGCAAAGGCGCGGAGACGTAACCGGGCCGGGCACAGGCGCCAGTCCGGATTTTAACGCCTTGATGGATAGCCCATGGGCCGTTTCCGGATCCAACAAATGCAGCGCGGAAAGCCCAAGTTTCTCGGTCAGTTTCATCCGAACGAAGTTCCACTCTGACTGGGCGCGCAGCGGATCAACCGCGAAGTATCCACGGCAGCTTGCCTGTGCACTACCGCTTTTTGATAGTCTGGGTCAGTTACCATCTGCAGAAAGACGTGTGCTGTAGGGTAACGGGCAATGAAAACCTCATCCCAAGACTCGTTGCCTGGGCCTATTAACGTTGTCTGAAAAGTTCCTCGCCACAGGATTGTCGCCCCCAATCGCGCGATAATCGGAGCGGTTTCTAAACCATAGCGATGATATGCCTCGGCCCCGGTCAGCCTCGCATCAGCAAGCGTATGACCTTTGGGATAAACTGCATTGGCCCGAAAACGAACAAGGTTCAGCATCTCGATTGGATGATCGCGATCGAGTGCTTTGAATGCTTCGAATTGTTTGCGCTCAGGATCAACGAAACCCGTCATTTCATTTCCTCTGGAAACACATGCGCCTGGCCTTCAAGTGGCAGGGGACGCGACCATATCACATCGGTCATTCGAATCTGGCGGTATAGATGCGGAAACAGCGCCCCGCCACGTGACGGTTCCCACTTCAGATCGCTGCCCATGGAATCTGGATCGCAGGCTAACAGCGTTAATCCCTCGACCCCCGAGAAATGCTTAGCTGCGGTTTCAGCGGCCTGCTCGGCGGTCGAGAAATGGACATATCCGTCCGAGACATCAATCGGTGCGCCGTCGGTCGCTCCATCCGCCTGCAGCTTTGCCCATTCTTCAGCCCTAAAAATCTTGTAAATAAGCATGGCCCTGTGATGCCCGGGTCAAAGCGCGGAATCAAGACGGATTTCCCCCTTTGACTCTTTACCGCTGACGTCGCACGATCTTGGCAATCAATAACAGGGAGTTTCTCAATGCTTACCAGATTTCTGGCTACAGCCGCAGTTTTCGGTCTAACCGCAGGGGTGGCGGCAGCAGATTATAAACTGACGATTCTGCACACCAATGACTTTCATGCTCGTTTCGAGCCGATCAACAAATATGACAGTGGCTGCGGAGAGGAAGACAACGCCGAGGGCAAATGCTTTGGCGGCTCGGCACGTTTGGTGACTGCGGTGAAAGAAGCGCGCGATCGTGCCGACAACTCTATTCTTGTGGATGGCGGCGACCAATTTCAAGGTTCGTTGTTCTACACATATTACAAGGGAAAGGTTGCAGCCGAGTTCATGAACAAACTTGGTTACGACGCGATGACGGTTGGCAATCACGAATTCGACGACGGGCCCGAAGTTCTTCGCGGGTTCATCGATTCAGTAGATTTTCCAGTATTGATGTCGAACGCGGACATTAAGGATGAAGAGCTGCTAACGGACAAAATAAAGAAATCGACCGTTATTGAAATTGGCGGTGAAAAGATTGGTTTGGTTGGCCTTACCCCCGAAGATACGCACGATCTGGCCTCGCCCGGTCCGAATATCACTTTTTCTGATCCTGTGCCCGCCGTTCAAGCCGAAGTCGAAAAACTGACTGCTGAGGGCGTAAATAAGATCATCGTTCTAAGTCATTCCGGCTACGGAGTTGACCAGCGCGTCGCGCAAGAGACGACTGGTGTCGATGTGATTGTGGGCGGACATTCGAACACTTACCTGTCTAACGTATCCGATAAGGCTGTTGGCCCTTACCCCACCGTTGTGAACGGTGTTCAAATTGTCCAAGCCTACGCATACGGCAAGTTCCTGGGCGAGCTTAATGTGACCTTCGACGACGATGGAAACGTCATCGAAGCAAGCGGTGAGCCTCTGATCATGGACAACACCGTGACAGAGGATCAGGCGGCGCTAGACCGAATTGCAGAGCTGGCAAAACCGCTGGAGGAAATCCGAAACAAGGTTGTGGCAAATTCGGCGGCCGCCATTGAAGGTGACCGTGCGATCTGTCGCGTTCAGGAATGCGAGATGGGCAACCTAGTGGCAGACGCGATGTTGGCACGCGTGGCCGATCAGGGCGTGCAACTGGCGATCGCCAACTCAGGTGGTTTGCGGGCGTCGATCGATCCGGGCGACGTGACTATGGGTGAGGTGCTGACTGTGCTGCCATTCCAAAACACTCTTTCGACGTTTGAAATAAGTGGTCAGGGCGTAATCGACGCACTTGAAAACGGTGTTAGCCAAGTCGAAGAAGTCAAAGGCCGCTTCCCTCAGGTCGCTGGAATGACTTTTACTTGGGATCCCGCAGTTGCCCCAAACGAAGGCCGAATTGTCGAGGTATTGGTGGCCAAAGGAGATGGCTTTGAGCCGATTGACCCGGAGGCGACTTATCTGGTTGTCACGAATAATTACGTTCGCAATGGCGGCGACGGCTACAAAATGTTCGAGGGCGACGACAAAAACGCCTATGATTTTGGCCCCGACCTTGCCGACGTAACAGCTGAATACCTAGCCGAAAACGCGCCATATCAGCCTTATTTGGATGGACGTATAAAACAGAAGTAAGTTGGCTCAACCTTTTAAGGCCGCCTGTCACGGGCGGCCTTTTTTCATTTCAATTCAAATCGTATTCTGGCCAGAGTGAACGGTCCAAATCATCCAGCATGGGCTTCAAGTGATCTTCGACTTTGCGCCAACCACCAATGGACCGGGTCGTAATTGCTCTGCGAACCTGATCGGCGCTGGCCGTTCGAACCTGTTTAGTGTTTTCTTCTGGGTGGATCATGCGTTCGGTCCAGCCTATTCCGCAAAAGGCAGCCACTTTACGGCTGTAAGCTTCGGGATTGCCAACGAGGTTTTCGTAGGAAATCGCCATGATGCGTTCACCGAAAATCCGATCCCAATGATTCATATATTGGCGATACAAGTTGGCCGAATGCGCAATCGCCCCTAGGTTCGAGGAATATCTCATGCCGAGTGCCGGAAATCGTCGTGTCCATTTGGACAGCCCAACGTCACGGGGATCGCGTAAGATATTGATAAATTTGGCGTTTGGAAAGGCGGCCGCCAAGAAACCAAGAAGTTGATAGTTGTGTGGCATCTTGTCGATGAACGCAGTTGCGCCATCTGGTAGTGGCGGCATCAAGTTGCAGTAATCCCGCGCAAAAGCTTTCGCGTCCTGTTCATTAAAGGACTTTTGATCATCAATAAAAGGTCGGGACAAATCCCCAGCCAGAGACAGCTCGCCGCAGCCGAAAACTTCATTTACTACGCTTAGCATCATTTCCATCAGCGTAGTACCCGAGCGAGGTTGCCCGACTACAAATACGGGCATCGGGGTCGAAGTTTCATCCGATTCAGGGAGCGTATTGTCGATTGGGAATAGGTTGCGAATGCGGTTCAGCTGATCTTCTTCTGCGGCGGGGTCGTAGGGGTTTACCTGATGCTGAGCGGTATTGGCGCGCGCGAACTGGGGCATTGCCGCAGCCAGACTATCCATACGGGATATCAAATGGGCCTTGGCGAACTCCAAGTCTACATCGGTGTGTGGCTGCGCGGCGATGGCCGTTTCAACATTGTTCAGCAGTTCTTGCGCTTCGTCTCGATCGGCCATCGTCGCCAATTGATGCAGGGTCTTTGCATGCTGGCTATCTGACTGCAAAACATCGTGGAGCATTTTCGTGCTGCCGTGGATATCGCCCGAATGACGCAGATCGATTGCCATTTGACAGGCGATTTCGGTATTGTCGGGGGCAAGCTTGTATGCGCGAGCATAATCAGCAGAACTTTGTGCTAAAAAACCGACGCGTCCGTAAGCGCGACCCCGGTTCAGGTATAACACCGGGTTTTCAGGTTCAGCAGTCAAACGCTGAGTCGTATAGTCGATGATCTGCCGACTATTGGTTCCTTTCATGCCGATCTCGTCAATGACCCTGGTTAGCTCGCTATTGTTTGGGAATTGCCTGAGCTTCTTTTCCGCGTAAGTCAGCGCTTGCGGAATTTGACCCGTCTGCATCAAGGCGTTTGCCAGATTTTCAGCGAATTGTGCGTCTTCAGGCTTAATTCGCGCGGCTTCGACGAAATGCGGAATCGACTGTCGATAACGTTCCATTTGTGTCAGGGCAAATCCCGCTATTGCGTGGTAATCCACATCATTAGGAAATTTCTTTGCACCAAGCTGCGCCTTTTTCACCGCCTGTGGAAATTTCCCGGACTTAAGATCACTTAACGCTTTGCTCTTTAGGGATTTCGCTGTTTGTTGTGCCATAGGGCGCATTTTCCGCGTACGTGCTGACAAGAATGGTTATCAAATCATTAACATGTGTGGAAGATTTGCAATAACACTTCCGAACGATGCGATGGCTCAGCTGTTCGCCGCACGTCCGGCCAACGATTTGCCGCATGTTCCCAATTTCAATGTGTGTCCAACGAACTTGGTGCACGTGGTGCGTTCATCGGACGGCGCGCGTCGTCTGGATGCGCTACGATGGGGGTTTCTGCCGCATTGGTACAAAACAGAAACTGCTGGGCCATTGTTGATCAATGCCCGGGCTGAGACCTTGGCCGACAAACCCGCCTTTCGCGCTGCTTGCCGCGAAAGGCGATGCCTGGTTGTTGCGACGGGTTTTTACGAATGGACTAAATCCGAGGATGGTCAAAGGTTACCATGGTACATCCACCGCCACGACAGCGGGGCCATCGCTTTTGCCGGCGTTTGGCAGGATTGGGGGCCTGAAACCGCACGGCAGAGAACCTGTGCGATCGTTACGACCGCGGCGAACAAAAAACTCGGCAATATTCACCACCGGATGCCTTTGATACTAGAGCCCGAGGATTGGGCGCTCTGGTTGGGGGAGGCCGGGAAAGGAGCTGCAAAACTTATGTGTCCGGGTGCAGAGGAAATTCTGGAATTCCATCGTGTCGGACGCGCAGTAAATTCCAACCGTGCTTCGGGACCGGGATTGATAGAACCTGTCCAAGGTGACTAACTGCAACTTTCCTTCTCGTCCTTGGCCGGATAGAGGATTGATATGGCCTTGAAGTTTTCTGACCTGTCGCAACTCTATATGCATTCATTCGATGCCGTCATCGACGTGCGCAGCCCTGCGGAATTTGCCGAAGACCACCTGCCAGAGGCTATCAATCTTCCGGTTCTTGATAACGAAGAACGGGCCGCGGTAGGAACGATCTATGTGCAGCAAAACCCGTTTCTGGCGCGCAAGGTCGGTGCAGCGATGGTCTTCCGTAACGCGGCAGCTCACATCGAAAATAGCCTCAGTCATCACGCAGGTGGATGGAAACCACTTGTTTATTGCTGGCGGGGCGGGCAACGTTCCGGTTCATTTTCATGGATGTTGCAGCAGATTGGATGGCGCGCCGAAGTCATTGAAGGTGGCTATCGAAGCTACCGACGCCTTGTAAATAAGTACCTATACCAAGACCCATTACCCCTTAGGATCGTGGCATTGGACGGAAATACAGGGACCGCCAAAACAGAACTCCTGCAATTGTTACAGACGCTTGGAATACAAGTTCTGGACCTCGAAGGGCTGGCCAACCATCGCGGATCTCTATTGGGTGAAAGACCGGGTGGGCAACCAACCCAAAAGGCCTTTGAATCTGCTCTGGCTAAGAAATTGTGTGAAATGGACAAAAATCGACCTGTCGTGGTCGAGGCAGAATCTTCTAAAATTGGCAATTTGTTGTTGCCCCCAACATTTTGGACCGCATTGTGCAACGCACCGCGTATTTTGGTTTCGGCCCCTATTGAGTTGCGCACTACTTATCTGGTCAAAACCTACGATGATATACTTTCGGACCATGAGCGCCTGCGAGATCGGTTGTCGCCATTGCGCTTCCATCGTGGTCATTCGGTTGTAGACAGTTGGCTTGCAATGATCGAGTCCAATGACAAACACGCTTTGACCCGCGCTTTGATGGAGCAGCATTATGACTTGGCATATGCCAAGTCACGCCGCTGTCAGCGTGCGGAAATAATTGCAAAGATCGAATTGGCCACACTGGATAACAATGGGCTAGCCACGGCTGCAAGCCGGGTTCAAGAAGTTCTTGTTCAACTCTGAAGCCGCAGGCCGGGGGCGCTGTTAAGGTGCCCGATAATCGCGGCCGTAAACCCAGCCCGCAGCAACTGGTCCAACAATGCTTCTGCCTCAACAGCCTTTACCGCAGCTAGCAATCCGCCTGCGGTTTGCGGATCGAACAAGATATCCGCATTACTACCTCCGGGCAGCTCGGGCGCGATCAACCTGTTTTCTGGAAATATTGTCGACCTTATGCCTTGTTCACTGAGTTCAGCGGCACCGGCCATAAACGGCACGGATTCAAGGATTATCGTGGCGCCACAGCTAGCGGCAGCGCAAATTCCCTGCAGGTGCCCAGCCAGGCCAAACCCGGTTACATCGGTCATAGCACTTGCTTGGGTCAGAATGGCAGACGCGGCACCCTGTGGTTGCGCCATCAATCCGTAGGCTTCCTCCATCCAGGTACCTTTGGCCTTACCCGCCATTTCAGCAGCCATCAGAACACCACTTCCCAACGGTTTGGTCAGGATCAAAACGTCATTGGGTTGTGCCCCAGATAAGGTAATCGGCTTTTTGTCGCACAGTCCGGTTAGGGTGAATCCGATTGTCATCTCGTCACCCAATGAGCTGTGACCGCCCACAATTTCTGCCCCTGCGTTACGAATAACGTCGGTAGCAGTTTCCATAATCTCGGACATTGTGCGGCGCTGCAGATCAGGCGACATTCGCGGAAGGATAATCGTTGCAGTCGCAGCCTGTGGTGCGGCCCCCATAGCCCATATGTCACCCAGAGCATGGACAGCAGCTATACGCGTCATCAGGACGGGATCAAGAACGAAGCCGCGCAGATGATCCGAGGTCATGACTTGGTGAACCCCTCCTGTCGTCAGTAACGCTGCATCGTCGCCGGGCAGGGGTGTTATGTCCTCTCGTTTAGGCGGTGGCAGGTTCCGAAGTGAGGTCCGCAAAGCATTTCGCCCAACCTTGGCGCCGCAACCGCCGCACATAGGTTTGTCACCCAACGCCTCACGTAGACCGGCAGCGCGTTGCCTTGGAAGGGCCAAAGCCTTCATTTGGGGTAAATCTCGGAACCGGTTCATAAAACTCTGATCGATGTGGTTTTTCCAAACCCACATCAACGGACCACTAAAAGACGTGCCAAACCGTTCGCCCAGCGCTGACTTGCCGCCAAGTGAAATCAACTTGAGGTAGTCTCTTTGCGGTCTATAACAACGCATTCGTCCTGAACCAAGAGCCGCCCGTAAGTTGTTATATAGAACCGGAGCCTCTCGTACCGCGTAAACGCCAGCCTTGGGGCGAGGGTTATGCGCTAAATGGGCACAATCGCCAGCCGCGAAAATCGCGGTGTTACTCGATTGAAGGTGCGCGTCGACGCGGATGTATCCGCTATCCAGCGCTAGTCCAGTTCGGGCCAACCAATCATAAGGTCGAGCACCTGCGGCTCCAGTGACAAAATCAGCTGGGATGCTTCGGCCATCCACGAACTTAATTCCTTGCTTTGTAACCTCTGCGATCTTCGCGTTTTCGACGACTTCAATCCCAAGCCCTTTCATGTTTTGAAGGATAGTCGCAGTGGTTTTAGGGGCAGTAGAATTCAGCACGCTTGCATGATCTATCAATGTGACGCGCGACTCTCGTCCTTTGGCGCTCAGCGCATGGGCCATGGCCATGGCCAGCTCGACCCCGGCAACGCCACCGCCAATAACGGCGACGGAAGCGGGGCCATCACCTCCCAAATACTTACCCCAATTTGCGGCAATTTGGCCAAGCGGTTTGGCCGGAACAGCGTAATCGGCGAAACCGGGTAATTCCGGCATTTCCGAAGTTATCCCGACATTTACCGAAGCCACATCAAATGCTATCGGCGGCCGGTCTGGAACGTGAACCAGTCGCTCATCGGTGTCTATGCCGTCCACAGCCCCTAACACAACGCGAGCACCGGCAAATCTGGCCAGTTGAATTAGGTCTATATCCAGCTCGGCCCTATCGTAATGGCCGGCTACGAACCCAGGCAGCATCCCTGAATAAGGTGCAGTCGGACCAGGATTTATTACTGTTACCCGAACACCGGGCAACGGGTTCATACCCCACTTTCGCAGAAACAAGGCGTGAGTATGGCCTCCGCCAATCAAGACCAAATCACGGGTCAAAGGCAGCGGAGGAGTGTGCATTGGAGTTACTTCGCGCTGTGCTCGGGCACGTCTTCGACCTGTTCAACCGCATGAGTTGCCCACAGTTCATCCTCGCCCGCATCCGGCAGATCGACGGGCTTTTCATGCCTGTGTATATGCCACTTGGCAATAAACAGGGCCGTGATCGGAGCCGTAAGGAACAAAAACAGGGTAATAAGCAACTCGTGTAAAGACAGCTGTCCTTCGATCAAACCTGAGTGAAAAATAGATGCAAGCAATACGCCGCCGACGCCCAGAGTTGTCGCCTTGGTTGGCGCGTGCAGACGGGACATTGGGTCTTTCAGTTTTATCATTCCAAACGACCCGACAAAGCCAAAGATACCTGAAACGATTAAGAAAAATGAGATGAGGATTTCGAACAGGAGCTGCATCATAGCCTCACTCGATAATGTTGCCGCGCAGCATAAACCGCGCGTAGGCCACTGTAGAAACGAAACCAAGCATTGCGATTATCATGGCAGCCTCGAAAAATATTTCTGTGCCCAACCTGAGTCCATAAAGGATTATCAAGGCGATCGTATTGATTACCATAGTGTCGAGCGCCAGAACGCGGGTGCCAACACCCTCGGCGCTGATGATCCGCCAAAGGCACAAAATGATCGCCGCGCCAAAACAAGAAAAAGCAAAGTAAGTCGCATAGGTGATCATTCGAAAATCTCCTTTAGGCGGCGTTCGTAGCGTTGTTTGATTTGATCACGAACCGCATTCGGGTCGGGGCTATCAAGACAATGAACCAAAAGGTTGTGACCTTGTGCCGACAGGTCGCAACTGACAGTGCCGGGCGTCATTGTAATTGTTCCAGCCAGTACAGTGATTGCCTCGGGCGTTCGCAATTCCAACGGGATAGACACCCAGTTAGGTTGTCGGTCAGCATTGCGTTTGAAAAGTATGATGCGGGCAACAGTGATGTTGGCAATGACAATATCCCAAAGAACGACCAGCATGTACTCTACCACCATCGGCCAGTTACGCAGTTTCGGTCTGTCCGGCCAATAGGGTTGCGTAATGAATGGAATAATAATTCCGAGGATCAAACCAAAAACCAGCGAGTTCAGCGAAGGTTTGTTCGCCAAAAGGATCCAAACCAACGTCAAAAGAAATGTCAGGTGAGGGTGGGGGAATATACGGCGGAGCAGTTTCATCACTGTTCTCCTCCCAATACAGCCGAAATGTAGTTTTCGGGCGTGAACAATTGCTCAGCCGTGTTGCTGGCGTATTGAAGCGCAGGACCCGCAAAAAGGGTCAACAGGACAAGCCCTATAACTAGTCCAAAAACGGCTGAAAAAGTCAAACCGGGCATAGGTTCGGGTGCAGGCGGATGCGGAATTTCTTCCTGATTTTCTGGGTCGGCCTCAGTGTTGTGTTGGGCGTCATGGCTTTTCCAGAAAATCAATGACCCGGCTCTGGCGAGGCCCACAATCGTCACGAAGGATCCGATTAGGATCACGGCCCATACAGCATGGGTGTTGGAAGCATCGCGCGTGGCATCAAGCACCAGCAACTTGCCAATGAAACCGGACAATGGCGGCATTCCGGCCATAGCGATGGCGCCCACAAAAAACAGCGCCGCAATCAACCCGCCTTGCGGCATTGGTGCCACGGGTCTGATCGCACCGGTCTGGCGTTGCATCACCAAATCGGCGACAAGGAACAACAAGGCGGTCGCCAGTGTCGAGTGGAAGACGTAATAAAGCGCCGCAGCGGTTGCGGCCTCATTAAACAGCGATATGGCGATCAAAAGGGTTCCCATCGACGCGATGGCACAAAAAGCAACCATGCGTGCAATATGCTGTGATCCAAGTATACCGATTGTGCCGACGGCCAGCGTCAACAACGCTGCTGGCACCAACCATTCTCCAGCTAACCCCTCCGAAACAGGGAGCTCTGGCCCAAACACGAGAGTATACACCCGAAGGATAGAATATGCGCCGACTTTGGTCATAATCGCAAAAAGAGCCGCGACTGGTAAGGGCGCGTTTGCATAGCTGGAAGGAAGCCAGAAATGCAGTGGCAGAACAGCGGCCTTGATACAGAACACCAACAGTAACAGGACTGCACCAACCCGCAAAAGCGCGGTATCTTCAGGCGGAATTTCAGCTACGCGCACCGCAAGGTCCGCCATGTTCAGGGTTCCCGTCACTGCGTATATCGTGCCCAGAGCAAACAGAAACAGGGTCGAACCCAACAGGTTATAAGCTACATATTGCACTCCCGCCTTTAGTCGGATCGCGCCGCCGCCATGTGTCATCAACCCGTAAGATGCGATCAGAAGCACTTCGAAAAAGACAAATAGGTTGAATGCGTCTCCGGTCAGGAAAGCACCGCATACGCCCATCAGCTGAAACTGGAACAGCGAGTGGAAGTGTTTTCCCCTATCATCCCAACCCGACGCTATTGCATATAAGACGATCGGCAGGGCCAGCAGTGCTGTCAGCAGGACCATCATGGCGGACATACGGTCCAATACTAAGACAATACCAAAAGGTGCGGGCCAATTTCCCAGCTCGTAGACTTGAATTACATCGCCACTTGCCTGGGCCGTGATGGTCAACGCGATTCCCAGCAGTCCCACAACCCCAGCTACGGAAAATATACGTTGGAGATCAAGGTGGTAGCGCAGGACCATAATTATAAATGGGGCCAGGATCGCGGGGAGGACGATCGGCGCAACGATCCAGTGGTTCATGCGTCATCTCCCGGCGCATCCACAACGTCCTGCGCCGTCATGTCGATGTGGTCATCTTTTGATGACAAATAGGCACTTAACGCGATCATCACGATAACGGCCGTCATTCCAAAGGATATCACGATTGCTGTAAGCACAAGCGCCTGGGGCAGTGGATCGGTGTACGGGACATCTTTGTACTTGTTTAAAACCGCTGGCGCATTGAGTGCCAGCCTGCCGGTAGCGAACAGGAATACGTTGACAGCATACGTAATGAGGGAGAGGCCTAGAATAACCGGAAAAGTCCTGCGACGAAGGATCAGGAAAATACCAGCGGCAGTCATGACGCCAACGGCAGAGGCTACAAGCGCTTCCATCAGGCCTGCTCCTTTTCATTTTCATCTTCCGGCGGATCATCCCGCAGCGGGTTGATATCCATCGGAAATTCTTGGGCCATGCCCGGTTGCCACGCAAATCGGGACAGGCTGTCCAGCGCCAACATAACGGCACCAAGAACTGCCAGGAAAACACCGGTATCGAACAAGATTGCGGTGGCCCATTCGAACTCTTCAAGAGGTGGCCAGTGGATATAACCAAAGTCGCTGGTCAGGAACGGACGTTCATTGAACCATGCCCCCAGACCGGTGGCAGCAGCAATGAGAACACCCCAACCGATAGTTCCGTGATAATAGAACCTTTGGCGCTCTATAGCCCAGGTATAGCCGCTGGCCATGTATTGCATCAGGAATGCGATCGCCACGATCAGGCCGGCGATAAAACCTCCGCCGGGCTGATTGTGGCCGCGGAAAAAGATGTAGGCACCTACCATCAAGGCAATCGGCATCATTACCCTGGTTGCAACAACCATCATCAGCGGGTGTGAGTCCCCGGATTGCGGCCAATGCGGTTTGCGGTTCAAAAGGTAGGCGCGCACGTTGGTGCTCAGAACAGCTTCGGTGAGCGCAAAAATGATGAGGGCGGCGATACCCAGTACGATGATTTCGCCAAATGTATCAAAACCCCGGAAATCTACCAAAATCACGTTAACCACATTGGTGCCCCCGCCGCCTTTGTAAGAGTTCGACAAATGGAACTCCGAAATTGTCGGAAAGGCGAAATCGCGCATCATCAGGGCATAGATCAACCCACCCGCGCCAATTCCGGCCACTACTGAGATTACGGCATCTCGCCAACGGCGCGGCGCCGTACTGTCCCATGGTGTTTCGGTAGGTAGAAAGTTCAGCGACAGCAACAGCAGGATCATCGTGACAACTTCGACCGAGATCTGGGTCAGCGCCAAATCTGGTGCCGAAAGATAGTTAAACGCCATTGACACGATTAGACCGACAACACCGATAAGAACCAGCGATAGCAGCCGGTTGCGGTGGAACCACATAATCGCCAGCGTTGCACCAACAAGGCAAATCCAACCAATAATTGGAATGGTTTGCGCAGGCAGAGGAACACGCGTCTCAACTCCGATCGTTCCACTGGAATATGCGTAAATTCCAAGCCCAACAGTAAAGATCACAAAGATGACCGCGTAGCGGCTTAAAACACCATTGTGCAGTTCGTCTGTGATCCATCGGCTTAGCTTTGTCAGCGCGAGTATGACCGCGTCAAAGATGGTCTTGGCTTCTGGGCGGGGTAGTACGTTCCACAGATGGTCTGCTCGGCGGTAGAGCGACAACAGGAAAAGACCGCCAAGAACCGCGACAATCGACATGTAAAGTGCCGGGGTAAAACCATGCCAAAGCTTCAGCGAGTAATAAGGTAGTTTTTCTCCGCCAATAACCGCACTGGAGACAACTGCAACCAGAGGTCCGACAATGGCGTTGGAGTACAGTCCGATGAGAACAACCAGAACCACAAGAAACGCAGGCGCTAGCCATAATCCGGCCGGAGGGTCATGAGGGTGATGCGGATAATCGTCCCTTTCTGGTCCCAAGAAAACATGACCGACGAACCGGAATGAGTACGCAGCGGAAAACAAGGCGGCTAAAAGGGCAAGCCCTGGCACAAGGTAGTGAGAGTTCAGCCACGTTGTGTGGACCGTTTCCTCAAGCATCATTTCTTTTGAAAGGAAGCCGTTCAATGGCGGCAAACCCGCCATGGAAAGTGCCGCGATTGTTCCGATTGTAAACGTGATTGGCATAAGGTGGCGCAATCCACCCAAACGTTTAATATCGCGCGTTCCGGTTTCGTGATCGACTATCCCGGCGGTCATAAAAAGTGCAGCCTTGAAGGTCGCGTGGTTTATTATGTGAAACACGGCTGCTACAGCTGCAAATTTGGTGCCGAAACCCAGCAGCATTGTGACCAGCCCCAAATGCGAAACGGTCGAGAACGCCAACAGCGCCTTCAAGTCATCCTTGAACAGTGCAATGACCGCCCCGATCAGCATAGTTACCAGACCTGTTGTCGCAACGATGTAAAACCAAGCATCGGTCCCAGCCAGTACTGGCCACATCCTCGCCATCAAAAACAGGCCAGCCTTCACCATAGTGGCAGAGTGCAGATAGGCCGAAACGGGGGTTGGCGCGGCCATGGCGTGCGGAAGCCAAAAATGAAACGGAAACTGTGCCGATTTGGTAAAACAACCTAAAAGGATAAGGATCAGTGCCGGAAGGTAATAGGGCGAGGACTGAACGAGTTCTTTGTTCTGCAAAATAACGCTGAGGTCGTAAGAGCCCACAATGTTACCTAGTATCAACATACCAGCAATCATCGCGAGACCACCTGAACCTGTGACGGCCAATGCCATCCGAGCACCCTGTCGACCCTCGGGCAGGTGCTTCCAATATCCGATCAGCAGGAATGAACTTAGCGATGTAAGCTCCCAGAAAATAAGCAGAAGAAGGATGTTATCGGAAAGAACGATCCCGACCATAGCACCCTGGAAAAGCAGCAGATAAGTGTAGAACTGCCCCATCGGGTCTTCGCGCGACAGGTAAAACCGCGCATACAAAATAATCAGCAGCCCGATACCAAGTATCAACAAAGCAAACAGGAAACCTAAACCGTCCAGCATGAAGTTTGCGTTGAGACCCAGCCCCGGTATCCAGTCGAACCGGGCCGTGACAATTTCACCCCGCATAACGCTTGGAATGTGGATCAAAAGTCCCATTAAGGCCAAAAAAGTCGTCAAGCCTGCTGCGGAGGCTGCCGCGTTGCGTCCCGCGCGGATCAGCAAAGCGGGAAAGACAGCTCCAAGAAATGGAAGGGCCGCGATAAGGAATAGGGACAATTGCGATACTCCGGTCTGAGCGGTCAGTCTGGTCCAAATTAGTACGGATAATTTTATGACTGTCCAGATATTGCAAATTTTTCATTGCGTTCTAAGGCAAGGCTTCAGTGCAGCGTACAAGGAAATTTTTCTGACGGGAACTTGATGCGTCTGACGCAAATCTCTGACGGCAAATGGAAACGCGATATGGTAGAGTTCGTTTTGTCGAGACAGGAGGTTATTGCGTGAAGCAATTGACAAAACGGACGCGACGATGGGTTATTCTGGGAACCGGTGCGGCAATTGCCGGTGGCATTGCAATTCGCGAATACCGTCTTACCCCGCAAGATTATCCGGGAGAACAACTCGCGGTCGCGGACGCCCACGAACGGGCCGTATCCGGTGACATTTTGTTGTTAGACATTCGGACACCAAAGGAGTGGCGGTCGACCGGAATCGGCGAGGGCGCGTATCCGCTAGATATGCGGCGCGAAGATTTTTCCCAAGTACTGACCGATCTTTTGGAGGGTGATCAAAACAAACCTGTAGCACTAATTTGTGCACGCGGGGTTCGCTCTGCACGACTCAGCAACGAACTGACCGAAGCTGGTTTCGTCAGGATTATCGACGTGCCCGAGGGCATGTTGGGGTCTGCTGCCGGGCCAGGATGGGTCCGCGCTGGATTGCCGGTCAAAAATTACGAGGAAAATGTTTGATGGCAGTAAAACCATTTTTGGTGGCTTGTATTGCTTTGTCGGCACATTCTGCGAATGCCGCGTGCGACGCAGAAAAAGGGATGTGTGAGACCGCAAATGGCGGGTATCAGATCGAACTGCCAGACGCGGAAAGTCCGCCGTTATTAGTTTTTTTGCACGGATATGGAGGAACAGGCACTGGAACGATGAAAAATCGGGGCATGGTCGAACCCCTCTTAGAAAGGGGCTATGCGGTGATGGCTCCGGAAGGTGCAATGCGCAATGGACGGCAGAGCTGGAATTTTTTTCCCGGTTGGGAAGGGCGCGACGAAACAGCATTTTTAACCGAAGTGGTTCAGGATGCCGCTGACCGTTTCGGAATAGACACCACTCGGGTCTTGTTGGGCGGATTTTCTGCGGGTGGGTTCATGGTCAATTACCTGGCTTGCCATGCACCCGGAACGTTTTCGGCCTATGTTCCCGTCTCAGGCGGGTTTTGGCGTCCGCATCCCGAAGAGTGCAATGGTCCTGTGCGATTGTTTCACACCCATGGTTGGACCGACAACGTAGTTCCATTAGAGGGGCGCATATTGGGCGGAGGCCGCTTCCATCAGGGTGATATTTTTGTGGGCCTGGAAATCTGGCGCGAGGCCAACGAATGCGCGGATACAAAGCCAAGCGGGTTTGGAACAACTGACCAGTTCATGCTCCGAAAATGGAATGGTTGCGCCGATGGTGCCGCGTTAGAGTTTGCTCTTTTCCCCGGCGGTCATAATGTACCTCAGGGATGGGCCGACATGGTGTTGGATTGGTACGAAGATTTACCCGGAAGCTGATTATTCAGCCGGGTTTAACGTTTGTTTTCCTTCGATTAGGCGCTTGAGTTCGTTTCTGTGCTGACGGGCAGATCGCGTAATAGCGGGCTCTTTGAAATCTTCGCGTGTTCCTACCATGTGGCGGGCGGCGCCCACGGAAACACCGCTGAACGCAGATAGCGGAATGGCCATCGCCAAGCTTATCGCAATTGGCGCCAACCAAACCGACACAAGGCCGGCCACGATTCCTGCGGCTAAGAACAAACCGCTGATTGTCTCCAATGCATGGCAGAACGCGAGAGTCCGCAGGCTGTAAGAACCGCCGTCGCGGATCTGCGGTGACCAACCACGCTGAATGCCCAAAACTGTCCGAAAAACAGCGATCATTTGCTGCACCATAAGGATCGGGGCGTAAAGGATTGACAGTACGACTTCGGAAGCGAAAGAAACGGCAAATCGTACCCCACTGCCGAATTCGGTGTATCGCACCCCGCTTAATGGCAAAGCGAGGACACCGAGGATTTTGGGCGCAAGAAGCATGCCGTACATCACGAGAATGATCAGAACGTGGCGTGTTTCAGACATCTCGGGCCATTGGGGAAATAATGGGTTGTCAGGACTGAAGTAATGAAGAACTGACGCATCCTTGCCTTGACCGATAACGGCCCACATGACCAACAGAGCGAACCAGAGCGGGGACATCAGGTAGCCAACGGCTCCGTGGAACATATGGAAGCGTGACACCACGCGAAACCCGGTCGAGCCCAGCAGCTTTAGGTGCTGCAGATTGCCCTGGCACCAACGACGATCACGCATTGCATGGTCGATAAGGGTAGGGGGCGTTTCTTCATATGAGCCGCGAATACGCGGTAGAAACCGAACGCCCCAACCTGCGCGCCGCAGCAATCCAGCCTCGACAAAATCGTGGCTCATAATCAGCTTTTCCTGGCCATTGATCGATCTTATCTTTGGCAGGCCGGCGCAATTCGCGAACGCCTTTGTTCGTATGATCGCATTGTGGCCCCAATAATTGCCTTCTTGTCCGCACCAACGGGCCAAACCTTCAGCAAATGCTATGCCGTAGACCCCGTTGGCAAATTGCTGCATGCGAGCAAAGACTGATTGCGCTCCGATCAGCTGTGGATAGCTCTGGATCAGACCAGCGCCGGTGTCTCGAGCCAATGAGTCAGTCAAGCGCATAATGGCGCGACCAGTCATCAGGCTGTCCGCATCCAAAACCAGCATTGCATCCCAATCTGCACCCCAACGGCTTACCCAGTCGCCAATGTTGCCAACCTTGCGGTCGGTGTTTTGTTCGCGCCGACGGTAATAAAGTTCTAGCCCAGGCGCCAATCTCGTGCGCAGTGCTTCGATACTAGCCTGTTCCTGTGCCGCGATTTCGGGGTCTCGGGTGTCCGACAGAATAAACATCGCAAAGTGATGCTGCCCGCTGCGTTCGCGCAACTCTTCCAACATGGTTCGGGCATTGCCCAGGACAAACCAAGGAACCTCATTATAAATCGGCATTAAAAGAGCTACGCGCAGCGGTTCAGGGCGGCCTTCGCGTTTAGTTATTTCCAGTCGCGACAAGGAAATCATGCCGAGCAAAACCGTGCATACGGTGAAGGAAATCCAAAAGAAGTTGAACGATATCAATGCAAGCAAGATGCCTTCGATCAGGTTTATCCCTTCGGCAGCGAACCAATCGGACATTACCCACAAAAGGGCCAGGGTCGCCGCCATTGCTGGCGAAAAGGCGAGAGCCCGCCAAAACCCTATCAATTGATTATTTGGTGCGTAAGGAACGTGAGAATCCCGAAAATCAGCGCCGAAATTCTGCGCTGGCATCGCCAGAGGTGCTTCTGGCGGCATTATCTGCAAATCGCGATTCATGCAGTCCATCTGTACAGCCAGACTTCGGATGCAGGCTGTTTGCCGACCAGTAGCTGCGCACGTAATTCTACGTGGTCCCGATCGCCAGGTTCGAACGAGAATGCAAGCCGAACACCGCCTGTGTCTGGGTTGCGTTGCAGTACCCCGTCAGAGGTTTTGGCATGGGGTGAGTTGGCAAAGATCGAGACCGCACTGAGGTCTTCAAACAGGTCGCTGGCCTCAAAATCGATTACGGCAAGACGCCCGTCGCCAAAGGTGTTTTCACCCATCGCCGTGTTGATGACTCGGGGCATTGCGGTGCGCTGAGGTTCTTGCCCCCAGACCAGCATGTAGGAAAGATCGACCTGTGATCCGGCTGCATAGGGCTGGGCAGGGCGCCAATAGGCTACGATGTTGTCATAAATCTCTTGATCCGCAGGGATTTCAACCAATGTTACGGAACCCTTGCCCCAATCACCTTTGGGTTCCACCCACAAGCTGGGTCGCTTGTGATACAGCGCCTCTAGGTCGGCATAGTCCGAAAATTTCCTTTTTCTTTGCAATAGACCGAACCCCAGCGGGTTTTGATCTACGAACGAAGAAATCTGCAGGCGCGCCGGATTGGCCAAAGGCCTCCAAATCACTTCCCCAGCACCATTCCGGATAAGCAGGCCGTCACTGTCGTGTACTGCGGGGCGAAAATCGTCGAACAGGCTGTGATTGGTCTGATCGAACAGGAACATAGATGTGCCTGGGGCGATTCCAACATGGGGCAGTTCCTCGCGTGGGAAAAGTGTCGCCTCGACATCCATAACACAATCAGAACCAGCGGAGACTTTGAAACGATATGCTCCGGTTACGCTTGGACTATCCAATAGTGCGTGGACAACCATCTCTCGCTGCCCGGGTTCGGGACGCTCCAGCCAGAAACGAATGAATTCAGGAAATTCCTCGCCGTCTGGATCTCCTGTTTTCAGGGCTAAACCCCGAGCCGACAGGCCATAGACTTCGTTCAAGCCAATGGCTCGGAAATAGCTAGCGCCCTGAAATACACAGAATTCATCGGTCTTGCCGGGGCGGTGCATTTCCGTGCGCAGGCGTAGGCCGGAGAATCCCAGGGTGTCATCGACAGGCAATTGCGGCACATCTTTGGACTTGTCGAACATGTCCAAATCGAATGCAACCGGGGAAGCCATGCCGCGTTCTACAGTCAAGACCTTTACGGTGCGTGGGAAGTAGAGGCCCGGTGTGAAGAAATCGACGTTAAACGGGGTCTCTGTCTCGTACCAAAGCGCGCGATCAAGGCGAAACCGGATTGAACGGTATTGTTGATAAGTCAGATCCTGCCACTCTTGCGGGACCATCTCGCGTTCGGCATAAGGGCGACTAGCCAGATCACGAGCCAATGCAATGACATCTCTTCGGTCAAAGGGCACTTCGCCTCCTGTGGCGAACGCTGACGGAGCCATGGCCAGAGCAGTACTAGAAGCCAGAAATGCGCGACGTGTGAAATTCATTTTTTCGATTTCCATGGGTGTGATTTGAACCACGCGGCCAGATAGGCCACGCCGATGATCATGGCAAAGCCAATCAAGTTGGCGGCGAATACGCTGGCAACATCCCGCCCAGTCTGATCCAAGCCGACGCCTATAAGTCGAGCTGCAGCCATGGAAAACACAAAGACGGCGAGAGATTGCTGCCCGACCTTGGAGATCACGGCCATAAGCCATTGCCAGATGCGCGCACCTGCACTGTGCCCAGTGGCGATCAGGCGGTGCCCATGTTCACCTGCAGCAACCCAACCCAGATAGGCCAATGAAAGGAAATGGATATAGCGGAACAAGCCAAAGTCTGTCTTGTTGCGTAATTCTTTAGTTAGCGGCCAAACATCGCGAATGCTATCCGCCACACCAGGGGCGATGCCGTCGATCCACATAAAGACTTTCCAGGAACCGAATGGCATCGACAAGATCAGAAATGCCACCGATGCCCAAATCAGCGTCTTCGAGACCGGAGGTGCGGGTATCCAACCTCGCATAAAGGCAAAACCGGTGAAGAACAGCAACTGCCAGCCGAACGGGTTGAAAAACCATTGGCGATCCGACCAAGGCTCAGCGGGTAAAGCAAGAACACCAAATTGCGCCACCAACCATACTGTGGCGGAAGTTAAGGCTACGGCCCAAAAACCAATTCGATAAAGCCCCATGAACAAAGGCATCATGGCAAGGACGACCAGGTACATTGGCAAAATGTCAAAATAGTTCGGGACATATGTCAGAGTGAACAATCCAACCATCTGGGGCATCGGGTCATTAAAAAAATGCTGCAGGTTTAGCGATGACACATAAAACTTTTCAAACAGTCCGGATTGATCCAGTGCAGCCATAGACATGGCAACAAAGAAAAACAGACAGATGTGAGCCCAGTAAACCTGCCAGATGCGAAACGCGACGCGCGCGGTGCCCAGCAACCACCCTTTGCGCATGAACGCTCCGCCAAATGCAATAGCCGAGGCCATGCCCGAACAGAAAACAAATATTTCAGTCGCATCGGAATAACCAAATCGGGCAGGAATCCATCTGGCCCAAGGGTCGTTAGGAATATGTGCGATCAGGATAATGAACATCGCGATTCCACGATAAAAATCCAGCCTTGGATCGCGCGTTCTAGCAGGGGTCGCGGCCGAAACCGAAACCTGCGCGAAATCAGAAGCGGGCGAAACGGTCGCCATACGTTTTCTGTCCTTCTTAGTCTACTTTGTCATTCTGCCGGGACGCTTTGGACGTCGCCGTTATTGCGGGCGGCTTCAATCAATTCGCGACGTGCAAGTGCATAATTGTCCTCGCCGCCTGCTCGTTTCATACGTCGGTCATCTAAAATTCGTTCTGCGTCGTCCAGACGTCCTGCACGCAGGCCGGAATCGATTGTAATCCGTTCAAAAATGTCACGTTGCGCGTGGCTCCCACCAGCCCGTTGCATTGATCCGCGTACGGCACTCAGGTATTCGAAGGCCGCTCCGTACTGCCCGTCGCCAAATGCTTCAAGCCCCTTGGCGGCACCTACGCCCGGATCAGCCATTCGGCCGGTAACGTCATCTTCTGCCGTGCTTGCGTCTTTGTGGATGCGGTGCAAAATTTTGGCTGTCGCGTCCTCTCGGTTGTCGCCGGTCAGAGCTAACAGGTAATGCAAGTCCGCAAATATCAGGCAGCCATCTTCTGTTCTTGTGGCACTCAGGTCGGCCAACTCCTCCCAGCGGTTTCCGACGTTCACACCCTCAAGCTCTAGGCGCGAAAGCAGTGAAGTGGCGTTAGAGATGTCGCGATAGTCATCTGTCTTGTCCTGGCGAATCTGTTGATCATAAAGATCAATCACCTCATCGACCTGTCCCAAGTCTAAGTGCATCAAGGCTTTGTGCCACCAGACGTGATAGCGAAAGTTGTTGCAGTGGGCCCATGCATCTTCACGTCCAGCCAGCCAATTTAGTCCCAAAGCCGCGTTGCCGGTCATGTCATGGACATGCGCCACCGCATGCAACCCCCAGGCGTCGTCCGACACCATCCATAAGGCTTGGCGTCCAGCAATTTCGGCTTTTTCGTAAGCCCCTGTTTCTTCCAGAGCAAAGGCATGGCAGCCCAGCAGATAACCGCGCCCTGCATGATCGGGCGCATAAGCGGGCATAACCCGTTCAATCGACCGTCTCATTCCGTGCGAGTCGCCCAGAACAAAGCGGATCGCGTGGCTGAGCTTCATGGCCAGCGTATCTTCGCGGTGGTTGCGCAGGATTGCTTCGAACTTTTGGACGGCTTGCACATGTTGCCCGTCTAAACACAGTTTCAAGGCTTCCATGTAAAGTTGTTCGCGCTCAGTAACAGGTTGACGTTCCGCTGCGCATTGGGCCGCCGACAACGCTTCGACCGCAACGGGCAGCATTTCGCGGCGGCCAAGCAGAACCATGAATAACCCTTTAACCGCGTGACCCAGTGCAAAATCCGGCTCAAGCTCGAGAACCTTGCCCAAATGCTGAGGTGTGACCGCAGCATGGGCCATGAACCCAAGAAGAACGCCATTCCACGCGTCGACACTCGCCGGCTGCGTCAAGGTGTTCATCTGTCCGAAAACGTCTTGCTTCATGCTTGGGTCCAATCCGATTGAGGTATCTGACACATTTCGATTTATCAGAGTGTGCAGCGGCGTCGTAACAGTATCGACCCTGCTCTCGAATTGGTGAAAGTTCGTGTATGGAAAAAGCGAATAAAACCGCCGATTCAACGACATGTTTCAGCAACTTGCTGCCGAATTAGGCAGAGTGTTTCAATCCTCAAAGGGGTTTTGAGCACTCAAAACAGCATCTGTATCGGCCCCACAAACGGGTGGGGCGCTGCGATAGGTGACAGGTGTCCGCGAAAAGTTAAGCGGATTTCCAATCAGGTTCACGGAACCTGGTTCGGCCTGCATCTTGATCTGCATTTGCCGTGCGGAGACCTGTTCTGTCGCAAAGACTTGATCAATAGATTGAACCGGTCCTACTGGCACCTTCAGTGCTTCCAGACCATAAATAACAGCGTCTGTATCTCGGCCTCGGACAGCAGTGCGCAGCACTGCGTTCAATTCCTCGCGGTGTTCCAGTCTGGACGGGTTGGTTGCGAACCGCGGGTCTACCGCAAGGTCTGGCCTTTCCAAAAACTGGCAAAACCTTTGAAACTGGCTGTCATTCCCTACCGCCAAAATAACATGACCGTCTGCGGTTTCGTAAACGTCGTAAGGCACAATGTTTGGGTGCCCGTTGCCGCGCCGTTGTGGTACATCGCCGGAGGTCAGATAATTTACCCCTTCATTGATCAACCAAGCAACTTGCGTGTCAACCAGAGCCAAATCTATTTGTTGGCCCTCGCCGGTAAGATCGCGGTGGCGCAAAGCGGCGAGAATTCCGACACATGCGTACATGCCGCACATTACGTCGGCAATCCCGACACCTACCTTCATCGGCGCACCGCTAGGGTCCCCGGTCAAGGACATGACACCGCCATAACCTTGTGCCATCAGATCGTAGCCGGGTTTTGAAGCGTTTGGACCAGTCTGCCCATATCCAGAGATTGAGCAATAGACGAGGCCGGGAAACTCTTGCGAAATAGTCTTGTAGTCTAAACCATATTTGGCCAAACCGCCCGGTTTGAAGTTTTCAATCAAAATGTCCGCGTGTGAAGCCAAGCGCCGAATTTGCGCCTGCCCCTCTGGTGTAGCAATATCCAATGCCACCGACTTTTTATTGCGGTTCGATGACATAAAGTAAGCGCTCAGGTCCGAGCGGTTGCCTGCGGCATCCTCGACATAAGGCGGCCCCCACTGACGTGTATCATCGCCCCCAGTCGCAGGGTTTTCAATTTTTATGACGCTGGCACCCAAATCTCCCAGCAATTGTGTGCAAGTAGGTCCAGCCAATATGCGAGACAGGTCCAGAACCTTAACACCTTTCAATGGGCCTTCAGATGCGGCCATCGTAACCTCCGCGGTCGATTTCAGCTGCAATCACGCTGAATTTGTCGGCTTTTATCGCTTCATCTAAGGCGGCGCGAAGTTCCGTGCGATTGCGGACGGTGTGTCCGTAGCCGCCAAATGCCCGGCCAATGGCAGCAAAGTCATGACGGTCGAAGTCCACTCCGCGATTACCCATTTGCCGTTGACGTTGCTTCAACTCGATCAAGGCTAGGCTGGCGTCAACAAAGACCAGGAATATTGGGTTCCCGCCAAGTTCGGCTGCGGTCGATAATTCTCCTGCAATCATCAGGAAACCGGCGTCACCGGAAAAGCTGATCACAGGGCGATCGGGTTCCGCTAGTTTCAGACCAATCGCCATCGGTAGAGCGCATCCCATTGTGCACAGCGCGGTGGACTGAATTAGGCCGCGCTCTTCGGCACATCGCCACATCTGGCTTAGTAATATTCGATGCGCACCGCTGTCGGCAGCGGCAAGTGTTTCTGGGGGTAATGCGGCGCGGGTTTCGGCGATCACTGCACCCGGCCCCCATTCTTCATCGATTGGAAAGTCCTTTGAAAGAGCAAGTTTAGCGGCATCAGGCTCACCATTTGGCCAAGTTTCACGGGCCGAGGTTCCCTTGGCTATGGCCTCCAGGGTAAATCCGGTATCTGCGACCAGGTTTAAACCAGCTTGATGCATGTAGTGGTCATTGGCTACGGCCGATATATCGATGACCCGTTTGTCCTCTGGGTCCCAAATCTCGCGCCAGCCGGGACGCATTTCGATAGGGTCATAGCCGATACACAGGACAAGATCAGCCTGTTCCACCAGGGGCACCAGATGTTTGTCGGCCAATGGCGACAAGCCCGCGCCGCCAAGGCACAGGGGGTGATCCTCGGGCACAATTCCTTTGGCTTTATAGGTCGTTACGAACGGGATGCCGAAATGTTCCAAAAACGCCTGAACGACACAGCGGGAGCCGTCATACATTACGTCCAGCCCAATTATAGCGATTGGTCGTTCTGCTTCTGACACCCACCGGCGGGCCTTTTCAAGGCACTCGCCTTTCGGTGAGACTGCAGCCGCTTTAGCCAAACGGCGGCGTTTAACATTTTTCACGCGGGTATCGGCAACTGAGATTGGCACATCAATATGGACGGGACCGGGACGAGGTTGATTGGCCAGGGAAACGGCCTTGTCCGTGATTACGTCGGCGCCACGGGCTGTCAAAAGAAACGTACCCTTGGTGATGGATTGGAATACCTGGCCGTGGTCCATCACTTGATGTGTGTAGGTCAGCGCTTCGTCAGCGTCGACACAACCTGTCAACACGATCATAGGCACCCTGTCCTGCATGGCGTTGGCAACGACATTGACCCCATTCATGGCTCCGGGACCTAAAGTTGCTACCAGAATGGCGGGTGCGCCATCTCGATGGTGTACTGCTTCTGCCATAAAGCCGGCTGCATTTTCGTGTTTGGCAAGATGAAAAGCGATACCAGCCTTTTCTAACGCATCCACAAGCGTCAGAACTTCTCCGCCGGGCATACCGAATGCGTGACGACATCCAGCTTCGTAAAGTCTTTGTGCCAAAAGATCCGCAGCGCGGGGCTGAAGGTCCTGCATTGGTCGTGCTCCGATCTATTCACTTCCGAGCAGATTGCGGAGCCCGGCACCGGAAGCAAGTGCATTCACGTCAGTGTGACTATTTGACTGCGATTTCCGCCACCGAAAGAAACTTTGCATCCAGTTCGGCAGCGATTTCCCCTAATGCTGCACCGCCTTCATCTGCGTAAGGTGAAAAAACAAAACTGGGAGTTTTGTATGACAGCGTCGCAGTACCATCGCCGTTTTCGGTGACATAAAACCTGATCGGGGCTTCGATCATAGCAGCGGTCGAAGTGGCGAGAATACGCACCGCATAATCGTTGTTAAATGCGCCTATCACCCGATTGCCCGGTATAGTAATGCCTCGCGCTGCTGCGGCCTTGGTCGGGCCTGCTTGGGTTACTACAATCAATCCTGTTTCTTTAATTGCAGCGACAGTGTCTTTGACCAGAGTGTCGTAGGTTTTGCTGGATGTGTGCGAATACCAACCTTGACGCGGCTGGATATCGCCCGCCCATGCCTTTGCCGCTAAAACAATCAACGTAGCCCACAGAAGTCGCTTCATCGCATGATACCCAACTGGATTTGCACAACGCTTTGATGCCAGATTTTGAACTTGCGTGCAGTCACGTTCTTGTGTGGCAAACGAAGGTCGCTATCAAGTCGCCGTACGTTTGGCCAGCAAGTATACATCCATGATCCAGCCATGGTCTGCGCGTGCCTTTGCCCGGGTTGACATAATTTCTTGACATTTTTCAGCCAACGGACCGTTGATCAGAATTTCCTCTTTCATACCGACATAGGCCCCCCACCAGATATCAAAGTCATCCATCTTCAGGGATTGAAACGAACACTCGCCATCCAGCATAACCGCCATTTTTTTTGTTGCGCTGGGCCAACCTTCTTCGCGGATACGCCTTCCTGTGGTCACCACGAACGGTTCACCGATTTCGTTGATTGGTATCGCATGGGCGGCAGTTAGCGCCTGAAGGGCGGTGATACCGGGCACCACTCGCGTTTTGGGTCGTGGATCAAGGCGCGCAGCGATCCGCAACGCACTATCGTAAAGCGACGGGTCTCCCCATATTAACAGCGCTATGTTGCGTGCATCTGGATGCAATTCAATCGCAGCCTTCCAGCGTTCAGCGATTGCATTGTGCCATTCATCCACGCCGCGTAAATATCCGTCACCCGCTTGCCGTTTCGGTATATCGAAATAAGCAATGAGCGGCGCCTTGTCTGTCGCCCGAGAAATGATTTCTTCGCGTAGACCGGCCAAATCCGACTTGTTTTCACCCTTTCTGGGGATAAGGATCAGATCGGCCCTCCGTATTGCTTGGATACCTTGAATAGTCACGTGATCAGGGTTTCCGGTACCGATACCGATGAGGGTCAGATCATACATTCCCAGGCTCCGCCAGTGGGCCATACAGGATCAAAGCTGGGGCAGTTCCGACCTCGGATTTGAGCCGTTTCGACAGTTCGCCGATCGTCGTGCGGCAAAGCGATTGCTCTGGGGTCGAGACAGCTTCGGCTATCAAAGCGGGTGTATCCAAGGGCAGACCGTGGCCATGCAAAGTTTGGACCAAAAGAGGAAAAGTACGCTTTCCCATAAACACCACAGTAGTAGCGAAAGGGTCAGCAAGGGCAGGCAGGTTAAGATCCTCTGGCAATTTGCCGCTGACATCATGCCCGGTAACAAACTGAACCCTCCGTGCCGTCAAACGACGGGTCAAAGGAATACCAGCCGCTGCGGCTGCAGCCACGGCCGATGGGATGCCTGGAATTACCTCGTATTCAATGCCGGCCTCCTGCAAAGCGACCAACTCTTCCTCCAGCCGTCCGAACAATCCGCCATCGCCCGACTTCAGGCGTACAACGCGGGCACCGGTTTTTGCATAATCGACCAAAAGGCGGCTGACATGGTTTTGTTTGGGCGAGGGGCGTCCTGCCCGTTTGCCGACACCGACCAAATCGGCGTCCTCGTGGGCATGAGCAAGGATCGGACCGCTGCTTAGGTCGTCGAATAAAACCGCGTTTGCATTTTGCATCCTGTCAACGGCTTTAAGTGTAAGCAGTTCCGGATCGCCGGGACCCGATCCGACAAAGGAAACAAAACCGCTCATCCAGATGCCTCTGCGATCAAATGAAAAAATGTTCCGGTCACGTTTCCTCGCACTGAACCCGTCTGTGGTCCCTCCGCCCCTTCGGCATCAAAGACCTTTGCCAGAGGGGCGTCAGGTTGTTCGACGATGGAAGAGTAATGGAACTCATGCCCGCGTAGTGCGGTTCCTGCAGAAAATCCGGGCATTTGTTCCAGCAACTCGGCCCGCCTATAACCAAGGTTGAATTTGCGTTTTTCATATGAGGTAACCAGTCCCAAGAGCCCAACCATGGGGTGGAGCTGGCCTTCCTTATCGATCAGACCGCGACCGAGCGCCATATAGCCTCCGCACTCCCCGTGCACAGGTTTCGTTTTTGCGTGCGCGCGCAAGCCGGTTTTAAATGTTTCCGCGGCTGCAATTCTGTCAGCGTGAAGTTCAGGATACCCCCCAGGAAGCCAAACCAGATCGCTATCCTTGGCCGGAGCCTCGTCAGCCAGCGGTGAAAACGGAAGAATTTCAGCACCTGCTGCGCGCCACCCCTCCACCAAATGTGGATAAGCAAAGGAAAATGCCGCATCTTGCGCTAATGCGATACGTTGCGCGGGCGGGCGCGGCAGCGCCGAAGACGTTTGCCGATATGGGCCTGAGGAAGCCGCGCGCTTGATTGCCTCAAGATCCACATGTTCACGTAGAAACGCCGCGTATCCAACGATGGCTTTTTCAAGATCTGGATGCTCTATGGCTTGTATCAAGCCCAGATGCCGTTCTGGAAGGGTCAGGTCGCCACGGCGCGGTAATACACCCAGAACTGGCATGCCTGCGCGCTCCATGCCCAGACGTGTCAAACGTTCGTGACGAGGGCTTGCACAACGGTTCAGGATAACCCCAGCAAAGGGTAGTTCGGGGTTGTACATCCGAAATCCCAACGCAGTTGCAGCCGCAGATTGGGCCTGACCAACGACGTCTAAAACCAAAACCACAGGCCAACCCATGCGTTGCGCCGTCTCAGCGCTGGTGCCGTGACCCGATTCACCTGTTTTTGCCACCCCATCAAATAGGCCCATCGAGCCTTCGGCCACTACAATATCTGCGCCGGTTGCTTGGGCCGCAATCGCCCCGATCAAGGACGGCCCCATTGCCCAACTGTCCAAGTTGAACGAAGCTCTTCCCGCCGCCGCACGATGAAAAGCAGGGTCGATGTAGTCCGGCCCACTTTTGAATGGCTGCACGACCATCCCGTCTTCTGCAAGTGCCCGCAAAAGGCCCAACATGACCGTTGTTTTCCCCGTGCCAGAGGACGGGGCAGATATCAGGACACCCGGGGGGTTAGTCATCTCCGTGGCTCCAACTGGACCATGGACTATCTGCGCTTTGCGGACGGTATCGACGGTCATAAGTTTTGGAATACAGGCAACTTTCGTCAAATCCTTCGCCTGCGAGAGCGGGTCCGACCATGATCAGAGCCGTGCGAGAAATGCTCTCGTCCACGGCGTCTTTTAGGGACGCTAATGTAGCGCGAATTATTCGTTCATCCGGCCAACTGGCACGATAGACAACTGCAACCGGGCAATCCGCGCCGTAGGTCGGAGTCAAATCCGCGATAACCTTGTCCAAATTCCCGATCGACAGATGGATTGCCAGCGTAGCCCCAGTGCGGGCGAAGTTGCTAAGTGTTTCTCCCTCGGGCATAGACGAAGCTCGCCCCGGCGTTCGGGTCAGTACAACCGATTGTGCCAGACCAGGCAGCGTAAGTTCGGTGCCGAGAGAGGCAGCGGCTGCAGCGAATGAAGGTACGCCGGGCGTGACGCTGACAGGAATACCCATTTCCTTTAGCCGCCGTATCTGTTCACCCATCGCGGACCAAACCGATAAATCCCCAGAGTGCAGCCTCGCAATATCATGTCCATTTGAATGTGCGTTCGCGATTTCGGCCATGATCTGATCCAAGTCCATCGGCGCAGTGTTCACGATTTTTGCATCTTCGGGGCAATGTGCCAAAATCCCTTCTGGCACCAGAGATCCAGCATAGAGACATACGGGGCATGACGCGATGATATCGCGCCCACGCAGAGTTAATAGATCGGCAGCGCCTGGTCCGGCGCCAATGAAATGAACGGTCATGTTTGTCCTCCGATGGCGATGGCGCAAGTGGCGAGCCGATCATTCGAAATATGTCTTGGGGAAACCAGACGCGCGTCGCCGCCTGCCGCGGCCAAAGCGGACGCCTCGGCAACGCTGCCGGTTCCGTAAGTCGCTTGGCTCTGGGGCGAGCAGGTTAGAGTGCGTTGTTCGGCGAGTTCTGCGGCCCGGATGTAACACAGGGGCAGGCCAGTTAACCGCACAAATTCAGTCAGTGCCTTATGGCCTTTTTTGTTCGCGACGGTTGCCAGCGCATCGATGGTGCGCCCACGCGCCGCCAATTCGTATGCGGCGCGCAGGCTGTCCGCTGTTGCGGCTGTGGAAAACCCAAGCCCTGCGACAATCATAAAGTAACGCTCCATTGCACGATTGGATGGGTGGGTTTCCAGCCACGCCGAGTTCCCAAGGCTGAAGCATGGGCCAATTCGATTCGCAGGAGATCTCCTCCCAACGCTTCGTGATAGTTTGCCAACGTTGCTTCGCTTTCAAGTGTAACTGCGTTCGCCACCAGCCTGGTTCCCGGTCGAAGGTTCGCGCTAAGCCAATCGATCAATTGATCGCTAAGTCCACCGCCAATAAAAACAGCATCAGGCAATCTAAGTTCCGACAGCACGTTGGGTGCAGCACCATGCACAACTTGCAGGCGGTCTTGACCCAGCGCGTCTGCGTTACGTCTGATGCGTTCAGCGCGATCAGCGCGTGGCTCAATCGAGGTAGCTGTAAGAGTGGGATCGCACATTAGCCATTCAATGCTGATTGACCCAGTTCCACCGCCGATGTCCCAAAGATGTTCGCCCCGCTGGGGGGCTAAGGCGGATAGGGTCAGTGCCCGAACAGGGCGCTTTGTAATCTGACCGTCAGATTCAAATATTTCGTCAGGCTTGCCAGAGGCTTTGGGAAAGGAACTGCCTTGACCCCTAACTTCTAATCCAACGCAAACCGGGTGCTCAAATGAGCCCAATAGAGCTTCGGTCAATGAAACGCTCTGCGCGCGTTCTCGCGAACCTCCGAGAGCTTCCATCACATGTAACTTACTGTCTGTGAAACCCGTTTCTGATAGGTAGGTTGCAAGCTCTGCAACTGCCGGTCCGTCGCGCAGCAGCAAAATGGTACGTAACCCCGAGGACAAATGCGGTCTCAAACGGGTCAAAGGGGCCGCGTGCAATCCAAAAGTAAGTGTGCCCTCCAGCGGCCAACCCAGCCGCGCGGCTGCCAGCGAAAAGGTCGATTGACCAGGCAACGCGACCCATTCCGCCGGGTCGATTTCGTGGGCAATGACAGATCCTGCGCCAAACCAAAAAGGATCACCTGAGGCGAGCACCACTGTGTTTCGACCTTTCAGTGCTTTCAGAACCGGAAGTCCATCGGAAAAAGGCACCGGCCATTCGATCCGCTCGGCTCCGGTTTCCGGGACCAAAGCCAGGTGCCGGGGCGGACCCATGATCACTTCGGCACGCTTCAGAACTTGACGGCTTGAACGGGGCAGGCCATCCAGTCCATCCTCTCCCAGTCCCAAAACGGTCAACCACGGAGTCTCAGACATGCCAAACCTCCTTATCCTTGGGGGCACGACCGAGGCTAACGCGCTGGCCAAAGAAATCGCGTATCAAGGTATCACTGCAACGTATTCCTATGCCGGTCGAGTCACCGAGCCGCATCCGCAACCTTTGCCTGTGCGCGTTGGGGGCTTTGGCGGAATGATGGCGCTGGAGCAATACCTCAGAGACCATTCTGTCAGCCATGTCATTGACGCGACCCATCCATTTGCCGCCCGAATGAGCAGTAACGCGATCGCGGCTTGCCACAGAGCAGAGGTTCCGCTGGCAGCGCTTACTCGACCTGCCTGGTCCCCACAGCCCGGGGATCGCTGGCAGCGCGTGCCCGACTTTGCTGGCGCGGTTGCTGCGCTGCAAGGACCAGCCAAGCGAATCTTTCTGGCTGTGGGGCGTATGCACCTTGAGGAATTTGCCGCGCTGCCTCAACATCACTATCTTCTTCGAGTCGTTGATGATGCTGAGAGCTTGCCGTTGCCGCGGCGCAAAGTGGTCGTTTCGCGCGGGCCTTTCACCGTCGAAAATGACAGGGCTTTGATTGAGTCTCACCAAAGCGATTTGGTGGTTTCCAAGAATGCGGGTGGTTCCGGAGCACGTGCCAAGCTGGACGCCGCACGTGCACTGGGTATTCCGGTGCTGATGATAGATCGTCCGATCCTGCCAAAGCGAACCGAGTTTTCGAGTGTCCCGCAAGTTTTGGAATGGCTGGCTCATTCTGGGGTGAACCTCGGTGTGTAAGCAATTGGTTTTAAATTTCTTTCGATAATTCGCGTGCGTGATGAGCCAACGATAACCACCGTTTGCATATCAGCCATTTCTGGCGTGGCGTCAGCCAGTGTCGAGAATTTGATTGTCTCGTCGCGTCGGGACACCGCCCGAGCGAAGATTATCACACGTTCTGGTTCACATTCTTCGCGTAGTATTCCCAAGGTTCTTTCAAATCCTTCGGGGCGTGATTTTGATCGTGGGTTGTAAAATCCCATGGCAAAATCTCCCTGCGCTGCAAGGCGCAGGCGTTTTTCGATCAGGGACCAGGGTTTAAGGTTGTCGCTCAGATTTATCGCGCAGAAGTCGTGGCCCAGCGGCGCACCGGCCCGTGCCGATGCGGCTAGCATCGCCGTAATTCCCGGCAGGACGTCAATTTGAATGTTTCGCCATTCATTTGGGCCGTTTTCTAACGCCTCGAACACGGCTGCTGCCATGGCGAAAACGCCTGGGTCGCCCGAGGACACCACAACCACCCGTTTGCCCTCTGCTGCCATTTTCAGGGCGTGGTTTGATCGGTCGATCTCAACGCGGTTGTCGCTGGCATGCAGGGTAAGGCCGGGTCGTTCAGCTATCCGAGCAACGTACGGGATGTAACCCACTACGTCAGTGGCTTCAGCCAATGATTGCGTAACTTCTGGTGTCACCAAAGCTTTGTCACCAGGTCCCAACCCCGCGATCTTGACCCATCCACTCATGGCCTGCGACCTTGACCGTGCACGATGATGATCGAAAAGTAAGGTGTGATACCTTCACAATTTTCCGACAGTTTGCAAACCCGCTGATTAGGCATCTGCGCGTATTCGACGATCCACGCGCGATCATAGAGCCCCGCGGATTGCAATGATCGTTTCACCTTGTCGATATTGCGCCCTATCTTCATCACAACCAGCGCATCGGTTTGCGCCATGCGTTCGGTAAGAACCTCTTCGGGCAACGTACCGACAAGCACAGTCAGTATGTCGTCACCCCAAGTGATAGGGTCGCCGGTCGCCGTCCAAGCGCCGGACATTCCGGTAATTGCTGGAACGATCTCGACTTTAGAATACTCCCGTAACCTACTGTAAAGGTGCATGAAAGAACCATAGAAAAATGGATCTCCTTCGCAAAGCACGACGACATCGTCCCCTCGATCAGTTATTGACTTTAGATGCGCTGCGCAGCTTTCGTAGAACGCAGACAGCAATTCGTTGTAGCGAGGGTCTTGGATCGGGATTTCCGTTGTGACCGGATATTCCATGGGGAATTCGACGGCATCTCTTGGGATAATACCATTCACAATGTTGCGGGCCTGACCGCTGCGACCGGGTTTGCGAAAAAACGCGACGTGCCGGGAATTGCGCAGCAAGCGATCGGCGCGGACGCTAATAAGGTCCGGGTCGCCGGGACCTAAGCCCACGCCATATATAGTGCCAGCGCTCATTCCGCGCGGCTCGCTATGGCGTTGATCGCCGCAACGGTTATTGCACTGCCACCAAGTCGGCCTTTGACAATACAAGAAGGCACAGGTTGCGCCTCCCACAATGCATCCTTAGACTCCACCGCTCCAACAAATCCAACTGGGCAGCCGATAATTGCGGCAGGCCTTGGGCAATCAGGGTCTTCAAGCATATTGAGCAGATGGAACAGTGCCGTCGGTGCGTTTCCAATGGCGACCAAAGCGCCATCAAGATGCGGGCGCCAAAGCTCCAATGCTGCAGCTGAGCGGGTGTTGCTCATATCTGCGGCCATAGGGCGGACACGCTCGTCATGCAGAGTGCAAATCACTTCGTTATTGGCAGGTAAGCGGAACCGCGTGACGCCTTCAGAAACCATCCGTGCATCGCACAAGATTGGCGCCCCGTTTTCCAATGCCGTTCGGGCGGTGACAACAAACCCGGGAGAGAAACGCACGAATTCCTCAAGCCCGACCATTCCTGCCGCGTGAATCATGCGGACAGCAACCTGCTCTTCATTTGCATCGAAACCGGCAAGGTCGGCTTCGGACCGGATGGTTGCAAAGCTTTGTTTGTAGATCGCTGCGCCGTCGGTTTCATATTCATAGGGCATCACGTCAGGTCCATAGTCATAAGCGTTTCGGATGTCAGTCCGCGTTGGCAGGGCTCATCCCCTGCACGGCCCCGTTTTACAAGATCAAATCGTCCAGAATTGCCGACCAAAACTATGTCTGCTGGTTTCTTTCGAGCACATCCTTTGGCGCATCCAGAAACATGAAGGCTGCCGGAGACGCGGGGCGCAAGGGCTCGGGCGATTGTACGCGTTTCCATTTCCGCCTGTGGACAATGAGGGGCACCGGGGCAGGCGTCGGCGGTGACAAGTGGATCGCTTTCGTGAGTGACAAATGCCGATGCCTGTTTCACTGATCCGCCTTCCAAAATAAACATTCGCCACGGGGTGACTCGAATAGCAGTGGCACCAGATGCCTCGATCAGCTCCGAGAGCTTGCTGGCAGGAAGCTGGCCGAAAGCGGCACCGTAAACTGGTCCGATTTCACTCGATCCGGGTTGGATCATAGGCCCAATCGGAACTACTTCCTTGCCTTGCCATTTCAGCGGTAGATCGCGTTCAGCAATCAGCTGAGCCATACGACGCAAGCTAGGTGTAAAGGATTGGGCGAACCAACGCGCCAAATGGATCACCTGATCAACGGCCTCATCTTCAGTAATCGAGCACCCGGTCTCGGCACCGTCAGCACGCAAAACCAGCCCGTCCAAACCTCTCTCCAATCGGATATCGGCGGAATCTGCCGCAAGTAATCTGGTTTGGCCGACATCGACTGCAAGTCCAAATTTTGCGGGCAGTTCAGGAAGTTCCGCCAGTCTTCTCATCAACTCTTCAGCAAGCGTCGTCGTCTGGTCTCCGTCTCGATACAGCGGTGAAACAAGAATATTGCGCCGGACCTCAATGCCGGGTTCGGCATCCAAAAGGTTTAATTCGGCCAGCTCTGTAAGTAATTTTTTGTGGTTTGCCTGTGCTACTCCGCGAAGCTGAAGGTTTGCACGATTGGTCAGGTCAATTGTGCCATTTCCGAACCGATCTGCAAGCTCGCAAAGCGCAATAGCCTGTCTTACATCCAAACGCGCCAGCCGAGGTCGCACTCTCACTATTAAACCATCTCCCGACATCATTGGTCGGTGCGCGCTGGGGCACCAGCCCTTTATCAGCGGCGGGCTCATCCGAGACCCTCCAAGTCAGCCCGGATAGAGTTTCGGCGCGTATCCCATAGACCAGCTTCCAACAACGCGCGGAAACGATCCTGCATTGCCAGATGCGCCTGTGGGTTAGCTTCTTTCAAAAAAGCCTCGACCTTTTCATTCCCCAACGTCGCATCGTGATAAAGGTCGAACAAATGCGGCGCGACCGTCCCTGAAAGATGCGCGAAAGACGCCATGTGATCCAACGTTGCAGCAATTTCCGCCGCGCCCCGGAATCCATGTCTTTGCATGCCGGCGATCCAACTGGGATTGGCGGCGCGGGCGTGGACAACGCGGCTGATCTCTTCGGGCAAAGTGCGCGCTCGTGGGTTTTCCGGGTTGGTGTTGTCCAGGTGGTAGAGTTGAGCGCTGCCGCCTGTAAGCTTTTTAGCAGCGGCAAAACCAGCCTCATGAGTGGCGTAGTCATTGGCAAGCAAAAGGTCGGTCTCGGTCAAATCCTGCAGGTGTACGAAACTATCTGCATTAGCGACTAATTGCGAGATACCTTCCCTGTCCTGCGCGATATGCTCGCCTTCAAACGCGAATGAGCTGGCGTCCAACCAAGCCTCACCAGCCTGTCCGAGCGCCTCATCCGTATAAGTTTCAGACAGGTGGGTCATGTCCAAGCCATAGCTACCCGGGGCGGGTCCATAGACCCGGGCAGCAGGTTCTTTCCCTGCGTAAGGGTTCCAATCAGGCGCTTCATCCCTACTTGAAAGGGCTTTCACGGCTTGACCAAAAAGAGCCGAAAGGGTCGGGAATACGTCTCGAAACAGGCCGGAAATACGTAAAGTGACGTCCAGCCGCGGGCGCTCAAGATCGGTGATTGGCAAAACTTCAATACCGGAGACCCGTTCGGACCCCTTGTCCCAGATTGGTCTTACACCTAGCAAATGAAGTGCCATGGCGAATTCCTCTCCGGCGGTACGCATAGTGGCGGAGCCCCACAAATCAACGATAAGACCCTTGGGATAATCGCCTTCTTCTTGCAGGTGTCGCCGCACCAGTTCCTCAGCCAGTTTTACACCTTGCGCATAAGCCGCGCGCGTGGGAACCGAGCGCGGATCGGTCGTGTAAAGATTGCGTCCTGTGGGTAAAACATCGGAACGGCCACGATACGGAGAGCCGGATGGACCGGCTTCTATCCGTTTGCCCGTAAGTGCATCCAACAGAGCCACTCGTTCTGCTTCAGCAGAAGGAGCGGGGTCAAAAATTCCCGTAACATCAGTGGCGCGGCCATAGATATGCAATCCGTCGCCAAACTGACTTTCCTTGATGTCACAGACAAAACGGTCGATTCGGGTAATCGCTTCGGCGGCGCACATTGTTTGATCCAACCCCAGATCGCTCTCCAGCCCTATGGCTTGGGCCTCGTCGCGGATATCGGTCTGCAATCGGTCTCGGCGTTTGGGGTCAAGGCCGTCGGCGTTTGAAAACTCGTCTAACAGAGTTTCCAACCTCACCATCCGGTCTGGAGTGCTGCTTTGCTTCATAGGCGGCGGTATGTGACCCAAAGTGACTGCACCGATTCGGCGTTTGGCCTGAGCAGCCTCACCGGGGTCGTTGACGATGAAAGGGTATATTACCGGTAGGTCACGGATTAGCGCTTCGGGCCAACATTCTGCAGAAAGTGCCACCGACTTGCCGGGAAGCCACTCCAGCGTGCCATGTGCACCTATGTGAATCAGCGCATCGGCATTCAACCCACGCCGCAACCAAAGATAAAAGGCGACATATCCGTGCCGCGGTGTCCGGGAAAGATCGTGATATTCGTTATCCCGCAACTCTGGCGTTCCGCGCTCGGGTTGAAGCGCAACAACCGCTTTGCCACGTTGCAAAGCAGTAAAATGAAACGCACCATTAAAATATGCGGAGTCGTCTTCAGGTTTGCCCCAAACAGCTTCGAGGTCACCGCGTAGTTGATCGGGAAGGTCACTCAATGCCTCCTGATATTTTGTAAGGGGCCAAGAAATCCGGGCGTTCGGCAATGCATCTGCGATTTGTTCTGCTGGTCCGGTCACATAACCGGCTGTCTTTAAATCTGACAGCATCACCTCGGCCGACGCCAATGCATCCAAGCCGACGGCATGAGCCATTTGCCAATCCTTGCCGGGGTAAGTGGATAGCACTAAAACGGGAACTTGCTCTGGTTTTGGTTTTTCGTTCAGCTTCAGCCAGCCGAAAACGCGGTCGACGATTGCTTCGATCCGTTCCGGTTCTGGCCGGTGCGCGAAGCGCGAATACTCCAAACTGGCGTCGCGTTTGCCTGGTTCTTTGAACGAGGCAATACCTGCCGAAATTCGTCCGTCTACCTCGGGCAGTACCACGTGCATGGCGAGGTCAGCAGGCGAAAGACCGCGTTCAGCTTCGGCCCAGGCCTTTCGGCGCGAAGTAGCGAGCGCAACTTGAAAAACTGGTACGTTGGCGGCGTCCAAAGGTGAGGTGCCCGAGGCGCCTCTGCCCGAAAATGACGTGGCATTTATTATGGCTGCCGGTTTTAGCGCCGAAACCGTATCACGCAGCCAATCGGCAGATGACGGCGCCTTTAATGACGGAGCGAATAAACCCAACGCTTCGAAACCGCGTGAACGCAAGCTGCGGATCAAGGCAGTCACAGGCGCTGTATCGGCTGACGTCAGATAAGCGCGGTAGAATGTCACCAGAATTCGTCTCGGGTTTTCTGAAAACGCGTTGTCGGTCGAGATTACCCCTCGATCCGGGCACCATGCTCCACATTCAGGGATGGTTTTTGCGCCCATGACCGGCCCGGCATACAGGCCCGCTGCCAGCGCCATTTGCGCCAACGCTGCCTGCGCCGCAACTTCGCCGCCGGTATCACATAAATTCGTCAACCTGCGCAGTGTGGAAATAGGCAGTGTTGAATAGCCGTCCAGTCGGGTATCTTCGCGCCCGTCTGCTGGTAATACTGCCAGCGCCAGACCCTTGGCCTGTGCCAGCGCCAAAACTTGTTGTAGGCCATACGGCCAGTAAGGAACGCCCCCTATCAATCGGACAAGTATGCCCTTGGCGCCCTCCAGCGTCTGTTCGATATAGGTGTCGACGGAAAGCGGGTGTTTCAATGCCGTTAAATTTGCCAGTCGCAGTGTCGGCATCCGACCATCAGGTCCGCCGCCACGATGCCAACCCGCCGCGAAAGCTCCCAGGTCGCTGTCAGAAAAAGATAAAACAACCAAATCTGCCGGGCTTTGGCCAAGATCGGTTGGGGTCTCTGTTTCTTCAAGCCCGTGGCTTTCGCGGAAGACGACGTGCATTTTTTACTCGGCTGGCTCGGCAACACCTACAAGAATGTTGCGAATTTCTGCTTCCTTGATGTCGTCATGTTCTCCGATAACCACCAAACGGGATCGGCGATCTTCGTCAGGTTTCCACGGGCGGTCAAATTGGTGACGCACGCGCGATCCGACTGCCTGAACCAACAAACGCATAGGTTTGCCGGTGACGGCCGCATAACCTTTGACGCGAAGGATATTCAACTCATTGGCCAGATGTTCTATCCTTGCGACCAGATCTACTGGATCGCTCTGTTCAGGAAGATCGACGATAATGCTTTCAAAATCATCGTGTTCGTGATCATCGTGACCGTCATGATGCGATGGACGGGCATCCATATCATCTTCGGCTGCGGCTTCGAGACCAAGGACCACGCGCACATCTACTGCACCTTCGGCAACCTCGACAACAGGCAGGGAGCGCGGGGCTTCGGCTGCGATGATCGCGCGCGCCTTGGCTACGCCTTCGGGACCGGCCAGATCAGGTTTGGTTAGCAGGATAATGTCGGCGCACGAAATCTGATCCTCAAACACCTCGGACAGTGGCGTTTCATGGTCAATCGAGTCGTCTGCCATGCGCTGGGCATCCACGGCTTCGACATTTGGCGCAAACCGACCTGCAGCAACTGCTTCGGCATCCGCCAATGCAATTACCCCGTCAACGGTAATTTTTGACCGGATATCCGGCCAGTCAAACGCCTTTAGCAATGGCTTGGGCAATGCCAGCCCAGAGGTTTCAATCAGGATATGATCGGGGCGCGGCTCGAGCGCCATCAGCGCTTCGATAGTCGGGATGAAGTCATCGGCCACAGTGCAGCAAATACAGCCATTGGCCAGTTCCATAATGTTTTCGGCTGGACAATCCGGAATGGCGCATGATTTCAGAATGTCACCGTCGACACCCACATCGCCAAACTCGTTCACCACAACAGCCAGACGCTTACCCTGAGGGTTCTGCATCAGATGGCGGACCAGTGTGGTCTTGCCTGAACCCAAAAAGCCAGTGATCACAGTAACGGGAAGTTTTTCTAGGTTGCTCATTCGTCAGGCTCCAATCGGTGGAATGCGGGCCGCACAGTTTTTGCGGAAATGTTCAGGACGTTCACGCCATTTGACCAAGCCGTCACCTGTGGCGAGGTACTTGGTGGCGCCATCGACAATCGTCTCAATATGATCAATTTCGTTCAGGTTCTCATAGACAAAGGTCCAACGTGTCGGTCCACCACGCAGGACGATGGAACACCCCTGATTACAATTTGAAAGGCACTCGACCGCCTTTAGTGTTACGCCAGAAGGCAAGTCGGCCTGCTTTAAAGCCCGATGGAGCACTGTTCCGGGGCGTTGGGTGTCATCCTCGATGGGAAGCCCGCGCCGACAAGTCGTGCAAACCAGCAGTTCGACTGGTGCGGTTTCTGTCACTTCTCTCATCCCCCTTCTGCGGTACGTGGGGGACGGGGTCTCATGCGGGCCACGCTGTTCGCAATGGTCCCGACACCGGAACACCCCGTCCGGTCTGGATTTCGGGCGCTGGCAGGTCTCCCGGCTTACGGATGTCAGAGGAGGCCTCTGGCAGGTGTCCCGCCTTCCCGGCCATTCGGGCCAGTGGCATTGGGCACCCTCTCCGGTCACGGTCGCGGGGGCGGCTGCGTTTGACGGTTTAACCCGCTGACGCATTCCCTTTTCATCTGCTGTTGCAGACACCAACGGATCGGACATGCGGCACCTGCAGGCGCCTTGTCAAGCGAGTCGCTTCACTGGATTGCATTGGGGGGTTAAAAACGACCTGCCAGCGTCGGTGGGCGGCACGACGTGCGCCACTGTCTCGTGCTGGCATGTCCGCAAGAGTGCGAGCATGGAGTGACGCTTTATGAAAGTTGGTTTCATCGGTCTTGGAAATGTGGGCGGAAAACTCTCGGGGTCGCTGCTGCGCAACGGCATCGATCTGACCGTGCATGACCTGAATTCGGATCTTGTCAGCGACTTCGTTGCCAAAGGAGCCAAGGCTGCAAAAGATCCGGCACAGATGATGCGTGATTGCGACGCAGTGATTACTTGCTTGCCGTCACCTGCAGCATCAGACGCGGTAATGCAAATAATGTTGCCTGAGGTCGGAAACGGTAAAATTTGGATGGAGATGTCCACAACCGACGAGGCCGAGGTCAAACGGCTTGGGGCCCTGGTTATCGACCGAGGAGGATCTGCCGTCGACTGTCCGGTTTCTGGCGGATGCCACCGAGCAGCCACGGGTAACATTTCTATCTTTGCAGGTTGCGACCGAGGTACTTTCGATCTGATTTTGCCCTTCCTAACGACAATGGGTAGACGTGTGCTGCACACTGGAGAGCTGGGGTCGGCCTCTGTATTGAAAGTTCTTACCAACTACCTCGCTACGGCGAACCTGATAACATGCGCCGAGGCATTGGTTACTGCGAAAGCTGCTGGGATGGACCTGAACACGACCTATGAGGCAATCAAGATTTCGTCGGGCACATCTTTTGTTCATGAAACCGAAAGTCAGGTCATTTTGAACGGTTCGCGTGATATCTCGTTCACGATGGATTTGGTCAAAAAAGACATTGGCCTGTTTCAGGACGTTGCCGATCGCGCGGGCGTTCCGCTTGAGATAAACCCGCTGATGATAAAAATTTTCGAAGACGGAATAGCGCGTTACGGCGACAGGGAATTATCACCCAATATCATACGACGACTGGAGGAAGCGACTGGATTGGACATCCGAGCACCCGGTTTTCCCGCCGAGATGGAAGACGATGAACCAGAAGAGCCGGGTTACGAGGTGATCCCAGCCAACCGAGGAGCAGCTGGGTAACCAACCACGAGCGATCTTAAGCAAGGTCGGGGGCATGGGCCAATTCGGATCACTGCGCTAATTCCGCCAACCACCATCCAGATTGGACAAAAACCAAGCTGTAATTTAAACACAAAATCAATAATCCGTGGGTGGTACAGGCAAGAGAGCAAAGAATGACGGATGAAACATTTCTCATCGTGACAACGATGAAGAATGAAGGGCCTTTCATGATCGATTGGGTGGCATACAACCGATCGATAGGCTTTGATGATATTCTGATCTTTACGAACGACTGCGACGATGGAACTGATGCGATTGCCGAGCGGATGCAGGAATTGGGTTGGGCCCATCACGAACGTAATCCGGTCGGTCCCAAGGAGAAACCGCAGACTGTTGCTTTTTCAAAGGCCAGAAGTCACTCCAGTTATCTTGCTTCGGATTGGATTCTAAGTCTGGACGTGGACGAATATATCAATGTTCGCGTGCCCGGAGGCGACATTCGCAGTTTTGTCGCGGCTAGCGGCGATGCAGATGCGATCTCGATGTGCTGGCGCATGTTTGGTCAAGGCGGTCAAAACGACTTTGTAAATCACCCGGTGCCCGAGACTTTTTTCCGCGCGGCACCCGAAGACAAATACCCGCATCAAAGGGCGAAAGGCTTTAAAACGCTTTTCCGAAATAATGGGAAGTTCAATAGGTTTCGCGCCCATCGCCCCCGGATCGACGCGAAACACGCGATTGATCCCGACGCTCCTTATCAAGGTGTTCTTTGGCGCGACTCCGGTGGCAATCTGTTTCCTGCTGATCAGGTCAAGTGGCGTGCATGGCGTGGCTTCAGCCACGATTATGCACGTATTCATCACTATGCAGTTCGCAGTACCGATAGCTTTCTGGTTAAGCGTGATCGTGGCCGCACAAACCACATAAGCCAAGACCAGGGTTTGGAATACTGGAAAATGATGAACCACAACCATGTGGAGGACCGTTCTATCCTTGGCCATATGCCAAAAATGCACAAAATACGCGCGGAAATCATGAACGATGCCCGACTGGCTGAATTACATGATGATGCTTGCGCTTGGCATTTGTCTAAGGCCAAGAACCTCAGGGCCAGGTCGGATTGGGCTGATTTTGTTAATGTTTTGCAAAACACTGAGGTGGAAGCCAAGCCCGTGGCGAATCCGGTAACCGCGACCGTGCGACGGGGCAAGCGCGCCAAACAGCGAGAGCGAAAAGATGGTCTTCGACGCGAACTGTTGGAGCTTATGCCAAAAGGCAAACTGAGCATCGAGATAGGCGTTTGGAAGGGCGAGTTTTCGCAGATTTTGCTGGAAGGTCTGCGGCCGTCCAAGTTGTTCCTCATCGATCCTTGGGGTGTTCAGGAAGACCCCGAAGATGGTGTTTCGCTGGCTGGCGCACGCAGCAAGAAGGACATGGATCGTATTTATGAGTCTGTGAAGAACAAATATAAGGATGAGATCGCGCGCGGCAAAATTGCTGTTATTCGGGATTTTTCTGTCCCTGCGATGGACCAGTTCAAAGATGGCAGCATCGGCTTCGCCTACGTAGATGGGGATCACTCCTACGAAGGTGTAAAAGCGGACCTAAAAGCAATTTTGCCTAAGATGCAGACTGGGGGTGTCATCATGTTGGATGACTACCACCGTAAAGGATGGTGGAAAGATGGGGTTATGCGCGCCTTTCACGAGTTTTTGGGCGAAAACGCCGCCAATTTACGCATCAAAGCGATAAAGGGTGCGCAGGTTGCCGTTCAGAAGATCTGAATTTTGATCGACCTGACCTGCGATCGGAATTGTTCGGATGCAGCTTCGTTTGGTCGCAGAAGACTTGTCCTGCCAGATTGCGATCCATACACCGGATGCCGTCCTGGTCGCCGGCTTTGCAAAAATATCCACTGTTGTTTCCGCCTCAACCGGGCTGTTACGCGTTAATCGGATTTCTGGCGGCGTAACATCCAACGAATTAAACTTCGAGATTCAGTGTGACCTCATAATGAACTAGATGGTGGCCAACACGGTGGGTGTTTCTTGGCCGGACTCGTTCGCGCCGTTTGAGATCGCTCAAGCATGTTTCAACCAGTCGCGTCCTTCGCGAGAAAAAATTTAAACACGATCCAAAACAGCAAGCCCCAGACCGTGCAAGAGCGGGCCTGCTCCAAATTACCTTTTGGCAGCCTAGCGAGTCCCCGTATCTGGTGTGGTCAAAATTAACGTTTTCAGGCGTCGCTGTCCCGAAAGATCCGATTTGGTCGGAGGCTCAATTTAAGCCATTTTAACATTTGCGGATGCGGGCGCCAGGCATACAAAAGTAGCAAATGCAACTGCTTTCGCCATTACAACGGCGCTAAAGAAATTGCACAAAAAGGAATTTATCATTTTTGGACCCAGTTAGAGTTTACTTCCCAAGACGCATACCGGCGTGGCCAGATCGTGATAACTAAATTTTTTCAATCACAGGTTGCAGGTATGAAGATAAACTTTGATTTTCAGAATATGTTTATCCGTCAGGACGAATGGAGTAACAAGATTTCCCGAGATTACTTGCTGCGGATCACTTTCGCCGTAAAAAATTCGAAATCTTCCCATGTTTGACCTGAATTGCGTCCAATCGCTGGGTAAAGTCCAATTCGATCAGATGGAATTGCAGGACTGGCAAAACTTATTTGCAGTTATGACTGCTCGACATCTTTTGTAGGCTTGTTTCAGAGTGAATTTTCAGGATTGATGGGGCCACAAAAACCCATAGAGCTGCGATATGAGGCTAAATAAGTGGCCGCTTATGTATTCCTATCGATTTGCACACCTAGTTTGCAGATCGGCATCCTGTCGAATTGGAAGCCGCGAGATTGGTAGGCTCAGTACAAGGATCGTTGGGAACAATTCCGTATGGCCGCGTCGAAACTGCGACCGAGTTGTCTAAGGCTCCAACTCTGTCGTGACTTTTTGCCGAAAATATGGCGGTAAAAAGGCTCCGGGGAAACGCATGGGAACAATTGTCCTGCACCCTTGGGTTTAACTTCAATCGTATAAACAATCTAAAATAGTTTCTTGCCACAGCGGCGTTGGGCTACGATAGTTTGATCATTGATTGATCAAAAGTTGAGTGATTTTATGGATATACCTGATTGGATGGCCGGTGTTGCTGCGGTGGCTATGGTAATTATTTCTGCTTTGGCCCTGTATTTGAAACACGGGAGAAGACCCCCGCGAGGAACATTAGGCGGTGGTGGAGACGGCGGGAACGCTTCCGTCGGACGAGACGGTACCGCTGTTGGAAGGAACGGAGGTCGAAGTGGTGGCAGCGGTTACGGAGGCAAAGGCGGTAATGCTTTCGTGACCGGATCCGGAACATCAGTCGGTGGAGACGGTGGTGATGCTGGTGTCCCGTGGCGACCTGCACTTGGTGCTAGCTCTCCTTTGGGGCGACTTGGAATGGACAGTTCGTCATATGCTTTGTTGCCCAAGGACGAACTTGGTTTGATCTCAGCTGGCCGTGGCGGAGTAGGGGGCTGCCAATACTCCGAAGTGAAAACAAATAACGGAACCATGTCGTTAATCCAGTTAACGCGCCTGGTTCAACTTTGGTCCCCTGACACCATCGATATTGTGGATCATAAAACCCCAAAAGATGGTCAGGAGTTCTGGGACATCTTACGCCAAGTGGATGTTAATTTGGCAGAAAGAGCTGAAAAGCATGTTATGTCCAGTAAGGATGCAAAAGCTAAAGGTCTACCGCCGCCGAACCCATATGAATGATGGGTTTCGGTTCAGACTGACAACCGCATTGCACCAATCGCCTTGCCTGCTTAGGACGATTGGTGCTTATTTGGCGTTCGGCTTAATCAGTTTGTTGAGCTTTTTTGTCGACGCCGAGCCGTCATACTTGCCCACGGTCTCTTTGAACCAGGTATGGTGTTGAAGAGACAACAATGATCCAAGGTTCAACAATGCCGCAAGTTGTGGCGGCGTCCCGTGCATTTCAAACGGGAAGGCAGTGCCAGCATGACGCTGGGAATGACATCAATGGACTTTGATCTGTAGGACATTTTACTTAATAGAAACAAACGCTGATCCCGCGTTCTCGCTTACGGATGGTCCGCCAAGTTGCAGCTTTTGGTGTTGCGATGCGGCATTTGTTGTACCAATAGACCAGAGCAGACAACGATCGGCTGTAAACAGGCAGTTGTTAAAATGAACAGAAAAGACGAAAATTCAGATATTATAAATAATTATGGTGATTTTCGCCTTTCGGTCGCTCCTATGATGGATGGGGCAGAATAACTATAGTAATCAAATAGTTATGGGCAATTACGTGCAGTCAGTGTGCAGTGTGTGCAGGGCGGGCCATCAGAATAGGATTTCGATATTGTTGCCGTTGACTTCGATGTAAACGGCTACTTCGTCGTGTGCATCGGCCAGAACGCGCATCAGACGTGTGCGCCATTTCTCACAATCAGATTTGCGAGGCCGACCCATCTTGACGGGTTGGGGTTCATCAGCGGCCATTGTTGATGCGGGTGTTTGTTCGTATTCGATCTGATTCAGCTCTTTGTTCATTTTTGCACGCAGCTTCAGCACGTCGGCCTTATGCTCGAAGAACACGCGAGGGACGCATACGAAGCTGGTGAGTTGGTCTGTGTGGCCTTCATTGGCGTCTATGTCGCTGACCCGAAAAGCGGTTTGGCGTGGTCTACGCACAAACGCAGATGTGCAGAACGTAAAAATGCACACCGTTGCGTTCCAGCCCAAATACTCCTACTTCAGCCCGCGATGATGAACCCAACTACCACCGAAAGAAACACATATGAACGCTCAAGATATGCTTGCGAGCCAACGATCCATCAATCGGTTTGGCGAAATTTCACATACCTTTGGCCCGTCGCGACAAGCAATTTTTTCTGGTTGCCCGATATGTAACGGGGTTTTGAGAGCAATCGCAAAACGATACATTCACGTCGGTATGAAATAATGAGTGGTGATACAATGAAGTCGTTGCTTTTGGCGGGAGTTAGCATTGCTATGACGGCTGTTTCTACGCCATCATTGGCCCAAGAGAAACAACTAACACCTGACGTTTTCAAACGGGCTTTTGTCAAAATCATCGACGAGGCTTCGGACGGGTGCTGGACAAATATCAAAGAAGCTAAAAGATACGCTGAAGACCAATTTGAGTTGGCTGGGTTCCCTGTTGACCGTGAAATGAACGAAATAACTGACCTAAATGAAGCTGAAATCGTAATTTGGCTTACTGGAAAGCGTAGGGATAATGGCATTTGCTTTGGCTCATACTCAGCCTCTGTGAACACTCCTCTACATTTCGAGGAAATAGATAAGTACTACATTGCCCGTGTCGGTGCCGGCGCATCAGCTGATTATCTCAACAACGAGAATGCAAACACCGCTGTGTTGAACGCTATCAAAGAATTTGCGGAAAGTTGGCCAAACCTGCCCCCCAGCCAATAAAAGTTTGCAAATTATCACAAACGAAGAGCGTAACTTTTCCCTACTTTCGAGGTATTGGCCTGCTGACTATTGGAGCAGCGGAAAATTAAAAACACTGCTATCTTACTGCATCGGTATAACTGCATTGTTGGTCATACCTACTAACGCATTTCCTGTGGTTTGTAAGGATACTGAGAACGCTGAGACTACTTACACGTTTGCCGAAGATTTCATTTCTGGCATAACGCGGACTTATCTTGGTGTAAATCGATTGGGGCTAGTTATGGGAAAGGTTTGATTGATGAAACGGACAATAGCGGGGGTCATATTTTTGGTTGTGACCGCTGCATATGCGTCTGATCAAGAAGTAACTTGCACTTATTTTACTAGTTCAGGTCAGAAAGAAACGTTCATATTTGGCGATGGTTGGGCGGTTCATCAGGGCCGCGGCGTTGAAACTGGAAAACCCGTGCAGCGCGATTACCAATGCTGGCACAGCCCACCTCCGTTTTCGTGCTGGGACTACTCAGATGCACCCAGATACAAAGTATTGTCTCGGGAAGAAGACAAAGTTGTTGGCGTTTACGGTAACATTGAATCGGATTTATATCCGCCTTTGGTGGTTTACTACGACGTAAAATGTGACGATTAGAGAATGTGAATGGGGATGTTATGAAAGATGGTCGCTACCAAATATTCAATGATGGCGATGACGTTGTGGTTAAGGATGAGAACGAGACCAAAAAGATACTTGCGGCTAAATCTGACTTCAAGCTGCGTGTTGAGACTACGAAGGCAAAACTCCAACCCAATCACGGCGCAATCCTTGAAGCGGCTGCTTTATCACAAATGGAATTGGATCGACGCGCAGCGGAACAACAAGAGAAAATAGCACAACGCACAACGTATTGGTCAGCCTGCGTTGCTATTGTCTCGGTCATAATCGGTGCGGTTCTTGGAGCCTTGTTGTCCTAATCAGCAACTACCTACCACCTGCCTATCCGAAAGAACGACATATGCGGAAATTCAGACAAAATATCAGCGCCGACCGTTGCTGAAGTCGCTTCTCGATTGAAGGTATACAATTTATCAAAGCGGTCCTGACGCACAGCCCGCTGAAATGGCAGTCTTGGCTTGTGACGTTCAATCCTTTGCGGCCGTTTCGGTGTTGATCCAATGATGATGTTGGCGCGTATCACCTAAGTTATTCGACGTTTTACACTCCAAATTCCCTGACTAAGTCCCGCCATTGCGCGGGACTTTTTTTGTGCGCCATCAAATCGAACTTTGGCGTCGCAGTTGGCAGAAAATCACAAGCGTAGACCGAGCCAATTTCCTATTTCGCAGCTAGTGGGGTGCTGAGTTTAGAAAACGGTTTAACGAGCGACTTGACGATGGATAAGACGAAGACTTGTAAAGTGTGCGGAGAGGATAAGCCCGCGAACGCTGAGCATTGGTACTTAGCTAAGAAAACTGGTCTGCCAGATGGCCGCGTTTGCAAACCGTGCAGGATTAGCAAGGCGACGAATTGGAACAAAGACAACCCACATCGCAGAAAAGAAATCTCGCACAAATATGACACAAGCGAACGTGGCAAAGAACTTGGTAGAAAAAACGCTAAGGCTTACTATTGGCGTAACCCTGAAAAATGTCGGGAAAAGGCGTTAGAACGCTCCGTGGTGTCATACAGAGAAAAGTATGGCGTTTGTCCCGAATACACTCGCAAGCACATTGAACGCTCGGCAGCTTATCATAAAGCCAATCCCGAGTGGGCGGCAGAACGCCAACAGGCGTATCGCAAAAGACATCCTGACCGAATTGCCGCAAGAGCGGAGCGTGATCGGGAAAAAAACAACGCCAGAATGCGCGCGTATAAAAAAGCAAATCCCGAAATCCGTGCCGCTGAGAACGCGGTACGTCGCGCCGCGAAAATGGATCGAACGCCGAACTGGCTAACCAAAGAGCAGAGAGCTGAAATGCGTCTCGCTTATGCGATGCGAACAAATTTAGAATACGAAACTGGAGAGCAGCATCACGTTGACCACATCGTTCCGCTTCAAGGCGAGAATATTTCAGGTCTACACGTACCTTGGAACCTGCGGGTAATATCTGCTTTTGAGAACGTATCCAAAGGTAACAAGTTCGAAACCGAGTGGGATGACCAAGATTGAGTGAACGCTATAGGGATCGGTAGTATGCGGGGCTTTTTTAAAGCCCGCCACGACCGTTGCGGGGTATCGTGGCGGGCTGGGTCAGCAGGGAGGCAATAGTATGGGAATAAACCCTGCTGACTTTGCTATGTTAAGGTCTTACTAATTCAATGCACGGATGATGGTGGGAAAGACGTTGTGAGAAAAACAGACGGTCAATTTTTTGCGGGTTGGCTTCGTGCCGAAGCATCTGCCGCACAAGGTCGATCCGATGCCGCCACAGGGTTTCGTAAACAGTATCCAGAACGCCTTCAGCCGCAGACCAAATCGCAGTCTGGATCACGGGTTCGCCCGCTTTCAAAATCAGAACGCCAATTTCTTCAGCGTTCACCCAAAGCGCGATGCCGAGTGCAAAAGAAGCCTTGCGTTTAATTTACACTTCCTACCCTTTGAACACACGACGTCCGGTACAAAATGGGCAGTAGCCGAGTTTTCGGTTCGGGTTTGCTAAATTGCTTGGCGAATTCTCCCATTCGTGGCGTTGATTTTCTGGACATACCCACCAGCGATATGTGGAAGAGCCGCTTTTGACGTCATCAGGAGTAACTTTGCCGTTTTTGGTTGGATGCCACATCCGAGCGATTTCGGGGTGGGTGGACGCCAACGGCGGATTTCGCTCTTCACGACAATGTGGGCAGAAGTTGTCCGGGAGATGGTGTTGCAATTTGTCGGGTGTTTGCTGCCATTCGTGGTCAGGGTTTTGCGAGCATAGCCACCAGCGTTTTATCCCTGAGCCAGCCTTTGTATTTTCTGGCGTAGCTTCACCATTTCTCTTTGGGTGCCAAACCGCGGCCATATCGGGGCGGGTCACCGCCATACAGTTTTCCGGAGTTGCTTTCCTTCCACTACAGCAAGGGCATTTCGCGTTGTAGTAGTCTCTCATCCCTATTGACGCCTCCCATTCGTGACCCTTATCGCACTGCCACCATACTTTATGACCAGAACGTGCGGTGAAGTTCGATGGAGTGAGAGGTCTGTTTCGTTTTGGATGCCATTCTGCGGCAAGCGTTGGATTCAGGCTCGCCAACGATTTCTCAGGGAGTGGCGACGGGAATAAGTCTAGATACTTGCGATACAAGTCATCGTTCAAAAAGTCAGAATGCGAGAGGTAGCGATCTTCTGCTATCTTCTCTAGTCCAACACGCAAAACCAATTCGTTCATAGTTTCCTTGCTAAGGAGCGAACCGCCAGGAACGATAATATCTTCATCTGACAATGCAGGCAGTGGCGCTTCCCTTACTCTGAACAGTTTTATGCCGCGAGCCTGAATAATCGTCTGCTTCTTCTTGTCTTTTTCCTCCTTGTCGCGGTGCCAGTAATCACCATCGTACTCTATCGCAACTGATAAACTGGGTAGGTAGACATCAACTTCGACACCGTCGATTTTATGACGCCATTCAACGTCGCCTACTAATGCATGTAACTCTGTCAGAATTCGAATTTCGTTTTTCGAGTACTGGATGCGGTTGCTGCACTTCGGACAGACAGTTCCTTGCATTGTCCTCGTGGCAATATCTGTCTTCCATTCGTGACCATTCTCACAGCGCCACCAGACCACCTTGTTTGATTTAGGCGTTACGTCTGTTGGGTTAAGTTTGTTCTTTGTAGGATGCCACTCGGCGGCAACGTCTGGATGGTTGGTCGCGAGGTTTCGCTCGGCACTGGCTCGTCTGCCCGAACAAAATGAACAACCCGTACCAACTCCGTCGTTTGGATTGGTTCGAGAATAAATTGCTGCTTGCCACTCATGACCATTTTGACAACGCCACCAAACTACATCATTGCTCCCCGACACATAGAAACTCGGCGGTTTCTCATTCTTGTCGTGATGCCATTCTTTACAAACGGTCGGGTTCTCCGTTTGGAGATTCTGATGCTCAGTAGCCTTTCGATAAGAGTCACCGCGAATTTCCTTGGAACACTCAGGGCATCCATATACCCGCATAGCCCTGTTGCTTGGGCTTTCGCGCCAAGTATGCCCCTCAGAGCATTTCCAACGAACTTTCTTGTTTGAAGTAGCCAGAACCTTTTCGGGTTGTTCTTTGTTTTCCGGATGCCACTCTCTCGCCATTTCGGGATGCAAAAACGCAAAGTTATTGTCACCACATACTTTTCTGTTTGTGCAATAAGGACAGCCGCGAAGAATGGTATTTTGCGATGAGTTTCTGTTACTGATGGGAGCCTGCCAATCGTGTCCTTTCTCGCATCGCCACCAAACTTTCGCGGAACTACGCGGGGTATAGTCCCTTGGCTTTTTTTTGTTTTTTTCGTTGTTCCACTCTTTGCACAGCGAAGGGTTTGCGACTTCCAAGTTGTTTTCAGCCGTTGCCAACTTACCCGAGCAATACGGACAACCATTACCCAGTCTTGTCCTATTGGATATTGGCGCAGACCATTCGTGTCCATTTTGGCAACGCCACCAAACTTTTTTCGAAGTTCCCTTGGTAAAGTCTTCAGGCGTCTTCGAGCCGTTCTCAGTGCGATGAAACTCTGCAGCTAACTCGGGAAAGTCGGACAAAAGCTGTTTGTCGCTCGGTAATTTTGGAAAGAGTTCAAGTTGCCGTTTCATAGCCATTCAGTCTTTGAAATCAATTGCGGAAAGTATTCGCATTTTGTGTGTAGGAACGGACATCCGTGCGAGCAAAATATCTAGATCACCCAGAGGCGTTGCCACAGTCAAAAAGACCTTCATTACCAACCCTTTTCACTCACAAGACTAATCAGCTTGAAGTCGAAATAGTCATATATCCGAGCGTTACTTGCGAAACGACGTCAATAATATGCGAATTTCTGACAATCTTCCTGGATGAGCAACGGATGGGCAGATCAGAATAAGTAATTGGCCGGCTTTCAAAAGCATCGGAGATCAAAGAATGCGAAATGAACGCAAGTTCAGCCACCGGTAGTGCAAACCACATCGGAGAGTGGGGAAATTTGGCTGGATTAGGGGGTCTGACGCGTGATCGTTTTCACCAATCACTCACGTTGGTCTCGTGTCCCCCCGCCGTAAAGCTCTAAAAAGAGCCATATTACCCCCCCCTGCGCGTCGGCAGGCGCGAGTCGATGTGAATTATAACTAATTAAATTTATTTGACAATAAAATCTCATTATCTGATAAAATTTGATATCAGTTCTGGAACGGTACGACCCCTTAGAACGGTAGATATAAGATTTTTTCATATCGGCATTTTTGAGGTTTGTTATTGAATCATTGGACCCCGCGCGGTGCGGCCCCCTCGAACTCGGTTTGGTCATACCCTCCCCACGCTTGAACGAACGCGGTCGCTTGGTCGTGCAGCAAATGTATATACATTTCACATCATCGAACCAAATCGATGCGATCACGTGAAATGTGGATGATGACGCATCGTGTGTGGTTCCTGAATGAGAGTTTCAACTGGTACCTAGTCATAAACCAAAACGAATGTGGATATGGTGTTGGCGATCAGATGTCGTGGTCGGTGTGTGTGGCTGTGGCTAGGATAACTAGGACGTTTCGCCTGACCTGATCACCATCACGCTAGGACGTGTCGCGCAGCAAACCTCTAAGTCTTGTCCTATATTGCTGGTGCTGCTGATGTGGTTCACTGGAACAGGTTCACAGACGTTTTTAGGTCTGTTCTCTACTGTTCTTTATTTCTCTTAACCGTATCCCTTTATTCTACTACTACTACTACTTATTAAGAACCAAGAACCAGTAGAGTATAAGAGCATAAGAACAAAAGAAAAAATGTGGTTCACAATCACCAACTCATTGTGAACCATTAGTGATCCGTGAACCGAAATTGTGTGTTTGGAAGCGTTACAACAAAACCATACGTTAATTTCGTACCGTCCATTAACTCTACAGCCGCATTATAATCAGCCATCGGTACTTTAATTTCGCTGGTATTTATCCACGGCTTGATAATTTGGTCCGCGTTGTAACGTTCTATAATTGACGGGCCGTCTGTAGACATAGGCTGCTTGCTATATAACTGCGTCAATCTACGGTCACCAGATAGCAGACGAACGCGCGGCTTAACTTTCTGATAGCCCAAATTTGTCAGCGCCGAACTGATTGCGCGGAAATTGGGCCGCATATGCATTCTGTCTTCCATCATCAACCAAAGAATGTCCGCGTTAATCCAGCCGTTCAAAAAACCGGGGTGACCTTCTTCAACCAAATCTAAAATCATTGCCTCATAGCTGCCCATTGATGCCTCAACAGCTTCTTCATTGCTGGATGTCTTCGGCGCACGCGTTGCGCCAATCAGCGGATGGTTGGCATCGGTGATGCGGTACGTTTTGAGATAGCCAAGGATGGATGCCATCCCCCCATTGTTTGCCCACGTCCAGAGATTGCGGAAATACTCCGCATCCATACCGTGCGCTTCGATGTCGTAGGCTGTTTGTTGCGCGGTGAAGAACACGGCAAACCGACGGTCATTCACAGATTTCAAAATGGCGTCTTTGTAATTCGTGCAGAACATAAAGACGGCCAGCACATCCATCGTGATTTTGTTTTCGTTCATATTGCGGATTTCAACGCGGTCGCCTGTGATGTACTTTTTCAGGCGGTCCAAGATTTCGCGGCGGTCGGACATATGGATTTCTTCAACGCATATCAGCAGATTTTCTGCCAGATAGCCGTTGTACTTTTCGTGCATATCTTCGGGGTTGACCCAATGCGTCAGGTTCTGGCCAACGCAATATTCCATCACTTTCATAATGAACGACTTGCCGTTGCCTTCGGTGCCTTGCAGGACGGGTGACCACATCAGCTTGCGGCCCGTGTTCTGAACGACAGCGGCCATCCACGACAGCAGAATTTCGCGGTCGCGTCGGTTGGGCAGTAGCTTTTCCAGATGGGTCAGGAACGGTTCGGGCGGTTTGTTGTCGAATGGTATGTTGGGCATCTTGAGCGTGTTCACGGCTGTGCTGCCGTCCGCACGCGTCACGATTGCGCCGAAGTCGTATTCAGGTCGAAAGCAGGTAAATTCGGCTTGCGGAAATCTCATTACACGGTTTTCAGTGAATGCCTTCCAAGCGTCGGTTGTGGTCGCCTGACCATCGCGCGACATCTGAAACACCGCCCCGCCATAAGTCGCTTTGAACTGCTTTTGGTCCAACAGACCATAGTGGGGCGAAAAGATTTTGTTGCGCTTTACGACGTAAACACAACCCGCGAACCATTGGTCACGCATGACGTCAATGTTGGTAAAGTCGCCCGCGATTTGGACCGATTGCATCTGTTGTCGGATGCGTTTTAGCTCGGCCTTCAACGTTTGCTTGCCGATGCCGAAAGTACCTGACAGGCGGTCCAGATTTGCATCCACATCCAGCGGCGACATCGTGACCAATGGGAACAGGTGTTCACGCACGTGGTCAGCCAATGGGCTTTGATAGTCATCGTCCTCTACAGATGGCAGGGCAGGGGCTGCACTGGCTGAATTGTGCTGGCCTTTGGCGTGGTCAAATCTCCGCTTCACCAAGCTGCCTTCTAGGTCGGCTGGTAACGTGCCGCCCATAGCCGTGCGCAGCCGCTTCACAAGCGAGCCGAAACCGCTGGTCATATTGTTGGGCCACATTTCCCGATGCCACGTGCGTTCGGTCGTGTGCGGGTCATAGGCTGGGGATTTCTTCGACCACGCTTCAAACAGCGGCCAACCTAATTCAACGCCAATCGCGTTGTAGAGCGGAATTCCGACGCGGATTTTCCAGCCGTCCCAATCCACGGATTCATCATTGGGCATCAGTTCCATTATGCGCGCGCAAATCTCTGGATCGGCGTGCAGTCCCATTGATGACGTTTCGGGATTGCCGCCTGTCTCGTATTCGGATTTCGCAGGCACCATTCCGACCAGTGAAGCGACGCCCAAAGTCGCATCCAAGATGCGATCCATTCCCGCTTGGTCGATAACTGGCAAGCCGTCTATCGGGGGCAGGTCGTTCGGCGCGTAACCTTCCCAATTGTAGAAGGAACCAGACGGGTGTTGGCCCAATGCTGCGGCCTGTGATGGGTTGCCACTGGACCGCACGCCAAGCACTTCAATCAGATGTCCGCCCGTCAAAGGTATCTGGCGGAATTTAATCGGATCGCCGTGGACGCGGAAAAGCCACAGGGCCTTCGGCGCTCGGCCTATCCTAATCGGCCCTTCAACGCCCGCCTGAATAAGCGCAGGTCGAATTAGGTCCATTGCGGCTTGGTCTGTAATATCGACATCAAAACCCGCCAGATTGATGCCCATTTTAAGGCCAAGTGATGCCCCTGCCAGATCGTGACCGATGACTTCAGCATCGGTGATGTCGGTGCTATTCCAAGCCCGACGGCGCATCCAATAACCGCCTGTAGACGTTGTAATAAATTTACCTGGTGTCTTGCCGAAGGCGTTTGGTTCCAGTTCCAAAGGTGGATTTACCGATCCGTCTTGATTGCGTGTTTCGGGCTTCAACGCAGCGCCGACGGGAATGAGCGGGACAAGATCACCCAAATGGTAACCGCGATTTATTGCGGTTGTCAGATGTCCCCGCGTCGATATATCTTTAGGCATCATATGTGACCTTACTTTGGTAGGTGGGTTACTGATTGGGCCGACCGCTTCGTTTGGTCGGCCCGCTTCGTTTCACCGACTAAGCTGATTGAACAACTTTTCTTCGACGTCGCCCGATAGCTTTACGGACACGAAACCGTCGTGGCGTTCGCGGGCTAAGCGGACATAAAGACGGTTCAACAAGCGGGCCAGATTAGCCGCGCTTGCAAAGTCGCCCGTGTCGTCAGAGTGCGCCATAAAATAAACGGCATCGGCCACAAGGGTTTTGGCTTTGTCGGGTTCCAAAAGCAGGGTCACGACGCACCGCCTAACAGGTCTTTGTTGGTCACCTTGCGGCGCTTGTACGCGGCGTTCTCTACACGCTCGGCTTTGATCATCGCGGCGATGTCATCAGCGTGATAGCAAATCAGGCTTCCCCACTTGTAGTGCGGGGGCATTTTCCCACGGGCGCGGTTGGCTTGGGTTGTGGTGGTTTCCTCGCCCTTGAGTTCGGAAACTTCACTCTCGGTAATCAGACCGTGTTCAAGCAACATCGCCTTGACGGTCTCGGAGTATCGGGGGCGGGGCGTCGATGCAATCAAGTCTGACAATTGCGCCTGCAACAACGGCGTCAATGTCAGAAAGGTCTCTTGGTATTCACTCATATTCGGCACCTGTGATTCGTTAAGGTGCCTTCCAATAGAAACACATTTCGTGATGAGTCACGGAACCAGTAACTCGTTCCAAAATTATTTTCGGTTAAGCCTCATACGAACCGCGTCGGGTGAAACTATCCGCCCTGTCATCTGTTCAAGATTTTGTACAGCACGTTTCGCTGCCTCGCGCTTGGACATTTTACGTCCGTCACGTTCGGCCTGTGATAGCATCGCGCGAGCGTTTTCGACAGCAAGCGTGACGTTTGGGTCAGGCGCACCCTTGGCCGCATTAACGGCCTTGCGCTGGGCAATGAGGCTACCCACGGCAACCATACCTGCAGGTATTTCCATATCGTCGGATGTCAGGAAATCGGCGCTTGCATCTACTAACGCCTGCAATTCCGTTTCACGTCCTGTGTAACGGTTAACCACTTCTTGCGGCAAATCCAGATAACGGCCCGTCAGTCCGTATACACGGACGGCGTTGGGGTCACTCATCATCAAAGCCCGAACAGGTGGCTTCGTAAACGAGGCCTTCGGGGGATTTTTCAGGAAACATAGAGTTTGCCACTGGAATCATAAGAATTCGACGCGGTTCAATTACTAAAACTTCAAGGCTTTCAAATCTTCCCCAAATATACTTACAAACTTTAAGGTTGTTTTGGCTTTGGTGTTCAAAGGGTGTGTAAAACGATGTGCAATCCGCAGAGAACGTTCCTGCGGTCCCAACTGTAATGAGTGCCTTTCCGTCTTGTTCAATTAATTTGATATGCGGACCTTCGCAGGTAACCCCCGCTGACGCATTGCCAGCCACCAGAGCGGCAACCACTATTGCTGAAATTCTCATAATTGCTTGCCCTCCAAAGCGGCGTGAACATCTTGGGCGTTCAGGTTCGTGTAGCGTTTCAGATGTTTCCAATCTTTATGCCCAGAAACAACGGCAACCAACGGCGTAGACAATCCCGCCCTGAACAGTTCGGTAATCCCCAAATGTCGCAGGTCGTGAAAGTGCAGGTCTTCAATGCCCAGCTTGTTTACGGCCCGTGTAAAGGCGGTGCTGGCGCTGGCGGCTGAATAGGGGAACAAGCGGCCTTCTGTGCGCCCCTCTGCCTGCCTACGGGCAATGTCGTATGCAACTCCGACAAGTGGAACTTCTTGGTCGTTACGCAGTTTGCGTCTTGGGTCTTTCCTCTGACGGATGATTACGGAACGTTCGTTCCAAGAAATATCTTCAATTCGAATACGGCATATTTCGCCCAAACGCATTGCACTTGAAGCCGCAAAACGAATGATTTCTGCCATTGGGATTTTCTGGCGGGGGTTGTTCTCGAAATAGTCGCACAGGGCTTTGATTTCGGCCTCAGTAGGTATGCGGTCACGTTCAACGCTACGTGTGTCTATGCGCTCGGCGCTCAGACTCTGACGGGCGTTTTTGGCAAGGTCGATATTGATGTCCAGATTTTTGACGTGCCTTGCCCACTTCAAGACAGATGACAGGTTCGACAAGTCGGCAGCAAGCGTTGCGCCCGTTACGCCATCGGATTTGCGGCTTTCTACGTAATCGCGCAACGTGACTGCGTTCAGGCTGGCGATAGTGGTATTACCAATGCGGTTTTTCATTCGGGTAAGGTTGGAGTGGACAGTTCGGCCCACGTTTACCTGTTCAAGATACGCGGTAATGACATCGCCCAAAGTCATATCTTTCGGGACACTGATTGTGCCAGTGGAACCACCGCCAGCTATGGCCCTTTCAATATCCACGGCCCAAGCGTTTGCATCGGCCTTGCGGTCGAATGTTCGGTTGCGGTAAACGCCTTGTTTACGAACTTGGGCGCGATATTTCCCAGAGGGTAAACGTGTGATAGTGGCCACGGTGTGCAATTCCTGTGCGATTAAAATCAAACCGTGTGTAAGGAATTTACAAGCCGTGTGCAATATGTGTGCAAAAACAGATGAAATCGGGTGATTTAGTGAATAATAAACCATTGAATTATAACGCTAAATTATCTGTAGCACCTATGATTGATTGGACAGACCGTCACTGTCGTTACTTTCATCGTCTGCTTAGCTCACAGACTTTGCTTTATACCGAAATGGTTACGGCTCCGGCGCTGGTGCGCGGAGGAGCGTTGCATTTGCTCGACCATAGCCCCCAAGAACATCCAGTTGCACTGCAATTGGGGGGATCCGATCCGCAGGAGCTTGCTCAGGCCGCGATACTTGGGGAGCAAGCCGGTTTTGACGAGGTCAACCTGAACTGTGGTTGCCCGTCCGACAGGGTTCAATCCGGCACTTTTGGCGCCGTTTTGATGAGAGAGCCCGGTCGCGTCGCGGACTGTGTCAGCGCCATGCGAGAAGTGGTCGATGTCGATGTCACTGTTAAGTGTAGGATCGGAGTGGACGAACAAGACCCGACCGAAGTCCTCCCCGATTTCTTAGAGCAAATCAGAGCCAGCGGTTGCCGCCGTGTCATAATTCATGCACGCAAAGCTTGGTTGCAAGGATTAAGCCCCAAGGAAAACAGGGATATTCCGCCGCTGGATTACGCCTTGGTTTACCAGATGAAGGCTGCCTTTCCGGACCTGCATATCTCGGTCAATGGTGGCATCACTTCGCTTACTCAGGCCCGGGCAATGCTGGACGCTGGTTTGGACGGGGTCATGATCGGACGCGCCGCCTATCACCACCCAGCCGAAATTCTGGCTGATGCGGATAGGCTGATTTTTCAAACAGGGCAAACCGTTGATCCTTTTGAGGTGGTAAGAAAAATGGTGCCATATGTAGAGAGACACCTTGCCAGCGGTGGGCGTTTGCACCAGATCACCCGGCATATGTTAGGTCTGTTTGCAGGTCGTCCCGGAGCGCGCAGCTGGCGCAGGATGCTGTCCGAAGGCGCAGTGCGGAAAGACGCCGGGCCCATGATAATGCTGCAGGCGCTGGAAAGCGTTTTGTCCGCTGCGCAAGAGGACGCGGCGGTTTAATGCGAACCTTAGCCAGGGTGAGGGAATAATGCCCGAGACTATGTTGCTGGCCCAGATGCTGGGCCTTTTGCTTGTGATTGGCGCTTTTGCAGGGGTTCTGGCAGGTTTGCTGGGTGTGGGCGGTGGAATTGTTCTGGTTCCAGCGTTTTTTTACGCATTTCAAACCTTGGGTTACGGCGGCCCACAGCTGATGCAACTATGTTTGGCGACATCGTTGGCAACGATTGTGGTCACGTCCGTTCGGTCCGTACTGAGTCACAATAAAAAAGGCGCGGTAGACTGGGATATTCTACGTGGTTGGGGTCCGGGAATCGCACTCGGCGCGCTTTTGGGCGTGTTGGTTGCGTCATCGTTGCGAACTGAGGTTTTGCAAGCCCTTTTTGGCGTTCTTGGAATGGTCATCGGTCTATATCTGGGGTTGGGCAGGTCCGAGTGGCGGTTGGGCGACGCGATGCCTATTGGGGTGCGCCGCATTCTGTTGTCTCCTTCTGTCGGATTTTTATCGGTGTTGATGGGCATCGGTGGCGGCAGCTTTGGCGTGCCATTGATGAGCCTTTACAACACGCCCATTCACCGCGCAGTTGCAACCGCCGCGGGCTTTGGTGTGATAATTGCGGTACCTTCAGTTCTGGGTTTTTTGTTTTTTGAAATCGCGCCAGAACATCGTCCGCCTTTTACCTTCGGAGCCGTTAATCTGATCGCTTTTGGGATTGTCATCGCGATGACTATGATAACAGCACCCTGGGGCGTAAAACTCGCTCACGCAATGAATCCTAAACCTTTGAAACGCGTCTTTGCGGTATTCTTGACGCTTGTGGCATTGAACATGTTGCGAAAGGCACTGGGTTGGTAGGCTCATTCGAGGAGAGGGGTTGGATTACTTTCCCACACGATCCGGCGTTGGAACGCTGGGTAACGCACGTCCTTCCTGCAGCACGCGCAGCAGTAACAGATCCGGCTCATGCGCAATGGCATGAGTGCGAGGGAACCTGGTTCGTCGGCGTCGACGTTTTGGAGAATGATGCGATGGGCAGAGTAGGGGGTTCCCAGCCTTTGACCGGGCAGGCGGTTGATTTCGTGACGCAGCTTTACGGCGGCATCGACCTGCACAAAGGTCAGGTCTCGGTTATTTATCCGGGGTACCCACGTCCAAGACGGGATGAGAGCGAGGCCGCTGCGCGGTATCGCGCAAAACGGGATGCGGCCCACGTGGACGGCTTGAAACCGACAGGCCCTGATCGCAGACGAATTATTGATGAACCTCACGCGTGGGTGATGGGTATTCCGCTTAGCGATGTCTCTGCAAGTGCGTCGCCGATGGTCGTCTGGGAGGGCAGCCACAAAATTCTGGGCGATGCGTTTCGAACGGCTCTGACAGGGGTGCCAAATGATGCGTTGGCCCAAACAGATGTGACCGATATATATCAGGCAACCCGGCGGGAGGTTTTCGACCGCTGTTCGCGCGTCGAGTTGCCTGCAAGCCCCGGCGAGGCTTATGTCATTCATCGCCACTGCCTGCATGGTGTTGCCCCTTGGGGGGAAAGCGCTCGAGCGGGGCCGGACGGCCGGATGATCGCCTATTTCCGCCCAGAATTGCCCGGCGGAGTGGCGCAATGGCTCGAATTCCCGTAACCTCCTGCCATTGCTCTGTTTTGGAGGATAGTTTCAATGATTACGGTCCAAACGAATTCTGACGGTACACTGATCGAAGTGGAATTGTCCGGTGAAGTTACCAGCGCGGATTACACAAACACTCTGGTTCCGGCAATTGAAGCCGCACTTGCCGATCACGACTCCGTTCGGTTATTGGCAATCGTGACGCCAGAATTCAAAGGCTACGATTTGGGTGCAGCGTGGTCTGACACCAAGCTGGGTCTCAGTCACTGGCGCGGGTTTGACCGTATTGGTGTGGTGGCCGACCAAGGATGGGTGCAAACCAGTATTCGTTTGGCTGCACCGATCTTGCCTTGTCCAGTACAGGTTTTTTCGATGGAGGAACTTGAGGCCGCACGTCGATGGATGCGTGAGTCTCTCGGTTCTATTCATGTGACCGACCTAAGTGGACCATGCGTTCAGATCAGCTTGCTAGGAAAGTTGGACCCGGATGAATACAAGCAGGCGCAATCGGATCTGGACGCGCTGCTGAGCGGCAAAGAGGGGTTTCGTTTGCTGATCGATTTGCGCGAATTTGACGGCTGGCAAGGTTTAACGGCGTTGGCCGCCCATTTCCGCTTGGCAGCAGGGCATATCGGAATGCTGGATCGCGCGGCGATTGTCGGGGATAAGGCGTGGCAAAAGTTGGCGCAACGGACAGCAAGTCATCTTCTTGGCACTCGTACGCAATATTTCCCGTCAGCTGAAATTGAAAGCGCAAAAACCTGGCTAGCCGCAGGATAACCGCACCGTAGAATGTATGATGGAAAGACTATGCGCATGGCAGTACGAGATGAGCTGGACAAACTTTTCGAAGATTACCTGATTGCTTACCGTCAAGCCGACGCTGACGGCTGTGCTGCCGTGTATTCAGTTGAGGCTCAACTCTTTTCGCCATTTGGTTCTGCGACGGGTCGCAAAGCTATCGCCGAACTTCACCGGGATTGGTTCACCGAAGGCACGGAAAATAAATCTCTCACCGTCTTGGATTCCGGTCAATCGGGAAACTTGGCTTGGTGCCTTGCTAGTTTTTCGGAAGGCGAAGCTGCTGAAAATGGTGTTTCCCTAAACGTGCTTGAAAGGCAGGCCAACGGGACTTGGCTGATCCAAATGAGTATTCTGAATGAAAGCTAGTCGCGGTGCATCCGAGCAGAGCGACCGCCACGACGTTTGGCCAACCTGGGTTTTCGGTTTGGCAGGTCCTGCATGATTTCAGCGCGTTCAGAACTTTCCATTTTAGACCAGCGCGTGATTTCCTCGATGGTACGATAGCAACCGGTGCAAATGCGTTCAGTTGGATGCACAACACAAATTTGGATACAGGGGCTTTCCACCTCATTCCTTCTCCAAACCATATTTGTCATCAATGTCATCCGATCCGTCAAAGAAAGCGCAACCTGTCCAGCGCCCCTTGCAAGATATAACCTGCCGCGACGTGGTCGATAACCTGTCCGCGACGTTTTCGTGTCGTATCCGCCTCGAGCAGTGCTTTTTCTGCCGCAACAGTACTAAGTCTTTCATCCCAAAACCCGATTGGCAAATCGGTCAAACGAGAAAGATTTCGGGCAAAAGCGCGGGTTGACTGACAGCGGGGTCCTTCTGATCCGTCCATATTTTTGGGAAGCCCCAGAACTATTCCGCCAATCTCCCGATCTGTTGCAATTTCGATAAGACGAGCTGAGTCGAGTGAGAATTTTTTGCGCCGCACCGTCTCTAGCGGGCTGGCCACTGTGCGCATGCGATCGGAAACTGCGACCCCGATGGTTTTTTCGCCAAGATCCAAACCTATCAATGCCTTCATCTGAGGTAGAGCGTCGGCAAAGTCCTGAAATTCTTCGCAGATCATTGGTCTAGACCAGCGCGTTGCGAAGCGATTTGAATCACTTCCAATGCGGCGTCGTTGCCAGAAAACACAAGCAACGCTTCATCCCGAATGTTCTTTGCGCGCTCGGTGTCGCCAAGAACGCCCAAGGCTGAGATCAGGCGGGCCCATTCCTCGGGTGTTCCACCTTCGGTGGCCAAACGGTCAGACAGCTGGTTGACCATGCCTTGAATCATTTCTTGACGTTCTTCAGGCGTAAGGTCCGCCGCAGCTTGCATGTCTTCTTGCGAGGGACCCGGCATTGCCGGAGCAGAACTTAGGTTCGGTGCGTTGAACACCCCGGCGCGGAAAGCAAGGTCGTCGATCTGACTTCGAATGGCGCTGGCCCAGGGAGCGCCCGGAGGAGCACTGCGAAGCGTATCCGCCCAAACACGATAGGCAAGGTCCGGTCGCCCGGTCTGAGCCAGCATCTGCCCCCAGTAATATCGCGCCGGACCTTGCTCGGGATCACGCTCAAGTGCCTGCTGCAACGCTTCCTCGGCTTGTGGTGAGACATAGCCTCCGGCAGCAAGGATCATCATTTCGGCCAGATCGGCATAGGCTTCGGCAGAAGCTCCACCGTCAGAAAGTTCGATGACCCTGGTCTGAGCTTCATATCCAGCCTTGAAGTTTCCGGCGTTTGTTTCGTGCTGTGCCAGCAAAGTGTGGCCTTGTATGTCGTCTGGTCGCCCTGCCACTGTCTCCCGCAGCTGGGCAAGCAGCGCGGCGTAGTTTTCATCGAGTGTCGGTGCAGCGACCGGAGTCGCCATGCTTTCAGCGTCAGCTTGGCTAGGACGGTTTGTGCGCAAATCCTGGGCCATCGCCAATCTTGCGGACAGTGGCATGTCAGGAAACCCAGCAGCCCCCATATGCCGGTAAATCACCAAGGCACCACCGACCAGCGATAAGACCAACAAAATGACAGCAATGACTGAAACTGTTCGTGGCGGCCCTTTCGCGTCTTCTGTAGTGCGTGCCTGCGCGTCGGCCGCCAATATCCTACGGGAAATTTCGGTCCGCACACGATCTGCGTCAGCCTCTGCAATCACACCTCGGGAAAGGTCACGGTCCACACTGGCCAACTGTTCGCGATACACCCTCAGATCATACGCCGCGGTTGACTCCTCTGCCCGGCGGTTACGCACAAGAGGGGCAATCAAAAACCCAGCGATAAGCAATGCTATCAGCGAAGTGATAATCCAGAATGTCATTGTCCCTCCGGAGTGGCTCATCAGACTTAGACCCCCGGGCCGGACGAAAAAAGGGGCAAAAAGCCGCGAAGCGCGATCATGTCGCAATAATGCGATATTGTGACGTTGCACGGCACAGGTAAAATGACGGTACGCGGCATATCTGCGCCCAATCACCGAAGACCGGACGGATTCGCTTATGAAACACTATTCAGCCTTTGCTGTAGCGCGTGAGGCGCTGCGATATCACACGGGATGGGAACGGGCGTGGCGTTCGCCCGAGCCGAAAAAGCGATATGATGTCATTATTGTCGGTGCTGGGGGTCACGGGCTGGCGACAGCATATTACCTGGGCAAGAACTACGGCATTCAAAATGTCGCTGTGATCGAAAAAGGCTGGTTGGGTGGCGGCAATACGGGCCGAAACACAACCATTATTCGATCGAATTATCTGCAGGATCCATCGGCGGCGCTTTATGAAAAGGCTCGAAGCCTCTACGAGGATCTGAGCCAAGAGCTGAACTATAACGTTATGTTCAGTCCGCGCGGGGTGATGATGCTGGCGCAGACTCAGCACGAAATACGCGGGTACCAGCGTACTGCCCATGCGAATGCCTTACAGGGCGTCAAGACCGAGTGGATCGGGCCGGAGCGTGTGAAAGAACTGGTGCCGATCATCAATATCGACGGCCCTCGATACCCAGTGTTGGGCGCGCTTTGGCAGGAACGTGGCGGTACTGCGCGCCATGATGCCGTTGCGTGGGGCTATGCACGTGCGTGTTCGGCGATGGGGATGGACATCATACAGCAGTGCGAAGTCACTGATGTCAGGTCGGAAAACGGCCGCGTTGTGGGTGTCGACACCACCAAAGGTGCCATCGATTGCGATAAGCTGGGGATTGTGGTTGCTGGCCATTCGGGACAATTGGCCGAAATGGCAGGTTTCCGGTTGCCGCTGGAAGCTATTGCTCTTCAGGCGCTGGTTTCAGAACCGATAAAGCCGTGCATGGATGTGGTCGTAATGGCCAATACCGTTCACGGATACATGTCTCAGTCAGACAAGGGTGAGATGGTGATCGGTGGTGGAACCGACGGCTTCAACAACTATACCCAGCGCGGCTCGTTCCATCATATCGAGGAAACTGTGCGTGCACTTGTCGAAACTTTTCCGATGATTTCGCGACTGAAGATGCTGCGTCAATGGGGCGGGATCGTCGATATGACTGGCGACCGTTCACCCATCTTGTCAAAAACCCCGCTGGGTGGTTGCTTTATAAACTGTGGTTGGGGCACTGGCGGTTTCAAGGCTATACCCGGCTCGGGCTGGGGAATGGCGCAGTTGATGGCAACCGGTCATTCGCCTTTGACAGAAGCCTTTACGCTGGACCGCTTCAAAGAAGGCCGTTTTATCGACGAAAGCGTTGCAGCAGGGGTGGCGCATTGATGAGACGTTTTGATCGCGGAACCCCAGAACGAGCATTCGATGAAGGCCATTGCGTGTTTTTGAGTGGAATGTCAGCCGGATTTGGCTGCAACCGGCTGCTGAAAGGATGAAACAATGCTAGTCCTTACTTGCCCTTATTGCGGTGTCGAAGCCGAAGAAACCGAGCTGTCCGCAGGTGGAGAGGCGCATCTGAAACGCTATGGCCCGGGTTCGTCAGATGACGAATTCCACGATTACCTGTTCATGCGTGAAAATCCCAAAGGCGTACATTTTGAACGCTGGCGCCACTCAAACGGATGTGGCAAGTGGTTTCACGCTGCACGTTGTACGCAAACGCTCGAAGTTTTTGGTACTTATTCTGCGCAAACCACCGAGCCTCCGAAAGAAGTCAAAAATGCCATCTCGGCCAAACGCCCAGGGTGGTCTTGGAGGGGACACTCCTGATGCTGCTTGTTCTTGAAAAAACTTCTTCCCAAAGCGTCTACGCATTAACCTGCGAAAGGTCCGCAGCATGAGTTCCCGTCTGGCAAAACAAGGTCGTTTGATTGACCGTTCCAAACCGGTCACGTTTTCCTTCAACGGCAATTCAATGCAGGGGTACGAGGGAGATACGCTTGCTTCGGCCCTGCTCGCGAACGATCAGATGATGGTTGGCCGTTCTTTCAAGTACCATCGTCCTCGCGGAGTTGTTGCCAGCGGTGCAGAGGAACCCAACGCTCTGGTCGGTTTGGGGCAGGGCAATAGGTTCGAGCCGAACCAGCGCGCCACAACCACAGAACTTTTCAATGGCCTGACCGCGATCTCGCAGAACCATTGGCCGAGTCTGGAATTCGACATCGGTTCGGTTAACACTGCGCTGGCCCGATTTTTGCCAGCCGGGTTCTACTATAAGATGTTCATTCATCCTAAACCGTTCTGGAAACACATCTACGAGCCGTTCATCCGCCAATCTGCGGGTCTGGGCAAAGCCCCAGACAAGGACTCTCGAGATGCGGACACTTACGAGCACTTTTACAGTTTTGCCGACGTTTTAGTGATCGGTGGTGGTATCGCAGGATTGCAGTCGGCAAAAGCCGCAGCACTGTCCGGGGCCAAGGTCATGCTGATCGAGCAGACCGCGCATTGGGGCGGGCGTACTTTGGTCGATGGTGGAACCGTTGGCGGGAAACCTGTGGATAAGTTCGTGGAGCAATTGGTTTCTGAGCTAGAAACAATGGATAACGTGACCATGCGCACACGCTGCATGGGGGCCGGAGTATACGACCACGGTTACGTATTGGGCTACGAGCGTTTGAGTGACCACAGACCCGGGACACAGGGTCCGCGCCATCGTTTGTGGCGTATACGGGCGAAACAGGTCGTCACCGCTACAGGTGCAATCGAGCGACCGTTGTCGTTTGCCGGGAATGATGTGCCGGGAGTCATGCTGGCATCCGCGATGCGCGATTATGTTGTGAACTGGGGAGTGACTCCAGGACAGCGGGTCGTGATCGCGACCAACAACGATGATGCATACCGAACAGCAATTGCCCTGAAACAGGTCGGTGTGAACGTAATCCGTGTCGTTGATACGCGTGCAACGGCGGGTCCAATGGCTGAGGAAGTCCGTCAGCTTGGGGTACGTGTCGATCCGGGTAAAGCTATTGCCAAGGTCAAAGGTGGCAAGCGCGTCAAGAATGTCCAGCTATGTAACCAGGACGGTATCGGTGGTGCTCGTGAAGAGATCGAGTGCGATGCAGTTGCGATGTCGGGTGGCTGGTCACCGGTTGTCCACCTGTGGTCCCATTGTGGAGGTAAGCTGATCTGGGATGACGCGAACGCGTATTTCCGCCCCGATCCCAAAAGACCACCCTTAGGGGCAAATGGCGACGGGTTCGTTGTTGCCGCGGGGTCGTCGAATGGGCATTTGTCGCTGGGCGAAGTGATTGCCGACGCACATGCTGCCGGAAAGGCGGCTGCCAAGGCTGCTGGCTTTAAGCCTAAAAACACCAGAGCTCCATCAGGTGAAGCGGCCGAAGAGGCACCGATGGAGGCAATCTGGTTGATGCCTGCGAATGCCGAGGTGCAGCTGCGTATGAAATCCTGGCTGGATTTTCAGAACGACGTCAAAGTGTCGGATGTTCAACTGGCAGCGCGCGAGGGATATGAAAGCGTTGAGCACACCAAGCGCTATACAACGTTGGGCATGGCCACCGATCAGGGCAAACTAAGCAATATTAATGGCTTAGCTATACTTGCTGACTCATTAGACTCCGATATTCCAAAGGTTGGAACGACAACATTTCGTCCGCCTTACACCCCGATTTCCTTAGGCGCTATTGGTGGCGAAGCGCGGGGCGAGGTTTTTCAGCCTATCCGCCGTACACCGATGCACGATTGGCATGACGCGAACGGTGCAGACTGGGAACCGGTTGGCCAATGGCGACGCCCCTATGCCTATGTCCGTCCCGGGGAATCTGTGCATGACGCAGTGAATCGAGAGGTTAAAAATACTCGCGATAATCTTGGCATTCTAGACGCTTCGACTCTGGGCAAATTGATCGTCAAAGGCCCAGACGCCGGCAAATTTCTGGACATGTTGTACACGAACATGATGTCCACGCTTAAAGTGGGTAAATGCCGCTATGGTCTGATGTGCTCGGAAAACGGGTTTTTGATAGATGATGGCGTTGTCGCTCGTATCGACGAGGACACATGGCTTTGCCACACGACGACAGGCGGGGCTGAGCGAATACACGCGCATATGGAAGAATGGCTTCAGACCGAATGGTGGGATTGGAAAGTCTATGTCGCCAATGTGACCGAACAGTATGCACAGGTTGCGGTTGTCGGTCCGAATGCCCGCAAGGTGCTTGAGAAGTTGGGTGGTATGGACGTATCGAAAGATGCCCTGCCGTTCATGGAATGGCGAGATGGCAAAATAGGTGACTTCGATTGCCGCGCCTATCGCATCTCGTTCTCCGGTGAACTCAGTTATGAAATTGCGGTACCTGCCAGCCAGGGACAAGCGTTTTGGGATGCATTGTTTGCGGCGGGGCAGAAGTTTGGTGTGATGCCTTATGGCACAGAATGTTTGCATATTCTGCGCGCCGAAAAAGGCTTCATAATGATAGGAGACGAAACAGACGGAACCGTGATCCCACAAGATCTTGGCCTGCACTGGGCGCTTTCAAAAAAGAAAGAGGATTACCTGGGCAAACGTGCCCATTCGCGTAGCCATATGACGGATCCTGATCGCTGGAAACTGGTGGGGCTTGAGACTGTGGATGGTTCTGTTATCCCCGATGGCGCATACGCAGTGGGCGAGGGCGTAAACGCCAACGGTCAACGGAACATGATCGGACGCGTAACCTCAACTTATTTCTCGGCTAATCTGGGCAAGGGTATCGCAATGGGGTTAGTCAAGAACGGACCGGACCGGATGGGCGAGATCATCGAATTTCCCGGCACTGACGACAAAATCTACAAGGTCAAAATCGTTGATCCGGTCTTCTTCGACAAAGATGGAGAGAAGCAGAATGTCTGAACCCATCAGCGCATTGAACCATGCCAGCTATGACGGCATTGCCAAGGTTGAGGAAAGCGGCCTGCAGGGGATGATTACCGTGCGTGGAAATCTGTCCGACAAAGTGTTAGCCAAGGCGGTCAAGGATGCGACCGGCCAAAAAGTGCCCGGACAGCGCGAAGCATTTGTCGAAGGCGACACAGGTGTCTGTTGGATGTCGCCCGACGAACTGCTGGTACTGGTGCCTTATGCCGAATTGAATGCAAAGTTGGCAGCAATGACAGACGCGCTGAGTGGCGTTCATGCTCTGGCAGTCAACGTCTCAGATGCGCGGGCTGTGTTTCGTGTATCCGGCAATTCGGCGCGCGAAGTTCTGGCCAAACTGGCACCGGTAGATTTGTCGCCCGAGGCCTTCCAACCGGGTCAAATCCGGCGTTCACGCTTGGCGCAGGTGGCGGCGGCTTTCTGGATGGACGACACCGATACGTTCCGAGTTGTCTGTTTTCGATCCGCTGCAGAATATGTTTTTGAGCTGTTGAAGGTCGCGGCGCAGCCCGGCAGCGAGGTTGGGGTTTACTGACCCAGCATTCTCATCATTTGTCCGGCTCAATTGGTCTAAAAAAGTTGTCTTTTTGTCGTCCAGAAGTCTCGTCAAAAAATCCAATTTTACCAAGTGGGATGTGGTCGTTATCGGTCGATACACTTGTTTCACGTTTTTAGAAGGCGCAGCGCTTCTTGGGCGGCTTCATCAAGGTGGCGGACGCATGGATTTGTAATCTCCGCCCTTGACCTCGGCCACTTGCCAAAGCATTTAACCCTTGGGAACCGAAACTTATATTTAACAGGGGGCCGAGATGGCTTTTGAACTTCCTGATCTTCCTTATGCACATGACGCGCTTGCAGCCAAAGGTATGTCCGCGGAAACGCTGGAGTATCACCACGACCTGCACCACAAGGCATATGTGGACAATGGCAACAAATTGATCGCTGAAACTGAATGGGACGGCAAGTCTTTGGAGGATATCATTGTCGGCACTTATGATGCAGATGCCGTCGCGCAAAACGGAATCTTTAACAACATTAGTCAGCTCTGGAACCACAACCAATTCTGGGAAATGATGGGCCCTGGCGGTAATGCGATGCCGGGTGAGCTGGAAGCGGCATTGGTGGAAAACTTTGGCTCGGTTGACGAATTCAAGTCACAGTTCAGTGCGGCTGGCGCTGGTCAGTTCGGTTCAGGCTGGGCGTGGCTGGTCAAGAACGCAGACGGCTCGCTGGCGGTGACTAAGACAGAAAATGGCGTGAACCCATTGTGCTTTGGTCAGACAGCACTGCTGGGTTGTGATGTGTGGGAGCATTCGTATTACATCGATTTCCGCAACAAGCGCCCGGCTTACCTGTCGAACTTCCTCGACAATCTGGTGAACTGGGAAAACGTCGCGTCGCGGATGTGATCGTTTGAACCGACGATTTTGGAAAGGCCTGCTGGCGCGAAAGCAAGCGGGCCTTTTTTTTACTTACAATTTCTTTCTTGAGCCTTCGCTACGGCTGCATGCGCGCAAATGGTACGTGCGACGACGCGGTTGGGTCGAATGTCTATGTTCTGACGCTTGAACGGTATGGGCTTTCAGGTCTTGTCCAATGTCGAGGTCAAATTGGATGATGCCAGAGTTTGGCTGGCGCGGTTGGAGGATCAACGCGCGATCCCGCGCGGGTTACGAAAATGCCGAAGGTTGCACGACTTACCGGCAACATTGGCGCAAGTTATCGATGACGCGCCTGTCATCATGATGGCCCATTAGCCCGAGATGCCCAAGCAGGTTGCCTTGACGGTCTCTGGTCACACCCATGGCGGGCAGATTCGGTTTGCGGGTTGGGCGCCGTTTGTCCCGTCCCAGTGCCGCAACCGTTACGTCTATGGCCATGTGCATGAGGATGGGCGTGACCTGATTGTCTCGGGCGGGATCGGGTGCTCCATCTTGCCGGTGCGATTCGGAGTTTCGCCTGAGATCACGGTGATCGAATTGTCCACCTGACGGGTGGAAACCTGCCGACACGTCAACTTTCATGTTGAGACCTATTGCACCGCCTCCCGCAGTACCTAGCTATAATAGGCGGAGGGAGAGAACCGCCAAATCGTTGAAAAACAACACTGTGCTGCGTGAAAGACACCATTCACGCGACCAGATGGGCTGTGCCCGCTGGATGAGGGATGAGCAAATAAATCGATACAGGAGGTCACTATGGCTGCACTTGAACAGGGAACTTGGGTCATTATCGCGGATGGGGAAAAGGCGCTGGTGATGGAGAATATCACCGACGCGCAGGACCCTAATCTGGTTGTTGTCTCCGTCGAGGAGCCCGATACGCCTCAACCCAGACCTACGGATCGTGCCGGTCGTAGGTATGACGCGGGGCCGAACCAAAAGTCGGCCGTAGAGGAGCCCGACTGGAAAACCCATGCGAAATCACTGTTTGTGCAAGATTTGGCAAATTTACTGAACCGAAAGGGTTTAAAGGGCGCGTATAAACGATTGGTTTTAGTTGCAAGTCCGCATGTACTGGGGCTTCTACGTCGTCGGCTTCACAGTAAAGTCTTGACTAAAGTTGTCGCCGAAGTCGACAAGACCATGACCAATCACCCCTTACGCAAAGTAGAAGCTTTGTTGAGCAATCGGTTGAAATCGTCTGTTCCGTGAACGGGAAAGATAAGGGCGGTTACACACTGCCCATCTATTACGTCAGTCTAAAACCTGTCGCAGGGCAGACATCGCGTCGTTAGGACTGTCGACCCAGGTAATAAAATCCAACAGTGATGCATCAGCGAAATTCCGATCGATGACTTGCTGCAGAAGAGTGCGCAATGCATCCCAGTAACCGTCTATGTTCAAGACCAGTATGGGCTTGTCGTGCAAACCCAACTGTCGCCAGGTCAGGGCCTCGAACAACTCGTCCAAAGACCCCGCTCCTCCGGGAAGCACGACGACGGCATCAGCGTTCATGATCATGACTTTCTTACGTTCATGCATCGTCTCGGTTACGATGAAACGCGTTAGGTCTGTCTTGCCGACTTCGCGTTGTAAAAGGTGAACAGGGATCACACCAAAGGTTTCTCCGCCGGTTGATTGCGCAGCGCGCGCAACTTCGCCCATTAAGCCCACGTCACCTGCGCCGTAAACCAATCTCCAACCTTCCTTGGCCAACAACTGTCCAAATTGGTTGGCAGCTTGTGAATAGGCCGGATTAGTGCCATTGCGTGACCCGCAATACACACAAACAGATTTCTGAGGCATGGAATGACTTCTCCGGGCTTGTGTCAGAGGTTTTGACCCCTGATAGCGACATTGATAGATTGGCTCAACCGTCCGATCGAATGCCCGACACTCGGGGTATTTGTGTGGCGGGGTGAAAGGAAAAGAATGAACGCCGAATCGGGAAGCGGAAGCTCTAAAACATTTATTTGGGGGCTGGTTGCGGGGCTCGTCGCTGTTTTGGTGGCAGGGGGGCTTTATCTATCGGGGATTTTCAACAGGACACCAACACAGTCACCGACAGAAACCGACGTTGCTGTTGAGCAACCGTCGGAAGAGTTGCAAACAGATGAGCCTGCGGCGTCGACAGAGGATATTCAGGCCGAAGCTCTGGAACAAAATGTCGGCACGGACCAATCGGCGGATATTTCCGAACCCGCCGTTGAATCTGAGTCTGAAGACCCCGCAACTGATGAAATCGCCTCTGCCGCTCCGGTTCTGGATCAGATTTTTGTCGAACCAGACGGGAATTCTTTGCTTTCAGGAACAGCAGATCCGGGTTCCGAAGTCGACGTCGTGCTGGATGGCGAAACTGTTCACAGCTTTACCGTGGACGAAACTGGTCAGTTCGCCGAATTTCTGTCAATTCCTTTTGATGATGATGCGAGAGGGTTGGTATTGGAAACTCAAAATGAGGATGAGCCTGTTCGTTCTGATGACTATCTGATCGCCGCTCTGCCTGAGCCTGGGCCTGAGCTGACGGATAATGCTCCCCAGGAAACCGAGGACCCCGAAACCGCCGGATTGGAGGCTTCTGACGCAGAAAGCCCTGACCCAAAAATCGAAGAATTAGAAGAGCCGCAGACAGAGTCTTCGGAGACAGCAACCTCTGTTGCTGAAACCGAAACCGACGAAGAACCTGCGGCTATCACCCCAACCACGAACCCCGACAAGCCGAGCCAACAGGTGGCTATCCTGAGGTCTGGCGAAGATGGCGTCGAACTGGTTCAGCCGCCTGCAGCAAGCGAAACACCGCCGGATCAAGTTGAACTCGACACAATTGGGTATTCAGACGAAGGCGAGGTTGAGCTGACAGGCCGCGTTCAGGATGATTCCTCGGTGCGTCTGTATTTGGACAACAATCTCGTGGCAGATTTGGATCCTTCGAACGACGGTCAGTGGCGCGGAGAAATCGAAGGTGTGGATCCCGGTGTCTATACATTGCGCGTAGACGAGGTTTCACCCGAAGGCGACGTGGTTAGCCGGATCGAGACACCTTTCCAACGTGAACCCATCGAAACGTTGAAGGCTGCCGAGGCAGCGGCCAACCCCAACTCGTCGACGGCAGCTCCGATCAGGTCCGTCACAGTTCAAAAAGGCGACACCTTGTGGGCTATTTCGCGCGAGCGTTATGGCGATGGAGTGTTGTATGTCAGGCTGTTCGATGCCAATCGCGAGTCAATCCGCGACCCAGACCTGATTTATCCCGGGCAAATCTTCACGATCCCCGAATAGAACGCTGCCTCTGGCCCAGTGCGGGCCAGGGCCAATCTCAGACCGATGTTAAGGTACGTGATGAGACGAAAGCCCGCGAATCCGCCTATTGAGACGCGAGACCAGGACGAGCGCAAGTCGGGATGGCGCACCATCCGCAAAGTTGCACCATATCTATGGCCTGATGATGAGCCGTGGGTAAAGCGGCGTGTCGTAATGGCATTGTTGATGCTTGTCTTGGCTAAGCTGATCGCTGTCTACACCCCGATTTTATATAAAGGCGCAGTTGATGGGTTAGCTGGCGAAGGTGTGCCCCCGCTGGCGTTGGGAGCGGTGGGATTGACCGTTGCCTATGGCGTAGCTCGAATGATGACCGTTGGATTCCAGCAATTGCGGGACGCACTGTTCGCACCGGTAGGGCAAAGGGCACTGCGAGCGCTGGCGCTAGAAACATTTCGGCACATCCACCAATTGTCGATGCGCTATCACGTGACCCGGCGCACTGGTGGCCTAAGCCGCATTATCGAAAGGGGCGTGAAAGGCGTAGAATTCCTGCTGCGGTTTTTACTCTTTTCCATTGGACCGCTGATTTTGGAACTTTTGATGGTAGCGGTCATCCTAATGTGGTTGTTCGACGTCTGGTATCTGGTCGTAGTCGCAGCGACAATCGCACTGTACATCTGGTTCACATTTGCGGTGACCGAATGGCGCGTAAAACTGCGTCGCGAAATGAACGATCAGGATACTGAAGCCAATCAACGAGCGATCGATAGCCTGTTGAACTTTGAAACTGTCAAGTATTTCAATGCGGAAACGCGCGAAGCTGAACGTTACGATGTGTCGATGAAGGCGTATGCTCAGGCCGCGCTAAAAACGGCTTATTCGCTGGCGTTTCTAAATTTTGGTCAATCCATGCTGATCACTGCGGGATTGATCGGTGTCATGGTTCTGGCGGCGATTGGAGTACAAAACGGGACGCTAACCGTGGGGGATTTCGTCATGGTCAATGCGTACATGATCCAAATTACGGTCCCGCTGAATTTCCTTGGCACGGTTTACCGCGAAATCCGTCAGTCATTGGTGGATATGGGGCAAATGTTCGATTTGCTCGAACAGCCATCTGAGGTAACCGACAAGCCCGGTGCGCCTGATCTTGAGGTTGCAGGAGGGCAAGTCACCCTCGACAATGTTCGTTTCGGATATGATCCGGATCGAGAGATCTTGCGTGGTGTGTCGCTGACAGTACCGGCCGGAAAAACCGTGGCTATTGTGGGTGCGACCGGTTCCGGAAAGTCCACAATTGGGCGTTTGTTGTTCCGGTTTTATGACGTGACCGGCGGCGCGTTGAAGATTGATGGGCAAGACGTGCGCGACGTTACTCAAGCCAGCCTGCATTCAGCCATAGGCGTGGTTCCCCAAGACACGGTCCTGTTCAATGATACAATCCGTTACAATATCGCTTACGGTCGGGATGGGGCCAGCCAAGCGGATGTTGAGGCCGCTGCCAGAGCAGCCCAAATACACGAATTTATCGAAGGTTTGCCCCAAGGTTATGAAACCAAAGTGGGAGAACGCGGGTTGAAGTTGTCAGGGGGCGAAAAACAGCGGGTCGGCATTGCACGAACGCTGTTGAAGAACCCTCCGATCCTGCTGCTGGATGAAGCGACATCAGCTTTGGACACAGATACGGAACAGGATATCAAGGATGCGCTTGCTCGTGCTGGCGAAGGGCGGACTGTGATAACGATCGCGCACCGTCTAAGTACAATTGCCGAGGCCGACCAGATTGTCGTCTTGGAAAAAGGCGAAATCATAGAGCAAGGCACCCATGATGCATTGCTTTTGCAAGAGGGGCGCTATGCGCAGCTTTGGAACCGACAGCAATCGGATGCCCAGGCTGCGTGATCACTGTAAATTCGCAGGTTAAGCCTTACACGGCTATGCAAGAATCCAAACAAAACGCTGTCGCAATAGACTATTCAGCGGCCTTCAATGGTGTTGAAGGAGGATGGTCTGGATTGTCTTTATCTGTTCTTTGCGACTCGAAAATTACGTCGGCGTTGTCAGTCCAGACGACTTCGGTGGATTGCATCTGGCGCGCCGTGCGGCCAATTTTCATATCTTGCGCAATTTGACTGGACCGGCCCCCGGTCAGACCGGCCAATGCCTTGGCCAGCCAGACCGAGTAGGTGACAACCCAAACCCGAAGCGCAAGAAACGATGGCGTTACGATCAGAGTCAGCACGGTTGCCGTGCCCAGGCCGAAAACAACTGCTGTCGCAAGCTGCTTCCACCAAAGCGCAGTGGGGCTGTCGATTGAATATCCACCATTGATAAAGTCCAGAGACAAACCGAACATCATTGGCGTGAGGCCCGCCATAGTTGTCAAGGTTGTTAGCAAAACGGGTCGAATTCGCGCCTCGGCCGTTCGTACAATAGCCTCGATTCTGGGCATTTGGCGGCTGTATTCCTGATAAGTGTCAATCAGAACAATGTTGTTGTTCACCACAATCCCTGCAAGCGCCACAATACCTGTCCCGGTCATGATGATCGAAAAGGGCTGTTGCATCCACATCATTCCGATCAGCACACCGGTTGTGGAAAGCACGACGGCCAAAAGAACAAGAACAGAGTTGTAGAACGAATTGAATTGCGCCAGCAGAATTACGAACATTAGCCCCAACGCACCAGCAAACGCGTTGACCAGAAAGGCGCCCGATTCTTCTTGATCTTCCTGGTCTCCGGTCCATTCCCAACTTACCGTGTTGGTAAAGGGATCGGTGTTTAACCATTCGGTCAGAACCGCGATACGTTCATTCGGGTTGATCAGACCAAACTTGGCATCTCCGCTTTCAATGGCATTTTGCAGGTCATCGACACTTTCGGCGCCTGTTAGCTGCACAAGCTCAAAAGCCTTGCCTTCTGAGCTGGTCAAAACCGTTCCGGAAGGTTCTGCCCCTTCGGCGACCTCTTTCATTACGGCCAAACGTTGTTCCGCCCCATCTGAACCTTCGATGAACACTTTGCTCAAACCGGGTTCGACATCCGCTTTTACGTCATAGTAACGTTCCTGATTGACCCGGTCGATTACCGCGAGTTTGGCCACTGGCTTACGCGTGACAAAGTTCGAAAGAGGCACCAACCCATCCTGGGTTCGCACTTTTAGAGTATCCAAAGTTGATAACACTCGGTCTTCCTCGGGCAGGCGGACCCTTATTTCGATTTCCTCATCCGTGCTGTCAGGGCGCATTTCGCCCAACAGGATGCCGCGTGTCACCAATTGTACCATTGCACCAACGGTCGCAACATCGGCGCCAAAACGCCCGGCCTTGGCGACATCGACGTCGATTTGCCAGTCGATTCCGGGAAGCGGTAGGGTGTCTTCGACTTTGATCAGGCCGGGCATTGAATCAAACACCGAGCGTGCGTTTGACGCGGCTGTGGTCAGATCTTCCCAGCTGTCGCCTTTGATACGCAGATGTACCGGTTTGGCCGACGCGGGTCCCTGTTCTAAGGCCAAAATTTCGACCACGATACCCGGTAACTTGGCAAGTTCGGAACTCAACTCTTCCAGCACGAAATCGCCATCGAATTCAGGCGCAATAACCTGCCGTTCCAAACGTCCTCCAGCGACAGGTTCCGATACGGTGGGCCGATCCTCCCATGGTATGATCTCGAACTGAACTCGCCCTACCGTATCAGCCGGGGCTTGGGCACCGCCATTGTTTTGATCCAAACCGCCTTCGCCAGCAAAGGAAAAGACATTAATAACTGCGGGATGGGCGCTGATGACCTCTTCTGCCGCCAATACCATCGCGTCTTTTTCAGCCAGAGACAGGTTTCCCCGAGCGCGCACATACGCAGTGGCTTGTTCCGGTTCGTTTTCGACGAAAAACTCAACTCCGCGAGAGTTCTGTGGGAAAAGTACAAAAGCAATGTAGAAAACCATTGTGAACACCGCAGCTATAGCGACGATCGGCATTACCGGATTTCCAACCAGAAATTTGACGAAATAACCAAAAGGGGTGTGTTCTTTTGATGTTTGAACCTTCTCGTCGACCTTACGTTCAATTCGCGCCGCGCTGAGCGTAACCGAACCTGCAAAAGCTCCAAACAAAAATAGAACCGCTCCAACAATAGAGCCGCCGGGCAACAAATAGCTGGGGTTCAGCATCTGCATCGCGCCAAGGAAAATCAAATAAAGTGAAGGCGGGACCAATGCTGCGCGTACCCACCATCGAGTACGTGCCCTTAACCATTTCGACATACGGTCGAAAGTGCGGCTAAGGCGTCCGGAAACGCCGCCCATGACCGGAAGATAGATAAGCGCGACGATTAACGACGCCGAAAGTACGAAAATAAGCGTAACGGGCAACATCCCCATGAACTCGCCAGGAACACCGGGCCAAAACAGCATGGGAAGAAAGGCACAAAGTGTAGTGGCCGTTGACGACACGATCGGCCAAAACATCCGTTGAGCGGCCTGAACGTAGGCGTGCATGGGGCCAACGCCTTCTTTGATGCGTTTGTCAGCGTATTCGACAACAACGATGGCGCCATCTACCAACATTCCGACTGCCAGAATGAGACCGAACATCACGATATTGGAAATGCTGACACCCATTACGGCAAGAAATGCAAAACAAAGGAGGAATGATGTCGGAATGGCAAATCCAACCAAAAGCGCGGCACGCGTTCCTAATGACGCAAGCACTACGATCATCACCAAAGCGATCGCAGTCAGAACAGATCCTTCCAGCTGACTGACCATTGATCCAACGATACGGCTCTGGTCGTTAGAAGTTCCGGCATCGACGGCCGCCTGCAATTCAGGTGGCCATTTAGTCTGGGCTGCCTCAATAGTCTGTTTCACCTGTTCAACTGTGTCGATCAGGTTGAATCCCTTGCGTTTGACCACTTGCAAGGCCACGGTGGCTTCGCCATTGAAGCGGGCAGTACCCGAGCGGTCTTCGAAGGTGTAATTGATTTCGGCCAACTCACCCAGAGTTACGACGCGGTCGCCGTTAACTTTGACGGGCAGTTCGTACACATCCCGTGCGGTTTTGAACGAGGACGGAATTTTAACCGAGAATGTGCCTTGCGCCGTTTCTACTTCGCCTGCCGCAATCAATTGGTTGTTGTTGCGCACGACGTCGATCAATTCGGCCGCTGTAACGTTATAGGATTCGAGTCGAAGTGGATCGATGATTACTTCCAGCAACTCGTCGCGATTACCCGCTATTCCAGCTTCAAGCACAGAATCCAATGCTTCAAGTTCATCCTGCAAGTCTTTGGCAATGCGGGCCATTGTGCGTTCAGGTACAGCGCCCGTCAAGTTCACGATGACTATCGGGAATTCCGAAAAGTTGATTTCGAACAGTGAATATTGTTCAGCGCCATCGGGAAACTCGGCCTGTGCGCTGTTCATTGCATCACGCACATCGGCGGTTATGGCTGTCTTGTCCCAGCCGAAGTCAAATTCCAGCCCGATGCCGGCATAGCCTTCAGCAGCGGTGGCGGTCATTTCCTTTAGGCCATCCAAATCCGCCAGTTCGGTTTCCATTGGTTTGACCAAAAGGTTTTCGGAATCCTCCGCCGAGATTCCAGGGAACGACACTGAAACGAACAGGGCGGGGATTTCGATGTCCGGCTCGCCTTCTTTCGGCAAGCTGACATAGGCGAACCCCCCCACAACAAGTGAGATCGCAATGAACGCCAGAACCATTCTGGCGCGGCCAGCGGCCCAACTGACGATACCCGTCATTGCGATTCTTCCATGTAAGTCGGCGCCACGGCCACACCGCTTGTCACAAATTCCTGCCCTACAACAATCACATCAGTTGTTTCTGGAAGGCCACCGATCCATACGCCTTCGGACGTGTCGCGCAGCAACTCGATCGGCATGAAATCGACGATGTTTCCCGCCCCGACTGTACGCACACCCAACTGGCCGTCATTGTTGAGTGTAAGAGCAGATTGCGGTAGCAAGTGAGCTTTGACGCCTTCCGCTGCAATCTGAATTTCTGCGGTTTGGCCGTCTCGAATCAACAGTTCGGGGTTGGGTACGGTTACTTCCACCTCAAATGTGCGAGTTGTTTCGTCTGCCGAACGACTTAAGAAAGTTACACGACCTTCAACCTGAAGCCCTGTAACCAGTTTGGCCGAGGCCAAGGACCCTACAATAATGCGATTCACTTCGGTTTCCGGAACAAAACCGACCAGTTTTATCGGATCAAGCTGTATAACAGTCGCGCACAGTGATCCGGGTTGCATCAAACTCCCTAGTTCTGCGGTATCGCTTTCCAGCAAACCTTTGAACGGAGCCTCGATGGTAAGCCTGTCCATTTCGCGACGGGCTGCGGCGACTTCAGCTACGGCTGCCTCGATACCCGCTTGAGTGGCTTCCAATCCTGCTTCAGCAGATTTCACGCCGGCTTCGGCGCTGCTCATAGCGGCCTCGCTGGAAATTCGGCGTGTTTCTGATCCAAATCCACTTTCAGATAGTCGGCTGGCTGCTTTCAGATTGATTTCGGCTTCGGCGACCAGAGCGTGAGCTTCTTCCAAACGAGCCTCAGCCTCGGGTATTCGGCTTTCTGCTTCAAGTTTTCCTGCCATCGCTTCGGCCAGACCCGCAGGACGTGTGCCGGGGTCAAGTTCGCAAAGAAGATCACCCGCTTCGACAAATGCGCCTTTGCGCATCGGTTCGGAGACCACTGTCGACGTAGTTTCTGCCAAAACTTCAACCTGACGGTTCGCTTTTGTTTGTCCCCGCAAGAGCACGGCACTGCCTATCTCGCGTGCGGTCGATCGGAGTGCGACGACTCCAACAGCGTTTTCGGCGACGACAGAACCCTGTTCAACGGAATCTTCGGCCGATGCGGATTGATCTTCGCCACGACCAGCGAACGCAAACAGTTCATCCCGTTGAAAAACCAGGAAATACAATGCGACGGTGACCAAAACCGCGTTGATCAGGGAAATCAACCGCATACAAAGCCTCTCTACCAATACCTTGGCCAAACTGAACCTTGGCGCACATGCTTTGAAATGGGGCCGAACCCCATGCATGTCCATACTGAACTGAATAGTTCGGTTCACTTTTTTAGGCAAGAGGCGCCAGTATATCACAGAATGTGTGAATTCGGGCACTTGGCTTGGCCGTGGCGGCGGGGTATGACATGGCGCCAGAAAGCTGAATACAACGCCCGGAGGCAGGATGAGCGACGCCGATAGTTTTATTGATGAAGTCACCGAAGAGGTACGACGCGACCGCATGTACCTGCTTCTGCGTCGTTGGGGATGGATCGGGGTAGTTGCTGTAGTCGCGATCGTTGGCGGCGCAGCGTTCAACGAATACCGCAAGGCCCGCGAAACCGGCCAAGCCAAGGCACTGGGCGACGCAATCCTTTCCGCGCTGGCCGAGAACGGGTCGACCGAGCGCGCTGAACGTCTAAGCCAGATTGATGCTGAATCAGCTGGCGGGGACGCGGTTCTGAACATGCTTTCATCCGCATCACAATTCGAGGCGGGTTCCGAAGCTGAGGCTGTCGAAAAGTTAAATGCTATCGCGGTTCAGGGCGATCTGCCGGAGATTTATCGCGCTATCGCCAGTTTCAAAGCGTTGTTACTGCAAACTGATTCTTTGCCGGCCGCTGATCGGCGTCAGCAATTTGAGGCCCTGGCAGCACCTGGTGCACCTTTGCGGCTGCTGGCCGAAGAGCAGCTCGCTCTTATCGAGATTTCAGAGGGAGAGATACAGGCCGCGATTGAACGCCTGCAGGCTCTTCGCCAGGACGCAGAGGCCAGCTTTGACCTTCAACAACGTGCTGGTCAGCTGATTGTGGCACTCGGCGGTGAGCCGGAACCACTTGTGGCGCAGCAAGGTTGATTCTTCGGGTCGGCAAAACGGGATGTGACAGGCTGGTGCAAGAGATCATGGCAGCAAAATATATTTCTCATTTTGGACTAGTGGTTTCTGCGCTGACCCTAATGACTCTCAGCGCCTGTCAGGAGCCTGAGGTTATTTTACCTGGCGAGCGTGAAGACATTCGTCCTGCGATAGACAATGAAACAGTTGAGACGCGGGGATCAAAACCGATCAGTTTGCCCGGGCAGTCTGCGAATGCCAGCTGGCCGCAAAGCCCAGGTACAGCTGCATTTCGGACAACAAATGCCGCTCTTCGCGCTACGCCTCAGCGGATTTGGTCAACCTCGATCGGAGCGGGCGACGCGCGCAAACAGCGCATAACTGCTGATCCGGTTGTTGCTGGGGGATTGATTTACACGCTCGATGCAGCGGCAACAGTTTCAGCTGTTACTCCTCAGGGGGCAGTCGCGTGGAGCACTAATGTTATCCCTGCCACCGAAAAAGAAATTGATGCGACCGGCGGTGGCATAGCATATGCGAACGGGGTTCTATACGTCTCGTCCGGATTTGGTCGGCTGACGGCTTTGGATGCCAAAACTGGAGTTCAGCGTTGGCAAAAGCGTTTGAATGCTACAGGCAGTGGTGCGCCATTGGTTAGCGACGGGCTGCTGTATCTTGTTGCTGGTGACGATACTGGTTGGGCAGTCAACACCAAGGATGGGCGCATTGCTTGGCAGGTTCAAGGCACTCCAAGTGTTGGCAACGTGCTTGGGGCTCCAGCTCCGGTTGTGACCTCGGACTTAGCGGTTTTCGCATTTGGGTCCGGCGATGTCGCGGCGACCTTTCGCAAAGGAGGTATCCGGCGCTGGAACGCTTCTGTTGCCGGTGGACGTCGCGGGCGCGCTGCTGCGCGTGTCGTAGACGTAACCGGAGGTCCCATGGTCTCAGGCGGCACGATCTATATCGGAAACCATTCTGGTCGCACTGTCGCCTTTGATGCCGCCACGGGTGAGCGCCGCTGGACCGCGCCTGAAGGCGCAGTTGATACGGTCTGGCCTGCAGGTAACAGCGTCTTTCTGATCAGCGATCGCAGTCAGTTGGTCCGCCTGGATGCTTCTGACGGATCGATAGTCTGGGCCCAAGACCTGCCAGGTTTTGTCAAGGACAGGCCAGGGCGTCGGGGACCAATCTTTGCCCATTACGGCCCAATTGTTGCCGGAGGCCGAGTTGTTGTCGCCTCAAATGACGGATTCTTGCGCTTTTTTAGCCCGGTCGATGGGTCGCGGGTGCACCAAGTCGAGGTTCCGAACGGCGCGACTACCGCCCCTGTCGTAGCAGGGCAAACGCTATACGTCGTTTCGACCAAGGGCGAACTGCACGCTTTCCGTTGACGGAAAGATGCGCTAAAGGGCGCTTCTTGAGTTTTGAAAGTTGAGTATCATGTCGCTGACCCTCGCAATTGTGGGGCGCCCCAATGTGGGTAAATCCACTCTGTTCAATCGCCTTGTCGGCAAACGATTGGCCTTGGTTGACGATCAACCGGGGGTAACGCGGGACCTGCGTGAAGGCGAAGGTCGGCTGGGCGATCTTCGATTTACTGTGATCGACACCGCAGGTCTTGAGGACGCGACGGACGACAGTTTGCAAGGGCGGATGCGTCGCCTGACTGAACGCGCAGTTGATATGGCAGACGTTTGCCTGTTCATGATCGATGCGCGAACCGGCCTTACTCCAACTGATGAGATGTTTGCTGAAATCCTGCGAAAACGGGCAAAACATGTGATCTTAGCAGCCAATAAGGCTGAGGGTTCCGCGGCGGAAGCTGGTGTGCTTGAAGCTTATAATTTGGGCCTCGGCGAGCCTGTACGGATGTCGGGCGAACATGGCGAAGGGATGACGGACCTATATGCGCAGCTAATGCCATTGGCCGACGCAGCAGAAGCGCAACAAACAAACGATGCGCCAGCGACCGACATAGAATTGAATGAAGAGGGCGAGGGCGAAGAGCCCATTATATCTGATGCGAAACCGCTTCAGGTGGCGGTTGTAGGGCGTCCCAATGCTGGAAAATCCACTCTGATCAACAAGATAATTGGCGAAGATCGTCTGTTGACCGGTCCCGAGGCCGGCATTACCCGAGATGCAATTAGCCTGAGGGTCGATTGGGCCGGGCCTGACGGTGACAGCACTCCAATGCGGATATTTGATACCGCTGGCATGCGCAAAAAGGCCAAGGTTCAGGAAAAACTTGAAAAGCTATCAGTCTCTGACGGCCTGAGAGCAGTGAAATTTGCCGAAGTCGTCGTAGTGCTATTGGATGCAGCCATTCCATTTGAACAGCAGGATCTGCGGATCGCTGATCTTGCCGAGCGGGAAGGCCGCGCCGTGGTTGTCGCTGTCAACAAATGGGATATTGAAGACGAAAAGCAGCAAAAACTGCGCGACTTGAAAGAATCGTTTGAACGACTGCTTCCCCAGTTGCGAGGCGCACCGCTGATTACGGTTTCAGCCAAAACAGGACGGGGGTTAGAGCGTCTTCGCGTAGCTATCTTAAAGGCACACGAAGTTTGGAACCGCCGAGTGCCAACCGCCGCCTTGAACCGTTGGTTGACGGCTATGTTGGAACAACACCCGCCTCCAGCGCCTCAAGGTCGCAGAATCAAACTGCGCTATATGACCCAGGCCAAGACGCGCCCGCCAGGATTTGTCGTTATGTGCTCGCATCCTGACAAAATGCCGGACAGCTATTCGCGTTATCTGATTAACGGCCTGCGCGAGGACTTTGACATGCCGGGGACCCCAATTCGCCTGACATTACGCGGGCAAGGTGACAAGAACCCCTACAAAGGGCGCCGAAAAAAGAACGCTGGTGCATTGGCTAAACATCTTAAGGGCAGGGCATAACCCTGCCCAATTCTTACATTTTCAAGTTGAAGGCGTGACAGCCCAGCTGCGGCGCATTAGCATTTGATTGCGAGAATTTGTTCTCGTACCATGATTTGCGGGAATTCCGCCTTAGCTTTGAATTAGATTTCGGCCGGGCATCGTGGGAGCGGTCTTGATGGATTTGAGGGAATACACGCGGCAATACGCGGTGCAGGACAACCGGTTGGCCGCGCTAAGCTATTTCGGGACTTTTGCGGTTTATTTCGCGTCGCTGGCTTTGGCGATTGTTTATGTCGAAAAATGGTATGTCATGGTCCCGGCCGGTGTAGTTTTTGCGTTTTCTGCCGTTCGACTTTATGTACTGCAGCACGACTGCGGCCACCATTCGTTGTTTGAAACGAGACAGCAGAATGAATGGGCGGGCCATGGCCTTTCACCTTTCACCTTTGCACCGTTTGAGGTGATGAAACAGAACCATAACCTGCATCATGCTGGCATTGGCAATCTCGATCACCGGGAGACTGGTGAAATCCACACAATGACCCTGCGGGAATGGAACGCGGCCGACTGGAAAACACGTTTGTTTTATCGTCTGTATAGAAACCCGTTCATTCTGGTTCCTGCTGGCGCGTTGTTTACTTATTTCATCCGCTATCGTTGGCCCAAGAATACCATGCGTTTTGGCGCTAAAGGCGTGCTTTTGCACAACGTTTCTATCGTTGTCTTCCTTGGGCTTTTATACCTTGTTTCAGGTACCACGGGGATCTTAGTCTGGCTGGTATTTTCGTTTCTGGGCGGTATGTTGGGCGTCTTTCTTGTTTATCTTCAGCATAATTTTGAAGACACTTATTGGGATCGGCGACCGGATTTGGATCCGCAATTGGCTGCCTTGCAAGGGTCATCAGCGTTGGATTTTGGCTGGTGGTTCGACAATGCCGTCGCGTGTATCACCCTACACGACATTCACCATTTCAATGCGCGCATTCCATCTTATCGGTTACGAGCTTGCCACTACAACCTACCGCCAGAATTTACGCCCCGCCGGATCAAGTTCCCCGAGGCCGTTGCTGCCTTGAACCTAAAACTATGGGATGAAGAAACGAACAGGTTGGTCCCATTCCCGGGGAAAATATCGGGTTCGCAAGTTATACAAAATGGTTGAGAATACGTTGGGCTTTGCTTAGGTAGTGCGCTCTTGTTAAAATGTATATTTAAAGTATATACATAAATCTGCAGGGAGAGAAAGAAAGGACCTCAAATGACCGCTGTTACCGAAGTGCGAGGCGTAGGACCCGCTCTGGCGCAAGCTCTGAGCGCGAATGGCTTCAAAACTGCCGAAGACTTGGCAAAGGCCAAGCCTGAAGACTTGCTGAAAGTCCCACGCATCGGTGCTTCGCGCGCTCCGATACTGATAGCTGCCGCAAAACAGGCCGCTGCGTCAAAACCCGCAGCTAAGGCTCCTGCCCGCCGTGCGCCGGCTCGCAAAACGACGACCCGGAAACCGTCGACGCGACCGACAGCTGCACGCTCGACTGCCGCCGCTAAAAAGGCGGAATCTGAGCGCAAAGCGGCCGAGGAACGCGCGGCTGCAGAGTTGGCGGCAGCAGAGGCTAAGGCCAAGAAAAAGGCCAAAGCAAAAGCCAAGGCAGAAAAAGCCGCAAAAAAGAAGTCTGAGATGGAAGCCGCCTTTAAAAAGGCCAAGGAAAAGGTCAAGAAAAAGTCCAAAAAGGACAAGAAATCAAAAAAGGATGAAAAGAAAAAGTCTGACAAAAAATCAGACAAAAAGTCCGGCAAGAAAAAAGCGAAGAAGTAGTTCTTCTCCGCGTTTTTACTCCAAAACCAGCGCGTCGCAAATGCGCTGGTTTTCTATGACAGCGAACCGTTATTCAAAAGCGTCAGCTTACCGCCGAGATAGGGCGCAAGGACGTCAGGAAGGGTGACGGTGCCGTCTGAGTTTTGACCGTTTTCCAAAACGGCAATCAAGCAACGACCGACCGCGAGGCCCGATCCATTTAGTGTATGGACGTATTCTGGCTTACCGCCTCCCTCGGGACGGAAGCGAGCATTCATGCGACGTGCTTGAAAATCTCCGGTGGTCGAAACCGAACTGATCTCGCGATAGGTACCCTGGCCGGGCAGCCAAGCTTCGATATCAAAGGTGCGGCGTGCACCAAATCCCATATCCCCAGTGCACAAAACGACCGTACGGTACGGAATACCCAATTGTTCCAGAATGCCTTCGGCACAGCGCAACATGCGCTTTTGTTCGTCATCCGATTTCTCGGGATGTGTGATAGAGACCATTTCGACCTTTTCGAACTGGTGCTGTCGCAACATTCCGGCGGTGTCCTTTCCAGCGCTGCCTGCCTCGGAACGAAAACAGACCGTATGAGCCGTCATGCGAATGGGCAAGTCGCGTTCCTCAAGAATGTCGCCTGAAACAGAGTATGTCAGGGTGACCTCTGACGTAGGGATCAACCACCAGCCGTTGGTCGTCTGATAGCTGTCTTCACCAAATTTCGGTAATTTGTCAGTGCCGTACATGGCCTCATCGCGAACCAGCACCGGCGTTTGCATTTCGGTAAGGCCGTTTTTGTCAATGTGCGTGTCCAGCATGAATTGGGCCAACGCGCGATGGACGCGTGCCACGCCTTTGGACAGGTTTACAAACCGGCTGCCGCTGGTTTTGGCAGCTGTTTCAAAGTCCATTGCCGCTGCAACTGAAGGGATTTCATAGTGCTCTTTGGGTGTGAAATCGAATGTACGCGGGGTGCCCCAGCGGTTGACCTCGACATTGTCATCTTCGTCCGCACCTTCCGGCACGTCATCAGCAGGCAAGTTGGCGATGCGCGCCAGTTGATCGACCAGCAATGCGTCGAGATCCTTGGCCTCGGTTTGCATCTGGGCAACTTCGGCCTTTTTCTCCGCGACCAACGTGCGCAGGCGTTCGAATTCGGCTTCATCACCTCGGCCTTTGGCAGCGCCAACCTCTTTACTGGCTTTGTTCTGATCGGCCTGAGCAGTTTCTGCTGCCAGTATCTTAGCCCGCCGACTTTCATCGAGCCGCAGTAGGTCTGACGACATAGGCGCATCCCCGCGGCGCGCTAAAGCGGTGTCGAATGCGGCTGGGTTTTCGCGAATTGCCCGGATGTCGTGCATTGGTTAGATCCTTGATGCGTGAATCACTGCTGCTGCTTATGCACCAAATGGTGGGCAGGGTGTAGCACCGTCACGGCAATTCTTGCTTACTTCTCAGCTTCCTCGCGGCCCTTGTGGACCAGGTGACCGTCCCACTCGTCTGTTGGAATCTTCGGTTCTTGCGGATCTGCAATATAGGATGGTGTCATGATCTGAACATTATTTTCATTGAAAACGGCTACGATATTGCGATGCAGGTCCGATTTGATTTTCGGAATAATACTGCCACGAGTAGTGTACCCGTTTATCTGATAGTTGATCGCGTAGTCGGCCAAAGCTGTCCATAACACAAACGGTTCCGGTTTGGCCTTGATCCCCTTGGTACGGTTTGCGGCTTCGACCAACATGGCTTCGACTTTTTCAGGCTGCTCTTCATAACCTATCCCGACAGTTGTGTGGAGCAAAAGGCCGTTACCGTCCGTCTTTTTCGAGAAATTGACGACATCTGAATTCATTAGCTGCGCATTGGGAATCGAAATCAGTTCATTCTTGATCGATTTCAGATGGGTTTCCATCAACTTGATCTGCACAACGTCGCCAATGTGATCTCCTATTTGAATTCGGTCTCCTATCGATGTTGAGCGGCGATAAATAACGAATAACCCGGCAAGCATATTTGAAACGACCGAGTTTGCGCCCAACGAAAGCATCGCGCCAACCAAGATCGTCAATCCCTGAAAAGCGGCAGAGTCCGAGCCGGGAATATAGGGAACAGCAAAAACTAACGCGATTAAAATCACCACAACTCGGGTGATGTTAAAAGTCGGATTTATCCAATGTTTTTCAAAGTCACCTAGGTCAAAAGTCCCGGCTTCGACTGTGTCAAAGAACACGCGCAAGCCTCTGATAATATACAATGTTACCCAAGTGATAAGTGCCAACATGATCAGGTTGGGAACATAGCTGATGATACCTTTTACGATTTGCAGAACCGGTTCTGTCAGATAGGTCAGCAAAAGCTGTGCAAAGTACCTGGTTTCAGCGAAGGCCAGCAGAATGAACGACAGGTAGTAATAGAATCCGAAAAAGAAAATCGCCAGTAAAACGAAGTTCAGACCATATCGGATCAGTGCGGCCATTGCTTCGGCCTGTACCGTTTCGGCTGTCGCTGTTTCGACGTCTTTTAAATAGCGTCGAACAAAACGTAGGGTGCGTCGTTTAATCCGACGGTGGAGCCATAGGATTGCCACTACGAATAAGGCAAAACCGATCGTCCATCCAATAGCTTCGATAGCGCCAGATACGCGCGCCTTTTCAGTTCTGTTGGCGCGATACGCCTCAATAGATTCTTTGATAGCATTGCCGTGTAATATGCTGAGAACACTGAGTTCCATCTGGTCCAGGTCTGAGTCGGCGTCGGTCACGATCGACACATTGACGCCATCCACTAGGATCCAGATGCCGAGCTCGGTTTCGTCGTAAGTAATATTTACCGTTGCTGCATCAGAGGCTTCGGCTACTTCTATGATTTTTTGCTGAACGCCCTCTGCGCGTTCGGACGCTGGTAGGGCGCTTGATCCGCGTAGTTGAAAAAGGATTTCCCCATCAATAATGACCGGAGCCATAAAATCGTTCAGCTCGGTCGCTTCGGCTTCGTCGGTTACCACGGGTGTTTCCTGCGCCGAAACCGGTGCGCACAGCCATAAAACCAAAGCGATCAAAGTCAGGAAATTTGATAGTAAAACGAAAGGTTTGATCGACTTTGGCATTGGTCCCCCCATGCAAAGACTATACCTAAGTTCGCGGACGTGCCTAGGACATATCTGCAACGGTTTGCGGTATCCTGTGGTATTGTGGGGTGGTCTTGTTAAAACGCTATGCCGCCTTTGCTTGCAAACAGCCCATTCAAAGCATAGGTTCCCGCCAAATTTGCGGAGAGGGTTCCGCATCGTCTGAACAAAGGAATATCCCATGGAAGGTGGCGCAATCGCCCAGTTTCTCCCGCTGATCCTGATTTTCGGCATAATGTACTTTCTGCTGATCCGGCCGCAGCAGAAGAAAATCAAGGAGCACAAGGCGATGGTTGATGCCTTGCGTCGTGGAGATCAGATCGTGACCCAAGGAGGTTTGATCGGCAAGGTCGCCAAGGTCAAAGATGATGGAGAGCTTGAGGTCGAGATTGCCGAGGGTGTAAAGGTGCGCGTGGTCCAATCAACTGTAGCGCAGGTGCTGAACAAGACAGAACCGGCAAAATAACTTCGCGCGATAAATCCTTAAAAAGGCAGGGTAATGCTGCAAATTGATACCTGGAAGCGGGTTCTGATCTGGCTGGTTTGTGTAATCGGCTTGATATTGGCCTTGCCAAATGCGTTTTACACCCGCGTCGAACAATCAAACGACGCAAAGACAGCGATCGACCTTGGCGTCGATACGCCTGAGATGCAGGCCGAAGCTGCGCTATGGCCGAATTGGATGCCTTCATCGCTGGTCAATCTGGGCTTGGATTTGCGCGGCGGTGCGCATTTGCTTGCCGAAGTCCAGGTGGGTGATGTTTACGAATCCCGAATGGATTCAATGTGGCCCGACATTAGGGATGCTCTGCGCGAGGAGCGCGCAACCGTGGGAACGATCCGCAAACAACCATCTGCCCCGGACGAGATTCGCGTACGTATCAGCCAGCCCGATGGAATGCCACGCGCTCTGGAAGTCGTGCGCGGACTTGCTCGGCAAGTTCAGACGCTTACGGGGGTTGGCGCGACCGATATTGAAGCCCGCGCCGAGGGCGACATTGTCGTCGTGCAGCTGTCCGAAGCTGAACGACTTGCTTCGGATGACCGAACCGTGCGTCAATCGCTTGAGATTGTGCGCCGCCGGATCGATGAGGTCGGAACACGTGAACCGACCATCCAACGCCAAGGGGCTGATCGAATTCTTATCCAAGTGCCGGGCATTGGCAGCGCGGGTGAGCTAAAGGAGATCATCGGAACCACCGCGCAGTTGACGTTCAACCCGGTGGTGGGACCCGCAAACAGTCTGGAAGATACTGTAAGTCCCGGGGAAAAGGTCGTTCCATCGTTGGACGAGGAGGGACGTTTTTACGTAATCGATGCTGCACCTGTCGTTACCGGCGAAGAACTTGTAGACGCGCAACCGTCATTCGACCAAAACGGCCGACCCGCGGTAAGCTTCCGCTTCAATACGTCCGGAGCACGCAAGTTCGGCGACTATACTCTAGAAAACATCGGTGCCCCCTTTGCAATCGTACTGGATGAAGAGGTGATTTCAGCCCCGGTGATCCAAAGCCATATTCCGGGCGGCTCGGGTATCATCACCGGAAACTTTACGGTCGAGGAAAGCACAAACTTGGCAGTTCTGTTACGGGCAGGCGCTTTGCCAGCCGGATTAGAGTTTCTTGAAGAGCGCACAATTGGCCCCGAACTGGGGCAGGACAGCATAGATGCGGGCAAGGTGGCCACCGTTGTGGCATTTGTTGCCGTTCTGGTTTTCATGGCGCTTAGCTATGGCTTATTCGGTATCTTTGCCAACATAGCGTTGATCATCAACGTCGGCTTGCTCTTTGGTTTATTGTCTCTGATAGGGGCGACACTGACCCTTCCCGGTATTGCAGGTATCGTTTTGACGGTTGGTATGGCGGTGGATGCAAATGTCCTCATCTTTGAACGCATCCGAGAAGAGTTGAAGTCCGCCAAAGGTCCAGCACGTGCCATCGAGTTGGGTTATGAAAAGGCTTTGTCTGCAATTCTGGACGCGAACGTAACGACTTTTATCACGGCTGTGATCCTGTTTGCGATGGGCAGTGGTCCGGTGCGTGGGTTCTCAATAACTCTTGGATTGGGCATTCTGACTTCGGTCTTTACGGCGATATTTGTAACCCGCCTGATGATCGTAATGTGGTTCGAACGGCGCCGTCCGAAAATGATCGAGGTTTGACATGAGACTGAAACTCGTACCCCAAAATACCTCGTTCGATTTCTTTAGCCGCTGGAAAATCTGGCTGGGCATATCGGGCCTGATGATGGTCATTGCGTTTACATCTTTCCTTCTACAGGGGCTGAATTTTGGTATCGATTTCCGGGGCGGCACAACCATCCGGACGCAAAGCGCCGAGGAAGTTAATGTCGGCGTTTACCGCGAGGCAATTGCTCCGTTGGAACTTGGCGACGTAACGATTACTGAAATTTTCGACCCGACTTTTGGGCCGGATGAAAATGTGGCCATGATCCGGATTCAGGCGCAAGCGGATGCGGAGGCGGTTTCAGCAGCCATTGTAACTGCGGTTGAAGAGGCGCTGAGGGGGGCAGTGCCGGACGTACAATTCGTATCTGTTGAATCCGTCGGCCCCAAGGTATCAGGCGAATTGATCCAAACAGCCGTCATTGCCGTGGCATTGGCTATCGCGGCGGTGCTTGTTTACATCTGGCTACGCTTTGAATGGCAATTTGCGCTGGGCGCGGTTGCAGCCTTGGTGCATGACGTGATCTTGACCATCGGTATCTTTTCCGAACTGCAGATACGTTTCGACCTCGCAATTATCGCCGCGCTGCTGACCATTGTTGGATACTCGCTCAACGATACCGTGGTCGTGTTCGACCGTGTTCGTGAAAACCTGCGAAAATACAAAAAGAAGGACCTCAAAGAGGTTCTGAACATCTCGATAAACGAAACGCTGAGTCGGACGGTTATGACGTCGGTAACTACGCTGCTGGCTTTGATTTCGCTGTACGTATTGGGTGGTGATGTGATCCGTGGGTTTGTTTTTGCGATGATCTGGGGCGTGATTGTGGGCACCTATTCGTCGGTATTCGTCGCTTCGACCATCTTGTTGTGGCTGGGCGTTAAGCGCGACTGGTCCAAACCGTCGAACACGGCAGGCAACCAGTTCGCGAATGTCGACGCCTGACTTTCTCGGCCAGTCCCCCGGTGGGCTGGCTATTCTACTAATTGCAGCATTTATGGCCGGCATTGTGCGGGGGTTTTCTGGCTTTGGCACGGCGCTTGTCTTTTTACCCCTCGCGGCCCCGCTTCTCGGTCCGTTTGGCGCGTTGCTTGCTTTAACGATTATGGACGTCTTTGGCCCTTTACCCAATCTTCGCCGCGCGTGGAAAGTTGTCGATAAGGGTGATTTGGCGCGGCTGCTGCTCGGCTGCGCAGCGGTGTTGCCGTTAGGGCTTTGGCTGCTGACTAGGGTCGAACCCGAAGTATTTCGCTATGCCGTATGTTTTCTGTCGCTATCTATGTTGGTGATCCTGACGCTTGGTCTGCGGTTCACAGGTCGGGTTGGGCGTACAATGGTGGCGGCTATTGGTGGCGCTGCAGGTTTGTTGGGCGGTGTGGCTGGATTGCCGGGTCCGGCCGTGATTTTGTTCTATATGTCCCGTCCTTTACCAGTTGAAGTAATACGCGCGACCATCCTGCTGTTTCTATTCGGGTTCGATTTCCTTCTTTTCGGATATTTGTCCGGTATGGGCCGCGTCTCCTCGCATGTCTTTTTGTTAGGGTTGGTTTTGGCAGTCCCGAACCTGTTGGGGAATTGGTTAGGCGGCAGGATGTTCAATCCGGAAAAAGAAAAGCTTTATAGAATGGCAGCGTACGTAGTCATTGCGTTTACCGCCTTGTTCGGTCTGCCGCTTTGGGGCTAGAAGACTTGCATGCGTCTCAATGAAATCATCTATAACAACGCAACCCCGGTTGACGGTTACGGACATGGCTTCTTCCGAATAGGCGGCCAGGTCCACGAGGGATCAATTTTGACCAGCGCTGAGGGCACTATAGGTTGGGGTGGTTATTCTGACATGGACCCGCTGCTGGCCCTTTCCGAAATTGTAGACGTTTTACTGATAGGAACAGGGGCAGAGTTGACGCATATTCCTGCTGACTTGCGCCATGCGTTGGAAACCGCTGGCATAGGAGTCGAGATCATGAACTCGCCAGCTGCCTGTCGAACATACAACGTACTACTATCCGAAGGACGTCGCATCGCGCTGGCCTTGATCCCGACATGACTGAACGTCTTTGTTCGCCGTTAAGAATTGTAGATTTTGTTTGGGTCAAAAATCATTCATGATGGCTCGTCTAAATGCCCTGCGGCAAATCCCTCCTTTTGCCACTGACCGCAATGGGATAATCGGACGTCATGACTCTAACCGTGACCGACCTTGCCATTGCCCGAGGGGGGCTTGCCCTGTTGGAAAGGCTGAACTTTGTTTTGGAACCCGGTAAAGCGCTGATTCTGCGTGGCCCCAACGGGATTGGCAAGACAACTCTGTTGCGTACGCTTGCGGGTCTTCAAGCGCCGTTGGCTGGCCAAATTCAAGGCGCCGAGGACCGGATTGCCTATGCTGCGCATGCCGACGGGCTAAAGCCGACCCTGACTGTGGCGGAGAACCTTTCGTTCTGGATGTCTGTATTCGGAACGCACAGCATCCAACCTGCGTTGGATAGATATGACCTAAATGAGCTGGCAGATCGCCAAGCTGGCAACTTGTCGGCTGGGCAAAAACGCCGTGCGGGACTTGCACGGCTGTTGGTTACAGGGCGTCCTATCTGGATGCTCGATGAACCCACAGTCTCATTAGACCGCAATGCCGTGACTATGTTCGCTGAAGCTGTTGAAGACCACCTGAAGTATGGAGGTTCGGCGCTAATTGCCACACACATCGACCTGGGCTTGGAAGCCAAAGTTTTGGACATAAGCTCGAACAAAGTCAAACCGAGACCAATCGAAGACTTTGACGGGGCCTTTCTATGATTGCCTTGTTGCTCCGAGATTTGAAACTGGCGTTTCGCGCTGGCGGTGGATTTGGCCTTGGGTTAGCTTTCTTTCTTATAGTCACGGTACTTGTTCCATTTTCGGTCGGTCCGCAGTCGTCCTTGTTGTCCATTATCGCTCCCGGCGTATTGTGGCTAGGGGCGTTACTTGCGTGCCTGTTGTCGCTTGATCGACTGCTGGCGCTAGACTGGGAAGATGGCTCGTTAGATCTATTGGCTACTGCGCCTCTTCCCTTGGAGGCAGTTGTGGCAGTCAAATCATTGGCGCATTGGCTGACGACCGGTTTACCCTTAGTCTTGGTGGCGCCATTGCTTGGTGTAATGCTCAATTTGCCGGAAACTGGTTTTACTTGGTTAGTTGTATCATTGCTGATTGGTACTCCGGCCTTGAGTGTGATCGGGACATTTGGTGCAGCCATCACAGTTGGACTGAAACGAGGCGGACTGCTTTTGTCTCTTTTGGTTTTGCCGCTATACGTCCCAACGCTTATTTTCGGTGCCGAGGTTGCCCGACGAGGAGCGACTGGGACGGAATTAGAGACGCCGCTATTATTGCTGGCAGGAATTACAACGGCCACAATTGCGTTGCTGCCTTTTGCCAGCGCAGCAGTATTAAAGATCAACCTGCGATGAAGCGCCACAACTTTGACTGAGGTCAATTGAGAACGACTCTGATACGGACTAAATAAGCCCCATGACGATCACAGCCAAAGCCAATTCACTGTGGGAATACGCTAACCCGCGCAAGTTTCTTGCAACAAGCGAGCGATTGCTGCCTTTTTTTTGGTTGGCTTCAACAACGTGTTTGGTCGTGGGGTTGGTCTGGGGGTTCTTTTTCACACCGGATGACTACAAACAAGGCTCAACCGTAAAGATCATCTATTTGCATGTGCCTTCGGCGTTGATGGCAATCAACTGCTGGCTAATGATGTTGGCGGCCTCGCTCATTTGGCTTGTACGGCGCCATCATGTAAGTGCTTTGGCGGCTCGTGCTGCGGCTCCGGTAGGAATAGTTTTTACGCTTGTGGCCTTGGTAACCGGCGCAATCTGGGGGCAACCCATGTGGGGTAGCTGGTGGGCTTGGGATCCGCGTCTGACGTCGTTTCTAATCCTGTTTTTATTTTACCTTGGATATGTGGCCTTATGGGAGGCGATAGAAGATCCGGACACAGCAGCCGACCTGACTTCGGTTTTGTGTCTGGTGGGATCTGTTTTCGCTATCCTAAGCCGTTATGCGGTGAATTTTTGGAACCAAGGCCTGCATCAGGGCGCGTCAGTTATGCGGGTCGCTGCCGTTACAGGATCGGATACTGAAGAGAAAGTAAGCAACATCTACTTTTTCCCTTTGATGTTGTGTATTGTCGGGTTCGTTTTGCTATTCATCGCGTTGGTCTTATATCGCACGTGTACTGAAATTCGCGCGCGCCGGATCAAGGCGTTGTTGGCGCGGGAAAGGGCAAATGCATGATCCCTGATTTAGGCAAGTACACTGAAACCGTTCTTTCGGCTTATGGGATTTCTATCGTCCTTTTGGTCGCGTTGGTTGTGTTGAGTGTGATGCGCGGTCGAAGGGTGCGGACTGAATTGAAGAGTGTCGAGCAAAGGATGTCGCGCGATGGCTAAAATCTCTCCTTTGATGATTGCGCCGCCTCTAATCTTTGCTGCCTTTGCTGTATTGGCTGGAATTGGAATGTTCCGCGATGACCCAGATGCTTTGCCATCTGCGCGCGAAGGCCAGCCTGCTCCGCCCGTTGCTCTGGTCGAATTTCCCGGAAAGCCGCTGTTCGACGATGCGACTTTGCGTGACGGGGAGGTAAAGCTGGTCAACTATTGGGCCAGCTGGTGCGCGCCATGTCGCGCTGAGCACCCAAACCTCGAAGCACTGTCTGAGGAAGGCGTTCCAGTCTATGGGATCAACTACAAGGATAATTTAACCAATGCCGAGGCTTTCCTGACCGAGCTGGGCGACCCATATCAAGCCATAGGACGGGACGAGCAGGGTCGCATGGCGTTGGACTGGGGCCTTTATGGCGTCCCGGAAACCTATGTAGTTGACGGTGAAGGCACAATTGTTTTGCGCTTTGCAGGGCCAATCACTCAGCGTGTAATCGAAAGCACTATCCGGCCTGCGTTGGAAAAGGCAGCAGAAAACTAAGCACGCGCAGTGAATAAGAAATAACCAACTGTTCCAAAAACACTTCGATCGCGGGCGAGAGCTTCCAATCCGTCTGACCAACTGCTCAATTCTGTATCCGTTACGGCTCCTGCCGTGTACGCTCTTTTTCCGACACTGTCGAAATATCCGTACGCCAATTCTTGCGGCATGACCACAACGCGGGTTGCAATGGAATAATCCGGCAGGTTCCGTAGTGAAGCATCAATTGTTCCGGGTAAGGCATTGTGTTCAACGGCGGTCTCGACCTCATATGTTAAAATCTTTCGGGCCAATTTGCGATCGGGATGGTTGATGTTTGTAGAGGAAAAATCGGGTTCGATTACCGCGAGACAGGCACCGTCGGAGGCGACTCGTTGAATTTCACGCAACGCCAATTCGGGATCTTTAAGGTAAATCAGGACGCGCTCCGCTCGCACATAATCAAAGGAGTTGTCAGCAAACGGCAACCGCTGCGCATCACCCTTTTCAAAAGCGATTTTTAAGCCGGCCTCATTGGATCGCCGCTTAGCTTCCGCCAAGAAATTGGCGCTGACATCAAGCCCGCAAACTTTAGCTGAGGATGCAAGGCGTCGTGCAATTCTGAGTGTTTCCAACCCAAATCCACAGCCTACATCCAGAACTTTTGGGGCCTGCGGCAGCACGAGGCTTTTTTGTTCGAGTTGTTTTAGTTCCTGAATTTGGACAGCACTATCAAAGGCCTCAAGCGCCGCTATATATGCGCGGGTGTCAGCGTCGACCGAGTGGCCCTTGAATTTGCTTAACGAAAAACTGTCCACAACACCTTCCTGTTCGACCCTTTTTGAAATTTAGTGCCGCAATGCGCTCTCGTCCAAAAAAAGACTTTCATAGTCTATAACCACCTGTCACGCCCAAAACTTCCCCAGTAATAAATCCCGCGTCATCAGAGACCAAGAATCGCACCACTTTGGCTATTTCTTCGGGAGTGCCTATGCGGCCCAGGGCAGTGTCTTTGACGAAAATCTCCGTCAGGTCGTCGGAACGCGGTGCTTCCGGGATGTTTATCGCGCCGGGTGCGACGGCGTTGACCCTTATGCCCGCAGGGCCCAATTCTTTGGCCATTGCGCGGGTCCACAGATTGAGCGCGGCTTTGCTGGCGCCGTACGTAGCTGCGTCCCGAGGGGGCACGTTGCATTCATGGAAGAGATGCTGACAATTGATGCCCCAGTGTTCAGATGGGGCAGGGCCGCCGCCAGCAGTGCTGCTGGTGCCAAAAGGTTGAGATTCAATATCGCTGTGTGATCCTCCGCAACGAATGTGTCTTTGGGTGTCGAGCGTACAAGGCCAGCATTATTCACAATCGCGTCCAGACGCCCAAAACGGGAAATGACTTTTTGAATGACGCGTGCCGGTTCGCCGTTTTCTCTTAGGTCAGATTGAACCGATAGGGTGCTGCATTGCTTCAACTCTGCTGACGGTTCAGTTGCCAGCCAAGTAAACGCAATTTGGTGATCTCGCCTCAGGTTCTCTACAATCGCGCGCCCGATCCCACGCGCGCCGCCAGTTATCAATGCTACTTTATCCATGGCGCTCACAAGATCGGCAATTTCAGCGTTGTTCAATGCTGATTTTGTTGAAAGGCAGCACTGTGTAGGCGCTTGCTGTTCGTTATCTGCGCACCAAAATCCAAATCATTGCTGCGATGAAAGCAAAAGTGACCAGATTCATCAAAGTGTCGGTAAGATCACCGATTAGCATTGCTTTTTCCTTCCTCCCTTAATGCTCGGAAAAGGCAAACCATCAGCAGTACCGAGATGAACACAAAGGGCAAAGCCCCAAGCGAGATTAAAATTTTTACCGAGTCGACTGAGCCTGAAAGGATCATTGCAACACTCAATAGTCCTAGCAGTGCCCCCCATATCAGGCGAACCCTTGGAGGCGGGTTTTCGTTCCCTCCCGAAGAGAAAGTCCCTAGAACGAAGGCTGCGCTTACAACGCTTGTCACTATGAAAAGAAACGCGGCAAGTACCGTCGCCAACGTGGTGATCAGGGAAAGTGGCAACCGTTCGAGAAGCGCGAACGTGACACGTTCGATATTTGATTGGGTCAGTAACAAAAGCTCACCCGCGCCGTTAAGGGCCTCGAACAGTCCAATGCCGCCGAATGCTCCAAACCATAGAATAGAAAATAAAGTAGGGGCGAACAGCACCCCAATAACGAACTCACGGATGGTCCTGCCCCGAGAGATGCGGGCGACGAATACGCCAACAAATGGACCCCACGCTATCCACCAGACCATATACGTTAGGGTCCAATCGCTGAACCACTTGGCAACATCGTCGCCAAAGAAGGTGAAGGTTTGAAAGCCCCTTGGAATGACATTTGTAACGTAATCACCAAACCCCTGGACCACCGTGTTCAATAAATATTCTGTCGGGCCAAGGACCACCGTGTATGCCACAAGGCTGATGGCAATTAACATTGCAGCGTTTGAAAGGCGTGCCATACCCTGACCCAGATCGATGAGAAGCGCCGGTATGTAGGCTGCGACCATGGCTGCGAAAACCAAGCCAATCAGTAGGGCCCCGACCGTGTCGCTTCCACCTAGTACAGCGATACCGTCTGCTACCTGGAAAACGCCCATGGCCATCGAACCACCGACACCGATCGCAATTGCCACGATGGCCATGAAGTCGGACAGCCATCCGACACGCTCGGCCCATCGCTCACCGGGAAACAAGCTTTTAATAGGTGCGCTGACCATCATTCCGGTGCCGCGACGAAAGCTGAAGTAAGCGATCGTCAATGCGGTAGAGCCGTATATAGCCCAAGCATGCAACCCCCAGTGAAAATTCGTTGCAAGCATTGCCTGCTGAGCGGCCAGAAAGTCCGGCGCCATGCCCGAAATGAAATTGAAGTGGGTCAAAGGCTCTGCCACGGCCCAAAACAACAATCCGACACCCATGCCAGCAGAAAACAGCATCGAAATCCAAGTGACGGTTGAGAACTCTGGTTCTTCATCATCCCGACCAAGGCGAATGTTGCCATAGGGAGAAAAGGCCAGAACAAGGCAGCCAATCAGCATACCCGAGGCTGCGAGCATCACAAACCAACCTCTGCTGTGGAAGGTTTGCTGAACTATGCCATTTGCCCAGATCACCAAACTCTGAATATCAACAACGCCCCAAATCCCGATTACCGCGATCACACTCAACGAACAAACAAGCAGGGCGTTGGGTTGTTTCATGACTTTGTTCTTTCGCACTGAGCCTGAACCAAACAGTTTCAGAATTTCGAATGAATGGCCAGAAAACAAAAAACCCCCGGCCGTTTGGCCGGGGGTTCTATCAGCTTGTTTTGCGTTCGATTTACGATGCTTTTGCCAAGTTCCGCAGAACGTATTGAAGAACGCCGCCATTCTCGATGTACTCGATCTCGGGCGCTGTATCGATGCGGCATTTCAATGTGATGGTCTTTTCAGTTCCGTCACCGTAGACGATTGTGCAGGGTACTTCCTGAAGCGGTTCAACCGAGTCCAGACCGTCGATCGATACGGTTTCGTCCCCTTTCAAACCCAATGTCTTACGGGTATCGCCTCCGGTGAACTCGAAGGGGATAACGCCCATGCCAACCAGATTCGAACGGTGGATACGTTCAAAACTTTCGGCGATAACGGCTTTTACACCTAGCAAAGCGGTACCTTTGGCGGCCCAGTCACGCGAGGAGCCTGCGCCGTACTGCTCACCACCAAACACGACCAGCGGGGTGCCTTGTTCCTGATAGGCCATCGACGCTTCGTACACCGATGTTTGTTGTCCATCTGGGCCTTTTGTATAGCCACCTTCAACGCCGTCCAGCATCTCGTTCTTTACGCGGATATTTGCGAAGGTGCCGCGCATCATGATCTCGTGATTACCTCTGCGAGAGCCATACGAGTTGAACTCACGCGGCTGAACCTGTCGATCAGTCAGATACTTACCCGCGGGGGTTGTTGTCGCAAACGATCCAGCAGGCGAGATGTGGTCGGTTGTGATCATATCACCAAGGATAAGCAGAACCTTCGCGCCTTCGATGTTTGAGATTGTACCGGGTTCCGCACCCATACCTTGGAAGTAAGGCGGGTTCTGAATGTAAGTCGATGTTGGAGGCCAATCATAGGTCTCCTGCTGAGGCACCTCGACGTCTTGCCACTTCTCGTCGCCTTTAAATACGTCGGCATATTTCGATTGGAACGCTTCGCGTGTCACAGTCTGTTCGACCAGCTCGGCGACTTCCTGGCTCGAGGGCCAAATGTCTTTCATGTAAACATCGTTGCCGTCTTTGTCCTGACCGATCGGTTCTGAAGTCAAGTCAATATCGAGGGTTCCGGCCAGAGCGTAAACCACGACCAGAGGCGGCGAGGCAAGATAGTTTGCCCGAACATCCGGTGAAATACGGCCTTCGAAGTTTCGGTTGCCCGACAGAACCGAGGTGGCGACCAAATCGCCTTCGGCAATTGCCTCCGAGATTTCCTGCTGTATCGGGCCCGAGTTACCAATGCATGTTGTGCATCCATAGCCCACCAGGTTGAAGCCAATTTTGTCCAGATCTTCTTGCAGGCCGGCGGCCTCAAGATAAGCGGACACAACCTGCGAACCCGGCGCCAGCGAGGTCTTAACCCAAGGCTTGCGGTTCAGACCCAGTTCGGCGGCCTTACGCGCCACAAGGCCCGCGCCGATCATTACGTAAGGGTTCGATGTGTTTGTGCATGATGTGATCGAGGCGATCACGACCTTGCCCGATTCCATGGTGTAATCTTCGCCTTTGACGGCGACTTCTTTGCCCATCGGACGTTTGAAGGTCTGCTCCATCTCACGCGTAAATGCAGCTTTGGCATCTGTCAGGGCAACATAGTCCTGAGGACGTTTCGGGCCAGAGATCGCGGGAACAATTGAACCCATGTCCAGCGACAGTGTGTCGGTGTAGACAGGTGCATAGTCAGCGCCGCGCCAGAAACCGTTTTCTTTCGCATACGCCTCGACCAGCGCAATGCGGTCTTCGTCTCGACCAGTATTGCGCAGATAGCGCAGCGTTTCATTATCGATCGGGAAAAAGCCGCAGGTTGCGCCGTATTCAGGTGCCATGTTGGCGATGGTTGCGCGATCTGCCAATGGGAGGCGATCGAGACCTTCGCCATAGAATTCGACGAATTTGCCCACGACGCCTTTTTCTCGCAACATCTCGACAACTTTGAGAACCAAGTCGGTGCCTGTTGTGCCTTCGACCAGTTCGCCAGTCAGTTCAAAGCCGATAACTTCCGGGATCAGCATCGAGATCGGTTGACCCAACATCGCGGCTTCGGCCTCGATGCCGCCAACACCCCAACCCAGAACGGCCATACCGTTGACCATAGTGGTATGGCTGTCGGTGCCGACAAGCGTGTCGGGGTAGGCGACTTCTTCTCCACGCTGGTCAGTATCAGTCCAGACAGTCTGCGCCAAATACTCAAGGTTCACCTGGTGGCAAATTCCAGTTCCGGGGGGCACAACGCGGAAATTATTGAATGCGTTTTGGCCCCATTTGAGGAACTGATAGCGCTCCATATTACGTTCGTACTCACGGTCGACGTTCATCTGAAAAGCGCGCGGGTTACCAAACTCATCGATCATGACTGAATGGTCGATAACAAGATCAACCGGGTTCAGCGGGTTGATCTTTTGCGCATCGCCGCCTAGCCCTTTGATGCCGTCACGCATGGCTGCCAAATCGACCACTGCAGGCACACCTGTAAAATCCTGCATAAGAACACGGGCAGGGCGATACGCAATCTCGCGTGGGTTCTTGCCACCGTTCGCTCCCCATTCACCAAAGGCTTTTATGTCATCAATCGAGACTGAAAAGCCGTTGTCTTCGAACCGAAGCATGTTTTCCAGCACCACTTTAAGCGCTGCTGGCAACTTCGAGAAATCGCCCAGACCGGCCTCTTGCGCGGCGGGGATCGAGTAATAGGAAATGGACTTACCATTCACGCTCAGGCTGCGGCGTGTCTTGGCGGTATCCTGTCCGACTTTGATGGGCATCTGTGGCCTCCCTCTCAAATGACGTGGATTTTGGGATTCGCTGAGGGCTATCTGCATTACCAGCGGCTTTGGTTCAAGGTCCAAGAGGCAGGGTGCGGCAATTTTTGTATACCATTGCACACATTTTTGCCGATTTGAACGAACAAGGTCTCAAGAAACCTTGATTGGTGATTTGAATATTTCCGGACTAAACACTCAGGACACTCTGTCAGTTAGAGATGATTCAATGTTCAAATCTTCCTTATTAGGAACTGCTCTTTCTGTGTCCATCGCCGCTTTGGCCATTGCTGACGATGATCCGGTCGTGGTCGAATTGTTTACGTCGCAGGGATGTTCGTCCTGTCCTCCGGCTGATCGCATCATGCACGAATTAGCCAAGCGTGAAGATGTAATTGGTCTGGCCTTGCACGTGGACTACTGGGACTACATTGGGTGGAAGGACGAATACGCTAATCCAGACCACGCACTGCGCCAGAGAGCCTACGCGCGCCAAGGCGGGCGATCAATGATCTACACTCCTCAGATGGTGATTAATGGGCAGCATGATGTTGTCGGCGCTAAATCGAGGGATTTGGATAGGATCATTGACTTGCATTTGACCTCTGAGCCCGAAGCCCAAGTCAAAGCCAATCGTTCTGGCAACGAAATAGATGTGGAAGTAAACCCGATCGAATTGCCCGAAGGCGAAGCGTACGACATACTTGTTGTTCAATATTCCCCTCTGCGACACGCGTCTATCCGCCGCGGAGAATTGGCGGGTCACGAACTGGATTACGCAAATGTAGTCGAAAACTGGCAATTTGCCGGTCAATGGAACGGCAGAACACCTGAAAATTTCCGAGTATCATTGCCACTTGACCTACCGGCCGTTGTGCTGGTGCAGAAGGCTGGTCATGGCCCGATAGTCGCGGCAACTCGTGTCAAATAAACTATTGCGATCGCAAGCCTTCGATCAGGGCATATCCTCTGGTTGAACGCCAAGACCTTTCCAGGCTTTCCAGCGACGGTGTATCCAGAACCATTGTCCCATATGTTTGCGCACCATGACCTCAAGATCGTCGTTGGTATATTGTGTCATTGTCTTGGGATCAGAATGTGGGACCGGCTCGTGTAGTACGATTTCGAAATCGATTCCGTTGGGTTGACGCACAGCATAGCAAGGGATCATTACGGCTTTGTACTTTAAAGCCAGTTCCGCGTTCAGAACGGATGTCACCGCCGGTTTGCCGAAAAAAGTCAGCTCTTCACCGCCTATTGCGTGCAGATCGGACACAATGGCGATAATTCCGCCGCTCTTCAAGGTGCGGACCATTTCGACCATACCTCTGCGTCCCTGTTCAAACATGGGCGAACCGGTTTCATAGAAAGCTTCGACGTACATGTCGTTGAAATACGGATTGGCCATACGGCGATACAGACAACCAATTGGCTGACCGCTTCTGTGTTGCAGGGCAATGCGAGCCGCAAGGTAATGTCCAAAATGAGCCGTTATCATCATTACCGGCTTTCCCTCAGCGACGGCGGTATCAAATGACGCGACCCCTTCGCCTGAAACCTTAGCCGTGCTCTGCCGAGCAATGAAATCCTCTGGTGAAAAATGCTCCATAATTGCGCGCCCAGCGTTGTCTGGAACCGCACGGCAAATACGGTTGATCTCGTTCTCGGGAAGATCGGGGCGCGTGAGTTTTAGATTACGACGCACGCGGGCGCGGAATCCGACAATCGGAGCGAGCCCGCGCACGATCGCGCCCATCGTGGCGATCCGTCGCTCGTAAGGTAGCAGACGCATTCCACCAATGACGCCCCTAAGAAAAAGATTAGCAAGATAGTATTTCCCAAGCTCGAAACGACTTAGCTTGGACTTTTTGGCTGGCATGGACGTCTAACCGGAATCTGTGAGATGCCGGATCACTCATACTACTGCGACCTTTCGATCTCAAGTACCTGCCCAAGCCAGATGAATGCACAGAAATTTCAACCTTATACGTTACGGTTCGTCGCTATCTTCCTGTTCGACCAGGGTTAATGCGCCTGCGTCCTGCAAAGTCCGGATCGCTCCGACGATCTGGGACATTGCTTCTTCCGCTTCAGGTTGTTTAACGCGTCCGCGCTCTTCCATTTCGTCGCGCAAGCTGTCAGCCATTCGCGAGGAAATACTTCTCAAAATGAAATCTGCGGCTGCTCGATCTTCACCACTTGTCGCACCGGCAAGGGCGTTCACAAGAACGGGTTGTTCCACTTCACGCAAAATGGCCTGAACGTCGCGGGACATAATACGCTCTGGGATATGAGCAAATGTAAAGATCGACTGGCGGACAACCGTTGCGAAGTCTGCGTCTTCTTCGTCAAGTGCCGTCAATAGTCCGTCTCTGGTCGTGGCTGCCGATCGGTTCAGAATCGCCCCAATACGTTCGCCGGGTTCGTCCTGAAATGCTGGGATCGGACGTTGATCCAGTTGGGCCGCCAGTGACCATCCGATGCGTTCGACGGCTTCGGGGGTGACATTCGCCGTTTTTGATACTGCGTAAGTAATCCTGCGCGCGACTGGGCCAGGTAAATTGCCCAACAGTTGAGCAGCCTTCGCAGTCTCCAATTTGGAAAGCATTACCGCAGCCACCTCGGTACTTTCGGCTTGGGCCATTTTTGCTAGGTCTTGGGCCGGAACTTCGCGCAAACGCTCCCAAGGGTCGCCGACCTGCCTGACACCGGCCACCTTGCGTAAACGGGCCGCTGTTGAGGGCGCTATTTTACCGTTCACGGCATCCAGAGCACCGGCCAATCCATGTGGAAAAGACAACCCAACGCTGTCAAGTGCGTCTGCAAATTCGCCGGCTACAGCCGCCAAAGTCACACGGTCAACAAGCCCCATTCGGCCCAATTGATGCGTGAGTTTTTCTTGTAATGCATCCGGCAGTTCTTCGAGCGGGATGTCTGCCCCTTCGTTCAGTAGAAGCCGAACGATAACTGCGGCCTTTTCTTTATTGGACAATGCGCGCGGGACAACCCGTGCCGGTTCATCAATTGTGTCTACGACTGGCGCTTGCGCGCCAGGCGTCATCTGTATCAGTGCCTGAGGGTCCTGCATATGCCTGCCATGCCAATATCTTAAGTCCCAGGCAGAATAAGGAGAGTCGGGTAAAGAAACCCTGAAGCCTAGTAATTGTAAGTCAAGCCGGTGCTAATCGCTTCGCGTAGTGAAACCTCAGCCCAGGTTCCTTCACCACCACGAGCCTTGATTTCGCGCCACTGTTCAATGGCCTGATCTGTCTTTCCTTCGGTAACAAACCCCTGGCCCATGTAGCTGCGCGCCAGAATGTTATTGGGGTTGGTTGAGATTGCGTTTTCGTAAAAGACGTTCGCAAGCTCAAGTTCACCTAATTTTCGGTAGGTAAAGCCCCAATAGGTTAGAACGCGGTCGTCATCCTGATCCATTATGCGAAGAATTTCCTGCGCGTGCTCGAACTGACCGTCGTAGGCCAATTCCCGAACCGCGTCGTATAGTTGATCATCTGTAAAGTTTGTTCTGTTTGGCTTTACGCACCGTCCCGCGGCTTCGTCGTAGACTCGACCAAATAGGCATTTCTTTGTCGTATTGGTGGGTTTTGGAGGGTTACTGTCGCCACCCGCGGCATGCACGATTGGGGCAAAGGCAAACGCTTGGAATGCGATTGCAGAAGCTAGTACGAGACGCATTTTCCTACTCCGTTTTCTAGGCTGCTCGACATAACAATAGTGCGGTCTACGAAAAATCTAACGTCGAACCGCCCCATATTATTCACGAGTAGGAAACTTTTCGTCAGCTATTGACCAGTTTCACGCAAGTTTGAGCTTCGCTGTCCCAAATTGTACCGGGTGCGCAGGACTGATTTTGACTTGCATGGCCAGTGCATGCCAATCCGGCTGATGCTGTCATAAGCAGCGCGAAGCTGCAGAGTAGGGCGCGGATCATTGCGTTTCTCCCATTAGGAAATCCATGAGCACCATAGCTGAAAACAGCGATTCAGGCAAAGAAACTCAACCCGGGTCCGAAACACGGGCAGAGCCTTTCCAGAACAAATTGAATTCAGAAGTTATTCTCCGAAAACGCGTTCGAATATCGTATCGACGTGTTTGGTGTGGTAACCCAAATCGAACTTTTCTTCGATCTCTTCTTTGGTGAGCGCAGCAGTGACTTCGGCATCGCCCAGCAATTCGGTTTTGAAGTCCTTGCCTTCTTCCCAAACCTTCATGGCGTTACGCTGGACAAGGCGATAAGCATCTTCTCTGCTGACGCCGGCTTGGGTAAGGGCCAATAGAACACGCTGGCTCATGACCAAACCACGAAACTTGTTCATGTTGGCCATCATGTTCTCAGGATAGATAACCAGCTTGTCTACGACGCTAGTCAGCCGCGACAGTGCGAAATCCAGCGTGATGGTGGCATCGGGGCCGATGTTTCGCTCGACCGAGCTATGGCTGATATCGCGTTCATGCCACAACGCCACGTTTTCCATGGCGGGAACCACAGCCATACGTACCAGTCGCGCCAGACCGGTCAGGTTTTCGGTCAGAACCGGGTTGCGTTTGTGCGGCATCGCGGACGAACCTTTTTGACCCTTTGAGAAGAACTCTTCGGCCTCGAGTACCTCGGTTCGCTGCATATGGCGGATTTCGATGGCGATGTTCTCGATGCTGCTGGCGATGACGCCTAGTGTGGCAAAGAAGGCAGCGTGGCGGTCGCGCGGGATTACCTGAGTACTGATTGGCTCGGGCACCAGACCTAGCTGGTCGCAGACATGCTCTTCGACACGCGGATCGATATTGGCAAACGTGCCAACCGCGCCGCTGATTGCGCCGGTGGCGATCTCGGCACGAGCATCGCGCATGCGGGACAAGTTGCGGTCCATCTCGGCGTAAAACCGGGCGAAGGTCAGACCCATTGTTGTGGGTTCGGCGTGGATACCATGGCTGCGGCCAATGCGAACAGTTTCCTTGTGTTCGTAAGCACGACGTTTCAGGGCGGTCAATAATCCTTCAAGATCTGCAATGAGTATGTCTGCGGCACGGGTCAATTGCACGTTGAAGCATGTGTCCAAAACATCGGAACTGGTCATACCCTGATGCACGAAACGGGCTTCTTCGCTGCCGATGTGTTCGGCTAAGTGGGTAAGAAAAGCGATGACGTCGTGTTTGGTCACAGCCTCGATCTCGTCAATGCGGGCGACGTCGAAATCAACATCCTTTGCCTTCCACACTGCTTCGGCGTTTTCGCGCGGAATAACACCCAAATCTGCCATGGCGTCACATGCGTGAGCCTCGATTTCGTACCAAATCCGGAACTTGGTTTCCGGCGACCAAATGGCAACCATATCGGGGCGGGAATAACGTGGAATCATTGGCAGCGGCACCTTATTGTGTTTTGGCATGAGGCGATGCGGCGGGGTTTAAACCCGCTCAGCCAAAGGAACAAGGCGTGAGTGCAAAGATGAGACGGTTTGCCCTGATTTTGGGTCTTGTGCCCAGTTGGTTGGGGGCAGAAGAATTTAAAACTCTAACAGGTGACGAGATTCTGTTAGTGCTTTCCGGACAAAAGCTAAATTACGGTGAGGGAGCCTGGCAGACTTTTGATGACACGATGTTGACCCAATATTTTTTTGGGCAGCCGTCCTCTGGTCGTTGGACAGTGCGCGAGGATCAATATTGTTCATTGTTGCCACCATCGGATTTGTGGGTTTGTTACGATGTGCTCCAAGCCGGCCAGACCATACGATTTGTTGATGACCGGGGTGGCGCCACCGACGGAGTCTTCGAATAGTGATTTTGCCAGGTAAAATTTCCGATTTTGCTGGTGAATGGATACTGTTCCGCACCATACGCGACGCAAAGGCTGGGCAGGTCGTCGAGGCAGATGGAACCGCACGCCTGCGCCCCGATGGTAACGGGCTAATCTATGATGAAGAGGTTATCCTGCGAATCCCCGGTCAGAAGGAAATGAAAGGAACCCGGCGATATCTTTGGCGAGCAATTGGGGATAACATCGAAATCCAATTTGACGACGGTCGGTATTTTCATTCGCTGAACTTAGGTCTGCCAAATGCCTCTGACCATCATGATTGTCCGCCTGACAGCTATGATGCGGCTTATGATTTTTCGGCTTGGCCAGTGTGGTCAGTTAGATGGATTGTTTCCGGACCACGAAAATCCTATGAGATGGACACCAAATATAGGTTACGATAGCGTAATCATCTTGCAGCCGAGGCCCGAAACGGGCATTTCTGCAGCCGCAAAAAGTCCGAACACGGAGAAAAATGAAAATGAGTGCGAATGTTCTGGTCGAAGCAATCGGCCCGCGTGAGGGAACTGCGCTGCGTCTCAAACAAGTTGCCTTGGTTGCCCTGGGTATTTTGGCGCTTGCCATTGCCGCAAAAATCAAGGTTCCCATGTGGCCGGTTCCGATAACAATGGGCACTTTTGCCGTTCTGACCATTGGTACCGCGTATGGCGCCCGTTTGGGTCTGATCACCATGGTAGGTTATCTGCTGATTGGTGCGCTTGGCTTTGATGTTTTTGCCGGTTCTTCGGCTGAAAAATTTGGCCTGACCTATATGATGGGTGGCACTGGCGGTTACCTGGTTGGGTACCTTCTTGCGACAATCCTGCTGGGCGCGTTGGCCGCACGTGGTTGGGACCGCTCGGTTGGGAAGCTGGCATTAGCACTGTTTTTGGCAAATGTGGTCATTTATGTACCGGGCCTCTTTTGGCTTGGCCAGCTTTACGGCTGGGACAAACCGATTCTGGAATGGGGTTTGACACCTTTCCTTATTGGGGATGCGATCAAACTGGCTATGGCGGCGTTGTTGGTGCCCGCCCTCTGGAAACTTGTGGGTAGCGCCCGCACTTAACCAGCCAAGTTTTGCGAAACTTCAACCCGCGTCAGGAGGAACCCCGGCGCGGGTTTGTCGTTTTTGGCCAAAGCGAAGCTGGACAAACCCAGTTCGTACAGGCCAACCTGATATGGAAGAAATCATCAGGTTATTTTGATATGCGCGTTTTGTTTTCAAAGATATTTTTCATCTGTCTCGCGGTTTGGTTTGGCTGTGCGCTTCCCGCGGCTTCAGATACCCCCGTCACGTATACTGATCGTGGTCAAAAGTTGTTCCGATTTGTTGTTCCCGATTTCTGGGCTCTTCGTGTCGGCGGACCTCGGAGTATTGAGGATACGAATGTTGGCGATCCTCGAGCGGTTGCGCGTGTGATGGGTATGCGCCCAGTTACGGATGATGCGGTCTGGATGGGCTTCGTCTCACCCGAAGGGGTAGAGACAATTGAGGACGGTGTTCAATACTTGCAGGACATTGACAAATTTCTGGTCAAGGACGCGAAGCTAACTGAAAGCGTCAGGCAATCGATTGGAGGATTGCCGGCGCATGTGTTTCGCGGAACCGGTCGTAGGGATGGGCGCGGGGTGAACTTTACAGCAACTGTAATTGACCTTCCACGAGGCCGTGTAGCCGTAGCGGTAGCGGTTTTGCAGGATGGCGCTGATCCTGCCTACGTCGAAGACCTGAACGCGATATTCGACTCTTTCCGAGCGATGCAGTGAGGATAAGTTTATGACATTTAAGATTGTTAAGCGGACTTTGCTGGCATTTGGCCTTGGGGCAACGGCACTTACCCTGTCGGCATGCGACGGTGTAACGGTTGGAGTGGGGTACGGGTACGATCCGTATTATGACTCAATGCTTTGGAATGACTACTATCGGCGCGATGTCGATGTCGACATTGATGTCGACCGACCGGACCGTCCGGATAGACCCGACCGGCCTGATAGGCCGACCAGACCAGACCGCCCTAAACCTCCGGCTGGTAAACCGCCATCGCGTCCGCGCCCACCTGCTGCAAGACCGCCGACAGCCAGACCACCGATACACCGTCCCGCACCGCGACGTTGAATACTCGGGTGCTTACCCAGAAGGCAAAAGCTCGGTCGTGATGTGAGCGGAACCTTCCAGTGTGCGGTGGACAGGGCATTTGTCGGCGATTTCCCGCAATTTGGCTTGTTGGTCCTTGGATAATGGCCCGGAAAGCCTGATTTTGCGGCGGAAGTGATCCACTTTGCCTTCGCTGGCCAGCCCTGCGTCCTGAGCGTGAACTTTGTTGTGGCAGACATCGACGGTTATTCCGTTCAGAGGCCAACCCTTGCGACGCGCATACATTCGGATCGTCATCGACGTGCATGCCCCCAACCCCGAAGATACAAAGCCATAAGGCGACATTCCTCGGTCTGTTCCGCCGTAAGAGATCGGTTCATCGGCCACCGCATGATGTCGCGGACCGGATTGAATATCTTGCAGGAATCCTTCTGGGTCTGCCTCAGTCACGCGTACTACTCCTTCGGGTGCGCCAGGAGGCGGGGCCGGAGGGTTCAGTTCAACGTATCGTGAGACCCATGCAGCGATGACATCAGCAGCGTATTCCGCGTCCGCCGCGCGAGTGATCAGGTGATCGGCGTCATCTAGCGTTACAAAACTCTTCGGATGTTTGGCCGCCAGATAAATCGTGCTGGCGTTGTTGATACTGACGGTTTCGTCCCGTGGTGCGTGGAGGATCAGCAACGCGGCACGAAGGTCGGCGATTGCGGGAATTAGGGCTGTTTCTGAAATATCGTCAACAAATGCTTTGCCGATACGAAACGGACGACCGCCAAGTGTCACCTCTGCTGCCCCTTGTCGTTGAATATCGGGCAGCGCATCTTCGAAATGGTGCGAGACATGACTGGGATCAGCCGGAGCGCCCAATGTAACGACCGCCTTGACTGACGGGATGTCCGCGCGAGCCCTAAGAACGGCAGCACCGCCGAGCGAGTGGCCGATCAGCAAGGCAGGTGCCATTTTCCTCCCGGTTAAGTATTTCGCTGCTGCGATCAAATCCTCGACGTTCGAGGTAAAGGTTGTATTGGCGAATTCTCCAGCCGAATGGCCAAGGCCGGTGAAGTCAAAGCGCAAAACCGCAATTCCCATTGCCGCAAGCCGCGCGGAAATTCGCCTTGCGGCCGGAATGTCTTTGGAACAGGTAAAGCAATGAGCGAATAGAGCGGTTGCCAGTACGGGCCCATCAGGCAAATCAAGTCGCGCTGCAAGTTGGCTGCCGTCATGTCCGGCAAAGGTGATGCGTTCCGTGGGCATGGCGGCTCCTTCAGCTACTTAGGGTCCTCCAATACTGTGTGCATCAACGTTCTGTCTCAACCCATGTGTCAGAAGCGTCACGGTAAGGTGAGCATGTGAGTGAAAGTGGAACATGCTTCAAATCGCTCAAGCGAAAACAATGTAATCGCGGATGTTCCAATTATTTTCTTTATTTTCGGTTTCTCAGAAGTGCATTTTGATCAGCATAGGCCAAAGAGTGAAGTCACCGGCGTCGAACATGCCGAATCCGCGACTGAGGGCTGGCACGGCAATGTGATGCAGTCCGGGTCGTCGCGCTGAGCTGATAATTCAAGCTAATCCCATCAGGGCACTATCAAACGGGTATTTGGTCAGGTTTTCATAGCCGTACTCGGTAATCAAAACCTGATCTTCCAACTTGATCGAAAAATCCCCGCCTACTTCACCAACAGCTGCCTCGACGCACAATACCATCCCGGGTTCCAATGGGTAATCATAAGCACCTTCGACCGCTTTGTCTGGGTAAGCCACCAGCGGCCACTCGTCACACAATCCGACGCCGTGCATCAGGCAGCCATATTTTTGGGCCTGATATTTGTCGTCAAGCTTGTGCGCGTTGGCCGTCAACTCGGGGATTGTTACTCCGGGTTTGAGCATTTCCATGTTGGTCATGATGTGTTCATGCGCATGCTGCATGGCATAAATCATATCTGGGCGTGGCTTCTGATTTCCAATCCACCAAGTCCTAGAAATATCTACACAAATACCATAACAGCCGATCAAATCGGTATCGAACGCTACAATCTCGTTCCGCTGCGTGATGCGTGGGCCGCATTCTTGAAACCAAGGGTTTGTGCGCTGTCCCGATGCCAACAACCGGGTCTCGATCCATTCACCGCCGCGGCGTATATTTTCGGCATGCAGGACGGCCCAGATGTCATCCTCAGACGTTTTGCCGTCACCCACATTTGCTCGGGCAAAATTTTCCATCGCTGCAACTGCCGACTCGCAAGCGTGGCTCGCACAGCGCATTGCGAGTATTTCGTCTGCGCCCTTTATGGCGCGGGTCTTTTCGGTGACCTCCTCGCCATCCATAATTTCAAAATCTTGGGCCTCAAGAGCGCGAAGGCCGTGCAACATTATCTTGTCCACAGCCAACCTTTTATTACCGCCGGCATGTTCTTCAATAAGAACGCGCACTTCGTTTGAGAACACGTCTGCAGCCACATCAATTTTGTCACCACGGTCGAAATAAAACAGGTCCGCACCTGAACGCTGTTCGCGCACCAGCGGGTTGAAGGTCGTCAGGAACGGAGAGTTTTTGTAGTCCCAAATCACCATGTGACCGTCTGCACACAACAGAACAGCCCGGAATGGGTTATGGGTGTTCCAAAGCTGCATATTAGTGCTGTCGGTGGCATACCGGATGTTCAGCGGATCAAACAGTAAAAGCCCACCATAGCCGCGATCCACAATCGCTTTGGTTAGACGCGTCCAGCGAAATTGGCGCATTCTTTCTAGGTTAGGCAAACTCAGTCCTGCCCCCGCCCATTCGTCAAACGCAAGTTGGGTTGGGCCGATCTCTATCCGGTCATTGTCATTGGGGGAGCCGTCGCCCAGTGTGGCTCCGCGCGTCGGGTCAATCTTACGGCTTTCACGATAGGGTATATTCACGTTTTGCCTCCCTGCTTTAAATTTCAGATTGATGCGCCCAAAACGTTGCGTCGCAATGATTTGCGACTGTCGTCACGTCGCTTTTGGACCGACATATCCTGACCCGGGTGATACATGGAGCCAATGAACATTATTTTGCAGGAAAACATACCCTACGATCCACTGGTCCATAACCCCCTGCCTGGGATCAAACCTGCCAGCATGGAAGACTGGCTGCAACGAGATGACGCCTTTGACGCGCAAATGGCATATCGAAGCAGGTTGTTGGCGGAAAGACCTGGCGAAGTATTGGCAATGGATCAAATGGCACTAGCCCCCGCACAAGAGCTTTTGGAGCTAGTGTTGGAGCAGGCCTATAATGGCCAGAGCGAGCGTGTCTATAGGCCTGATGGCTTGAAAATTGATGTTGATCGCTCGCGACCTTTGGAAACGCTTTGCAATCTTGTGCAAGAGGACTTGTGCATACTGCAAAAAGTCGAAAATGAACACGTCTTGACCGGAGCCATTTTGTGTTTTCCTGCGAGTTGGAGGTTATCCGAGAAATTCATGCGGCCGCTTGTCGCCATTCATGAACGCATTGCCCCCTATGATTCCAATGTCGCACGTCGTGTCCAAAGGTTGTTTGATGGTATACAAGCTGACCGCCCTTTGTGGAGGTTCAATGCTCTTTGGTATGACGACGCTCAGTTATTTCAACCGAGTAGTATTCAGAACCCGCGCAAAGTTCGTGATCGTGGAAATGCGAAGTACTTACGCAGTGAACGACAGACATTGTTGCGTTTGCCAAATTCACGGGCGGTTGTTTTCTCTATTCACACCTATGTTTTGGCCGTTGAACGCCTGCTGGAAATGGAAAACCCCGCCGATTAGCGGGGCCTTCCTAGGAGGGTCTTTAGTGGGGTTTTACATTCCTATAGCGCTTGCTACTCCAGCAAATGCATTTGTGGCATTCAGAGCGAATATCGCAACGGTCAGTGACAGAACCTGGGTATTCAGACGGAAGTCTTCACCGCGAATGAGGTTCACGGCCGCCAACGAAACGGCGACTGGACCCGAAATGCTGGCAATTGCCCCTGTCATGCCCCAACTAGTCAATCTAAGTATGTCGCTTGGGGTTTCTTCCGCCTCGGGGGCCGCGTTTTCGCTGTATGCCTCGGCTGTCGGTTTTGTATCTTCTCGGAATGCGAGGCTTAGTAACTGCTCATCAGTTAGTTTGATTGGGCGTGCTGTAGTTTCGGATTGATCGATATCGCCATCGTCAGATAGGTCAAGACCTGTAAACTGTCCCGAGATAGCATCAAAAGCTTTCTTACGATCCCGCGGCTTGCGCGGCGCGATGGAATCGAAGGCACTCATGAATTGCTCGACGGTAAGTACTGTATTGGGTGACAGCCATTCGATCCGCAAGGTCGAACAAATGTCAACCATGCGATATAGTATCACTACCAGCATAAGCTCTGAAATTTCACTGTCATCCATCAGGTCCGAAACCGGACAGATCGTTATCTTCAAACGGTTTGGCGGCAGTGTCGTGCTTTTTCGACTGATCGTTTTCAGGCCTACAGTTCTATCAAGAGTTTCATAACGGTCGCATGCGACTTCCTCTTTGACCTCCAAAGTCAAGCGAACCAAATACTGGCTGGTTACAATGCTCGCTTCTTGCGGGCTTAGTAACTTCTTGCGCTCAATAAGGTGCCCGTAATCCTGCAACGTAGTTGCCGCGATATGACCGAACCGCTCCAGCGCGCCATCCGGCTTGCCGTTGAATTGAAGACCACCATGGTAACTGCGCTTTGCCGTCACAGCGTGTTCCTTTTAAGTACAGGTTCCGAAATCAATTTTACGCATTGATCTGGGATGAATTTTGACGGAACGGAAAAAAACCAAGAATTCCGGAGTATTGATTACGCTTTGGAAACCAAGCAGCTATGAGGTCGATTAAATCTGTGTGGCGAGAATGTGGCCAAAATTCGGTTGTTTAGTCGCGCCGTTCCTCTGAGGTCAGTTGTCGATTCGCCAACCCATTATCGCGATGGATTGTTGATAAACCGAAGCTGCGTTCCACTGTTGTATAACGGCGAAATTCGGCTCTCCTGGTTGGTAGCCGCGGCCTGGTTTCCAGCCTTTCTTGCGCAAGAAGTTGGCGGTCGAGGCCAGAGAGTCAGTCATATTGTAAAAGTCCACCCTACCATCGCCGGTTGCGTCCACACCGTAGGTTAACGCATTGCCAGGCAAGAACTGGGTGTGTCCCAACTCGCCATGTTTTGCCCCTTTTGTCGCCACCGTGATGCTGCCATTGTCGACCAACTTTAAGGCACCGATAGCGTGCGGAATGAAAAACTCGGATCGTCGGCAGTCATAGGCCAAAGTGGTTATGGCGGAAACGACTTGACTGTCTCCCATGAAATTTCCAAACCCGGTTTCCATGCCGTGTATTGCGATAAGTACACCAGCCGGGACGCCATATTGCCGTTCCAACGCAGCGTAGAACTGTGGATTGCGTGCTTTGCGCTGACGTCCTTGGGCGACAATTGTGCTCGCGCCACGCACTTGCATGAATTTGTCCAAAGAATACTTGAAGCTCTTTTGGTTTCGGTCTGCAGTAATTGTGCGATTGGCGTATTGAGTTTGAGCCAGAGCTTGTAACCCTTTTTTCTTAACTCCAGCACGTTTCGCGGTTTTGGCAAAATCGGCTTTCCACGCCTCGAAACCGGCGCTTGTGTTTCCGCAAGGTGCAGTATGACCTATCGCGGGCAGTGATAATGCAATGGCTGTTATAAGAACAGTGCGCAGCATGAAGTTAAACCTGTCCAACAATTGACGAGCTCAGAGTAGGCCGCAAAATCAAAACCGCAATTCCTTTAACTCTTATCAATAAAGATCCAACTCACCTGTTTCTTTTAAGTGTTCGAACCATTCATCCGGAGTAGCTTTGATTTTGGCGTGTTTGACCATCATTGCATTCATGTTGGGTAGATGCGAAGAGTCCGGCCATTCGCCTGGTTCCCACAGGTGAGAACGGATCACACATTTGGGACAATGTGCAAACACTGTCTGCACGTGTACGAGCATGGCAAGTTTGGGAATGTGTCCATCAACTGACATATCGTTCAATAATTTTTTGTCTGTGCACAGTTTGGCGGTTCCACGTATGCGCAGTGTTTCCATCTTGCCGGGAACTATGAATATCAAGCTGACTCGTGGATCATTTAGAATATTGTGAAATGTGTCCACTCTCTTGTTGCCCGGACGGTCAGGCAAGGCGATAAGATTGTCCGTTAGGACGTGTACAAATCCTGCCGGATCGCCACGTGGTGAGATATCCAGATAACCGGATGGGTTGGCTGAAGCGATCAGGCAAAAGGGCGATGCGGCAATGAAGTCCCGGCACATCTGATCCAGCGAAGTCAATTCTTTGGCGATAATTTGAGGCAAAGGTTGGCCACAAATGCTCTCCAACTGGTCTGCGGAAGTCACAAAATTTGAGTATCCGGAAAAAGGTGAAGTGCTAGTTGGCATGCTGTTTCTCCGACCGGTAACCATTGTGAAAGTCTGAAAGATTAGGCGCGATGGGTCAAACCCAGCTTGCTCAACAAAAAAAGGGCGCCGACACGGGCGCCCTTTCGATTATAACATTACCGCTCTGATCAGCAGCTATAGTACATTCCGTATTCAACCGGATGCGGGGTGTGCTCGTAGGTCTCAACTTCTTCCATCTTCAGAGCGATGTAGCCATCGATCTGGTCTTTTGTGAACACGTCGCCCTGAAGCAGGAAGTCGTGATCTGATGCAAGAGCTTCCAGAGCTTCGCGAAGCGAACCGCAAACTGTTGGGATGTCGGCCAGTTCTTCTGCCGGAAGATCGTACAGGTTTTTGTCCATCGCTTCACCCGGGTCGATCTTGTTCTTAATACCGTCCAGGCCAGCCATCAGCAGAGCGGAAAACGCCAGATAAGGGTTGGCCGCCGGATCAGGGAAGCGAGCCTCAACGCGCTTGGCTTTAGGGCTTTCAGTCCATGGAATACGAACACAGCCCGAGCGGTTGCGGGCTGAGTAAGCGCGCAGAACGGGTGCCTCAAAGCCAGGGATCAGACGCTTATAGCTGTTGGTCGAGGGATTGGTGAAGGCGTTAAGGGTTTTGGCGTGCTTTAGAATGCCGCCAATGAACCACAGCGCCTCGTCCGAAAGATCTGCGTATTTGTCGCCGGCGAACAGCGGCTTACCGTCTTTCCAGATTGACATGTTGCAGTGCATGCCGGTTCCGTTGTCACCAGCAATCGGTTTCGGCATGAAAGTGGCTGATTTGCCGTAGGCGTGCGCCACGTTGTGAATGACGTATTTGTACTTCTGCAGTTCGTCTGCCTGACGGGTCAGACTGTCAAAAATCAGGCCGAGTTCGTGCTGACAAGACGCAACCTCGTGGTGGTGCTTGTCAACCTTCATGCCCAAACGCTTCATGGTGCTGAGCATTTCTGAGCGAAGGTCCTGGCTCTCGTCGACGGGGTTGACAGGGAAGTAACCACCCTTAACGCCCGGACGGTGACCCATGTTGCCCATTTCGTATTCGGTGTCGGTGTTCCATGACGCGTCAGTTGCATCAACTTCGTATGATACTTTATTGATACTGTTGGAGAAACGAACATCGTCAAACAAGAAGAACTCGGCCTCAGGCCCAAAGTATGCGACGTCACCAACACCCGAAGATTTAAGGTAGGCTTCGGCTTTTTCCGCTGTGCCGCGTGGGTCACGCTCATAAGCCTCGCCGGTGTCAGGTTCCACGACCGAGCAATGAAGGCAGATTGTTTTTTCAGCATAGAACGGATCGACATATACGCTTTCAGTGTCCGGCATCAATTTCATGTCGGATGCTTCGATCGACTTCCAGCCCGCGATGGACGAGCCGTCAAACATAAAGCCTTCTTCCAGAAAGTCTTCGTCGACCTGATCGGCCATGACGGTCACGTGCTGAAGCTTGCCGCGCGGATCGGTAAAGCGGATGTCGACATATTCGGCATCCTCATCCCTGATCAGCTGAAGAACTGCGTCCTTGCTCATTCTAATATTCCTCTGATTTGCAGATTTGACTTTTAAAGCGCGTCCGAGCCGGTTTCCCCGGTTCTGATGCGAATGGCTTGTTCAACCGGCGAGACAAAAATTTTGCCGTCGCCAATTTTGTCGGTTTTTGCTGCCGAAACGATAGCGTCGATCGCAGCGTCAACTTGATCATCGTCCAGAACGACCTCGACCTTTACTTTGGGGAGGAAGTCGACGACATATTCGGCGCCTCTGTAAAGCTCGGTATGACCTTTCTGACGACCGAAACCCTTGACTTCGATCACGCTTAGGCCTTGCACGCCCACGTCCTGCAATGCCTCTTTAACTTCGTCCAGTTTGAACGGCTTGATGATCGCTTCGATCTTTTTCATCCCGGCTTACCTCGCATGGTTGTCAGAAGTGGACTGATCACGTCTAAGATCGGGCGGCAATCCGAATGCAATATTCGGCTAAATCGGAACGGGCAAAAAGGGGTAGTCGGTTAAATTTTGACCGAATTGCACAAAAAGTAATCGAAATTGAATCGCGAGGGTGAAGGATGATTGAATTGCTGACAGCGGGGCAGATGCGGACCATCGAACAGACAGCAATTGCTTCAGGTCAGGTTTCGGGACTTGAATTAATGGAGCGCGCCGGACAGGGCGTTGTCGACGCAATTTTTGAAAAGTGGCCGGATCTGAAGCAGGTGCCAACTTTGTTAGCCTCTGAAGTAACTGGACCAGATCATCTTAGTTCGTCGCGCGCTGTGGTTCTTTCTGGTCCAGGGAATAATGGCGGCGATGGTTTCGTTGTGGCCCGAATTTTGCGTCAGCTTGGTTGGGATGTTGACGTTTATCTTTTTGGAGATCCAAGAAAGTTACCCCCAGATGCACGAACAAATTATGATCGGTGGACAGAAGATGGTGCGGTCAGGAATGTTACTGAATTCTCCGCGACTATTCCGACAGACGCTCCGACTTTAATTTTGGATGCGCTGTTTGGAACTGGGCTGGTTCGGCCAATTGATGGTTTGCTTGCGGATGTCGTTGCCTGCATCGATAACCAACGAAATCAAAGCAAATCCAGAGTTGTCGCGATCGACATCCCTTCCGGCTTGTGTTCGGACAGCGGTAAAGCGCTTGGGGCGTGTGTCACTGCGGACCTGACTATATCATTTCACCGGGGCAAACGAGGCCATTATCTTGAGCGCGGCCCTTCACGATCAGGGTGCCTTGTTGTCAAAGGGATTGGGCTGGATACGCAAGGGCAGGCGCCTTTCGAAAACACTGCTTCGCTTTTAGTGAGTGCCCCCGCGGGAGATCTTGGAAAAGGTGTTGATTTAAATAAGTATTCCTTTGGTCACGCGCTTGTTCTTTCGGGTGGGCCCGGTAAAACGGGGGCGGCGCGTCTGGCCGCTAGGGGGGCATTGCGTATTGGTGCCGGGCTGGTAACGCTGGCCACTCCTCTGGCGGCACAGACAGAGGTTGCGGCGCAGATCACATCCATAATGCTCAGTTCGGTCGAAGGTGGCAGTGACTTTTCTGATACACTTTTGGACAAGCGACTTAATTCCTTCTGTCTGGGTCCTGGCATGGGGATACAACGCGCGAATGATCTTGTCCCAATTGCGTTGGCTGCCAAACGTGCGACCGTCTTGGACGCCGATGCCATCACAGCTTTTGTCGAAAACCCGTCGAACTTGTTCAAGCAGCTACATGAACGCTGCGTGCTGACCCCCCATGGTGGAGAGTTTGCCAGATTGTTTCCGGACATCGCGGAAAAGCTGGCGGCGAAACCTGTGACCGGCCCAGCATATTCAAAAGTAGATGCGACATGCGAAGCTGCCAAAAGGGCGGGGTGCGTGGTTCTGTTCAAAGGACCGGACACTGTGATTGCCGCGCCGGATGGGCGGAGTGCAGTTAACTCTGCCCACTACGAACGATCCGTGCCCTGGCTGGCGACAGCGGGTTCGGGCGACGTGTTGGCCGGGTTCATAGCGGGTTTGTTGGCCAGAGGCTTCGAACCGCTTAAAGCCGCAGAAACAGCAGCGTGGATGCACGTCGAGTGCGCGCGCCTTTTCGGACCGGGTTTGATCGCCGAAGACCTTCCCGAGCATTTGCCCAAGGTCTTTCAGCATTTGAGCTCCTGAAGCTTGCGCGGAAAATGGCCGCTTTTACCCAATTTCGGCGAAATTTAGCCGGTCTTGGTCGCAAAGTCGTAAATATGCATGTCAAACTTTTGATTGACGCAGGGCTGAGTGGCAGACTTGGATTTGCAGTTCCGATGTTCTGCGGGGCTGTGTGAACAAGGTGTTGATATAACTGTTATTTTCTATCTGCTCATTTTTTGGTTGAAAGCAGGACTTCCGGATCTGAACAGGTTGGATCAATTCGCTTAGGCGCTGTCACATAAAATCAGCACATTGTCAGTATCCAAAACCAAAACGTTAATGGTGGTTAAAATGACAGTGACATTGAGAAAACCCTCGGTTGCCGCGCTTCTAGTCGTTAGTACGGCGATCCCCGCCGCCGCTGAATTGAAGTACGACAACAATAGTGGCGGCTATGTTGAGTTATATGGACAATTCAACCCAGCAATTGTTTCGGTCGAAGATGGCGAGGAAACCGAAACACGTTTGCTGGACAATGACTTGTCGAACAGCCGCGTCGGGCTGTTCTTATTTCAGCCCTACGGCAGCAACGAGTTTACTTTCCGTTTCGAATCCGGTCTGGGTTTGCCAAGTACTGCGACGGCCAATCAGGACGGAACGAACACCAACGGATGGACACGCGAAGATATTCGGCACATAGATTTCGCTTTGAAGGGCGGATACGGAAAGTTTTCGGCCGGTCAAGGTAGCATGGCCTCTGACGGGGCGGCTGAGGTTGACCTGTCTTATGTCGGCACGGCTTTGTATTCTTTCACGAACGATGAAAACGGTGCTTTCTTCTATCGTGAACCGGATGGCGTGCTAAGTGACATTACGGTAGGCGACTCGGCAAGTAACTTCGACGGCGGGCGCCGAGGCCGAATTCGTTATGACACTCCCGATTTTAATGGCTTTTCGGCCGCTATTGCCTATGGCCAGAACATCCTGTCCAGCAGCGACGATGATGACTATTACGACATCGCAGTTAGGTACAAAAACACGTTTTCCGGCGGTGTCGAGTTTGCTGCGTCCTTGGCTTATGCCGTGCGGGACTTTGACGATGGTTCGGGCGAGCGAAAGGATACGATCGGGTCGGCATCGGTTCTGTTTCCAAGCGGCTTCAGTTTTACAGCTGCCTTGGGATCACGCGATGATACAGCCGACGGAGCCAGCGACCCGGACTATTGGTACGCTAAGCTAGCTTACGAAGGCGACTGGGTTTCGTGGGGTAAAACCGGCGTTGGTATCGACTATTTCGATGGATCGGATTTCGAGAATGACGGTTCCAGCACCAAGTCGTGGGGTATCGCAGTGGTGCAACGCATCGACAGCATCAACACTGATGCCTACCTGAAATACCGTAACCATGACTTTGACGACACGGTTGATTTTGACAAAAACGAAGCATGGGTTTTGGGCGCGCGTTGGCGTTTTTAGTCCGGTTCGCTTGTGATGCCCCGCATTGAAGGTGAATAGGCACCTTTTTATAGGCTTTTACGTGGGCAAAAATGGGTTGATTTGGGCTTTGCCCCTTGCACGCAGGCTGCATGGCAAATAGAAGGCGTCAAATTTGCCTGGCGCGCCGTTTTGCGCGCCCCGAATCCTATGGGGAATACCATAATGCAGGTTACCGAGACGCTGAACGATGGTCTGAAACGCGGCTACAATATCGTAGTATCCGCAGCCGAGCTGGACGATAAGGTCAACGAAAAACTGACTGAAGCGCAGCCGGAAATCGAGATGAAGGGTTTCCGCAAAGGCAAGGTGCCGATGGCGCTGTTGAAAAAACAGTTTGGTCAGCGCTTGTTGGGCGAAGCAATGCAGGAAACCATTGACGGAGCGATGAACAAACACTTCGAAGACAGTGGCGAGCGCCCCGCGTTGCAGCCCGAGGTCAAAATGACCAACGAGGACTGGAAAGAAGGCGACGATGTCGAGGTCGCAATGTCCTACGAAGCGTTACCGGAAATCCCTGATGTGGACCTGAAGTCGGTTGATCTGGAAAAGTTGGTGGTCAAAGCAGATGACGCGGCAGTTGAAGAGGCGCTGAGCAATCTGGCCGAGACTGCTCAGGATTTCAAAGCGCGACGCAAAGGCTCGAAAGCCAAAGATGGCGATCAAATCGTATTTGATTTTGTTGGCAAGGTTGATGGGGAAGAATTCGAAGGCGGATCAGCCGAAGACTATCCGCTGGTGCTGGGATCCAACAGTTTCATCCCTGGCTTCGAAGAGCAGCTGGTCGGCGTAAAAGCCGAAGAGGAGAAGGAGGTAAATGTCACCTTCCCTGCCGAATACGGAGCCGAGCACCTGGCAGGTAAGGATGCCGTTTTTTCCTGCACGATCAAAGAAGTCAAAGAACCGGTTGCTGCCGAAGTCAATGATGAGTTAGCCAAGAAATTCGGTGCCGAAGACCTGGCTGCGCTGAAAACTCAGATATCCGAGCGTTTGGAGGCCGAATATGCTGGCGCATCGCGTGCGGTGATGAAGCGTGCATTGCTGGATGCGCTGGACACCAAAGTCGCGTTCGACTTGCCGCCGTCATTAGTCGAAGCAGAGGCCAAACAAATCGCGCATCAGCTTTGGCACGAGGAAAATCCCGACGTCGAAGGCCACGATCACGATCCAATCGAGCCAACAGACGAACACACTAAACTGGCCGAGCGCCGCGTGCGTCTGGGGCTGTTGTTGGCTGAACTGGGCCAGAAAGCGGAAGTTGAGGTAACCGACGCTGAAATGACGCAAGCGATCATGAACCAAGCGCGTCAGTACCCGGGTCAAGAACGTCAGTTTTTTGAGTTCGTGCAACAGAACGCTCAGATGCAGCAACAGCTACGCGCGCCACTGTTTGAGGACAAGGTTGTCGACTATGTCTTTGAGCTGGCAAACGTCGAAGATAAAGAAGTCAGCAAAGACGACTTGCAAAAAGCTGTCGAGGCGCTCGAAGAGGAATAGTCCTTTTCGTTACGTTTCCTGAGAAATCTCAATTCGGAGCCGCCTTAACAAAGGCGGCTCCGAGAGGGGGCTTTTGTTCAAAGAAAGCAAGTGAGTCAAGCTTCATGAACAAAAGCACGAGGGTTTCGAAGCAAAGCAGTTTTTCGCTCGGCTGAAAATCCTGTCGCCAAAGCTGTTACGAGCCTAAAAACATCCTGACGCTCACTATCAGTGTTCGACGCGTTTAATTGTTCCAGAAAGTATCTTTCAAGATCGGTAATTGGTTTACGATCTTGATTTGCCGGTAAATGTTTCGTGGAGATTTTGGAATTTAAAAGCTCCAATGCGGTTTGCTTCGCAATAAAAACATCACCGTGAATACCGGCAAACTCGCGAACTGCCGATATCCTTTCTTCGGTGCAATCCAACAAAGCCGCCAAGGCGGAAACTTTGCCCATCGGAACCGTCCTGCCAACGTAATCGTAGGGCGCGCAATTTGAACGTTTTAGTACGCGGTCCATAACCGGGTCGATCACCGTAATGATGTCGCTGATACCCGCGCTGCGGGCATATTCAAGCGATCCGATCATCAATTCACACGTTGCGTATGAGACCGAGTTCTTACCCTTGCTACGGGTCAATCGATTTGTGTCGACGCAAAAGCGGGTAGATTCCCAAAGTGTCGCGCTGCGAATGGGTGCCTGACCGTCCATGATCGCAGAAAAAACATCTGCCAGCATGTGTGAGCCAGTTGTTTGAAGAGCTCGAACAGCCGCGACGACATTTCCCCCGTCGTCCAGCCCTATTACATATGCCGGGTCCAAATGATCAAATTCGTCAATTTCTCGGCCGTTTTCGATTTTGACATCCCAACCAAGGCGCCCTCCAAACACTCGGGCTCGTAGCCTGAACATGTCATCTAGTACATCTCTGAACTGATGTCGGTTTAACCCGTCAACTACCAAGATCATAGTTTCCCCCTAAGAGTGGTGTGTCGGTAACCAATGGTTCACCCTTTCTCACACTGAATCTATTAGGGGTTTCCCGTAGTTTGCCGCATTTCGGGGGCTTATCCTGGGTAGATTAAGCCGATTCCAATGGCACGACCTACCGCTTGCGGGGTGGTTAACGCATTAAGCTTTCGCCGTGCAGAACGCAAGTGAACTTCAACCGTACGATGAGAAATAGATAAGATATCGCCGATGTCCTGTTGGGATTTTCCAGCGGCTGACCATTGAAGAATCTCAAGTTCCCGATTGGACAAAGAAGGCTGGTACAACATCCGGCTTACCGTGTCGGACGACATAACGTTGTCGTGTATATGAACTGCAAGGGATTGCAGATCCGTTATCACGTTGCCAATCAGTTTTTTCCATTCTTCCGGAGAGCAATTACGCGTGGCACTCAGTAGGCCGATGTCGCCGTAAGGACCCCGAACGGGAATTGTAACCCCCTGATCAGGTATTCCAAAGTCATGTGCGTCGCTAAAAACGCGTTGAAAGTCCTTGCCTCTTTCCAAACGACTCCAATCTACGGGTGCGATACTTCGCTGCGCCCTGTGGAGAGTCGGGTCTATCAAGTGCAGGCCGTGCTCCTGATAGTGAACCTTCCATTCGTCGCTGTATGTCACGTGGCCATGGATCGAACCCGCTGCGGGATTGATACCGGCATACGCCGCATGATCCATTTCGTATTTCTCGCACACCTGTTTGAGAAACTCATCGTACTGAGCGTCCTCATCAGGCAGAGTGCTGAGATCGACTATTTCCATGTATCAATGACCCATCGTCCCGCGCGTCAGCGGCCACCTCCTTAGGGTTGAAAGGCCCCCTAACTTGCCTAGCGTCATGCAAGACTTCACGCTTGCCAAATTATGACAAGAAGATGGGGCAATTGTGTGTCATTTTGGGCGGAAAATGCGGATGTCGCAGGTTTTAGGTGTGGAAGTCGAGAATTTTGAGCGATTTCATGCCGTTTTTGCGAAATTCAGAGGCTAGGATATTGTGCGCCCAAATGGAAACTGAGCTGGAAATGCACTAATTTGCCTCGGGAACAAGGCCAGTTTCAACAAGCATTCCTCTCTTTTTCGCCTCAGGGTAGTATCCCTTGGCGTATAAGAAAATCGCGCGTTGCTGATCCCCATCAGACAAAAGCCAAGCGCCTCGCAGATACTTTCCGGCAAATTCAAGGTTTGTGTCAGCGTCCAACAGCCCTTGGGCGTTGCCTGTGTAGCCCATGGAACGCGCCGTTGCCGGCAGAATTTGCAGTAACCCGTAATAGGGGCGGTTCACTGCCCAAGGCCGGTGGGTGCTTTCGCGTATCGCGAGTTTGTGGAGCAGTTCTCTTGGCATCTCGTAATGATCAGCCCATTTGTTGATGGAAGCACGGAGTTCTGGCGTCTCGTTCGGGTAAAGTGGAGGTTCATAAAATTCAGCGTTGCGGGTTGGCGTATCCGGACCACCGCAGGCGGCCAGGGGTGCGGCCGACAGCAAGATAAGAACATTACGACGCAGAAGATTTGTCATATGATTGCTCCAAAACTCAGGCGCGAATGATATTGATCGGATTAGGGACTGCAACCTTACGTTGGAAATGCGGCCAAATTTTGCTGGCTGACATCAGGACGGAAAAAGGGCCGCGCAAGTCGCACGACCCTTGGGTGTTAAAAATCAAAAGCTTTAGGCTTTAGCTTCGTCTTCCTCCGCCGGAGCTTCTTCAGCAATAAGCTCTTCGTCCTCTGAGGCGGCTGAGCCGATGTCGTCAAACAGTTCTGCAATTTCGAACTCAGCGGCGGCCTCTTCTTCGGCAGCCAATTCTTGAATCGATTTTCCAGAGGCTTGCAGTTCGGCTTCTTCCTCCGAACGGGCAACGTTCATCTTGATCTCGACTTCGACTTCGGGATGCAATCTGACGGCAACCGAATGAAGGCCCAGTTCTTTGATCGGCGCGACCAAAGCAACTTGTTTCTTGTCGACAGTGAAACCTGCCTCGGTTGCGGCTTCGGCCGCGTCCCGGGGCGTAACGGATCCGTAGAGAGCGCCAGCATCAGAAGCGGAACGAATGACCACAAATTGCTGACCATCCAGCTTTTCGGCCAGAGCTTCAGCTTCTTTCTTGGTTTCTAGGTTATTAGCTTCGAGTTGCGCTTTTCTGGCTTCGAATGAGGCGATGTTTGCCTCAGACGCACTCAGCGCTTTGCCTTGGGGCAACAGAAAGTTGCGGGCAAATCCCGGTTTGACGTCGACGACGTCGCCCATCTGCCCCAGTTTCGCAACGCGTTCCAAAAGGATAACTTGCATGTCAGTCTCTCCTTACTTCACGGCGTATGGCAGCAGGGCGAGAAAGCGTGCGCGCTTGATCGCGCGTGCGAGTTCGCGCTGCTTCTTCGCCGAAACGGCAGTAATGCGCGAAGGAACGATCTTGCCACGCTCAGAGATGTAGCGCTGTAGCAAGCGGGTGTCCTTGTAGTCGATTTTCGGCGCATTTTCACCCGAGAACGGGCAGACCTTGCGGCGGCGGAAAAATGGTTTTGCGGCCATGGTTTTTTGTCCTTTCGTCAGGCGTTGATCAGCGGCGCTCGCGGCGGCCTTCGCGCTCGTCGCGCTTCTGCATCTGGACCGAGGGTCCTTCGGCATGCTCGTCGACCTTGATGGTCAGTACGCGCATAACGTCTTCGTGCAGGCGCATCAGGCGCTCCATTTCCTGAACGGCACCAGCAGGGGCGTCGGTTTTCAGGAAGGCATAGTGGCCCTTGCGGTTCTTGTTGATCTTGTAAGCCATCGTCTTGACGCCCCAGTATTCGCTGTCGACGACGTTGCCGCCATTGTCAGCCAAAACGGTGCCGAAGTGTTCGACAAGGCTTTCTGCCTGCGCGTTGGACAGGTCCTGACGCGCGATCATTACATGCTCATAAAGTGGCATGTGCACTCCTGTTTCTATCAAGGCGCATTTCAAAGGCGGGGTCATTTTGTCCTTCGCGACCCTGCCACGAGAGGCTGCGCGATTCATGTATCTTGCGAAGGATGGCCCCGTATACACGTTTACGCGCGCGGGGCAAGCCCTGCTGCTTGCGCCATTGAGAAGCCGCCCAATTTCCTTTGTGGCGCCCAATTCATGTCGCTTTTCACCCCGAGGTTGTTCATGAAGCCGGGAGAACCCCGGGGGATGGAAAAACTGACAGGGCGAGACAATGGCCGTGATGAACACAAATACTTTCGAACAGGCGGCGCCAGCAGCAGCCTTTGAAAAATCGGTACCAGTACTGATCACCTTTGCGCCGAACTGGAAGGCTCGAATGGTTTTATCGAGGGTAATTGGCGCCTTTCTGGTCTTATCGGCGTTTTCGATGTGGCTGATGCCGGGATCAGTCATGGGCGCAGAAGTTTGGCCGATCAAGTTGGCTGCCTCACTTATGTTCCTTATCGTGGGTGTCAGCCTTCTTACCATCGAAGTCATGGACAGTCGCCCAGACGCTTATTTTGACCCGATCCGCCGCGAAGTCCGGATTTTGCAAAAGAACGAAAATGGCCGCCCCCAAACGGTTCTGCGTCGCGAATATGACTCGTTGGGTGGCGCGCGTTTCGAGGATAATCAGGTCGAACTATTTGATGTAGACGGCAGCCTATTAATGAAACTGCCGCTGGAATCGGCTGACGTCAGCCGTGCTCTCAAAGGGCAGCTGAGCCAAAACGTCACTATTTTCAGCTAAACTTCGATCTGTTCAAAAAAGAACAGAGTTTGTGAATCCTTTGGTCTTGTGTGCTGCCTTCGGGCAGCACATTTTCATTTTCGGGCATCCCCTTCGGGCTGCATCCAAACATTTGCGGAGCTTGTTTATGAAATCCATCGTTTTTGCTGCTGCTCTGGCTGTTTCGGCAGGTGCGGCGTTCGCCAGCGCAGAGAGGTACGTTCTGGACCCCAGCCACAGCCAGGTCGTATTCAGCTATAACCACCTGGGTTATTCAACTACAACCGGCATGTTCTCGGGGTTTGAGGGCGAGATTATGTTTAACCAAGAAGACCCGGCCGCGTCGAGCGTCAGCGTTTCGATGCCCGTAGTCGCGATGATCACAGGTTGGAAACCTCGCGAAGACCATTTTATGACCGAGGACTTCTTTGGTGTTGCCGAGGAGGACTTGATCACGTTCAACTCCACCAACATTGAGGTGACAGGCGAGAACACTGCGAATATCACTGGCGATCTTACAATGAACGGAGTGACCAAGTCGGTTGTTTTGGATGCCAAGTTGAACCAGTTTGGCGAACATCCGATGGCCAAAAAACCTTGGGCGGGATTTGATGCGACCACCACTCTGGTGCGCAGCGAGTTCGACCTTGGCCAGTTTGCGCCATTCGTTGGTGATGAGGTTGAGGTCAAAATTTCCGTCGAGGCACAAAAAGCCGACTGAACCAAAACCTCTTACGTTAAGAAACCGCCGGGATTTCTAAGCCCGGCGGTTTTATTTTTGCTATCCCCCTGACTTTGAGGCGGTAAGTTCGACCGAGATTGTGACACCGAAAGCCAGAGAGTCTTCGGCGGGCATGGATTTCCCAATGCCAAAGTCCAGGCGGTTGACTTCCAATACACCCGAAACGGTCGCGATGCCGTCCTGCACCGCCAAGTCAAACGGCAAAGTAATGTCGATAGTTTCACCGCGGATCGTGAGGGGGCCACGTGCCTCATAACCGACGTCCGTTTTATAAATATCAGCGTCGAAATTTGCAGTTGGAAATTGAGCGCTGTCAAAAAAGTCAGAGCCCATGGCCTGATCTGTAACTGTCCCCAGGCTAAGCGAGCCTATCGCGATATTAACATCGACGGATCCAGCAAGACCTGGCTCGGGAGGGTCATCAAAAGTAATGGCAGCGGTCCAGTCCGCGAAGGTGCCAGTTACTGGGCTGCCTAGTTGTGTGATCGTGAATGACAATGTGCCTTCCTGCACATTCCAGTCGGATTGCACCTCGGTCAGTTCAGTGGTCTCAGTTCCGGCTGTTGAATGATGTGTGAATGCGCCGGCATACCAACCACCCGTCAAGACCGCAGTCCAGACCGCCAAGGCCGCAAACGCTGGAGTTGCAGAATGATGCTGTGCAGGAGGCTCTGCTACATCTGATCGTCCGGGAAGCATTCGGCGCAGTGTCCCATCCCGATCAATGATGTGGTGCTTTAGCGCCCCCGCGATATGCATCAACAGAGACCCCGCCAAGATCAGAATAAATAACCAGTGCAGCCCTGCAGTGACTTCAGCCAACGTAGCCGATTTTGGAATCAAGGGCAGGTTCTGGCCAAAAGGCCACAATATGGGTGCGAAACCTTCGGCTGCTGCGTGGTGCACCCAGCCCGACAGCGGGACCAGAACCAGCGACCCATATAAAAGCCAGTGCACAGTTTCGGCAGCAAAGGCCTCGGGTTTGTTTTCGGCGTTCAAAAGACCGGGTTTCGTCTGGGTGGCTGCCCAAAGAATGCGGGCCAACGCAACAAAGAAAACGGCGATCCCAACCGTCTTGTGCAATGAAAACATGCCTGCCGCCTGAGCGATGTCCGCCTCGGTAGAGGGGATGGACGGGTCATAGATGGCCTTGGCAAGGTTGTTCGCGAACCAGCCTAATGGCAGGGCAGTGAAAATTAGAAAAGCAGTCAGCCAGTGAAATGTCTTTGTGACACTGCCATAGCTGGCGAAAGTGTTGCTTGAGGCCATAGGTCAAACGCTCCGGAACTGATAGGCTGTGCCCAACCTAGGGACCCCACGCACAGACACAACAGCAGGTTATGCACAATGACGGTGCCCTGATGCAGATCGCAGGCAATGCTTGTGCCGCGTGGCTTGTCGGTTTACACCCCGCCGAAACTTGATGTTACACATGAGGTTGCAATGACACTCGCGTTCGTTTTTCCGGGGCAGGGCGCCCAAACCATTGGAATGGGCAAGGCGTTGGCCGAAGCCTACCCTGCCGCTCAAGCGGTTTTTGACGACGTAGACGAAGCGCTGGGCGAGAAGCTGAGCAATCTGATCTGGGATGGCGAAATAGAAGAACTGACACTGACACAAAACACGCAGCCCGCCTTAATGGCGACCTCGATTGCCGCGATGCGCGCCCTCGAGACAGAGGGCGTTTCGATTGCGAAGGCATCCTTCGTTGCGGGGCATTCGCTGGGGGAGTATTCAGCGCTTGCCGCAGCTGGTGCTTTGTCGGTCGCAGATACGGCTCGTTTATTGCGTACGCGAGGTCTGGCTATGCAAAGTGCCGTTCCCGTCGGTGAAGGTGCGATGGCGGCAATTCTTGGCCTAGATCTTGATGCAGTTCGCGCTGTTGCTGAAGAGGCGGCGCAAGGCGAGATTTGTCAGGCCGCAAATGACAATGACCCGACTCAGGTTGTTGTTTCCGGATCGAAATCTGCTGTGGAGCGTGCAGCCGAAATGGCTAAGGAAAAGGGCGCCAAACGTGCGGTGATGCTTCCTGTAAGTGCCCCATTCCATTGTGCGCTGATGCAACCGGCTGCGGACGCCATGGCCGAAGCGTTAGCTGCAGTTGAGATTCAGGAACCCGTAGTTCCGCTTGTGGCCAATGTACGCGCTGAAGCTATAACCGACCCTGACCTGATCCGGCGGTTGCTTGTGGAACAAGTCACTGGTTCAGTTCGGTGGCGTGAAAGCGTTCAATACATGGGTAAGCAGGGTGTTACCGAGACATGGGAAATCGGTGCTGGCAAGGCTTTGACGGGTATGATCCGCAAAATTGACAGAACTATCGTTGGCAAGGCCGTCGGAACTCCGGAAGATGTGCAAAAGGTCCTGCAAGCCGAAACTTAAAAAACAAAATCTAACCCATTCCGGGTGCTGGACGAGGAACAAAGAATGTTTGATTTGACTGGTAAGAATGCACTGATCACCGGAGCTTCGGGTGGGATAGGCGGCGACATCGCGCGAGCTTTGCACGGCGCAGGCGCGACGGTCGGCTTGTCCGGAACGCGGGTAGAACCGTTGAAGGCGTTGGCCGAAGAATTGGGCGAGCGCGCTCATATTTTGCCCTGTAATCTAAGCGATCCGGAAGCTGTAGATGCGTTGCCAAAACAGGCGATAGAGGCGATGGGGTCAGTTGACATACTTGTCAATAACGCGGGTATAACGCGCGACAACTTGTTTATGCGCATGTCTGACGAAGATTGGCAGAGTGTGATCGACGTTAACATGACTGCCACAATGAAGCTTTGCAAAGGCGTGATCCGAGGCATGATGAAGGCGCGATGGGGTCGTATAGTGAATATCTCTTCCATTGTCGGTGCAATCGGAAACCCGGGTCAGACCAATTATGCTGCGTCGAAGGCTGGTATGGTTGGATTTTCCAAAGCCCTTGCGCATGAGGTCGCTACACGCGGCATAACGGTAAATGCCGTTGCCCCAGGCTTCATTACAACTGCCATGACCGAGAAACTGACAGAAGATCAAAAGGCAGGTTTGCTGCAGCAGGTTCCCGCGGGCCGGATGGGTGACCCTAATGAAATCGCCGCCGCTGTACTCTATCTTGCCAGCCCCGAGGCAGGCTATGTCACCGGAAGCACCTTGCATGTGAATGGCGGTATGGCCATGTTATAACTGCAACTCGCGGCCGATGCGAAAGCGTTTGCCTTGTGCGTAGTCTGTGCTATAGGCGGCGCATATGCACAGAGACCGGTCAGGTTGGCCGGTTTTCTTACTTTCCCGGGCATCCGGGACCCAAACCGCCCGGAAAGGGCAAATCAGAGCCACCCCGAGCGGGCATGGGCAGAACCGGGCACACCGCCCTGATAAGGAATGAGGAATAGACATGAGCGACGTCGCAGATCGCGTAAAAAAGATCGTTGTTGAGCACCTGGGCGTAGAAGAAGACAAGGTGGCTGAAAACGCTTCCTTCATCGACGATCTGGGTGCAGACAGCTTGGACACAGTTGAGCTGGTTATGGCCTTCGAAGAAGAGTTCGGCATCGAGATTCCCGATGACGCCGCCGAAACCATCCAAACTTTTGGCGACGCCGTCAAATTCATCACAGAAGCATCCTGATCGCATTGATCCCGATGAAAACGGCGCTTCCGGGCAACGGAGGCGCCGTTTTTTTGCGTTTATGTTCAATTCTAGCTTGCGAGAGGTAAAAGGTGTTCGCACTGTGGTGACGAGGCATAATTCGAGCGGGCAAGGGCATGATAAGATCCACCCCGATGATAAACACGGCGCGATTGACGCTGTGCGCACTGCGACCTGAGGACTTTGAACGGTACGCAGAAATATGGAGCGACCCAAACGTGGTACGCCACATTGGCGGTTCTCCGCGCAGCAGAGGTGAGGCTTGGGACTCTTTTCTGCGAAATGCTGGGCACTGGCAAATGACCGGATTCGGCCAGTGGGCCGTCGTATTGCAATCGAATCGCAAGTTAATAGGCCAGGCCGGGTTCTTTTTCGGGAATCGATCACTTGGGTCAGATTTTGACCAGTATCCCGAATCCGGATGGGTTTTGGCGCCCGAAGGTCAGGGTCAAGGTTACGGTTTCGAAGCAGCACAGGCAGCGCATGATTGGTTTGACCGAGTTATCCCAGGCCCGCTTGTTGCTTTGATCGATGCGGACAATTCAGCATCGCAAAACTTAGCGGTAAGGCTGGGATACTCGATGCTGCGCGAAGCAGAATACCGGGAAACTCCGGTTTATCTGTTTCGCAGAAATGGTCCTCCTTCAAAAGTTTGAAACGCTCGTTCAGCCACGATGACGCAAAATGCGCTTCGTTTGCCGAAACTGGGTGAAACACCGGTTTCAGCGACATGTATGCTATCCTAGGATTTCAGAGCGAATGGGCGGAGGAGCAAGCTCATGAGGATTTACCCTACGATGGAATTGCAGAACGGGCGTTGTGTTACATTAGACAAAGGGCGCCTGGACGAAGCAATGATCTGGCATGTAGACCCGGTTGAAACGGCCCGTAGATGGGCCGCCACGGGCGCTGAATGGATGCACCTGACTGATTTTGATGCGGTTGAAGGTCGCGATACTAACTCAGGTTTGGTGGAAGAAATAATTCGCAGCGCGGAAATCCCCGTTCAACTGGCCGGTGGAATTCGAACCCGCGAGAATGTCGAGTACTGGATCGACAAGGGCGCAGGCCGGGTCGTAATCGGCACAATGGCGGCCAGGGACCCCAATCTCGTCAAGGAACTTGCTAAGCTTCACCCTGATCAGATCGTCTTGGCGGTGGATGTCTGGCGCGGATACGTTATGACCGAAGGGTGGCGCACGCAGAGCGCGTTTACCCCCGAAGCATTCATTGACGCCTTCGCAGACACGCCTTTCGCCAGCATATTGGTCACGGACATCGATAGTGACATGGAAGACGTAGAGGCGCAGCTTGGTTTGATTTCAGGTCTGGCGCAGCATTCCCGAACGCCAGTGGTGGCCAGCGGTGTTGTTCGCAAGGTCGATGACATTTCCAGGTTGGCGTACATCCACAACATTGCCGGAGCTTTGGTAGGGCGCGCATTGTTCCGTAAGACGGTCGATCTGGAGGAGGCTTTGAATGTGGCAACTGCTGCGCACGAACCCGTCGCACAGTTCCAGTAGGTGAATTCGTTAACCTTTTGCCTGCCCCTTTTCACGAAAACAAAGGGGCGGGTTTTATTTTGGCGATTTCATCCGATAACTTGGATCGTTTATCAAATGGTCAATGTATCTTGGCGCGGAATTTGCCGTTCCTCTTGCCCCCGGGGGGCGGAGCGGGGTATGGACGTTTCGCATAACAGGAAGCAGGCAAGAGGCACTTCATGCGCAGAGTCGTTGTTACCGGGCTAGGATTGGTCACTCCTTTGGCCAGCGGAGTCGAGGAAAGCTGGTCGCGGCTTTTGGACGGAGAATCCGGCGCTGGACCTATTACCTTGTTCGATGCCGAGGCAAGCGGAGTTTCCACGACTTATGCTTGTGAAGTTCCACGTGGAGACGGAACGAACGGAACATTCAACCCTGATGATTGGATGCCACCGAAAGAGCAGCGCAAGATTGAGGATTTTATACTTTATTCAATCGCTGCCGCTGAAATGGCTTGTAAAGATGCCAACTGGACGCCCGAGGACGAAGAGGACCGCTTGCGCACTGGGGTGCTGATCGGATCAGGTATCGGTGGCTTGGGATCGATTGCCGAAACAGCCAACTTGATCAGGGATAAAGGACCACGCCGAGTATCGCCGTTCTTTATTCCCGGAGCACTGATCAACCTGGCGTCTGGGCAGGTTTCAATCCGCTTCGGTTTCAAGGGCCCGAACCATTCGGTTGTGACGGCATGTTCAACAGGCGCGCACGCAATTGGCGACGCCAGCCGTATTATCCGATCAGGTGATGCCGATGTTATGATTGCTGGCGGTGGCGAAGGCTGTATTTGCGAAATCGGTATCGCTGGTTTCAACGCGTGCAAGGCCCTTTCTACCAAGTACGCCGATAATCCCAAGGCAGCCAGCCGACCATATGACGTCGACCGCGACGGGTTTGTTATGGGGGAAGGTGCAGGTATCGTCGTGCTGGAGGAGTACGACCATGCAATAGCGCGAGGCGCAAAGATTTATGCCGAAGTTCTTGGCTATGGCATGTCCGGAGACGCCTATCACATTACTGCCCCTTCCGAAGATGGTGACGGAGCAGAACGCTCAATGAAAGCCGCATTGCGTAGCGCTGGGCTAGAGCCAAAAGATCTTGATTACATCAATGCTCATGGAACTTCGACCATGGCGGATACAATTGAACTGGGCGCTGTAGAGCGGCTGTTGGGGGACCACGCAAGCAATGCGACTATGACGTCGACCAAGTCCGCGACAGGTCACTTACTGGGCGCTGCTGGCGCTATTGAGGCAATTTTCTCGATTCTTGCTATTCGAGACCAGGTGGCGCCTCCGACGATAAATCTGGATAATCCTGCAGTGGAAACACCCATCGATCTGGCGCCAAATGCCAAGCGGGAACGAGAAATCAACGTGGCTTTGTCTAACTCGTTCGGTTTTGGCGGCACCAACGCAAGTGTGATCTTCGGAAAGGTCAGCTAAATGTGGCGAGGTCTTGCGTCAAACATGCTGACCATTCTGGTGGTTGGCATGTTTCTAATTGGTGGCGTGATATTGTGGGGTCAGTCGCAATACAGAGCGGATGGGCCGTTGGAAACGGCAATTTGCCTGCAGGTGAAAAGCGGTTCGAATATGACACGGGTTAGCCGCGAACTTGAAGATCAAGGCGCGATCAGCAACGCAACGATCTTTCGCATGGGAGCGGATTACTCTGACAAGTCGCAGCAGTTGAAAGCCGGGAGTTTTCTGGTTCGGGAAGGCTCATCCATGGAACAGATCGTGGAGGACATCACAAAAAGCGGTGCCAGTACATGCGGGACAGAGATCGAATACCGTATAGGTGTGACCAGAACGCAGACGCGAGTCCGTGAACTGGACCCGGCTACGTTGGACTTTGTTGAAATCGCAATGTTCGAGACAGACGTAGATGAAACGCCGGATATTTACGGAGAAAAACGCAACGACGCGGATACTCGATATCGTATTTCGTTGGCGGAAGGGGTTACCAGTTGGCAAGTCGTTGAGGCGCTGAAGTCGGCCGATTTCCTTGGTGGTGAGGTCGCGGAGATTCCGGCAGAAGGAATGTTGGCACCTGATAGCTATGAAGTGACGTCAGGAACAGACCGAAATGAAGTATTAAGCGATATGCAGGCGAAGCAGCAATTGAGGATCAACGCCGCTTGGGAGAGACGGCAGGACGGTTTGCCTTTGAGCAATCCAGAAGAAATGCTGATCCTTGCTTCTATCATCGAAAAGGAAACTGGTGTGCCAGAGGAGCGCGGTCAGGTGGCCAGCGTTTTTGTGAACCGATTGAATCAGGGTATGAAGTTGCAAACGGATCCGACGGTTATTTACGGCGTAACTAAGGGTCGCGGCGTTCTGGGCCGTGGTTTGCGCCGCAGCGAACTGAATCGACCAACCCCTTGGAATACTTACCAGATCGATGGGTTGCCACCGACTCCGATTGCCAACCCAGGACTCGCTAGTCTTGAGGCGGCTGTAGCGCCGGACGATACGGATTTTGTGTTCTTCGTGGCTGACGGAACAGGCGGCCACGCGTTTGCTGAAACGCTTCAGGAGCACAACCGTAATGTCGCGAAGTGGCGTGAGATAGAAGCGGAGCAAAACAACTCCAACAACTAAACTTTGTTTCGGCAAATGCCGGCGCAAGGATCTTATTGTTTCCCGTCGCTGTCATAGCGACAGGAAACAATATTTTTAATGTCCGACGAAGTCAGGCAGCCTTTCTGCGTCTTGGGCGGCGTCTCTTTTGCGCCGCTGGTTTAGCACCGCCTAAGTTCTGATTGCTGCTTGGACCGCGGCGACCTTTGCCTCGGTGTCGCGCCTGCTTTGTTTTTTCTACTGCTTCCGGCATCGAGCCGCTTGCAACTGGTATTTCGGCTTTCATCAACTTTTGAATTTGCCGAAGTTGATCAACTTCGTCCTTGGTGCAGAATGAGATAGCCTCTCCTTCGCGCCCTGCGCGTGCTGTACGGCCGATGCGATGGACGTAATTGTCTGGTACCGTGGGCAGGTCGTAGTTGATTACGTAGGCTACGCCAGGAATATCGATACCACGCGCGGCGACATCGGTTGCAACCAAAACGTTGATTTCGCCTTGTCGGAATGCCTTGATCGCACGATCACGTTGACCCTGAGTTTTGTTGCCGTGAATTGAGGCAGCATTGAACCCTTCTGACACCAGTCCTTTCATCAGTTTTTCGGCGCCGTGTTTTGTGCGTGAAAACACTAGCGTCAGAGCGCCAGCGTCCTTGGACAAAATTTCGCGCAATTTGGCAGGCTTTTCGGAACGAGCCACAAAGTGTACGGACTGCCTGATCTTGTCTGCGGCTTTACCAGGAGGGGAAACTTGCACGCGTTTGGGATTGCTGAGATAGGCCCGGCTCAGTTCTTCCATTTGTTTTGGCATTGTCGCTGAAAACAGCATCGTTTGCCGTGGTGTGCCAAGTTCTGGCGCGATGCGGCGCAAAGCGTGAATAAAGCCCATGTCCAGCATCTGATCAGCTTCGTCCATTACCAGATGTTTGACCGAGCTAAGATCGACTGCGCCACGATCCATAAGGTCAATTAGTCGGCCCGGAGTGGCCACCAGAATGTCTGTGCCGCGCGCAAGAAACATGACTTGTTTGTTGATGGACTGGCCGCCAACCACGGTTGCGACCCGAATTTTTGTCTTATGCGTCAAGGCGCGTAAACTGTCGGCGATCTGATTGACCAATTCGCGCGTGGGGGCAAGGACCAGCGACTTGGTCGTCTTGGGCGCCGGCTTGCCGGGTTGCGCTAGAAGGTGGTCAATCAACGGCAGGCCAAATGCCAGCGTTTTTCCGGTACCGGTCTGTGCCAATCCTAAGATATCTTGGCCATCCAACGCCAATGGAATTGCCTGATTTTGGATCGGTGTAGGCTGGGTGAGTTTTGCGCGTTTTAGTGCTTGGTTCAGTTCTGGCGCAAGCCCGAGCATGTCGAAATCGAACAAGTAATATTCCTTCATTTTCTGCGGGATTGTCCCACAGACGAGTTATTGCAGAGCACGCAGTATGCGTGGTCAGCAGGGGTTGTGCGCGACCTCGGGAAGAACGGAAATACCCCGCCACATGTGGTCGTCGCTTCAAGAACCCTGCGTGATGGGGAACTGGAGGTTATAGGGCGCTGCAGGACCAGCTCAATTGGCCCTTTGTTGCTCACGCGTTAGCGCTGTTTTGCGAGGCAAATGCGTGTTGAGGAAGAGAATGTCAAGACCGAGCTCGGTGGAATGGACTTCTTGTCTATGGTCAGTATCATTTTCGGAATAATATTGTATCGCGAGTGTTACACTGACGGGAATTGGCTTTAATGGTTACGCTTGGACGCAACAATTTTCCTGTGATGTTAACGATTTGTTAAAAACTTTTTTTTCAATGCTGTTGGTTCCGAGTTGCATTCCAAAAGTAATTGGGCACGAGTGCAATCCATCAAAGTAACGACCTAAGAAATTGGACCGGTAATGACCCAAGGAATCACACAAAATCGCGACATTCGAACAGCCAGCATAGCGCTGGTGTGTGGAGGAATGCTGTGGGGTCTTTATTGGATTCCAGTCCGATTTTTTTTGGAAATGGGTCTGGATGGCGCCTGGCCGGGGATCGCGATGTATACAACTGCGCTTGTCGTTCTGATCCCGATTTTGTGGAGAAGTCGACAGGCTTTGGCTCAAGAATGGCGCGGCCTAGTTTTCAGTGGTGTATTCACAGGGGCAGCATTCAGTCTGTATTCGATCAGCTTGGCCTACACAGAAGTCGCCCGATCTATCCTGCTTTTCTATTTGACGCCAATTTGGGGCACTGTCTTAGGATTTGTGTTCTTAGGCGAGAGATTGGGTCCCCTCCGGTTACTTAGCCTATTGTGCGGGGTTTGCGGGCTTTTTGTAGTTCTAGGCGGTGAACAATCGATTCCTTGGCCGCGCAATGTGGGCGACTGGTTAGCGCTGATTTCTGGCATGACATGGGCCGTTGGGACGCTCGGACTATACCGAACCAAGTCGGTGCCGGTTGGGGGGCAAATTTTCGCTTTTCTATTCGGCGCACTGATCCTGTCAATTGTTAGCTTATTCCTTGGGGCCGGAGCTTTGAGGTTGAATGGCAGCAACGGCGTCTTAATGGACGTTTTGCCATTCGCCGCCCTTTCCGTTCTTTATACTCTTCCGATGATTTATCTTACGATTTGGCCTTCTACAAAGCTCACTCCAGCGCGAGTCGGCCTGTTGTTGATGAGCGAGGTTGTGGTTGGACTAATGTCTGCAGCATTGCTGTCCGGAGAACCGTTCGGCATGCGAGAGTTCTTTGGCGCTACACTTATCGTAAGCGCGGCGTTTTTGGAGATTGCGCGAGGATAGATTTAGTTTCAACAGAGCCTGCTGAAATGGATTTTTCTATGATGTTGCGCTTGATAGGTTCGATGGTCGTTGCGATCATGTTGCGTAACATATTGACTTCACGCGCTTTACAATTTTAAATTGTGCCATGCTAGAAGAAGTGTGAAGCGGCCCTGGGGCGACCTGGAGGTCGCTTTCGTTTCTCTCGTACGGAGATCACTCACGCATGAGGTCACAGGCAAATATGACTTTGATAACCCCGGAAGAGCGGATTTCACAGACTGCAGATCTTTTGCAGTCGCTCGAGAGGTCCATTCGCAATCTGCGCCAAGCAGCGGAAGAACTGCACAGGCGGATTGGAGCCGGGGAGGATGCAGATTTTGCTGGTTCAGCGAAACAACTTGGTCAGCTAGAGGGGCTGATCCGAAGTTGCCAGAAAGTGGAGATAAGCTTTGTCGAACAACATCACAGGCAAGCCGGAATTGCCCAAGGAGGTTACGCGCTCGACCTTGAACGGGCGCGATCTGAGATTGGGTGCAGGCTGGCTCGCCTCCGCGCCTGCTGCGGTGCAGGACAGATTCCTGAGTGAGATTGGGGAGGGAGGGCTGTGCGCCCTCCCTTTTCTATTCGAGTTTTGGGCAATGCCACACCAGCTGCCACCAGAAGGCGATTGGCGGTCATGGGTGATTATGGGCGGACGCGGTGCAGGTAAGACGCGAGCAGGTGCCGAATGGGTACGCTCGATGGTCGAGGGTGCAAACCCGATGGATTGCGGCGAAGCCAGACGGGTTGCGCTGGTTGGTGAAACTTTCGATCAGGTTCGCGATGTGATGATCTTTGGCGAAAGCGGGATTTTGCGGTGTTCACCGCCAGATCGCCGCCCAATGTGGAAAGCTACCGAGCGAAAACTAATCTGGCCGAATGGAGCAGAAGCACAGGTGTTTTCTGCGTATGACCCGGAAGGTTTGCGAGGGCCACAATTCGATGCGGCTTGGGTGGATGAGCTGGCGAAATGGAAGAAGGCAGGTGAAACTTGGGATATGTTACAGTTCGCCTTACGGCTGGGCGAGCGACCGCGCGTCTGCGTAACGACGACACCGAAGAATGTTAAAGTTTTGAAGGATCTTTTGGCGTCACCGTCGACGGTACAAACGCATGCAAAAACCGAGGCGAACCGCGCTAACCTGGCCGGATCGTTTTTAGAGGAAGTGAGGTCACGATACGCGGGTACGCGGTTAGGACGCCAGGAATTGGACGGCGTTTTGCTGTCAGATGCCGAAGGCGCGCTATGGACAGTGTCGATGCTGGACTCAACGCGAACTGACTATGTGCCCAATTTGGACCGCATCGTGGTCGCTCTGGATCCAGCAGTTACGGCGGGTTCAGATGCGGATGCTTGCGGAATCGTAGTGGTAGGTGCCCAGATGGAAGGATCGCCGGAAGATTGGCGAGCATTCGTACTGGCGGACAGAACAGTGAAAGGGCTTGGCCCAGCGGGATGGGCGCAGGCGGCGATTGACGCGATGGATGAATTCGGGGCTGAACGGTTGGTGGCCGAGATCAATCAAGGCGGAGATTTGGTTGAAGAGGTCGTTCGGCAAGTAGATCCTCTGGTCCCGTTCCGAGCAGTGCGGGCATCTCGCGGCAAGATCGCGAGGTCAGAACCCGTAGCGGCGTTGTATGAGCAAGGGCGGGTTGTTCACGTGACGGGGCTGGATGCGCTTGAAGAGCAGATGTGCCAGATGACCACACGGGGATTTGAAGGGAAGGGCTCGCCCGACCGGGTCGACGCACTGGTCTGGGCGCTGCATGAGCTGGTGGTGGGGCCTGCGACGGCATATCGGCGACCAAGGGTCAGGGTGTTATAATCGTTTTTGTATTTGAGTTGGCCAATTGTGACTGTTTAAAATCCGAAAAGTTCGGAAAACCCGTTTGCAAGCGTGATTCCAGGAGGGTTGCCATCAAACAGTCTTTGCGCGACCATCGGAAAACGGAGGCCGCGCCATGAATGTCAGGTATGTTTTGCTAGGCAACATTACTGCCGCAATTTTCTTTGTCGCAGTTGCGTCGGTCGCGGCGCAAACCACAGACTTGCCAGAGCGGAGGACACCAAGGCCGGAAACAACCGATGGAGTGCCCCATGTCCAGATTGGCGTTTCGCCTGCTCCAGAATTGATCGAAGACCTATTGAGCCGAGTCGAAAACATTCCAGATGTGGAAATTCGCGAAACAGTTGTTTCATTACCAGGAGCAAAAGGTTTCTGGTTGGCAGACGAACTGCCGCTCAAACATCCAGAGGTAATAGTTGGTGGCCGAGAGTTCGCGCATGTGCACCCTGATGGATCTCTGCATGCGTCACTCGACCCCAAGATTGCGCGGCAAGCGATAAAGGCCGGCTGGGCAATTGCTCATCCTTGGTCGAAAAAACGTCCAGGCTGGGAGGGATTTGTGATGATCTACACACCTTCCTCACAACAGGAATTGGATGTTGTTTTTCAGTTGGTTTTGGCTTCTTACAACTATGTTACCGGAAGATCGCTAAGCGCTGGTTAAAGGGCTGCAGCAAAGCAGGTAAATCTTGTACAACAGCGTGTTGCAAAACGGCCGAACGCTTAATTCCGAAGCCGTCAACCTCTTTCAGTCATAACTCCTTTCAACAAGCCGGGCAGAGCGGCGGCAGAAAGGAGCATCTGAACATGGTATTCGATTTCTTGCGTCGTGGAACGGCTAACGAGGCACCGGAAGCCAAGGCAAGCGCGGCAGGTCCCGTCGTGGCATGGCAGACTGGTGGCCGTGCGTCATGGAGCCCCCGGGACACCGTCTCGTTGACGCGGGTGGGTTTTTCGGGAAACCCGGTGGGGTTCCGGTCGGTAAAGCTGGTGGCTGAGGCGGCGGCGGCGTTGCCACTGGTGTTGCAGGATCAAGCGCAACGGTATGACGTTCATCCAATCTTGAGCCTGATGCAACGACCTAATGCGGCGCAGGGACGCGCGGAATTGATGGAGGCCCTGTTCGGTCAGCTGCTGCTGTCAGGGAATGCGTATGTCGAGGCCGTTCAGGCCGAGGCGGGACTACCGAGCGAGCTACACGTTCTGCGCTCGGACCGGATGCGTGTGGTACCGGGAGCAGACGGGTGGCCTAAGGCCTATGATTATACCGTTGGCGGTAGGAAACATCGGTTTCCGACAGAGTTCATCTGCCACATCAAGTCGTTTCACCCGCAGGACGATCATTACGGGTTTTCGCCCATGCAGGCAGCTTCGATGGCGGTTGACGTGCATAACAGTGCTTCTCGCTGGTCAAAATCGTTGTTGGACAATGCGGCCCGGCCCTCTGGGGTCTTGGTATGGAAGGGAGGGGACGGTCAGGGTCGCGAACATTGGCATCTGTTGTTTCCGAAATCTGTTTTCGAGCAGGTGTTCGGGACATAGACGTGTCTGGGCTGCATGGGGTTGTGCGTGGTTACGCGATTGAGGATGTACTGGATGGCCGCCAAGCTCTGCAGCCGCTGATGATGCGATACGGGTTCGACGCTATTGAGCGCGACGGTAAGCTGGTGTTCCGGATGCGTGGTGGTCTTAAGGCCTTTGACGTAAACCCAGACGGATTTGCGATCAACTCTGATGTCGAAGGCACTGTTGAGTATCGGCGTGAAGCCGAGGCAGAGATGGCCGGACGGGTCCGACTACGCTTTGTTCAATCCGACGCAGATCACGATATCGTTGCCGAAGAAGCGGTGCTGCCGGATGATCGTACTCATGCAGTTGCAGTGAACGAAATGGCTCTGTCAATGACCCGGGGCGAGGGACGTCAAACTGTCGAACGGTGGCTCAGCGAGTCTCGGATGTCGCGCGAAACCGCGCGCTTCGCCTTGCCGCCGTCTCAGCTGAATCTTGGCGCTGGTGACGTTGTTCGCTTGAAAGGCATGGATCAGCAGGACTTCCCGAGTTTTCGTATTGACCGGATTGAACAGGCTGAAATGCAGCTGGTCGACGCGGTTCGGATTGAACCCGACGTTTATGCCCCCGCCGAGATCACTGACGATGGCGTCAACGCCAGACCTTTTATCGCGCCGACACCCGTTTTACCGGTACTTATGGATCTACCGCTCATTACAGGGGCAGAGGCCGCACATGCGCCCTATCTTGCTTTGTCGGCAGACCCGTGGGCGGGCAATGTAGCTATTTATGTCGCTGCGCAGGACGAAGATTATGCCCTGCGACAAGTTATTTCGGATCAGGCGGTAATAGGTTTCACAGAGTCACCGCTTTGGCGGGCCAGCTCCGGAATTTGGGATGAAGGCAGGCCACTTCGGGTCAACTTGATCGACGGCTTCCTGGAATCACGACCGCGAGAAGCTTTGCTGAACGGTGCCAACTTGGCTGCCATTGGTGACGGCACTCTCGATAATTGGGAAGTAATCCAGTTCTCTGACGCAACATTGGAAGAAGGCGGAATATTTAACCTTTCAGGTCGGTTGCGCGGCCAATTGGGAACAGATTCAGCTATGCCTGAAGTTTGGCCTGAGGGCTCTGTTTTCGTTTTGCTCGATGATCGTATCAGCCAACTCAACTTGCTCCGCAATGAACGACGCGTTTCAAAACATTATCGGATCGGTCCCGCATCGCGTGGGTATGAGGATCCAGCTTTTGTTCACCAGGTCGAAGCATTTGACGGCAACGGTTTGCGCCCATATGCGCCGGCTCATCTAAAAGTCGTGTCAAAGACCGACGCTGACAGCTTTTCGTGGGTGCGCCGCACGCGGGTGGATGGAGATGACTGGGGCGGCTTGGATGTTCCATTGGGTGAAGAGACCGAAGCTTATTTGGTTCGAGTTCGCTCAAACGGGGTACTATTGCGCGAAGAGACGACCGCGACTCCAATTTGGTCTTACTCGGAAACAGCGAAGGCTGCAGATGGTGTAAGCGGGACTTACGTTGTCGAAGTTGCTCAAGTTTCAGCGATCTTTGGCCCAGGCCTTTTCGCATCTTGCACTGCAAGTTAGTCCATCTTGCGTACTGTTTTGCATGGTGATGTAAGTGCAGCGGCGCGGGCCTTGTTGGCCGCGCCGCCTTCCGAGCGGGAATCCATATGCTTACAAATGTTTAACGAGGCGCAATTGGCGCACGAATACACTTCGGATATGGGCCGTTTACATCCTAAATACGGGAACGGATCCCTGATGGCTGTCGCGTATATTCGTCGATTGGCGGATGAGCCCAGTTTCAACGACCTGCAATATTGTGAGTGTTTCGAGATAGTTCTACGTAATCTTATCCGGTTTAATATCAGTCAGAGGCACAACTGACGCACTTGCTTGCCGCAAGGTCCAGTTCCAGACGCCCCCGAGCGATTAAGTCTCCGCAATCTTCGCAATAGCCGTACTCGCCTTCGGCAATTCGGCTGAGCGCGGTCTGAAGCCGGCGCGTTTCTACATCCCTGCGGGCCTGCTGGGCCTTTGCCATCGCCTGGTTTTGTAACGCATCCATGCGGCTGAGGCGTCCAACGGCCTGCTGATCAAGTTCGACAATCGCTTGTGCGTCGTGGCCTGACGCTGACTCCGCCTCGAGAGACGCCAACCGAACTTTGATAAGTCGTTCAAAATATCGGTGATCATGTTCGTTCATTTTTTGTTGTATAACACATCAGGGGTTTGCGTTTGGTGATTTTGACCTTAGATGGCTATTCTAGGCGCAGAAAAGGATCAAAAGCCATGTTCGAAAAGCGCAGTCAAATCACCAACGTCGATCCTGTTTGGGATCGCATAACGGCAGAGGCTCTGGCGGCCGTGGAAAAGGAACCACTTATGGGTGGTCTGGTTCACGCCTGTATCCTGCATCACCGCAGTCTCGAGAGGGCTTTGTCCTATCGCATTGCCGCCAAGTTGTGCTCGAACGAGATGTCGATGATGGTCTTGCGTGAAATCGTTGAAGAAGCCTATTCGGACGACGCCTCTTTGCTAGAAGCGGCGCGGGCGGATCTGATGGCGGTATACGAGCGTGATCCGGCCTGTCACCGTCTGCTGCAGCCAGTGCTCTATTTCAAAGGATATCAGGCGATGCAGGCTTATCGCGTAGGTCATTGGCTGTGGCGAAAAGGCCGGCATGACTTGGCGTATTTTGTTCAGATGCGTTCGTCTGAGATATTTGGAATTGATATCCATCCGGCTGCGAAAATTGGCAAGGGGATTATGATCGACCACGCCCATTCAATCGTGATCGGCGAAACTGCCGTTGTAGGTGATAATGTTTCGATGTTGCACTCCGTGACGCTGGGCGGGACAGGTAAGGAAGAGGAAGATCGTCATCCCAAGATCGGAGATGGAGTACTGATTGGGGCTGGTGCAAAGGTTCTTGGGAACATCACGGTTGGCCATTGCAGCCGCATCGCAGCCGGATCTGTGGTGTTGGAGGAGGTTCCAGCCTGCAAGACGGTTGCGGGCATTCCCGCGAAGATTGTCGGTGAAGCAGGGTGCGATCAGCCCTCGATTTCAATGGATCATATGCTGGGAAAGAATCACCAGGATCCAAGTTAAGCTTGTCGCATCGATGCGAGAACAGTCTTTGAACTCTTGAGTTGATCGGAAACTAAACGCCGCTTTTAGATCATTACAAATCTTGGCCCCGCCCGATTTCCGTTCGGGTGGGGCTTTTTGTGAATTACATCAAGCCAGCATCACCATCGGGTTTTCAAGATTTTCGACAATGGCTTGCAGCAATTGTGCGCCAAGCGCTCCGTCGATAACGCGGTGATCAACTGACATTGTGACGGACATGATCGTGGCTACTGTCAGTTCTCCGTCATCTCCGACAACGGGTTTTTTCAGTCCAGTTCCGACCGCCAAAATGCCGGCGTGGGGTGGATTCACGATTGCATCGAAGTTGTCGATACCGAACATGCCCAGATTGGAAACGGCAAACGTACCGCCCTGATATTCATGCGGAGCCAACTTACGTTCCCGGGCGCGACCAGCAAGGTCTTTCATCTCGGTCGACAAAGCAGAGAGCGATTTGGTATCGGCGTCTTGCAGTACAGGTGTGAACAAGCCGCCTTCGATAGCGACGGCAACAGCTACATCCGAAGGTTTCAATTGTAAGACCCTGTCTCCGGCCCAAACAGCATTGCACTCGGGTACTTGTTGCAGGGCGTTGGCAACGGCTTTGATGATAAAGTCGTTAACGCTCAGTTTCACTCCGCGACCTTCTAGCTGTTTGTTCAGCTGGCTTCGGAACTTCAACAGTGCATCCAGCTTGATGTCACGACGCAGATAGAAATGCGGAATGGTCTGTTTGGCTTCGGAAAGTCGGGCGGCGATCGTCTTGCGCATTCCGTCCAGTTTAATTTCTTCGAATTCGCGACCTTCGTACATCTTGGCAACTGCGTCAGCTGAAGGACCCGCTGGGGCAGCAGCAGAGGGGGGGGCGGTTGTAGCGGCCGGAGCGATGGCTGGTGCGCTTGCTGTCGCGCCTTCGACATCCGCCTTGACGATCCTGCCATGCGGACCGGAACCGTTAATTTGCGCCAGGTCGAGGCCTTTTTGCGCTGCAATTCTTCGTGCCAAAGGCGAAGCGAAGATACGGCCTCCATCAGCCTTTGCAGGGGCGGCTGGAGCAGGGGCAGGGGTCTCGGATGTCGCGGGCGCGGCTTCATCGCCCGCCGCCGTGTTTGGCGCGGCCGCAGGGGCAGGGGCTGGCGACGTCGAGATATCATCAGCGCTTTCGCCATCTTCCAACAGAACCGCAATAGCGGTGTTTACTTTTACGCCTTCGGTTCCTTCCGGGATTAGGATTTTGCCAACGACACCTTCGTCGACCGCCTCGAACTCCATCGTGGCTTTGTCGGTTTCTATCTCAGCCAGCAAGTCGCCGGAGGATACAGTGTCGCCTTCTTTGACAAGCCATTTCGCAAGCGTGCCTTCCTCCATAGTGGGAGACAGAGCAGGCATCAGGATTTCGGTGGGCATTTCAGCGCTCCTCAATCAAAGTAATTTGGTCAAAAGGCGCCCGTGGGCGCCCGGTGCCGCGTGCGAGTGTCGCTATCGCCGCTTCGATTTTTTCTTTGTTTTCAGCCATCCAGACGTAGGCTGTTTGGTGAGAGGGCCGAGAACCGATCAATCGCATATCAGCCGCCAAACGCTCAGGCACAAGGGCCGTGATCGTACGATCGTCAATTACCAGATCGACACGGTAGCATTCGGTTGCTGGATCGCGGCCCCTGATATCCATTCTGTTACCGATAAGTCACCTGTTTGACAGCCGAGATCACCTCATCGGTCGTAACCAGCGCCAGTTTTTCAAGGTTGGCGGCATACGGCATCGGAACATCCTTTCCGGTACAAGTGATGACCGGCGCGTCAAGGTAATCGAACGCCTCCTGCATAACGACTGATGAGATATAGCTACCCACAGAGCCTTGGGGCCAGCCTTCTTCCACAGTTACCAGACGGTTGGTTTTCATTACCGAGTTGATAATCGCGCCAGTGTCCATCGGGCGGATTGTGCGAAGATCGATCACTTCGGCGTTTATTCCTTCCTCGGCCAATTTGTCAGCGGCTTCCAACGCGAATTGCATACCGATACCAAAGCTGACGATGGTCACATCAGAGCCTTCGCGCCAGATACGAGCCTTGCCCAGTGGGATGGTCAGGTCATCCACCTGTGGCACATCAAAAGATCGACCATACAGGATTTCGTTTTCTAAAAAGACTACCGGGTTAGGGTCGCGGATTGCCGATTTCAGCAGTCCTTTCGCGTCGGCTGCCGAATACGGCATAACAACTTTCAATCCGGGAACTTGCATGTACCAAGCGGCATAGTCTTGCGAATGCTGTGCCGCTACACGCGCCGCAGCACCATTAGGTCCGCGAAACACGATCGGACAACCCATTTGCCCGCCAGACATATACAGAGTTTTGGCGGCTGAGTTGATGATCTGGTCAATTGCTTGCATGGCGAAGTTGAACGTCATGAACTCAACAATCGGTTTCAACCCGCCAAAGGCTGAACCAACCGCGATGCCGGTAAAACCGTGTTCTGTAATTGGCGTATCAATCACACGTTTAGGCCCGAATTCGTCCAGCAGACCTTGTGAGATTTTATACGCACCCTGATACTCGGCGACCTCTTCGCCCATCAGATAGACATCCTCGTCGCCGCGCATTTCTTCGGCCATCGCGTCGCGGAGCGCCTCGCGGACCGTTTCAGATTTCATCTCGGCGTCGGCAGGCCAGTCCGGCGACAGGTCCACAACGGGCGCGGCAGGGGCAGCGGCAGGAGCGGGGGCATCAACTGCCGCCGGGGCGACCTCGGTCACTGATTCGGGCGCTGCCGCGGGAAGCGCGGAGGCGTCTTCGCCTTCTTCCACCAACACCGCGATGGGTGTATTAACCTTTACCCCTTCAGTACCTTCGGCGATCAGGATTTTACCGACGATACCTTCATCGACGGCTTCGAACTCCATCGTCGCTTTGTCGGTTTCGATCTCGGCCATGATATCGCCCGAGGATACGGTGTCGCCTTCCTTGACTAACCATTTGGCTAACGTGCCCTCTTCCATAGTGGGCGAAAGGGCGGGCATGAGAATTTCGGTTGCCATGTCTTGATCGTCCTCTCAGGCGTAGATATCGGTCCAAAGCTCGTCCAACGACGGCTCGGGGCTTTCTTTCGAGAATTCGGCGGCCTGATTGACGATCTCTTTGATTTCTTTGTCGATCGCCTTCAGATCGTCCTCTGTCGCGTGTTTTCCTGTTAGCAAAAGCTCACGCACATGTTCGATCGGATCGCTCTGTTCACGCACTTTCTGAACTTCTTCACGCGTGCGGTACTTGGCTGGGTCTGACATTGAATGACCGCGATACCGATACGTCTTGATCTCAAGAATATATGGACCTTTTCCTGCGCGGCAGTGGGCTACTGCTTTTTCGCCAGCCTCTTTAACGGCCAGTACGTCCATTCCGTTGACGATTTCGCCCGGAATGCCGAACGCCTCACCTCGGTGGAAAATTTCTTTGGTTGAGGTCGAGCGGGCTTGCGCTGTGCCCATGGCGTACTGGTTATTTTCGATGACGAAGACGACGGGCAAATCCCACAGCGCCGCCATATTGAATGTTTCGTAAACCTGACCCTGATTAGCTGCGCCATCACCAAAATAAGTAAACGTGACCCGGTCGTTTCCCTTGTACTTATCAGAAAAAGCCAATCCCGCGCCCAACGGTACTTGTGCGCCGACAATGCCGTGGCCACCGTAAAAGTGTTTTTCCTTGGAGAACATGTGCATCGAGCCGCCTTTGCCTTTGGACAGACCACCAATGCGCCCGGTCAATTCGGCCATCACACCTCCCGGTTCCATGCCGCAGGCCAGCATGTGGCCATGATCACGGTAGGAAGTGATACGCTTGTCTCCATCGTCTGCCGCAGCTTCAAGTCCTACGACGACGGCTTCTTGTCCTATATACAAGTGGCAGAATCCACCGATCAGGCCCATGCCATAAAGTTGCCCGGCCTTTTCTTCGAATCGGCGGATCAACAGCATTTCCCGATAGTATGTCTTAAGTTCCTCCGCAGAAACATTTGGTTTCTTTGTGGTTTTTCGCGCAGCCATAGCGGCGATCTCCCCCTTCCGGCAAGATAGTTTAGCGTTAAACTATCTCATAGAGCATTTCGCTTGATCTGGCGAGTGTAAATGTTACGCAGCGGCAGGACGCGCAGGATTTGACCGGCGATCTAGGCAGGTGTCCCCTGGCCGAAGAGTTTCGATAATGCGTAACGTTATTGGATTACGATCTCGTCAGAACGGATCATACCTAAAATTGACCGTGCCTGTTGATCCAGAAGGTCGAGGTCCAGATAGGTATCCGACAACCGGCGAGTTAGGTTTTCCATCTCAGATATTTCGGAATTCAGCTTGGCGAGGTCGCGCGAAAGAGCGTCCCGTTCCGCAGCTATCTCCACTCTGCGGAAAAGACCATAATCGCCCTGCACGGCAGCAAAGGTGAAATACACACCCAGCATAAAAGCTACCGTGAAAAAGACGATTGCGCCCAATCTGGGTCTATTGGAACGGGACACTCTGATGACCGCCGTATGAATTCTGCCTCAAGAAACGTGCCCTTTTTGGGCATCTCGAAGCACTATGTCATAGGTGATTCGGGATGTGAATCCCCTGATTCGCAAAAAACTCAGTGTGAGTCCAAAACGACCAATCTACTTGGTTCAGGTCTCTAGAGCGGCAACCCCAGGCAGTGTTTTGCCTTCCATCCATTCAAGGAAAGCACCACCTGCGGTCGAGATATACGTGAAGTCGTGTGCCGCGCCCGAAGCATTCAATGCCGCGACCGTATCGCCACCACCTGCGACCGAAATTAGTTGTCCTGATCGAGTAAGCGCCGCAGCCTTGAGAGCTGCAGCATTGGTGGCGACATCGAACGGCTCAAGTTCGAATGCGCCTAGCGGTCCGTTCCAAATCAACGTTTTGCTTTGGGAAAAGGTATCCGAAATCGCAGCCACACTATCGGGGCCCGCATCCAGGATCATGCCATTCTCGGGGCACTCGTCGGCAGGCAGTATTTGATGCGGTGTGTTCGCTTCAAACTTTTCAGCAACAACGATGTCTGACGGAAGAACGATATTGCAACCGGAGTGTGCAGCTCTGGACAGAATGTCCGATGCCGTATCTGCCATATCGCGCTCGGCCAACGATTTACCGACGCTAATTCCTTTTGCCACCAAAAAGGTGTTCGCCATCCCACCGCCGATTACAAGGTTGTCGACTTTGTTTATCAGATTGCCCAACAGTTCCAGTTTGGTTGAAACTTTGGCGCCACCGACCACTGCTGTCACTGGGCGTTTGGGATTTCCCAGTGCGCTTTGTAGAGCCTCCAATTCGGCCTGCATCAAGCGGCCTGCGCAAGCGGGAAGCAACCGTGCAATGGCCTCGGTAGAACTGTGTGCGCGGTGGGCGGCCGAAAATGCGTCGTTGCAATAGATATCCCCAAGTTGCGCCATTCCTGCCGCCAGATTTGGATCATTCTTTGTTTCCGCGCTGTGAAAACGGGTGTTTTCCAGTAGTAGCACCTGACCGGGTTGCAGCTCCTGCGCAGCCAGTTCAGCTTCTTGTCCCACGCAATCGGCTGAAAAAAGAACCTCGGCGCCAAATGCAGTCTCCAGAGCAGGGACCAACTGTTTGAGCGATAGGTTTTCGCGCCGTTCGCCACCGGGACGCCCAAAATGGGCCAAAAGAATGGGTTTGCCCCCAGCGGCCAAAATATCGCGGACGGTAGGGACAATGCGTTCGATACGAGTGGCATCTGTTACCATTCCGTCCACGACGGGCACATTGATGTCCACGCGCACCAGCACGCGTTTGTCGTTCAGGTCCATGTCGTCCAGCGTTTTCCAGCCCATGGCGCAATCCTCGGCACTTGAGTTCGATATAAGCGGTTCTTTTCCTGCATTTTGCCCTCAGGTCAATGCGTCACTTGGCTTTCGTCCGCGTGGCGCATAGGTATTTGCGCAAGACTAATCCACAGGAGGGCCACATGGCCGAGATCAAAGATCCCGAAAACACAATCATCATTGAGCTCAAAGATGGAAACGTTGTCATTGAGCTGCTGCCAGACGTGGCCCCGTTGCACAGCGAGCGGATGAAAGATCTGGCACGTGGCGGTGAATACGACAATGTGGCCTTTCACAGGGTGATCGACGGTTTCATGGCGCAAACGGGCGATGTTCAGCATGGCGATATGGAAGATGGTTTCAATCTGCGCATGGCCGGTACCGGAGGTTCGTCATTGCCGAATGTCCCGGCTGAATTTTCTAAATTGCCCCATGATCGCGGTACTCTTGGTGCCGCGCGGTCAGCCAACCCTGACTCTGCGAATTCGCAGTTCTTTATCAACTTCAAAGACAACCATTTTCTAAACGGTCAGTACACCGTCTATGGGCGTGTTATCGATGGTATGGAGCATGTGGACGCGATCGTCCGGGGTGAGCCCCCTGCGAGCCCGGACCGTATGATCAGTGTGAAGGTGGCAGCCGATGCGTAAACTTGTTGCGGCATTCACCCTGTTGGCCAGCCCCGCGGTTGCAACCGGGCTTGAGATCGAAATTGAAGGGGAGGGCGCCAACGGCACAGTGGTCATAGACCTGTTCGAAGATCTTGCGCCCAAACATGTTGAACAGATCACGGCACTTGCCGCTGCAGGGCAGTATGACGGAGTGGTTTTCCACCGCGTGATCGATGGCTTCATGGCCCAAACCGGCGATGTCGAGCACGGCCGTATAGGAAGCGATCTGCGGCGTGCGGGTACGGGCGGTTCGGACCGTCCTGATCTACCGGCTGAATTTTCGGACTTTAACTATGATCGTGGTGTAGTGGGAATGGCGCGGGCACAAGATCCCGACAGTGCCAACTCACAATTCTTCATAATGTTCGAACCTGGCCCGTCTCTGAATGGAAAATACACAGTAATCGGTCAGGTCACAGACGGCATGGATGTTGTTGACGCTATTAAGAGAGGCGATGGTCCCAACGGCGCTGTCATAGGCCAGCCCGACGCAATGAAAAAGGTTACCGTAACCGAATAATATTGAGCCCGGCGCCTTAACAGGCGCCGGAGCTGTTTTTTGCTCAATCCTCTGGCGACATAACTTTCCAAATAAGTGCGCCCAATGCGCCACCTATGAGTGGTGCGACCCAGAAAAGCCACAGCTGAGCCAAAGCGGGACCGTCGGCAAACAATGCAACGCCTGTCGAACGGGCGGGATTGACCGACGTGTTTGTGACCGGGATCGAAATCAGGTGGATCAGTGTAAGCGCAAGACCGATTGCGATTGGGGCAAAGCCTGCAGGCGCTCCCTTTGAAGTCACTCCCAGAATGATCAAAATGAAAAACGCGGTCAGCACAACTTCGATCACAAGGGCAGACATCATCGAATAGCCCTCTGGCGAGGCATCGCCGTAACCGTTCGATGCAAACCCGCCAACCCCTTCAAAGCCCGGTGCGCCGCTTACAATCACGTAAAGGACAATAGCGGCGACAATCGCGCCAACAACCTGGGCGACCCAGTAGGGCAAAAGGTCTTTTGCCGGGAACCGTCCGCCAATCATCAGACCCAGGCTAACAGCCGGGTTGAAATGCCCGCCTGAGATGTGTCCTACAGTGTAGGCCATTGTCAAAACGGTCAGACCGAACGCGAAAGCAACGCCAAGCCAGCCGATGCCCACATCTGCAACGCCGGCCGCTAAAACCGCGCTGCCGCAACCGCCAAGAACCAGCCAGAATGTGCCGAAAAACTCGGCCATGAGTTTAGAAGACATGATTAACCCTCCGGAACAAATCGGCTTAAGTGTATATCAAAAAAACATTTTTTGTGAATTTCAGTCCAATTTTGCCCACTTGTTGGGCGATTAGAGTCTTGCCTGTTGCTAATCGGTCAAGATATTCGGCCATAAAAAGTCTTGCGGGCGCTTTCGGATAGGGAAATGCCCGGTTCGGCGTTATATGCCAGCACGGCTAGAATTCGCGTTACATCGCCTTCGTTCGGGGCGACACGGTGCATTGAGTTTCGACCACGAAAGAAAACCAACGTTCCCGCCCGAGCATTCAGAGTTTCAACCGGTGTAATCCCATCCAATGCTTCAGCAACACCAGAATAGTTCATTTCGCCTGAGTCGGCGTCTCTGACGTCCTTGATGTACTCGAATTGGCCACCCTTTTCAGGTGCTTGAATCATCAGGGTAATGGCAAATGAAGAGTTGTCGAAATGCCATCCGAGTTCTTGACCTTTTTCGGCGAAATGCAGATTTATTGAAGACAGAGGGTCGGCGTATTCGAACAATGCGCCCTCTTCCAAAACGGCACACAGAAACTCTCGAAAAAGTTCTGCATTATAAAGCGTACGCAGCGCCGACCCTTGCGGAATCAGATCGTCGGTCAGACACCCCTTTGAGGACTGCACCAGTCGGTTTCGCGGATGTTCAGGTGGGAATTGCGGATCCTGTGGGCTCAAATACACTGTGTGTAGCTCAGTTTTTGCGTAAATAGCTTGAGAGTTAGTCAAACCTTCCGCGCAAATTGATTTAACGGCCTCGTCTTTTACGAAGCCAGGCATCTCCAACACCCCGTCCAGATCGAAGGTTCGCTTGCAGGCATTGCGAAAATTGCGGTCACCGATTGGGTAGGATTCAAGATCGATAATGTTATCCAATATCATGAAAGGTCCCTGTCATCGCCAAAACGGTTCAATGCGATAACATTATCGCTGTTGGTAATAATGTGGAGCACTCAATAACGAACGCCGCGAGATTTCTCGCGGCGCTCAGCTCCCAACCACTTTGACCGGGGTTACTGTTTGACTTCTGCGGCAGGGTTAGCGCCAGATTTAGAACTGCGGCCAGGGTTCAAAGGATCGTCCTGACGTTGCACCGAACCTTCGAAATGCGCTCCGCTTTCAATGGCGATCGTCTTGTGGATGATGTCGCCCTCGACACGGGCTGTTGAAGTCAGGCGGACCTTAAGGCCGCGCACTCGACCAACGATTCGGCCGTTGATCACAACGTCGTCGGCTGTAACTTCGCCTTTGATGGTGGCGGTTTCGCCTATTGTCAGAAGATGGGCGCGAATATCGCCTTCGACGGTTCCTTCAACCTGAATATCACCCGAGGTTTTCATGTTACCCGTTATGTGAAGGTCGGAAGACAGAACAGATGCAGGAGGCTTAGGTTTAGGTGCCGTGTTGGTCTTGGACTCTGCAGGTGCAGGGGATGCCGATGTTGCCGGTGCGGCGGGTTTTGACGCCTCAGCTTCTTTGGATCCGGGCTCGTTAATTTTGCTCTTAGAAAACATTTCTCGCAGCCTTGATATAGGTCATAGGGTTCACGGGTTTTCCGTTTACGCGCACCTCATAGTGCAGATGCGTACCGGTCGACCGTCCGGTGCTACCCATATCAGCAATATGATCCCCGCGCGAGACCCTTTGACCAACCTTAACGCGGATCTTGGTGTTATGAGCGTAAAGTGTCTCAATACCGAAGGCGTGCTTGATCTTGACCAACCGGCCAAAACCAGACTGCCAGCCTGCGTGGGTAACAACGCCATCTGCGGTCGCAAATATGTCGGTGCCGTTAGAGCCCGCAAAGTCTGCACCGTTGTGCATACGGCTGCCACCGGTCTTCGGGTCGCGGCGTTTGCCGAAACCGCTGGTATATCGCACTGCTGAATTAACCGGGCTGGCAAAAGGGGCCTTTTCGGCAGCAATTCGATACAGATTTAACTGATCCATTTGCTGCAGCAGTGCATTCGCGCGGATTTCGTCGGGGGTCAGTTCCTCACCGCGCGTGCTGAATGAAATTGGGGTAAGCGGCCCGCCCATGCCGCTGTATCCTCGTCGGACTTCTTCAATAATGCGATCTGTTGGCATTCCTGCCTGCCGGAACATCTTGTCCAGAGGTTCGACCGAGATCACCATCGCGTCTTCCAATTGCCGGAAAATCTCGTCGCTGCGTTCCTGCATCAGCCGGATTTCTAGCTCAAGTTCGTCCCGCTGATCCAGCGCACCCTGCGCATTCGCAGCGATCATATCGCGCTCTTGCGCAGTGCGAACCAGAGCGTCGGTCATAAACGCCATATGGGCAGGGTTCGACGACGCCTTAACGTCCGACGTTCCGTTTTCCGAAGCCTGCTGCAATTCAGCCAGCTCGCTGCGGGCTTCTTCTCGTTGCTTCATAGTCGTGCGCAGAGTTGTCTGAATGACTTCGATTCCAGTCTCCAGCTCGCGACGTCTGTTCTCGGACTCCAAAAGCTCCGATTGCATTGACGAGACTTGTTCCAATGCAGCGTTGAAACGTTCGTGTGCTGCCAGCGCTTCAGCCGCACGCGCATCGCGTTCGGCGGATAAAATATTCAGACGGTCCTGGTAGGTTGCTTGATCCCGTTTCGCCTGTTCGCGGAAATTACCCGACCCGATGCTGTCCATAAGAAGGATCGCCGTTGCAACGGCAGTCCAACCGACCATGACTGCGACCCCAGCAAAGGCCGCAAGCTGTGTCTCCGAACTCAGTCGAATGAATCTGGTGTCGTTGTCGGATTTCAAAAAAACCCGGCGTTCCGGAAAGTACCGCTCGAGAAGTGCGTGAAATTTGATTGCCAGACGTGTTCGCACGCGTCGTACCTCAATTGTCCCCGTATGCAAGGCCGGTCGTGAGTGTCTCGCCGCCTCTTGGGCCGACTGCATAAAGGGACGAAACCCATAGGGCAACATTCTTGACTATATTCGCCGTAAAATTGCGGGATTACCGCTGGGTATCGGCGGGAAGTTGCCGAAACTGGCTGGTGTTACCGGTCTGACGCCGTTTTATTTGAAGGCATTTCTTCCGTCAGTGGCCAGTAGAAATCTGGCGGCAGCCCTGCTTCTGCACGCTTTTCCTCGTTGAAAGGCGGTTTGAGCACGCCGTGGAAGTATTTGCGTACCAGCGCATGGAAAACGTCCTTCGGATCGACATTCTCGCGACCGCACAAGAAATGAAACCACTTGGAACCATAGGCTACATGCGCAACTTCTTCGGCATAAATGACCTCGAGCGCTGAAATAGCCTGTTCTGCTTTCGCATTGCGAAAAATGTCTATCATTCCGGGTGTTACGTCTAGACCGCGAGCCTCGAGAACCATTGGAACAACAGCCAGACGTCCCATCAGATCTTCGGCCGTATCTTCGGCGGCGCGCCACATTCCGGCATGGGCCGGTAATGCACCATAATGGCTGCCCATTTCTTCAAGACAGTCGCAGACCATCTCGAAATGACGAGATTCTTCTTCAGCACATTTGACCCAGTCGTCGTAGAACCCAACCGGCATCGGAACATGACCGAAACGGGCAATGATGTCCCAATGCAGGTCTACTGCGTTCAATTCGATATGCGCGACTGCATGTAACAGCGCAATGCGGCCTTCCTCTGTGCCCGGTCGACGTTTGGGTACTTCCCGTGGCGAAAGAAGCTCGGGTTTATCGGGTCGGGCAGGCGACAAGGGCGGCGTCGCTGTCCCAACTATGATCTCAGGGGCCTCGCCTGTGCGCGAGGCGAACCACGTTGCGGCATGACTTTTAGACAGATCTGTTTTGGCGCGCCCATCAGCAGTTGTAAGGACTTCGGTCGCCATCTGGGTTAGTGTTTTAGACAAAGGATCGCTCCGCCTGAGTAATATTTCAGCGGGACATAATCTGAATGTTGTCGCGGGTCGAGGAGGATTATAATGAGCGGACGGCTTCCAGTACTTCCTCGACGTGACCGGGCACCTTAACCTTGCGCCATAATCGGGCGATGCGACCGTCTGCATCGATAAGAAATGTTGATCGCTCAATCCCCATCGATTTGCGCCCATACATGTTCTTTTCGACCCAAACTCCATAGTCCTCGCAAACGGTTTGGCCTTCATCGGACAGTAGCGGTGTGGTTAGACCGTGTTTGGCGACGAATTTGTCGTGCTTCGCAACGCTGTCGCGAGAGATGCCGAAAACTTGAGCGCCGGCGTCGGCAAATGCCTGCAGTTGTTCTGAGAAACCGATGGATTCCTTGGTGCAGCCCGGCGTATCATCACGGGGGTAGAAAAATAAAACGACTGGATGGCCGCGGTGCTCTGCAAGGCTGACCTGGCCTCCCCCGTCTCGGGGCAGCGTGAAATCGGGTGCAATGTCTGAAACCTCGGGCATGTGCGATCTCCGGTTAATATTATTTTCGGTATCCCAATATCATAGGGCATGCCGGGCGGGTTAAAAGGTGTGGAAAGCAAATTGGTGCAATCAGAACGGCAATTCGACAATGAAGTGGGTAAGAAACCACGTCGCCGCTCGCGCCGCCGTACTGCAGGGCTTTGGGCCATGCGGGGCGTATTTGTTCTGGTTCTGCTTGCCTTAGTAACCGCGTTCATGGTCGTCGGACAACGGGTGCATGCGCCGCTTTGGTTGCGCGACAGGGTGGAGACCCGGCTGGATGAAGCACTGGGCGGATTTCAAATACGCTTCGGCGACGTCAGCCTGATAATACATGAAGGTTGGCGACCACGTTTACGCCTGACAGATGTCCAGATAAGCGATGCTGCCGGCCAGCAAATCGCCGAAGTTTCAGATATGAGGGCCAGCCTTGCCATGCGCCCGTTGCTGCGTGGTCATGTGAGGCCAAAACGCATCATTTTGCAAGGCGCACAGATCGCCTTGTCGCGCGGCGTTGACGGAGCTTTGACAATGACAGTCGGAACCGACAGCGCACCGGTTGGCCGAGCGCCAAACATGGCCGAATTGATCGAGGCTTCGGACAGTATGTTTATGTCCCCGGCTTTGTCGGCGCTGACTTCGGTCGAACTGGATGCAATTACTCTGGATTACAGCGACCTCAGACAAGGTAGGTCTTGGATCCTGGACGGCGGTCGTATTCAGATGACCCGTAGCGCGCGCGAGGTCAGACTGGCCACCAGTTTTTCAGTGCTTGCAGGTCGAGATTACGTCAGCGAAATCGAGGCAAATTATACCAGTACGTTAGAAAGTGCCGAGGCTAGGTTTGGCATCACGATTACCGATCTTCCGGCCGAGGACATAAGCGGGCATAGCCCAGCACTGGCTTGGATGCAGGTTCTTAAATCTCCAATTTCTGGGGCCTTGCGTGGAAGCATTGATGCGGATGGCAATCTTGGTTCAGTCTTTGCCACACTTAATCTTGGTTCGGGCGCAGTGCAGCCAACGCCCGAGACGCGCCCAATAAATTTTGAATCAGCACGCACATATTTCACTTATGACCCTAAACGGCATGTGTTGGATTTTAATGAAGTTTCGATCAATTCAGCGTGGGGAAATGTTCAGGGCGATGGCAAAGCGTTCCTGCAAGGTGTCACTGCCGCCGGGTTGGAAAGCATGGACGGGCAGTTCCGGCTGAGCGGTATTCAAGTCAATCCCGCCGATTTGTTTCCTGAACCATTGACCTTAACGCATGCAGACGTGGACTTTCAGATGAAGCTGGCTCCGTTTAGGGTCAAGCTGGGACAAATGCGCGTTGAGGATGGCGATCATCGACTGCGGTTAAGCGGTGATATTGCTGGACTGCCCGATGGTTGGGTTGCGAATATCGACGGCCAGATCGATCAAATGCGGGTCGACCAAGTTCTTGGGTATTGGCCGCAAAAGTTGGCGCCAAAGCCGCGTAAATGGGTGGACGAAAATTTGTTTGAGGGCCAGATGTCTGATCTCGAATTTTCTCTGCGCGCGAAGCCAGATATACCACCCGACATTTTTGCAAGTTTCGACTTTGACAAAACGGAAGTTCGGTTTGCTAAAACGATGCCTCCGGTCAAGGATGCGCAGGGTCAGGTCAATTTTTTGAATGGACGTTTTACTGTAACTGCTCAACAAGGATTGGTGTTCGCCGACCAAGGCGGCGCTGTGGATGCGTCGGGTACGTCTTTCATAATCCCGGATGTAAGCATTAAGAAACGAACCCCCGGCATTGTCCGCTTGAAGGCGAACGGAAGCGTGACAGCCGCGCTTTCGCTGTTGGACAGGCCGCCTTTGCAGGTAATGACCAAGGCCAATCTTCCGGTTGACTTGGCTGAGGGCAGGGTGCGTCTGGAGGGCACGCTTTCGCTGCCTTTAATTAAGAACCTGAAACTTGAGGACACAGAATTTCACTACGCAGGTGATGTTTTCGATGTTCAAAGCGACAAGCTTGTTCCTGACGCAGTGGTAAAGGCTGCGCAGCTAGCTTTGACCGGAGATCAAACTCAGGTGTCGATTGGCGGGAATGGGTTTTATGGAGATGTCCCAGTACAAGCCAAATGGACCCAACCGATCGGAGGTGGTGCACCGCAGCGAAGCCAGTTAACCGGTCAGATCGAGTTATCCGACCGATTGATGAGGCAGATCGGTGCCGGCTTGCCGCAAGGGATGTTGACAGGCAGCGGACAGGCGGATTTCGCTCTGGGAATTGGCGCTGGTGATCCGCCCAATCTGACAGCACAGTCTGATTTGTTAGGAGTCGGTCTTGCAATACCAGAATTAGGATGGCGGAAGTCCGAAAGCGGTGAAGGTACGATGTCGATTGAGGCGACATTGGGTGAACAACCAAACGTCCAATCACTGCGATTGAACGCTGCAGGTCTTCGCTCCAGCGCATCGATTTCATTTCGTGACGGAGATTTTGATCGTATCCGTTTCAGCTCGTTTGAATTGGGTGATTGGTTGGCGGTGCCTGCCGAATTGATCGGACGTGGGGCAGGGGTTCCGGACATTCGCGTGTTGGGCGGTGTGTTGAATTTGGGCAAATCCACATTTGGGTCCGGCAGCGGAGGTGGTTCGGGTCCCGGTCCAAATTTGGAGGTCGCGTTGGATCGGTTGCAGGTCACGCAATCAGTAGCTTTAACAGGTCTAAAAGGGAACTTCAGAACAACTGGCGGTCTAAACGGTGCATTTACTGCCGCAGTTAATGGAGGAGCAGCGGTCAGCGGGCAAGTTTCTCCACGTGATGGGCGGAGCGCAGTTAACCTGAGTTCAGATGATGCAGGCGCTGTATTGCGCTCGGCCGGTGTCATAACCCAAGCCCGCGGCGGATCATTGGCTTTGCAGTTGGATCCAGTGGCCGAAGCGGGGAATTACGATGTGACCCTTAGGATGGAAAATACGCGCATCAAGGATGCCCCAGCGATGGCGGCGTTGTTGAACGCCATAAGCTTGGTCGGTCTTGTGAATGAAATGGCAGGCCAAGGTATCTTTTTTTCTGCCATCGATAGCAAAATGCGGGTAACTCCAACCGAGATTAAGGTACTTAGCGGCAGCGCAGTTGGCCCTTCGATGGGTCTTTCCTTCGATGGGACAATCGACACAGTCGAAGGTCTGCTGGACCTGCGCGGTGCAATATCGCCGATCTATCTGTTGAATGCTGTGGGAAGCGTTCTGACCCGCAAAGGAGAAGGCGTTTTTGCCTTCAATTATACTCTCAAGGGTCCACTGGCCGGACCTGCTGTTTCCGTGAACCCATTATCTGGGCTGGCTCCGCTGTTTCTTCGAAATCTGATGCGCGCCCCTGCGCCAACTGTCTCTGATGGGCCGAATGCTACATTGAACAAATCGATTCAGGATCACCCGGCCTCGCATTCCAGAGGTGAGGACCGCTGAGTGTGAGTGGTGGAAGAATCTTTTTCGCCGATGTATGGCGCGGCTATGAAACTCAGCGATTTCGACTTTGACCTACCTGAAGAACTTATTGCGACGCGGCCAGTAAACCCGCGGTCGTCTGCTCAGTTGTTAGTAGCACAGGGTGACACCCTTACTGATCAGCATGTATTCGACCTTCCAAATTGGCTGCGTCCCGGTGATCGCCTGGTTTTGAATGATACAAAAGTAATTCCAGCGCGACTGAATGGGCGTCGCTATCGCGACAGTCAGCAAGGTCCCGTATCCGCTCGAATTGAGGCCACTCTGCTAGACCCACAAGCCGATGGCAGTTGGTCTGCGCTGGTCAAACCGCTAAAGAAGGTGAAATTGGGCGAAGAAATAATATTTTCCGAAAGGTTGAGCGCCACGCTTCAACGGATTGAAGACGGTCAGGCTTTGCTGCGCTTTAACGTAATGGGTGAGGATTTCGATCAGGCGCTGGAAAGTGCGGGTGCAATGCCGTTGCCGCCCTACATTGCGGCCAAGCGGCCCGCGGACGAACAGGACAAAACGGATTACCAAACAATCTGGGCGCGCCATTCGGGAGCGGTGGCGGCGCCGACTGCATCACTGCATTTTGACGAAGCCTTGTTGGGCGCGCTTTCTGCGCAAGGTGTATCTTTTTCCCATGTGACGTTGCACGTTGGCGCGGGCACCTTTCTGCCAGTAAAGGTTGAGGATGTGACCACCCATAAAATGCATGCGGAATGGGGTCAGGTCAGCGAAACGGCGGCAGCCGAGATTCGGGCGACAAAGGCTGAGGGTGGACGGGTCATTCCTGTGGGTACAACGGCGCTTCGGTTGATCGAAAGCGCGGCCAAAGGAGGAGAGGTTCAACCTTGGGAAGGCGAAACCGACATTTTCATCTATCCCGGCTTTGATTTTAAGGTGACCGACGGCCTTGTGACGAATTTTCACCTGCCTAAATCAACATTGCTCATGTTGGTATCCGCCTTGATCGGGCAGGATCGCGTCCGAGCGGTTTACAGGCATGCAGTTTCAAACAAGTACCGTTTCTTTTCCTATGGTGATGCGTCGCTTTTGATCCCGTGAAAGACGTGTTTTCAGGATCATTTCGAGACAATGTCGTAGACAAGCGCGACCAAGGCGATTTTTGATCGCATCTAGTGGCAAATCGAATGATGGCTCCAGGAGACCGGGATGCTTCAGGTAATTTCAAGCGCATGGGCGCTTTTGCTCGGTATGGGGTTGTTGATGGTCGGAAACGGCCTGCAGGGAACGCTGCTGGGTGTCCGTGGCGAAATTGAGTCGTTTTCCACATTTCAGATTTCGATTGTGATGTCAGCGTACTTTTTAGGGTTTCTGGGAGGTTCGAGGCTTGCACCAGAGATGATCCGAAGGGTTGGGCATGTCCGCGTGTTTGCAGCACTTGCTTCGTTTATCTCGGCTGTAATGATCATGTATCCTTTGCTTACAGACCCGATTGCCTGGGCTTTAGGACGGGTGGTAATCGGGTTTTGCTTCTCAGGAGTTTATGTAACGGCAGAAAGCTGGCTGAATAATGCTGCCAGCAATGAAAACAGAGGTCAGGCATTATCCCTTTATATGATCGTTCAGATGACGGGGATCGTCAGCGCACAGGCCTTGATGCTTGTTGGTGATCCAGCTGGGTACGAAACCTTTGTGATTGCCTCGATCCTGGTCTCGATCTCGTTCGCACCAATTTTGCTGTCGATTTCTCCGACTCCGGCGTTTGATACCACCAAGCCCATGACCCTTCGGCAGCTTCTAGATACTTCGCCGCTGGGATGCGTCGGAATGTTCCTTTTGGGGGGAGTATTCAGTGCCCAGTTTGCGATGGCTGCGGTATACGGCGCACAGGCTGGTTTGTCGCTTGCTGAAATTTCGACCTTCGTAGCTTCTTTCTACATTGGTGCGCTGGTACTGCAGTACCCGTTAGGCTGGGTTTCAGACCGGATGGATCGCCGCCTTTTAATCATGTTGGTTGCAGCAGTCGGCGCAGTTTCTGCAATGGTGGGCATGATTTTTGGCGTGACATTTCCCGTTCTGCTGATCTCAGCCTTTTGGATCGGTGGAATGTCGAACCCGCTTTATTCATTGTTCATCGCTTACACCAATGACTATCTGGAATATGACGATATGGCTGCTGCATCTGGTGGGCTGGTGTTCATTAACGGGTTAGGCGCAATTGCTGGCCCGGTTATTACCGGTTGGTTGATGGGAAGTGCTATATTTGGGCCACAGGGCTTTTTCCTGTTTATTGCAGCTTTGATGTTCGTAATGGCGATTTACGCGGCCTACAGAATGACTCAGCGTGCTTACGTGCCGGTGGACGAAACCGGAGCAATTGCACCAGTTTACCCCACGGCTTCACCTGTCGCCATGGAGGTTGCGCAGGAGGTTGCTATCGAAGCCGCGCAGGATGAAATTGATGCGCAAGAAACTGCCTAAGCGCCGGATTTATGTCGCCAGTGTTGCAATATGTTACTGTAACAGTTCTGTAAAACGGCCTTATATGACCTTACGTCCCTGGGGAGGGCATAAACGGAGTTTTGGGCATGGTTGGTCCCGAAGAAGTACTGAGTTTTTGGTTAGACGAAGTTGGTCCTGACGGTTGGTATATTCAGGACGAGACATTAGACACCTCAATCAGGGAACGGTTTTTGCCAACATGGAAAGCAGCCTGCGAAGGTCGGTTTTCTATGTGGTTAACGTACCCCAGTGGGTCACTGGCTTACATCATTCTGATGGATCAGTTTCCGCGCAATATGTTCCGGGGCAGCAAACAGGCGTTTGCGACTGACCGCGCTGCTCTTTCTGCTGCGAAATGCGCCGTAGATAAGGGCTGGGACATGAAGATTGACGAACCTGCGCGGCAATTCTTTTATCTTCCGATGATGCATTCAGAAAATCTGTGCGATCAGGAACGATGTGTTCGCCTGATGTGCGAAAGAATGCCAGAGTTTGGCGCCAGCAATTTGCTGCATGCCAGGGCTCATCGCGAAGTGATCAGACAATTTGGCCGTTTCCCTTACCGCAACGAAGCGCTTGAGCGCGCTACTACCGAACATGAAGCCGCTTACGTCAACAGCGGCGGGTATGGATCGACGTTCCGAGATTTGCAGGCGGCTGGTTAAGACGGCGGCTCGCAACCCCGAATAGCCACAATCTGTTTGCCAACGGCTTCGGATGAAGTGGTAATTGCGTGGTTGATCAGGTCTTCGGGATTTTCGACAAGACCCGCTAGTCGGGTCTGTGTCTCTTCCAGTTTGGCTTCAATATTGCCAAGGCGATCCAATGCGCCGTTAAGTTTTGAGCGTGTAACTGTATCCAGTACATCGCCCTCTTCGCGAAATGTCGCGAGATCGCTGCGCAGACCAGCCATCTCTCCTGCAATACCTTGCATCTCATCACGTAGCGGAGCGACTATCTTGAGGTTCTCAGTGAAACCCGTACGAATATTTTCGACAGATTGTGCCAGCTTCCATCCTAAAAATAGACACAACGCCAACAGGATAAGCGTTGCATTCAGTAGGGCGAGCAATAAATCCTTGAGCGTTTTTGCCATTACAATTCCCTCGACTATTAGTCAGTTCGGAAAACCCTAAGTGTTTTGCGTCTCAGTTCTAGCCTTAGCCGCACTAGGGGTATAGGCTGAATTCAGCGCAAATGCGCCTTTCTTATCCTGCGCCTCATATGTCGCGGAGACCATTATTGAAGCGTTGGAAAAAATAGTTTAACGGTAAACTAGTTTAAAACAGACCCGCGCCGAGAGGAACACATGGCAGCACAATCCTTTGATCTGATCGTAATAGGGGCAGGCCCCGGGGGCTATGTTGCCGCCATTCGTGCCGCACAACTGGGAATGAAGACAGCAGTTGTGGAACGTGAACACCTTGGTGGAATTTGTCTGAACTGGGGTTGTATTCCGACTAAGGCGCTGCTGCGCTCGTCAGAGGTGTTTCACCTTATGGAACGAGCCAAGGATTTCGGCTTGGCGGCAGACAAGATAAGCTATGATCTGGATGCAGTGGTCAAACGATCGCGTGGCGTGGCCAAACAACTAACAAGTGGCGTTGGGCATCTGCTAAAAAAGAACAAAGTCACCGTGGTCATGGGCGAGGCGACGATCCCCTCGAAGGGAAAAGTCAGTGTCAAAACAGACAAAGGCTCCGAAGAGTTGACTGCGAAAAACATTGTCTTGGCCACTGGCGCGCGGGCGCGTGAATTGCCGGGTCTCGAGGCGGATGGCGATCTCGTCTGGACCTACAAACACGCTTTGATGCCACCCCGGATGCCAAAGAAGCTACTGGTAATCGGCTCGGGTGCGATTGGCATAGAATTTGCAAGCTTTTACAACACTTTAGGATCTGACACTACTGTCGTCGAAGTGATGGACCGCGTGCTGCCCGTAGAAGACGCTGAGATAAGCGCATTTGCCAAAAAAGCCTTTACGAAACAGGGCATGACCATAATGGAAAAGGCTATGGTCAAACAACTGGATCGCGGCAAAGGCAAAGTCACCGCTCATATCGAAGTCAACGGAAAAGTCGAAAAACACGATTTCGACACCGTTATTTCAGCGGTTGGAATTGTCGGTAATGTTGAAAACCTCGGGCTCGAGGCGCTGGGCGTCAAAATCGACCGCACCCATGTTGTTACGGATGAATTCTGTCGCACGGGTGTCGATGGACTGTACGCGATTGGTGACATAGCCGGTGCACCATGGTTGGCGCATAAAGCCAGCCACGAGGGGGTCATGGTGGCAGAATTGATCGCGGGCAAGCACGCTCATCCGGTCAAACCAGAAAGCATCGCCGGCTGTACTTATTGCCAGCCGCAGGTGGCGTCTGTTGGTTACACTGAGGCGAAGGCCAAGGAATTGGGTCACGACGTTAAAGTTGGCAAGTTCCCTTTCATCGGAAATGGCAAGGCTATCGCATTGGGTGAGCCAGATGGTTTAATCAAGACGGTTTTTGATGCCAAAACGGGTGAACTGCTAGGCGCCCACATGATCGGCGCCGAAGTCACCGAACTAATTCAGGGCTACGTTGTTGGTCGGCAGCTTGAAACTACTGAAGAAGACTTGATGAACACGGTCTTCCCGCACCCAACCTTGTCAGAGATGATGCATGAAAGCGTTCTCGACGCTTTCGGGCGCGTAATTCATATGTGAAAATGGATTGCTAAATAAATAAGGCACCGCCAAAAAAGCGTTGCCTTATTTAGCTCATTTGTTCAAAGCATCCAAAATGCGCGCCCAGGACCGAATTCCCTTGTGGAAGCTTTTTACGTCGTACTTCTCGTTTGGCGAGTGGATCGCGTCGTCATCATTAGCGTAACCGACCAACATAGAGTCCAAGCCAAGAAGCGTGTCAAAATAACCGACCACAGGTATGGAACCGCCCATACCTGTAAAGACAGCTTCTCGATTCCATTCATCGGACAACGCACCGCGTGCAGCTTCGAATTCCGGTCGATCAAGGTTCATGACTGAGGCGGGCGAGCCTTCCAAATCGTTGTCCCAGACGATTTTAGCGTCGGTGGATAGTCGAGCTTCCACGTGTTTGCGGATTTTGTCTCGTAAATCGTCAGGGTCCATTTCGCCTACTAGTCGGCAGGTTATCTTGCAATGCGCCTCGGACGGGATGACGGTCTTGGAGCCAGCGCCATTGTATCCGCCCCATAGGCCGTTTACTTCTAACGTTGGCCGCGCCCACTGTTGTTCGAGCGTTGAGTAACCTTTTTCGCCATGCGGCTGAGTATAACCCACCGAGTTCAGGTACTCAGCTTCGTCAAATCCGCAGTTTTCCCATTGACGTAACTGCTCTTCAGGCACTTCGTGAACGCCTTCATAGAACCCATCCACCGCCACTCGACCTGTCTCTTCGTCATAAAATGAGGCGACGATTTTTGACATTTCACGCAGCGGGTTCAGGCCAGGGCCACCGTAATGACCGGAATGCAGATCGATACGGGGGCCGATGATCGTGAATTCGTCCTTTAGCATGCCACGCAACTGCGAAGAGATTGATGGCACCCCGCGGGAAACCATTGATGTATCGCAGACCAGCGCCAGATCCGCCTTCAGCTCTTCCTTGTTGGCTTCTAGGAAAGGCACTAACGACGGGGACCCGGATTCCTCCTCGCCCTCGAAAAAGAAAGTGATGCGGCAGGGAAGAGTGCCATGAACCGCTTTCCAAGCGCGACAGGCCTCGACGAAAGTCATCAGTTGTCCTTTGTCGTCCGAAGAGCCGCGCCCGCGAATGACTTGTCCGTTTTCAGTTTCTTCCAAAGCTGGGTCAAAAGGTTCACGGTTCCAAAGCTCTAAAGGATCCACCGGTTGAACGTCATAGTGGCCGTAAAACAAAAAATGGGGACCGATGCCATCCTCGCCGACATGACCGACGACCATTGGATGGCCGGGTGTGGATCGTTTTTCGGCTTTTATCCCTATGCTTTTGAGGTCGGCAACCAACCAATCTGCCGCCTGGTCGACCTTTTCTTTGAAGGCCGGATCAGTGGAAATCGACGGGATGCGTAAAAACTCCATCAGACGGTTGATTGAGGTGGACAGGTCAGAGTCGATCCTGCTGAGAACAGCGTCTAACGACATGGGTTTCTCCTCAAAGTCTTGAACTGGCGCGGAGCCTATCAGCGCAGGCGGCGCCGTCCAGTGCGTATCTTTAAGAAATGAGGTATACTATCGGAAACGTTGAGACTGCGCTGCTATTGCCTGCGTCGTTTCCTCGCGTCTGATAGCCGTAACTATACTTGTCGAAAGGAGATAACAGAGATAATTGATGCAAATCAATGATGCGACTCTGGATTTCTCGCTAGGCACGGTTATCAAAGGGATGCAGATCCGCACGCACGGCTTGCGCTGTTACCTGCGGCTAAAGAGTGGTCCGGTTATTACAAGAACGAAGCCGGGCGCAGAAGGAGAAACCGTTGGACTATAATGCTAAGCTCGACTCAGCAATTGCAAGGCTGCACGAGGAAGGTCGTTACCGGACCTTCATCGATATCGAACGCCGCAACGGTCATTTTCCGCACGCTGTACGTACTTGCCCAGATGGGTCGCAACAGAACATAACTGTCTGGTGTGGCAACGACTATCTGGGTATGGGCCAGCATCCAGTTGTCTTGAACGCAATGCGCGAGGCGATTGATGCGGCCGGCGCCGGTTCGGGCGGCACTCGCAATATTTCGGGCACCACTGTTTATCACAAACGCCTCGAAGCCGAGTTGGCTGATCTGCACGGCAAAGAGGCCGCTTTGCTGTTTACCAGTGCTTACATCGCTAACGATGCGACGCTTTCGACGTTGCCCAAGTTGTTCCCGGGTCTGATCATTTACTCCGACGCATTGAACCACGCTTCTATGATCGAAGGAGTGCGCCGCAACGGCGGTGCCAAAAGAATTTTTCGACACAACGACGTTGCCCATCTTCGAGAGTTGCTTCAGGCCGACGATCCCTCTGCGCCCAAGTTGATCGCGTTCGAATCTGTTTATTCGATGGATGGTGATTTCGGTCCTATTGAGGAAATTTGCGATCTGGCAGATGAGTTTGGTGCACTGACCTATATCGACGAGGTTCACGCAGTTGGCATGTATGGCCTCCGAGGCGGCGGTGTAACCGAGCGAGATCGTCTGGCGCATCGTATCGATATTATTAATGGGACGCTCGCAAAGGCATATGGCGTTATGGGTGGCTATATAGCAGCCAGCGCCAAAATGTGTGACGCAGTAAGGTCATATGCGCCAGGCTTCATATTTACGACCTCGCTACCGCCTGCTGTCGCAGCCGGCGCAGCAGCATCTGTTGCATATCTCAAGGGTGCAACTGAGTTGCGGGAAAAGCATCAAACGCAAGCCAAGGTCCTCAAACTGCGGCTCAAGGGCATGGGTTTGCCGCTAATTGATCACGGCAGCCACATCGTTCCGGTTATCGTCGGCAACCCTGTTCATACAAAGAAGTTGAGCGATATGTTGCTGGACGATTACGGAATTTACGTTCAACCGATCAACTTCCCAACGGTACCTCGGGGAACTGAACGCTTGAGATTTACCCCTTCTCCCGTTCACGGACCGGGCGAAATGAACCGTCTGATCCAAGCGATTGACGAACTTTGGTCACATTGTGCGCTAAATCGCGCCGAACTTGCAGGTTAACCTAACGCCAAAGTGTGCAACGTGTATGTCGCGTGTTAAGCTTACGCTAATAAAATTGGTGGACGAATCGTTTTGGGGATGATTCGCCATTGGCGTGTATCGCGCAAAAAGGCAGAATGGGGCAGCAGGAATGATTGGGCGCAGATCACAGCGCGATTCCGACGAAGAAACCGACGTCAGACCAAAGGGTTTTGACGATTACGAGTTGCGTCTTGGCGATGTCATGCGTGGTGAGCGTGCCACGATGGGCAAATCTCTTCTCGATGTTCAGCGAGAGTTGCGGATCAAGGCCAACTACATTGCTGCCATTGAAAACGCTGACCCCGACGCATTTGACACGCCTGGCTTTATCGCGGGATACGTGCGTTCCTATGCGCGCTACCTGGGCATGAATCCTGACGAAACCTTTGCTACGTTCTGCGCGGAAAGTGGTTTCGAAGTAGCCCATGGCATGTCGGCCGAGGCATCTGTTGTCCGCAAGCCGACCGGCGAACTTCCATCGCGCGTGCCGAAAGCTCGCGATCCATTTGTTTCGCCGAACACGCCATATCTTCCCGGCAGGGAATCCTTCGTCAGTCAGATCGAGCCTCGTGCGATAGGATCTTCGCTTGTTCTTTTGGCGGTTATTGGCGGTATTGGCTATGGCGGATGGTCCGTTCTGAACCGTATTCAGCAGGTTCAGGTCAGTCCAGTAGAACAGGCACCGGTTGTCCTGACGGATTTGGACCCGTTGGACGCTGCAAGTATTCAAGTTGACGATACTGAGATTGCCAGCGTTGACGCGCCAAATGCTCAGGCGCTGGATCGTTTGTATCGACCGCAGGCCCTTGATGTTCCAGTTTTGGTTGCCCGAGACGCGCCGATTTCGACATTGGATCCACGCACCGTTGGCACTTTCCGTCCGCCGGAACCTCCTCAGGTTGAGGTTGCCGAGTTTCACACCGTTGAGCGCCCTGCATTGCCCCAAGTGGTCGAGCAACTGGACACAACTTTGAAAATTGTCGCTGTCAATCCTTCCTGGATGCGGGTTACGGCCTCGGACGGCAGTGTCATATTTGAGGGCACGTTGGGCACTGTAGAGCAGGGCAGCACCTTCGAAGTGCCTCTGACAGAAGAGCCGCCCCAATTGCGTGCTGGAGCCTCGGGTTCTGTCTATTTCGCGATGAATGGCGAGCATTTTGGCCCCGTTGGTGCGCCGGGAACAGTAACCAAGGGGGTTATCCTGTCCAAGGATGCTGTGGCAGAGCGGTTCGAAGTTGCTGACCTTGAAGCGGATCAAAACAGTGCGCTCAAGCAGTTGGTGGCCGAACTTAATACTCAGGTAGTAGAAGAACCTGCAGAGTAATACCGGCATTGCGATACTTGGCGGGCCGAACTATCTAAAGCGCAACGCAGGTAACGCCGGAACAGCCCATATGTCCCTCAATCACGTGCGCCCGTGGCGCGACATTTATCGCCGCAAGTCCCGTCAGATTATGGTTGGCGATGTACCCGTCGGCGGTGATGCTCCGATCGCGGTGCAAACTATGACGAACACGCTTACAACCGATGTCGCCGCAACCGTGGCGCAGGTACAGGCTGCGGCAGAAGCAGGTGCAGATATCGTCAGGGTCTCTGTCCCGGACGAAGCGTCTTCAAAGGCACTTTATGAAATCGTTCGGGAAAGCCCGGTTCCGATCGTTGCGGATATTCACTTCCACTACCGGCGCGGTATAGAGGCGGCTGAAGCCGGTGCCGCCTGTCTTCGCATCAATCCTGGAAATATTGGTGACGAAAAGCGTGTGAAAGAAGTTATCAAGGCCGCGCGTGACCACAATTGTTCAATACGTATCGGCGTCAACGCGGGCAGTCTGGAAAAACACCTACTTGAGAAATACGGTGAGCCATGCCCCGAGGCGATGGTCGAAAGCGGGCTGGAACATATCAGGATCCTTGAGGACAATGACTTCCATGAATTCAAGATCAGCGTAAAAGCCAGCGATGTTTTTCTGTCAGCCGCCGCTTATCAGGGTATTGCCGAGGCTACCGACGCTCCCATCCATCTGGGCATAACCGAGGCAGGCGGACTGGTATCCGGCACCATCAAGTCGGCAATTGGTTTGGGTAATCTGCTTTGGATGGGCATTGGTGATACGATCCGCGTAAGCCTGTCCGCCGATCCCGTAGAAGAAGTTAAGGTCGGTTTTGAGATACTGAAGTCGCTCGGTCTACGTCACCGTGGCGTCAATATCATCTCTTGCCCATCCTGCGCGCGCCAGGGGTTTGACGTGATAAAAACCGTAGAAGTACTTGAACGCCGATTGGAGCATATTAAGACACCCATGAGTCTTTCGATCATCGGGTGCGTTGTGAACGGTCCGGGCGAGGCATTGATGACCGATGTTGGTTTTACCGGCGGCGGAGCGGGGTCCGGAATGGTTTATTTGGCAGGCAAGGCTAGCCACAAAATGTCGAATGAAAAGATGATTGACCACATCGTGGAAGAGGTCGAGAAAAAGGCGGCAGAGCTTGATGCAGTTCAGGCGGCGGCAGAGTAATTCTCCACTAACGTTGTGACACAGCTTAGTACGCTTTGAACGCTACCGCCTCGAAGCCTGAATCTGGCATCCGACGAATAAAAGGGATTACCTTAGCTTTTGTCCGCCCTTACGCCATCCGCGATCTGCCGCATCTGGTCCGCTGGCAGGAATCCCCGCAGCATTTCGGTTCCCAGAACAAATGAGGGCGTGCCAGAGATATTCATCTTCCTGGCAAGCTCGCGCGTCTGATTGATCTCAGCCGTGACGTCGTCGCTGTCCATGGCCACGATAATCGCATCGCTGTCCAACCCTAAACCGTCCGAGATACGGCGCAAAGTAACTTCGTTGGGTTCGCCGCTGAACTCCAACAGGGCGTCGTGTACTTGTTTATACGCGTCGTCTCCGGCAACCTGTTTCGTCGCTACAGCAAAGCGGGATGACATAATTGATGCTTCACCCAGAATGGGCAGCTCTTTTATCACAAGGCGAATGTTGCCGTCAGATTCTAACAGACTGGCCACTTCGGGCACCGCGCGGCGGCAATAGCCGCAACGATAGTCCATAAATTCGACCAGAGTTATGTCACCATCAGGATTGCCGCCAACCCAGCTATAACCGTCGTTGAACAGTTCTTCTTGGTTGGCAGCCACGAGCTGTTTATCGGCCTCGGCTTCGGCTACGGCGTTGCGCTGTTCCAGTATGTTTATTGCCTCGATAATCACTTCAGGGTTTTCGAGGAGGTATTCCCGAACCTGCGCGCCAAATTCAGCCTTCTCGTCGTCGCTGAGTGCGCTGAGGTCGAGCGCGAGCACAGGACCGGTAATCAAGGAAAGCCCCAGAAGGGCGGGTGCAACATGTCTGAGGATCATTTCCTTCTCCTTTTGTTTTTCTCAGCGCGTTCCGAAGCAATCAGCACATCCTGCGCCCTTTGCCAACCCGGAGATCCTTCGGGCAACTGCGCAACGGCACGTTTCGCATGAATGCCAGCGTCTGCCAGACGGCCCTGCAATGCGTATTTTTCCGCCGTAACGGCCGAAGCCATACCGTTGTTTCCTAGCTGCGCGTAAGCGACGCCCAAATCCTGCATTAGTCTTAAGTTTCGGTAGTCCCTGGCGCGTGCTTTCTCAAGTGCTTTTAAAGCCTCTTTCGTCTGGTCGTCGGCCAGCAAGGCGCGCCCATAGCCCGCAAGTATCAACGCGTCATGCGGCGCCATTTCTACAGCGGCGCCATATGCTTCAATAGCGTCTTTTACCTGTCTGTTTTCCAATAAAATTTGCCCTTTCAGTTCATAATAAAATGGATCGTCTGGGCGAAGTTGCAGGGCAGCGTTGATGGCCTTGCGGGCTTGGCTTAAATTGCGGTTTTGATGATAGGCTGACGCCTCACGCATAAGCCTTATGTCCTGGTGGTTTTCTTCGGCCGCTCGACGCAGGGTCCAACCGGGCGCTCGTAAAAAAGCAGACAACTTTCCCTTGATGCGGGCGAACCAGTAATCCGCATTTGCGCTGCGCGTGGCTTGATCGCCGAACTCTTCCAAAAAAGCTTCTGCCGCGCGGAGTCTTTCGCGGCTAGTCGGGTGCGAACGCATATAAGGGTCCTGATTATACGTAGTCAGCAATTCCTGACCGGCGAATTTTCTGTGCAAGTTGACCATACCGCTTGGTGAAATTCCGGCCCAACGCAGATAGCTGGCGGCACTGCGGTCTGCTGCTGCCTCTTCGGCGCGGGTGTGCCCAAGAAAACTACGTAAAGCCGACGAAGACGTCCCCACTGCAATGCCCGCTGCAGCTTCACCGCCGCCAGCGAGGGCAGTAATCAGGGCGAGCGCTGTACCGAACTGCGCATTCCGTTGAGCTGCTCGCAGGTTTTCTGCGCGCCTTGCCGGATGACCGTTGGCGATATGGGCAGCTTCGTGTGCGATCACTGCCTGCAACATCTCTGGACTTTCGCTTGAAAGGATCAGGCCGTAGTTCAGGTAGATCGCGTTATAGTCGATGACAAATGCATTGAAGGTCGAGTCGTTGACCACAAAAATCCGCACTCTGTTTGTGTTTAGGCCAGCCGCCCGCAAAAGAGGAAATGCCAGTTCCCTCAACCCATGTTCGATATCCGGGTCACGGATCAGGCTTTGAGCACTGGCCTGAGCAAGACTTGATATCCATGTCGCTGCCACCAACAACAGGGTCGGGATTGACGCCAGCCTGGATAAGCGTTCAAAAGCCATGTCTGCAACATGGGAGATGGGCATGAGAAACTCAACCCGGTCCGGGGTCGATCCCTTTATCGTGATGGATGTGATGGAAGCGGCGCGCCGAGCGGAAGAAGCAGGGCGTCACATCATCCACATGGAAGTTGGCCAGCCAGGAACGGGTGCACCCAAAGGTGCTGTTGATGCTTTGGCAAAAGAAATGTCCCAAGGTCCATTGGGTTATACGGTTGCCTTGGGTTTACCAGCCCTGAGAAAGCGGATCGCACAGTTGTATGGCGATTGGTACAACGTGGACTTGAACCCGGAAAGAGTTGTTGTAACCCCCGGATCGTCGGGCGCATTCCTACTAACGTTTAGTGCCTTGTTCGACAGCGGTGATCGCGTCGGAATTGGTGCGCCGGGATATCCATCGTATCGTCAGATTCTCAAGGCTTTGGGGCTGGTGCCCGTCGATTTGCAAACCGCTCCGGAAAATCGGTTGCAACCGGTTCCAGGGGATTTTTTGGATAAGGATTTACAAGGACTAATGGTCGCTTCGCCTGCGAATCCGACTGGAACGATGCTAAATCACGGTTCAATGGGCGCATTGATCGAAGCTGCGCATAGTCAGGGCGCATCCTTTATCAGTGACGAAATTTACCACGGGTTAGAATATGAGGCCAAAGCCGTTACAGCGCTGGAGTTGACCGACGAGTGCTATGTCATCAACTCTTTTTCCAAGTACTTTTCGATGACTGGCTGGCGTGTTGGTTGGATGGTTGTCCCCGAAGATCAGGTGCGTGTCGTCGAACGCATTGCGCAGAACATGTTTATCTGCGCTCCTCATGCCAGCCAGGTGGCGGCACTGGCGGCGATGGAGTGTGACGATGAGTTGCAAGCCAATCTGGACGTTTACAAGGCAAATCGCGCGTTAATGCTCGAGGGGCTCCCAAAAGCGGGTTTTACTAATATCGCGCCGCCAGATGGGGCATTCTACGTTTATGCCGACGTTTCCGAGTTAACTGATGACAGTCTCGCATTTGCTGCTGAGATTCTGGATGAAGCTGGGGTCGCCGTGACGCCAGGGTTGGATTTCGATCCATTACGAGGTCATACAACGCTACGTTTTTCTTATGCTCGTTCATCTGCCGACATAGAAGAAGGGTTGAGTCGCCTGCGTGAATTCATGGCAAACCGAGGTGCAGCCTCATCTGCGGGCTAGAGCGTTCACAAACGCCCTTCCGTGCTGTAAGGTGGGGCAAAAGAATCTCAAAAAAACTTGAGGCCATGAGCAGGATAATTTTCGCCATCGCGCTTATCTGGTCGTTTAGCGGCGCTGCGTTTGCGCAGAGCTTTAACGCGCTAGCACGCATATTACCGGAACAATCCCGAATAACCGATCAGGGCAGGGCGGGAGTCCGTGTTGAATTGGCGCTCAGCCAAGGTGTGCCTTACCGGATATTCACTTTGCGCGATCCCTACAGGATGGTTTTGGACTTTCAAGAGGTGGACTGGACAGGGTTGGATCGCGACGTGTTTTTACAGACTGGTCGCGTCAGCGATGTTCAGTTTGGGGCTTATGTTCCCGGTTGGTCGCGGTTGGTTTTGGAACTGGGCGCACCACTAGCAGTCGAGACTTCCGATTTGCGGGTCGATTCTGCGACAGGCGGCGCAGTGCTGACGCTAAACCTCATGGGAACGGACTTCGAAACTTTTGCTGCCGGCGCTGGCGCGCCGCGTCAACCGGGATGGGATCTACCGGAACCTTCAGTTTCTTCAGTTGCGCCAGGACTAGATGCCAAAGGTCCGGTGCGCGTGATGCTCGACCCAGGTCATGGTGGTATTGATCCCGGTGCAGAAGTGGGTGGTGTCGACGAGAAAACCTTGATGCTGACATTCGCGCGCGAGCTGCGTGAAGTACTCCTGCGGTCTGGTAGCTACGAAGTCGTTTTGACCAGAGTGGACGATCACTTTGTTTCTCTGGAGCGCCGCATTGCGCTTGCCCATCGGGCCGGCGCAGACATTTTTATCTCGTTACATGCAGATTCACTTTCGGAAGGCCGCGCTCACGGAGCAGCCGTTTATACTTTGTCGGCAGAAGCTTCAGATGTTGCCAGCCTGAAACTCGCTGAACGACATGATCGCGGTGACCTTATTTCGGGTGTCGATTTGAGCGGATCGGATGATCAAGTGGCTGACATACTTTTGGACATGGCTCGCCGCGAAACCCAACCACGTACACAAGCTTTGGCGAGAGCCATAGCAGACGGAATGGCCCAGCAAGGCGGGCCTATGAACAGCAAACCAATCCGCACAGCATCTTTTTCTGTACTCAAAGCGGCGGATATCCCCTCTGTTCTGGTTGAACTGGGGTTTTTGTCCAGCCCCCGTGACCTTGAAAATATCCGAAATCCGGAATGGCGCGCCGGGATGGCGCAGGGAATTTTTAATGGACTGGAAAGGTGGCGTAAGGAAGATCTGGTAAAACGATCCCTGATCGGTCAGTGACCTGACGGCGCAAAACGGCTAATGTAGCCTTTCGTGTTTTGACCCGCGGGCAGGGCGGCACTATATAGGCGGCACCGCGAGAAAAAGGCAGTAACGTGATCCGGTTTATTCTTTCTTTTTTCGGGGCAATCTTCAGCCTCGTGACTTTGGGAATCTTTATGACCGCGCTGGTGATTGGCGCGATCTTCTGGATGTATGGGCGCGATCTGCCCAGCCACGAGTCGCTGGCTCAATACAAACCGCCGACCATAAGCCGAATTTATTCCGGCGAAGGTCAGTTGATAGACGAGTTTGCCCAAGAACGCCGCTTGTTCACGCCGTCCGAAGAAATTCCGGACCTCGTGAAACAAGCCTTCATCTCTGCGGAAGATAAGAATTTCTACACCCATCAGGGCTACGATCCACGCGGTATCGTGGCCGCCGGCGTCGAGGCCGTACGTACCAAAGGTGAAACCGTCCGCGGGGCGTCGACAATCACGCAGCAGGTGATGAAGAACTTTTTGCTGTCGGGTGACAGACGGGCAGAACGCAAGATCAAGGAAATAATCCTTGCCACCAGGCTTGAGGATACGTTGGACAAGGAACAGATTCTCGAACTTTATATGAACGAGATTTTTCTGGGCCAGAATTCGTATGGCGTTACGGCTGCTGCGCAGACTTATTTCAACAAGACGCTACAAGAACTGGCTCCGCATGAGGCTGCAATGTTGGCCGCGATGCCCAAGGCGCCGTCAGATTACCATCCTGTCAGACAGAAAGAACGCCTGCTGGCGCGACGTAACTATGTCCTGCGGGAGATGCAGCAAAACGGATACATCGATCAGGCGACCTATGAGGCAGAGGTCGATATGCCGCTTCGCTCGGTCCAAAATGGCGACTTTGAAAGCTTCCGCACCGCGCTTCCACCTCGTGATTACTTTACCGACGAAATCCGCCGCCAACTCAGCGAGGATTTTGGCGAGGGCGAATTTTTTACAGGTGGCTTTACAGTCCGTGCCTCAGTTGACGAGGAAATGCAGGTCGAAGCAGCCCGAGCCTTACGAGAAGCCTTGCAGAAATATGACCGATCACGCGGAAGATGGCGCGGAACAGGTGAAGTCATACCGGAAGACAAACTCGGAGATGAAGCTCAATGGCGCGAGGCGTTATCCGTCATAGAAATTCCCCGCGACGTTCTATTGCCGACGCTGTGGTATCCAGCCGTTGTACTGAATGTGGCCGAGCAATCGTTGACCGTAGGAATCGAAAATGGTCCGGCGGATGGAGTTATCCCGCGATCTGATATCCAGTGGATCCAGGGTGATTTTGCGGCCAATTTCAAACGGGGTGACGTCGTCCTTGTTGTAGCTGGCGAAGAAGGACAGTGGTCCGCCCGTCAGGTGCCCGAAGTACAGGGCGCCTTTGTCGCGATGGATGTAAACTCGGGCCGTGTTCTTGCGATGCAAGGCGGGTTTTCCTACCAAGACACTGTTTTCAATCGCGCTACCCAAGCACAACGCCAGCCTGGGTCCAGTTTTAAACCTTTTGTCTACGCCGCCGCCTTGGATAGTGGATACAGCCCTGCAACAATCGTTGTGGATGCTCCAATTGAGGTCAACACGCCTCAGGGTCTTTGGAGGCCCAAGAATTCGTCCAACAAGTTCTATGGACCTACGCCGCTTCGGACTGGAATTGAACAATCGCGGAACCTGATGACCATCCGTTTGGCTCAGGAAGTAACCATGCCTGTGGTCGCGGGATATGCAGAACGCTTTGGCGTATATGACCGCATGGGCGCGTTCCTTGCCAACTCTTTGGGGTCTGAAGAGACAACTCTATATAAAATGGTCGCAGCATACGCGATGTTTGCCAATGGCGGCGAACGCGTCGACCCCACCTTGGTCGACCGGATTCAAGACCGTTTTGGCAAAACGATATACCGGCACGACGATCGCCAATGTCTTGATTGCAACTCAAGTTGGCTGGAACCGAATGAGACTCCGCAGATCGTAACCGATCGCGAACAGGTTATGGATGCAATAACCGCCTATCAACTTACGTCCATGATGAAAGGTGTGGTTGATCGCGGCACTGCGGCGCGTCACGTCAATCTGCCTGTGCCGACGGCTGGCAAAACCGGTACTACCAACGACTCTAAGGACGCTTGGTTTATCGGATTCACCTCGAACATCGTGGCCGGTTGTTACATTGGATATGATCGCCCACGCGCAATGGGGCGTGGGGCATATGGTGGCACAATGTGCGGCCCTGTTTTCCAAAGCTTTATGGAAAAGGCTGTTGAAAAATATGGAGGCGGTCCCTTCGACGTTCCCCCCGGTGGTCACTTCATTAAAATCGATCGCTTTAGCGGTGCGCGCCTGCCGGATGACGCCGCGGGTGAATACGTAGTTGCCGAATACTTCCGCGATGGCGTTGATGGTTTTATTGACCGCGTCTTCGACGGTGGCTTTGCCATGGGGTCTGATCTGCCCTTGTTTGAAGAAGCTCAGGGATCGGCTCGCCAAGTCACGACTTCAACTGGCGAGAGCATTATCGTCGGTCCCAATGCCAGTCAGGGTGAGCTACAGGGCGGTGGGCTTTATTGATCTACGATCTCAAGCAGCAGATGCAGTAAGTCGGCCTCGTTGTCGTGCTTGATCTGTCCGTCGGAACGCCAGAGTATCGACAGTGCGCATTTTGCAGCGGCCCATTGCGCCAGTCGCTCAGAGCTTACGTTCATCGCACTGGAATAGAGTGTAAGGCAACGCTCGATCTGACTTCGTTGTCGCACCAGTTCGACCATGCCTTTCGGATGGCGCAGGGCATTCGCGAGTTCAAACGCGGGATCACCCAGATACCCTTTGGCGTCGAATACCCGTGGGCCATCATCTGTTAGAATGACATTGTCAGGATGCAGGTCTCCGTGCAGCGCGGTCGCAATCGGTTGGCTGGTCAGCAGGGTTCGCGCCAGATGCATTGCTCGAACCATATCCCTCCGAAAGTCGCTTGGGCAATTAAGTGAGAATTGGCAAGAGAATATGGGGTCAAAAACCTCATGCAGAGGTTTCAATTCAGCGTCCTTAACGACCGGCGCATGATGGAGGCGACCGGCGATTTTGGCCAGCACGGCGAGTGCAGCATCAGGCCTGCCGGCCCGCGCCAGATCACCAAGAGATGGCCCATCCAACCAATCCATAAGTACTGCAGATTTTTCATCTTGGACAATTCGAACCGCACCGCGACTTTGCCATAACCGTAATAAGCTGGACCCGTGCGCCTCGTTGCCGCGATCCGAACGACGATACAGTTTTAGCGCGGCAAAGCGACCGTCAGCTTGTACAACCCTCCATACCTGCGCCTGATCGGTTTCAGCGACCAGAACTGGAAAGGTCAGTTGCCATTTGGCAAGAAACTCGTCTCTTGGATCAGTCATAACATTCCGGCTCGTCTTGTGGTGGCCCAAAGCTCTTGCTATCACGCAGGCCTGATTGAGCAAGTTGGGACCTGACCATGCGCGCCGAAACCCAGAATGTAGTGACGGAAATCGAAAAGTCGCTGGAGCTTTTGGCGCAGCGTATGGACTATGAGACGGCGCCCCACCGATTGGAGGAGTTCAACGCTCGCGTCGAGGATCCAAACCTTTGGGACAACCCTGAAAGCGCCCAAAAACTGATGCGCGAACGTCAGTTATTGGTGGACGCCATCGAAATTTACGATTCGATCAAAACTGATCTCAACGACAACGTCGAACTGATTGAACTGGGTGAGTTGGAGGAAGACGAGGAGGTTGTTACCGACGCCGAAGAGGCACTGACCAAACTGAAGGCGAAGGCTGCGAAAAAAGAGCTGGAGGCACTTCTGGATGGTGAGGCGGACGGCAATGACACGTTCCTCGAAATCAACTCGGGTGCAGGGGGTACGGAAAGCTGTGATTGGGCTTCAATGCTGGCGAGGATGTATGTTCGTTGGGCGGAGAAAAAGGGTTACACAGTCGAGCTCCAATCCGAAACGGCTGGCGAGGAAGCGGGAATTAAGTCCGCAGCCTACAAAATTTCCGGGCACAATGCCTATGGCTGGCTAAAGTCCGAAAGCGGAGTACATCGGCTGGTTCGTATCTCGCCGTTCGACTCGGCTGCAAAACGGCACACGTCTTTCAGTTCGGTTTGGGTATACCCTGTGGTCGACGACAATATAGAGATCGATGTAAACCCCGCGGATATCCGTATCGATACGTACCGATCATCTGGTGCAGGTGGGCAGCATGTTAACACGACCGACTCGGCGGTGCGGATCACACACATTCCAACTGGGATTGTTGTGACGAGTTCAGAAAAGTCTCAGCATCAAAACAGGGACATCGCGATGAAAGCCCTGAAATCGCGCTTGTACCAGCAGGAACTTGACCGTCGCAACGCAGAAATCAATGCAGCTCACGAAGCCAAAGGGGACGCAGGTTGGGGCAATCAGATCAGATCCTACGTTTTGCAGCCCTATCAAATGGTCAAGGATCTGCGGACGAATTTTGAAACCTCGGACACCAAGGGAGTTTTGGATGGCGATCTCGATGGTTTCATGGCCGCGACGCTGGCACTAAATGTTGCGGGCAAAAGCAGGTCCGAAGCGCAGGGCGACTAAACAGCCTGCAGAATATTCAATCATATCTCCATGCCGAAATCACTCGGGGGTAATTCGGGCCAGACAAAAATGCGTGTAGGGCAAAACAGGAAAAGATGTATTCAAACTGCGTGTTTAAATGATGATGCGCCCCGGATAGGCTGAGTCAGGATACCCACAACAAGAGCCTTTTCTGCCTTATGGATTTAGCCCAAACATCGGCCACTTCATTGCAGCGCGAACTGTCATCGGGGCGCCTCAGCGCACTTGAATTGATGCGCGCAACGTTGGAACGGATCGGGGAAGTGAACGGGCGCGTGAACGCCATCGTCGCCCTTCGGGAACCTGAGGTTTTGCTGGCAGAAGCGCGGTCGATGGACGAAGGCGCCAACAGGGGGCCACTTCACGGAATACCGATCGCGGTCAAGGATCTGGTCAATGTAGCCGGAGTTGTTTCGACTCAGGGATCACCTATCTTTCGAGATCATGTTCCCAAAGCAGATGACCTGCTTGCGTCTCGCTTACGTAAGGCAGGTGCAATTTTGATTGGAAAAACGAATACTCCGGAATTCGGACTTGGGTCGCATACCTTCAACCCTGTATATGGGGCGACAAGAAACCCTTACAACCCGTCGCGATCCTGCGGGGGATCGTCAGGCGGCGCGGCAGTAGCACTAGCAACAGGCATGGTGTCACTTGCGGATGGTTCTGACATGATGGGCAGCCTACGCAACCCAGCGGCATGGAACAACGTCTATGGATTTCGACCCAGTTGGGGTCGGGTTCCTTCCGAACCCGTTGGCGACAGTTTTCTTCATCAGTTGTCTACGGCTGGTCCAATGGCGCGTTGTCCCGAGGATTTGGGGCTATTGTTGGATGTTCTGTCAGGGCCTGAACCAAGGCAGCCGCTCAGCCGTGCGAGCCTTCCAGTGAGCCCATTGGCTGACACCGATTTGTCCGAGCTGCGGATCGGATGGCTTGGCGACTGGGGAGGGGCCTTTCCATGCGAAGAAGGGGTGCTTGATATTTGCAAAGATGCATTGCGAGCGTTTTCCGATTTGGGTGCGGTGGTCGAGGACTTGGCGCCGCCTTTCGCTGCAGACCGGATTTGGGACAGCTGGATCACTTTACGATCCTGGAGCGTTGCAGCAGGATTGATGCCGTTGGCCAATCGCCGGGAGTTGCTGAAAGACAGCGCACAGTGGGAACTTTCGCGAGGAATGAACTTCAGCGCAATGGATGTACACAATGCCAGTGTCGTCCGGTCCGAGTGGTTTCGGCAGGCTGTGGAACTGTTTGCGGAATTTGATGCGCTTGTCCTGCCAGCTGCACAGGTATGGCCTTTCGATGTCGATATTCCGTATCCAACAGAAATCGCCAGCAAGCCTATGGACACTTATCATCGCTGGATGCAGGTCGTGACACCTGTCAGCTTAATAGGGCTGCCGTGTTTATCTATGCCTGCTGGTTTTGGGGCGCAGGGTTTGCCGATGGGAATTCAGTTGCTTGGCCCGCGGGAATCCGATGCGAAATTGCTGTCAATTGGAGCGGCCTATCACGAAGCGACGAAGTGGCCGCAAACCAGACCTGCTGCGTGACAACAACTTTCGGGAGGAGAACCGAAGAATGGAAAAACCCTTCGGCGTGCCGACAATGAAATCAGCGGATCCGGCGATGCTACGGAAGGCCCTGGGCATGGCTTGGCAGGACTATCGCCAAGCGCCCGTTTTTGGACTTTTGTTCGCGGGTTTCTATGTAATCGCTGGCTGGATTATGGCCTGGATTACGGTGAAGACGGGAACTTCATTTTGGCTGGTTCTGGCAGCGATTGGATTTCCTTTGTTGGGGCCATTTGCCGCTGTCGGGCTTTATGAGGTGTCACGCCGATTGGAACAGGGCGAACCGCTGAGTTTCAATGCGATCTTCGGCGTGGTGCTTCAGCAAACCAGTCGGCAATTACCCTCGATCTGCGCTATCATAGTTGTCATGTTTTTGTTTTGGTTTTTCCTGGGGCACATGATCTTTGCATTGTTCTTGGGCCTTTCAACAATGACAAATATCTCGTCTTCGCCCGAAGTTCTTTTGACCCTAAACGGATTGACCATGTTGGCATTCGGCACGGCGGTGGGTGCGGTATTCGCGTTAATTTTATTTATGGTATCGGTGTTGTCGATACCGATGCTGTTGGATCGAGAGCTGGACTTCGTGACTGCAATGATCGCCAGCTACTCTTACGTCAGGACGAATTTTTGGGTTATGCTAATGTGGGGTGCCTTTATCTCGACAGTCACATTTTTATCGATGATACCTTGGTTCTTAGGTCTATTGGTGGCCCTGCCAATATTAGGGCATGCCAGTTGGCACCTTTATCGCTTGATAACAGAGGGCGACATTTCGAATTCACCGAGTTCGGCTGGTGACTGATAATACATGTCGCAGCAGACAGGCTAACCATCGGTAACTGAATCCAATTTCGGGTGGCCACGTTCTGCATGCCCTGAAACTTTTGACGAAGCCCGAGACAGTTTAATCGCCATTGAGAGGTTATCCCCCAAAAACAACAGCTTGGTTGGGCGAACGACCGAAGGGCGATCATCAGTTCCGGACAAATACGACGTATAGCCGAACCATATAGAGGTGCTTTCACCTAGCTGTTCCGAGACAACCATGACGCGGCTGTCTTGTCCTCCGCGTCGAGACATCAAAACACAAACCTGTGCGTTTGCATGACAAACAATGCCCTGAAGTTCACGCAAATATGTCGGTGTGCCCGGCATTATCTGCCTTGATTCATAACCTCTTAACACGGTCGTCTGGCCGACCCTGCGTATGAATAAAAGCCGACTACACTCTTCTTGTTTGGCGCTTGAATGGGTCTCTGTCATCCAAAAAAAACCCGGCGGTAAAGAAGGTTGAGCCTTTGATGTCAGGAAGTTCTCAAACACTTCTGCGGACGGACAACTCAGTTGAGGATCTATGTCGTCCAAGGGCTTCAGCAGAATTCGGGCATCTACTTCGAAAAATCGGCATATTCGGTCAAGCACATCTGGTCGGGGAAAGCTTTCCCCTGAAAGGTACCGGTTAAACTGGGTACGATTTATGCCAAGTTGTCGGCACAAAGCGGCGACAGAAGGATAAACCTGCGCTAGGCGCCGTAAGTTAGCCCCAAACATATTGCGCAATTCTTTAGGGCTGCGAATGGTATCGGCCATGTCCGTCCAAAATTTTCTAACACTGCAGGAAAACACGACCGCTCGGACAAAATGACCGAATAACAGTCATAATCATAAAAAAGACTACATAGGACGTCAGATTCGCCACTTTGCGGTACATAAGCTAACGACCAAAATGGCAAACGCAATAGGCTTTATGGTGTTTTGCATAAACAATTTCATGCATTTGTTAGGCTAGAGTCATTAGGCCCCCAGCAAGACTACTGGGTGAAGATCAAAACGAACATATTGCAACTACAACTCGGCCCGCCGGATATATTCCGAACGGGACAAGGTGCGTCGAGAATGATCAATCGCCGCGAAGAAGGGCTGCGACACCAGTTCTGGCGACCTCGACTAAACCGAGTGGGCGCATGAGGTCCGCAAATGCATCGATCTTGTCCGGCGCACCGGTAATCTCGAAAATAAACGAGTTCAGCGTGCTATCTACAACATTAGCGCGAAAAATATCCGCCAGGCGCAGGGCCTCGACCCGTTTGTCGCCTTCGCCAACAACTTTGACGATGGCTAGCTCGCGCTCGACCGACGGCCCTTCGACGGTCAGATCGTGTACGTCATGCACAGGCACAATTCGACCGAGTTGCGCTTTGATCTGCTCGATAACTTGCGGTGTACCGGTGGTAACGATTGTGATCCGGCTCAGGTGGCCAGTATGATCGACCTCGGCTACCGTAAGGCTTTCGATATTGTACCCCCTACCGGAAAACAATCCGATCACACGGGCCAATACACCAGGTTCGTTTTCGACCAGCAAAGCAATTGTGTGTCGTTCTTGTTCATCCGAAAAGGTCGGTCGCAGGTTGTAGGCCGAATGGCGGTTGGAACCTTTGACGATGTTGAGCGGGGTCATGGGTGTTCCTCCAGATTATCAGGCGTAGAACCAGCCGCGCCCAAGCGGTGGATTACGGCCCAGAAACAGGTTGCAAAAGCCAAAAGCACAATAGGTGCAAAAGAATAGCGAAAAGACGGTTCGAAACCGAACACGACCAGCAGCAAAGCAGGGGAAAGCCCAAGCCACATTGCAGCGCTTAGCAACAATCCCAGCAGGTTGGGTTTCAGAACACCTGCTCGAAGTAAGAAAAGAGCGGCAGGGGCCAAAAGCGCGGACTCATAGTACCAGAGATAAGGTGTAGACAATAATATCGCTATGATGAGGACAGCAGCGCGCAAGTCGAACCCAACCGCAGGGCTACGCCACGCTATGGCGACTGTTGCTGCGGCTACGGCGGTGAAACACCACTGAATCGTTAGTGCAGTTGAAACCTGCATCCCCAATCCGGCGAGTATGCCAAATGGGCTGACCATAAGATCATTCACTGCACTTGTGCTTTTAATGACGCTGAAATGAATCTCCATCATTTCGCGTAGCTCGGACCAATACTCTACACCAACAATTAGCGTCGCGCCGACGGACAGCATTATGGTGGTCACAGAAGCTGAAACAAATGTACGCCATGCGCCGCTGGCGATCAGTGCGATAGGGATAAGGATACCTAACTGAGGCTTTAGGGTAAGCAAGCCGATAAGGACGCCTGCGATAACCGGCCTATTGTCTTTTATTGCAGCCAAGGCAGCCAAAAGGCCCGCCGCCCAAATCAAACTGTTCTGCCCCATAAACAGGGGCGGCAAATAGGCTGGGGCGAAAGCAAAGGCCAACCAAACCTGGGGATGACCTTTGGTGAATGGGCGCGTGGCGGCAGCAATAGCCAGCATCGACAAAACGCTGAAAACGCCCCAAGCCAAAGGAAAGGACATCATCCCCAAGGGCATCAGCGCGACCAGATAGGATGGCGGATACGACCACGGCATCCATCGTCCATCGCTGACGCCGTGCATTTCTGCGAGTTTGTCTATGTCAAAAGCCGCTAAAGGGGTGTCAACGATTGCCAGCCGTGCTGCACCCCAGAAAATGCGGAAATCATTGTTGAACGATGTTACATCAGCGTCGATGATGCTTGCTAACCCGCTGAAAATCCAGGTGACAAACATCGTCAATACAAACGCGGGCACTAAAATACCTAACTGCCATCCCCGACGCGTATCGAAGACTTGCAGTCGTAGCGAGGCCTCGTCCACCTCCTGTGCGTCTGCGATTCCCGTGTGGGCCATCACTTTTACCTTCTATTTGTGCACTTTGCAGGCCGCGTCACACTCACCTTCATTGGCCGGATCATACGAGAACAGCACCACCCGCCTGAATAACGCCTTGTGTCTCTGCCTCGCCCAAAAGCATCTCGTTATGTGCTTTGCCTGACGGTATCATTGGGAAACAATTTTCGTGTTTTTCAACAACGCAATCAAAGATGACCGGGCCATCGTAATTGATCATTTCCATGATCGCTTCGTCCAAGTCCGCGGGATCAGAACATAGAATACCCTTTGCTCCAAACGCCTCGGCGAGTTTTACAAAATCGGGCAGAGCCTCTGACCAGCTGTGCGAATACCGCTCGCCGTGCAACAACTCCTGCCACTGACGGACCATGCCAAGGCGCTCATTGTTGAGTATGAACTGCTTTACCGGCAGGCGATATTGCACAGCGGTGCCCATTTCCTGCATGTTCATCAGCCACGATGCTTCGCCCGCAACATTTATCACTAAGGCGTCCGGATGCGCCATTTGCACACCTATTGACGCAGGAAAGCCATAGCCCATGGTCCCGAGCCCGCCGGATGTCATCCAGCGGTTTGGATCTTCGAAACCCAGATACTGTGCCGCCCACATTTGGTGTTGCCCAACCTCAGTCGTGACATAACGGTCGTGTTTTTTGGTCAACTCCTCAAGGCGTTGCAGCGCATATTGTGGCTTGATCGACTTTTCACTGTTGGTAAATGCAAGGCAGTTGACCTTCCGCCATTCCGCTATCTGGTTCTGCCACTTTTTTACATTCGCTGAGTCTGTTTTGCGGCCTCGTGCTTTCCAGACTTTAAGAATGTCTTCCAGAACATGTGCAACGTCACCAACAATCGGAATGTCTACGCGGATCACTTTGTTGATCGAGGACGGATCGATATCGATATGTGCCTTCTTGGAGTTGGGTGAAAACGCATCGATGCGCCCGGTGATCCGGTCGTCGAAACGTGCGCCAATATTGATCATCAGATCGCAGTCATGCATCGCCAGATTGGCCTCATAAAGGCCATGCATCCCCAGCATCCCAAGCCAGTTTTCACCAGAGGCAGGGTAGGCACCCAACCCCATGAGTGTCGACGTGATCGGAAATCCCGTGCTGTCGACAAGTTCGCGCAAAAGCTGACTTGCGGCAGGGCCGGAATTGATAACGCCGCCGCCAGTATAGAATATTGGCTTCTTGGCAGTTTCTATTGCCGCAACAAGTTCGGTGATTTCTTCAAGATCGCCCTTCAGTACCGGCTGGTAGTGCGAGGTCGAAGGTTTTGGCGCAGCGTATTCGCCTGTGGCGAATTGAACGTCCTTGGGGATGTCGATCAAAACAGGACCCGGGCGACCAGACGTGGCAACGTGGAATGCCTCGTGCATGGTTCCTGAAAGAGAATCTGTGTCTTTTACCAGCCAATTATGTTTGGTGCACGGGCGGGTAATGCCGACCGTGTCAGCTTCTTGAAACGCGTCAGAGCCAATCATGAAGGTCGGAACCTGACCAGTCAGGACCACAATCGGGATCGAGTCCATCAACGCGTCAGTCAGGCCGGTAACGGCATTCGTAGCGCCCGGGCCTGATGTAACAAGGGCCACGCCCGGCTTGCCGGTCGATCTGGCATAACCTTCGGCTGCATGAACCGCGCCCTGTTCGTGCCGTACCAGAATGTGCCTAATGTCGTTTTGCAGAAATATCTCGTCATAGATCGGTAGGACGGCGCCACCGGGGTACCCGAATACCGTATCCACGCCCTGATCCTTGAGGGCCTGAACAACCATTTTTGCGCCGGTCATCTCACGTGTCATCTGCTTTGCTCCGTTCGCGACATGTGTCTTGCATTCAGCAAAAAAAAAGCCTCCGAGGTCTTCGGAGGCGCATGGGGTCGATTATGGTTTACCGTTACAGGCCCATGCGCTTGTTTCCTACGATTACGACTAGCGCTCTCATCGCCAGAGGCTCCTTCTTAGCTTGCAGGCGACATTATGTTCGGGGGCAGGGGCCGTCAACAGGCAATCGACCCAATTTCCTAACGGAAAAGATGATTTTTGCGACATTTTATTGCGTAAAGTGGCCTGTGTTGGGAATTTCCGCGAAATTTGAGCCTCTTTTGATTGCGACCCGTGGGATTTTTCAGGTCTGAAAACGTCAGGTCTATGTCCGAAACGGGCATGATCGACATGTCGTGTTCAGACAATCTGAACCTGACAGCGAAAAAAATGGAGGAGCGGATCATGCTGCAGGATCTGGTTGACCTCGGGCGATACCCAATCGATCGTCCGGATTCGTGGGGTTACACTCAGATGATCAATGATCTTCGCCGTGATCTAAACGAGGAAGGCTGCGCAGTCTTACCTGGTTTCGTGCATGAGAACGGCCTTAATCATATATTGAGCGAGGCAGACGGGGTCTCTGACAAGGCGCACCGTTCCTTTAATCGCACGAACGCTTACTTTACCAAAGACGATACGCGTTTCGGGGTCGGGCACCCAATACGCCGTTTTTATGAACGCTCCAACGCGTTTGTGCCTGCAGATAATTTTGCCAAATCTGGTCCGCTGCGCCGTATTTACGAGGATGCATCATTTTTACCTTTCATCCGGGCAACGCTAGACGAACCGAAAGAGCGTTTTTTTCGGTACGACGATCCGCTGGCTGACGTAATCATTAATGTCGTGGAAAAAGGGCAAGGATTCCCATGGCATTTCGATACGAATAATTACACTGTAACCTTGGCCATTCAGAATGGTGAAAAGGGTGGTGTGTTTCAATATGTGCCCAACCTCCGCACTTCCAAAGAGGAAAACTTTGACGCAGTAGCTTCTGTTTTAGACGGAAACATGAGCCAGGTCCGGCATCTGGATCTGCAGCCTGGCGATTTGCAGATATTCAAGGGCCGATATTCATTGCATCGTGTTGCGCCGGTCGAAGGCGAACGGAGACGCTACGTTGGTATTTTCTCATTTGTCGAGGCCGAGGGAATGTGCGGGGGTGTCGAGAGGACCCGACAACTATACGGTCGCGTTTTACCACAACATTATGAACGGGAAGGTATTCGGAAAGACCGACTTCTGGATTAGACGGTCGCCGAAAAAGTTGCGCTCGTCACTTACTATGGAGGGCCACGTGTCTGAAATTGTGCAGCTGACGCCGTTTGTTTTGTGTTCTTCGTTGCAAAACCAAATCGACTTCTATTGTGACCGCCTTGGATTTTCCTGTACCTTTAGACAGGAAAATTACGCATTTCTCAGAAATGGGAGTGTCGCGATCCGCCTTCTTGAATGTCCGAAACGACCTGACGGGCGACCGTTGGGGGATAATCAGTCATTTTACATCGATGTTATTGGTATTGATGAGCTGTACGCACAATTGGAACCTAACTTGTCCGATTTGCCACCGGGTCGCGTTCGACCGCCATTCAATCAACCCTATCATCAGCGAGAGTTTCACGTAATCGACGAAGATGGCACTTTGGTTTTCTTTGGGCAGGCCGTTGGCGCGCGACCATCGGCGTAATCGCTGCCCTTGTCTTGAGAGCCGCAAGCAATCCTGTCAGAAACTATGGCCGGTTCCTTGCAGCATTCCGTGTTCCAGTGCGTATCGGGTCAGGCCAGCAGTCGATGAGATGCCAAGCTTACGCTTTATGTTCTTTCTGTGCGTCTCGACCGTGCGAACTGAAATATCCAAACCCAACGCAACCTCTTTGTTGGATTTACCCTGCGCCAGTTCCAGCAGGATGGTTTGTTCACGCCCAGTCAGAGCTTCTCGTGCATTATCCTGCTTGGGTTTCAGCGAACCGCTGGCCCCGGTGCAAAGGTATTTGTCACCTCGCATAACCGCGTCGATGGCCTGTTTGATCTCATCCGTAGGGACATCTTTGAGTACATAGCCGCGGGCACCATGGCTCAGCGCGGTCGAGATATATTCCGGGCTGTCATGCATCGACAGGATTAGAACGCGCGTTTCCGGCAGGCGCTCTAAGATGATTTCGGTTGCGCTCAGCCCTCCAAGGCCTGGCATATTAAGGTCCATCAGGATTACATCTGGCAATAAAGTAGTTACCTGATCTACGGCCTCTTGCCCGTTAGACAGGGTGCCAACGACCTCAATCTCGTCATAGCTTTCCAATAAAGATTGGATCCCTTCGGCGACCATGGGGTGGTCGTCTACGATCAGGACTCGGATCGCGTTCGTCATCAGGAACCGGCCTTTCGTTTCGGAGTTGCATCTTCTTCCTGTGGAGAAAGCAAGTGACTCAGTGGTAGGCTCACTTCGATTACCGTGCCGCCGCGTGCCCCGCGGGATGACAGAATACGCAGTGATCCGTCAAGCTGTTCGATTCGTTCTTGCATGTTTCGCAGGCCGATGCCTGTGCTGACGCGATCCGGGCCGTTGGGTAAGCCATGACCGTTGTCGGTGATCCGCATGGTCGCGCCCTTTTTGTGACCACGCAAATCTATAGTTACATGTGTCGCACCGGAATGGCGCTCAATATTGGTCAAAGCTTCTTGGGCAATCCGATAAAGGGCGATCTTGCTGTCCTGATCCAGCCTGTTACGGAATACGACCGTCGAAAATTCAGTTTCGATCCCGGTTCGTTCGCGAAAGTCGTCGGTCAGAGCTTTGAGCGCTGGCCCAAGGCCCAAATCATCCAGAACACCAGGGCGTAGGTCTCTGCTTATGCGCCGAACTTCCGTGATGGCGCTGCCTAAGTTTTCTATACCTTTGTCCAATGGCACCCGCGCACCTTCATCATCACCCCGCGAAAGTCGTCGCCGGGCGTTGTCCAGCGCATATCTGACGCCGACTAATATCTGGCTGATACCGTCGTGCAGTTCACGTGCCACTCGACCACGTTCTTCTTCTTGTGCATCGAAAACGCGTTGGGTCAGTTCTTTGAGTTTGGCGTCAGCCAGCCTGCGCTCACGGAAGTTCAGCAACATGCCCGAGGCGAAAACGATCAGCACCGCAGCAAGTACGATTCCGCCGATATATAGGAATGTTCGCTGAACACGGGCTTCGACTTCGGCGCGTGCGTTTGCCACCGTGGCGACGATGTCATCAATGAACACTCCGGTTCCAACCACCCAGCGCCAATCCTGCAAACCAACGACGTACGCGATCATTTGTGCTTCTTCCCCGGTCGACGGTTTCTGCCACATGAAACTGTGCCATCCTGCGCCTTGTCGGGCGAGGCGGATGAATTCGTCAACGACAGGTGTTCCGTCACTGTCCGTCAAACCAACCCAATTTCGGTTGATAAATTCAGTCTGGCGAGGGCTTACGAGGTTGTTGCCTTCATAATCATAAACGAAAAAAAAGCCGTCCTTTCCGTAAATCATGGCAGACAGAATTTGAGTGACCAGAGTTTTCGCAGCCTGATCTTCAGGTGAGGCCCGCCCGTAAATATATGCGAATCCGTTACGCGCTTGTGTCACGTAATTACGCAACTCGATTTTCTTCGCTTCGACCAATCGGCGCTCTAACGCCTGAATTTCCCTTTCGGCGGTTGCACGGGCTTCGTACGCGACAAAAAACGCAATAGCTGCCACTGCCACGATCAGGGGGATTGCTGCCACGAGCGACAGCTTCTGTCCGTAGGTCAGCGAAATTAAGTTACGAAATCCCCTCATAGACGAATCGATACGCAAGCCAGCGGAAAATTGCAAAAAGATTGGGCGAATCCGGTGTCAAAGAACTGAAGACTGGGGTTACAAAACGCAAAACAGCCCTGATTTTCAGCGTTGAGTGGCAAAAAACAGGCTCAGCTACGTAGTTCTTGGTATTCACTTTCAATCGAGTGTCAGTAGGCTGGCGCGCACTGAGATCAATTGGTCCGGGCTTCGCTCGGGTCGTGAATTATGAAGGGGAGGATCACTCACATGGATCGCCGTAAGTTTCTTAAAACGTCAGCACTTGGTGGATCTGCAGCCGCAGCTACAGCGCTGGCAGCACCAGCCTATGCTCAGGGCAAGCGCACTTTGACAATGGTTACCTCGTGGGGTCGTGGCCTAGCAGGCGTTTTCGACAGCGCTCAGCGCTGCGCCGACAGCATCACCGCGATGTCGGATGGCAACCTGACAGTTGATATCAAAGCGGCTGGCGAACTGGTCGGAGCATTCGAAGTATTCGACGCCGTGTCGTCTGGACAGGCCGATATGTATCACGCGGCGGACTACTACTTTGTCGGTCAGCACCCAGGATATGCATTCTTTACAGCTGTTCCTTTCGGAATGACCGCTCAAGAGCTGGTAAACTGGTACTACCACGATGGCGGCATGGAACTGCATGACGAGCTGGGTCAGATTTTTGGCCTTAAGTCTTTCCTTGCCGGTAACACTGGTGCTCAGGCAGGCGGCTGGTTCTCGAAAGAGATCAATAGCCCCGATGATTTCAACGGCTTGAAGTTCCGTATGCCTGGTCTGGGTGGCAAGGCTCTGGGCAAACTTGGGGCGTCGGTACAGAATATTCCGGGCTCGGAAGTTTATCAGGCTCTGTCATCAGGCGCGATCGACGGAACCGAGTGGATCGGTCCCTGGGCAGACGAAAAGGCCGGTTTCCAGGAAATAACAAAGACTTATTACACAGCGGGCTTCCATGAGCCGGGTGCGGGTCTTTCGCTGGCGACCAACCGAGAAGTCTTTGACAGCCTGACACCCGCTCAGCAAAAGATTATCGAGATCGCGGCAGGCGAAGCGCACCAGTGGAACCTAGCTCAATTCCTGGCCAACAATGGCGCTGCATTGCAGCGTCTGCAGGCGGGCGGCGTTAAAGTCATGGAATTCCCGGATACTGTCTGGGACGCGTTCGGTACCGCAAGCCAGGAAGTTCTGGACGAAAATATGGGCGACGAACTGTTCAAGAAAATTCACGACAGCGCCATGGAGTCAATGGCTGCTTCGTCGGCATGGTTGAACCTTTCGTCGGGTGCCTACACCGCGCAGCGCGATCGCGTTCGCGGCTAACACTCATAACCAAAAACTAACTGGTTTCTCCGCGGACGCGGGGAAACCTTACCCGTTGCACATGCTCGGACACGACCATACCACGATAAACAGCAGTGCAACCGAGACGACCTGGGGACAACATGCAGGACGATAACGGCATCTCGTTTTTCGGCGCCCTGTGGAATGGACTGATATGGTTCATTCAGAACATTGCCGAAGCCTTTTATAATTTTGGATACGCCATTACGCATCCGCAGCTCTGGCTGAATTGGTCGGACAAAGAAGCAATCATGCGCTTTGTCTACTACGGTGGTTCGGTAGAGTTTTTCTTTGTTGTGTTCACACTTTTTTTGGTTCTGACGGCAATCGGCCTCTACTACCGGAATTTCATGTGGGGCATGGTCCGCGGCCTCGAAGGCTTTGCCAACACCACGGGACGTTTCTTTGCATGGGCTGGCCTTTTGATGGTTATTCAGCAGATCGTGATCGTTTTCATGCAACGCGTGTTTGCACGGCCAGACATGGCGTTTGGTCTGGGTATCCCGTTTCAAATGGATATCAGTTGGTATGCTGAAGAGCTGAAACTTTATAATGCCATGGTCGTCTGTCTCTGCTGCACCTACACATTCGTGCAGGGAGGTCACGTTCGCGTGGACCTGATCTATGCCGGGGTCAGTCATAGAACCAAACGTGTCATTGATATGCTGGGATCGGTTCTGTTCATGATGCCAATGGCTGTTCTGACTTGGATGTACGGCTGGTACTTTATGTGGCGCCACTTGATCGTTCCGAAACCCTCGGCCAGCGATACGTTGGATCGCCTTGTAATGAAGTCTCGTGCCTTGCGCTGGAACGTTGAAACCATTGGCTTCAGCCCAAACGGTTTCAACGCATACTTCATTTTCAAGATTCTACTGGTCGCGTTTGCGGGCATGGTGTTCTTGCACGCCATTGCATTCCTTTACAGATCCTATCTGGAATATGTTGAAGGGCCTGAAAGCGTTGGAAAATACCTCGACAAAGACAGCCTTGGCGATGGTGAAGAAGCCTACGAAGGCGCACATTAGGGACGGAGACCAAGACAATGCTATTCGGACTTGATGGCGTCGAGATAGGCCTGATTATCGTATTTTTCTGCCTCTTTGGTGGTATTCTTTCTGGGTTCCCAGTGGCATTTGCCATTGGTGGAGCGGGTGTTATTTCTTTCGGAATAATTGCGGCGTTGGACAGCGCTGGATTGCTCGTCCATCAGGCGATTGACACAGGCTCGCAAGCCTACCGAGACCTTGTGAATTCAGGGGTCAAACCGGACATAATATCCGTCTTCCGATATCCGGACTTGCCAAGAATCGGCGAGCCGGTGTTCCCGGCTGGATGGGAAACTGCACTGGACCGCAACGTCTCGTTCATTGTGAACCGAATGAATGAGCGTGTGTTGGCCGGACAATCCATTGAAACACTTCTGGCGGTTTTGATGTTTGTCCTGATGGGCATCACTTTGGAGAGGTCTAAGATTGCCAACGACCTATTGACCACGATGGCGCGGGTTTTTGGCCCACTGCCGGGCGGACTGGCCGTGTCAATTGTGGTTGTGGGTGCTTTCTTGGCGGCATCGACCGGAATCGTAGGCGCGACCGTTGTGACCATGGGTCTGCTCGCCTTGCCAACCATGTTGCGCAACAACTACTCGCCAGAGTTGGCCACAGGTGTCATTGCCGCCTCGGGTACGCTTGGGCAAATTATTCCACCTTCGATTGTGATCGTACTGCTGGGGACATTGGCTGGCGATCTTTATTCGACGGCGCAAGAAACCCGCGCGGTCGAGGCTGGATGTACCGACGCATTAACATACCTTGGTGAGCCAGCCGTGGTATCAGTTGGGACTTTGTTCCAGGCAGCTTTGTTGCCGGGTATAATGCTGGCGCTGCTATATGCGCTTTATGCGTTTGGCTATGCATTGTTAAACCCAGAGAAAGCTCCAGCAGTTGAACTTTCAGGAGGAACAGGCGAACCCATCACCCGTTCCGAAGGTCTGACTTGGCTGTTGGGAATACCGGTCGCGATAATAGTCGGTGCGGTTCTGCTTGGCAGCGCGGGTGTGATTGGCAGCCAAAATATCTCAGTTTCAGCCTTTTCAGACGTTTCTGAGGGCGCATCGCTGCGTACCAACGTGTCACCCGAGTGTCAGGCGTCGATGATCGAGCTTCATGGCCAATCCGCGTGGGATCAGGCCGTCGCTGAGCAGGAGGAAATTGACGCCGCAGGAGGTGCCGCCAGCGCTGAACGTCTGAGCGAAGAAGAATTGGTGGCGGCTCGCGAAGCAAAAATTGCTTCGGCAGCGCCGATCGGAAACGGCGTGGCTGTTGTTGTCGTATTGCTTGGGCTCATGCTGGCGATGGCCAGAGGCATCGCACCGTCGCGCGCTGCACAACCGCTGATCGTCGGAGCCATCGGTCTGGTGCTGATGTTGCTGTTTGACATATTGTTGATATCGCCGACCACATCATCGGGGGCGACATTCCTGTTGCTGGCTTTGCCTTTTGCTTTGGCTGCATACGGCTGCAAAGAGGCAGCGGCACGCTGCGCGACCAATGACTTGATCAGGGTGGTTTTCCCACCGCTGGTTCTGATCATCGCTGTGCTTGGTTCGATACTTGGCGGCATAACCAATCCGACACCTGCTGCAGCATTGGGCGCTGGTGGGGCAATCATGCTCGCGGCATATAGGAAACTGCAAGATCAAGGCCGATCTGGTAAAGTCATCATCTGGTCAACCTTTGCAGTGATCATCGCGTTGCTGATGGGTGTGAATTTTGACCTTCGCATCAATCAGGGTGGCGTGACCGTAGAAACCTGGATTGCGTTTATCGTTGCCTACGCCGCTTACATCTTCGCGTTGTTCGGCCTGCTATTCGGCTGCTGGGTTCTGTTCTCTAGCGGAGTGCTCACTCCGGTCGTACGAGAAACCGCCAAAGTGACATCGATGGTCTTTACCATCTTGATTGGATCACAATTGCTGAACCTCGTGGTCATATCGTTTGGAGGCGAGCATTATATCCAGCAGTTCCTCAAGAGTTTTGACAACGAGTTCACAGTCTTCCTGATCGTGATGCTTGTACTGTTCATTCTGGGGTTTGTACTGGATTTCCTCGAAATCATATACATCGTGATACCCATTGTAGGCCCGGTTATCTACGGCGGGTCGTTTGACCCCAAATGGGTAACTATCATGGTGGCAGTGAACCTTCAGACTTCGTTCCTGACGCCACCATTTGGGTTCGCGTTGTTCTACCTCAGAGGCGTGGCACCTAAAGAGGTAACAACTGGCCATATTTATCGGGGAATAATTCCGTTCGTGGTCATTCAAGTGGTTGGAATTGCCATCTTGTGGTTCTTCCCAACGATCGTGACAATTGTTCCGGATCTGATCCCGAACTGATCGGAGGAATGAAAATAGGGCCAAGAAAAGGGGGCGGCGCGCGCCCTTTTTTCATTGATGTCTGTTGATACGCCGATGGAAATGACTCAGTCGAGATTTCCGTCAGGTTTAATTAGGTAGACTAAAAATTCTCGGTCGACGAGATAGTAAAGTAGTTGAGACGCGAAAGAGCATTGTTATAAGCTAACTTGTTGATACCCTTTGTGAAGCCCATCGATTATTTGCGAACTTGTGTCACGCTCCAGTTCAATATGAATGGTAGCTTTTAGCGACAGAACAAGCAGAGTTCAAAGTTATACTTAGTCATTAAACTCAATCAGGTCCCAGCGGTTACCAAATGGGTCTTTCCAGACAGCTACGGTTCCGTAGGGTTCGTGACGGGGTTGTTCCTCAAACGTCACTCCGAGGCTTCGCATTGCTTTGTAGTCGCGTTCAAAATTGTCAGTTTCAAGAAAGAAACCCACTCGCCCGCCGGTTTGGTTTCCAATTGAGGCGAATTGTAGGTCGTCATCGGCCCGTGCCAACAATAGTGAACCTCTGCAGGATCCTGGTGGAGTTACCAATACCCAGCGTTTTCCACTACCGAGGTCGATATCTTGACTAAGGTTAAAGTTCAAAACACCGGTGTAAAAGTTAATTGCGGCGTCATAATCCGGCACCACGAGCGTAACCGCATGAAGGTTTTGCCTCATCCAAAGTTAACCTTTGGTCGGGTGACGATCTGGTAACTGGATATTGGCGACTTGCTCGGCGATTGGCGGCGAAGACAGTGGGTGATGCACCGTATCCGTAAACCGCTCGGGTTCTCTTATCTTCTGCCAATCTCCCATAAAATAAGCTTGGAAACCAGAAAACTTGGCTTTGTATCCCATCTTAGGACTGCCCGGTACCCAGTAGCCCAGATAGACGTAGGGCAATCCTGCTTCGCGGGCGATCTCAATATGATCGAGGATCATGTAAGTGCCCAGAGAATCCTGCTGTTTCAGCGGGTCGTAAAAGGAATAAACCATACTAAGCCCGTCATCCAAGACGTCGGTCAAACTTACCGCGATTAATGCACCCGTCTCAGGATCGGCGTATTCAACCACGCGGCTGCGGATAGGTGTCTCTTCGATCATGGCCGCGAACTCGAAAACATCCATATCAGCCATGCCGCCATCAGCGTGACGAGCATCAAGATAACGGCGGAACAAATCAAACTGCTCGTCGGTTGCCCAAGGCGAGGTCGCACGGCGTTTCAGATAAGCGTTACGCTTGATCACCCGGCGTTGGCTTTTGCCGGGACAAAATGCCGAGACGTCAATCCGCGCCGACAAGCATGCAGCGCAATCGGTGCAAGAAGGTCGGTACAACACGTTTTGCGAACGGCGAAACCCTTGCTGTGAAAGGCAGTTATTCAACTGATCAGCACCTTCACCCTGAAGCGCTGTGAACAGCTTACGCTCCATCCTGCCCTCAAGATAAGGGCAAGGCTGTGGTGCCGTCACATAAAATTGTGGCGCTATTGGCAGCGTGTGTCGCATGAGGGTCCCGTGTCTCCCGCGACGGGATGATAGCAATGCTTTTGGAACGCGCCAAGTGATTCACGCAAAGTATGCTTTAAGCGCGCTGATTGATCATAACCGTGCCGAGAAATGCGTCGGTCAAGCCCTGACAGCGGGCACTGGTTAACATCATGATAACCGAGATAATCTGTAGCACTGGAAAGGCCATGCTAACGAAATAGCCTGCAGTGTGGGCCACAGCCTTACCCGTATCCATGCGTGAACCGAATGCGTCACGCAGTTCGATACCCATAAACCGCATTCCCAACGTGGCTGAACCGTTCGCAATCGTGACGACGCGATAAACGAAACTAACCACCGCGTAAATCAGCGCAAGGACAAAAAAACCAAGACCAAAGGTCAGCAAAATCGCAACGGTGCAAAGCAACGAAACGAACGCTATGTCGAATAGCCACGCAAAAAAGCGTTTGGTCGCCACTGATTGATAGAATTCTGGCTGACTGTCAGGATCGGGTAGATGGGTCATTAGGGTAAGTCCAAGTGTGAAATCTATTTCACCCTGTCCCGAAGTACGGGACAGGGCAAGACTGGGTCAGGCTCGCTCACCGCTATCCGGTTCATCATGATTTTCGCGAGCGCGTTCGTTCATGAACTGGTCAAACTCTGCCTTGTCCTTGGCGTCACGCAAGCGGCGAAGGAAGGCCTCGAACTCTTGTTGCTCACGCTCCAAGCGGGCCAGAGTGTCAGCTTTGTAGGCATCAAAGGCTGTGTTGCCAGAGGGTTTCATCGCGCTCATGTGACTGTTCCAAGAAGAACGACGGCTACAGGACTTGCTGAACATGCGTTTACTCCAGATCATATAAGCCAAAAGGGCAAGGCCGACGGGCCAAAAAAAGATAAAACCAAGGACCATCGCAGCGATCCAGGCACCTTTTCCTTTGCTGTCCATCCAGGTTTCGGCTCGGTATATCCATCCCGGGTTTTTCGGGACGGCGGTGTCGGAAAGTGCGGTCATTTGTTGTCTCCGGGTTGATGTAAATTCTGTTTACATTCTCTAAATGGGGAGCGAATGACACGTTGCAAGGGGTGAATGTGAAAAAGATTTACATTTTCGATCTGCGACCAGAATGGTTGACGTCCCTAGGTATCAGGCGCACTTTCCGATCATGCAAAATATTGATAGCAATTCACCTCCGTCACTGAACGAAATTCTTGGCTTAGAGAAAAGGGTTTGGACTGCGCTGGTCGAGGGAGACGCCCAAGCAGACCGAGCGCTTTTGAGTCCGGATTTCCTTGGGGTTCACCCTACTGGTTTCGCCAATAGGGATGATCATGTTGGGCAATTCGCAAATGCACCTACCATGGCGAGTTTCGAACTTAGCGAGGCTCAGTTGCGCGTTTTGACGAATGACGTCGTATTGCTGTCTTATCGGGCCGATTATGAACGTCCCGGTGCCGTTATGACCGAGGTGATGCTGATTTCATCCTTATGGGAAAAGCGGCATGAGGTCTGGGTTAACAGTTTCAGCCAAGATACCCCCTTGGAGCGCCAATGAACTCAGCGTTGTCCATTGAACGGCTCCCCCGTGCCTACGATGTGTCGCTGGGTGAAGAAATTCGCGCTGCGCTTCAGGGTTTAACGCGCGAACAGTCAGACTTGATTGCAGGTGCAGCAGGCTCCAGTCCCTATTTGAAAGGGTTGATCGAGCAAGATGGCGACTGGCTGTCCGAGGCGTTGCAGAGGCCTGATATGGCTTTAGCCGATGTTATGACGGCAGTCCGCGACTTACCTTCAGATCAATTAAAGCCTGGTTTGCGTCTGGCAAAACGACGCGTTGCTGTGTTAACAGCGTTAGCTGACCTTGCGGGAGCATGGCCACTGGAAAAGGTCACGGCCGCGTTGACTGACTTTGGCTCCATTGCTGCTGATGTTGCCGCGAAAACTGAGATTGAGAAATTGATCCAGCGTGGCAAGTTGCCCGGTTTGTCGCCAGACGACATTAAGACGGCCGGCGGGATGGTAATTCTGGCTATGGGCAAAATGGGGGCGCACGAGCTCAACTACAGCTCAGACATTGATCTGATAGTGTTGTTCGATGAAACCCGCTTTGACCCGGACGACTTTTACGAGGCGCGGCACGGCATGGTACGAGCCACGCGAAATTTCTGCGCTACGCTAAGTGAAAAAACCGCTGATGGTTACGTTTTTCGAACAGACTTGCGCCTGCGGCCGGACCCGGCAGTAACCCCGGTCTGTCTGGCCATGGAAGCGGCAGAGCGATATTATGAAAGTCTGGGCCGAACTTGGGAACGAGCCGCTTACATCAAGGCACGACCATGTGCAGGCGACATTGCCGCAGGCGAAAGATTTCTGCAGGCGCTGCGACCCTTTGTGTGGCGTCGGCATTTGGATTTTGCGGCCATACAGGACGCCCATGACATTCGGCTTCGAATCCGCGAAAGCAAAGGTACCGGGGGGGCAATCTTGGTTCCGGGCCATGACATGAAGTTAGGTCAGGGCGGAATACGTGAGATCGAATTTTTCACTCAGACTCGGCAACTGATCGCAGGAGGGCGCGACCCGGACCTACGTGTTCGGGGTACGGTTCCGGGCCTCGCGGCATTGGCGGCCAAAGGTTGGGTGCCTGATGAAGTGGCTGAGAAACTAACTGACCATTACCGCGCCCATCGGGAGGTCGAACACCGCATACAAATGGTTCACGATGCGCAAACCCACAAGATTCCACAAGCCGAGGACGGGATCGAGCGGATCGCCTGTCTCATGGGTGTCAGTAGCTCAGAACTAATCTCGGGCATAAAGCGGCGACTGACGGAGGTGCACGAGTTGACCGAAGGGTTCTTTGCCCCTGGTCACAGCATTCCTACACCTATTAATACGGAGGTCGAATTTGACAAAAGCGTTCTAGCGAGATGGCCGACCTATCCGGCGCTGCGTTCGCAACGTGCACGGCGCATTTTTGAGCGCCTCAGACCTGAATTGTTGACCCGGCTTGCCAAGACTGCACAACCCTCCGAGGCGTTGATGGCACTTGATGGGTTTCTCGCGGGGCTTCCCGCAGGTGTGCAGCTATTTTCGTTATTCGAAGCCAACCCTCAACTCATTGATTTATTGATCGACATTGTGGGTACGTCGCATGCTTTGGCTTCTTATCTGTCAAGAAATGCGTCCGTCTTTGACGCGGTCATCGTCGGAAGCTTTTTCTCCGATTGGCCCGGCTGCGAGGTTTTGGAAGCCGAGTTGTCTCAGGCGTTGAAGAACGAAACCGATTATGAAAATCAACTGGACTTAGCCCGTCGTTGGAGCAAGGAGTGGCGTTTCCGTATTGGCGTTCACCACTTGCGTGGATTGATAGACAGCGCGAGTGCGGGGCAGCAGTATGCCGACCTGGCTCAGGCTGTTATTGCGGCAATCCTTCCCGTTGTCGCGGCTCAGTTTGCGACCAAGCATGGTCCTGCACCGGGGCGCGGCGCGGCGATTCTAGGAATGGGCTCGTTGGGGGCAGGGCGGATCAACTCTCAATCCGATCTGGATGTAATCGTGATATACGATCCACTAGATCAAGAAATGTCCGAAGGACCGCGACCGCTAGCAACCCGAACCTATTATGCCCGTTTTACCCAAGCATTCATCACCGCATTGTCGGCGCCAATGTCTCAAGGTCGGCTTTACGAGGTGGACATGCGCTTGCGTCCGTCAGGAAATCAGGGTCCGGTTGCAACGAGTTGGGCAAGTTTCACCAACTATCAGCAGAACGACGCATGGGTATGGGAACATCTCGCTCTGACCCGCGCTCGTGTTGTCGCGGGAGATTCAGAATTGGTGGCAGACATCGAAGATTTCAGAGCCGAGTTTCTTTCGCGGCCTCGTGATCGCAGAAATGTCTTGCGCGAAGTTGCCGAAATGCGTGAAAGACTGGCCGCCGCAAAGTCGCCCTCTGGCATTTGGGATTCAAAGAATGGCGCAGGCCGGATGATGGATATCGAACTAATCGCCGAAACAGGAGCTTTGCTCTCGGGCTGTGATCAGCGTGATGTGCATTCTGGTCTAGACGGCGCCGTCGCTGCCGGATTGCTGGAAGTCGCGCAGGGACAGACACTTAAAGAATGCTATGATTTATGTTGGTCCCTACAATGTGCCGCGCGACTTTTGTCCGGCGAAATGATCGAGGCTGACAAGATTGGTGAGGGAGGAGTGGCGTTTCTTTGCCGTGCCACCGGCTTTGACGAGGTGGGGCAACTACAGGCCGCGCTGACTAACGCTTATGACACAGCAGCAGCACTTATCACGGCCGTGTTTGAGGAGGGCAAGGATGGGACGCAGTGATGACCCGAACGACCCAAAGGGGCTGATACAGGAAGCTTATCGCATCGAAGGCATCGCTTTGCCGGAATGTCGTAGTATCTTTCTGGATTGGGCACTGGGATTTCCAGAAAACCGCGACCAGAAACAAGCCTTGTCGGAACTACACGATATTTATGCAGCCCAGTATGAGAACCATCCAATGACGCAAGTTTTGCGCGAAGGATTGGAGACCGCACGGGCACCCAAACGACGCGGCGGGTGGCGCGGCAGATCGCGGTGAGGGGGTTTCCCATCCGCAGCTTCCCTACTATTAGGGCGTTATGAGTGAACCCGCTAATCGACCGAGAATTCGCCTGAAACCCAAGGCAAACGCGAAAGGCCTGCGCCACGGCTTTCCGTGGGTCTACGCCAGTGACGTAGTTACGGATCGCCGGACCCGCAAAATCGAACCAGGATCTTTGGCTGTTCTGGTGGATGATAGACGGAGCGAGATTGCGTTAGTTGCCGTCAATCCGGCATCGAAGATCATGTGTCGTGTTTTGGATCGCGACGTGGATGCCGAGTTAACTTCGGAATGGTTTGAGGCACGATTGAAGCGCGCGCTGGATATGCGCGAACACCTATTTGAAGATCCATTTTATCGCCTTGTACACGCCGAGGCAGATGGATTTCCTGGCGTTATCATCGACCGCTTTGGTGACGTCTGTGTGATCCAACCCAACGCAGCGTGGGCTGAAAATCACCTTGAAGTTCTCACTGCCACGTTGGTCAAAGTTACCGGTGTTAAAACTGTAATCAAAAACGCCTCGGGCCGCACGCGCGGACTAGAAGGATTGGACGACGTGAACACAACGCTTCACGGCCAAACACCGGAATCTCCGGTACCGGTGCCAATGAATGGCGCGACCTACATGGCAGATTTAACAGGTGGGCAGAAAACCGGCTTGTTTTTCGACCAGCGTGCGAACCACGCCTTTGCCGCAAGACTGACGAAACCCGGCTCACTAGTTTTGGATGTGTTCTGCCATGTTGGTGGATTTGGTCTTGCAATGTTGGCCGGCGGCGCTGGGCATGTTTTGTCGGTCGACGGTTCCTCTGCTGCTTTGGCCCTAGCTGAGAAGGGCGCGGCAGTCTCAGGATTTGCGGGGCGGTTTCAAACCCGTCAGGGCGACGCGTTCGAAAATTTGGCAGAGTTAAATGAAGAAAAGGCCGCCTTTGACGTTGTGATTTGCGATCCTCCGGCCTTTGCGCCTTCGAAGCAGGCCTTGGATGCTGGTTTGCGGGCTTATGAAAGGATTGCCCGGCTTGCAGCACCTTTGGTTAAACCGGGCGGGTATCTCGGGTTGTGCTCGTGCTCGCATGCCGCTGACCTGAGTCGCTTTCGAGACGCTTCCGCGCGTGGTATTGGGCGCGCGGGAAGGCAGGCTCAGTTAATTCACACCGGCTTTGCTGGACCTGATCATCCACAGCTGCCGCAATTAGCCGAAAGCGGGTACCTAAAAGCTGTTTTCTTTAGGCTATGAAAGCGGTTCTCGATACCTGTGTAATCTACCCTACGGTGATGCGAGAGATGCTATTGGGCGCTGCAAAACAAGGGCATTTTACCCCGATCTGGTCTACTAGGATTTTGGAAGAATGGGCTCGTGCAGCTCGCAAACTTGGAGCGGCTGGAGAAGTACAGGCACGCGCCGAAATTGCACTAACGCGGGCACACTGGCCCAATGCCGAACAACCGCCCTCAGCGAACATCGAACAAAAACTTTGGTTGCCCGACAGTGCAGACATACACGTATTGGCGACCGCCGTGGTTAGTTCGGCTGATGCGATAATCACTGTCAACGCCAAGGACTTTCCCAAGAACATCTTGGCCGAGGAAGGTCTTGAAAGATGCGACCCCGATACTTTTTTACTCGGATTTTACAATGAGGACCCTCAAAGTATGGGTAATGTCGCCATGGGCATTCTTTCTGAAGCCAATCGGCTGTCTGGTGACCGATGGACGATGCGCAGTCTTTTTAAAAAAGCTCGGTTGCCAAGGTTGGGCAAAGCTCTCACAACCTGAGCCTGACCGCTGCAAAGTCGTCAATTTGATTACACGGCATGAAAGGCTTGTCCGTGCCTACTCGAACCTATGAGCTAGTGCCCCAACGCTGTTCCAGTGCCTCTAAGGCAGCAATTCTTTCATTGGTTTTTGGATGGCTCATTAACCAGGCTGGAACAACGCCTGCGCGTTGTTGGGTAAGGCCTTCGAGCTTATGAAACAGCGATTTTTGCGGTTCAATTCCGATTCCTGCTTTGGTCAGCAAGGCAGCCGCATATTCGTCTGCTTCATATTCATCCCCCCTTGAAAGGCGCGACGCCAACAGGGCGGTCAATGCGTTGGCTATCCACGCACCGATAAACGGAATAAATCGGTTCAGAAGCATCATCAGTGCGGCGCGCATAGCGTTTTGGCCTGAAAAATCGATCATCCTACGGCGGGCGTGACCTAATGCAACATGCCCTAACTCATGTGCGATTACACTGGCCATTTCTTCTGCGGAAACCTCACCGTTTCTGAACTTGCGGTAAAAGCCTCGGGTTATGAATATCCGCCCGTCCGGAGCAGCCAATCCGTTCACAGGATCAATTTCGTAGATATAAACCGGAACACGTTCGATATCTAAAGCCACCGCCAACCTGTCTGTCATGCGTTTTAAAGCTGGGTCGGCAAGCTCAGTCGATTTCGCGTCCAATTCTCGATGTGTTCGCCAAACCGAAATCCGGTACATCGCGATCGCATAGAGAACGGCCAGCAGAATAGGTGTGATGCGCAACATGCTTTAGATATGGGCGGAATGATGTGGCAGGGCAAGGTTGCATCAATGCACTTTTTTGCAAAACCAAAGAGTCATCATAAGCGCCCGTTGAGACCTTGATATTATGCACCAACATTGCTGCCAGCTTCCCGAATTTTTTCAGTCCAGTATATCAGGACTCAGTCGGCCGGGATCGGCAGTTGCAAGTTGCCGTGCAATTCCGCAAGCGAGTCTTCGGTTAAGACGGTGCCACGAGAAGCTTCGAAAAAGGCGTGTTCAGCTTCTTTCTGAGCGACCAAAGTATCAACTCGCAAATCCCTAACGTCGGAGCGCAAGTAGTCACGCGCGTCTTCATAATCTAACGCGTCGCGCAACTCTTCTTCCAGGCTGTCCAGGGTGTCGTTGTAATCCGGGTCGGTAGGGTCTAGCGCGGCGATGTCATCGGCGATCTCTTCGCTGCTGCGCCCGTCGTAACTCTCGTTCAGTTCGCGCAGGTCTCGGCGGGTGTCGTACAGGTCTTCGCGCAGGTCATAATATTCCGACGCCGCCTCCTGATAGGTGGCGATCTTTCCGACATTACTGTTTGCGGATGCATTCTGGAACGCTGCCGCCGCCGCATTTGACGCGTTCAGGTTCCGAAGCTTGTCCGACCCGTACGGATCCGTGATCGCCGCAACAAGCGGATCGCGATCATAACGCCGCTGACCATGTCTGTTTGGGCGACGGTCCAGTTCTTCTTCCAAGACGTCGTCCAGATCATCAAAGATTTCGTCGACATAGCGCTCTGGATATGCGTCCTCGGCAGGCAGGTTTTCCACGCTCAGATCGCCTCTGTACCGGTCCCTCGGTTGCGGTAAATCCAAGTTTTCATGGAACTCACCCAGAGCGTCCCTGGTGAGCGTGCGGCCCTTGGAGGCGTCAAAGAAAGCTGCTTCGGCGTCCTGTTTGGCCTCGTAAGCATCGCGTCTGGCGCGAATGATATCCTCGCGCAATGCGTCGCGCTCTTCCTCATAGGCCTCAGCGTCGCGTAACTCTTCTTCCAGGCTGTCCAGGGTGTCGTTGTAATCCGGGTCGGTAGGGTCTAGCGCGGCGATGTCATCGGCGATCTCTTCGCTGCTGCGCCCGTCGTAACTCTCGTTCAGTTCGCGCAGGTCTCGGCGGGTGTCGTACAGGTCTTCGCGCAGGTCATAATATTCCGACGCCGCCTCCTGATAGGTGGCGATCTTTCCGACATTACTGTTTGCGGATGCATTCTGGAACGCTGCCGCCGCCGCATTTGACGCGTTCAGGTTCCGAAGCTTGTCCGACCCGTACGGATCCGTGATCGCCGCAACAAGCGGATCGCG